>NZ_JAQZAJ010000009.1 GCF_028737195.1 Pseudovibrio exalbescens | reverse complement strand
ACTGTCCAAGCCAATCAGCTTGAACACATAACAAGGCCCAACCACGGGCCTTTTCGTGTCGCTTCTTACACGAAACTAAAAGTTTATCGCGGGGTGGAGCAGCGCCGCATCGCCCGCAAGGCCAATTGCCTGAGGACGGGCAAACCAAAAAAAGACCGGGCAACGCCAACGTCCGGCCGGGCACGACATAAGCCCAAAACACAAGTTTATCGCGGGGTGGAGCAGCCCGGTAGCTCGTCAGGCTCATAACCTGAAGGTCGTAGGTTCAAATCCTACCCCCGCAACCAAAGATTAACCCGCTAACTCACCGAGTTGGCGGGTTTTGTCGTTCTAGGGCCAGGTTCACAGATGCGTCTGCTACAGTGCGTATGCGGGTCGCGAATTGACCTCGGCTGCCACAAAAGGCAAAAGGGCCCCGCATCACACGGGGCCTGTGGTTCTTGTAATTCCATCCGGGCTTAGGCGTTTACGCCTTTCATACCTTCTTCGGTATAGCGATCGCCATAAACCTTCAGTGAGGCCAATTTGGCATCAAAACTCTGCATATCTCTGGGGCTAAGGGTTACGTCAGCTGCAGCGGCATTCTCTTCAAGGTATTTTTGGCGCTTCGTGCCCGGGATAGGAACGATATGTTCTCCCTTGGCAAGCAGCCAGGCAATGCAGAATTGGGCAGGGCTGCAGTTCACTTGATCTGCGCTAGCGATTACCAAGTCACGGATTTTCTGGTTGTGGCTTAGTGCTTCCTCGGAAAACCTGGGGAGGCCCGCGCGGAAGTCGCCGCTGTCAAATTGCTGCGTATTGGTGACTGTGCCCGTCAAGTAGCCTCGTCCCAGCGGCGAATAGGGCACAAACCCAATACCAAGTTCTTCGCAGGTGGGAAGGATTTCTTCTTCCACGTCGCGTGTCCATATGGAGTACTCGGTTTGGATGGCGGTTATGGGATGGACTGCATGGGCCCGGCGTATAGTCGATGCGTTCACTTCGCATAGGCCGATATGGCTGATCTTACCCTCTTCGATCATCTGGGACATTTCGCCAACCGTTTCTTCGATTGGGTGATCGGGGTTTACGCGGTGGATGTAATAGAGATCAATGTGATCGACGCCTAGCCGTTGCAGCGAGCCTTCAAGGCACTGGCGTGGCATATTCAGGTGTGTTGTCGATGCTTCTTGCGTACTGGCCGGGCTTTCTGTTGATGCCAAATTTGCTGGCGATCTTCACTGGCGCCGTTGTTGCTCTTAAGAAGGAGCCCAGTAATTCCTCATTGTGGTGAGGGCCGTACATGTCAGCGCTATCAAACAAGGTAATGCCAAGGTCTACCGCTCTGGCGAGAACCTCTAGAGATTCCTTGTCGTTGCGTTGGCCGTAAAATTCACTCATACCCATGCAGCCGAGGCCCATGGATGAGACTTCCAATCCGTTTGCCAAGAGACGTGTTTTCATTGATTTTCCTCTTTCGTTTCTCCCATTGCTGGCATAAGTGTGTTTTGAAAAACAGATGCTGAGTTGAAAACCTATTTTTCAAAAATGAGGGGCCTGATGCTGGTTTGGGATGATGCAAAGGCTTTTCTGGCGGTTGCTCGAAAAGGGCAGCTGAGCTCTGCTGCGCAACACATGGGCCTTGGCATTGCAACGCTGTCCCGTCGGTTGGATCGGCTTGAGGGGGCGCTCGGGGTCAAATTGTTTCAGCGCCATCAGACCGGCTATTCGTTGACGAGTGATGGCGAAGAACTGCTTGAAAAAGCTGAGATGCTGGAAGGTGCAGCCCAGGCGTTTCAGGAGGGGGCTCAACACCAGGCGCAGGTCAGGGGGCGAGTGCGCCTTGCAACAGCGGAAAACTTTGCAAGCCATCTCATAATACCAAGGCTCTCGCAGTTTGCGTCACAATATCCAAGTGTCACACTCGACATCGTGACCGATATACGAACCGCTAACTTACATCGCCGCGACGCTGATCTGGCGCTTCGTCTCGTAAAACCAACCCGAGGAAACATAACGCTGCGGCGGTTAGGGGCGCTTGGTTTTGGGCTTTATGCGGGCGGCGCTTTTGCCAATCAGGTATTGGAGAGGAAAAGCGCGCAGCCTCTCACAGAAATGCCTTGGATCTCTTGGGGAGAGGCCTATTCCGACTTGCCGGCTGCGGAGTGGGCCGAGCGGTATTTTGAAGCCGAGCCACGCTTGTTGGCTTCCTCTTTGGCGTCACACATCGCCGCTGCGCGGGCCGGGCTTGGCCTTGCGGTCCTGCCGCACTTTTTAGCTCACGGTGCTGGCCTTGTTTGCGTTGAACCAGATATCAGCGTATCGCAGCCAATTTACCTCGTTATTCATTCTGACCTCACGCAGACGCCGCGGGTGCGCGTGACAGCTGATTTTCTGGCTGCGTTGGTAGAAGAAAATCGCGATTGGCTCAGCCACCCAGCGGGGTGAGTGGCTGTATTCCAGCTCGCTTGTCATCTGGTTGTGGCCGTTGCGGATGCGTGTTTCCCCTAATATTAGGCGGCTCATTACAATCGTAAGCTGCAGATATACCAGCTTTCAAAGGCGCTTGGGGTGCTTGTTGAATTGGGAGGTGGGAATGCATGGAAATCTGTTTATCTGGCTGGGTCTTGCTGTTGCCCTGAGCCTTGTCGCCACGAACATCATGGACTTCAGCGGTGTAGCCCGCGTGGGGCTTGTCGTGCTTCTTGGCATGCTTGCCGTCAAGAATTATGAGGGCAAATGGGACTAAGCCTGACGCAAAAACGGCGCGCCAATTTTTGACGCGCCGCTTGCAGGGGAACCAAAATCAGATCAAGCCGCGCGCACCTTTTGCAAGAAGGTCGCAATCTGTTGGCCAAGGTCTTCAGCCTGAGCTTTCACCACCTGTGATGCGGAGAGAACATTCCCTGCCGTTTGGCTGGTTTCGCTGGCTGAGGATGTGACGCTAGTCATGTTCTCTGCGACATCACGCGTGCCTGTTGCCGCCTGTTGAACATTCTCGCTGATCTCTGTGGTGGCCGAACCTTGTTGCTCTACTGCCGCAGCGATGGTCTGCGTGATCTCGTTCACATCGCTCATTGTCCGGGAAATGGCGCTGATCGCTTCCACCGCTTCTTTTGAAGAGTTCTGGATGCCAACAATCTGGCTTGAAATCTCCTCGGTTGCCTTGGAAGTCTGATTTGCAAGTTCTTTCACCTCAGCGGCAACAACAGCAAATCCTTTGCCAGCTTCGCCAGCGCGCGCTGCCTCAATGGTGGCATTGAGCGCCAAGAGGTTGGTCTGTTCGGCGATTGCCTGGATCAGGTTGACCACCTCACCAATGCGTTGGGCAGCAGAATCAAGGCTGGAAACCTTGTGGTTTGTGTCTTGCGTTGTGGCTGTGGCATTTGCGACCACGCCTTGGGTCTGACCAACCTGACGGCTGATTTCTTCGATCGAGGCCGCCAGTTCTTCTGCTGCAGAGGCAACTGTCTGAACGTTTGTCGAAGCCTCTTCCGAGGATGCAGCTGCGGTTGTTGCCCGCGCTGTGGTGTCTTCGGAAATGCCGGTCAGGACGCGGGCCGTTTGCTCCATATCCATGGAGGTGGTGCCGACCGTTTGCAGGCTCTCCTGAATGTTGGCATCGAATTCCGCAATCAGCTGGTCGATGTACTTCTGACGGGCCTGGCGTGCTTCCTGCTCTTGTTCGGATTCACTTTGCAGCTTCTTCCGTTCAACAGCATTTTCGACAAAGACCTCAAGGGCCTGAGCCATTTGGCCAATTTCATCCTTGCGTTCGGTATAGTCTACCTCTGTGTCGACATCGCCTTCAGTCAGCCCATGCATGCGCTTGGTCAGGTGCATAACTGGTTTTGCGATGGAGCTGCCGATAAACCACATAATGGCAATACCGATAGCAATGCAAAGCAAGGCGGTGAAGATTGCAGTGTTGCGGGTCTCGTTGGCAACAGCCAGCAGCTCCGCTTCATCCACGGCAATGATGGCGTACCAAGCGCCGTTGGTTTCGGCCACCTGGAAGGGGCGTACCACCACCTTTTGTCCATTGTGCTCAATGATCTTGGGCTGAGAGGTCACACCGGAAATCAATGACTTTGTATCTGCATCAATCTCTTGCCCGAGAACGCTGGTGTCCGTGTTGGCGACCCAAAGGCCTGTCTTGTCGACGAGCCCCACGTAGCCTGTTTCGAACTTGCGGCTATCCTTGATCATTTGGGAGAGATCATTGAGGAACACATCAATGGTGATTGCCCCGATGGCCGCATTCTGAGGATTGTACATCGGTGTGGTTACAGAGACCGCCAACACGGTTTCACCAGCAACCTCAAAGGTGTAAGGCGCTGTAATGATGTCTTGACGCGCGTTGACGGCGGCGTAATACCAGTTGTCCGCAGCGCCATTTTCCATCTTCGCGTGGCGCCACTCTACGGCCCCGCCATTGCGGTAAAAGTAGGGATTGAACTGACCATTGTGGTTAGAGTAACCGTCTCCGCGGTGGTCGCTGTCTTTGCCGACAACATCCGGCTGGAACACAGGCGTTACACCCGACAGGCCGTCGTTTTCCGCAAGGAAGTCGCGGGTAACATTACCAAGAGCTTCACGGGTAACGTCTGAGTAAAGGAGAATCTTTTCATAGGCATCAGACAGGTTGCCCGCTGCCTGAAGTGCTACGCCAACTTCCTGATTGGCTCGAATTGCCTGGACCTCAGAGTCCTCAAGCAAGATCTTCTCACCCTCATGATGAGCCATGGTTGATAGCAGCATCGTAATAACGATGATGAGGGCGGCAAAGCCCACAACGGTTACCGCCGTTGACGCGGTAAAAATGCGAAGACGTAGTGACATGGTGCCCCGTACCAGATCTCTGAAATTGACTGACTAAAATTGCTTATGTGACAAGAATTAATCTGAACTTAATTCAGCTATCGGCTGCCGGGGCTGACTTCGGGTTTTCGTGTTGTCCGCTCTACTTAACTGTAATGAAACCGGTATTTTTTAATCCGGACTCTCAATGCGTACTGGCGCAAGGAGGGGTTGGAAAAGGTCTTTAGAAATATTGTTGCCAGAAAATATCTTGTATTATTAGAGAGTTATTCGAATTGGCGCGATTGCGGCTGTTTTCTGTCGCGGGTAAGCTGCTCTTGAGAGCATCTTTTGGTTGCAGGCGGCGGCGGGTTTCGAGGCCTCAAAACAATTTGATGAATATTTTTTGACAATTAGGTCCGTTTTGTTGCTGCATATAAAAATGCCGGCGCATTTGTGATGCGCCGGCATTTTTCGAGCGGGGTGATTTGGGTCTAGGCGTTGCGAACGCTCTGCAGGAAAGTGGCAATGTTATCCTGCAGATTGTCGGCTTGAGCTTTCAATGTCTCAGAAGCTGACAGCACCTGGGAAGCTGTGGCGCTCGTCTCCGTAGCTGAGGCTGTCACGCCGGACATGTTCTCTGCAACGTCTCTTGTTCCAGCTGCGGCCTGCTGAACGTTTTCACTGATTTCCGTCGTAGCTGCGCCCTGTTGCTCAACTGCGGCCGCAATCGTCTGGGTGATGTCATTGACGTCGCCCATTGTCTTGGAGATAGCTCCAATCGCCTCCACGGCTTCTCGCGATGAGTTCTGAATGCCAACGATTTGGCTGGAGATCTCTTCGGTTGCCTTAGAGGTTTGATTTGCCAGCTCTTTCACTTCGGCGGCCACCACGGCAAAGCCCTTGCCTGCCTCACCCGCGCGAGCGGCTTCGATGGTCGCGTTAAGCGCGAGAAGGTTGGTTTGTTCGGCAATGGCCTGAATCAGGGTTACCACCTCGCCGATGCGCTGCGCCGCGGCATCAAGACTCTCAACCTTCTCGTTGGTGTTCTTGGTGGTCGCGGTTGCATTGGTGACAACACCCTGTGTGTGGCCAACCTGACGGCTGATTTCCTCAATGGATGCAGCAAGTTCTTCTGCAGCTGAGGCGACCGTCTGCACATTGGAGGAGGCCTCCTCCGCTGAGGCGGCTGCTGTGGTCGAGCGGGAGGTGGTGCTTTCCGCAATACCCGCCAACACCTTTGCGGTTTCTTCCAGATCGACGGAGTTTGAAGAAACAGTGCGCAGGCTCTCTTGAATGCTTGCATCGAAGTCGCTGATCAGCTGATCAATCAGTTTCTGGCGCTGGAGGCGTGCTTCTTGCTCCTGCTCAGATTCCGTTTGCAGCTGCTTGCGTTCGATCGCGTTGGCAACGAACACCTTAAGTGCTTGAGCCATCTGGCCAATTTCGTCAGAGCGCTCAGTGTACTGGACAGGCGTGTCGGTGTCGCCCTCCGTCAGCGCATTCATGCGTTCCGTGGTTCTCATCACCGGCTTAGCGATGGATGTCCCCACCAACCACATGATGCCCGTGCCCATAACGAGGCAGAGCAGCGCGGTAATGATGGCCGAGTTACGGGTGCTGTTTGCTGAAGCCAGTAGTTCAGCTTCTTCAACAGCCACGACCGCGTACCAGGTTTGGTTGGTGCCGCGGATTTTGAAGGGGCGGATCGCTACCTGCTGTCCCTCGACCTCGAACACGCGTACGCTGTCATTTGTTCTTTCAATCAATGACTTAAGGTCATCCGGTACGGCTTTGGTCAACTGCTCAGGGTCGCTATAAACCGCCCAGGTAGAGCTGCTGCTGACAATGCCAACATAGCCCGTTTCAAAACGGCGGTTGCTTTCCACCTTTTCCAGAAGGTCATTCAAGAACACGTCGCCCACGACGCCGCCAATTGCTTGGCCCTTGGCGTTGAACATTGGTACGGTAGCGGATACCGCGAGCACAGTTTCTCCTGCAACATCAAAGCTGTAAGGCGCTGTCACGAAGTCTGACCGCTCGGTGATGGCGGGTGTGTACCAGCTGCCCGGGTCGTTGAGCATGCCAGCAAGGCGCCAGTCGATTTGACCGTCGTTACGGAAGAAGTACGGCTCAAATTGGCCCAACTCGTTGGAATAACTCTTGTTTTTGAAGTCTGCATCGTTGCCGAGTGCATTGGGTTCAAAGATTACGGAGACGCCGGTCAAGCTTGGGTTGCTGGAAAGCAAACCACGGGCGATCTCAGCGATCTCATCACGTGTAACATCCGTGAACTTTAGCTGGTTCTCGAAAACGTCCGCAAAGCTGATGGCAGCCCCGTGTACCTTGTCGAGTTCTTCCGTTGCCTGAAGGGACATAACCGCAGTGTTTTCAACGAGAAGCTCTTCGCCTGTCTCGTTTGCGTTCTGACCCATCAGCATGGTGACTACAGTAATCAGTGCAATAAAGCCGACGATGAAAACGGCGTTTGCAGCTGTAAAAATTCGGAGTCGCAGTGACATTTTGCCCTCGATGCCTTGCAAGTACATCACCCGGTAGGGCAGAAACCTACTGCACCCACCAAAGCATGAATCTGGCTAAATCACACGGAGCATCATACTTCAGCTTCCGGTTGCTTTAGCGCCCTTGTCAGAAATACCCCATCTGACATTGTGCCAAGCTTAAGGCCCAGAAAATTGCCAAAAAATGAATTTTCGAACTCGTTCGTATTATATATTACCGGCTACGCCCAGTTGAACTTGATTCGACAAAATACGGATTTACTCCCGCGTCTTTGGCTGAACTGCATTCAATTGTGCTCGGGCAAAGAAAAACGGCCCCAGTTGCCTGAGGCCGTTTGCGTCGGTTTGAATGAAACCGGGATTTTATGCGCTGCGAACGTTGGTCAGGAACGTTGCGATGTTGTCCTGCAGGTGATCGGCTTGAGACTTGAGCGTTTCGGAGGCCGAGAGCACCTGAGATGCCGTTGCGCTGGTCTCGCTTGCTGAGGCTGTCACGCCGGACATGTTCTCTGCAACGTCTCTTGTTCCAGCTGCGGCCTGCTGAACGTTCTCACTGATCTCAGTGGTGGCGGCCCCTTGTTGCTCGACGGCAGCTGCGATGGTCTGGGTAATCTCGTTGACATCGTTCATGGTCTTGGAGATGGCGCCGATTGCATCCACTGCTTCACGAGAGGAACTCTGAATGCCGATGATCTGAGAGGAGATCTCTTCCGTTGCCTTCGAGGTCTGGGTCGCAAGCTCCTTCACTTCGGCTGCTACAACCGCGAAGCCCTTGCCTGCTTCACCGGCTCGTGCTGCCTCGATGGTGGCATTCAGGGCGAGCAGGTTGGTCTGTTCAGCAATGGCCTGAATGAGAGTGACCACTTCACCAATTCGTTGCGCAGCGGCATCCAGGCTTTCCACCTTGTCGTTTGTTGACTGGGTGGTGCTGGTTGCATTGGCAACTACGTTCTGGGTGTGACCAACCTGACGGCTGATCTCTTCAATTGACGCCGCCAGTTCTTCGGCAGCGGAGGCAACCGTCTGAACGTTGGTGGACGCTTCCTCGGAGGAGGCAGCAGCCGTGGTGGAACGGGATGTCGTGCTTTCAGCAATGCCAGCCAGCACCTTGGCCGTGTCTTCAAGCTCCAGAGAGTTGGTGGAAACGCTGCGCAGGCTCTCTTGAACGCTGGCGTCAAACTCCGAGATGAGCTGGTCGATGACCCTCTGGCGCATCTGACGCGCTTCCTGTTCCTTTTCAGATTCCGTTTGCAGTTTGGCGCGCTCAAGGGCGTTCTCAACGAACACTTCAAGCGCTTGCGCCATCTGGCCGATCTCGTCACTACGGTCGGTGTAGTCAACCGGTGTGTCTGTGTCGCCTTCGGTGAGGGCGTTCATCCGGTCTGTGGTGCGCATGATTGGCTTGGCAATAGAGGAGCCGACCAGCCACATGATAACCGTGCCGATGACCACACAGAAAATGGCGGCAAGGATGGCCCAGTTCCGGGTGCTGTATGCGGTTGCCAGCAACTCTGCTTTGTCAACGGAAACGATCGCATACCATTTGTGGTCTGTTCCCAGAAGATCGAACGGACGAACGGCAATCTTGTGGTCGCCCATGTCCACAACAGTCGCCGTGTTGGCGGCCTGCGCCATCAGATCCTTGATCTCGGCGTTGACCGTCGCGGCGATCAACTCACGATCGGTGTTGGCGATCCACATACCGTTGTCGTTGGCGATGCCCACATACCCGGTTTCAAACTTGCGAGATGCGTCGACTTTCTCAACCAGTTGATTGAGGAATACATCTACGACGATACCGCCAATCGGTTTGTCCGACTTGTCGTACATTGGGGTGGTGGCCGAAACTGCTACAACCATTTCGCCGCCAACGTCGAAGGTGTACGGGTCGGTGACGATGTTTTTGGAGTTGTTGACGGCAGCGTAGTACCAGGTTTCTGGTGAATCCGTCAGCATGCCTGCCAAGCGCCAATCGATCTTGCCATTGGCCCGGAAGAAGTATGGCTCGAACTGGCCAAGCGCGTTGGAGTAGCCCACGCTCTTGTTGTCAGCGTCTTGTCCAACTGTGTTCGGCTCCAGAACCGTTGTCACACCCGTCAGATGTGCATTCTCGTCAAGGAAGTCTCGGACGATTGCCGCGATCTCGTCGCGGGAAATGTCCGTGTGCTCAATGCTCTTTTCCAAGGCGTCTGAGAGGCTGGAAGCGGCAAGCTGCGACAAGGAGATCTCCTGTTCAGCGTGGTAGGCCTGGATGCTGGCGTTTTCCAGCAGCAGCTCTTTGCCGTTTTGTTGAGCCATATTTGACATCAGCACGCTGACGATGGTGATGAGTGCTATCAATCCGACAACAAGGATGAGGTTGGATGACGAGAAAATTTTGACTCGAAGAGACATGCGACTACCAAAAGCTCCGAATGATCATTGGGTTCAGCGGTAGGGCTTATGCCTTAATTGAGCCTTAATCCCCGTGCGCGCGTGACGGGAAATTCCGGGCCTGTTCTTCGCAGTTTTCTGCGTTTCCTTGCTGATCAGAAGAGTGCCGGATCAGCAGCGGTCTGCCGCGATGCGCTGCATTCTTGCAAATTTTACTAATATTCTTATGGGGTTATCCGAACCGCATTCGACTTGTTGGCGCTCCGACTTTTGTTGAATGCTGGCTGGCGCTTCGGTGCAGTCTGCTGATTTGTGCATCCGTAATACTGCACAGGTAATTTGATGAATTTTTTTGACACGCGGACGAACGCGTTCGAGCAAAAAGAAACCGGCTCCGCCAAGCGAAGCCGGTTCGATTTTTTCAAGGTGAGTCGCTTATCAGGCGCTGCGCACGTTGTTGAGGAACGTTGCGATGTTTTCCTGCAGACTGTCGGACTGGGCCTTCAGCGTTTCGGAAGCCGCAAGCACCTGGGCGGCTGTTGCACTTGTTTCGCTGGCAGAAGCCGTGACACCAGACATGTTTTCAGCGACGTCGCGGGTGCCCGTGGCCGCCTGCTGCACGTTTTCACTGATCTCCGTGGTGGCCGCGCCTTGTTGTTCAACCGCAGCGGCAATGGTCTGAGTGATGCTGTTGACGTCACCCATCGTTTTGGCAATGGCAGCAATGGCTTCCACAGCCTCCTTGGAGGAGTTCTGGATGCCGATGATCTGAGAGGAGATCTCCTCCGTTGCCTTGGAGGTCTGGGTTGCCAGCTCCTTGACTTCAGAGGCCACCACCGCAAAGCCCTTGCCTGCTTCACCAGCGCGGGCCGCCTCAATGGTTGCGTTGAGGGCGAGAAGGTTGGTCTGCTCAGCAATTGCCTGAATCAAGGTCACAACTTCACCAATGCGCTGCGCGGCTGCGTCAAGGCTTGCGACCTTTTCGTTTGTGGTCTGGGTGGTGCTGGTTGCGTTTGAGACAACCCCTTGCGTGTGGCCAACCTGACGGCTGATCTCTTCAATGGAAGTGGCCAGTTCTTCCGCCGCGGATGCCACCGTTTGGACATTGGCGGAAGCCTCTTCAGAGGACGCGGCTGCCGTTGTAGAGCGTGACGTGGTGCTCTCTGCAATGCCCGTTAGAACCTTGGCGGTCTCTTCCAGCTCCAGAGAGTTGGAGGAAACCGTGCGCAAGCTTTCCTGAATGCAGGCGTCAAAGTCGGAGATGAGCTGGTCGATGAGCTTTTGCCGTGCGAGGCGCGCTTCCTGCTCTTGCTCGGACACGGCTTGCAACGCTTCTCGTTCGATGGCGTTCTCAACGAAGACTTCAAGGGCCATTGCCATCTGGCCGATTTCGTCTTTGCGCTCGATGTACTGCACCGGCGTCGTGGTGTCGCCTTGGGTCAATGCGTTCATGCGCTCAGTGGTGCGAACAACCGGCTTGGCAATGGACGTGCCCACAAGCCACATGACAACTGTGCCGACCGCCAAACACAAGAAGGCGACCAGAATGGCCGTGTTGCGGGTGCTGGTGGCGTGCTCAAGAAGCTCTGCATTGTCAACGGCAACGATGGAGTACCATTTCTCGTGTGTGCCCCGTAGAACAAACGGCTTTACGACAAGTTTCCAGTCGCCATGTTCGAAAACGCGCTCGCTTTCCGAGGTCTGGCCTACGAGATCCAATATGTCGTCTGGTGCTTTCTGGCCAAGGCGTGCCTCATCGCTGTTGGCTGCATACACACCGTTGCTGCTGAGAATGCCGACATAGCCAGTTTCAAAACGGCGGGCGCCTTCATAAGCCGCGGCAAGGCGGTCCAGATAAATGTCTGTTGCAATCACACCCATTGGTTTGTTCGAGGCGTCAAAGATTGGTGTGGATGCCGTTACCGCGCGAATGGTCTTGCCGCCAGCTTCAAAGCTGTAAGGGTGGGTGACCACATCATCGCCGCTGCGTAGCGCTGCGCCATACCAGGCATCTGAATTTGCGTCGGTTGCGTTCACTTCTCGCCAGCTGATGCCTTCCGGACCACGAGCAAAAGCGAGGCTGAAGCGACCGTTTGCATTGGAAAATCCCTGGCCCTGATTTGCCTTGTCTGCGCCCAGCTGGTCTGGTTCCAGCACAACAAGAAAGCCGTTCAGATCCTTGTTGTCGTCAAAGTAGTCGCGCGCGGCTTTGGCCAGCAGATCTCTGCTCAGTTCTGTGTGTGCTGCAAACTTGCTTACGGTGTTTGCGAAGCTTGCGGTTTTGAGCTGCGCGTTTTCGAAGATTGCCTGCGCCTGATGGGTCTGCGACGCGGCATTTTCCAGGATAAGCTCTTCGCCAGACTGATCGGCATTTTGCGCGATCAAAACCGTGACAACCGTAATAAGAGCGACGAAACCTACAATGAACACAGCGTTCGCTGCAGAGAAAATTCTGAGGCTGAGAGACATACACATCACCTGAATGGGTTGCTTGGCGCAATCTGCGCTTCAGGCGCTATATCCGCTTCAAATGTTAAGTGAAGATGAACTCTATTAAAGAAGGAAGTAGAGAAGAAAATATATCATCTCTGTTTGGCAATGAAGAATAGAAATAATCGATTTTTCCGCTGAAGCTTGCGCGAGGCTTGCCAAATATTCAAGTATACTGGTCTTTTATATTTCACGCTGGTGTGATTTGCGACTCGATTTGCTTTATTAGCTGGCTTCTTAGGTCTGTTGTTTTTAAATGCAGTGTAGCGGTGCGCGTGAAAAGGGCTGGCTTCCAGCGGAAAACCAGCCCTCAGGTGTGTTTGATCTGTGCAACTGCCCTCAGGCGCTGCGGACGTTGTGCAGGAAGCTGGCGATGTTGTCCTGAAGGTTGTCTGCCTGTGCCATGAGGGCTTCCGAGGCTGACAGAACCTGCGCGGCTGTTGCGCTCGTTTCACTGGCAGATGCCGTGACGCCGGACATATTTTCCGCTACGTCGCGGGTGCCGGTGGCTGCCTGCTGCACGTTTTCGCTGATCTCCGTTGTGGCCGCGCCTTGTTGCTCCACTGCTGCAGCAATGGACTGAGTGATGTTGTTGACATCGCCCATCGTCTTGGCAATGGCACCAATGGCTTCAACGGCCTCCTTGGAGGAGTTTTGGATGCCCACGATCTGGCTGGAGATCTCTTCCGTTGCCTTGGAGGTCTGGTTTGCCAGTTCTTTTACCTCTGCGGCCACGACAGCAAAGCCCTTACCTGCTTCGCCAGCGCGGGCGGCCTCAATGGTGGCATTGAGCGCAAGCAGGTTGGTTTGTTCTGCGATGGCCTGAATGAGCGTGAGCACTTCGCCAATGCGCTGTGCGGCTGCATCGAGGCTTTCGACCTTGCCGTTTGTGGTTTGCGTTGTTGTGGTGGCGCTTGCGACCACGCCTTGGGTGTGGCCAACCTGACGGCTGATCTCTTCGATTGACGCGGCGAGTTCCTCGGCAGCCGAGGCGACCGTTTGCACGTTTGTGGAGGCTTCTTCAGAAGAAGCGGCGGCCGTGGTGGAGCGGGAGGTGGTGCTTTCCGCAATGCCGGTCAGCACCTTTGCGGTTTCCTTGAGCTCCAACGAGTTGGTGGAGACGTTGTTCAAGCTCTCCTTGACGCTGGCGTCAAAGTCAGCAATCAGCTGGTCAATTCGCTTCTGGCGTTCCAGACGCGCGATCTGCTCTTGTTCAGAGTCGCTCTGAAGCTGCTCACGTTCAATTGCGTTCTTGACGAAGACTTCCAGTGCTGAAGCCATCTGGCCGATTTCATCGCTGCGGTCTGTGTATTCAACCGGTGTTGCGGTGTCACCCTCTGTGAGGCCGTGCATGCGCTCTGTTGTGCGAATGATTGGCTTGGCGATGTTGGAGCCGACCAGCCACATGACAACCGTTCCGATGGCGATGGCCAGAAGGGCAACGATGATGGCAGTGTTGCGCGTGGTGTTGGCACGGGCGAGGAGCTCTGTGTTGTCAACGGTGAGCACGGCGTACCAGACTTGCTCTGTGCCGGGCAGCGTGAACGGGCTGACGCCGGTGCGCTGATCACCGGTTTCAAAAACTGTTGTTGCGCTTTGGGCCTGCTTGGTAAGGTCCAGCACTTCGGGGGTGGCCTCCTGGCCGATGAGGGATGTGTTGCTGTTGGCCACCCAGACGCCGTTGTCTGCGATGATGCCCACGTACCCGGTCTGGAACTTTTTGGTGGCCGTGATCTGGTCGGTGATTTCGTTCAAGGTGATGTCGACGATGGCGGCGCCGATCACATTTCTGGCGCTGTCAAACATGGGGTTGATCGCGGAAATCATCAGGACCGTTTCGCCGTTGAGTTCATACTCATATGGGGCGGTCATGACGGTCTTCTTGGCGCGGACCGCTGGATAATACCAAACCTCTGGCGCGTCGGTGAGCATGCCCACAAGGCTGCTGTCCACGCCGCCATTGGCACGGAACATGTAAGCCTCGAACTGTCCGTTGGCGTTGGACAGGCCGGTGTTCTTGTGGTCGGCATCGCGGCCGATCACGTCAGGCTCCAGAATGGTGGAGAAGGCGAGCAGCTTGTCGTTTGTGCTGAGGAAGTGGCGCGCCATCGCGGCGATGTCATCTCGCGACGGGTTGAGGTTGGCAATGGCACCTTCATAGGCATCGGCCATGGTCGCTGCGGCGTGCTCGTAAACGCCGATGCTGGCTTGAGCGATGTTGCCCTGAAGTTTTGCGTTCTCAAGCATGAGATCTTCGCCGTCGTGCTCAGCCATGCTGGACATCAAAACGGTGACTATGCTGATGAGAGCAACAAAACCAATTACGAGAATGAGGTTCGAATACGTGAAAATTTTCAGCTTGAGAGACATTGAACCGCGCCACTGTTTGTTACTGGTCGATGCTTCAGCGTCAGGCAGCAGTGCTTAACTCATCCTTAATCGATGAAGCCAGTTGGGCCTTGAGGTGACGCTTATGGAAGGGCGGAGCGTGGCGTGGACCAGTGGGGCGGCGGGGCCACTTGGTGTGTTGGCGTCAGGAACGGGCGGTGAGGGGTGTGGCTTGATTATTCGCATTTGCTAATAAAAGACCAAGCGGTGATAAGGGGTTGGCTTCGTGCGAGGATCGTTGAAGCGCGCTTGCTGTCGTTTTGAGAAGGGCTCTCTGAATTTTACTTCAGGCGAGTAAATAATTTTCAAGCCGCGTTTTGATGGTTGTATTAAACTTTGGTGACTACTTTAGTTTTTTGGGGATGTGCGGCTGCTGAAGACGCCGGGTAGCGGCTTTTTTTGCTTGCAACCGTTGAGTCGCGCACGTGTAACGCCGTTTATAATCTGGCCGTTACTGTGCAAGGGAGGGGCACCGGCAAGCAAAAAGGCCCGACGAACCGCGTCCGCCGGGCCTGAATTTTCTGCGCTTAAAGAGTTTAGTTCAGCTTGGAGACTTCGCCCATGTCAAAGAACAGGCTTTCACCGGAAGCATCGTCAACGCCGTCATTGTCGGTGGAGATGAGGATGCGGCCATCTGCGGTGATCGCCAGACCTTCGACCTTGTCTGGGGTCCAGCCGTTGGTGGCTGACATCTGAGGCAGGAGGTCCAGAACGACCTTCTTTTCCAGAACCGGAAGCTCTTCGCCGTGGGCCGCAGGGGTCACGCCATCCAGAGACACAACGGTTACCTGCTTGATCGCAGCGTCGGTGCCGCCCTTGTTGTCGCGCTCTACAACAGCCAGCTTGTTGTCGCCGAGGTAGGTGACTTCAGAAAGGCCAACCCAGCCGCCAGCAGGGCTCTTTGGTGCGTCCAGCGGGTAGTGAACGAAACCCCAGCTCTTGTCTGCAGGATTGTAGATGCCGAGCTTGGTCATGCCCTTCGGGTCGTCGTTCCACTCGCGCTGAACAGCAACCACAACAACTGGCGTGCCGTTGATTTCAGCTTCAGTCACGCCTTCGAGGGAGAACCGCTTTGCCTGCTCGATGAGCGTTTCTGGCAGAGTGATTTCCTGCTCAATGGCACCGTCAGCCGTTACCTGAAGCAGGTAGTGCTGCAGTTCTTTGCCCGGGTGACCTTCAGACGCAAGCCAGAAGCCGCCATCCTTGCGGATTGCGATGCCTTCTAGGTCGTACTTCTCAGCGGAGCCGCCGGTCAGGTCGACGTGGGAAACGATCTTTGCAGGCATTTCGGAAACGTCGAGGGTGAAGATGCGCGCTGCGTCGTAGAAGCTGTCGCTTACAGCGTAGATCTTGGAGGCGTCAGTTGGGTCGCCAGCCATGCCGGAGATCGCACCCCAGCCGATTGGTGCGCCGGTCTTTGGATCGGTTTCGGAGATCAGCTGCGGGTACTCAGCAGCGTCTGCGCCGAACTTGTAGATGCCAACGTGAGCGCGAACGCCTTCTTCAGCTTCGTCCTTTTCGTTTGCAACAACAAACAGGCCGTTCTCTGAGAGGGCAAGCAGGCCTTCAGGCGCGATGTGTGTCGGCAGGAACTGGACGAATTCTGGCTCGCCGCCAGTGTCCTTGTAGACTGCAACGAAGTTGCCGCGCTCGGAGTTCACAAAGATGAGGGTGTCGTCACCGAACGTGCCAACTGCAACACCTTCAGGCTCGGTGCCCTTCTTGTGTGCGCGCTTGGATGGGTAGTGGCCATGGGACATGCCCAGGTGTTCCATCTGTGCGCCGCTGTCGAACAGGACTTCGCCGTCCTTGTTCCAGATTGTGAAGCCGCGAGAGCCGCCTTCGTAGTCACCTTCGTTTGCGGTCACGAAGCGGTCGGCATCGATCCATGCAACAGCGTCTGGCTCGCGCGGTACATCGGTGATTGAGCCGGATGCATCGCTCATGCGTGCTTTCTTGACCGGGATCGCATCAGCAGAAGAGGTGCCTGCGGAGAAGTGCGTGACGACTTCACCGGATGCCAGATCAACGATGGCCAGATGGTTGTTTTCCTGCAGCGTGACAACAGCGAGATTGTCATCGTTGATGGAAACGAATTCTGGCTCTGGATCGGTTGGGGCAACGTCGGCAAGGCCGGTCATTTCAACAGTGCGAGCTGTCTCACAGTTGGTTGGCATGCCGTCGGCGTCCAGATCGAAGATGGTGAGGTGGCCAGCTGGAAGCTGTGGGATCACACCGTCGTTAAGGTCTTCGTCGCGCTCGTTCTCAATGGCGATGGCAACGAACTTGCCGTCTTTGGAAAGAGCAACGGAGTCTGGCTGACCAGAAGCATCACACTTGGCAACAACTTCTTTGGTCTCCAGATCTACAACCGCCAGATAACCGGAAGGGGCGGTGTAGCTTTCCGAGGTGTTGACGCCAGCAAGGGCATACTTGGCGGCAACGGAAACGGAAGTAGGCTCACCACCCAAATCGGCACGGCCTGCGGGTACAGGATTGGCCGGGTCGGTGATGTCGAGGAATACGAGTGCGTCACCCGGGCTGTCTGTGAAGACGAGGGTGCGGCCATCTTTGGAGGCGCTGATGATTTCGGCAACGGTTTCAGTTGCTGGGTCAACGCCTTCAGCGAGGGTCTTGAAGACCGGGTAAGTCGCGATGCGCTCGAAGAATTTTCCGTCTGCTGCGTTTGCGGCTGAAGCCGTTGCAGCGATGATTGCCAAGCTGATACCGCCGATCAAACGACGCTTGAACTCTCGCATGGAAGCCCCCTGTTTGTTTGGATAAAGGTTACTGCGTAAGTCTCAGCAACCTATGGTCGTCATACTGCTTTGCAATGACGGATTTTTGAAGTTTCCATGACGCTCGCAATCCGCAGAAATTAGGGAAAAATCGAGAGTTTTAGCAATATTTGAGTTGCATATGTCTACAATTTACGGGCACGTACTGGTTGTTATTACGCAATGGGAAGAGGGGTGTTGTTAGCCCTCTAACAGGTTATCGAGCCTCACTGATCTCGGAGGATCGCGGGACGCGGTCCCCAGCAACTTGAGTGGGTTGTGCCCAAAGCGCGACAAACAGCGCTCTGCCACGCAATGAAATTGCTGATATTTTCTCGCTCAACTATCAGGACTGCTCAATGTCTTCTCGCGGATATTGTGTATAGTGAGCCACATGCACCGCCGTGGTGGTGTGGGAGGAAAACAAAGAGTGCCCGAGGGGACAAGATGAAATTACTGAAGGGATTGGCGTTGGGTGCCGCTGTGCTGGCTCTCACCGTTACAGCGCAGGCGCAGACACGCGTTACCTACAAGTCGGCCAAGACCGGCACGTCCTACTATCAGATGGCGGTTCAGGCGGCGGAGGCCATCAAGGCCGCTTCCGGCGGCGAGATCATCGTGACCGTTGAGGAAAGCCAAGGGTCTGTTCAGAACGTGATGGAGGCTTCGGTGCGCCCGGGCAACTACATGTTCACCACACCGCCCGCCCTTGTGCCTCTGGCTCAAGCGGGCAAGGCCATGTTTGAAGGCCGGGCAAACCCGCGTTTTGACGAAATTCGCGCGCTGTTCCCGATCCCGTCGCTTACCATGCATTTCGTTACGCGCGCAGACGCCAATGTCGCGGGCTTCGAAGACCTGAAGGGCAAGAAAATCCTCATTGGCAAAGGCTCTTTTGGCGCGCGTGAAGGCGCGAAGTATCTTGAGCTGTTCGGCGTGAAAGATGGTGTTGAACTGGCTAATGTTGAACTGTCCAACGCTGTTTCTGCACTCAAGAACGGCCAGATCGACGGCTTTGTGACTGCAGGCTCCTATCCGGCGCCAAACGTCATTGAGGCGGCGGCAAGTGTTGATGTTGAGGTGCTGAGCCTTTCTGAAGACGAGATCGCTCAGACCAAGCGAACCAAGATCGTGATTCCTGCAGGAACGTACACCGGACAGGACGCAGATATTACCACCACCTCTCTTCCTGTGATTGCCTACACCACGACACAGATGGATGATGACACCGCTTATGCGGTTACCAAGGCTTTCTGGGAGGAAAAGGCAAAGCTGGCGGAGAGTGCGGCCTGGTGGGCTGGCGTGGATGCGGCCATGCTGGCGCATAATCAGACCAAGCTGCATCCGGGCGCGCTGCGCTACTATGATGAAGCTGGCATTGCGGTGCCGGATAGCCTGCGTTAAGTGACGCAACACAACGAATGCACAAGGCCCGGACGCTTGGTTCGGGCCTTCAGTTTTTAGGGGCAATTGGTGACTGGACTTTCCCGTGCACTTTGGGTGGCGCTGGGCGGCGCGACCATCGTCTTCCATATCGGGCTGATCTTCTACGGGTTGGTGCCGAACCTTGTCAGTCGTCCGCTGCATATGGCGCTGGCTTTGCCATGGGTTTTGATCTTCGTAGCCAAGAACCGGTTTGAAAAGATAACCGGATGGATGCTGTGTGCGGCCGGGCTTTTCGCCAGTCTCTGGATCGCGCTGAACCAGCAGATGCTTGGCGACCAGTATGGCTATCTGATGGGCGACTTTCAGCTTGGCATTGCCATTGTGCTTCTGGTCGTGGTGCTGGAAATGGCGCGCCGTTCCATTGGTTGGCCGCTGCCCTTGGTGGCGCTGCTCTCCATCCTCTACGGCGTGTTTGGCGAGCATATCCCCGGCGAATTTGGCTATGCAGGCATTCCGCTGCAGAGCTATCTGGGCACACTGACCATTGCCGAGGGCGGGCTGTGGGGCAGCCTGACGGGCATCTCCGTAAGCGTGGTGGCCATTTTTGTGATTTTTGGCGCGGTGCTGAATGCGGGTGAAGCCGGGCAGGGCTTCATGAATGTGGCCGCCGCCGCTGCGGGCCGTTTGCGTGGTGGCGCGGCCAAGGTTTCGGTTGTCTCCTCAGCGCTGTTTGGGTCTGTCTCCGGCTCGGCCTCTGCCAATGTGGCCTCGACCGGCGCAATCACCCTGCCTGCCATGACGCGGCTTGGCTATCCGCGCGCGCTTGCTGGCGCTGTGGAGGCGGTGGCATCTTCCGGCGGGCAGATCACGCCGCCGCTGATGGGGGCGGGGGCCTTTGTGATGGTGGAGCTGACCGGTGTGCCTTACACAGGCATCATGGCGGCGGCGATCCTGCCTGCATTTCTTTACTTTCTTGCTGTGTGGGTTGGCATCAACGCCTTCTCGCGGCGCTACGAGCTCAAGGGCTTGAGCGCTGATGAGCGTCCGGTCATGCGCACGGTGGTGATCACCTCTGCCTTCTTCCTTGTGCCGTTTGCGGTGCTGCTGTTTGCCATGTTCGCGTTGAAGTTCACACCGCAGTATGCCGCTTGCATTTCCATTCTGGTGGCCTTTGCGTTGCTGTTCATCGACAAGGCCTTGAGTTTCGACCGCGAGCGGACGATGGCGCGGTTGGAGCAGGCGTTGATGAACACCGGCCAGCAGGTCTCGACCATTGCGGCAATCATCATCTGCGCTTCGATCATCATCGGAACGCTCGGCATCACCGGATTGGGGGTGAAAATCACCTCGTTGATCCTGTCGGGCTCTGGCGGCATGCTTTGGCCCGCCCTGCTTCTGACCGCACTGGCCTGCCTTGTGCTTGGCATGGAGGTGCCCACAACTGCTGCCTATGTGATCTGCATCTCCGTGGCCGGTCCGGCCCTGACCGAGATCGGGCTGGAGCCGTTACAGGCTCATATGTTCGTGTTCTGGTTTGCGCTGCTTTCCACCATCACGCCGCCGGTTTGCGGGGCGGTGTTCATCTCCGCTGGCATGGTGGGGGAGAACTGGCTGAAGGTTGCAGTGTTTGCCATGGCGCTGGGCATTGGGCTTTATCTGGTCCCGCTGGGGATGATTGCGAACCCAGCGTTGATTGAGCTTGCGAGTGCGCCGGTTACGGCCCTTTTGGCTGCGGCGAAAATCGGTGTCGGTCTCTCCTTGATTTCCTTTGGTTTGATTGCGCCTTCCAAGCCATACTTGCGTTTACTCTACGGGGTCGCGGGGGGCATTCTCATATTTATCTAAGACGAAAGTTCAGTTTCGCATTGGGTTAGCGGGCGAGTCCGAAAGGATTCGCCCGTTTTTTGTGTATATCAGCTAATTTCTTTGGTTTTTCACAGGCATTCGACCGCCGCGGAGGTGGCGTCGCACCTGCGGAAACTTTCGTTTTTATTTCGAAATTACGCGAAATAGTCCCAAGTGATGAAAAATGAAATTTGATTATAAGCATGATCCCTTATAAGTTGGTTTACTAAGCCGGGGGTTGGGAGCTCAGACCCCGGGCCCAGCATCGCAAGATCTGTCCAGTCTTCGGATAGGAGGTCGGGTGGGGATCCGCTGAGGTGCTGAACATCGAAAAAGAACGCCACGACGGCAGAGTCAGCTGTGAATGGCTGGCGGCCTTGGGAGGGCCAACATGCTGGAATTGAAAGGCGTCGGCAAAGTTGTCGGCGGGGTGGACCATATTAAGGACGTGTCCATGACCCTTGAACCTGGGTCATTGAACGTGCTCCTTGGGCCCACACTCTCAGGTAAAACAACCCTGATGCGTCTGATGGCCGGGCTGGACAAGCCGACCTCAGGACAAGTTATCGTAAATGGCAAGGATGTGACCGGGCACTCCGTGCGCAAGCGCGACGTGGCCATGGTCTATCAGCAGTTCATCAACTACCCCGCGCTGACCGTTTATGAAAACATCGCTTCGCCTCTTCGGATTGCGGGCTTGCCGAAAGCAGAGCTGGACCGCAAGGTTCGGGAGGCGGCAGATCTTCTCAAACTCACTCCTTATCTTGAGCGTACGCCGCTGAACCTGTCAGGTGGTCAGCAGCAGCGCACGGCACTGGCACGAGCGCTGGTGAAGGGCGCGCATCTGGTGCTCATGGATGAGCCGCTTGCGAACCTGGACTACAAGCTGCGTGAAGAGCTGCGCGCGGAGTTGCCCAAGATTTTCGCCGAGAGCGGCGCTGTTTTCGTTTATGCAACCACCGAGCCGTCCGAGGCCTTGTTGCTGGGCGGCAAGACCGCAACGCTTCACCATGGTGAAGTCAGCCAGTTCGGCCCGACACTGGAGGTCTACAAGCGGCCTAATACGCTGGTGACAGCGCAGACCTTCTCTGATCCGCCGATGAACACGCTCAGCATCGTCAAGAAGGGCGATGTGCTGGAGTTGCCAAATGGGGACCAGATCCCGGTGGCCGAGAACGAAAAGATTCTCGCCGATGGCCCTTACATTGCGGGCTTCCGCCCACACCACCTGCACCTTTCCAAACGCACCGACCACCATTTTGCGTTGAAGGGCGTTGTGCAGGTCTCCGAGATTACGGGCTCTGAGAGTTTCATCCACGTGGACTGCGTGGGCGAGACCTGGGTCGCCCTTGCCCATGGCATCCGCAACATTGAAGTGGACGATGAGATCGAGGTGTTCCTTGATCCGCGCAACTTCCTTGTTTTCGAAACCAATGGCCGTCTTGCGACGCTCGACATGCCGGTGGAGGCGTAAGGACCCATGGCTAACATAGAACTCAATCATATTCGCCACGCCTACATGCCGAACCCGCAGTCGAAGAAGGACTATGCGCTGAAAGAAGTGCACCACACCTTCGAAGATGGCGGGGCTTATGCGCTGCTCGGGCCGTCTGGTTGTGGCAAGACAACGCTGCTGAACATCATCTCCGGTTTGCTGCGGCCTTCGGAAGGGGATCTGCTGTTTGATGGCGTTTCCGTTCGCGACCTGCCAACCGAAGCGCGCAACATTGCGCAGGTGTTTCAGTTCCCGGTCGTCTACGACACCATGAGCGTTTACGACAATCTGGCGTTCCCGCTGCGCAACCGAGGCGTTGAGGAACGGGTGGTTGACGAGACAGTACGCCATATTCTCAATATCATCGATCTGGAAAGCAAAGCCCACCGCAAGGCCCAGGGTCTGACCGCAGATGAGAAGCAGAAGATCTCTCTGGGTCGTGGTCTGGTGCGGGCGGACGTGAACGCGATCCTGTTCGACGAGCCGCTTACGGTGATTGACCCGCATATGAAGTGGGTGCTGCGCTCGCAGCTCAAGCACCTGCACAAGCAGTTCGGCTACACCATGGTCTATGTGACCCATGACCAGACCGAAGCCCTGACCTTCGCTGACAAGGTGGTGGTCATGTATGAGGGCGAGGTGGTGCAGATCGGGACGCCGAATGAGCTGTTCCAGCGCCCGCAACACACCTTCGTCGGCTACTTCATCGGATCGCCGGGTATGAACGTGGTGCCGTGCACGCTGGAAGGTGACGGCGCGCGCATCGGGGAACATGTACTGCCGCTGAACGGCATCGGCCGGTTCGGCAGCGGTGCGTCGCTTGAGGTGGGCGTGCGCCCCGAGTTCGTGAGCCTGAGGCCGTCAGGTGAAGGCCTGCCCATTCAGGTGCAAGGTGTGGAGGATGTAGGGCGTTACCGCATCGTCCGCGCCAAGCTGGATGATCACGACTTCCACGCCATTGTGATGGAGGGCGAGGAAATTCCTGAGAGCCCGAGTGCCGTGATCAGTGCCGATAACATCAACCTTTATGCCGATAGCTGGCTTGTTGGACGGGAGGGCTGATCTGATGGAAAAGACAGTCAACAACAAAGCCTGGTTCATGGTTCTGCCGGTTCTTGTGCTGGTGGCTTTCTCCGCTGTCATTCCGCTGATGACCGTGGTGAACTACTCCGTGCAGGACACCTTTGGGAATAACCAGTTTTTCTGGGCGGGAACCGAATGGTTCGTGGATCTGCTCGCTTCTGAGCGTTTTACCGACGCCCTTGTTCGCAACCTTATCTTCTCATTCTCCATCCTCGCCATTCAGATCCCGTTGGGTATCTTCATTGCGCTGTGCATGCCGCGCAAAGGCTGGGGCGTGCCGGTCTGTCTGGTTCTGATGGCGTTGCCGCTGCTGGTGCCGTGGAACGTGGTGGGCACCATCTGGCAGGTGTTCGGACGTGCGGACATCGGCCTGCTGGGCTATGTGCTCAACAACATCGGGATCGAGTACAACTATACGCAGGATCCGGTGGCCGCGTGGGCAACCGTGATCATCATGGATGTGTGGCACTGGACAAGTCTTGTGGTGCTGCTGTGCTATGCCGGTCTGGTGTCCATTCCGGAAGCCTACTATCAGGCGGCGCGCATTGATGGCGCGTCCAAGTGGGCGATCTTCCGCTTCATTCAGCTGCCGAAGATGCACCGCGTTCTGCTGATTGCCGTTCTGTTACGGTTCATGGACAGCTTCATGATCTACACCGAGCCGTTCGTTGTGACGGGCGGCGGGCCGGGCAACTCGACCACGTTCCTCTCGATCGATCTGGTGAAAATGGCTCTTGGTCAGTTCGACCTTGGTCCGGCAGCGGCCATGTCCTTGGTCTACTTCCTGATCATTCTGGTCTTCTCGTGGGTGTTCTACACCGTGATGACCAATGTTGGCGCCGAAAAACCAGAGACAAAGGGGGAGTGATCGGACATGACTGTTGTAAGTGAACCAACTCAAACCGCTCGCTCCACAGGCGCTCTGCCAAAGGGCCGTGTGATCGGGCAAAGCAAGCTGCATCTCGACAAGGCCAAGCGGCCGTTGTCCGAGCGTCTCACCTTTCTGGTGCCAACGCTTTACATCGTGTTCCTGATGCTGCCGATCTACTGGCTCTTCAACATGAGCCTGAAGACCAATCAGGAGATCCTCTCCGGGTTCTCCTTGTGGCCGGCAAACCCGACCCTTGCCAACTACATGGTGATCTTCACCGATCCGAGCTGGTATTCGGGCTACATCAACTCCATCACCTATGTGGTGCTGAACACGGTGATCTCGGTTTCAGTAGCGCTGCCTGCCGCCTATGCGTTCTCGCGTTACAAGTTCCTCGGTGACAAGCACCTGTTCTTCTGGCTGCTGACCAACCGCATGGCCCCGCCAGCAGTGTTCGCGCTGCCGTTCTTCCAGCTCTATTCCTCCTTCGGTCTGATCGACACGCACATTGCAGTGGCACTTGCGCACTGTCTGTTCAACGTGCCGCTGGCCGTCTGGATCCTGGAGGGCTTCATGTCCGGTGTGCCGAAGGAGATTGACGAGACCGCCTATATCGACGGCTATTCGTTTCCGAAGTTCTTCGTGAAGATCTTCATGCCGCTGATTGCGAGCGGTATCGGCGTGGCGGCGTTCTTCTGCTTCATGTTCTCGTGGGTAGAGCTGCTGATCGCCAGAACCTTGACCACCACGGATGCCAAGCCCATTGCCGCCACCATGACCCGAACCGTCTCGGCCTCCGGTCTGGATTGGGGCGTGCTGGCCGCGGCTGGTGTCTTGACCATCATACCGGGTGCGCTCGTCATCTGGTTCGTACGTAACTACATCGCCAAGGGCTTTGCCCTGGGCCGCGTGTAAGCTGAAGGAGGACGACCCATGGATCTTTCGTGGATGGCGTGGACGATGCCAACGGCCATTTTCTTCAGTGTCATTGCTCTGCTCATCTTGAGCATGGGCATTTGGGAATATTTCGTTCCGGGGGGGAGCCCACGTGTGGGCATTCTCCGGTTCGAAACCACTCGGGGTGACCGCCTCTTCATCTCCCTGCTGGGCAGTGCATTCATCTGCCTGTTCTGGCTGGGGTTTGTCGGGCCGAACCTTTGGTGGGCCCTGGCTGTATGCGTAGCGTATGCGCTTTGTGTGTTTCGCTGGGTGTGATGCCAGTTTTCGGCAAGGCCGGGAGAGCCGCGCCGAGTTTGAGTAGTGTTAAACGGGAGGACTAATATGCGACGTCATTTGATGGCCACTGCGGCTCTCAGCGTATTGCTGGCAACATCCGGCAGTGCATGGGCTGACATGGAAGCAGCCAAGCGCTGGATCGACAGCGAATTCCAGCCTTCGACGCTCTCCAAGGAAGAGCAGATGAAGGAAATGGAATGGTTCATTCAGGCTGCTGAGCCGTTCAAGGGTATGGAAATCAAGGTGGTTTCTGAAACCATCACCACCCACGAATACGAAGCCAAGACGCTCGCCAAGGCATTCACCGAAATCACTGGCATCAAGGTTACGCACGACTTGATCGGTGAAGGTGATGTGGTTGAGAAACTCCAGACGCAGATGCAGTCTGGTGAAAACATCTATGATGCATACGTTAACGACTCCGATCTGATCGGTACCCACGCACGCTATCAGCAGGTGCGCAACCTGACCGACTGGATGGCGAACGAAGGTGCAGACGTGACCCTGCCGACCCTCGATATCGAGGACTTCATTGGTCGCTCCTTCACCACCGGTCCTGATGGCAAGCTCTACCAGCTGCCAACTCAGCAGTTCGCGAACCTTTACTGGTTCCGCTATGACTGGTTCACAAACCCTGAGATCAAAGCGCAGTTCAAGGAAAAGTACGGCTACGATCTGGGTGTGCCGGTCAACTGGTCTGCTTATGAAGACATCGCTGAGTTCTTCACCAACGACGTGAAGGAAATCAACGGCGAAAAAGTCTACGGCCACATGGACTACGGTAAGAAAGACCCATCCTTGGGTTGGCGCTTTACCGATGCATGGCTGTCCATGGCTGGTGCAGGTGACAAGGGCATTCCAAACGGTCTGCCAGTTGATGAATGGGGCATTCGTGTAGACGGATGTGCGCCGGTTGGTTCTACCGTTGAGCGCGGTGGTGCGACCGACGGCCCAGCCGCTGTTTACTCCATCACCAAGTACATTGACTGGTTGAAGCAGTATGCTCCAGCAGAAGCTGCCGGCATGGTGTTCTCTGAAGCTGGCCCGGTTCCTGCACAGGGTAACGTTGCTCAGCAGATCTTCTGGTACACCGCCTTCACCGCCGACATGGTGAAGGACGGCCTGCCAGTGGTGAACGAAGACGGCACGCCAAAGTGGCGTATGGCTCCTTCACCAAAGGGTGCTTACTGGGAAGAGGGCATGAAGCTCGGTTATCAGGACGCTGGTTCCTGGACCTTGATGAAGTCCACGCCGGAAGACCGTGCAAAGGCTGCATGGCTTTACGCGCAGTTCACCGTGGCCAAGACTACTTCTCTGAAGAAGTCTCACGTTGGTCTGACCTTCATTCGTGACAGTGACGTACGCCACGAGTCCTTCAGTGACCGCGCACCGAAGCTGGGTGGTCTGGTTGAGTTCTACCGCTCTCCAGCACGTGTTCAGTGGACGCCAACCGGCACCAACGTTCCTGACTATCCAAAGCTGGCTCAGCTGTGGTGGCAGAACATTGGCGATGCGTCTTCTGGCGCAAAGACCCCGCAGGAAGCCATGACCGCACTGGCTGAAGCTCAGGACAAGGTTCTGTCCCGTCTGGAGCGTGCAGGTGTTCAGGGCGAATGTGGTCCAAAGCTCAACGAACCTCAGGATCGTGACTACTGGCTGTCTCAGCCGGGTGCGCCAAAGGCAAAGCTTGAAAACGAAAAGCCAACGCCAATCACCGTTGACTACGACGAGCTGATCAAGAGCTGGGCGGACGCAAACAAGTAATCGTCCAACGCAGGATGAAAGGAAAGGGTCGGCGGTTTCGCCGGCCCTTTTTGCGTGCCGCAACGCCTCTGTTTCCCGACGGATATGTGAAAGTGCTCATTGTTGATTATACGTTTAATCATTAGTTTTTCAGGGAGTTTTCTAGAAAGTGCTCTGCCGCGTCATCAAGGATAGCTGAATGACCCAAACCCGTTTGACACCTGAAATCCTGACGGCGCTTACCCGCATTGCCATGCCCCGTGGATTTGCAAGCCTGCCACCTGAGAACGTCGTTCAGGTGAACCTATGTGATCTGCCGGTCCATTCTTGCCAAACGCTTGTCATTGGCTCTGGTGCGGCGGGTTTGCGCGCGGCCTGTGAGGCCAAACGACGGGGCCGCGAGGTGTTGGTGGCCACGGGCGGCATGTATATGGGCACCTCTGCCTGTTCGGGTTCTGACAAACAGACCCTTCACACCGCATCCACCGGCCGTAATGGCGACAACTTTGAGGTTCTTGCGCGAGATCTGGCCGCTGGCGGCTGCATGGATGAAGATGTGGCCTATGTGGAGGCGGTGGGCTCCATTGGTGCCATGGCCGGGTTGCAGTACATTGGCCTTGATCTGCCGGAAGATCGTCTGGGTGCGGTGCTGCGCTATCAAACGGATCATGATGAGTATGGCCGCGCGACCAGTTGCGGGCCTCGCACTTCGCGCTTGATGGTGAAGGTGCTGCTGGAAGAGGCACAGCGTCTTGGCATTCCGTTCATGACTGGGGCTGCAGCGGTCAAGATACTCACCACGGGTGAGGGGGAGGGACGGTGCGTTTCCGGTCTGGTGGTGGCCAACAAAAGCACTGAGCACAATCCGTATGGTCTGGCTGTAATTGCTTGCGAGGATCTGATCATCGCTACAGGGGGGCCGGGGGAGATGTACCGCGACAGCGTTTACCCGAAGAAGTGTTTTGGAGCTTTGGGGTTGGCGCTTGAGGCCGGGCTTGAACTGAGCAATCTGACGGAAAGCCAGTTCGGCATCGGCACGCCACGTGAGACGTTTCCCTGGAACCTGTCGGGCACCTATGTGCAAGTAATGCCCTACGTGTTCTCAAGGGATGCGGCCGGAAACGAGTTCAACTTTCTGGCTGACTATTATCGCAGTACACGGGAGCTGGTTTCCAACGTGTTTCGCAAGGGCTATCAGTGGCCGTTCCACGCCTCCCGCATGCTGGAGTTCGGCTCCAGTCTGGTGGACATTGCGGTTCATTTGGAAATCAGAAAAGGGCGAGAGGTGTTCCTCGACTTCCTGCGCAATCCGCTTCCTGGCAAGGATGGGGCGCATTTCAATCTGGATGACCTGGAGCCCGATGTGCGGGCCTATCTTGAGAACAACGGTGCGCTGGATGCCTTGCCGATCGATCGGCTTGTGCGCATGAACCCGCTGGCCATCGAGCTCTATCGCATGAATGGCATCGACATCACCAAAGAGCCGCTGCGCATGGCGGTGAACAATCAACACATGAACGGGGGAATTGAAATCGACCTGTGGGGGCGGACCAACCTTGCCGGGTGCTACGCGGTTGGCGAAGCGGCGAGCACGCACGGCGTGACGCGACCGGGCGGGTCGGCGCTGATTTCGGGGCAGGTGTTTGCAACCCGCGTTGCCAAGCACATCGCACATGAAGCACGGCAACGCCGAGAGGGCGCAGAGCGGAGCTGGGCAGCGTCGCTGGCAGAGCTGGTCCAAGAGCTGGAAACCGTGACCAATGGGTGTGATGGTTTGGCGCTCGATGGGGTTAAACATGACATTCAAAAACGCATGTCTGAGGCGGCGGGTTTCGTGTGTGCCGAGGCCGATGTGACGTCAGCGTTGGAAGACGCTTTGGCCCTCGTTGATGCCTTTGAGGCTGGGGCCGTTGCATTGCGGGAAGCGAAGCGGGCCGGTGACTACTTCATGTGGAAGCAAATGGCGCTTTCCTCCGCAGCCGTTTTGCAGGCTCTGAACCATTACCTCAAAGCAGGCGGAGGCAGTCGCGGGGCGCGTGTCATTCTCGACGACGGTTCTACCGGGTTGCCGGAAACCGTTCATGGTCCGCTCGAGGCTTTTCGGTTCAGGCCCGAAAGGGAGAAAGACAAGGCCAAGAAGATCATCGTGCGGCAGACGGCGGACGGCATTGCGTGTTGCGAACGTCCCCTCAAAGGGCGGGATCGGTCGCCCGTGTATTTTGAGAGAGGCTGGGGCGAGTTTCTCAGCGAGCAGATCTTCCAAACCGAGGGCTGAAAAGGCTAGCCCGCCTTGGCGATGTACTGAAGCGATGAGTTGGTGCCCACCTGAAAAGCACTCGACTCACGCTCGATTAGCACCGGCGGACGTCGGTTGATGAGCGGCCCTTGATGCGTTCTCTCAAGTTGAGCTAGAAGCGCTCTGGCCACTTCAGTGCCGATGGTCTTGGGGAACATCTCAATGGTCGTGAGCGGCGGGTTCCATACTTCCGCCTCAGGCAGATTGTCAAACCCCACCAGCGCGATGTCCTTACCCACTTTGCGGCGCAGGCTTTTCAAGCCAGCGGTTGCGCCCATGGCCAGAATGTCGTTGTGGCAGAAGATGGCGGTGATTTCCGGGTTGGCGGAGAGCAGCTCGATGGCTGCAAGGCGTCCGTTTTCACGTCCCGGCGGAGTGCGGAGCTTGTGGATCTGGGCATCAGCGCAGTTCGCGTAGTGAATGGTGTCCTCAAAGCCGGAAAGGCGTTGCTCGCCGGTGGTGGTGCCCTCCGTGCCTCCGATCACCCCAAAGATTCTGTGGCCCTTGGACAGCAGGTGTTGAGCTGCAAGGTGGGCGCCGTGACGGTCATCGGCTCCGAAAAAATCGCAATTGAGCCCTTCAATTTCACGCACAAAGGTGACGAATGGCAGGTTGCGGGAGACGATGGTGTCCATGCACTCCGGTGTTGAGCCTGCCACTGGGCTTAAGGCAATGCCTGCGACGCCATGGGAAATGACTTCCTCGATCATAGCTGCCTGCCGATCAAGGCTTTCACCAATATTGGCCATGATGGGCAGATAGCCATGCTTTGAAAGCTCGGCTTCAAATGTTGCGGAGAACTCGCCATAGAACGGGTTGGCAATGTTTTGAATGAGAACACCAATGAGCTTTGACCTGCCGGTGCGCAGGCGGGCGGCGGTGTAGTCCTTGACAAAGCCGAGCTCGCTCATGGCCTTGCGCACTTTGAAGCGGGTTTCCTCGGTCATGCGACCGGTCTCGTTGATGACGTTTGAAACAGTTGCAGAAGAGACACCAGCTTGTTTTGCTATGTCGGCGATGGTTATCCGGGATGACTGACTGCGTTTCATTGTGTCGTTCCGTTCTGGCGTCCGAGGCAGGGTGATGGGCGAGCGCTGTTGTCTATAAACGCTATAATTGTAGCGGGGTCACAAGCGGTTTTCCTTCTAGCCATGCGGCTATATTCTGGATAACTACCTCTCCCATGTGTCGCCGCGCCTCTAGTGTTGCGCTGGAGATATGGGGGGTAAGGATGACGTTTTTCGCGGAAACAAGCGGTTCCGGCACGTTGGGTTCTTGCTCGAACACGTCGAGGCAAGCGCCGCCTACTGCGCCATTTTGTAGCGCCTTGATGAGGTCTTCTTGATTGACGATGGAGCCTCTGGCCACGTTGATCAGCAGGCCGTCGGGGCCAAGCCTGGACAGGACATTCAGATTGACCATGCCTCTGGTGGCAGCACCTCCTGCTGCGGAAATGACTAGCACGCGGCTTTTCTCGGCCAGCTCTTCCAGGGTTGCGCAAAACCCTGCCGGGTGGTCCGCATCCGGTTTCAGATCGCAGTAAAGGATGTTGCAGTCGAACGCCTCCAAGATCCGGACAATCTTCTTGCCAATGCGGCCATAACCGAAAATGCCCACGGTCTTGCCGCGTATGTCGAACCCTGTGCCCAGCTTCCCATTGGCCCAATTGCCGGCGCGCACGAAGTGATCGCCCTCCACAAGTCGGCGGCTGCCAGCCAGAATCAGGGCGATTGCCATGTCTGCTACCGCACTGGTGAGGCTGTCCGGCGTTGTTGTTATGGCAATTGAGCGTCTGCGGGCTTCGTTCAGGTCAATCGCGTCGTAGCCGACGCCGTAAACGGAGATCAGCTTGAGATTGGGAAGGGAAGCCATGAGTGCTGGAGGAACGCCCAAGTCGCCCTTGGTGGCGACCACCGTTACGTCCCTGGCAAGTTCTGCGGGCAATACCTGAGGGTTACCGAGGTCCCAGTATCTTATGACTGGGGCGACAGCTTCCAAATCTGAATTGATGCACTCAGGGGTGTAAAGGCTGAGTTGCAAAATGTGGCTCATTATGTCTCCGGTCGCAGTGGCGCAAGGCGCCGGTCATTCCCAGATGAACCGCCGAGCTACCAAAATTCCCTCTTCTCTCCCAATTCTGGTAGGCACGCCAGTCTGCACATCTGCCGAAAAGGCAGAGGCAGTATGACTTTAAAGCTCCCGAACTCTCAAGCGAAGATCACCTGAGACAGCGCACTTCCTGCGTTAGCCAAGCAATGTGAACATTGCGCCGACGATGCCGGCCATGCTGACGCCAATGACTGCGGCGCGTAGCACGATGCCACAGCAGTTGAGTGCGGTGTTGAATGTATGAGTAAGCATCGAATCCTCCCTCACAAAAGAGGCCCCAAGAGGCGCTCGATGCAGGTATTGTGAAATATCTGTCACATAACTGCCAGTAGTAGTGCTACGTATTTTGCGTGTTCTACGATTATTCAGGGTGAGTATTAGACTCTGGATTGCGCGAATTTACGTCGCACCCATGGCATTTATCAAAGACGAACGACTCAGCATCGGTAATAGTGTGCCAAGGTTGTTATATAACATCCAATTAAATTACAGGGGTGCTTCAGCAAGGAGGCTGATGTGGGCCGTCCCGCCAACTTAAGTAATACTGTGTACGCTGGCATAAAGAGCAGCATTGAGTCTGGGGAGTTTCCGCAGGGCTTGAAGCTGCCAACAGAACATGCGCTCTGCGAACGTTTTGGCGTCTCCCGGCCTGTCATCCGGGCGGTGATGGACCGTCTGCGTCAAGAGGGGGTCATTGAAACGGTCAGAGGTTCTGGCAGTTTTGTGATTGATGGCGTTGAGCCAGCCCCAACCAAGCAAGAGGGCTCGATGGTTGCCTATCAGGTCTCTGATATTGGCGACATCATGGAGTGTCAGGAAACGCGACTCGTGTTTGAGGCGGAGATGGCAGCGCTTGCGGCCGAACGCTGGAACGAGGGCGACATGAAGCGCATGGAAACGGCGCTGAACGAGATCATCAAGGAACACAATCGCGGCGGTGATATTGTCAACGCGGATTATCTGTTCCATCGCAGCATCATTCAGGCTGCCAAGAACGCCTACGCGTTGCTGGTGTTCGACAGCATGAAAGAGCAGATCCTGCTGGGCATGAGCATGAGCCGCGGCATTTACAACGTGCTGCCGGAATACGCGACCCGCCATGGTCTGCAAGAGCATGTAGACATGCTGGATGCGATCCGGGATCGAGACCCGGGCGAGGCGCGGAACATCATGCGCCATCATATCGGGTTCTTCGGTGAAAAGGTCCACCACACCAGAGTGTGAAAAACGAAAAGCCCCGCGGTGAGCGAGGCTTTTCTTTTTATCGGATGGGGGATCCGATCGTTACAGCACGCCGCGTTCTTTCATGAAGGCTTCTACGTCCTTCTTGAATGGAATTGGCGCTACAGCTCCAAATCCAAGCGTGGTCAGGGCTGCTGCTGCATTTGCATATTTCAATGAATCTTCAAGCGACTTGCCCGCAACAATCTGGCTGAAGAACGCGCCAGAGAAACAGTCGCCAGCGCCTGTTGCATCCTTGGCGTCGACAGGGTTGCCCGCAACCCGATTGCGCTGGCTGCCCGTGGCGTACATGGCGCCCTGCTTGCCAAGCTTCAGGATGACGGTCTTTGCGCCAAGGTTGAGATAAAAGTCGCAGATTTGGTCCGGATCGTTGAGGCCGGTCAGCAGTTCGGCTTCATCCACGCTTGGCATGATGAAGTCCACGTGACGCGCAGCCTCATGGATCACGCCGCGTGCGCGGTCCAGACCCCAGAGTTTCAGACGCAGGTTGGTGTCGAAAGAGGTAAGGGTGCCACCCGCCTTGGCAATTTCGATGGCCTTGAACACCGAATCGCAAGAGCTGACACTGATCGCGCAGGTGATTGCGGATGTATGCAGAAGCTTTGCGGCCTTGATGGCGTCTTCCGGAAGCTGATCCGGGCTGACCAGAGAGGCAGCGGAGCCTTTGCGGGCAAAGGTGAAGTGGTGGCCGCGTTCATCATAGGAGATAAAGTAGATGCCTGTTGGTGCTTGCGGGTTGCGCACAACCAGATCGGTATTCACGCCTTCCCTGGTCCACAGATCAACGAACTTGTCGCCAAATACGTCAGCGCCAAGGTGGGCCAGCACTGCAACGGATGCGCCCTGACGGGAAGCGCTGCAGGCGAAGTTGGACGTGTCACCACCAAAGCCGCTGAGGTAGTCAGGGCCATCTCCGCTTTCTTTTACCTGGCTGAACTCGAAGAGTGGTTCGCCAAAGCTGATGATCTCTGCGGTCATAGGGATCCTCTTAGTCTTCCCGGTTTTCTCAGCGGGGCCGCTGAGGCTCGTGCCATTCTCTCAAAAAACGTCGAGGGCTCAACACGCTTGCCTGAAAAAGAAGCGGTGGGCACCGAAAAAGCCTCGTTGCGGCGTATCTGCGGCGCTGATCGCTGTCGTTCTGGGCTTGTGTTTGCCTTGTTTCTCGATCTATATAACTTGTATATAAGATACACAAGAAATTATTGATAGCCGGAGCATTCCTGATGCCGAAGCCAAGTGCAGGCAAAACCAAACGCAAGCCGCGCGCCCAGAACGCGCCGCCCACCGGGCCCGGGCGTTATGCGGGGCGTTCGGGAACGTCTATCGCCGATATCATCCATGATGCTCTCCGCGCGGCAATCCTGACAACGGAACTGGTGCCCGGTACCTTGATCAGCGAGACCGAACTTGCCGAAAAGCATGGGGTAAGCCGTACGCCGGTCCGAGAAGCGGTGCTCAGGCTTTCAGAGGAAAAGCTCGTGGAGGTTGCGCCCAAGTCCGGAACTTTTGTGGCGCGGATACCGCTTTCCGCCTTGCCTGAAGCGCTGTTGGTGCGGCAGGCCTTGGAAGAGGTCACCGTGAAAGCTGCCATCAAGTTCGGTCAGCCCAGCGATTTCCTTGCATTGGAAGCGTTGATCGAGAAGCAGCAGGAAGCCATTGATCGCGGCGACCGTCAGGCGCTTCATGATGCGGATGATGCGTTTCATGCCGGCATTGCGGCGGCTGGTGGCTATTCCGGCATCTGGGAGCTGATCACGCAGGTCAAGGTTCACGTGGATCGGTATCGCCGCCTTGCCATGCTGGATATGGAGCGCCTTGGCTCTGTGATTGAGGAACACCGCACGCTGTTGCAGGCCATGCGGGCCGGGGATGTGGGGGCGGCTGTGGGTGCGATGGCGCTACATCTGGACAAGCTGCGTACCGACATGAGCCATTTCAAAAGCGTGAAGCCGGAATTCTTCATCCATGATGTGGATCTTCTGGAGCAGTTTCAGCGCGCGCCCTGGTCTGCTTGAAGCAGTGTCTGGACCTGTTCTCAGGCCGTGATCTGCCGACCATTTCAGCGCAGGATTCGTTCGTTCCGCTCCAGTTAAGCCCTATGAACTTCATATGAAGGTTGGAACTATTACAAAGATTTTCACAGAAAATCTTCCCTGCCTAAAATCGCAAAATCAGTATTTGTACTAAAAAATCTTGAGGCGACCTCAGCTTGCCTCAAGAACACTCAGGCGCCCAATGATTAGGTATATCTATCTGAAAATAAAATTAAATTTGACTTATAAGGCGCTTTGGGGTGCGAAGAACAGCGTAAGTAACGGTGCTTGGAAAGCGATATGCCTTCCATCGGGCCAGTTTTTGATTGGGCTGGTTGTTTGCGTTTTACAGTTCAGTGCTGTAGCACTTCGAGCCCGGTAGTTGAAAATCAGTCTTCTCATCAGTTGCGTTCAAAGAACGGTCAGTAAATGCAGAGCCCGCTTCTCTCCCATGCCAAGCATCCCGTAGGAACGCTTCCGCATGGTCCATTGAATACCATCTGCGATGTGCCAGGCGTTCGCGTCGGCCACCACACGCTCTCCCAAGGCATGATACAAACGGGTGTTACAGCGCTGACCATCGGCGATGAAAACCCTTTCTATCTCAAAACCCGCGCCGCCGTTCATGTGTTCAATGGTTTTGGCAAAAGCGCCGGGCTTGTCCAAGTGGAAGAATTGGGCCAGCTGGAGACCCCCGTTGTCTTGACCAACACGTTGAGCGTTGGTGCGGCCAGCGAAGGGGTCGTACGCTACATGTTGGAGCGCACGCCGGAGATCGGCCGAGAGGCTGGCACAGTCAACCCGCTGGTGTTTGAGTGCAACGACGGTTACCTGAACAACATTCGCGCTCTGGCCGTGCGGCCTGAACATGTGGAGTTGGCGCTGGGCGCTGCCTCGCAAAACTTCGAGCAGGGCTCGGTCGGTGCAGGCCGGGGCATGTCTGCCTTCGGCCTCAAGGGTGGGATCGGCAGCGCTTCGCGCCAGATCACCGTTGGCGGCAGGCTTTATGTTGTTGGGGCATTGGTGCTGACCAACATGGGGCGGATGCCGGACTTCATCATGAATGGTTTGGACCTGGGGTTCCAGCTTGAGCACGCCGTTGACGACGATGTGCATGGCGCGGAAAAGGGGTCGATCATCATGATCGTGGGCACCAACCTGCCGCTTTCCGAGCGTCAGTTGAAGCGTGTGGCCAAGCGCACCGGCGTGGCACTGGCCAGAACCGGCTCTTACATGGGGCATGGCAGCGGCGATATTGCCATGGCGTTCACCACCGCCGATCCGATTCCGAACAAGCCTCGCAAGCAGTTTCAGAGTATTCAGCAGCTCGATGAGGGCCGTATGGACCGGGTGTTCCGGGCGACCGTGGATGCCACGGAAGCGGCCATTTTGAACTCAATGCTGGCAGCAGAAACGGTGATCGGGCGCGAAAACCACGTGCGCCGCGGGCTTTTGGAAGTGCTCGAAGACCTGAGCATCTGATTGATTTCTTCAGGTTTCCAACTCGCCTGTGAACCGATCAATAAAAACGCGCGACTTCTGGCGGCTCTATCGTTTATTACCGAAGGTCTGATCTAGGCAATGCAGGGGTAAAGGTATGGAGTGGTCACCGCAACAGGACCAGGCACTGACTGAAGCCGCCAACTGGCTCCGTGGGGGCGGCAAGCAGGTGTTCAGGCTGTTCGGGTTTGCTGGAACCGGCAAGACCACCCTTGCGCGCCACTTGGCGGAGGGCATCGACGGTGATGTGGCTTTCGGTGCCTTTACCGGTAAAGCGGCACACGTTCTGCGCCAAAAAGGCTGCTGGGACGCCTCTACCATTCACTCTCTGATTTACCGTCCTCGCGGCACCAAAAAGGACGAGGAAGAGGAGGATGAGGGACCTCAGTTCGCGATCAACCGTGACAGTCCTGCTGCCAAGGTGGACCTCATCATCATTGATGAATGCTCCATGGTTGACGAGGAACTTGGCCGCGACCTGCTTTCTTTTGGCAAGAAGGTGCTGGTGCTGGGCGATCCGGCGCAGCTGCCCCCGGTAAAGGGCGGCGGTTTCTTCACCGACGCCGAGCCGGACATGATGCTGACTGAAGTGCACCGTCAGGCGAAGGATAACCCGATTGTGCGTATGTCCATGACCATTCGCGACGGCGGTGAGCTGGAATTTGGTGAGTATGGCGAGAGCGCCATTATCACCCGCCGGGACATCAACAAGGACATCATTCTATCCTCGGATCAGGTGCTGGTGGGCACCAACAAAACCCGCCGCCTTTACAACAACCGCATTCGCGACTTGATGGGCTTTACCACCCAGATGCCTGCAGTGGGCGACAAGTTGGTTTGCCTGCGCAACGACAAGCAGAAGGGCCTTCTGAACGGCGGCCTTTGGAATGTGAAGCGGCTGCGCCCGCCAAGGGGCAACACCATCCGCTTTGATGTGGTTTCGGAAGACGATCTTGCCAAAACCGCCGTGCAGGTGAAGGTGCTACCAGCGATGTTCGAGGAGGGCGGTGACCAGCTTCCCTATGCCATCCGCCGCCGCGCCGACGAGTTTGACTTTGGTTACGCACTGACCGTGCACAAATCTCAGGGTTCGCAATGGGATAAGGTGGTGTTGTTTGACGAGAGCTGGGCATTCCGTGAGCACCAGCAGCGCTGGCTCTACACCGCCGTAACCCGTGCCGCCAAGCAGATTACTGTGGTTCGCTGACCCTCTGCCATCTTCTTTGCCCGAAATTGGGCTCTTTCATGCACTTAAGTTCTGCGTCAGCGCGATTGGCGCGCTGACAGCTTTAATGGGAATAAGATGTCCGACACGACCGTTTCTTCCTCTTCCACTCCAACGAAAGCAAGCGCACTGGCGCCAGAGATAGCGCTGCGCATTTCAAGAAAAATCGCTGATGAGATCGGCTGTCAGGCCGGGCAGGTCAGCGCTGCAGTTCAGCTCTTGGATGAAGGCGCGACGGTGCCGTTCGTGGCGCGCTATCGTAAGGAAGCGACCGGCGGTCTGGATGATACGCAGCTGCGCACGCTGGAAGAGCGCTTGATTTACATGCGCGAGATGGAAGATCGCCGCAAGGCCATCGTGAAGTCCATCGATGAGCAGGGCAAGCTGACCGACGAACTGGCAAAACAGATCGCCGCCGCAGACAGCAAGGCCACGCTGGAAGATCTTTACCTGCCCTACAAGAAAAAGCGCCGTACCAAAGCGCAGATTGCCCGTGAGGCGGGCCTTGAGCCTCTGGCAGACCTGTTGCTCTCCGATCCGTCCAAGGTGCCGGAAGCGGAGGCTGGATCGTTCATTGATGCGGAAAAGGGCTTTGCCGATACCAAGGCGGTGCTTGATGGGGCGCGCCAGATCCTCATGGAGCGGTTTTCAGAGAACGCTCAGCTGGTGGGGCGTTTGCGGTCGTATGTTGCCAAGGGCGGTGTTGTTCAGTCCAAGGTGGTTGAGGGCAAGGAGCAGGAAGGCGCGAAGTTCGCGGACTATTTCGACTATTCGGAGAACTGGTCGCGGATTCCAAGCCACCGAGCGCTGGCGCTGTTCAGGGGGCGCAATGAGGGCATTCTCTCCGTTGATCTGACAATCGACGCCGATGACGTGTCCAAGGTGAAGCCGGTTGAGCAGATGATTGCCGATGCGGTGGGCATTGAAGATCGCGGGCGTCCTGCTGACAAGTGGCTCTCAGATGTGGTGCGCTGGACCTGGAAGGTGAAGATCGGCCTTCATGTGGAACTCGACCTCATGAGCGACCTGAAGGACCGCGCCGAGGAAGAGGCCATCAACGTGTTCGCCCGAAATCTGAAGGACCTGTTGTTGGCAGCGCCTGCAGGCAGCCGCACCACACTGGGTCTCGATCCGGGCATTCGTACCGGTGTGAAGGTGGCCGTGGTAGACGCCACCGGCAAGCTGGTGGATACGGCAACCATCTATCCGTTCCAGCCGCGCAACGACGTGATGGGCTCCCTTGCTGTGCTCAAGGCGCTTGTTGCCAAGCATAACGTGAGCCTGATTGCCATCGGCAATGGGACAGCAAGCCGCGAAACCGACCGTTTGGCCGCTGATCTTCTGAAGGAAATTCCGGCAGAGGTGCGCCCGATCAAGGTGATCGTGAACGAAGCGGGCGCTTCTGTTTATTCCGCTTCTGCGCTGGCAGCCAAGGAAATGCCGGATGTGGATGTGTCCCTGCGTGGGGCGGCCTCCATCGCCCGCCGCCTTCAGGATCCGCTGGCTGAGCTTGTGAAGATCGAGCCCAAGTCCATCGGCGTTGGTCAGTACCAGCACGATGTGAACCAGACCAAGCTGGCCCGCGCGCTGGACGGGGTGGTGGAAGATGCGGTGAACGCGGTGGGCGTTGATCTCAATACTGCGTCCGCACCGTTGCTATCCCGCATTTCCGGTCTCAGCGAAAGCCTTGCAAAGGCGGTGGTCGAGCAGCGCAATGCAATCGGCCGTTTCAAGAACCGCAAGGAACTGCTGAAAGTCGCGCGCCTTGGTCCGAAGGCTTTTGAGCAATGTGCGGGCTTCTTGCGCATTGCCGACGGCGACAATCCGCTGGATGCTTCTTCAGTGCACCCGGAAGCCTATCCGGTGGCGCAAAAAATCGTGAAGGCTTGTGGCCGCGATCTGCGCCAGATCATGGGCTCCAATGTTCTGTCCAATCTGGACCCCAAGGAGTTCATTGACGACAAATTTGGCCTGCCGACGGTCAAGGACATCTTCTCCGAGCTGGAAAAGCCGGGCCGTGACCCGCGTCCGGAGTTCAAGACGGCGAGCCTGCAGGATGGTGTTGAGACCATCTCCGACCTGCGTCCGGGCATGATGCTGGAAGGCACGGTGACCAACGTGACCAATTTCGGGGCCTTTGTTGACATTGGTGTTCACCAAGACGGCCTTGTGCATGTGTCTCAACTGGCAGATCGGTTCGTTGATGACCCGCATCAGGTGGTCAAGGCTGGCGACATTGTGAAGGTGCGCGTTGTTGAGGTGGATGTGGCCCGCAAACGCATCGGCCTGACCATGAAAAAGGACAGCAGCGAAGCCCGTGAGCAGGTGCGCGAACGTCAGTCTCGTGACAACAACCAACGCGGTGGTGGGCGCGGCAATGGCCCACGCGGTGGCGGTCCACGCGGCGGTAACGCTCCGCGAGGTGGCAAGCCTCAGGGCGGCAATGACAGCGGAGCCAACAACGCAATGGCCGCTGCCTTGGCAGCCGCTTTCAACAAAGGCAAAAAGTAAGCCGCATGCATGAGAAGGCGCTTTCGAGCGCCTTTTTTGCTCACAGTTCAAGGAGGGGCGTTTTGGAGACGCAGATCTATGTGGATGCCGATTCTTGCCCGGTGAAGGCTGAGGTCTACCGTGTGGCGGAGCGCTTCGGCCTCAAGGTGTTTGTGGTCGCCAATGCGTTCATGAATGTGCCGCGCGATCCGGATATCCGCCTTGTGGTGGTGAGTGAGGGACCGGATGAGGCCGACAACTGGATTGCGGAACGTGCAGGCGCGCGCGACCTGGTGGTCACGCAGGACATCCCGCTGGCTTCACGCTGTGTGAAGGTCGGCGCTGCGGTTTTGTCGCCCAAGGGCAAGGAGTTTGATGAAAATTCCATCGGCATGGCACTGGCCACGCGGGATCTGAAAGAGGACTTGCGCTCGTTTGGCGAAATGACGGGCGGTCCGCCGCCCTTTTCTCAAAAGGACAAGTCCAACTTCCTTCAGGCCATGGATCGGGTATTGGTTCGCATCCTGAAGGGCTGATGCAAGAAAGGCGGGAACTGGTCCCGCCTTTTTGTTTATTCGCTTCTTTCGGACTTGTGGTGCCGCGGTGGGCGTCCGTCACGACGATCGCGACCGCCCTTGCGATGTCCACCGCCACCTTCGCGGAACTCACCGCCGCTACGGCCACGCTTGTGGGCTGGGCGACGGCCACGCTCCGGATTTCCATCAATCCGGGTAATGGTGATGGACTGCTCACCGGTGCCGTGAACCTTGATGGTTTCCATGAACTTTTCGGCCAGATGCGGCGCAAGTTCAAAGCGGCTGTCGGCGTCGAAGATGCGGATTGAACCGATGTCGCGCTTGGTGATGTGGCCCGCACGGCAGATCATTGGCAGCAGCCAACGAGGTTCTGCGTTGTGCTTGCGGCCCACGTTCAAGCGGAACCAGACACCGTTTTCGATGTTGTTGCGCGGACGGCGTTCACCTTCCTGATCTGGAGAGCTTTGAAGCAGCTCTTCAGGGGCCGGCAGACCCTGCTTCACGGAGCGCAGGTAGGCGGCGGCAATCGCTTCTGGCGAATACTTCTCCAACAGCGCTTCCACCAATGGCTGATCGTCCTCGGCCATAGGCTCGGCGAGATCAGCACCGTTCAGAATGCGCTCACGATCCTTGTCATGGATTTCAGAAGCCGATGGGGCTGGACCCCATTCTGCCTTGATCTTTGCAAAGCTCAGCAGGCGGGAGGCAATGCGGCGACGGGTGTGCGGTACGATCAGCGTACAGACACCCTTGCGGCCTGCACGACCTGTACGGCCAGAGCGGTGCAACAAGGTTTCTGCGTTGTTTGGCAGGTCGGCGTGAATCACCAGATCCAGATTTGGCAGGTCAATGCCGCGGGCGGCAACGTCGGTTGCCACACACACGCGGGCACGGCCGTTGCGCATGGACTGGAGGGCCTGGTTGCGCTCGTTCTGGGTGAGCTCACCGGAGAGCGACACAACAGCAAAACCACGGTTGCCCAAACGTGCTGACAGGTGCTTCACCATCTCGCGTGTTGCGCAGAAGATGATGGCATTCTGTGCTTCGTAGAAGCGCAGGGCATTGATGATGGCGTTGTCGCGGTCGTTCGGGGCGACCTGAAGCGCACGGTATTCAATGTCTGTGTGCTGCTCGCGCTCGGTAACCGTTGAGATGCGCACGGCATCCTTTTGGTATTCCTTGGCAAGGTTGGCAATCGGCTTTGGTACCGTGGCAGAGAACATCAAGGTGCGGCGGTCTTGAGGCGCCGCGCCCAGAATGAATTCCAGATCTTCACGGAAACCCAGATCCAGCATTTCATCCGCTTCGTCCAGCACAACAGTGCGCAGGGCGGACATGTCCAGATAACCGCGTTCGATGTGATCGCGCAGGCGACCTGGTGTGCCGACGACAATGTGCGCGCCCTGGGTCAGGGAACGGCGCTCTTTGCGCATGTCCATGCCGCCAACACAAGTGGCGAACTGGGCACCGGCATCGCCGTAAAGCCATTGCAGCTCGTTGTTGACCTGCAGCGCCAGCTCACGGGTTGGTGCAACAACCAGAGCGATAGGTTCAGCGGAGCGTGGCAGTTTTTCTTCATCGCCCAGAACTTCTGGCGCAATAGCAAGGCCGAAAGCGACCGTCTTGCCGGAGCCGGTCTGAGCGGAAACCAGCAGATCCTGGCCATTTGCATCGGCTTCAAGAACGGCGGATTGTACGGGCGTCAGTTTGGTGTAGCCGCGCTTTTCCAGTGCGGTGGAAAGCGTTGGGGCAACCCCTTCAAAATTCGTCATTTAAAGTTCTTTCGAGGAAAGAGTGCAACCCGCCTCGCCAGACGAGTATCTTATGGAGCTATCTGTCCATACCCGGAGGGTCTTGTACTCAAATAAGAGGGCGAGGTCAACGCAAGAGGCCTGAAGTATTACAGCGATGTTGTGTAACAGGCGGCTCAAGAAGGACATCCATGTCATAGGGTAACACCGTATATCCAGTTGATTTACCCGGCCATGGTCGGGGTGTGGTTGCTAGTAAACTCCAAGGGAGCCTTTATGGAAACTATGAGTAAACCTTCACTCGCTGCTCGGATTTTCGCAGGCAAGGTGGTTGGGCTCATCGTCGGACTTGTCATCTTTTTTGTGACACCGATGGTTTGGCCCGACGCCGATCTCAAGTTACGCATTGGCATGTTGCTTTGGTACGTATCACTTGGGGCGTTTGTTGGGCTGATCGGCGTTTTTGATCGGCATCCGATCACTGGCATGCCGCTGCCATGGTGGTTGATGGCGCCGGGATTGGGTGCCTGGATGAATTTCGTAATCGTTCTGTTCACTTATGATCGTTTCAAGGAGTTGACCATCGCCAACTTCGGTGATGTGGGCATCTATGCCTCTCCGTACTGGTTTGTTCCGGAGGGCGCTCTGTTCGGGCTGTTGGCCGGTTTCGCCGCCAAGCTTGCAGGCGGTGTAGGCTCGAGAACGGTTCGTTTGGAACGTTCTTGAGCTGAATTCGGTTGCAACGGGCGTCGTGCTTACTTAAGTGCTTGGCAGAGTAACCGATCGATTGGATAGCGCGTTAATGGAAGAGCTTCTCGGCCTGTTCACCAACATGAACCGTTGGTGGGGTGTTGTATTTCTTGTTGTCTTTCTGGTCTCAGGCCGCATGTTTCGCAACACCTGGCGCGCTCAGAAAGAAGGCTGGCCGGTAAAATGCGGTATCTACGGCACCATCGCAGTGGCAATGTTTTGCCTCATGGTGTTCGGAAGCTTCGATTTCTCGAGCTAAAGAAAAAGCGACGGTGTCCGTCGCTTGCTTCTCTATAGCTGCTTTTTATCGGCGTTACTAGGCGTGATTGCGCCTCAAGCTGCCTTTGATTTGCATGGCTGCAATTTCTCACGCAATGGGCTGTTGGGGTCGACCTTGCGGTTGCAGATCACACAGTGGTCGGCACCTTCAATGGCGTTAAGGCCGCCACAGCTGCCCTGAATTGGCTTGTTGCGGAACACGGCGCCAATTGCCATGCCTGCCATGATGATGAGCAGGGCGCCAAAGACTACTCCGAACAAAGCGAGGAACGTGGTCATTTCTGCGTTATCCTTGTGGTTGGTCTTGTCGAGCTTCGAGCTTCTGGAAAGCGTTTGACGCTTTCTCGATAAATCCATCTCCAGAGCGGACGATCATGTAAACCGGCAGGTTCTCACGTTCAGCCAACTCCATTCCTTTCTCCGGGCCCATGGCGTAAATGGCAGTGGCAAGGCCATCTGCCAAAGCAGCGCTTTCAGCCAGCACGGTCACCGAGGCAAGCGTGTGGTTGATGGGCCGTCCTGTAACGGGGTCGATGATATGAGAAAAGCGTTGGCCGTTGACTTCCTTGTAGTTGCGGTAGTCGCCGGAGGTCGCCATTCCCAGATTCTCGACCCGGATTACACGTTGCAGAACACGTTGCGTCGGATCCGGCTTTTCGATGCCAACCACCCAAGGTGTTCCTTTTGAATTCATACCCCTGGCGAACAAGTCGCCGCCAATCTCAACGAGATACTCGTTGAAGCCGTTGGCCTCCAGTGTCTGCGCAATCTTGTCGACGCCAAAGCCTTTGGCAATAGCCGACAGGTTGACCGTTGTGTCCGGATTCACCTTGCGCAGCGCCGGTGGGTTCGTTTCGAACTCCAACATGGTCGTCATGCCGACTGCGTTCAAGGCTTCGTTGATCGCTTCAAGGCTCGGTTCGTCCGGCACGTCCTCTGACGGGCCAAAGCCCCAAAGGTCAATGAGCGGGGCCAGCGTCACGTCAAACCGACCGCCGCTCATTTCGTGCAAGCGCAGGGACGATTGCATGATGTCGCTGAAGTCGGCGGAAACCGGGGTCCACTCGGTGCTGGTGGATTTGTTGAACTCTTCCACCTCTGAGGTCGGAATCCAGTTGGACAGGCTTTGGTTGGTTGCACGCAAGCTGTTGTTGATGGCCTGCTGCAGCTTTGTGCCAACCATCGGGTTGTCGCCTTTGATCACTCGCACGTGATAGGTCGTTCCCATGGTGTTGCCTGAGAACTTGATTTCATCACGGGTGTCCTCATCCGGACTGCATGCGGCGAGCAGCAAGACCAGAGGGACGAGAGCGAAACGGAGCATTGGAGCCTCTAGTTGACACAGTGTTTTGAGGCCTAATCCGCTTTATTGCGTATGCTGTCAAGTCAAATGCAATAGGAAAACGATTGCATTTGGCCCAAGTCACCCGCTTTGGAGGAATGAGCTAGGGTGCTGGAGGGTTTTTGCAGTGAGAATCCACCGTTCTTGGTATTTCTGCGCAAAAGAGACCGTAACGCGGCGGCAGACCTTAGAATCTCTCTTGAAATATCAGGGGCGTGAGAATACTTAGTTCTGGAATCCACGTAAGTCTATTTGTCGCTAATGGGTTTGTGACGCGCGGCAAGGCAGACCCGTGGTGGGGTGTGTGGTGAATAACTGCCAGATCAGGGGGTCTGATCTGCGACTGTACCACCGGGCCGGGCGCATCGATCCCAAGGCGATGCTCGAATTTTCGGGACCTTGACTACGCGGGCAAAAATCTTGCGCGGGTGGATAGCCTGATTTTCGAACCTTCTTGCCCTGAAACCTCTCATAAAGACGTCCTATCGGAGCCTACAAGGGTAAGGGATGAAGATAACAAGAGGATTGGATCTGCCTATCACAGGCGCACCACGACAGGAAATCCATGACGGAGCTCCTGTTCTGCGTGTTGCCTTGAATGGCGGCGACTTTGTTGGGTTGAAGCCCCGCATGCTGGTTGCAGAAGGCGACCACGTGAAAAAGGGACAGCCCCTGTTTATTGACAAGCAGTCACCGGAGATCAACTACGTTGCTCCGGGTGCAGGCACGATTGAGGCAATCAATCGTGGTGAGCGCCGCGTGCTGCAAACCATTGTGATCCGGCTGGATGCCGAGGAGCAATCGGAAACCTTTGCCGCTCACGATGATGATGCGCTTGACGCGCTCACAAGTGATGCCGTCAAGGAACAGCTGGCCAAGTCTGGCCTGTGGACGTCATTCCGCACGCGTCCTTACTCAAAGGTCCCGGTTTACTCCAGCACACCGCGTTCAATCTTCGTTACCGCGATGGATTCCAACCCGTGTGCTGCAGACGCTGGTTTGATTATCAACCGCCGCGCAGAAGACTTTGAAACCGGATTGAAGATCTTGGCAAAGCTCTCTGAAAGCAGCGTCTTCGTGTGCCACTACCCGAAGGACAATCTGCCAGGCAAGGGCCTTGCCAAAGTGCAGCATGAGACTTTTGAGGGCGTGCATCCGGCGGGCAATGCAGGCACCCACATTCACTTCCTTGACCCGGTCAATGAAGCCAAGACGGTGTGGAGCATTGGCTATCAGGATGTGATTGCCATCGGGTCTCTGTTCAAGACCGGCGAGCTGGACAATGAGCGCGTGATTGCGATCGGGGGTCCGCAGGCGGTCAACCCGCGTCTGGTAACCACGCGTATTGGTGCAGACCTGACCGCGGTTCTTGAGGGCGAGATCAAGCAGGACGTGCCTGTTCGTGTTGTTTCCGGTTCAGTTCTGAGCGGCACCAAGGCGGAGGAGCAGTTCGCTTTCCTCGGTCGTTACCACACGCAGGTAACCTTGATGGAAGAGGACACCAAGCAAGACGTGCTTGGCTGGGTTCGCCCGTTCATGTCCAAGTTCTCCAACCAGAACGTCCACCCTTCCGGTTTGTTCCGTGGCAAGCTCAAGTTTCCATTCGGCACCAACCGTAACGGTTCGGTCCGCGCGCTCGTTCCAATCGGATCTTATGAGCGTGTGATGCCGCTGGACATTCTGCCAACGCAGTTGCTGCGTGCCTTGGTAACGCTGGACACCGACCTTGCTCAGAAACTGGGTGCGCTTGAACTGGACGAGGAAGACCTCGCGCTGCTGACGTTCATTTGCCACTCCAAGAACGAGTATGGTGCGGCGCTCCGCGCAAACCTTGAAAAAATCGAGAAAGAGGGCTGACCCGTGGGCTTGCGCAGTGGACTAGATAAGCTTGCGCCGCACTTTGAAAAGGGCGGCAAATACGAGAAGTTCTATGCCATCTACGAGATGGTGGACACGTTCCTCTACACGCCGAAGACCGTCACCAAGGCTGCTCCGCACGCCCGTGACCATCTGGATCTGAAGCGTGTCATGACCTACGTGGTGCTGGCAACTGTGCCATGTATCCTCATGGGCATGTACAACACCGGCTACCAGGCCAACACCGCGCTGGCGGCCATGGGCATTTCCGATGTGCCGGGCTGGCGCGCTGCGATCCTTGCTGGTCTGGGTATCGGCTTCAATCCAGACAGCATCTTTGCAAACGTCATGCATGGATTGCTGTACTTCCTGCCGATCTACGTCGTCACGCTTGCCGTGGGCGGCTTCTTTGAAGTGCTGTTCGCGACCATTCGCGGTCACGAAGTGAACGAGGGTTTCCTTGTTTCTTCCATGCTCTACACCTTGATCCTTCCCGCTTCCACGCCGCTGTGGCAGGTGGGTGTCGGTATCGCCTTTGGTGTGGTCATTGGTAAGGAAGTGTTCGGCGGCACCGGTAAAAACTTCCTCAACCCGGCGCTGACGGGTCGTGCGTTCCTTTACTTCGCCTATCCGGCCTCCATGTCAGGTGACACGGTCTGGACCCCGGTTGACGGCTTTTCTGGCGCGACTGCCCTTGGCATTTCCGCTGCAGAAGGCGTTGCAGGTCTTGCGGACCACGGCATTACCTGGATGAGCTCCTTCCTCGGCACCATTCAGGGGTCGTTCGGTGAAACCTCTGTTCTGGCTGCTGCCATCGGCATGGTCTTCCTGGTTTACACGGGTATTGCCAATTACCGCCTGATCGTGGGCTGTCTGGCGGGCATGATCAGTTTCACGTTGCTTCTGAACGCAGTTGGCTCTGACACCAACCCGATGTTCGCCATGCCTTGGTACTGGCACCTTGTGACCGGCGGCTTCATGTTCGGTCTGGTGTTCATGGTGACCGAGCCTGTGACGGCGGCGATGACCAATCCGGGCCGCTATGTCTACGGCGCGTTGATCGGTGCAATGTGTATCCTCATCCGCGTCGTCAACCCGGCGTTCCCAGAGGGCATGATGCTCGCCATTCTGTTCGGCAACATCTTCGCGCCGCTGATCGACTACTACGTCGTGAAGGCCAACATCACGCGGAGGATCAAACGCCATGCTTAAACAAAATCCTGAAGCTGAAGGAGCACAGAAGATGGGTCTTCTGGCGCGCTTCAAGGCGCTCCCTCTGGATTCGGCTCCGCGCACGATCACCGTGGCTGTGGTGCTGTGTCTGGTCTGTTCCATGATCGTTTCCGCCGCTGCCGTGATGCTGCGTCCTCAGCAGGAGCTGAACCGCGCGCTCGACAAGAAGGTCAACATCTTGATGGTGGCCGGTCTTTATGAGCCGGGCATCGATGTGGCTGAAACCTTCAAGACCATTGAACCACGCCTCGTGGACATGGAAACCGGAACCTTCACGGACATTGCCGACCCGCTCACGTACAACCAGCGTGCGGCGGCGCAAGATCCGGCTCAGAGCATCGCTCTAGAGAACGATCTGGCGTCCATCGGCCGTCAGGCGAAGGTGGCAGCTGTTTACCTGATCCGCGACGATGCCGGTGAAATCGACCGCATCATCCTGCCGGTTCACGGTTATGGTCTGTGGTCCACCATGTACGGTTTCGTGGCGCTCAAGGCAGACGGCAATGAAGTCTACGGCATGCGCTTTTATGAGCATGCGGAAACGCCGGGGCTTGGTGCAGAGGTCGACAATCCACGCTGGCTGGCCCAGTGGCCGGGCAAGAAGATCTATGGCGATGACGGCGAAGTGCGCCTGAGCGTTGCCAAGTCTGCCCCCTCTGCTCCTGACGCCATGGACTACCACATTGACACTCTTTCCGGTGCGACCCTTACCGCACGCGGCGTGGACAATCTGGTCAAGTTCTGGATGGGCGATCAGGGCTTCAAGCCATTCCTAGATAACCTGAAGAACGGAGATGCCTAATGGCTGAGAGCAAAAAGAAAATGTTGCTCGACCCGCTCGTCGACAACAACCCGATTACCCTTCAGGTTCTGGGTATCTGTTCCGCGCTCGCGGTGACGTCTTCCCTGCAGGTGGCATTGGTTATGTCTCTTGCCGTGACGTCTGTTGTGGCGCTGTCAAACTTCTCGATCTCCCTGATCCGTAATCAGATACCTTCTTCCATCCGCATTATCGTGCAGATGGTGATCATCGCGTCCCTCGTGATTCTCGTGGACCAGATCTTGAAGGCGTATCTCTACGAGATCTCCAAGACCCTCTCTGTTTTCGTGGGTCTGATCATCACCAACTGTATCGTGATGGGCCGCGCGGAAGCCTTCGCCATGAAGAACCCGCCAATCCCGTCTTTGATCGATGGTCTGGGCAACGGTCTGGGCTACTCCCTGATCCTGATCCTTGTTGGCTTCGTGCGTGAACTGTTTGGCTCCGGCTCCTTGTTCGGAATTCAGGTTCTGCAGACCGTCAACAACGGTGGCTGGTACGTGCCAAACGGCATGCTGTTGCTGCCTCCGTCCGCGTTCTTCATCATCGGCCTGCTGATCTGGGCATTCCGTACCTGGAAGCCTGCGCAGGTTGAAAAGCGCGAATTCAAGATCATGGAATCGGAAGGGGCACACTGACATGGAAGGTCTTCTGTCTCTTGCCGTTAAGGCCATCTTTGTTGAGAACCTTGCGCTCTCCTTCTTCCTTGGCATGTGTACCTTCCTGGCGGTGTCCAAGAAGGTGGAAACAGCCGTTGGTCTTGGTATTTCTGTTGTTGTAGTGCAGGGCATCACCGTTCCGGTGAACAACCTGCTCTTCAACTACCTGCTCAACGAAGGGGCGCTTTCCTGGGCCGGTCTGAACAACGTTGATCTGCGTTTTCTCGGCCTCATCTGTTACATTGGCGTGATCGCGGCGATGGTTCAGATCCTGGAAATGGTGCTCGATCGCTTCTTCCCTGCGCTCTACAACGCGCTGGGTATCTTCCTGCCGCTCATTACCGTGAACTGCGCGATCCTCGGTGGTTCCTTGTTCATGGTGGAGCGCGACTACTCCTTCCCGGAAGCTGGTGTCTACGGCATTGCCTCCGGTATCGGTTGGGCACTTGCCATCACCGCGCTTGCCGGTGTGCGTGAAAAGCTCAAGTACTCAGACGTTCCGGACGGTCTGCAGGGATTGGGTATCACCTTTATCTCTGTAGGTCTGATGGCCATGGGCTTCATGGCGTTCTCCGGCGTGAAACTGTAATAGGGGGTATCAATGGAAGATTTTGCAGCGGGTATCTCGCTCTTTACGCTTATCGTTCTTGCTCTCGTTACGGTTATTCTGGTGGCGCGCTCCAAGCTGGTGGCCTCTGGTAACGTGAACATCGAGATCAACGGTGAGCGGACCATTTCCGTTCCGGCGGGTGGCAAGCTGCTTGGTGCGCTTGCCGATGAAAAGATCTTTGTGTCTTCAGCCTGTGGTGGCGGTGGCACCTGCGCTCAGTGTCGTGTGCGTGTGACCGATGGTGGTGGCTCCATTCTGCCAACAGAAGAAAGCCACATCACCAAGCGTGAAGCGCGTTGCGGCGACCGCCTGTCCTGTCAGGTGGCTGTTAAGCAGGACATGAAGATTGAAGTTCCCGAGGAAGTGTTCGGCGTCAAGAAGTGGGAGTGTACAGTTCGCTCCAACGACAACGTTGCAACCTTCATCAAGGAACTCGTTCTGGAACTGCCAGCAGGTGAGAACGTCAACTTCCGCGCTGGTGGCTACATTCAGATCGAGTGTCCGCCCTACAAGCACTCCTTCAAGGAGTTCGATGTGGCGGAAGAGTACCGCGAAGACTGGGACAAGTTTAAGCTTTGGGACATCGAAGCCCGCAGCGACGTGCCGGTCATCCGTGCGTATTCCATGGCGAACTACCCAGAGGAAAAGGGCATCATCATGCTCAACGTGCGTATCGCTACGCCGCCTCCGGGATCAAACGGCATCCTTCCGGGCGCCATGTCCTCCTACATCTTCAACCTGAAGCCAGGTGACAAGGTGACCATCTCCGGTCCGTTCGGCGAGTTCTTCGCACGCGACACCGACAAGGAGATGATCTTCGTAGGCGGTGGTGCGGGTATGGCCCCAATGCGCTCCCACATCTTCGACCAGATGGGCCGCATCAAGACCGACCGTAAGGTGACCTTCTGGTATGGTGCCCGCTCCAAGCGTGAAATGTTCTACGTTGAGGACTTTGACAAGCTTCAGGCGGAAAACCCCAACTTCAAGTGGAACGTGGCTCTTTCCGATCCGCTGCCAGATGATGACTGGGACGGCTACACCGGGTTCATTCACAATGTTCTGTTCGAGCAGTACCTGAAGAACCACCCGGCGCCGGAAGACTGCGAGTATTACCTCTGTGGTCCCCCAATCATGAACACCTCCGTGATCAACATGCTGCTTGATCTGGGCGTGGAACGTGAAGACATTATGCTGGATGACTTCGGTGGCTAAGTGCCTGCCATATTGAGATAAATGAAGCCGGTTCCCGCGGGAGCCGGCTTTTTCATGTTTTGCCCGGTGTGGATCACCATACGTAAGAGCGCGACATAGCGTCCTTATGCCTTAAACATCGCACGATTTTCGACTATCTCTAAGGCATCGCATTTTTGAGCGTGCATCCGCGCGCCGTCTAGAGGACCTGAAAGCATATGTTCGACAAGCTGATTGAGCGCCAAATTAGTCTGGCAAAGTCTCGCGGCGAGCTGGAGGATATTGCCGGGTCCGGTAAACCGATCCCCCGCCGCTACGGTTTGCGCCCTGTTTCCACCACCGAGGCCTTGAGCGTTCGCGCCATGCGCAGTGCCAAGGGCGGTGACATTGCTGAGGCCATCAAGGACCTTCAGGGGAAACTGGCGACTGAAACCGATGACGACAAGCGCAAGGAATTGCAGAAGGCCATTTCCGACCTTCAGCTGCGCCAGTCCGTTGAAAAAGAAGCGCGTCTTGGCATGATGCGCGGCTAGGCTTCTGAGCGTTTCATCGCGCCTGCGGGTGAAAAACGCTTGCGATACTCTCCGGGTGACAAACCAATCACCTTTTGAAAGACCTTGCGAAACGCTGCAGGGTCTTGATAACCGACAGACCACGCGATTTCGTCGACCGGCCTGGAGCTGAGTTCCAGTTGGCTTCGCGCCTTTTCTACCCGCACCATCTGCAGATATGTGTTGGGCTTGTGGCCTGTGTCGCGGTGAAAGCGGCGCAAGAAGGTGCGCGCGGTCAAGCCTGCCCGTTCTGCCATTTCTGAAACCGTAAGGCTGTCACTGTAGGCGGTTTGAAGCCAGTGCTGCACCTTCAGGATTGCGCCATCCCCATGCTGCAGTTCCGGCAGGAACGTCTTGTAAAACCGCTGTTCGCGTCCTCCGGGCTCAATAAGCAGCTGATGCGCCAGTTGCAACATGATGCTTGGCCCCATGAAGCGCTCCACAATGCGCAGACCCAAATCGGTCCATGCCATGACGCCGCCTGCCGTAATGATGTCTCCGTCGTCAATGATCAGCTGGTCGGTCTTCAGGTGGACCTCTGGAAAGTTCTCCCCAAACTGTCTGCTCAGCGCCCAATGTGTTGTTGCAGGACGACCATTCAGCCGCCCCGATGCCGCGAGCAGGAACGCTCCGGCACAGGCCGAACTGAGAACGGCGCCTTTATCGTGTTGAGCCGCCATCCAGTGATGGAGGGCGTTGTGTCCGCGATACTTTTCTTGCTGCAAGCTCGGCGGTGCGATGATGGCCGCACATGTTTCGAGTTTTATGAGAGCCGCAGGACACACTTCGGTGTTGCCTTCTATTACGTCGACGACGTGGGGCACCAGCAGTCCTGCACCATGACCGCTCGCAAATGAATTTGCGACTTCGAACATGTCCTTCAGACCGTAAAGTGCGGCCAACTGTGCGCCCGGATAGTTAAGAAGGGCAACATTGCGGGGTGTTCCATGCGAGGTCATTTGTCATTTATAGACCGCTTTTAGTCGAAACCGCCAATGCTAATGGGGAGAGCGACGCCCTAAAGTGCCTCTCATGTCACGGCCACGGACAAGGAGCGAGCTATGACCAACAAGGCCCTTCTAATCATTGACGTACAGAACGACTATTTTCCCGGCGGGGCTTGGGAGCTGGTCGGCATGGAAGCTGCGGCTGCAAACACTGCCAAGCTCATTGAGAAGACCCGTTCAGCGGGTGAAACCGTTGTGCACGTCCAGCATGTCTTTACGGGGGGTGGCGCACCCTTCTTTAACGAAGGCACTAAAGGCGTTGAGATTCACGAGAGCTGCAAGCCGCTGGACGGTGAAGCCTTGGTGCAGAAACCTAAGGCAAACAGCTTTCGCGACACCAACCTAAAAGAAGTGCTGGATGCAGCGGGTGTTGAAGAACTGGTTGTCGTTGGCGCAATGACACAAAACTGCATCGACTCCACGGTTCGAGCGGCAGCGGACTTGGGCTACAAAGTCACCGTGGTGCACGATGCCTGCGCTACCCGCGATCTGGAACTGAATGGCGAAGTGATACCAGCAAAGGCCGTTCAGGCATCCTTCATGGCGGCGCTTGGCTTTTCTTTCGCTTCCGTGTTGGACACCAAGGCGTACCTTGCAGCCTAAGCGCTGCGCCTCACCGCATATGCCATCAGCCGGCGGCTGACCTCAAGAGTGGGGCGCTGTGCATTGATGGCGCGTAGGAACGGCCAGATTGCTGCTGCCATGAACAGGGCTGCGAGAAAGAACGGCGCACCTGGGAAGTAGAGTGTTTCCGGTGAGCCGGTTGCCAGCGTGAACACCTGTGTCATCAGCAAGGTTGAAATCACGCTGGTCAGCCCGGTGATGCTGGTCATGGCTCCTTGCAGCTCGCCCTGCCGGTCTGCTGTCACGGATTGGCTCATGAGGCCCGTAAGCGCGGGCAGGATCATGGCCCCGAGCGCTGCAAGTGGCAACAGCATAACAACCGCCCAAGTGTAAGGCGCAAAGGCAAATCCGAAGAGTGCGAGAATGGAGAAGCCAAAACCGAACAGCGCGGTTTTTTCTTCCCCATGGCGCGGGATGATCCAGCGGATCAAACCGCCTTTGACCCCGGAAAAGCCAAGGCCCACCACGGCAAGGGAAAGACCCACTTGTGTGCTGGTCCAGCGCAACGCCTCGAAGGTGTAGTAGGGCCAGACGGCGGCATAGACGAAGTTCGCCAACTGAAACAGGAAGAGCGCGATAAAGAACCGGCGCAGGTTCTCAAACTGAATGAAGTAGAGCGTGGCTCCAACGGGATTGGCTTTGCGCAGCTCAATGGGGCGACGCTTTTCCGGGCGCAAGGTCTCCGGCATGTAGAACAGGCCATACATGAAGGTGGCGGCGAGCAGCACCGCGGCTGCGTAAAATGGCACACGGGTGCCCAGTTCACCCAGCAGCCCGCCAATGGCCGGACCAAGAACAAACCCCATGCCGATGCAGGCACCAATCATGCCAAAGCGTGTGCTGCGTTTGCTGCGCCCTGAAATGTCTGCCACAGCAGCGTAGGAGGTGGCGTAGGTGGCGCTGGCGATGCCCGCGATCAAACGGCCGATGAACAACAGCCAGATGTGATTGGCAAATGTCATGATCAGGTAGTCGATGACAAGAATCGCCAGTGACACCAGAAGAACGGGACGGCGGCCGAAGCGATCGGAGAGGGCACCAATGGTGGCGCCAAACAGAAACTGCATGATCGCATAAACGGCCGCGATGAAACCGCCCCACATGGCAGCTCCGGCAATGCCCGTGCCTGTAAGTTCAGAAACGAGATGCGGTGTCACAGGAATGATCAGGCCAGCGCCAATGGCATTCAGCAGAGCTGTGCAGCCCACAAAGAACAGGGTGTGGGACTTGGCGCTTATCGAAAAATTCAGAAAAAGTGCACGCATTCTTGCCTCGCTGGCGATCCGCTGGTGTCTACCAGAGCCGCCAGTCAAGTAAAGAAGAATCGGCAGTTTTCCGCGTTGTTCAGAGGGGGTGCTGCCACCTTCATGCTTTTGTTATGTGCGCCAGGGTGGTGTTTTCTTGGCAAAGAACGCGTCAATCCCGGCTTGGGCTTCCTCTGTTTCCCAACGGTCCGCCAGCTTGCCCACGGTGTAGTTGATCTGGCCTTCCGCTGGCATGCGGGCGAGGGCGCAGCACAGCGCCTTGGCATCGGCCACCGCACCGGGGGCACAGCTCAGGTAGCTTTCAGCTTCCTCCTGCACGACGGTGTCCAGCGCATCCGCTCCGGTCACCAGCGAGACCAGGCCGAGGTCTTTTGCCCGCTCGGGCCCAAAGGCCTTTGCACTCATGAACACCTGACGCGCGTTGCCTTCGCCCATGCGGCGCACAACGTAGGGACCAATCGTTGCGGGGATCAGGCCGAGACGGGTTTCTGTGAGCGCGAACTTGGTGCCATGGCTGGCGACAACAAGGTCGCAAATGCTCATCAAACCCACGCCGCCGCCATAGGCCGGGCCATGGACACGAGCGATCATCGGTTTTCCGAGTGCGTCCAGCCGCTTCAGCATGCCTGCAAGGCGTTGCGCTTCCTCAATCTTGCCAGCGCGGTCCTTTTCCGCCTGCGCCTGCATCCAGGTGAGATCGCCGCCAGCGCAAAACGTCTTGCCTTTGGCTGCGAGAATGACAACGCGGGTGCTGTCATCTGCCTCCAGCTCATCTGCGGCGTGCACCAGCTCGTCCATCATCTGCGCGCTCATGGCGTTGTGCTTGTCCGCGCGGGCGAGCCAAAGGGTGGTGATGCCGTTGTCAGCGCGTTCAATTTCCAGAGTTTCAAAGCTCATGCTGCTGCCTCTTTAAGCCCCATGATGAAGGCCGCTGCTTTCTGGCAGGCTGCCATGTCCAACCCGGTATGAAGACCGAGTTCATGCAGGCGTGCCGCAACTTCAATGGTGTTCACGTTGCCTTTGGCACCCGGGGCATAGGGGCAGCCCCCAAGGCCGCCAATGGCCGCATCAAAGGTTCTAAGGCCAAGTTCAAGGCTTGCCTCAATGTTGGAAACGGCCCTGTCGCCGGTGTCATGGTAGTGGCCAGCCAGTCGTTCCGCAGGCACTTCCTGAAGCACAGCCTTGAGCATGGCACGGATGGTTTTTGGTGTTCCTGCGCCAATGGTGTCGCCCAGCGAGATCTCATAGCACCCCATCTCGATCATGCGCTTGGCAACGGAGGCCACCATGGCCGGGTCCGTGTCGCCGTCATAGGGACAGCGGATCACACAGGAGACATAGCCGCGTACAGGAATGCCATCGCTCTTGGCTTGCTCGATGATCGGTGCGAAGCGCTCAAAGCTCTCTGCGACGGAGCAGTTGATGTTGGCCTGCGAGAAGCCTTCGGAGGCCGAGCCGAATACGGCGACTTCATCGGCCTTGGCTTCCCGTGCCCGGTCGTAGCCCTTCAGATTGGGGGTCAAGGCGGTGTACTTTACACCCGGTTTTCGGGTAATTCCTTCAAGCACTTGCGCGGCGTCGGCCATCTGCGGCACCCATTTGGGGGAGACGAAGCTGGTTGCCTCAATCTTTGTAAAGCCACAGCCGGACAACTGGTCAACAAGCGCGATCTTGGCCGGTGTGCTGATCAGGACTTTTTCGTTTTGCAGGCCATCGCGCGGCCCCATCTCGAACAAGGTCACATGGTCACTCATGGGGCCTCCTCCATGGCCATTTGGCGCAGTTCCCGGCGGATGACCTTGCCTGTTGTGGTCATGGGCAGGGCGTCCACGAACTCCACCTCCCGTGGGTATTCGTGGGCGGCCAGCCTCTCCTTCACGAACAGCGCAAGCTCGTCAGCCAGCTCCTTGCTGGGCTCAATGCCTTGGCGCAGCACAACATAGGCCTTCACGATTTCCGTGCGTGTGGCGTCCGGCTTGCCAATAACGCCCACCATGGCGACGGCGTCGTGCTTTAACAGGCAGTCCTCAATCTCACCCGGTCCAATGCGGTAACCGGAGGAGGTGATGACATCATCGTCCCGGCCAACGAAGCGGATCCAGTCTTCCGCGTCCATCACGCCCTGATCGCCTGTCATCAGGAAGCCGTTGATCACCTTCTTTGCGGTGGCCTCCGGGTTGCGCCAGTATTCCAGGAACATAACCGGGTTTGGGGTGCGAATGCCGATGTTTCCCTGCATGCCCCGTGGCAGCTCCACGCCGTTGTCATCAACGATGCGCACATCAAAGCCCGGTACGGCCTTGCCCATGATGCCGGGTCGTGGGTCCATCATCTGGCTGCACGTTGCCACCACGAGATTGCACTCGGTCTGGCCGTAGAACTCGTTGATGGTGATGCCGAAGGTCTTGCGGCCCCAGTCCAGCAGCTCCGCGCCAAGGGCTTCACCGCCGCTGCCAATGGTGCGCACGCTGTAGTTCCAGCGTTCCTGCGGGTTGTCCACGGTCCGCATCATCTTCAGAGCGGTTGGTGGGATGAAGGCATTGCGGATCTTTTGATCCTGCATCAGCTGAAACGCGGCCTCGCCCGTAAACTTTCGGAACCGGCACGCCACCACAGGAACTCCGTGGTGGAGCGATGGCATGATCGCGTCCATGAGACCGCCAATCCATGCCCAGTCCGCAGGTGTCCAGAACCGGTCACCTTCCTGCGGGAACAGGTCATGGGGAAACTCAACTCCCGGCAGATGGCCGAGCAACACCCGGTGGGCATGCAGGGCACCCTTGGGCTGGCCTGTGGTGCCGGAGGTGTAAACGATCATGGCGGGGTCATCCGCCCGCGTCTTTACCGGCTCGAACTCGGTAGAGTGCCCTTGTGTCAGGGCGTGATAATCCTCCGCCCCATGCAACGCGCCATCGATGCACAGCACCACCTTAAGGTGCGGCAGGCGGCTGCGCAGATACTGGAGTTTTTCGGCACCCATGGCGTTGGTGATAATGGCCTTGGCCTCGGAATTGTTGAGGCGGTACTCCAGCGCTTCCTCACCAAACAGGGTGAACAAGGGGATGGAGATGGCCCCCATTTTGTGAATGGCGATGTGACCAAAGGCGGTTTCGGGTGCTTGTGGCAGCAGGATGCCAACCCGATCGCCGCGAGCCACTCCACGGCTGGCAAGCAGGTTGGCAAGCTGATTGGATTTCTCTTTGAGATCTCCAAAGGTGTAATGGCTGACAGCGCCGTCTTCGCGCACAAACACCAGCGCTTCGCGGTTCGGTTCCTTGTCCGCCCACTTGTCGCTGATATCAACCCCGATGTTGAAGAACTCTGGCACCTTCCATTCGAAGGCCGCTCGAAGGCCTTCGTAGGAGCGAATTTGCGGCAACATGATTACGCTTCCTCCTCAAGAGCAATCAGGAGAGCACCATCTTCCACTTGGTCGCCCACCGCCACCATCACTTCTTGCACCACACCATCTCGCGGGGCTTTCAGGCTGTGTTCCATCTTCATGGCTTCGGTCACCACCAGAACGTCGCCTTCGCGGACGGTTTGGCCCGCTTTGCAATGCACAGCGCGTACCTGCCCCGGAACGGGCGAGATGATGGCGCTGCCTGCATCCGCCTGTTCCTCCTCTTCGCTCAAGTGGTCAGGCAGGTGGAATGTCCAGCACTGGCCCTCCATGAAAAGCGTGAGGGTGGTTGGTGTTCTGGCAAAATGGCAGCAGCGCTGCGCCCCGCCGATGCTCACGCGGATCTCGTCACCCTCTCTGCGAAGGATCTTGAAGGACAGGCCGGTGTCGCCCACGGTGGCGGACAAGCTGCCGTCCTGATGCGAGGCGATTGCAACTTCCGTCAAGGCCTCGCGGTAGCGCAGGTGAGCAAACTGGCGGGCAGAGCTCCACAGGCGCCAACCAGCCAGCGTTTCCCATGGGCTTGCGCCATAACCGGCATCGTGGGCAAGGCCCAGATCAATGGCAGCGGCGATGGCATACACCTCCGCTGTGGGTTCCGGGACGCGGGTCAAACTTTCCAGCTCGCGGTCGATGAGCAGGGTATCCATCTCACCGCGCGCAAACCCCTCATGGTTCGCCAGTGCGTGCAGAAAGGTGATGTTGGTGGTTGCGCCAACGGCCCGGCTCTTTTCCAGCGCCTGGCTCAGTTTGCTCAGTGCCTCGCTACGGTTTTCGCCATGCACGATCACCTTCGCGATCATCGGATCATAAAACGGCGTGATGGTATCCCCCTTGCGCACGCCGCTGTCGATGCGGGCAAAGTGCTGGGGCAAGCGCAGCTCGTTCAAGGTGCCGGTGGCAGGCAGGAACCCGGCCTCGGCGTCTTCGGCATAGATTCGTGCTTCAAAAGCGTGGCCGTTGATGCTCAGCTCTTCCTGTCGCTTTGGCAGAGGAGCGCCAGCCGCGACCCGAAGTTGCCAGTGCACCAGATCTTCGCCGGTAATGGCTTCCGTTACCGGGTGTTCCACCTGCAGCCGGGTATTCATCTCCATGAACCAGAACCGGTCGGGCCTTAGCCCCTCCGACCCATCCACGATGAACTCGACTGTGCCCGCACCTTCATAGCCAACGGCAAGAGCGGCTTTCACCGCTGCCTCACCCATGGCGGTGCGCATTTCCTCGCTCATGCCGGGGGCAGGGGCTTCCTCAATCACCTTTTGGTGTCGGCGCTGCAATGAGCAGTCACGCTCAAACAGGTGGACGGCGTTGCCGTGGCTGTCGGCAAACACCTGCACTTCGATGTGCCGGGGAGACTGGATGTACTTTTCGATCAAAACACGAGGGTCGCCAAAGCTGGATTGACCTTCGCGCTGGGCACCTTCCAAGGCGCTGAGAAACTCTTCGGAGGCATCAACCCGGCGCATGCCCTTGCCGCCGCCACCTGCGCGGGCCTTGATGAGCACCGGATAGCCCATTTGGTCGGCTTGAGTTTTCAGGAACGCCGCATCTTGGTTTTCGCCGTGGTAACCGGGCACCACAGGCACGCCGGAATGTTCCATCAGTTGCTTTGCTGCATCCTTGAGGCCCATGGCGCGGATTGCACTGGCAGGTGGGCCAATGAACACAAGGCCCGCTGCTTCAACGGCCTCAACAAACTCCGGGTTTTCCGAAAGAAAACCATAGCCGGGGTGAATTGCTTGCGCGCCCGCTTTCTTGGCCGCCGCCAGAATGGCGTCCTTGTTCAGGTAGCTCTCGTTCACCGGCGCCGGGCCAATCAGGTAGGCCTCATCGGCTTCCTCAACATGCAGCGCGTTGCGGTCTGCTTCCGAGTACACAGCAACCACCTTGATGCCGAGGCTTTTGGCTGTTCTGGCCACACGGACGGCGATCTCACCGCGGTTTGCTATCAGGATTTTCTTGAACATGATTCCCGCGCCCCCTTACATGCGGAAGATGCCGAACGGCGTGTCTTCGATTGGTGCGTTGAGCGATGCCGCCAGCGACAGGGCCAGTACATCTCGGGTCTTGCGCGGGTCGATGATGCCATCGTCCCACAAACGCGCAGAGGCGTAGAGCGGGTGTCCCTGTTCCTCGAACTGGTCAATGATGGGCTGCTTGAAGGTTTCTTCATCTTCTGCCGACCACGTGCCGCCCTTGCGCTCAATGCCTTCGCGGCGCACGGTGGCCAGAACGCCCGCGGCCTGTGGCCCGCCCATCACGGAGATGCGGGAGTTTGGCCACGTCCAAAGGAAGCGGGGAGAATAGGCCCGGCCGCACATGCCATAGTTGCCAGCGCCAAAAGAGCCGCCAATCAGCACGGTGAACTTGGGCACCTTGGCGCAGGCTACAGCCGTCACCAACTTGGCACCGTCTTTGGCAATGCCGCCGCTTTCGTACTTCTGGCCCACCATGAAGCCGGTGATGTTTTGCAGGAACACAAGCGGGATCTTGCGTTGGCAGCACAGCTCCACAAAGTGCGCGCCCTTGAGAGAGCTTTCAGAGAAAAGAATGCCGTTATTGGCGATGATGCCAACGGGCATGCCATGAATGTGGGCAAAGCCTGTCACCAGCGTGGTGCCATAGCGGGCCTTGAACTCGTCGAACCGGGAGCCATCGACCAGGCGGGCGATCACCTCGCGCACGTCAAACGGCGTTTTCAGATCTGCGGGCACAATGCCAAGGATTTCCGATGGATCGTAGAGCGGGTCTTCCGGCTCCTGCAGGCGAAGCTGGTTCGGCCGCATGGCATTGAGATTGGACACTGCTTGCCGCGCCAATGCCAGTGCATGCGCGTCATCCCGCGCCAGATAGTCAGCCACGCCGGAAAGGCGGGTGTGTACGTCGCCGCCGCCCAAATCTTCCGCGCTCACCACTTCACCTGTCGCCGCTTTGACCAGTGGCGGACCGGCGAGAAAAATGGTGCCTTGTTCTTTCACGATGATGGTTACATCGCTCATGGCTGGCACATACGCGCCGCCGGCGGTACACGACCCCATCACCACGGCGATCTGCGGAATGCCTTTTGCAGACATGTTGGCCTGATTGAAGAAGATCCGGCCGAAATGGTCCCGGTCTGGAAACACTTCATCCTGCTGGGGCAGGTTGGCACCTCCTGAGTCCACCAGATAAATGCAGGGCAGGTTGTTCTGCTCGGCAATTTCCTGGGCGCGCAGGTGTTTTTTCACCGACATTGGGTAGTATGTGCCGCCCTTTACGGTGGCGTCATTTGCAACAATCATGCAATCGACGCCGTTTACGCGGCCAACGCCAGTGATCACCCCGGCGGAGGGCGCTGCGCCCTCATACATGCCGTGGGCGGCAAACTGGCCGACCTCCAAAAACGGTGATCCGGGATCGATCAGCCGTGCCACCCGTTCGCGGGGGAGGATTTTCCCACGGGCCACATGGCGTTCTCTCGGGCCTTCGCCGCCACCAGCCAAAGCGGTGCGGCTGGCAGCGCGAATGGTTTCCATCACTGCCAGATGGGCCGCCTCGTTACTCTGAAAACTCTCGGAGCGCGGAGAAATCTTGGAGGTCAGCACAGACATCAGGCGGTTTCCTTGAACAGCTCGCGGCCAATCAACATGCGGCGCACTTCAGAAGTGCCTGCACCAATCTCATAGAGCTTGGCATCGCGCAGGATGCGGCTCGTGGGATATTCGTTGATGTAGCCGTTGCCACCCAGAGTCTGGATTGCCTCAAGGGCGAGCTGTGTTGCTTTTTCGGCAGAGTAGAGAATGCAGCCGGCGGCGTCCTTGCGGGTGGTTTCGCCCCGGTCACAGGCTGCGGCCACGGCGTACACATAGGCACGGCAGGCATTCATGGTGGTGTACATGTCGGCGATCTTGCCCTGCATCAACTGGAACTCGCCAATGGCTTTGCCAAACTGCTTGCGCTCGTGGATGTACGGCACCACCACGTCCATGGCCGCCGCCATCAAACCCAGTGGCCCGCCGGAAAGAACCACGCGCTCATAATCGAGGCCGGACATGAGCACCTTCACGCCGCCGCCTTCTTCGCCCAGAATGTTCTCAAAGGGCACTTCGCAGTCTTCAAATACCAGTTCACAGGTGTTGGAGCCGCGCATGCCCATCTTGTCCAGCTTCTGTGCCGTGCTGAAACCCGCCATGCCCTTTTCAATGAGGAAAGCCGTAATGCCGCGTGGGCCAGCTTCCGGGTCTGTCTTGGCGTAGACCACGAGCGTTTCTGCATCGGGGCCGTTGGTGATCCACATCTTGTTGCCGTTCAGCACGAAGCGGTCGTTCCGCTTTTCAGCGCGCAGCTTCATGGAAACAACGTCAGACCCGGCACCGGGTTCGGACATGGCAAGCGCGCCCACATGTTCGCCCGAGCACAGTTTGGGCAGGTATTTGGTTTTCTGCTCATGCGTGCCGTGCCGGTTGATCTGGTTCACACACAGGTTTGAGTGCGCGCCGTAAGAAAGACCGATGGAACCGGAAGCGCGGGAAATCTCTTCCATGGCGACAACATGTGCCAGATAGCCCATGCCGCTGCCGCCGTAGTCTGGATCCGCGGTCACACCCAGCAGACCAAGCTCGCCCAGTTGGGGCCACAGGTCCGCGGCAAAGGTGTTGGTTTCGTCAATCTCGGCAGCACGTGGGGCCAGTTTTTCCTGAGACCACTTGTGCACCATGTCGCGCAGGGCGTCGATTTCTTCACCGAGCCCGAAGTTCATCACTGCTGAAAACATCAGATATCCTCCTCATCAGATGTTTCGCCGGGCACTCCCACATGCCAGCATCATCTGTGCAGACCGCTTTAATTAAACGAACGTACGTTTGATTAATAGCAGCTGCCTTGGTATTATTCAATCACACATTAGACGAAAACACGTAGGCGGCAACGAGAAGGCATCAGCGTGGCACGCACAAAGGGCTCTGTCGGAGCAACAACACAAAAAGCAATCCTGGATGCGGCCAAAACCCTCATCGTCAAGCATGGGTTTGAAGCCATGACCCTGCGCCAGCTCGCAGCGGAAGTTGGCGTTCAGCCAGCCTCCGTCTATCGCTACATCGACAGCAAGGATGCGCTTCTTGCCGCCCTTATGAGCACACACATGGATGCGCTGATTTGTGCGTGGGAGGCGTTGGAGGACAAGGGCGAAACCCCGGATGAGCAGCTCGAGGCGTTTGTGGCCTTTCACATTCGCTATCATGTGGAACGGCGGGAGGATGTGTTCATCGCCAATATGGAGCTGCGCTCGCTCGGGGAGGCGGCACGGGCCGATGTTGTTGCCAAACGCCGTGCTTATGAGCTGAACCTTTGGCGCATTCTGGAAGAGGGCGTGAAGACGGGGGACTTCCCGGAAACCGATCTTGAAGTGGCGACCTATGCCATTCTTGCCATGCTGACAGGCGTTTGTTTTTGGTACCGGCCGGATGGTCGCCTCTCTATTGAGCAGATCATCGCCGTTCACCAAGGTCTTGTCATGCGCGGCGTTGTCAGCGGTGCCTTGCAGACGGCTTGACCCTCCAGATGCACCACAGGCGCTTAGCCGGAAAAGTCTCTACCCGTTCGGTCTGGATCATGGCCTTTGTAGGGAGCGGTTTAGCGTGACCCTGCGCAATATTGTGATCTTCTCATCGGATAAATGAAGATAAAATTTCACGTACTGCGTTGACAGAGGTGGCATTGTGCCGCCATCGTCATATCCCTGATATTTTAAGTGAATGACCGCCTTGTAAAAAAGACCGACGCAGAATCGGCGAGCAAGGCAATCCGGGCGGGGCAGGACATGAGATTATTTTCGTATCGGAACAGACCGGTGCATCTGGGGCCGTATCCATTGGAACGGCTGAAGCGGGCTGAGGGGCAGGTGGATCTCGGTCGCGTGCCGCCCATGACGCCCCTTGTCTATTCCGATCCTGAAAACCCGGAGATCTTGTCCAACGCCATGGCCTCGTTCAGCGCTGTGCTGGATGCCATTCGCGACGGGTCGCACAATGGGGTCATCTCCGAAATCCCGTCGGACCCGCAGGAGAGGGCCAACCACCTCAAGGCGGCTGGGTACTACTTCGATGCCTCCATGGTGGGTGTGGCGCGCCTCACGCCGGAGCACTTTTTGAGTGAGCCTCTGCGCAACCCTGATCTTGATAAGCTTTCCAAAGACCTGCAGGGCTTTCAGCCCAAGTCGCTTGCTTCCGGCATTGATGTGGTGATGGCAGATGTGCGCGACAGCGCTGCTGCCGTGCCCGGTCCTGTGCCGCATCATGAGTATGCCCTCGTGTTTTTGATGGAGCATCCCCGGGAGCCAGAGCTCACTGAACCGGGCGGCGAATGGATTGCCGGTGCAACGGCGCAGCGCAGTGCCATTCGTGTGGCCGAAACCGCTGTTGTGCTTGCAAACTACATCCGGCTACTGGGCTTTGAGGCCCGCGCCCACACCCCCACCAGCTCGGATGTTGACCTGAACCGCCTTGCTGTTTCCTGCGGCCTGGCAGAAGTGGTGCCCGGCGGCGACCGCAGCCTGCTCTCCAACCCCTATGTGGGCTCTGGCTTCACCTTGGCTGCCATCACCACCACTCTGGCCCTTGCGCCTGACCGTCCGCTTGCTCCCCGTTCACTGTTGGATCAATGGAGCTCTCACGGTCCGGCGTGGCAGCTTGGCATGGGCACTTACAAGTCCGCCTTTAATGCAAGGCCCTATGAAAAGCGCCGGTACCACATGGGCGCTTATCCGTTTGAAAAGATCAAACGACGGGATGAGCCCACCACCTTCATTGATGAACCGCGTGTACCCCGCGTTCCCAAACGCACCGACATGTTTGCCCGTGCCCTGTTTGGCGACATGGGCAAACCCATGCAGGAAGCTGCGAAGAACGGCGGTTATCTTGCCAAGAACCCGATGGGTTACTGTGCCCGCCGTGCTCTCGGCGCGCTCATTTTGCTGCAGGATGGGGAAACCGCCCCGGAAATCGCCGAGACCGCGCGGGATTGGGACCGAAACGCGGCCAACGTGAAGGCCGCGCTGTACTTCCTCGGCGCGGATGCAGTGGGCCTGTCCCGGTGTCCGGACTATGCATACTACTCACATGATGCCCGTGGTGAGGAGATCACGCCGTACCACAAGAACGCCATTTCCATTCTGGTGGATCAGGGGCATGAAACCATGGAGGGCGCTTCCGGGGATGACTGGATTTCCGGTGCCCAGTCCATGCGGGCGTATCTGCGCACTTCCATCATTGGCGGCATCGTTGCGGAACAAATCCGCCGCATGGGCTATTCTGCCCGCTGTCACTCCGTGGTGGATGGGGAGGTGCTGCAGCCGCCGCTTCTGCTTCTCTCCGGTCTTGGGGAGGTGAGCCGCATTGGCGAGGTGATCCTGAACCCATATCTGGGGCCGCGTCTCAAGTCCGGCGTTGTCACCACAGACATGCCTTTCACCTATGATAAGCCCATTGATTTTGGCCTGCAGACATTTTGCGAGAACTGCAACAAATGCGCCCGTGAGTGCCCTTCGGGGGCCATCACCGCTGGGCCGAAACGCATGTTTAATGGCTATGAGATCTGGAAGTCGGACTCGGAAAAATGCGCTCGTTACCGAGTGTCCCAGCCCGCGGGGTCGTTGTGTGGACGTTGCATGAAGACCTGCCCGTGGAACCTTGAGGGCATCTTTTCGGAGAGCCCGTTCCGCTGGACCGCCATGAATGTCCCTTCCGCTGCCAGGCTTCTGTCCAAGGTGGATGACTGGCTTGGCAATGGGTCCATCAATCCCGTCAAGAAATGGTGGTGGGATTTGGTCTGCGGGCCTGAGGGCAACTATGTACAGGCGGCGCAGACAAATGCACGCGGCCTGCAAACAGAACTGAACTTGCGCTACGAAGACCAAACCCTCGCTGTCTATCCCGCAAACCTTGCGCCGCACCCGTGGCCGTTCCCGTTCATGATGGACCGAGAAGCGGGCATCAAGGCTTATCAGGAGATGATTTCCGCCAAGGAATACAAGGCCCGTCTTGCCCGCGGCGAGACCCAGAACCTTGCACCCACCTATCAGGTCTCTGGCAGCACAGCGCCGGTGCTGGCGGTTACGGTGTCCAATGTGGAGTTTATGGTCGATGATGTGGTGCGCTATGAGCTGTCCCTCGCAGATGGCCAGCCGCTGCCGCCGTTCGATGCGGGCGCGCATATTGATGTGGTGGTCGCCCCGGAGTTTTTGCGTCAGTACAGTCTGGCAGGGGACCCGGCCGATAGAAGCAAGTATGTCATTGGTGTTCTGAGAGAGGACGAGGGACGCGGCGGGTCAAAGCTCATGCACCGCATCTTCAGCCCAGGCCGAAAGGTTTTCATATCCAAGCCCATCAATCATTTTCCCTTGCATGAAGAGGCCAGCCTCACCTTGCTTTTCGGCGGCGGCATTGGGGTGACGCCCATGATTGCCATGGCGCATCGGCTGCATGCGTTGGGCAAATCCTTCGAGTTGCACTATTCCATGCGGACGCGCACAGGGGCTGGTTTCATTGAGGAGCTTCAGAAGGTGCCGTGGGCGAAAAGCGTCAGCCTGCACGTGTCTTCAGAAGGCACACGGGCTGACCTTGATGCCCTCATCAATCGCTATCAGGACGGGGCGCATCTTTACACCTGCGGGCCAGACGCCTACATGGCCTCGGTTCTGGAAGCTGCGGCGCGTTGGAACTGGCCGGATGAGGCTGTGCACCGGGAATATTTTTCCGTGCCGGATCAAGGGGCCTACGAAAACCATCCCTTCCTCATTCGCCTCAAGAACAGTGGGCAGCAATTTGAAGTACCAGCAGATCGGTCCGCAGCCGACGTGTTGAACGAAAACGGCATCGCCATTCCCACCAAGTGTTCCGATGGGATCTGTGGTGTTTGCGCGGCCACCTATTCGGAAGGGGAGGTCGAGCACCGTGACTTTGTGCTCAGCCAGAAGGAGCGTGAGGGCAAGGTGGTGTTGTGCTGCTCGCGCGCGGCGGCAGAAAACGGCGTCTTGGAGCTGGAGCTGTAGCGCTGCCAGTTCCTAGTGGCAGCGGGCGACCCACTCTTTGGTCCGTTCATTGAAATCTGTGCAATGGCGCAGCAACTGTTCAAAGCCGTGGCCAAGAGAGAACAGCCGTTTCACGGTGGCGCTCGGGAAGGTGCGGGTGCCACCTTCGTTGCGCAGGTCATCAAAGGCTTCGTTGAAATTGTCTATGGCCAGTTCCACAGGGGCGATGCTTGGGGCTGGGGCGTTCCCTTCTATGGCGAGCCCGCTTTCGTGGAAGAACTCCTCCGTGACCGCCGCAATCCGGTTCAGCGCTGGGCCTAGCCGCATGGCGATGGATGTGGGCAGCGGCTCGTGGGTGGCTTGCTGAATGATCACCAGATCGTGGCGCAGTCGCATGATGGTTCGAAACACTGGTGCCGGATCGTAATCGATGGCCCGGTAAAGTTTGCGCTCTTGCATGGCTTCTGCTGCAATGCCGGTGAACTTGTCGAGGTGCTGTTGCAGCGCGGTTTCCATCGGCTCACTCTGGCTGGCGCTGCGGGTGCCAAGACAGGATGCCACATAGATGGACATGAGTTCTCCCATCAGCTGCAAGGCATTGTTGGTGGCATTGCCCATCTGCTGGCGGGAGCGCACGGGCAGCACAATCAACGAGGTGATGAGGCCGACGAGGCAGCCTATGCCGATTTCGAACAAGCGAATTGCGGCAGATTCAACCGGGTCTACCGTGGTTCCGGTTGGGGCCATCAACACAATGATTGCTGTGATCGGTGCAACCCTCAGGCCGGGACGCATGGCAGTGAGAAAGGCAAGCGGGCCGATCGCCATCACCAACGCCTCACCGAGGCTAATGGCATCCGTGTGTGGCACAAACGCGCCAATGGCTCCGCCCCAGATTGCGCCGGCTACAGTGCCGATAAACCGATCACCGGAGGCTTTGATGGAGCCGCCCACGCTGCCTTGCGTTACGATCAGCGCAGTGAGAACCGCCCATTGCGGCTGGGGGATGCCGATCAGCCGCGTCACCACGTAGGTTGCAACCACAGACATGAGAAGGCGCGCTGCCAGAAAAAGCTGGCTGCGATGGCGAATGATCCAGTTTTGTTTTGGCTGTTCGGCGATCATATGGGGGCCGTTTGGCTGCCGGGCACGGTTTGGTGGCGGTTGGCCCGTGATTTATGTTGGCGGTTTTCAAGCTCACCCCTTTCGCAGGGGCTTCTATTCATAGACGGAGGCGCTTGGTTTTTGAATCTCTAAAACAGCAGAGCAGACCTGCCTGTCCTGCCTTCGTCCATCTGAGGAGTGGTGGCTAACCGCCCACCTTTCAGGGGGGCAACCCCGAGTGATATCGGAGCGCCGCCCGACCCATTTCACTTGCTGGCCTATGCCTGGCTCACCGCAAGCTTACAGCTCGTCCGCTCCGCTTGTTCAGCGGGGCTTTTGCTCTATCTGCCCCCTTTGCCGTCTCTGTAAGGCCCGTGATCACATCCTTTCCCGCCTGTCATCCCGGGCTTGACCCGGGATCCAGTTGAGCGGTTCGGCGAGAGAGGGCGTTGGGTGGCCGGGGTTTGAAGGAGCGCTTCTGTGTTTACGTGCGTTGATGCTTAAAATCCGTGTTTTGTTCAAAGCAACGCAAATTGAACGCATGGGTTATCCCCGCGGGTTCTGGTGTTTAGCGTGCGGCAATATCGCGGTCAGTTGCGGTCGTGGTAGCGGGATATCTTTTGTTCGGGCAGCGGCTCTTCTTCCTCTCCTCTGTATCAGTGCATTGTTCTGCGGCGAGAGGAGGAGAGGGGGATAAGTTTTTCGCGCTTGGCTCAGGCGAGCCTTCTATGGGTTTGGCTTGAAAGGGGGACAAGTAGATGCGTGCTGCAGCTGCTTCCGCATGGAAGAAAGCCTGTCGTCCTGCGCACGGTGACGGTGGTGGGGGTGATCGGATACCTGTTTGTCTTGGCCTTCGCCTACTCGCCACCCTTGAGCGGACCTCCCCGCGACTTCACGTCGTCTCTAACATAGGTCGTCGCGGTCACCCTACCTCTGCCTCGCTTTCCCGTTGGCCCTCCCACTTCCGTCTTTCTCGGCTGCCATCCCGGGCTTGACCCGGGATCCAGATGTGCGGCTCGGCGGGAGAGTGCGGTGGTTGGTTGCAGGCTGATCGCTGGCGGGCCGAGCGTTTGCTGACTTTACTCATGTTCGGACCTGCACCGTTTGGGATGTGTTGCCTGTCCGCTCTACTGAGTGGTCTATTGGATGTCATGTGCGATTGTTTTAAATGACGCTGTGTTCAGCTCATGGGAGCCACTGCTCTTGGTCAGCTTTGCCTCTTCCTATTCTGCTTCCGCCTCCGCCCCGTCTCTCGTTTGTCATCCCGGCACCGCAGGTTCGTTTTTTTGCGCTGGATACCGGATCTGTGTCTCGCTGCGCTCGCCCTGTCCGGCATGACGGTTGTTAGTTGGCTCGCTCCGCATCACTATTCCGATGGTCCTCCGTCCGCTTCATCTCTTAGCTGTCATCCTCCCGCCACCGCTCCATCTTTCGGCGATCATCCCGGGCTGGACCCGGGATCCAGATGGGCGTTTCGGCTGATGCGGCGTTTGTTGGTCGGCGTTTGCAGGAGCGCTTCTGTGTTTGCGTGCGTTGATGCTTAAAATCCGTGTTTCGTTCAAAGCAACGCAAATTGAACGCATGGGTTATCCTCGCGGGTTCTGGTGTTTTGCGTGCGGCACACTCGCGGAGAGTTGCGGTCGTGGCAGGGGGATATCTTTTGTCCGGTCAGCGGCTCATCGTCCTCTCCTTTGCATAACTGCATTTTCTGCGGCGAGAGGAGGAGAGGGGGATAAGTTCTTCGCGCTTGGCTGAGGCTAGCCTTCCATG
>NZ_JAQZAJ010000008.1 GCF_028737195.1 Pseudovibrio exalbescens | reverse complement strand
GTTCGCTGACGGAACAACCCTGAGCAGCATCGAAATACGAGAAGACGGCCAGTTGGCACTACATGGTATAGATGATGCCGAAAACACCATTCTTGGTTTGGGCTTGGATGACTTCCTTTATGGCGGCAATCAGGCAGATGTCCTGAACGGCGGCTTGGGCGATGACTACATTTTTACCGGCGCAGGAAATGATCTAATTCGCTTCGAAGGTAGTGACTTTGGTAAGGACACGATCAGTGACTTTGTTGCAGGCGCTGCTAGCGAGGATGTCATTGAGTTTTCGAAAGATGTACTTGCTGATTACACCGAGCTGCTCTCCTGCGCAGAAGATTGGGGAGGCGAGAACACCTATATTACAATTGATGCGGACACATCTGTCACTCTGTCTGGCGTGAAAGTATCTGATCTCCATCAAGATGACTTTAGGTTTGTATAGATTCTCAAAGCCCTGAACAGAGTATTAACGCACCATAAACGGACAGGAGCATGGTCTGCTCTACCGGTTATGGTGCGTTAAACAATAGTCTGAGTGAGATAGCGCTGAAACCTTAGCGTTTATTTGCGACCAAACAACGCAAAACTAGTACAAAAGTGGAAAATTCTATGCGACCCATTGAACTCCGGACAAGGTGCGTAGCTTGCGCCCGTAGTGATGGTAAAGTTTAGTCCCAGCGCCGGATCAACAGGGACCAAGAAATGCTACATGAACATGAAACCGCGCTTTGAAAGCCAGGACCACCAATTCGGAGCCGCCTGAAAACAAAAGTGCGAAAAATCTCCGACGCTACCGCACAGGCGGGATCACACCCGCCAACTGACTGAAAATGGCCGCATGAGCCCTGCCGCTACCCTAAAGATAGCAAGGTCAAGGTTGCCAACCGGCATGAACTCATGAGTACTTCTTGCTCAAAATGCCCGGGCAAAGCGCTAACTTCTTCAATGTGTGGATAGTATGATTTTTTAATGCGAGTCGTGAACTAAAGTAACGCTCTGAAAAATCGGCAATACTTCATGTACTGCGAATTTATTTAAAATTTATAGCAAAATTACTCCTGTTGCATTGAATTGAAATCTTATAAATCAAGTTTTTTTCATTTGACTGCAAATTGCATATTAAGTAAATCAACGATCAACCGGCGGTTGCAGCTGGGTAATTTTCAACAAAACGTAGGTTCCAATGTAATGGGATCGGCGAAAGGCTTTTTACTCCCCTATGTGGCAAAGGGGTGGGCTCTCGTTGTGCGTTTCCAGCTTGAATAAACTTGGAAGTCACATGAAAAAACTGATGGGTACTGTAATGGCTGCTGGCCTGTTGCTAGGGTCCGCCTCCGCTTTTGCTGAGGTGAAAACAGGTATTCAGCTGCTGGAAGCAGGTGATGTAAAGGGCTCTGTTGACGCCTTTCAAAAAGCCTATGACAACGGTGATGCAGACGGCGCGTTTTACATTGGTCGCCTGTTCGAATTGGGGCTGGGCACAGACAAGGACGAACGCCGGGCGGCTCAGTTGTTTGCAGCTGCAGCAGCAAAGGGCAGCGCACGTGCGCAAAACCGCTTGGGCCTGATGCATCTGAACGGCGAGATCCTGCTTCAAGACTACGCAAAGGCCTATGAGCTGATTTGTGCTGCCGCCGATGCAGGAGATGCCGACGGTCAGTTCAACTGCGGAATGCTGCACAAGACCGGCAAAGGCACGCCATTGGATGAGAGCAAGGCAGCCGCGTATTGGCAGGAGGCTGCCAAGCAGTCGCATGTCGCCGCCATCAACCTGTTGGCGAAAGCATATCAGGATGGTGCTGGCGTTGAAGCTGATCCGGAGCAAGCGGTTGCATTGTTTGAACAAACCGCTTCAGCGGGAAACCCCATGGCTCTTTTTGAGCTGGCAAAAGCCTATGTTCATGGCACAGGAACTGCTCAGGATCAGGTCAAAGCCTATGCTTATGCCAACCTTGCTGCTGTGCGCGGCATGGAAGGTGCCGCAGAGCTGCGCGAGAACCTTGAGGGCAAGTTGAGCGCCGAGGAGCTTTCGCAGGCCCAGCAGGTCTCTCGCGAATGGAAAGCAACGCCGCTGCCATAGTCACTGCCAAGCGCGGGACCTGTTCAGGTTAGATCCAATGCATCGTTATCTCTTGTTACTGCTGGCAGCATGTCTTGTTGCCGGGCAAGCCTTCTTTGTGTCTGCGGCAGCGGTGCCGTCCTCGGGCTGGACCACAACGGCCTTTGGGGACTGGCTCGTGCGCTGTCCGGGTTCACAGAACATGGAAGGTGGGTGCCAGCTTCTGCCTGATCTTGAAAAGGCAGCCATCTCTCGCGCTCAGTTCGCTTTGGTGATCAGCAGCCAAGACGAAACAAAGAGCCGCTTTGCAGTGATGACCGTCCCGGAAGGGGTTTATCTCGCTTCCGGTGTTGAACTCAGCATTGATGGCGGACGGCCTTACAAAATCCTCTACGAGGTGTGCCGCCAAGGGAGCTGTCATGCAGGTTTCAAGCTTACCGACGCAGTGGTCTCGGCATTTAAGCGTGGTGCCAAGGCGACCGCGCGCGTGTGGCTCAGCAAGGATCGCGTGGTTGAGTTCTCCCTCTCCCTGATTGGTTTCACAAAAGCTTACAGCGTCTTTGAAGGGCAGGCCTCACGGTGATGGGCAAGGGACACATCTGGCTGCTGGGTGGCCTCATGCTTTTTAGCGCTGTGGGTGCCATCGCAACAGCACAGGCGCAAACCGTGGCGCCGGCGATCCAAAACGAACTACGAAACACCTTGCAGCGGGAACAGGCAGCGCAGGCAGAACAGCAAAGACGCTTGCGGGAGCAGTTCCAACAGCGTGAAAGCGCGCCGGGCCGTATCGAGCTTGGCTCCGATCAGCTGAGTGTGCCAGAGGGCGGCCCGTGCTTTGACATCGAGGCCGTAGAGGTGCAAGGGCACGCGGGGCTGGGCGACTTCCCTGAGGTCTCTCAAAAGCTTGTCGGAAGCTGCGCAACTCTTTCGGAAATTGTTCAGGCCTTGAATGCTGTTAATCAGCACTACAAGGAGCATGGGTTCATCACCACCCGGGCGTATTTGCCAGAGCAAGACGTCTCCACGGGACATCTGAGCATGGTCGTGGTCCCAGGCCTTATCGAAGGGTACGTTTACGCCGATGGGCGTCAGGCTGACCTGCGGGTGCGAACAGCGTTTCGAGGCCAGCGCGGCGATGTTCTCAACCTACGTGACCTGGAGCAAGGCCTCGAAGTCCTAAACGGGCCCCGATCCTCCTCCGCCACGTTCAAGCTCGTGCCAGGAGAGCAGCCGGGCGGTTCGTTCGTGATGATAGAGATGGAGGAAACATTGCCCCTTCATCTCACGCTCGGGGTTGATAACTCCGGTTTTGACAACACCGGAGCAATCAAGACCACAGTTGGTTTCGGTCTCGACAATCTCTTGAGCTTGAACGACCAGCTGACCTTCAATGTGGGAGGCAGCCCCCTTGACGATCGCAACTTACGCTATTCGGAAAACCTTTCTCTTCGCTACTCGATACCGGTTCGCAGCTGGGAGTTTGCCCTTGAGGGCGGCGCCAGCCGCTACTTCTTCAAGCTTGACGGCGTCAATCAGTCGTTTCCGGTTGAGGGGCAATCCCACTACGTAAGCCTGTTCGTTGAGCGCTTGCTCTGGCGGGACCAATTGTCCAAGCATCATGCCTATGGCGAGCTGAAATTGAGCCGGAGCCGGTCTTACATAGATGGCTTCGAGATCATGAGTCAGCGCCGCCGCCTGGCTGTAGCCGATGTGGGCTGGCGGGCAGAGACACGCATCGGCGGGGCGATGGTGCAGTGGGATGTGGGCGCGAAGTTCGGTCTGGATGCCTTTGGATCGGGCGTGACCGAAAAGAGCATTGTCGATCCCACCTTCAAGATGGTGCATGCGCGTCTCGACGTTCGCAAACCCATTGCCGACACTTCACTCACCTATGTCGGCGCAGTTTTCGGTCAGTATTCGAAAGATGTGTTGCCGGGAACCGAGCAAATCGCCATCGGCGGCTGGTCATCCGTGCGTGGTTTCCATCAGGACAATCTCTATGGAGATGCGGGGGCCTACTGGCGCAACAGTATTGAGTGGAACGCCATAAGCACCCCGGACTACCAACTGACGCTCAGTGGCGGGTTTGATGCGGGGATCATCGAACCTTCAGAACTCAGGTCATGGTCCCAAGACTATCTGGTGGGCGCACATCTTGGGGCTGAACTGGCGATTGGCGACCATGCCACGCTTGACTTCAAGATTGCGCACGCGATCTCGCGCCCGGACCAAAACCCACCCAATGCCAATCCTGCCTTCGAAGACAGCCGAACGGTTGGCTTCGCCAGCTTGGATTTTTCTTTTTAACGGCTTTGGCCGGACCGCCCGTACCTCGTGGAGAAGCTTGTGATGTTGAAATTCTTTGAACGGTCCCTTGCACTGCTGCTCAGCACTTTGCTCACGGTGCAACCTGTTCTGGTGCAAGCAAGTGAAGTTCGGGTTTCCATTCCGAACTCTGGTCCGAGGGCGCAGGTCAAGAACGCGCCAAACGGCGTGCCGGTCGTGAATATCTCGACACCTAACGGTAAAGGGGTATCACACGACCGTTTTACGCGTTTTGAGGTGGATGATGTCATCCTCAACAACTCAGCAACCATCACAGGCACGCGTTTGTCTGGATGGATTGAGGGCAATCCAAATCTGACTGCTGGCAAGGAAGCCAGAAGCTGGATTGGCGAGGTCGTCGGCGGACAGCAGGCGCAGCTCAATGGTCTGCTTGAGGTCGCTGGCCAGAAAATGGATGTCATCCTTGCGAATGAGTTTGGCATTACCTGCAACGGGTGCGGCTTTATCAACACTGGTCGAGCAACTCTTACAACGGGGGTGCCGGTCTTCGACCAAAACGGTCACCTTGCAGGGTTTGATGTAAGGCAAGGTAAAGTCACCATAGGGGCGGAGGGGTTCAATCTGGACCCACGCCTCAGCATGGAAGACCTGACGCGCGTTGACGTTATCTCCCGCGCCGCAGCGGTTTATGGCGCCATGCACGCTAAGGAACTCAACGTCATTACCGGTGCCAATGCGGTTTCTTATGACTGGAGCTTCGACCCACAAACAAACGAAGTACAAGGCGTCACTCCACAGGCTGGAACATCGGAGGTGCCAGAGCTTGCCGTCGATGTTGCCGCCCTTGGTGGCATGTATGCCAACTCCATCAAGCTGCTGGCGACGGAAAACGGCGTGGGCGTTCACCTTGATGGTGAAATGGCGTCGGCCACCAATATCGCGTTGAGTGCCAATGGGCAGATCACGCTTGGCAAACCGACGGAAACACGCCGCCCTCTCATCAAGGCGGGTGAGAAGGTATCGCTTCGGTCTGCGGGTCCGATTGTGCTTGAAGGGTCTCTGCTGTCAGAGAGCAACGACAGTATTGATGTTGTGTCCGCAGGCGGGACTCTCGTCGTGGCAGGTGAGGTCTCCGGGGGCGCCGTAACACTGGAAAGCGCTGGCATTGCAGCAATTTCTGGTGTGGTACATGCAAGCCAACGGTTAGCGTTGAACTCGACGGGCAGCGCTCTCGAAATCTCTGAGAGCGCTGTTGTTGCAGCCAGTGAGGTGGATGGGCAGGCCGCAGGGGAACTGATCCTGTCAGGGAAGGTTACCGCCGAAGGTGAGGCCTCTTTTGAAGCCGGAAAGGGGTTGGAACTCGGATCCTCCGCTACGCTGAAGGCACAGGCCATACGATTGCAAGGGGGAACCGTAGCCACTTCTGGTCAGACAGAGGCGAGCGACACCCTGGCCATCAAAGCTGGCGCCGGTGGGATGATCAACCAGGGCTCCCTTCATGGGCGCGAGGTGGCACTGGACTCTGCTCAAGGCGTTCTGAATGCAGGCAAAATCAATGCTTCTGAAACAGCCAGAGTAGAAGCTGCGGGCCTGTTTGAAAGTGAAGATCTTTCCGAGTTCTTCGCAAACCAAGCAGATATAAAGGCAGGTGCCGCTGATCTGGCCGGTACGATCAAGGCAAATGACAGTCTTTACTTGACCACCACCCACGGTGATTTGACCACCAGAGGTGTTTTAGTTGGCTCTGCAATCACCTTGGAAGCCGCAGAAGACCTCTCACTTTTCGGTGCCGTTTCCGCAGAGCTGGCCGCCGATCTGGAGGCCGCTGATGAAATAGTATCGAGTCTCTCCTCGCAGCTAATCGCAGAGCAGGTCACCTTCGAAGGAAACAAGTTGGTACTTGCAGGGTCGGTGCTTGCGGGAGATCAGCTTGAGATAGTGGCAGGCGCAGGCGGCCTATCCAATATTGGTGATCTTGTAGGGGCGCAGACAACCCTTTCCTCGCAAGGTGGCATTGATGTTTCGGGCTCCGTAACTGCCGACGACCTGCTGACCATTGCTGCCGGAACTGTCCTGTCCAGCACAGCTGAGGCCGAGTTTTATGGCGAGAGAGCGCACTATTCAGGCAAGCAAATTGCCCTTGGTGGTGTTGCAATCATCGGATCAGACCTCACTGTCATTGGCGGGGCCGATGGGCTTGATGTGACAGGTGAGTTGAGCAGCCGCACCATCACGATAAATGCTGCGGCCGATCTTTCCATCTCGGGTCTTCTTGACGCGGATGAGTATCTTGCGTTGGACGCGCGCACTGGCGAGCTCAAGACCGCTGAAAGCGCCACCCTTTATGCCGAGACAATTGATGTCGCGGCCGCCACCATCCTCAGTGCCGGTGAATTGTTGGCCCAGCAAGACGTTGAGATCAGCGCTCTAGCCGGAGCGTTCAATAACACCGCACTTGTTGGAGGCAAGACCGTTGCGCTCCGCAGTGCCTCGGACTTACTGCATTCGGGGAAAATCGTCGCTGTAGAGAGCGCCTTGGTACATGCATCCGGGAAGCTGGAGGTGAAGGACGGTGCGGAGGTTTCCGCAAAAACCGTGTCCATGCAGGGCGACAGCGCCAAGGTCCTCGGCAATGTACTTGCGGAAAACCAACTTCTCTTGATGACCACTTCCGGGGCGCTGGAACTGGGTGGATTTGCCTCTGCCAGCGAAGCTACGATCGAAGCCTCTGGCGCTCTGACAACCCATGGTCTGCTGGAGCTTGGCACTGGGTCAACACTTGTTTCCAAGACTGGAAATATTCTTCTTGGCGGTGTTGTTGAAGCCCGAGATCTACACGTAACCTCCGCTCAAGACTTGATGGTGACGGGTCTGGTGGAAGTCGAGGATGAGGTTCGCCTTGTCTCTTCTCAGAGTTTTGGGACCTCCTCTGGCGCAGGTCTTTATGCTGACGATCTGGTAATCACGGCTGCCGACGTCATCACCAAGGGCGATATCCGGGCTCTCCATGGCACCTCAATCACTGCTGCGAATGGTTCCATTGAAAACGATGGTCTTGTTGGCGGGGCGACCACCACTCTTGGTGCATCAAGTGGGATCGTAAACAGCGGCGTTCTGGCGGGCACTACAAAGCTCACTGCAACCGCCGGGCAAAGCGTCACCTCCCTTGAGAATTCTCAAGTATCTGGCGATGACATCAGTGTTGAAAGTCGCCGCGTGGCCCTTTCTGGCACCACGGTCGCCACAGGGAGTCTTGAAGTCAAAGCCGGGACAGGCGGGCTTGTAAACGCTGGTGCGCTCGTTGCTGAAGAAGCGCTTCTGACCTCCGCAACCACCTTGGCAAATACCGGCAGCATTACGGGTCGCGAGCGCGTAAGCCTTTCCATGGCTGATGCCTTCACTCTCGGAACGGACTTTGCTGTCTACGGCAAGAAAATCGAGATTGAAGCCAGTGCCATCACCGCAGATGGGGTGATCGCCGCAGCTGAAGAGTTGAAGCTCAGCGCAGGCACGGGAGGCTTGACCAATACCGGAACTTTGAGCTCCCAACGTGTTTTCCTTAACTCCCAGTCATTTCTCAACAACGCTGGCACCATCTCCGCTGGCGAACAGCTCACAATAACTGCTTCCGACACAGTTACGAACGTGGCGGCGCTGATTTCAGGCGATGACCTTGCCGTCTATTCGCAGGAACTGATCAACAATGGGGGCGTGGTCTGGGCGAATGACAGCATTACCATTGCAGCCAACGATAATCTTGATCGCAGCGCCTTGCTTCAGAACACGAATGGTCGCATCGAAGCTTTTCAAGGCAACCTGACCATACGGGCCGATGAAGTGCACAACGTGGGCACTGCGCCCACCTTGAGCAGCAGTCAGATCATCCGGTGGTTGGAAAAAGGACGAAGTGGTCCGGTCAACTCTGCTGATGAGATCCTCAAGCTGATTGATACAGCGTACCTGGATGGCTCCGGGAAGGTATTGCCAGCCTATACGGCAAACTATCTCGCCTTGTGGCAGGACCTTTTGAGTGGCTCAGAGTTTCTTTCTGAAGATGCACGCGCGATCGTCAAGACCTCCGTTCTCAAACCGAGCCAGACGCAACTAACCGACGGCCTGCAGCGCCTTTGGGACAACATGTACTCCAAGGCAAATGCCGCAGGAACCCCTGATCCCATTCAGGCTATGGCAGATCTTCTGGATCCGGTGGTCTTTGATGCCGATGGCAACATGTTGCCGGAGTTCGAACAGGCTTATCTTGAACTTTGGGAAACCCTTGCATCGGGCTCATCAACTGTTTCTTCCCGTGTGCGCGGCATTCTTGGCAAAAACGCGCTGGTTTTTGAAGAAGTAACAGACCCTGTCTCGGGCGAAGTGACACGTGTCTACTCCAATGAGCTCGACCCGGAAGTCACCTCACTGTGGACTGCCATGTCCGCGGGCGCGGCGAAATCCTACGACATTCTGAAGATCCTTTATCAGGACCGTTTCAATGATGATGGCGTTCTTGCCGAACTGGTTGCCGGTCAGGACGTCAGCATTGAGACGGAAGTTCTGAAAAACATCTTCGGCAATATCTCCGCCGGTAACGATCTGATGCTCACCGCTAACAAGATCGAGAACAAGGCGGTGGGCGCGACCCAGGTTCTGCTGGAGGTCCACAAGAAACCCGATTGCTTCACCTGCCACGAAGGGGAAGTGGCCTACTACGACACATTTGGCGGGCGGATTGAAGCGGTAGGCAAGGTCTCCATTTCTGGTGAGCTTGTCAATCTGACCATCAACACCTCCGAAATGTCCATGCAGGACATGATCGACACCATGAACGCCTTCATCGAAGAGCAGAAGGCGGCGGGTGATCCGGATATGACCGGCATTCCGAACGTGCGTACCAGAACACTGGACTTCAAGGATGTGCGCACCCCGGACCATATTGCACCAGTCGAGGGGGACGGCACGGACATCAGAACCGTGGACTCGGTGGATGTGGCCGATGAGGTGGAGGTCGATACTGGACCGGGCACCCCAGAGGTAACAGTGAGGGATGTGGAGAGCGAGGACCGTGTTGTCGCGGAACCCGGCATCGATCCAACCACCATCACTGCGACCGATGTAACCACGCTTCCTACCAAGACAGTCAATCCGGGCAAGGGCAAACCGATCATCATCCCGGTGGAAGTAAAAGATATTGTCCCTACCGTCGAGACAGTGGTGCCAGTCGAGCCGGTGCTCACGCCAACCACCTCGGTTGAAGAACTCCTCTCCACCGGTCTTACGGCGTTGGCCGAGACGGATCCTGAATTCACCGACTACGCCAATTTCATCACGTCAAACTACATGATGGATGTAGACCGTCTGCAGTATCGCGACGACCTCATCAACAACCATGTGGAACCACGTGCCGATCGGTTCAAGGCGGCGACTGTTGACCCACAGGTCGGGCCGTTGGACCACCTCAATAAACCGGTTTCTGTGCCCAAGCCGGATGGCAGCGGCATGCACACGGTGTATCCAGAAAACACCGCATTTGAGCTGGATGGGCGAGGCGCGCTCATCAGCGGCGGTGAAGTGGCCATCATGGGCACCTCCGTCAGCAATGCGGGCACGATCACCGCCAAAGAAGACCTGAAAGTGATTGCCGCGGTTGTGAGCAGCACAGAAGGCGCGTTGACTGCGGACGAAGGCAAGCTCTCTGTCAATTCGCTGACTTCGTTGCTGCTGAATGAGACAACGCTTTCAGGCAAGTCCATCGACATTCTTTCCGGTCATGACTTCCTCGGCCGAGGCATTACTCTGGACGCGGAGGAAGACCTTTCGATTTTCGCAACCAGCAGTGTCACGCTCACCGGCCTTGAAAAGAACTTCACTATCGAGCAGAGGCAGACGCTGCCATCCCTGCTCGAGGACACGCCGCCCAGAACCGTTGTCACGTCAACCCGCACGGTTAAAGACCAGCGCCTGTCTTCCATGGCAGCAGGCGGTGACATCTCCATTGTGTCCAATGGCGATCTGTTTGTTGCAGGTACTGATGTGGACGCGGGCGGCGATGTAAAGCTGACCGCTGAGAAGGACCTTGTGCTGGGCGCTGTTGAAAGTGGCAGCACGACGAAGGCCAAGAACGCCAAGTCCGAACATCTTGTCAGCACGGCAACGGACATCGAGGCCCAAGGCAACCTGACAGCGACAGCCGGTGGAAGCGCTGTGCTCATGGGCACTCAAGTTGATGTGGGTGGCAAGGTAGAAATTGGCGCAGCCGACGATCTGGTCTTGGCCGCGGTACAGGATATCTACACCTCTTACTCCAAAACCAAGAAAAGCGGCTTCCTCCGCTCCAAGGAGACGGTACGCAGTGAGACCCGCGTAACAAACAGCGGTGTAAGCATCGCTGGGCGCGAAGATGTAACCCTGCAAGCGGATAAGGGCGACCTGACCACAGCGGGTTCCGCGCTCGCCTCGGCTCAGGGCGACATCAACCTGAACGCGGCGGAGGGGGACATCTTCGCCGGGGCCTACACCGATGTTCATGAGACCTACAGCAAGACCAGCAAGAGCATGTTCGGCGGGCTGTTCGGCTCAACAAAGATCATCAGCAGTGTAGATAAGGTGAGCCGGGGCACAGAGGCGCTCGCTTCTGTTGATCTCACCCTGGTTTCTGGCGCGGACACCACCTTGGTCGGGGCGCAGCTCTCTGCAGGTCAAGATCTGAACATCAACACTGGCGGTGATCTGGATATTCAGGCTGCCATCAACAGTCATCGCAAAGAGGTCTTTTCACACGAGACCGGCCTCGTTCTGATGACCACGATCACCGAGAACAGCTATGTTGAAGCAGCTGTTCTCACGCAGCTCCTGGCCGGACATGCGCTCAATCTCGACGTGGATGGCGATGCACGCCTGACCCTCTACGAGATAGCAGGCGTGGATGCCCAAAATCCGGGAGATCTATACCCCTCAGAACTGCTTGAACTGGAAGGGTTGGAGCTGCTTACTCAGCAGCTGGCCAATGAATACTTCTACGACAAGCAGGTCGCCTTGTCGCCCGCGTTCAAGGCCTTGGTTTCCATCGCTGTTGGCTCCGTTCTGGTTCCCCATTTGGGGATTGCGAACCTCCTGAACCTTTCCTCCAGCTGGGCCGTTACTGCAGCGGAGGCCTTCACCAGTACATTCCTCGTGGAAAGTCTGGACGGAGCGGTTTCAGGTGACTTCGACCTCGGCGACATCCTGAAGGATGCAACATTCTCTGCCGTGACTGCAGGTCTTGCTGAGGGCGTCAGCCTGAACATGTTCGGGATCACATCGCAGACCCATCCCGAATTGTTCGATGGCCTGCTGGGCACTTTTGGCAACAACAAGCTGTCTATCGGTAACATTCTCGAAGGCGCGCTGGACGGCGTGATCACGAACGGCCTGTCCTCTGCCGTTTATGGCACAGACTTCATGGAAGGTTTTTCCGCCTCCATGATCAAAACGTTGGTCAGCTTGACCCTTGCCGATATCCAGTTCGAGATTGGTGAGCTGGGCATTATTCGAGATGCCAACGGCGACGTGATCAAGACCAACGAGGCCTGGGAGGGCTCTCTGCCGCATGCCATTTTGCATGGCCTTGCAGGCTGTGCTGCAGGAGCGGCTCAGAACGGCGGTCAGGGCTGTGCCGCGGCGGCTGCAGCAGCTGTGGCGCAAAGCCTGTTTGCGGGAACCCTTGATGAAAATTTGACGGGCGAACAACGAGCAGACGCGGTGCGGAATGCCGAGATGATTGGCGCGCTTGCCGGCTATATATTCTCAGGTGGCAACCCGGCAAATGTCAGTGCTGCTTCCGCTATAGCGGCGTCTGGTTTGCAGAACAACTATCTTAGCCACGACCAAATTGGTCAGCTACAGCAGAGATTGTCTGAGTGCGCAGCACTTGGCGCTGGCTTTTCGGCATGCCGCGCTGAGGTGTTTGCTGAATATGTTGAAATCAGCACCGCGCAAAACGCTGAGTTGGAAGCCTGTGAAACTGACGCCTGCAGGGCTGGTCATTGGGCCAGAATTGCCGTCGCTGAAGGGGCGTTTGATTCAATCGTGTTCAACCTGATGACTTCGGGTGAGTACAAAGGTCGTTTGCTCAACGATCTACAAGATTCTGCAGAAGATTTGGTTGTCTGGACACCGGATCAGGCCACTGAATTCAGAGCGGCGCTGAGAGAAGAAACCACAGCAACTTTCTGCTCTGGCGGCGTGAATAGTTGTGACATATCGGTACGCGCTGAACTTGAGCGCAGCGGCGCACTGACTGCTTCTGAGCAACAAACGCTGAACGATGATCGCTTGGCAATCTACCTCGAATTGGAGCAACAAGCGCGAGCCGAAATTGCGGAAGATGTTTGCTCTTCTTCTATGAGCCAAAGTGCTTGCAGCCTTGCGGTTGATGAGGAAATCGACAGACAGCGGGTTCTAGACAACCGGATTGCCGGAGCGATTGATGTTGTCTTTGGCGCGGCTGAAGTTGCTGGCGCTGTTTACATGTGCCCTGCTTCTGCAGGAACGGCCTGTGCTACGGCATCTGTCTTGGTGGCAGCCCATGGAGCGGATACGGCAGGTGCTGGTTTTGCGCAATTGATCACCGGAGAGGAGGCACTGCCCTTCGGTGTCCAACTGGTGATGCGCGCCACCGGCCTCGATCAAACCCAAGCATCATTGGCCTATGATCTGATGGCAATCGGGTTTGAGTTGAACGCTGTCAGATCGATTGCCTCGCAAGGGTCTGAAGCGCTGATCAAACAGCATGATCAGGTGTTCAATGGGGGGATTGTAAATAATGTTCCAAATAGGACACTGACACGAGATGAATTGATTGCGGGACTACCGGAAGGAACTCGTATAACTACCGAGAACGTTGTTGATATTCAGCAGCTTCCCAATGGGCAGACTGTTTGGCTTGAAACAGGGAGCAGTTCAGCCGGGTTACAACACATCAATCGTCACGCGGGCGAGTTTGCGCAAAAGGGCATTTCTCAAGATGAAATTCCAGATGCAGTGTTTGCCGCTTTGCAACAGAATAACGTAGTTGGTTACCAAGGTACGGGCACCGGTAGGCCTATATATGAATACATATTTAATGGTACTACACATCGTATGGCGATTACCGTGGGCGACAATGGTTTTATCGTCGGTGCAAATCCAACCTCCTTACCATAGAGGATTGCTGTAAGATGGACTCACGCACGAAAATCAAATTGATGGCTGACTATGACTGCTGGCCCCTTTGGGGTGTATCGAATATCGGGAACATCGATCCTGCAACTCTTCCGTTGTCTTCTGTTTTGGAAAAAGACTTACTGAATTGGGCGAGGCAGTATGATGCTACATTGAACCGGTCTGACCCTGTTCAATCGGGTTTTCGGACGCGTGAAGAAGCACAGGCATTCAACGAAGAGGGTTGGGCACTGTGGGAACGTTTGCGGGTCGAACTAGAAGATATCAAAGTGGTTTACTTTGATAATGAGTTAGGTCGGGTATTCGAAGAGCGCCCTGAAGGGGCTAGGGCATCCCAACCACATTTCCTGTTTGAAAAATGAAAAGCGCATGAAGATTTGTCGCCATTTGACCCAAGCCATTCTGGTTCTGTTTTTCGCGGCATTCGGGATTATTGCGGCTCTTGCCGCAAATGGGGTTTCGTCTCTTTTTGAATATTTCTCAGCATAGCACCATCTGACCTACCCAACCGGTTCCGCCTTCTCCGCTAGAGCCCCACCTCTGACACGCAACGATGTTGCAGTCAAAGGTGCTTTCTTTTTGCGGGAACCTGTGACGTACGCGCGTTGTATGTCATCGCGAGCCTTGCTTGGGGACGAGTGAGCGCTTTCGCGGTCCTCTAACGCCCAAATACAACGCGATTGACCACTGCTGACTTCCCAAAGGTATGGGTAAGCATCCTTATTTGTTTGGCTTTAAAGCTGGATTTCAGGCCGCTGTTTTGAGTTTCATAGCGGGTGTGATGCCGCCGTATTCTCGGCAAGGCTCGGTGGCTTGTTCCTATCCTTCTTCTCCTGTGAAAACGGCATAGCAACCGGGGCCGCCTGAAGGATGCAACATTCTCGATAGCGCGATTGACGGCGTGATCACGAACGGTCTGTCCTCTGCCGTTTATGGCACGGATTTCATGGAAGGTTTTTCCGCTTCCATGGTCAAAACGCTGGTCAGCCTGACCCTTGCCGATATCCAGTTCGAGATTGGTGAGCTGGGCATTATTCGAGATGCCAATGGCGACATGATCCAGACCAACGAGGCTTGGGAGGGCTCCCTGCCGCATGCCATTTTGCATGGCCTTGCAGGCTGTGCTGCAGGGGCGGCCCAGAACGGTGGTCAGGGCTGTGCCGCCGGTGCTGCCGGGGCGATTGCACAAAGCCTGTTTGCCGGATCGCTCAGCGGAACGCAATTGAGCGACGCACAACAGCAAAAGTTCACAAAGCTTGTCGGGGCACTTTCCGGTTTCCTCTTCTCCGGTGGAGACGGATCCAATGTCAGCATAGCGGCACACATTGCAGAGTCTGGTCTTCGCAACAACCGCCTTCTTCATCGCAGCGAGATTGAATGGATCGAAGAAAAGGCTGACGAATTCCGTAACTGGGTCTGCGAAAACCATGGCAAGTGCGATCTGTCTTTAGACGAAGCCAAGGGCATTTTGGCGGCAGAAACCCTGAAAGGGGTGTCCGAGAGCTTCGATTTGCACCGAGTGGCATTTGGTGATGAGGCGCGAGCATTCATTGAAGCCAGTTACAACGGACCCGCGACTGTCGATGGCCAGACAATGTTTGGCCTATTGGAAAGGGGAAGTTCAGAATATCGTCAGGAACTTATAAATGCTGACACCCTGTTGAACCGGGTTGGCATTTATGAACTCGCGTCCTCTCAATCTCGTTGGCCTCAGGGGCAGAACGTTACGCAAGCTGCTTTGCAGGAAGTTTTAGCGGAGTACGCAGAGAACAAGGATAGTGCGCAAGCCGTTGCCTTTTTGGATGCGGTGGCTGCAAATCCGGGTCGGGCAGAATTGATGTTCGCTGCATATGGCAGCGCAAAATCATCTCTTGTTCCCGTTTTGGCTTCTGATTTCGGCATTCAAGACTTAATTGATGATCTGCCGGAGACCATGCAGGCGCAAGTCAGCCTTGCTTACGTTCAGGGCTTGACCGGTCAACTGGATCTGACAGATGAGGAAGTTCAGGCTGCCATCCTGAATGCAAAGTGGGGTCCGCTTCTTACCGCCGGCTTCGAGGACCTTCTCGCTGGGGTTGGGATTCTTGGTCCAGGCATGAGTCTCCTGACCAAAGCCAATGGTCAAACAGTAATTCGCGATGCAAACGGCGTTGAATATAAGACAGCTAATCAGGCGAATCGCTTAACTAATGTTCCGAGGCAGTTTTCAAGCCAAATAAAATTGGATGAGCACTTTGAAAAGCACGGCAAGGAATTTGGCGTAAATAATCCAGCTGCATATCTTGAGCTCGCTCAGTATGTGCAGAAAAACGGCACATCTGTGCAATATGAGTGTAATGGTCAGAAACGTGTTGGATATGCTCAATTCATGGGGAACGACCGAAAAGGCAAAGCTAAATTTGCTTTTGTAGGAACGAATAGCGATGGGCATATTACAACCCTGCATGTGAAGAGTGGAAGAGATTTCTGGAAAACCATTAACGGCAATAAAGAAGATAAAGTAATTCTCCCATACAATCCCTAGAAATGAGAATAGTAATGCGAGCACAATTGAAGGAAATCGGTGATCACGTTGAGGAACAGGTGTCTTTATTTGTCAACGGGATTGAGGTTGTATGCTTCGCGAGCATTGTTCCCTATGAAATACAGTTAGGACGTAGTTATCCAGTCGTATTCCATATTTTTGTAATTGACGAATACAGGCTGAAGAAAAGCTCGTCCATAGAGCGAGGTGTTGAACGGATAGACAATGGATTTAGATATAGGTTGCGAGGTAGGCTAGTCGGGAACACCATCCAGTGTGGTCTCCCATTTGAAGATGATTTTTTAGTTGACGAATATGGATATTTAGATGGAGAGCAGGTTGAATTAGAGGTGGATAGAATAGATGTAGAGTTCATCTAATCCCAGTTTCAGCAGCCTCATGGTGAATTCCCACGTCTTCATGTTCAGCGCTAATCAGCGCTCGACCTCCGTCTGGTCTGCGGTGACGATTGTCAGGTCTGACTGGCGAAGCAGACCTAGACGTCAATAAAGTCCAAAATGCTACTTTGAACGGAAGTGGGGTCCACTTCTTACCGCCGGCTTCGAGGACCTTCTAGCTGGGGCAGAGATACTTGGACTTGGCGTGAGGATCCGGATCAAACCCGACGGTACAAAAGTAGTTGTCGATGCAAACGGCGATGAATATGCGTCGATTAAGGAAGCTAATGCTGCCATAAAGGGGGGGGGTATCAAGATCGATGACGGTAAGTTTGATTACCTGTTCGGTCGTGTAACGTCTAATCCGCACAATACCGCTCGTTCGCAACAGCTTCAAAGCGAGTTTTCACGAATTGGGATTCATGATACTCCAGCTGGCCGACAAGCTCTTACTTCGCATTTTGATGACGTGGCGGGAGATCCATCGAGCGTGATCAATACGTTTTCTCGGACAGGAGAAGATGGTGTCACACGAAAATTCGAAGTTCGAGAATCGTTGTTTAAGGGGCCAGGAGGGGCAGTTCGACTGGAAATCACTTTTGAAGTTGGTGTTAGTGGCCTGACCCGCTTTGTCACTACGATACCCTATAGGTAGGAGGAAACGGCGATGCGTCTGGAAATTAAAGAAGCTGATTTTTGTGTTCCTGCTTCAAATGATATTGTCGCGGCATTCGGCTGTGACCTCGAGGTCGATGATGAGTTTTTTGTTGAAACATACACATTCCGGGACGAATTAGGCCAACCCGCTAGAATTTGGTTGGGCACTGTTGACCGGACTTTTAGCATGGCCATTGGAGAGGAAGCGAGTGAAGCATTCCGTATCACTAATGGGCGATTAAATCACCTTTCAATAGACGAGGATCGACAGCTAATATCTATTGGTCTTGGAGAGAGGGAGTTAAACCTGACGTTAAATCTATATGTTTGGCCTAGAGTTAAGGTTGATTTATTGTTTGGATGATCACAGTTCTTTAGCTTGGTGCGTGATAGGGGCACTACACATCAAAGCCGTCAATTTGTACTGCGTAGAGCACCGCATTTTGACCTGCTCCTCAAAGAACCCGCGACTATAAGTTAGCGCTGTTCTGTTTTTGGTATTTCCGAGACCATTTGGGATGCTCCAACGGTGTCAGCCCGTCGAGACTAGTATGGGGCGTTTGTGATTATTATCGTCGCACCATCGTGTGATCAGGGAGCGGGCGTGAGGTAGGTTATTAAACAGATGCTCGTTAAAGCACTCATCCCTTAGGCGACCAATGAAGCATTCGATAAAACCGTTTTGCATAGGTTTGCCGGAGCGATTGATGTTGTCTTTGGCGCGGCTGAAGTGGCTGGCGCTGTGTACATGTGCCCTGCTTCTGCAGGGACGGCCTGTGCAACGGCATCTGTCGTCGTTGCAGCTCATGGAGCGGATACGGCAGCTGCTGGTCTAGCCCAATTGATCACCGGAGAGGAGGCACTGCCTTTCGGTGTCCAACTGGTGATGCGCGCCACCGGCCTCGATCAAACCCAAGCATCATTGGCCTATGATCTGATGGCAATCGGGTTTGAGTTGAACGCTGTCCGAGCACTTGCCTCGCAAAGGTCTGAAGCGCTGGTCAGACAGCATGATCAGGTGTTCAATGGGGGGGGGTTGTAAATAATGTACCGTTAAAGCCTCTAGTCGATCCATCAACTAACGTAGCAAGTGCACAACGCACGCAGCACATACTGCATGGAGACGCCACAGGCGGTGGTCATTTGTGGCCAGGTGGTTCGGGTAAAACACCTTTCCCACAAAGTGGGGATGCAAATAAGATTATGAGTACAACCACAGATCTTGCAACAAATCCCAACCTTTTGTGGAAGCCACAAACTGGCAGCGGTGGACTTTACACAAAATCAGGTAAACCTGCTCGTTTCGTTGTTACAGACGCCAATGGAGATTTGCCAGTCGTTGACGGTGTACCAGTTCGTGTAATCATCGAACCCGCTGGTGAAGGTATAATCATAGCGTATCCAGAGTATTGACATGGAAAACGAAATTCAAAGAACAATTATATCGCTAATTCAGAGATTTAGAGGTCGGTTGGCTGATGAGTTGCTGGACGATTACCAATCGACTGCTGAACACGGCGAATGGGGTGTGGCATTCGAAAATCTGTGTGAACAGTTATTTGAATTTGATGTTTTTCCAAGCGAGCAAGAGTTTCAGAATATCTGCGAACTAGGTGAAAGTATGAAGATCGATCCGCAGAAATGGTGTTTTCTTGCGCCCCCAAAGAGCTGAACATGTTTGGCCTATCGCGCTATGTCATCGGTTTGATCGTTGTTTCGTTGTTCGCTGCATGTGGCGTGCTGGCCATGGCATTGATGCAAAGCGCATCAAGCCAAGCTGAATTTTGCCGGTAGAAGACACCGTCATAGCTGATGACACTGATGTTTGCTTTGGGGCAAGGTCAAAATCCTCGTCGAAACCGGTGTCAACGCGCAGGCTGACGCTGTTGGTCAGTTGGTGCGCCACCTCAACGCCCAAGCCGCCGTAAAGCTCCGTCAGGTCCAGCGCGTCATAGTGGGCCGACGTATCCAGCTCCATGCTTTCGTCATAGGCCCCGCGATGGTGATGGGCCAGCCCCAACGACGCGTGGGGACTGATCGTCAGCCTGTCGAGGGCTTGTTTCGCAATCTTGCGCAGAGTGGACGGGAAGGTGCCATGGCACCGGCAAAACAACAGCTGAGTCGCAAGCCAATCCGTGTCTGATGCCGGCAACCATGAACAAAGACAGGCTCCAAACAGCAATCTCCTCGAATTCCAATAGGAAAATCCTCCTCGAGGGCTGCCGTTTCTGCCGCTTCCATAGGGAGGTTACGCCTCAAACGGTCACTCTTTTTCCGCAACCGCCCAAACGTGCACGTTCGGGCCTCTGCGGCCAAATGACGAAACAATCTGCTCCCGTTGGCAAATTCACTCTTGCAAACAAAATTTAACTTGAGTACTAGACTCATGTTTTGCAAGATTTTGAAAACGCGAGGGTTATTCTGTTTCCCATGGCTCCGATCTTCTGGGTGACCAGCGCCAGCGCCTATCATCAGGCTGTTTTGATCGCCATTGTGCCGGTCTTGTGCGAGGTGTTTCAAACGGACATCGGCACAATCGGTGTTCTGGTCGGGGGCGGACTGGCCCTGTCTGCTGCAGCTGTCTGGGTGTGGGGCAAAATCGCCCACCGGTTCGGGCTTTTGGTTTCCTTGAAAGCAGCCATTGTGGGCAGCGCAGTCGCAGTCACCGGGCTCAGCCTTAGTGCGGCGGCGACCCTTGCGGGCCTGCTGCCAGCGGCTTCGGGATTGGCTGCCTTTTTCGCAGCGCGGCTCCTCTACAGCGCGAGCGCACCGGCGATGTTGCCTTTGGGTCAGGCTCTGGCGCACCGGTCAAGCCGGACCGCCGCAGACCTGCTCAAGGATATTGGCAGGCTGAATGGCTTCATCGGGGTTGGGCGTGTCGCCGGCAATCTCTCTCTTCCATCTGTTGTAGCAATTGGAGGGGCCCCGCTCTGGCTCTTGAGTGGCCCGCTGCCCCTCTATCTTTGCGCCTTGTGGAAACTGCGCGGCGCGCGGGAGGACGGACAGCGCCCGGAACCTGAAGCAGCACCGGTGCCCCGCCATCGCACGGACCTTCCCAAGCTTGCCACTGCGCTTGGAATTCAGATCACGACGGGCCTCTCCTATATCCTTCTCGGGCCCCTGATCCAAAGCGTCCTGCAGGTTGGCGCGCAGCAGAGCGCCGCCTTGACCGGTCTTTGCCTTGCGCTTGCTCTTGTTGCTGGCACGCTTGCCCAGCTTGGCGTGAAGCAGCTCGTTGGCCGGCATCTTCTTGCCGGGCAGCTGATAGCGGCCCTTTTGGGCACCGGCGCTTTGGCCTGGCTTGGTTTTGGTGAAACATTTGCCAGCGTTCTCGGCGCAACCATCCTCCTGGCAATGGCAACGGCGGTTGTCACCAGCGTCAACACCACACGCGCCCTCTGCGCCGCCCCAAGAGCGGACGGGGCCCGCGCGGCGACCCGCGTTTCCAGTGTGCAATTTGCTGGCCTTGCCCTCGGGTCCGTTGCCGGTGGCTATCTCGGAACCTGGGACATATCGGCAGCCTTTTGGCTGGCCTCCGTGTGCTTTTTTCTGGCGGGTCTCATTGTTCCGCTCTGCGGTTCCCATGAGCCACGGCCCGATCTGCAACATCCGAAACCAATTGCCCAATCAGATGGAGTTTCCACATGACCACGATCTTGCCCATGCGCGCAGAGGCGCAGCATCCTCTGGACCTCGTGGGTGTCGGGATTGGTCCCTTCAATTTGAGCCTTGCTGCCCTATTGGACGCAGCAAGGACAGTGCGCGCAAGATTTTTTGACAAGAAATCTGCTTTCGCCTGGCATCCCGGGCTGCTGTTTCCAGACTCAATCCTGCAAACGTCGTTCCTGAAGGATCTCGTCACACCGGTTCAGCCGACAAGCCCCCATTCGTTCTTGGCCTATCTTGTTGAAAAGAAACGGTTCTATGACTTTATGGCCGGACGTTTCGACGGCGTGTCCCGGGTGGAGTTCAATGATTACATGGCGTGGGTGGCAGCAAGGCTCCCGTCTCTCACCTGGGGCCAGGGAGTGGCGGCGGCTCGCTTGCGGGGAACGGCTCTGGAACTGGAGCTTGATGGCGGCGATACGGTTTTGTGCCGCAACCTGGTGATTGGCACGGGCATGCGCCCTGTGGTGCCGGATTGGGCGGCAGCGCAGCTTGGCAGCGTCTGTTTTATGGCCGGAAACTATCTGACCGAAAAGCCATCCGTTGCCGGAAAACGTGTCGTTGTCGTGGGGGGAGGACAGACCGGAGCCGAAATCACGCTTGATCTGATGAAGCGGAGCGACGGGCCTGCGGGAATCTCCTGGATCAGTCTCTTGCCGCGGTTTTCGCCGCTAGAGGAGGGCGGGTTTGTCGATCAGGTGTTCACGCCCGATTATGTGCAAGGCTACCGGACGCTGCCGCAAGCCGGTCAAAGCCAAGAGGTCGCCTCACAAAAGCTGGCAAGTGACGGGCTGACGCCGCAAACGGTCGACGCGATTTATAGTGAGATTTACCGCCAACGGCACTTGTGCGGGGGGGCAGGAAAGACGGTCAGGCTGCTTCCAGGGCGCGAAGTCTTTGATGTGCGGCAGCAGAACGAGGGCAGCACCGTCTTGACGCGCGCCAAGGTCAACGGCGTGGTCGAGGCGTTTTCCGCTGATGTTGTCATTCTGGCCACCGGCTCAAAGCCGTGCCTGCCGGACTTCATGAGCGAACTGCGTGGTCGTCTTGATCTTGATGACACGGGTCTGCCGAAGCTTGATGAAAACTACAAGATGGCTTGGGACGGACCGCCTTCTATCGGGCTTTACGGCATGAACCTGGGCCTAAAGTCCCACGGCATTGCCGACCCGCAAATGAGCCTGATGGCCTGGCGCAGCGCCACCATCGCGAATGCCGTAGCTGGTGAGGAAATGTTCGATCTGTCCTCATCAGGCGGTCTCGTCGAATGGCCGGTCAGCCCGCAACCGGCTGAAACGAAATCCGCAGTCAGCGCTTAGCAAACAACAGGCAGCGATCCAGAAATCGCGCTGGAGACGAGATGATGAATGTAACTCCCGAAATGGCGTTGCAAGACCGGGTTTTGTTGCCCTCTTTTGGGCAATCTCCTGATCTTCAAGCAGATCTTGCGACCCTCACGGCATTTTTGAACGCCCTCCTGCGGGAATGGGATGGCTGGGGTCTTCTTTCCGAGGATGAGGCCGCAGCCCTTGGCCTGGCAGGGCCATATGTGAGCCTGCCGTTGTCTACGGGCGACCGGGTGCTCGTTCCGTATCGGGACCGGACGGCTTTCCGCTTCCTGTTTGAATTGCCGGTGCACCTGGCACCTCTCACCGGGCCGCTTCAGCACCTGCCGGTGCCAGAAGCGATTGCCAAGCTTGTTTTTGATGAGAATGCGAGCCCCGGAGATTTGCATCTGCAACACTTGCTTTTGAGCCGGGTCCTGGACAGCCGCCGGGGCACGTTTGAGGCGCTCAGGGCAAATCGCCGCGCGCCCAAGGCAGCGGACCGCTGGACGTTTCAGGAGGCGGAGCAAGCCCTGCTCCTGGGGCATCCCACCCATCCCAATCCGCGCAGCAAGGACGAGATAAGCGCGGCGGACGCTGAGCGGTATGCACCGGAACTTGGCGGGCGGTTTCCCCTGTTCTGGTCGCTGGTCCATCGGGATCTTCTTGACCTGACATCCGGAACACAGGTTTCAGCCGCCACGATGTGCCGGGATCTCGCCGCAAGCGATGCGCAGCTTGACCACTGGATGGAAACAGAAGCAACCCGCCCGGATTTCGTGCCGCTGCCATCGCACCCCTGGCAGGCTGAACGATTGCTTGCCCGTCCCGAGGTTCTTGCTGCTATGCGGGACGGCACATTCCTGCCGTTTGGTCCCATGGGCCAAGCGTTTGCGGCAACCGGGTCCTTCCGCGGTGCCCATGCCTATCACGCCCCCTACATGCTGAAGTTCTCGCTGTCCTTGCGGCTGACCAATTCCAGACGGGTGCTGGCCCGCAAGGAGGTGGAGCGGGGCGTGCAGCTTGCACAGTTGCTGGAAGGTCCCTTTGGGGCGCGCCTCTGGGCAGAGTTTCCTTCTCTGCAAATCCTGAAAGAACCGGGCTACGCAGCCCTGAAAGACCCGTCAGGCGGTCCGATGGAAGACAGCTTTGTGGTTTTCCGGGACAACCCATTTGACGATGCGGGCGCCGCAGGCCCCATCATGCTCGCAAGCCTGTGCGAATTCCGGATGGACGGAACGTGTCCGCTTGCCGATCTGATTGTCCAATTCGCGGATGACCGGGGCGTATCGCGGGCGCGGGCAGCCGAGCTGTGGCTCGAACGGTTTTTGGGTGTGGCGATCATGCCGGTTCTGGAAATTCGTGCACGGCATGGCCTGTTGTTCGGGTCTCATCAGCAGAACATGATGATCGGCCTGGAAGATGGTTTGCCCGCCCGGCTGGTTCTGCGCGATTGTCAGGGCACCGGTCATCTCACGACCCATCACGAGCATCTCGCCCGTTTCATGCCCGACATTGGCGCACATGCCGAGAACATTGTCCCGCCGGACCTCGGCGACAGCCTGATGATCTACTACGTGATCGTGAACAACCTCATGAATGTGGTCAGCGCATTGGCACTGCATGGTCTTCTTGATGAGAAGGCCGCCTACCGGCAGATCCGTGCGGCATTTCTTGAGGCCCGTGCCCAGTCTTGCGGGGACACCACGCTCTATGACCGGCTGTTGAACGCTGAGCACCTGGTGAGCAAGGGCAACTACCGCACCAGCTTGAGCAATGTGAATGAGGCCTCCGGTGACGGTGACCGTCAGCTTGCAGCTTACTTCGATCTTCCCAATCCCATTTCTTCTGTGAAAGCCATTTGATGAACCATCACGCAACACCCAAAAGCCACCTGGATTGCCGGGTTCTGACCCCATGTCTTCGCAACTCAACCGGGTCCGCAGACCCCACCGTCAGCCGGGGACGCTGGCAAGACGACCGGCTGGATCTTTTTCTGGATGGTCAGCCCGCAGCTCAAGCTGTGTTCGGCGGCATCGAGAAGCCAGACCTCAGCCTGATCCACCACGGCGAAGTGGCTGGTTCCACCGCGCGTGCGCTGTTTCTGGCGGCCGTTGAGGCTGCCTTCGCAGACCACCCGGGCATCGATGAAATCCGTGTTGGCCGTGCCGGGGTGCCGGGTGATCCGAGAGACTTTGCGTTCTTGGGCGGCCAGTCCGGTTCGGATGGCGCAGCCTATGCAATCATGCGGTCCGGGTTCTATCAGTCGCCGTTGCTGTGGCTCGGGCATATGCCAGCAGGGCACGCCCAGGCCGGCCTCGTTGCAGGCCCCGATGGGCGGGATCACCCCTTGCGTCCACTGCACCCAACCGGCGTCGTTTATGAGCGCTACGATCCGGTTGCGGACATGACGGTGTCCTTCCGCGCGCTTGACATCGACCGGGACATTGACCGGTTCCACCGTTGGATGAACGATCCGCGGGTTGCCTATTATTGGGAGCTCGCCAATCCGAAGGAAGACCTGCGGGCCTATCTGGAAAAGCTGCAGGCGTCGCCGCATACATATCCGTTGATTGGCTGTTTCGATGGCGATGAAGCCGGGTATTTCGAGACCTATTGGGTCCGGGAAGACCGGTTGGGACCTTACTACGATTCCGCGCCCTATGATCGCGGATGGCACGGACTGATCGGCGAACGGCATCACTTGGGAAAGGTCAAGACCGGCGCGTGGCTGCGTTCGCTGGTGCATTATCTTTTCCTTGATTGCCCCATGACCGAAAACATCATGGGTGAGCCGCGCGTCGACAATGCCAAGTTGCTCACCTACGCGTCCTCTGTCGGTTACGAAAAACTCAAGGAATTCGACTTCCCGCACAAGCGTTCGGCCCTGATGTGTTGCCGCCGGGAGCGGTTCTTCTCGCAGGTGCGGCTATGAAACCAGAACACGTTGCAATGACCGCCAACAGAACGGCCAAGCTGAGCGCCTCTGCCCGCTTTGCGCCTTCGCCAGCAAACTGGGACACGGTGTGCCGGGATGCCTTGGCCAAAATGATCAGTGAACTGACATATGAAGAAGTCCTCGCGCCCATAGAGCTTGGGGGCGGTCAGTTCGTCTTGGAGTTTGCCGGAGCCGTGGAGTACCGGTTCCGCGCCAAGACCATGGCCTGGGGCAACCTCTGGGTTTTCCCGGAAACCATTTCGCGGACCCCTGCGCAAGAAGACTGTGTGTCGCCGCTGCAATTTACGATAGATGCGCGCGCGGAGCTCGGCATGCGGCCGGAAACGCTGGCAACCTTCTTGCGCGAGCTCTCCAACACTTTGGCTCAGGATCTGACCCTCGCCCAAAAACAGGCCGGTCTGACGCGCGACGCCCTCCTGGCCTTGCCGTCATATCGTCTTGATGCCCTGCTGGAGGGCCATCCCAAGGCTGTTGCCAACAAAGGCCGGTTAGGGTGGGGCGCCGAAGATGTGTCGGCCTATGCTCCAGAAGCGGGCAAGCCTTTCGAGCCGGTCTGGCTCGCCGCCAGAAGGGACGGGTGTGTCATCGGATCTGAGAAAGGCGATGACGAAACCTCCTTTCTTGCCCGCACGCTAGGCCCGGAAACATACGGCAGGCTCATGGCCTGCATGGAGAACACGGGCTGCACACTGAAAACGCATTGCCTGATCCCGGCCCATCCCTGGCAGTGGGAGAACGTTCTCCGGCAGGCCTATATTTCAGATTTGGCAAAAGGGGATCTGGTCTGCCTCGGAGCGTTTGGCGGACACTATGTGGCCGGACCAAGCCTCAGGACCTTGACGAGTATCGACCGGCCGGGCAGTCCGGACCTGAAGCTCTCCTTGAGCATTCTCAACACGTCCGCCTGGCGGGGTATTCCGGGCAAATACATTCCGCACGGCCCGGCTTTGTCGGACTGGCTTGAGGCCATCGTGTGCGGCGATGAACTGACCCGGGAAACCGTAACAATCCTGCGGGAGCGGGCCGGGATATGGTATCGCCACCCGCTTTACGATCAGATCCCGGACGCGCCCTATCAGCATCATGAAACCCTCGGCGCGATCTGGAGGGACAATCCGGCCGCGCGGATAAAGCCAGGCCAGAAAGCTCACCTTTACGCGAGCTTGCTGCACAAGGATCCGGAAGGGCGGCCGCTTGCTGCTGGCCATGCGGACAAAGCGGGGCTTTCGTTTGAGGAGTGGCTGGAACAGCTGTTCGACGTCACGGTGCGTCCGCTCTATCATCTCCTTTGCAAATATGGTGTCGCCTTTATCGCGCATGGGCAGAACCTGACCGTTGTGTTGGAGGATCATGTCCCCGTTGGGGTGGCCCTCAAGGATCTGCAGGGCGACGTCTTTCTGGTAGATCAGGTATTTCCAGAGCAAGCGGGCCTTGACGAAAGCCTCAGACAGGTCGTTTCCCACAAACCACCGAGCCATATCATCCATAACCTCCAGACCGGTCATTTCGTAACGGTTTTGAGGTTCTTGTCGGCTCGGCTTGCGATGAGCGGCATACTTGATGAACGCCGTTTCTATGAAATCCTGAAATCCTGTCTGGCTCGCTACATGGACCACAATCCGGATCTGCGAAGCAGATTTGCCATGTTCGACTTGATGCAGCCAACCGTGCCGCGCCTGTGCATCAACAAGGTTCGCTTCGAGGTTGGATACGCAGACAATCCGGACAGGCCAAGCCCCGGTCTCGGGACGGATCTGATCAACCCGCTGCATGACCCTAAGCAGTTGTAACAATAATGCAAAGCTCGTCACGCTTGTTGAAATTACCTATCTGATAACTTGAATCTAAAACTCAAGTATGTTGAGGTGCGCGCTCCGAACGGGGGATTGGGGCCTGTGCCGTTATGCCTGAACTTTGTGTTTTTATATGAGAATGGAGCTTAAAGTGGCTGCAAGAAGCATCTGGTTGTCGTTGATGGTGGGCATTGCAGTGCTGCCCGCACACGCACAGGAAATTGAGCCCACCGAAGGGGCGCAGGCCGATGACGGCAGCTATCTGCTGGACACAATTCTGGTGACGGCGAACCGCAAGAGCAGCGACATTGCAGGCGTTGCCCAATCCGTCATCGTGATAGACGACCAGCAAATTGAGGAGGTCCGCAACGGCTCGAACGACCTGACCGATGTGATTACCTCCTTGGTCCCCGGCTTTCAGCCATCGAACCAAACTATTTCTGGTGGCTCCGAAACCTTCCGCGGACGCAGTGTTCTGATCATGGTGGACGGCGTGCCGCGCAATACCCCGCTGCGCAACAACAGCCGGATTTTGTCACTCATTGACATTGATACGATTGAGCGTATCGAGGTCGTCAATGGGGCCTCCAGCCTTTATGGCGCCGACGCGACAGGCGGGACGATCAACATCATCACCAAGCGCGGGGTGAGCGACAAACCCGAGGTTTCTCTGCGCACTGAACTGAGCGCCTTTACCGAAAACCCGGGCAGCTCCCTGTCACCAAGTGCAAATGTCAGCATTCAGGGCCGAAAAGAAAGGTTTGACTACTTCGTCAGCGCCTCCGGGCAACTCACGCAGAAGACCTATGACGGCAACGGGGATGAAATGCCGTCTGACGCATTGCTGGGTCAGGGCGGGGGCGACCGTGCAAAACAGTTCAACCTGTTCGGCGGCTTTGGTTTTGAAGACGGGACCCGTCGGATTGATGTCACGGCAGACTGGACCTATTTCCGGCAAGATCCGGACCATCTGACCGATTATTCAACAAGCCCCGTTTCGCCGGATTTCACGACTGATTACGACGGCAAACCAGTGGAAGAAAACTCCCAGTACTTCAGCGCAGTGTTCAGCGAGTCTGCGTTTCCCTTGGGCGAGCTGGAACTCAGAACGTTTTACAATCACATCGAGAAAACATCGCCGTTTCAGCAGTACGACCCGCTTGCAAACAACACGGTCTATGTCACCAACGGGTCGGCGGACTTTAACCAGTCCAAGCTTGTTTCTGATCGTGCGGGTGTAAGCACGACCGTTCATTCCACATTAGACCAGCTCTTTGAAGGTGCCGCCCTGACCTGGGGAGCAGAGTATGTCTTCGACCATACGACACAGGCGTTTGTCGATGGGGCGGAGGCGATTGCACCGATGACGCAAAACCAGCTTGCGGCGTTTGCGCAACTTGAAGTGCCCGTCCACGACCGCGTCCGGCTCCAGGGTGGGGTGCGTTTTGATCAGTTCTTCCTGAACGTCGATGACTTTACACGGCCGACCTACTTTTCGTCCGCCTACAGCAGTCTGGGCTATGTGGGCATTATTCCAGCGGTCGATGTAACGGGCGGCTCTTTCACTTATAACTCGCCGACATTCAATGCTGGAGTTGTTGTCGACGTGACAGACGACATGCAGGCTTTCGCCAATTTCTCCCAAGGGTATTCACTCACAGATATTGGCGCCTACACGCGGCGTGCCGGTACAAACACCACAGCTGAAGCCTTGGGCGTCATTCTTGGCGGGGTGACCTCCTTGGATTACAGCGACATCGCCCCCGATCCTCAAATCGTGAACAACTATGAGATCGGGCTGCGCGGTGACTGGGGACGGTTCCGCGGCATGGCGTCGGGCTATATCTCGACCTCCGAGAACGGGACTGTCTTCGATCCGGTCGCGAACCAAGTGTCGCAGCAGGAAGAAATGATCTGGGGTGCCGAGGTCACAGCCGAGGTTGATGTGTCGGATACCCTGACAGTTGGTGGCGTGTTTGCCTATACCGACGGTCTTTATGACGGCGATGGTACCGGTGACCTAAACTCACGTATCGCCTTCAGCCGCGTTCCCAATACCTACAAGGGGAACCTTTACGGCACCTTATCCTTGCCTCACGACTTTGTCGCTCGCGGTGAAATCGAGTACCTGTCCGGGCGCAAAGCCACCTCCGACAGCGCCGAGCTCAAGGGAGCAACCCTTGTCAACCTTGGCCTAACCCGGGACTTCGGTAAAGCCGGTGCCTTCGCGCTGTCGGTTCGCAACGTTTTTGACACCGGCTACAACAATCCAACCGCATCCGCCGTGCGCGGCTATGACGTTGCGGGTCAGGGCCGGACCGTCGTACTCACCCACAAAATCCGTTTCTGATCCTGTCATTCCAGCCGCCAAGGCACACCTCATGTGCTTTGGCGCGCTCCTTCCGGACCGATCCATGACCGCAAACCGTCTGAACTGTGCAAGCGACACATCTGCACCGAGTAGCGCACCGGCAGCCGCGCCTTCTGGGCTCAGTCAGATCAAACTGTTCGCAACCTTGTCAGGCCTTTATCTGGCGCAAGGCATTCCGACCTATTTGATCGCAGCAGCGCTGCCACCGGTCCTGCGCGAACATGGGGTGTCGCGAAGTTCGATCGGTTTGTTATCGCTCTTGATGCTGCCGCTGGTTTTGAAGTTTCTCTGGGCGCCGTTGATCGACCGTTTCCGGTTCCTGCCCATTGGCCATCGCCGGGGCTGGATCGTGCCCATGCAGCTGGTGACAGCAACCGCAATCGCCTGCATGGCGCTCATCGAGCCAACCAATGTTGTGGGCCTGTTTGCCATCTGCACGGTCCTCGCCATCGCCATGTCGACCCAGGATATTGCGACCGACGGATATGCGACCCGAACGCTCTCCGAGCAAAACCGCGGCGTTGGCAATGCCTGCCAAGGCGGCGCGGTGGCCTTTGGCGTCGTAATCGGCGGAACTGGGTCTTTGGTTTTATTCGAGACGGTGGGCTGGACGGCAACGCTTTTGACTGTGGCGGCGATTAGTTTGCTTCCGCTTTTAGTCACCTTGTGGATGCGGGAACCAGAACAGCAGCCGCCGCAGGTGGCTAGCCCCTGTGGGGGCCGCGCATTGCCCAACAGGCCCTCACTGCGCGCTTTTTTCATGCGGCGGGAGGCCGTCCGGATCCTGATCGTGGCGCTTGTCTTCCGGGCAAGCGAGGGCCTCGTCAAAGCCATGGAAGGGCCGTATCTCGTGGATGCGGGATTGCCGCTTTCGTGGATCGGCTATCTGTCCGGAGCCTCTGCAGCCACCGCGGGCATCATTGGCTCGATCCTTGCCATCGCGCTGATCAAGTGGCAGGGCACGGAGAAAGCTCTGTTGACACTGGGCGCGCTTCGCACTGTCTGTTTTGCGTTGTTCGCGCTTCATGCAATCGGCTGGGTGGACGGCTATCTTCCGGTCATGTCGGCCGCCGGGTTCCAGACCTTTATTCGCTACATGGAAATCGTGGTCCTGTACTCGCTGTTCATGTCTGTGGCCTCCAAGAACCAGCCCGGCACCGACTTCACCATTCTGGCCTGTGCCCAGCTGATTGTCTATTTGCTCGGGTCCAGTCTTTCCGGACTGATTGCCGATGCTGCCGGGTATGACCTCTTGTTTGTCATTGCAACCGCCCTGTCTGCCTTGGCGGTGCTCCTGACGGCAAGGGTCTTCACCATGTCGATTGGCCAGCCGGGCAACCCCGAAATGCCGGAAGCTTTGCAGTCCGCAACAAAAACGCAAAGAGGCAACCATGACCGCGGTCTTTGAGGCAGGGCTCCGGACTTTTGGTGCCGTTTTGCAGCCGGTCTTGTGCCTGGTCCCGGCCTTCCCGCGTCTTTGGCAAGACCCCGCTAGTTGGAGAGTGATTTAGATGTTTACCGCTTCGTCTTCGGTTCCTCTCGAAAATGCGCGCGGCGTGTTTGAAGCGCTTCTGTCGCATATGCGCGGCCATGACGTGGTCTTGGACCAGACATCGGATCAGGCCTTTACCATCCATACGGGTGACAACCGCATAGATATCGCCTGGCAGAACCGCAACCTCGATATTCAGATCACAGCGGTTTCCAGCAGCAACCTCCATCTCCTGAAAGAGGCTGCGGTCCGGCACCTGGCCGCGCTTGATGCGCCTGCGGCTGAGGCACTGCGCTGGTTGGGAGCGGCAGGGGCCTCAGTGCCGCTTGCGTCCCGGCCGGAGAACTTTCTCATTGCCGAATTTGTCAGCCGGACGGAGGTGATGGACGGCCTGGTCCGTCTTCGGCTGAAATGCACCGACCGTTTCGATCAGCTCTGTCAGGGCGGTATTCATGTCAAGCTGATGGTGCCGAAAACCGTCGGCCGAGCCCCGGTCTGGCCGTCCCTTGCGCCAAACGGCATGACCACATGGCCGAAGGGCGACGATGCCTTGATCGTCCGATACTATACGATCCGGCGGACCATTCCAGAATTCCAACAGATTGAGATTGATGTGGTGCGCCATTCGGGCGGGGCGGTGTCCGATTGGGCGCAAACGGCATCGCCGGGTGACCGGATCGGCCTGATAGGCCCGGGTGGTGGTGAAACGCCTCCCGAAGGGGCCCGTGTCATGTTGATCGGGGACCAGACCGCCCTTCCAGCGCTTTACCGTATGCTTGAAGACTTGCCCCCACGGGTGATTGGTCATGTCATTGCTGCCGCGGGCAGCCCTGCTGAACTGGCGGGCTATCTGCCGAAGAGCGCACTGGCGATCCATTCAATTCCGCCAAAATCGTTTGCAGACGAGGTGGAAGGACTGGCGCGGCAACTCGGCGCGGTGGCCGCGCCGGACTTTGCCTGGTTTGCTGGTGAATACCGCAGTGCGCTGGCGTTTCGAAAGCTATTCAAACAGACCTTCGGCCTCTCCAAGGGCAGCAAATACGCCTTCACCTATTGGCGCCAAGGACAAAAACTGGACGCCAGATAACCGGCCTGCTGTACGCCTTAAAGATGTGTTGGCCCACTCCCGCATCATGGGCGAACACCTTTGTGCCACCAATCCCAGGGCGGCTGCTTCCGCGCAAAAATCGACCGGGCAGGGCAGCGCATCCTCTACCCAGCCTTCGATCACCGGAAGAGCCGAACCAAAAGAATGACTGGCCCCAGCCACTGTCGTCTTGCCTTGCAAAAGCTCGACAACAAGCGCTGATTTGTATGGGGAATGAGTGCGAGAGGGAGGAAATCACCAGCACTGTTGAAAGTACAATGGACATAGAAATTGGGTTTTAATTTCATTTTGCCGAGATCGTAAACAGGCGTTCATCGATCGCCGGGCCTTTTTCATAGGTATAGACCAGCCTTTAGGTATCGCTCTCAATTGTCTTGTTGCTTGCACCGTTGAATGCAAGGAGGACGTCCTCCACGGCTTCAGGAGCATATCGCGTGGCGAGTGCTGAGAGCCACGCCCGCGCCATTTCAGCATCTGTGTGGACACCGTATCCGACATCCCGTGTCCAATCGTTCCACATAACCCTGACGTTCTTGACGGCGCCACTGCCGTCTTCATTGATGAACACTTTGACAACTTCAGCACCGGGCCAGATACAGCCCCACAAATCCGGAAATCCTGGAGTTTTTGTCACACCCTCTTTGGGGCATTTGATAAGATCACCAACTGCAGAAGCTTCTTTCTCAAAGCTTTCAAATGACAATGGCGCGGCACCGCTCGGAGCTGTTCTCACTTCGGCGGCGGCTGGGTTCAGCAACTAGAAAAACGCGACCCAATGCATTGCCACCTTGAATGATGTCCCTGTTTTAAATGAGCTCGTATTTTTCATTGAGAACCCTCCACGCTAAAATGATGGAGTATTCGCTTTAAGGTGGCAATCACTCTTTTTCTTCCCGTGATATGACCCAATCCCTACATCTTGCAGCGCATATTTGATGCACGATTAGACATCATATTTTCGCTTTGATGCTTTTTAAAACATCACTTTGAGAAAACAGTGGTTCTGTGATATCGTAAAAAACATCAAAGTTAAGATACGATGCAGAAATAAACATCGATGAGCTATGAAACCCGAGAGATCGCGGATCGCTTACGCGAAGCCAGAGAAGCCAAACAGCTCAGCCAACGCGAGTTGAGCCGGTTGGCTGGCGTTCCCCAAGCGCAGATTTCGCGCATCGAGTCCAACAGCGTTGATCTGCGCCTGTCGAGCCTCGTCGCGCTCGCCAGCGCATTGGATTTGGAGATCGCCTTGGTCCCGCGCAAGGCGGTGCCTGCGGTCAAATCGATCACACGTCAAACGACGGATCGCACTGTGATCCAACCGCCTGCAATCGGCAAGGAAATGCAACAGCTGCAAAAGGCGATCCGCGCCCTTCAGATTGAGGCCCCGACCTTGCCGGAACTGGATGAGCTGCGCAAAGCTGCGGCATCACTCCAGCGTCTCCAGATAGACACGCGGTATTTGAGCCATCTGCGCTCGCTGCGGCACACCATTGAACGCGCCAGAAGCACAGAGCAGTGGAGGGGCATCTTTGAGGCAGCCAACAGCATGAGGGCGCTCCGCAACCAGATCGCCCATTTCGAACCGGCGAGCGAACAACGCAATGCCAACCGTCCAGCCTACTCATTAGATGAGGAGGATGACGATGCCTGATGTATCCGTTTTGAGTGTGCGCCTCTATGGGGAAGAAATCGGCACGATCACCCATGTGGGAGCCGAAAAGACGCTTTTTGCGCTCAACGATGCCTATGTCGAAAACCATGAAAGGCCGACCCTCGGCCTCCAGTTCAAGGATGAGTTCGGCGACCTGATCACGGATTTTCGGCCATACAAGATCAAGCTGATGCCTTTCTTCTCGAACCTCCTGCCGGAAGGACATCTGCGCCGATACCTGGCTGAGAAGGCCGGCATTCATATCGACCGCGAGTTCTTCCTGTTGTGGGTGCTCGGGCAAGACCTGCCTGGCGCGATCACCGTCGTCCCAGCGGACGGCGAACAATGGCCGGACGTAGCGCACAACGTCCTGGAAGGCGAAGCGGCAAGGGAAGCAGCCGAAGACGCCATGCGGTTTTCATTGGCGGGTGTTCAGCTCAAATTTTCGGCAGTGCAAAGTGCTCGCGGCGGCCTGACCATTCCGGCGAGCGGCGTCGGCGGCAACCGGATCGTCAAGCTCCCCTCTCGCGAGTTTGCCAACGTTCCGGAAAACGAGTTCTCGATGATGAGCCTCGCCAGAATGGTCGGGATCAACGTGCCAGCAATCGAGCTGATCGATGTGCAATCGATCGGCAACCTGCCGGACGCTATTGAGAAGATCGGGCAACAGGCCTTCGTCATCGAACGCTTCGATCGCAATGAGGATGGCAGCGCCACCCATATCGAGGATTTCGCGCAGGTCTTTAACGTCTACCCTGAAGACAAGTACAAAAGAGCCAGCTACCGCAAACTGGTATCGGTGATCGCCTCGGAATCCGATCAAGATGATGTGGCCGAATTCATCCGCCGCCTGACGTTCAATGTCCTGATCGGTAATGGCGACATGCACCTGAAAAACTGGTCGCTCATTTACCCTGATCGCCGCAACGCGCGCCTCGCTCCAGCCTATGATTTCGTCTCCACGATCCCCTATATCGCGAATGACAAGTCTGCGCTGACGTTCAGCCGGACGAAGGAGTTCACCGGATTCACAGCGGACGAGCTGGCGCATCTATCGGCAAAGGCCAAACTGCCACGCAAGCTCGTGCTCGACACCGCCGAGGAAACCGTCGCGCTCTTCATGGAGCGATGGGAGAGCGAAAAGGCCAACCTCCCCATGCATAAAAATGTTGTCGAGACCATCGACAAGCATCTCCCGACTTTGCCAATTGTCACTGGCAAAGAGTGAAAGGACGCGGCCTAAGTCGCCGCCTCCATGTCACGGTGATTGGAAGCCAGAGACACCAGCCAGTTACTGGCTTCAGTGCCAAATACAGCAGAGATCGCGGAAAAGGCGCGTTCTCCAGCCTGGCCAGTCCGCTCGAACGCAGCGTGTGTTTTCGACGCTTGATCGTCACCTCAGCCACTAGGCGCGACAACGGGGGACAGTATCGGCAGGGAGGCAAGCAAGGCGGGAGCGCGGTTCCGGTCAAGCACATCGGCGGAATGAACGACCATGCCAACCATGAGAGATGGTTCTTTTGGTTTTACTTAAGGGCAATGCAAGATGGAGCCCGGGCCGTCCCGGGCTCATTGTTTTTACTGCGCACAAAGCTGATTGAACGCCTCGCGTGTCGCCATCATTTCAGGGGTGATGAGCTTGCCGTTCACTCGAAGTTCGTTTCCTGGTTCTTGCGTCAGGAAGTCTTCTCCCGAAAAGGCCATGGTTTGACAGAGCGTGGGGGTGTTTCTGATCGTGAGATCCCCGCTGATATTCTTCATCTGGCCCATGGCATGATAGATCCCGGTCGTGCCGGTCCCATCAATGACAACATTCTCCAAAGAGACGTTGGACATGCCCTCCCACATGTTCAGGAACATGCCGTTCTGCCCGATATTGGTAATGGTTACGTCTTTGAGCGCAAGGTCATCGATGCCTTGAATATACAAGCCATGACCTTCGGCGCCATCAATGCTGATGTTTTCAAAACTGTAGTTCTTGTTGGCGCTCGCGCGTGTTGCCTCATCAACTTCCGGGTCCCCCGTGTAATCAGTAATGTTGATGCCACTGGACCAGCCATATTCCGGGTTCGGAAGGTGCTTGGTGGATGCGTTGCGCACTGTGATGTTGCCGGAAACGACAAACGCCATCGCATCCTGCCCGAGAGTTTCAATGGCGACATTTTCAATCACTGCGTTCTGCACATTGTGGAACACGAAACCCTCATTCTGCGTGGAAGTGATTGAAAGACCATCTATGTTGGCGTTTCTGACCTTGTGGAACAGTGTGCCCATGGCCACTCGGTTCATATCTACCTGCGCGACATTCACATCGGTGACGTTGTAAAGCCGCAGACCAACGCCATTTTCCTTGCCATTGGGGTTGCTGTTCTGGAACTTGGAGTCATCGTCATAAGCAACTTCCCGCATGGCAATGTGCGAGATGGAAACCTCATCGCTGTTCATCACGTTGATGGCAGAGCCCGAGATATCATGGATGTGCAGGTTCGATATATGCACGTTGTCTGCGCCGTCGGCGAACACAGCGTGTCGTCCGCCCGTGATTTCAAAACCGCTCAAGCTGGTGTCGCTGGCCATGTGAACCATGTTTTGATCGTCATTCAAACCATGAAGCTGCAAAGCGCCCCCAAAAGACGCTGTGCGCTGGGTTTGTGGATGGATGACATTAAAACCCGATCCGACGGATTGGCCTGTTCGCAGTGAAATCGGGGAGGTCAAATCGATGCCGCCTGCAGGCCCCTGAACGAAAATGATGTCTCCGGTTTCTGCGCCTTCTATGCCAGCGCGCAAGGTGGTCTCGTCGCTGGCCGCAACAACCTTGACTTCTGACAGCTCGCGGCCCGTTGCGGCATCTACGCCAACTGATGTGCGTCCATAAGCACCAACGCTTGAAACGATATCAACGTCTCGTTGAATCGTATCGGTCATGCGCTGCTCAAGCGGGCTGAGTGTACCTGCCGGTTGGGCTGTTCCGTAAAGAGGCAGGCGCAGTTTGGCACCAAAGAATGTCTGGCTACCGCGTGGACTGTCGTGTTGATATTCCGCATTGATCGAGAGGCGGCTGCCAGGCGTTACAAGGTCAGCCAAAGTGTATTCAGCACGAAAGCGCGGACCGGAAATGGCGTCAACGCCGGTGTCGTCAAAATGGTAGCCGCCCGCGTAAAGGCGCAGGGCATCGGTTCCGTCCTCGGTAAGACTGGTCCATGGAACTTTCACGCCTATTTCGGCATCAAATCCCTGAAGGGCGCGTTCCTGCCCCTCTGTAAACAGTATACTTGATCCGGAAAGGGCAACCGTATCGCCTGCAGCACTGCTGTATTCGGTTGTGCCAATGGGTAGATACACATTTCCGCGCAGCTCAAAGGCCTCAGTTAGGACTTCAGCTCCGAGCGTGATTTGTTGAAATCGGTGCCCATACTCTGAGTTGCGAAGATCGTAAAAACCGTAGCCGCCGATGATGAATTGACCATTGAACAGTTTTCGCAGGCCTGCACCGACGTTGATTTCTTCAGAGCTATTGTTATCGAACCGACCTCTCACGTCACCAAACAACAGCGTTGTTTCGTTTTGGAAGAGCGGCACGAACACCGTCGTCTCGCCAATATTCCGGCTATTGCTGAATTTGCCGCCGACTTCCAGATGGGGATGCCATTTATGAGCATCGCCTGCCAGTGCCGTGCTGGCCAGCAGGCTCAGGGAGATGGCGAGGGAGGATGGTACGAGGAAATGAGCTTTTGAAAAATCTCTGAGTTGCATGGTTGGCTTTCGATTACGCATGACGTCGCCAGCGCGCCTTCCGTTGACGCGGGCGATAAAGGACGCGACCGCCTGGGATCGGGGCCTCGGGTGATCTGGGAGGGAGCTGCCTGATGCGTGGAAAAACACGTATTGGGTGGCGGTGCTTTCGCTTACCGCTAAGATTAACTTGAGTCAATAATTCATAATTATATTAAACAGTCTGGATACCCGGAAAAGCCGGTTGATTTGATGTCCAGATGAGGGCATGGCACAAAAAACCCGGCTCCTTTCGGAACCGGGTTGAACCGTTGCAACGCGCGACTAGCCCCACGTGGTTGGGGCGGGCAGGGTGGCCGCCGTTTAAAACTCCATGTTGAGGCGCACGGAGTAGGCAAAGTCCACATTGTTCTTGCCGCTCTCTTGATAGTGGGGCGTGAACATACGCGCCGACAGGTCCAGCGACCCCGCCTGCGTCACCGCATAGCTTAGTCCCGTCTCCAGATAACCGCGCAAGGCGTTGCGATCCCCGGAGAAGTCGATATCGACCGTTTCGAACCCCGGCAAGGTGGTGGTGCCTGTCAAGGTGTGGTCGTCCGACGCCAAGTCCACGTCGAAACCTGTGTCAATGCGCAGGCGGACGCTGTCGGTCAGTTGGTGCGCCACCTCAACGCCCAAACCGCCGTAAAATTCCGTCAGGTCCAGCGCGTCATAGTGGGCTGACGTATCCAGCTCCATGCTTTCGTCATAGGCCCCGCGATGGTGATGGGCCAGACCCAACGACGCGTGGGGACTGATCGTCAACCTGTCGAGGGCTTGATAGGTCAGGCGGGTGTCCAACCCCACATAAACAGAGTTGAAAGACGCATCTGCTTTGGTGGCCTGCACATTTGCATAGCCATCACCCCGCGAAATGGTGCCATCAAGCGCCGAATAGGCACCGGAGGCACGCACGTCCCACGTCCAGTTTTCCCCCATGGCCGGGCGATAGCTGGCAAAGGCGGCCAGGCTGTAGCCAAGATCAGCGGAAACCGTGTCGCCAATGCCGCCCCGGCTGGATACTCCAACCGCACCACCAAAGCCGAACCGCTCTGACAAGCGCATGCTGGCAGAAGCCATGAAGCTGTTTGACCGCGAGCCATCATCCAGAAGACCGTAGGTGCCGATGCCGATCTGCCGTTTGCCAGCTTGCGCGGGCAGGGCACCGCTGCGCGCCATCCATCTGGTCACCTCGGCCATGCGGTTGGTGGCAAGCCCCATATCGGTGGCCACGTCCTGCATGGAAGCAGCCACGTTGTAGGTGTCTTGCAAGGAATTGCGATAGATGAACGGCCGGATGGATGCATCGATTTCCCCGGAGCTGTCGGGACCAAAACCATTGTCCGTATCCGACAAACCCACAATTGTCTTGCCATCCTCGCTGATGCTGGTGGCATAGCTGGTGCCGCTGTTATCAGCCTTCAGCGTGCCCAGATTGGTTGCCACACCGTAGTTCCAAACGGTTGCCTTGAAGGCCCCGTCATCCGCCTGTGCGGCGCCAACAATGTGCTGTCCATCAGCGCTCACCGCCCGGGCAAGAGACTGGCCGCTCTGGTCGGCCCGCAGCGTGCCCAGATCCGTAATGCCGGTGCCATCCCAACGCACGGCGCGCAGCTCGTTGCTGTCATTGGACGCAAGGCCGACAATGACGGTGCCGTCTGAATTGACCGCCTGAGCAGAACTTTCCGCGCCAGCGCCCGCAGACAGGTTGTCCAGCGCCGACATGGTGCCCGCACTCCAAACAAAAGCTTGCGATCCGGCCAACGTGTAGGGTTGCCACTCATAAGGAAACAGCGTTGGCGCCATGGACGACAGCTGAGAGATGTCCGGCGCGCTATCGCCAACAACCGTGAGACCATCGCTGCTGATCGCCCGGCCATAACTTGAAGCAAGCGGTGAGCCAGAGGAGAACAGACCGCCGATATCGATCATCTGACCCTGGTCCGCCAGATCATTGGTGGACCAGTAAACGGCCGTGTACCCTTCCCCTGAATTGAACTGCATGGACCCGGTCAGGGCCATGTCATCGGCACTCACCTGACCGATGATCAAATCTTCTGCTGAAGTGGACAGACTATCGTATTCTGTAAGTGTCCATGTTGAGCTGCTATTCGGATCTACCCGGCTGAGACGCGTCGGCCTTCCTAACAAGGATGACCACGAAGAGTTCCCCGTATTGCCAATGATCAGATTCTTGTTACTGTAAGCTTCCGTGAAGAAAATCTGGATCCGAAAAGGCAAGAGCCCGGAAGCCCAAGAGGGCTCCTCTGCGAACACCCAGTCATCAATCGGATCAGCATTGGAAAACACCAGCAATCGGGTGCCGGATCGATTGACCTGAGGCAACACCGGCGCATCGATCCGAATTCCGATATGAGAACTATCAAACCATGGGTGATCCACCTGTTCGATAGCGGTCGCCGGGCTCAAGACAGCCATGCTGATGGCAGTTGTCGTCAACAAAAAGTGCTTCTTAAAAAAACCTGTACTCACCTGACACCTGTAACACTAGTGTTTTTAGTCACTATAAAATTGAGTTAGGTTGAATACACGCTTTACGGGAAAAAGCAAAGATTGCTAAACTTTTACGAATGCGAATTTCCTTGGGTTCAGCACCTACCATGCACCGGCTAGAAAAGCTGCCGATGTTCTCGCAACTTTTGCCGTAGACACTTGAAGCGGCACTCTTTTTTCCGAAGAAAAGGGGATCTAGTCTCACTATCTTGCAGGGAATTAAGGATCCGGCGCGGATGGGGTGCAGGACAGGGGCACATCATGCTCCTCCACTGATCGCGGGCTGGCTGACACCTGGTTCTCAGCAAGTTCACTGTCTCCAGAAGCTCATCGACTCCAGCATCGGGAGGGGCAAATGTATGACAGAACTTCACTGCGACGGGATATGAGCCAGAATAAGCGGGAAATGCTCTAGAAAGATATATCCTTCTACATGGCTTGCCAGCGCTTTACAGCAAAAACCTCAACTCCATCCGTTCGCCGCACCTATTTACCTGACGCCGGGCATCGTATTAAAACGGGCGGCGGCAAGTAACCCTTTCCTAGAAATTTGCGCTTGATTTCATTTTAACATGAGATTACCTTAAGTCACCAAATCCTATTCAAAGTATTAATGGGGTATAAAACTAATTTCACTAGTATAATACAAGGTCCCTGAAATACATCGCAAACTCAGCAACTCTCCGGTTGATCTAAAGTAAAAATAAAAAAGAACTGTCGTCAAAAGACAGGAGTGAACAGTGCAGCCAGAACATCAACAAGCAAGTAAGATTTCACTTTTCGCGCTGACTGCAATGGTCATTGGCTCCATGGTAGGTGCCGGAATATTCAATCTTCCTGGGCGCTTCGGCATGGCGACAGGTCCATTTGGCGCAATCATTGCCTGGTTGATTGCAGGTACGGGTATGTACATGCTCGCACGAGTCTTCCAATTTCTAGCGGAGCGTAAACCGGAGATTGACGCCGGGGTCTTTGCCTACGCGAAAGCGGGTTTTGGGGACTACATGGGCTTCCTCTCAGCCTTTGGCTATTGGTTGGGATCATGCCTTGGGAATGTATTCTATTGGGTTTTGATCGGCTCAACGCTTGGCAAGTTTTTTCCGATGTTTGGAGAGGGCAATACACTCATCTCCATTTTGGTTTCACTCGCCGGGGTCTGGCTGTTTCATACCTTAATCCTGCGCGGTGTGGAGCAGGCCGCTGCCGTCAACTTCATTGTGACTATCGCCAAGATTGTGCCTATCCTGGTCGCCATCATTGCCATGATAATTGCCTTCAACTTTGACACTTTCCGGGAGAACTTTTGGGGTGGTGTTGGAATGCCCGAAAAACCCCTGATCTTTCAGGTGCGCGACACCATGTTGATTACCGTGTTCGTTTTTATAGGCATTGAAGGAGCAAGTGTTTATTCACGCTTTGCCAAGAAGCGCTCCGATGTTGGCACTGCGACCATTCTGGGGTTCGTTGCTGTAACCGGGTTGATGGTGGCGATCACCCTGCTGCCTTATGCGATTGAGCCGCGCGCCGAGATAGCGGCCCTTCGTCAGCCCTCACTAGCCGGGGCGCTTGAAGCAGCAGCCGGTCCATGGGGACGTTGGTTCATTTCCATTGGCGTACTCGTCTCGGTGCTGGGAGCCTACTTAGCCTGGTGTCTCATCTGCGCAGAAGTCATGTTTGCTGCAGCCAAGTCTGGAGACATGCCACGTATCTTTGCTAATGAAAACGCCAATAAGGTGCCTGCCGCAGCCTTGTGGGCAACCAACATCGTGATCTCAGCATTCATAATCTCCACCTATTGGTCAGCAGATGCCTTCAATTTCATGCTCAACATGACAAGCGTCACCACCTTGTTACCCTATCTCCTTGTGGCAGGCTTTGGCGCGTTGTTGGTAAGGGATGACGCACTATATGCAGGCACACCCAAAGCCCGCCGTTCCGATATGATCGTCAGCTGGATTGCTATCCTGTATGTGGTCTTCATGTTTATCGCCGCAGGTCTGAAATACGTGATCCTCGTAACCGTGTTGTTCGCACCTGGAACGCTTCTTTATGTTTGGTCTCGTCGCGAGAACAATGCATCTCTCTTTAACAAGCGGGAAACAATGATATTTGCCGCTATTGCCATTGGAGCCATCCTGGGCATGGCCGGGCTGATAACTGGCCGAATAACACCATAAAACAAAAAAGCAGGAGGGTCAGATGACCGCACAGGCCGCATTTGGAGTCCATTCCGAAGTTGGTAAACTGAATAAAGTAATGGTGTGTTCGCCGGGTAAGGCGCACGAACGGCTTACCCCATCCAACTGCGACAACCTTTTGTTTGATGATGTAATCTGGGTTGATGTTGCAAAAAGAGATCATCTTGATTTCCAGCAGAAACTGCGTGACCGAGGAGTCGACGTGGTGGAAATGCACGACCTGTTAACTCAAACACTTGCAATTCCGGAGGCCAAGGATTGGATCCTGAACACCCGCGTAACGGAATATGAGGTTGGCATTGGGCTTGTTGAGGATGTGCGCAGCTATTTGGAGGAGCTAAATGATCGGACTCTGGCCGAGATCCTGATCGGCGGCTTGTCGGTTGAAGAATTCCCCCAAAATCTGTCTGGGCAGTTTATGGATTTGATCCGGCACAGCGGTGATTTAACTCAATACCTGATCTCCCCACTTCCAAACACACTCTACACACGAGACACAACTTGTTGGATATATGGTGGGTGTAGCGTCAATCCGCTCTACTGGCCACCACGAAAGGACGAGACGCTCCTTACTACGGCAATCTATCGTTTTCATCCAGACTTCCGTGACAAGACGAATATCTGGTGGGGAGATCCGCAAAAGAACTTCGGATTGGCTACTGTCGAAGGAGGGGATGTGATGCCTGCGGGAAACCGTACCCTCCTCATAGGAATGTCAGAACGCACGTCTCGACAAGGGATCGGGCTGCTAGCGAAATCTTTGTTCGAGCAGGATGTCGTTGATGTTGTGCTTGTGGCAGCCATGCCGAAGCTGCGTGCTGCAATGCATCTCGATACCGTGTTCACCTTCGCAGATCGCGATTGCGTCCTTTTGTATCCAGATATCGTTAACACAATTACGCCCTACTCCATTCGCCCGAAGGAAAACGGCGAACTTGATGTCAGAAGAGAAAACACAGACTGGGTGGGCGCGGTTTCAAAAGCACTCGGTGTCAAGAAAATGCGGGTCGTAGAAACTGGTGGCAATGCGTACGTTCGAGAGCGAACACAGTGGGATTCTGGCGCAAACCTCGTTTGTGTTTCACCCGGAGTCGTTTTTGCTTACGATCGCAATACCTACACGAATACGTTGCTCCGCAAACAAGGTATTGAAGTGATCACTATCTCTGGTTCCGAGCTTGGGCGCGGGCGGGGCGGCGGGCATTGCATGACCTGTCCGATCAGTCGCGACCCTGTCGATTTTTGAGCTTCGCGTCACCATGATCCAATAGCTTGGCTGTCGATCACTTCGACAGCCAAGCGCCTATGCTGGCAAACAACAGCAGCGAAATCCGAAGATCCAAAAGAATAAGAAGAGGACGGATAAATATGTCAGATCTGATTGTAATGGACTTTGACGGCATTGAGACCGCGGACATCGTATTGAGCAAGCTACGCGCCCTCGGCAAGGCTCATCTGATCGACCTAACCGACGCCGTCGTGGTCATCCGCCCGGAACAAGGCGATGTCCAGATTAAGCAATCGGTAAACCTTACGGCATTGGGAGCAAGTCACGGATTGAGCACAGGCGCATTGCTCGGAGGACTGGTCGGACTGTTGCTTTTAAATCCTCTGGCGGGTTTCGCTGTCGGCGGAGCGGCTGGCGCGGCTGTCGGTGCACTTACAGGCCGCCTTTCTGATTTCGGTATTAATGATGACTTCATTCGAGACCTCGGAAAAACCATCAAACCCGGCACTTCTGCTCTTTTTGTCCTCGTTGCGAAGGCAACTCCCGACAAGGTTATTGCCGAAATAAAAGAGCATTCGCCCCGCATTCTGAAGACCTCCTTATCGTCATCCCAAGAAGAAAAACTTCGCACGGCACTAGAGAACGATACATAATTTACACGTCACTGGCGGGGAGAGACGCAGTTAAGTGACCTTCTTGGCGTTTTACTACTTCATTCAAAATGAAGGAAGCGCGAAAGTTAGGAGTTTGCGAGAAGTCTCCCCGCATAAACCCGGAGTTCTGTGAATGCTGCTTTGGAGTGTGCTCGAGCCTTTTCTCCACACGATAAATCTCCGGCAGTCGAGACCGTGTCAGACCTTGAAACAATTTTGGTGTTTTCGAGCAGTCATCGTATGCGTGCTTATTACCTCATTCACTCTTTCCGTGAACCCGGCACAGTCTCAACTTCCAGCTACCACTATTGAGGCTGAACGCGAGGTGCTGCCGATCCGCACCGACAGCCCAAGAGCAACCTTCGAGTCCTTTCGTTGGCTTTCCCGAATAATGGAAACAGAAATTTTGGAGTATTTAGAAAACCCAACATTCTCTGGGGCCACACGGATCGCATTGGTGTCCGACCAGCTTATTGCTTTGTTCGATTTGCAGGAGGTTTCTCCGACCTCACGCAGGGAAGTAGGCATTTTGACCGCAAGTCATGTGATGGATATTCTCGGACGTTTAACCTCGTCATCCGCTCTGGATTTCCCGAATGCTGAGGAAGTTGAAGCAAGCGGTATACAAAGCTTCAGAGTTCCAGAAACCCCAATACGGATCGTTGAGATAGCGGAAGGAGAAAGAAAAGGAGAATTTTTGTTCTCCGGCCGGACAGTGCGAGATGCGCCGCGGTTTGCACGTGCAATAAGCCACCTACCACTCCAAACCCGCTTGCCGACCAACTCAATCGCCATATTCGGAAAACAACTCACCGGCCCACTTGTTCCTTCGTTTGTGGTTTCGAGTATTCCCAAACCCCTGACACTTCTTTGGCTGGACACTCCCATTTGGAAAACGCTGGTTCTGTTTATTGTTTTCGCGGCTCTAATCGTGCTGATCTTTTCTCTGAATAGCATCATATGGGCCGTTGACCCGCAAAAGCGTATGCTGGCGCTCATCCTGCAAAGTTTGCTGCCCTTGAGCCTACTATTCGCGGGCGAGATCCTACTTCCTTACTTAACCGGACAAATCAATATTTCAGGACGTTTCGCCGCGATTGTTCAAACTGCGGAGACTATCCTCGCCTACATTGGATACGCATGGCTCTTGTGGCTGGCCATCAGGATGGTATTCGAGTTGATTATTCGCTCGCCTCGCATCCCAGATGAAAGTCTAGATGCGGATATGCTGCGCTTGCTCTCCGCAACCCTCGGCATTATTGGCGTCATGACCGTGATGGCCTTCGGAGGACAAGCCATTGGCATCCCCATTTTGAGCATAATGGCGGGGCTCGGCATTGGCGGCATCGCAGTCGCCTTGGCCGTTCGTCCGACACTGGAGAACCTCATCGGTGGGGTTATCTTGTACATTGATCGTCCGGTAAAAATCGGCGACTTCTGCAGCTTCGGCGACCATACAGGAACAGTAGAACGAGTTGGCATCCGCTCCACAAAACTCAGAACATTGGATCGCACGCTCATCTCCATGCCCAATGCGCAATTTGCTGACATGCAGATCATCAACTGGGCAGAATGCGATCAAATGCTGATTGATGTTTCAATTGGCGTACGATACGAAACCACCCCAGATCAGCTGCGGTACCTCCTCGCTCAGCTGCGGAAAATGTGCCTTTCCCACCCTCGAATAGACAGAGAAACTGTACGCGTTCGCTTTTCTGGCTATGGTGACAGCTCTTTGAACATCAGCATTCGCGTTTATGCCCAAACGCGAGAGTGGAACGATTTCTTTGCCATTCGTGAAGACGTCCTACTCAGAGTTTATGATGTCGTAGGGCAAGCGGGCACAGGCTTCGCATTCCCATCACAAACCCTTTATGTTGCTCGTGATAAGGGGGTGAACACGGCTGAAAGCGAAGCAGCAGAAGCAGCTGTAGCCAGCTGGCGCAAATCCGGCAAGCTGCCATTCCCCAATCCCGCACGTGAAGAAGTAGACCAGTTGCAGGGCACGCTTGACTACCCGCCCACGGGAAGTGTGGAGGCGGGCCACCGCGAGGCTGAAACCAGCGCTAACATGGAACCCTTGTCAAACGCCGAACAGCAGTCACTGAATTCTGATCCAACAGAAGATGAGCGAAAGTAAATGTCCTTATACGAGTGGGGAAGGGGAGTTGCTGCGGTCGCTCCCAGAAGGCTCTTCGGCTAACTCACCGCGATTGAAGACGAGATCGTAAAGCACAGGCAAAACGAGAAGCGTGAGGAAAGAAGCCACTGCCAGCCCGCCCATGATGGCAAAGGCCATGGCTCCCCAGAACACAGTAAAGGCAATGGGAACGAGACCCAGAACGGTGGAGAGTGCTGTCAACAAGATGGGGCGGAGGCGGCTTGCGGCAGCCTCGATTACCGCCGCCCGCACGGGCTTTCCGGAACGACGCTCATCCTCGATCTGCTCGATAAGGATCACGGCATTCTTGGAAATCATACCCACAAGAGCAAGTACCCCAAGGATGGCCACAAAGCCAAGGGGTTGTCCGGAAAGCAATAGCGCACCTACTACGCCAATCATGCCAAGCGGTGCCATGAACAGCACCATTCCTACCAGACGAAAATCGCGAAGCTGGACCATAAGGATGGTTAGGACCAATAGGAGCATGAACGGTACGACTGCGAATACCGAGGCTTGCGACTCTGCGCTTTCCTCCACTAGCCCGCCGGTGTCTATAGTATATCCTTTGGGCAAGTCAGCCCGTAGCTCTGCGAGTTCTGGCTCGATCCGATCAACCACTGTGGCAGCCTGCAGACCGGGCTGGATATCCGCCTGCACCGTCAATGCGGCGACCCGATCCCGCCGGTGAACCAGCGGATCTGTGAGGTCGTAATCCAGCCGCGTAATCTGGGACAACGGTACCGTACGGCCACCGCCAATCGCGATTTGCAGATTGGCGAGCCGCTCAGGTGAGAGGGTTTGTCCTCCTTCAGCACGAGTGACTACAGGGATAAGGTAGATGTCATCACGGATTTGGGTGACCGGCGTTCCGGAGAGATACAGGTTTAACGCATTCGAGACCGCCGCCGCACTGATCCCAAGCCGGCGAGCTTCGTCCTGGTCCAGCACGACCCGGATATCTCGTGAAGGCTCCATCCAGTTAAAGCTCAAGGACCGGACATCGCCCACACCGGCGATGATCTCTGCTACATCACGCGCAATGGTTCGGACCTCTTCAAGGTTGCTCCCCGTAACTCGATACTGGATCGGCCATCCAACTGGCGGGCCGAGCTCCAACGCATAGACACGGGAGATCGCCTCCGGAAATTCTTCGATTAGGGTTTCCTCCAACAAAGGTTGAAGGCGAAGGCGATCCTCAATGCTGTTGGTCACCACCACGAACTGGGCGAAGAATGGGTTGGGCGTCTGTACATCGAGCGGCAAATAAAACCTGATGGCACCGCGACCAATATAACTGCTCCAGTGTGAGATGCCCTCAAGTTGTTCCAGCTTGGCCTCGAACCGATCAACTGCCACTCGGGTGGTATGGATCGAAGCTCCTTGGGGCAGGGTCAAGTCCACAAGAAGCTCCACCCGGTCGGAAGGTGGAAAGAACTGACGAGGAACCAACGACAGCCCGAGCACAGACAAGACAAACAGGCCAATCGTAGCAACCACAACCAAAATTCTGGCTCGCATGGCAAGGGCCAGCAGTGCGCGATACCCTAGCATCAAGGCGCTCTCACGGGTTTTCGCATCCGGTTTGGGAGGGCGCAGAACGGCCACCCCTACGACCGGGACAAACAAGACGGCGATCAACCATGATGCAATCAAGGCGATGGCTACTACGGCAAAGATGGAAAACGTATATTCGCCCGCCGAACTCTCAGCAAAACCAATGGGAACAAACCCGGCAATTGTGACGAATGCGCCTGTGAGCATCGCAAAAGCCAGCTTGTCATAAGCATAAGACCCGGCACGAAAGGCATCATCACCCGCAGCTAAGCGCCGCGTCATGCTGTCTACCGTTGTCATGGCATCATCCACCAGAAGACCGAGTGCAATGATGAGTGCTCCAAGCGAAATGCGTTGCAGGTCAATACCAACCAGTTGCATGGTCACGAACACCGCAGCCATGGTCAATGGAATGGCCACCGCAACCACGATGCCAGCCCGCACGCCAAGCGCGATAAAGCTTATGACCAAAACAATGGCGATGGCCTGCCACAATGACTCCGTGAACTCGGCAATCGCCGTGTCCACAATCTCCGGCTGGTTTGCTACGAGAAAACTCTCGATACCGATGGGTAGGTCCCTACGGAGTTCAGTTATTCGGGCTTCGAGGTTTTCGCCCAACGCAATCACATCACCGCCGTCCCGCATAGAAATGGCGATCCCGAGGGCGTCCTTGCCGTTAACCCGAAAGAGGGGTTGAGGTGGGTCGGCATAGCCGCGGCTGATACGGGCCACATCCCCCAGTCGCAACCGGGCGTCTCCTGCAGTCAGAACAATTTCGCGAAGATCATTTTCATCATTGAAGGCCCCAGAAACAGTGACGGTTATGGCATCCGTTCCTGTTCTCAAGGTTCCTGCTGGGGCAACCAGATTTTGCGCTCGCAAGGCATCGCGCACCGCACCAGGCGGCAACCCTAAAGCTGCGATCTCTGAGGGATCGAACTCCACGAATATGGTTTCTTCCTGGATGCCGAGGAGCTCGATCTTGGAAACATCTTCCACCCTCAGCAGTTCAGAGCGGATATGCTCGACATAATCCCGCAGTTCCCTCTGAGAAAAACCATCTGCGGTAAAGCCATAGATTACGCCGAATGTGTCGCCAAATTCATCGTTAAAGGCCGGGCCGATGACACCTTGAGGCAAGGTATGCGCCATATCTGCCACCCGGTTGCGCACATTCTGCCAGACCATTGGCACATCAGCTTTCGGGGTGCTGTCGAGCAAATGGACAAACAGCACGCTGTGACCCGGTCGGGTCTGGCTGTCTATTCGATCAAGCCCAGGCGTTTCCTGCAAAGCTCTCTCAAGCCGCTCGGTTACCTGAAGCAGGGTCTCATCGGTTGCAGCTCCAGGCCAGGCAGCCTGTACGAGCATGGTTCTGATGGTAAAAGGGGGGTCTTCATCGCGGCCAAGGTTCACAAAGGCTGTCACACCCGCCAAAATCACCAGTACCATGAAGTAGAGCGCTACCTTCTTGTTGCTCAGGGACCATGCAGACAAGTTGCCCTTCATGCTAGATCCCTCCACCAACGCGAACAGCTTGTCCGTTTCGCAAGGCTTGCGTACCCGCAGTCACGACAACTTCACCCTCAACTAGGCCAGAAATCACCATAACTTGTGACAAGTCAAATGTGCCTATTTCGACGGGACGCAGTTCCACACTTTCGGTCTCTGAATTAACGACAAATACGGCGGGTCTGCCTTCCACAGTTGTGAGCGCGGAAGCGGGCAAGGGGATCGCGGATGAGCCCTGAAGCGTTACGTTGCCCGTAACTGCGGATCCCAGTCGAAATTCTTCAGGTACGGGAGCCAGCCCCACCCGCACCTGAAACGTACGAGTAATGGGATCTGCTTGAGGGGAGACCTCTCGCACACGTCCCGTTGTGGTGATGGAGGGGTCACTGACCAACGCCACGCGAATATCCGCGTTATACGGAACCGCACGGAGTACGCGTTCGGGTACATCGAATACTGCATCCCGACCTTCTTCCCTTGCAAGTTGCACTACCATTGTGCCGGCACCAACTACCTCCCCCGGTTCAGCCCCCACAGCGGTAACGACGCCGGGTGCATCCGCGTAAAGGGCAGTGAAAGCCAGGGTCTCCCGTGCGTTCTCAAGCTGCGCTCGCGCGGCGTTTGCGCGGGCCTGTGCCTGGCGGTAGACCTGAAGGGCCGTGTCATAGCGTTGGCGGGTCGTGAAACCGCGTTCTAGCAACTCAGACTGCCGCGAATAGTCCACGCTCGTGCGATCTACATCGCCTTCAGCCGCAAACAGTTCGGCCTCTGCGCTGCGAACGTTATTCAGTTGCGTCACATCCTCAAGACGACCAATAAGATCGCCAGCCTCCACGCTCTCCCCTACACCAACGGATCGTGTGACGAGGCGACCACCTGTGCGAAAGCTAAGGACTGCCAGATCCTCCGCACGAATATCGCCCGTCAAGCGCAAGGTTTCACCGCTGGCCATGCTCTGGGCCAATATCACTCGAACCGGCCGCACTGGCTCGGATTGAGGGGCTACTTCGCCCTCACAAGCCACCAAAATCAGCAGCAACAGAAATGACAATTTTTGGGTTACGCGACGAGTTTTAAGATCGAACATGAGGCCGTCCCGGGTGTCCGGAGGACCTGGGCCATCCGGCGGTTGTTATTGTTATTGTTATTGCAGGGAAACGTTTCCCCTGAATGCTGGACCAATTAGCTGATGCTTCCACGTATGCCACGGCTCTGTCACCTTGTGTCACATGCCAATCCCTAGAATGAGCCGAGAAGACTGCCCAATAGAATGACTGCAACCAGAGCCAGCATGGCGCCGAGCACAGCGACGACAACGATATCCGCATAACTCTCCTTGTGGCTGCATCCGCACACGGCAAGCATGGTGACCACAGCACCATTGTGAGGCAAACTGTCCAACGTACCGGAGGAAATTACCGCAACACGGTGCATGATGGCCGGATCGAGGCCCGTTTGCGCAGAAATCTGCATAAAGGTGGGTCCCAGCGCGTCAAGCGCGATGGTCATGCCACCTGAGGCCGATCCCGTGAGAGCCGCGAGAATGTTTGTGGCTACGGCCAACGAGACGAGAGGCCCGCCCTCAATTCCCAACACCCATTCCTTCACCACAGAAAAGGCGGGGAGGGCTGCAACCACAGCGCCAAAGCCAACAAGGCTAGCCACGCTCATGATAGGCAGGACTGAGGCATTGCAACCCGCATCAACACTCTCGCGCAGACTTGGCAAGCGAGAGAACGAGGTTGCCAATAGCACTATGATGCCTGCAAGAAGGGCCAATGCCACCGCCCAGACCCCGCCGATGGCGCCAAGGCTGGTAGAGCCCCATTCAGGAAGTGCGAGAAAGGCAAAGTCCATTCTCGGCAGCACGAACTGCGACGCAACCAAGTTGACGAGAACCACTACACCGAGAGGTAAAACCGCAAACACGATACCCGGCGTGGTATCTGCCTTTTTTCCAGCTTGCACCTCTATTGGATCAAACTCCCGCGCCGTCGTGGCAAGTTCGCGCAAGGTTACATCCTGAACGATATTTGACTTGCCTTCCTGGGTGTCTGCTGCAGTGTCGGAACCGAAGCCTTCGCCCGCTGCCTCGGCTCGACCCTGGCGCAAACGGAGCCACCAGAAACCAAAGCCAAACATGATAGCAGCCGCAATGACCCCCAAGCCCGGCGCAGCAAACGCCGTTGTCCCGAAGAAAGGCATGGGGATGGCATTCTGGATGGCAGGTGTTCCAGGCAGAGCAGACATGGTGAAGGTTGAGGTGCCAAGAGCGATAGCCGCGGGCAGCAGCCTGCGAGGAACATTGCTGGCACGGAACAGGGCAAGGCCCATGGGCGCAATCACGAAAAACGCCACGAACAGGCTTACGCCGCCATAGGTGACAAGCGCACCAGCCAGAATAACCGCAAGTACGGCACGTTCCGGCCCGAGTTTGTACGTCATGTAATCGGCAATGGCATTGACTGAACCGCTGTCGTCCATGAGTTTGCCAAAAAGGGCACCAAGCAGAAAGAGGGGAAAGAACTGCGCGACAAACCCGGCCGCTGCGCCCATGAAAGTCTGTGTCCAGTGAGCGAGTAAAGGCTCGGCTGAGAATGCTGCGGCGATAAGTGCAGCGAGAGGGGCAAGCAGCAAGATGGACCAACCACGATAGGCAAGCGCCATCAACAGGACTAATCCAACAAGGATGCCCAGAAGTCCCATTTTACACTCCTTCCAGCAACGCGTCGAAATCAAACGAAGACCGGACGCCCACATCTTTGCCGTGATCACGCGCAAAATTGTCGGCAGCACGCTGGCCTTCTTGCTTGAGCATTTTCAGGAAGGCCCATTCGGCATTCAGCTTGGAGGAAGCGCTCAGCTCCACCATCGCCTCGCTCGAAATCCGGTGAAGGCGCATTTCACCCCATAAGCGGCCTTCGGAATTGCCCGGGTCTGCCACTTTGCGCATCAGGGCAACCATCTTCAGTTCCTTCAAAAGCGTGGCATTAAAGGACACTTCATTCACTCTATTGAGAATATCTCGGGCAGTTATGGGCACGTCTGGGCGGTTGACCGGGTTGATTTGCACCAAAAACGTGTCGAAGGACTCGCATTCTCGCACCAAAGGAGCAATCGTCGGATTGCCGGAATATCCACCGTCCCAATAGGCCTCCCCGTCTATGACAACCGGTTGATACAAGGTAGGCAAGCATGCCGACGCCAGCAGTACATCTGGCGTCACTTCATCACGGCGGAACACCCTTCCTCGCCCCGTGCGCACGTTTGTCGCCGTGATGAATAACTTGATGGGGCCCTCGGCGAGCACCCGGAAATCAATCGTTTCTTCGAGGATCCGGCGCAATGGGTTTGTCTCGGACGCAAACGGGCCAAAAGCATAGGGTGAAACGAACCGCGCCATTGTGTCTGCCATGATGTATGCCGGCGAGTAGTCCAAGGTCCAGTTGCCCATCATCCAGTCCAATGGCGTACGCTGAAACGGACTGAACCGGGCTGCCTGCGACACACTCCGCCAAAAGGTTTCCAAAGCCTTCCTGGCCCCTTCTGGCCCGCCCTCTGTCATGCCATAGGCAAACACCGCTGCATTCATGGCGCCTGCTGAAGTTCCGGATATGGCCTCCACTTTCAACCAGGGGTAATCCAGCAGCCGGTCGAGCACTCCCCAAGCGAAAGCTCCATGTGAGCCTCCCCCTTGTAGGGCAAGATCTACAAGCAACGGCTCACGTTCGCTTTGGTCTGTGTTGCCTTCTTCGCTCATCTGCAGGATCCATCTTGATTGCATTAACCTAGCGTCGTCAGCCTATTGCTAGGCTAAAAGTGTCACTATTCCGTTTGACTGGTAGATTTCAGGGAGCCTTGAGATCGGTTGAGGTACCATGCCATGCCCATCCCAAGAGCCGACAAAACTGACAGTATCCCAAAGGTGGGTTGCGTACCCCATTCACTTGCCAACCACCCAGCCAGCGAGTAGGCGACCACTAACACGGCATTTTGAATGGCAAGGCCCGCACCATAGACCTGCATCAGGCTCACATCTTGCGCCGCCCGCCTGATAACGCTGGCGGCGAGAGTCTGTATCAAGGCAACACCAACCCCAATCGCGAACCAGAGCACCAACAAGCTGTAATAGGCCTCGTGAAAGGGCCCTCCAAAGAGCCCTGCCACAATCAACACCGCGCCTGCGTTCATGATGTGGCGCTCCGTAGCAAGTGAACCAAGCCAAATGCCCGCTGTGGCGCCAACAACCACACCAGCTCCAAATGCACCAAAAGCAAATGCAATGTCGGCGCCTTGACGACTTTCATCAAGGCCGACCAACACCGGCGTGGTCGTCATAACCATTGCGATCCCCAATGCGATTGGAACCATGAGCCAAGGTAGCGGCCTGAGATTAGCCTCCCTGTAAAAGAGCTTCAGTCCCGCAAAGCTTCGCTGCGCATCAGATCTGGTAGTCTTGACCGCGATTGCAGGAAGTTGAGCTGTGAGAATACGCAACGCGGAGAGTAAGAAGGCTAAGGCGGTTGCCGCCAAAAACAGTGTCATGGGAAAGATGAACAGCAGCACACCCGCCATAAGAGGACTAATGAGGCTTTCTAGTTCATCAAGAATGCGGCTCTTCGAGATCGCCCGAGAAAAGGTCGCTTTGTCGGGTAGCATATAGGCGACATACTCAAGATAAATCACTTTAAATGAAGCTGTTGCCGCAAGAAATATACCCACCGCCAAGAGGAAACCGGCTCTTGTTTCAACGAAAATCAAAGATAAAACGGCAAGGGCACGTACCAAATCCAGTACGACCAACAAACGTCCACGCTTCAGTTGAACAACAACCAAAGACAAGACAAGCGGGGCAACAACAAAAGTCAGTGACTTGAGCGATAGCGCTGTCCCAAGCATCGCGCTTGAATCCTCACCCGCCAACTCAATGGCAACAACCGACAACTCAACCGTCGCCAATCCCGTAGCTAAAACCGTGAGCACTTTGGATTGAAAAAGCCTCACATATTGGGGGTTGCTGGGCATGGAGACTAAGCCCTCCAAAAGAGCTGGAGACGATCTCCAGAACGCTTAAACTGCACCGCACAATGCCCTTACGTCAACTATTTCGTTTTGCAAGATATGCTAAGCAAGGCCCACGCCATCTTTTCGATGAACCGTCAGTATCCAGATAGCAAACTGAGTTGCTGAATCCTGCTGATGTTAGATGGGCACGCGCAGGATAGCAGCCATGGGCGAAGACCCAGGCAAGTCCTCCTGACGAACACTGTACACCCTGCCACCCCGTTCCAACGTCCTGCAGGCAATTTCCGATAGGATATCATATGTTTCAGGCCCGGCAGCATCGGCCAGAACCACATCACCGGTGTCTTTATCGACGGTACCATGCAGTGTTGCATCCATATCGACCATCAGCATCTCGACCGCACCGAAGGTTGCTTTGCGGGAAATCTCGCTGACGCTGTCAGTTGCGCGGCGCGATCCGGCTCGAGCCGCGTAGGTCGCATGGAGCTCGCGCAGATAATCTTCATGAGAGGCATCAACCAAAGCCCGAGCAGCGGCTGTTATTTCATGGTTCGGGCTTTCTTCTGCGACCCCACTGGGTTGGTTGGGCAGTATATGGTGATAGCTGCAAATCTTCAAAAATATTGAGCGCAGCGGTTCATTTGCCACAAGAACAAGTGGTTCTTCACTGCCCGCCAGAAAGGGGCGCAACGCCGCATCCACCGCACGGGCATAAGCAACCAAATGCACCTTTTGGCCTTCACTGCCATGCAAGCGCCCTTTGGGTGAGCGCCCTAGAATACTGGCTTTTCGAGCCACACTGGCCGCATCCTCTGGCATGCGGGGCACATGGACTTCGCCAGCAGGAGTATCACCAGTCATTTCAATCACTCGCACGGCATTTTGCCCCAAAACCAAAACGATTGCGTGATGAGGAAACGTCAGGGCTCGCATGAGCGGTGTCAGGTGAAACCGGTCCGATACCTCAAACCCATCCACAAGGTGGTTTGGCAACCGAAAAGTTCTCACTTTTTTCGGCGTTGCAAACACAGCAAGGCTTTCTGCTTGATGGGCCCAGAACTCATCATCCTCAACGACATCTGCCAGATTTGCTTCTAAGTCAGCATACTCGGCCTTTGACAACTGGCCCCTATCTACCTGCTGCATGGCATCATGAGCAAGGTTTGACAGGCGCACCCGATCCTGTTGGGCCTTCTGGGTGAGGGGCGTGGTGCGCAAGAATAGGCTGATGCTCGCCGGATGACGATTATGAGCCAAGCTCTTGATATCGGCGATACTGGGTATGTCGTTGTACTGCATTAGGCCTCTCCGGCTTCTTGTGTTGTTTTAGGTAAATGCAAACACTTTATGACAATAAACAGGCATAACCGAAAAATTAAAGATCAATAAAAGCGACAATTTTCCAAATAATCTAATAGCTTTAATCGGCAAAAAGTTCTTTATCAACCTCTCGGAACTACTAGTTAAAATCAATTGACATGACACCTACAGAAGCAGGCTACCAATTAGCAAAGAAAAAACAGCAATACCGATAAAAACAATGACCAATGGCAGGATAAACCGGATATATTGATCATATCCAACCTTCGCCAATGCCAATCCTGCCATGAGGATAGCATTTGTTGGCAATATAAGGCTCATCACTCCTCCCGCGGTGGACCACGCAGTGAGGACAAGAGATCTTTCGATGCCAGCGAAATCAGCAAGTGGGGCCAAGACTGGGATCACCAACGCCGTGCCCGCAGAGCCGCCTCCAACAAGAAATGCGAGGGGCATAGACACTAAGAAAATGACGAGGGTAAACACACTTGAAGATGCTCCTGCAGTCAGCCCCTCCATGGTATGCAGGACGGTATCAATTGTTTTCGTGTTTGTCATAAGGACTGATATTCCCCGTGCGACCACTATTAGGAACGCAGGGCCGACGAAGCTACCAACACCTCTTAGAAACGCACGAGCCGTTTCAGCTTGCCCCAGTCGTCCGACAGCACCAACCACGATTGCCATGACACAAAAAAGAGCTGTCAGTTCCGGTAGCCACCAACCCAGTTCCCATGCGAACGGGCTGTTAATGCTTTCATGCTCATAGGCGTCTATCTTGGCATTACCCAAAATAGCCCCCCAGGGAACAATGGAGAATGTCATGAGACTGAATGTTCCTGCCACGAGGGAGACAATTATCTTGTCTGTTCGCGATAGCTTGGGCGGAGGGAGCGCGTCTGCTTCCGCCAAGGCTTTATCTTCCTCGCTGATGCCAGAGATTGAGGTTTGAGGATTGTTTTTTACTCTCTTGGCATACCTTAAAACATAAAGGATCAAGACGGCCATTACACAACAAAACATGACCAACCGAAGAGGCAAGCCGTCCACCAACGTTATTCCCGCTTTATCTGATCCGATGCCAATCACAAATGGATTGATTGTTGACGCCAATCGTCCAGCGAAGGGTGCAACAGTGACCACAGCCACGGTTGTCATACGATCGTATCCAAGGGCGATAATGAGCGGGATCATAAGAGCGTACAGGCCGAGAGATTCGTCACTCCAAAACATGACCGATCCCAAAACCCCAAATAGCAAACACAGAACAACGATCAGCCATTCCCCTTGCGATCGAAACGACCATGCAAGATGGTGAATGCCGCGATCCAAAGCGCCGGTAGCAAAGACAACAGTCATGAAGCCACCAATTGCGAGCACATAAAAGAAAACGGGCGCGGACCCAAACAACGGGCCAATATTAAACGGAGCAACTTGCCCCGTTTCTGGATCAACCGCCCCGTAGAGACCGTTTACGGGCGCGAGTGGCAACTCACCAAGGTGTTCTGGAAAGCTGAGTGGCTTGGGAACAGTACGAAAGCTTCCGGGTATTGGTGATCCAGTCTCATCAAGGATATATGCCCCTGAGGGGATAAAAAACGTTGCGATCCACACAACGCACAGCACTGAAACAAGGATTGTAAGCGGGGGCGGGAACTCTCGCATCCACCCATTTAAAAACCCGTTTCTTTTCACTGGGTTTGGGGAATTTGACTGATGCATATCAATTCCTTTGAAGCTTCTTTTCGGACAACGAGCGGCCGCGTCCTACATCTGCCGGAACCACACCACAATATGCCGCAATCTAATCATCGTTGGCGCAACAAGAGTTACGCTAGTAGACTTGGTTTTTATAAACTAATCAGGCAGTCAGTTGCACCTACCCTAAGTAAACCCATAGGATCTTTATACTTCTAAGATTAATTGGTAGTTTTCACAAAACTACAAACAAAAAATTAGCCTATTCCTGCCTTGACAGGATCGATCGGAGAATTCACGGAAATCCTAATAGTTGAAAACTGCAAATTATTTGTTTTTGCGATGCCTTCCTTTGGTGAATATTTCGAAATCATAACTAAGTTGGTGGATCTTGGTATATGACAAGCTCAATGCAGAATAGTGCAGCGCTGCCCATCAACGTTCCATAATATGGATTATGGGGCAATTCCGTGTTGCAGGGCGTGCGCGCAAAAATAAAATGTCCACACCTGCAAAGTAGACGTATCGCACCTCCCTGCCCAGCAAGCAGGATTGGAGTGTGCCAATGGGCGCTGGCAGGTTTGAACCTCAAGCCCCAGTCGCCGTGAAGTGCTAACACTTTACATATCCTGCCACACCCCCCTTTGCAAAAGTCTGCAAAAGTCTGCAAAAGTCCGCAAAAGTCCGCAAAAGTCCGCAAAAGTCCGCAAAAGTCTGCAAAAGTCTGCAAGAGGCCGATGAAGTTCCTCGCACCTTCCAGGACAGTGCGAAACAACTGCTCCGAATGAACAAAATCACCTCTATTGAACTTCGCTAAATGGGAACCAAGGAGTGTCGCAAGACGTGTGTGCGCGCTTTGTGAAGGCTGAGAATGCCTCAACAAAATTAGCGCGCCCCAGTTCGACCGTGGCACTCAAACTGGCCAGAAATACAAAGCCATCAATGACATTTTGCTGAACCTTGCCGAGGCACTGGAGACCGACCTGTGGACCCTCGATGTGCTTTGGTGGAGTGTTCTAGACGACGGGTTAGATCTCGATGAACCGCCTGTCACCGAGGAAGCAGCAATCGAGCGCAGGGGCTTTTCGCTGGAAAAGCAACTTCAGATTTTCCTGTTGGACAACTGGGCTCGAACCCAGATTGGCCAAGAGTGGGACCTTCTGGAAACGCCTGAAAACCCAGAGGCAGGCAGCCAGTACCACTGTCCTGCGGGCAGAATTGACTTCTTGGCCAAGCACAAAACAGATCCGCGCTGGCTGGTTATCGAGTTGAAAAAAGGCCAAACCTCCGATGAAGCAGTGGGTCAGGCCCTGCGCTACATGGGCTGGGTGAAGTCCGATCTGGCACAAGGCGAACAGGTTGAGGGTCTCATCATCGCGCTCGCGGGTGACAAGAAGCTGGAATATGCCGCCAGTATGGTGCCGCAGATTTCCTTTATGCGGTACGAGGTCAACTTCTCGCTCCGTAGCGCTTCCGAGGGCAGCGTCCAGGCAGCAGCGTGAACGGCACGCGCCGCCGGGTTGGCAACACGGCTGAGGTTGGAACACAAAGGCGGGTCGCCCGCCTGCCCCTCAGCTGGTTGTTCCGCATAAAAAACTCGTGCTAGGGTTCTTCAAGCGGCGAGACAGAAGAAGATTTCGTCTCTGTCTGGCAACCGCGATGGGACGTCGAATCTCCATCCGCGCGCCGCTGCGCCCGCCTGCCCCACCGCCACCACACTGGCCCCTTGAGCGCCGCAGCCGCGAATAGACATCAAGCAAGCTTCAGCGCTCAGCCGCCGCCGCCGCAAAGTGATATCACTTTGCCTATCCTGCCAGTCCTCGATGTGAGACCATATGAGAATTCGTGAGACAATACGAGACGATATGAGACGATATGAGACGATATGAGACGATATGAGAATATGTGAGACACAGAGAAGTCTCGGCCCGCTTTGCTCCAAAAAATATGAGAAAATAGGAGACGATGTGAGAAAGTGCGATCCGCAAAATAATGCGTTTCAGTTCCCTTAATAAAACATCAATACTGCCCGCCAAATCGGGCGAAGCCTCTCTCAGCCGCCTACCCGGCGGCGAACCACTCCGAAAATGCGCGCGACTTCCTCTTGCTTCTCTCAGCCGCCTACCCGGCGGCGAACTTGTCGGACCGGAGTGGCAGACGGTTCTTGCCTCTCTCAGCCGCCTACCCGGCGGCGAACATCGCCGGTTGCCACTCAGCAAGAAATACGAGTCTCTCAGCCGCCTACCCGGCGGCGAACAAATTCTAGGCGGTCGTCTGGCAGATCGGTGATCTCTCAGCCGCCTACCCGGCGGCGAACAGTTCCTCGAGCGCGGAAACCTTCATGATATCAATGACCTGAAACCCCAGGCGTTGTCAAAGGATCTTTTTTGCCCCCCTCCGCAACCCATTGATAGGACTGAATAATTTTTTGACCTCAAAAATTATCCTTTTCACAACAAGACCAGATGATCGACGATTTGCCTGATTTGATCTCGCATGCCGTAAAAAGCCGTGAAGAGAGGTTCTGATGGCGGTCACCATCCCCGGAACAGGTTTGGCGAAGCAGGTTTTAAGGTCCACGGCGCTGATAATTCCGGCCAGGCGAAGTTCAAATCCAGCGAAGTCGCTTTGCGCGCCACCTGGCCCTCCCTGTCGGTGCGTTCGTGCGTAACGCCTCTAAACCAACGCGTGGACTGCCCCAGATCACGCGCGCGCCAGATCCGCTTCCTCGTGCTCGAAGGCGGTCACCATCTCCCGGATCTCCCTTTCTGGCGCGCCCAAGGCACGGGCAACATCGCGCCAAGCCTTAGTCGCCTCAGCCACCTCTGCAATGATGCGATCAGCCTCCCCGCGTTCCAGAAGATAGGCTGCATGTTGCGCGCGGTGCAGGGTGATGCTGGCATCCGGATTGTCATCGTCCACATAGCTTTTGAGCACACGCGGTTGGTTCGGCACCGGGTTGATGTCATAGGCCGGTGAGAGGTGCCAGCCGCCCTGCCCCCGCAGAAATCCGTGATTGCGCATGTGGTCATCAAGGTTCGTCACGAGAATGGAAAAGGCGACCCGCCGGTAGAGTTCCTCTCGGTCTTGGTCGGGCGTGACGCTTTCTGAGGTGATGATGTCCGCCAGGTCCAAATAGCTGTAGCTTTCACCATCCTTGCCGCCCAGCATCGCCATGGCTGAGAGGAACGGGATCCGGCCGTCGTCGGTCCGGTCAAACCGATGGGACAAGAAAACCGGCTTGTCGCCCGCCATCTCAAGCGTGTGATCCGAAACCGCAATGCCTGCGCGCCTTGCCAGCTCCAATGCAATGGCTTCCCACCGTTCCACACAATAGGTGTCGGTCTCTTTCGGGAACTTCGCAACAGAAAGGCGGCCGTGTTGGTCTAAGATGCTGGCCTTCGGCCGAGCGCCGCCCAGAGAACTTCCCGGCGCAAACAGCATTTGAAGATCCTCAGCCGTCTCGTCCCCGCGCAGAACCCGTTGCGAGGCATCCAGCAAATCCCCCAGGCTCACGAGCGCAGGCACACCGATGCCCTCGGGCGCTTGAAACGCGCCATCAACCTTGAAGCGCAGCGCCCCCAGCCGGGTCTCGTCATTCACGCCAAGCAGGTAGTCTGTTTCTTGCAGCGTTGTCGGGCGTCGCCCCTCGGCCTCTGCCATGCGCCCCTCAAAACGCCGCATCACCGTTCTGCCCCAGGTATCAGGGGCGGAATCCCCAAGCGGTGCAAGCATGTCCTGCCCCGCCTCAGGCACGAACTGGCCTTTACCCAGAGGCATGCCGGGCGAAAGTCCAAAGGCATTTTCGTCGGCAAGCCAATCCTCATGATAGGTAAAGGACACCCGCTCTCGGCCGCGCCCCGCTGTGCGGTGAAGCGTGCCAACCCGTTTCAGCCCCTTCCAGTCGATCCAGACTTCAACCATTTTTCAGCCTCGCACGCTGCGGAAGGTCATCCAGGGCCATCTGCTTGCCAACCGGGTCATCGAGATCCCCCCAGCCTTTCAAAAGGCCAAGCGCCTGCAGAACGGCCACGTAAGTGCCGATCTTAACGGCGGGGTTCCCGCTTTCGATCTTGGCGATGGTCTGCCGCGTTGTCCCTGCGCGCTGCGCAACAATCTCGGCGGTCAGTTTGCGACGCAGTCGGGCAATGCGGATGTTTTCCCCGAGTGTCACAAGCTCCTTACGCGCCGCCCTGGGCATTTTGATCGCAACAGCCATAATGACACCTCCACGCAACACAAAGCCCTATAATGTTACACTGAGAAACCATTATTTTCAATGCTTGTCGCTGAGAACGACGCCTCCACGCCCACGCTCACGTCTTTTAATGTTATCTCAACATAACATTAAGCTCGTTAATGTTGCCATGAAGAAACGTCAATTGGGCTTGACACCGGCTGAGTGCAGAAGTGCCCTTGCTCAAACGCCAGAGCTGATCATATCTCGGATTTTCACGGCTTTTTCGAAGTGATCAAGCTCATGCGTTTTTATCCACCATTCCGCCGCTTCCATGAGAAGGTCCGGATCATCATTCCGATTGGCAAAAAATGCGTAGAATGAAAGGCCGACCGCTTCGCCCTTTTTGGCAATCTTTTCGTTGCAGACGGCAACGGCTTTGTCTCTCAATGTTTGTCTCATCGTGATTTCTACTTTTTATCTCGAGCTGTAATCATGAGAACATATAGTGAACTTGCAAGTGCAGCAATGCTAGTTCTACGATGGCAATGGGCTCTTTTGACACGTGAAACTTCATGGGTTTTCCGTGGCCCTCTGCCGCCACCTGTATTCGCCAGTGAGAATGACATATGCCCAGTAAAGGGGGGGGATGTGTGACAGGAGATAATCCGGTGCGTCCAACCCGGCCTTTTTGCGCGGTGCGACGGCGAAGCCGAGCTGCCGGTCGTGGGCCCGAAAGCCGCCCAAAAAGAACACTCGCCTGCCCTGCCCTGCACCAAGGACCTACCAAGTCCAAGCGGGATCGGACGGTTTAAGCTGAAAACCATAGGTCCCATTTGCGTGTATCACACACTCGGCATAAGGCCGACGCCTATCGCCACCATGCCCCTAACGCGCCGGGGATGGACGCCGTATGGCCGAGACTACAGGCTCGGTTCACGACAGCCCGCTCCCATTAATGGGGTGAACCTAAAACTCAAGAAGACCTTATTTCGGGCAGTATTTGGATTTGAAATCGCATTGCAATCAAAATTGGAATATTTGAGTATTTTCCGTCATCTAATTGCAGTCGCCAACTTTAATTAGATTGGCGCAATTGAAAAGCGCGACCTGACACCGAAGCAGACGGTATTGCTCCATTATTTCCGTTCTAATGCCTGGGCAAACAAACTTCGTGAAAACGGCAAAAAGCAAAGCTGGAATTGGGTTCGGGATTCGACACCGCGCATTTTTCCGACAAGGATGTCGCGCTCTACAACACACTAGACTATCCGTCCTATGCCCTGGCTGTTGAGAAGGTCCGACTTGCCTACCGAATGGAATATTGGCTGTTCGACAAGATCGCTTAGAAGGCTGTCCCGGCTATCACATCTCGCAAAATGAATTCGAGGTTAAGACCCTACGCGTTCTCAAACTGGCTCGCTCAGCGTTGATCTATCTGTCTCTAGCCGTTTATCGAGAGGAGCAGATGCGGCATACAGACGAACAAGGCCCCTTCCACCTTTTTTAGGGCTACCGGAGGCCTTGATTGTCGGTCATGGTCTGGCTCAAGCAGGCTCTGCAACCTTCAAGCGATCGTTGCGCAAAGCGCTGCCATTGGCGTCGAAAAAGTGCAGCAGGTTTTCATCGAACCGCAGTCCAATGCGCTCGCCCACCTTGGCGACCTTGAGACCGGACAGACGCACCAACAATGTGCCAAGCTCCCCCGCATCCACGTAAAGAAACTGGTCCGCGCCCAGATACTCCACCACGTCGATTGTGCCCGTCACGTGTCCCTCACCGACCGCACACACGTCAATATGCTCGGGCCGAATGCCAAGCTTCACCGGCGTTCCCTTGGCTAGATCAACCGGGTACGCCCCACGCCCCTGTCCCGGCAGTACGAACGTGCCGTCCTCGTAGCCAACCGGCATCACGTTCATTTTCGGCGATCCAATGAACTGGGCAACAAACAGGTTTTGCGGGCGTTCATAAAGCTCCCGAGAGGACCCCACCTGCTCGATGCGGCCCGCCTGCAACACCACAATCTTGTCGGCAAGCGTCATGGCCTCCACCTGATCATGTGTCACATAGATCATGGTGGCATCCAGTTGCTCGTGCAGTTTGGCGATTTCAAAACGCATCTCTACGCGCAACGCGGCGTCCAGATTGGACAGCGGCTCATCAAAGAGAAACGCGCTGGGTTCTCGAACGATGGATCGACCAATGGCCACCCGCTGACGCTGGCCGCCGGACAGCGCCTTGGGTCGTCGGTCGAGATGCTCTTCCAGTTTCAGAATGGCCGCCGCATCATTGACCTTGTTGTCGATTTCGGCCTTTGGCACGCCGGCCGTCTTCAGCGGGAACCCCATGTTCTCGCGCACCGTCATGTGCGGGTAAAGCGCATAGCTTTGAAACACCATAGCCAGCCCGCGGCCCGAGGGAGGCAGCGGCGTCACGTCCTTGCCGTCTATGAAGATGGAGCCTCGACTGGTTTCCTCCAGACCGGCAATCAGGCGCAGCAAGGTGGACTTGCCACAGCCAGACGGCCCAACAAAAATCACCAGTTCGCCGTCCTCGATCTCCAGATCAACCCCCTTGATCACCTGAAGATCGCCAAACCATTTCTCCACGTTGTTGAGGCGGATGGTACCCATGGTGCGTCCTCCTTACGCGGCTTGTTGGTGGCGGCTGGGAGACGCCCAGTTCAGCCAGATGGCAGAAGTCCAGGAAAAGGAGTTCCCACCCGCCCCTTGCCCGGAAATCGGGTCGAAGTATTCGGCAAAACCGCTTTTTTCGATCAGGGCAACCGTGTCCTTGCGAATGCGCTCTGCCCGCTCGGTCTCGTCAATCTCGGCAAAGCCGGTGGCGATCATGTAGTTCAAGATGCCCCAGACCGGTCCGCGCCAATACCGCATACTTTCAAAGGCCGGATGGTCCGGATCGTAGCTTGGTACGCCGTAGGTTACCTTGGACATCATGCGATCAAAGTGCGCCAGCGTAGGCTCCAGGTATCTGGCCTTGCAAATGCCGGCATAAGGAGCCAGGAAGGAGGCGCTGGAAACACCTTCACCGTGAACCCCGCTGCGCAGATCCAGCGTGGTAAAGGCACCCAGATCAGGGTTCCAGAGCAACTCAATGCCCTGTTCCGCGCGGGCAATCCACTCTTCAATTTCAGGCAGTGCCGCGGTTTCCCCCAGTGCGTGGGCGAGCGCCAGAAGGTCCCGATCCGCACGCAACTGAATGAATGTCACACCTGGATCAGCCACATAAAACGGCGCATCGCGCGCAATCTTTTCCGCATCCCAGTTGCACTCCCGGCCAAACTGAAGGATCGCCAGATAGCGGTCATAGTCCGTCTTGCGCGGCCGCATGTCCGCATTAACGAACGAGGTATCCTTGCGCACGTAGTCGCCAACACCGCTGGTGTCCACGCGGGCCGCCGGGCCATCCCAGTCCGGCAGGTTGTCTCGGCCGGACTCCCAAGGGTGCATCACGGCGATCACGCCCCGGCCATCAAAATCACGCGCGGTGTGATACCAGCGGTGCCACGCAAGCAGCTTGGGAAACACGACGCGCAGGCGCTCCACGGAAGTGGCGGATTGATCCTTTTCGAAAAGGAGACGCACCGTGCTGGCGGCCACAGGCGGCTGCGAATGCCCGGAAGACGGCAGTGCCCGGTTCTGCGTACCCCAAACGCTTGGTCCAGGGAAGTAGGTCGGGTCGTCCTTGCGAAACAGAATGTGTGGCACCATGCCGTCATCCCACTGGCCTTGCAGCAGTGTTTCGATCTCCTCCCAGCCCCGGTTGACGTCAAAGGTGGCAAACCCTTGCGCCACAAAGGCACTGTCCCAGTTCCACTGATAGGGATAAAGCCCCTTGGTTGGAATGGTGTAGCCACCCAGATCGTTGGCCTGCAGGATGTCGATGGCGATTTTGTCCAGATCAGCAGACATACTGTATCTCCATATTACATGTGGGCCCCAACGGTCTCAGCCTTTCACGCTGCCCGCCGTAAGCCCTTGAACCAAGAAGCGTTCGAACCAGAGAAAGATGACCAGAACCGGCAATGTGGCGATCACCGCGCCTGCCATCAGGTGTTGACGGGGAACCTCGGAGGAGTTCAGGGCCACAACCCCGCGCGACAGGGTGAAGATCTCCGGGTCGTCCAGAAACATGAAGGCGAACAAAAACTCGTTCCAAGCGATCATGAACACGTACAGTGAGACCGACGCCAGCGCGGGCAAGGACAGCGGCAGCGTAATCTTCAAGATCACGCCAATTCGGGACAGCCCATCCATCAGCCCCGCTTCCTCAAGCTCGGCGGGAAGACCCTTGAAGTAGCCCTGCAGCATGTAAAGCGCTACCGGAATGGTTGTCGCCGGATAGACGATCAACAGCCCCACTAGAGAATTGCGCAGGCCGAGCTGAGAGAACACGGCATACAGCGGGATCACCAACACGATGGCGGGCACCATGTAAATCAACAGTACAGAGCGGGAAAACCAGTCGCGCCCCGGAAACTTCAGCCGCGATACCGCATAGGCTCCTGGCACGGAAAACAGTAGCGTCAGGCATACCGTCGCCACAGACACGATGGCGGAGGTCAAAAGGTAGTCACCAAAATTGAACAGAGTAAACAGCTCGATGTAGGAGCGAAACAGCCCATAAAAACCGCCGGCAAAATCGATGGAAAGATCCAGCGGGTTGGCGAGCAACGATTGCTGGCTCTTCAAGCTGGTCATCACCATCACGTAAAACGGCAGGGCCACCATAATGGTGAACACCACAAAGCCGATGCCTTTGGCCACTCGCAGATACAGCATTTCGCGTTCGTAGCGGGTCAACTCACCCCTTGGCAGGCCATAGGTGGTGGCCCGGCAGCTCCAGACCACCGCCACCACAAACGCGGCAATGCCGCCAAGCTGCCATAGGGTCGAAACCTCCAGCGACAGCGTGAAGGGATGAGCGAAGGTCAACAGGATCAAAGTGAACAAACACACCAGCGGCGCGGCCGCCCTTTGGCCAAGAGACAGGTTTGGGGTTTGGAACCAGTAGGCAACCAGCCCGGTCAAGCCCCCCACAATGGCGGCCATGCTGACCTGAGGACTGGCCACATTACCGGTAATCAAAGTGAGCGTAACGCCAATGACCAACATGGCGATGGCACCCCAGATGGCCCCTGCAATAGCGGAAAGCGTAAAGCCGTTCAGCAGCCTCATAGTCCTTCCTCCTTGGCCGAAAACTTGATGAAAAGCGTTGCAAAGGTGACAAGGACAACAAACACCACTACGGCCACCGCCGCCCCAGCACCCAGATTGGATAGGGCAAAGCCCTGCTCATACACATCCACGGTCAGTGTGCGGGTTCCGGCATTGCCGCCGGTCAGCAGAAAGATGTCGTCGAACTTGTTGAAGGTCCAAATGAAACGCAGCAGGAACAGCACCGAGAGGATGCCCAAAAGCTGGGGCAGCGAAATCCACCGGAACTGCTGAAGCGGCGTGGCCCCGTCCATTTCGGCGGCCTCGTACATATCCGAGGAGATGGACTGCATCCGCGCCAGAATGAACAGGAATGACAGCGGGAAATAGCGCCACGCTTCAAACGCGATCACCGTGGACAGCGCCAGCGGAAACTCCAGCGGCAGGCCGAAGAGCGAAAACTCGATGGCGCGCTGACCGAAAAAGTTGATCGGCTCAGAAACCACGCCCATCTTGGTCAAAAGGGCATTGACGGTGCCGGAGAACGGATCAAGCAGCACCAACCAGGTAAACGCCACGGCGATCACCGGCGACACATAGGGAAACAGGAATAGCCCGCGCAAGAACCCGCGACCCTTGAAGGACGTGTTGAGCAACTGTGCGGCAAACAGGCCAAGCACCAGCGCCCCGGCCGTGCCAAACACGGTGTAGTAGAACGAAACCCGCAACACGCTCCAGAACTCGTCAGCATCAAAAATGCGCCTGAAGTTGTCCAACGTGAAATCGAGGTTAGTCAGCACATTGTCCGCTTCCCCTGTGTAAACAAGTTCTGTGTCCTTGATCTGGCTGCGGTACTCGGCAAAGGCGGCACCAGCCACGCCCTCAATATCCAGCCGTTCGCGCCATTTGCCGGGAATATCGCCCAGTGTGCAGCTCAAGCGCGTGCCATCTACCGAGCAGGCCTCAGGCCAGGCGGTGGGCTTGAAATCAGAGGGCAATGTGTCGGTAAATGACACCTCGAAAATGGAATAGTCCTGTGACGAATTACGCAAACGATATTGCAGGGTAACGGGATCGCCGGCGGCTTGCGGCTTGCCGCGCACGCGCTCATTGACCAGCAGCGTTGGTGCGCGCAGGTCGCCCAGTTCAACAGGCTTTACACTGATCCAGAAGTTGGCCAGCAACGGCCCCAGAACAATCAAGAAAATGATCAGGAACGTGGGCGCCAGCATAGAAAAGGCAAGCCGCGCCTCGCGCTTCTGCATGGGGCCGGTAGTCTGGGGAGGGGCTGCAGAGTTGGGAGCAGACATGGCTGCTCCATTGCCCGACGGTTCTGCGCTCACGCTCATAACCTTCGTTCTCCTGAGTTGTCGCTGACTGGCGGGCGATGCGCCCACTCAAGGGCGCATCCGGGCCGCTTCATCAGTCGACCTTGGCAAGTTCTTCGTTGATTTTCGCAACAGCGGTTGCCACGTCGATTTCGTCATCGATGAACTGGCGGGTATACCGGTTGATCACCTGCGAGTTGACAATCTTGGAGGCAAGGGCCAGCTGGCCGACGTCCACTCCCCAACGGCTCGCCGTGTCGAGACCGGTAGTGATCGCGGCAACGGTTTCTTCTGGATACAGCTCTGCGAGAGGCGCCTTGCGGTCAACTCCCACGGGCAACGTGGCCCAACCTTCCACGAACTCCTTCGGGTTTTCCGGGGTGCCCCGGCGAATGGGGAACTTGCCCTCCGGTGCGATGGACAGCGTGGTCATGTAGCCTTCATTCATGGAATACTCCACGAATTCCTGAGCTGCTTGCGTGTCTGCATCGTTGGTGATGCCGAAGTAGCGAATGTCCGCCCACGCGGCACCAGCCGGGTTGGACGGGCCGGAGAATGTGGTCACGACATCTGTTTTGGACGCCAGTTCGCCAGATGTCGGGTCGTCATTGATGGTGGGCGGGGCGCTGTCGCGCAGGCCGGCCAGTTCATCAAGAATAAAGGGCGACCAGATGATCATGGCTGCCTTGCCTGCGAAGTAAAGTTCGCGCGATTGCTTCCAGTACAGATCGCCCGGAGGAGACGCCTTGGCGATGGCCTTGTAAAACTCCAGTGCCTCAGTCAGCTTCTTCTCGTCAAAGCCGGTGAACCCTTCTTCACCAACCGGCGTTGCGCCATTGGCTAGCAGCACGTGCTCCAACACCTGGCTCATGAAGTTCTCGTCGATCTTGGTTGCAGCGACAAAGCCGAACTGCTCCGGCGGATTGTGCAGTTTTTCGATCGCTGCCAGAATGGCTTTGTAGGTGGTGGGCGCTTCAAGGCCGGCTGCATCAAACAGGTCCTTGCGATAAACGATCATCTGCGTCCACCCATCCACGGGCACAGCGGCGTAAATACCCTCAGAGGAGGCCATTTGCAGGGCGCCGGGCGCGAATGTCGAAGCGCCGAGCATGTCAATCACTTCTGATGCGGCTTCAATGTCCAGAATACCAGCTTCCGACCACGGCAGAACATATTGCAGCGGGTGGTAGATCACGTCCGGCAGGTCGCCAGCGGCGTAGGCCGCGGTTGCACGGGTGCCCAGATCCTTTTCGGTCACCGGAATGATCTCGACGGAAATGCCAGTTGCCTTCTCAAAATCAGCGGCAATCTGCGCCTGTTTTGCCAGGCGCTCCGGCTGTTCTTCCGTGGTCCAGAACCGCAGGTCCTCCGCCTGCACCGAGCTCATGCCCATTGCCATGAAACCGGCAAGTGTTCCCATTAATAGCTTCTGTTTCCTGAACATAACTTCCTCCCTTTACGTTACAGGATCTAAATTGCTTTTCTGATCTTCCCCGCAAGGTCTTGCGAGCTCAGACGGGGTGGCCCGTCCGAGTTACGCCGAACCATTGCGGCCGGGACCAGCCTTTGATGGTTTTGCGGATCATCGCCGCGCAAAATGGCGTCGAGGCTCCGCGCAATGTTTTTGCCCGCATCCTCCATATGCTGGGCAAAAGTGGTAAGCGGGGTGTCCAGATGAGCACCCACCGGCAAGGCGTCATACCCAATGACTGTCAGATCGACACCCACCTCAAGGCCCAGCTTTCGAGCGCAGTTGATGGCGCCAATGCCAAGTTCATCGGTCATGCATAACAGCGCTGTTGGCGGAGCTTCCTGCATCAACAGCGCCTTGGCAGCTTCTTCACCGCCCTGTTCACTCAGTTCGCTGGTGCAAGTCAGCTCCGGATCAAAAACCAAGCCGCAGTCTTCAAGACCAGCGCGGTAGCCTTCATCGCGCTGGCGCGCAAAGTTCCACTTCAATGAGCCCCCAATGAAACCGATACGCCGATGGCCCAACTCGAAGGCATGGGCAACGGCCTGATGCATCGCGCCCTCATTGTCGACATCAAACCAGGCGTGTTCGCTACACCTGCTGTCCCGACCGTGGGTGACAAATGGCACGCCGCGCTCCAGCAGATAATCCACCCGCGGGTCCTCATAGAGCGTCCGAGTGATGATGATGCCGTCCACCTTGCGTGCCGCAAGCATACGGCCATAGGCCGCCAGGGCATCCTCGGCCGTTGCGGCAGTAGACACCAGAAGGTCCTTGTCCAGTTTGCTGAAGGCGTAGGAAATACCGTTCAGAAATTCGGAGAGGAACGGATTGGTGGCATTTGCTCCGGCGATCGGCAGCACCATGCCGACCGTATCAACACGGCCCCGTTTCAGGTTTCGGGCGAGCGAACTGGGACGATAACCAAGCTCCTCAATGGCCTTGAGCACCTGTTGCCGGGTGGCCTCGGAAATATCGCTGTAGTTGTTCAGAACGCGGGACACCGTGCCCTTGGCTACGCCCACATGGCGCGCAACATCGGCAATGGTCACTGCTCGTGTCTCGGCTTTCACCCGCCTTCTCCCCGTCTACCTCCAAACGCTGCAGCTTTTTCCGCTTCATGCTGTTCGGATCTCCCAATAAAAGACTACAAAATCGGTTTTGGAAGTCAACAAAATCGGTTTCGGCGCGGTATTTTTGTTGTTTTCAGCATTTCTACGAAACAAGGTTTCGGTGCATGGAGAACAGGTTGCTTTGTTTAAAAAACCGCCCCTCATCTCCCGCAGAAACAGTCATAATGAAGGTGCGGCCCGCCCCTTGAAGGGGCAAACCCGATACAACTGAGTCGCTCAAGCCACGAACGGCGCAGGGCACATGCTCCTCTCCCGCTTGGGTTCAAGGGGCTCGATCCAGCCTGACCGCCCTATAAATCAGGCAAGGTCACTCCGCCTACAATCAGCGCTGCGGCTGCTTCTTTCGTCACATGGAAATCCGCCCGAACAGTTCTCTCAGCGTCTCCTTGGAGGCGGAAAACGCTTGATCAGCTGGCAAAATCCGGCGATCTTCACGTCAGACCGCAGGCCACTTGGAGAATGTCGGGCCTGAACGAACTGCACCTTTCAGAGGATGCATTTGCGCGGTCTGCCACCGGCAAGGAGCACGGCATGCAGGGAATCAAGAGCACTTTGTTTCTGTTTATTGTTGTTGGTGTTCTGGCGTTTTCTTCGCCTGGCCATGCAACTGGCGCCTGGACAGTGGAGAAGCTTCCGGATGCTCAGGGCCTATACCCGGGCGAGGAAATGCTGACCACCAACGGCATTGAGACACTGTCTTATTTCAAGAAAGGCGATCCGGACAAACCTCTGGTCGTTTTTGTGCCAGGCGGATTTCATCTGGCACGCGTCGCCTATGGCTATCCGGGCGGAAATGAGCGGGATTTTTTGGCCTACTGGCTTGCTCAAGAGGGCTATTCGTTCCTCGGCGCGTCCTATCCGACGGGCAACAAGGTCTATTCCAACGTCTATCCGGCGTTTTCGATCCGTGATTGGGGCAAGCAGGTTGCCGCAGTCGCCAAGCATTATTCCGATGAGAATGATCTTTCAGGCGAGATCATTGTGCTCGGCTGGAGTGCCGGCGGACAAATTGCACAATCAGTCTATGAGGCGTCTCAGGCGGCCGGCCTCGACATGAGCCTTTATGTGTCCATCGCCTCGACCCCGCCGATCCCGTTGCTTCTGGCCGCGCCCGGCGCAATATCCAAGGCGGAAAATGGGCTGTCTGCCGCACCGCAATTCTACGACCTGTTCAAGAAATATGTTCTGGCGCAGGACGCGATGAACGGCCATACGATCATGCCCTGGGACACGTTCGAGAGCCAGGTGCTGGGCGACATTCCAGTGGCGATGAATGCGATCATGATGGCATCGCGCTATGAGAATGGCGAGTTTGTCGAAGATCTGGATTGGTCCTTGGCCGACACCGGCGGGTTGAAAGTGACTGATTTTCCGTTCGTGGTGACAATCTCGGGAAACAAGGTTCTGGACAACGATCACGCGCTCACTGATCGCGGAAACTGGGGCATTTACCAGATCCAGCATCTTTACCGGAACATTGTGCTGCCGGTCCTGTCAAAGTCGGAGGATATTGATCCGGCGAACTGGCAAAGCCTGATGGACCGGATGAATTATGCGACTTCCGGGGCATTGAATGCGCGTGTTCCGGGAAACCATTTCTTCTGGTACGGCGAAGTCGGTGCACGTGAAACCGTTCAACAGCTCGACATGCTGCGTTTGCGGGCCGCCAATCTCATTTCCGATATAGAGGCGGCCGTCGCAACGGTCTCTGCCAAGCAGTGAGGCCAAACCTGCACCTGGCAGCCTAGGCCGCGCCGGGCTCCCTAGGCTGCGCCGGAGCCTCGGACAGTAAGAACATGGCGGTGGCAAATGCCGCCACCAGCAGCGCGGCACATACGCCAAACACGAAGGGGATGCTGAAACCGGCTGTCAGCATCGCACTTGAGGCGGCCACGCCGATGGTCGACCCGAGCAACCTGATGGTAACAACCGTTCCGCTCAGCTGGCCCTGCTCGTTGGCCGGTGCAGAGTTGACCGCGATCCGGCGCGAAGGTCCGGCGATGCACACCATCGCAATGCCCCAGGGGACCAGCGCGCCCGCAAACAGCCAATAGGACTTCAGCGGCATCAGGACAGCCAGGCAGACAGTGGCCAGCGCTCCCAGAACGGTTCCGGTTATCACGATCGGCCTCGAGCCGATCTTGTCGGCAAGCCGTCCGACTTGGGCAGAGATGAGGGGGATTGGTACCACGGCGAGGACCACCGCCAAGCCGGCCTGGGCTGCCGTGTAGCCCATTTCGGATTGCAGGAAGATCGGCAAAAAGACCGCCATCACGATCATGACGTATTGGCAGCACATGAAAACGAAGCAGGCCGATGTGAACGCGGGCACCCGAAACAGGTGGACGTCAATCAGGGGGTTGCGCTGGCGCAGTTCAAATCGGTCGAACAAGAACAAGCCTAGGAGGCCAGCGGCAGCACTCGCAAGCACGATGATGTTCAGCCACCCGAGGCTGGAGCCCTCCATCAGTGCAAACACGAGCCCGCACAAGCCGATGAGCATCAAGAGTCCGCCTACCCAGTCAAGACCTGTTTTTTCTGGCGGGTGGTCCGGTTCTTTCCAGACACTGTAGGCAATCGCCCCGGCAAGTGCGACAATGGGAATGTTCAGCCAGAAGACCCAGTTCCATGAGACGTAATGTGTGATAACGCCGCCGATGAGTGGACCGATGGCAAGGGATGTTGTTGCAATGGCGGCATAAATTCCGATGCCCAGACCACGCTTTTCCGGCGGGAACGCCATGTTGGCGCCGGCCTGTGACAAAGCAAACAACAGGGCCGCCCCGCCCCCTTGAAGCGCCCGCATGGCGATCAGCATGGGTCCGCTCTCGGCCAATCCCGCTAAAAGGCTTGCAAGGGCAAAAACAGTTCCGCCAGCAATCAGGACGGGCCGCAAGCCAAACAGGTCGACACACTTTCCACCCAGCGCGGCCAGGCAGGTCAAGGTGAGGAAATAGGCATTCACGATCCAGTGCGTCGTGCCATGAGACAGACCGAGGGCCGTCTGAATGGACGGGATCGCGACACCGAGCACGGTTTCGTCGAGCAAGACCAGGCCGGACAAAGTCCCCATGGAGCAGATGATCCACAAGCTCCGGTTTTCATCCGACAGAGGCTTCATGACCGTGTTTCCTGTTTGACGACCCGCTGGAGGCTAATGGGAAACCGCCCAAAACGAAACAGATGGAGCGGCGCTCGCTACACAGCCTCAAGCGCTGCGCTTGCCGGTTTCGGTCTGCCGCTGGACGGTGAGGCCCGTACCGGTTTGCGGCCGGGGCGCTGTTGTTTGGGTGCGGTTCGGATCGGACGTGCCGCGCAGCCGGGCGTTGCCGTCGGTCTCGGTGGTGAGCGCTTCATGATGCGCGGGCTGTGTGCTGGCCGGTGCGGCCTGGCTCCAGCTTCTCACCAGCATTTGCGCGGCCGACAAGCTGAGGCGGGCGTGCAGGCGCATCAAGCCGCGGATTTGCTCCAGTCCCATGCGGCTTCCGAGCCGGCGGACAAAGATGTTTCCGGCCACGGCTTCGCTGATATTGAGCGCCTTCAGAGCAATGGCCAGCGCATCGCCGCCCGGATCCTGACTGACCTCATTGGCCAGTGCCCGGGGCAGCCGGTTCATCTGGTTGCGGCAATTCGAGGTGGGTAAGAACTCTGCCGACATCAACCGCCAACTCGACCGGTTGGAATTTCTGCAACGGATTGCACTATCTCCCGCAATCCTGGACGATGTTCCTGCACACCGGGTCACACAATTTAGTCGCGAGGGCGAAAGGTACTTCACAGATGGGCTGCGAGACATCACGAGTGATCGCCGTTTGGCCATTCTTGCGATCTGTGTTGTGGAGTGGTCGGTCGCCATCGCTGACACCGTTGTCGAAACCCATGACCGGATCGTGGGATCGGTCGGTCTGGCGGGGAGGCACAGAAGATCTTCGACGCCCGTGTTGCCGAGGCGCAATCAAAGATTGCTGCAACCTTGGCCGGGTGCGAGACACTGGGTGCGACATTGTTATTGGCTAAAGGTGATGAAGTGGCAGTCGCTGGTGCTGTTGATGCGTCCTGTGGTTGGGCGTGCCGGAAAACCTCGTCGCAACGGCAGCATCCATGATGAGCAGGCGTAGACGGCGATCGAACACATAGCGGTCGAGAACCCTCTCAAATTCTGTTCCTGGGCGGAAATTGTCATGATCTGGACCATCATCGCGATACTGGAAGGGAAACCAATAACCCGAAAGCCGATAATAGCCAATGAAGCGCAGATAGTGCTCCGCCCGGGCACGGTCCTCTAGGATCATGCCGCGCTGCTCCAACAGGTTGAGCTGCGCATCGATATCAAGAGCTGGTTTTTGATAGGGTATTGTAGACAATAAAAAACCCACCTGTTGCGCCTCGTTGAGAGGCGTGGCGGGTCTGTTGGATCCTATGTGCCCAAGATGCTCAAAATGTCAATTAGTTGTGCGAGCCCAATGTGATGGTTCTGCCCGAAAATGAAGAGTGGATGAAATAGATCCCGATCCTCGCACAATTGCATGAGTACAATCAACGGCGATTTCTGCAACGCGGCTAGCGTACGACTGGCCTTGCCCTACTCCACCCCTCATGGTCAGGGTGTTGGCCCGGCCCTCAGCAACATCAGGGCGGTCTACCTCGTTCATCAAACGAGAATAGAGCAGAGCCTCGATAAGGCTTGAACCCCTAGGATCTTAGGGCGGTTGTGCCGATGCACCGTCTCGCGAGATTGGATGCAGGAACAAACTTACAGTTGGGAAACGTCGCTCAACCAGGTTCCTCACGCTCAATCTTTGCAGCACGTGCTCTCAGGTCGCCTTCTTCCTCATATTGAGCCATCGTGTCGCAAAACAGCTTTGCAAGTTCGCCTCCAAGCCGCTGCATGTCGGCGCGCCTTAGTAGTAGCGACTCTCCTTTAATTCGAATGCTCTGACCAGTTAAAACGTTCCCCTCATTCAACGGCGTGATATTGCGTGCATCACCGTGGGCGACGGCATTGCGGACCTCAACGAAAAAATCAAATGCCGACATTTCTGGAAAGCGCTTTACTTCCCATGGTTCATCACTGATCCGAACTCCCTGCAAGGCAATCCCAACTTCACGCGCCTGCACATTATTGGGGCCATTCTCGTCGTCCCGCGTACGTGCTCGTTGCATCACCCAGCATACGATAGTGGCGAAAAGCGCATAGGACTCGGTGGTCTCGTAGTCTTCTTTTGTGGTTCTCAGCATGTCACCAAGACGGCGAACAGTTTCATATTCGAAGGCGTGTTTCGGTATCTCTACCATTCTTCCCCCTGTCATGGGCCCGTATATCATTCCAGAGCCAACTTGGCGCGAAACTCTTTGCTCTCGGGCAGCACACTTGGACTGAGGCTTCAGTACCTGCTTTTTCTTGCCCTATTGAAACTTGAAGGCTGGCTCTAACTCTTTGCGGAACGGTTTGTTCAATGGACCATGCACCGTGGTCTTCACGGATCTCACATCGGGTTGGATCATCAACGCGCAGCTTCCCCCTTTGCTTCCATGTATTGAAAGGCCCAACGCCTGGCCTCTACATATTGTTCTTCGGTCAGAACCTGTCTCAATTTTCGAAGATGGTGGTCGGATCTGTGCGAGCCCCAAAAAGCGGCGATGGTGTACCACATGCAGGCCATTTGCAAATTTTGTTTGACGCCATCGCCATGCTCGTACATCACGCCGATGTTGTGCTTCGCTTTATAGTTTCCCTGTTCCGCGGCCTTCATGAACCATTCCATTGCTTTTTGAGGGTCGCGTGCCACCCCACCCCTGCCGAACAGATAGCCGGCACCGACTTGATACTGGCCTTCGTCAGACCCCCTTCGCGCAATTTTTAGGGCCCATCGGAATGCTGCACGCTCATCTTTCTCTACGCCGTTCCCATCCAGCAGCAAATTCATGAGGCGGACCTGCGCCTCATGGTGCCCCCTCCATGCTGCAAGGCGATAAAGCTGAAACGATTTTTCGCTATCCTGTAAAACGCCCCTGCCCCTGGCATAAAAAAACGCCGTCATCACTTGCGCCTCCAAATCCCCTTGCAAAGCCGCAGCCCGCATCCATTTTGCCGCGCGTGGAAAATTCTGGCGAACGCCCTTGCCTAGATAGTACATCTCACCGAGCGCGTATTGAGCCCCAACGTGACCTTGTTCTGCCGCCATTCGATACCACCTGAACGTGCGGACAGAGCTCTTAACGACCCCCTCGCCTTCAGCATACTTTTTAGCGAGCAAAACCTGGGCTTCAACCTGTCCTTGCCTGGCGGCCATTTTGTACCAATGCAAGGCATCCGCTTCGTGATGAACCTGTTCCTTCTGTTGTTCGAAGTATTGCGCCAGACGGAACGCAGCCTCCACATCCCCTGCTTGAGCTCGAAGATAGGTCTCAACAAAAGGTTCTGCTCGTGCCGAACCAACAAGGCTAGCAACAACGAGAACAAGGGGAATAAGAAATCGCATGGGCTGCTCGCTGGATAAATAACAGGATTATCCCGCAATGATAGCGCCTGACCAGACGCGCTACAACCTATTGGAGATCCGGCACCCAAATGCCGGCATGAAACGCAGACACACCTCCCTACCCGTTTGAACGCTCAACATCCGCGTTTCGTTCAAACCAACGCTGAACGCGTGCAATTTCAACGCAGAACGGCGGATTGCGGCGGGGTAAAAAACCTATCCCATTGTTTTATATGGTCTTTTTGCGGAATGGTGCACGCGTGCACCCCTCGCCGGTTTTGATGCACGCGTTCAAGCGCCGTTTGCCAGGCCAAACAGAGATTTGTGCAAGGCCAGCTCACCATCCATCGCCCGGTCAATACAGGCGCGGAAGTACCCGCCTGGGCTGGAGATCAACTCCGGATCGCGCAGCGCCTTTTCGGCGGTGGTTGCCAACACCGCGGCCGCCACATAGCCCCCTGCCCGCTTTTCAGCTTCAGCCAGTCCGGCTTGAGACAAGCCAATGAGCAGCGCCATCTCCGTGGTGTGAGCCGTCACATCCTGCCAGCGATTGAACTCCACCCCAAGCGTCACCTGAAGTTCTGTTAGCGCCGTTTTGAGAAGTCCAACTGAAATGTTTTGCAGCTTGTCTTCCTGGGAAGGCTCAGAGGGCTTGGCCCAAACCTTGCGGCTAGGCGCTTTTTCAAAAGCCCGTTTGATCCCGGCTTTGTCGGGATCTTCATGATTTGATTGATCGGCGTGAGCCGATCTCCGTTTCATACTAATATTTTCAAGAGATTGAGGGTTTGTATTATTATAAGGGGTGTCGCAAATGTCACCCGCGGGTGGCGTTTCTTCAAAAGAAGAACAGGCATTCGCATCACACTCAGCCTCTTGAGCTGCAAACGCGCCCAGTGCCATTTCATAGAGGCCCTGCATTACGTCTGCTTTTTGAACAATGGGCATGGGCGCATCCTTGGCCTGATTGACCGCGTGCAACACCTCAGAAAAGTCCAAGCCTTCGTTTGCCGCCAGAACGGCCATGTCTTCAATGGAACGCAGCAACCGGTTCACCGTACGGCGGGCGTCTTTTTCCTGCTTTAAGCGCCGCGCAAACGCTTCGCCCAGCTCCTTCAACTCGGCAACACGCTGGCGCGCCGGTGAAAAGTCAAACCCGAAGCCGCGCTCAATCTCCCCCAGCTTGCCCTTGTGAAACTCGCCGCGGTGAACATAGCGCCGCCCTGTTGGGCTGTCGCGATAGGCCATCACACCCGCTTCAACCAGCCGCTTGAGACAGCGCATGACGGTGCGCTTGGAGCGGCACACATATTCAGCGAGCTTCTCATTGGAAATGGCCACAATGGGCTTGCGGTTCGGGCGCCAGTCGTCTGCCACCGTCAAGCCAATGAGAATGTCCAGGATGTGATAGCAAGTGCCGTCGATGCCCAGGGCAGGGGCGGCCTTCTTCAAAGCCATGGCCACTTCGCCCTTGCTGGTTTCAACAATGTCATTGGCCAGCGCCAACTGCTGTGCGCGCATCATGGCAGGGGTCAGCTTGCGGAATGAAGCCACACCCGTTGAATTTTGCATAGCAAAACCCTCCCACGTCCCGTTCGAAGACGCGTTTAAAACGCACGTTTGATGACGTGCTCCACATGTTTCCAGCGGTTCAGAGGGCAGGGCGCAATAAATCGATTCGCCTCCGCGTGAAGGCGATTGATTTTGTCGGCGCATCGAAGTACGGTGAGAGTGCTAGTCGGGTACTTCGGAGTTGCGGCTCTGAATGCCTCTTGAATTCAGGCCTTGCAGATTGCCGTCTGCAGGGCCTAATTTTTTCCAGCCTACCTCATGGCGTGTCCCTTTCGGTCTTACCGGCGTTCGTGTGTTCTTTCTCAAACTCTTTCAAGAGCGCTTCCATCTTGCCACTCAAGAAGCTGGAGAACGCCGCCGCGCGGGCTTCATCCTGCCAAACAATCTTGAAGGTGCGCGTGCCGCGCGCTTCCACCAGCGGCTTGCCGTCCGCTGCCTTCAACACCACGGCCTTGCCAGAGCCAGCCTTCAGGCGTGAGTTTACTTCCTCATTGGGGGAGGGGGATAACTCCCCGTCAGTGACCTCTGTAGAGAGAGCCAGATCGTGCAACCACGCGAACCGATCGGCACTCGCCATGGCCTCCCACTTGCCGGAGGCCTTCAGGCTGGCCACGCTCTTGCGCAAGCGGGCAGGGAGTTTTTCCTCCTCACAAGCCTTGGCGAGCGCTTCCCACTTCACCCGGCCAATGCCCGGCGCAGAGCCAATGGATTCAATAAGATCCACCGGAACCCGGCGGATGATGCTGGTGAGTTTAGACACCCGCGTCTTGTCGCCTGCGCCCACGGCGGCGGCCACCACATCGCGGGTAAACGTCTTGGAAAGCTCGGCGGCAAAGAAGCATTGCTGAATGTAGGTCAGGTTTTTGCGTTCTTCGTTTTCCTTGCCTTGAGCGATAACAAGTTGCTCATCGCTCATCTCTTCCACGACGGCCCGCACGGCAATGTCCAACTGCTGGCAGGCCTTCACCCGGCGGTGGCCATAGGCAATCTGATAGTACCCGGCGCGGTCCGGGTGAGGGCGCACCAGCACCGGCACCTGCTGGCCGTTCTGGCGAATGCTCTCCACCAAGGTGTCCAGCTCCTCGTCCACCAGCTCAAAAGCGCGGTCCAGCGCCAGCGACGGCAGCAGCAGCTTGGCGTCCAGGTTCTTGATTACAAGGCTCGGGTCCACCGGCTCCGTGCGCTGCTCGGTGAGGGAATGAAGCGCGGCCCCCAACCGGCCAACGGCGCTTTTCTCCCGTGGCTTCGGGCGCACGTCTTCCGGCTCCACGGCGGGGCCGGAGCGCGCCATGGCGGCGTTGTTGCCGGTCATGATGGCGCTGAGCTTGCTCTTGTTCTGTTTGCGCTTGTCGTTCATGAGCGTCCCCAATAGGCCTTGAGCAGGTCTTCAATCTCGCCGTTTACCTTGTTCACCGAGTCCAGCGCCCGGTCATAGGTCTTGCCGTTAAAGTTGGTCCGGTCGGCTTCATAAAGGGTCTGCTGCACGTTGCCTGCCTCTGCAATGGCCGAGCTGCGCAACATGGTGTTGGTCAGCACGTTCTGCAGCTGACTGCGCAGCATGGTCACCACATCCGTTTCCGGCCGGCTGGTGTTGTCATGGCGGGTGATGAGATACTGCAGGCTCTTGGGCGCCAGATATTCCGGGCCCAGCTGCTTGGCAACCGTTTCCTCAAAAAACTCGTTATGGGCAATGGAGGTGGCCAGATACTGGGCCATGGACTCGCAGTCGATCCATTGCGGGTGGATGGTCACCAAAAGGTGGTCCGCGGCAAACGAAGCGGCATTGGACAGATACCCAAGGCTGGGCGGCGTGTCACAGATGATGACGTCGTAATCCGGCTCCACATTTTCAAAGGCCAGCTGCAAGCGGGTGAAATACAGCTTGCGCTGCAAACAGTCAGAAAGCGCCGCGTTTTCACGGGCCAGCTCATCCTCCAGCTCGCGCAGGCGGGCGTTGGAAATGCCCTTTTGCTTGCGCTCGTCTTCAATGTCGGCAATGCGGTTGCGAATGCCGGGCTCTTCCTGGCCGGCGAGGGTGGCGTAGTGCGGGGCAAAAAACTCCCACTCGGTCAGGAACGGGCTGCCCACCGCAAGGTCCAGATTGTCAAAATAGGTTTTTTGCACCACCTCCCGCAGCGGCCGCGGGTCCTGATAGCGAATGGCGGCGTAAAGGCTCTCGTCTTCGGCCACCAGCTCTGGCACCACACCCAGCATGGAGGAGGCAGAGCCCTGCGGGTCCAGATCCACCAGCAAGATACGATAGCCTTGCAGGGCCAGATACTGGGCCAGATGCACGGAAGTGCAGGTCTTGGCGGAGCCGCCCTTGAAGTTGGAGCAGGCGAAGATCTGCAGATCATCGCCTTCCCGGCGGCGCGGGTCGTAGTTCAGCGCCTTGGCCGCATCATCTCCCGCCTTTTCCGCAAGATAGCGGCGGATCTGGTTCATCTGCTCCAAAGAGTAGAACCGGCGTTCGCCGCGGCCGATCTTGGCAATCTCAAGGCCCATTTCGTCGGCAGAAAGCGCCAGATAGCGCGGGGTGATACCCAGATAGCTTGCCGCTTCAGACGCCGGAAACTTGCGCAGTATCTTCTGCGCTTTAGGCGGGAACTGAGACTGGGCAAGGGCGGCCAGCGTGCTGGACAACGCCTTGTGGTCTGCCTTCATCTGTGAAAGCATGAGGCCGTGTTCTGATGCGCTGACTGCCATTTCTCAAATGATCCGAATTTTTTGAATAAACAGGAATTCAAGAAATAATCAGCACTTCTGGCTTTGAAGTCAACGGCGCTTTGGTTAACGAAACCTTAACCCGCCGCCCCGCCTCTTAACGAACCGCCTCAGGCAGCAGGGCAGGGGTCTTTAGTCCGTTGATATTTAACGTTTTTTTAACTGGCGCTCGCCCGCTCTTCAACAGCCCATGCACCGAAAAATAACAGGAGATAACGTTTCTCGTGAAGTGAATTTACGGCGGGAATCGGGGAGAGAGCCGACTCTCTTCTCAAAGCGATCGGCAATGGAGATGCGAGGGCTTTGCGTCGGGCCTGGATGCAACCAGTTGGTTTTGGATGCACTCAATTTCAAGTTTGCAGCTCAAACCAATACCTTGTAAAGCTCACGGTGGGTTTGTTTGGGATTGGCTGTCGTCCTCTATTGGTTTAAGCAGCGAAATGAGTATGTAGGGATGCCTGTTGCAATGCAGGCCCAACAACAGCGCTCTAAGGGCAAGATAGCAGGTTTGGGCACGAGGATGCCCCACGAATGTATGGTAAAGTAAGCATGAAAACAAAACGAATAAACCTTCTAAACTACTTTTTTGTTTTCACCGGCGTTCTGTTTGTGTCTCTGTTCTTGGCAGTTGATCTTTTTGGACTCAATGTATTCCATGATTTTATCATGAGTCTTGACTTTGGGTTTCCTGCAATAGAAAAAAATGTCGCGGCACTTCAGGCCTGCGGCTTACCTGAGCACGCATGGAAGTTTAAGTATGCGACGAACTTCTCTTGGTTGATATTCTTTGGCTTACTTCCATTTTTGTTTTTGCTTACATTCTTATATCGATCTTTTCATCACTTCGACAAACTCAACCGTTCATATCCATTTTATCTTGCACTTTTCATGATATTTATTGGATCTTTCATTGTTTGCTGTGGGACTTTTTATTGCGAGAATGGAATGATAACCACGCCAGGGCCAAGAGTTGGATGGATGCATTTTTATTTTTTTTCTCTAATAACTTATATGCTTTTTTTCCTTTCTTCGGTGATGTTTGGTTTGATTGTTTGGAATTTGAAGAAAATAGCGGGCGGCGATAATGAATAATTATTCCTATAGTTACACCAATGGTTATCCTGCAGCCTCAAGCGCCTCTAGTTCATTCGACTACTTTGCCGGGGTCGGCGCTTACATGGCTGGTAAAGAATATGCAATCAACACCTACCTGAATCCCGGGACAGTCGGTAAAACTGCCCTAAAAGTTACGGGACGTGCGGTTACTGTCGTCTCAGAAGCGGGGGAACTCGTAGACGGTTACAACAAGGGTGGCGAAGCGTTTGCCAGAGAAGTCGCTGGGGCAGGCGGCGCTATTGTGGGCGCAGAGCTGGGTGGAAGTGCTGCTGCATGGGTAGTTGGTGCGGGTGCAGTAGCTCTAGGTGCTCCTGTAGCGCTCACTACGGTCGCGGTTGTGGGAGCGGTCGCTATTGGTGCTTACGTTGGTGGACAGTATGGAGAGATATACGTTGAAGCAGGGTTTGACTGGATGGTCGATCCAGATCGGGTGCCTCCGCCGCCGAAAGGCTTCAACCCGTACACTACCGGCTACTATGGTGCCAAGAACTCCCCCAATACGGGCAATAACTACCCCCTGACAGGCCTGGACCACGAAGGCAGGCAAGCTGATGGCCGAACACACACCAAGACCGGTGTGGATAATGTTTCCAATGGTCTCAACTCCCGTGATGCGAAGCCTGTGAATGATCGGATTGCAGACGCTTTTTCTGTCTTGGAAGATGCACGGCGTGCAAATGATCGGGTTTCAGACGCTTTCTCTGTATTGGAAGATGATTTCAACGCCCGCGATGCGAGACTTCCGGGCACTTTAGACAAGCTTGACGATCCTCTCGATCCAGTATGGAACAAGCCGCTTGGCGACATCTCTTGGCCCGACGTTGGGGACACTAAGGATAACTTTTCCAAGACACCCTCAAAAGACACTGGTCGTGACCACGTCAGAACTCCAGTTCCCAAACCTGATCCATCTGATAGAAGCGATCCGGGTCGACACGACCCGCCGGTTCCGACTCCAAAGCCCAACCGAAACAAGAATAAAGACGGGGACAACACTACACCTGACCGCTCAAGACCTGATGATAACGATTCTTACATCGGGACAACTCCTCGCTCCAAGCCCGATATAGGTTCTCGTGAAACCAGCTTTAGGGACAATATGAGCTGTTTTGCCAGCAATACATTGATCCTGCTGGCAGATGGGACTGAAAAACCAATCTCCGAAATTGCCCTTGAAGACAAGGTTATGGCGTTCGACGGCCTTGGGGTGCTTGAGCCGCGCGAGGTAACAGACCTTTTTGTTCATGGTAAGCGCCGCGTTTTGAATGTGGATGGCACGCTGGTGACACCAGAGCACCCATATCTAATGGCAGATGGCAGCTTCCGGCCGATCGGTGAGCTCTCTTCCGGGGATATGGTGGTGCAGGCTGATGGTTCCTTGAAAGCCATTGAACGCATTGCAGAAGAGCCGGGGCTCCACACCGTCTACAACTTTACTGTTGAAGGGTTGCACACCTATGTGGCCGCCGGACTGCGCGTTCACAACATAAAGCCAGTGTTACTGGATCTCAACGGCAATGGTCTGGAAGTGACCGAGCTCACCAAATCTGACGTTTTCATGGATACCGGTGGCGATGGTTTCTTGCACCGCACCGCTTGGGCTGGTGCAGGAGATGGCATCCTGTTTTTTGACCCAGATGGACGGGACGCCATTACAGAAAAGCGTCAATTCATCTTCACCGAATGGGATCCCACGTCAACGAGCGATCTTGAGGCGCTCGCCGCTGTATTCGACAGCAATGGGGACGGGGTCTTGAGCGCGGCGGATGCGCAGTTCGACAAGTTCAAAGTGCTGGTGACCAATGCGGATGGCTCTCATACCTCGAAAACCCTAGCAGACCTTGGTATCAAGTCCATAGGCCTGACAGCGGATGCCAGCCATACGGAACTCGCCGACGGGTCGTCAATCAGCGGGCGCGCTGTCTTTACCCGCACAGACGGAACAACAGGCACATTGGGGGATTTGACGCTGGCCTCGGAGAATCTGGGGCACCGGGTGGAGCAAGAGGAGCGGATTGAGGCCAACGGAACGCGGCTGCTGACGATTACCGCCTATGCACTTGGTGGCGAAATTGCGTATCGCATCTTCTCACAAACCTCTGAAGATGGCTTGTCCAAACTTCTGCGTTATGACGACGACGGCGACGGGGTCATTGATCGCATCCAGACCATCAATACAACCCGTCGGGCTGACGGCAGTCAGGTTGAAACCGAAACCCTGTCCCTGGGCAGCGATGCAGATACCGCAGTGTTGCGACGGACGGTTGTAACCGAGCGCAGCGCCGATGGAAGCACTGTGATTATTGAGCGTGATCTTACAGGCGGTGGCTGGTTTAGCCAACGTGAGGCACGTGAGACGGCAGACGATGGCACCCTGACCATCACGGTAAGCGATCTGACGCAAGATGGCTCGGTGATCCGAAGCCGTTTTGAAACAGTTTCTGCAGATGGGTCTTTGCGCATTGACGCCGCTGACCTTGATGGAGACGGGCATGCTGATGAAACGGTGACCCATCGTGTGACGGTGGCAAATGATCAGTCGCGCACAGAGAGCATGACGACAACCAATCGGGACGGCTCAATACGCGATCATGTCCTGCAGGAGGTGAGTGCTGATGGGCGGCAGAAGACGATCTCTCGTGATCTTGATGGAGACGGTCGAGCAGATGTCCAAGAAGAACTCAGCATAGTAGTGGCAGCTGACGGCAGCTCGACCTCCACGCTCGAGGTGAAGAACGCTGACGGATCCCTGCGCTCCAGCGTGACCACCACACAATCCGCAGATACCTTAAGCAAAACGGCTGAGAGCGATCTTGATGGGGATGGGGACGTGGACCTGCGCGAAACCGAGCAGGTTACCCTCCTTGCAGATGGCACTCGCGAAACGGTAATGCGCTCAGAAAACGGTGATGGCTCTTTGCGCAGCTACGAAAAGCAAGTTCTTGGCGCAGACAAGGTCACCCACGAGCGCTTTGTGGACCTCGACCTGAACGGGAGCCTTGAGGCAAACGAGCTTGTGTCTTCAGTCGTGACCAACTCTACAACTCAGGAGCGAGTTGAGACGGCATGGACACGAAATGCGGATGGATCTGTCCAATCCAAGAGTGTTTCCACGACCTCTAAAGATGGTCTCAAAACCGTTACGAACCGGGACATTGATGGAGATGGGGACATTGATGTGTCCATTACCGATGTTACGGAAGGTGGGGCAGATGGCATTTCAACACGTACGGTGACCGCCCGCAATCAGGATGGTTCGCTTCGGAGCAACGTTGTCACCTCAACAAGTTCTGACGGACTGACAACAACTACCCAGACGGATCGGGATGGGGATGGCCGGTTTGAAAAACGCACCGTCGACCATCTGGTAAAAGACGCGGATGGGGCCACAACCCGTGAGCTGTCCGTTTTCGCAGAAAAGGCAGGCAGCTTGCTGTCTCGAGTTGTGACCGAGGTTTCCGCCGACCGGCGCACCAGTACAGTGACATCTGATGTGGATGGGGACGGGCATGCAGATCTGGTCACAGTGTCCGAAGAGCAGGCAGATGGCACAAAGACTGTCACACAAACCGCAACCACAGCCATCGGGACGGTACTGAGCAAGACCACCACAACCACCAGCGCCAATGGGCTGATGATCTCGACCGCCAGAGACCTTGATGGAGATGGCCAGGACGATCAGGTGGCCGATACCGAAGTGGTGCTGAATGCCGATGGAAGCAAAACAACAAAGTCAGAGGTCAAGAACGGAAATGGCTCTGTGCGCAGCGCTACCGAAGTGACCGTGAGTGACGACGGCCTTGAGGTGACCACCAAAAGCGACGCGGATGGCGACGGTGTTTTTGAACGGGTCATCTCCGACAAGAGCACACTGGACACAGATGGTGGGGTAACCAGAACCGTTGAGAGCCATAGCACAGATGGCTCCCTCTTAAGCCGGAGTCGCACAACGACGTCTGATGATGGTCTTGAAACCACGATCAAACGTGACACCGACGGAGATGGCACTTTTGACCTCGTAGAGAGCACGCGAAAAGAGCTACGCGCCGATGGTTCAATTGTAACCTCCACCGAACTTCGGGATGCAGAAGGGGCCTTGCGCGAGAAAACCACGCAAACCCTGAGCGCAAATGAAAGGCGCACCGTAACCCATTCAGATTTGAACGGGGATGGCCGAACAGATCTCAGCATCACAGAGGTTGTTGGGGAGGATGGCGCCACCAAGAGAACGGTCCAGTCTCTCAACACGGCTGGCATAACACTCAGCCAGAACCGGACAGAAGTGAGCGCTGATGAGCTTTCCTCGGTTTCGTACAGCGATCGGGATGGCAACGGTGTATTTGAGACAAGTTCTGAAACCACGCGCCATTTAAATTCAGATGGCTCACAAACCACCATTGAGGTGCAAACGGGCAGAAACGGCTCTTTGAGCAAGAAGACCATCACCACCGTAAGTGACAATGGACTCTATGAAACGCGCAGAGCCGACTTGGACGGTGATGGCAAGATTGATCAGCAGGAAACCCTGAACAAAACCATCGCGTCTGATGGCAGCGTTACAACCACATCAATGGTATCCTCTGGAAGCGGCAAGCTGATCTCCAAAGCCATCGATACCGTCAACGGATCAGGAACTACCAGCACACGGCAATTTGATGCAGATGGCAATGGCAAAAACGACCATGTAGCCACCACGAAGGTCCGCGCTGATGGTTCTACAATTCAGACTTCTGCCTATTATGATGAGGCGGGACAGCTTCTGTCCAAGACCACATCAACAGAACACGGCAATGGCCTTGCTTTCAAAGTTGAGCATGACCTCAATGGCGACGGCAAGACAGACCGGACCGTGCTCAACGAGACCACGCTTGGCACAGATGGCAGCAAGGTCAAAACCATCACCCACAAAGCAGGTAATAATAGCTTACTGGCCCAGGAAGAATACCGCAGCTCCGATAATGGTCTGACAACGCGAGCATCTCTTGATCTTGACGGAGATGGAAAGTTTGAAAGTGTCACCCTCAAGACCACAGCTTTCTCCAATGACGGTGCAACAGTAGAAACTTGGACCACATCCGGCTCCGGAGGAAAGGCGTCAGCAACTCAAACAACCAGTGGCGATGGCCTGGTCGTTACAAGCGCGGTTGATCTTGACGGCGATGGGAAAGTTGACCGCGAGTCTCTTGTCAAAACGGGCACTTCTGGCGGGGCGACGGAAACCTTGAGGGAAATGTCCGAAGGAGTCCTGAGGCAGGAAACCACTACCACTACCAGCGCAGACGGGCGTGAGCAAGTCACTCGCATTGACATGGATGGTGATGGTCAGGCTGACCTTGAGCTTCGCTCAGTAACCGATCTCAACGGTACGGAAACGACCACTTACAAAGACCTTTCTGCACACGGAGAAGCGAAGGCCATCATTACGCTGGCCCGCACCGCGAATGGAACCAAAGAAACCGAACATCTGGACGTGGATGGAGATGGTTCCGTTGATATCTTCCGCACCACAAGCGTTTCCTATGACGACGCTGGTCAAGAAGTCAGTGTTTTTGAAGAACGCACCACCACAGGTGAGCTGGTTTTAAAAAGTACGACAACCACTTCGGTCAATGGATACACGTCGACCACCCAAACGGATAGCAATGGGGACGGCGAGATTGATAGCATCACGAAGATTGATCGTTCCTTCAATGAGGATGGCAGCGCCACAACAACCACAGCGCGCTTTGATGACTTAGGTGAGTTGACATCGCGCTTTGTCGACACCGTGAGCGGTGACGAACGCAAGCTAGAAGAAGTCTTTGACTTCGACGGAGACGGTCGCGCTGATCTGGTTCGTGTCACTGAAATGGCGGCCGACGGTCAGCGTATTGTAACAGAGACCGCGCGAGGTGGAGGAAGCAGCGTCACTACAACTTCCGCAGACGGCCTTGTAACAACTGTCGAACGAGGAGGCCTTACGGAAACACTGACACGCTCAGTAACGGGCAATGGCAGTTACTCATGGGATAATGGTGTGAGCGGTTCGCTTACACAACCTCGCATCACGGTTGAGCACAAGGTTAACGCTCAGGGTATTGAGACCTGGGAGATGACTAGCGTGAGGGACGGGTCGTCTTCTCATTTCATTCAGCAATTTGATGAAGCCGGGCGTGCACGCCTTCTCGCGGAAGCGGCGAAACTATATGACAGCGTTTTTGACCGTGACATGGAGCGTGTAGAAGTCGAAACCTTGGTGCAATATACGACGTCGGGAGAACTTAACTTGGTGGAGCTCGCCAGGGATTTGCTGTCGTCGACAGAGTTTTCTGTACGTTATGGTACCTTGACCGATGCGGGCTTTGTGGCGCGCGCATACCAAAATGCGTTTGGACGTGAGCCAACACTCGCAGAACTCCAAGAACATCTCAATGAACTCTCGGAGAAACCCAACAGCCGAGCAAACCTTGTCGCCGAGCTTTCTCAGTCTGCAGAACATCGCGCGGTTGGCAACAGCCACGGCCATACCAACAATCATGATGTCTCTGTCATGCCAATTGTCAAAGAAGACGATTTGCGTATGTCTTTCGGGGCTCATGGTTTTGATCTCACAACAAACACGGCAGAAGTCGTTGTCGGCAGTGAAGGTAACGATGTATTGGCAGCTGGCGACAATACGGCTGTGTTCGGAGGCAAAGGGGATGATGTTCTTACAGCCGGCACCAAAGATGACACGCTTGTCGGCGGCCAGGGGAAAGACACCCTCAAAGGCGGAAAAGGCGATGATACATATGTCTACAGCCGCGGCGATGGCCACGATATCATCACGGACAGTGGTAGTTCCGCCGATGGCGGTGATACACTGCGTTTCGGCAAGGGTATTCGGATTGAAGATCTGAACATCACCCTTCAGGGAACTGACCTGAAAATCGGTTTCTTTCTGGAAAACGGTGTAGATGCATCACAAGCAGCAGAACTTGGCCTTCCAGCTCTGGATGGGTCAATTACAATCAAAGGATGGAACACCGCGAGCAATCCCATCCAGATTATCGGTAGCCATTGGATAGGCAATCTAGATGCTTTCCAAGGAGGGAACACCGGGGGCAATCGCATCGAACGTATCGCTTTTGAAGATGGTGACAGCTTTTGGATAGGCCATCTAAATGCTTTCCAAGGAGGGAACAACGATGCGCGTTTCCAAAACCTTGGCGATGGCGATGATACCTTCACCGGCACCAGAGGTGCGGATCTGCTCATTGGTGCGGAAGGCAACGACACTCTCAACGGGGGCGATTGGCATGACACTCTGGTCGGCGGTGAGGGCAATGACACACTCAATGGCGGCAATCACAATGATCGGTTGGTGGGTGGTATCGGCGACGACACGTTGAATGGCGGTACCGGCGATGACATCTACACCTATTCTCGCGGTGATGGCCACGACACGATAAGCGACGGCGGCGGTAGCGAGGATCAAATTTATTTGTCAGATCTTTCGCTTGATGACGTCAGCCTGCGCAGAGTGGGCAACGACCTTCTCATCTACATTCTGGATTCAGATAATCCGAAGACGCCACTCGAGGAGCTTGAAGGATCAATCCGTATCAAGAACTGGCATGCGGCTGCAAACCGCATCGACAAGCTACAGTTTGAGGATGGCCAGAACATCGATCTTGGGACCTTCGACAGCGTAATCCGCGCGGAGGATGTCGGCAGCATACACGTAAAAGATGTTGTGGCAGAAGCCCATAATGGCGTTTGGATTTGGGGCAAAAATCCGCGGTCATTGATCGACATAGCCGCTGACCGAGAGCCAAACAGCACGTGGACAGAAGAGACCCTACGGGGACATACGGCGGAAGGCCAACTTCGGAAGTTCAGCGGTGAAATCTACCTTGAGGCCGACAAACAGTATACATTCCGGGAGGTCGTTGACGACTACTCTTTGCTAATGATCAACGAAGATGAGGTTCTGAATAGCAAAGTCTGGAATGATGCGTCGACTGGCACTTATAGTGTCAGCCATAGTGGCTATGTCAGTTTTGCGTTCTATGCTTGGAACAACCGTCATGGCGGCAATTATTCTCTAACTTATTCCGATGATGGCGGAACTTCCTACAAGAGTTTTCAATTCGCCCAGTCTACTTCTGAAGTAACGGAAAACTTGGCTCTTCAAGGAACTGCACAGGCTGATTGGATGACCGGAAGTGCATCTGATGACGCACTTTGGGGTCTTAATGGGAATGATCTGATCTCTGGAGCGCAGGGCGATGATGTTCTAAAGGCTGGTGCCGGGGACGACACCTTGATTGGCGGCGAAGGTGATGACCGCCTTGAAGGTGGCGCAGGCAATGACACCTACATCTACCGGCTGGGAGATGGCCATGATCACGTTGTTGATACCTCAGGCTCTCTCGACAAGTTGGTGTTCGAGGAGGGCATCACACTAGCTGACGTCGCAGCTGAACAGAGTGGTGACGATCTTATCCTCAGGATCGCTGTCGGCACGCCGAAAGAAGGCTCTGTACGCATCGCAAACTACTTTAGTGCTACCCCTGCAATA
>NZ_JAQZAJ010000007.1 GCF_028737195.1 Pseudovibrio exalbescens | reverse complement strand
ATGGAAGGTTCGCCTGAACCAAGCGCGAAGAGCTTATCCCCCTCTCCTCCTCTCGCCGCAGAACAATGCAATTATGCAGAGGAGAGGAAGAAGAGCCGCTGCCCGCACAAAAGACATCCCCCTGCTACGACCGCAACTGACCGTGATGTTACCGCACTCGAAACACCAGACCCAGCGGGGATAACCCATGCGTTCAATTTGCGTTGCTTTGAACAAAACACGGATTTTAAGCATCAACGCACGTGAATACAGAAACGCTCCTGAAGACACTGGCTAACCACCGCCCTCACCTGCCGAACCACACACAACTGGATCCCGGGTCAAGCCCGGGATGACAGCCGAGAAAGACGGAGGTGGGGTGACCAACTGAGTGTCAGGCAGAAGTAGGGTGACCGCGATGAGCCACTTTGGAGAGGAGGTGAAGTGGTCGGTCGGAACGCCCAGCGGGCGGGCCTTAGGCGGAAGCAGTGACAAGCAGGTATCCGACCACCCCACCACCGTCATGCCGGATAAGGTGAGCGCAGCGAGACGCAGATCCGGTATCCAGCGCGAAACCAACAAGCCGCTGCGAAGCCGGGATGACGCCGAGAGCCAGAGAACGTGCAGAGCCAAGGATGACAACCGAGAGAGTGAGGCGGAGGCAGAGACGCGCCCCTGCATGGGAGGCGGGCGTTGCCGCTAATCACACAGGGGCTGAAGAGGCGCTAAAATTCAAAGGGCGCAACAGTCACCCGGCGGCCCAAGGCAAAGGCGTCAGACACATGCACCAACGGTAACAGGTCCACATCACTTTCTTCCGCCTGCACCAGCTCCGCCATCCGGCGATAAAGGTTGGCGTATTCATGATCCGCCCCTTCCTTGACCAGCTCGTCATTGATGAACATCTTGGAGCCGCCCATGGCCAGCTTCATTGTGCCTTGCGCTGTTTCAACTTCAATGTCCCAGCTTTGCAGACCTTCCTGCAGCCAGTCGAATTCGGCAGTCACCTGAGCGCCGCCGGAATGGTGGAACATGAGCTGCGCGGCGATGGGCGTGTCCCGGTTTTCCGGAAAGGCCAATGTTGCCTGCTGTACATGCACCGGATCTGGAAGAATTTCCGTCATGATGGAAAGAGCGTTGATGCCCGGGTCAAAAACCCCCATCCCGCCCGGTTCAAATATCCAGTCCTGCCCCGGATGCCAGCGGCGCACATCTTCCTTCCAGGTGATCCTGAGGGATTTTAGTGTCTTGCCCGCCAACCAGTCTTTCGCATCCGGAACGCAGTCCGCAGCACGAGAATGCCAGGAAGCGTACAGGGTAACGCCCATTTCCTTGGCCAGTTTTTCCAGCTCGAAACACTCGGCAAGGCTCTGCCCCGGAGGCTTTTCCAGCATGACATGGCGGCGCGCCTTGAGCGCTTTGACAGCATAGTCAAAACGCGGTTGCGGCGGAATGGCCAGAGAAATCGTAGAAATGTCGGGCCGTTTTTCCAGAAGTTCATCAAGGGATGAAAAATTGTCAACGCCATCAAGGGAGGCGTTGCGACTGGCAACAGCAGCGAGTTCCCAATCCTTGTCCGCATGAATGGATGGAATATGCTGGTCGCGGGCAATCTTGCCGATCCCAACAAGAGCAATCTTTTCAGGCATAACCAAAATCCTCGAAGTACACAGCTGTAAAAAGCGTAGCTTCTATTCACAGAGACGACCACTGCTCACTGAACAAGACGGAGTCTTATCAATAAGAACTTGATGCAGAAGCGGATTTCGGCGTTTGCCCAGTATTACTGAGTGAGAAACTCCCAGATACTGAGATTTTTGTCGGGTTAGAGAGAAGAACTACTGGGAATCAGTTGGCCTTGGAAAATGAGTGACCCCATCGGCACCCAACTGGAAGCCGCTCATGTATGGATCACGCTCATCGAGAAACAGGGTGTTGTACCCGGTCTTGCGGGCCCACCCCTCAATGGTTGGTATGATGCCAACCTTGTCGCCCACCTTCACCTCTTCCTTTATGCCGCCCACAAACAAGGAGCCGATGATGGACTCGTGGGTGAACGTATCCCCCACGGAGAGCAACCCCTTGCCATAAAGGTGAGCCATACGCGCCGATGTACCCGTGCCACAGGGGCTTCGATCCAACGCCCTGTGACCATAAAACACCGCGTTGCGCGCACTTGCGCCTTCCACCGTCGGCGCCCCAGTCCATTGAACGTGGCTGATCCCTGAAATCCGGGGATCTTCCGGGTGGACCATCTCGTAGGCCTCATTGAGGGCCGCGCGCAAACGCGGGCTCCAGTCCAGCAAGTTGGAGGGGCTCACATGTTCCAGTCCCGGAAAGGCCTCCTGCGCTTCAACAATGGCGTAAAAGTTTCCGCCATAAGCCACATCAACATGAACCTCACCCAAACCCGGCACATGCACGCGCAAGCCTTCAGCGGCCAGAAAACTGGGCACATTGGTGAGGCGGACACTTTCTACATAACCCGCCTCCATGATGTATTCCGCAGTCACAACACCGGCGGGTGTTTCAAGTCGCAGCACGCCTTCTTCACGCGGTGTGACCAGCCCTTCTTCCAACGCCATGGTAACGGTGCCAATTGTCCCATGACCACACATGGGCAGGCAGCCAGAGGTCTCGATGTACAGCACGGCCACGTCGCAATCTTCCCGTGTGGGCTCCAGCAGAATGGACCCGGACATCATGTCGTGGCCACGGGGTTCAAACATCAGCCCGGTGCGGATCCAATCGTAATGTTCCATGAAGAAGGCGCGCTTGGCCAGCATGTCTGCGCCCTTCAGAAGGGGCGCGCCGCCCGCCACCAACCGAACCGGATTTCCGCAGGTGTGCCCATCGACACAAAAGAAACTTTTCGACGCCATAACCCCTCCCAAGGTTCTTTAAAACCGCTGTGCGCTGTAAGGTTCCAATGATAAGGCGGGCCGCTCCGCAGTCACCAGCGCGACCACCAGATCTGCGGTGATGGCGGCCTGCGTGAGTCCGTGATGCCCATGTCCAAATGCATAGGTAATGTGCGGACTGGCGGTCGAGGGCCCAATGACCGGCAGAGTGTCTGGCAGGGATGGACGAAAGCCCATCCACTGCTTGCCGCCTTCAGTCTGCAGGCCCGGCAGAATGGTCTTGGCACGCTTCAAAAGCGCCTCTGCACGCTTCCAATTGGGTGGCAGCTTGAGGCCGCCAAACTCCACCGCACCGCCAACGCGCAAACCCGTGGCAAGCTGCGACAATGCAAAGCCGTACCCGGGCAGCATCACCATGTGACTTAAAGCAACACCGGAATCGGCAATGGTGGTGTTATAGCCCCGCTCCGTGTCCAGAGGTACGGGGTCGCCCAACCGTGATGCGAGCGCCTTGGACCAAGCCCCTGCCGTGATGACGGCATGATCACCCTCAATGTGTTCGCCGTCCTCCAGAGAAACGGAGACACCGGTGCCTGACGGCTGAACGGCCGCAACCGCAGCGGTGCGAATGATGCCTCCCTGCCCCTGAAAGAAAGCCGCAAGGTCCTGGCACAGCAAAAAGGGCTCATCCACGCTGGTCCATCCGGGCAAGCGCGCGCCGCCTTTGACCCGTTGAGACAGGTCAGGCTCCAGCTCCCGAAGCTCTGCCCCGGACAGCTCCTCCACCTCGATGCCGAAGTCACGCTGTTGCTGCCAGCCGGGCCGGGCGCGAGCAACTTGCTTGTCATCATCATATACATCAAGACAGCCGGAATAGCGCACCCGGTGGGCCGTGCCCGTGCGCTGCCAAAGGCGTTGCCATGCGGGCAAGGAGGCCCCATTGAGGGCGGCCTTGGCCTGTGTGCTCTGGGCAACTTTTGACGGCAGAGCGGCAAGACAGAAACGCACCATCCATGGCAGTATTTGCAGCGCATAGGCCGGGCGAACCGACAGCGGCCCAAGAGGATCGAACAACCAGCCCGGCACGTCGCGCCAAATGCCGGGAGATGCAAGGGGCGCAACATCCGTCCAGGCAATGCCGGCAGCATTGCCGCGCGAAGCCCCCTCTCCCGGCCCACGCCGATCAAGCAGTGTCACCGTGTGGCCCTGCTCCAACAGCCGAATGGCACTCGCAAGACCAACAACTCCTGCTCCGATGACGAGGATATGGCGCATATGGTTATAGCTCCGGCAGTTCTGGACGGCAGGCCATGGCCGTTTTTATCACCGTTTCAACCCGCGTACGCTCAGCACCAGAAAGGGCCATGCGCGGGGCGCGGCAACGATCGCTAGAGCCAATGGCGTGAACTTCCGCCAGTTTGATGTTCTGTACCAGATTGGTCGATACATCGAGATCCAGCAAGGGGCGGAACCAGCGATAGATCGCGCGGGCTTCTTCGAGCCGGCCCGCCTGAGCCAGCTTCCAGATGGCAACGGTTTCCTTTGGGAACGCGACAACCAGACCAGCAACCCAGCCATGAACGCCCATGAGGATGCTTTCCAACGCCAGATTGTCAACGCCCGTGAAAACATCGAAGCGGTCACCAAAGCGATTGAACACCTCGGTGGCGCGCCGGATGTCGTCGGTGGATTCCTTCATGGCGACAATGAGGGGCTCTTCGGCGAGTTCTGCGAACATGTCGAGCGAAACGTCCACACCATAGGCAACAGGATTGTTGTAGACCATGACAGGCAGACCGGCGGCCCGGGTCACAGCCAGAATGTGTGCAACGGTTTCATGCGGTGCGGATCGGTACGGAACGCCCGGAAGAACCATCAAGCCATTGGCCCCGGCCTCGGCCGCATCCAGCGCTGCGCGACAAGCCCGCGCTGTAGAGCTTTCGCAAACGGTCATCAGAACCGGTTTGTCTCCCGCAACGCTTTTGGCGACTTTCAGGATTTCAATCTTCTCTTCCGGCTCAAGAGCCATCGCCTCCCCAAGCGACCCGCAAACGATGATTCCGTCCACCCCTGCCTCGATCTGCAGGGAGAAGCACCGCTCCATCTCCGCAATATCAAGCCGATCATCCTCGGTAAACTTTGTTGTTACAGCTGGATAAACACCACGCCACATAGCACTGCCTCATTCATATTGTGATATATCAGAGTTAATGAAGGAGCCCAGCACTAATGTCAAGTCTCTGATATATCTCTAGCGGCAGTTTTCCGGTATCGAGGAAAATTACACCACGATACCAATAGGTTTCGTCCATGAAGCGGGCAAGCTGGAGATTGGTTGAAGCCCTCTCAAGCAATGGCATCTCATCCCTTCAAAAGCCTTGAAAGAGAGACTCACGACAAATTTCGTGCGGAAGTCGCCATGCCGAGGCAGTGAGGCGCTGTCTCCTTGAAGCCAAATTTGGCGTAGAGATGGTTGGCCGGCACATCGGCGAGCAAGTTCACAAAGGCAGACGGGTCTGCGTGCGCTTTCAGGTGCTTGACAAGAGCGCTCACAATGCGCTTGCCCAGGCCCTGCCCTTGGTAAGCAGGCTCAAGAGCGATATCGACCACCTGCAGGAAGCAGCCACCATCCCCGACTATGCGGCCCATGCCAATTGTCCGCCCTTCAGCGACAACCACCACCGCGAACCATGTATTCTGCAGGCCCTTTTCTGCTGCCTCTCGCGAAAAGCTGGAGAGCCCTGCCACCTGACGCAGGCGCATGTAGTCGTCGAGCGAAGGCGTTGCGGCGATAACTTCAAAAGAGGCTTGGTCGGTCATGGGGGGCTCCTGATCGGAAACTCGGGGATCTACCTCTCCGCCAAATTCCGAACCAAATCAAGTCACCAGAAACAACCTAAGAAAAAGCACCTGCGGTTGAGGCAGGTGCTTGGGAACGGCCTGGGGGAAGTGAAGGCGTCAAGAGCGCGTGCGCTGAACCGCATCCCGCCAGCCATCAAGCCGCTGACGGCGCTCTTCTTCACTCATGGACGGCTCAAAGCGTCGGTCCAGGTGCCAGCGCTTGGAAAACTCCTCCATGTTTGGCCACACCCCGGCACGCATGCCCGCAAGCCAAGCAACGCCAAGTGCGGTCGTTTCCAGCACCACCGGTCGGTCAACACGCGCGCCCAGAATGTCGGCCAGGAATTGCATGGTCCAATCAGATGCAGTCATGCCCCCATCAACGCGCATGACGATCTCATCGCCGTTACCGCCTTTGAAGTCGGCATTCTTTGCTTCAATAAGATCAACGGTCTGATAGCCCACGCTCTCCAGCGCGGCGCGGGCGATTTCTTCCCGGCCTGTCGCGCGGGTCAAGCCAAAGATGGCTCCGCGAGCATCCGGATCCCAATAGGGCGCACCCAGGCCTACAAACGCGGGCACCATGTAAACCTGGCTTTCCTCATCGGCCTGTTCAGCAAGACCTTGTGTCTCGGAAGCCTTCTCGACGATTTCCAACCCATCGCGCAACCACTGCACGGTCGCACCCGCCACGAAGATCGACCCTTCCAGCGCGTAAGTGGTCTTGCCATCCAGCCGGTAGGCAATGGTGGTCAGAAGACGGTTCTTGGAACGCACCAGCTCTTCGCCGGTGTTTAGAAGAGCAAAACAGCCCGTGCCATAGGTGGACTTCACCATGCCAGAGGAAAAACAGGCATTGCCCACGGTCGCGGCCTGCTGATCACCCGCAACCCCAAGGATCGGCAGCGCAGCACCAAACAGTTCCTCCGGGATCACACCGAAATCGTCGGAACAGTCCTTCACTTCCGGCAGCATGGCGCGAGGAATGCGCAAGATGTCCAAAAGCTCCTGATCCCATTCGTTGGTCTCGATGTTGAACAGCAGCGTTCGAGAAGCGTTGGTCGCATCTGTCACATGAGAGCGCCCGCCGGTAAATTTCCAGATCAACCAGGTATCAACCGTGCCAAACAGCAGTTCTCCCGCTTCGGCCTGTTCGCGCGCGCCCTCCACGTTGTCGAGGATCCAGGAAACCTTGGTGCCAGAGAAATAGGGGTCGAGCAGCAGACCCGTCTTGCGCATGAAGACTTCTTCCAGACCCTTGTCTTTCAGATCGGCGCAAAAGTCCGAGGTACGGCGATCCTGCCAAACGATGGCATTGTAAACCGGTTTGCCGGTGAGCTTATCCCAAACAAGCGTGGTTTCGCGCTGGTTTGTAATACCCACACCGTGAATGTCGTAGGCTTCCAGATTGGAGTTGTAGAGGGCCTCGCGGCATGTCTCCAGAGCGGTGCGCCACAGATCTTCAGGATCGTGCTCAACCCAGCCCGGATGAGGAAAATGCTGCGTGAATTCCTTTTGGCCAATGCCTTTGGATTCGAACTCATCATTAAAGATGATGCTTCGCGTGGACGTTGTGCCCTGATCGATTGCCAGAATCCAGCCGCTCATAGGAACCCCCTCCCTCTTCAGCTTCTTATTGTTCTACGAATTTCTACGGTATTATCGAAGGAACCCAGAAAGGTCCAGAGTTGGCGGAGGGTTATACAACCCTCCAGACCATATTCTTTAGTGGACTTTTTCGGCGAGATAGTCCGCAAGAGCGGCTTTCTGCTCGGCGCTGAATTTCAATCCCAGCTTGCTTCGCCGCCAAAGAATATCGTCGGCGGCAACGGCCCATTCCTTGGACTTGAGCCACTCCACTTCCACGGCATGAAGCCCTGCCCCAAAGTGCTGGCCCAGATCTGCTTCCGACTTCACGTCTTTCAGCATCTCCAGCGCGTCCAGACCATAGGAGCGAAGCAGACGCCACGCCAACCGGTCATTAAGGTATGGATGCCGGACCTTCAGCGCCTTCAGCTGGCTTTCAAACTCTTGCGGCGAGAAGCCCCCTCCCGGAAGTTCCGCCGTGGCGGTCCATGGCTTCTGACCTGCTGGCAAAAAGTCCACCAGCTTTTCAAGGGCAGATTCGGCAAGGCGGCGGTACGTGGTAATCTTGCCGCCAAAGATATTGAGAAGACCCGGTTCTCCCGCTTGATGCTCATAGTCCAGAACATAGTCACGAGTAGCCGCCTGAGCCGCTGATGCGCCATCGTCGTATAGCGGGCGCACGCCAGAATAGGTGTGAACCACATCTTCCGGGCGGATCGGCTTTTCAAAATATTCGCTGACGGCGGCGCAAAGGTAGGAAACCTCATCGCTGGAAATGGCCACCTCTCCCGGGTCGCCCTGATAGTCTACGTCAGTGGTGCCAATCAGCGTGTAGTCATGCTCATAGGGAATGGCAAAGACAATACGGCCATCGGTGTTCTGAAAGATGAAACAACGGTCGTGCTCGTAAAGCTTGGGCACGATGATGTGACTGCCCTTCACCAGACGCACGCGGGATTCTTCATTCCGGCCCAGCGCCCGGTTGAGAAGGTTGGAAACCCATGGACCTGCTGCGTTGACCAGAGCCCGCGCCTTCACTTCCCGTGTTTCACCGGAAAGCGCATCGCGCACACTTACGACCCAAAGCGCGCCTTCTTTCTTGGCGCTGACAACTTCGCAGTTGCGATGGACTTCCGCACCTTTTGCCTGCGCATCACGGGCATTGAGCACCACAAGACGCGCATCATCCACCCAACAATCCGAATACTCGAACCCCTTGCTGAACAACGGCTTCAAGGCTTCCTTGTAGGTACCGTCCTTCAGGCTGACACTGCGGGTGCCCGGCAGGATCTTGCGCCCGCCAAGGTGATCGTAGAGGAACAGGCCCAACCGGATGAGCCACGCCGGACGGAGCCCCTTGTGGTGAGGCAGAATAAACCGCAACGGCCAAATGATGTGCGGCGCCGCATTGAGAAGAACTTCGCGCTCAATCAGCGCTTCGCGCACAAGGCGGAACTCATAGTATTCCAGATAGCGCAGACCGCCATGAATGAGCTTGGTCGAGGAAGACGATGTGGCCTGAGCAAAGTCGCTTTTTTCTGCCAGAAAAACAGAAGCGCCACGCCCTGCCGCATCCCGTGCAATGCCGCATCCATTGATGCCGCCCCCAATGACAAAAAGATCAAAGGTCTGATCCATAGTTTCCCCCGGCGCGGTGTCGCCTCGTGTTTATTATGTTCGTCGCACCCAAAGTACGCGAAACCTCTTACGCTTAATTACGAAATAAAGCGCGCCTTTGCGAAAGTCAACGAAACAAAACGAAATCTACCATGACTCACAACCAGGCTGGCCTGCCTCCCAAATAGGCAGCAACCCCCTGCGTAAAAACAAAAAACGGCCCCTCGAGGGAGCCGCTTTCTGTTGTTTCACTAGATGAAAGTATAGAGGGATTACCGTGATCCATCCCCATCCGCATCGGCATCAACCTCGGTTGGCAGCGCCTCGTTGGGAACGCGTGGCTTTCCGGTCTTGATCGGTGCGTCCTTGGCGGCAGCAGCTTTGGGCGCACTCTCCTTTTTGCCGGTAGCAGGCAGAGGCTTTGGCTTATCCTTCTTTTCCGCATCCTCGGCATAGTGGTAGGTGACCTGAGGGAATGGAATCTCAATGCCGCGCTCATCAAAGACCCGTTTGATGTGCTCGTTGTAGGCACGCCCGATGGCCCACTGACTGCCCGGGAGCGTCTTTATGCGGGCCCGAATGTCCACGGAAGAGGCACCAAAAGCGATAACGCCCTGCATGTCCAGATCTTCCAGAATAACCGCGCCGTTTGGCGTATCCCGCAGTTTCTTGAAGGCATCATGCATGGCCTCTTTGGCCAGATTGATGTCCGTATCGTAGCTGACACCCACCACCGCAAGGGCGTAGCTGTAATCGCGTGTGGCGTTGGAGACTGTATCCACCGCAGAGAACGGGATGGTGTGAGTGATGCCTTCCAAGTCTCGTAGACGTACAGAGCGAATGGTGAGACGCTCTACCGTGCCGGACACCCCGCCAACGGTTACGTAGTCACCTTCGTTCATGGCATTTTCCACCTGAATGAAGGCCCCGTTGATCACATCCTGCACCAGCTTTTGCGAACCGAAAGACACAGCCAGACCGAACACACCGGCACCCGCAATGAGCGGTCCGATGTTGACACCCAGCTCTGACATGGCAAGCAGCACGAACATGACCACCAGCAAGATGGTCAGCGCATTGGAAAACAACTTGAAGAGCGTACGCCGCCGCGACGTAATCATGGGGCCGCCGGCATCAGTAAGGCGCAGATCAATCCACGACATGGCGATGACCCAAATCAGGAAGCCGACCAGAAGGACGATCACTGCAGACGTAACGCGGCTGCCAAACTCGCTGCCTTCGCCAGACAAGATCCAGGACCAGAACGCCCCGATACCCCAGACCTCTAGTATGCCGAGGAGGGCACCACCCACAATCGCCACCCGAAGGATGGAGAGCAAGGCCGGTACAGACGCGTTGAGCCGCGATTCCATGGTGGGCAACTTGCGTGCAAGACGCGGCGATAAGTTCACCCCACGGCGAATGCTCTTTGAAACACCTACTGTGGCGAACGTGGCAAGGATCAAAATGGTGAGGGTGTAAGCGCTGGCGTAGAAGATCTCCTGCGTCGCCTGATAGGGGCGGCTGAGCCAAACGAGAAAGATCGCCCAGATGTAAAGCAAGGCAAGGATGTGCCAAGTGTAGGACAGCAGCACCATGAGCGAGCGGGCAATTTCAGAGGTAATCCGCGCTTCGGTGAAGTCCTCAATCTCTGCCTGCACGCGCGCGCGAGACCGAATGATGATGACCGCGAGATAGATCACCGAGAGCAGCACCACGGTAAGCCGGATGCTGGTTCCCAGACTGTAGGACCAGTTCAGCATCACCAGCGGCACAAATACCGAAACGCCATAGCCAAAGCCAATCAGCACATAGGCCAGCTTGCGGGACCAATAGCGCGCCTCACTATCGGAAAACGGCAGCACGCGGAACTTGGGGCGATGCGGTGCGAACACGAAACGCAGCGCCACACGGGACATTTCAACCAGGAAGAAAGCGTTGAGGGTCAGCGCTTCAACGCGGTTGAACACGAAAGGGTCCGTGTTGGGCGTGATCGCTATAGACACGAAGTACGCCAGCCCTGAGGCGATGAACACACTCACCACCTCGATACCGGTTGAGAACAACAGATAGCCGCTGCGGTGAAACCAGTTGCCGGCGGCATAGCGTTTTTGAATACTTGAAAAAAGGCGCAGACTGCCGCGCCGCATGATCATGAGCGCCACGTAACCCGGCACCAGAACGCTCAGCAAGCCGAGGAATCCATCAACAAAGCGATCCGGGTCCACATCTCTGGGGTTCTCGACAATTCGCTCATACCCGGAAAGACCGGACCAGATGCGCAAGAGAATGTCCCACAGCTCTGCGCCGAACTTGCGCACAGATTCCCCGACAGCCGCGACCAGAGATGTGGTGACCTGCCCCACGTTCTCACTCGGTGTGCTGCCTTCCGCATCCGCCGCCGGTGTGCCAGCGTCAGCGGCGGCATCCGCCGTTCCGTTGGTGCCTGACGCCGCCCGCGCACCAGTTGCGGGTTGGGCATTGGTGCCGTCGGTGGCTGGTGCGGTCCCTTGCCCTGTCGCCTCACCTGTGCCGGCATTCTGCTCAAGAAACTTGATCAGCGAGTCTCGCTGCGCCGGGTCTTGCAGCACCTTGATGAGCGCCTCAACGGCCGCCCCATCATCAGCAGGTACGGCCTGTTGCTCGGTTACAGGATCTGTCGAAGCGGGCGTTTGCTGGGCACTGACTGGGCCAGCTACAACAAACAGGACTGCGAGGAGACTTAGAAAGGTGCGGACTGCGAACAACGGAGGGACCTCTGTTCATGTTAGGCGGCCGGGCCGCCCAGATACTCGTTTCCACTGAGTGGCAGATATTGGATTTCTTGTAAAGAAATCAAAAAGGCGGCTCCATTATGAAGCCGCCGCTGTTCTTTCTTTAATACCGCACATTCTGGAGCGCAGCCCCTAAGAAACCGGGGAACGCAACGCGAAAAACCTCCGGATCAAAGCTGTCTGGACCCGTCCTGCAGGCGTGGCAGACCACTGCCATCGCGGATTTCATCAGGCTGCAAGGCTTCTGGGAAGTTCTGATAGCTGACGGGGCGCAAGAAGCGCTCGATTGCCTTGGACCCCACAGAGGTGCTGCGCACATCGGTGGAAGCCGGATACCGACCGCCATGCATCATGGCATGAGAAACCTCAACGCCTGTCGAGAAACCGTTACACAACAAACGCCCAGCCTTGCGCTCAAGCACTGGCACAAATGGGCGTGCGGCACCAAGATCTCCGCTGTCGACCATCAAGGTGGCGGTAAGCTGCCCTTCCAGCGCCCCCGCAACGGCCAACATTTCTGCGACATCCTTACACCGCACCACCACAGCAGCAGGGCCGAAAACCTCCTGCTGTAAGCTCTCATCGGAAAGCCATTGGTCGGCAGCCACACTGAAGACCGCAGGCGACACCGCGCAGCCTTCGCTTGGTTTTGGCGGCAGCAGGGCAATCACATCCGACGCCCCGGCTCGGCGGTTGACCTCACCATCATATGCTTGCGCGATACCGCCAGTGAGCATGGGCTGCGGCCCTACTGCGCCCAGCGCCTCTGTCGCCACGTTGACGAAAGTGGAAAGAGCCTCTCCCTCAACGCCGACAACAACGCCCGGATTTGTGCAGAACTGACCAACACCCATGGTGAGCGATGCCGCCCAGCCCTTGGCCATTTCCTCTCCACGTGCCGTAAGCGCTTCTGGAAACAGAAAGACAGGGTTCACGGAACCCAACTCCCCATAAAACGGGATCGGCTCAGGACGTGACACGGCGATATCAAACAAGGCCCGCCCGCCCCGCAGCGACCCAGTGAACCCGACCGCCTTGATGAGAGGATGGGCGACCAGTGCCGCGCCGCTTTGATGTCCCGCGCCTTGAATGAGACCAAACGTGCCCAACGGCATACGGCAGCTCTCCATCGCGGCCAAGATCGCCTCAGCAACGAGCTCAGAGGTTCCAGGATGCGCCGGATGGCCTTTCACGACCACAGGACAACCCGCTGCCAGCGCAGATGCTGTGTCTCCGCCCGCAGTAGAGAACGCCAATGGGAAGTTCGAGGCACCAAACACGGCGACGGGTCCAATGGGGCGGTTGATCAAACGCAGATCCGGACGGGGCATTGGTGCCCGGTCTGGCAATGCGGGATCGACCCGAAGGTCGAAACATTCACCTTTTTCAATGTAGTCGGCAAAGAAGCGGAGCTGGCCAGTTGTGCGGCCTCGCTCCCCGTTCAGGCGCGCTTCAGGAAGCGCAGATTCAATCATGGCGATCTTGGTGATTGCCTCGCCCCGAGCCTCAATTTCATCGGCAATGGTGCGCAGGAAAGCAGCCCGCTGCGCAGCCTTGGTCGCCGCGTAAGCTGGAAACGCAGCTTCAGCTGCGATCACAGCTGCCTCGACATCCGCCTGGCTGGCCTCACAATAAAGCCGATCCGTGGCAAGGCCCGTTGCCGCTTCCATGGCGGCAAACCGCTCCTTGTTCTCAACCGCTTCGCCGTTAATGAGATGTCGCCCGCTTAGCATTGTGCCGCACTCCTCGTCCCGTGTTTTTGGTCATCAGGCGGACTGTAGCCCATCGATGCCCACCTGTGATATATCATTGTCCGTTTAACAGGATGCACTGCAAAAGGCCAGTGCCGAATGAAACTTGCAGGACAATTTGTGCAGATCGCATTGCCGGAAACACAAGCCCGCAAAGGACGTCATGAGGTGCGCACCGCCCGCAAACACAAAGGCGCTGAAACGGCAGAAAGAAGCGCCGCGGCACCATAAAACCACAGCCCCGGCAACCCGCTGGCTGTTGCAAGACCACTGGTTTTGGCGGCAAAAATCACGAGGGCAACCAGCATGACATCCATCATGGACCACTTGCCGAGCGTTGAGAGCGCCTTGAGCGCCCACCCGGCTCGGCGCTGCAGGCAGGCCAGATGCAACACAACAATCTTCAATCCGGGAAGCAGGACAGAGAACAGGAAGATCACAAGAGCCAAGGCCTGATCTCCCTCGGCAAAAAGGCCGGTAATGACCTCCAGAAGAGAGGGCGTATCCTGCAAGAAATAAAGTCGCTCCATGCGCAACAACGGCAACGTTAGGCCGAGCGCAAAGCTGAAGGACATGACCGGCAGCAAAAGGCCGAGAACTGCGAGCATCACGTTATCTTCCCCGGAAGAGACATGGGTACAACCGGGTGTAGAGAAGCGATGCGGGTCACGCAAGGGCATCCCGCAGCATCAACGTGCCAGCAATAAGGTCTAAAAGGAGCAATCTCGTCTGTCAGGCCAACCTCCGCAGAGGTTGGCTGCAAGGAAGTGCAGAGGTTGAACCGAATCAGCGAGACGCAAAACGCCCGGCGATCTCGTCCATGTTGTCCTGCTCGATCGCTTCCAAGGCGTCGCGTTCGCGCTTGAGCTCGCGCTCCTGCATCAGCTCAACCTTCTTCAGCTCGGCGATGGCATCCTTGAGCTCGTCCTGTGCCTTGGAAAGCTGTTCCTTCAGCTCGTTGGCCGAGTTCATGATGTTATCGCGGCGCTGAGCGGCGGCACGGGCGAAGGTTGGATAGGCAAAGTGAGCAACATCGTCGATTCCAACGCGCTGCTGTTCACTGCTGATCTGGGTATCCAGCTCTTCTGCCATCCGATCAAAATCGGCAAGCATCGTTTCAATTTGGGTTACCTGTCGACGTTTTTCGTCAACATGGAACCGCTTAAGCTTGATAAGGCCCTGACGGTTTTTCATACGCAATACTCCCTTAACCCGATGGAATTTACGCAGGAGTCATTTCCAAAAGGTGAGCAAGCTGCTCATAACCGGCACTCAAACTCGTTTTTTCGTGTTTTTCTTGTCCCAAAAAGGCCTCAATCTGTGAATTCCTGAGGATTGCCTCGTCCACATCCGAATCGCTGCCCTTCTGATAGGCGCCGAGTCTGATGAGTTCTTCCATGTCATTATATGTAGCCATCAGAGCTTTCGCTTTTCGCAGGATTGGGCGCATCTCCTCCGGCACACAGCGTGGCATCATGCGCGACACGGATTTCAGGACGTTGATTGCCGGATATCGGCCTCGCTCGGCAATGGCACGCTCCATTACAATGTGACCGTCCAGAATGCCGCGCACCGTATCAGCCACCGGCTCATTGTGATTATCGCCTTCAACCAGCACTGTGAAAAGCCCGGTGATGGAGCCCGTGCCAACCCGGCCCGGACCAGCGCGCTCCAAAAGCTTCGGCAGTTCCGTGAACACGGTCGGCGTGTACCCCTTTGAGGTGGGCGGCTCGCCAGTAAAAAGACCAATCTCGCGCTGAGCCATGGCAAAGCGGGTGATGGAATCCATCATGCATAGAACATTGGAGCCCTGATCTCGGAAATACTCAGAGAGCGTCATTGTAAGATAGGCCGCCGCACGGCGCATCAACACGCTCTCGTCAGAGGTGGCCACCACAACAACGGATCGCGCCAGCCCCTCTTCTCCCAGATCATCCTCGATGAACTCCTGAACCTCTCGGCCACGCTCACCAATCAGGCCTATGACAGAGACATCGGCAGAAGCATTTCGCGCCAGCATGGACATGAGCACCGACTTGCCGACGCCAGAGCCGGCAAAGATGCCAATACGTTGTCCTTCGCAACACGTAATGAAGGTGTTGAGTGCTCGCACGCCCACATCAAGGGGGCCACCCACCCGCCTTCTTTCAGCTGCCGCAGGGGGAGATTGTCTTAACGACATGGGGGTGCTCCCAAATTGCAATGGTCCTTTACCATCAATGGGCTCTCCCAAAGCGTTAACAACCCGTCCCAACCAGGTGCGACTTGGATGGACGATGCTCTCACGGGAAACGAGTCGCGCTTTGGCCCCCAACCCGATGCCTTCGACGCCTCCATAGGGCAAACAGAGCGCAACTCCGTCGCGAAAACCGACCACCTCGGCCTGCACTGACGTTGCGTTCTCCCTGATTTCTAATAGGACTCTGGCCCCAATACTCATCTCGTGCACAGGGCCTGCCACTTCGACCAGCAACCCCTTAACTGCTTCCACGGTACCGTAAATTTCGACCGGAAGGCATTGTTCTATCTCGGTGAAGAGCGATTGCACGACTGATTCCCTATTAATCATTTTCGAAGATGGTAACCGATCGTTTACGGTTATGGTTAATCTTAATGCAGAGAGTTTTAGCAGCTGGCAGCCCTTTTGTAGGGGGTCACGCGCGTTCTGCGGGTTCTCAGTAGTGGACAACACTGTGTGTGGCTACAGGGTGTACACATGGATCCTTAGGGGTTGTCCTCAGAAGACTGAAACCGGCGGTGTCAAAGCGCTTGCCTGCGCGAATCGAGTTCTGTTAACCATAACTCATGGTATGAGTCGGGGTTCCAGTATTCCTTCGCAACGGTTCGCGTTTATTGGCCGGCGCGACTGCCCAGGAAAGGCAACACGAGGGGATTAGCATGCGTGTATTGTTGATCGAAGACGACAGCGCTACAGCCCAAAGCATTGAGCTGATGCTGAAGTCTGAAAACTTCAACGTCTACACGACAGATCTTGGCGAGGAAGGCATCGACCTCGGCAAACTGTACGATTATGACATTATTATGCTTGACCTTAACCTGCCGGACATGTCCGGATACGAGGTGCTGCGCACGCTACGTGTGTCAAAGGTCAAAACACCAATTTTGATCCTGTCCGGCCTTGCCGGTATCGAGGACAAGGTACGTGGTCTCGGCTTCGGTGCTGACGATTACATGACCAAACCGTTCCACAAGGACGAGTTGGTCGCCCGAATCCACGCGATTGTACGTCGCTCGAAGGGTCATGCTCAGTCTGTGATTGTCACCGGTGATTTGACGGTGAATCTGGACACCAAAACTGTTGAGGTTGACGGTCAGCGCGTTCATCTCACCGGTAAAGAGTATCAGATGCTTGAGTTGCTTTCCTTGAGAAAGGGCACCACCTTGACCAAGGAAATGTTCCTGAACCATCTATACGGTGGAATGGACGAGCCTGAGCTGAAGATCATCGACGTGTTCATCTGTAAGCTGCGTAAGAAGCTCGCTTCTGCTGCTTCTGGCAAGAACTACATCGAAACAGTATGGGGCCGCGGTTATGTTCTCCGTGAGCCTGAAGAAAAGGCTGCTTAAGCCGCATTTTTCTTAAAGAGTTTTGAGAACCCCCGACACCTGGTGCCGGGGGTTTTTATTTGTTTGCAATGCCTTAGAGCTGGAACTGATAAGAAGCTGGCACATAGCGGAAACCGCTGTCGCGCTTCTCCACGTAGCCCACCGCCGGGAACGGCATGTGATAGCCAACAAAAGGCGTCTTCTCGGCAGCCAGCATGTCGAACACCATGCGGCGTGTCTTTGCGGCAGCTTCTTTGTCCATGTCAAACCGCACTTCCCAATCCGGGTAGGCCAGAGACCAAACATAGTGGTTTGCCGTGTCCGCCATGAGGACCAGCCGGTCCGGACCAGATTCCAGAAGGTAGATCATGTGACCCGGCGTGTGGCCGAAAGCGCTGATAGCTGTGACCCCGGACGCAACTGACCCGCCATCATCAAGAAAGGTCAATTTCTCAGAAAATGGTTTAACGTTGCTGTCGACCAGCTTGGCAACACCATTGGATTCTGGATCCATCTTGGACCAAAAGTCATACTCGACACGCCCCGTCACATAGCGGGCGTTGGGAAACGCGGCTGCGCCCGCTTCCATCATGCCGCCAATGTGGTCTGGATGCATATGTGTAATCACGACAACGGTCACCTGCTCCGGCGTATAGCCAGCACCAGCCAAGGCGGCCCGCATGTTACCGCGTGCCGGGCGCCCTCCCTCTCCAACGCCAGTATCAAACAGGATCACGTCGCTCCCGGTATCCACCACGGTTGGCGTGAAGAACGCTTTGAAGGCATCGGCGGGGATGAAGTTTTCAGCAGATGCAGCGGCAAAGTCTTCGGCGCTCTGGTTCATGCCGAATGTTTTCTGCGGCTCTCCAGCGGTAACGGCCCCATCCAGCAAGGTTGCGACTTTGAAGTCGCCCACCTGATAGGATGCGGACGGCGCCACACTGCCTTGAGCTGCCGATTGGGCAGCCGCGACAGGCAGAATACCGCCAGCCGTACTGCCAACTGCGGCAGCCCCGGCGCCCAAGAGGGCAGCCCGCCGTGAAATCTCGATACGAAGGTTTGTCATGGGTAAAATGCTCCGGCCTTTGGAAAGGAACTTCGGCTCAGGAGGCTTTCGGTGCGTTTTCGCATCTCTGAAAGCCAACCAAGGCGCGCAATCAAGCACGCACTCCCCTAACGTAGAGCAAGATAGAGATGGCAATGTGCCGGTAACGTAATCGTGAAAACAAAAAGGGCCGGCGCTTGCCGACCCTCTCGCTTGTTGTTTTCGTGAGGCTTGTTAGCCCCTGAGAGCACGCAGCTTCTGGAAAGCTGGGCTGTTCAGCGGATCAACCGGCCCCTTGGCAGGCTGCGCTGGCGATGTCGTTCCCAGAGGCGCTCGCGTGGTCGTAGCGGACTTGCGCGGCCGATAGAGGCCTCTGTGGTCCGGAACCGGCTCGAACGCGTCAGTGAGGCCGACAACAGTTTCAGCCGCACCCAAGACGAGGAAACCGTCGCTCGGCATCTGCTTGGCAAGACGCTGAAGAATGTCGCGCTTGGTATCCTGATCAAAATAGATCAACACGTTTCGGCAGAAGATGATGTCGAACTCACCCAGATGGGAGAAGTTCTGCAACAGGTTCAGCTTACGCCACTGCACCATCGCCCGTAGCTCCGGTGCGACCTGCCACAACTCACCTTGCTGGCTGAAGAACTTCAGCAGCATCTGGATTGGCAAACCGCGCTGGACTTCGAACTGGCTGTAGATGCCCATCCGAGCCTTTTCCAAGACCTCGGAGGAAATGTCCGTGCCGAGGATCTCGAACCGGAAGCCCCCGGTCTTGCCGCGATCTTCCTGCAGACACATCCCGATGGAGTAAGGTTCCTGGCCGGTGGACGCTGCCGCACACCAGATACGAACCCGCTTTGAACCAGCCCGGTTGGTGAGCATGGAAGGCAGCATGGTCTTGCGGAAGTGATCGAACGGGGTTTTATCCCGGAAGAAGAACGACTCGTTGGTCGTCATGGCTTCCACAACCGTGTTCTTCAACTCTTCGCTGCCACGTGGCCCCAGATCAGCAATCAGGGCGCTCAGGTTCTTGTGGCCCGTGCGCCGGGTTACAGGAACCAGGCGGCTTTCGACCAGATATTGCTTTTCGTCAGACAGCACCAGACCGGAGCGGCTCTTCAGAAACTGCTTTAAAAACTCATACTCAGAAGGTGTCATCTCGCCGTCCCTTCGAAGATACGCATTACTTTCGGGCCGATCTGATCCAGCGGCAAAACGGAAGAACAACTTCCGGTCTTGACTGCTGCGCCAGGCATTCCCCAAACAACGCTCGTTGCCTCGTCCTGGGCAATGACACTGCCCCCCTTATGCGCGATGAACTCAGTGCCCTTCGCGCCGTCAGAGCCCATACCCGTCAACACCACAGCCAAGCTGGCTGCGCCGAAGATTTCCGCAACACTCTCAAAGAGAGGGTCAACGGCGGGCTTACAAAAGTTGATGGGCTCCCCATCATCAAGTTTGGCGACCACCTGGCCATCCGCCTTTGCAAGGCGCATATGCAGGCCACCTGGTGCCACATAGATATGCCCTGGCTGCAAAACCTCACCGTCTGCCGCTTCCTTGGACGGTAGTCCAGTGGCGCGACCGATGTGCTCAGCCAGAATGGTGGTGAATGTGCGCGGCATATGCTGCGTGATCACCACCGGAACCTTCTTCAGGCTTGCCCCAGCAGCCTTCAGCATGGTTTGCAGAGCTTGCGGACCGCCCGTAGAGCTGCCCACTGCCAAGATGCGCGGCACTGCAGAAGAATACGGACGCAGGTTGATGCCTTCCTTGGCACCAGAGGCCTGCGCACGGGCCTTCTGCATTTCCTTCCGTGTGTCGATGCGGTCGGAAGTACCGCCGCGCAGACCGCTGGATGCGACCTGCCCTGCACTGGTTTCGGCGCGCATGCGCCGCGGTGCAGGAGCCGGAGCCGAAGCATCAGGCTTACGAGTGCGACGGACCTGCTCACCAAGCGAACGGAGCTTCTGCAAAAGCTCGTGACGAAACTCCAGAGACGTGGTGGTCTGGCTGGTGGATTCCGGCTTGGCAACGTATTCCGTTGCCCCCAACGACAAGGCTTTGAGGCTGACCTCCGCGTTGCGGCGGGTCAGTGTCGAAGCCATGATCACAACAAGCCCGCGCTTCTTTGCAAGGAGCAGAGGCAGAGCCGTGAGCCCGTCCATGACGGGCATCTCAACATCAAGCACAACGATGTCGGGGTCGGTTCGTTCGATATCATCAACGGCCAACTGACCGTTGCGATGTGTTGCGACCACCGTTAACTCGGGATCTTCATCAATCCAGCGTCCGAAAAGGCCACGAATGACGACGGAATCGTCAACGATCATGACCTTAGCAGGACCCGAGGATGGGGTATTAGAAGCAGCAGTGCTGAAACGATCGGGCATAGTTTTCTGGACCCATTCTTGTGGTTATTAGATAAGCCCAACTTCCTGGAATTTCGCCTCGATGATGTCCCTGTCAAACGGCTTCATGATGTATTCGTTTGCACCAGCCCGGATTGCCTTGGCGATGTGAGCCACGTCGTTTTCTGTGGTGCAGAACACCACCAGCGGCACATCGCCCCCCTCTTCTTCACGAAGCTTGTTGAGGAACTCAAGACCATCCATGACCGGCATGTTCCAGTCCAGCAAAATTGCGTCTGGCATAGACTCCTTGCATGCATCCAGTGCCTGCTGACCATCCTCAGCTTCGGAGATGGAAAAATCCATGTCCTCAAGGATGCGGCGGGCCACTTTGCGGATGACGCTGGAGTCGTCAACAACCAAACAGTGCTTCATCGAATATCTCTCTTTATCACGCTGCGCAGCTGTTTAAGCCGCCTTCGGTTCGATCAACGTAGTGAGCAGACTGTCAACGTCCAAAATCACCATGAGCTGCCCTTCAAGACGATGCACCCCGCCTGAAATCTCTGCCCAGCGCCAATCGAGGTTGGATGGGTTGTCTTCCCGCTCGTGTGTCGGCAGGTTGAGCACCTCTCCAACGGAGTCGATCACGAGTCCATAAGACTCACTCTTGTATTCAATACCCACGGCCATCATGCTCTGGTCTTCATCCAGCGGCGGCAGGTGAAGCCGGCGACGCATGTTGATGGCTGTGACGATGCGGCCACGAAGGTTCAAAACGCCTTCCACCTCTGGCGGAGACAGCGGAACGCGGGTCACCTTTTCAGGCACGAAAACATCGTGGACCTGTGAGATGGGCAGACCAAACAGCTGCCCACCAATCACGACCGTTACATACTGGATGTACTCGCTGCTGGCGTGCAGCAGCTCAGTGTTATTGGAACCTGCGAAGTTGCTCATGCTGCCACACCCATTTCATTGGTGAACACATCTTTGAGGGATGCGATGAGGCCCGGGCGGTCGAACTTGGCGACGTAGTCATCGAAGCCAGCGTCACGGCCCTGCTGGATGGACTGAGGAGTCACAACCGCAGACAAGGCGATGATCGGCAGATGACGGAAGCGCGTGTCGCCACGCAGGCTCTCACAGAATTGGTAGCCATTAATTTCAGGCATTTCGATGTCCGTGACGATTGCCGCATAGTCCTCACCCTTTTCCAGCAGCTCGAAAGCGGCCTGAGCGGATGGGCATGTGGTCACGTCATAGCCAGCGGCCTTCAGAACCGGCGTAAGCATGTTGCGGAAGAACGCACTGTCATCCACAAACAGCAGCTTGCGCGCGGTCGGCTGGTTGCTCATTTCCTTGCGCATGAACCAATCATCGAAGGCCAGCGGCAGGTAGTGCCCCAGATCGATGATCTCGGTTGCCTTTTCCTTGATGATGGCGGAACCGAGGATGCCCGCACGTTCGGAAACAACTTCGATCTTCATGCGATCTTCGACGATGTCGACAATGTCGTCGACCACGAGACCCATGGAGCGACCGGAGTCGGAGAACACCAGCATCGGCTGTGTGCCTTCACTCTTATGCTGCGCACTTTCGTTGATGTAGACGAGCGGCATAAGCGTTCCGCGGTACTGGACCAGATCGCGGCCGTTGGAGCGCTCGATCTTGGAAACATCGAACTCTTCCAGACGCGTAACCAGTGACAGCGGAACCGCTTTCGGCTCTGCAGAACCGGCGCGGAACAGCAGCATGGAGATTGGTGCGTCGCCGTCCACTTTCTTCTCGCTGATTTCTTCGGCCTTTTCCTCGACCTCTTCCACCAGCGCGCCAGACGCGTGGCTTGCCATGGCGGAAGCAACACCGTTCGGGTCAATGATCATGATCACCGCACCATCACCAAGAATGGTATTGCCGGAGAACATGGTCAGATTGCGGAGCATGGAAGACATTGGCTTGACCACGATTTCTTCCGTATGGAAGACGCCATCAACCACAACGCCAAACCGCTGGCTGCCCACTTGCATCACAACGATGAAACCGTTGTCTTTGTCCAGCTCCTGATCTTCACTCTCGAAACCGAGCAGCTGAGACAGCGGAACCAGCGGCAACAGCTTGTTGCGCAGGCGCAGAACCGGACGGTCCTTGATGCGCTCTATACGATGTTCTGAGTTCGACTGAACACGAACCAACTCGACCACGGAGAGCTGCGGGATCGCAAAACGATCGCCATGGCTCTCAACGATAAGCGTGGAAACGATGGCCAGCGTTAGCGGGATCTTGATGATGAAGCTCGATCCACGCCCTTCCTGAGAGCGAACGTCGATGGAACCACCGATCATCTCAACGTTGTTGCGTACAACGTCCATGCCCACACCGCGACCGGAAACGTTGGTCACCGCAGATGCGGTAGAGAAGCCTGCCGCGAAGATGAACTTCTGGATCTGCTGATCCGACATCTTCTCCAGCTCGCTCTCGGTCGTGATACCGTTCGCAAGAGCCTTCTGCTTGATCTTGGCAAGGTTCAGACCACGACCGTCGTCGCGGACTTCAATAAGAATGTGGCCGCCTTCATGATAAGCGGAGAGTGTGATCACACCCTTCTCAGGCTTACCGGCAGCAACACGTTCCGCGGGGCTTTCCAGACCATGGTCAGCCGAGTTGCGGATCATGTGCGTGAGCGGATCCTTGATCAGCTCGAGTACCTGGCGGTCCAACTCGGTGTCGGCACCAATCATCTCCAGTGAGATCGGCTTCGACAGTTCCTGAGAAAGATCGCGTACAATTCGAGGCAGTTTCTGCCAAGCGTTGCCGATTGGCTGCATGCGCGTCTTCATGACGCCTTCCTGCAGCTCGGCAGTCACGTTGGACAGACGCTGAAGTGGAACCTTGAACTCGCTGTCTTCATGACGACGAACGATTTCCAGCAGCTGGTTTCGGGTCAGCACCAACTCGGAGACCATGGTCATCAGATCTTCTAGCGTATCCACAGCCACGCGAATGGACTGGTTTGAAACGCCCTGCCCGCCATTGTTCTTGGCTGGCTGATCCTTGGCAACAGAGGCCCCGCCTGAAGCCGCTTCGCCAGAGGCAGAGGCTTTGACCTTCACTTCGACCTGAGGCTCCGCCTCGTCGTCATCGCTGACGGCAACGCGCATGTCCACTTCGACTTCTGCCTCGCGGAAGGCGCGTTCCAACTCATCCAGGGAAACTTCACCCGGGCGCAGCGGGCGTTCCAGAACCTGATAAACGTCGTCGCCTTCAGCAACGGCTTCTTCTTCAGGTTCGGCAGCATCTGCACCCAACTCGCCGGCGTCGGCGCTCAAGGAAAGACGCTCCAGTTCCTTAATCAGGTCCTGATCGTCACCCTCTGGCTCAACACCATTGCTCATCTCCAACTCGCCAAGGATTTCCTTGATGCGGTCGATGGAGTTCAAAACAAGGGAAACAGATTCAGGGGTCACAGGCACGCCGTCCCGGAATTTACCCATCAGGGTCTCGGAGGCGTGCGCGATTGCTTCCAATCGCGGTAGACCAAGGAAACCGCAGGTACCCTTGATCGTGTGAACCAGTCTGAAGATGTTGTCGAGGATCTTAGCGTTGTTTGGTTCCTGTTCGAACTTCACCAGCTCGACGTCAACAACATCCAGACTTTCAAAAGTCTCAGTGAGAAACTCTCTGAGAAGATCGTCCATGGCCTGCACTCACTCAGTTTCAGAAGGGTACCCGCTATACGTGCCCCGAGGCGGGTACTTCACCTTGTTCATACTGACCGAGTCTTGCCGCAAACTGTTAACATACGTTGAAAGGCTGCCTATTTTGCCTAACTATATTTCAGCGTTCGGCTGCGCAATGCACATAATTTTTTCCCCGTCGGTTTCTAGGGAAACCGCCATTTCTGCCTCATCGGCAAGCAGAACAGCGTAAATCGGCTGCACGGTGTGCGCATCAATGCGTTCAGGCTCTTGTCCGCCGAGCACTTCGCTGATCATTGCGGGGATTCGGGCGTTCTTGCCTTCGGCTGTAAGGATGAACTTGGGTGCCTCGGCCCCGTTTTCCATCTGGACTGTAATCGTGCCGCCGCGCGGTATGCACTGGTTAACAATCAAGATCAAATTCAGCAAAAGCTTCACTTTATTCTTGGGCAGCAGAAGACGTTCCACTTCCCAGACAAGATCAGCTTTTTCGTTTTCCATGAAGCCTGTAGCTACCGACTGAGCATCGCCAAGGTCGATTTCTGAGCCAGCCGAACCCGCTGCACCAAAGGCGATACGCGCGAACTGAAGCTTGGCAGAAGCGTGGCGCGCGGACTTGCGGATCAAGTCCATGGCGAAGTCAGCCATGTCCTCGTTGCCTTCCTCATCCAGCACCTCAAGACCGTTGGTAATGGCCCCGACCGGGCTGATGATGTCGTGACACACACGACTGGCGACCAATGCGGCCAGATCAATGGAAGACAGTTCTTTGAAGACAGACATACACGCCCCGTTAGCTTGCACAAAACGGCAATGTTGATTCGATTAGCAGCTTAAAGAGTTACATTGCCGGGCCCGTCCTGCCAAGAATCTTGGTTAACGAAAACCGTCGCAATTAACTCTTTCTGCATTCTCCTGAGCCAATTCTATAAGTTTTTCAGGGGCGGACAAGAAGAGGAAGCGATGAGACTTACTATTGAAAATGTAGAGACTCCGCTCGTGCAAGGCAAAAACGCGTGGACTACCCTGAGCCCGCAAGCCTTGTGCCAGCGAATAGGGGTCACAACCTGCAAACTTCGGCGCGTAAACCTCGGGAGCACCTTCAAAGGCTTTCTTGTTGCCAATGTTTGAGAACAACCAAAGGCGCCCACCCCACTCCAACTGGTGCTTTTCGATACCTTTGACGGGCTCGAAGCGGGTTTGAAAAGCAACAGGGTCGTAGCCGGAGATGGCGTACTCGTAGCGAATATCGGCTGCAGCTAAGCCTGAAAAAGCCACAGAAAGGACGATACACACAAGAAATCTGTATATTCGTGTAGAGCAACTTCGCGAAGTTACCATAAATTCCGCCTAGTTTTCGAATCATCAAAGTCAGAACCGTGTGTGGTGGGCACACTAGGCAGTTCTGTCAAATAAAGCCACTTGGATCCCATGCAAGGAGATTGCTGAATGCTGAAACATCTTTTCGGGCGCATGAAGCATGCCGTAACCATGACTGCTGCTGTCATTGGTCTGGTTGCGCTGACACAGAACGCCTCAGCACAGGCACAACAGGCCCCTGGCGCGCAGGGTGACACAACATACAGCCAGAACGAGATTGTTGACGCAGGCCACAAGTTCTTCGGCAGCGTGTCTTCAGGTCTCGCAGCCGTTGTTGAACAGGCCATCAACAAGTATGGCGAACCGAACGGATACATTCTGGGCGAAGAAGGTTCAGCCGCCTTTGTTGCCGGTGCAACTTACGGCGAAGGTCAACTTTTCACGCGCAACGCAGGCATTCATCCAATTTTCTGGCAAGGTCCGTCCATCGGCTGGGACTTCGGCGGTGATGGCGCACGCACCATGATGCTGGTGTACAATTTGCCAACCATCGACGCCATGTATCGTCGCTATGTCGGCGTCAAAGGTTCAGCCTATCTGGTTGGCGGTTTCGGCATGCAGGTCCTGTCCAACAACAACATCTATGTCGTGCCGGTCAAGGCAGGTGTTGGCGCCCGGCTGGGTCTCAATATGGGCTATCTAAAATTTACTAGGAAGCCAACTTGGAACCCGTTCTGATATAACCGCTTTAACGCGGACTTTAGAGAGCATCATGTACCTTCCTGGTGCGAAACGCTCCGGGATGGTGCATGCTGGGGATTGATCGCAATGTCAGACCCCATCAGATCTAAGGCATTCAGGTGATTGAAACTGCGCTTTACATAGCCCTTGGCTTCCTCTCTGCCAGCCTGCTGGCCCTCGCAGCCCTCCCACTCGTCTGGGGCCGCGCGGTCCGGCTTACTCGTCGGGCAATTGAAGCTTCCAACCCTGTAAGCTATGCAAAAGCGAGCATGGCGCGCGACTATTTGCGCGCCCAGCACGCTGTAGAACAACGCATTCTGGAAGTGAAGCTGGAAGAAGTTGGGCGCAAGCATGCGGAAGAATGGGCCGCTCGCAATCGGGCGGAAGCCCAACTCCTGAAACTTCAAGATCAGGTCGCCACCCTCACCAAACGCCTTGAAAAGCGCGGCCTTAAAGACCGCCTCACCATGGGCCTATGGAGTGCTGAGGAGGCAGAGGCAGAAAAGCCGGCAGAGAAGATCGAACCGCCAACCGGCGAAGTGACCGAACTTCCCAGAAAGGAAGCCGGGACCAACGCCGCCTCCAAGAAAGCGCTACCGGAGATGGGCGCAGAGGTCGTGCCGCTGCCAACCGAACGCGTACCGGTTTCCCCAAACCATCCACTGGAACGTCTTGCACGGGAAATTTCGCGTGAAGTTTCCGAAATGACAGCTCAAAGCACGCCTCAGGTAGTAGACAACTCTCCAGAGGAAGCCGCAGAACAGGCAGGAGAAGCCTTCGCACGCCTCAAGACCAGCTATGAGAAACTTGAGGTGGAGCGCAACGAGCTCAAAACCAAGCTGGAAGAAGCGGAAAAGAAACTTAAGGCCAAGCCACAGTCGGCCCGCCAGCGCACAACAAAAGCGCAGAAAGAGCTGAAAGAGTTGCAGCAGAAATATACCGAAGCGCAAAACAAGATCAGTGAACTAAGCGCTCAAATCAAGGGCGTGGCCACCGCCAAGCCCGCCTCTGACAGCTACAAGACCCTGCGCGAAGAGCTGAAGGAACTGGCGGCCCAGCTGGCCGCTGCCGCGATCGCCAAAGACCCCAAGCTGACGCAAAAATTCGATGCCATCATGCAGGATATCGGCACGCTCAAGACTTCCGGTGCAGCAGAAGGCACAGAGCCTCAGCTTGCTCAGCGCATCGAAAAGGCGCGTAGGACAGGCACAGACAGTTAGGCAACCTTGCCGCCGTCATTGATCCAGATCCCCGCGAAGCAGTTTCTATGTGGCTTCTTGCGCCATCGCCTCAATAAGACGGACACTCCAGGTCTTCATGAGTGACTTGAGGCGCGGGTTTTCCAACTGATCACAAACAAAGGTGTCGATCTGCTCCATGTGCCCGACGCGCACCGGGGCTGACCTATCGAACTTGCTGGTATCGGCCACGAGGATTACATGACGGGCATTGGCAATGATCGCCTGCGCCACCTTCACTTCCCGGTAGTCAAAGTCCAATAGCGCGCCATCGGCATCGAGCGCCGATGTACCAATCACGGCATAGTCCACCTTGAACTGGTTGATAAAGTCGACAGCTGCCTCGCCCACAACCCCACCATCGGTAGAGCGCACAACACCGCCAGCGATGACCACCTCATTCTCGGAGAAAGGTCTGAGCGTCACGGCGACATTGAGGTTGTTGGTGATGACCATGAGGCCCGAGTGCTGCACCAGCGCGCGCGCAACGGCCTCTGTGGTGGTGCCGATGTTCACGAACAAGGACGCCCCGTTGGGGATCAGCTCGGCCGCGGCCCGCCCTATGGCCTCCTTCTCGCGACCTGCCAGATCCTTGCGGGTGGCATAGCCCACATTCTCCACGCCATAAGCCAGCACCGCTCCGCCGTGAACACGCGACAAAAGCCCCTGCTCACACAGGTCATTCAGATCCTTCCGGATCGTCTGCGGGCTTACCGAAAAACGCTCGGCAAGATCTTCAACTTCAACCCGCCCATTACTTCTCGCGAGATCTAATATGGAGTTGTGCCGTGCAACCAACATTTATTAACGCCCTGTTAACATTTGTTAAGCGCCCACCAAGACGACTTACTTAGTCAATTCAATAGAATAGTCCATAAACAACTAAACCGCACCAAATGCATAACCAATACTGACCATGTTGGCTATTGCACGCTGCACCCCTCGGGACTATTAATACGCGCTATCGGGACTACAGATTAAACGATCTTTGCGTAATTCGACGAAAGGGCAATATCAGCTTGCGCTGATGCTTTGCCGCGTACCGAGTTGGAGGGCCTGATCATGGGGCAAAGAGCAGAAAAGATCCCTGAAACGCATCAGCAGACGGCATTCACTTCACTGGGCAAAGAAGCATTGGCCGCTCAGGAAAAGATGATCGCGTATCAGCAGCAGCATGAAGAAACCGTGGATGACTACCGTCGCTTGACGGAGGACATGAAAGAATCACTGAGTGCTTTCGTGAATACCCAGTCTGACTGCACAGAAGGCAGCATCCCGCGAACGATAAAGAAGTCGGAAAAGGAACCAAGCCACTTGGGCGCAGGTCTGAAGGGTCGCTGGTTCTAACCAGCCAGCGGCTTTGCTTAGTGAACCGAAACTCCGGCAATACCAAGCCGTTTCACATCCATCGGATGCGTGCCGTTTCAACTTTTCAATTTTTGGAGAAAAGAGAAGTGGCACGCCCAAGGGGAATCGAACCCCTGTTTCCGCCGTGAAAGGGCGGCGTCCTAACCGCTAGACGATGGGCGCTCACTTACTCAGCAGTTGCCTGCTGATCGTGGCACAGAGAAAAAGCGAATGGCACGCCCAAGGGGAATCGAACCCCTGTTTCCGCCGTGAAAGGGCGGCGTCCTAACCGCTAGACGATGGGCGCCTGCGCTTCGCTCCGTGCGATGAGGGGGATTTAATCGGTAACTTCCGGCTTGGCAACCCCCCTTGCATCAATGAATTAGACTTTTTCCACCTATCTTGCCATAAAATCTGTTCTGCCGAGATTTTTACCCGTCACAGGATCCACATAGACAAGCGCTTGGGCGGTGCCCTCATTTACAAGCAGCATTAGTTTGCCGTCTACCATTTGCGCCGAAAGCACGCGGGCTTCCGGGCCCAAAGCAATTGTTGCGGCCAGCGCATCGGCGCTGACATCGTTGCTGCCCTCGGATATCTTGTAGAAAATGGCAGCGAATACGGCGACCAAGCCAACCAGCATCACCATGCTGGACCCCATCAACAGGCGCCGCATTTTTTGCTGGATCCGCTGAGCTGCAGGATCTAAAGCCTCGTCACTAGTCAAATCTGCGCTGTCATCAACAGGATCACGCATGAGCAATCATTCTCCAAACGGCCTTTCGCCGAACCAATCAAGTGTAGAACCGGGCGAAGACGGCATTGCCTTCACCACTGTCGAAGCCCAGGAGGCGGGAAAACGTTTGGATGCCGTATTGGCCGCACACCTATCCGACTTCAGCCGAAATCGACTGCAGGCTCTCATTCGCGCCGGACATGTTCATGTCGGCGATCGCAAAATAGTGGAGCCCAAACACAGGGTCAACGAAGGAGACGTGCTCTGTGTTGAAGTTCCTGAACCAGAAGCAGCCGAACCGCAGCCCGAAAACATCCCGCTGGACATTCTCTATGAAGATGAGGATGTGATCGTGATAAACAAGCCTGCAGGACTTGTTGTTCATCCCGGAGCGGGCAATCCTGATGGCACATTGGTGAACGCGCTGCTCTACCACTGCGGTGACAGCCTTTCCGGCATCGGCGGCGTAAAGCGCCCCGGCATCGTCCACCGCCTCGACAAGGACACCAGCGGCGTTCTGGTGGTCGCCAAGAATGATATGGCCCATCAGGGACTTGCAGCCCAGTTTGCAGACCATGGCCGCACTGGCCCGCTGGAGCGCGCGTATGTGGCACTCGTTTGGGGAGCCCCTTCTGCATTGGCAGGCACTGTGGACGCCAACCTTGCACGCTCGCTCGCCAATCGCCAGAAGATCGCCGTGGTCAAGACGGCGGGTCGCACAGCCATCACCCATTGGCAAGTCAAGGAACGCTTCGGCCCGAAAGACAGCGAGCCCCTTGCAAGCCTCATGGAATGCCGCTTGGAGACAGGACGAACGCACCAAATCCGCGTTCATATGGCGCACCTTGGACACCCGCTTATTGGCGACATGGACTACGGTGCAGGCTTCAAAACCCGGCACAAACGCTTTGACGAGCCCGCCCGCTCAGCCTTGGGAGAGTTTTCTCGTCAGGCCCTGCATGCGGGCCTGCTTGTCTTCGAACATCCAAGAACAAGCGAAGTAAAGGCCTTTGAATCTCCACTACCAGAAGATTTTCAAACACTCCTCTCACTTCTTAGGGATGCATAAAACAAAATTTCTCCACAAAGAGGTAGCGAATAGGCCATAATGCCCCCATATCAATGCGTCTGGCGTGCTCACAATGGAGGCGCCAGTGAGTGTTTGCCCATCAAGTGCCGATAGGGCACGGGAAACATAGCTTGTAACGGAAAGGGGTGCATAAATGGCCCGTAATCTGCCAGTAATCTCTTCAGGTGAAGGCGGCCTCAGCCGCTACATGGATGAAATTCGCAAGTTCCCGATGCTTCAGCCGCAGGAAGAGTACATGCTCGCCAAGCGGTACAAGGAGCATGACGAAGCTCAGGCTGCGGAACGGCTCGTGAACTCTCACCTGCGCCTCGTGGCGAAAATCGCCATGGGATACCGCGGCTACGGCTTGCCTTTGGGCGAGGTTATCTCCGAAGGTAATGTCGGCCTCATGCAGGCTGTCAAACGCTTTGAACCAGACAAAGGGTTCCGCTTGGCCACCTACGCCATGTGGTGGATCAAGGCGTCAATTCAAGAATACATCCTGCGAACCTGGTCCCTCGTAAAGATGGGCACCACCGCAAATCAAAAGCGGTTGTTCTTCAACCTGCGCCGCCTCAAGGGTAAGATTCAGGCGCTTGAAGACGGCGACCTGCGTCCGGATCAGGTGAAAGAAATCGCAACCACCCTCGGCGTGAACGAGGACGAGGTTGTGAACATGAACCGCCGTTTGAGCGGGGATGCTTCCCTCAATGCGCCGCTGCGTTCCACAGAAGGCGAATCCGGCGAATGGCAGGATTGGCTGGTGGACGATGGCGAAAGCCAAGAGAGCATTCTGGCTGAGCAGGAAGAACTCGATTCCCGTCGCTCCATGCTGAAAGACGCCATGAGCGTTCTCAACGACCGTGAGCGCCGTATCTTTGAGGCACGCCGGCTCTCAGAATCGCCGTTGACGCTTGAAGAGCTCTCGGAGGAGTTTGGGGTCAGCCGCGAGCGCGTGCGCCAGATTGAGGTCCGGGCTTTTGAGAAAGTTCAAAAGGCGGTCATGCAATCTGCCCAACAAGCTCAAGAGCAGCAACAGTCTCTGCTCGCTGGATAATCTTCCAGCACACAACCAGATTAAGAAGCCCCGGACCGCTGAGCGACCGGGGCTTTTTCTTTTAGCGTATAACCGCTGTATAGCTTTCAACCGGCGGCGCGGTCTTGATCAAACCAGCCTCCAGCATGAAGTTGGCAAAGCGTTCGTAGCGCCCCTCATCCAGCGCTGCAGGACGTTTGGCAAAGCGCGGCAACGTATCGCCCCAAGCCCGGCGATTCAGCTCATCATCCAGATTTGGGTAAAGCTCCAAAAATGCCTGCCAAGAATCCTGCGGGTGATTGATGAGATACACGGTTGCATCTTCCAGCGCGGCCATGAATTTGGCATAGCGCGGGTCATCCACCTTGTCCTTGTGCGCGACGAGGATCAACTCGTCATAGGCCGGAACTCCGTTCTCCTCCGGATAAAAGGCGAGACCGGCAGACCCTTTGATTTCAAGCTGGTTCAGCTCAAAATTCCGATATCCCCCAATGATGGCATCGACCTGTCCGGCCAGAAGACTTGGAGACAAGGAGAAGTTCACGTTGATCAACTCGATGTCTTCGATGGTCAACCCAGCCTGCTTCAGCATGGCGCCAAGCATTGCGTCTTCAAAGCCGGAAACGGAGTAGCCAACGCGCTTGCCCTTGAGGTCTTCAAGTGTCTTGATGGGGCCATCCTTCAACACAATCAAGGTGTTGAGCGGTGTTGCCACCAACGTCCCGATACGCGACAGCGGCATGCCCTCGTCGATCTGTGCATGCAGAACAGGCTGATAAGAGATGGCGATGTCCCCCTGACCCGCAGCAACCAGCTTGGGTGGCATGGCTGGATCAGCGGGTTCAATCAACTCCACTTCCAGACCATGCGCCTCGAAGAAGCCGCGGGTTTGCGCCACAGCCAAGGGAGCATGGTCCGGGTTGGCGAACCAGTCCATCAAGACGGTGAGCTTTTCCTTCGCTTGCACCTGAATACTACCCGCCAGCATGGCGGCAATGAACAAAGCGATGAAACGCTTCATGGGCAGAGCCTTTCTCAAGTTTTTTCCTGTTGCCAGGGAATAAGGCGCACGACCGCCAGCTCGACGAGACCGCGCAGGATAAGAACCATGATGGCAAGTAGGATGAGCGCTGCGAACATGGTGTCTGTTTGCATGCGCGCGTTGGACTGGAGCATGATGAAGGCAAGGCCTCCCTTGGCTCCAACCCACTCCCCCACCACTGCGCCAATGGGCGCAAAGACGGCGGCAATGCGGATACCGGACGCCAGAGCTGGTAGCGCAGCGGGAATGCGGATGTATCGCAAACGCTGCCACCTGTTCAGGCGATAGAGCCGCCCCAAATCCAGCAGAGCCGGATCAGTTCGCCGCAAGCCGTCATGGAACGTGGATGTAACCGAGAAGAAAATGACAATAACTGCCATGACCACTTTTGACGCGAGCCCAAAACCAAACCACAGCACCAAAAGCGGCGCGATGGCGAACACAGGCAAAGACTGCGTTGCGGTGATGGGAGGCAACAGAAACCGGCGCATGATCTCTGAGGAACTCATGATCAACGCCAGCAGAACGCCCGCTGAAACACCGAAGATGAAACCGAGAATCGTTTCACCTGCGGTGATCGACGCGTGGTACAGCAGAAACGACCACTGCTGAGTGAATGCTTCATACACAGCTATGGGAGATGGCAGCATGAAGGATGGCAGGGCAAAAACCCGAACCACCGCTTCCCAAAATGCAACAAAAACCGCGATACCTGCGACGATCCGCAGGGCTCTGGACACCAGCCACATCAGCGCGTCCTCGCGCAAGATTTGGCACCGCGATGCGAAACCACCGCCCGGAAACAACGCGTTCGGACATGGCCACAGCAACTGGCAATGCTACAAGATTGGAACATGTGGATCTCCCTTCTGTGCACCTACATGCACGTCAGCTACGGAGACCCGGGAATAAAGAGGCTCAGGTTCCAGTCCCTTCGCCGGTATTACCCGGATCAGGTTCTAAGGGTTCGGCAGTGCCATCTCAGCTCCAAACAAGGAGCACCCCTCGGATACGCAAGAACCTATAGATTCCCCCGGCATTTTCAAGGGCAGCTGCAGCGAAATACGCAGCAGAAAAAGAAAAAGGCGCTGGAGAACCTCTCCAACGCCTTGTTTTAGAATATAATTTTTCGCGAGCTAGTTCCAGCTTTCAAGCGCTTGTGAAATCACACGATTGCCGGAAACACCTTTTTCAAAGGTCAGAATGGCGCGCTTGCCGTTGTTGTAGAGCAATGGAATGTCGATCCACTCACGCTCTTCAAGGCGCTTCATGTTCGTCACCCGATCAGCCTCAGCATCAGAAAGCGCGATCCAGAAGAAGTTGTCGGATACCTTGACCGCAGCGCCGGCCAGAGGTTCGCCCCGGGCCTGCTCGGTCGGTTTCATGATAATGCCCGGCACCTCGGCAATGCCCTGCCCGGCGAAGTCTCGTGGCAGATCGAATCTCAACTCAAGCAAGTGACTTGCAGGCAAAGAGTTGTCTGCATTCGGCTTGATCGACATGGTGATGGTCACATTTCGATCTGGCATAACCGCAACAGCCTTGACGATCCTGCCAGCACTGTCGCCCCGATCCAGCGACCACATGACGTTGCCCCGAGACGCGGTCCCTGACTCGCCCGGATTGGCCGCTTCTTCATAAAGGATGCCCTGTTGCGCAACCGCTGTTTGCTCGGCTTCAGCTGTCAAGCTTTCTGCAGGACGCACAGAGTTGGTTGTCACCGGCACCGCATCCACCTCATCTGGCGATGGAATGTCTGGTGGCGTCACTGGTAGACTTGGCGGCGGCGTTGCCTCAGCACCAGAGCCCGGATTGGTAACATCCCGGCTCACAGAGGTAACACGCTGCGTCGACACAGCCCGCGCGTCTGGTGAGACCTGAGAGCCGTCATCATTGAGAAGACGGTCGGTGTTCTTGTTGGAGGCAGGTTCCTCCGGCTCTTCGGCAGGCGCTGGTTGGGCCGTGTCAGATCCCCCATCAGTGACCGTTGGCTCGATGAGCGTCATCAGGTCATCTTTTTGGGAATACAGCGCGTAACCACCAGCCCCCAGAAGGGCCAGAACAATAAAGATACCAATTACTTGCGGCATACGTGAGGGCCGCAGTCCCTCCTCCGACAAACCAGCATCGCCCACAAGCGCGCTGGATGCCTTTGCAGCCCTTTGCTTGCCGCGGGGACGCTTGGCCAATTCAGGTGCTTCTGCGTCGTCCTTGGCCTCTTCCGCAAGGGCTTGCTTGCGCGCTTCACCGGGCACCCAAACATCTTCCTCACGGGGCTTCGGCCGGTAGGCGCTGGAAACGGCAGGCTGCACTTCCGCCGGAGGCACATCACCCAAATCCGGCTCGCGTTTGGCATCGTTTGCGCCAGGTAGCTGATCTCGCGCTTTCTTGCTTGCCTGATGCGCAGCCGCACCCAGATCAGAAGCAGCTTTTACGGCCTGCTTGAAAACATCTGGTTCCGCAGGACCATTGTTTGCCTCGGCAGCCCCTCCGCTTGCACCAGCGGCACCCGTTGTCTGGGTGGCGTGTTCTGCGGCGTAAGGGGAAGGCGAAGCAGGTGGTCTTTGAGGTTGTGTCGGAGGAACCGGTGCCTGAGCTGTCTGCGGTGGCGCAGGCGGCCTTTGTGCAGGCTGCGAAGTTGCAGGCCCCGCTACGCCAGCATGCGCCCCGCCTGACGCGCCACCGGGCGCGGCAGTTGGTTGCTTTGCGGGCTGGGCAGGTGCATTCCCCAGACCGAGGGAGGCACGGGCGGCCTCAGCTTCCACTTTCCGAATTGCTTCTTCGAGCTTGAGCTGTTCCTCGGTAATTTGCGAAGGGGTCAGTGGCGGATCATAGTTCTGCAGCTGTTTTACAATAGCTGAGCGAGCACGTTGATACACACCGCGCCGCGCTGAGCCAGTGTTTTCCTGAAGACCGTTAATTGTCTTCTTTAAAACGGAGTAATAGTCCGCCATCTATCCGTCTTTAGCCCCCCAGAGTTACTCTGCTAACGGCTTAGTCTTGAAAAGGATTCTGAACGAGAATTGTGTCATCTCTTTCAGGGCTCGTCGAGAGCAATGCAACAGGTGCACCAATCAATTCCTCAACATGTCGTACGTACTTCACAGCTTGAGCAGGCAAATCGGCCCAACTACGTGCGCCCTTGGTGGTTTCTTTCCAACCTGGCAGCGTTTCATAGATCGGCACAACCCGCGCCTGTGCTCCCTGAGAAGCAGGCAAATAGTCAATGCGCTCGCCATCCAACTCATAGCCAACGCAAATCTTGATTTCATCAAGACCATCTAAAACGTCCAGCTTGGTCAGCGCAATCCCGCTGATGCCACTAGTGCAAACGGTTTGACGGACGATAACGGCATCGAACCAGCCACAGCGGCGTTTACGACCAGTCACCACACCGAACTCGTGACCGCGGGTGCCAAGGAACTCACCCACTTCGTTCTGCTGTTCGGTTGGGAACGGCCCTTCACCCACGCGGGTTGTGTAAGCTTTGGTGATGCCCAAAACGTAATCGACAGAGTTCGGACCAAGGCCACAGCCAGTGGCAGCCTGACCCGCAACGGTGTTGGAGGACGTCACGAATGGATAGGTTCCGTGATCATTGTCCAGCAGCGCGCCCTGTGCGCCTTCAAACAAGATGCGCTTGCCTTCGCGGCGCGCATTGTCAAGCAGCTGCCAGCTACGTTCCATGAATGGCAGGATCTTGTCGGCAACACTTGCCAGTTCTTCGTAGATTGCATCGGCGGAGATTTCCGGCTCGCCAAGACCACGCAGAAGCGCATTGTGGTGCACCAGCATGCGGTCGATCTTGCCCGGAAGAGTTTCAAGGTTTGCCAGATCCATTACGCGAACAGCGCGGCGGCCCACCTTGTCTTCATAAGCAGGGCCAATGCCACGCTTGGTGGTGCCAATGCGGTTTTCTTCAGAAGCTGCATTCTCACGAAGCGCATCCAGCTCGCGGTGAATGGACAGGATAAGCGTCGCATTGTCCGCCACTCGGAGGATTTCAGGAGTGATCTCAACGCCCTGTTCCTTCAGACGGTCAATCTCGGAAACCAGCGCATGCGGATCAACCACCACGCCATTGCCAATGACAGAAAGCTTGCCGCGCACAACGCCGGAAGGAAGCAGAGAAAGCTTGTAGCTCACACCGTCAATTACAAGTGTGTGGCCAGCGTTGTGGCCGCCCTGAAAACGCACGATGACATCAGCTTGCTCAGACAGCCAGTCAACGATCTTGCCCTTACCTTCGTCACCCCACTGGGAGCCGACAACTACAACATTGGCCATGGATTTTTCGCCCTCCTACGGCGGCGGTTGGCTGGACCTTGTAGCGGCCCTTCCACTTCAAAGTTTGCTCAGGCGTGCAAACAGATATCACACATAAGAAACCCCGGACGAAAGCCCGGGGCATTTCCTTGGTCTTATAGCCCCATCAAACGCGTCTGACGAGTCTTTTACGTGCTTCTTTTCCCAAGCTTCCCTGCGGCTTATTGCGTTTTCTTCAAGGAACAGGCTTTGAGCCACTCGCAAATCGGATTGCATTGTTTCCTTGATCTCTCTTAGTGGTGTGACAACGACTAATTCAATTTCGCGGCTAAAGACTGGAGATCGCATGACCCAAGCGCCGAAACTGGACCTGATCGCATTGGCCATGCTGCTGTGTCTGTCGCTCTTGTGGGGCGGCTCATTCTTTCTTGCTAAGATTGCTGTCGCGTTCCTGCCGCCACTCACCCTGGTGTTCTTTCGGGTCTTCATCGCGGCGTGCACCCTGTGGGCCGTTTTGCTCATTCTTGGAAAACGCCTACCCCTTCACGGTTCATGGCCATTGAAGTTTTTGGCGCTGGGGCTGATCAACAACGTGATTCCCTTTTCGCTGCTGTTTTGGGGCCAACAACACATTGCATCAGGTCTTGCGTCCGTTCTGAACGCCTTCACCCCCATATTCACAATGCTGGTCGCTCATCAGATGACGCAGGATGAAAGGTTGAGCGGAGCAAAGATACTGGCAGGTTTCGTGGGCATCTGCGGCGTTGCAGTCATGCTGGGTGCCGACGCCCTCCTTGGAGACACCTACCGCATTCTGCCCCAAATCGCGTGCCTTGGCGCAGCGTTGTCCTACGCGTTTGCGGCGACAATGGCCAAGCGGCTCAAGGCACTGCCACCCCTTTCGATCGCCACAGGCCAGTTGACTGGGTCGACGATCATCCTGCTCCCGGTCATTCTCATGACCACCTCCAGCAGCGAGCTGGCCACTGTGCCAATTAACACTTGGGCAGCCGTTGTCATGCTCGCCGTCGTTTCTACAGCATTGGCCTATCTTCTGTACTTCCGCATCTTGCAGCGGGCGGGCGCAACCAACGCCGCATTGGTCACCTTCCTTGTGCCAGTAAGCGCCATCATGCTGGGCGCTGTCTTTCTGCATGAGCGTCTGGAAGCGAACCAGTGGTTGGGCATCGCACTGATCGCTTTGGCTCTACTCATCATGGATGGGCGAGCGTTCACGCGCCTACGGACAAGCCTGAGGTAAAATGCAAAAAAGCGGGCCTCAATGGAGACCCGCTTCTTCCCTGGGAGGAAGGTGACGCTGCTCTAGTTGTTTTTAAAAGTGCAGCTGCTTGACCTGGTTGACCTGGCCAATGGCTGCGATTTTTTCCAGAGCGTCCGCTGGAATCTGGCCATCCACTTCAACAAGACAGATCGCCTCTTCGCCCTCAGCCTTACGGCCCAGGTTGAAAGTTGCGATGTTGACGCCCGCCTCACCGAGAATGGAACCGAGCTGGCCGATAAAGCCTGGCTTGTCATCATTGGTGACGTACAGCATGTTTTCACCCAGTTCGGCTTCCATGTTGATGCCCTTGATCTGAATGATACGTGGCTTGCCATCGGAGAAAACAGTACCGGCGACAGAGCGCTCCTGACGTTCTGTGATAATCGTCAGGCGAATGTAGTTCTCATAAACACCGTGCTGTTCGCGGCGAATGTCTTCGATGGTGATGCCACGCTCGCGCGCCATGACCGGCGCAGAAACCATGTTCACGGTCTGCAGCAGCGGCTGAAGAACGCCGGTAACCGCAGCTGCCGTCATGGCCTTCACGTTCATCTCGGCAACTTCACCCTCATACTCGATGCGAATGCCCTTGATGCCTGTTTCAGTGGCCTGTCCGGCAAAGGAACCCAGCAGCTCGGCCAGCTTGACGAACGGTGTCAGTTTTGGCGCTTCTTCTGCGGTGATGGATGGCATGTTGAGCGCGTTTGATACGGCACCCTTCACCAGATAGTCAGCCATCTGCTCTGCCACTTGCAGCGCAACATTCTCCTGCGCCTCGGTAGTGGAGGCCCCAAGGTGCGGCGTACAAACAACGTTTGGCGCGCCAAACAGCGGATTTTCCTTGGCAGGCTCTTCAACGAACACATCAACGGCAGCGCCGCCAATCTTGCCGGAATCAAGGCCTGCACGCAGGGCAACTTCATCCACCAGACCACCACGGGCACAGTTGATGAGGTAGGCACCCTTCTTCATCTTCTCGATGGCAGCCGCATCAATGATATTGCGCGTCTTGTCGGTCAGCGGGGTGTGCAAGGTAATGAAATCTGCACGGGCAAGAAGTGTATCAAGATCCACCTTTTCCACGCCAATGTCCTGCGCACGCTCATCAGACAGGAACGGGTCGAACGCAACGACACGCATCTTGAGGCCAATGGCACGGTCGGCAACGATGGAGCCAATATTTCCGCACCCAATCAGGCCAAGGGTCTTTGAGGTAATCTCAGTACCCATGAACTTGGATTTTTCCCACTTGCCAGCCTGTGTGGAAGTGTCTGCGGCAGGAAGCTGGCGGGCAACGGCGAACATCATTGCAATTGCATGTTCTGCCGTTGTGATGGCATTGCCGAAAGGCGTGTTCATCACGATCACACCCTTGGTCGTTGCGGCCGGAATATCAACGTTATCAACACCGATACCGGCACGGCCGATCACTTTCAGGTTGTCGGCAGCGGCAAGGATCTTCTCTGTCACTTTCGTGGCAGAGCGAATTGCAAGACCATCATACTGGCCAATGATCTCAGCCAGTTTTTCCTTATCCTTGCCAACGTCAGGCAGGAAGTCCACTTCACAGCCGCGTTCTTTGAAGATCTCAACAGCGGCAGGAGAAAGCTTATCAGAAATCAGTACCTTAGGAGCCATGACACGTTCCTTTTGCGCACGAAGCAGGGTCCGGCGCCCCAACGCGCCGGAATGCTCATTCTCTATTCAAAAAATCTCAAGAAAGGCAGCAGCCGCTTTTGTTAGCGGGCAGCTGTCAGCTTCGCCTTTTCAACGGCAAACGCCCAGTCCAGCCACGGTAGCAAAGCCTCAACATTCGAGGTCTCAACAGTGGCACCACACCAGATGCGCAGGCCCGACGGTGCATCACGATAAGCACCGATGTCATAAGCCACGCCCTCAGCATCTAGAGCTGCAACAAGCGCCTTAGCAAAGGCGGCCTGTGCGGCAGCATCAAGAGCTGCTACGTCTGCATCTACGATCTTCAGACAGACGGAGGTATTGGAACGGGTTGCAGGGTCCACTGCAAGGAAGTCGACCCAATCGGTCTTCTCTACCCATGCAGTGATCGCGTTTGCATTGGCATCCGCGCGCTTGATCAGCCCCTCAAGACCCCCAACGCTCTTGCCCCACTTCAGGGTGTCGATGTAGTCCTCGACGCAGAGCATGCTGGGTGTGTTGATGGTTTCGCCCTTGAAGATCCCTTCAATGAGCTTTCCACCTTTGGTCATGCGGAAGATCTTCGGCAGCGGCCATGCCGGCGTATAGGTCTCCAGACGCTCAACAGCGCGTGGAGAGAGAATGAGAATACCATGAGCGCCTTCGCCACCCATGACTTTCTGCCAGGAATACGTGATCACATCGAGCTTGGCGTAATCCAGCTCCTGTGCGAATGCGGCTGAAGTTGCATCGCAAATCACCAGGCCTTCACGGTCGTCAGCGATCCAGTCTGCATTCGCCACGCGAACGCCAGAGGTTGTGCCATTCCATGTGAAGACAATGTCGTGGGCCGGATTAACCTGTGCGAGATCAGGAAGCTCACCGTAGGGGGCTTCAATCACGCGGGCATCCGCCAGTTTCAACTGCTTGACTACGTCAGTAACCCAACCCGAACCAAAGCTCTCCCACGCCAGCATGTCAACCGGACGCGCGCCGAGCATGGACCACATGGCCATTTCGACTGCACCGGTGTCAGAAGCAGGAACGATACCAATGCGGTAATCGTCAGGCACGCCAAGCACTTCGCGGGTAAGCCCAATCGCTTCCGCAAGCTTTGCCTTGCCAATTTTTGCTCGGTGAGAACGGCCCAAAGGCGCGTCATTCAATGCAGCTGGAGTCCAGCCTGGACGCTTCGCACAAGGGCCCGAAGAAAAGTTCGGGTTTGCCGGCTTTGTAACCGGCATTTCAATATTCGCCATTTAACTACCCTCTCAGATAGGCGCCCCTCGTTGGGGAGGGGTGTCCCACCGACGGGTCTATGCGAAACCACGCAGACGGTCAACAAACTTTTTGGCCAGAGCATGACCGAGATACTCTCCCCATGCTGCGGTGCATTCACTATTCCCTTGTCTTTTCAGAGAGATAGAGAATTAGAACAGTTCGACACTTTTTTGCAGGTAGCCACGCGAATCAGGAGCGCCAACCGCCATCACTGAGCATCTTGATGCCATCCTCACACGAGTGATTTGCGCATTTCAGCAGCTCTCGAGAAATCGAAGAACAACTCCAGAATACCCAGCCGCTGCTCTGCCACCCTTCGGAAACCGTGTTTCAGGTAGAGCGCTTCAGCACGGGGATTGGTGTTGATCACCTCCAGTGCGAGGAATGACTTGCCGTCCGTGCGCGCAATCTCCTCCGCCTTCGACAGCAGCAAGGAGCCAATTCCCAAGCTACGCGCCTCCTCGTGGACCGCAAGACCGTCGATAAAAACTGTTTGAGGGTCGCAGGAGTTGTCGAGCAATCCGAGCAGCATCAGGCGCAAGGGCCCCAAAACACCGAGGATCCGCCAAGCCTCCCGTAACGTTGGCTCGTAAGGAGAGGCACTCGCTGTTTTCAGCCCAAGAACCCCAACCACCTGCCCTTTATGTTTTGCAATCAACACCTGATGGCTGTTGAGCGCACCTTCAAACAAGTCAACGGCTTTGGGGTAATCGCCTAAAATGGGCAAGATCTTGGAGGCCAGACAGCGAACATAAAGCTCGGTCACTGCACGAATGTCGTCGGGCTTCACGCCGCGTTCAATGCCCAAATCCTGAAGGCTCTCAATGCGCATGACTTCCGCCCTATCCAACATATGAGACTTATCTGTCTCATATGTTGGATGAGGACGCAATCCTTCCATTCAAGCGACAAGCAAAACAAAAGGCCCGCCGAAGCGAGCCTTGATCATCGTTCATTCCGCCTGCGGTCAGTAGGTTGCAACTACCGGACCGGGAGCAAAAGCGTTCTCTTGGCCAAACTCGTATCGCAGCCCCACACGGAACTCATGAGCCGCCAGATCTTCGTACTTGATGTGATCATTCACGCCATTGCTTGAGAAGTTCGCGGACTTGCCATCTCCAATCCAAAGGTAGCGGTAGCCTGCATCAAGATGCCAACTTGGTGTAATGGCGTAGCCAACACCGGCCATGGCAGCCCAGGAGAAGTTCCACTTTCCATCAGAGGGATATCCCCCTTCTGCGCCGTTCGGATTCACATAGCGAATGTCATCGTAGGACACGTAGGAAGCACCGATACCCGCCCCTACATACGGCGTAAAGCCGCGATAGTTGCCAAGGTCGGCATAGACGTTCCAAAGAATGGTCCACACGTCCAGACTTGCGGTTTCAACGGACTGTGCAATACCGGGTCCAGTGCCGCAGTTGGTCAGACAGTCGACACGCCCATCAAAATCAGAGGGCCACTCGTAGTCAACTGTAACATCGGTGCGCAGGTGCTCGTTGAACCGATACCCCACACCGGCACCGATAATGCCTGTGGGATCCTGTTCCTCACCTTCAAAGATGATGCTGTCGCTATAAGTTGTCTTCGGTGCCTTGTAGATCTTGTAGCCAATATCGCCACGCAGATACCACCCGCTTGAGCTGGCCGCCGGAATGACAGGCACATGCTCGATAACCGGCTCTGGCAGGTCCGCAGCAATTGCGGAACCTGCAACCAATGAAAACAAACTGAATGAAACAACGCGAGATACAAACTTCATGTCTCTGCCCCTTCAGGTAACCACCACCCTCCGGAAGCGGCCCCGCACTAAAATACTAGGCACAGTAGACAAGAAAATAATTACCCATAAATTAACCATGAGTATTTACTGAGTTTTTTAACCCAAACAAATTCTTAATACATATTTACTTATCCAGAACAAAAGAAAGCCGCCCTGTTGGACGGCTTCCATCTTAACAAAGATTAACAGGTTGTTTAAGCGGCCGTTTCAACAGCGCCGACAATCGTGTCAACCACATCGCCGAGAAGCACGGCATCATCGGCCTCCCCCATCACGCGGATCAACGGCTCGGTTCCTGAAGCACGAATGACAAGACGCCCTGCCCCAGCCAAACGGTCCTCACCATTCTTGATGGCGGCCTTTACATCGTCATTCTCCAACGGCTTGCCCCCGTTGTAGCGGACGTTTTTCAGCAGTTGCGGCACAGGCTCGAAGCGGCGACACACGTCAGAGACCGGCCTGTCGGTCTTCTTCACACACGCAAGCAACTGCAGGGCTGCAACGAGGCCGTCGCCTGTTGTGGCAAAATCAGACATCACGATGTGGCCTGACTGTTCTCCGCCCAGATTGTAGCCATGGGCGCGCATGTGCTCCACCACGTAACGATCCCCCACCTTGGTACGAGCGAGCTGCAAGCCAATATCGTTCAGGTAGCGCTCCAGCCCTAGGTTAGACATGACGGTCGCCACGATGCCCGGTGCGGAAAGACGGTTGTCCTCCTGCCAGGACTGCGCAACCGTTGCCATAAGCTGGTCGCCATCAACCACACGGCCTTCTTCATCAACAATAATGACCCTGTCTGCATCACCATCCAGAGCGATACCGATATCTGCGCGGACCTCATGCACCTTGTTGCAAAGCGCATCAACAGAGGTAGAGCCGCAGTCCTTGTTGATGTTGTAGCCATTTGGCTCAACCCCGATTGGGAAAACCTCGGCACCCATTTCCCACAGCACCTCAGGTGCCACCTTGTATGCCGCGCCATTGGCGCAATCGATCACGATACGCATACCCTCAAGGGAGATGTCCCGCGGCAAGGTGCGCTTGGCAAATTCCATGTAGCGATCCCGCACGCCGTCAATGCGCTTGGCCCGGCCAAGTTCATGAGGCTCTGCAAGAATGGCTGAAAGGTCATCGCTTTCGATGAGGCGCTCGATCTCCAGCTCGGTTTCATCGGAAAGCTTGAAACCGTCCGGGCCGAAAAACTTGATGCCGTTGTCCTGGAAAGGGTTGTGGGACGCCGAAATCATCACGCCAAGATCCGCACGAAGCGAGCGGGTCAACATCGCTACAGCCGGGGTCGGCATTGGGCCAAGAACAAACACATCCAGACCAACGGCGGTAAAACCAGCCACCAGCGCATTCTCAATCATGTAGCCGGAAAGACGCGTGTCCTTGCCAATAACCACCCGGTGGCGGTACTTGCCACGCCGGAAGGTAATGCCCGCCGCCATGCCCACTTTCAGGGCGATCTCTGGTGTAATTGGCCACTTGTTGGCAGTTCCGCGAATACCATCGGTACCAAAATATGCTCGCGACATGCACAAATCCTGTTTTCTCTGATGCAGCTGCGCCGCTTAAGCGGCGGGCAGCAGGATCATCCTCATCTTTTCTTGGTGTTGACCGGGACCTTAGCTGATCAAGCACGAAGAATTTGTTCTCTTTCAGCTTGATACAATCATCGGCGGCCCCTGTGGGGTCAAAAAATGTGTTCTTTTGTTACCAGTAGGCAAACAAGTTCAAGCAAATTAGACAACAAAGCAAAACGCCCGATGTTTTCCACCGGGCGTCCGCAAAATTGTGGTCGTCTGTTTGGCGTTTAACCCTGAGGCTGAGGCTCCAGGCCATCGCCACTTGCTTCGCCGCCGGACTTCTTCGATCCAGTCGAAGGAATGCCGGAGGAACGTGCTGGAGGCACATCGTCGCCTTCGTCGCGAACCGGAGCTTCCCCTTCCAACAGCTTTTTGATTTCATCACCGCTCAAGGTCTCGTACTCAATGAGGCCGTTCGCGATGGTGTGGAGCTGATCTTCGTGCTCCTTCAAAATGCGTGTTGCGGTTTCATACCCTTCGTTGACGAAGTGCTTAACTTCAGCATCAACCATCTGCTGCGTTTCATCAGAGACGTTCTGGTTCTTCGCAACGGAGTGGCCGAGGAACACTTCCTCTTGGTTTTCGCCGTAAAGCAGCGGACCGAGCTTGTCGGACATACCGAACTGGGTTGCCATCGCACGAGCCAGTTTGGTCGCCATCTGGATGTCACCGGATGCGCCTGAGGTCACTTTCTCGTAGCCGAAGATCATCTCTTCAGCCACGCGGCCACCCATAGCCACCGCAAGGTCGGCCTTACACTTGGCACGTGTCAAAGACACCTGATCCTTTTCCGGCAGACGCATCACCATACCCAGCGCACGGCCACGCGGAATGATGGTCGCCTTGTGGATCGGATCAGAAGCAGGCATGTGCAACGCGACCAGCGCGTGTCCAGCCTCGTGGAAAGCGGTCAGCTTCTTCTCTTCCTCGGTCATGACCAGCGTACGGCGTTCCGCACCCATCATGACCTTGTCCTTTGCATCCTCAAACTCGGCCATGGTGACCAGACGCTTGGAGCGACGCGCAGCAAGCAGCGCAGCTTCGTTCACGAGGTTCATCAAGTCTGCACCAGAGAAACCCGGTGTGCCGCGTGCAAGGGTTTTCACATCAACGTCTGGGGCCAGAGGCACCTTGCGCATGTGCACCTTGAGGATCTTTTCGCGGCCCGTAATATCTGGGTTCGGCACCACGATCTGACGGTCGAAGCGGCCCGGACGCAGCAGCGCAGGGTCCAGAACGTCAGGACGGTTGGTTGCCGCGATGATGATGATGCCCTCGTTAGGCTCAAAACCATCCATTTCAACCAGCAACTGGTTCAAGGTCTGTTCGCGTTCATCGTTACCGCCGCCAAGACCGGCACCACGATGACGACCCACAGCATCGATTTCATCGATGAAGATGATGCATGGCGCGTTCTTCTTCGCCTGCTCGAACATGTCGCGCACACGAGATGCACCCACACCAACGAACATTTCAACGAAGTCGGAACCGGAGATGGTGAAGAACGGCACGTTCGCCTCACCCGCCACAGCGCGAGCAGTCAGGGTCTTACCAGTACCTGGAGGACCGACCAGCAGACAGCCGCGCGGGATCTGACCACCGAGACGCTGGAACTTCTGCGGGTCGCGCAGAAACTCGACGATCTCTTGCAGGTCTTCCTTGGCTTCATCAATACCGGCAACGTCGTCAAAGGTCACGCGGCCCTGTGCCTCGGTCAGCATCTTCGCCTTGGACTTACCAAAGCCCATAGCCTTGCCGCCGGAACCTTGCATCTGCCGCATCACGAATATCCAGATGCCGAGGATCAGCAACATCGGGAACCACGAAATCAACGCACCCAGCAGCGAGAAATTCTCAGAAGGCGGCTTCGCATTGATCATCACACCCTTGGAGCGCAGAAGCTCAACATACTGCGCGTTGTCCGGCGCATATGTTTGGAATTTGCCGCCACTTGAGTAGGAGCCAGTGATCTGCTGCTGCTGAATTGTAACCTCTCGCACGTCCCCTTGCTCTGCTTGGCTAAGGAACTGGGAGAACGGAATCTCATTGGCATTCGTTCTCGAGGCCGGGCTTTGGAAAAGCTGGAACAAAGCAATCAGCAGAAGGCCGATGATCACCCACAGGGCGAAGTTCCGGAAATTTGCGTTCATTTCGATCCCTTTACCGCTGAGGCGCGGAGGTCTTCGCGTTTCATTTTATCTCTTGTCGTAACATAGGCGCCCACAACGGACCTGCCAAGGTGGACTCAAGAATGACACAGCTACAATTCTAATTTCTTAAGACGAAAACCACGAGGGCTACCGTAAAATTCAACAATCTAGCCTGCCATCTTCAAGAATTTGTGGTGGATCATATCCACCAGCAATCCCAAAATCTGCTCAATGGTCGTCAAAGCACGCTACGGATCAACTCGACGGACACACGACAGGGACGGGTTGCTGTGTTTTCTGAGGTCAGCGACGCCTGTACTCCAGTCCACGGGATGTAGGGCATTCCACGTGGAAATACAACAATTGGCGCACTTTCAAACGCAGTTTTCGGCCAATCCTCAAAGGCCTCAAGGCCATACTCAGCAAATCCACCGGCACCCAGCACCTTGAGGCAGGAGCCCTCTGGCACATTTTGCGCACGATATGTAAACCGACCATCCCAAGCGCCCTCAGGGACCGAATGGATATCGACCTCCGCCGGTGGAACGCGGCCAAGTTCCTTGAAGATAAACGCCTCATCCCGGCGCAAGTGCAGCCGTACACCGCCCAATGTCGCGCCGCCCCCAGCAAATTCAGGGTTAGCCAACTTCTCGTAGAGCCGCTCAACTGAGGCAAGACGCGGCGTATAATCGCCGCCGCCCACAAGCTTGACCAGCCGCGCCACCAAGCGCAGTCCCACTTCCTCCGGCAACTCCACGAAACGAGAACGCATCACACGTACCGGGCCAGCAGGATGCACGGTACAGTAATCCTCGAAAAACCGAGTGACCCAAACGTCCAGCGCATCACTGGCCCGCGCAAGCCGGTGTGCTGTTTCTGAGAGCCGCTGCGGCGTAAGCCCAAGTTCTGCAAGCATTGGCTGCGCCTGACGGAACCGCACCCGCTCGTAATGAAGGTCCGTGTTGGTCGGGTCTTCAAACCAGGAAATGCCGCGAAGGCGCAAACTGGCCTTCAAACGCTCTTTGGAAACCTCGAGCAGCGGTCGCATCACAGGCGGTATCACATCACGGCGAACCGGACGCATGGCCCCAAGCCCATAAACGCCACTGCCCCGCGCCAGCCGGTAGAGAAACGTCTCTGCCTGATCTTCGAGATGATGGGCCAGCACAATTGCCTCACAGCCTTGAGCCAAGGCCTCATTTCGCAGCAACCCATGGCGCGCCTCTCGCGCAGCCGCCTGCAGATTGCCGCTTGCCCCGCCCCCATTCCAACGCAACGTCTTGTGAGAAACGCCCAACTGTTCGCACAGCAGCGCCACGCCAGCGGCCTCGGTCGCGGCTTCCGGCCGCAAGCCGTGATCAACGGTAATCGCAGCGATCGCGGGTTTTCCATCACCGCGCTTGGCCCACTCAGACAGCAGCACCAGAAGCGCAACAGAATCCGCCCCACCCGAAACGCCAACCGCCACAGCCTTCAAGTCGCTCAAGGCCCGAAACAGCGTGTCGGCCTCGTCCGGCTCAATCGGCAGATGGTCAGAGTTAGCTACAGCCGGCACGACTTTGTTCGGTTCTCGCCTGGTTTAAGATGGTAGATGGCGCAGATGGGAACTTGCCCAAAAGCTCGGAATAGGTGGCACAGGCCGCATCCCGCTCGCCCAGACCAGACAGAGACAGCCCCAGCTTCAACAGGCTGTCCGGTGCCAAATCACTGGATGGATAATCGGTGTACGCCTTGAGAAAGGCATCCGCAGCCTTGCGATAGTTGCGCTGAGACAGCAAGCTTTCGCCATACCAGTACTGCGCGTTGGGAGCCAACGCATGATCCGGGTACATGCCAAGGAAGGTGTCGAACCCTTCCGCTGCGGCCGGGTAGTTCCCCTTCAGCACCAGATCATAGAACATATTGTAGTCGGTACTCGGGTCGCCGGTAATGGACGCTTGCACGTTGCCGTTAAAGGTTGCGGCTTCACCGCCGGGCGCCACCAGAATGTTGCTTTGCGAAGCCGTTCCAGCCGCATTTGGCGCGCCATTGCTGCCTTGCGCCAATGCAGACAGATCCAACGGTCCAGAAGTCCCGCCCTGCGCGGTGTTCGAAAGGTTCTGCGTCTGCGCAGTCCGGTTTACCGGCTGTGCCTGCTGCTGCTGCGGCTGAGACCGCGTCGGCTGATTGAGGTTGCCTTGCTGGCGTGGACCGCTCGGCGCACCGCCTTCAAGCTGCTGCAAGCGGTATTCGTTGTCTTCCTGAGAGCGGCGCAGCTGGTCCTCAAGCGTGCGAACCTGAAACTGCAGCTGTTCCACCTGCCCGGTCAATGAGCGAATTTGTTCCTCCAGCTGGCCGAGGCGTGCCGTGGCTTGCGCCGCTTCATTGCGATCAGAGCCAAACAGCTGCGCTGATGCCGGCACCGCCACGCTTGCGCTCAGCAGAATGGCGAGTGAATAGGTTGCAACGGTTCGGTTCAGTGCCATGAATATCTCCAGCGCAGCACAAATAAATCTAAGAATTAAGCAGCAATATCATGCCGATATCGGCCAAATTTTGACAGGATCGCATCCAGCTGACAAGGGCACAAATATTTGCCCCTGATGAGATACAAAAAAGGGGCCGCCCCTTGGGTCAGCCCCTTAACTCCAGCGTGTCAGTCTTAGCTGCCAGCGTTGTTCACCACGGTCACAGCGCGGCGGTTTTGGCTCCAGCAAGAGTCGGCATCACACACAGCCACTGGACGCTCTTTACCGTAAGAGATCGTCTTGATGCGGCTCTGGCTCACGCCTTTTGCAGAAAGATAGTCATAGACTGCCTGCGCACGACGGGCACCCAGTGCAATGTTGTACTGGCGGGTGCCGCGCTCATCCGCGTGGCCTTCAATGGTAATCGTATAGTTGGAATAAGCGTTAAGCCACTGCGCCTGCTTGTCTAGCGTTGCGCGAGCAGCCGGGCTCAATGAAGACTGGTTGTTGTTGAAGAACACGCGGTCCCCAACATTCACCACAAAGTCTTGGCCAGAGCCGGGAACCACGGAGCCATCAGCACCGAGTTCAGGGCGTGTCTGAGAACACGCCGCAGCAACAAGACAGACCGTTACAACGGCAACCAAACGCGCCACACGCGCGAATAGTACATTTGACATCCTAGTACTCCTGATCCCCAAGATTCCATTAGGGTTGACCATTGCTAACCAAACTTGGTTAATCCGCCCTCAACAAGCTTGGTTAATAGTTGGTAAAGATTCACGCAACACGAAAACTGCTGTGAGACTTTTATACCCCTTAGTCCAACAGCGGTGACCATGCCGGGTCAGACGCAAAATTCGGTGTCTGAACAACCTGTTCGTTGTAGCCGGTCAAGTCCACGGTCCACACCTGTGGGCCACCTTGTCCACCTCGGGTGTCTCGGAAGAAGGTCAGAACACGGCCATTGGGAGACCATGCAGGCCCCTCGTTGTGATAGCCCTCGGTCAAGATGCGCTCGCCGCTGCCATCCGGGCGCATGACGCCAATCATGAAACGCCCCTGATGTACCTTTGTGAAGGCGATCAAATCTCCGCGAGGTGACCAGACAGGTGTTGAATAGTTGCCCGGACCGAAGGAGATGCGCTGCGCGTTCTGACCGTTGGAGCCCATCACATAAAGCTGCTGCGAACCACCGCGGTCACTTTCAAAGACGATCTGACGTCCATCTGGAGAAAACGACGGGCTGGTATCAATAGCTGCGGTATTGGTCAAACGGGTCGTGCGACGGGTGCGCAGATCCATGAGATAAATGTTGGCGTTGCTGCCCTGCTGCAGGCTCATCACCACGCGCTGCCCATCTGGAGAAAAGCGCGGCGCAAAGGTCATGCCCGGGAAGTTGCCAAGGGTCTCACGCTGACCGGTCTCGATGTTCAGAAGATACACCTGCGGGTTCTGTCCAGAGTAGGACATGTAGGTGATCTCTTGAGAAACCGGGGAAAACCGCGGTGTCAGCACCAGCTCTGAACCGTTGGTCAGGTAGCGGATGTTCGCGCCATCCTGATCCATGATAGCCAGCCGCTTGCGGCGCTGGTCTTTCGGACCGCTTTCGTCCACGAACACGATCCGTGTATCAAAATAGCCCTTTTCACCGGTCAGGCGCTCATAAATCTCATCGGAAATGATGTGCGCAAGACGACGCCAGTTTTGCGGTGTCGTAAAGAACTGCTGGCCAATGAGCTGCTGCCCTGCATAAACGTCCCACAGCCGGAACTCTGCCTTCAGGCGGCCGTCCGGCAGCTGACTGACAGAGCCGGTAACCAGCGCCTGCGCGCCAATGGTACGCCAGTCGCCGAAGCGCGGCTGGGTGTTCACGTTCATGTTCTGCTGAATGTGCGCGGCTGGATCGATCGGACGGAACAGGCCAGACCGCTGCAGGTCTGCTGTCACGATACCAGATATCTGCTGCCCAAGATCAGCCTGTTCACCCTGCGTGGCAAAGTGCGGGAGCGCAATTGGCATTGGCTCAAGATTGCCCTGTGTGATGTCAATCTCAATCAGTGCATGCGCAGGACCGAGCAGCGCAACACTGGCAAAGCCCGCCACAACGAGTGCCTTTACCCGCGTCCCCAAGCACCGCCAAAAGGTGCTTCCCTTATGCTCTGAGGTCGCCTGTACAGACATTGACCTTAGCTCCTTTTAATCCAATAGCTCAGTACCCAAGCATTTCGCTTGGATCGAAATTCAAGATGACTGTCTGCCACGATTCGTACTTATCAAGTGGCAATGAATACGGCCCACAGCGATAAACCGCGCGAATTGCACTCTGCGCCGCTGCATTGAAGGCCGGATTGCCACTTGAGTTCAGCACCTTCGGGGCGCCAGAAACCTGCCCTTCTCGCGTCATTGAGAATTGAAGCCGCACAAGAAGGTCAGCCGCACCGGCGGCCCCGACAGGCGGCTTCCAACACTCTTGTATCCGTGAACGCAGCGCATCCAGTTCAGACTGGGTCATGCGCACGCCCACTTGCCCGCGCGACGACCCCAAAGAAGCCTGCTGTTGTGTGCTGGACGAGCCCCCACCGCTCGGCGTGGTCTTGTTCAGCAGGGCAGCAATGTTGTTCGGATCGAACTGGCGATCCGGTTGGCGATCCGGCTCGGGGCGGGGCGGCACGCGTGGCTTCACCCGAGGGCGGGCGGTCACCACCTGCGGCTCCGGCTCTTCTGCCTCGTCCACCTCGGGGCCCAGCTCTGCGGTTTCGGTTGGTGCCTCTTCAGGCGCAGGCTCAGCCTCTGGCGCTGGCTCCGGGTCCGGAGCTGGCGGTGGCGGCGTTTGTTCTCTCACAGATTCCGTTACCGGCCGATCATTGTCCGGTCCCGGCGCACTGGTTTCATTCTCACCAGGCTGCTCTGCAGGTTCTGGCTTGTCTTCCGGTGGCTTGGGTGTGGGCTCAACGGCAGCTTCCCTGATCTCGGTTTCTTCCTTGGAGCCGAGCTGCAACTGGGTAAGCTCAGCCACAGGAACAAGCTCAACCGGCAGCGAGTCCACCGGAGCCATCGACATGTCTCGTCCACCGGGGAGAGAAACCACCCCAGCGACAAGTATGGCCACGTGGCCTACTGCCGATGCAATAAGAGCTTTACGCATAAGCTGTTAGCTACCTTGTTCCTCGAGCGTGACCAGACCGATACGCTTGTATCCGGCCGCATTGATCCGCCCCATGACCTTCATGATGACCCCGTAATCCGCGTCCTGATCGCCGCGCACATAAAGGCGCTGGTCGTATCCGTTCACGGCGATGGCTTCCAGTTTCGGGATCAGCTCATCAAGTGGAATTTCCGTGTCCTGAATGAACACACGCCCGTCCACATCAACAGAGATGGCGATTGGCTCCACATCCCCTTCCATAGGCTTAGCGCGTGTCTCCGGCAGGTCAATTGGCACACCTACCGTCAAAAGCGGGGCTGATACCATGAAGATGATGAGCAAAACCAGCACCACGTCCACGAAGGGTGTCACGTTGATCTCGCTGATGGGCGCGCTGTGTTTGCCGCGCCTTCCGCGTCTGGAGGCGCGACCGCCTCCACCGGAGCCCATACTCATGCCCATGGTTACACCCGCTCATCAATGCGGCGAGACAGGATCGCCGAAAACTCGTCCGCAAAACCTTCCATGCGCGCGGCAATCTTGCCGGAGTCAGACTGCAGCTTGTTGTAGGCGATAACCGCCGGAATAGCTGCAACAAGGCCAATGCCGGTCGCCAGCAGCGCTTCCGCGATACCAGGTGCCACAACGGCAAGGCTGGTGTTCTTGGAAGCTGCGATGGAGGTAAACGAGTTCATGATCCCCCAAACCGTACCGAACAGCCCGATAAACGGGGCAGCCGAGCCCACGGTCGCAAGGAACATGAGGCGTTTTTGCAAACGCTCCACTTCGCGATTGATGTTAAGGTCCATCACCCGGTCAATGCGCTGTTGCAGGCTGGCGATGGCCGGTTTCTGGCCCTCGTGAGAGCGCTTCCACTCACGCATTGCCGCAACAAACAGCGCCGCCATGCCGTTGTTGGCGCGGCTGGACAGGGATTTGTAAAGTTCTTCGAGCGACTGACCAGACCAGAACACGTCTTCGAACCGGTCCATCTGCTTTTTTGTCCGGCGGTACAGCAGGATCTTGTCAAAGATAATGGCCCAGCTCCAAACGGAGGCCATCACCAAGCCGATCATGACCAGCTTAACGACAAGATCTGCATCAAAGAACAGATGCAGGAAAGACATACTCGCGGCTGGCGCAGCCAGCGCTACTTCAGAAACGCCTTCAGGATTCATGCAGCAAGGCCCTCTCGCCTCTGTATTACTCGCAAATGCACCTGCGGTGGCGCCCCTCGCCCCACAGTGCTTCGACTTTCAGGAAAACTTGAGTGCCTTCCTGCATCCCGAATTTGGCAAAACTTCGACTAGGCCAAACGGGACGAGCCACACGATAAAGACAGCGTTAAGGTTACTGAAAAATTAAAAGCCCGCGAGTTCCGTTAATTGTGATTGTATTCTGGCGATAAATAACCAGAGATATATGCAGCCTAGGGAGTTAGCTCGGAAGAGCACTGGCAGCCAGCAGGCGTTCTGCAAGATGCTTCGGCATCCGCCGGGGACCGCCGCCGGGCTGGATTACGGCAACCGTCACCGTGGCGGTGAAAAGGGTTTCTTCCCCGCGTGTCACCTCCTGATGTAGCACGAGGCGCGCGCCCTTCAAGCTTGCAAGCCTGGTAACTACTTCCAGCACATCATCGATGCGTGCAGGTCGCAAAAAATTGATGTCCATATGTCGCACCGCGAAGGCCAGCGCTTCACCGTGCTTGCCGTCTTCCAGCTCATTGTGATGGATATCGCAGATCCGCAAAAAGTCAGAGCGGCCACGCTCGATGAACTTCAGATAGGCCGCATGGTAAACCACGCCGGTAAAGTCCGTGTCCTCATAGTACACCCGCACAGGCAAAACGTGCCCCGCTCCGGAAAGCCGGCCCGCCAGATCCGGCCATGTCTGGGTGTTGCCCTGTGTACTCATGATGGATTACTGCCCGTCTTCTTCGTCAAAAAAGGTCATTTGTGGCGCATTTGGGTTCTGAGGCACAGAAAGGCCCAGATGCTGGCAGGCGATTGGGGTCAAAACTCTCCCGCGTGGCGTGCGTTGCAGGTACCCATTCTGGATCAGATAGGGCTCAACAATGTCTTCAATGGCATCGCGTGGTTCGGACAAAGCCGCCGCAATGGTTTCAATGCCAACAGGCCCGCCGCCAAAGTTGCGCGCGATTTGTGTCAGATAGCGCCGGTCCAGACTGTCGAAGCCCGCGGAGTCCACCTCAAGCTGTAGCAAGGCCCGGTCCGCGAGCCCCGCATCGATTTCGTCATTTCCGCCCACAATGGCGAAGTCGCGCACACGGCGCAGCAAACGCCCCGCAATACGCGGCGTGCCACGGGACCGCTTGGCAATCTCCATGGCACCTGCGTCGCTCATGCCGATGCCAAGAAGCCGGGCACCACGCTTGACGATCAGAGTCAGCTCTTCCGGGGTATAGAACTCAAGCCGCACCGGAATTCCAAAACGGTCGCGCAGCGGTGTGGTCAGCAAGCCCAGCCGGGTCGTTGCCGCGACCAGCGTGAACTTCGCCAAATCAATCTTCACAGAGCGCGCCGCAGGCCCTTCGCCAATGATCAGATCCAGCTGGAAGTCTTCCATGGCCGGATAGAGCACCTCTTCCACCGCCGGGTTCAGACGATGGATTTCATCGATGAACAGCACATCCCGGTCTTCTAGGTTAGTCAAAAGCGCCGCAAGATCACCGGCCTTTGCAATCGCCGGCCCGGAAGTTGCGCGAAAGTTCACACCCAGCTCACGGGCCATGATCTGCGCCAATGTGGTCTTGCCCAGCCCCGGAGGGCCAACAAACAGCACATGGTCCAGCGCTTCGCCCCGCGCCTTCGCTGCCCCGATGAAGATCTTGAGATTCTCACGCGCCTGCTTCTGGCCCGTGAAGTCATCAAGAGTTTGCGGACGCATTCCGCTGTCGATCTCATCGCCGCGAATTTCCGGGGTTACGATGCGCTCTTCGCCATCCATCATGCTGAAAGTTCCTTAAGGCCGAGACGGATCAAGGTCTCGGCGGTCGCATCTTCACCAGCAGACTTCACCGCCATCGCCACGGCAGCCGAAGCCTGTGCAGGTTGATACCCCAAATTGGTGAGGGCGGAAACCGCATCGGTAACGCCACTTGCGGCAACGTTCTCCTGAACGGCAGCACTCACGCTGATGGTTTCCTGATCCACGCTGGCAAACTTCGGTGCCTTGTCCTTGAGTTCCGAGGCAATCCGCTCCGCCACCCGTTTGCCGACACCCGGCGCGCGGGTCAACGCGGTCTTGTCGCCCAGCGCGATGGCATTTGCCACTTCGCTTGCCTTCATGACCCCCAGAATGGCAAGGGCGACCTTGGCCCCGACACCTTGAACGGTGGTCAGCAGGCGAAACCATTCCCGCTCGCTTTCATCCTGAAAGCCAAACAGCTTGATCATGTCTTCACGCACAACGGTCTCAATCGCCAGCACCGCAGCTTCACCAACCCGTGGCAGATACTGCAGGACGCGGGACGGACAATGCACCTGGTAGCACACCCCATGAACATCCAGCAGAACGTAGTCCTCGCCGAAACTGTCCACCACCCCTTTGAGTTTCCCGATCATTTTGCACGCACTCCTGCTAAGGCCGCCATGCGGCCACTTGCGCTGCCACGATGGTGCGCATGACAAATGGCGATGGCCAGCGCATCCGCCGCATCGTCCGAGTTAAACACCGCTTTCGGCATCAAGACCTTCACCATCATGCGGATCTGTTCCTTGTCCGCATGGCCGGTTCCCACCACCGTCTTCTTCACGAGGTTTGGCGCGTACTCTGCCACCTCAAGATTGTGCAAGGAAGGCACCAGCAGCGCAATGCCGCGCGCCTGTCCCAGCTTCAAGGTCGCGCCTGCGTCCTTGTTGACGAAGGTGTTTTCAACCGCCGCTTCCTGAGGCTCATTGCGATTGATCACGTCATGCAACGCGTCATGCAGCTGTCGCAGCCGCTCAGCCAGACTGGCCTTGCTGTCGGAGGTCAGCGTCCCGCTGCCTACAAAGCTCAACCGGTTGCCCTGCGCCTCGATAACGCCCCACCCGGTGCGCCTGAGGCCCGGATCAATGCCAAGTATGCGGATTGGATGAATCATAGAACAAACCGGTAACAAATAAATCCTGAGCGCGCCACAACAACCCCGCTGCAGGCAAAGTTTTGCAACGTCTTCTGCATTTACACGCTTCAGCCGAATTACCCCCTTGCCGGGCAAATATTGAGTAATTTCAACCACCCCCGCAGAGCACGGTTGAGCTGAGCTCTCCTGTAAGCAAGTCGTTTGTGAAACTTTTTTACGGCACCATCTTGTAGGATTTAGATATTTTAGCTAGCGTTTTTGAAATTATGTTTTCACAACGCAACAACGTCGATTGATTCATGCCAAAAAATGAACTTGATAAAACCGACTTGGAAATCCTGAAAAATCTTCAGGACGATGGCCGCCTTACCAATGTGGAACTTGCCAACAAGATTGCCCTTTCGCCCTCGCCATGTCTGCGCCGCGTCAAACAGCTGGAGGAATCCGGCGTAATCAGCGGCTATCAGGCATCGCTGGATCGAAAGGCGGTTGGCCTCGGCATGACGGTGTTCGTCGAAATGCGCGTGGTCAAACAGGACCGCACCCGCGTTCTGCGCATTCTTGAGGAGCTCACCACTCAGGCGGAAGTCGTGTCTTGCCACCTTGTCTCTGGCCAGTCGGACATTTTGGCGGAGGTGGTTGTCCCCTCACTGGAGGCCTACGACGCGTTCCTCTCCGGCTTCTTGATGACCATTGAAGGCGTGGAGGATGTACGCTCCAACTTTGCCATCCGCACGCTCAAGGCCAATGGCCCGCTGCCCCTGCAGCATCTGGAAGAACAACTCTCCTGAAACAAGAAAAGCGGCGCAGCCTACGCTGCCCCGCCTCTCAAAAATCTAAGGTAAAATGTCGGCTTAGCCGAGCTTCGCCAGCACTTCTTCATCGATGTCGAAGTTGGAGAAGACGTTCTGAACGTCGTCGTCCTCATCAAACACATCCATCAGCTTCATCAGCGTGCCAGCCTTTTCCTCGTCCACTGGAACAAGGTTCTGCGGCTTCCAGATGATCTTCACGGATTCCGCTTCACCAAGGTTTTCTTCCAAGGCCTTGGAAACATCAGAAAGATCTTCAAAAGCGCAGGTAATGGTGTGGCCTTCTTCATCAGAGGCAACATCGTCCGCGCCCGCTTCAATGCCAGCTTCCAAGATGGCTTCCGCTTCACCAGCTTCCACCTTGTAAACGATTTCGCCAACGCGATCGAACATGAAGGAAACGGACCCTGTTTCGCCCAAAGAGCCGCCATACTTGGTGAAGTAGGAGCGCACGTTTGCGGCGGAACGGTTCTTGTTGTCGGTCAGCACTTCAACGATGATCGCGGTGCCGCCAGGGCCATACCCTTCATAGCGGATCTCGTTATAGTCCGCCGCATCGCCGCCCTGAGACTTGGCAATTGCACGCTGGATGTTGTCCTTCGGCATGGACTGACCCTTTGCGTTCTGGATAGCCAGACGCAACCGGGGGTTCTTGTCCGGATCAGGATCACCCATCTTTGCTGCAACGGTGATTTCTTTGGAGAGCTTTGAGAACATCTTGGAGCGCACGGCGTCCTGACGCCCTTTGCGGTGCATGATGTTCTTGAATTTGGAATGTCCGGCCATAGATCTTCCAGGCTTGCTGTTCGTTGAATGTTAAAAGTCTGAAACTGCGGCTCGTTCAGGCGCACCCGCCGTCGTCCCGCTTTTGGGCCACGGAGCGCAGCAACAAAACAAGCCTGCTCAAGTCGTTCGTTCGCCGCTTATAAAATGTCAGCGGGTCAAAATCCAGCACCACAATCGCGTTTTTTGTACCGCAGTTGCGCTGCTGGAATTCTTGTCTGGCTTTGCGCTTTAAACGCCCTCCCAGAACTCGGGAATGATTTGCGACAGCCGTCCACCAAGGCGAACCGGCGAGACTGCCGTGGCAAGCCCGGTCCTGTCATCCGTCTCAACTGCGACACCACAAATGGTGGCCTCGCCCAATGAAGGCGTAAAACGACCTCCTGCGATCTTTCGCATGAAGCGGTTCACCGGCTCTTCCTTGTCCATGCCGAGAACGGAATCATAGTCACCGCACATGCCTGCGTCAGACATGTAAGCCGTTCCGCCAACAAGGATCTGGTGATCTGCCGTCGGCACATGCGTGTGCGTGCCCACCACAAGGCTGGCACGGCCATCACAGAAGTGGCCCATGGCCTGCTTCTCACTAGTGGCTTCTGCATGCATGTCCACGATGATCGCATCGGCCACATGGCCCAGAGGGAACTCCTCCAGAATGCGCTCCATGGAAGAAAACGGATCGTCAAGCGGATCCATGTAGATGCGGCCCATCACGTTTGCCACCATCACATTGGCGCCGTTGCGCGCCCGGTAAAGGTTCGCCCCGCGACCAGGTGCGCCGGCCGGATAGTTGGCTGGGCGCAACAACTGAGGCTGACGCTCGATGTAAACCAGCGTGTCCCGCTGGTCCCAGACGTGGTTGCCCGTGGTCACCACATCGGCACCGGCATCAATCACGTCCTGCAGAATCTCCTCCGTGATCCCGAAACCGGCGGCGGCGTTCTCGCCATTCACCACCACGAAATCCAGATTATTGGCTTCAACGAGACTTGGCAGACGCTCAATAACTGCGTTTCGGCCCGCGCGCCCCACAAGGTCTCCGAGAAACAGAAGCCTCATTTAGTATCCTTACTTTCCTTGGCGCGGATGATGCCGCGCTCGGTCACAATCATATCCAAGGTGCGATCATGGGGCTCGACGGGCACCGCTTCCAACTCCTGACATGCGAACGCAATGCCAATGGTGGTTACGGGGCCTGAAGCCTCAAGTCGGCTGATGGCACGGTCATAAAACCCCTTGCCATAGCCAACGCGCTGCCCTGACCTATCAAATCCTGCCAGCGGCACAAGCACAACATTGGGCGACACCTCGGTTGCGTGCTCGTCTGGGCCATAGGTTCCAAACCCTGCTGGCACCAGATCACCCTCCCGGCCCAATTTGCGAAACACCAGATCGTCTCCGCTCACAATCGGCAAGCAAAGTTCCGCCCCCATTTCGGTGAACTTGGCCATCAGAGGCCGAGGATCCACCTCATCGCGAATGGGCCAGAAGCCAGCAACCCGTGCAGGACTCGGCAATTTGAACTGGGAAGCAAATAGCGCGATTTGCAGCGAACGTTCAATACGCTCAGCCACAGTCAGCGCACGACGTTGCAAAAGTGCCGTCTTTCGGGCGGCTTCTTTCAGCGTTGCCGTTTGGGTCTTTGGGGACTTTTCGTTGGGCACACCTGATTCCGATCACAGTTGTCATGGACTTAAACTGTGCCGTAAAATCACGGAGTAAAAAAGAGGCGTGCCACCTCGGCCGTCGAAATTGATGCAATCCCGGAGAACCTACAAAGTAGGTGGGCGCCGTGTGCCCAAGCCCACGAGCAAGGACAGGTACAGCTCCCGAAGGAATGCGTAAGGCCCCGGGGATAAGTTAATTTCTGACGCACCGCGCAGCGACGCCGATCCATCATATAGTGAAGGAACTCCCAGAATGCCAGCGCAGCATTTCAGTGGGCGTCACTTTCCTCATTATTCTCAACTGATGAGCCCGGCATATTAGCCAGTTTGTCAGCCAGCTTCTCAATTTGGCCAGCAACCTCGCCCACTTTTCCGGCAAGCTCCCGCTCACGGCCAGAACGCGCTTCGGTCATGCCTTCCAGTTTCTGCTGAAGGGCGGCCTTCTCAATTTCCAAGCGTTCTTCCAGCTCTTGCTTTTCACTCGCCAGCTTTTCAGCACGGCGCACCGCCTCAGAAGCCTGATCCGTCGCCATGATGCCTGCCATCACCGTCAGGCGCAGGTCACCAATTTCACCAAAGCTGCCGCGCAGCATGTTGATGTTGTCATCAAACTTCTTGGCCAGGCCGAGCAAACGCTCTTCTTCACCCTCGTCGCACGCCATGCGGAAGCTGCGGCCATTAATGCTGACAGTAATCTGTGGCACCGGCTAGCCTCCGTGCTTTACGAGTACAGTGCGGATGGTTTCCATGGCGGACACCAAACGGCGCGAAACCTCACGGTTTACTGATTCCAAACGCTCTGCACGCGCTTCCGCCTCATCAAGCGTTGCGGCCAGTTGCAAGCGGTCCTCAGCGAGCCGTTGCAGATCGTCTTCAAGCGCCTCAACGGACTTGTCTTGCGCCAGTCTCCGGCCCGCTGCCGCCTCCAGCTTTCCGATGGCGGCAGTCAGGCGTTCAAATGCCTTGTCCAGATCCTGCCCGTTTTCCATCTCCACCTTCGACATGCATATCTTGTTAACCAAGTCATTCAGTACAGCCCCGAGGGAGGGGCACGCAATGCACAATCTGCGCTTTACGCTCAACTATGCCATGGTTTCTCATGGATGCCCTCGTTTCCCACGCTTTATTCACATTATATGTTAGCAAATGCACCGAAGCATAACGCTTGAAACAATTTTCCGGGCTGACCGCCAAGGACATTATTCTCGCCGAAGGTGAATGCAATCGATCAAAAACGCTCAATCACGAAGCGAATTATACACAAACACGCACTTCTCCGTACTACCAAGCCTCTACAATCTGTGGTCCTATTCCGCCGCATAAATTATGTCAGTGCGACAGAACTTACGCAGGATTAAGAAGCATTACTTACGCGCTCAATGCCGAGTTTAATTGACTCAACGGAGCGAGGTGATATGTCTCCTGCTGTTAAACGAATGGCTAAGGCATCTGATTTGAAGACTGCCCCAGGGGCAAGGGCTGCAGATGTAAGGCTGGAACCACTGTTTCATTGACTGAAGCCCGGCTGCCCGCCGGGTCGAGCAACGGGATAAAGATGACCGATCTCGATAAACACAACCGGATGGCCAACGCAATTCGCTTCCTCTCCATGGACGCGGTTGAAAAGGCGAAGTCCGGTCACCCAGGCCTCCCTATGGGTGCCGCCGACATAGCGACCGTACTCTTCACTAAGTTTCTCAAGTTCGATCCGAATGTCCCGAATTGGGCCGACCGCGACCGCTTCGTGCTGTCCGCAGGTCACGGCTCCATGTTGCTCTATTCCGTTCTGCACCTGCTCGGTTACGAAGACTTCTCCATCGATGAGCTGAAGCGTTTCCGTCAGATGGGTTCACGCACCTGTGGCCACCCAGAATACGGTCACGGCGCTGGCATTGAAACCACCACCGGCCCACTCGGCCAGGGGCTTGGCAATGCCGTTGGCATGGCGATCGCAGAAAAGCTGCAGAGCGCCCGCTTTGGTGACGATCTCGTCAACCACTTCACCTACGTGCTTGCTGGCGACGGCTGCCTCATGGAAGGCATCTCTCAGGAAGCGTTGTCCCTTGCAGGTCACCTGAAGCTGAACAAGCTGGTTGTGATCTGGGACAACAACGACATCACCATTGATGGTTCCGTTTCTCTTGCTGACAGCACCAACCAGATTGCACGCTTCCAGGCCTCCGGCTGGAACACCATCGAAATCGATGGACACGATCCAGAGGCAATCGAAGCGGCACTGACTGCGGCCAAGGAAAGCGACAAGCCAACCATGATCGCGGCCAAGACCACGATCGGTTTTGGTGCACCAACCAAGGCTGGCACCAACAAGGTTCACGGCTCCCCGCTCGGCGAAGCTGAAATCGCAGAAGCCCGCAAGGCTCTCGGTTGGGATGCAGAAGCCTTTGACGTACCAAGCGACGTTCGCGACGCATGGCGTATTGCTGCGCTGCGCTCCGCGCAGGCGCGCAAGGACTGGGAAGAGCGCTTCGAAGCTGCTGATACAGAGCTGCGTCTTGAGTTTGAACGCCGTCTGCGCGGCGATCTGCCAATGACCTTCGAACAGGCCGTTCAGGACTACAAGAAGGAACTGGCGGAAACTCAGCCAACCATGGCGACCCGCAAATCTTCTGAGGCTGTTCTCAAGGTTCTCAACGGTATTATTCCGGAAACCATCGGCGGCTCTGCTGACCTGACTGGCTCCAACAATACCAAGACCGAACAGACCGCTTCTGTCACGCCAGACGACTTCTCTGGTCGTTACATCCACTGGGGCATTCGCGAGCACGGCATGGCAGCAGCTATGAACGGCATGGCGCTCCATGGCGGCCTGATCCCTTATTCCGGTGGCTTCCTGATCTTCTCTGATTATTGCCGCCCATCTCTGCGTCTGGCCTCTTTGATGAATCAGCGCGTCATCCACGTGATGACCCACGATTCCATCGGCCTGGGTGAAGACGGCCCAACCCACCAGCCTGTCGAGCATTTCGCAGCGCTGCGTGCGATTCCGGGCATGCGCTTCTTCCGTCCGGCAGACATCACAGAAACACTTGAATGCTGGCAGCTCGCCCTTGAGCACAAGGATGGCCCAAGCATTCTCGCTCTGACCCGTCAGAACCTGCCTTCCGTTCGTAAGGAATACGAAGCAAAGAACCTGTGTGCCAAGGGCGCATACGTGCTAAAAGATAGCGACGATGCGGCTCAGGTCACACTCTTTGCCACTGGCTCCGAAATCGAGATCGCACTGGAAGCAAGCGACAAGCTGGCAGCAAAGGGCATCACGAGCCGCGTAATTTCCGTTCCAAGCTTCGAGCTGTTTGAAGAACAGTCCGACGCGTACAAGGCCGACATCATTGGCGACAGCCCGATCAAGATTGCCGTTGAAGCCGGCATTCGTCAGGGTTGGGATCGCTTCATCGGCCCAGACGGTGGTTTTGTCGGCATGACAGGATTTGGCGCTTCAGCACCTTACAAAGAACTCTACGAGCACTTTGGGATCACTGCAGATGGTGTAGTGGGCGAAGTCGAAAAGCGGCTGCCCGCTGAATCTGCAGAATAAGACTTGGTAAGCCCTGCTCTCCGGCAGGGCTTCCTACGTACGGCCGGCGGTGTTGCCGGCGAAAATAAAAAACGCGCCTCGGCGCAAGACACCGAATGAGGTTTAAAATGGCAGTAAAGGTAGCCATCAACGGCTTCGGCCGCATTGGACGTAACGTTCTTCGTGCAATCATCGAATCTGGTCGCACTGACATCGAAGTTGTCGCCATTAACGACCTCGGCCCAGTTGAAACCAACGCTCACCTGCTGCGTTTCGACTCTGTGCACGGTAAGTTCCCTGCAGAAGTAACTGTAGACGGTGACACCATCAACGTTGGCCGTGGCCCAATCAAGGTAACCGCGATCCGCAATCCTAAGGAACTGCCTTGGGGCGAAATGGGCATCGACATTGCAATGGAATGCACCGGCATCTTCACTGCAAAGGAAAAGGCTGCTCTGCACCTTGAAGCTGGCGCAAAGCGCGTTCTGGTTTCTGCTCCTGCAGCTGGCGCTGACAAGACCATCGTGTACGGCGTAAACCACGACACCCTGACTTCTGAAGACCTCGTTGTCTCCAACGCGTCTTGCACCACCAACTGTCTGTCTCCAGTAGCTTCAGTTCTGGACAAGGCTGTTGGCATTGAAAAGGGTTTCATGACCACCATTCACTCCTACACTGGTGATCAGCCAACCCTCGACACAATGCACAAGGACCTGTACCGCGCACGTGCAGCGGCTCTGTCCATGATCCCAACCTCCACAGGTGCTGCTAAGGCTGTTGGCCTGGTTCTGCCTGAACTGGCTGGCAAGCTGGACGGTGTTGCAATCCGCGTACCTACGCCAAACGTTTCCGTTGTGGACCTGGTGTTTGAAGCGAAGAAGGACACCACCGTTGAAGAAATCAACGCTGCAATCAAGGCAGCTGCTGAAGGTGAACTGAAGGGCGTTCTCGGCTACACCGATCTGCCTAACGTTTCCACCGACTTCAACCACGACCCACATTCCTCCATCTTCCACATGGACCAGACCAAGGTCATGGAAGGCAAGATGGTTCGTATCCTCACCTGGTACGACAACGAGTGGGGCTTCTCCAACCGCATGGCTGACACAGCTATCGCGATGGCAAAGCTCATCTAATTTGATAAAAGGGCCGCGCGAGCGGCCCTTTTTACCCTGTACGCATGAGCGCGCCTCTGGGCTCCCGATTGTCTGCATCCCTGCGTCTTTCCGCCTGATGCGACGAGCCTTTTCAAGAAGAGCGCGCCATCTGACGATTCTGGACACGTGCAGGCCAATATCGCCGCACACAGATGATCCCGGAGACACCGATGTCTTTCAAAACACTCAGCGATGCTGAACTTTCCGGCAAGCGCGTGCTGACACGCGTCGACCTCAACGTTCCAATGAAGGACGGCAAAGTTACCGATACCACCCGTATCGAGCGCGTTCTGCCAACCATCAAGGAAATCTCCGAAGCTGGCGGCAAGGTAATCCTGCTTGCGCACTTCGGTCGTCCAAAGGGCGAAAAAGTTGCAGACATGAGCCTGGCACCAGTTGCGCCGGCAGTTGCTGAACTGCTCGGCAAGCCAGTCGCATTCGCAGAAGATTGCATCGGCGAAACCGCCAAGGCTGCAATCGAAGCAATGGCTGCAGGCGACGTTCTTCTTCTGGAAAACACCCGCTACTACAAGGGCGAAGAAAAGAACGATCCTGAGTTCGCAAAGGAACTGGCGGCAAACGGCGACATCTACGTGAATGACGCTTTCTCCGCAGCACACCGCGCTCACGGTTCCACCGAAGGCATTGCAAAGCTGCTTCCAGCCTACGCTGGCCGCACCATGCAGGCTGAACTCGAAGCGCTCCAGTCCGCTCTGTCCACTCCAGAGCGTCCTGTTCTGGCGGTTGTTGGCGGCGCGAAGGTTTCCTCCAAGATCGACCTGCTCGAAAACCTCGTGTCCAAGGTGGACATGCTGATCATCGGCGGCGGCATGGCAAACACCTTCCTCGCAGCCAAGGGCGTGAACGTTGGCAAGTCCCTGTGCGAACACGACCTTGCAGACACTGCGAACCGCATCATGGCCGCAGCTGAAAAGGCAAACTGCGAAATCGTTCTGCCTACAGACGCTGTTGTTGCATGGGAATTTGCAGCAAACACAAAGAACGAAACCGTTGCTCTGGACGCCATTCCGGCAGACGCAATGATGCTCGACGTTGGCGCAGCTTCCATCGAAGTTGTGAAGGCGAAGATCGACGCTGCCAAGACCCTCGTATGGAACGGTCCACTCGGCGCATTCGAAATCGCTCCTTTCGACAAGGCAACCGTTGCAGCAGCTCAGTACGCAGCTGAAAAGACCAAGGCTGGCACGCTCAAGACCGTTGCTGGCGGCGGCGACACTGTTGCTGCTCTGAACCACGCCGGTGCAGGCGCAGACTTCTCTTACGTCTCTACCGCTGGTGGTGCATTCCTCGAGTGGCTCGAAGGCAAAGAGCTTCCAGGTGTTGTTGCGCTTGAAAACGCATAAGTCCTAGCGACACCCTGCAAATTGTGCGAGAGAGGGGCCCACCGGCCCCTCTTTTGCCGTTATTGACTTGAAATCTTTCCCAAGACGCTGTTTAGAACATCACAAACTTGAGCGCGCACAGCCGCCGCTCCCCTTGGGCCCACAGAATTCGGAGCTTGTCACGTGCACCCACGTCTTTACCTGATCACGCCACCTCAGTTCGACTGCGATGCGTTTGCGCCAATGCTGGAAGAGGCTTTAGAAGGCGGCGATGTAGCGTGCGTGCTCATTTCCATGCCCGACGCCACCGAAGCCGACCTGCAGCGCACCGCAAAGAAGCTCGTACCGATCATTCAGGCTGCCGACGCCGCAGCGCTGGTTGAGAACAATACACAGATCATGGGCCGTTCCGGCGCTGATGGTCTTCACTTTGTTGGCAGCGATGCCGCGCTGGAAGAAGTCATGCGCGACTTTCAGGAAGAAAAGATCATTGGCCACTCAGGCGTCAAGACACGCCATGAAGCCATGACCATTGCCTCCATGGGCGTGGACTATGTGTTCTTTGGTCTGCTTGATCTGGAACAGACCCCGGAAGCCCATCCAAAGACACTGGACTTCGGCTCATGGTGGGCAGAAGTTTTTGAGACCCCATGCGTTGTTCTGGGTGGCACCTCCTTGGACTCCGTGAAACCATGCGCGGAAACACATGCAGAGTTTGTGGCCCTGCGCGAGGCGATCTGGACCCATCCGGAAGGCCCGAAAGCGGCCGTCCAGCAGGCCAATGCCATTCTTGAGCAAGTGACCCTGCCAGATTCAGAGGAGTAATCGATGCGAGGTTTTCTGCGCCGGACCACTGGACTAGCCATGGCCTGCCTTTTGGCAGCGCCAGCGTTTGCGCAATCCGGCGCTGAGGAAGAGGACAGCGTGCTGCCACCACGCAGTGACGCAGCGCTCAGCCAGCCTCAAATCCTGATCTCGCCATTCATGGTCAAGCCGCCTTTGCAGACCGATGCACTGAGCGGCAACACCGATATCTCCGCAGGCATCCGCCCAGATGCGGACCTTGCTTACGGCGCGTTTCAGCGCGGCTGGTATCTGTCTGCACTCGCCCTTGCCACACGCAGCGCCGAGCAAGGACGCACCGCAGCCAAGACATTGATCGGCGTGCTTTACGAAACCGGACGCGGCGTTCCGCTGGACCTGAAAAAGGCCGCCGAATGGTATGAACTTGCCGCCAACGAGGGCGACCCTCAGGCCGCCCTGCGGCTGGGGATGCTGTACCTTGCGGGTCTGGGCCGTGACAAGGACACCGCCGAGGCTGCCAAGCTTTTCGAAATTGCCGCCAAGGCCAACCTGCCAGAAGCCCAGTACAATCTCGGCCTGCTCTATCAATCCGGCAAGTCGGTCGATGTCGACCATAAGCGCGCCAAGGAACTCTTCGAAGCGGCCGCAGAAAGCGGGGATGCAGATGCGATGTACTCCCTTGGCATCCTGCTGCTTGAAGGGGATGAAGAGCTGCGCGATGACCTGCGCGCCTCCTACTGGATTGGCCGCGCGGCCCGTCGCGGTGTGGTCGAGGCCCAGGTGCAATATGCCATTCAGCTCTTCAAGGGTGAGGGTGTTGCCCCCAACGAACGCGAGGCGGCAGACTGGTTTGAAAAGGCTGCTTTTGCAGGCAACCCGATTGCCATGAACCGACTGGCCAAGCTCTATCTTCATGGCCGCGGGCGCCCGGTAAACACCATTGAAGCTGCAGCGTGGCAGATCCATGCCAGCTCTCGGGGCATCTTCGACAGCGAACTGGATGAAATGGCCAAATCTCTTTCGCTGGAAGAGCAGGAACAAGTCAGCCTGCGAGCCGGTGAGATCGGCCAGCAGCTACGCGAGACGATTGGCAGTTAACAACGCCAGCTCCGGGGCAGAAAAAGATATCCCAAGCGCCATTTAACAGGCCTGCGGCGGTGCTTTTTCCTTGAAACTCGCGACGTTTTATGGTGGACAGGCCCAACACAGGTTTTGCTGCGATGGATACAAGCCAGACAGCGCAAGCCTTCAAGAATTTCGACACTAAATTGATCGGTATATCTGATGAAACTCAACGGTAATGAGATCAAGCCAGGCAACGTTCTGCAGCACCAGGACACGCTTTGGGCGGTAGTTAAGGTTCAGCACGTGAAACCAGGTAAGGGCGGTGCCTTTGCTCAGGTGGAAATGAAGAACCTGCTGGACGGCCGCAAGCTCAATGAGCGTTTCCGTGCAACTGAATCCGTAGAACGCGTCCGCCTCGAGCAGAAGGACTTCCAGTTCCTCTACGAAGAAGGCGAAATGCTGGTCTTCATGGACACCGAGAGCTACGAGCAGCTTGAGCTGCAAAAGGAATTCGTTGGTGAGCGCGCTGCATTCCTGCAAGATGGCATGATGGTGACCGTTGAATTGCACGAAGAAAAGCCAATCGGCATTTCTCTGCCAAACCACGTCACACTTCAGATTGTTGAAGCAGACGCTGTTGTTAAGGGTCAGACGCAGTCTTCCTCTTACAAGCCAGCCGTCCTCGAAAACGGCGTACGCTGCATGGTGCCTCCGTTCATCACCGCTGGTGAAAAGATCGTGGTAGACACTGAAACTGTTGAGTACGTCCGCCGCGCTGACTAAGCGCGCAACCTTCACGCAACACCTGATACAATCAATGCGGAGGGCAGCTCCCTGCCCTCCCCGACAATAATGGTGAAATAAAATGGCGCGTTCAGCCCTCCTAAACGTCATGGTACAGGCTGCCACCAAGGCTGGCCGCTCTCTGGCCCGCGACTTCGGTGAAATCGAAAACCTTCAGGTCTCCCGCAAGGGTCCAGGCGACTTCGTTTCTCAGGCAGACCACAAGGCCGAGCAAATCGTTCGCGACGAACTGCAGAAGGCTCGTCCAAAATTCGGCTTCCTGATGGAAGAATCCGGTGAGATCGAGTCTCAGGATGGTCAGCATCGCTGGATCGTCGATCCACTCGATGGCACAACCAACTTCCTGCACGGCATTCCGATCTTCGGTGTCTCCATCGCACTGGAGCGTCAGGGCCAAATCGTTGCAGGCGTCATCTACAACCCGATCATGGACGAGCTCTACACCGCAGAACGCGGCGCAGGGGCCTTCCTCAACGACCGCCGCATGCGCGTTGCGCAGCGCAAGGACCTGACCGACTGTGTCATCGGAACCGGCATTCCGTTCATCGGCGTGGGCGACCACGGCCGCACCTTGCGCGAAATGCGTCATATCATGGGTGAAGTTGCAGGTATCCGCCGTGCAGGTGCCGCCGCCATCGATATGGCGTGGGTTGCAGCAGGCCGCCTCGACGCGTTCTGGGAAAACGGCCTCAAGCCATGGGACATGGCAGCAGGCATCCTCATGATTCGTGAAGCGGGTGGATTTGTCTCCGACGCTGACGGCCGTGAGAAGATGCTTGATACCGGTTCCGTCATTGCAGGTAACGAATTCACCCACCTGCAGATCAAAGAACTTCTGACCAAGGCACGCACTTAAAGCGCGCCTTGTCCCCGCTCTGCAGTAAATAACACAGCGGTTTCAATAGTTCTTTTCGCGTTAACCATGATTTCCGGTTTCCATGAGACCGGAAATCGCGCTATCTACATGTATCGTTAACCAACTGATACATTCGGGCTTATGGCACGCGACTTTGATCCTTACAGTTTGTCCAGTCCGCAGGTCTACCTGTGGCGCATGATAATCTTTCTGGTGTTGGCGGGCTTTGTAGCCTTCGTGCTCATCAGCCAGATTTCCAATGCCTTCATGGCCAACCCCGCGCTGAACGGCCTGATCGTTGGCGTTGGTGTTCTTGGTATCATCCTCGGATTCCGGCAAGTCATTCGCCTCATCCCTGAAGTTTCTTGGGTGAACGGCTTCCGCATTGGCGACCCGCGCCTTGAAGTGCGCCGCCCGCCCGTGTTGCTGGCTCCCATGGCCACGCTTCTCGGCAACAAGGCCGGCGATATGACCATCTCGCCGGTGACCATGCGCTCTCTGCTCGATTCCATCGGCACGCGCCTTGATGAATCCCGCGAGATCTCCCGCTACCTCACCCGCCTTCTGGTGTTCCTTGGTCTGGTCGGCACCTTCTGGGGCTTGATGGCAACCGTGTCTGCGGTGGCCGTTACGGTTCAGTCGCTGAATGTTGGCGGTAGCGATGCAACAGTTCTGTTCGAGGACCTTATCTCCGGCATCACCAGCCAGATGTCCGGCCTCGGCATTGCGTTCTCATCCTCGCTGCTCGGCCTTGCTGGCTCCCTGATCCTCGGCTTCCTTGATCTGCAGGCAGGACAGGCGCAAAACCGTTTCTACCTTGAGCTGGAAGACTGGCTCTCCACCGTGACCGACCTTGAGCCGGAAGACGGCGCGATCTCCGCGACCGCCTCCAACGCTAATCTGGCGTTCGCGCTCGAAAAGCTGCGCAAGACGCTGGAAGAGAACAAGGGCGGCTCTGCGGGGTCTGACGATCAAGCCAACGCTGCCATGAGCAATCTGGCAGAGGGCATTCAAGGCCTTGTTCAGCATGTCCGCTCCGAGCAAAAGATGATGCGCGAGTGGGCTGAAGCCCAATCCATGCAGCAGCGCCGCGTTGAGCGCCTCCTTAAAGTGCTCACTCAGGAAGTTGAGCGGGAAAAAGCAAGGGAGTAATCCATGGCGATGGCTCGTAATCGCCGTGGCGAACGCGGCACGGAGGACTACTGGCCGGGGTTTGTGGATGCGATGTCCGCACTCCTGCTGGTCTTCATCTTCCTGCTTTCCGTCTTCATGATCGCCCAGTTCTTCCTGTCGCAGCAGCTTTCTGGCCGTGACACGGTGCTGAACCGCCTCAACCAGCAAATTGCCGAGCTCACCGAGCTGCTGGCTCTGGAAAAGGCCAATGTGGGTGATCTGGAAGCAACCATTGCAAATCTGCAATTCGATTTGGACGACGCCAACACCGAACGCGCCCGCCTGCAGGGTATTCTGGACACCCGCTCCGGCGCCATAGAGGACGCCGATGGCCGCATTTCCACACTGCAAGGCCAGTTGGAGGGTGAAAAGCAGGTCAGCGCCCGCGCTTTGGCTCAGGTCGAGCTGCTGAACCAGCAGATCTCCGCCCTGCGCCGCCAGATTGCAGCTCTGGAAGACGCTCTGGAAGCCTCTGAGAACCGGGACCGCGAAAGTCAGACCAAGATCGCAGACCTTGGCAAACGCCTCAATGTGGCCTTGGCCCAGCGCGTGCAGGAGCTTTCCCGCTACCGTTCGGACTTCTTTGGCCGCCTTCGCGAGATCCTCGCCCAGCGCTCCGACATTGAAGTGGTGGGCGACCGTTTCGTGTTCCAGTCGGAAGTCCTGTTCTCGACAGGTCAGGACCAGCTGAACCCGGCAGGCCAATCCCAGCTGACCATTCTGGCCGACGCCATCCTGGAGCTTGAACAGCAAATCCCGGATGAGATCGAATGGGTCCTGCGTGTGGATGGCCACACGGATGCCCGTCCGCTCTCCGGCACGGGCCGCCTGCGCAACAACTGGGAGCTGTCCGCAGCCCGCGCAATCTCCGTGGTGCAATACCTCATCAGCCGCGGCGTGTCTCCAGACCGGTTGGTGGCCGCAGGCTTTGGCGAGTTTCAGCCGTTGGAAGATGGCAACACGGAAGAGGCATATGCCCGCAACCGCCGCATCGAGCTGAAGTTGACACAGCGCTAGACCCCAGCTTCATAAGCAACAAAAAAGCCGCCCTCAACTGAGAGCGGCTTTTTGCATTTATCCTAATAAAGAAGCAAGGCGCTTAGTAGCGCTCGTCCTCATCGTCATCCTCATCGGAATCCGACTTCTTGGCGTTCAGCTTCGCAAACACTGCATCCGCGTCATACTGCTCTTCTTCCGGAGTAGACTTGGGCGCAGGCTTCGCAAAGGCAGCAGCCATTGCATCTTCATTTGTGGTTTCTTCAACCGGGATCAGCGTATCCGGCAGCGGCTCACCTTCTGGCCGTGGCGGTGCGTTCTTCGCAGCCTTCTCCACTTCCATGTCCAGCTCGATCTGAGAACACAGGCCCAGCGTTACCGGGTCCATGGCCACCAGATTTGCAGAGTTCCAGTGCGTACGCTCGCGGATCGCTTCAATGGTTGGCTTGGTGGTGCCAACCAGACGCATGATCTGCGCATCCAGCAATTCCGGATGGTTCTTCACCAGCCACAGGATCGCGTTCGGACGGTCCTGACGGCGAGACACAGGCGTATAGCGTGGGCCTTTGCGCTTCTGCTCAGGCACGCGCACCTTGGACTCCTGAACGTGCAAGCGATAGCTTGGGTTGTTCTGAGCCTTCTCGATTTCGTCACGGGTCAGCTGACCGGTCAGCACCGGATCAAGACCTTTAATGCCCTGCGCAGCTTCACCATCTGCAATTGCCTTCACTTCCAGCGGATGCAGCTTACAGAAGGCAGCAATCTGTTCGAAACTCAGGGCTGTGTTATCAACCAGCCAGACCGCAGTGGCCTTTGGCATTAACGGCGCGTTGGCCATTGTATATAACCCTCCTGTGTGCTCGCCCTCTCATTTCCAGAGAGAATAAGCCGAATGTTCTTGGAGTTTTCGGGAAACTTGACCGCAATATACGCACACAGTTTCCGAAAAGCAAATAGCTTGATGGCAAAGAATTTGCTCAGATCTGGGAAAATCTGCCGCATCTCCTCAGCGGCTTATCATCAAGGTTCAGAGACCTTGAGAACGATCTTTCCAATGTGCCCGGAACTCTCCATCCGTGCATGGGCCTGAGCAGCTTCTTCAAGGTCAAACACCTGGTCCATGACCACGCGCACCTGCCCATTTTCAAAGAGGGGCCAGACCTTCTCCCGCAAGCTTGCCGCAATAGCTCCTTTGAAGTCAATGGAACGGGGCCGCAGGGTTGATCCTGTATGCATCAACCGTTTCACCATGAGACGAGAGAAGTTCACGTTCTTGCTTGGCCCGTTGAGCGTTGCAATCTGGCAAATACGCCCTTCCACGGCCGCAGCAATCCAATTGCGTTCCACATAGTCGCCGCCCACCATATCGAGGATCACATTCACCCCTTCATTGTCGGTGAGCCGAAGCACTTCCTTTTCAAAGGCATGTGTGCGGTAGTTGATCACGTGGTCGGCGCCCAGCGCTTTCACCGCCTCCGCCTTTTCATCGGAACCAACAGTGGCAAACACGGTCGCGCCCATGGCCTTGGCCAGCTGAATGGCCGTGGTACCAATGCCGGATGTTCCGCCATGAACCAGAAAGCTCTCACCAGCGGCAAGGCCAACTCGGTCAAACAGGTTGGACCACACGGTAAACGTGGTCTCTGCCACCCCGGCAGCTTCCATGAAGCTCAACCCGTGAGGGATGGGCAGCACCTGCGCTGCTGGCGTCACGCAGAACTCGGCATACCCGCCGCCGGGCGTCAACGCCAGTACGGCGTCCCCCGCCTCCCACTCTGTAACACCCGCGCCCACGTCGGCTACAACCCCCGAGACCTCAAGGCCCGGCAGGTCGGACGCCCCCTTGGGCGGTGGATAGGCACCTGCACGCTGCAACACATCAGGCCGGTTCACCCCAGCCCCGACCACTCGGATCAAAACCTCACCGGGTCCCGGCACAGGCTGCTCCCGCTCCTCAAGCTTTAGCACTTCGGGGCCGCCGGGCTCGGTAATTGCTACAGCACGCATCTGCATGGTCCTCCTCTTTGAGTTGTGCGCACTTGGCGCACTTCCACACTTGGTTTTAGTGCGCCAAGCTGCCTCTCACAATAGGCTGCTCGTTTTGCTAAGCTTGCGACTCAGGGCATGCAGACCGCAGCCCCCGGTATTTTGGAGTAAAACGCCATGGGTCTGTTCGACGACGATGAACCACAAAAGAAAAGCCTCCGTGAAATCGTAGTAGGTGAGTCTTTGGAGAACTTGTCAGTAACCGAGCTGAAAGAACGCATCTCCAATTTGCACGCCGAGATCGCCCGGACTGAAAAAGAGTTAGAATCCAAGGCCTCAGCGTCGCAAGCCGCGCAAAGCCTTTTCAAGTAAATTCAATCAATGATTGAAATTTAAATTAAAACAAACCCTGTGGACTCAAGGTAAGATACAAGTAGATATGCATTCATTAACCATGCATTAACCTATGTATTCTATCAATATACCTGTCCAGCGAGCTGGATCGGAGCGGACCTTCCGCTCTGTTTGACGCCTCCCTGTTAAACCACTTCAGAGCCGCGCCATCCGCGGCTCTTTTTTTTGCAATTCCGGTTTTTCGTAGTAAGGCTAGTTGCACCCACCTTCCACAAACGGAATCTTGGCACGGAGTTTGCGGCTCTTGTTTTGAGCCAACGCTCCTTGCACCAGACCGGCACGCCATTAAACTCTTGGTAACCAGTTTGGGATCCTGAAGCTAAAACGCGTGTTTCAGTTTGGGACGCAAAGGGGTAAAAGTCACAGCAAGTATCGCGAGACGAGTAATGAGTGAGTTACCAAAAGTAGACCGCCAAGAGACCCTATCCTTTGCGACCAGATTGGTGAGCTCCGGAAACTTCGACAGTCTATTCCGTGAAGGCATGACCCTGGTGGAAGAGACCGCAACCTACCTCGATGGTTTGGGGCGCGAAGAATCGCGCGACTTGGATCGCTCAATCGCCCTCGCATACTCCACTGAATCCATGCGCCTGACCACGCGCCTCATGCAACTTGCCTCATGGCTGTTGCTGCAGCGGGCGGTAAATGAAGGTGAGATGAGCCCGGATCAGGCTCACAGTGAAAAAAACAAGGTTCGTCTTGAGCGCAATTCCGGCAAGCTGGAAGTTCCCTCGTGGAACAAGCTGCCAGACAACCTGAAAAACCTCATCAGCCGTTCCGTGCGCCTTCAAGACCGCATCATCCACATGGACAACATGCTGGTCAAAGAGCGGATGTCTGAGCCGCTTACCGCCAATGACAACCCAATCGCCGCCCAGCTTTCCCAGCTAAACGCTGTTTTCGGGAAGTAAAACCCACGCCCCCAGATACCCAAGGTCCCGCAAAAATGCCGGAGGCCATGCACTTTGGTTTTCGCTAGGCTAGCGAAGACCTTAAAGCGCGCAGGCCTCAATGCCAGCGATCACCGCGCCGGGCAAAGGACACGGGTATGACACCAGCTTCTGACAGCGAAGCACGCATCGTCTTGCAAAAGGACCAGAAACCTCTGGTCTTGACCTCCTTGGCAGATCTGCTTGAGTGCCTGAACAAGCCCATTGAGATCTTTGGCGCTTTGCTTAACAAGGACCCCATTGCCCCGCTCGGTTTCACCGATGATGGCTTCCCCCGCCCACTCAGCTCCGGGCTATGGTATCGGGCCCAGCCCAGATATACCCAAACCGCAGAACCATCTGCTCTCCTGCCCGACCCGGATCAGATCACCCACCACGATGAGAGCAACCTCACAGCAGACTTTGCCCGAGAACGTGGCATGAGCGTCAGCAAGCTGGAGACCTTGGTCGCCATGCATCAAAACGGTTTGCCCTCGCGCCTGTTGCAATGGCATGAAAGTCCTCTGGCCGCGCTCTGCGAGGCGCTGGAAGCTCATCACAAGGCTCGAAGCAACGACGATATGGCGCTCTATGTGTTGAACGCCTATCGCCTCAACCAGCACAACAGCATCACACTCACCTATCAGGAAATGCCGGGCTCTTCAGATCTCGATTGTCAGGTACGCCTCAATCAAGCAAGCACAGTCTATCTTGAAGACGCGCTCCAGCTCTCATTTCAGGCGCAGGATCTCATAACCGACCAGCGGACGCTGTCCGCTATCGACGCGGTGAACGAAGAACTGACCAGCCAGAACACAGGCCTGCTCAGGAAACTGCACGCTCCGATTGCCTGCCGCTCACAGACCGCGTGCTGGACCCTTCATGGCGGCAAGCTGCACCATTTTGCGTTCACCCCAGACCCAGAAGCGCGCAATCGCAATCTGGGCCGGGCGCGCGGCAACCGCCTGAAAGGATCATGGACCTTTTTGGACAAGCCCCAGACCATCGCACAGAGCAGCGAAGGCTTGCTCTCCGCCCGCTCCATTGAATGCCTGAAGAAGATCAGAATCCCTCGGGAAGCTTTGCCGCGCATCCAACAGGAAATGCTGCGCCTCGGACTGCCCAGCCTGCTTGGAAAACCCCGCAGCCGTTGGCACGCCGCCCACGGCACACCCCAAACCCATCCGCTGGATTAAGGCAGGTCACGCCACCTTAGCGCTTCGGGTAAGCGGTAAGGGTGAACCACTTACTCTCGTCTGCGTTCCATTTCACAACAAAGGTCATGTTGGTCGGCGTGAACTTGGAGGCTTCATCCACACGCGTGCAGTACGTCCGAGGCGCTGTCGCAAAAGGGTTCGTGACGGTGCGGATACCGTCAGCAACACAATCATACCCGGCAAATGGTGCTGTATCCGCCGTAAAGTCGGCCGCCCCTAAAGTGATCACAACATTGTTGGTCGAGACGGTCTCATCACAATCGCCGGCACCGCTGGCTAGAAACACCGCCTTTACAGCGTCATACTGATCTTCGCCTTCAAAAAAAGTGCTGGCCATAGTGGGCTTATCGGCCGGTGCATCACTATAAACCCCAAAACCAGCCACATGCTTGCCAATATGGGAACCTTCATCTTCATTCGTATCCAGATTGGCAGAGAGCTGAACACTCTCCAACGTAATGCACTGAGCCGCATGAGCGGGTACCGCCAGAACACATGGTGCCGCCAGCGCAAACAGGCAGCTTGAGAAGGTAAAGCGCATGGGTGTCTCCTGTTGATCGTTTCCACATCCAAGAGACGGAGGCGACACTCACCCGTGAGCATGGCGATGGCTTCAGGCTTAACAACTGCTTGATCACGAAGGAAACCGGCTAACGACCCCTGTCAGGCTTCCCCTGGACTTCCAGCCGCGTCAGCGCATAAAAAAACCCCGGCGCGAACGCCGGGGTTTTTGAACCATCTCGGGTCGGAGCGATTAGCTGCCCAGGAAACCGGAGAATTTGTTCTTGAAGCGGGAAACACGACCACCGCGGTCCATCAGCTGGCGGTCACCACCGGTCCATGCTGGATGGGAAGAAGGGTCGATGTCGAGCTGAAGAACGTCACCTTCGGAACCGTATGTGGAACGGGTGATGAACTCAGAACCATCAGTCATCTTGACAGTGATGGCGTGGTAGTCTGGATGGATATCCTGTTTCATGGCCAATCCTTTCAGCGTCGGCCGTGCCTCCATCTCAGGTCAGGCTGGCTCTGTCCGCATTAACTGAAAAAAAGCCGCAGTCCGTCTTATGACGCGGCCTAGAAAACGTGTCGCGGTCTATACCCCATCGCGACTAGGGAAACAAGAGGGCAAAGGCGTCTTATAGCAATAGAATCTGCTTGCCATTTGCCTCCATCAGCCCAATCTGTGCGTACTTATTGAAAAATAACGAGTTGGGGTTGTTTTGACAGACGCTCACCTGCCGGAATTGGAAGCCGGAAAACAGCGTAAATCATTGAAACCTTTGGCTGCGCTCTTCCCGTATTTGCTGGCGCACAAATCCAAGGTTATTGCCGCAACAGCTGCGCTCATCACAGCCGCAGCCGTCACACTCATCTTGCCAATAGCGCTGCGCTACATGATCGACTACGGATTTTCCAAGGATAATCCGGAGCTGATCGGTGACTATTTCCTTGGGATTCTGGTCATTATCGCAGTCCTCGCCACGGCAAGTTCATTGCGGTACTACCTCGTGATGTGGATTGGCGAACGCGTTGTCACGGATTTGCGGGCCAATGTGTTTTCCCACCTCACGAATCTCAGCGCCTCATTTTATGACAGCGCCAAGTCGGGGGAATTGATCTCACGGCTGACGGCAGACACCGCGCTCATCAAATCCGCCTTTGGGGCGAGTGCCTCCATTGCCTTGCGCCACATGCTGATGTTTTCCGGCGCCACCATAATGATGGTGATTTCCTCACCGCGCCTGTCTGTCATCGTGATTCTGGCCATCCCGCTCATCATTTTACCGCTGATCGCTTTTGGCCGATCGGTCCGCTCCCGCACCCGTCATGCGCAGAACACACTGGCAGACGCCGTTGCCTACGCCACGGAGGCCCTTGGCGCGGTGCGCACCCTGCAAGCCTTCACCAATGAAGACCGCACCGCCACGCGCTTTGCAAAGGATACCGAGCGCGCTTTTGGTGCCTCGCTTCACGCCACCAAGGCACGGTCCATCCTGATTGGCAGCATCATCCTCATTATCGCGTCCTCCATTGTCGGCGTTCTGTGGATCGGTGCCATGGATGTGGTCTCCGGACGCATGACCGGCGGCGAGCTTACACAGTTCCTGATCTATGCCATCATCGCAGCAGGTTCCTTGAGTGAACTCTCACAGGTTTGGGGAGAACTGTCACAGGCAGCAGGCGCCGCGGAACGACTCTCGGAACTGCTGGAGATTGAGCAGGAGATCAAGGCCCCCGCAAAGCCGGAGCAACTCGACAAGCCAGCGCGCGGTCATGTGGTCTTCGACAACATCAGCTTCTCCTACCCCACCGCAACGGAGGCAGGCGTCCTGAAGGAGGTCTCCTTCGAAATCCGTCATGGTGAAACCGTCGCTATCGTTGGCCCGAGCGGCGCAGGCAAGTCCACCATCTTCCAACTGCTGATGCGGTTCTATGACCCCCAGAGCGGCGAGATCAGGGTCGACAATCACGACCTGCGCCAGCTCGATCCGCAAGACCTGCGCAGTCAGATCGCGCTCGTGCCTCAGGACACGGCGATCTTTGCAATGACCGTTTCAGAAAACATCAGTTTTGGTCGTTCCAACGCAACATCAACGCAAATCCGCGATGCTGCGCACATGGCCTTGGCCGATGATTTCATTCTCACCATGAAGGAAGGCTACGACACCCTCATTGGCGAACGCGGCATCACCTTGTCCGGCGGTCAGCGCCAACGCATCGCCATTGCCCGCGCAATCCTCAAGGATGCGCCAATCTTGCTGCTCGATGAAGCCACCAGCGCACTGGATGCAGAGAGCGAAAAGATCGTACAGATGGCACTCGACAAACTCATGGAAGGCCGCACAACCCTCGTTATCGCCCACCGACTGGCGACAGTGCTGAAGGCTGACCGAATTCTGGTGATGGAAGCAGGCCGGATTGTCGAAGAAGGAACGCACGACACACTGGTAGCCAAAGGCGGGCTCTATGCAAAACTGGCTCGCATGCAATTTGAGACCGGCGCACAGGCGTTGTCCGAGTAGCGACATAACCCATTGTAAAAAAAGAAAAAGGCCGGATCTACCGGCCTTTTCTTGTATCAATCATCCACTTCGACCGTGTAGTTCAGTGGCAACCTGCCACCATCGGCAAAGATGGTTTGACCGGTAATGTAGCTCGCGTCATCCGACGCCAGAAACGCGGCAATCCCGGCGATTTCTTCCGGCTCACCAATACGGGCCATGGGCGTACGCGACATGACACGACGGCGCTTAGCCTCATCCTCATTCACCGCAGCCATCATCTCAGTGTTGATGGAGCCCGGCCCAATGCCGTTCACGCGGATACCAAAGGGCGCCAGCGTCAGCGAACTGGCCTTAGTCAATTGATTTAGCGCACCTTTTGATACGCAATATGCAACCTGCTCAGCAATCGCGACAACGCTGTTGATGGAGGACATATTGATGATGCAGCCCGGTTTACCGCCGTTCTCAACCCGCTCTACCATATGCTGCCCCACAATCTGTGAGCACAGGAACGCGCCCTTGATGTTCACATCAAGCACATTGTCGAAGGCATCTTCCTTTAGCTCAAGAAAACTGCCGGTCGCGACGATACCTGCATTGTTCACAAGAATGTCGATTTCACCATATGCATCAAGGGTCTCAGCAACCAGATTGCGTACATCCAGACGCTCGGCAACATTGCAGCTGACAAATGTTGCTTCCCCGATTTCGCGCAGCTGTTCTTCTGCAGCCAGACCAGCCTTTTCGTCATGATCCGCCAGAACCACACGAACACCGTCTGTCACATAGCGTTTTGCGACAGCAAAACCGATACCACGTGCAGCACCGGTAACCACCGCAGTTTTTCCTGCAAGAGACACTATGATACCCCCAGCTTGCTCTTAAATTCGCCGGGGACTCTAGTCATTTGGCCCCGGCGTGTCGATGAAACGCCCCGTGGTATCTGGGTATATCTCGCTAACTACGATGATTTTACAAAGCCTTTTTCATTGAGAGCGCTGGCGATTTCTTCAAGGATCATCGGATCATCAATGGTCGCAGGCATTTTGTATTCCTGGCCGTCAGCGATACTCCTCATGGTGCCCCGCAAGATCTTTCCGGAACGGGTTTTGGGCAGTCGGTCGATCACCAGAACTTTCTTGAAAGCGGCGACAGGGCCAATCTGCTCTCGCACAAGCGCAATAAGCTCCTTCTCAATGGTTTCAGGGGTGCGGTCCACCCCATCCTTGAGCACCACAAAGCCACAGGGAAGCTGGCCTTTCAGCTCATCCGCAACACCAATGACCGCGCACTCCGCAACGTCCTGGTGCCCCGCCAACGCCTCTTCCATCGCACCTGTAGAAAGGCGGTGCCCGGCCACATTGATGATGTCATCGGTACGGGACATGATGAACAGGTAGCCATCTTCATCCAGAAGACCTGCATCCGACGTCTTGTAATAGCCTTTAAACTCAGAGAGATAGCTATCAACAAAGCGCTCTTCCGCATCCCATAGCGTCGGCAGACAGCCCGGTGGGAGCGGCAACTTCACCACGATATTGCCCAGCATGCCAGCCTCCTGCGGCTGCCCGCCCTCGTCCACCACATCGATGTGGTAACCGGGCATGGGCACCGTCGAGGAGCCACGCTTTACAGGCAGCGGACCTAACCCCAGCGGGTTCCCTGCAATGCACCATCCCGTCTCGGTTTGCCACCAGTGGTCAATCACCGGAACGCGGAGAATGTCCTCCGCCCAAATTATCGTATCCGGATCCGCGCGCTCTCCGGCAAGAAAGAGGGACCGCAAACCTGTGACATCATAACGTTGCAGGTGCTGCGCGCTCGGATCTTCCTTCTTGATGGCGCGAAACGCAGTAGGTGCGGTAAACAGCGAACTGACTTGATACTCAGAGATCACCCGCCAAAAGGCGCCCGCATCCGGCGTACCCACAGGCTTTCCTTCATAAAGAACAGTCGTGGCCCCGTGCAGCAAAGGGCCGTACACGATGTAAGAGTGCCCAACCACCCAGCCAACATCTGACGCTGCCCAGAAAACCTCTCCCGGTTCAACACCATAGAGATTTTCCATTGTCCATTTCAGCGCAACCATATGACCGCCATTGTCGCGCACAACGCCCTTGGGTTGCCCAGTGGTTCCAGAGGTGTAAAGCACATACAACGGATCCGTTGCAGCTACCGGCTCGCATGGCACCTGCCGCCCTGCGGACAGCGCCTGCTGCATCAGCATTCCCAAATCGTTGTCCCGGCCGATCTTCAAGGCCGCGGTTGCCTGTTCGCGCTGCTGGATGAGGCAGGCCTCAGGCTTGTGCGTGGCCTGATCAATGGCGTCGTCAAGCAAGGGCTTGTAGGGAACAACGCGCCCCGGCTCGATACCGCAGGAAGCTGAAACGACAAGCTTGGGCTTGGCGTCATTTATGCGTGTAGCAAGCTCATGAGCGGCAAACCCACCAAACACAACAGAGTGCACGGCGCCGAGACGAGCGCAAGCCAACATGGCCATCACCGCCTCTGGAATCATGGGCATGTAGATGAGGACGCGATCCCCCTTCTCCACCCCATGATCCTTCATGACAGCTGCCATGGCAATCACGTGATCAAGCAGCTTCTTGTAGCTGTATTTCTTCTTGGTATTGGTGACTGGACTGTCATAAATCAGGGCGGGCTGCCCCGGACGCCCGCGTGACACATGACGGTCAAGGCAATTGTAACAAGTGTTGCACTCGGCACCGACGAACCACCGGCCGTAGGCCCCAGCAGTCTCGTCAAAGGCCTTGTCCCATGGCTTCATCCAATCAATCGACCCAGCAGCTTTTTCCCAAAAGCCGACCGGATCGCTTTGCCAAGCCCCGTAAACCTCTGCATACCTGCTCGCCATTCCCAGTCCTCCCAAATCTATGGCTTGCTGATGGAATGCTGCGCACACCAACGAACCTGCCGTTAGAGTGACACAGGATGACCTAAAGGCAAGCTAGCTACTCTCGTAAATTCGGATTACTGTTCTTCAGCGATGCAGCACCCCTCCTTGCATTCCTTAGTGTACAATGTCACTAGTTGTGCCCCGCCCCTCTCCAGCGAATGACCATGCTCCCGATCAGCGATCCCCTTTTTTACCTCTATGCCATCCCTGCCGTTCTCATCGTCGGTCTGTCAAAGGGCGGCTTTGGTGGTGGCATTGCGCTCATCGGCGTACCACTCATGAGCCTTGCGGTCTCACCCATTCAGGCAGCCGGAATAATGTTGCCGATTCTGCTGGTCATGGATGCTGTTGGGCTCTTGTCCTACCGGCACAGCTTCAACAAGCCTGTGCTTTTTCTCATGATCCCTGCTGGATGCGTTGGCATCACGATCGGCTGGGCGACTGCTGCCTATGTGACCGCTGACCATGTGCGCCTTATCGTGGGTGTTGTATCGCTCGCATTTGTGCTCAACCACTGGCTAGGCTCAGCCTCACTTGATGGAAAGTCAAAAGAGAACAAGCTGCTCGGTGGCTTTTGGGGAATGGTGGCAGGCTTCACCAGCTTCGTGAGCCACTCCGGAGGCCCGCCCTACCAAATGTACACGCTCAAGCTGGGCATGCAGCCTGTGCTCTACGCCGGTACTTCAGTTGTGTTCTTTGCAGCCATCAACGCCGTGAAGGTGATCCCCTACTTCTTCCTCGGCCAGTTTGACACAACAAACCTTGCCACCTCAGCGGCTTTGATGCCTCTGGCTCCCCTCGCCACCTATGCGGGCGTGCGCATCGTACGGGTTATCGATCAAACGCTGTTTTATCGCATAACCTATATCGGCGTGTTCTTTGTTGCCCTTAAGCTCATATGGGATGGCTTAGTCGGCCTTGGTTACTTTTGAATCTGGCTGCTTCTGGTACTTGTCATCGCTTACGATGATGATCAGCGTATGGATGAAGTCCCGAAGGGGCATATCATACTGGGCAGCCAGCTGTTTCACTGTCGTATCCGGATCTTGCACCTCAATACCGGAATGGCGCAGATCATAAAGCAGGTCCACCGTCCTGCGGTCCAGCCGTTCAGCGACGACCGCAAGTGGCTCTTCGGAAACCTGAGAAACACGCACCTCCAAAAAGCGCTCGTAAGTGCGCCCGTCAAAGGCGTAGTAGACCAGCGGAAAACCGAGTATGGACAGCGCGATTGCCCATGTGATCAAGCTACTGCGGAGCTTGGGCCACAACGTCCGTCGGTTCAGATATGCATGCACAACGCCTGGGATTATGACCAGCAGCAACAGCCATTGGCGACGAAACTCATATTCTTCACCATGGGAGAACCAGTAGGCACCAAATAGCAGCACCACCATTATGCAGAACAGGCAACCGGCCAACACCAGTGTGTCTCTGTAGTGGTGAAGCTTTGTAAACATGGATGGCTCGGCTGGAAATATCATACCGGACTCCGGTCCGACGACTCAGTAAACATGACATGCACCCGCATGTGCCCCATTAGTAACCATTCTTCGGCCTCGTAGAACTTGCGCAAATTGTCGCGAGGTCAAATGCGCACACTGTGGGTATTTCTAATGGGTCGCCATCAAATGGCTGCTTTTGAGGGAGCACAAACGCAATCACTGCGAAATATCAGAGTTACTGACCTATTTTTTTACTCGATTATGCAAGAAAAGAAAAAAACCGCGCATTTAGCTCAAAGATAAAATGCCGTGATATACAATCACAATTGAAATTTCACGTGTATTTCCGAGTAGTCTGCACGACTTGGAGGCCACGACCTAAATCGTTTTAAGCTGCGAACGATCTTTTCACAAACTCAAGGCAAGAACGTCAAACAACACAGAGCAAAAAAGGCAACCCACAATAAAAAAGCGCCAGAGCTGAGCTTTGGCGCTTTGAAAAATTAGGATGCTACGAGAAGCTAATGCAATTCCTTTTCGGTTCTAAGCTTCGAAATCTCATCCTTGATCTGGAGCTTGCGTCTCTTAAGCTCGGACAACTCAAGGGAATCTGTAGAGGGATGGTGAGCAGCGCTTTCAATTTCGCGCTCAAGGGTGGCATGACGGCGTTCGAGTTCGGACAGATGAGAGTGGATGGACATTGGTGCAAATCCTCCTGCCGTTGATGTCATTACCCTGTCATCTTGGCACTAAAATTTCAGCTTGTCGAACCATGAGTGGCTGTAATTTTAGGGTGATATACAACGCAGAATAACGCGGCCTCTACTTTAAATGATCTGCATCAAATTACTTCACCGTTTAAGGACCATTGAATGAAGAACGGGATAGGGTGTTAACCAGAGAAGCACCTGATAACGCGGCGTGATATTTCTGAAGCAGAAAATCTTTTCCACCATTGCCCACAAAACGCGGTATACTTGCGCAAATCAGAGGTCGCAGAAGGCTGCGACGCCATGACACACGAAAGCTGCACTGAGAAATGTCATCCGTTGAGCCCTTCCAAAACGAAGTACGGCAAAAACTTGTCGAGTTGCGTCTTGAACACCGCGATCTGGACAGTTCGATTCAGGCTCTCATAGAGACTGGCCGGGCCGACATGCTTCAGCTGCAGCGCATGAAAAAGAAGAAGCTTCAACTCAAAGATCACATCAAACAGCTTGAGGCTCAGCTACGCCCGGATATCATCGCGTAGCGCCGAAATTCAGCCCAATAGCATTTGGGCTTCAACCGCTTGCGCGAAGGCACTTCATGCCTATAATCCGCGCATCTTTTCACCGCCAGCGAAGGAACGATTGATGGCAGAGGCCAGCCGCCCACCCGTTGCTATTATCATGGGAAGCCAGTCTGACTGGGCTACAATGAAGAACGCCGCCGACACGCTTGATGCCCTCGGCGTTAAACACGAGGCCAAGATCGTTTCTGCCCACAGAACACCAGAGCGGCTCTACGAGTTTTCAAGGAACGCCCGCGAGGACGGTTTCAAAGTCATTATCGCAGGCGCAGGGGGAGCAGCACACCTGCCCGGCATGGCCGCTGCCATGACCCCACTGCCGGTGTTTGGCGTTCCTGTCCAATCCAAAGCCTTGAGTGGTCAGGACAGCCTGCTTTCCATCGTGCAAATGCCCGCGGGAGTGCCAGTGGGAACATTGGCCATTGGCCGTGCAGGTGCCGTAAACGCCGCGCTGATGGCCGCCGCAGTTCTCGCACTGAATGATCGCGAGCTGGCCGACAGGCTGGATACATGGCGCGCCAACCAGCGCGACTCTGTTGCAGAAGCGCCCGTAGACGAGACAGACCAGTAAGGATTTCAGATCATGAGCACCTCTGAAAAGGTTCTGAAGCCTGGCGATACCATTGGCATCTTGGGTGGAGGCCAATTGGGACGAATGATCGCGCAGGCCGCAACACGGCTCGGCCTCAAGTCCCACATCTACTGTCCAGATGCGGACAGTCCAGCGTTTGATTGCGCCGCAGAAAAGACAATTGCGGCCTACGACGACCTGGAAGCATTGGAAAAGTTCGCTGCTAGCGTATCAGTCGTCACCTACGAGTTCGAGAATGTGCCCGGCGAAACAGCTGACTTTCTGGAAGCGCGGTGCACCGTACGCCCCGGTCCACTGGCGCTCACCGTTTCTCAGGACCGGCTTGCGGAAAAAACGTTCCTGCGAGAGAAAGCAGGCGTTGCGGTTGCGGGCTTTTATGCCGTGGACACTGATACGGATCTGAAGACAGCCCTGTCATTTTTTGATGGACAAGGTGTGCTGAAGACAAGGCGCTTTGGATATGACGGTAAGGGGCAGGCCATGATCCGCTCCGAAGAGGATGAGGCCAACGCCCTTGAAGTGATTGGCAACCAGCCCGCAATTCTGGAAGCCCTGATCCCGTTTGACAAGGAAGTCTCCGTAATCGTGGCTCGCGGCGTGGATGGCGACATCCGCTGCTATGATCCTGCTGAAAACATTCACACAAACCACATTCTCAAGACCTCGACCGTGCCAGCGGACATTCCACGGGAAGTCGCGACCGCCGCACTGGAGATGGCCGCACAGATTGCAGCCGGTCTTGAATATGTGGGTGTCATGGGCGTTGAGATGTTTGCCGTCGCCAATGAGGAAGAAGGCTACGATCTCTTGGTGAACGAGATCGCCCCCCGCGTACACAACTCAGGTCACTGGACCGAAGACGCGTGCCCGGTTTCTCAGTTCGAGCAGCACGTCCGCGCAATTGCAGGCTGGCCGCTTGGCAACCCGGGCCGCACCAGTGATGTGGTCATGGAAAACCTGATTGGACATGACGCAGATGCTTGGCAGAGCATCCTGAGCGAGCCGAACGCCCGCCTTACCCTTTATGGCAAGGCAGAGACCCGAGACGGCCGAAAAATGGGGCATGTCAATCGACTGACAGCGCTCACACCCTGATCAATGTAAAAAAGGCGGTTTCAAAAGCCGCCTTTTTCTTGGATCTTTGAAAGCCAGCGCGCCGCTTAAAACCGGACCAGCTTCCATTCCTTGCGCTTGTGAAAACGGACTGTCAGGACCACCGCGCAGAACATGAGCCCAGCCGCCAGTCCGGCCCAAATACCTTCCGGCCCATACCCCATCGGGAATGCCAGCACATACGCCATGGTGAAACCGATCGCCCAATACCCAATGATGGCAATTATCATCGGTGTTGTGGTGTCAGACATGCCGCGCAGTACACCTGCGGCCACGCCCTGCACACCATCGGCAAGCTGAAACAGTGCAGCAATTGCAAGAAGAGGAATCCCTAGACGCAGCACATCAGCTGCATACGGATTGCTTTCATCGAGATACAAGCCGATCAGCGCTTCTGGGAACAGCCAGAACAGCATGGAACCGATCACGGCGAAAAATCCCGCGAGACAAATGGCAACCCAACCTGAACGACGCAGCCCATCTTCATCATTGCGGCCAAGCGCCTGACCAACACGTGCCGTTGCAGCGTTGGAAAAGCCCACCGGAATCATGAAGGCAATGCCTGCCAACTGAACTGCGATGCCATGAGCCGCCAGCTCAAGCGTGCCAATCCATCCCATCATGAAGGCAGAAGCCCCGAACAAGCCCGTCTCAGCAAGCAGCATGAGAGAAATCGGCCAGCCCAAACGCAGTATCTCAAAGAACGCGCCCCAGTCCGCGCGCCAAATGCGCACGAAAACATCATAGGTTCTGACCTTCGGCTCCCAGAGAATGTACACGACAAGGAAAACGGCAGAGGCGATTGCAGTACCAATGGACGCTATAGCAGCCCCCAGAATGCCCATTTCCGGAAAGCCCCAATGACCAAAGATCAGGCCGTAGTCCAAAACGGCGTTCACCACCGCGCTGACGAGCGTCGCCCACAACACTATTTGTGCCTTCTGAATACAAGTCAGGAAGCACCGTAGCGCGACAACGATGAGCGATGGGTACATCGACCACTGCACAACGCGCAAATATTCACCAGCGATTTTCGAAACCTCTGGGTCCTGCTGGAGGTAAAGCAAAATGCTCTCCCCATGCCAAAGCAGCACCATGCCCAAAGAGGTGTAGCTCACCGCAATCCAGATACCCATGCGCGCTGCGCGGCGCACACCGCGGACATCGCCCTGCCCTTCAGCACGGGAGGCAAGCGGCATTACTGCCTGAATGATGCCAAGGCCTGCAAGCCACGTCATGAAGAACAGCTGCAGTGCTAGAACAGATGCCGCAAGCTCTGTTGCACCCAACCAGCCGATCATCAAGGTATCGGTCGCATTGATTGCCATCTGAGCAAGCTGCGCACCAATCAATGGCACACCCAGAATCAGCATTGCCTTCGTTTCAGCGAGCCACGAAGAAAAGCCATGCCGCTTGCCGCTGGCATACTCTACCGGCGTCATATCTTGCTCCTAGAAATGTGAGCCGCAAAACCGCCGGCCGAACGGACCAACAGCGCAGAAGCTTTGCGGAAATGAAGATGGCTTGCCTCGCTTAAGCGAGGGTCAAAACCTCGGGGGCCGCAGGGGCAATGTCCAGAGGCATGAAGCTGGGAGCTGCTATGCCACCAAAAGCGAGGAAATGTCCAGAGGGAACTGCATGCCACTCTGTCGCTGTCTCATCAAGCGGCTCAGAAACCACAGTCAGATTGTTGGAGCACAGACGATAATAGAGGCTCGGGACGATGGAATCGCTCGAATAACGGATCGCGTAAAGCCGCTCCCCGTCGGAAATAGCTGCAGTCACACGCAAGGCGCAGGTCACACCCGCCTCGGTCATAAGCGCTCGAACCTTCTTCAAGACCTGCTGAACGGCGCCGTAAGGATCAACCTCAAAACCATGGCTCAGAATGGCCAGGAACAGCGCCTCGCTGTCTGTGGTACCCTGCCGGAACTGGTAGTAGTGATCGTTGATCAGGTTCTCAACACGCCGCCGCACCTTGTCATAGCCGCCGATTTGGCCGTTGTGCATGAACATGTACTTACCAACAGCAAACGGATGACAGTTGGCGCGTGACGTCGCTGTACCTGTAGAGGCCCGAACGTGGGCAAAGAACAGACCTGATCTGATCTGGTGTACCAAGCGCATGAGGTTGTCGTCTCCCCATGCCGGCTGGGTATCCCGGTAAAGCCCCGGCACCTCGCGCTCACCATACCAGCCGATACCAAACCCATCGCCATTGGTATCTACTTTGGCTTCGGTGCATCGGCGCGCCTGAGCAATGAGTGAATGGTCTGGACGCGAGATCAGGTCATCCAAAAAGATGCTCTCTCCGCGATAGGCCAACCATCTACACATTATAAGTTCTCCGAAAATGCAGCGCGCGCTTTGTTGCCGTCCCACAGTTTTAGGATAACAGCATCGCTACAGCTACATCTACTTGCGTACCGGAGTCAGTTATCGCCAGTTCCCGTTCGATTGTGGAAACGGGCGGCCAATCTGAGGATGGTGCGACTTGCAGTGCGTTCAAAGGCAAACGGCAAAACCGCATGCACCAAAGCAGCCAGCCCCACGGCTATCAGCAGCACTCCGGTTCGACCGGCGAAAGCAGCATGCTCAAAGTAGCTTTCCCCGACAGATGCGGGGTGGTCTCTAAAACTCTTTATAAGATATGCGATCACAACAGCCCCTCCTGAAACGTCAATTCAAGCCTACTAAACTCAGCACGGACACACGCCCCCTTAGTTCTGAGTGCATAGGAGTGGCAGGCAACAACTGGCAACCGCTTCAAACGGTAGAGCGCAGCTGCAATCGTCAATTTGGGCAAACCGCTAGCGACAAACCAATCTGTTTCCTTGCATCCACCCTCAACAATGAGGGTGAGCGCCCTATTCGATCCTCGTGTCAGGCCGTAAGCTGAGTCGCGCGCAGACAGAAATCCCCAGCGCTCCATTGAGTCTTTTTTGGATTAACCTCAGTTTCTACGAAGGCTTACGGATGCCAATCCCCTGACGGAGGCCGTCAATTCCACAAAACAGGCTACATACTTCATGAAGCTGTCTCACAAATCCCCGAGATTAAGGGGAGATCGGAGCTGGGGAGCCTCGCTGGATTTGCACATAAGTATTTGCACTATATCTAAGTAATATTGATGTCGAATACTATTAAAGCCAAATATTATTCCATCTCTAATCATTTCCATCTTGGGCAGAGGTGAAATAAATAGCCCACCCAAGGAGCTCCTTACCTAAAATTGACGCACCCAGCTAAGTGGGGCTTCAATTAAATCGCACTGAATCCACCTGTTCACGGTGGACAGACACAATCCATTCTGCTAGGAACGCGCAACATCAGGCGACGCATTAGCGGTGCACGTTCGCACTTTGCCGAACCACTGCTGGGCGCATCGTTCTTCATCAGTGTCTCGATAATCAAGCGCGGGAGATGTCTTTTTCAAGACCTCCAGCGTATGCAGCATAAGGATATACGCGTGCAGGTTCTCGTTCGCGATAACAACGTCGATCAGGCGCTCAAGGCGCTCAAAAAGAAGATGCAGCGCGAAGGCATCTTCCGTGAAATGAAGCTCCGTGGCCACTATGAAAAGCCATCGGAAAAGAAAGCCCGCGAGAAGGCCGAAGCAGTTCGCCGCGCTCGCAAGCTGGCCCGTAAGCGCGCACAGCGTGAAGGTCTGCTGGTAGGCAAGGGTCGTCGCTAAGACTGGCCCGATCCTGATTTCATAAAGAATCGGGGTCCGCAGATATGACAGTTTCTCAAAACGGACCCACCGGAAAAACCGGTTGGTCCGTTTGCTGTTTGCCTATAGCCTTTCCACTCGGGATTTGAGAGACTGAGATCTCTTGGTGGTTCACACAGAGGGTGGCCGGATGCGGCTTATATCTATTCTTCGCCAACACAAACCAATTGGCAACGTGTTGGGTACTGGGCTTTTGCTTGCTGGCCTTGCAGCTTGCCAAACAGGCGGCCTCGTCTATGACAACGTGGCAACCAATCCGGCGGCTGGTTCTGCGGCAAACATTTCTTCCCTGACAGAAGTAATCGAAGCCAATCCTCAGAATGCGGAAAGTTACAACACCCGCGGCATTGCTTATGCGCAAGCGGGTCGACTGGACGATGCCATTGCCGATTTCAATCAGGCAATCTCCCTGAACCCACGATACTACCAAGCCTATTCCAACCGCGCTCTGGCAGAGCGGCGCAAGGGCAACAACCAACAGGCAATTTCAGACTACACTTCTGCGCTGAACATCCAGCCAGACTACGTGCAGGCTTTGAATGGCCGAGGCAATACCTTCCGGGCCATTGGCCAGAACACGCAGGCACTGCGTGACTACAACGAAGTCATTCGCCTGGACAGCGGCAACGCACGCGCCTACCACAATCGCGGGCTGATTTACCAAAGCCAGGGCCAGCACCAGGTAGCGCTTAACGACTTCTCTACAGCGATCGGCATCAACTCACGCGCCTACTCTCCCCTCATTGCGCGCGGCGTTACTTACATGGCGCTGAATGACCCGAAGGCCGCATTGAAGGATTTCTCAGCTGCCACCGCACTCAACAATCGCTCTGATGCCGCTTGGGCCAACAAGGGCCGCGCAGAAGAAGCGCTTGGCGAAATGGTTGAAGCGCGCAAATCCTATATGCGCGCCATACAGCTGTCTCGCAGCAACCAGCTTGCGCGTGATGGGCTGAACCGCGTTGGCGGCAACGTTCCTTCCTAAAGAATCACGATTGTAAAGTCGCGGCGCTGTTCCATGCGCCGTGCAAGGCGCGCCAAATGCCAGCTATCCGGGCGGGTTAGCCAGCATCCAGTTCAGGGTCCTGCGCCAATCCAGCATGCGTATCGGCGTGCCATGTGAACCGGACTGAAACAGCGCAAACCGAACTGGGTACGCGCCGGGCAACTTCTTCACTTTGAGAAACAAGGCATGTTGGCGGGTCCAGTCATAAACCCGATCCTCGGAGCCGTGACCGAAGAAAATCGGCACCCGGCGCTTAACCGCTGCACTGGTGAGCAGCGTTTCATCGGTCGCGCCGCCCAAAAACAACAACCCGTCCACCAAGCTGGCGGTGTCCGGACTTTGCGCCAGCCGATAACATAACAGGCTGCCCATCGAACCACAGGCCACAAACACAGAGGCGTTGGGAGCCTCTGCCTTGTAGGTGGCAATAAGACCTGCAATCTCGTTCAAGCCCTGCTGTTCAAAGCCATTGAAATCCGGAGAGATGTACACCCCATCATTGCGGATCATGAGGTTTTTGATGCGGTTGAAGTTTCCCCCAAACGTGTTGTCGTTGGCACCTTGATGGCGATTCCCGCCTTTCCCGTGAAGGTACAGCGTAATCACACGCGTTTCTGCACTGGGTTTGCCAACACGAATGTGCGCAAGCCGCTGCCCATTGACGGTGACGCTGGTATCGCGCTCCGACCAACTCGGCTTGTGTGAGACATAGTCGCTCTTAACACGCCGCTCTGGCACCTGGTCTCGCCCCCGCAAGTCCCGCTCAATTTGGTAATCCACCACCACCAGCGACCCATCTGCGGATTGATCAAGGATGCCCGGATAGGCAAACAATGGATCCTTGTAGGGGCCGAGGGAAAATGCCAGAGCGCTGGTCGCAAGGGTGGTAAGGACGCCTGCAAGCGCCAGACGAGCGAGCCCCATGGCACGACCTTTTTTTGATAAACTAGTGAAATTCAAGTGACCCTGCCAGCGGTGCGCGTTCCCGAATAAAGGCGTTGCGATCCCACAGCGCTTCATGAAGCGACGCCTGCGCCAGACCATAAACGCGATACTCGATTTCGCCAACCGGCTGCATTCTCTCGAGTTTGCCTTGCAGTTCAATCAAGGCAATGCGCTGTGCCAAATCCCAGCCAATGCGATCACCAGCAATGAAGACCGCCACCTTGCCCGCTGCCGTTCGGCCATATGGCACGCCGTCAAGCAACTTGAACTCGATGAGCGGCTCTTGTTCTTGGTGGTAGTTGACCGCCATCAATGCGGCCATCACCATATAGTACGCGCTGCTTGTGTGCTCAGCCTGTGCGACGAGCTGCACCTGCTCGTCCAGCGACGGGACTGGGCCGAGCTGCTGCAGGGCCGCAACGAAAACAAGCTTTTCAGCAGGCGTCAGAACGCGTTGCCCAAGAAACGCGCGCGTGGCTTCAGGTGAGACCCCAAGGTCGCTCAGCGCTTCACGCATGCGCTCATTCAAAATGGTTGGATTCTCCACCAACATCTCCTGAATGCTGGCGGACGTCATGACACCGGTTACAGCCGTTCCCACGCCGCCTGGGATAAAGATCGTTGCAAGCCTGACAACCCGGTTGGACGAAGCGAACGACCACGCGGCCTTATCCAGCCCCGCCGAAAGCGGCGCAAACGTTGTGTATGGATCGACACCCAGCTTCACGGCGATTTCTCGGCGTGCACGGTCGCGCCCCACGACAGCTGCCGCTATCTTGGTGGAGGTAGCCTCGTCCTCGCGCTGAGGTCCAGCAGCAACCGGTGTTTCACCGGAGACCGTCTTCACTGTTCCATCAACAAGCTGCCCCAAATTCTCAGCGCTGTTGCTCAAAGTATCAACCGGGCTGCGCACCAGATCACCAAGAAAGGACAGTGGCCGCTTCACGGCTTCAACAGCACCATCTCCGGCAAGCGCGCCCCAATCGGTGCGCTCCAGTCGGCGCAAAGCGTCAAGCTCCTTGAGCCGTTTTCGCAACAAGGCTGTTCCACGTACAGGAAAGGTGCCGAAGTCCGTTTTGAGCTGAAAGGAGAACAGCGTGCCGGACCGCTCAATAGGAGCAAGGATTTCATAGCCCGGGCCGGAAATATCAATGCCCTCGTCCTGCAAGACCTGCTTGAAGGAGGGCTCGACGGTACCCTGCACCTTTGAGAGCGCATATGCTTGGGGGACCACGGACGCACCACCGGTTAACATGGCGACCAAAGCCATTAATCCTAGAAACCGAAACACGGCGCGTTCATCCTTTCCAAGCTTTGCAGCGACAGCCTTTGTCGGCGCTCATTGAGCATACCAAGGCTCTTGTCCAGAGTTGGGCTCCCAAACACAAAAACCACAGCAAAATGCTGTGGCTCTTGAAAACACGTGAGAAATTCGTGTGTCGCGTTAGCTGGCTGTAAACAGCAAGGCCACCATCGACAAAACAAATACTGCGCCGGGCATTGTCATCGGACTGTTTTTTGACACCACCCCGGCAACTGCCGCTGCAAAACTTGCAATGATGAGCAGCGTTCCCAATACGGAGCCTGCAGTGCCACCGAAAGCAATGACCGCAAGACACACTACCCAAGTCAGAACAATCGCCGAACCGATCTTTGCAAACTTGATGAAACCTTCGTAGGTATTCTCATGTTCGTTGTAGTCCATTGCCTTAGAGCTCCCGTCAGCCATAAGACCTCCCCATACACGTAATATTACTAATAATTCTATTAGCACCAAATCGAGAAATAATGCAACGCGCCTTTCGATTGACGCAGTAGAGACGGGATAACCTTAGGTCGCTTTGGTGATGTTACAGCCCGGCGGCTTTCAGAACGTCACTTTGCTTTTCGGCAAGCACAGCTTCATCGAACGCCTCAATCTGCTCGTTGAACAGCCGGAAGTAGTTCAGCTCTGCCTGGAGATGGAGGAACACACTGCCCAGGCCGATTGCCGCACGGTCCATGAATACGAAATAGCGGGGCACCCGCACGGGTCCCAACTCTTTCAAGGCCTGATGCACCCGAAACGCTTCTTTGCGGCCATAGGCACCGGGCGAAATGCCCTCAGCAATCGGACGCACCCGATCCGTGAGAAGCGGCCCATAAATGAACCGAGCCCAGATGTTCAATATCTCGATAAGCTCTTTCGTCAGCCCCTTAAATCCCCAGCGCTCATAGGCGGAAATCACCCGCGCCTGATCGTCCTCCAGCAGGCCGAGGTAAAGGTCCACGACGCCCTGAACGAACCCCGGCGGAAAGATGCGGATGCAGCCGAAGTCGAGCAAGTTGATGCCGACAGGACGGCCATCTTGTTCAAAGACGGTGTAGTTGCCCAGGTGTGGGTCCCCATGAATGACACCGTAGTGACTGAAAGGCGCCCACCAAGCCTTGAACATGATACGCGCGATCTCGTTGCGCTCTTCCAGCGCATGCTCCTTGTAGCTCAGGAGCGGATGACCGGAGAGCCATGACATGGTCAAAAGCCGCCGTGTGGAGAGTTCCGGCAATACTGACGGAATGTTGATCTCAGGATCTTGCTCGAAAATGTGCCGATAAACAGCAGCATGCCGGGCCTCACGAGTGTAATCCAGCTCTTCCCTGAGACGGTCGGAAATCTCTACGCCGATATCGGCGGTGTCAATGGCCGGACGCATGCGCCGATGCAGGGCGAGCAACATGTCGAACTGGGAAAGGTCAGCCTCAACGGCACTGTCCATATCCGGGTACTGCAGCTTGCAAGCCAGCGGATTCCCTGCATGGTCACTGGCACGGTGGACCTGACCCAATGAAGCGGCCGCAGCAGGTTGATGATCAAAGGACCCAAACTTTTCCTGCCAGCCCGCACCCAGCTCAGCCCGCATGCGGCGTTTTACAAAGCCCCACCCCATCGGCGGCGCGTTGCTTTGGAGGTTGGCAAGCTCGGCGGCATACTCGGGCGGAACGGCATCAGGGATGGTCGCAAGTAGTTGGGCCACCTTCATCATGGGGCCTTTGAGATTACCGAGAACCTCTCGAATTTCGGCAGCATTCGCGGACTTGTCGATCTCGGCACCAAACAGCCGAGCACCCGCCATTTTGGCAGCGAGCCCACTCATGTTGGCACCGACGCGAGCGTACCGTCCAACGCGGGCGCTGAAGCGGTTACCTTCCCGATCCCGTTCTACTGCCATTTGCACTCCAGATTCTCTGCTGCTCAATCTCCAAGCGGAGACGCAGTATGCCTTGCTAAACCTTAAAACTCATCAGCTTAGATAGGCTTTACTACGTAACAGGCAACCACGATGAGCGGCTGGTGTGCGTATTTGAAAGCAATAATGAGGTGTTTAAAGCGCCTTCATGAAATGCGCGAAGGAAATCAAGCCTTCCGGCCACGGCCCCTGGCCACTTTCCTCATTGAGGTGACCGGTCTCTCCCGCATCTTGCAGGATGATGCCCCATAGCTTCGCCAACTGCTCCGACCGCTCCCAAGTACAATAGGGATCGTTGCGGCTTGCCGTGAGATGAGCATGGAAAGGTAAGGCAGCGGTAGGCAGCGGGCCGAAATTGCGCAAACATTCTGGCACGCGCGAACTGTCGTCGACATCCGGGCAAGCAACCAGGTAGGCACCTTTAACCCAAGGCGCGATCTTGGGTGCAGCATGAACAACAGTTGCAACCCCCAGAGAATGAGCTACCAGAACCACAGGTTTGGTCGCTTTTTCCACGTCTGCAACAAGCTGATCAACCCAAGCCTCGACCTGTGGCAGCTCCCAGTCCTGCTGTTCTACACGGCGCGCAGTAGACAGCTTGGCCTGCCACCGGCTCTGCCAATGATCGGGACCAGAGTTTTGCCAGCCGGGAACGATCAGAACCTCTGCTTCAGATATCTTCATGATGCTGCCTCGCGTCGCGTGCGTGTTCTCAACGGTTGCGCCCTAGATATTGCGAAGTGCGCGCAGGTGCAAGCGGCAGGCACCGCGAAAGATGCAGCGCCATCAACAGTATTCAACAACTGAACAGTGAGTACTTACATCGGCGTTGGTGTCCCGCCGGTACGCGAGGGACCGAGCAAGGTCAACGTGTTACCACTCGGGTCCTTGAAATGGGCTAGAACGCCGCCCCATTCCTGCTCCTCCGGCTCGGTTTCAAAATGCACGCCGAGGGATTTCAGCCGATCATATTCATCGTAGATATCATCTACCTGCAAAGACGCGCCCACGAAGCGTCCGACATAAGACCGTCCTTCCGCATCCTGAGCGGTCTCTACGATGAGTTCTGCGTTGTCGAGCGCGGCACCAAAGGCGCCGAGCTCAGGCAATTCCCAGTGGAGGCTAAGCCCCATGGTCTCGATGTAGAAGGTTTTCGCGGCAGTCAAATCATCGACGAAAATTCTGAGACCATAGAGCTTCATCTTAATCCTCCTTGAACACCCGCTTGAAAATGGCGTCCACGTTCTTGGTGTGATAACCCAGATCAAAGCGCTCGCGGATCGCTTCCTCAGACAGGTAGTTGCGCACGTCTTCGTCTGCGAGCAGTTCGCTCAGGAAGTCTACCTTAGCCTCACCTGAGGTTTGATAGCTATCCCATACCTTCATGGCGTTGCGCTGCACCAGACGGTAGCTGTCCTCACGGGACGCGCCTGCCTGCGTAAGAGCAAGAAGAATGCGCTGGGAGTGCACGAGACCGCCAAGACGGTCCATATTGCCCATCATGCGCTCAGGGTAGACAACGAGATTTTCCATGACGTTGGTCAGACGAGCCAAAGCGAAGTCCAGAGTGACCGTCGCATCAGGGCCAATCATGCGCTCAACGGAAGAGTGAGAAATGTCCCGCTCGTGCCACAGCGCCACATTCTCCATGGCTGGCAAGGCATAGGAACGCACCATGCGGGCAAGACCGGTCAGGTTTTCAGTCAGAACCGGGTTGCGCTTGTGCGGCATGGCAGAAGAGCCCTTCTGCCCCTTGGAGAAAAACTCCTCCGCTTCCAGAACTTCGGTACGCTGCAGGTGGCGCACCTCAGTAGCAAGACGCTCAATGGAGGAAGCGACAACACCTAGAACCGCGAAGAACATGGCGTGGCGGTCACGTGGGATCACCTGCGTGGAGACAGGTTCAACACCCAGGCCCAGTTTCTCGGCCACATGCTCTTCAATGCGCGGATCAATGTTTGCGAAGGTGCCAACAGCGCCAGAGATCGCGCAGGTCGCGATTTCTTCGCGGGCAATCTCAAGGCGCTTTTTGCAGCGGTCAAATTCCGCGTAGGCCTGAGCCATCTTAAGACCGAAGGTAACCGGCTCAGCGTGAATGCCGTGAGAACGACCGATGGTAACAGTCTCTTTGTGCTCGTAGGCGCGGCGCTTGAGAGCAGCCAGCAGCTTGTCCATGTCAGCCAGCAGAAGATCTGCTGCGCGAACCAGCTGAACATTAAAGCAGGTGTCCAGCACATCTGAAGAGGTCATGCCCTGGTGAACGAAACGAGCGTCCGGGCCGACGATTTCGGCAAGGTGTGTCAGGAAAGCGATGACATCATGCTTTGTCTCACGCTCGATCTCGTCAATGCGTGCAATGTCGAAGGTCGCAGGACCACCCTTTTCCCAAATGACCTTGGCTGACTCTTTTGGGATTACTCCCAGCTCCGCCAAAGCATCACAAGCATGCGCTTCAATTTCGAACCAAATACGGAACTTAGTTTCCGGAGACCAGATGGCGACCATCTCAGGTCGCGAATAGCGCGGGATCATGCGTGTCCTCGTTTCTCAGGGTAATTCTCAGGCAGGGTTTATCAGGAGTGGCTCTGCGGCTCAATGGCCGCAACGGGTGTGCACTCCGTAAAACTGCAATAGTTACAAGTGTCCAGAGTGAATCCGCGGGAAGCAAAATAAGGCCTTTTTATGGTTCATTAACGACCACAGCCGTTTTCGCGCATGTCGATCAAAGGAATCGGTAGAGTTTGACTCCGAAACAGAACTCGAAATTCGCTTTGAAACAAGGTTTGCACATGGCGCACAATCGCATCGATCAGCCTAGAATTCGCTTCGAAGATTTGCCTCTGTCGTTCCGCATCTTCGTCTATGGTCAGATTCTGCCGATCCTTGCCTTGGGCCTCTACATACTGCTGGTGGACGCGCCCGCCTCTGCCGAGTCGCTGCTTTATGTTTTCTTGCCTTATGTGTTCACACCAATGGCGGCGCTTCAGTTGGCGCTGTTCTGGAAAGGCGCGAAGGACCTGCGCCTGAAGTTGAGCAACACTTCCTACTGACCCTCAGGTGGTGCGCAAGAAAGGCACCGTTTCATCCTTGCGCAGTGTCAGAACCTCAACACCCGAACCGGTAACCGCAACAGTGTGCTCAAACTGCGCGGAGAGTTTGCCGTCCTTGGTCACAACCACCCATCCGTCATCTTGGGTGACAACGCGGCGACTTCCTTGATTGAGCATTGGTTCAATGGTGAACACCATGCCCTCACGAAGCTTCAGTCCTGTGCCTGGTCGGCCGAAATTCAGAACGCTGGGCTCTTCATGCATCTGCTGGCCAATCCCGTGACCACAATACTCCCTCACAACGGAGAAACCATTGCGTTTGGCATGGCGCTCAATTGCAGAACCTATATCCCCCAAATGAGCGCCAGGGCGTACTTGCTTGATGCCATGCCACATGGCCGCCTCCGCGACTCTGACCAGCCTCTTGGCAGCCGGGGGCGCATTACCCACGACATAGGTCTTGCTTGAATCTGTGATGTAACCATTCTTCTCAAGCGTGATGTCCAGATTGATGATATCGCCATCTTGGATAATAGCCTCGGCGCAGGGAATGCCATGGCAGACCACATCATTGATTGAGCAGTTCAGCACGTACTTATAGTCATACTGACCCTTGCTAGCCGGGCGCGCCGCAAGATCTGAGGTGATGAACGCCTCAACCAGATCATTGACCTGCATGGTGGACATACCCGCCAGCTCAAGCTCATCAAGCATCTCGAAAACCGACGCCAGCAAGCCGCCGGAAATCCGCATCAAGGCAAGTTCTTCAGGTGTCTTGACCATATCAGGCTATGGCAACCTCAGCGTGACTGATCTGGGCCGCCTCAAGCTGCATCTGCACAATTTGCTGATAGGACATTGTCGGATTTGCTTCAGCTAGCATCCCGATCTTCATCCAGAACTCCGCCTGCGCGTTGATAGAACGACACATCACAGCACTGGCGCGACGTACGTCCTCGTGCAAGTCTTCATCGATTTTCACCAACCCCATTGGATCCTCCAAATATGAATATATATTTCGTATATGATTCATATATTAATCGCAACTGCGACAAGGAGGTTCGCTAGCTGCACTCCTGGGGTGCTTCAGTGTTTGCAGCTTCGGGAAGCTCAATGAAGCGCGCCAACAAGAAGTCCAACATCCGCAGATAGTCGTCTATTGTCGGGACAGGTCGAGCCAGCTGATCCGCATTTTCCGACTTCATGGCTGCGGCGGCCGAGAGCGCAAACCCGTTCGTGTAGTCCACGAGAAGATTGAGTAATGTGGGAACATCGCTCTCACGCACTCCGATCACCCGAAGTCCCGCGCGTATATCCTCTGTAAGGTTATGCATCACCTGAGTGTAGTAGCGAGTATCGGCAAACACGGCGAGAAGCAGGTTCGGATGGGCCAACACATTGCTGCAGTAGAGCTCCATGCGCGCTTTGAAAGACGGTAGGTCCACGATCGGGGTTTCCAGTTCCATCGCCTTCTCGTAGACGAAATCGACAAGGCTTGTCATGAGGCCAAGGCTGGACCCGACGTGGTGCTTGACTGCCATGGCGGTTACGTCCAGCTCCCGTGCAAGTGCACGAAACGTCACCCCAGCCTCGCCCTTTTCATCAAGAAGCTCGAGGGCTTTCTCAACGATGATTTGCTTGTTTAACCGTGCGCTGGCTTTCGCAGGACGCCCAACGGAACGAACCATTACTTGGCGTCCTTCTTGATGCGGTAGTGGGACTTTACGATGCCAGAGGCGTAGTCCTCGGTACTCAGCAATTCAAGGCTCACGTCCCTGCCTATGTTGCCGAAGAGCTTGCGCCCCTCTCCAATCAGCACTGGAACAGTGAACAGCCGAATGTCCTCAACGAGACCGACCCTCATGAAACTTTCGATAACCGCCCCACCATCAATGTAGGCGGTCAGCCAGTCAGCCCGCGCCAGATAGTCCATCAGGTCGGCAGGTTCTTTGTCCGTGATCCAAACGCGATCGCGCAAATGCTCGGGGACGTCCGCATCCGTCAGGGACTTGCTCATAACGAACACGGGCATGTAGTAGGGCCATTCGCCTTCAAAACTCAAAACGGTCTTGAAGGTGTTGCTGCCCATGATGAGCCCATCCATGCGCTTGATAAAGTCGTCAAACCCATGGTCCTCGCCTTCCTTGTTGTAGCGCAGCAGCCAGTCCATCTCGTTGTTAGGACGTGCGATGTAGCCATCCAAAGATTGGGCTATGTAAACGTGACCTGTCGTCATTCGGGGCTCCCTTGATAATTTATACAACGTATAAATTATCAAGGGCCAAGTTGCAACAAAAAGGCTCCGCACTTTTGCATATGCGGAGCCTTGGCTAACAATAAAGAAATTTACGAGCGTTTGATCAGCTCGCCTGATCCATCTCTTCCAGTTCATCGATGAGGCGCTCAATGACACTGAGACCCTTCTGCCAGAAGGTCGGGTCTGTGGCATCAAGCCCGAAAGGTGCCAGCAGTTCACTGTGGTGCTTTGTGCCACCCGCCTTGAGAAGATTGAAATACTTCTCTTGGAAGCCTTCCTCAGCCTCCTCGTAGACTGCATAAAGCGAGTTCACGAGGCAGTCGCCAAAGGCATAGGCATAAACATAAAACGGCGAGTGGATGAAATGCGGGATGTAGGTCCAGTAGTGCTCGTAGCCGCCTTCAAGATCAATGGCGGGCCCAAGACTTTCAACCTGAACTTCCATCCAGATCTCACCAAGGCGCTCGGAGGTCAGCTCGCCTTGACGGCGTTCTTCATGAACCTTTCGCTCAAAAGAATAGAACGCGATCTGACGCACCACGGTGTTGATCATGTCCTCCACTTTAGAAGCGATCATGATGCGTTTCTTCTCAGCACTTTCTGCACCATCAAGCAGATCACGGAAGGTTAGCATCTCGCCAAAGACGCTGGCGGTTTCCGCCAGTGTCAATGGCGTAGGCGCCATTAGCGCTCCGTTAGGACCAGCAAGCACCTGATGCACACCATGTCCCAGTTCGTGAGCCAGCGTCATGACATCACGCACCTTGCCCTGATAGTTCAACAACACATAGGGGTGCGCGCTTGGCACCGTTGGATGGGCAAAGGCACCCGGCGCTTTACCTGGCACAGAAGGCGCATCAATCCAGTTATTGTCGAAGAATTGCTTGGCAATCGCGGATAGCTCGGGCGAAAACTTGGAGTATGCCGTCAATACGGTATGCTGTGCTTCGTCCCATGTGATCAGTCGGTTGTCAGCTTTGGGCAGAGGCGCGTTGCGATCCCAGAAATTCATCTTGTCAACGCCCAGCCACTTCGCTTTCATGGCGTAATAGCGATGGGAGAGCCGCGGATAGGCCTCCCGCACAGCCTTCACCAACGCATCAACAACATCGCGCTCTACCCGGTTAGCAAGGTGGCGACTGTCAGCTACATCCTCAAACTTGTGCCAGCGGTCATAGGTTTCCTTGTCTTTGGCCAAGGTGTTCGTGATCAGCGTGAAGGTACTGAGGTTCTTGGCAAAGGTCTTGGAAAGTGCCTGCGCTGCGGCTTTACGCTTTTCAGGATCGGCATCCTGAAGAAGGTTCAGGGTTGGCTCAATGGAAAGCTCCTGCCCGTCAACTTCATACCGGGAGGAAGAAATCGTCTCATCAAACAACCGGTTCCACGCCGCCGCGCCAGATACATGCTTTTCATGGAACAACTGCTCGATCTTGTCGTCCAGCTGGTGCGGACGCTCCTTCCGGATGTCGTCCAACCACGGTTTGTAGTAGGAAAGTGTGTGGTCCTGAGCGGCGGCATCCAATACGGCGTCATCGATGCGGTTTAACTCCAGCCCAAAGAACAGCAGATGCACACTGGCGGCCGTTAGTTTTTCCTGCACATCGCCATAAAACTTTTGGCGCTTGGGATCCGTGGTGTTCTCCGTGTAGCAAAGCCCCGCGAACGAAGCGATGCGCCCCATGAGGTCTTCAAGTGCCTCGTACTCCTTGACGACTGCTGCCAGTTCCGCACCGGACCGCTTGGTAATCTCAGCGAGTTTACCCTTGTAGGCCGCTTCGAAGGCCTCGCTTTCCGCCTGACACCGAGCCAGGTCTTTCTGAACGCTCTCATCCTCCATGCTGGGATAGAGGGCTGTCAGATCCCAACGAGGAAGGTTTCCAAGGTCGGTTGCAGCACCCCCTTCAGCAGAGGAAGCGTTTGAAACCATTTGGAATTTCGAGGCGGTCAGGTAAGGCATTAGATGTCCGTTTTAGGTTCTTGATTAACCATGAAGTGCCGAGCTTATGAGATCGCGGCAAGAGTTTCTTAAATATGACCTCATTTCCTGAGGTTGCAACGCCATCTTTTGAGGCATCCCCTAGCTATCGAGTGCAATTTATTTACTAAACTCGCCGCAAGATGACCCGCAATGGCACAGCAAAAGTGCAAAACTACTGAGTACACAGGTGGGTGAGTATGAGTGGCCGAATTCTGATTGTCGATGATGATCCAGTCCAACGCAGACTTTTGGAAGAAGCTGTAAAGCGGTTCGGCTACAAGTCCCAAACGGCTTCCGATGGCGCTAAGGCACTTGCCTTGCTCAAAGGGGCCAAGGCGACCGAGTTTGATCTTGTCATTCTGGACCTGGTCATGCCGGAGGTGGACGGCATCACTGTGCTCACCGAGCTGCGTGAAGCCAAAAGCAAGATACCCGTCATTGTGCAAACGGCCCATGGCGGCATCGACACGGTTATCAAAGCCATGCGTGCAGGGGCGCAGGACTTCGTCGTGAAGCCTGTAAGCCCAGAGCGACTGGAAGTCTCCATTCGCAACATGCTGAAGGTCTCTGCACTAGAGGATGAGCTCACCCGTATTCATAGCCAGACCACTGGCACACTGACCTTCAACAACATTGTTACCCGCTCCGAAACCATGGACCGCGTTCTGCGGCTAGGGGAGAAAGCGGCATCCTCCACCATCCCTATCCTTATTGAAGGGGAATCCGGTGTTGGTAAGGAATTGATCGCACGCGCCATCCAAGGCACCAGCGACCGCAAGTCAAAACCATTCATCACCGTGAACTGCGGTGCCATCCCCGATCACTTGGTTGAGTCTATTCTCTTCGGCCACGAAAAAGGGGCATTTACAGGCGCGGTTGATCGCCACATCGGCAAATTTCAGGAAGCAAGTGGCGGCACGCTGTTCCTCGATGAAGTCGGTGAGCTTCCCCTCGATGTTCAGGTCAAGCTGCTTCGCGCCCTGCAGGAAGGCGAAGTCGATCCCGTTGGCTCTCGCAAACCGATCAAGGTGGATTTCCGCCTGATCTCTGCCACCAACCGACGCCTGCTGGATCAGGTGAAGGAAGGCAAGTTCCGTGAAGACTTGTATTATCGTCTCAACGTCTTCCCTATCTGGATCCCGCCGCTACGTGACCGTTTGGAAGATATTCCAAGCCTTGTTCGCTACTTTGTCGCCCGCTTTGCTGCGGAAGAAAGCAAGCCGCATGTCACCGGCATTGAACCAAGGGCGGTTCAGATGCTGCAAAGCTATGACTGGCCCGGCAACATCCGCCAGCTGGAAAACGCCGTTTATCGTGCAGTGGTTCTGTGCGATGGCTCTTTGCTGACCTGCGAAGACTTCCCGCAAATCGTGCAGGTCACCGCACCGCCAAAACCGGAAACAGACAGACAGACACTCATCGGCGGCCACGAGATGGGCCGTAGCGGTACCGTGAGCCAGGAAGATCTGCAGGATCAAGAGTTCATCCGCACCGAAGCCCGCAGCGCATTTGACAGCTCAACCGCGCCGTTCGGTTTCATGCGCTCAATTGATGACCATGGTCATGTACGTACGCTTGAAGATGCCGAGCTTGAGCTCATCCGCCTTGCCATCAGCCACTACGGCGGCCGCATGACGGAAGTGGCCAAGAGATTGGGCATTGGGCGCTCAACTCTCTACCGAAAACTCAAGGAATACGGCCTTGATGACAAGAGTGCGGCTTGAAAACTACCCTAACGATAGATTAAAAAAGGGTTTCAACTGGTAATTTCCAGAAAAGTTTGGCCTGTCAATGTGGGGCAACATTGACAGGTGAGTTGCTGAAAAGCGGGACAGTAAATGCAGCGTACAGCAGTAGTTCGGGCGTTGGTGCTGGGCACCACCATTGCGTTGAGCAGCGCAACCACACAGGCGGTTGCAGCAATCGCTGATCATGTCTGGCCTCAGGACAGCACGCATGTGGTCATCATGCAAAGCCCCGTTCAAAAGGCGATCAGACATGCATTCCACGAGAATACTGCCCATCTGAATTTCCGCCAGAAAAGGGATCGTGCCGCTGCCGAACTGTTCTACGAACGCCGGGGCTTTCAGGCCGCCTGGATCCGCAACGGAGAGCTGACGCAAGACGCCAGAGAAATCATCGCGTTCTTGCACCGGGCAGATGAGGATGGTCTCGACCCGGCCAACTATCCCACCCCGCTCGAAACTTTCAATCAAGACCGACTCGCCACCGCTGAGCAAATTGCCCGTGCAGACTTCACTCTGACACAATCAGTGTTGACCTATGCAGAAGATGCTCAGTCAGGCCGCGTTGTTCCAGGCAACATCTCGAAATCCATCAGCGTAGAGCCCTCTCGCCCTGATCCCGTGATGGCATTGGAGAATATCCATCGCACCACTTTGACAGCCCAGGTGATGGCAGCGTTCAACCCACCCCATGCGGGCTATCAAGCGCTAAAGCAGCAACTCAAGCTCCTGCGTGCGCAACAGCATGAAGAACGCGAGGTGGTCGTTGTGCCGGAAGGCAAGCTGCTCAAGCTCGGTTCAACTGGGAAACGTGTGTCGCTTTTGCGCCAACGGTTGGAGGTGTCGGCCCTTTTACCTGAAGACGAGGAACGCTTTACCTCAGAGCTGAAAGAAGCCGTCAAAACCTTTCAGCGCGAGAACGGCCTGAATGATGATGGCGTTGTAGGCCCGCGTACATTGCTGGCAATAAATGCAACGGTTTCAGGCAACCCAATTCATGATGTCATTGCCAACATGGAACGCTGGCGCTGGCTGCCCCGCGATTTGGGCGAAACCCATCTCATGGTCAACATCCCGGAGTTCATGGTTCGTCTGCAACGGGACCAACACACCCTGCATGAAACCCGTGTGGTGGTCGGCAAGAAAAAGCATATGACGCCGATCTTCTCGGACGTCATGAACCACGTGATTGTAAATCCCTATTGGAATGTGCCGTATTCCATCGCGTCCAAGGAGATCTTGCCGGAACTGCGCCGCAACCCGCAGGCCTACCTTATGAGAGGCAACTACGAGATTCTGTCCCGCGGCAAGGTGGTGGACCCAAGCCGTGTTAACTGGGATGGCGTGACCTTCAAGCAACTGCGTATCCGGCAACGCCCAGGCACCGGTAATGCTCTGGGAGACATCAAGTTCATGTTCCCCAACCGACATAACGTTTACTTGCACGATACGCCGTCGAAATCCTTGTTCCGCCGCTCCGCCCGCGCCTTCTCCCATGGCTGCGTACGGGTTCAGAACCCGTTTGAGTTCGCAGACGCGCTGATGGCACAACAACCTTCGCTGACAGGTCACAAGATCAGAAGCATGTTGGGCGGGAAACAGAAGCAGGTAAACCTGGAAAAGACCATCCCAATCCACATCACCTACTTTACGGCATTTGTGGATGAGAACGGCAACCTACAGAGGCGGCCGGATGTTTATGGTCACAACGACAAGACAATTGAGGCACTTGGGCTTTCTCAATAAACTTTATCCACAGAAGCCCACAGACACGACTCAACGTTTACGCTAGGGTATATGTAATAAATATCCACGGCCCGCTGCAATTAGGCCGTTTTTTCTTGGAATGTTGCGCACCGGACACTACTCAAATCTGAAGGCAAACAGGGTAAATGCTCATTAACCTGTCTGCCTTTAAATGAACAGTTGGGGCTAATTGTTCATTTATTCAAACGCAAGAAAGCGAGTTTGATTTGCGTAACCGATCTGCATTCGGGTCTAGGGGTTTTATTGCGAAACTGGGGTGCCAAGCTTTTTTGACGGCCCTGGCGTTTTGCGCGCTCGTTGCAGCCACTGCATCCGATGCCAGCGCGGAAACTCGCAGTCTGAAGCTCTACAATACCCACACCAAAGAACGCGCGGAAATCACCTTCAAAAGAAACGGGCGCTACGTGCAGTCCGGTTTGAAGCAGCTGAACCACTTTCTGCGTGACTGGCGCCGCAACGAACCGACCAACATGGATCCCGAGCTGTTCGATCTGGTTTGGGAGGTCTATCGCAAGGCGCGCACCAATGAGTACATTCACGTTGTCTCCGCCTATCGCTCGTTGAAGACAAACAACATGCTCCGCAGCCGCTCCCGTGGCGTGGCCAAAAACAGCCAGCACACCAAGGGGCATGCCATGGATTTCTTCATCCCTGGCGTCAGCCCGGCGAAGTTGCGCGCCCTCGGGCTGCGCCAGCATGTAGGTGGCGTCGGATACTACCCGCGCTCCAACACCCCATTCGTTCACATGGATACCGGCTCCGTCCGTCACTGGCCGCGCATGTCGCGCCGCGAACTGGCCAAGGTATTCCCGGATGGCAAGACCATTCACGTCCCAAGCGACGGCAAGCCCATGAAGGGGTATCAGGTCGCTCTGGCAGAAATCAAACGCCGTGACAGCGGTGGCAGCCGCACCGCCGTTGCAAGCTCGCGCTCTTCAAGCAGCGAACGCAGCAGTGGGGGTGGCAACTTCTTCGCTCGCCTGTTTACAGATAACGACGAAGACGAGGGCGCTACACCAAGCACTCGGAGCAACAATCCCACACGCGCCGTGGCGAGTGCTCGGCCTGATCCTGTAACTGCTGTTCCCGCGCCCAAGACTGTTGTTGCAGCAGCACCTGCTGTGGCCGAGGCACCGGCACCCGCTAAGCCAGAGCCGACAGCTGAAGAGTTCGCCCTCGCCTCTGCCCTGCCTCACGCCAAGCCGGAGACAGAAATTCCCGCTGAAGCGACGACAGGACTCGCTGAAGCTGCACCGATCACCATTCAGCCGCGCGGCAAGCCAATTCAAGCCATTCAGGTGGCAAGCGCCGAGCCTCAGGTGGCCGTCCCCCTTCCGCGCACACCGCGTGATGCTGTAGATGCGATTGCGGCCCTTGCTGGGGACACCCCAGCCTCCAAGCCGAACAACATCCAGCTTGCGGCCTATGCGCCAACTAATGACGCAGCTCCTAACGGCGCGCTGCCAAAGTCCTCTCTCAATGCGCTATTGCCACCCGCCTCGACAGCGCCGCAAACAACGGCATCCGTTTCCGGCCACATGAAGGACCCTCTGGCAAAGTTCATTGATCGCCCAGCCCCTTCAAAGGCTGTTATGCTCGGACAGGATGAAACAGCCCGCAATTGGCAGCTGGCTTATCTCTATCATCCCAATCAGATGCATCTGGATGGCCTGATCGCACCAGTAAACTCAATCGTCGCCAACGACTTTGCAAAGCGCCCTGCAGCGCAGGTCAATGCGCAGTTCGCAGGCCAGGCGGTGAAGTTCCTCAAGAGAGCCTCTGCGAACTGAGTTGCCGTAAAATTAGTCAAAAAAAACGGCCCCGCGGGGCCGTTTTTTGTATCTTCGTCCTTCGAGCGCGACCTTAGTCAGCCGGCCCCGCCATACCCAGAGCGTGGAGGTAGAGATCCATGATGGCTTCTTCTTCTTCGCGCTCGTGTGGCTTACGCTTCCGCAGGGAAACAATTTTGCGCATGACCTTCACATCAAAGCCATTGCCCTTTGCTTCCGCATAAACGTCCTTGATGTCGTCTGCGATAACCTTCTTTTCTTCCTCAAGTCGCTCGACGCGCTCGATAAAGGCACGCAGCTGGTCTGCAGCAACACCGCCAGTGTCAACCATGCAAGAATCCCCAATGTTGGTCGCTGAAAAATAGTGTGCCCCGTAGCTGCCAGAACTAAGCCATAGGGTCAACAACGCTCTGACCTTCATACCCGAGGTACACAGGTTGTCCCAACTTCATTGCGCCAACGGCTTCAGGCACAAAACAAAGGCATCGGTCCCGCCTAACTCTTTCCTTATAGCTGTGTGGCAAAAGACTCGCCCTACGGCCTCTTGTCCATAACAGCGCCCCCCAAGCCCTCTGGCATTGCAAAGGCGTAGCAGCCAACCGTCACGACAGCATTGCGGAGACCGACGGTTTCGGCTGGCAACCCCAGCCTTCAAAACGCCTCTAACAGCCTCAGCGGAAGTGAGTCGCACAACTAAACCTTTTTTGGCGTTTTCAGCCGAAGAACAGGCCGTTTTCACGCCAAAACGAAATTTCCCGTGACAAATTCGCGCGTTAAGTATTCAAACGCACACAATGGTTCGCTGCCATATTTCGAAAGATGCTGCTGCCACATTTCACCGCCAACGCAAGCAACGTTGACGTAAACTGCCCCGAAACCAACATTGTTTTCCCCCACTCAAAAATTGCAGGTGACTGGTCGGCGCATTAACTGGAAAATCATTGACATCTCACTGCCGCCACATGTCAAAAAAAGAGCGCGAATACACATTAAACACTGTTTAAACTAATTGCTTTGGAGATGAACTTCTTTGACGGCTCGCCACTAGAGCACTGTAAAACCTCACAGTCATCATATATGACAGCGGCTTTTTAGACCAATACCCCAATTTGGTCTGGTTTTTTTATCTTGATCAAGGACCCTCTCCCACAGCATAAATAAGCAGTCGAGACCTCGTTTTCCTGCGGTTCGGTGCAAATGCCACCGCCGCGAATTTAACGAAATTTCGACTGTAAATTGTATGTCCTTGCTTAAAAAATAGTCGCTTGAACCGGGCGAATGAAAAGACATTTTCATGCCTCTTTTGTGTGGCCAAAACGCTCTTATGGTTCTTGCGAAGATCTAGCTGCTCAAGGACCTGTGTCTACCGTCTTGTTTATGGGGCGTGACCCTGCGTGGTCACATTGACAAGGCGCTCAACAATAAGCATTAAACTGCCGATTGTAGCTGTAAAGATTGTTATGAGACTGTCTAAAACCAAACGTTTATCCGGCCTTGCACTGAGCATGTTTGTCGGAGCATTCGAACTCAAGGCTGTCCTACTGGGGGCGATCCTCTTCGTTTTCGCGCCGCCAGCATTTGCTGATCTTCGGTTATGTAACAAGACCGACGACACCGTAAGCATAGCAATCGGGTACCGTGACAGCTCGGAGTGGGTGACTGAAGGCTGGTGGAACCTCTCCAAAAACAGCTGCGAGACCCTCGTTCCGGGTGATCTACAGTCACGATACTATTACATTTACGCTGCAGAAAACGATAAGATCGGCGAATGGGGCGGACAGGCATTCATGTGTGTACGCCAAAAAGAATTCACCATTCGTGGGATCGAAGACTGCGTAGCTCGTGGCTACGAACGCGCAGGCTTCTTTGAAATAGACACAGGCGAACAGAGCAGCTGGACGGTCCAGCTGACTGAACCGACAGAGCAAGGAACAGGTGGACGATGAAGCGCAATAGACGGGTGAAAATCCTCGCAACTCTCGGCCCGTCCTCTTCAGACAAAGAGACGATCAAAAAGCTTTGGCAGGCTGGCGCGGACGTGTTCCGCATCAACATGAGCCACTCCAGTCATGAGATCCTCAACAATCTGGTTGGGCGGATCCGTGAAGTGGAACAGGAAGTCGGTCGCCCAATCGGCATCCTTGCAGACCTTCAAGGTCCAAAACTCCGCGTCGGCACCTTTGAAGGTGATCAGAAGGTAATGCTGGAAAACGGCGCTTCCTTCGTTCTCGACGACGATCCAACTCCAGGCGATGTAACCCGCGTTCATCTGCCTCACCCGGAAATTCTCGGAAGCCTTGAAGTTGGCCACCGCCTGCTGCTCGACGACGGCAAGATCCGCTTGCGCGTCACGAAGGCAGCATCTGACCGCTGTGAAACCACAGTTGAAGTTGGCGGCAAGCTCTCCAACCGCAAGGGCGTCAGCGTTCCTGACACTGAAATCCCTGTTGGTGCGCTCACCGAAAAGGACCGTAAGGACCTTGTTGCAGCACTCGATACCGATGTTGACTGGGTTGCACTGTCCTTCGTACAGCGTCCAGAAGATCTGGCGGAAGTACACAGCGTTGCAAAGGGCAAGGTTGGTGTTCTGGCGAAAATCGAGAAGCCACAGGCTATCGAGCGCCTCGATGAAATCATCGAGCTGTCTGACGCAATCATGATCGCCCGTGGTGACCTTGGTGTAGAAATGCCTCTGGAACAGGTTCCTGGCCTGCAGAAGCGCATGATCCGCGCATGTCGCCGCGCTGGCAAGCCAGTTGTTGTGGCAACCCAGATGCTGGAAAGCATGATCACTGCACCAGTTCCAACGCGCGCAGAAGTGTCCGACGTTGCAACTGCTGTGTTCGAAGGCGCTGACGCCGTGATGCTCTCTGCAGAATCTGCAGCCGGAGACTTCCCGGTTGAAGCGGTTTCCACCATGAACCGCATCGCAGAAGAAGTTGAGCAGGACAGCCTGTACCGTGGGATCATCCACGCACAGCGCACCGAGCCAGAAGCAACCGGCGCTGACGCAATCACAGCTGCAGCAAGCCAAGTGGCTGAAACGCTCGATCTCGCTGCAATCGTTTGCTACACGGCTTCCGGCGGAACCGCACTGCGCGCTTCTCGTGAGCGTCCAGAAAAGCCAATCATTGCCTTCTCTCCGGACAAGCGTATTGTACGTCGCCTGACCATCGGTTGGGGCCTGCACTGCGTGGCCAACGAAGATGCAAGCAACGAAGAAACCATGATCGACCGTGCATGTCAGCTCGCTCGCCAGGAAGGCGTAGCAGTTGAAGGTCAGCGTATTATCGTTTCCGCAGGTGTTCCATTCGGCACCCCAGGTTCCACCAATATGCTGCGCATCGCTTTTGTAGGCGACGAGAAATAATATTTTTGATCTGAATTTTAATCGGTTTAGATCGACGAAAGGCCCGCAGTTCTGCTGTGGGCCTTTTGGTTTTCACTCACGAGTCTTGCGTTGAGATTGCAGTCTTCATTGAACGCGACACCAAACAACAAATGCCGCAGAACACAACAGGACGCCAGAGGCGCCCCTGGAGAGCACCTTAAGATCGTCAGATCTCGTCGGCTTCCATTTCCAGTTTCAGCTCCCTGACAGCCTCCTGAGCGCTTTCCAGCATAGGATTGATGGAAAGAACATGCTCATAGACTTCCAGCGCCTTCTTGTCTTGCTCCATCCTGCGCAAGATCATCCCCAGACCGGTCAAAGCGGGGAAGTGGCGAGGCTCCAGCCGGAGCACCTGTTCGATGTCAGACAGCGACTGGCCGAAGTCTTCACGCAGGTAATGCACGGTCGCCCTTCGGTTCCAGCCCTCTGCATAGGCAGGGCGCAGTCGAACAACAGCATCCAGCAGATCAAGCGCTAACCCATACTGCTCCAACCGCATCGCCTGGGAGGCACGGTGCATGAGAAGGTCCACCGTATGGCTACCGGAAAGCAGCATCAGCTGCTGAATGCGCGCTGACAACACACGCGCCTCATCCACATCGGTCGCTTGTCCAAGCTCCACAAACAACTTGTCCAGCGCACCGCCATGGGCACGTGAGGCTTCATCCTCCGACCCGGACTGACTGCCGCCATATGCATCGCCGTCCGGCAACTCATCGGCCTCGGGAAAACTCTCCAAATCGTCCATGGAGGGCGGATCCAAGTTTGGGTCGGTCAGCTGAACGGGAACAAAAAAATGTTTTGAAGCGAAGGAGGCAGGTTGAGACTGCGCCAGAGAATCGGTGAAGGACTGCTGGAAGGCACATTCACCAGCTGTGGCCACGGTCAGACTTGAAACTGAGATCAGGGCTGCAAGGCAGCAACCTGAATACGCAAAAAGCCGCATTCCAGAAGACTACACTTCCGAAATGCGGCAATCAACTCTTAGAATTGGCACCGGGCATATAGCCCGAAACCCTTAACCCTGACGTGCTTTAAAGCGAGGGTTCTTCTTGTTGATGATGTAAACGCGACCGCGACGGCGAACCATACGGTTATCACGATGACGGCCTGCGAGTGCCTTAAGAGAATTCTTAATCTTCATTGTCCTGTCCCCGGTCGGGATATTGCCTTTTCGGGATCCTGACCTAGCACGATCCGCCAACGAAAAAAGACGTAAGAACGCCTTCGGTGAAACCCCTTACAGTCATCCGCGCCAAATCTCAATCTCTTGAGCTGCGCAGGTATGAACTTTTAGGGCAAGTCCGCTAGAATTGAGAAATCAACTCTGGCGAAGAATGGTGGGCGTGACAAGGATCGAACTTGTGACCCCTACGATGTCAACGTAGTGCTCTCCCGCTGAGCTACACGCCCTAAACTCTTCAAGACCTCCTGGAGGCCTGCCCAACAGCGTCACCGCTGCGGTGGAAAGGCGTATAAGAGGAATCTCGGGACCACGCAAGGTCTAATTTCAATTTCTGGCTTCATTTCCACACGGGTGGGGAAAATTCAGGCCGCCAGCATACGCTCCACTTCCTGAACCAAATCACGGAGATGGAAGGGTTTTGACAGCACCTTTGCATCCTTAGGCGCCTTTGAATCAGGGTTGAGCGCGACAGCGGCAAATCCGGTGATGAACATGACCTTCAGGTCCGGATCCAGCTGTGTTGCCTTGCGCGCCAGCTCAATGCCGTCCATCTCGGGCATCACGATGTCCGTCACCAACAACGCGAACGGTTCTTCCCGAATCCGCTCATATGCACTCATGCCGTTATCGAAGGACACAACGTCGTGGCCCGCCTTTTCCAACGCTTTGGCCAAAAATCGGCGCATATCATTATCATCTTCTGCAAGCAGGATTCGTGACATGGGTGTCAACCGTTTCGCTCCAAGACCTTTTTAGGCCTACCAATCACTGGATTGGCGGCACATACTTCCAATTCCTATAACATTTTACTGGACTCAAGAAATACTGAGTTCAGAGAACGACTGGAACTTCTCGTGTGGACACTACATAGTCTGTGCTGAGAAAATCAATAGAGTAAGGAGCTCAAGGCTTGGGAGAGATTTTCGAAGACCACCATATGCGCCTCGTTCAGGGCTACGCTGATACGGGCAACGCCCACGCCTTCGTACCTCCTTTCACTATTGAGAACGCAATGGAACCCAAGGTTCCTTTTGTGTTCAATTCGCCCCACTCGGGGCGCAACTACCGCGTTGACTTTGTTAATTCTTCTCGCCTTGACCAGCGTGAAATTCGCAGTTCGGAAGATGCCTTTGTGGATCATCTCTACAAGGACGCCGTCAGCCTTGGCGCGCCATTCATCGCTGCTAATTTTCCGCGGGTTTACCTTGATGTGAATCGGGAGCCTTACGAGCTCGATCCCAAGATGTTCGAGGGCAAGCTTCCAAGCTACGTCAACACGCGCTCACTGCGCGTAGCTGGCGGCTTGGGCACCATCGCGCGCATTGTCAACGACAACAAGGAAATCTATCGGCACCGCATTCCCATGGAAGAGGGCATGGAGCGTATTGAGACGCTCTATCGCCCCTATCACATGGCTGTACGCAGCACCCTTGCTCGCGTGCGCCAGCTCTATGGTGCCGCCATACTCATTGACTGTCACTCCATGCCTTCCACAACTCATGCCAACGGCAACATGGTCAAGACCGACTTCATTCTCGGAGATCGGTTTGGGTCCAGTTGTGATCCAGCGATCACGGAGCGCGCCACGGAAATCCTGGAAACCATGGGCTTTTCCGTCAGCCGCAACCTACCCTATGCAGGCGGCTTCATTACTGAACATTATGGCCGTCCGGACCGCAACGTTCATGCACTGCAAATCGAGATCAACCGAGGCCTGTACATGGACGAAAAAACGCTCACCCCAAAACCGCATTTTTCCGCGGTTCGTCGCAGTCTTGGCTTGTTCGTTCGAGAACTGACCCGGCTCGACGCCGGGGAACTCGGTGCCCATCCACTGGCTGCGGAGTAGACAAAAAAAGGCCGCCAACAACGGCGGCCTTAAGTCTAGGGAGGAAACGCCCAAGGAGGGCGGTGCGCAACCAAGCTGATTGCACTGCACAATATCAACATTGCATCGCAGCAAAGTCAATTAGAACCTAAGGAGAACCCCTAATTCCGCGGGGTTCCTCGCCGCCGCTGAGACGCACGCTATGCACCCGGCCACTACCGTGAAACCTTTGGCACATCAATGGCTTTTCCACAAAACGTGATTGTTAAGGCCGGGCAACCCCGCTAGGCTGCGCTTCACGTTCACCAGCCCAAAGTGCGCCTTATGACCCAACAAAACACAAAAGACCTGACAGAGTTTCTGCACCAGCTTGCCGACGCTGCCGACAAGGAAACACTGAAGCACTTTCGCTCCGCATATGAAGTCGACAACAAGCTTGAGGGCGGATTTGATCCGGTAACAATCGCCGACAAGGCCGCAGAAGAAGCCATCCGCGCCCTGATTGCAGCGCATTATCCGGATCACGGGATCATTGGCGAAGAGCATGGCCGCGTTCAGGACACAGCGGAAAACGTCTGGGTGCTGGATCCCGTTGATGGCACGCGCGCCTTCATCACCGGAATTCCGCTTTGGGGCTCCCTCGTAGGCCTGCGCACCAATGGCGAGCCGGCGCTTGGCATGCTAAGCCAACCTTACAACGCAGAGCGCTACTGGGGCACGGGAGAGGCTTCTTGGTACCGAGGCCCATTGGGCAGTCGAAAGCTGAGCACACGCGCTTGCGAAGACATCAGCAGCGCCATCATGATGACAACCACACCCGCCCTCTTCACCACAACAGAGCGCCCCTACTTTGATGCCATTGAGGAAGAAGCACGCCTCATCCGATACGGCACAGACTGTTATGGCTACGCCATGGTTGCTGCGGGCCAATGTGACGCGGTCATTGAGAGTGGGCTTCAGATCTACGACATCCTGCCCCTGATCCCGATCATTGAGGGTGCTGGCGGCGTTGTCACCAACTGGACAGGCGGAAAGGCGAGTGAAGGAGGCCGGGTGCTGGCCTCTGGCGATCCACGCCTCCACGACAAGCTTCTGAAACGCCTTAGCGACGTCCCGCCGGAAGCATGATCACGCGCTTCCCGGAATAAACGCATCGAACGCGGCCCAGAACTGCTCACGGTAGGGGTCGCGTTCCATCAAAATCTCATGGTTCGCGCCGCGGATTTCAATGTGGCCCATCACGGGAGCCGTCCTGCACAATGCGTCTGTTGCGCTCGATGAAACAACCTTGTCTGCACCTGCCGTAAGCACCAGAGAAGGTAACGCAAAGTCCAATCCAAAATTCGGTTTTTGGAACTTTTTCAGTGCTCTGCTGACGGTCCAAAACCAGCCAAGTGTTGGCGAGCCCAACTGTAGATCCGGAAACTCGGCCAAATACTTCTGCCCGCGCTCAAAGCGGGTGCGGTCCGCAGTAAGCACATTGCCTTCATAGGCGTCAGGCTGCCAGTTCTTGCCGCCGGGAACATAGTATCCCCCCATGCCGACCGCGACCAACCCGACCGCAAGCGCCCGGGCCATGGAAAGCAGCGCGGGGTTCATGGGCAGCTCGACGAATGGAGACGACAGCACCGCTCGATCGATCTTCGTGCGCAGACGTTGGTTTGCGGTCATGACAATGGCTGCGCCGGTTGAATGCGCCAGCAAATAGTGCGGTCCTGGCAGGTCAGACAGCGCCAGGTTGTCGAGCACCGCATGCAGATCGTCCACATAGCGCTGCAAGCTGCTGACGTGCCCCTTGTGCCGGTTCTTGAGGAGGCGATCCGAACCGCCCTGTCCGCGCAGATCGTAGGTTAGAACGAAAAAACCTCGAGAACGCAGCTCTTCAATTGTTTCAAAGTACTTCTCAATGAACTCTGCACGGCCCTGAACAAGGGTCACCGTTCCCTTAATGCCGTTGCCGGTGGGTGCCCACCTGGCCCATCGCAGCTGGATGCCATCATCCATCTTCAAAAGGCCCGAAGTCGCCCCTTCCGGCACTGCAATGCCGTCAATCGAGTAAAGCTGCATAAATGCCCCGCCACACCACACGTGAAGTTTAGGTGATAGCCCCGCTACGAGCGCAGGTGCAACCCATAATCAATAGGGATGCACCCTCTTTAGCGCATACATCCATGGGTTTCAGCGCCACCGCCCGCGTACCTTGTAGCGCAGAATTTCGCCATGGTAGGCACTCACGACAAGGCGGACTTTTTGACGGTGGTGGTTACGCGCAAAAAACACATACCTGTCTCCGCGATCGCGGACGAACTCAATTTTCCGAAACCCTTTATGGCGTAGGCTGCGGCGTACTTCCTTCCGGCTCATCCGGCATCCGTAGGGGTTATGCACCTTGTGTACCTGATGGATCAGGTGCTGCGGCGCTGCATATCCGGCCGGGCCGTTCCCCGTGGTGACAACCCAGTTTCCTGCCTGTGCTGAGGCGCCAGAAAAAGCCAGCCCCATCAAGAGTGCACCAGCAGCTACGGTCATTTTGGTCTTAAGCATGGCGATCCTCCGATCCGTTGTTGATCAATGATGGAATCACCATAGCCAGGTCCGCCTGAACCCGTTCCGAAGCGCTTGTTCATGGATCATTCACCTAATTGGCAAGGCGCGTTCACTACGAATCTGAAAGGTATGAAGTCCCCCTCTTGAAACCCAATTGTGCCTAACTATCTCTAGTTCACAGGCGCCAATACGGGCCTGCATTAAACCGCAGTCATCGCCATAACGGGTTGATTGCAAATATGAAACGCGGATCGTGCGCGCATGCGGCGACCCATGTCCGTTGCTCGAAAGAGGACAAGATTATGCGTCATTTTGATTTGAGCCCACTCTATCGTTCCACCGTCGGTTTTGACCGCCTGTTTTCCATGCTGGACACAGCGACAGGTGAACAGAGCTCAGCCTATCCCCCATACAACATTGAGCGCACCGGCGAGAACGCCTACCGGATTACTATGGCCGTCGCGGGCTTCACTGAGGAAGAACTCAGCATCGAAGCCAAGGAGCACGCACTCACCATCTCTGGTGAAAAAGCACCAGAAGCTGATGATCGGGAAGTTCTATATCGGGGCATCGCCTCGCGCGCTTTTGAACGTCGCTTCCAAATTGCTGAGTATGTGAAAGTAGTCGGCGCTTCTTTGGAACACGGCCTTTTGCATATCGATCTTGTTCGTGAGCTCCCAGAGGCGATGAAGCCACGAAAGATCGACATCAAGACAGCTCCGCGCGATGAAGTGAAGCAGATCGAAGGCAGTCCTGCGAACACATCGCACTAACAACCGTTCCCAAGTCTGACTTCCTCCCCCAATTGGTCAGACCTCTCCGAAGCGCCCCGTATTCTCCCCTGCGGGGCGCTTTCCCCCTCCCGACTTTCCAACAAAAAACGGCCCCATAAGGGACCGTTTTTTTGCGTAACGAATGCAATCCGCTACAGCAAGCTGATGAACTCGTCGACCATACCGGTCGTTGTCGCAAAGCTTGTTACCAGGCGGATCATCTGGCGGTCCTCCGGCAAGCCTTCCGCTGGCCACTCATAGAATCCCGCGCCAGCCTTTTGAAGCTCAGCGGCTTTGGCTCGGCTTATGATTGGGAACACCTCGTTCGCTTGTGGCCAAACCGGCAGATCAACACCGTCTGCAGCCTTCAGGCCTTCAGCAAGACGCGCGGCCATAGCGTTGGCATGGCGCGCTGTTTGTAACCAGTTGTCGTCCTCGAAATAACCTTCAAACTGTGCGGAGATAAAGCGGCTCTTTGAGAAAAGCTGGGCCGACCGCTTACGCAGATACTCAAAACCTGCGCCATCCTGCGGATTGAAAAACACCACCGCTTCAGCGCACCAACACCCGTTCTTGGTTGCGCCGAAAGAGAGCACATCCACGCCCTGCTTCCAGGTCATTTCCGCTGGGCTGATGTCCAATGACACCAGTGCATTGGCAAAGCGGGCACCATCCATGTGTAAAGGCAGACCGCGGCTCTTGGCCACTTCATTAATCGCAGCGATTTCCGACGGGGTATATAGCGTTCCGATTTCGGTCGCCTGGGTAATGGAAACCGCAGAGGCCTGACCGTGGTGCACCACGCCCTCAGGAATGGCTGTCAGCGCCTTTGCTAAAGAGGCCGCATTGATCTTGCCATGTTCACCTGCAATGCCGAACAGCTTGTTGCCACCAGTCGTGAACTCAGGGGCCCCGCACTCATCCACCACGATATGCGATTCCTCGTGGCAGAAAACGGCTCCACCCGGCTTGGCATAATTAGCCAAGGCAAGAGAGTTGGCTGCTGTTCCGGTGGAAACCAGAAAAACGGCCACTTCGCGCTCAAAAACCTCGTTGAACTTCGCTTCAATGGAGCGGCTCAGCGGATCCACACCGTAAGCAGGCGCAAATCCACTCGTATGGCGGGCCAAAGCCGCCATCACGGCGTCCGTGGCACCAGCCCAGTTATCACTCGAAAAGATCATGACCTACGCATACCAGCGTTGGTGCGCGAGGCAAGCCAAATCTTGCACTCTGAGGCCATCATTAGGCCAGTTTTTCAGTAGGTTGCGTCCGTTTGCCCAGTAGGCCATCAACAGACAACAAACCCGGGCCGCGAATGACGAGATAAAGCAGCAGGAAGCCCCACATGACACGCTGATCGGCAATCACGCTGTTTGGCGCGTTGTCAAAGAAACCGCCAATGGTGCCCATGTCCACATGATGGCCCGTGATGTCCACATAGGTCATCACAATAAGGAACCCGATCATGGCCAGACTGGCTCCGCGCGTGAAGAGCCCGATCACCACCAGCACTGGCAGGACAAACTCGGCCCACGTTCCCATGAGGACGATCAGACCATATGGAAAGAAAGCAATCTGGCTCACATCATATCCGGCTGCTTCGGTGATTTGAGGCAGGATCTGCGCATAAGCCCCCGTTGTGGGAGTGAGAAACCCGAGAAGACCATCACTGATCTTGGTCAGTGCAGAGTTCCAGAAGTAGCCAAACAGCACACTGGCAAACACCACACGCGCCAAAAGCCCAAGGAACCAATCGCCTGCAGCGCGCTCAATCGCACCAAAAATACCCGTGTAGATGCTCACCAAGGGTGAGATGATTCCAGACATAATGCCCTCCTGCGATTATGCGTTAAGTATCAGCCATCAGGACCTGAGCGAGCGCGCCCGTCTGAAGTAGTGACGACAGACAACTTCCGAGATCAAACCCCGGAAACTGTGAGAGACCGGCTTCTGCGGCTGCACCAAGGGAAACGCCTTGTTTCAACTGCTCAAAAAGAAAGAGGGTCTCAGGTGAAACCTGCTCAACAACAACATGCATGCCGGGGCGCACCACAAGCACGCCTTGGCCGCCGCCCGCCACCGGGGTGGCAGCAGCCCCATCACGGTTCACCTTGAAGATTTCATAGATTGGAAACTGTGAGATCACCGAGGACGCGGTTGGATGCACCTTAAATCTCACTTCATTGAGGCGTTCACCTGCCACCTCTTTCAACTGCTCGGCAGCGGTCACCGCCAGTTCTGCGCCATGGTAGGCCTTCAGCCATACCCACTCCAAAGAGGCAACATCACCAAGATAGGGGTAGTCAGCCAAAGGCGGGAAACTCCGCACGAACTCTGGAAAGTCTGCTCCATACTCAGAAAGAACAGGCTGGGTGGGCGGCGATTGCCGAACAAACTCCACCGCAAGTGCCTTGAAGTATTCCTCACCTAGCAAACGTTGAATCGCGGGGAAATTAGCGGCAAGCGCGGCACTCAGGCTGCTCAAGACGTTGTTTCTGTAAACCTCAAACCGGCGTTGCGACGTTTCACCGTCCCGTCCAACAAGGCCGGTTGGCACCAAGAAGTCTGAACGCGTCAAATTTCCGGAGAAGGACGCAAGCACCTGCTCAGCTGACCTGGGCATAGGACGCTCCCTGCTTCTGGCGCTGGGTCAAAATGGCTTGAGCCCGTTGGGCTTCGGCATAAAGCACTTCCCAAGCGGGCACCTCGGCATCCCACTCGATCAAGGTCGGCACGGCACCAACGCGGTCGATCACAGCACGGTAGAGATGCCAAACCGGATCGGCAACTTCGCGGTCATGTGCATCTATGAGCAGAGGATGGCCTTGCTCATCTTCATCCGGGGCGTGACCGCCCAGATGTATTTCGCCCACATGTTCAACGGGAAACGACGCCAGATACTCCGAAGCGGATCGGCCCGAGTTGGTGGCCGACACAAAAACATTGTTTACATCAAGCAGCAAACCGCAGCCGGTCTTGTCGACCACGCGCATCAGGAAGTCGGTTTCCTCTATGACGCTGTCTTCAAAAAGGACATAGGTGGATGGATTTTCCAGCAGCATTTGTCGGCCCAGCACCTGCTGTACCTCATCAATGTGGTCAGCAACACGCTGAAAGGTCTCTTCCGTGTAAGGCAGCGGCAACAAGTCATTGTAATAGGCTGGCTGATGCGAAGACCAAGCCAGATGCTCACTGAACAAGCCCGGCTGATAACGGTCGTGAACCTGCTTCACCCGTTGCAAATGGTCTTTGTTGAGGGGCTGCATGCCGCCAATGGACAGACCAACACCGTGAAGCGAGATCGGGTAGCGCGCACGGATGGCCTCCAGATAGGCGTGCGGAGGTCCGCCAGCCCCCATGTAGTTCTCGGCATGGACCTCAAAGAAACCCAGGGCCGGTTTCGTCTCCAGAATCTGGGCATAGTGGTCGGCTTTCAAGCCGAGCCCCGCGCCCGCAGGAACTGTCGCGCTGATTCTTTCGCTCTGAGACATGAGACCCTCCGGTGTTCAAAGAGGCTCCGGAGGCAGCCGCCCATCATCACGACAACCGCCTCGAAGCATCGCTAGTGACTATGCCTCTGGATTATCGCGATCCAACTCGGTCAGTGACCCCTGGCGGCCGCCCGGCAGTTCCATGGTTTCGCAAGTGCCCTTTGGAACCAGCGTCCATGCATTGCCTTGGTAGTCAACGGTGGATGTCCCTGCGCAGGTGGTACCAGCACCGGCCTTACAGTCGTTTTCGCCAGCCAAAGAAACGCCGTAGCACTTTTCTTTTGCCTGAGCATACGCCGCAGTCGGCGCGTTTACGGAAATGACGGCAGCAGCAACCGCGCCAGCCAGAACTGCTGCGGATACACCTTTATTGCTCATGGGGGTTCTCCTAGTTAATCTTGTCGGATCGCAGGAAGATCTTTCCCGCTCGCAACTGGACTGTGACGAAGTTCCCGCTCAACAGGAAATCAAAGGCCCGTTACAATCACTTGAGCGGACGCAGAAAAGAAAGTTCTTCGCACGCGTGAGCAGCCTTTAGAAAGATTGTTGCGATTATCTTTAGCCGCCAATGCGAATTCGACAAATTCGGCAAAAACATTGAAAGAACTGCAACCTTTGGGCAGAACTTCTTGCTTGCTCTAGATTAAGAAATCTGGCATCTTTCGCCAGCTTCGGATAGGACAGGACTACTGTCCCTTATAATGTAGCGTCACACGCTGCTCACGTTTTCTTGAGAAAACTGAATGCGCTATATTTAATGAAGCATAAAACCAGAGAGGGAACTGAGAAAAAGTTCCTGCAGGCCGACATATCGCAATGCGTTATAGTTGGCTAAGCGTTAAGAGGTCGGAGGCAACTCCGTATCAGGGTGTCCCTACAACAGCGTAGAGGAACGCTCTTCATTCGACAGATCCGTGGCACAAGTGCCTGGGCTTCGAACGAGCCGCGTCATTGGAGTACGCGACCCGAACGATAGACCTGACTCTGCTTGCGCAGAGAGTGACTGAAAGTGAGGCCGATTATGGCGAGGACAGGAGGACAGACGGTGCATATTAGTGGGGGCCAGAAAACAGTGACCCGTGCCACAACAGGCACAGTTAAGGACACTCTCCGCACTGCCGCCGAGAAGGGCCTTTATAACCCAGCCAAGGAACACGACGCCTGCGGTGTTGGCTTCATTGCCAACATGAAGGGTGTGAAGTCCCATCACGTTGTAAAGAGCGGTCTTCAGATCGTTGAGAACTTGACCCACCGTGGCGCTGTAGGTGCCGATCCGCTCATGGGCGACGGTGCAGGTATGCTCACACAGATCCCGCACGACTTTTTCAAGGAAGAAGCAGAAAAGCTCGGCTTCAAGCTACCAGACGCAGATAAATACGGCGTTGGCTTCTTCTTCCTGCCGCAAGATGATGCTCTGCGCGCCAAGTGCGAGGGAATTATTGCCGACTGCGCAGCCAAGGAAGGACTGACGATCCTCGGGTGGCGCGATGTTCCGGTCGACAACTCTTCTCTTTCCAAAGCGCCAGACATTGCCGCAACAGAGCCGGTCTCCCGCCAGCTGTTCGTCACCTCCGAGGATGTTGACACAGACGACATGGCTCTGGAGCGTCGCCTGTTCATTGCCCGAAAGGTGATCTCCAACCAGGTGCGCGCCCAATCCGATGCTGTAGACAAAGGCTTCTACATTGTGTCGTTCTCTAGCCGCACCATCGTTTATAAGGGCATGTTCCTGGCCTACCAGCTGGGCGCTTACTATGATGACCTGCGCGATGAGCGTTTCACGTCTGCTCTCGCACTGGTGCACCAACGTTTTTCAACCAATACCTTCCCGTCTTGGGATCTGGCCCACCCATACCGGATGGTTGCCCACAACGGTGAAATCAACACCTTGCGTGGCAACGTAAACTGGATGGCAGCGCGTCAGGCTTCCGTGTCATCGCCCAAGTTCGGTGACGACATTTCCAAGCTCTGGCCGATCTCCTACGAGGGTCAGTCCGATACGGCGTGCTTTGACAACGCGCTCGAGTTCCTCGTGATGGGTGGCTACTCCCTGTCTCATGCAGCGATGATGCTGATCCCTGAGGCTTGGGCTGGCAATCCGTTGATGGACGAGAACCGCCGCTCGTTCTACCAGTACCACGCGGCACTGATGGAGCCATGGGATGGCCCTGCCGCTGTTGCATTTACCGATGGCCGCCAGATCGGCGCCATGCTGGACCGTAACGGCCTGCGCCCTGCTCGCTATATCGTGACTGATGACGATTTTGTTGTGATGTCCTCAGAGGTTGGCGTACTGGACATTCCTGAAGAAAAGGTCGTTCAGAAATGGCGGCTTCAGCCAGGCAAGATGCTGCTGATCGACCTTGAAAAAGGTTGCATCATCTCTGATGAAGACATCAAGCGCGAGCTTTCTACGGCGAACCCGTATAAAGACTGGGTTCACCGCACGCAGATCGTACTAGAGGACCTGCCAGCAGTACGCGAACGCGCCCCTGTCGCGGGTGAAACCCTGCTCGATCGTCAGCAAGCTTTCGGCTACACGCAGGAAGACATCAAGCTGCTCATGCAGCCGATGGCGACAGTCGGTCAGGAAGCGCTTGGCTCCATGGGCACGGACACACCCGTCTCTGTGCTCTCTGACAAGTCAAAACTGCTTTACACCTATTTCAAGCAGAACTTCGCGCAGGTGACCAACCCGCCGATCGACCCGATCCGTGAAGAACTGGTGATGAGCCTAGTCTCGTTCATTGGCCCGCGCCCGAATCTGTTCGATCTGGAAGGCCTTGCCACCTCCAAGCGCTTGGAAGTGCGTCAGCCGATCCTCACCAATGCAGATCTTGAAAAGATCCGTGCCATTGGCGACATGGCCGACAATCAGTTCCAAACCAAAACGCTGGACATCACCTACTCCACCGACAACGGTGCGGAAGGGATGGAAAAGGCGCTGGAGCGCCTTTGTGAGCGCGCTGAAGAAGCCGTTCACAACGGCTACAACATCATCATTCTGTCAGACCGTGTGGTTTCACGCGCGCGTCTGGCAATCCCAGCCCTGCTCGCAACCGCAGCGGTTCATAACCACCTGATCCGCAAGGGTCTGCGCACTTCCGTTGGCATTGTGGTGGAAACCGGTGAAGCACGTGAAGTACACCACTTCTGCGTTCTGGCTGGCTACGGTGCAGAGGCAATCAACCCTTACCTCGCCTTCGAAACTCTGCGCTCCATGCACTCCGAGATGCATTTCCCGGAAGAGGTGGACGAGTTCGAAGTCGTTGAACGCTATATCAAGTCCATCAACAAAGGCATGCTGAAAGTCATGTCGAAGATGGGCATCTCCACCTATCAGTCCTACTGCGGCGCGCAGATCTTTGACGCCGTTGGCCTGAACTCTGCTTTCGTCGAAAAGTACTTCTTCGGCACCGCCACCACCATCGAAGGCATCGGCCTTCAGGAAGTGGCTGAAGAAACCGTCATGCGTCAGCGCGCTGCGTTCGATGACATTCCGGTTCTGCGCCGTTCTCTGGACGTTGGCGGGGACTACAACTATCGCGTTCGCGGTGAAAACCACATGTGGACCCCAGACAGCATCGCAACGTTGCAGCATGCGGTTCGCAACAACTTGCCGGAAAAGTACCTCGAGTTTGCAAAGCAGATTAACGAGGAAACCGGCCGCTACACCATTCGCGGCATGTTCCGCATCAAGACCGCTGAGGAGCTGGGCCGTCGCCCAATCAACGTTGACGAGGTGGAAGCTGCCCACGACATCGTTAAGCGTTTCTCCACCGGTGCCATGTCGTTCGGCTCCATCTCCCGCGAAGCACACAGCTCGCTGGCAGTGGCCATGAACAGGCTAGGCGGCAAGTCAAACACCGGTGAAGGCGGCGAAGAGCCTGAGCGCTTCACCCCACTGCCGGACGGCTCTCCAAACCCAGAGCGCTCTGCCATCAAGCAGGTCGCTTCCGGCCGCTTTGGCGTGACCGCCGAATATCTGGTCAACTCCGACATGATCCAGATCAAGGTGGCGCAAGGCGCGAAGCCGGGTGAAGGTGGGCAGTTGCCGGGCCACAAGGTCGATGCTGTCATTGCGAAGGTGCGTCACTCAACACCTGGCGTTGGTCTGATTTCCCCACCACCGCACCACGACATTTATTCGATCGAAGATCTGGCTCAGCTGATTTACGACCTCAAGAACGTGAATCCGACTGCAGACATCTCGGTCAAGCTGGTTTCAGAAGTGGGTGTCGGCACCGTTGCAGCAGGTGTGGCAAAGGCACGTGCGGACCACATCACCGTTTCCGGTTATGACGGCGGTACAGGAGCATCCCCGCTGACCTCCATCAAACATGCCGGTTCGCCATGGGAAATGGGCCTTGCAGAAACCCAGCAGACACTGGTTCTGAACGGCCTGCGCTCTCGTGTGGCCCTTCAGGTGGATGGCGGTCTGCGCACTGGCCGAGACGTTCTCATTGGTGCTCTTCTCGGTGCTGATGAGTACGGTTTCTCCACGGCACCGCTTATCGCAGCAGGCTGCTTGATGATGCGCAAGTGTCATCTCAACACCTGTCCGGTCGGCATTGCAACGCAGGACCCCGTTCTGCGCAAGCGCTTCAAGGGCACTCCAGAGCACGTGATCAATTACTTCTTCTACGTTGCAGAAGAGTTGCGTTCCCTGCTTGCTGCCCTCGGCTATCGCTCGCTCGACGAGATCATCGGTCGTTCCGATATTCTCGACAAGCGCGATGCCATTGACCATTGGAAGGCAAAGGGCCTCGACTTCTCACGCCTGTTCTACCGTCCTGATGCGACACCGGAACAGAGCCGTTGGAGCGAAACCCAGAGCCACCCGATTGAGGACATTCTGGACCGCAAGCTGATCGCCAATGCAGCCGCGGCGCTGGAAACAAAGGAAGCCGTCAGCTTCCCGGCCGAAATCCGCAGTGTAGACCGCTCAGCTGGCGCAATGCTCTCCGGTGAAGTGGCCAAGCGCTATGGTGCGAAGGGTCTGAAGGACGACACCATTCACATTTCCCTGTCAGGTACGGCTGGCCAGGCATTTGGTGCATTCCTGTCTAAAGGCATAACCATGGATCTGCAGGGCGATGCCAATGACTACGTTGGCAAGGGCCTGTGTGGTGGCCGCATCATTGTACGCCCACCAGAAGATACACGCATCATTCCTGAAAACTCCATCATCGTGGGCAACACTGTGCTCTACGGTGCAACTGGAGGCGAGGTATACTTCCGGGGTGTTGCCGGTGAGCGTTTTGCGGTTCGAAACTCCGGCGCGACCGCCGTTGTGGAGGGCGTTGGCGACCACGGCTGTGAGTACATGACCGGCGGTGTGGTTGTCGTTCTTGGTCAGACCGGCCGCAACTTCGCTGCGGGCATGTCCGGCGGCGTGGCCTATGTTCTGGACGAAGACAACGCCTTCGCTTCGCGCTGTAATCTGGCGATGGTCGACATCGAACCAGTGACAGAGGAAGACGACCTGCTTGAAAAACTCCACCATCACGGCGGTGACATCGAGCACAAGGGCCGGGTGGACATTTCAGCGGACATGACGCGTCACGACGATGAGCGTCTGCGCGGCGTCCTTGAGAACCACGTGAAGTACACCGGTTCATCCAAAGCCAAGGAGATCCTCGACAACTGGCAGGAATGGCGTCCAAAATTTGTGAAGGTCATGCCTGTTGAATACCGCCGCGCGCTCAAGGAAATGGAAGCAGCGCGTATGGGTCTGGCAGCAGCGGAATAAGGGAAGACAATGGGAAAAGTAACTGGCTTTTTGGAGATCGATCGGCAGGAGCAAAAGTACCAGCCGGCATCGGACCGCATTCGTCACTTCCGCGAATTCACCGTTCCACTTCCTGAACAGGAAGTGGGCCGTCAGGCTGCGCGCTGCATGGATTGCGGTATTCCGTTCTGTCACGGCCCCACCGGCTGCCCTGTAAACAACCAGATTCCGGACTGGAACGACCTTGTTTACAACGGTGAGTGGGAAGAGGCAGCTCGCAACCTGCATTCCACCAACAACTTCCCGGAGTTCACCGGTCGCATCTGTCCGGCACCTTGCGAAGAAGCGTGCACCTTGAACCTTGAAGACGTCCCGGTCTCAATCAAGACCGTGGAACAGGCCATCGCCGACCGTGCCTACAAGGAAGGCTGGATCAAGCCAGAACCGGCAGCCCACAAGACCGGCAAGACTGTCGCCATCATCGGCTCCGGTCCTGCAGGTATGGCCGCAGGTCAACAGCTTGCACGTGCAGGCCACACCGTGCACATTTATGAACGCGAGCCCCGCGCAGGCGGCCTGATGCGCTACGGTATTCCTGACTTCAAGATGGAAAAGCACTACATCGATCGCCGTGTCGAGCAGATGGAAGCGGAAGGCGTTGTCTTCCACTACAACTGCGAGATCGGCAAGGATGTAACGCTCGAAGAACTCCACGACCGTCATGATGCAACCTTGCTGTGTGCCGGTGCAGAGCGCCCACGTGACCCACAGATTCCTGGAATGGATCTGAACGGGGCCATGTACGCAATGCCATTCCTCGTTCAGCAGAACCGCCGTGTTGGTGGTGAGGACGTCTCCCACGAGACCCCGTACTGGGCTGGCGGCAAGCATGTGGTGGTTGTCGGTGGTGGTGATACCGCATCAGACTGTGTGGGCACCTCTTTCCGACAGGGCGCCCTGTCAGTAACGCAAATGGACATCCGCCCGGTTCCTCCGGTCAAGGAAGACAAGTTTGCGTTCTGGCCGTACTGGCCGACCAAGTTCCGCACCTCCTCCTCTCAGGCGGAAGGCGCAGAACGTGAGTTTCAGGCCGCAACGCTGGAGATCATCGGCGATGAGGATGGCAACGTCACCGGTGTAAAGTGCGCCCGCGTTGACGAAAAGCGCGCGCCAATTGAAGGCACTGAATTCATCCTCAAGGCAGACCTTGTGCTGGCAGCGATCGGCTTCTCAGGACCTGAGCTGAACACCTACATCAAGGAAGCCGGAGACAAGTTGGAGCTGGATGCACGCACCAACGTGAAAGCCAACACGGAAGACTACAAGACCAGCATTCCGGGTCTGTTCGCCGCTGGCGATGTCCGCAAAGGACAGTCTTTGGTGGTTTGGGCGATCCGCGAAGGCCGCCAGGCTGCTCGCTCCATCGACGAGTTCCTGACAGGATCATCCGATCTGCCGCGCTGAGCACGGCACCAGACCAGACATGCAAAAAAGGGCGCTTGGGTTCTTCCCAGCGCCCTTTTCAATTGCCGAAGCGTCGACGACTGTCAGACCGCCTAAGCCGCCTTCACTGTTTGCAAAAAGTTTGAGACCGCGCCGCGCAGCTCCTGCGAAACAGAGCCGAGCTGGCCTGCAACGACATGCAGATCAGAAGACGCACTCTTGGTGCCATTGTAGCTTTCACCCAAGCCATCCATGTCATGGGCGACACGGCGCGCGGTATCGTGAGCGCTGCCAAGGTTGCGAGAAATGTCTTCCGTCGCCTGCCGTTGGCCATGAACAGATGCGTTGATGTTCTCGGAAATGCGGCTGATCTTCTTGATCGTCTCACCAATGGAACCAATAGCCCCAACGGCCTGATCTGCCACCGCTTGGACAGATTCCACCTGGCTCGCAATTTCTTCCGTCGCCTTTGAGGTTTGACCAGCAAGCGTTTTCACCTCACTGGCGACCACGGCAAAGCCTCGTCCAGCCTCTCCGGCTCGAGCAGCCTCTATGGTCGCGTTCAAGGCAAGAAGATTGGTCTGCCCTGCGATCTGATCGATCAACGCGATCACTTCGCCAATCGCTTTCCCGCTTTCTGCAAGTCGGCGTACAATTTCGTCAGTCGCTTCCACATGGTTCACCGCTTCGCGGGCAAAGCCTGCTGCCTGCTCCATCTCGGTACCGATGCTGTTCGACGAAGTGGAGATCTCACTTGCGGCTTCAACGATGTCACTCACTGAGTCCTGCGTTGTCTTTGCGGCCACCCGAGACGAAGACATGATCTCTGCTGCATGATGAACGCTTTCATCGAGTTCCTTGGAGCGCTGCTCCACAGTGGTGCTGATCTCGAGCAGCTCAGAGATGACCCCGCCAACCGTCTGCTCGAAGTTTACCGCAACGGACGCCAACGCCTGCTGACGCTCTTCGGCAACTTTCAGCTCGTGCTCCATATGTGCTTTGGCATCCGCCTCAGCCTTTTCACGCAGGATCACGCGGAAAGTTGCCACAGAGCGCGCGATATCGCCAATCTCATCACCGCGCTTGGTGCCCGAGATCGGCGTGTCCAGCTTGCCATCAGCCAACCCGTCCAGATCATGTTGCAGCTGATTGAGCGAGGTCATGATACCTCGGCCCAGCCAGACAGCCAGCGCCATGAACGCAAGTCCAACAGGCGTACAGGCAGCTGCAATGAACAACAGCTGGTCGATGATGAGAGCACTTGCCTCATCGGGCCCACCAAGGCCTCTTCCATCACTCGAAAATTCAGTCAGCGCACTGTAGATGTTGTGAAAGGAAAACAGAGTACCACCCGCCATAATGGCCAGAGCAAGCAGTACGATCAAAACGAACTTTCCAACAATCGAAAACTGAAAAACGCTCGATTCTTCGGCCGGCATTTCGCGCATTCCTGATATTTTAAGATCACTGCCCCGGATCATGCGCGAAATAACGTAAACGCTCCATTTATTTAGGTTGGTAAAATGGACTTACGTACAACTACTTTTGGATTAATTCCAATCAGCAATCTTAGAAAATGGGCCAACGGTTCTCGTCAACACGTCCCGGAACGTTAGGAAGGTCGGCACCAGATACCGTCAGCTTGTGTTGCGCTGTTCCGGGAACAGGTTTCTGTTTTTCATCAGAATTGGAAATTAGCTTTGTTTCCGGGGAAGTTAGCCGACCCGTAAGCACCATGAAGTTGGGGTCATCCTTGACCCCCTCGAAGATGAAGGCACTCGCGCTGCCGAACACCCGCGCAATCTCCCGCTCCACGAAGAAGGCCATCTTCCGGTAGCCGTCCCATGTAAAAAATACACCATCGCGGGAACGGAGCCGGGTCCGCTTGCCGTTAATATCCGGCCCGTGGCTCGTGTAGACCCCATTTTCATCCAGATATGCATCCCAGATATCCACAAAGATACCACCGGACGGCTCAACCTGTTCCATGTAAAGGTCATTTATGAGGCTGTAATTCGCTGTTTTTAAATAGTCTTCGGCTGGAGCGAGTCCCACCCAGATCATGGGAAGCTGCTCGTTGCGAATTGAAGCGACCAGCGAAGCAACGCGAAAGCGATACTGCTTCATCCACTCGGGAGACTGGAAAGCAACCTCCTGCTCACCAAAGCGAATACCCGCGTCGTCCTTGGCACCAAGCGAGACAACAACCAGCCCCACATCTTCCAGCGCCAATGTCTTGGAAACATCCTCCGGCCAATCTGGCGACTTGTCTTGCACAAGTCCGGTGCTGGGATAAACCAGCTTCTTGACGCGAATGGACGGCGTCTTGGCGTATACAGCCCGCAGGCCATCTGCCAACCCTCCCGCCAGATCATCTCCGACAACAAGCAACACCTTGGCGTCGTCGTTTTTCGGTTCCTCATTGATCTGAGGGGCAACCGGGGCCGCCCTTTGGGTTGGCCGGGTGCTGCGCCGTTTGGTTGTTCGGGAAGGTGAGCGCTGTTTTATCTTGCGCTCTCTGGTCTGCTGCTTCGGCTTGAAGATCCCGCCAAACAGCTTGGAGAAGAAGCCCCCACCCGAAGACCCGCGTTCGCGGCTTTGAGCGTAGGCGTGATGCGCCTCGGTTATCAAAATGGGTTCTGCAACGGCAAAGCACAGGGCCAATGCAAGAACTTTAAACACCACGCTATGACGCATCACAACAAATCCAGCCAACTTCTACAGGTTCCTTCGGCCCCGCCGAAACGGTGGCCGGAGCAAGTCCTATCAGAAGTCTCGTTTCAAGCGACTTAACAAGTCAAGCGAAACGTATCCATCCGGGGTCATGCCCCGCGACTTTTGGTAGGCCATCACACCTCTCTTGGTGTTGGGGCCAATTTTGCCATCAACTTTTCCAACAGAGTAGCCGCCACGGTTCAAAAGGCGTTGCACTTCCGAGCGTTCTTGAAGATTCAGCGGGCGATCTCCGCGTGGCCAAGAAGAGGAGAACTCCCCAAAGCCCATCAGTCGGTCACTCAAGTGGCCCACTGCCAAAGCATAGGCATTGGCGTTGTTGTAGCGCTTGATGACCCGGAAGTTATCCAGCATCAAGAAGGCTGGCCCCTTGGCGCCTGCAGGCAGATACAACATCGCCTTGTCAGACGGCCGAGGAAAGGCTCGGCCACCAACACGTTGCACGCCAAGTTGGGACCACTGTGCCAGTGTCCGCTTGGTCTTCATATCCGCCAGCGTGTAGTTGAAGCCGCGAGCAAGCTTGACCTCATAGCCCCATGTTTTACCTGTGTTCCATCCTGAATCGCGCAGATAAGCCGCCGTCGATCCCAAAGCATCGGGAATGGTATTCCAGATGTCGCGGCGTCCATCACCTGTCACATCTACAGCATGCGCAAGATAAGTGGTTGGAATGAACTGGGTGTGCCCCATCGCACCGGCCCAGGAACCCACCATATCGCCGTGGGTGACATCCCCATTCTGCAAGATCTTGAGCGCAGCAATCAGCTGGGTACGGCCAAAGCGGGAGCGTTTGCCGCCCTTGTAGGCCAGTGTCGCCAACGAGCGGATCGTATGCTTGACGATTTTCGGGTTATCAAGCACCTGACCGTAGGAGCTTTCCATGCCCCAAATGGCCACCACAACGTAACGGCTGACACCATACCGAGCTTCGATCTGATCAAGCCATCCGCCCCACTCGTCGAGCATACGCTGGCCGTTTTCGATACGCTTGTCGGATACGGCTGAGTCCAGATACTGCCAAATGGCGCGGGTAAACTCGGGCTGGTCTTCCGCCTTGCGGATCACGTCCGGATCAGGCGTCATGCCACGGAACACGTCCACATAGAGGTTCTGGGAAATCCCGGCCTTGCGGGCCTCCGGCCAGAAGCCCTGAACCCAGCGATCAAAACCCGCATCAGCCCAGGCTGACCCGGCGTTTACAGTGAATAGCAGTGTTAGGCCGATCAGCGCCTTGCGAATTAGTCGCCTCACTAAAGTCTCCGTTTTGGTTTCATCAGATTTAAGCGAAACTTTACGCCAAACTCGTGTCGAAAATTGGCCCATAAAGCTTGGCTAAAACATGTCACCGCATATTTGTTTAAGTGGAAAACCTCTGGTTTTCAGAGTTTTCATGGAACAACCAGAAGAATAAGAGACAGATCTTCAGGCAAAACTACCGCCTTAATCTCAAGCCCGCCTCAATGGTGCTGCTGTCATAATCGCGCCCCGGTTCAGAGCTTCGAAACGCTTCGAAGGTGTACCGGGTTTCAAGCGCTGCAAAATCCGAGAACGCCCAGGTCAGTCCAACGGTGGAACTGAAATCTCGCTCATCAAGAGCAATGCCCTCGTACTCACGATAGGAAAATGCCGCACCGACGTCCCCTACCAGATCCTCCGTGAACTGATGGGCATAGGCCAGAGATCCGGAGTAGAGCAATGATCCCGTCGCGCCATCAAGACTGGAGGCTTCAAAGCCTGTTTGGGCGCCAAAGGTGACTGTATCGCGTCGGCTCGGCGACCAAACCAGAGAGCCATCTACCAGCAGCCCCTTCAAATCACTTAGCTGATCGTCCTCCGGCGTCTCCCGTCGCCACCCGAGACCGAGTTCTCCGGCAAGCTTTGGGCCGCGGTCAATCATGATGCCGCCTCGGATCTGGTAGCCATGAGCGTCACGGTCCACACAATCGATTGAACCCGGTGCGCACTCATCGTCATAGCGGCGCAGGAGCCCGCCCGCTTCAACAAAGGTTCCCAGAACCCCTCCGCCCTGACTTTCCAGCCTCAAGGTGCTGCTGAAAACGGTGTTGTTTCGGGTGCTGTCATCAGAGCTCGCCTCGGCACCATACAAAGTGCGGTCCACTTCAATTGAGGCGGTAGCACCAACAACGCCAACACGGCGCTGCACACCAATTGAACCGCCAAACTCCTGCCGACTGGCTGTTCGTCCAGTCGTCACCGTGTTTTCTGCTGAGGAACGGGCCTCACGTGTGAAACTGTAAGTGCCTCGCGTCAGGATCTGTGTCTGTTCCGAAAGATCCGCCCTGCCATCCGTAGCAGCATAAAATTGCGGCGTGTTGTTATCACCATCCTCGAAAAACGCCTGATAACTTCCGCGCAGGCTCAAGGCCAACTCATGGCGTGACCAGTCTGACCGAGCATCCAAACCGCCCTCAACAGAGTAGAAGCCGTCGGCCTCCCCTCCTGCGGTCTTGGCGGCGTTGTCGGTCCAGCCCGTCCCTGAGGTCAGGTTCGGAACCACGACAAATCGTCCGACTCGCTGGCGCTCCGGCCGGTCCCGCTGTGTTTCGCCATCAAATATCCCAGACTGTGGATCTTCTGTGGCACCACCACCTGCACGTGCTTGCGCTGCAGAAAGCCGCTCGGAGAATCGGGGAGCACGGGCGCCAACGCGAGCCTTGGCCAGCGCACCCTCCCGGGAAGTCGGGCGCAGAGCGCTGACATCCCCTTGAGCGCCACCCGCTGCTGCCGCCGGATTCAATTCCTGTTCAGAACCAATGACCTCAGCATCGGCAGAAAGTGAACCGCGCAGCGGATCGCTCGCACTCTGCGCCAAAGCCGCAGGCGTTGAAACACCAAAACAGAGAGTATAGATCAACGCGACCCAGCACCGATGCATTCAAACCATCCACAGCCGCAGCTGCGCTTCCTAAAAAACCACATACAACTTTTGCGGCATTATGGTTAACGCTCCCTTGAAAACTCAGTAGTCACTCCATTTGTTTTCCCGTTTATTTTTTGGTAATGAAACTCCGGCCTTGAACATATCAGCGCGAAGGTGCGATATTTCAGGCCTTGCTGCACGTTCCCAAAATTTCGATGCCTAAGCGTTTGCCTGAGGGGCCTATAAACCATGCACATGCCTTCTTTTCAAAAGCACGAAGAGCGAATTGTAACGCCCTCCGAAGACTGGCTGCTCTCCGCTGAGCGCACCATCCAAACCGAAATCACAGGACTGCAGGCGCTAAGCGCTGCACTTGGCAATGGTCTGTCCGCGCCTTTTACGCGCGCCATTGAGACCATCGCCAAGTCCACCGGTCGCGTCATCATTTCAGGCATCGGCAAGAGCGGGATTATCGGCACCAAAATTGCCGCCACACTGGCATCCACTGGCACACCAGCCTTTTTTGTGCATGCCAGCGAAGCCAGCCACGGCGACCTCGGCATGATTACTGAGGATGATGTGGTCATCGCCATCTCCTGGTCGGGCGAGACACAGGAATTGGCAAGCCTCATTGCCTTTACACGCCGCTTCCGCGTGCCGCTGATCTCCATCACGTCGAAGAAGGACAGTGCGCTCGGCAAGGCAAGCGACATTGTTCTGGCGCTTCCAAGAGTTGAAGAAGCCTGCCCGCATGGGCTCGCACCAACCACATCCACGCTGCTGCAGCTTGCCATTGGCGATGCCCTGTCCATCGCTCTGCTCGAAGCACGTGGCTTCACCGCACAGGACTTCAAGGTCTACCATCCAGGTGGCCGCCTAGGGGCCAGCCTGCAGCATGCACGCGATGTCATGCATGGCGGCGACACCATGCCACTAGCCAAGCTCGGCACCTCCATGCGTGAAGCGATTGTGCTCATGACGCAAAAAGGCTTCGGCGTGCTTGGCATCGTCAATGAACTTGGTCAGCTCAAGGGCATCATCACAGATGGTGACTTGCGCCGCCACATCTCCTCTGACTTCCTCGACAAGGCCGTAGAGGAAATCATGACAGAAGATCCCAAGACCATCACGGGTGATCTGCTGGTGGCCTCTGCCGTGGAGATGATCAACTCCATGGCCATCACCGCCTTGTTTGTGGTCGAGGATTCTCGCCCGGTGGGCATCGTCCACTTGCACGATTTGCTGCGCATTGGCGCTGCGTGATCACAATGAGTGTTCGAAAGGCCGGGACATGTTCCCGGCTTTTTTTTGTGCGCACAACAGCGCTATCCAACAGGGCGCGCCCCTCTTTCCGACCTTCTACACAGATGTGAATTGGTAAACTTCGCAAGCAATAATTCTAGTTTCATTAGGAATTGATTAGTCATAAATCGCGTAGTCTGAGCCGAAGTAGACAAGCACAGGTCTCAACAGGGCTCACGAATGGATCTCGCAACCATAATCGGCATCATTGCTGCAGGCGCGGTTATTGCTATCGCGATCTTTATCGGCGGCAGTTTTTCCCAGTTCATTGACCTGCCCTCGATCCTCATCGTGATTGGTGGCGGCATGGCAGCGACACTGGTGCGTTTTCCGCTGTCCGGCATCGCCCGTGCCTTCGTGCTTGGCGGCAAGGAAGCGTTCACGCACAAGAACGTGCAGCCCCGCGACCTGATCGAAGAAATTGCCAATCTGGCGGATATCGTGCGCAAGCAAGGCCCACTCGGTCTTGAAACCGCTGAAGTTTCAGATCCCTATCTCACCAAAGGCATTCAGTTCATCGCGGATGGCTATGAGCATGATCACATTCGCAGCTCCATGGAACGAGAGCGCGATCTGTACCTGACACGTCTTCAAGAAGGCAAACGCGTTTACAAGGCACTCGGGGAAGCCGCCCCAGCCTTTGGCATGATCGGCACCCTGGTTGGCCTCGTGCAGATGCTGGCAACCATGGACGATCCGTCGACCATTGGCCCATCCATGGCAATCGCGCTTCTTACAACACTTTATGGCTCCGTGATCGCAAACGTCTTCTGCTTGCCAATCGTGGACAAGCTGGACGCGAAGTTCGATATGGAAGAGCTGAACCAGACGCTCATCATAGACGGTGTACTGCAGATCCGGGACAACAAGAGCCCAACCCTGATCCGCGAAATGCTGCTGGCCTACATGCCAGAACATCACCGCGAAGAGTTTATGGAACAGGCCGCCTAACGCGGGAAGGATCAGGCTTTCATGGCACGCAGAAAGAAAGCAGAAGACGGCGGCGCCCCTTCATGGTTGCTTACCTTTGCTGACCTCATGTCCCTGCTTGTCTGCTTCTTCGTGCTTATCATCTCATTCTCGGTGCAGGACCAACAAAAGCTGCAAGTGGTTGCTGGCTCCATCCGCGATGCCTTCGGCATCAAGCAGGAGTCCAAGCGTACCGGCATCATCGAACTCGATGGTGTTCCGCTTCGTGATTACATGAAGGACGCCTCTCTTCTGGAAGAGCTGCGTGATGCGGATTTTGCCACGGTCTCCCACATGCAACGCAGAAAGCAGGGGCCGGAAGCGAACACCCACAGTGTAGAAGAAACGGACGTGGAAAAGCCGCGCCAGTTTGCTACCGCGGCGGTTTCACTGCGCCAAGCATTTCAGGAAATGCCTGAAATCACTGAGCTTTCCAGCAATATTATCATGGAAGAGACCGAAGAAGGCTTGAACATCCTGATTGTCGATCAGGAAGGCCGCTCCATGTTCCCGGAGGGCTCCAAGTACCCCTATGAGATCACGCGCCGTCTGCTTGCCAAGATGGCCCCGGTCCTGTCGCAGATGCCAAACCGCATCCGCGTCACAGGTCACACCACGTCCGGCTACACCGCCCGCTCCAACGCGGCAAGCCTTTGGGATCTGTCCACTGGTCGCGCCAATGCGGCTCAGCACATCTTGACTGAGAGTGGTCTGCCATCAGATCGCATTCACTCGGTCGTTGGCAAAGCGGATACCGAGCCCCTCTTTCCCAACGACCCCTTTCTGGCCGCAAACCGTCGTATTTCCGTGCTGTTGATGGCAGAAGAACCGCCTTTGCCTCAGGATTATCAGCCCTGATCAGACCTCAGGTCGCTTTGGGTTCCTCCACGACCAGAGAAACGCCTTCAATGCGCACCACCTTGACCAAGGTGCCCTCTGGCAAGTCCGGTCCGCGCACCCGCCACACCGTATCATCGATGTTGAGTGAGCCTTGCCCCTGCTCGATCGGCGCGCGCAAGATGAAGGTGCGCCCAATATAGCGGCTGCCCCTTTGATTGAGCATCTCATCGCCTTCATTCTTGGAGCGGCTTGAAGCCCACTTACGGCCGACAATCAACGTTGTCAGCGAAAGAACGCCGAACAGAAACACCATCCACTGCCAGGTCAGGTCCACGAACATGGCGAGCACGCCAACCATCATGGCAGCAATGGCGAACCACAAGAACACGAACCCCGGGGCTATGATTTCCAGCCCCAGGAGGATCAACCCAAGAACCCACCAAGTGTAGGGTCCAAGATAGTCAACGATATCACGCATGAGCTTCTTTATTCCTCGGAGGAACCGACATTCGGCACAGAGCGTGCGCGGCGGCGTTCCTCACGTGCTTGCTCATTAAAGATGTCCTTGCTGATCTCTGCAATACCGCCAAGAGAACCAATCAGCGAAGAGGCCTCCATTGGCATCATGATGGTCTTTTGGTTTGGAGACTTGGCAAGTTCACCAAAGGCTTCAACATACTTGGTGGCAATGAAGTAGTTCACGGCACCCATGTCACCCTCGGCAATCGCCTTGGATACCAGCTCTGTTGCCTTTGCTTCGGCTTCCGCAAGACGTTCACGCGCTTCAGCATCCCGGAACGCAGCTTGCTGGCGACCTTCAGCTTCAAGGATGAGTGACTGCTTCACACCTTCCGCCTTGTTGATCTCGGCCTGACGGTCACCTTCAGCTTCCAGAATAGCCGCGCGTTTTTCACGTTCGGCCTTCATTTGGCGTCCCATCGCTTCCACGAGATCAGCAGGCGGATTGATATCCTTGATCTCGATGCGCGTCACCTTAACGCCCCATGGCTCAGCCGCAGCGTCTACAACGCGCAAAAGCTGAGCGTTGATCGTGTCACGGTTGGACAACAGCTCATCAAGATCCATGGATCCCATAACGCTACGGATATTGGTCATGGTCAGGTTCAAGATTGCATTCTGCAGACCAAGAACCTCGTAGGCCGCGCGCGCTGCGTCCACAACCTGATAGAATGTCACGCCATCTGCCGTGATCGTAGCATTGTCCCTTGTGATGACTTCCTGTGCAGGCACGTCCAGCACCTGTTCCATCATGTTCAGCTTGTGACCGATGCGATCCAGGAACGGGATGATCAGGTTTAGGCCGGGCTTCAACGTCGTGCGATACTTACCAAAACGCTCAACTGTATAGTTGAAGCCCTGCGGCACAGTCTTCACACCCGCCAAAATTACGAGGATGATCAACCCAACCAGAATAAGGAGGGTTATGTTAATTCCAAGAACGTCCATTGTAGCTTGCCCCTAACGCAGCGTATTTTTCCGGAGGCACCCTACACGCAATTCAAGACAAAAAAAACGCCTGCAACCGCTTTCCGATTGCAGACGCCACAACTTGGTAAATACGCTGGTTCAGGCCCAGCCTTGCAGCTCCCGCCGCACAACTGTCTCGATCACCTTCATGCCCAAATCGCTGTCATTGAGGCATGGGATATGGGTGAATTCCTCACCGCCATTTTCCTCAAAGATTTCCGCAGCCTCGCCGGCAATTTCCTCAAGCGTTTCCAAACAATCGGAGACGAAACCCGGCTCCATCACCGCAATGCGCTTGACGCCATCCTGGGCCAGCTTCTCGACCGTCTTGTCCGTGTAAGGCTGCAACCACTCTTCCGGCCCAAAACGGGACTGGAATGTCACTCGAAGTTTGTCCTTGTCCCAGCCCAGCTTCTCACGCATCAACCGCGTGGTCTTCATGCAGTGGCAGTGATAGGGGTCGCCCTTCTTGAAATAGCTCTGCGGAATGCCGTGGTACGAAGTCAGAACCACATCCGGCTCGTGTTCCAGCTCAGAAAGCTTGCGCTTCACCGATTCCGCTAGGGCATCCACATAGGTTTCGTCGTCATGGTACGGCGGCACCGTGCGGATCGCGGGTTGCCAGCGCATTTCCATAAGCGCGCGGAACACTTCGTCGTTCACCGTCGCCGTTGTGGACGCTGCATACTGCGGGTAAAGCGGAAACACCAGAATGCGGTCACAGCCCTGTTCTTTCAGGTTGGCAAGCCGTGATTTGATGGAGGGGTTGCCATAGCGCATGGCCCAATCCACAACCACATTGGGAAACTCTTTTCCAAAGCTCTCAGCCAGTTGGTCAGATTGGCTGCGTGTGATGGTTCGCAGCGGACTTTCGTCCAGCTCCTTGTTCCAGATTTCCTCATAGGCCTTACCGGACTTTTGCGGCCTCTTGGACAGCACGATCCCGTAAAGGATTGGGTACCACAGCAGCTTGGGCCACTCGATGACGCGTTTGTCGGTCAAAAACTCGGCCAGATAGCGCCGCATCGGCCAATAGGAAGTCCCGTCAGGAGTACCCAAATTCACCAGCAGCACACCAACCTGGCCGAACTTTACAGGCGGATGGTCCTTCACATGCGGAATTTGCCCCTCAGCGGGCCGTTCTTTTTCTAATGCTTCCATCTCAGCGACCATTGTGCACCCATCATCATAAAAACACGTAGCTTACATAGGCTTAAATGCTTTTTTGACGAGAGCACAACCGGTCGCAAGTCAGAAAAACTTATTGGTAACCCGCTAAAACTAATGACTGGTGTAAAACGGAGCAGCGCTCCGCCTCACCAACTCAGTTGTCTATGGGGCGCTCGTCTGCAATCACTTTGCCATCGTTGGGCAAAGACCCGACGTCAACCAGCTTCACGCTGCCAGAAAGGCCGGTATGCTCACGCAGCGACGCCTGAATGCGCGCATCCAGCCCGCCATCAGCCTGTTCTGTTTCCACGGAAAGCTCCATGTGGTCCTGTTCCCCTTGGCGCAACACCGTAAGGCGCACCCTGCGAATCTCCGCATGGGCGTTTTTCACCCGCGCCACCTGTGCCGGGTCAACAAACATGCCCTTCACCTTGGTGCGTTGGTCGGCCCGGCCCATCCAGCCTTTGATACGCATGTTGGTGCGCCCACAAGATGATACGCCCGGCAGCACGGCGGAAAGATCTCCGGTCGCAAACCGGATCAAGGGGTAGTCCTTGTTGAGCGTGGTCACAACCAGTTCCCCCACTTCCCCTTGTGCGACAGGATCGTCTGTTCCCGGACGCACGATTTCAACGATGTAATCCTCGTTGATCACCATGCCTTCCATGGCCTCACTTTCATAGGCAATCACTCCAAGATCTGCGGTCGCGTAGCACTGGCTCACCTTAACGCCGCGGCGGGCATACTCCTCACGTAAGGATGGATAAAGCGCACCACCGGACACCAGGCCCAGCTTCAAAAAGCCAAGCTCAACACCCAGCTCCTCAGCTCGGTCCATGATGACCTTCAGATAGTCCGGTGTGCCCGTGTAGGCTTTTGGCTTCAGCGCTGCCATGGCCTGCACCTGCAAATCCGTGTTGCCAATGCCCGCTGGAAACACGGTGCAGCCCATCGCGCGGGCGCTGTAATCCAGAATGAACCCGCCGGGCGTCATGTGATAGGACAGGGCGTTGTGGACCAGATCCCCCGGGCGCACACCTGCTGCAAAAAGCGCGCGGGCGCCAGCCCATGGGTCGCTCCCGCCCGCTTGCGGCTCCCAAATCGGGCCGGGCGACATGAAAACACGCTCAAAGGCGGTTGGCGCAACGGTGGTATACCCTCCGAGCGGCGGACGCTTTTCCTGCGCTTCAAGGAGCGACGACTTGCGCAAAACCGGCAGGCTTCCAAGCGCTTCACGGCTCGTTACAGAAGCAGGGTCAATGCCTGCCAAATGCTCTTGCCAACCCTCTGCCGTTTCCAAGGCATGGGCGATCAATTCAGGTAACCGCGCGAAAAGCTCGGCTTCTCGTGCCTCGGGACTGCGTGTTTCACGCTCATCGAAGTGCTGTGGGTTCATCATCCCCTCCTGGCCTTTTCAGTCTCATCGGGGGCAGAAAGCTCCGCCCCCAGGGGATGATGAGAAGAGCTGTTTTACTGCAGCCCCACGACGTCGACCACGCCGCCATCACATCCCGGTTTTGCCTTTGGCGCCGCTTTCAGCAAGTCTCTCAGCGGCATGCCGAACTCCAGATCACCAGCAAGGTTGACCCGCAGTTCCGTGATCAAGGTGCGCCCACCATCTTCAGCGCAGACCAGAGACACGCGGTCTCCAGCCCCCGGACCAAAGGCGGTGTCAAACGCCCGGCGGACTTCATCTCCGCCCACATAGTCACCCAGATTGCGAACAAACAAATCCCGCACACCGGACAGGTTCACCTGCGCCAGCAAGTTGATGGACTCGCGATAGTAAGCTTCCGCATCCGGACCGAAACAGGTGCCGTGCTTTACCCACTCATACCGATCGAGATGAGAGGCAACACCGGGCATGATGTGGCCAAGGGTGCGCGCTGTATCCTCACTCAGCTCCAGTGAGGGCAGCTCATCCCAATGGCCTTGTTCTGCCAACCGACGATAGCCTCTTGGCACATCGCAGTAGACGTTGCTGCGTGGCTGTGGCCACAAGCCATGCAGCGAGAAATTCTCCGCATCAATCCGCATGCTTGTCTGCGTCTGACACTCCAGTTTGTCAGGCCGTGTTTCGCAAAAACCCGGCTGCCAGCTCACCGCCAGCACATAGTCCGATTTCCCGGTTGCCGGGCCGGAGATCGGCGTAAACCGTCCGTCATCCTCAACAACCACCGTTCGAATGCCACAGGCCACCGGAACCCAGCGCTGTTCGGGGTCAGCGCCCTCGATGCGCACCAGAAAATGGGTCGCCTCAGCCTTGTTCTTGGCCACCACATGGTAGGCCCGTCCCTGCTCCACATAAACGGAACCCGGATTGGTTTCCTTGCGAAGCGATTGGTAAGCAGGACACACATCTTCCGCGATGAAATAGCCATCCAACGGGATTTGTGCCCCGGCCTGTGCGGCCATCAGACTCGTGCTTGTCGCCATTGCGATCTGCGTGAGTATTTTCATCGAAATCTCCGATCTGTCCCTCTGCCAGAGAGTCTCTGAGCTTTCCGATTGAACCTCAATACAGACACAAGCGTCATCCGGTTTAAAACGTGGATTACTTCCCTTAGGCGAGCCAGCGCTTGCGGCGTTTATAGTGCTTCACATCGCGGAAAGACCTGCGCCCTTCCCCGCCGACACCAAGGTAAAACTCCTTCACGTCCTCGTTTTCCCGCAAGGCTGATGCCTCACCGTCCAGCACGATCCGACCGGCCTCCATGATGTAGCCGTAGGTGGCGTACTTCAGCGCCACGTTGGTGTTCTGCTCCGCCAGAAGGAAGGACACACCCTCGTTCTTGTTGAGCTTCTTCACAATCTCGAAGATTTCCTCCACCAGCTGCGGTGCCAACCCCATGGAAGGCTCGTCCAGAAGGATCATCTCCGGGCGGCTCATCAGGGCACGGCCCACCGCACACATTTGCTGCTCGCCGCCGGATGTGTAGCCCGCCTGCGAAGATCGGCGCTCTTTCAAGCGCGGGAAGTACTCATAGACCATCTCCAGATCACGGCGCACCTCGTGGTAACCGTCTTTTCGGGTGTAAGCTCCGGTCAATAGATTGTCTTCAATGGAGAGGTGGCCAAAACAGTGGCGTCCTTCCATCACCTGAATGCAGCCCCGCCGCACCAGCGCGTTGGGCGAAAGCGCCTGCACCTGTTCGCCATGGAACTCGATGGAGCCTTTGGTCACTTCACCGCGTTCGGCCTGCAACAGGTTGGAAATGGCTTTCAGTGTCGTCGTCTTGCCCGCGCCGTTGGCACCCAGCAGCGCCACGATGCCGCCTTTGGGCACTGTCAGGGAAACGCCTTTGAGCACCAGAACCACGTGATCATAAATCACTTCGATGTTGTTCACGGACAGAATGGTCTCTGTCACATCCTGTTGTCCCGCCGGTGTCTGCGTCGCGTGTGCGCTTGCTGTCATCTTCCTGTTCCCGACCTGCCCTGTGTTGCTTTGGGTTATGGGCACCGGGTGAAAACCACCCGGTGCAGCTGTCGCTAAGTGTGCCTTATTCGCAAGGCAGACTGTCACGCGTCGGCCAAGGCGCGTTGTTCTGCGCGTATTCAGCGGCCTTTTCCTTTTCAAGAGGCTCAATGGAGGCCCGGTCAGGCTTCAGGAGATCACTCGCCTGAACGAACTTCGCGCCATCCCACTCAAGCATCCAAGCACCGCCGTGACCGGTATGGTTGGTGCAGCTCATCTGGAATGGAGCAACCATGCCACTCATGCCAATCTCACTGAGCAGCTCCTCAGTGATGTTGAGGTTCTCAAGACCCCAACGCAGCTGCTCGGCGTTGACGGCACCCACATCGAAATGCTTCTGCGCCGTCTTGATCGCTTCAGTCAGGAACATCGACATCACAACACCGCGTTGATAGAAGATCTTGTCCATGTCAGACGCGTCTTCGATCATGGAGTTACCGGCATCAACCACATGGGTTTTGATCTCGTCGATGACAGGGAAATTGCCCGGTGCATTCCAGCTGATGGACTTGTACCCCTTGGCCTTGTCGCCCAGCGCAAGCAGGTCATCATCAGAGCCGGACCACCACACGCCCACGAACTTATCCATCGGGAAGCGGGTTTTCGCTGCCTCTGTCAGAGCGCCGGCATTCATTGCGCCCCAGCCCCACATAACAACCCAATCCGGGCGTTCGCGGCGGATCTGCAGCCATTGGGCTGACTGGTTCTGCATTTCCTTCAGACCAACCGGCACCGGCACCAGCTCAAAGCCGTACTGCTCAGCGTACTTCTCAAGCAGCGGCAGCGGCTCTTTGCCGAATGGATGGTCCAGGTGCAGCAGCACGATCTTCTGGCCTTCCAGCGAGTTCATGTCACCATCGCTGATGTAGTTCATGATCATGGACGCCCCGTCCCAATAGGACACCGGCGGATTGAAGGCCCATGCAAAGGTCTCACCGTCAGACATTGGCGAGAAGCCATAGCCCGGAGCCAGAATTGGAATACGATCCACATTGGTACGCGGCAGCACCTGCAGAGTGATACCGGTAGACCATGGTTGGGTCACAATGGCGTTTGCCTTGGTCTTCTCGTAGCACTCAACACCCTTGTTGGTGTTGTAGCCGGTCTCGCACTCTTCAAAGTCAACCATGACACCGCCAACACCACCGTCTCGGGCGTTGAGCATGTTCACATAGTCCCGCTGGCCGTTCATCAGCGGAATGCCAGTCGCTGCAAACGGTCCGGTGCGATAGGACATGTTCGGGGTATACATGGTCTCTGCAGCGACGCTTGTCACGCCAACGCCAAGAGCCAGACCTCCAGCGGCGAGCATGGCGCCGATTTTGGAAAATTTAGTCATTCTCTCCTCCACTTTTCCGATCCTCCAACCGGAGATGCCATTCCGTCAGATCCTGCGTTTTCGCGTTTTAGATCAGTGCGGATAAGGCCAAATGATGAGCTTCTCGCGGATCAGCGCCCAGAAGCGCGCCAGCCCGTGCGGCTCAACAATCAAGAACATGATGATCAGCGCGCCCACGATCATGTCGTTCACATGTTCCATGGTCGCAGAGTTGATGCTGATGCCGAGGGTCTCCGGCAGCACGTTCAACACCACCGGCAGCGCCACAATCAGGATCGCTCCGAGGAAGTTGCCCAGAATGCTGCCCAGGCCGCCAATGATGGCGATGAACAGGATCTGGAAGCTCAGCGGAATATCGAAAAGGTTTGGTTCCGCCGCGCCTTTCCAGAAGAACACCAGCAGTGCGCCCGCAATGCCAACCACATAGGAGCTCACGGCAAAGGCGGTCAGCTTGGCGCGCATCAGGTTGATACCCACCAGTTCCGCTGCAATGTCCATGTCACGCACAGCCTTCCACATGCGGCCATAGCGGCCCCGCGTCAGGTTGATCATGGCAAAGCAGATGATGGTCACCACAGCCAGCACGAAGTAGTACTGCGTCACGGGTGAAGCGGTAGGGCCGGTCACCACGATCCCGAAGAACTCCATGGTCCGCACTTCAATGGCGCCGGAGGCGTTGTAGTTGTAAAGCCATGCCCACTTCTCGAAGAGCCACACCAGAAAGAACTGCGAGGCCAGCGTGGCAATCGCCAGATAGAAGCCTTTGATCCGTAGCGATGGAAGCCCAAACGCGACCCCCACCGCGGCCGAGAACAAACCCGACAGCGCCAGTGCCACAAGCACGTTCATCTCCGGAAAGATGGTTGTAAGCTTGTAGCAAGCATAAGCACCAACCCCCATGAAGCCTGCAGTGCCCAATGAAAGCTGTCCCGCAAAGCCAGTGAGGATGTTGAGCCCCATGGCCGCGAGTGAGTAGATCAGCACCGGCACAAGCAGGGCCTTGAAAGTAAATTCCGAAGCGGTCAGCGGGAACACCACGTAGGCCGCCACCAGAATGACCATCAAGAGCCAGGCATCCTGTTTGACAGGAAACAGCGCCTGATCGCTTTCGTAAGAGGTCTTGAACTGCCCTGAAGTTCTGTAAAGCATTGTCAGCCCTCCTTACACGCGCTCAATGATGCGCTCGCCGAACAGCCCTTGCGGACGGAACAACAGCACAAGCAGCGCAAGAATGAAGGCAAACCAAGTCTCCGTGTTGCCACCAAGGAACGGCTGCCCCCAGTAGATCTCGAAGAGCTTTTCCAGAATGCCAATGGCCAAACCACCCACGATGGCACCTGCGACGGATTCCAGGCCTCCCAGCATGAGAACCGGCAGAGCCTTGTAGGCAATCACTTCCAGTGCGAACGAGACCCCCGCACGGGCACCCCAGACCACCCCGGTCGCAAGCGCAATCACCCCGGCAATAAACCAGACAATTACCCAGATGGTTGAGAGGGAAATCCCGACGGAAAGGGCCGCCTGGTGGTCATCCCCCAGTGCACGGATCGCACGGCCCATAGACGAACGGTTCAGGAACGTGATCAGCGCAATCACCAGCAGAACTGCCATGATCACAGCCGTCAGGTCCTTTTGCTCAATCAGCAAGAAACCATCAAACGGGTAGAACTCGAAAGCACCTGTAGGAATGCCCAGCGCTTCGGTGATCATCACCTTGTTCTCACCGCCAAAGACGAATTCGCCAAAGCCGATCAGGAACAGGGTCACACCAATGGTCGCCATGAACAAGATGATGTCCGGCTGGCCCACCAGCGGGCGCAGCACAACGCGTTCCACGCCAACGGCAAGCACATACATCACCCCAAGGGTCAAGGGCACGGCCAACCACGCAGGCACACCATTTTCATGAAGGCCTACAAGGGTCAGCGCGGCGAACACCACCATGATGCCTTGGGCAAAGTTGAAGATGCGCGAGGATTTGAAGATCAACACGAAACCCAGTGCGATTAGGGCGTAAAGCACCCCTGAAACAAGTCCCTCCCACAAGACCTGCAACAGAAAATCCGGCGCTTCCACCATCTGCACGAACGGGTCAATCAGTACATCGTAAAAAATTTCCACGGTTCCCCCCAGGCCTCAGTGCGAAACGCCCAAATAGGCATCAATAACTTCTTGATTACTTTGAACTTCTTCCGGAGGTCCGTCGGCAATCTTGCGACCGTAGTCCAGCACCACAACGCGGTCGGAAAGATCCATCACCACGCCCATGTCATGCTCGATCAGCGCAATCGTGGTGCCAAGCTGGTCATTCACATCCAGAATGAAGCGGCTCATGTCCTCCTTCTCTTCCAGGTTCATGCCCGCCATGGGCTCATCCAGAAGCAGAAGGTCCGGCTCCATTGCCAGCGCACGCGCCAGCTCCACCCGCTTTTGCAGGCCATAGGGCAGCTTGCCCACGGGCGTGCGGCGAATATGCTGGATTTCGAGGAAGTCGATGATTTCCTCCACCTTCTTGCGGTGCTCAATCTCTTCGTTGCGCGCCGGACCGTAGTAGAGGATCTGCCAGAACATGCTGCTCTTCATGCGCGTCGCGCGACCGGCCATGATGTTGTCCAGCGTCGACATGCCCTTGAACAGCGCCACGTTTTGGAACGTGCGTGCAATGCCCTGAGACACTGCCAGATGCGGCTTCATGGACCGGCGGGTCTTGCCGTTGAAGGTGATTTTGCCTTCCTGTGGCTGGTAGAACCCGTTGATCACGTTGAGCATTGAGGTCTTGCCAGCACCGTTCGGGCCAATGATGGCGCGGATTTCCCCCTTCATGATGTTGAAGGAGATGTTTGTGATCGCCTTCACACCGCCGAAGGACAAGGACACGTTCTCAAGGTCGAGAAGAACCTCAGGTTCTTTTGCCGTGGTCGCCGCGTTGGAACGTGTTTCAGGTGTTACGAGCATGTTCATTCTGCTGCCTCCTGATAGGCTCCAGCGCCCTCTGGCGGATAAACGGCCAGATCCCGGATCTCCACATCCGCCTTGATCGTGCCTTTGCGGCCGTCTTCAAAGCTCATTTCCGTCACCACGTGCTTGTGAGTGGAGCCGTCGTAGAACGCTTCGATAAGCGGCGCATAGCGGTCAGCGATGAAAGTGCGGCGCACTTTCTGTGTCCGGGTCAGTTCGCCATCGTCCGCATCCAGCTCTTTGTGCAGCACAAGGAAACGGGAGATCTGCGATCCGGCCATCATGGGCTCTTTCGCCAAATCCCGGTTCACCTGCTCCACATTCTCCTTGATCATGTCATAGACCTTGGGGTGGGCGGCCAGCTCCTGATAGGAGGCATAGGCAATGTTGTTGCGCTCCGCCCAGTTGCCAACGGCAATCAGGTCGATGTTGATGAACGCACACACGAAGTCGCGCTCATGACCAAAGGCCACCGCTTCCTTGATGTTTGGGAAAAACTTGAGCTTGTTCTCCAGGTACTTGGGCGCAAACATCGCCCCATTGGTCAGTTTGCCAACATCCTTCGCACGGTCGATGATCTTCAGGTGACCGTTCTCAAGAAAGATGCCCGCGTCCCCGGTCTTCACCCAGCCCTCGGCATCCTTTGTGCTGGCGGTTGCTTCCTCATTCTTGAAGTACGCCTTGAACGAGCCCGGCGACCGGTAAAGCACCTCGCCATTTTCGGCGATCTTGATCTCCACATCCTTGAACGGCACGCCCACCGTGTCCGGATAGATCTCCCCATCCGGCTGGCTGGTGATGTAAACAGACGATTCCGTCTGGCCGTAAAGCTGCTTCAGATTAAGGCCCATGGAACGGTAGAACTTGAAGATCTCCGGCCCAATCGCCTCACCGGCCGTGTAAGCCACCTTGATGCGCGAAAAGCCCATCTGGTTCTTCAGCGGCCCATAGACGAAGAACTCACCCAGCACATAAAGCAGGCGATCCTTTAAGCTCACCTTCTCGCCGTTCAAGATGTCTTCACCCACCCGGTTTGCAACGCCAAGGAAGTACTCGAACATCTTTTTCTTGGTCTTGCTGGCATCTTCCATGCGCACCATCACGTGGGTCAAAAGCCCCTCAAAAACGCGAGGTGGCGCGAAGAAGTATGTCGGTGAGATTTCCTTGCGGTCCGTCAGCACGGTTTCCATGCTTTCCGGACAGTTCACGCAATAGCCAGCACAATAAGCCTGCGCCAACGAGAACACGTGGTCGCCTACCCATGCCATCGGCAGATACGCCAGCACATCTTCAGTATGGTCCAGATGGTCGAACTCGTTGGCATTCCGCGCGGAAATGATGAGATTGTCATAGGTCAGCATCACGCCCTTCGGGCGACCGGTGGTCCCGGAGGTGTAAAGCATGACGCCCACATCCCCGCCAGCGACCTGTTCTGCCTCCTCACGCCACCTTTGTTCCAGCAGCGGGTCTGCTGCCAGCATCTGAGCGCCGATTTCTTGAACATGCTTGATGGAACTCAGGCGTTTGCGGTCATAGTCACGCAGGCCCTTTGGATCATCGTAGAGGATGTGCTCCATCTGGTTCAGTTCGCCGGAGATTTCCAGAACCTTGTCGACCTGTTCCTGATCCTCGACGACGGCAAATCTGGCCTCAGCGTGGTTGAGCACATACGCCATCTCTTCAGCGATCGAGTCCGCATAAAGCGGAACAGGCACCCCTCCCAGGGCCTGCACGGCCACCATGGACCAATAGAGCTGCGGCCGGTTGGCGCCGATCACGGCAACCTTGTCGCCCGCAACGCAGCCCAATTGCTTCAACCCTAAGGACAGGGCGCGCACTTCCTCCAGCACATCAGCCCAAGTCCAGGTTTGCCAGATGCCGAAGTCCTTCTCACGCACGGCAGGGCGTTGGCCATACACGCGGGCGTTGTAGAACAAGATCTTCGGAAAGGTGTCCCCACCATTGACAGGCGGCTCAGCCATCGTTCCTCCCAGAATGCTTCAGCTGTTTGCCAGCTTTTCAGTTCTTCTAATCCTCTAGGGAAGCCGCCGCCCATTGGCGTTTTTTGCAAGTCTCCCTCTTGCAAAGTGGCCTCCGATCAAATGTTTAGCATAAAGGCTAGTAGTCTTTCATTTCGCCAATATGAGAAGATTATTACGAATTGTTTCAGCTGCACCGCAACAACCAAAGAATGCAATAACTTAATTCATCCGCCGGTAGACTAACGTATGACGAATTCTAGAAGAGTGAGCGACTGCACAACGGAAGTCTCGCAGTTAGACCTGCTTCAGGCATCTCTGGACCACATCAACCAGGGTTTCAGTGTGTTTGATGCAGATCTGCGCCTCGTGGCCGCAAACAGCATCCTCTTCGAGATGCTGGACTTCCCCGACAGGCTTCAAGCAAGAGGAACGCATCTCTCTGAATTCCTAAGGGTAAATGCGGAGAGAGGCGAATACGGTGACGGCGATATCGAAGCGCAAATCTCGCGGCGTGTCGAACGAGCTGCCCGGTTCGAGCCCCATGCGTTTGAACGCAAACGCCCCAGCGGGCAGATCATTTCGATTCGGGGCGGCCCGCTTCCTAATGGTGGGTTCGTCACCACCTACACCGACGTCACGCGCGAACGACAGCACCAGCAGCAACTGGAACGCACCGTTCAAGAGCGCACCCGCGCCTTGCAGCAGAGTGAGGACTGGCTGCGCCTCGTCACAGACAACATCCCCGCGCTGGTTTGTTACATCGCGCCCGGACCGGTTTACCGCTTCGCCAACGCCCCCTACGCCGTGTGGTTTGACCACACCCCCGCTTCAATCATGGGCAAGTCCGTCGAAACTGTCGTTGGTACCGATCTTTTTGCCCGCATGGGCCCGATCATCGAAAAGGCCCTGTCCGGTCAGGTGGTCAACTTCGAGTACGCCCGCACCAACCGCAAGGGCGAGCATATCACCATGCGCTCCACCTTGGTGCCGGACCGCACAGCGGATGGCCGTTGCCTGGGCTGTTTTGTGCTGTCCATTGATGCTTCAGAACAAAAGGAAAGCGAAAACCGGCTGTTGCAATCCCAGCGCATGGAAGCCGTTGGCCAGCTTACGGGCGGGCTCTCTCATGACTTCAACAATCTGCTTTCCATCATCATCGGCAACGGCCTCAGTTTGAACCGCAAGGCGGCGCAAGGTCCGTTGGCCCATGACGAGGTCGAGCGCTATACACGGCCCATCCTGCAAGCGGCCAACCGGGGGGCCGACCTCACCAAGCGCTTGCTTGCCTTCGCCCGCGGCGGTTCCCAAGAACATCAACCCACGCAGCTGTGCAGGGCCTTGCAGCACGCTCAACAACTGGTAGAGGGCTCTCTGCCCAAAGGCATCAAGGTGCAGTTCAACCTGCCTTCTGAGCCGCTGATGGCTGCTGTCGACCCGACACTCTTCGACAACGCTGTGGTCAACTTGGCCCTCAACGCACGGGATGCCATGCCCGGCGGCGGAGCGCTGACGGTCACCTTAAGCGCGGTTAATCTGAGCGGCGAAACAGCGAAAGTCCTCAACCTCCCCGCCGGCGACTATGCGGAGCTGGAGGTTCTGGATGAAGGCGCGGGCCTTTCCGACGGCGCGCTGAAGCAGGCCTTCGAGCCGTTTTTCACCACCAAGACCTTCGGCAACTCCAGCGGCCTTGGGCTCTCCATGGTCTATGGCTTTGCAAAACAGGCAGGCGGCACTGTTCGCATCAGCAACCGGGAGGATCGCAGCGGCGCCCGCGTCCAGATCCTGTTGCCCCTTCTTGCCAAGACCACCGACCAACCGCTCCCCCGGCCCACCGGCACGACAGCCCGGCGTGTGGGGCATGGCGAGCTTATCATCATCGTGGAGGACGAGCCGGATCTCGCCGCCATTCTCACCGAGCAAGTCTCAGCCCTCGGTTTTTCTGCGATCCTTGCAGAAGATGGCCGGGATGCCTTGGAACTGGTGCGCACCCTTCCAGAAGTGCGCGGCCTTCTTTCCGATATCATCATGCCCGAAGGCTTGAACGGAATTGAACTGGCTAACCAGATAGCCAACGAGAAGTCAGGCATAGGAATCATACTGATGACCGGGTACAATACTGAAACACCAGTAAAAATTCCCCGCAACCTCAGAATTTTGAGAAAGCCTTTTGATGAGGCCACTTTGAGCTCAGCCCTTTTGGAGATCCTGTCATGATGGCCGAAGACGCCGCAAAGACCCGCCAGCTCTCAAGGGGCCAGCCGCTCGTCTACCTGGTGGATGACGAGGTAGAGATTTGCGCCCTTCTCAGCGACACCTTGCAATCCTATGGGTTCCAGACGGCCATCTTCCATGCGGGGCATGAGGCTTACAACGCCATTGCGGACACCCCCCCGGCAATGCTCATCATTGACCTGGGTCTGCCCGATATTGATGGCATGGCGCTGATCGAGCGCATCCGCGAAAAGACCTCTGTCCCGATCCTCGTCCTGTCTGCCCGCACCCATGCGTCTGACCGCGTCATAGGCCTGGAACTCGGCGCAGATGACTATGTGTGCAAGCCTTTCGACCCACGGGAGATTGTCGCCAGAGCCCGGTCCTTGCTGCGCCGCGCAACCCCGACCGCGCCCAAAACGGAGGCTGGCAAACGCCGGGCGCAATTTGCAGGCTGGCAGTTTGAGCCAGACTCCCACCTGCTCCGCACCCCGCAGGGCGAAGAGAGCTTTCTCTCCACCGGTGAGTCCGTTCTCCTGCAGGCGCTGCTCTCCGCTCCCCGCCGGGTCCTTTCCCGGGATCAACTGCTGGAATACGGCGGCAACGATGAAAGCATGGACCGCTCTATCGACGTCCGCATCTCCCGCATCCGAAAAAAACTCAACAGCAGTGACACCGGCGCACTCATTCGCACCGTTTACGGTTCAGGATACATGCTTACCGCAGATGTGCGATGGATCACCTAGCTGATCTATGCACGTCCATCATGCCTGTCATACATAATAGAAGCTACTCACCCTCTTAAAAAGCAAGTAAACACACCCCATATACGCAGCGCTTCAAATCACCTGCGCGTGAAGACTTCGTTTCAGATCAATCCCTAAAATAAAAACCGGATTTATCGTGACACGGATCACAGCAGATGCCTGCGGTTTTCTTATTATGGTTCTCATAGCCCAGCAGAAAGGAGCGAACAATGAGACGGTCCAGCATCCCGCTCTTCAAAACAGCTCTCCCCTCTGCTGTCCGCACACTCGGTTCTCCCCTGATCGGTTGTGCACTGCTCCTCACTGCCGGGCTAGTTGTTGCGAAAGCAGGCACCGCCACCCCAGAGTTGCCTGTCCATAACGCCAAATACGAGCTGAAGGTCGAAAGCACTGCGCATTCCCCGTCCTCCCAAAAGCAGGATCGGCCTTTCAGCTTCAACCCAGCTTCTGGTGCCTCGGCTTCCGTTACCGAGGTGAGGCATGAAGCCAAACAACTCTCTGTCCTGCTGCAACAGGGCATGTAGAGGCAATCAAGAACAGACCTCCAAGTCTCCCAACCAAGCTGGGCCCCGTTTTTTCGGGGCCCTTTTCTTTTGTCCGCACTGATCAGAAGAAATCGGGCACCAGACAAGCCAATGCGCCAAGCAAAAGCACTGTAAATGTGCCCACCATTCCAAGCACACGAAAGGCATTAACGTCTTTCTCCCGGCTCAAGCCGATGAAATGCAGCGTTCGGGACACGATCAGCAATCCGCCCAGCGCATGAACGTTCCAATCTGGCATCTCGCTCAACTCCACCAGCAAGATCAAAAGCAACGCAAAGGGCACGTATTCCGCGAAATTCCCGTGAATGCGCAGCCGCCTTAGAAGCTGCTTGCTGTTGCCCTCCCCCAGAGATACCCGCGCCTTCTGGCGCATTTGAATGACGCGCATGGAAAGCCACACATAAAACAGGGCCAGTATTGCAGCATATATCGGTGTAATCATCACAAGGCCTCCTCTGGAAGCACAAGCCCTCGCGCATTATCGGCTTAGGGCAGATATGAAAAAGGCGCGGAGCTACCCCCACGCCTTTTCTCAGGTATTTCGGCGGCTCGCGCTACCCATAGATAACCTGTGGCAACCACGTGGCAATCGCAGGCACAAACCACAGCAGAACCAGCATCAGGATCTGAATGAACACGAATGGGATGATACCCCAATAGATGTCCGAGGTCTTCACCGTCGCCGGAGCCACACCGCGCAGATAAAACAACGCAAACCCGAACGGCGGCGTCAAAAACGACGTCTGCAGGTTCACAGCCATCATCACCCCAAGCCATGCAGGGCTCATGGGATCGCCGTTTGGCATTGGCAACTGCAACAGCACCGGCGCCACAAGCGGCACCACCACGAACACAATTTCAAGAAAGTCCAGGAAGAAGCCAAGAACAAACATCATCAGCATGACAGCGATGATCGCCCCCAGTGAGCCCCCTGGAATGCCCGTGAGCAGCTCGTGCACCATTTCCTCACCGCCAAGATCACGGAAGATCAGGGAGAAGAAAGTGGCACCAATCAGGATGACAAAAACCATGCAGGTAATCTGCGTGGTGGATTGCATGACGGGGACCAGAACCTTGTCCCGAAGCACGCGTGCAAGGGAGACGACCACGCCGAAGGTCAGCGTCGCCGTCAAAATGCCTGCCACCACGATGCCCACCATGTCAGTCGTCGGAATCTGGTTCCGGGCAATGCGAAGGTCCATTGTGCTCGTCAAGACGAGCAGCGCAATCAGTGCCAGAACGGCAGCATAAATTGGCCATGGCTTTTCCTCGTGCAAACGATACCCGGCGAGCAGAATTGAACCGATAGCGCCCACCGCTGCGGCTTCGGTCGGCGTGGCGATACCCGCCAGAATAGAGCCGAGCACGGCAACGATCAGGCCGATCGGCGGGATCAGGGCGTGCAGAACCTGACTGAGTGACGGCGCATTGTCCGCATCCACCTTCATAGGCGGTGACTTGTGCGGCTGGGTAAACGCAACAAAAAGCTGGTAGGTGATGTAAAGGCCCACGAGCGCAAGACCCGGCAAGAGCGCCCCTGCGAACAGGTCACCCACGGAAAAGGGTTCCGGAGACCAGTTGCCCATTTCGCGCTGCGCGGTCTGATAGGCGTTGGAAAGCTGATCAGCCAGAAAAACAAGCACGATTGAAGGCGGGATGATCTGCCCCAAGGTGCCTGAAGCCGCAATGGACCCACAGGCAAGACGCGGGCTGTAGCCGTTGCGCAACATGGTAGGCAGCGACAAAAGCCCCATCGTTACCACGGTCGCGCCAACGATACCGGTGGAAGCGGCAAGCAACGCGCCCACCACCGACACTGCAATACCAAGACCACCCGGCATGCGGCCAAACAAACGCCCCATGGTCTCCAGCAGTTCTTCCGCAACCTTAGACCGCTCCAGCATCACGCCCATGAAAATGAACAGGGGAACCGCGATCAGCGTTTCATTGGTCATCGTGCCGAAGATGCGGCTCGGAATGGCACCAAGCGTCATCGAACCGCCGAACATGGTGCCGATCAGGCCAAATACCAGTGCAACACCGGCTAGCGTGAACGCGACCGGAAAACCCGCCATGAGCAAGATACAGGCGGCAGCAAACATGAAAATATCAAGAGTGTGCAGCAAACCGTCCATTATGTTTTATTCCACTCCCACACTCTTGAAACTCTTGAGCGCGACCTTGTCGCCTCCAATGGCCAGTAAAGATCGGCAGATAATTGCAATACCCTGCAACCCCATCATCACCGCAAACGCAATGATGGCGCTCTTCAAGAGATAGCGCCCTTGAATTCCGGAGGTTTCCTGCGAGCCTTCAAGGATCGCCCAGGATGCAGCAACATAGTCCCAAGAAACAAAGATGATCGTTGCGCACACCGGCAACAACAGAAACAGCGACCCGAGCAGGTCCACCCACGCCTTCTTGCGCGGGTCGGCCTCGCGATAAAAGATGTCCACCCGCACATGGCCATCCACGCTCAAGGTGTAGGCCGCAGCCAGCATGAACATGAAGCCGTGCATGTAAGTAATGGATTCCTGCATCCAGATGGAGCCGATGCCAAACACATACCGCATCACCACAACGGTGAACTGGACCAGCACAATACCCAAGGTCAGCCAGGCGCTTGCCCGGCCAATGCCACTATTTAATGAGGTAATTATATTGAGTAGGGCGCGCATTTCCGCCTCTTGTTAGCCGCTGCCCATGGAATGCGTCCGACCCGTCCCCGAACGTGCCCCCGGACAACTCGTGAATTGTTAGGGCCTCCCCCCTGGAGGACAAGGCTCCCCACCCTGCGGCGGGAAGCCTCAAATTCAACAGAAGCTGAAGGAACTAGCCAGTCACGCGCTCGCGGGCATCAAGGTAAGAACCTTCAGAGATCTTCACCCAGCCACCAATGTCCTTGCGGGCCTTGATGTAGCTGTCGTAAATGCGCTGAGACAGCTCATCTTCCTTAGCCACTTCAGCAACCACTTCTTCACAGACACCGGCAATGGCGTCAAACACTTCTGGTGTAAACTGCTTGAGCTGCACGTTGTGCTTGTTGATGAGCGTGTCGAGAGCCGCACCGTTGTTGTAGTTGAACTCGGAGAACATGTAGTTGTTCTCTGCAAGACACGCATCGCGTACCAGTGCCTGATCTGCTTCAGAGAAGCTGTTCCAGACATCGCCGTTGATGCCGCAGGACAAACCAGAGCCTGGCTCGTGGAAGCCTGGGTAGTAGTAGAACTTGGCAATCTTGTAGAAGCCGAATGCCAGATCGTTCCATGGACCCACCCATTCGGTTGCGTCAATCGCACCAGACTGAAGCGCTGGGAAGATTTCACCACCTGGCAATGCAACAGCAGTGGCACCCAGACGACGAAGCACTTCGCCTCCAAGACCCGGCATACGCATCTTCAGACCCTTCAGGTCTTCCAGTGTGTTGATTTCCTTGTTGAACCAGCCGCCCATCTGGAGGCCGGTGTTGCCTGCCATGAATGGCTTCACATTGAAGCGACCAGCAAGCTCATCCCACAGAGCCTGACCATCGCCAATGTTGATCCAGGCATCCAGTTCGTTCGCTGTCAGTCCCATAGGAACGGCAGTGAAGAAATTGAAAGCCTTGTGCTTGCCTTGCCAGTAGTAGTCGGCGCCGTGATACATGTCGGCAGTGCCACTGGAAACGGCGTCAAAGCTCTCGAATGCCGGAACCAACTCACCAGCTGCAAACAGCTTTACGGTAAGGCGGCCGTCGGATGCGGCGGTGATGCGGTCAGCCACGCGCTGTGCCCCGGTTCCCAGACCTGGAAAGTTCTTTGGCCAGGTGGTGACCATGGTCAGCTCACGCTTGTCCTGTGCAAGTGCTGGAGCGGCTAGTGTAGCAGCACCAGCGGTTGCACCGGCGGCAAGACCTGCATTTTTAAGAAAACTACGGCGGTCCATAAATACTCCTCCCACGAAGTCAATCAAACAGTTCGTTCGATAGTTGACGCGTGCCCACCTCCCTCAAGCGACCCGGTTAGGCACTATGTCATTTTCCTTATAAACCCCATGATGCAGGGCGGCACAAGGAAAACCAATCCCCATTGGCCAAATTAATTACTCATCCGGGCGCACTTCCCCCACCCAACTTTGGTCGCATTAAAGTATCATAACTAATTGATATTTATAGGCTACGCAGGAGGAAGACAATAGTTAACGCTACGGCATCAATTGTAATTATTGAAATGATAAATTCGATTTTTCGTTATTATTGTTTCAATCAGCAAAATGAAAAGCCTAACAATATGATCGTCTTCACCCTACTTCGCGCAACTATCAAAAACATTCCACTACGGTAAAAATATGATATATTTCAGATAGATGACCCAGCCACACGGAAGACCTAAACAGTGATCCGGCTAAAGCAAGGGCAAAAATCGACCAACCTCAGGCGGCGTGGAAAAGTCAAAACAAAATGACAAACACAACCCAGCCCCTTATCTGATATATTAATCCTAGTTTTTCTCGGTTTTCTTAGCGTTTCATCTATGAATTGTTCCGAGTTATAGTTTTCGCATCAAGTTGATCGTCGCTTCTGCTCATTCCATTTTACTAGGGCAAAAAATAAAGCCGCGCAGAAATCTACGCGGCTCCATGTTTTGATGATTCTGCAAAGCGCCCCTGAAACAATGAGTACTTCAGAGTACGGGCCGGCCAACCGGCGTCAATACCACCCCACGCTTGCAAAGAACAATGCCCCGCCAATACCGCAGACAAACAGCGAACCAGCCACCTCGAAACTGCGTCGCACCACCGCGCCGGAACGCGAAGAGCTGCCCCAGATCCGATAGGCCGTATCTCTTGCAAGTACCGCGAGGCTGGCGATCACAGCAACGGTAATGCCGGTCCCCACACCCATTACAAGCGTGGAAGCAATACCAGCCCAGATCATGCCTTGTGACAGCGCAAAGGCCAGCACGATCAAGGCACCGGTGCATGGGCGCAGCCCGATGGCTACGATAATGGACCAGGCACTCCAAATGTTCAGCTTCACGTCTTTCAACTCGGAAGGATCCGCCGCATGGGAATGGCCGCAACAGTCATCACCGTGATCGTGGTGATGATGTGCATGATGATGATCATGGTGGTGGTGCTCATGCCCACAACTGTGAGGCTTGTGATCATGGCTATGGCCTTGCCCATGGTGATGGGTGTGCCCATGGTCAGGGGCAGCATGAGACTGTTCCGCACCTTCCAGTTCCAGCTCCTTGGTGGCCGTGGTGGCCTGCGCCGGCTTGGCATGGCTACGGCGGTATTCCTCGTAGTCGAAGTCTTTGGTTTCAAACTGGCCGCAACCGCAGCTCGTCTCTGTCAGGGCCTGGCGGACATCCGCAGGGATCAAGGGGCGCAAGATGCGGGTCCACACCATCCATAGGCCCAGACCAAACACCAGCGCGTATGAGCCAACTTCGAACCATCTGGTGGTTTGCGTCATGGCGATACTGGTCAGGCTCAAGGCGACACCTGCGCCGCCCACCAGCACAATCGCGGTAACGGCCTGCGCCATGGAAGAAAGGAACGACAGGATGATGCCCTTCTTCAACGTCTGCTCATCCGCCACCACATAAGAAGAGATGATGGCCTTGCCATGCCCGGGGCCTGCTGCATGGAACACGCCATAGGCAAAGCTGATCAGCATCAGCCACAAGCCCGCCTCAGGTGAAGACCGGAACTGACGCAGGTAGCTTGTAAGCTCGCGATAAAAAACGTTCTGCCAATGGGCAATCGCCCCCATGGCCTGTGACCACAACCCAGTGCCGTGGCCATTGACACCCGGCGCTGTGCCATCCGCTACAGCCGCATCAACGTTGGCCTCGGAAGGGGCTGTGGGCGTGGCCGCCTCAGCCTCCGCTGCAAGTTCGGTGAGAGAAACGGAAGGGCTGCCGGACATCATGGAGGAGATCGCCTCCTGTCCGTCAAGCAGCTCGGTCGCGGTCTTTGGCGCTTCAGCCACCGCCGCTGCGGCATCACCACAGGTAACGATCACCTGGTTCACCAGCGTTTCCGTCAGGCTGCGCAGCTCCGGCGGAACGTTTCGCACATCCGCGCCGATGGCAGCCAGTTGGGCCGCCGCCGCCATGTCCAGCTCAGGTGGATGCACCAGCTCCACATCACATGCGCCCGGAGCGTTCTTCAGTGTCACCGCAGTGCCCGGCGCCCATTGGTAGTCGACGTAGTATGTCGGATCATACACATCAATCGTCAGCACGTTTTCGGAGGACAGGGGCTCTTTCAGGGGCAGTGTGAAATTCAACTCCACCATGGAAACCGTGTCCGGCACCTGCACATCGCGCCCGGCGGCAATGTCTTCGGCAATCGCCCGCTTTTCTTCCTCGGAGATCAGCCAATAGGTGTCAAAGGCCTCTGTTTGCATGCGCATCCATTCCGAATGCGGCTGCACAAAGTCCATCTCCACCTTGGTGTCATCGCCAAACGTGAAGTAACCAAACTCTTCCAGACCCTGCACATTGACCGAAGCAAGTTCGCTCAGTTCATCCTGGTCCAGTTTGCCATCGCCATTGGCATCAAGCCCTTGAATGGCAAAGGCTGTGTAGAGGTCATCAAAGAGCCATTTGTGATTGATTGCCGTCAGATAGCCCGCATCGTCAAACACGAGTTCGGATTTGGCCTGCACAAACACGTGCGGGTGCGCCAGAGCCACCCCCGGCGCCACCAAACAGGAGGAAACAAGCGCGGGCAGTGCCCATCGCAGCAGTGAGTTCACGGTACCGTTGCCCCAAGTATTTTCGTTACAACATTACTCACTCAAAAACGCGGCAAGAACAAGACGCGTCTTCTCGCAAACAGGAAGATATATAATTCCCCTTACGCGTAAACACGGGAATCTTTTATTCGACCAAATCTAAACAAAGCGGAAATTCGACCGAATTTTGCTAGTCGCTTGCATTACCATTCTCACATAGCATTCCAGTTCATTTTCGGGAGGAAAAAATGAACGCCCCTTTGGCACAATCTGTAACACTGGACGAGTCATCAACCACCTTTGATCACCCGGAGTTTTCCGGCCATGAGCAGGTGGTTTTCGCGCATGATGCCGCCTCAGGCCTGCGCGCCATCATCGCTGTTCACGACACCCGCCTCGGCCCGGCACTGGGAGGCTGCCGCATGTGGGGGTATCATTCGAACCGTGAAGCCCTGACCGATGCGCTCCGCCTTTCCAAAGGCATGACGTATAAGAACGCGCTTGCCGGTCTGCCGCTGGGGGGCGGCAAGTCGGTCATCATCGCAGATCCAAAGACGCAAAAAACGCCGGAACTGCTCAGCGCGTTTGGCAAGCATGTCGACCGCCTTGCAGGTGGTTACATCACCGCTGAAGATGTGGGCATTACAGCAAGCGACATGGAAATCATCGCCGCCGAGACAGACCATGCCCGCGGCACCAAGGCAAGAGGCCTTGGCGATCCCTCCCCTTACACCGCTCTTGGTGTTTTCGTCGGCCTTCAAGCGGCGGTCCGGCACCAGCTGAAAACCGACAGTCTCAAAGGTCTGCGCGTCTCTGTTCAGGGCCTTGGCAACGTCGGCTACGGTCTGTGCCGCCACCTGCATGCCCACGGTGCCCAGCTCATTGTCTCCGACATTCACAAACCCAATGTGGAGCGCGCTGTTGCTGAGTTTGGCGCAACCCCCATCGACCCGCGCCATGCCCATTCCGCTGACGCAGATGTGTATGCACCCTGCGCATTAGGTGCCACGCTCAACGTGCTCACCATTCCGGAGCTCAAGGCGACCGTCATCGCTGGCGCGGCCAACAACCAGCTCAAGACACCGACTGATGGCATCGCGCTCATGGACCGTGGGGTGCTCTACGCGCCCGACTACGTCATCAATGCAGGCGGTGTCATTTCCGTTGCAATCGCCAAAGCCGGGGACGACGATACCGAGGTCCGTGCCAAGACGCTTGCCATTGGCGACACGTTGACAGCCATCTTCAATCGCGCCGATGAGGAACAGCGCCCAACCAGCGTTGTTGCGGATGAGATCGCACTGGAGCGCTTGAACGCAGCTGGCTAACCTCCGGCATCACGCCGTGGTCTGCTCCTCAGCCGCTACCGGTTGGGGAGCATTTTTCTTGTCGTAGTCCTTGAACCACTTCACCAGATAATCCACGAAGGCCCGCACTTTGCCGGAAAGGTGACGTCGGTGCGGATACACCGCGTAGATGCCCAGATCGCCGCGCAGGTAGTCTTCAAGCACCGGAACAAGTTCCCCAGTCTGCAGCTGCTTGCCAACGAACAGCTCCGGCGTGCGCAAGAACCCAAGCCCCGCCAGCGCTGCTTGACGGGCAGTCACGGCGCTGTTCACCTCGATCGGCCCTTTCACCGCAACTGACAGTTTCCCGTCCGGCCCCTCAAAGCCCCAGTTTGACTTGTTGCGGTAGTTGGTGTCGATGACACATGGCACCTTGGCAAGCTCAGAGGGGTGCTGCGGCTCGCCATACCTTTCCAAAAGGTCAGGACGCACACACACCACTGTCTTGAAGTCACGCACCTTACGGGCGATCAGACTGGAATCTGTCAGCTCCGTCACGCGAATGGCAACATCAAAGCCCTCTTCCACGATGTCCACGAAGCGGTCATCCAGATGCAGCTCCACGCGAACCTCCGGGTGTTCAGCAAGGAAGTCGATCATCGCTTGCGTCACCAGAAAGTCACCCATGGAGCGCGGGGCAGATACGCGCAGCAAGCCACGCGCCTCTTGATGGTCCTGCTGAATGGAGTTCTTCAGGTCATCAAACCGCTGCAATAACTCGCCCGCCTCGCGGTAGTAGGCCTGCCCCACTTCGGTCAGAGAAATCTGGCGCGTTGTGCGGTTCAAAAGGCGGGCACCCAGTTCATCTTCCAGCTCACCAACGTACTTGGAAACCAGCGCTTTCGACCGCCCCATGTCACGCGCTGCCGAAGAGAAGCCTCCCTTTTCGACAACCTTCAAGAAGCAACGAATGCGGGTAATCGAGTCCATTCCAATCTCCAAGTGTCCCCTGGGCTTTCGCCTCAGGCTGCAACTGCGGCGCCGTCAGACCGCGGGTCATGTGCGCCCCGCATCTCACCATTGGCCCCACGCAGGATCAAGCCCGCATGTCCCATCACGTCAGAATACGGCTCTTCAAGAATTTCAATGTCATGCCCCAAACGCCGCAGCGCAAGCAGAACATCTTCATCAAACCGCTTTTCAACTCTTACCGAGGTCACATCCGAGCCCCAGGTGCGCCCCAACAACCAACGGGGTGCGTCCAGCGCCTCAGCCGGATCCATTTTGCCGTGGATCGCGCGGGTAAAGATAGCAGCTTGCGTTTGCGGCTGGCCGTCGCCGCCCATGGTGCCATAAACAAGCGTTCGGCCGTCATCAAGCCGGGCCATGGCCGGGTTCAGCGTGTGGAATGGCAAGCGACCCGGTTTCAACGCCCGCAGCGCTTCCGGATGAAGGCTGAAGCTCGCCCCCCTGTTTTGCCAGAGGATGCCCGTTTGCGGCAGCACGCAGCCAGACCCGAACTCCCAGAACACAGACTGGATGTAGGAGACACTGCGCCCCTTGGCATCCATCGCCCCAAGCCAGACCGTATCTCCCGCCCCCGCTTCATGTGGCCAGTGCAACGCGCGTTTGCGGTCAATCTCGAAGGCCGTTTTGTCCAGCCACTCCGGCTTGAGGTAGTCCTTCGGATCAGCAGACATTATCCACGGATCCGCTATGTGTTCATCACGCACAATGAAGGCCCGTTTTGTCGCCTCGATCAAGGCATGAAAATACTCCGGGCTCTCCAGACGATCCACATTCATGCGCTCATAAAGGCCCAGGATCAAAAGCGAAGCCAATCCCTGCGTGGGCGGCGGCGCGTTAAACAGCGTGCCGTCTTTTGTCTTCAGAGAAAGCGGGCTCTTCAGACGCGCCTCATAGCTGCGCAGGTCGTCATGCACCACGGGCGATCCAATTTTCTCGAGGTCCGCCGCGATAGCCTGTCCAACGTCTCCTTTGTAGAACTCATGCAATCCACTGTTGGCCAGATAGTCCAGCGTCTGCGCCAGTTGCCGCTGTTTCTGCAAGGAACCCACTTCAGGCGGCTTGCCGTCCTCCAGGAACACATCGGCAAAACCGGGCTGATCTTTAAGCTCTCCAAGCTTTTCTCGGGTCAGCGCCGCTTGAGATTTGGAAACCGCATAGCCGGACTTGGCGTGATCAATGGCAAAGGCCAGCAGATCGCGCAGCGGCAACCCGCCGCCCAGTTCAGCCGCGATTTCATGCGCCAGCTGCCAACCGCCTACAGCGCCCGCAACGGTAAGGGCGGCATGGGGGCCACGCGCCGGTATCTCGCCATAGCCCTTGGCGTTGTAGGCTGCAATGGTTGCCCGGCTACCTGCAGCACCGCATGCCTCGATGATCTTCGGCGGGCGGCCCGGCTCGGCAATCAGCCAGAACCCGTCCCCTCCAAGGTGGTTCATATGCGGGTAGACAACAGCAATGGTGGAAGCGGCGGCAATCATGGCATCCAGTGCCGTGCCTCCAGCCTTCAAGACTTCACTGCCCGCTTCCGACGCCAGTTTGTGGGGGGCCGTCACCATCCCATGCATTGATGCAACTGTTTCCAACATACTCGTTCCAACTTTCGCGGCTGCTCCGCCCGGTGCTTAAACTCACGCCGCCTGTTTCACCTTGCGGCGCTTCAAGCGTTTGCGGCCTGCCTTGCCAAGGCCAACGCCGCCATAAAACAGGCTATAGCCTATGAGAAATCCAAAACCACCAATGATAAGCGCTTCTTGAGTGACGGGGATAGCCGGCTCGAAATCAGACCAGGCCGAGGAGGATAACTCGGGATCGTGGGAACGGACCAAAACCAGAATGCGTTGCAAGCTCCCAGCTTCCTGCATGGCCGCCTGTTGTGCTTTCAGGCTCTCGAGCCGGTCAAAGGCCTGCTCCATGCTCTGCGCCCGCGCCACCACAAACGCATCGCCGTTTTCGCGCATCTGCGCCAAGGCTGCTTGAACCGTCATCCCAAATGCGTTGGCATCTTCATAAAATGACAGTTTTATTCGTTCCAACGCATCGATCGCGCCACCCAAACGCTGGCGGTATTGCTGAGAAAATTCTGGCAATTGGGAGGTAGCGGTCGCGCTGAACAACGCCACCGCAAGTGCCATTGTTCGAGCTATCCCCATCTATCCCCCTTCGCCAGAATGTTCTGGCACTAGTCGTTGATCGTGATGACCCCGGCAGCGCCCTCTTCCGTGCCAAATGCCAGACGCAGACCTGCCTTGTCCCAGCTCAGCGCCGAAATTGCCCCTTGGCCGGGGCGGCGGAGCAACACTTCCGCGCCATCAGAAAACCGGACCGCCAGCACCATGCCGTCCTTGTAGCCAATCGCCAGCATGTCTTCCTTGGGATGGCAACACACCACCGACACCGCCGTGTCCGCTCGCGCGCCAAGCTGCAAAGGCTGCTGACCCATTGGGCCATTCTTGCCCGTAAACGGCCACAGGATCGCAGCAGACGCACCGGAAGACGCCAGGTATTTTGTCTTGGCGGACCAACTTATGCTTTTGATCTTATTCGGATATCCGCTCATGCGCATATCCTGATTATCACTAAGCCGCCACCCGTGCAGGGCGTTCTCTTGCATGGTGGTTACGATGTACTTGCCATCCGGCGAATAGCAAACCCCGCTATGCGCCCCCTTCCAGAACAGCTCTTGCGGATCACCTTGTGCGTTCACCCACCACAGCGTAACGCCATCATAGCGGGCCGTGGCCAACCGCATGCCCTTCGGTGCAAAGGCCAATCCGCCCACCGCACGTTGGTGGACGAACTCCTTCTCCTCACCGTTCTTGAGGCGCACCCACGCCGTCCGGCCAGAGGCAAAGGCCACCGCATCCTGCGGACCGGTGGCAATCATGTCTATCCACTTGCGCGGCCGCTCGGTCAGCTGTTCCACAGCGCCATCTGCGGTCACACGGCAGATCTTGCCATCACCGCCACCGGTAACCAGCGCTTTGCCGTCCTGCGTCAGCGCAGCACACAGCAAACCATCCTTGTGAACCGGGGAGGCGGTTTCGGCCCCGCCTTGAAAATAAACAGTACCGTCACCAGCGGCGAACAGCGCAACATCCCCGATGAAAGCCGTTGAAACAACAAAGCTTTCCAAATCAACAGGAGCAATTACAGGCACATCTCACCTCATGCCTTGCAAGAGAGGAAGCTCTCTTCAAGAGCCTTTTCATCAAGATCTCGCCCAATGAACACAAGCCGGCTTTCGCGCGCCTCGTCCTCTTTCCAGTCCCGCTGGTGGTTGCCCTCAATGATCATGTGCACACCCTGCACCACATAGCGCTGCGGGTCATCCTTAAACGCCAGAATGCCTTTCAAACGCAGGATCTTGGGTCCTTCGATCTGCGTCACGTCACCAATCCAGCGCAGGAACGTCTGCGCATTCAGCTCCCCGGCGCGCAGCGAAATGGAACGCACAGAGTGAGTGTCTTCTTCATTGTGGTGGTGGTGGTGGTGTTGATGATGATCGTGATCGCAGTCCGGGCCGCACTCATGGTCATGGTGGTGGTGCTCGTGGTCGCAATCCGGGCCACACTCATGGTCATGAGCGTGGTGATGGCTGTCCTTCAAGAACTCTGGTTCCAACTCCAGAATTCGGTCCAGATCAAAGGAGCCACGGTTCAGCACGTCGGTCAGCTCGACAGAGCAACGCTCGGTCTTGTGCAGCTTTGCATAAGGATTGATCTTGCGAACCCGGCGCTCGACCTTGGCCAGCTGCTCTTCATTCACCAGGTCCGTCTTGTTCAGCAAAATGACATCTGCAAAAGCAATCTGATCCTCCGCCTCATCGGTGTCCTTCAGCCGGTCCAGCACATGGCGAGCATCCACCACGGCCACGACGGCATCAAGCTGGGCGGCAGCCTGCACGTCCTCGTCCATGAAGAAGGTCTGCGCGACAGGAGCCGGATCTGCAATGCCGGTTGTCTCAACGATGATTGCGTCAAACGAGCCCTTGCGCTTCATCAGGTTTTCAACCGTGCGGATCAGGTCACCACGCACCGTGCAGCAGATGCAGCCGTTGTTCATCTCAAACACTTCTTCGTCGGACTCAACGAGAAGGTCATTGTCGATGCCGATCTCACCAAACTCATTCACGATCACCGCGTAGCGGGTGCCATGGTTTTCAGTGAGGATGCGGTTGAGCAAGGTGGTCTTGCCCGCGCCGAGATAACCTGTAAGCACGGTCACCGGAATGCGGGTGTCAGCAGCTTCTGACATTATTATTCTCCTAGGAAACGGGCCTGAGGCCATGGGCCCCTGCCCAAAAGGGCCCCAAACAGGAGCCCTCGCAGTGTCTTCAAGTATTGCCCCCAATATAATGGGTTATGCGTGTGACGAAAGGGGCCATGCAGTTATCCCGGCCCAACAATCACAGATCAGCCCTTTGCCCACTTGGCGCACGCCCCTGAAATGTCTTAGAGATCAGAAAACACGGGAGGATTTACAGCATGCAGCCAGTAGCAGCACTCGACAGACTGGGGGACGAGAACGCCTTTGCCGTTCTGGCGCGCGCCACAGAGCTTCAGCAGCAAGGCCGCTCCATCATCAATCTGGGCATCGGACAACCGGACTTCCGCACCCCGGAACACATTGTTGAAGCTGCCGTTGAAGCGTTGCGCGGCGGGGCCCATGGCTACACACAGGCTGGCGGTGTTCTGCCCTTGCGCGAAGCCGTTGCAGCAGACCTCTTTGCCCGTCACGGGGCATCCGTGTCACCAGACAACATCCTCGTGGTGCCGGGCGGCAAGGTTACCATGTTCATGGCCATCACCATGTTCGGAGAACCGGGCACCGAGATCCTCTATCCAGACCCCGGATTTCCCATCTATCGCAGCATGATCGAGTATACTGGCGCAACACCTATCCCCGTCCCGATCCGTGAAGAAAACGACTTCGCCTTTTCTGCTGATGAAACGCTTTCATTAATCAACGAGCGCACACGGCTTCTGATCCTCAACTCCCCGGCCAATCCCACAGGCGGCGTCACGCAAAGAGACGAAATCACTAAACTTGTCAATGGCTTAGAAAATCATCCCAATCTAGCTATCCTCTCTGACGAGATCTACGCGCGCATGACCTATGAGGGCCTGCCTCACACCTCACTGATCGAGTACCCACAGATCCGGGAGCGACTTATCCTCCTCAACGGCTGGTCAAAGACCTGGGCAATGACAGGCTGGCGCATGGGCTATGGGGTCTGGCCGGACGCGCTTGTAGACTATGCCCGCAAGATCGCAGTCAACTGCTGGTCCTGCGTCAACACCGCCGCTCAGTATGCGGGGCTTGCGGCACTTAACGGTCCTCAGGATGAAGTAGATGCAATGATGGCAGCGTTCGATGAACGGCGACAGGTCATCACCGAACTGCTGAACCAACTGCCCGGCGTAACATGCCGTACGCCTCTTGGGGCTTTCTACGCCTTCCCGAACATCACGGGAACCGGCTGGAAATCCAAGGCCTTGGCTTCAGCTCTACTGGAAGAGGCCGGCGTCGCGACCATCGGCGGACCAGATTTCGGCGTACTGGGCGACGGCTATCTGCGGCTGTCCTATGCCAACTCAACGCAGAACATTAAAGAAGCCATTTCACGTGTCGAGGCTTTCTTGTCGGAGCACTCGCCCCGTTAACGCAGGCAGGCTGCCAGTGTCTCATCCAGCGCTGGCCCTGCACCGATCAGCGGCATCTGAACACTGTCCGTGGTGGTCACGGTAAGCGCGCGTCCTTCCCGCAGTTTTTCAATCAGATCAAGGTGTTGGTCGGGCAGATAGGGTGAAGTGTATTCAGCGGATTCTTCCACAACGGTCAACGGCATCCGCGCCACGGTTACGCCATCCACTTCTATGCTGAGGTCAGAATCCGGTTCAATGTAACCACCGGCGAGCATGACGAAAAATTCTGTCCCCGCCCCTTTGTCGCAGCGCAAGCCAAAGCAAAAGAAGTTGCCGGTGGTTTCATCGTCTTTGCAAACAGCAGCGCCGTTGCCAATAACTTCGTTCTCAACGCGCTGCCAAAACGGCGAGGCGGAGGCTGAAGCAACAGTTCCACAAAGAGTTAGAGCAACAACGGCGGACGCCAAAAAGCGACGATACATGATGATAACCCGAGCAACAGATTCTTTCGTCAAAGGCTACCCAACATAAGCGGCGAATAGCAATTGGTTTTTCTCGGGAAGACTTATCCTACCTCTGCGCCGTAATTGTGATCGCCTTCTTGATCAGGTCTGCCAGCTCAGTGCCGGTCTCGGGACGCATCACCAGAAAATGGGAAGCAGGGAAAACAGAGGCCAGTCCGTCAAGCTCCGCCAGGTCAAATTGCGCAATGGTTGAACCACCCTCATTCATGATGAGGAGGCCGCTGTCATGGCTCCAACGCCATGTGGTCGCAGCTTGAAGGCCAGCGCGCAGCGGCTCGCAGCCCCAGGCTGCAAACTCGTAGCCATGTCCATTGTCCGTAGGGTCTTTGCGCAGTTCCACCACACAGGCCGCCGAAGACAGCGCGTCCGAAACACGCCACACTCCGACAGGTTTTGTCGAATTCGTGCCCGCATTCGCAGCGGTCAGCGCCATAACGGCACCCACCAAACAGGTGGCCAATGATAGAATTGGAGTTCGCCCAACCATCGCAGCATTTCCCCGCAACTACGTTATTAAGGTAATACTCCGTCACTTATGGTTAATTCTAGATTAACCATGACTGCGCGCCAATACGTAAACGCGACTAACCCCAGCACGACGAAGTCATGCTTTGGTTTCGCAATAAAAAAAGGATAATTTAAGGCGTTTTATTAGGAATTCTGCGCAGTAATTGCGTGGAACCTAGGGAAAACTTTTGATTTGTTTGGCAGAGTTGTCACAGCCACGTTACGCAAGCTGTGTTGTCGGAGGTTTGATTTAACCGACCAACAGAACCATGCAGGCCATGGCCAGCGTGAAAAAACCAAACATCTTGAGGTCTTTGCGCTCTTCATGCGCTACCGCAACATCAATCATAACGCCACTCCCAGTACCTTTACTGGGTATCAGACTAGGCGATTCAGCTTAACAATCAGTAGATTTGTGACGCTTCCTTATAAAACCACAGATTCACCACAGTGTGCTCACAAAGCACTCACACCCCAACCACAGGCCCAAGACGGCACCCGATTGGCGGCGCACTTTCGCGAATCCGCAGTTCCGGCTTGATCAACTTGATACCGCTTGGAACTGGTTCTCCGTTGATTTGCTTGAGCATCATCTGAGCCGCCTCACGACCGATGGTCTCCGCGCCGTTCGCAACAGTCGTCAGTGCAGGAGTGCGGTTTTGCACACCCTCCGTGTCGTCATACCCCGTAATCGCCAGTTCCGGCCCCGGCTCAACCCCAGCGCGACGAACGGCTGTCAAGACACCAAGTGCGACCAGATCATTAAAGCACGCAACGGCAGTTGGACGCGGAATCGCCGACAGGATCCTCGGCACCACGGCCTGACCGTCGGCCTGTGTCATCAGCTCCGGAATATCGAGCTGTTCATCAGGATCAATCCCGGCATCCACCAGCGCAGCCCGCCACCCGTTGTTGCGGTCTCGGCCGGAAGAACTCTGGCGGCGTCCCCCAATCATGGCGATTTGGCGGTGCCCCTGATCAATCAGGTGCTTGGTCATCAGGTAGCTGCCATGATAGTCGTCCCCACGCACGCATGGCGTCTGAACGCCCGGCAGATCTCGGCAAACCAGCGTAATGGCCACACCCTGCTCAGAAATCTGATTGATCCGCTCCGGCGAGGTGCCAACAGAAGGACACAGGATCAACCCATCAACGCGGTGCTGAAGCAGCGTATCAATGAACTGATCTTGCCTTTTGAGCATGTCCCGGTGGTTGCAGATCAAGATGGTCTTGTCTTCTTCCGCCAGAACTTCCTCAAGACCGCGAAAAACCTCGGCAAAATAAGGGTTCAGGATGTCGTGGACGGCCACGCCAATCATGTCTGACTGGGACGTCCGCAACGAAGCGGCAGATCTGTTGTAGATGTAGCCAACTTCGGCAGCATAGTCCTTCACGCGCTGGCGCGTTTCCTTGGCCACCAAAGGCGAATCTCGAAGCGCGAGCGACACGGTCGCGGTCGAAATTCCCAGTTTTTCTGCAAGATCACCCAAGCGAAGGCGCTTACCTGCTGCACGCACGTCCTGATACTCCAAGCTGGCTCTGCTTTGGCTTCGTAACACGCCCTCCCCTGAAAGCAAACAGCTACTTCGGCGATAGATGAGCGCAGTGAAGGGCTCGGCCTCGCAGAGTTGGTTGGCACATCCCACGGCAACCGCCTGTCCTCACAGGCTAGGCGCATCGGCGAAGGCCAACAGAACCAACCATTAAAACCAGAACACAAATGAAGAAAGATCATTCAAATGCTTAGCGCCTCTAATTGATAAACCAGCTAACCTGCACGCCTTGATTTGTAAGGATAATTTCGAATGTGAGCAAAAAAGCGATTATATATCAATCAGTTCGTCATTGACGTGTAAGGAAACTGTCGTACTCGCGTAACATGTAACGATTAAGCAAGCGCTCATCGCGAAAGCAACCGCCATCGCAGCCTCACATACAAACAGGTAGCATCATGTCACTACGCAAACTCGTTCTGGCGCTCGGCCTTGCGTCTGTAGTCGCCACACCAGCTCTCTCCGAAGAAACCTTGGTTGTTTACACCAGCCAGCCAAATGCTGACGCACAACAAACTGTTGATGCTTTCATGGCTGCCAACCCGGACATCAAGGTAGACTGGGTTCGCGACGGCACCACCAAGATCATGGCGAAGCTGCGCGCTGAGTTCGCTGCAGGTAACCCAAAGCCAGACGTGCTGTTGATTGCTGACATCGTCACCATGGAAGGCCTGAAGCGTGAAGGTCGTCTGGCCCCAGTCGAAGGTCTGGACCTCAGCGCCTATGACAAGGCTCTTTATGACGCCGACAACCATTACTTCTCCACGAAGCTGATCACCACCGGCATCGTCTACAACACCAACTCTGACGTGAAGCCAACTTCCTGGAAAGATCTGGTGTCCCCAGAGCTGAAGGGCCTTGTTGCCATGCCATCTCCGCTCACCTCTGGTGCAGCGACCATCCACATGGAAGCTCTGACCCAGAACCCAGCTTTGGGTTGGGACTACTACTCCGCACTGGCCGCAAACGACGTGAAGCCACAAGGCGGCAACGGCGGCACCTTCAAGGCTGTTGCAGGCGGCGAGAAAATGGCCGGTGTTGTAGTAGACTTCCTGCCAATTCGTGAGAAGGCAAAAGGCTCACCAGTTGAGTTCGTATTCCCTGAAGAGGGCGTTTCTGCTGTAACCGAGCCAGTTGCTGTTCTGTCTACTGCAAACAACCCATCTGCCGCGGCCAAGTTCGTTGAGTTTCTGCTCTCCGAAGAAGGCCAGAAGCTCGCAGCAGCACAGGGCTACCTGCCGGCACATCCAGGTGTTGACGCTCCAGCTGGCTTCCCTTCCCGCGACAAGATCAAGCTGATGGACTTTGACGCTGGTGAAGCTTTGGAAACTGCTGAGCAGGACAAGATGAAGTTCATCGAGATCTTCGGGGAATAATCTTGTCTCTCAACATTGCGAATGAACGTGGCGCGTCGGCAGGTTTCCTCCGGCGCGTCCTTCCTTTCAAGCCGCGGCTCTCCGCGCAATGGCTGGCAGAAAACACCACACTTTGGGTGATTGTTCTGGCCATCACCGTTCTGGCTGGCTGGCCCTTGCTGCGCCTTGCCACGGAAGCAGTCTTCACCAACGGCGCATTTGACATCAGTCCAGTGGAACGGGCTCTGAGCTCCCGCTCCACATGGCGTGCAACCATGCACTCCCTGGAAACCAGCTTTTTCGGCATGCTGTTTGCCATCGTCCTCGGCGGCTTTTTCGCCTTTTTGGTTGCCCTGACGGACATACGTCTGAAGCTGCCGCTGGTGTTTTGCTTCATGCTGCCCATGATGATCCCGCCGCAGGTCACCGCGCTTTCCTGGATACAGGTTTTTGGCCCTTCCTCTGCACTGCTCAACACCCTTGGCATTGCCCCGGAACCCGGCTCCACCAATCCGGTCTATTCCAGAGAAGGCATCATTCTTCTGCTTGGCATTCAGCACGCGCCTCTGGCGTTCTTGCTGCTGCGCGCGGCCTTCCGTCAAATCCCGCGGGAACTGATCGAGGCAGCCCGGATGGCAGGCGCAGGAGCCCAGCGCATCGCGTTTCAGATCATCGTACCGCTGCTCACCCCTTCTCTGGTCGCAGCAGCAGGCCTCACCTTTGTATCGGCTCTGGGCAACTTCGGCATTCCGGCCATGCTGGGCATTCCGGAGAGTTATTATGTGCTGCCAACCCTGATCTACCGCCGCTTGACCTCATTCGGTCCATCAATCATCTCGGATGTCGCGATCCTCGCCATATTGGTGGGATTGATTGGACTTGCAGCGGTCCTGTTACAGAATTGGGTAAAGGGGCGCATCGAAGCCCGGCTCATGTCCAAACCCGGTGCCCCGCTGTTCATACCTCTCAAAGGCCTGCGCCCCCTTGTGGAGGCACTGCTTTGGCTCATCATTCTCATGATTCTCGTTTTGCCACTGTCCGCTCTGCTTGCGACGGCCCTGGTACCAGCCTACGGCGTTGGCCTCACCTTTGAGACAGCCAGCTTAGAGAACTTCCGCGAGATCTTGTTCCGTCAGAGCGCAACCTTGCGGGCATTCGCCAACTCTGGCGGTCTGGCACTCGTCAGCGCCATTGCCTTGGCGATTGTGGCAATTCCTCTTGGCTTCTTCATGGTCTGGCAAAAAAGCCGCGCGGCAAAATTCGCAGCAACACTCTCCGAAATGCCCTACGCCCTTCCCGGTGTCGTGTTGTCCATCGCCATGATCCTCGTGTTCCTCAAGCCGCTGCCAATCATCGGCATCAGCCTCTATGGCACTCTGGGCATCATTCTCGTGGCCTACCTTGCCCGCTTCCTGTCACTTGCCATCAAGCCTGTGATCGCTGGGTTTGAACAGCTTGACCCGAAGCTGGATGAAGCGGCACGCATTGTCGGCGCATCATTCTTTGACCGGTTGTTCCGCATCGCGGCCCCTCTGCTGGGGCCGGTGGCAGCCGCAGGTGGCATCCTCGTGTTCATGACAGCCATGAACGAGTTGACGGTTTCCGCCTTGCTCTGGTCAGCTGGCAACGAAACACTTGGTGTGCTGGTGTTCAATCTGGATGATGGTGGTTACACGGTGCTGTCAAGCGCCTTGGCGGTAGTGACTGTCGTGGTGATCTTCCTGATCATGCTGATTGCCCAGTCACTAAGCAGGGTGCTGCCACGCGGTGTGTTGCCTTGGACTGATGACCAACCGCACACGAAGCGCTAGTCACTGAGAAATGACCAACTGAAAAAACCTCTCTCCCGTGCCATAGTTCGCCGAGCAATGACATGGGAGAGATGAATGCCGACGCCTCACAACCTCGCCCTGATGGCACGCTATAACCGCTGGATGAACGAAAAGATCTACACAGCGGCGAACACACTGACTGCTGAAGAGATCGAAAAAGATCGCGGAGCCTACTTCAAGTCCATTCTTGGCACGCTGAACCACGTTTACGTGGCAGACATCATATGGCTTCAACGCTTTTCAGAGCACCCGGCACATTTTTCAGCGCTCGCTCCCCTTGCGAAGCGCGCCAAGCCCTCATCTTTGGACATGGCCCTCTACCATCGGCTGCCAGACCTTTGGGAAGCTCGGGCGCAGATGGATAGCACGATCACGAAGTTCACCTCGGAGATCACTCAGTTTGATCTCAACCAAACGCTTACCTACAAGAACATGGCCGGGATCCCGATGACAAAACCGTTTTCGGATCTACTGCAGCATTTCTTCAATCATCAGACCCATCACCGAGGCCAAGTGAGCACGCTGCTTTTGCAGGCCGGTAAAGACATCGGCGTCACCGACCTGCTGGCTTTGATTGACAACGTCTGAGCGGTGCCCCTAACCCTTCATGGCCCAGACTTGCGCCACGTCGAAGGCAATATGTTCGCCCTCGGCCAAGCGGCTGGAACTGTAAGCCGTCAGCTCGACCTGCTCATCCTGATGGATGCAGAGCAAACGCACCCGGAAACGGCCGCCAAGGTAGGTCACATCATCCACCTTGCCCTTGAAGCGCCCGGACCCGAGGTGAAGGTCTTCGGGACGAATGACAATGGTCACCGCCTCAGCTGAAACCAATGGGGTTTCGGAGTTGGCTACAACGGTTTCGCCGTCGAATGAGACAGTCTGTTCGCCATTGGCAACGGCGGAAAGCACCGAGCCTGCGCCAATAAACCGAGCCACCGCTGCGTTCTTGGGACAGTTGTAAAGCTCCTCCGGTCGCGAAAGCTGTTGCAACTTGCCATCCAGCAATACCGCGATCCGGTCCGCAATGGACATGGCTTCGGCCTGATCATGGGTAATGTACATGATCGTGGAGCCGGTCGTTTTGTGAAACTGCGAGAACTCCTGCAACATGTCTTCGCGCAGGTGCATGTCCAGGTTGGCCAACGGCTCATCCATGAGCACGATTTTTGGAGCCTGCGTCAGGCATCGGGCAAGCGCGACACGCTGCTGCTGGCCGCCTGACAACTCGCTGGGGCGCCGATCTGCAAACGGCGTCAGACGCACCGCGTCCATGGCCCCGTTCACAATGCTCACCCTCTCTTCAGCTGACTTGTTCGCCACCTTAAGAGGAAATTCGGCGTTTTCTTTTGCCGTCATGTGTGGCCACAACGCATAGGACTGGAAGACCATCCCCACGTTGCGCTCTTCAGGCGTTCTATGCGTGTGAGCGGACGAAACCAACTCATCATCGAAACGGATTTCACCGTCATCGATGCGCTCAAGACCAGCAATGATACGCAACAGGGTCGTCTTACCACAACCAGATGGGCCGAGCACGCAAAGGAACTCGCCCTCCTGGATATCCAGATCCAGTTCGCTAAGAGCTTTATGGGAACCGAAGCTCTTGGAAATATTATTTATTTTGACAGATGACATTACGAACCTCCGTGGAGGTTCGGTACGCGGTCTTCTTTAAAGGCGCATGACAGCTTGGGTAGAAACGCAGGTTAAACCTGTGTTTCCACCGGAAGCGCGTCTACAACCTTGCCAGATGCAACCTTGGCGTCATCGGCGTCATCATCTTCATCGTCATCATCATCCAACTGCTTGTTGGAGAGGTTCTTCTCGACGACGCGCAGCAGCTTGCGCAACTTCTTGCGATCCTTGTCGTCGAGGCCGGCCAGAGCTTCACGTTCCAGACGCTTCCAGGCCCGATCAACTTGCTGAATGCGGTCCTGACCTTCTTGAGTCAGGTAAACGCGTGCAAGGCGACCATCCGTATCAGAAAGCTGGCGCTCAACCAGACCTTGCGCTGTAAGGCGTGTAACCATTTTGGTTACTGTAGGCGGCTGAACACCAAGCGCGAGAGCAAGCTGGCTCATGGTGCGGCCATCAGCCTCGCTGAGGACCTTCAGAACCGCTTCCTGACCCGGGTGAAGGCCGATGCGGGAAAGGTGCGCACCGGAACGAGCTCGTTGAGCCTTGGCGGCCTGAGCAAGTCGAAAAGTGGTGCTCTTCTTGAAATTGAAACCCATGGCGATGCAGTTCTCGCTGTTTAAGGAATCGATAGTAAGCACGCACGTCGTGCTCACGGCATTTTCTTAGCCTGCGTTTTTATATGTCCAATGACGGTCTGTGGATTTTGTTAGAAACCTAACAATTAAACCAGCTAACTTATACGCTGGCTTGCTCCAAAGCATCAACCGCTTGCCTGCACAATTCTGCATAGGGTGTCGACAACCGGAACTCCCTGCCCCGCGGATAGGGAGCCTCAACTTCAAAGTCACGGACTACCCGGCCCTGCTGCCTGCTCATTACCACCAGCCGTGAGGACAGGTAGACGCTCTCATAGACGGAGTGTGTAACAAAAACGATGGTCCAGTCAAACCGTTCCCACAACTCCAGCAGATCATCGTTGAGCTTGTTTCGCGTAATCTCATCCAGAGCCGCAAACGGTTCATCCATAAGCAGGATTTTTGGTTTCGTGATCAAGGCTCTTGCAATGGAGACACGCATTTTCATGCCGCCAGAAAGCTCCGATGGCCACTTGTCTGCGCTGTCGGCCAGCCCCACCAACGCCAAGGCTTCCATCACTTGTTCCGCCGCCTTCTTGGCAGAAATACCCTTGATCTTCAAAGGCCAGTGAACGTTGCCAAAAACGGTCGTCCAAGGGAGCAATGTGGGCTCCTGAAACACAAAGCCAAGTTCATCCGTTGCAGCGGGACCATGGTCCACCTCAATGCGTCCGGATGTAGGCTCTTCCAGTCCGGAGATCAGCCGCAACAGTGTGGATTTCCCGCAGCCAGATGGCCCAAGAATGCTCAGGAATTCGCCTTTTGTGACAGTAAGAGAAAAGTCGCTCAGAACAGGACCGCCAGAATCGAAGCTCTTTGTCACCCCATTCAGCGCCAAAATCGCATTGGACGATTCGAGCGGCAGATGAACGGCGTGCTGATGTTCTGTGCGAAACTGCATTCTCTTCCCTTTCACCGGATTTGCTATCTATCTATTTAAGGTGTTACGAGATCACAAGGCTTCATCACTCAGGATGAAGCAAGCCCCAACCAGTTCGGGAATGAAAAAGATGCAGGGTCTGCCGCGTCGCCATTGGCAAGAGATGACAACCACCGATTTCTCTGAGGCGTCAAAAGACTGGATTGCCGTCTTACCAATAGCGGCAATCGAACAGCACGGCCCGCATTTACCGTTGAGCACAGACTCAACCATTGCCGAAGGACAGGTGGCACGCACCATTGAGCTTCTGCCGGACGACCTGCCCGTGACCTTCTTGCCCGTTCAGGCCATCGGCAAGTCAGACGAGCACATCTCTTTTCCCGGAACACTGACGATCAGCTGGGAAACCGCCATCAAGAGCTGGATTGAAATTGGCAAAAGCGTGAACCGGGCCGGTCTGCGCAAACTGGTGATCGTAAATTCCCACGGCGGCAATGCACCCCTGATGGACGTTGTGACACGCACTTTGCGCGTGGAAAACAAGATGCTCGCAGTGGAAACCAGCTGGCTGCGCTATGGACAGCCAGAGGGCCTGTTTACGCAAGAAGAATTCACCTATGGCATCCACGGGGGTGATATTGAAACCTCCCTGATGCTGGCGCTGCGGCCTGATCTGGTTCGCATGGAGAAAGCTGCAGATTTCCCTTCTGCCCAGCAGGACTACCTCAAAAACTTTGAGCATTTGCGAGGTCATGGCCGCCACCAGTATGGCTGGAAAACGGAAGACCTGAACCCGCAAGGTGTCATGGGAAACGCAGCTGCCGCAACAGCGGAAAAAGGGCGTGCGTCACTGGATCATGGCGCACGCGGTCTTGTCCAGCTGTTGGAAGATGTGCATCAGTTCGACATCGCAGACTTCGACTGATCAGGCCAGAGTGCCTTCAGCAAGCGCAACTTCCCATGCCGTCTGATCAAACCCGATAAAACGCTTTTCCTTGGCCTGAACCAGCGGGCGTTTGATTGCGCTCGGCTCGCCCATCATGAACTCAATTGCGCTCTCTTGGGAATTGACCGCCTCTTTGACCTCATCGGGCTGGCGACGCCACGTGGTGCCGCGTTTGTTCAGCACCGCTTCCCAACCAAACTCTATGACAAACGCCTTCAAAACGTCTGCGTCTACGCCCTCTTTCTTGTAGTCATGAAAGTCATAGGCCACCTCGGCGGAATCAAGAAACTTCCGCGCTTTTTTGACGGTGTCGCAATTTCGAATACCATAAAGCTTCATAGGGCCCTCCAGATCAGCAGCACGCAGGCCCATCAAATCAAGTGACAGACCCGCCACAAACGACAGATATCCGGGCTTGGATAAAAGCCTGAAGGCTCCCCGTCCATGCCTTAAACAGTCTGTAAACAAAATTGGTGTTTGACGGTCATGGCATAGACGCACATCTTCGTGCACCAGCCACCGGAGATGCCGATGAATGATGTTGTCGACAAACAGTCTGTCCAAGGGTCTTTGAATCAGCGCTTGCGCCTCGTCTCCGGGCTGGTGCTGTTTGTCTTTGCGCTGACGCACTTCATCAACCATGCTCTGGGCAACATCTCTTTGGCGGCAATGATGCAGTTTCAGGACTGGCGCTATGCCGTCTGGCACTCATGGCCCGGAACGATCCTGCTTTATGGCGCTCTGATCGTTCATGTTGCGATGGCCCTTTGGAAGACGGTGCGCCGGAGAACGCTTAAGATGCCAAGTTGGGAAGCCTTGCAGCTGGCCCTTGGCATGGGCATTCCGTTTTTTCTGGTTCTGCATCTCAACAGAACCCGCATCAGCGAGAACCTGTTCAACACCTCTGTTGACTACAACTCGGTGCTTTCTCTCATGTGGCCGGGCGGTTTCCTCAACCAGACACTGCTTTTGCTTTTCGTCTGGATACACAGCTGCATTGGTCTGCATTTCTGGCTACGGTTGAAGCCCTGGTACCGACGCGTCCAACTGGGTCTGTTGACGCTCGCCATCATAATTCCGGTTACGGCTACAACCGGGTGGACCCATGCTGGCAGGATGATCTACCTGAAGGGAGAACAAGCTGCTGCCCTGCCCCCAGAGGTATTGGCCCAGCTCATGGAATACGACACAATCGGAAGGGCCATCTTCGCGGTTGTGGCCGTATCGATTGTTATTCTGTTTGCAATGCGCACCTTCACTGCCCAGTTCCGCAAAAAGATTTCCATCAACTATCCCAATAGTGTGCGGGTACGCACTGCCCCCGGGCCCACGCTGCTTGAAATAAGCCGCGCCCACAGGGTGCCAGTTCAAGCCGTTTGCGGCGGGAGAGCCCGATGCTCCACGTGCAGAACATTGGTTATGGAAGGGCTGGACGAGCTGGACCCGCCAAATGCGGCGGAAGCCAAGGTATTGGAACGCATTGGGGCAGGTAAAGGCGTGCGGCTGGCCTGCCAGATCCGCCCCAAGGCCAACATGCGCGTCTACCCATTGCTCACGACCGAGCTCCAACAGCCCGAGCCCGGCACCATGGACCGATACCGCTGGGGCGTTGAGCAACCCATTGCAGTCATGTTCATAGACCTGCGAGGCTTCACCCGTATGGCCGAGGACCGTCTGCCTTATGACGTGGTGTTCATTCTCAACCGTTATGTCAAAGGCGTGACCAAGGCGGTGAACCAGAACGGCGGGCTCATAGACAAGGTCATGGGAGACGGGGTGATGGCCTTGTTCGGCATCGATATGGACCGCACTCAAGCGCTGCGCGCGGCATTGCAAACCATCATCGACATCGAACGCGAAATGCAGGTCATGAACGACGAACTCAAGAGCCAGCTGGCTGTCCCCCTGCGCATCGGCATCGGCCTGCATGCCGGACCAGCCATCATCGGCCGGGTAGGACTTGATGGCGGAAATGTTCTGGAGTCCGGCCTGACAGCCTTGGGCGACACGGTGAATGTTGCCAGCCGATTGGAAACGGAAACAAAGTCCCACGGGGCGACTGCTGTGGTTTCGACATCCGTCATACGCAGTGCTGGCCTGAATGAAAGCCTTATCGGCAAACAGGAAGACATCACTGTGCGTGGCAGAGAACGCCCGCTCAGCGTAACGATTCTCGAAAATGGCTCGAAACTTGAGAATGTCCTAACGGCATCCAGCACGACAACCATGAAAGAGCAACAACGCGCTGTTTAGCTTTTCTCATCTTCTGCATGAGCTATAAGAAAATAAATGCCAAAAATCAGGCAGAAACACATATTTTCATCAATAATGTGCTGATTTAGATCACGAAAGTTTCACCCTCCCTCTAGACGCGTGCAATTACGTAGGTACACTCCCTTCATCGACGTTGGATCGTGGGAACTGGGATCGGGTCAACGTCGTCTACATCGTACCGATATCATTGAGAACCGCGCGTTCAACAGCGTGGAGATGAGGGGAACATGCGTTATCGCGTAGCTGCAGCAGCCGCAGTCATTGCGGCACTGGCCGGAACCAGTGCGTCCGCCGAGACCTTAAAGTTCGCATTTCAGGGCACCTTAAACCAGCTCGATCCATACAGCTTGAATGAATCTTTCACGCTTGGCATGCACGGAAATGTGTATGAAGGACTGGTGCGACTGACACCAGACCTCCAGATCGAGCCATCACTTGCTGAGCGCTGGGAAATCATTGAGCCAACACGTTGGCGCTTCTATTTGCGCGAGGGCGTGAAGTTCCACAACGGCAATGACTTCACTGCCGAAGATGTGGCGTTTTCCGCCGAGCGTGTCCGGTCAGAAGGCTCTGACGTGACCACACGCCTTGCGCCAGATGTTAAAGTCGAAATTGTCGACGACTACACCGTTGACTTCGTTCTGTCGGCGCCAAACCCAATCCTCCACTCGGAATGGGGCACTTGGCTGATCATGGACAAGGAGTGGACCGAGGCAAATGATGCCGTCAAGGTCACCTCTGCATCTGACACCAGCCCGAACTATGCTTCGCTCAATGCGAACGGCACAGGCCCGTTCAAGATCACCAGTCACGAACCAGGTGTACGAACAGTTTACGAAAAGAACGAGAACTGGTGGGATGAGGTCAAGCACAACCTGACCAGAGTTGAGTTCACGCCGATCAGCTCAGACGCCACCCGCGTTGCAGCATTGCTGTCCGGTGAGATGGACATGGTGTACCCAATTCCAGTTCAGGACATCAACCGCGTTAACAGCAATGATGGCACCTCGGCCCTGACAGGCCCGGAACTGCGGACCATTTTCCTTGGCATGGACCAGAAGCGCGATGAACTTCTTTACTCCGATGTGAAGGGCAAGAACCCGTTCAAGGACGTTCGGGTGCGAAAGGCTGTCTATCAGGCCATTGATATTGAAGCGATCAAGACCAAGATCATGCGCGACCTGGCAACGCCGTCCGCTCTCATGATCTCGCCGTTCCTGTTCGAGCACTCTGACGAGTTCCAGCGGTTCCCATACGACCCGGAAGCATCAAAGGCACTTCTGGCAGAAGCGGGATATCCAGACGGTTTTTCCGTTGGCATGGACTGTCCAAACGATCGGTACGTGAACGATGAAGCAATCTGTCAGGCTGTTGCGTCGTTCCTTGCGCGTGTTGGCATCAAGGTAGATTTGAACGCCCAACCAAAGGCACAGTATTTTGCAAAAATTCTGGCTTCTGGTGGCTACGACACCTCCTTCTACCTGCTCGGTTGGACCCCAGGTTCCTTTGACAGCTACAACGTGCTCCTGAACCTGCACAACTGCCGGGATGACGCTGGCAATGGCGGCCCATTTAACCTCGGCGGCTACTGCAACCCGCGGGTAGATGAGCTGAGCAAGTTGATCCTCTCTGAGAACGATCAGGAAAAGCGCAACGCTTACATTACTGAAGCCTACCGGCTGACCACTGAAGAAGTCTCTCACATTCCTCTCCACCAGCAAGGTTTGGCTTGGGGTGTTGCGGACAACGTCTCCGTTGCACAGCGCGCAGACAACTACTTCAAATTCCGCCATGTAGTCAAAAACTAGTCAGGTTTCCGACACGAAATAGTGGCCCGACGCAACACGTGCGTCGGGTCTTCTCAATCACAAGAACCTCATTGGAATACCATGTTTGGCTTCATTTCTCGTCGCCTCGTCATGGCGGTTGTCGTCATGTTTGTCGTGGCCCTTATCTCCTTCATGCTGTTCCGGTTTGTTGGAGATCCCATCAACCAGATGGTGGGCATTGAGACCACACCTGAACAACGCGAGGCCCTGAGAGAACGCTTGGGGCTGAACGACCCCATCATCATTCAGTTTGCGCGCTTCATCATGGGCGCACTTCAGTTCGATTTCGGCAACTCCTATCAGTTCAAGCAGCCGGTCGCAGAGCTCATAGCCAAGCGCCTCCCGGCTACACTGGAGCTATCCTTCGTCTCCGCCCTGTTCGCCCTTGTCGTTGGCGTGCCAATGGGCGTTTATACCGGTCTGAACCGCCATTCCCCACTGTCCAAACTGTTCCTGACAGTCTCGCTGATTGGCGTCTCTCTGCCGACCTTCTTTATCGGGATCTTGCTGATCTTCCTGTTCTCTGTTCACCTGCAATGGCTGCCAAGCTTCGGCCGGGGTGACGTGGTGGCAATCGGCGACTGGTGGACCACCGGTTTCTTGACATTAAGCGGGCTCAAGGCGCTCATCCTTCCATCCATCACGCTGGGCTTGTTCCAGATGACGCTGATTATGCGCCTCATCCGCGCCGAGATGCTGGAAGTCATCCGGACGGACTATATCAAGTTCGCCCGCGCTCGCGGCTTGCCCGATCGCTCAATTCACTTCGTTCACGCTCTGAAAAACACCATGGTGCCTGTTATCACCATTACCGGCTTGCAGCTTGGATCGATCATCGCCTTTGCCATCATCACGGAAACGGTATTCCAGTGGCCGGGCATGGGCCTTCTGTTTCTTCAGGCCGTGCAGAATGTAGATATCCCGATCATGGCAGCATACCTCATGCTTACCGCATTCATCTTCGTGGTGATCAATCTGGCCGTAGACATTCTCTACGTTGTGATTGACCCACGTCTGCGCACCGAACGCTCCGGACTCTGAGGGCTAAAGCAATGACAGAACAAACAACAATGCCTGAACAGGACGTTGCCAAGGGACGTATTGCGCGGATTTTGGACAGCGACATCTTTCACAGTTTCATCCGCTCCAAAGTCACCGTCATCGCGGCGATCGTGACGGCAGTCCTGATGATTTCCGCCTTCTTGGCTCCATGGATTGCGCCCCATGATCCATTTGATCTGGCGCAGATCAGCATTCTGGATGCCCGCGTCCCTCCGGTGGGCATGGCATACCATGACCCTCGGTTCCTTTTGGGCACGGATGATCAGGGCCGCGATATGCTCTCTGGCATTCTCTATGGCATGCGGATTTCTCTTGCCGTCGGCTTCCTTTCCGTGGCCTTTGCAGCCGTGCTCGGCATCTTCCTCGGGCTCCTTTCCGGCTACGTGGGCGGACGGACCGATGCAATCATCATGCGTATCGCCGAGATACAGCTGACCTTCCCGGCGATCTTGATTGCGCTGCTGATTGACGGCGTTGCCAACGGCATCTTCGGCAATCTGGACCGGGAACGCTGGGCCGTGTGGATCCTGACCTTCTCTATCGGCCTGTCCTTCTGGGTGCAGTATGCACGTACGGTGCGTGGCTCCACCATGGTCGAGAAGAACAAGGAATACGTTCAGGCCGCCCGCGTGATCGGCATCCCTTCTTTCATCATCATGTTCCGCCATGTGCTTCCGAACGTGATGGGGCCGGTTCTGGTTATTGCAACCATCAATCTGGCATTGGCCATCATCACTGAGGCAACCTTGTCGTTCCTCGGCGTGGGTGTGCCAGCAACCCAGCCTTCACTGGGTACCTTGATCCGCATCGGCAACGACTTCCTGTTTTCCGGCGAATGGTGGATCGCCATCTTCCCGGGTCTCACCCTCGCGATTCTTGTGCTGGCAGTGAACCTGCTCGGCGACTGGATGCGCGATGCGCTCAACCCGAAACTGCGATAAGGGAGGCTTCAGATGAGCATTCTTGAAATCCGTGGCCTTACCGTTGAGTTTCCGGGCCGAAAGAACACCTTCGTTGCGGCACGAGATGTCACCCTCTCTATCGATCCCGGAAAGATTTTGGGCGTGGTGGGCGAGTCCGGTGCTGGTAAATCCACCGTGGGTAACGCTGTGATCGGCCTTCTGGAAAATCCGGGCCGCATTGGTGCCGGCGAGATCTACGTTCACGGCGAACGCATAGACAACCTGCCCCAGAAGAAGATGCGTGAGCTTCGCGGCAAGCGCATCGGCATGATCTTCCAAGATCCCCTCACCTCTCTGGATCCCCTGCAGACAGTTGAGTTCCAGCTGGTGGAGACCATGCTGCAACATTTGCCGCTGTCCAAGTCGGAGGCGCAACAGCGTGCCATTGAGCTGCTGGACCAGGTGGGCATCCCAAACCCAGCGGAACGCGTGAAGCAGTATCCGCACCAGTTCTCAGGCGGCATGCGCCAGCGAGTGGTGATCGCTCTGGCACTGTGTGCAGAACCGGAAGTCGTGATCGCAGACGAGCCAACCACAGCACTCGACGTTTCCATTCAGGCGCAAATTCTCGAGCTGATGAAAAAGCTCTGCACCGAAAAGAACGTGGCAATGTTGGTAATCACGCACGACATGGGAGTTATCGCTGAAATAACCGACCACGTGGCGGTCATGTACCGGGGTAATCTGGTGGAGTATGGCGAGTCTCACCAGATACTCGGCGCGCCAACTCACGAATACACCAAAAGCCTGATTGCTGCTGTCCCGCGCCCAGATGTGAAGGTTCACCGCTTCCCGCAGGTGGATTACATTGAGGGTTCAGCGAAACCGTTCAAGCAAATCGACATTTCAACCCATTGGCTTGGTCAGTCCCGTGACTACAAGCCGGTTGATGGCGCTCTTCTCTCCGTCAAGAACATCGACATGAAGTTCCTGACAAAGAACGCCTGGATTCCGAAGAACCGGCAGTACTTCTCCGCTCTGAAGCAAGTCAGTTTTGACATCCAGCCCGGAGAAACCTTTGGTTTGGTGGGTGAATCCGGCTCGGGCAAGTCTACTGTGGCCCGCGTGATCACCGGCCTTTATCACCCCAGCGGCGGCACGGTGCATTTTGCCGGGCAAGAACTCACAAGCTTGAGCGATCGCAAGCAAGTGCTGGCCATGCGCCGCCAGATGCAGATGATCTTTCAGGACCCGTATTCCTCGCTCAACTCGCGCATGCGAGTGCGGGACATTGTGGCCGAGCCGATAAAGTTCCACAAACTGGCCTCCACGAATACAGAATGCTTCCGCATCGTGGACGACCTGCTGGACCACGTTGGCCTTGGGTCGGCGGCAGGCAAAAAGTACCCCCACGAGTTCTCTGGCGGTCAGCGTCAGCGCATCTCCATTGCACGCGCACTGGCGACACGGCCGCGCTTTTTGCTGTGCGATGAACCGACCTCTGCTCTGGACGTATCCATTCAGGCGCAAATCCTCAACCTTTTGAAGGACTTGCAGGACGAACTGGGCCTGACAATGCTGTTCATCTCCCACGATCTGGCGGTCATTCGCCAGATGTGTAACCGCACCGGCGTGATGCGCTTTGGAGAGCTCTTGGAGGTTCAGGAGACAGAAGCGCTCTTCGAGACACCACAGCACGCGTACACAAAGGAACTGCTCAGCCTTATGCCAAGCATGGATATCCTCTCCCGCGACAACCTTGAAGAGGAAGTCGCCTGAGGCGAACACCACGATCAGATATCAAAGGGGCCGCAACGGCCCCTTTGTCATGATTGAGGGCTCCTAGAGCTTTTGCGCCACAATCAAGCGGCTTGGCGGCTTCACGGGATAGTTACCCGTCTCTAAAATCTTGAAGCCCGCATTCTTCACCAGACCTTCTAGTTCAAACACACCAAGAAATCTGACATAGGGTGCCTTTCCAATCAGGCGCATCGCAGGAACAAGCACGCGAAAAAGCGGATTTGCCTCTGACAAACAAGGCGTCTTGGAGATGAAGAGGCCGCCGGGCTTGAGCAGTTTATGGCTGGCAGCAAGGCAGTGCTCCAGATTGGGCAACAGATGGAACAGGTTGAACGCCATCACAACATCAAATCGACCTTCGCCGATCCCCTCACCCAACGCAGAACACTGACGGAACTCAACATTTTCAACGCCCTGCTTCGCGGCCTTCTGCCTTGCGATGGAAATCATTCCTTCTGCCAAGTCGGTCGCCGTGATGCGCTGTACATTTTCACTCAACGTCAGAGCTGTTGATCCGGTGCCGCAGCCCAACTCAAGAACCTCATGCTGTGGCTCCAGATAGGTGCGGACACGGTCAAGCGTTTGCTCATAAGCCAACGGCTGGCGAACCGGGGCTTTGGCGTACTTTTCCGAGATATTGTCCCAGAATTTGGCTGAGGTGGTCATGGCTTTCTCCTTTGCCTCAACCGTAGCCAGCACCAACCTCAAATTGAATTGCCGAAATCCGTTGATCTGGTATACGAAACTGCATGAACTGGCAGTCGGTCGCTTTTGATTGGAACCAAGCCCGGGCTTTTCTTGTCACCGCCAAGGAAGGATCGCTGTCGGCCGCCGCCCGCGCTCTGGGCCTGACGCAGCCAACACTGGGACGACAGGTCGCCGCGCTTGAAGAAGATCTGGGCGTCGCGCTGTTTGAGCGCACAGGGCAAAAGCTAGCGCTGACCCCGACTGGCCGCGAACTTCTGGAACACGTTGAAGCCATGGCCGAGGCGGCAACGCAAATCTCCTTAAAGGCGTCAGGGCAGTCGCAGGACGTGGCTGGAAAGGTATGCCTCGCCACCACGGACCTGTTTGCCGTTTATCTGCTTCCGCCTATCCTCAAAGAGCTGCGAAACCAAGCGCCGAGTGTTGAGGTGGAAATTCAGGCCTCCAACGCCTTGGCTGACCTGCGCACCCGCGAGGCCGACATTGGCATTCGCCACGTTCGCCCCGATCATGCAACGCTGGTTGCCAAACTCCTGCGCGAAACCACAGCGCATTTCTATGCCAGTCCGGAGTATCTGGAGGCCCGAGGCACGCCTCAAAGTCCCGCCGATCTGTCCGGGCACGATTTCGTCGGCTTCAGCAAGCCAGACAGGTTTCTCGGTTGGTTGAAGGACTTGGAGCTGCCAATCACGGCAGACAATGTGCGCCTGTTCTCTGAAGATGGAACCGTCGCGTGGGAAATGGTTAAACGCGGCCTCGGTATCGGCATCATGCTGAAAGATGTTGCGGAGCGCACCCCGGAGGTGGTCCAGATTTTGCCAGAGTTTCCGGCAATCCCCGTTCCAATCTGGCTGACCACGCACAGGGAACTGCATACAAGCAGGCGCATCCGTTTGGTGTTCGACCTGCTCTCCAAGATGCTCGGGCAAGTTCCAACGGCGCAAAGCCCCAAGCAGTGCGAACCGGACACCGGCAGTTGATTGCAGGAATGCACCAGTGCAAAAGCGAAGAACGCGGCATTGGCAACAAGTCTTGACCCGCCATGAACAATGGTCATAACTGCGAAAATCTTACCTAAAGCATTTAAGACTGCTCTGATGACCGATAGCACTGCTTCCAATCTGCAAAGCATCACCCTTGATATTTCCGGCATGAATTGCGCGGGCTGCGCCTCGAAAGTAGAGCGCGCCCTGAACCAGGCCGAAGGTGTGAACCACGCAACTGTGAATCTGGCCCTTGAAACGGCTGAGATTCATCTTGATCAGCCAATGCCGCCCCAGGCCCTGGTGAATGTAGTTGAGAAAGCGGGCTTTGGTGCCAAGAGGCGCGAAGAAGACATACGGAAAGCGCGCTTGGAGCGTGAGCGCCTTGAGGCAGAAGACCAAAAGAAAGAGCGGCGCACGTTCGTCCTGCTCGTTTTCTCAGCCCTGCTCAGCTTGCCTCTTGTCGCTCCAATGGCAGGCATGCCTTTTGGTCAGGATTGGCATCTGCCGGGCATGATCCAGCTGCTTTTGGCAACGCCAGTGCAGATCTTTGTAGGTGCCCGTTTCTATAGCGGTGCGTTCAAGTCTCTGCGCCACGGCTCTGCCAACATGGATGTGCTGGTCGCCCTCGGCACCAGCGCCGCCTTCGGCTACAGCCTCTACAAGATTTTCATGCCGGAGTTCTCCGGCAACTCCCACCTGTATTTTGAAGCTTCTGCCGTCATTCTGACGCTGGTTCTGTTTGGTAAGTATCTGGAACACCGGGCAAAACGCTCCACCACGGCGGCAGTGCGCGCGCTTGCTGCAATGCGTCCAGATACGGCGCACCGCGTGGATGGCGAAACAATCACCGACGTGAACATTGCCGACTTGCGCCTTGGCGACGTCATTCTGGTGAAACCGGGGGAACGCATTGCCACCGATGGCGAAGTGCTGGAGGGCGCAAGCGCGGTCGATGAGTCCATGCTCACCGGCGAAAGCCTGCCGGTTGAAAAGAGCGCTGGCGAAATGGTAACCGGCGGCACAATCAACGGCTCTGGCGCCCTTTACGTGCGCGCTACCGCCTTGGGCGAAGAAACACGACTTGCGCAAATCATTCGCCTTGTAGAGGGTGCGCAAGCCTCCAAGGCTCCCATCCAACGGCTTGTAGACCGGGTGGCCGCAATCTTCGTTCCCACCATTCTGGTCATTGCTGCAATTACTCTAGGCGCTTGGCTTTACCTGACCGGAGACACCAACGCTGCCATAGGTGCCGCGGTTGCTGTTCTGGTTATCGCCTGCCCGTGCGCGCTTGGCCTGGCAACTCCTACGGCCCTCGTTGCGGGCACCGGGGCAGCGGCGCGCGCCGGTATTCTCATCCGCGATATTGAAGCTTTGGAGCGGGCGCACAAGATTGATACCGTCGTGCTGGACAAGACAGGCACGCTGACGGTTGGCCGCCCAACATTGACAAGCATTCAGGCGTTTGATCGCAACAACGAACGTCTGCTGTTCATCGCTGCGACGCTGCAGCAGGGCAGCGAGCACCCACTGGCAGGCGCGCTCATCCGCGCTGCAGAAGAAAACAAGATCAAGCTCGGCAAACCCCACGCAGTGAAAGCCGTGCCGGGGCAAGGCCTTGTGGCTGAGCTGGCTGGCCAGCAGGTCGCCATCGGCAACAAAGCGCTGATGGATGGCCTTGGTATCTCCAGTTTGATGGCCGATGGCCTGATCAAAACCTACGAAAGCGCGGGTCAAACCGCCGTCACCGTTTCCGTTGGTGACAAGGTGGTGGGCGTTCTGGGCCTTTCCGATGCACATCGTGAAACCGCAGCTGAAGCTGTCGCGCAGCTTAAAGCGCGCGGCATTGCAACTGTCATGCTCACTGGCGACGCTGAGCTGGCCGCCAAAGCTGTTGCGGAGCAGGTGGGCGTTGAGGATGTCCGCGCCCGCATCCAGCCAGAAGGCAAGAACGCTGTTGTCAATGAGCTGAAGGCCTCCGGAAAGTCGGTTGCCATGGTAGGTGACGGCATCAACGACGCCCCGGCCTTGGCTGCGGCGGATCTAGGCATTGCCATGGGCTCCGGCACAGATGTTGCCATGGAAGCGGCAAGCATCACGCTCATGCGCTCAGATCCCAAAATGATTGCTTCCGCCCTTGATGTTTCAAAAGCAACGCTCGCCAAAATCCGGCAGAATCTGTTTTGGGCGTTCATCTACAATGTAATCGGCATCCCACTTGCCGCCTTCGGTATGCTCTCTCCAATTATCGCCGGAGCTGCCATGGCAATGAGTTCAGTCTCGGTGGTGACGAATGCCGCTTTACTTCGTCGATGGAAGCCACAAGACGGAAATGATGCATAAACTCAGCGTTCACTGCTCATAAGGGCGCTTTTCTTCAAAGAAGAATTGACATTTTCGAAGCAAAGGCACATCTAAGCTTTCCGATATCACTCATCTCGGAAAGAACTGTTTTTGTGTGCGAATGAATGCAGGTCGCACCGACGGCAACACTTGGTCAAAACTACACATGGCGCCGAAACAGCATAGTGATATCATGACGATGATGGCGTAAGCTGCACAAGCCTCCATCAGGTTCGTTTCCATGATTTGGGCCGGAAGCGACGACAGGAGCTCAAGGAGAATACAAGTGCCAGGCGGAGAACAAAAAAGACGCTACCAGGATGTCGCGCAGGCGATCCGTGAGGATCTGTCAAAAGGGCGATATGCTGTGGGCGATCGATTGCACCCCGAACGGCAAATCTCCGAGGAGTTGGGCGTTTCCCGCTCACTCGTCCGCGAAGCTATGATCATGCTGGAAATTGAAGGCCTTGTGGATGTGCGCAAGGGCTCCGGCACTTATGTGCTGCGCCTGCCAAGTGACGCGCCGACCACTACGCCAGCTTCAGAAGACATTGGCCCCTTTGAGCTTTTGCAGGCACGCCAGCTGATGGAAAGTAACATCGCTGCATTCGCTGCAACCATGGTGACCAAGAACGACATCATGAAAATGCGCAATGCGCTGGAACAGGAGCGCCGCGAGCTGGCAGATGGATCGGGTGGTGAAGAGGCAGATGAACTATTTCACATGCTCATTGCTGAGGCCACTCAGAACTCCGCTCTCGTTGAAATGATGCGAAACCTTTGGCAGCAGCGCAAGCGGTCGCGCATGTGGGCCACCTTGCATGAGCGCATTTTCGATCATGAATATCGCAAGGAATGGCTTGAAGATCACCGGGCCATTCTAACAGCGCTGCAGATCAAGGATCCACAAGAAGCCCGCAAAGCCATGTGGCAACATCTGGAGAACGTGCGAGCGCGCCTTCTGGCCCTGTCTGATGTCGATGACCCGAGCTTTGATGCGTACTTGTTCGACCAGAATCCGCTTGCAATCAAGCCTTGAGCCGACTCACGAATTCGCTCGCTGCATGCATTCATCATGCGAACCGCGCTCCCCTGCGGCTTGCCGGAGACCTCGCGCGCGTAACCAACGAGTTTTAAACAGTGAATTGCCCAAGGCTAACTTCGCCAGCTAACAGGTTACAGATCATCAAGCCAGCGCCGGATCTTCGTATCACGGCAACCTAAACCCTTGGTTTCGCTAGGTGTCACCTCTCACGGCGTTTTCCGTTGCTTACCTCTATTCCTCGACTTGCCTTAGGGTATATCCTTATCTTAGTTTAGGTCTGCTGGTGTTTTCTTTTGCCGCGCAAGAAACGTTGAAACATAACCCGAATGCAGGACTTTACAGCCGCTGAGATACCTGTGACTCTTGCCACAACTTCTCGTGAGAACCTGCAATTAGAGGTAGTTCAATCCCTATGAATGAAGTTGAACTCAAACTCTCTGTGTCTAGCGAAAATCTGGCCAAGGCTCTGGCCAGAGCTGATTGCGCAGATTTCTCTGTCGAAGATGAAAAGACCAAGAAACTTGTTTCAATTTATTTCGACACACCTGACAAGCGGCTGAAAAAAGCTTCTACAACGCTTCGCATTCGCAACACCGGCAGCGGTCTTGTGCAGACGTTGAAAGTTGGCACCGGCCTGACGCGCGGACTGTCCAACACGCGCGAGTTTGAAGTCCCGACCGAAAACACCGAACCCGATCTTGCCCTGATTGAAGATGAAAGCGTCCGCGCCTCAGTGGCAGAGCTTCTGAATGGCTCGGAAATCGTTGCGCGGTTTGAAACGCGGATAGACCGCGTCGCCCGGGATTTTGTGCGGGGTCCAGCGACCGAAATCGAGGTGGCCTTTGACAATGGCAAGGCCGTGGCCAAGAGCATTGAACAAGAGATCTGCGAAATTGAGCTTGAGCTGAAGTCAGGCCCAGTTGAAGAACTCTACATTCTGGCCGGCCAGATTCTGGGCGACATTCCTTTCAACTTCTCCAAGCAGAGCAAGGCCGAGATCGGCCACGCTCTGGCCGATTGCCTTGAAGCGGATGAGGAGTTGAGCTGGTCCATCGAGGCAACGACAGCCGGGAAGATCGCCCTCGGTCAATCTGAGACCGCGGAAGACGCGCTGGTCTCGATCCTTTCCTCTTGCCTGACGCAAATCGCCGGCAACCGTGCCAGCCTCATTCAGCATGCCAATAATGACCGCATTGAGTTCACCCATCAGATGCGCGTCGGCCTGCGTCGTTTTAGGAGCGCGCTAAAAGTCTACGAATCCCTGATCGGAAGCACGGCGCTCTCTGAGATGGGAAGGGAAGCCCAACGCCTTGCCACCTACCTTGGCAATCTGCGTGATCTGGACGTGATGGCAACAGACATTATCGGGCCTTTGGACGACTTGCGCCCCGAGGGTATCGAGTTCACAGACTTGTTGAAGGCGCTGGATTCCGCGCGGGATGCCGTGCGAGAAGACGTGATCAAGCAGCTGGAGACGGAACGTGCAAACCACTTGATCCTTCAGCTTGCACGCTTCATACAAACACGCGAATGGCGTCAATCGCTGAACACGGAAATCCTTGAGGCTCTGGACATGCCAGCGAGAGAGTTTGCCAACTACGCCATTCAAAAGCGCTGGAAAGCCTGCGCCAAGCGCGCCAAGCATCTCGAAAAACTAACCATCGAAGAGCGTCACGACCTGCGTAAGGCGCTGAAGAAATTCCGCTATTGCATTGAGTTCTTCAAGAGCCTCTACGACAAGGAACAGACCGCCGTCTTCATCAAATCGCTTAAGCAACTGCAAGATGTGTTTGGCTATCTGAATGACGTTGCAATGACCGACCGTCTTGTAGCCATGGACCTGCCAGCCGCAGAAACCAAGCACCCGCTCCTACCCGCCATAGGGTTTGTCGCAGGCTGGCACAAAGCGCGGGCTGACCATGCTTGGGAAGACGCACAGGATCGCTGGAAGGAACTGAAAGAAACGCCCCGGTTCTGGCGTGACTGAAACGCTCACAAGGCCCCTAGACAGTGAGCTGAATACGTTCTGATGCCATGTAGCTTCGGCCCACCTGAATGGGAGTTCCGTCTTCCAAAACATCCACACTGTATGTAGCAATCATTGGGGATCCCGCCTCGATTTCCAAAATCGCAGCGTGTTCCTTCGAGCAATGCACCGCCGTGATTCGGGTTTCGCCTCGCCGATAATTGCCGTAGCCCATCTTCTGCATCACTTTTGTGATCGAGCGGGTCTCCAGATAATCCGCTTCGAGGGTCGGGAATTTCGATTTCTCAAAATAGCCTGTACCAGTAATCAGAGGCACGCCGTCAGCAAGGCTCAAGGTCTGCATTTCAAATAGTACAGTTCCGATTGCGACCTGTAGTTCGGCGGCTAACAGATCATCTGCCTCCACCTCCCGAATGCCAAGAAGACGACCTGAAATGGTCTCGGCCTGGTCTCTCAGATTCTCTGTAAACCTAGTTCTGGGGCCAATTTTGTAGGCTATTGGACTCTTAGCCACAAAAGTACCTCGCCCCTGATCGGAGCGCAGCAACCCCTCTTCGATCAGGACAGAAATAGCTCTGCGAACCGTGTGTCGGTTGACGGAGAACTTCTCTGCCAAAACTTGCTCAGTGGGGATGCGTGCGCCTTCACCAAGGCCGGCGCGCGTCAGCTCAATACGCAAGGTCTCGGCGATTTGCTTCCACACCGCGATGCCTGCCCGTCGCTTGACCGGGCGCCCTTCGAAATCCAACTGATCCGTCATTCGCTTGTCATGAAACATCTGTAGCTCGGATGCGAGTAAAAAATTTGTCTATACAATTAGACATATTTAAGCCGTACTGCAAACAGACACTAACCCGAAGCATAGGCCAAATCGCCCTTATCCAACGCCTCTGAGGATTTAAAATGTCGATTGACGCGCAACCGGCCCTAGCCCCGGAAATTAAGGCCCGGCAGGCAGCAATGGCTCTTCTGGCAGAAGCGCCAGAAGCCACCTTGCAGGCCACATGGGAAGCACTTGAACCCCGCCCCACCTACACCGTGCTGCGCCAGCCAGAAACTGGCTTGGTCATGGTGCGCGGTCGTGCTGGCGGCACGGGAGCTCCATTCAATCTTTGCGAAGCAACTGTCACCCGTTGCGTCGTTGCGCTGGAAAGCCGTGAGACAGGTTTCGGCCAATGTCTTGGGCGCAGCAAACAAAAGGCGCTCTACGCTGCGGTGTTCGACGCCCTGCTCCAAACCGAAAAATGGAATGCAGAGATCGAAGCTAAGCTTCTTCAGCAACTGCGCACAGCTCAACAAGAACAGGATCACCAGACCCGTAGGGAAGTCGCCGCCACCAAGGTGGACTTCTTCACCATGGTACGAGGAGATTGAGTATGACGACCCCTTCCCTCGGCCTGCAAAAAGCACCGGCACCCGGCCTGAAAAACCCGGTTCATGATGCGCAGAAAATCTTCAAAGTGGCCATGAATGCCTTGGCACGCCCCGGTTCCCTGCAAGAAATGCCGGAGCTTGGTCTGGAAGTGCCAGCACCCCTGACACAGACGGTTGCAGCACTCGCTCTCACGCTTCTGGACTACGACACACCGGTCTACCTGGACCCGGCACTGGCTCAAGAAGTAGACGTGGTCGACTATCTTCGCTTCCATACGGGTGCTCCCATTGTCGCGCTGGCCTCTGACGCGGCCTTTGCCCTTATCAGCGATCCGGCAAAAATGTCCGCTATCTCGGGCTTTGCCGTGGGCACGGACGAATACCCCGACCGTTCCACCACCCTTCTCATCGCAGTAGATGACATGACCAACACGAGCGGCGCGACGCTCTCAGGCCCCGGCATTAAGACAGAAACCGAGTTTGATGCCGCCCCGTTGTCGCCAGCGTTCTGGCCGCAGATGATCGCCAATCAGACGCTCTATCCTCTGGGCGTGGATGTTCTTTTCGCCAGCCCGACCCACGTGGCCGGCCTGCCCCGCAGTAGCAAGATTTCCATGAAGGAGGCCCGATAGATGTATGTTGCCGTAAAAGGTGGCGAAAAGGCCATCCGCAATGCACACAAGCTCATGGAACGGGACCGCCGCGGCGATCGTTCGGTTCCCGCTCTGGAACTCAAGCAAATCGCCGAGCAGCTCTACTTGTCTGTATCTCGTGTCATGTCCGAAGGCTCCCTTTACGACGTGGAGCTGGCGGCGCTCGCCATCAAGCAGTCCCGAGGCGACTTGATCGAGGCTATCTTCCTGCTGCGCGCTTACAGAACCACATTGCCACGCTTCGGGTATTCCGAGCCGATAGACACAGCTGCCATGCTGGTGCGCCGCCGCATCTCGGCAACCTACAAGGACTTGCCGGGCGGCCAGCTTTTGGGCCCAACCTACGACTACACCCACCGACTTCTGAACTTCAAACTGGCAGCTGATGGCGAACTGCCCGAGTCAGTGCAGGCTGAGTACGACGCCGCCGAAGAGATCCCACGCGTGACGGACCTTCTGAATGCGGAAGGCATGATGGAGCCGGACCCGCAGGTGCCGTCAGATGCCGTGGTGGGCGATCTGACCCGTGAGCCCATGGAGTTTCCAGCGGACCGGGACATTCGCCTGCAGAACCTTGCACGCGGTGATGAAGGCTTCTTGCTGGCACTTGGCTACTCCACCCAGCGCGGCTTTGGTGGCTCGCACCCGTTTGCCGGTGAGATACGCTTCGGTGAGGTGGACGTGGACTTCTTTGTCGAGGAGCTTGGCTTTTCCGTTCCTCTTGGTCGCATGTCCGTGACTGAATGTCAGATGATCAATCAGTTTCAGGGCAGCACCGTCGCACCGCCGCAGTTCACCCGTGGCTACGGCCTCGCACCGGGTCAGGCAGAGCGCAAGGTCATGTCCATGGCACTCGTAGACCGCGCCTTGCGCTGCCGCGAACTGGGCGAAGAAGCGGTTGCCCCGGCGCAGGATGAAGAGTTCGTGCTCTCCCACTCTGACAACGTTCAGGCCACTGGCTTCGTCGAGCACCTGAAGCTGCCACACTATGTGGACTTCCAGGCAGAGCTGGAGCTGGTACGGCGCATGCGTAAGGACTGGCAAGCAAGACAAGAAGTTGAAGCCGCACAGGCAAATGGCCCCGTCGAAGAGGCAGCACAATGACCGAGCAGACCTACGACAACTTCGCAGATCACTACAATTTTGCTTATCTGGATGAACAGACAAAGCGCATGATCCGCCGCGCAATTCTGAAAGCCATCGCCGTGCCGGGCTATCAGGTGCCGTTCGCTTCCCGCGAAATGCCGATGCCATATGGCTGGGGCACCGGCGGCGTACAGGTTACTGCGGCTATCATTGGTGCCAATGACGTTCTGAAAATGATCGACCAAGGCTCTGACGACACCACCAACGCAGTAGCGCTGCGCGGTTTCTTCGTCAAGACAACCGGCGTTGAAGCAACCACAAAGACCAGTGAGGCAACAATAATCCAGACCCGTCACCGCATCCCGGAAGAGCCGCTCAAGGCCAACCAGACACTGGTTTATCAGGTACCGATCCCCGAACCGCTGCGCAAGCTGGAACCTCGTGAGACCGAAACCCGCAAGATGCATGCTCTGGAAGAGTATGGCCTCATGCACGTGAAGCTTTATGAAGACATCGCCAAATACGGCGAGATCGCCACAACCTACGCTTATCCGGTGCTGGTGAACGATCGGTACGTGATGGATCCATCACCAATCCCGAAGTTCGACAACCCCAAAATGCACGAAATGGAAGCCCTTCAGCTTTTTGGCGCGGGCCGTGAAAAGCGCATCTACGCGGTGCCACCCCACACAAAGGTCGAGAGCCTGGACTTCGAAGACTACCCGTTCGAAATCCAGAAGTTTGAGGAGCCCTGCGCATTGTGCGGTGCTGAGAATGTCTACCTCGATGAAGTCATTCTGGATGACAAGGGAGCCCGCATGTTCGTGTGTTCCGACAGCGACTTCTGTGAGGACCGCCGGGAGAACGGGCACGTTGGCCACATGGCGGCAAACCCAATCACCGAGAGCGAAAACCGGGGTGCGGACGCATGATCAAAGGCCTTAGCCATATGACCTTCATCGTGTCGGATCTGGATCGGATGAGCACCCTACTTATTGAAGGCCTTGGGGCGACGGAGATTTATTCCAGTTGCGACAAGACCTTTTCTCACTCACGTGAGAAGTTTTTTGATCTGGGCGGGCTTTGGGTTGCAGCAATGGAAGGCGAGGCTCTGCCAAGCAGGACCTACAATCACATCGCCTTTGAGGTGAACGAAGAAGCCATCGACAGCACAAGAGCCCGGCTGGAGAAAATCGGTGTCGAAGTTCTTCCCGACCGCCCACGCATCGAAGGCGAAGGCCGCTCGCTCTACTTCTACGACTTCGACAACCACCTTTTTGAGCTGCACACAGGCACGCTAGAACAAAGGCTAAACTCCTATGCAAACCAGTGAAATGACGCAGACCACTGCAGATGCGAGTGAAGATCTGCCGCTTCTACGTGTCTCCAGTGCCACCAAGTACTATGGCGACCGTATTGGCTGTAAGGACGTAAACTTCGAGCTTTACCCCGGAGAAGTGCTTGCCATTGTTGGCGAAAGTGGCTCAGGCAAGACAACCCTTCTGAACTGCCTGTCCACCCGGCTGGCTCCGACTTCGGGCGTGATCGAGTACCGCAACCGCCAAGGCGCCATGCGAAACCTCTACCAAATGAGTGAAGCGGAACGCCGCATGCTCATGCGGACGGACTGGGGCTTTGTGCACCAGCATGCCTCAGATGGGTTGCGGATGTCTGTCTCCGCCGGTGCAAACGTTGGTGAGCGGCTGATGGCCGTTGGTGCGCGCCATTACGGCGACATTCGTTCCACCGCAATTGACTGGCTGGACCGCGTGGAAATTGCGGAAGATCGCATTGACGATGATCCGCGTGCATTCTCGGGCGGCATGCGTCAGCGGCTTCAGATTGCTCGCAATCTGGTCACCAATCCGCGCCTGGTTTTCATGGATGAACCCACTGGCGGCCTCGACGTTTCTGTTCAGGCCCGGCTGCTGGACCTTATCCGCGGTCTGGTATCAGACCTTGGCCTTTCCGTTATCATCGTCACGCATGATCTGGCTGTGGCCCGCTTGCTGTCAGATCGCACGCTGGTCATGCGCCGCGGCCATGTGATTGAAACCGGCCTGACAGATCAGGTTCTCGATGATCCGCAGGAAGCCTACACCCAGCTTCTTGTCTCCTCCATTTTGCAGCCTTGAGGTCCGCCATGAAGACGAAAATCTGCCTCTCCAACGTTGGCAAAACCTTCCGCATGCATCTGCGCGAGGGCATTGAACTGCCGGTGGTCGACAACGTCTCTTTCGCCGTAGCAGAAGGAGAATGCGTCATTCTGGGCGGCCCGTCCGGCTCCGGAAAGAGCTCCGTGCTCAAAATGATCTACGGCAATTACCGCTGCCCAAAGGGCCAAATCCTGATCACCGACGGCGAAGAAATCATCAACGTGGCACAAGCTGCCCCTCGGCGCATCATACGCCTGCGTGACAATACAATCGGCTACGTCAGCCAGTTCCTCCGGGCCATTCCACGGGTCCCGGCGTTAAGGCTGGTTGCTGATCCGCTCATCGCTCAGGGTGTGTCCGAGGAAGAAGCACTGGCACAAGCACGTGTTCTGCTCACCCGTCTGAATGTGCCAGAGCGGCTGTGGCAGCTGCCGCCCGCCACGTTCTCAGGCGGTGAACAGCAGCGTGTGAACATTGCCCGCGGCTTTATCGCCCATTACCCGATCCTGCTGTTGGATGAGCCTACTGCGTCTCTGGATGCCAAGAACCGTGCCGTTGTCGTGGAACTGGTTGAAGAGAAGAAGAAGAAGGGCGTTGCAATGCTCGGCATTCTGCACGATCACGAAGCCCGTGATCAGATTGCCGACCGCATCATCGACGTCACTCAGTTCAAGGCAGCGGCCTGACCATGAGCATTCAGCCGAAGATAGCCGAAACGGTCATCGACCCTTCTGTCCAACTGAGAGAAACGACCATTGGCCGGCGCTGCGAAATCTTGCAGCGCTCAGCCCTCGAATACACCGAGCTGGGCGATTATTCCTACGTCGGCTCGGACTGTATGATAGCGGACACAACCATCGGCAAATTCACGGCAATCGCCGCCCATGTTCGTTTGGGGCCGCCAAATCACCCGATGCATCGCCCCAGTCAGCATCGCTTCACCTATACGCCGGAGTATTACGAGGCCGACGCAGAACGCGACCACGCATTCTTCAAGGAACGCCGTCAAGCGCGTGTCACGATTGGGAACGATGTGTGGATTGGCCATGGCGTTACCGTGCTTGCCGGTGTGACGGTCGGCGATGGGGCCATCCTTGCAGCAGGCGCCGTGGTCGCAAAAGATGTCGAGCCCTATACGATCGTGGGCGGCGTCCCGGCCAAGAAGATCAAGGACCGTTTCCCACAACAGCTTTCAAAGCGTTTACGCGCTTTGAGGTGGTGGGATCTGCCAGAGGCTGTACTCTTCCACAACCTTGCCTTGTTCCAGTCCGAAGATATCGAGAAATTTGTAGAGATTTTTGGACAAATTTCAGACCGTCATTCATCAGACACAGGCGCTCAATAAAGCAGTGGGCAAACAGGGAATTGCCATGCGTTACGCAGTTTATTACTCCGCCGCCCGAACCGAACCTCTAGCCGAGCTGGGTAACACCTGGCTGGGCCGGGATCCGTTCACCAACACCCCTCTCACACAGCCGAAGATCGATGGCATCAGCGCCGCCGAACTCTGGCAGTACACGGAAACGCCTCGCCGCTACGGCTTTCACGGCACGTTCAAGCCACCCTTCGAGCTCGCCGAAGGCGTTACAGAGGACATGGTTTGCGAGCAGGTCCGCAGCTTTGCCGCACGAACCCGCCCCTTCCAGCTGGATGGCATTGCCCCAAACCGGCTCGGTGCCTTTCTTGCCCTCACCCCAACAGCCCCAAGTGAAGGGCTCAACGATCTCGCCAGCCGGGCCATTCGAGAACTCGATACACTTCGCGCGCCACTTTCCGACGCCGACATTGCCCGCAGGCGTCAGTCCGGTTTGACCCCAGAGCAAGATGCCTACATGTTGCAATGGGGCTATCCATACATCTTTGAATTCTTCCGCTTCCATCTCACCCTGACAGGCAAGATCAACGACAAGACAGTCATGCCTGCGCTTCAGGCGGCAGCGGAACATCACTTCGCACCGGTACTGAACAAGCCTGTCACCATCAATCAGATCGCGCTCTATGTCGAAGAAGAGCGTGGCGGCCCATTCCGGGTTGCAGAAACATTTCGGTTTGAAGGAGCTTCCCAATGAGCGACGCGCTCACATCCCAAAGCAGCAAGAGTACTGAAGAAGCCGAATACAACGCCAACGCTCTGACATTCACGAATGCCAAGGTCGTTCTGCCTGACGAAGTAATCGACGGCTCCATTGATACCGCAAACGGCTTGATCCGAAGCATCGACAGCGGAAACGCCGCTCAAGGCCATGACTGCGAAGGCGACTACCTGATCCCGGGTCTGGTTGAGCTGCATACCGACCACTTGGAAAACCACTACAAGCCGCGCCCGGGAGTCCTGTGGAATCCGATTTCAGCCGTTCAAGCTCATGACGCGCAAATTGCCTGCGCGGGCATCACAACCGTTCTCGACGCGCTGCGTGTGGGTATGGACGATGGCGCTGATTTCACCGCCCAAGACATGCGCGCCATGGCAGACGCCATTGAAACCGCACAGGCCGCCGGTCGGCTGCGAGCTGACCACTTCCTGCACCTGCGCTGCGAAGTTTCAGCAGACAACTGTGTGGAAGGCTTTAGCCTGTTTGAAGGCGACGACCGCGTTCGCCTGACTTCGTTGATGGACCACACGCCGGGCCAACGTCAGTTCACCTCCCTTGATTACTACATAAAGTACTACAAGGAGGCCAAAGGCTTCTCTGATGAACAGCTGGAAGTGTTCATTGAGCACATGACAGCGCGCGGGGCGCGCAACTCGGACAAAAACCGCCGCGAGATTGCAGCCCGCGCCACGGCAAGCGGCATTCAACTGGCCAGCCATGATGATGCCACGGTAGCTCACGTCGAAGAAGGCGTCGGGTTCGGCATCAAGGTCGCTGAATTTCCAACCACAATGGAAGCGGCCAAGGCCTCCACGGAAGCGGGAATGGCCGTTCTCATGGGCGCACCAAACGTGGTGCGCGGCAAGTCCCACTCAGGCAACATCTCTGCCAAGGAGCTGGCATCCGCTGGCTACCTGAACATCCTGTCATCCGACTATGTGCCGGTGTCCTTGCTGCACGGCGCTTTTGTTCTGGCAAAGGACATTGAGGGCATAACCCTGCCGGATGCGATCCAGAAGGTCACAAAAATTCCAGCCGAGTCCGTGAGTTTGATGGATCGAGGTGCCATCATTGAGGGTCGCCGCGCTGACCTTGTTCAGGTTCGCATGGTCGACGACATTCCAATCGTACGCGGTGTATGGCGTGAGGGTCGTCGTGTTGCCTGATCAGCGCAGATCAACACCAAGTGAAAGCAGGGCCGAGGAAAAGCTCGGCCCCGGTGGCCTGGTCATTGTTGTGGGCCCAAGCGGAGCTGGCAAGGATTCCCTGATTGACGGTTTCAAGGCGGACGCCGCAGGCCACAACGAGCTGATGTTCGTAAAGCGACTGATTACGCGGCCGGCAGAAGCTGGCAGCGAAGACCACGAAGAAGTCGGCTATACTGAACTGGAAGCGATGATCAAGAAGGACGAAGTGGCTCTCTCATGGGCCGCACACAACCTTCTATATGCGCTGCCCAAATCGGTTGATGCCCACATTGCAGCTGGCGGTGTCGCAATCGCCAACGGCTCTCGAAGGATCATTCCATATGCTCTGCTCAAGTATGAGCATGTACTGGTGGTGCATATAACGGCTCCAGTGGAAGTGCTTGCAGAACGGTTGGCCCAGCGCGGCCGCGAAACCGCAGAGGACATCGCCAACCGTTTGAAGCGTGCCGAAATGACTTTTGGCTCGGCTCCTAATGTGGCCCGGATCGAGAACGTGGGCTCCATCGAAGAAGGTGTCCGCAAGCTTTCAGAGGCGATCAGCACCTTCTACGCGCCGTTCAAGGGTCAGTTTCTAGAGGCCTGATCCTTGAAAGCCTCTGCGCCAAGCAGCAACGCGTGAATGTTGGCAATCAAGGCTTGTTCAAAATCAACTTTGAGGCGGGAAAATTCCGCCTCAGCCATCACCTTTTCAAGCTCGGCGCAGGGGTGGGTCACGGGCCACAGACCGGCGACGACCGCATTGACGCTGAAGATCAGGCTCTCACACTGCGCCCGCTCAAGGTGGGGCTGCGCTTTGTGGAGCGCGCTGGAAGCACGAGTAATAACCTCGAGCAACACCCGCTTGAAGGCCCTGAGCCCTTCCTGACTGACGTTGTGCTCCAAGGTGGGAGCCAGTTCGGTCAGCAACAGGCACGTTCTCGAACTGCCGCAATAGCCGCGAGCAAGCAACACTGCTGTCTCCTCGGCAGACATCGGACCCGTGACTGCCTGTTCCAGCGCAACCAACATGGCATTGAGATCAGCAAGCAGCAGCTGAAGCATGATGTCTTCACGGCTTTCGAAGTAGCGATAGACATTGGATTTTACGACGCCCGCCTTCTCCGCAATGCGTTTCAGCGTTACAGCTTGCACTCCCTCTTCCTTCAGCAACTCCCCCGCTGCTGCAAGAAGGTCTTTTGTGCGCTGAGCTTTCGCCGCCGCTGTCCGAGCTCGCTTGAATTCAACCTCTGCCATGAAGCTGGAATACGCTCGCTTGCCGCCGCTGTCAATAAGTGACCCCTGTTCACCTATTGACTCCTTCGCAAGATCACGTAGCTTTAGTGAACAAGAGTCACTTATAGCCGGAGATGGAAGCCATGAAGTTGACCGTGAATGGAACCGACTATGAGGTCGATGCAGATCCAGAGATGCCCTTGCTATGGGTGCTACGCGATATCCTGAATATCAAAGGCCCCAAGTTTGGGTGCGGTGTGGCCGCCTGCGGTTCCTGCACAGTCTTGATTGATGGCTTCCCCGTCCGGTCCTGTTCGCAAGCCGTGGCAGATACCGAAGGCGCGATAACCACCATCGAAGGGCTGGAGCACAACGGCAATTTGCACCCGGTACAGGAAGCTTGGATGCGCCATGCCGTACCGCAATGCGGCTACTGCCAATCTGGTCAGATCCTGGCAGCGGTTGCCTTGCTTGATGAGACTCCCGACCCCACGGATGAGGACATCGACAACGCCATGACCAACCTGTGTCGTTGTGGCACCTACCCCATGATCAAGGCGGCGATCAAAGACGCTGCCAAAGCCCAAGGCGCGTAAGGAGGGTTGATCAATGAGCAAACTTGGAAAGATCACCCGTCGCTCCTTCCTCGGTTTTGCGGCCCTTGCTGCTGGGGGCGTCGCAATCGGTTATTACTTCTACCAAAAGCCGCATGCTAATCCGCTGGATGCCCGCAAAGCTGAGGGAGATGCTGTCTTCAACCCTTATGTCACCATCAGCAAAGAGGGCGAGATTACCATCATCACCCCACGGGCAGAGATGGGACAGGGCACACAAACCACACTCGCCGCACTTGTGGCTGAAGAGCTTGAGGTCTCGCTGGATCAGATCAAGGTGGAACATGGCCCGGCAAGCGCCGCCTACTACAACTCTGCCATGTTCATGGAAGGAGGCCCCTTCGCAGCCTTCGACACCAGCTTGCTTGCAGAAAGTGCGCGCGAAACCATGGGAGTAGCCGCGAAGTTCCTGGGCGTTCAAGTTACAGGTGGTTCCTCCGCCATGATTGATGCCTTTCAGAAGATGAGAGAGGCAGGAGCTGCAGCGCGCACAATCTTGGTGCAGGCAGCAGCGGCCCAGTGGGATGTGGCACCGGAGGGCTTGAAGGCCGAGAACGGCGTGATAACCAATCCTCAGTCTGGGGAAAGTGTAAGCTATGCGGAAGTCGCAGCAACGGCCGCAGAGCTGACCCCGCCATCAGACATCAAGCTGAAATCTCCTCGGGACTGGAAGCTGCTGGGCAAGTCGCAACCGCGTGTAGAGCTGCGCGAGAAGGTAACCGGCGCTCCGATTTACGGCATCGACGTGGAGTTGCCGGAGATGCTTTATGCAACAGTTCGCATGTCTCCTCGGTTCGGCGCAAACGTAAAGACCCATGACCCGGCACCTGCGCTGCAAATACGGGGAGTGGAGAAAGTGATACCGCTGAGCTCCCGCTATGGGCATGGCCTTGCGGTCATCGCTACCAACACTTGGGCAGCATTCAAAGGTGCAGACGCCATCAAAGTCGTATGGGAAGAGGCTGAGTATCCGGCGGATACCGAGGGCATGCGACGACGTTTCATGGCTGCACTTAATCAAGACGCTTCGTTTTCCCTTGGCGGCTCCGGAGATCCAAAAGGTGTACTCTCGCAAACACCTGAAGATCGGCATCTGGAAGTCACCTACGAAGTCCCTTTCTTGGCCCATGCGACTATGGAGCCCATGAACGCCACGGCCCAATGGCGCGGTGAGACGCTCGAAATCTGGTGCCCTAACCAGACCCCAACAATGGTCAGGCATGTATGCGCCAGCCATTTTGGCATTGGAGGCGAGAACATCATCGTCAACACCACGCACCTTGGCGGGGGCTTTGGTCGCCGCCTTGAAGTGGATTATGCCCTTTATGCGGCAATCGTTGCGAAAGAAACCGATGGGCGTCCGGTCAAGGTAACGTGGACCCGTGAAGAAGACACCCGCCACGATGCTTACCGGCCAATGGCAGTCGCCAGGTATCGCGGTGCTTTGACGGAACAGGGCAATTTAAGTGCCGTTGACGTGGACGTTGCGGTGCCGCCGCTATTCAAGAAAGTGGTGGGGCGCTTGTTCCCGGACGTGCCGCTGGCAGGGCCCGACAAACTGCTTTTAGAGGGTGCCTACGACCAACCCACCACGATTGAAAACAGGCGCTATGCGGCCCACGAGGTGGACCTGCCCATTCCGATTGGCTTTTGGCGTTCGGTTGGCAACTCCTACAACGGCTTTTTTCACGAGAGCTTTATCGATGAAGCGGCACACAAAGCTGGCAAGGACCCCTTGGCGTTCCGGCTGACCATGATGAACGACGAAGAACATGCCCCGGCCAAAGGCGTTCTTCGAAAGGTTGCCGAGATTTCCGAGTGGGGCTCACCTCTTTCCGAGGGGAAAGGACGCGGCATCGCCCATACGATTTCATTTGGCACATGGGTAGCTCAGGTGGTGCAGGTGGATGTATCGGATGGATACCTCACCATCGAGAAAGTTTGGTGCGTTGCAGACCCGGGCATCGTGCTTGATCCTGCAAACTTCAAGGCGCAGCTCATCTCAGGGGCCATCTTCGGCCTGAGTCAGGCGCTTGGTCAGGAAATTACCTTTAGCAACGGAGAGGTGGAGCAGTCCAACTTCTACGACTTTGATGCAATGCGCATGCATCAAACGCCGGCGTTTCATATTGAGCTGCTGGAGAATTCCCCGCACATGGGCGGTGCAGGCGAACCCGGCACCCCGCCCGCACCAGCTGCGCTGGCGAACGCCATCTTCGCAGCAACCGGCAAGCGCATCCGCACCATGCCACTTAGCAAAGAAATCGACTTTACGTAACAAAAAGGCCAGCGGGAAGTCCATTCCGCTGGCCTTTTCATTGAAACCTTGGTCTCGCCATTACTGTCCGGTCAAGAACCCTGCTGGCAAACCAAAACCTTCTTCCAAAGTGCTAAGTGCGTCCTCTGCATCCGCCTCGCCTGAAGCAATGCCTTCAACACTGATCGTCTCTGGTGCTGAGCCGGGCTCCCGAGGGGCGGCGTTCAGCTCGTCTGAGGCGGTGGCTGCATTCGGAGCCGCAGTGTCCGCAGAGGTTTCCGGCTGCAAAGCACCAACATCAGTCTGCGGCTTTTGTAAAGGCACAACCGGACCATCCCGCGTGATGACCGCGCCATCGATGCCATTGGGTACAGAAGCAGTCGCGACAGGTTCGGCAGGCTCGGCCACAGGGGCCAGCTGTTTTGCCTTTTCCTGCAAAGCCAAGCGCGCACGCAGTTTAGCCGCAACGGTGTTCTTCACCCTTTCATTGACGGGGGCAAGATTGGCAGCAGCAGCGGCCTCTCCCGGCGTACCAATGGCAAAACTCGGACGCATCAGCGTCCCTGCAACGGCCACATGCGGGTGATCATCCTCAGATGAAGAAGCCTGTTCCGCGCCTTCCAGCAGGCTCGGCTGCAAGTCCCAATCGACACGACCATCGCTCAGGTTCACCTCCCCGCTGCCCTCAATAAGGGCCGCATCGCTCATGAAGGTGAGCCCCTGAAATTGCGCCCGGCCCTGACCGAACATTACATCAGCGCCCCAAGTGCGGAAACTCGTCTGGCTGCCTTCTGTCAAAGGCCAGCCGCGCACAGGCTCGGCGCTCAACGAGGCAATCATGGAATTCAAATCAAGATCATACAGCACGCCGCTGCCCAGTTGGAAGCTAACGGCGCCATCCATGTTCTTCCAGAGCTTCTCGAGTGCCTCCCCTTCAGAAGCAATGCTCATGACCGCATTGAGCGCACCATCAACCCGGGGCAGATCAGAAACCGCAGCAAAGAAGGGCGCAGCATTCACATTGCTAACGGTCAGGTCGGCGGTAAACTGCGGCTCAACTGTCGCACCATTGAGCAAGAGCATGCCGGTCACATCTCCGCCATAGAGCTGCAACTTGTTCAGCTCCACATCAACGCGGCCCGCCTCAGAAGTGGCGCGCAAGACACCCTGTTGTCCGCGCAAATCCCCGGCTGAGAACCGATCAAACGCCAGCGACAAGTCCACGTCCACGTTGCGCAGCACGGAAAAATCATAGGGGCGTTCTGCCCCACCAACGGCAAGACTTCCATCGCGGGTCAGCAGGTGGTCGAGTTGCAGCTCTGAAAGCGCATATCGACCTGTTAGCTTGGGCCGCTCCCCCTGCTCGATGCGACCACCACCCTCCACACGCAAGTCATCCAGGAACAGCTCAACATCTCGGTAATTCAGGGAATCGCCTTCACTGGCGAAATGCCCGGAAACACGCAGTCGATCTCCGCGAAGATAATCTGGCAAACGCTTGCCATACCACCGGGTGAACTCAGGCAGATCTTCTGTTGCGAAGGAAATACGGCCCTCCGCTCGGCGAATGTCTTCAAGGCTTCCAGAAAGGCCGCCGGTAAATCGCTCGGCGGCAAACTTGAGGTCCGCAAAGCCACCGTTCCCTACCTCACCTTCAATAGCGAGCGGCTCCCCGCGCCAACGCGCGCTTCCCGTTATCAAGGTCGGCGCATTGAGACCGGAAAACTGAATATCCAGATCAATGTCATCAAGCGCTTCGTGTTGCCCATCAACGCTGAGCATAGAAGGAAGGGCAATTTCAGAGATACGCCCATTGCGCACCTGCGCTGTTCCCAGGAGCTCCATCCTGTCTTGAAGCTGCGCAATGTCATGACCTACAGCAAGGTAAGACAAATCAACTTCAGCGACGCCGGACCCGGGCTGCTCAATACCTGCCAATCTGAGAATTGTTTCAAACGGTACGGCATCCCCATTCAGAGACCCCTTCAGTTCGATACCGTCTTCCAAATAAGTCGCCTGCGCTTCCCCGGTCAGATCCAATCCATTGACAGCACCTTTGAGGCCGCGCGTTCGAACACCGGTCGAGGAGAACTGAACCTGCGTATCAATGGAGTAGCTTTCCAGCCCTTCGGCAACGTCAAAGCCCAACAGCCCAGCAGCTTGGGAAAGCGAGTTACCAGCTCCCGTAACCTTCAGCGAGCCAACAGGTGCATCCTTGTAAGCGAGTTGCCCTGCCGCGTTTACTGACAAGGCCTCCCCGCTTTTGAGTTCAGCGCTCACTGAAGTCGCAGTGCCGCTCAAAAAGCCGGGCAGCGAACCAAGATGCGCTGAAAGGCTGTAGGGCGTATTGTCATGATTGGCAGAGCCCTTGATCTCCAATGCAGCAGACCCACCACTCACACCGCCTGAGAACTGTAGGTTCGTCAACTCAAAGCGCAGGTCCCGCCCCTGATCGCGGTAATCCAAGCGCCCGCCATTGACAACAAACTGCGATATGCCGGCCTGCTGAAGTCTTGAAATGGCAGAGGCCCAGGCGCTTGCCTCAGGTGTGCTCTTCAAAAGCGCTGCGTGCGGTTGCCAGCTGCGGGTACCACCACGCGAAACTTCAAGGAACAAGTCCGCGTCATTAAGTTCAATGGAGTTGATGGAGGGGCTTCCCGTGAACAGCCCCAGCCAGCCTATGCCGAAATCAACACGGCCTACCTGCGCAAACTCAACACCGTCCGCGGCGGCCACCCCCGCAATGCCCACGTTTTCGACTTGAAGAACCGGGGCGGGAAATACACCAACCGTTGTGCGCCCATCCAAACGGACCTGCCAGCCTGTCGCTTTGGCGAGTTGCTCCTTGACCAGCGTCTTGATCGCATCTTGAGGAACGAATTGCGGAGCAACAACCACACCGCCACCAAGCAGGACAGCCGCAATGCCTAACACTGGAACGATAGGTTTCATAAGCAGATACAAACTCGTTTAACAGAATTAACCTGAGCCACCTTTTAGCGCCACCAGATGACTTTTACAGCCCTCACAGGCCCTGAGAAAACGTGTAAAATAAGACTAAGCGAACCTACCTAACATATTGAGCAGGTTTCCCAATGCCCCACTTCGCAGAGCCCGCAGAATAACAGGCCCTAACCAATAGAGCATTTACAACCCCCAGCGCCAGCCCCATTTAATTCTACAGATACCTAGATGATTCATCTGGTATTTGTCCAAAACGGCACAAAGAAAAACAAATATATGCCACTGGGCAATTTTAAATTTGGCAGGTTGGGAGCTCCGCGCTAGGTTGGCACTCTCAAGTGACTACTTTAGGCGACTTATATGCTGAACTCTCTGAAAAGCTTTTTAAAGGAAATCACGCTCGGCAAGCAGGAAAAGCTGCCCTATCAAGATGATGACCACCGTCTCGCTGCAGCGGCTTTGATGTTCCACATCATTGCTGTGGATGGCGAAGTGGAAACTGAAGAGCTTTCGGCCCTCAACAAGACATTGAAAAATGCCTACAGCTTGTCTGAGGAAGAAACTGACAATCTCATCAAGCTCGCTAAAGAACGCGATGACGAGGCAGTGGACCTTTATGGTTTCACCTCTGTCCTGAAGCGCCAATTGAGCGAAGAGGAACGCGTCAAGGTCATCGAGATGATGTGGGAAATGGTTTTTGCCGACGGCTCAGTTCATGAGTTCGAGGACAACACCATTTGGCGGGTCGCAGAACTCCTGGGCGTTTCATCTCGCCAGCGCATGGAGCTGAAGAAACAAGTCAGCGAGCGTCACCAACAGTAGATAGCTTTAGGAAACATATTTTACCCATGATCCAAGCAAAAAAGCCAAAGATCCTGATTGTCCTCCACCAGGAGACATCCACGCCCGGTCGGGTTGGTCAGGAGCTGGTCAAACGCGGCTTTCAACTGGACATCCGCAAGCCCCGCTTTGGAGACAGCCTGCCAAGCACGATGGACGGGCATGTTGGCGCGGTCGTATTCGGCGGGCCCATGAGCGCCAATGACCCAGACGCCTTTATCTCCAAAGAAATCGACTGGATCGGCGTACCGCTGAAGGAAGAAAAACCGTTTCTTGGCATCTGTCTTGGAGCTCAAATGCTAAGCCGCCATCTCGGTGGCACAGTTACCTCTCACAAAGACGGCTTGGTGGAAATCGGTTACTACCCCATTGAAGCCACTGTTGAGGGCAAAACGCTCATGAAATGGCCGAACCGGGTCTACCAGTGGCACCGGGAGGGGTTCTCCCTGCCCACCGGAGCAACTCTGCTTGCAAAGGGGGCGACCTATCAAAATCAGGCCATGCGCGTGGGACCGAATGCATACGGCATACAATTTCATCCCGAGCTGACCTACCTGATGATGAACCGTTGGACCACACTTGCATCAGACCGCATGTCTCTGCCGGGGGCACAAGGGCGAAGGGATCACTTTAAAGGCCGCTTTGTCTTCGATCCGCCGCTTTTTCAGTGGCTGCAGGATTTCCTGGACATGTGGATCGGCACCGCCGATGCTCCAAAAAACCAGGCATGCCGCGATCTGATTGCTAGCTAGATTATGGGCCTCCGCCAGAGGTGAACATTTATGTAGATGCAAAAAAGGCCCACTTTAAAGCGGGCCTTTTTCATATCATACCACCGGAAACGAGCTTACTCGGCAGGCTGAAGCACTGGAGAAAGGCTTGCTTTCTCACCGAGCACTGGCGTGCCAACCGGCAGCACATCGCGGCCACATACATCCTTGTAAATGTAGTGAGCCATCACGTACCAAGCTGCACATGAACATGCGATTAGCACGTAGCCAGCGATGACGTTGAATACGGGCGGGCCAAAGTGACCAATCACCAGAAACAGGAAACCAAAGAACAGAGTGCCAAAAATGGTTGCTTCGGCTTTATGGATATAAAGCGCACCATAAAGCATGATGCCTGTGTAGATGGTGAAAGGGATCAGGAAGAAGCCGATTTCCTCATGGGAAGAGGTGTAAAAACCGAACTCGTTGCTGATCAGGATGCCAGCGAATGCCAGCCAAAACGCACCGTAGATGGTGAAGGCGCTGTAACCGAAGTTGTTTCCGGTTGCCTTGACCTGAAAGCCAGCGACCAACTGAGCCAGACCGCCAACGAAAACGCCCAACCACAACACAGGGCCCATGCTCTCTAAAAGGCCAATGTTGTGCATCTGCAGGACAAAAGTGGTGATACCAAATCCAGCCAAGCCTACAACGGCTGGATTTCCAGACTTAACAGAAGACATAGTCACTCCGGCATATTAAGGGTTGCGCAATGCAGCCAGTTTATCTCGCCTTTATTGTATAGATTGGCGAATTACTTTCGGCGCGGAGTTAGACACATGCCCCGACGAAATCAACCGTACAAACGCTTAGGCTAAATGCCTTAGCGTACAAATAGTTTTTGTAATATACATGAGGGAATAGTTGAAGGAAGGTATGCGCCCAAGTATTCAGCTCGGGCGCATAGATCTTTATTCGACTGGCTTGAACTTGACCAGCAAATCCTTGGCGTCAACCTGATCACCGGGTGCGACCATTACAGCATCGATAATCCCATCACGATCCGCGTGGATTGCCGTTTCCATCTTCATGGCCTCGATGGTCAGAATCACATCGCCCGCCTTTATCTCCGCATCCTGACGAACACAGACGGTGGAAACGACACCCGGCATTGGTGCGCTAACATGATTTGGGTTCCCAGTCTCGGCTTTGTGGCGAATGGCATTGCCAGTGGCCCCGTGTGCCCGATCCATGAGGCGGATGTTGCGTGGCTGTCCGTTCAACTCGTAGAAGACACGCTTCTCGCCTTGGTCATCGGTCTCACCGAGGGCAAGACAAGCAAGCACCATGACCTTGCCCGGCTCCAACTCCACCATGATTTCTTCACCCGGCTGCAAACCGTAGAAGTAAGTGTTGGTCGGCAGAACGCTGGTAGGACCGAACTGGGTCTGAATGCGTGCGAACTCCATGAACACCTTTGGATACATCAGGTAGGAGCACAGCTCCTCATCAGAAACCTGACTGACATCCTTGTTCAACAGACCGGAAAGCTCGGACCGCTTCTCGTCCAGATCCTCCTCGTCCAGCAGCGAACCAGGGCGCACCGTGATTGGCTTTTGGCCTTTCAGGATCTTGTTTTGCAACGCTTCTGGCCAGCCACCCGGGCTTTGACCCAGGTCACCGCGCATCATTTGCACGACGGAGTCCGGGAAGGCCACTTCAACCCGCGGATCCACCACCTCTTCCGGCGTGATGCCCTGACTGACCATCATCACGGCCATGTCACCAACCACCTTGGAACTTGGCGTCACCTTCACGATGTCACCGAACATCATGTTCACATCGGCATAGGCTTTGGCCACCTCGTGCCAACGCGCTTCCAGCCCAAGAGAGCGTGCCTGCTCCTTGAGGTTGGTAAACTGACCACCCGGCATTTCGTGGAGATACACCTCGGATGCACCGAAGCGCAGATCGCTCTCAAACGCGCGGTACTGATACCGCACCGCTTCCCAATAGAAGGAAATCTCGCGGATCACTTCCGTGTCCAGCTGAGGATCGCGCGAAGATCCTCGCAGCGCTTCCACCACCGAGCCCATGCAAGGCTGGGAAGTCAGCCCTGACAAGCTGTCCACGGCAACATCAATCGCGTCCACACCGGATTCGACGGCCGCCAGAATACTGGAGGCAGCAATGCCGGAAGTATCATGCGTGTGGAAGTGGATCGGCAGATCAACTTCTTCCTTCAACGCCTTGATCAAGACCTTGGCAGCTTGCGGTTTCAGCAGCCCTGCCATGTCCTTGATGCCCAGAATATGGGCGCCGGCAGCCTCCAGTTCCTTTGCCAGATTGACGTAGTACTTGAGGTCATACTTCGGACGGGCGCTGTTCAGAATGTCGCCGGTGTAACAAAGAGTTGCTTCACACAGCTTGCCACTTTCCTGCACCGCATCCAAAGACACGCGCATGTTCTCAACCCAGTTCAGGCAATCAAACACACGGAACAGGTCAACGCCGTTCTCTGCAGCCGTCTTGACGAAGAACTTGACTACATTGTCCGGATAGTTGGCATAGCCAACGCCGTTGGAACCGCGCAGCAGCATTTGCAGCAGAATGTTGGGCGCCTTTTGACGCACCATACGCAGGCGCTCCCACGGGTCTTCACTCAGGAAGCGCATGGCCACGTCAAACGTTGCACCGCCCCAGCACTCCAACGAAAGCAACTGCGGCAGCCCTTTCGCATAGGTGTCTGTGATCTGCGCAATGTCATAGGTCCGCATACGGGTCGCCAGCAGAGACTGGTGCGCATCACGCATCGTGGTATCGGTCACGAGCACACGCTCCTGATCCTTCATCCACTTGGCGAACCCCTCGGCCCCCAGCTTGTCAAAGACCTGCTTGGTGCCCTCTGGCACTGGGCGATCCAGATACGGAATTACAATCTCAGGAGAATCTTCCGGTGGCTTCGGCCGGTCACGTACATCTGGATGGCCGTTAACGGTCACATCAGAGATGTAGTTGAGCAGCTTCGTCGCGCGGTCAGATGTGCGGATGTTGTAGAACAGCTCCGGCGTCTCATCGATAAACCGCGTCGTGTACTTGTTCGCCCGGAAATCTGGGTGCGCAATCACACGCTCAAGGAAGATCAGGTTGGTGGCAACGCCGCGAATACGGAACTCGCGAAGCGCGCGGTCCATACGGCTGCACACTTCATCTGCCGTTGGTGCCCAAGCGGTCACCTTTTCAAGCAGCGGATCGTAGTAGCGCGTGATCACCGCACCGGCGTAAGCCGTGCCGCCATCAAGACGGATACCGAAGCCGGTCGCGCCGCGATAAGCCGTGATGCGTCCATAGTCCGGAATAAAGTTTTGCTCCGGATCTTCAGTGGTCACGCGGCACTGCAACGCATGGCCGCTAAGCTGGATCTTGTCCTGCTCAGGAACACCGGTTACCGATTCATCACCGATCTTGCCGCCTTCAGCGATTGCGATCTGGGCCTTGACAATATCAATGCCGGTGACTTCTTCCGTTACCGTGTGTTCCACCTGAATGCGTGGATTCACTTCAATGAAGTAAATCTCACCAGTGTCCGCATCCATCAGGAACTCGACCGTGCCTGCGCCATAGTAGCCGACTTCGCGGCCAATCTTCAGCCCATATTCGCAGAGCTCCGCACGTTTCTTGTCGCTCAGGTAAGGAGCCGGTGCACGCTCGACCACTTTCTGGTGTCGGCGCTGAATGGAACAGTCACGCTCAAAAAGGTGAACCAGATTACCGTGCTTGTCGCCAAGGATCTGAACTTCCACGTGGCGCGCACGCTCAACAAGCTTTTCGAGATAAACTTCGTCTTTGCCGAAAGCTGCTTTCGCTTCACGCTTTGCCGCCATCACCTCTCGAACGAGGGCAGACTCGTCGCGAATGACCCGCATTCCGCGTCCGCCGCCGCCCCAAGAAGCTTTCAGCATCACAGGATAGCCGATCTCAAGCGCGAGGCGCTTTACCTCTTCCATGTCATCTGGAAGCGGATCGGTGGCCGGCATCACAGGCACGCCTGCACGAATGGCAAGCTCGCGGGCGGCCACCTTGTTGCCAAGCTGACGCATCGTGTCCGGAGACGGACCAATGAAGGCTATGCCGTTGGCGGCACAAGCCTCTGCAAACTCGGGGCTTTCGGAAAGAAAACCATAGCCGGGGTGGATCGCATCCACCTTCTGTTCTTTTGCGACACGCATTACCTCTTCAATTGAAAGGTATGCTTCAATCGGACCAAGACCCTTCCCAACCTGATAGGCCTCATCTGCCTTGAACCGATGCAGCGCAAGTTTGTCCTGTTCGGCGAAGATTGCGACCGTCTGCAAACCTAGCTCGTTTGCAGCGCGAAAAACGCGAATTGCGATTTCGGACCGGTTCGCCACCAACAAACGTCGAATAGCCAAGTGCGCCCCCTCTATTTTCATGGTTATCGCAACTTGTTTACATTTATGATTTGCTAAAGGGAAGAAATTTTTGTGCGCTGTTAGCGCTGCCAAACCCAGCACTTTTCATATTATTCAGTATTCGTGGCCAATCTTTCTACTGGCCTCAGAACTGTGGGGAGCGCACTAATATATTATTGCGAGATTTTCCACCCCAGTACTTCTCTAAATACATGGAGTATCGAAACAACTGCTCATAGAAAAGGGCCCGGCTGACCTTGCGTAGTCTTGCCGGGCACCAGTCAAAATCAGCGGATCAAACCAAGGCGGAAGCCTTCAGCCACTGCGTGCGTCCGGTTGGCTGCATGCAGCTTGCGCGCCGCAGAAGCGAGGTACCAATCCGCCGTATGTTGAGAAATATTCAAGATCTGACTGATCTCCCAGCTTGTCTTTCCAGCTGCTGACCACTTGAGGCACTCCAGCTCTCGAGGCGTAAGGCGATGGCGAGGGCGATTGGTGTTCGCGCCACTCAACTCACGCATCTTATTGCTGGCATAGATCCCCACCAGGTGCAGCACACTGATCTCCCGCTCAGTGAGATGCACTTCAGGACCTGCGAAAATCAGCATGCCCTGATACCCCTGCTGACCGTGGATCGGCACACATACCCCATCCATGATGCCGTAGTCCCGTGCGTCAGCAAGAATCTGCTGCCCAATGGTCGAGAGAGACCGATCTCGCGCAATACTCGACCACAGGAACGGACGAGAAGCAGACCGAGCCTTCGCGACAATTGGATCATGCTGGACATAATCGCGATCCAGATATCGCTGTTGCCATTCTGGATTGCCACCACTCAGCATGATTGACCCGTCCAGAGATGCTCCCTGCTCTGGAATGGCCGCCAAGACAAAACTAGTAAAACCAAAGGTAGTTCCAAGATCAGCGATGCGGCGGGCTACCCCATCGGCTGTTTCCTCGTTGTTAATTGAATCAACGAACTCAAGTGCAGCAGTTAATGGATTCATTTTATTCACCCCTACAAAACGCTCTCCGATGCCTAATTACCTTACGCAACGACCTACCCATTTAGAAGGTGTATCAACAAACCATTTGCTATTAAGGGCTCTGTTTTCGCGTATTCAGAAAAAGAACTATTCAATAATTCTTCCTGACTGTTTGCTGTTACATCCCGCATATTGACAATGCGGCTTTTGAGAGATCTTCCTCTGCGTCACTCAATTGAAACTTGAGTTTTGGAGGTAGCAAATCAGGGAACTCAGTAAAACCCCTAGGCCTCAGAACGCCTTAAGCTTCCGTTAAGGGTGCCTGTAAAGTTTCGCGAGGTTTATAATGAAAATGAGATGAAAGCTGCACCATGCACCTGGACGCGAAGACGCAAATGATTCTCATCAAGCGCAAGACACGCATAGATGCAAAAATCTAAGCGATGTAACCTAGGGGAAATCGTGGATAACTCTGATTTGGACCTAAATGTCAACCATCACCTGAAAATTTACACTGAAAATTTATTGGCTAGTTCAGACAGTAGGCCTCGACTCGTCTGCTGAAATACTGCTGCAGAGCCAGCAAATAAGCCCCGCCGGAAGATGGCTGCAACTGATACCAATGTCGGACCAATAGATACCAACCTGATTAACTCTTAAAAGCCCTATCAGCTGAGGAATCCGAACCAGCTGACACACCCTCGCCCAAGGTGTGACGTATATATCCGGCAAAACGCAGGTTTGAGGCTTTACAGAGCCCGCCAGCAGTTTGTATAGACCCCTCATATTTTAACGGCATCCGAAGGGCTGCGAACGAACTATCAACCACAACGCCATTCACACCTCGAGACCAAAATTGAGGCCTTCTACCCAAAGCCGGTCTTCGCGCCACATGGCTTAAAGTGATAATTCAAACATCTTGATGCCGTAATGCAAACACTCCCATTGCCCCGCGCACAGCGCTCCAGAACAGTAACTGCCATTCTTGGGCCGACAAACACCGGCAAGACGCACCTTGCCATTGAGCGCATGTGCGCTTACTCGTCCGGCCTTATTGGTCTTCCTTTGCGCCTGCTCGCCCGTGAAGTCTACGGCAAGATCGTGGAACGCAAGGGAGAAGACCTTGTTGCGCTGATCACCGGTGAAGAAAAGATCATCCCGAAGAACCCTCGGTTCTGGGTCTCCACCGTGGAAGCCATGCCGAAAGATCTGAAGGTCGACTTCGTCGCCATTGACGAAGTGCAGCTGGCCGGAGACCTTGAGCGCGGCCATGTGTTCACGGACCGACTGTTAAACCTGCGCGGACGGGAGGAGACACTCCTGCTTGGCGCAGCGACCATCCGTCCATTGCTGGAAAAGCTCTTGCCGGGCCTGAACATCATCACCCGCCCGCGCATGTCCATTCTCACCTATGCGGGCTCGAAGAAAATCACACGCCTGCCGCGCCGCTCTGCAATCGTCGCCTTCTCGTCCGATGAGGTTTATGCCATTGCAGAACTCGTCCGCCGTCAGCGCGGCGGCGCCGCCGTTGTTCTTGGCTCCCTGTCTCCGCGCACACGCAACGCGCAGGTCGAGCTCTTTCAGAACGGCGACGTGGACTGGCTGATTGCGACCGACGCGGTTGGCATGGGCCTGAACCTTGATGTGGACCACGTGGCGTTCGCGGGACACCGCAAATTTGATGGCTATCAATACCGCCAGCTCACGCCTGCAGAAACAGGCCAGATCGCCGGGCGCGCCGGGCGCCATCTCCGAGATGGCACTTTCGGGGTCACTGGCAGAGTGAACACCTTTGACGACGATTTGGTGCATTCGGTCGAATCTCACGAGTTTGACGCGCTGAAAGTGCTTCAGTGGCGGAACCCAAAGCTGGATTTTTCCTCTTTATCCGCACTTTTGCGCTCTTTAGACCAATCTCCCGGTGAAGAGGGCTTGACCAAAGCACCTCCCGCAGAGGATATCGGAGTGCTTGAACTCTCCAATCGCGACGAGGCCATTCGCCGCATCGCGACAACGAGAGAAAGAGTAGAGCTGCTTTGGGATGTGTGTCAGGTTCCGGACTATCGAAAAATTGCGCCGGCCAACCATGCGGACCTTGTAGTTAACATCTATACCCATTTGGTTCATTCGGGCGCGATCCCGGATGACTGGTTCCAAAAGCAAATAGCGCTTGCAGACCGGACAGACGGGGATATTGATACATTGGCCAACCGGATTGCACATATCCGAACCTGGACCTTTGTAGCGAACCGTGCCGACTGGCTGACAGATCCTGCTCACTGGCAGGGCGTCACTCGCGGCATAGAAGACAGATTATCTGATGCCCTTCACGAACGGCTTACACAGCGGTTTGTGGATCGGCGAACCAGCGTATTGATGCGACGTCTGAGAGAGAACAAGATGCTCGAAGCGGAGATCACCGCCAGCGGTGACGTACTCGTCGAAGGTGAACACATTGGCCAGCTTCAGGGCTTCCGGTTTGCGCCGGATGCCTCGGCTGAAGGGCAAGAAGAAAAAGCGGTTCGCGCCGCTGCCCAAAAGGCCCTGGCAAGTGAAATCGAGAGCCGAGCTGACCGCTTGTCGCGCTCCCCTAATGAGGACTTCATCCTCTCTTCAGAAGGCACTCTGAGATGGCAGGGCGAGATCGTCGCACGCCTTTCAGCTTCTGATCATACGCTGCGCCCGGGCATTTTGCTCTTGGCTGACGAGCAGCTCACGGGTCCAGCCCGCGACAAGGTAGAGGAACGCGTGGCTCTATGGGTCAAGACCCATATCGAGACCCTGCTGAAGCCTCTGTTTGACCTTGAAGCAGCTGAAGGCGTTGAAGGCATCGCCCGCGGCGTTGCATTCCGGATCTCAGAAAGCCTTGGCATCATCGATCGCCACGACATTTCCGAGGACATTCGCCAGCTCGACCAGACCATGCGCGGCACGCTGCGCAAGCTGGGTGTCCGTTTCGGCGCTTACCACATCTTCGTCCCTGCGCTGCTCAAGCCGGCACCAAGCCAGCTGCTCGCACAGCTTTGGGCACTGAAAGAAGGCAAGGAAGACGCCAAGGGCCTCGTGGAGTTGCCACAGCTCTCCGCTTCAGGCCGCACCTCCGTTCCGGTTGATACAGAGATTGAACCTTCTCTTTACAAGGTCGTCGGCTTCCGTGTTTGCGGCCCCCGTGCTGTACGCGTCGACATTCTGGAGCGTCTGGCGGACATCATCCGTCCATTGATCGCCTGGAAACCACTTGAAGAAGGTATCGAGCCACCGGAAGGTGCGCTGGCGCAAGGCGGAGCATTCACCGTCACCGTCTCCATGACGTCCCTTCTCGGCTGCGCTGGCGAGGATTTCTCCAGCATTCTTAAATCTCTGGGCTACCGCCTTGAGACCAAGGAAGTGAAGCAACCCGTCGTTAAAAAGGCGGAAGAAGCACCAGCAGAAGCTACTGGTGAAGTCGAAGCCTCCGCAGAAACTACAGCCGACGTTCCCGCAGAGTCAGCCGACGCGCCGAGCGCGGAAGCTGAGCCAGCTGCTGAAGCAACACCTGCAGAAGCCACAAACGACACGCCGATTGAAGCTGCCCCGAGTGAAGAGGCCGCTGAGACCGATGGTGAGCCAGAAATGGAAACCGTCACCATCGAGATCTGGCGTCCCGGCCGGGCAGATCGCCGCCGCCAGGGTGGAGATCGCAATCGCCCGCGTCGTCAGCATGGCGACAACCAGAACCGCCAGTCTGAGGGCGAACGCAAGGGCGGCCCGCGCAATAACAACAAGCGTCACAATGCAAAGGGCAAGGGACGTGATGGCGGCGGTCCCAAAGGCGGCGGCAAGCCGAACCGCACCGGCAATGCAGGCAGGCCACAGCCACAGCGCGACAAGCCTCTGGATCCAAACTCACCATTTGCAGCGCTCCTTTCTCTGAAGGAGAACATGCAGAAGGGCGACGACAAGTAACCAGTCCATGCAGCAGGCATCGCAGCGCATAGATAAATGGCTATGGTATGCCCGCGTTACCAAATCCCGGACACTGGCACAGAAACTGGCAGTGTCCGGACACGTCAGACTTAATAAAGAGAAGGTCACGACTGCAAAGCAGGGCATCAAGCTCGGCGACGTCCTGACCATCGCGCTCCCCAGACGCCTTATGGTTTACAAGGTCCTCGATCTGGGCAGTCGCCGCGGGCCGGCCAGTGAAGCTCAACTGCTTTACGAAGACCTTTCCCCTCCCCCAACACCGACAGAAGACGGACAACCGGAGCAACGAGATCGTGGCACTGGAAGACCCACCAAAAGAGACCGACGCCAGCTGATCCGCATGAAAAAGGACAGCATGGACGATGGTTTCTAAACACCGGCTTTGCCGCGCAAAATGTTTTTCCCGTTTTGCTGTGCGCCCAGTCGCCACGTGCTTGCGAAGGCCACGGAAAAGCGCTAGGCAATGAGCCAAGATTTAACCATCCGCCGCTGTTTTCGAAGCGGCACAGCCGGCGGGTGAGCTGCAACCTAAGAGGATTGCGATGACATACGTCGTCACTGACAACTGCATTAAATGTAAGTACACGGACTGCGTTGAAGTGTGCCCGGTAGACTGTTTCTACGAGGGCGAAAACATGCTCGTCATTCATCCGGATGAGTGTATTGACTGCGGTGTGTGTGAGCCAGAGTGCCCAGCGGATGCGATCCGTCCAGACACGGAGCCCGGGCTTGAAAGCTGGATTGAACTGAACGCGGAATACGCCGCGAAATGGCCAAACATCACGGCGCGCAAGGACCCGCTGCCGGAAGCGCCGGAGTTCGATGGCGTGAAAGACAAGATGGAAAAGTATTTCTCTGATAAACCGGGCGAAGGGGATTGATATCCCCTTTCTCCCCCTTTATTGATCTAAACATAATTAACTGATCGTGTTACCGATCGGAAATTCTAACCTTTGCTGAAGCAGAGGTTGGAAAACCGTGGATAATGTGCTATACACTAAGTTCAGTCGCTTGGTGGCACGGTCATGCCTCCGTTTCGGAGGTTTTTTTATGGGCAAATTCTAGCCGACAATGTGCGGTTACGGACTCCCCATTCTCATCACCTTAACCGCCGCTGAATGCTGACTGATCACAGTTGAGCGCAAATCCCTGTGCGCGCATCTCGCGCGCCACGGTGGGCTTTTCGCATTTTTTGACACTAAACAGGCGTCGCACCCCAGCGGCGCTTTTGCTCGCCCGGAGGGGCGCGCATTCTTCGCAGGAGAAAGACAGCGTATGGCCACACCCGCTAAGAAGACCGCTCAGCGTCATGGATTCAAGACAGGTGAACACATCATCTACCCGTCCCACGGCGTCGGTCTGATCACTGCCATCGAAGAGCAGAACGTCGCAGGCTTCTCCCTCGAGCTTCTGGTAGTCGAGTTTGATCAGGAGAAGATGACACTTCGCGTACCAGTGGCAAAAATTCCTAGTGTTGGTATGCGCAAGCTATCCGATGCAGCGACCGTGAAGAAGGCTTTTGAGACCGTTAAGGGCAAGCCGCGGGTAAAGCGCACAATGTGGAGCCGCCGCGCTCAGGAATATGAAGCAAAGATCAACTCTGGTGACTTGCTTGCGATTGCTGAGGTGGTGCGCGACCTTTTCCGTGCCGATACCCAACCGGAGCAGTCTTACTCTGAGCGTCAGCTTTACGAAGCAGCACTGGACCGTATGGCACGTGAAATTGCCGCAGTTCAGAAGTTGTCCGACTCTGAAGCCGTTCGTCAGATCGAGCAGGAACTTGCCAAGTCTCCCGGCCGTGCGGCCAAGGCAGCTCCGGCTGATGACGACAGTCAGGAAGAAGCAGCTTAAACCAAGCTCGCAACCTGATGAGAAAAAGAACCCGGCCGTGCGCCGGGTTTTTTTATGAGACGCGACATTGCGCCACACTTAAGCGTTACTGCTGACGCATCAGTGAACCAACCCCAAACACCCGGCGTAACAACCCGTGCAAACAACAAAACCCGAAAGGGCGGAGGCGAGCATGGGAACGGTAGATTACCAAGGCTATTCCAACCAGATCCTCGAAGTGGCACGCCGGGCACCTTACCTGTCCCGCGAAGAAGAATTTGAGTTGGCCACCAAGTGGCACGACAACAAAGATGCCAAAGCGCTTGAGCGTCTTACGCTCGCACACCTCCGTCTGGTGCTCGCACAAGCGATGAAGTTCCGCTCTTTCGGTCTGCCGCTCGCAGATATGGCCCAAGAGGGTCAAATTGGCCTGATGGAAGCAGCCGCCCGGTTCGATCCGTCTCGCGAGGTGAGGTTCTCCACCTATGCAACATGGTGGATCAAAGCATCGATCCAAGATTACATCCTTCGCAACTGGTCGATTGTCAGAGGAGGAACGTCCTCAGTCCAAAAGCGGCTGTTCTTCAGCGTCAGAAGACTGCATTTGGAGATCGCGCGCCAGCACCCGGAGATGAACGACACCGAAATCAAGTCCGAAATCGCGACCAAGCTGAACGTAAAGAAGAGTGACGTGGAACGCATGTCTTCTCACCTTTCTGCCCCAGACGCTTCACTCAACGCACCAATCAGCGAGAGCGATGGGACGTCAGCGGAAAAAATCGATCTCTTGGAAGATACTGGGCCTCTGCCAGATGACATCGCTTCGGATGCAATCGACATGGATCGTAAGCGCAACTGGTTAGCTGACGCGATGAAGTCGCTGAACCAGAGAGAGCTTATGATCTTGAAAAAGCGTCGCCTTGCAGATGAAGCCATGACACTCGAGGCACTTGGGGAAGTCATGGGCATATCAAAAGAGCGCGTGCGACAGATCGAGAGCGCCGCATTGAAGAAGCTGCGGTCCTCGCTTGAAGAGAAAGGCCCTGGCCTCATCCCTGTGCAATAGGCTTAGTCCGTTCCAATAAAAAAGCCGCGTCCCTCGCGGCTTTTTTTGTCAGTCCGAAATCACCTTGACCAAGTCACCAGCTTTGAAACGGTGACCATTGTCCACCTGATTGAGGATCGTAAAGAGCTGCAATCGGCGTGAAGGCTCTATGCCGCTCATTTGCACGGCAAGCTTGCGGGCCGTGTCGCCAGATTTGGCTTGTAACACCTTTAACCGCAACGGCTGCAGCCGCGCTTGATCGGCAGGTGTCAGTTGCTCAAAGCTGTTCAACGTTTGCTCAAAGGCCTTGTTGAAGCTGGCGTTTGGCGACCGGCTTGCAAATATGAAACGGTAGCCCGTCAACCCGATGCGCACCACGCCAATTCGGAACGACCACCCATCGGTGACTGCTGATCCCACCACGGCAGGCAGGCCGTTGATGGTGGTTGGACGGACACTGTTGTCGATCAGACCGTTGACCCAACCACTGCGCATGTACTCATCAAGGCTGCTGAACTCTGTCAGATCAGCCCCATCAAACCGCATGGCTGTGCCCTTGCCATCACTGGCAAGCACAGCCTCTGGGCTGTTTTCCAGCGCGAAATTTGAAGGAACACTGAAGGAGATACCCAAAGCCTTGTGAAGGAAGCTTCGACCGCGGATGTACCCTTCGAGAGGATCGTCGCCAAACAACATCCCATCAATGTTGGTCAGATAGTCGGCGCGATCCCTGCGCCCAATGCCCGGCGCACCAATCTGGCGAGCACTGTTGATGGCGCGCAGCACGCGTTCCGGCGTGTTCGGGTGGGAGGACAAGAAATCCGGCGCATTGCTTGTATCGCCGCCAAGGCTTTGGAACTTGGCAAACTTGTCCATAGTCTTCAAGAAACGAGAGGCCGCATAGGGATCATACCCCGCCGCTGCCAGCGTGCGCACGCCAATGTCGTCCGCCTCCAGCTCCTGCTCTTGAGAAAAACGGGCAAAGGACATCTGCGAGGAGCGAACTGCATCTTCCAACTGGCTCTGATCTTCAACCACGGAGCTCATCACACGATTGGCCAGTTCGGCGGCTTCCGCACGGCGCTGACGCTGTATCGCGTGGTTTGCGGTCACGTGTGCCATTTCGTGAGAAAGCACCGCCGCGAGCTCGGATGTGTCATTTGCAAGGGCCAGCAGACCACGGGTTACATAAAGGTATCCTCCCGGCAGCGCGAACGCGTTTACGGCCGGAGAGTTCAAAATGGTAATTCGGTACTGAGCACGTGGATCATCCGAAGCTGCCACCAAGCCACCTACAATTTTCGCAATGGCTTTCTCTGCGCCGGGATCCTTGTAAATGCCGCCATACGTGGCCACGACGCGTGGATGCTCTCGTGCGCCAATATCTGCAGCCAATGTGGGGCGGAGCGTGCCGGGCTTGGCGTCAGTACCCGTGGACCCAACCAGCTGGCACGAAGCAACTGCACCCGCCAACACGAGTACAGCGAGGATGCGTAGCCCGCGTCCTACGGTGCCAAAGGTCATCCCAAATTTCATAGTGGCCCTGGTTGCTCCAACTTCAGTAGTCTTAGCGCAGCAGGTTCATGAAGCCGAATTTCCGGCCCACCACGCAACTGCACAATGCCGCGCATTTCAACAATTTGCCCTGTCAGCTTTTCCGGATCCAGCCCCGATCCTCGAAAAGCCTTCAACTTTTTTATCTCAATAATGCCAGTGAAATCGCGTGTCCAGCGCTCACCGAAATTCAGATAGAGGATTCTGCGGGTTTTCCCTACGGAAACCACCTTGCCGTTCACGATCTGGAAGCTCCCGCGCGCGCCATAAAGCCTCGAGTCTGTGGCAAGAAAAGGACCATGACTTCCCCACCAGCCATTCTTTTGTTGCCTGGCTTGGTTTTCAGCTGCCTCATAGACCGCGCGCAGCCCCTTTCGGCAGCGCAGAACCTCCTCCGGATCCCACAGGACAGCAAGCCCCTGCGAAATCAGAAAGCCTCCCAGGTCGGTGCCATCAGCGCCTCGCATAAAAGCCGCCTGCACACCCCATCGATCTTCCTTGCCAACCTGTGTAACACCCACGGCACCACTTTGACCTTCAAGCCATGCTGAAAGCGCTGCCGCCGCCCGATCATCAAGGATTTTCAACCCAGCCAACCCATAGAGGTTGCCGCTAGGCGCCCGTAGCAGATCGCCGGGCGCAACAGTAAGCGCCGACACCTCTGTTTCAGCAAGAACGGAGCAGTCTTCTTCTTTGGCATGAGAACCAGAGAGAAATAGGAGACCAGCAAGCAACCCGAGAAAGATGACCCGCAAACACGACATAAAACACCTGAACACGAAGACAATGCCGATCTAAACTAGAAGCTGCACATCCCTTCAACCCCGGGAATCTTCCGGTTACAGACACACGCCATGGGAAAGGCGGAACCGTATCTCCCGAATAGGGGATGTCATTCCGTTCGTGGCACAGCTGAAATCGCGCTCTGGAAACTGCGGAAAGCCCCCTCGCATCGCAAAAAAAATCATGCTATGCGCAGAGTTGCGCCGCCTTACTTGGCAACATCAGCGCCAGGCCCCGTAGCTCAGCTGGATAGAGCGGCCGCCTCCTAAGCGGCAGGTCACAGGTTCGAACCCTGTCGGGGTCACCATCTTGTATGGCCACTTATCAAAAGCCTCATAAAACAAATGGATCGAAGGAGCCAATGTCTACACGCACCGGCCTTACTTCCTAATACTAAGGTATAGATCAAGTACAAATTAGTAATATACCTTCATATAACCATAGGGCATCTGTATAAACCTTGATCTTTGTTTCTTGGCGTTATTGACAGAACTCGCAGACAGGCGTTCATTAATTCCCGGGAGAAATAAAAGGGAGCAGGTATGTCGCCCATTCTGGAGATTAATGACCTGAAAAACAAAGCACGCCGCCGCGTGCCCAAGATGTTTTTTGATTACGCTGATTCCGGTTCATGGACCGAAAGCACCTACCACGCCAACGAAAGCGACTTTGCCAAGATCAAACTGCGACAACGCATTGCCGTTGACATGACCAATCGCAGCCTGAAAACGCAGATGATCGGGCAGGATGTTGCCATGCCAGTGGCATTGGCCCCCACGGGCCTGACAGGCATGCAGCACGCAGATGGAGAGATTCTGGCGGCCCAAGCGGCGGAAGAGTTCGGCATTCCGTTCACTCTTTCGACCATGAGCATATGCTCCATTGAAGCGGTGGCAGAAAAAACAAAGAAACCTTTCTGGTTTCAGCTTTACGTGATGAAGGATAAGGACTTCATCGGCAACCTTATTGACCGCGCCAAGGCAGCGGGGTGCTCGGCGCTGGTGCTTACACTCGATTTGCAGATCCTCGGCCAGCGCCACAAGGACCTGCGCAATGGGCTGTCCGCGCCACCCAAGTTCACACCCAAGCACATTTATCAGATGGCAACGCGCCCGCTGTGGTGCCTTGGCATGCTGAAAACCAAGAACCACACATTCGGAAACATTGTTGGCCATGCCAAAGGTGTCTCTGACTTGTCCTCCTTGTCTTCATGGACTGCAGAGCAGTTTGACCCGCAGCTCAACTGGAAAGACGTAGAGTGGATCCGCGAGCGTTGGGGCGGCCCGATCATTCTCAAGGGCATCTTGGATGTAGAGGACGCACGCATGGCGGCACAAACGGGAGCTGATGCCATCATTGTCTCCAATCATGGCGGCCGTCAGCTTGATGGCGCGCCGTCCTCCATTGAAGTGCTACCTTCCATTGTCGATGCGGTGGGTGACCAGATTGAAGTTCATATGGATGGCGGCATCCGCTCCGGTCAGGATGTGCTGAAAGCCAAGTGCCTTGGCGCCAAGGGAACCTATATTGGCCGCCCTTTCCTCTACGGCCTTGGGGCAGACGGCAAAGCAGGTGTTGCAAAGGCCCTCGACATCATTCGCACTGAACTTGATGTCACCATGGCTCTTTGTGGCAAGAGAGACATAAACGACTTGGATCGCAGCATTATTTACCCACCGGAGGGTTTGCAAAACACGCGTTCTTGGGGGTAAAACACGCTAGCTCGTCAATCAGGTAGTGGTCGTTGAGATCACTGCCTTTTTGATCTCCGTTGCTTCGCGTGAGCTGAAAGGCCCCGAATGACCTACAGACCCGGCTTCTTCAATGATATTTCCTCGCGGGTTCGCGCCATGGACTTGGACAACCTGCTGCTGGACACCGACAGTTACAAACACTCCCACTATCGACAATACAAGCCCGGCACCCAGTATGTGTCATCCTATGTGGAGGCACGCAAAGCAAACGGCTCGATAGACTACACCGTTTTCTTCGGCCTTCAGATGGAGCTTGCCAAGCTTCAGGGCGTGGTAATTACCGAAGACATCATTGCCGAAGCCGAGCCTTTCATTCGCGCCCATGGCCTTGATCCCGCCATAGACAGTTGGCGACGTATTCAGGAAAGCCATGACGGACGCCTGCCAGTTCGCATTGATGCCCTGCCAGAGGGCTCTGTGGCTGGCCTGCGCACGGCAATGATGCGCATCACCAACACAGATCCCGAGTTTTACTGGCTGCCAACCTTTCTGGAAACGCGCTTGCTGCGGTCCATCTGGTACCCAAGCACGGTGGCCACCAACTCCTTGGCGACAACACGTGAAATTGCACGCCGCATGCAAATCACTGATGGCTCCTCTGAAGGGGTTGAGTTCAAGCTACACGACTTCGGCGCGCGGGGGACAACATCGTTTGAAGCGGCTGGCATCGGCGGCTGTGCCCACCTTGTGGCGTCTCAAGGAACAGACACCATCAGCGGCCTCGTCTATGCGCGCAATTTTTATGGCGCAGACATGGCGGGCTATTCCATTCCCGCTTCCGAGCACTCCACCATGACCAGTTGGGGTGGCGAAGCTGGTGAAATCGACGCGATGGAAAACATGCTGCGCCAGTTTCCTGATGGGCTCGTGGCATGTGTGTCAGACAGCTATGACCTGTTCCGCGCGCTCAACGAGTATTGGGGCGACAAGCTCAAGGATCAGGTTCTGTCTCGTGAGAACGGCTTTCTCGTGGTGCGCCCGGACAGCGGAAACCCCTGCGAGATCCTGCCGAGCACCATCGAAGCCCTTGGCGAAAAGTTTGGTTTCACCGAAACCGCAACTGGCTACCGCCTGCTCAACGACAAGGTTCGCGTCATTCAGGGCGATGGCGTCACACCGCAATCCATCATCGACATCATGCAGGCCCTCATGAACCACAAGCTGGCCATCGGCAACGTTGCATTCGGCATGGGTGCAGGGCTTCTGCAAAAGATCGACCGCGACACCTTTGGATTTGCCATGAAGGCCTCAGCCGTGTGCATTGAGGATGAGTGGCACGACGTGTTCAAGGCTCCGGCCACCTCTGTTGCCGGGCTGAAGGCCTCTCGCCCCGGCCGCCTTGCGGTGGTCAAGGAGCAGCCGGGTGTTTATGAGACCGTCCGCCAGGAGGAGCTGGCAGATCGTGACGATCAGCTGGAAACCGTTTTCCTTGATGGCGAAGTCACCAAAGTGCACCTGTTCGAAGACGTCCGTGCCAGAGCCGCTCAGGAATACGATGAGATGATGGCTGCGAAGGCTCAAGGCCGCTGGCCCGGCATTCGCTAGAAGCGCTAGACTAGTCGGAGACCGAGGTGTGCACGGTCTCCCACACCTCCGTCGCCTCACTGCGAAAGATCGCGTCAATGATGCGCATGTTCAAAATGGCATCGCCTGTCCCATAGGGCAGCTCTTCTTCACCGCGCACAACGCGAGAGAACAGCTCACCCTGAAGCTGATACTGATCGCAAGCTGGGATCACTTCCGTCTCGAGCGCGCCATCGCCCAGCACTTTGCCATCATCAAGCCGCAGCACTGTCTCCCCGCCCAGCGGAGCATTGAAGGGGATCAGCATTTCCAGCCGCTTGGAAGTGCCCAGAATGTTGATCCGCTGATACGGCACAGATTGCGTGGCAACAGTAAACTCCGCCCGTTGCCCTCCGCCAAAATCAAGCAGCGCAGACGTCAGCCGGTCTGTTCCAAAGGTCGGGTCCCGGTCCACGAGGCTGATCACGCGCACCGGGTCTTTCTCCAGAAAATACCGTGCAGCCACTATGGGATAGCAACCAATATCCATGAGGGCGCCACCGCCGGTCGCCAGTTGATTGCGAATGTTTTTCGGGTCCGAGTTGTTATAGGCGAAGGCAGACTGAACAAGCAAAATGTCCCCCAGCTCGCCGGAAAGCACAATCTCGCGTGCACGTTGCCATTGCGGATGGCAGCGAACCATGAACGCTTCCATGACATAAAGGTCGCTCGGCACGTCCAACAGAAGTGAGGCTTCATCGCCATCCAGCGCAATCGGCTTTTCGCAGAGCACGTGCTTGCCTGCTTCGGTGGCTTTCATGGTGTACGGCACATGCATGTTGTTTGGCAGCGGATTGTAGATCACCTCCACCTCCGGATCCGCCAACAGTTCGTCATAACTGCCATAAGCCTGCGGGATCCCGAGACGGCTGGCCGCTTCCTGCGCCCCTGCCAAATCTCTGGAGGCGATGGCAACCACCTCAACGCCATTGGCCTTCATCAGGCCCGGAATGACCTTCTCGATGCCGATACGAGCCGTAGAGAGAATACCCCACTTGGTGGTCTTGGTTGCCATGTTTCCTCCCATCGGCCCTTGCTCCAGGACCTGAAGTGCCGATCAGCGCCCCAGTTTGCGGTCTCCTTGTGTGGCCTCATGGACCATAAGCTCCGCAATGGCGCAGACAATGTGATAAAACGTGCTCGCAGGCGCTGCCTCTTCCACAAACGTCCCGTCTGGCAACAGCTTATCACGCCAAAGGCCGGGCTGTACGCCCTCAAAGAATTTTTGCAAAGCGGTCATGGCGCGCACCAACGAAGCCTCGTAGCGTTCACGCTCGGCGTCCTCGCAAATCTCCAGCATCACAATGGCACCTTTGATCCACTCAGTCTGCCCCCACATGCGCGCAACCGGATCCGTCACCGCGAAGCTGTCGTCCATTGCCATGAACACCACATCGCGCTCTTTGTCGATGCCGTACGTCTCTCCGATATCGAACAAGCGCTTGGCAAGGTCCAACGCGCGCTCGTTCTTGCGCGCTGCGCCCCAACGCACAAACAGCCATGCCCATTCGAACTGGTGCCCAGGTTCAATGCGTCGACCCTGATCGCCTTTCATGGGGGCCCAAGTCCGGTCAAAAAACTCCCGCACGGCTCCCGTTTTTGGGTCGACAAACCGGCCCATGGCAAGGCCCACGATCTCATCTGCCAGATCGCCCCACGGCCCATCCGGGTCAACCGCTTCCCAGGCAAGCGCAGCTTCCAGCATGTGCATGTGCGGATTGGAGGCCAAAGGCTCGCTAGGCGGGTTGGTCGCTTCAAATCCAGCTTCAGGATGGGCGTAGTTGGCCCGAATGAAGTCGAATATCTGCCCTGCGATCTGCCGCGCTTCGCCGTAGTGCACTTCATTGCTGGCTGCCATGGCAGCAAGGCCCAACAACGCGAAGGCTTGGTTGTAAAGATCAAACTTCCCGTCAACGATCCGGCCATCGTCATCCATCAGGCCAGCAACATACCCCTCATCGGTGCGAAAGGAGTCCAGCATGCTATCAAGCCCATGCTTGGCAGCGGCCTCCCAGTCGCCCGTCCAGCCAAGGCGTCCGCCCTGACAGAACGAATAGGTCATGCGCGGGTTTACGCGCCCCCGCCGCGGGCCAAGCGCCCCCATGCCATTCAAGCCAATGGCCTCAAAGTAGCCCCCTTGATGCCGATCCGCGCCCTGCCGCCACCAGATTGGCAATGCCTTGTCAAACAACCACTGTTTCAGCTCGGTGATTTGCGCGTGATGGGTCAAGAACTAGCCTTTCGTGATCGGATAAATTGCGAAGAACAGATCGCACGGTCGGAATAAGAATAGGGTATGCGCCGGCATTGCCAGCACCGCGCATCCTACCCACAACCAGCGGGTCAAACAATAAGTAGCTGACCCGAAGGCAAGATCTGTAATGCGTCACAAAAGCGCGAGCGCACACATCCGTGAGATCCAACAGGCGCAAGATGACGTAAGGTAATATCGAAGAAGCAGCGCACTCTGCGCACAAACAAGGAGCCGACCATGGCCAACTTCCCGGAGGATATGCTGGATACCATCCGCAGCGCCCAGGCCATTCGCCTGCAAACGGCCTGCGGCTACAAGCCGGTCAACGCAATTGTCCCCTGCATCGCCTACGATCGCGTTTTCCTCGTAAAGCCCCCTTCCAATGACAACAGCTGGTTCGAGCGCTTAACGGATACCAAACTGGCAATCCTATTCCTTGATGGGGTGCCCATGATCATCGCTGCTGAACCGCCAGCGGACCTTGAGTGTCTCACCCCCGCCCTCATTTGCGCAGAACAGCAACTCACTGTCGAGAATGAGCCATCTCCCGGCATTCATGTTTTGGAAGTTCGCCGCGCCCAGTAACAACAAAATAAAAAAGCCGACCCGGATGCCCTCCGGGTCGGCCTATTCGTTTTCAAGTTCTCAGAAGGTTAGGCAGTAACCATCTCACCCTTGATTTCGGAGGCCAGCTGGTCAGCAACCGGGCCGACGATGACCTGAACAGACCCTGCTGCCGGGCGAACCACACCGTGGGCACCGAGACGCTTCAGAGCAGCTTCATCAATCCGCGCATTGTCGATAACCTTGAGGCGCAGACGTGTTGCACAGGCATCAACGTTGGTCAGGTTGCTGGCGCCACCAAGGGCGTTCAGGTAAGCCCGAGCCTTCGCATCGCCTGCCGCAGCCATTGCTGTACCGGCAACTTCTGCAGTGGTTTCGGTTGCAGCTTCTTCTGCGCTCTCACGGCCCATGGTCTTCAGGTTGAAGAACTTGATGGCAGCCACGAAGAGGAAGTAGTAGATCGCGAAGAACGCAATACCCACTGGGATCAGCATGATCGGGTTGGTCGCAATACCGAAGTTGATCACGTAGTCAAACAGGCCAGCTGAGAAGCCGAAGCCGAGCTTCACGTTCAGCATGTCCATGACGACCAGAGACACACCGGTCAGAACCGCGTGGATCAGGTACAGGGCTGGAGCCAGGAACATGAACGCGAATTCGATTGGTTCGGTGATACCGGTCAGGAAGGAGGTCAGAGCCATAGAGGCAAGAACACCACCAACAGCAGAACGGTTCTCAGGCTTTGCGCAGGTGTACATTGCAAGACATGCAGCTGGCAGACCGAACATCATCACTGGGAAGAAACCAGCCATGTAGGCACCGGCAGTCGGGTCGCCTGCGAAGAAGCGGTTCAGGTCACCAGTTACCACTTCGCCAGCAGCATTGGTGAAGTCACCCATCAGGAACCAGATGATGTTGTTCAAGATGTGGTGCAGACCAGTTACGATCAGCAGACGGTTCAGGGCGCCGTAAAGGAACAGACCCAGCTCACCCATGTGTGTGATGCCGTTGGTCAGACCTGTCAGGGCGCTATCGAAGAAGGCCCAGCCATAACCGAAGGCAGCAGCAACAACCAGAGCGGCCAGACCGGTGACGATTGGCACGAAACGGCGACCGCCGAAGAAGGCCAGATAGTCAGGCAACTTGATGTTGTTGTACTTGTTGTAAAGAATACCGGCCACGATACCCATGATGATACCAACCGGAATTGCAATACGGCCTTCCATGGTGCTTGCCAGGTCTGGCTCAAGACCTGCCAGATTTACAGCACCCTGCTGTGCAATAAGGAAGCCCACCAGGCCTGCAAGACCGGCCGCGCCGTGGTTTTCCTTCGCAAAGCCAACTGCGATACCAACCGCGAACAGCATGCCGAGGTTGGAGAAGATTGCTCCACCAGCCGCTGCCACGAATGGAATGTTCAACAGATCAGGCTGACCTACACGCAGCAGGATAGCTGCGACAGGCAGCACCGCGATCGGTAGCATCAATGAACGACCAAGATGCTGGACGCCCGCAAATGCGTTGTTTGACATTTAATTGTCCTCCCGCTCAATAAAAATCGAAAACAGTGGTTTCTGACCTTTGGCAACTCGCATCAGATCACGCTCCAGTATCTGCCACGAGTGCCCGCACATCCTTGGATGTTTCGGCCGTTACAGCGGACTGAGCCAAAGCTCGGCAATCCGCCATGTTCAGGGTGCGAATGAGCGCCTTGACATCAGCGATCACCGCAGGCGTGGCCGAAAGCTCGGTCACCCCCAATCCGATGAGGAACGGAACCGCTGCCACGTCTGATGCGGCCCCACCGCATACGGCAACTGTCCGTTCGTTCTTTGCGGCCCCAATGGCTACCTGCTCTATCAGGCGCAGCACACCGGGATGCAGAGCATCAATGCTCGGCGCAAGAGCTGGGTTGCCGCGATCCATGGCCAGCCCGTATTGCGTCAAATCGTTTGTGCCGATCGAGAAGAACGCCGCTTCTTCTGCCAGCTGAGCGGAAGTCAGCGCCGCTGCAGGCACTTCAATCATGGCGCCCACTTCAATCGGCTCGTCCCGTCCAAGCGCAACGCGCTCTTCTTCGATCATCGCCTTCACGGCCCGCAGTTCGGTAACCGATGTCACCATTGGAACCATGATCTTGGCGATGCCGTATGGGCGAACCCGCAGAATTGCGCGCAGTTGGGTGCGAAGCAGTTCCGGCTCTTTCAGTGTTGCGCGAACACCGCGCACACCCAGCGCCGGGTTTTCTTCCTCAGGGATCGGGAAATAGGCCAGAGGCTTGTCCCCGCCCGCATCAAGAGTGCGGATGATCACCGGACGGCCCTGCATGGCATCCGCAATCGCCTGATACTCCTGGAACTGCTCATCCTCAGTCGGCGCAGACGCCCGGCCGAGATAAAGAAACTCTGAGCGCAGCAGACCGCAGCCTTCAGCACCTTCCGCCATGGCAACCGTGGCATCATCCACTTTGCCTAGATTGGCGAAAACCTCTATGCGGACGCCGTCTGCCGTATAGCAAATCTCATGGGCGGTTTTACGGTTCAACTCACGCTGTTTCACGCGCTTTGCCGCTGCATCGCGTGTCTTCTGCTGCGTCTCCTCGGAGGAGAACACACGCATCGCACCCGTTGGGCCATCAATAATGACAGGCGCACCCTCCGGCACCCGCACCACATGAGGCCCGGCCGCAACGATGGTTGGAATGCCCATGGATTCAGCAAGGATCACGGCGTGAGACGTCTTGCCACCGGCTGCCATGCAGATGCCTGCAAGGCGACCGCGAGGAACCGCCGTTAGTTCGGATGGCAACACTTCGTCGGCCACCAGAATTCCGCCCTCTGGGAAATCAGCAAGGGTTGCGCGAGGATCATGACCGGTCAAAATGCCCAGAACCTGAGCTTCAAGATCGCGCAGATCCGCGGCCCGTTCAGACATTCGGCTGTCAGCAAGGCCTTCAAGCACCGCAACCATCTTGCCAACCACGTTGGTCCAGGCCCACTCAGCACTCTTGCCATTTGAGATCAAGTCGAGCGTGCCGCTTGCCAGCTCAGGCTCGCTCAGCAGCGTACGATGGGCCTCAAAAATCTCGGAGGCATGGCCTTCCCCCTTCGCCGCAGCTGCAAGACGGTCATTCATCACCGCCATGGCTTGCTCAAAGCGCTGCTTTTCGCTGCCTGCATCCTCGGCATACTCGGAAAACTGATGAGCTGCATGGAACAAGCGAACTGCCGCACCAACGGCAACGCCCTGTACCGCCGTTGTGCCATCGGCCAGCACTTCTTCTTGGCCCGGCTCGAACGGAGGCAGATCATCGGCAAGCTGAATGGGTGTCGAAGACAGTGTTGCCTTCTTGGCGGCGGCAGCCGGAACAGCCTGCTCATCTTCAAAAACGGGATCGCCAAGACCCGCCGCGATGGCAGCTGTCAGCTTCTCAAGCGTTTCACCTGCGCCAGGTCCGCGCACGGTCACAGCCAGCGTGTCGCCATATGCGGTGCCAAGAGCCATCAGGGACACGACGCTCTTTGCGTCGGCGCTCTTGCCATTGAGCTCAATGGTTACCGACCCAAAGAACTCACGCGCTGCATTTGCAAGGGCTGCGGCTGGTCTGGCATGCAGGCCGCTTGCAATCATCAGCCGCACATCTTTAGTGGCGACTTCATCTGCATCGGAGGAGACAGAAGAGGACGCTTCTACTGCTTCGCCCTCAACAGCCATGATGAAGTCGCCACTTTTGACCTCACAGTTCAAGACACGGTCTTCAATGGGATACCCATCACCATTAGCCACAACCATGATTACCTGAAGACTGCGAGCTGCTGTCGCTACCTTGTCCATATCAAAGGAGATCAGCTTGTCGCCCGCGCGAACAGCCTGACCGTCACTTACAAAAGTCTCAAACCCGTCGCCACCAAGCTCAACCGTATCAACGCCAATATGCATCAGAATTTCAGCACCGTTGGCAGCGCGGATCGTGCAGGCATGCTTCGCACGGTGAATGGTTACAACTGTGCCATCGCAAGGAGCACAAAGGTCCATCTCGAACGGGTCTACCGCCAGACCATCACCAATCAGGCCTTGTGCGAAGGCCTCATCCGGCACGTCTGTGAGAGGTGTCGCCCAGCCAGTGATCGGGGACTGCAAACGAACAGCGGTCATTGGTTTTTATCCTCAGCTTCAAGTGACCGACGCAGAACGCCTCCGGCGGCTTGCAACCGCGCTTCAATGGCGTCCTCAGCAACTCCGGCAAGACCAAGCACGGCGCGTTTCACAGAGCCAAAGCGCGCAATCGCGTCGGCGGCCTCCTCCTCGCTTGTGTTGGCAATCTGCGCCACCATGGCCGCACAGCGTTTGCGAAGTTTTGCGTTGGACGGGCGCACGTTCACCATCAGGTTGTCGTGAATTCCGCCCAGTCGGGTCATCAGCGTTGTAGAAAAGAGATTGAACAGAACCTTCTGCGAGGTTCCCGCACCGAGGCGCGTAGAGCCAGCCACCACTTCTGCACCGGTGAGCGCAACAATCATGTGGTGAGCAACAGCTTCAAGTGGAGATCCGGTGTTGTTTGCAAAACCGATGGTCAGGGCACCGCGTTCCCCTGCACGCTTGAGCGCCTGCACGGTAAATGCGCTGCGACCGCTGGCAGAAACACCCACCACCACATCGTCTGCTGTTACATCCAGATCATCAATGCGGGCGGCACCCACATCGCCTTCATCTTCAACAGAGTCCGCCATGCCGTTCGACAGATCCAGCCCACTGGGGAGGATCACCACCGCACGTTCGTCGGACCAATCGAAGGTGGAACCGAGTTCCAAACTGTCTAACAGGGAAATGACGCCGGAAGAGCCCGCGCCTACATAAATCAATCGACCTGAAGAAGAGCCAAGCCGAACCGCAGCTTCATCCACCGCCGGAGCCATCTTCTCCAGCGCTGGCAGAACCGCTGAGATCGCGCGCATCTGGCCATCCCACAACGCAGAAAGAATCTCCGTGGTGTTCCAGGTGTCTAAGCCGCGAAACCGTTCTGCTGCTTTTTCTGTGCTGTCCGACATGTGTCCTCCCAGCGCACGAAACTCCAATTGGAGCTATATTGGACTGCATATGAACATACCGATGACACAATCCGGACGCAACCAATTTTTAATACCAATTTAATACCAGAGAGCCGATCTTGGATATCACCATGCATACCAATTTTTGTAACTACTTGTTTTTGCTATTTATATATTACACCAATTCGCAGTAATCCTTACCTCAAAATTAACATGTTGAGAGACCAATCAAAAACATCCCTTGCAAATTGGTACGGTATTGGTATGCTTTAGTCGTTCTCATGGAACTTGGGAGTTCACCATGTCTATTAATGCGCCAGAGGCTTCAGGCATCGAGCCAATCGAGCTGTCGCCAAGTCTGCCTTTGCCGTTGTACCTGCAGCTTGCAAAGCATCTGCGGAATCAGATCACCAGCGGAAAGCTGGCTGAGTACAACGCGCTTCCGGGCGAACGTGAATTGGCCGAGACCTTTGGTGTTTCCCGCGTCACAGTGCGCAAGGCTCTGTCTTCGCTGACAGCCGAGGGATTGCTGAACAAACGCCAGGGCTCCGGCTGGTTCATCAATAACAGCCCGCATGTGGAGCAGCGCCTGTCAGCCCTGACCAGTTTCACCGAAGACATGTCCTCACGGGGACTGCAGTCTGGAACGGTTTGGCTTGGCCGGTCGATTTCCCATGCAACCCCTGAAGAAGCTCTTGCCCTCAACTTGCGACCGAGAGAAGAGGTTGTACGCCTCAACCGCCTGCGTTTGGCAGACACCACTCCACTGGCCATAGAGCTCAGCGTGGTGCCAACAAAGTTTCTCCCGGATCCTTTTGCCTTTGACGGATCACTGTACCAGCACCTGCGGAATTTGGGTCACGCACCCCATCGCGCCCTTCAACGCTTGAGCGCCGTTCGGTTGATACCAGACCTTGCTCGCCAACTGGAACTGCCAGAAGGCGCGCCAGCACTTTACATCGAGCGCCGTACTTTCCTTGAAAACGGCACACCGCTCGAGTTCGTCGCCTCTCATTACAGAGGCGATGCCTATGACTTCGTTGTTGAATTAACACTGACGTAGCACCAGTCAGGAAAGGCTTTGTTATGACCTTGACCCAAGCAGAACGGACCGCACTGGGCCGGGAGGCGTTGGAGACGCCTGCACGCGTCCGCGTTCAGTTCGAAAAGAACGCTGAAGTTCTGAATGACCTTGCCGCGCGCCTGCGCACCAAGCCACCGCGTTTCGTTGTCACCTGTGCCCGAGGCAGCTCTGACCACGCCTCCATGTATGGCAAGACGCTGATTGAGAACTTTGCAGGCCGCGCCGTTGCCTCCGTTGGCATGAGCATCGCATCTGTTTACGATCGGAAGCTGGATCTCACCGATTCCCTTTTCATCGCCGTCTCCCAATCCGGCCGCAGCCCAGACCTCCTGCGCCTCACTGAAATGGCGAAGGATCAGGGCGCGACCATTGTTGGCCTCGTCAACGATGAAACCGCGCCGTTGAACGAGCTGGCAGATGTCGCCTTGCCGCTGTGCGCGGGTCCAGAAAAAAGCGTTGCCGCAACAAAGTCTTACCTTCTGTCTTGCTCTGCCTTCTTGAACCTTGTTGCCAAGTGGACAGACGACAAAGACCTCAACGAAGCCGTCGCCCAGCTGCCGGACGCATTTGAAGCCGCAACCAAGCTGGATTGGTGGCCGTACCTGCAGCAATTGCAGGACACCCGCAACATGTTCGTGCTCGGCCGCGGCCTCAGCTTCGGCGCGGCACTTGAAACAGCGCTGAAACTGAAGGAAACTTCTCGCATTCATGCGGAGGCATTCAGCGCAGCAGAAGTCATTCACGGCCCGCTGGGTCTGGCAGGCACCGGTCTACCGGTTCTCGCATTGGGTCAGGAAGACGAAGCGGCCCAGACCATTCGCGATACCATTGCTCGGATCACCGAGCTGGAAGGCACAGTGCTTTCCGCGATCGATGCTCCGAACACAACACGGCTGCCAACGGTTCCGGGTCTTCAGCCTGTCATCCAGCCGCTCACTCAGCTGCTCAGCTTTTATGTTGCCGTCCAGCATCTTGCAGTAAGCCGCGGCATCGACCCTGACAACCCACCGAACCTGCGCAAAGTCACGGAGACACGCTGATGAGACGCTTCCTTACAGAAGCCCGCGTTTTCAATGGCGACCGCTTCTTGAACGACACGGGTATTTTACTGGCAGATGGCAAGGTCGAAGCCTTGCTGCCAGCCACCGCCACACCAGAAGGAGCGGAGATTATCCGCTTCTCACCGGACGCCATCATCGTGCCGGGCTTTCTCGATCTTCAGGTCAATGGCGCGGGCGGCGTTCTCTTTAACGAAACGCCAACCGCAGACGCCGCGCGGCGCATCGCCGAAGCCGTGCGCCCCCATGGTGTCACAGGCGTTCTGCCAACCCTGATCACCGACAGCAAGGAAGCACTGGAAGCCGCATGCTCTGCCACGGGTGAAGCGATCGCGGCAGAAAACAGCGGTGTTCTGGGCGTCCATATTGAAGGCCCGTTCATCAGCGTGGAGCGCAAGGGCGTTCACAATCCTGATTACATCCGCCAGCCAGATCAGGACGATCTCGATTTGATCAGCAATCTGGCCAAGGATCTGGACAAGAATGACGCACGCATCCTTCTGACCGTTGCGCCAGAAAATGTGGCAGACGAGGCATTGGCGCAACTGGCGTCAAACGGCGTCGTGCTTTCTGCGGGCCACACTGCCGCCAGCTATGAACGTACGGTAGAGGCAACCCGCAACGGCGTGACAGGCTTTACCCATTTGGGCAATGCCATGCCGCCGATCCAGAACCGCGCACCGGGCCCCGTTGCAGCGGCGCTGTCCACCCGCGACACCTATTGCGGCCTCATCGCCGATGGCATCCACGTTCATGCCGGACTAATGAAGGTGATGCTTGCAGCCAAACCACAAGGCCGCATCTTCCTTGTGACGGACGCCATGCCGCCCGTTGGCACCGACGCAAAGACCTTCATTCTTTACGGACAGACGATCTACCGCCGCGACGGACGCCTCACAACGGCCGATGGCACCCTTGCCGGGGCGGACATCGATATGGCGAGCGCCCTGCGCAATTGCGTCACCATGCTGGATGTGCCGCTGGACGAAGCCTTGCGCATGGCCTCGCTTTATCCAGCAAGCTTTATTGGTCTGGAAAAGAAGTATGGCCGCATCGCACCTGGTTACGCGGCAGACTTTGCCATCATCAACGACGATGTCGAGCCACTAGAGACCTACGTGGCAGGCAATTCCGTTTGGTCCAAGGACTGAAAAAAGTATTTCAAGCTCCCACCCCGGAACGTCCCCCAGAGCGCTCCGGGTTGCCCGAAAGGGCACAAGAACACATACCTCCCTTGCGACTCAGTTCGCACCTTCACCGGCAGTTCGCATCAAGCGGCTGCCGGTTTTTCTTTCAAACAAACCGCCCGCAAACCGGAACCGTGACTGGCCTCTGCCTTCACGCGCACATGCATATGCAGATGCACCGACACATGCAGATGTAAATGCACATGCACATGAGCTAGCGCTGCGCCCGCACCTGTGGAGCCGCACGCAATCCAACCACAAGGGCAGCACAGCACCTGTCGAAACGTGGTGCCACAGCAGCCCATAACAGCGCTCATCTGCACCGCGCCTTTCACCCTGCCTACTCGTCCCTCAGAGCCTCCCTGTTCTCCCCTGCTTGACGTTACGCTAGAAAGTGAAGCGCAGTCCCGCCAAAGGCCCATGACTTGTCAAATCCACGGCGTCGTTGCCGCTGGACCAATCCTGATAGAGCGCTCGGTAACCGCCAAACACCTCCAGATCGAACCGGTCAAACTGCCACTGCTTTCCGAGCACCGCCAGGCCTTGCGCACTGATGTCCGCGCCGCCCGTGCCGATATCTGCGTAAAGGCGATAGTTCCAGCCATCCACATGCGCGCCGGACAGACGCGCACCCACAATGCCGTCCACCCAGGTCAGTGTTTCGTCGAAATCGCGTTCAAGTGGGCCGATGGAAACATTCAGAGCGGCACGGTAGTACGTGTAGCGCAGCCCCAAATGCCCTTCAAAAACAGTGTGCCAATTGGCACTGGTCCTCTCAAAGAAGTCGTAATTCAGATTTGCGTGAGAAAGCACATAGTCATAGTCCAATCCAGCCGCCAACGACACAGGCCCGGAGCGCAGGTTGAAATCATCGCGGGCAAACTCGAGCCCCAAAATGGTCGTGTCCAGCATCACGCCCCACGGCCCATGGCTCCACTCCCCAGCCAACACGAAGGGTGGAAAGCTCAGTTCCCCGTCGGAAATCAGCTCAAGCACATTAATGCCGTTGAACTCCACGCGCTGGTTGTTGACCGTCATGGACCCATTGAAAAACGGTGCCCAAAAGTACGGAACCACAGCAAATCTCTTCTTTTCAGGGAACGTGTCGAGTTCGTACCCATCGGCCAGATCCGCGGCCTGAACAGGACCAGCGAGGCACAGCAGCACGAGCGCCACAGCGACGCCCTTCAACACCTGAAGCACCTGACCACACCGAACCATTGACTGGAATCCCCCGAAGATTCACTACATGATTACGGAACCGGCCTCCCCCCTCAAACCCCGAGAACACATCCCTGAAAACAACCTCAGCGAAAAGCGCAGGCCCCTCAGCTCAGGGAAAGGCCCCAAGAGAACCGCGCTGCAATTGCGGTGCAAAAGGATGTCGGGGTATACGTCACTTCCTGAAGGGCAATCTTGCGAAGCTTATGCAAGTTTTTGAAGTGACTGGTGCCGCTGATAGGACTCGAACCTACGACCCCATCATTACGAATGACGTGCTCTACCAACTGAGCTACAGCGGCTTTCCATGTCCGGATCAAATCAACGGACGCGGGTAAGTTCGAGCTTGATACCCAAGCCCCCTTAAAGATGCAAGAGGGGATTTTCGCTAAACCCTGCAGTCATCCACCAGCAATAAACAACGCCGCGCGAGGAGACCTCAACGCGGCGTCTTTTTCTGTCATGCGTCGTAGACCTTCACGCCCTTTGGTTTAGGCGCCTCAAGATCTTCTTCGCCGTCTGGGCCCGGGTCATCCGGCAGATGAGAAAGCGGAAACTCCACCAGCTTGCCGTCCTTCATCTGCGGAGCCTTTTGCTTTGCCTCTTCGCCTTCAACTGGGGGCTGATGAGCATCAGGAATGATCACCAGATCGGCCTCAGCGGTTGCAGGCTCATCCGGGATCGGCGCATCTGCCTTCACCGCGGGCTTGGAACTCACATCGGGCTTTGACGTGGCCTGTGCGGCCTTGGCCGCAGTCTCGGGCTCGGCAGGCTTCACCGGTTCGGGCTTGGCTGCCTCAGCCTTTGCTGGCTCCGGCTCACTCACCAGCTCGGCCTCATCCGCCTCGCGGGAAACGGGAGCCGCCTCTACCACAGTCTCAGCCTCGGCAGTCATCGGCTCGGCAGTCATCGGCTCGGCAGCTGTCGCGGCAGCAGCGCCCCCGGCGGCGGCGGCTGGGGCCGCCAGCACTGGCGGCTCAAACAGCGCATCCTCCAAAGGCTCAAGGGTCGGCCGGTCTTCCTCATTGGTTTCAGGCTGCTTCCACTCATAGGCATCCAGACGCCCGGTCTTGGGCGATACCGGTGCCCAATGCGCGGAAATCATGCCATCGGCAATCCAGACCTTGTCTTGAGGCGCACGCACCGCGCGGCCCATCCATTCACGCACCCGGCCTTGATCGCCATATTCCATCTCTTCCAGATCGGCCATCAGCAAGAATGCACGCTGCGTTGGCTCTGAGCGCAGAACCTTCTTCAGCTGGGCACGCGCTTCATCAAAGTCGCGCGCGTCCATCGCCGCAATGGCAACCGCCAGCGCGCCTTCACCAGAGTGCGCACGCAAATTGGCAAGGTGCTTGACCCGGTTCAAGCGGTCGAGAATGGAATCGCCCGGCCGCACATGGGCATATGCATCGGCAAGGTCAGGATGCGGTGCCAGCTTCCAGGTCGCTTCAATGGTCTTGGACGCCTTGCGGATGTCCCCACGACGGGATTGCAGCCGAGACGCCACGAGCGCGGCAGGCACCAGATCAGGTGCCAGACCATGCGCCTCCACGGCCAGTGTACGGGCGCGATCCGGATCCTGGCTTTCCAGCTCAAGCGCGCGCGCCGTGAGCAGAACAGCCTTGTGGCGGCGATAGGTCTTCTTGTCGATCAGCTTGCCGGTGTAGTTCCGGTTCAGGCTGGAAATTGCCGCTTCCCAGTCTCCAGAAACCGCTTGATAGCCCAGCACCGCCTTGCCGGCCCACTTCAGGCCCGGAACCAGAGCAGAGGCCTCCTGCGCAAAGTGGCGGGCGGCCACAGGCTCTTGCTGACGCTCTGCTTCAATGAACAACCCATGCAGGCCAACGGCTTTGGCGCGAGGGTCTTCCAGCATGGCCTCAAACCGCTTGCGGCTGTCCGCATGGTCACCAAACATCTGCGCAGCTTGGGCCAAAAGCAGCTTGGCAGCGGGCTCATCGCCCTTCAACAGCTTGTCTGCCTGCAAGCCGTGCTTGCGCGCCGCCATGGCATCGCCCGCGCCTAACGCCAGCAACCCTTTGGACAAGGCATCAAATCCACGATCCTTGCGCCGCCGCTGCATGAAACGGCCAGTCAGGCTTGGGAACTTCCAGATCAGGCGCATCAGGCCCCAGACGACCACGGTCACCGCCAGCAACACGCCCAGCGCCACCAACGTGGTCAACAGGCTGGCCTGAATGCGGTAGCCTTCCCAGTCCAGTGTCACGATGCCCGGGCGGTCAGCAATCCACGCGCCGCCCAACGCGAGCAGGAAGACAACAGCGAAAAAGAACAGTACGCGGATCATGCCGTTGGATCCTTCCGGTTATTGTTGGCTTGCCGCAGCAAGGGATTTCAGAACTTCGTCGGTAACCTTCGCCACCAGAGCATCGGCCTGCAACCGGGCGCGAACCTGACCGGCCCATGTAGCGCCCGCCGCTTTGACCGGTTCTGGCAGTTGGTCATAAGCGGCCAGTGCCCCTTCCAGGTCACCGGAAGCCACACGAGCTTCCATCGACCCCAACCGATCCCGCGGTGTGGTGCCCTCATTGTCCCCCGGCGTGCGAATGGAAACGAGAGACTGGGCACTGTTCATCAGCCGGTCTACCACGCCTTCACTCTGGCTGGTCACGTCCGCAGCACTCATGGCGCGGGCTGCACCGCCGAAGCGGGCAATCAACTGGCTGCGTGTCGGAATGCCAGAAGACGCATATTCCTTGAGCGGGGCAAGCTGGCTTTTATCGCCGGTCATCACCGCTTCCACCGCGCTTAGCTCTGTCGCATAAGGACGCCCGCCCTCGACGGCCGCCTGCAGTGAAGCAATCGCAATGGCACGGGCGGCCCGCTCCTGCGCACTCGCATCCCCCACGCGCTGCTCCAAACGGTCCAGCTGAGCCGTCACCGTGTCTGAAAGGCTCTGCAGCTGGCTCACCAGCGCATCCATTTGCACTCTTGTTTCAGCCTGTGTCTGAACCTGCGCTTGCAGGTTGGCCGCAGTCTGGGCAATGCGCGTTTCCAAAGAGGTCACCAGTTGCTGCTGAGAGCGCACTGTCTCCGGCAACTGGGCCAATGACCCGGCTTCTTCCTGAAGCTGCGCAGCCTGTTCCTGCAAGGTCGCAACCTGTGCCTTCACGGCCTCCAACGCTTCTTCAGAGGCCCCCTGCCCAGCCTCGCTCAACGCGGCGATCTGCGCCTGAACCTCTTCCAGTGTGGCCCGCAAGCTGGAAACTGCAGCACCATCTCCGGCTGCACCCTCATTCACAAAGCCACGCAGTTCCTCAACACCCTTGGCCAGTTCCTGAACCTGCGTGTCATAGGTCGCCCCCAAGATGTCGCGCATCTGGTCAAAGCTGGCGCTGGCACTTTCCTCCGCGCTGGCAACACGTTCGCGCAACTCGTCAAACAGATCTTGCGCAGGCGCTGCCGTCACCGATGCTCTCAGGTCGGAAATCTGCTGTTCAAGCGTTTCAACACGGTCCTGCGAGGCAGCAACGAGCTGCTGAAGCGCTGTCTGCTGCTCTTCCTGCTGCTGCGAGGCCAACGAGAGCACGCCCATCTGCTGCAGGCCATATCCGCCGCCCAGCACCACAAGACCGCCAATCACACCGGCCGCGATAAGCGAGCCCAATCCGGCTCCGCTCTGCTTTTGGCTGGCGCTTGCGTTTGCCACAGCACCCGCCGGGGCGGCCTGCTTTGGCTTGTCTGCGGTCTTGCTGTCCTCTGGCTTCTTGTCGTTCGCCTTTGGCGCAGCAGCTTCTTTTGGCTTGTCCGCGCCCGTTTTGGCACCAGCAGTGGAGGCGCTGGCATCGGGCTTGGTCGGTTCCGCCGCTTTCTCGGCTGCCCCCTTCAAGGGGCCATCACCGCTCTTCTTCTCCGGCTCTGCCGCCTTGGCAGCGGCGGCAGGCTTGGTAGCTTCCTCAGGCTTTTTTGTAGGGTCCGCCTTTGCGGCTTCCGGCTTCGGCGCTTCTGGCTTTGCCTCAGCAGCCTTGTCCTTGGCAGGGTTTGCGGCTTCCTTCGCTGCCTCAGCGGCCTTGGCAGCTTCCGCCTTTGCCTCCTGCTCTTCTGCAAGAGAGGCCTTCACCTCTTTAGCTTCCAGATCAATGGTCACATTCTTCCGCGCTGGCCGCCGCCCTGATGGACGTGCGCCCGCAGATCGATTTGTGGAGCTGCCGCTACCGGTGTCTCCGGTCTTTGGTTTGTCAGCTGCCATCAAACATCCTCCATCTGTAAGCCTTGGGGGCAGTGTCGCAATTTGCTCTGGCAATTACCAGTGAACACCACCGTTCATGTTACGCCACATATTTCAGCGCAGCGCAATCAAGAGAAATCCGATCTAATCCGCCAGCGGTTTCTGTCCTATTAAATCGAGCAGAGCCGCTTCGGTCGGTTCGCGGGCGATTTCCACCTCCGCAAATCCGTCCAGCGCTGCCGCGATTTTCTCAGAAACACATAGAGCTTTCATAGAGTTAACGAACACTGAGATTTTTTCAAGGCGCATCAACTGCGTAAACGTGTGCGCTGTACGCTGCGAATAGAACAACACCCGTTCAAACTCCCCTGCCGCAAGCCGGTGTGCCGTATCGGCAGAAAAGCGCGCCTTCGGCTCCATGGCATAGACCACAACACCGCGACACTTTATCCCATGAATACTAAGAGCTTTTGGCAGATCTCCGCTCAGGTCCTGCCCACAGGGGTAAAAAACCGTTCCCCGGGCACCCACCCGCGCCATCAACGCCGTTAAATCTTCTAGCGTGCCTGACGCGCTGTAAACGCGCTCGAATCCAACCGCACGCGCTTCTTCAGCGCTGCGATCTCCGACTGTAAAGATTGGAAAACTCAACAGCTGCTGCAGAACACCCAGCTCTTCAAGCGACCTCAAGGCACGGGCGCTTGTCAGCGCCACCGCCCCCACGTCGTCCAGCGTCAGGGCGCCCGGCTTGGGGCGCACCACCTGAAACTGCAGCAATGGCTCAATGCTTACCTCGTGCCCCATAGCCTGCAGTTGCGCCGCTGTCCGCGATGCTTCGGGCTCTGGTCGGGTCACAAGAATACGCATCAACTCTCCAAAAAGTCTGGCCCCGCCTTGGCGTAGAGCTCCTTACCGGCCGCCTCGCCAATGCTCCTTGCTTCGCTGATCGGGCCTTCCCGCTCCACCCGGTGGGTTTGGCTGCCATCGGGCTTGATCACTTCACCCCTGAAGAGTATCCGCTCTCCCTCTACAACAGCAAGTCCCCCAATCGGCGTGCGGCACGAACCGTCCATTTCCGCCAGAAACGCCCGCTCCACCGTCACGCGCGTTTCGGTCTCCGCATCGTGGATGGGTGCCAGCATCTTGGCAATCTCGGCGTCGTTTTCGCGCACCTCAATGCAGATTGCCCCTTGCCCCACCGCTGGCAAGAACTGCTCGGTATCAGCGCGCGAGGTAATCAGATGCTCAAGACCGAGGCGATGCAAACCCGCACACGCCAGAAAGGTGCCATCCACCACGCCTTCTTCCAGTTTGCGCAGCCGCGTTTGCAGGTTGCCACGGTACATGACTACCTCAATGTCCGGACGCAGACGCTTGATCTGAGCCTGACGGCGCAAGGAAGAAGAACCCACAACCGCGCCCTGTGGCAAATCTTCCACCCGCGCCGCTTTTGGGGATAAAAATGCATCACGCACATCTTCCCGCGGCAGATAGGTGGTCAGCGCCAGCCCTTCCGGCAATACCGTTGGCATGTCCTTGGTAGAATGCACCGCAAGATCAATGGTGCCATCCAGCAGCGCCTCTTCGATTTCCTTTGTAAACAGGCCTTTTCCGCCCGCTTCGGAAAGAGGGCGATCCTGAATCTTGTCGCCGGTCGTCTTGATGACGACAACCTCAAATGCTTCCTCTGGCAGCCCGTGGGCATCCATCATTCGCTGCCGGGTTTCATGCGCCTGTGCAAGCGCGAGGGCACTTCCACGCGTGCCGATCTTGATCAGTTTTTTTTGCAAGGAACTCATTTCCAACGCTAGGGCCTCGTGCTAATGGAGCGGGTTAAAGCGTTCGACCTATAAAATCAATCGGCCATTCGGGCATTAACAAAGAACAGGTCATAAGGAGACACCGGGTGCTGACCGTCCTCGGCATAGAAACCAGTTGTGACGAAACCGCCGCAGCCGTGGTGCGCGTAAATGAGAACGGAGAGCACGAAATCCTCTCCAACGCCATCTATTCGCAAATCCATGAGCATGAGACCTACGGCGGCGTTGTGCCGGAGATCGCGGCCCGCTCTCACATTCAGGTTCTGGATGGAATCGCCCAAAAAGCCATGGATGAGGCGGGCACCAGCTGGGATGATCTCAGCGCCGTTGCCGCCACTGCTGGCCCAGGCCTGATCGGCGGCGTCATTGTCGGCCTCATGACAGCCAAAGCCATCGCCATGGCAGCCAACAAGCCCCTGCTGGCAATCAACCATCTGGAAGGCCATGCGCTGACCGCGCGCCTCACAGACAAGGTGGCGTTTCCCTATCTTCTTCTGCTCGTGTCAGGTGGGCACACCCAGTTTCTTCTGGTGAAAGGCATCGGTGAGTACGAACGCCTCGGCACCACCATTGACGACGCCATTGGCGAAGCCTTCGACAAGACCGCCAAGCTGCTTGGCCTGCCCTATCCCGGCGGCCCTGCAGTGGAACAGGCAGCCGCCAAAGGCGATCCGAAGGCCTACAAGTTGCCGCGCCCGTTGTTGGACCGTCCCGGCCTCGACATGTCTTTTGCGGGCCTCAAGACGGCCGTGCGCACCGCAGCGCTCAAGGAAGAGCCGGTCAGCGACGAAACAATCAACAACCTTTGCGCCGCGTTTCAGGAAGCGGTGGCAGATGTCATCGGCCATCGTTCCCAGCGGGCCTTCGAGCTGTTCAAAGAACGCTTCCCGGAAATTGCTCCGGTCATGGTCATTGCAGGCGGTGTAGCTGCCAACAACGCCATCCGCACCCGGCTGACCGAGGTTGCCAGCCAGAATGAAGCCAGCCTGATTGCGCCGCCGCACAAACTGTGCACCGACAACGCTGCCATGATTGCATGGGCGGGCATTGAACGCCTGCGCACCAAGGGGCTGGATCAGGCTGCCACAAACGGGGATGGCGACGACATGGAAGAAGTGCCGCGCCCACGCTGGCCCTTGGACCAACTCTCTGAAAGTGTGTTTGGCTCCGGCCGAAAAGGCGCTAAGGTCTGAGCGCGTCTCCTCCAGAGCATTCTTTCACGCAGGAAATCCATGCACACTTCTCCTAGAGAGCTGGCCTTCAAGGCCTACATCTACCTGACCTGTGGCCCGGAGCTGTTGGTCATGCATGAACCGGAAGTGCCGGAAGATGAGGGCTTTCAGGTTGCAGGCGGCACCGTTGACCCCGGCGAGAGCTTCCTTCAGGCTGCACTGCGAGAGTTTGAGGAAGAAACTGGCTTGAGGCTGTCTTGCGCGCTCGACCTTCTCGACGAGGAAACCTACCTCAAACAGGAGGTTCGCAATCCCGGCTGGCAGCGCCGTGTGTTTTATCACGCTCGCTTGCGGGAGAAGCCCGCAGAAACCTGGGATCACTACGAGATGCATCCAAGCGACGGCAGCGATCCGATCCTGTTGCGCTATCAGTGGCTGGACCTGCGAGAGACCGCCAATCTGGATCCAGGTCTTTACTACGCGGGTTTTGATCGCCCGCTCGCAGCACTTCGCAAACGCCTCGGTTTGGTTTGAGTTAAGAAAGGCCTGTTCATGTCCGACCCAACAACCTATCAGACCATCGCTGTGCTGGGTGGCGGCTCTTGGGGCACCGCGCTGGCGCTGGCCGCGTGCCGCGCCGGACGAACCGTGCGCCAATGGGCCCGTGATGCAGAAACCGTTGCGGCCATCAACGAGCACAACACCAACCCGAAGTATCTTCCCGGCATTACGTGGGCTGAGCACATCACCGCCACGACAGATCTGGAAGAGGCGGTTAACGGCGCTGATGCGATCCTGCTTGTCACCCCGGCGCAAACCACCGCTGTTGTCCTTGAACAAATCAAGCCATGGGTTACCAAAGGCACGCCCCTTGTGCTCTGCGCCAAGGGAATTGAGGCCAGCACCGGCCGACTTCTCTCAGAAGTTGTGGATGAATCCTTGCCGGATGCCATCGCCTGCGCGCTCTCTGGACCCAGTTTTGCCGTTGATGTGGCCAAGGGCCTGCCCACCGCCGTGACCATCGCCAGCGAAAACGCCTTGGTTGCCGACCATCTTTCAGAAGCACTCGCCTCCGCGAGCTTTCGGCCCTACGCCACGGACGATCTCATCGGCGTGGAAGTCGGCGGCGCGCTTAAGAACGTGCTCGCCATCGCCTGCGGCGCGGCAGTGGGCTACGGCCTCGGCGCCAGCGCGCAAGCCGCCCTTACGGCACGCGGATTCGCAGAACTCTCCCGCTTAGGGGCCGCTCTGGGTGCCCGTAAGGAAACTCTTACCGGCTTGTCTGGCCTTGGCGACCTTGTGCTGACATGCTCCTCGGAGCAATCCCGCAACTTCGCTTTCGGCCTTTCCATTGGGCGCGGCACGGACCCACAGAGCCTTGTAGCCCCCGGTCAAAAGCTTGCCGAAGGTGCGCACTCAGCGCGCATTGCCGTCTCTCTGGCCGCAAAACACGGTGTCGACATGCCCATAGCAGCAGCCGTGGCAGAGGTCGTAACCGGCAAACTGAGCATCGAAAAAGCGCTCAGCGACCTAATGACGCGTCCGCTAAAGCGCGAAGCGCACTGATCGCCGTTTCCCTTTAAAGTTTACGTGTTGGATAGTAATGAGATACGCGTAATCTGCGATTCTGCATGAACTCGGGAGGCGAACCCATGCTGTATGCGATCATTTGCACTGATAAGGCCCATGCCACCAACCTGCGGCAGGAAACCCGCACGGCTCACTTGGAATTCATCAAGAACCTGGGACCACGCGTCAAGGCGGCAGGCCCCTTTCTGGCCGACGACATGACAACTTCAACCGGCACCTTGCTCATTGTTGAATGTGCAAATCGCGATGAAGCACTGGCAATCTCTCAAGAAGACCCATATTCAAGCGCTGGCCTCTTTGAATCCGTAGAAATCCGTCCATGGAACTGGCTCATCAACAATCCGGAGACCTGATTTGAACTACTGGCTTTTCAAGTCTGAACCGAACAAGTGGTCATGGGACCAGCAGAAAGCTAAAGGCGATCAAGGTGAAGAGTGGGATGGCGTGCGCAATTATCAGGCACGCAATTTCATGCGCACCATGCAGATCGGCGACCGGGGCTTTTTCTACCATTCCAACATCGGCAAAGAGATTGTTGGCATCGTGGAAGTATGTGCTCTGGCCCACCCTGACAGCACCACCGACGATCCACGCTGGGAATGCGTGGACATCAAGGCGGTCTGCGATGTGCCCAAGCCGATCACCCTTGCAGATGTGAAAGCCGACGAGCGTCTTTCAGACATGTCTCTGGTCACGTCCATGCGACTTTCCGTTCAACCGGTAAAGCCAGAGGAATGGGATCTGATCTGCCGCTTGGGCGGTCTGGATCCCGACAAGATCTGAAACCAGCACAAATGATGGTTAGGAAGGCCTGATCCAATTGCGGTTCAGGCCTTTTTCATTGACCCGCTTAATGGGGCAGCACCACCCAATAATCCAGGTCGAGCAGCACACCCGCCTCATAGTCTCCGGCGTCGGACTTCCAGGGAAAATCATGGCAGGGCCGGTCCTTCGTTGCCACCGTCCGAAGGCGCAAGGCACCAACATCGTCCCGCTCCAACAGCTCCCGCTTGTCCAGCACCTCAGACCATGCGTAGACCGTGTCCCCGGCAAACAGCGGCGCCACATGACGCCCGCCGTTGATGGCCGCCACATGAAACGCGTTGCTCAGGCCGTTGAATGACAGGGATCGGGCGAGCGACATCACATGCCCGCCATAGATCAGCCGGCGGCCGTGCGGCGTGTTTTGCGCCAAATGCTGATTGAAGTGAACCTTGGCGGTGTTCTGGAAGAGCCGCGTTGCCAGCTGGTGCTCCGCTTCTTCCACCGTCATGCCGTCCACGTGGTCAATCTTCTCGCCAATTTCATAGTGGTCGTAGCGAAATCTGGAGCCCGACTGCGCCTCATCCCAGCCCGACTGATGAATGTGCGGCACCGCATCGCCCAGCTCTTCGACCGCCACCACCGTATCCAGCGGCGGCACATGGTCGGGCCCACATGTGGCTTGGGGATCGCGCTTCGGCACCATCACCCAGCGCACATATTCCAGCGCCTTCTCACCATCCTGCCGATACCCCACCGTGCGCACATAAACGATGCCGGTCTTGCCGTTGGAGTTCTGCTTGACGCCAATCACTTCAGAGACCGCCACCACCGTATCCCCGGGGTACAGCGGCAGGAGGAACCGGCCCTCGGCATAGCCAAGGTTCGCCACGGCATTGAGGGAAACATCCGGAACCGTCTTCCCGAACACCATGTGAAAGACCAGCAGATCATCAATTGGCGCTTGCGGATAGCCCACCGCGTTGGCGAAGGAATCCGCAGACTGCACCGCAAAACGAGAACCATAAAGCGCCGTGTAAAGAGCCGTGTCTCCATCCGTGATGGTGCGCGGCGTGCCGTGGCGCAGCACCTGTCCCACATAAAAATCTTCGAAGAAGTGGCCCTTACTGGTCTTTCCCGAGATGCTCATCGATGGTCCTCAGCTTGCCTTCCCGAACACGCGCTTAAGTGGCACCATTCAACAGGATGGCCCACGCTCAGGCAACCCGAACCTTTGTCCCTCCGCCAGATTAACGTAGAGGCTTCAGCGGCAAACTCTGTTAGAATGAACGATCCGAGCCCAGCGCTCAGACCACCGTTCAAACTCGAAAGACAACAGGAGGGTTGTATCATGGCAGACCGTAAGCTCATCTCATCGGGGTCACCCTTCGAAAAAGTTGCAGGCTATTCCCGCGCCGTTGTTGAAGGGGATTTTGTCTATGTGTCCGGCACCACCGGCTATGACTACAGCACCATGACCATGCCAGATGACGCTGCAGCTCAAACCGCCAACGCCTTGGAGACCATCAAGGACGCCCTTTCAACAGCCGGAGCCACCCTGAATGACGTGGTTCGGGCGCGGTATTACGTCACTGACCGTGCTTATGTGGATGCGGTCTTCGCCGTTCTGGGCGAGTACTTCGCCGACATCAGGCCCGCTGCAACCATGGTAATCTGTGACCTCATCAAAGAGGAAATGAAGGTTGAAATTGAAGTAACGGCGAAGCTAAAGTAACAATTGCCGTTTGGTTCGGCGCCACTTCACTTCGAGACTACTTCAGAGATGCAAGTATTTTCACCTATGGAGACCGGCGCCGCCCAACCCAAAAGAGTTTCAAAGGCGGCAAGAGAACCAGGGACCAACAGGACAGAATGAAAGATTTTCCGAAGGAACTGCTTGCTGGCTACAGCCGCTACAGAGAGAACACCTACCCGTCCCTTCGCGAGCAGTACAGCGCGCTGGCCATTTATGGTCAGGACCCCAAGGTGATGGTCATCTCCTGCTGTGACAGCCGGGTCACCCCGGAGGGGATTTTCAACGCTGGGCCGGGCGAACTGTTCGTCGTGCGCAACGTTGCAAATCTCGTCCCCCCGTTTGAGGATGACAACGGCACCCACGGCACCAGTGCTGCCATCGAATATGCCGTGACCGGTCTGGAGGTGGAGCACATCGTGGTGCTTGGCCACTGCAAGTGTGGCGGCGTTCAGGCATTCCGGGCCCGTGGCATCAACCCGCAGTCTCCCGGCCAATTCCTTGGCCCATGGATCAAGCAGTTGGAGCCTGCGGCCATCGAGCTGGCCTGTAACCCGGTAGAGCCCAATGAAGACCCCCAGCTCGGCATGGAGTATGCGGGCATTCGCCAGAGCTTGAAGAACCTGCGCACCTTCCCGTTCATCACCAAACGGGTGGAAAGCAAGTCGCTCCAGCTTCACGGCGCGTGGTTTGACATTGGCGCGGGCGAGCTGCGGGTCATGGACAAGCAAACATCCAAGTTCATTCCGGCCGTTGATCTGCTTTCCGTCCTCGGCCTGGCCTGATCAAGTTGTTGGGCTGGGCCCTTGAAGAGCCTGCCACGCGGGCACACCTTTTGGGTGGCTCACCCAGCCTTTCTTTTTAGTTTTATCCCATTCAGTGAGGCCTCCCATGGCTAAAGCCATTCACATGATGATCCGCGTGCTGGAAGAGGCGCGCTCAGTTGAGTTTTACTCAAAAGCCTTCGGGCTGGAGATCGCCGAGCGGTTTGACTTCGAAAGCTTCACCCTCGTTTACCTGCGCAACGAGGAGGCAGATTTCGAATTAGAGCTGACCGTCAACAAGGGCCGCACAGAAGCCTACGACCTTGGCAACGGCTACGGCCACATGGCCTTCTGCGTTGATAAACTTGACGAAGAACACGCCCGTCTTCAGAACGAAGGCCTCAATCCGGAAGACATCAAGGAGTTCTTCCGCGACGGCGTTCTTATCGCTCGTTTCTTCTTTGTCGTCGACCCGGACGGCTACCGCATTGAGATACTTGAGCGTCACGGCAGATATCGTTGAGGACATCTATCGGGTCCGCGCCTTGCAAAAGGCGCGGAAATCCGGCCATATCTCACCGTTCCAAATTCAAGCGTAAAAAGGGGGCGAGTGAGACCCATGGCAAGCAATAGACTGCTTCTTCTTCCCGGTGATGGCATTGGTCCAGAAATCATGGAGGAAGTGAAGAAGGTCATTGGCTGGTTCAACGAGCGTACGGCTGACACCTTCGACTACGATGAAGGCCTCGTCGGCGGCGCTGCGTATGACGCCCATGGTGCCTCCATCTCCGAAGAAGACATGGCCAAGGCTCAGGCAGCAGACGCCGTCATCTTTGGCGCTGTTGGCGGCCCTAAGTGGGATGACGTCCCTTATGACGTGCGCCCGGAAGCGGGCCTCTTGCGCCTGCGCAAAGACCTCGGCCTGTTCGCCAACCTGCGCCCGGCCATTTGCTACCCGGCACTGGCCGATGCCTCTTCGCTGAAAAAAGACGTCATCGAAGGCCTCGACATCCTGATCGTGCGCGAGCTGACAGGCGGTGTTTACTTCGGCGAGCCGAAGACCATCACCGAGCTGGAGAACGGCCAGCAGCGCGCCGTGGACACACAGGTTTACGACACCTACGAAATCGAGCGCATCGCCGGAGTTGCGTTTGACCTTGCCCGCGCCCGCCGCAACAAGGTCACCTCCATGGAAAAACGCAATGTGATGAAATCTGGCGTTTTGTGGAACCAGGTCGTCACCGCCACCCATGACAAGTCCTACAAGGACGTGGAACTGGAGCACATGCTGGCAGATGCAGGCGGCATGCAGCTGGTGCGTTGGCCAAAACAGTTTGACGTCATCGTCTGTGACAACCTGTTCGGCGACATGCTGTCCGATGTTGCAGCCATGCTGACCGGTTCTCTCGGCATGCTGCCTTCCGCCTCTCTTGGGGCCCCGGACGCTGCCACAGGCAAGCGCAAGGCACTTTATGAGCCAGTACACGGCTCCGCGCCAGATATCGCGGGCACAGGGGCAGCAAACCCGATTGCCATGATCGCGTCCTTCGCCATGGCGCTGCGCTATTCCTTCAACATGATCACCGAAGCGGACATGCTGGAAAAGGCGATCTCCAACGCCCTCGACAAGGGACTGCGGACCAAGGACATCGCGCAAGGCGATCAGGCCACCATCTCCACCAAGGAAATGGGCAACGCCATCGTCGGCGAACTGGAAGCGTTGGCAACCAGCCTCTAGCACCCCATACCCAATCTGTTTGACAGGCCAAGGCTCGCTTCCCTCATGGATGCGGGCCTTGTTTTTGTTTGCCAGCCCGTTCCCTCTCCAGTATTAGGTGAAGCGAGCATCACCAATCTATCCATAAGACAGGCCGCAATGCAGTTTACCAGTTTCACTCCAGCTCAAGCCGATGAAGTCACCGCGCTCTTTCGCCGAACATTCAGCGCCTCCGAGGGAGAAAACGAAGGCGAGCTGATCGGCACCCTTGCGGCCAACCTGCTGGCGTCCACACCAGAAGACGAGTTGCTGACCTTCCTTGCCCTTGAAGACAACCGCATTCAAGGCGCCATCGTGTTCACGCGCTTCCATTTTGAGCACAGCCCAGCGCTGGCTTACCTGCTCTCGCCCGTCGCTGTTGCGCCAGAAGCTCAAGGAAACGGCGTCGGGCAAGCGCTCATCAAGTTTGGTTTGCAGGAACTGGCTCAACGCGGCGCGGAAATCGCCCTCACCTACGGCGACCCAAACTTCTATGGCAAGGTCGGCTTCAAGCCCATCGCGCAGGAGGTGATCGCACCGCCGCTGAAGCTCACCTACCCCGAAGGCTGGATTGCACAATCCCTGACCAACGCTGAGATTGCGCCCATATCCGGCGCCACACGCTGCGCCGCAGCCCTCAATCACTCAGAATACTGGTAGCGGCGACGCTGGGAGCCGCCTGAGCGGCCCCCGTTCCCTCCAAGACCTTTCATTCCATGGCCTCTCAAGGCCTGCTGCCCTCGGCTTTCACCAGCGGCTCGAAAGGATCTGTTGTCGGCGGCACGAGGCTGCGTATGTCACTGCCATCCAAGTCGAAGTCATCAAAGCTTACAGAGTTGAAACTCAGGGCGTCCTGATCGCGCACAAAATAGGTGGCGTCCGCAAGGTTCGCCATCACGGACCATTGGGTGTAGTCCGGTAGCTCCGGTGCCCCGGCCTTCTCTGCGTTGGGACGGATAAAGCCTTTCGGAATGTCGAAATTGTTCAGCATGTGCGTGGCGACATGCAGGTTTTCCTCTGCTGTCTCTCTCATTTCGACGGTAGAGACAAACGCGGAAGCCCGAACGAAGCGAGAGGGCGGCGTTGAATCGCCGGGCAATCCCAACATGCCCGAGCCTTGGCCCAGAGACACAACCTCACCGTCCAGAACCTGCTTCTCCCCCGCGTTCACGGGCGAGAGATTTACGTAGTTGCGCAGGTTAATCAGATGCCAATCAAACCCCGGAGAGTTCGTCATAACCCCCAGAGGATTGTCATAGACCTTGAGTTCGCCATTTACCGGCTCAATCACAATCGACTTGCCGGACCGATCATGCAGGGTGAAGTGAAGAGGCGGAACTTCTTTGAGTTCCGTGTTTTCAATCGCCACGATCTGAACGGAGGCAAGGGCGTCCCGCACTTCATCAACTGTCGCAAAACTGGTCAAAACCCAAGCCAGAAAATTCAACGGCCCGAGAGAACTGGAGGCCTTGTCCTGCGTCGGCTCCGGATAGCTGGCAAATCCGGGAAAATACAGCGCGCCGCCCGCCAGGCCTTCTTCATTGATGCCATCCACGATCATGGTGTCATCCTTAATCGCATTCATGCCAATGACAGCGTATTTGGCTTGCCACACCATGGGGTCAGAAAGGCCTGTTGTTGCGGTAAACTCAAAGCCTCGCGGCACCATGGAAACTGTCGACTCTGTTTCAAATCCGAACTCCATGGTGCGCCCATACACCCGGCCATCGTCCTTTGCCTTGATCACAAAGCTGGTACAGGCCGAAGCCCCTGTACTGGCAGAAATCAATAGGGCCGCCGAGCATGTGGCGGCCAGTAAGCGGCGGTGAACTTTGCAGAATACGTTATTCATTGTGCGCTCCATGTTTTGGTATGCGCCCTTGTTATCTTCGGCAAGGCTCCAATAAGCCGTTTAACCTTCCTCTAAGAATTGAGCCAGTTCTGAACCACCTGACCTTGGCCTGCCCAAACTGGAATGCCAAATCAGAAAGCAGCCACCGGCGACCGTCCGGCACGGAGCCTTCACACAAAGCGCAGCCATGGCCGCGCCTCTCCACCACAATCCACCGCCCCGCCACTGTTCCCTTGAAACCCACGGGCCGGTCCTGCATATAGCCTCCACAACAACTCATGAAATTCAGCAATAGGAGCGCACGGTTATGGACGATCGCCTCAAGCCGTTTCTCGGCACGTGGATCCTTGATCCGGACCAGTCTAATTATGAGCAGGGCGCCCTTCCGCTGGGCGGCAGCCTGACCATCGCCGAAAAGGAAGGTGAGATCGGCTTCTTCATGAAGACGGTGGAAGCTGACGGCGAAACCTATGAGGCCAATTTCTCCGGCATTCCAGACGGTGAAGATCGGCCAATGCCGGAAAACCCATTTGCCGACACCCTCGCCCTGATGTTTGAAAGCAACCGGGTTCTGACCTCCGAGGCCAAACGCGGCGGCCTGACGATCATGTCAGCGAAGCGGGAACTGAACAGCGCGGAGAACCGCCTCACGGTTTATCAGACGGTGCATCTGTTGGATTCCGGCAGTTTCACCAATGAAGCTGTGTATCTGCGCGCCAACTAAGTCGTGCGCTGAACCATGCTTGAGGCGCAGGCAAGACCGCGCGTTTTTCAAGGGTCTAGCGCCTCGGAAAGCCGGATCTTCTGGCTCAAATGCGCTTCGAGCTGCTCGTAAACGCCCGTCGGGTTCATCAGGTCCGCCGGGTAGACTTCCACATACCCAACTCCAACTTTCTTCAGGGCCAGCGCTTTCACCTTGTCCTGCGCGCCCTCAACGCCGCGCGGCGGGATGTTAGTGAGATAATCAACCGCAACAACCGGCTGGCCTTTCGGGTCTACCACCAACGCGCTTACAGCCTTTCCCCTGAGCGCGTTCAGGGCGCTGTCCACGATGGCTCTATCTGGGTTGCCTTCCTGATCTTCCATCACAACCCGCTGAAGCGCCACCTGCGGAAACACGTTGTAACGCCCCAAGCCTTCACTGCAAAGAAAGTGATTGATCAGCTTGTAGACCTGCTGCTCTTCCCGGGTCATCACAACTCGCAACCGCAGGGCTGCGATGTCCACGAAACGCAGCTGGTTTAGTGGGTCATCAACGTCTCTCCGGGCACGTTTACGCGCCTTGAGTTGCCATTGAACCCTCCACAAAATCAAGCAGGCCACAAATCCGACGGCACCGGCAAAAACACTGGTCATGAGAATACGCCACTCCCTTACGGCAGCGAATATCACAACTCTAGATAGAATCAAGGGTGTGCATTACTCAAATTTCGGAGGAGAAATTGCAGTGCGACGGATTTAATCCGTCGGACTAAAGAGGCCGAAACGGCGTCGCAACGCATGTTAGCCTAAAAGAACCGCATAAAGCATCAGGGCCACTTCATCCCGTAGAGCGCACCGCAAACCATCACGCCGCCCCACGCCACCAAGGCCACGAGGCCAGCCCAGCGAAACCGGCGAATGGTGCCCCGGGAATCCACCCGTGCCAGATAGCGCCACGCTGGCACGAACCGCAGCAACAAGGCATTCAGCAGCGCAATCACGAAGAACCCAGCCTTCCACCACATCATCTCGTTTTGCACGTACACACGCGCATTGAGAGACAGAAGGAGCACGCCAGACACAATCGCCACAAGGCCGCCCACAAGGCTTGAGCGCACCAGCACGCGGGCCATGTCATGCAGCGGAACGGTTGGCCACACGCCCAGCATTCTAAGGTTCATGGGAACCAGACAGCCAAACAAAAGCGCAGCACCCAACAAATGAGCCAGTTGCGTTGTCGGCAACACCCATGCGCCATAAGCAAACACGGCGCGAATGCCAGAACGCTCCAACTCGCCTGCAAGGTCTATTGCAATCTTCAGAAAGTCCATCAATCTCGCCCGCAATTGCCCGGTGCAAACTTGCGGCGTTCATGGACGCGAAGCAAGGCTTCCGACGCAGTTTTCGCCGTATGCCCACCGATTTCCGCAGGGCTGTCTTGTGGGGGCTCAATCGCATGCCGGATTGCGCCAGAGGGTCCAGCTGCGGGTGGCGGCATCTCTGGCTTGCTGTCTTCCCAATCCCCCTAACTGCTCAAGGGCTCTCCTATCCGGGTGCGCCTCCTGTCCAGAGGGCGCTCCCGCCTAGGTGCCTTAACTGCTCAGCGCCTCCCCTGTCCGAGCATCTCTTCAGTCCGAGCGTGTCTCCCGCCCCTGCCCCTCACCGAACCCAGACCCCGGTACCTTGCAAAACCCAGCGCCCTAGCTGCCCAATCAACTCACCGCCCTCGTTTTGCCTGCCCCACCGTCTGACCTGCCCTGTATCACCTGCCCCGCGCCTTACCTGCCAAGCGCCTCACCAGCTCCACACCTCACCGGCCCTCGTCTCCGCTGCCCCGCGTCTCACCATCTCCGCACGTCACCGCCCTCGTTTTGCCTGCCCCGCGCCCCTTGCAATTTATGCATGCTGCATTCATTTTATCTTACAAAGGTCTCGTTCTAGCGGTCCTTGGCCCCACCCAAAGATCGGAGCAGAGGTTGCTGACCGAACCGGCACCCTACTGGCAACACCAGATCGGATCAGCGTCCTCACCTTCATGCCAGGCAGGCATCTGCTGCGAACGCAAGCGACCTGATCCAGAAAATGACCCCGCTTCAAATCAGGTGGAGAACGCTCAACGCCCCTCTAGGGCGGCAGCACCTCAACCCGGCACCATTCGAACGCACCAAATGAAAGATTCTTTCAAACCAACGCATCCATCAACGCAAAAACTTCTTGAGTTTCTTTCAGTGTTTCACAGCATTCAACTGAACTCCCAATAGGGGAACAGCAGGGAATAACTGGGGTTTTGTGCCGTTCAGACCCCACAACGCCGGCCGGCAGTTATGCCCATCGCGCTCGTTCCAGCAAAGCCTGTTGACAACCGACGAAAGTCGGGGCAGAAAAATTGCCGAAACATTCACGAGAACGGGCCTCGCCACAACAATGGCTGATCTGATGATCAAAATCGCGACGAAAACAGCAACCGCAACAACAGCGGGCTGCGCGATGACGGCTGCCCGAATGACTACACACACAACAACGACGACCAAAACCACCGTCTGACGGTGCCTCTCTTTCCCGCGCTCTCCCCCGGGACGGAGGGCGCCAGAGGGCTCACCGGGCGGCTTGGCTTGCCCCCGGGCGCTCGACGGGGGAGACAAAGAGGAATGAAACCAATGGGTTACAAGGTCGCAATCGCAGGCGCCACCGGCAATGTGGGCCGCGAAATGCTCGATATCCTGGCAGAACGAGGCTTCCCCGCAGACGTTGTGGTGCCGCTGGCATCCCGCCGCTCTCAGGGCCGTGACATTTCGTTCGGCGACAAGACGCTGAAGGTTCAGGCCATGGAGAACTTTGACTTCTCCGACGTCGATATCTGCCTCATGTCAGCAGGCGGCACCATCTCCAAGGAGTGGTCGCCAAAGATCGGCGCCAAAGGCTGCGTTGTCATCGACAACTCTTCAGCATGGCGTTATGACGCCGACGTGCCGCTCATCGTGCCGGAAGTAAATGCCGACGATATTGTTGGTTTTAAAAAGAAAAACATCATTGCAAACCCGAACTGCTCCACCGCTCAGCTGGTTGTGGCGTTGAAGCCGTTGCATGACGCTGCAAAGATCAAGCGCGTTGTCGTCTCCACCTACCAGTCCGTATCCGGTGGTGGTAAGGACGCCATGGACGAGCTGTTCAACCAGACCCGCGCCGTGTTCGTGAACGACCCGATCGAGCCTCAGCAGTTCACCAAGCGGATTGCATTCAACATCATTCCTCACATCGATGTTTTCATGGAAGACGGCTACACCAAGGAAGAATGGAAGGTGCTGGCTGAAACCAAGAAAATGCTTGATCCGGCGATCAAAGTCACCTGCACCGCAGTGCGCGTTCCTGTCTTCGTGGGCCATGCTGAGAGCGTGAATCTCGAATTCGAAAACCCGATCACGCCAGAAGAAGCTCAGAACATCCTGCGCGAAGCCCCAGGCTGTCTGGTTGTCGACAAGCACGAAGACGGTGGCTACGTCACGCCTTACGAGTCCGCAGGTGAAGACGCGACCTTCATCTCCCGCATCCGCGAAGATGCCACCGTTGAGAATGGCCTCAACATGTGGGTTGTCTCAGACAACCTGCGCAAAGGCGCAGCCCTCAACACCGTTCAGATTGCCGAAGTGCTCGTGAACCGAGGCTTGATCCAGCCAAAAAGCGCTGCGGCCTAAAACGAACCTCGTGGCGGCGACTGGTCGTCACGTGGTGCAACACCTTCCCAAAACAAACAAAATCGCGCGATTGTCTCGGCAGTCGCGCGAAATAATATGTAGGGCTAGCAACCAGCCGCCCCTTGCCCTGCCGCTGTTGCTCCCCGCGGCCTGCCTCGCCACCTCCACCTCCACCACCCAGCGGTTGCATTAGTGGATTTTGCGAACTGGCGCGAATGAGATATTCCCCCCATCCTGTCCGCGCCGGGAGAAAAGGCACTGGGAGAACAACAACACATGCTGCAACAAACAACCTTCGCGCTGTTTACCACCGAGAACAAAGAGGCCACTTTCTGCGATTGGCTGCAGGCAAAGTCCGCTGAGAACTGGAAACAAGCCACCCAACATCCGTTCACGATTGCGGTTGGAAATGGCACAGTTTCCGATTATGCCTATCGGCGCTATCTTATTGAAGACTATGCCTTTGTTGTCGATCTGGCATCCGCACTGGGCTATCTGGTCGCCAAAGCGCCGACAATGGAAGCCAAGGGCGTCCTTTCCGCCTTCCTCGCACAGCTCACCTCTGCAGAGAACGACTATTTTCTTCGCTCTTTTGAAGCACTTGGCCTCTCCAAAGAGACCTATGAAAACGCCGTTGCGAACGATACCACCCGTTCCATTGCCGCCACGCTGCTCTCTGCTGCCGGGAAAGGCAAATACGAAGACGGCCTTGCGTGCCTGCTCTGCGCCGAGTGGGTCTATATGGACTGGTGCACACGAGAGGGCACAAAACCGCGCCCTGATCAGTTCTGGTTGGCGGAATGGATCGACCTTCACGACAACCCCGCGTTCCTGCGGTTTGTCGGTTGGCTAAAGGCGGAAATGAACCGCGTCGGCCCCGCTTTGCCAGCTTGGCGCCAGCGGGAAGTTCAAGAGCGGTTTAGCCGCATGTGCGAACTCGAAGCAGCTTTTTTCGACGCAGTAAGCACAGACTGATCAAAGGCTTGAAAGAGGCTGGCGTTGATGCCAGCCTCATGGACAAACTCAGCCCAGCGCTTGTTCCAACTGTCCAAGATCTGCATTGCCGCCGCAGACCAAAACGCCCACACGCTCACCTTGCTTGGGCTGGTAGGCACCGGAGATCAACGCCGCCAGTGCAGTCGCAGCACCTGGCTCCACCGCAAGCTGCATCTGCGTCCAGAGCCTGGCTTGGGCATCCAAAATGTCCGCATCATTCACCAGAACTGACTGAGATACATACTCTTTTGCCAAGGCGAAGGTATGCGTGCCACACCGCTTCGCGCCAAGGCTGTTGGCCGCAACACTGTTCACCTCAACGTCCACAGGCTCATTTGCAGCCAGTGCAGCGTGCAATGAACACGCGCCACCGGGCTCCACAGCGATCACGTCTATGCCATTTTGATAGTAGCAACTCATCCCACCAATCAGTCCTCCGCCGCCCACAGCCACCAACACCGTATCAAGGTCCGGCGCCTGCGCTGCCCACTCCAGCGCAACCGTTCCTTGCCCATTGATTGTGCCCGGCGCATCGTAAGCGTGAATATCTATCGCACCAGTTTCCTCCTGGTGACGGGCGCACAATGCGGCAGCATCCGCATAGGCAGCGCCCTCAACATGCACTTCAGCCCCATAGTGACGGATCTTTTTAATCTTCGCGGGATTGGAGATTTCCGGCACAAATATCTTGGCCTTATGCCCCAAGGCAGACGCTGCGCACGCCACCGCCGCGCCGTGGTTGCCCCCAGAAGCAGCCGCAACGCCTCCTTCCGGCACCTTCATTTGCAGAAGGGAATTAAACGCCCCGCGCGCTTTGAATGACCCGGAGTGCTGCACCTGCTCCAACTTCATATTGATTGAAAAAGGCAGGCCAAACGTGCCAGCTCCACTCTCCACCACTGGCGTCCGCCGAATGAACGGCGCAATGCGTTGATAAGCCTTGGTAATTTCTTCTTTATTGATCATCTATCCCGCCAAAGCTTCAGATAAAAACAAGTATGCTCCCGACGAATATCGGGAGCATACACTGCACCACGGTTTGGGTTAGCCAGAGGTAGGCATCGCCGTTTCAACCAGTTTGATAAAGTAGGAGCAACCGTAAGGGATAAGCTCATCATTAAAGTCATAGGCAGGGTTGTGCACCTTTGCCGTGTCACCGTTGCCCGCAAAAATAAATGCCCCCGGGCGCTCTTCCAACATGAAGGAGAAATCTTCACCGCCCATGGTCGGGTTAACTTCGCTATTCACCTTATCCGCACTACCGGTAACTTCCCGCGCTACCTGAACGGCAAAATCAGTTTGATCCGCGTGATTGTTGGTAACCGGGTAGCCCTTGTCGTAGAGGATATCTGCGGTTGCCCCATGTGCTGCGCAAACGCTCTCCACCATCGCTTTCATCCGGGTTTCGATCATCTCACGCACATCGTTGCTCAGGGTCCGCACCGTACCGCGCAGCTTTGCAGTCTCCGGCACAATGTTGAACGCTGAGCCAGCCTCAAACACAGTCACGGAAATCACGGCTGCCTCGAGCGCGTTGGTGTTGCGGCTGACGATGGATTGCAGCGCCGTTACCAGCTGCGCGCCCACAACGATCGGATCAATGGTCTCATAGGGACGCGCCGCATGGCCACCCAAACCCTTGATTGTAATCTGGAATTCATCCGTTGCGGCCATGAGCGGCCCCGGCCGAATGGCAAACTCACCAACCGGCAAACCTGGCATGTTGTGCAGGCCATACACCTCGTCAATGTTCCAACGCGTCATCAAGCCATCGTTGATCATCGCCTTGGCGCCCGCCCCGCCCTCTTCCGCAGGCTGGAATATGAGAACAACCGTTCCGTCGAAATTTCTGGTTTCAGCGAGGTATTTCGCAGTGCCAAGCAACATGGCTGTGTGGCCGTCATGACCACACGCATGCATTTTTCCGGGGTGCTTGGAGGCCCATGGCTTGCCGGATGTCTCGGTCAGCGGCAGCGCGTCCATGTCGGCGCGAAGCCCGATGGTCTTGCCTGCACCACCATTCTTGCCCTTGATTACACCCACTACGCCGGTCTGCCCAATTCCGGTTGTAATGTCATCGACGCCAAAGCTTTCCAGCAACTCGGCAACGCGCGCCGCGGTGCGGTGCGTCTCATACAGGATCTCCGGATTCTCGTGAAAATCCCGACGCCAAGCGGTGATTTCATCGTGTAACTCGGCAAGTCGATTAACAATCGGCATGGGTGCAGCTCCCCGGGAATTAGTGTTTGAATTATCTCAATCTGGAAGAATCCTAATGTGCAACTATTTGGCGCATACTCACAAGCCCAATTGCGATATTGGAATGCTGCAATTTTCTCATGAACTCATGCCAAACACTGCAATACCAATAGCGATCTGGCCGCAATAGTTGCAGCAAGCACAACAAAAAAGGCAGATGCATGTTGCACCTGCCCTCCATGAAAACCCAATTGTAATGGGTATTTAGCTCACCTCATGCTTCAGCGCATTCCGCTCCAGCATAACGCCCTGTTTCTTGGTCTTCAAAATCTCCCGCGCTTTCTCAAACTTCGGGTCTTCCCAAAAGATCATGCAGCCGTTGCAGCCTCTGCCACAGCACCCATCAATCCCAAGACGAGGAGACTTTGGCGTCCGGTCCTGATTGCCATCGGCAATAGCATCAATCAGCTGGTCCCTAAGGCTCTCATACTTTCCCTGCTGGGCTTCAGTCGCCTCACCGCGCGCCTCAATGCGCTCAGCCGTACGGTCCAGCTTCAAGCGGCTCCACTGTTCTGGTGTCAGTGGCTTTTCCTTGCGCACCACAGTGTTGACCGGGAAACGCTCCTTGAAGGTCGAAACCTCTTCCTTGTCAAACAGGGAGAAAGGAATGCGGATGACAGGCTGCTTGCCTGCGTGAACTTCGCTGGTTACTGCGCCATCCTTGGAGTTTTCAAACTCGTAGATACGCAGCAGAATGCTGTCCTCAGACATTGGCTCAAGGAACTCAAGCACTTCGCCTGCAGTGATCTTGTTTTTCACCTTCATGTAGAAGGCATCATCCGTGACATCTTCAATCAGGCCTGCGAATTCCCACTCACCGATTGAATGGGTATCTTCATAATTGTGGGCGTAGTTGTTGAGGCGCCCATCATGGAACGCAGTGGTGTATCCCCGGTTGGCAACGGAATACATCTCGTCCATGTACTTTTGCGGGCGCCAGTTCTCCGGATCCGCATAGTAGTCATCAATCGCTTGCCGATAAGCACGCGTGACCACGGCCACGTAATACATGGACTTGTTGCGGCCCTCCACTTTCAGGGAGTCAACGCCGATCCGCAGAAAGTCATTGAGCTTCGGCATCAGGCAAAGATCCTTGGAATTCAGGATGTAAGACCCGCGCCCGTCTTCCATGATGGGCATCAACTCGCCCGGCCGACACCCTTCTTCCAGCAGAAATTCGAACATGCCGATGTTGTCTTCATTCAGCTCCAGCTCGTCGATGGTGCCATCCTTCATGCGCATGCGCACCTTGTAGTTCCAGCGGCACGAGTTGGCACAGTTCCCCTGGTTCGCGCCGCGCTCCGCCATGAAGTTGGAGAGCAGGCAACGCCCAGAATAGGTCATGCACATGGCCCCATGCACAAAAGCTTCCAAGCGAATATCCGGGCACTTTTCGCGGATTTCCTCCAGCTCGGGGAACGACACCTCACGCGCCAGCACCACCAGATCCGCGCCCTGTTCCTTCCAAAAATCAACGGAAAGCCAGGAACATACATTCGCCTGGGTGGAAATGTGCAGCGGGACATTGGGCAATTTCTTGCGCATGTACTGGAACACGCCCGGATCAGCGATGATCAAACCATCAGGATTGATGTCGCGAATGGTTTCGGCGTACTCGTCAAGCTTGGGAATGTCCTTGTTGTGCGAAAACAGGTTGAGCGTCAGGTACACCCGCTTGCCATGCTGGTGCGCAAACTCAATTCCCTCGACCACCTGTTCCAAGGTGAATTCGGCCTTGGTGCGCAACGACATGTCGGGCGTACCCAGATACACGGCATCGGCACCATAGAGGATGGCAATTTTCAGCTTCTGCAGATTGCCCGCAGGCATCAGGAGTTCAGATGTTCTCATTTGTCTGACCGGAGTTCGCTGTCGCCCAACAAGGCGGATCAAAATGCGGCCTTCAACCCAGATCGGGGCGGCCGCGACAGTAAAGGCTGGAGTGCTTTTAAGGTATTTTCGAGGGCATGAATACCCCCAAAACAAAGCCGCGGCTCAGCATCCTGAACCGCGGCCCATATTAACGAAGTCATTGCGTATAAATACTAATTCGCCATTTCCTCGGCGTCAGCAGATTGGCGCGCACCATCCTTGTAACGCGTCACTGCCTCTCCACCGTCGCCACGGCCGCTGAGCTGCTCTTCAAGCCAACCTACGAAGCGGCGGATCTTGGGCTCGCCGCCACGTTTCTCACGCCAGATCAGGCGATAACTCGAGAAGACGCTTTGATACTCAGGAAACAGTGGAACTAGTTTTCCGGCAGCTTCCGCATCGGCGCTGAGCAAGCTGGATTCCAGCGTGATCCCCAAGCCTTCGATGGCTGCATCAAGACTGAGCGCAGAGCTCTCAAAGCTCATCACCTCATTGGGCACAGGGTCTTCCACCCCTGCCGCCTCATACCAATCCTGCCATTTGATTGGGCAGTACCGACTTGAAATCGTTGGCACCTTCAACAAATCGGCCGGTTTTTTCGGATAGCCAATGGTATCCAGCAGCTCAGGTGAAATCAGCGGACGATACTTTTCTTTTCCGAGGGAAATGCCCTCAAAACCGTTGGGCACGTCAACGCCGCGAATAAACTCAAGATCAAATCTGCCGTCGTTTGAAACACCAGACACTTCCGTGCTGGTCAAGGTGACGGAGATCTCAGGGGTCTGGGTCGCGAACGACTTCAGACGCCCTAGCAGCCAGCGGCTTGTAAAACCCGATGGCCCGTGAATGGAGAGAAGGTCCTTGTTGCCCACGCTTTCAATTGTGCGTGTGGCGGCACTGATGCGGTCAAATGCTTCGGATATCTCTGCAAAATAGCGATAGGCCGCTGCAGTTGGAAAGACTGCCCGCGAACGACGAACGAAAAGCTCTAGACCAAGATGATCTTCAAGAGCTTTAAGACGATGACTGACTGCACTCGCTGTAATTGAAAGCTTTTGCGCAGCAGATACGAGGCTGCCCGTTTCCATTACAGCACGGAAGGCAACCAGAGCGTTTAGTGGAGGTAACCGACCCATGAAAAGCCTTGTTGTAGATAGTTACGAGAATACCGTTTTTTCTTTATTCAGCGAGAACTACCACAGTTGAAATATATTTTAAACACCCACTAAGGCTGCAAATACCACTCAGCAAGAATTTAGACATGACACAAACAAGTTTAAAGCACACGCTTAGATTATCGATAATGCAATATTCGATAAAAGTATTCCATAAATATTATTGATAGTACAATTGAGACAAAGCTACCAGATAGGATAAAATATCTTACTCTAGGTTATTTTAAATATACAATAACTGGGTAGACTACATTGACGCTATGGTCACCAAGCAAAAAGGGCCGCAACGGCCCTTTCTTTTGGTTGCAATAAGCAACTATATCTGTTGTCGACCTCAACAATTGCAGATTGCACACGCATACTGCGCAATTGATGAATCAAAGTGAGGTTAACGAATTATTACCTCCGGCCCCATCAATGCTGTGGGTAAAGCCGTGGATAGCCAAGGCACGTACGTCACAAGGATAAGGAACACAAGAAGAACAAGCACAAATGGCGCTGCGGCTTTAACCACTTGCAGCAGACTCATGCCCGTAATTCCCGAGGTGACAAACAGATTTAGCCCTATCGGAGGCGTGATCATTCCGATCTCCATATTCACGACCATGATGATGCCTAGATGAATTGGATCAACGCCAAGCTCGATTCCGATAGGAAATACAACTGGTGCAACGATTAACAAAAGGCCGGATGGTTCCATGAACTGACCGCCGATCAAAAGCATGATGTTGACCGCGATCAGGAATGTGAACCAGTTGAAGCCAGCATCAATCATCCAATCAGTAATAAGCTGAGGGATTCGCTCTGCCGTCAGCGTGTGCGCAAACAAGAGCGCGTTGACGATGATGAACATGAGCATCACGGTTGTTTTGGCCGAGTCGGTAAGCACCTTTTTGGTATCCCGATGGAACAGCGCTGGCACAAAGCGGCTGCCGATCATCCAGAGATTGCGAAGCACACTGCCCCCCAAACTCTCCCCGGGACGACGCCATGGCACCTCCGTCAACGGCCCCATGTCCCGATAGACAAACAGCGCGATAAAGGCTGCATAGACCGCCGCAACTGCCGCGGCCTCGGTGGGCGTGAAGATGCCGCCATAAATCCCGCCGAGAATAATCACGATCAGGAACATGCCAAAAGCAGCCTCGGAGAAGGTGGACCACAGGACGCGCAGGCTTGGAAAAGGCTGAGCTGGCAAGTTGCGCCTGCGGGCGATGAAGTAAATCGCGCCCATCAGCATCAGACCCGCTACAAGGCCCGGCACGACGCCGGCCAGAAACATGCGCCCAACAGAAACGTTGGTAGCTGCTGCATACACCACCATAACAATCGAGGGTGGAATGAGAATGCCGAGCGTACCGGCATTGGCGATCACCCCGGCAGCGAACTCCTTGCTGTAGCCCGCCTTGCGCATTGCGGCGATGGCGATGGTGCCGATGGCAACCACCGTTGCGGGCGACGAACCAGAGAGCGCCGCAAAAATCATGCAGGCAAAGACACCGGCAATGGCAAGCCCCCCTCTGAAGGAGCCAACGGTTGCAACGGCGAAGTTCACGATACGGCGTGCCACCCCGCCCGTCGACATGAAGCTGGAGGCGAGAATGAAGAACGGGATCGCCAGCAGCGTGAAGTTCTGCGAGGCGGTAAACAGCTGAACGGCAACGGAACTCATGGAGTCATGCGAGAACAGCGCGATGTAAAGCACTGCGGATAGTCCCAGTGCGATGGCAATCGGTGCACCAATCAGGAGCAGGCCGAAAACCATGAGAAAAAGAACTGCGGTTTCCATGGGCCTTAATCCTTCAGCACGTCTTTGTTTTCTTCCACCAACTCTTCGGCCTCATGCGCCGCGATCATGGCTTCTCTCTTGCCAATCAGGATGAGCCAAAACATCTGCAAGGCGCGAAAACCAAGCAGCGCAAGCCCGAAGGGAAGAATGGTGTAAGGCATCCAGCGCGGCACACGCTCACGCACGTCAAAGGTTTCTTGCACCCACAAAGGCCACTTCAGATCTTCCATGCCGATGGGAAGCTGATAAAAGCGCGCCACATAAGGCAGTGCGCCACCGCTGGCGCCGCGGTTCTCAAGGCCCAACAACACCCCGAACCATGTGGCATCGATTAAAAGCGCAGCATAAAGAACCGTAGCCGCAGCCCCCAAGAGCGCGAACACGCGGAAAATCGGCTTGGGAAACAGTCGGATGAAGGCATCTACCCCCAAGTGGGCACCGATCTTGATGCCATAACTCATTCCAAACAGGATCAGCCAGGCAAACAAAACACGGGTGAACTCCAGTGCCGCACCCCAACCGGAGTTAAAGCCATAACGGGCGACCACCTGAGAGAAGGTAACAAGGGTCATGGTCGCCAGAATGAGAGCAATGATGTTCTCTTCCAGCGAGTTGACGAAGTTTTTCATACGAGACAAGGCGCAGCCCCCCAAAGGCATGCAAAATGACATCAGGAAAACGGATGTTTCCCGGTCCAACCTGTCTGCCCAACGCCACCAGCGCAGGGCAGACAGTCAGCATGATTAGTTGGAAGCGTTTGAGGCGACCGCCGCATCGATTACATCCTGACCGATGTCATCCGCGAACTTGGCCCAAACCGGTGTCATGACATCAACCCACGCCTGACGTTGCTCCGGTGTCAGCTGACGCACTTCCGTGCCAGCACTAATGATGTTCTGCTTGTTCTCTTCGTTGATCTGGGTCGCACGGCTGTTGTACTCATCCGTCACCTCGGTGAAGATCGCGAGGAACTGATCGCGCACATCAGGGTCAAGGCTGTCCAGCCACTCCTGAGAGGTCAGCGCAAGATAGGTCAGAAGCTGGTGGTTAGTCTCCGTGATGCCGTCCTGAACCTCGAAGAACTTCTGGGTATAGATATTGGACCAGGTGTTCTCCTGACCGTCTACGACACCGGTTTGAAGCGCGCCGTAAACCTCTTTGAACGCCAGTTTTTGAGCATTGGCATTCATCGCTTCAATCATGGCGACCGCCACATCAGAAGTCTGAACACGGAACTTCAGCCCATCAGCGTCTGATGGCTCCAGCAGCGGTCTGTTGGCAGAAAAGTGCTTCAGACCGTTGAAAATATAGCCAAGCCCCACGAAGCCCACGTCAGACATGGCACCCAGCAGCTCCTGCCCCTTTTCGCCCTTAGTGAAACGGGTCACGGCATCCATGTCGGAGAACAAGAACGGCAGGTCGAAAACACGGTACTTGAGTGTGTAGGCTTCAAACTTGGAAAGCGACGGGGCAGCAATCTGCACATCCCCCAAAAGCAGCGCTTCCATCACCTTGTCATCATCAAACAGCTGAGAGGATGGGAACACCTGCATACAGGCCTTGCCATCCATTTCAGTGTTGATGCGGTCCGCCAGAGCGGCAGCCATCTCTCCCTTTGGGTGCCCCTGCGCTGCCACAACGTGGCTGAACTTGATCACGACTTCGCCGTCATCACACCCTGCAGACGCAAAGGCTGGCGCGGACAGGAACAGTGAGGCAGCGGCGGCGGCCAAATACAATTTCTTCATGATATCCTCCCTAATGAATGGCTTCCCGGCCATCATAAGCGTTACTACGCAAGCACTGTGCCAGACTACGCAGTTTCACAAATCCGCAGGATTTCATTGGAATTGGAGAAGATACAAATTACTTTTGGGTCGAGTTCGTAACATGCTTGGGTTCCATGTAACGTTTTCGACACATCACAAGCGGCGCGCTGCCGCTGCTCAGTCCGGTCCGCCGCTCAGGTCGTACTTTTTCATCTTTTCATAAAGCGCCTTGCGCGACACCTTGAGCGCTTCATAGGTAGGCTTTATCCGTCCCTCGTTACGGCGCAATTCCTGCTCAATCTGATCACGCTCAAACGCCGCAACGCGGTCAGACAGGCTTTCCTCACCTGCTGGTGCCGCAGAACCCGCATCGCCAGTCGTCGCCATCAGGCCCAACACGAAACGGTCTGCCACGTTTCGCAATTCCCGCACATTGCCCGGCCACTCATGGCGCATCAGCTCGGCCAAGAACGGCTGCGTGATTTCAGGAACTTCCTGGCGATAGCGCGCCCGCGCGCCGCGAGCCAGATAGTGAAACAGGATCGGAATGTCGTCTAGGCGCTCACGCAATGGAGGAATGGCAATGGTAATCACGTTGAGGCGATAAAACAGGTCTTTACGGAAGCGCCCTTCATTGCTGGCCGCTTCCAGATCCTCCTTCGTGGCCGCCACAAACCGCAGGTCCAACGGTATGGCCTTGTTCGAACCCACACGTTCGATGCTCCGGGTTTCAAACACACGCAGCAGCTTCACTTGAAGGTCCAGCGGCATGGACTCGATTTCATCCAGAAAGACCGTTCCGCCATTGGCATGTTCCAGCTTGCCAATGCGCTGTCCACTCGCGCCCGTAAAGGCCCCGCGCTCATGGCCAAACAACTCGGATTCAATGATCTCGGCAGGCAAGGCCCCGCAATTAAGCGCCACAAACGGCCCCTCCTTTCGGCGGCCTTCCTCATGCAGGGCGCGGGCAACCACTTCCTTCCCGGACCCCGTCTCACCGTGAATGAGAACATCGGCATCCGTGCCTGCAAGCGCCCGCACCGTATTGCGCAGCCGCTCAATTGCTGCCGACTTGCCGACTATGCGTTGCTCCAGCCCGGAAAGATCGCCCAGTTCCGCACGCAGAACACGGTTTTCGAGCGTTAGCCGCCGCTTTTCGACGGCTCGTTCCAGCACCGCTGTCAAGCCAGAGATCGGAAACGGCTTCTCCATGAAGTCATAGGCACCAGCGCGCATGGCTTCCACTGCGAGCGGCACATCCCCATGCCCGGTAATCAGCACCACAGGCAGCGCGCTGTCGATCTCGAATGCCGCGCGCATCAGGTCAAAGCCAGTCATGCCGGGCATGCGAATATCGCTCACAAGAACACCGTGAAACTCGTGATTGATGTGCTCTAGTGCCTCCCGCCCCTCGGAAAACTGCAGCACCGAGTAGTCGGCGAGTTCCAGCCCTTGCGCGACCGCTTCACGCATATCCGCATCGTCATCAACCAGAAGAATTGTCGGGTTCGTTTTGGCCATTCCTCAGGCTTCCATCGTTGCGTCGGCGAGCTGCAAACTCATGATAAAACATGCGCCCCCCAAAGACGAAGGCTCATAGCTCAACGTACCGCCAACATCTCTCATGATCTTGTAGGCAATGGAAAGGCCAAGCCCCAGCCCCTGCCCGACATCCTTGGTGGTGAAAAATGGATCAAAAATCTGCTTGGCAACCTCTGGGTCGATGCCCGGACCATTGTCTTCCACCCGTATCTGTACCAGCCCCTCTTGCTCCAAAACCTGCAGGCGCAGCCGTGGCTGTGGCGCGTCCTTCATGGCATCCAGTGCATTGCCGATGAGGTTCATCAGCACTTGAGCAAGGCGAACCTGTCCGCCCTGAACCAACAGGCCTGCAGGGCCTTTGTCCACTTCCAGCGCCACGCCCATCAGCTTGCAGCGATGCCCGGAGAGCATCAGCACTTCATCAAGGATCGGCGCAACCGCGACCCGTTCGATGGTTGTTCCAGCTTTTCGCGTAAACCCCTTCAGGGTCTGGCTGATCGCAGCCATGCGTTTGACCATGGCAACGATCTTGTCGAGATTGCCCAGCGCCTTGTCAGCCTTGTCAGAGCTGATCAAGGTTCGGGCGTTGTCTGCATGCATTTGGATGGCACCAAGAGGCTGATTGAATTCATGAGAGAGCGCGGCCGACATCTCTCCCAGTGTGGCCAACTTGGCCGACTGAACCAGACCGGCCTGTGCCTGTTGCAACTCACGTTCCGCCGCTTCGCGCTCGACGATCTCAGCAGCAAGTCGCGCATTGGCCTCCGAGAGTTCGCGGGTCCGCTCGCGGACACGCACCTCCAACTGCTCGGCATTTGCGCGCTGTTCTTCGTGGCGGGCAAGCAACCGGCGGCGGCGGTCAAGGGCAATCCAGATCATTCCCGCAGCAACGACACACAAAAGCACAGCCACAATGGTGGCTCTCATCGCTTGCTCACGCACACTGGACATGTCGTAGAACACAGCAACGCGCCATCCCAGCACAGGCAGGTCCTGTTTGATCATCAAGAACGGTTCGGTCGAAAACGGTGTTGGCAAGCGCACAAGCGAGTTTCCGTCAATGGTCTCTTCGCGCTGAAGAACGCGAATGGGATCCCCCTCATCCTCATACCAATCCCGTGCGGCGCGCAGCGGCAAGTTGCGCCAATCAGGTACATTGCTGGCAACCACACGGCCCTGGGCATCAACCGCCAGCAGCCCTGCGGTGCTGAGCGCCCACGACTGTTCCACTTCCGCCAGCTCAACCCGCACGCCGATAAAGCCCACAAGATGATGATCATAACGCGCTGCAGAAACAAACAGATAGCTGGCCGACAACCCATCCCCGGATGTCAAGAGAGCACGGCCCAAGCGCCCATCACGCGCCATGGCGATGGCAGAGCGCACCTCTGCCCGGTTCACCGTTTGCTGCGCCACAGGAAGTGCCAAGTTGGAAGCAATCAGATTTCCCCCATGATCGAGCAACCACGCTTCTCGCGCGCCGGACATACCAGCAACGGCCTTCATTTCAGAGGCACCGTCTTCAGCGTTTCGCGTAGCAATCATTTCGATCATGTCCGCCCGCCGCGCCAACAGAGCGGGAAGCAAGCGGTATTTATCCAGGTGCCGCTCAAGCGTAGCCGATTGCACCGCAAGTGTGGCCTCGGCGCGGGTCTTGACCTCCTCGAAGTAGAGACGCTCACTCACCCGCATAGTGCCCCACGCAGCGCCGATCACAAACAGGATCAGCACCACAGCCACAAGGCCAACGATGCCATCATTTTCGGTTCTGCTTGGGGTCAAGGGCCAAAGGCCCCACATGCCGCTAATGGTCGTCCTCCTTGCCAAATCGCAGAAGTGTCAGTCTGCGACAGCAGGAAGCGGCTGATCAAGTGCCACACTCTTAACCAATAGGTAGAGGGGCATCCCTTCTTTGAGTTGAAGATCGGCAGCGGCCAGCCGAGTAATCCGGGCGCGGATGAACTGCGCCCCCACACGGCACAACACTTCCACAAAAGGACCGGATGGAGCACTCAACCGCTCAACCGTTGCACCAACAACATTGCGAAGCGAAATTCCAACTGGGCGCTGCCTTGCGAGGATCACGTCCTTGGCCCGAATGTGCAATCGCACCTGAGATTGAACGACAGCCCGACTGAGCGGCACCAGCAGCTCCTGACCTTCCACGGCCACATGCGTGACACCCCACTCCGCGTCATGCTTCACGACCAGCCCGAGCACAAGAGAACCTGCATCCGGTCCCTCAGACAGACCTGGCACATCAAGACGGTTCACAAGTTCGGCTACTGGGCCGGCAGCCGTTACCTTTCCGGCGTTCAGTATCACCATGTCATCGGCGATCTGCTCGATCTCTCCAAGCGCGTGAGAAACATAGAGCATGGGAATGCCGATGCGCTCTTTCAGCGCCAACAGAAACGGCAGGATCTCTGCTTTGCGAGCCGCGTCCAATGAAGCCAGCGGCTCGTCCATGATAAGCAGCTTTGGCCCAGCCAGCAGGGCCCGCCCAATGGCAACACGCTGCTTCTCGCCCCCTGAAAGGTTTGCGGTGCGCCGCTTGAGCAAAGGCGCCAGCCCCAACAACTCCACGACGTGAGCAAAGGACAAAGAGCCTTTGCGCCCCCCGGCCCACACCCCATAGCGCAGGTTGCTGGCGACGTTCATGTGCGGGAACAACCGCGCCTCCTGAAACACGACGCCAAGGTCGCGCTTGTGAGCGGGCAAATTGACACCGGCTACACTGTCAAACAGCACTGTGTTGCCTATGGCAATGCGCCCGTTCTCAGGGGCGTGCAGCCCGCATATCATGCGGATCAACGTTGTCTTGCCGCAGCCTGACGGACCGAAAACAGCGGTCACCGGGCCACCGCTATCAAACGCGATTTCCGTTTGAAACGTGTCGGCCTGCCCTTTGACATTCACGTGGATCATGCCCGCCCCCTGACCCGCGCTTCGATGGAGCGCGCCAAGAGTTCGGAAAGGCCCAGCGCAACGAAAGAGATCAGCAGCGAGATCGCAGCGAGGCGCAACACGGCCGCGTCGCCGTCCACACTTTGCAGCTCGGTATAAAGCGCCAGGGACAAGGTGCGCGTCTCGCCCGGAATGTTGGACACAAAAGTAATCGTTGCTCCGAACTCTCCCATGGCCTTGGCAAAGCCGAGAATGGTCCCGCCCAAAATGCCGGGAAGTGCCAGCGGCAGCGTGACGATGGCAAAGGTCTTCAGCCGAGATGTACCCAAAGAGCGCGCCGCTTCTTCCAACAGGGGATCTGCGGCGTCGAACGCCAACTTGATGGGGCGCAGCAACAGGGGAAAGGCCATCACGCCGGCAGCAAGGGCAGCGCCGGTCCATTGAAAGGCAAAACCAACCCCGAGCGACTCAGAAAAGAACTGACCAAGCGGGCCGGTGCGCCCGAACCCAAGCAGCAGCACATAGCCGGTCACAACCGGCGGCAGCACCAATGGCAGATAGATCAGAACATTAAGGATGAGCTTTCCGGGAAAGTTCCAGCGGGACAGAGCGTAGGCCAGAAAAACCGCAAGTGGCACCCCAAAGGCCATGGCAGTGCCCGCCACCTGTAAAGAAAGCACAAGTGCGCTCCACTCAGCATTGCTGAGAACGTCAGTCACGACCGCTTACCTTAAAGCCATGGCGTGCAAACACCGCCCGCCCTTCAGGGCTTTGCAGAAAGCTGAAGAACGCCCGCGCCGGATCACTGGCGTCCTGCGTGAGCGCACCGGAGATTGCAACCGGCGCATGCGAGTCCTTGGGAATCTTTGAGACCACCGCAACGCGCTCTTCAATCTTGGCATCGGTTGCATAAACAAGTCCGAGAGGAACTTCGCCGCGCGCAACCGCAGCAAGGGTGACACGCACATGCTCCATAGGTGCCAAGTGTTCCTGAACAACCTCCCACAGCCCGAGGCTTTCGAGAGCCTGCTTCCCATAGCGCCCAGCCGGTACGTTTTCAGGTTCAGCAATCGCAAGACGGCCGTCCATCAAACGTGCCCGCAAGGCCTCATCTGTCAGAGGTAGCGGCTCCGCAGCGTAGGATGGGGCAACAATAACCAGAGAGTTGGAGGCCAAAGTCACGGTGCTTTGAACATCAATGGCTTTGTGTGATGCAAGGTAAGCCATCCAATCAATGTCGGCCAGCACCACGATATCCGCAGGAGCCCCCTGCTCCACCTGCCTTGCAACACTGGCCGAGCCCGCAAACGAAAACACCAGCTCAGTGTCAGACGCGTCTGTAAATGCCTCGCCAGCGTCTTCCAGCACATTCTTCAAACTGGCTGCCGCCATAACCAGCACAGCCTTTGCCTGAACAGCCCCGGCAAAAACAAACAGCACAAACACAACCATCACTGCGCGCAGCACGCTCAGCATCGCTCACCTCTTCCACGGCACGGGATTTGTTTACAAGCTCCGATGCTTACTACCATATGTCCTAAATGGTTCGTCTTCCAATGGGTCAAAAGACAAAAAAGCCTGCCCAATGGACGCTCCAAGGGCAGGCTTTGAAATCGACAAATTCATTAAGGCGCGTCAGGCGCGATGGGCAGCCGCCGCAAAACAGCCACGCCGTGCGTAGTGAAGCTGAACATAGTTAACTTCGGGGTTGGCGAAGAACCGCTCAAGCATTGGTTTCACTTCTTCCCCCTCAGCGATGTCCGCTTCGATCATCATGTGTGCCTTGTCGAAGCCGCGCAGGGACAACAGACGAGACGAAAGAGACAGGGGGATGGTGCCTATGTACGGCGGCGCCTCAGGCGCATTCTCCCGCACGAAAATCGCGTGAGAAGCTCGATAGGGTGTTTCGTGCGGCTGATAGGTATAGTTCAGCAAGAACACCCGTTCACCCACTTCCGCATCAGCCAAGGAGACCCGACAAGGAAAGCCGGGTTTGGCATCGGCCTCGTAAACCACCACGTTGCGGGCAGCAAGTGCCTCTGCACCCAACCCGTTCAACTCGGAAAACTCTTCGGAATTCAATCCGGTAATAACAAAAGACATAGGTCCCTCCTCGTGTAGGGGGCAACCTATGTCCAAAGATCCGCCTCAACCACCCGATATGCGAGTGGAACGAGGATTAACTCTGCGCTTCCACCACGGCTTTCTCAAGCTCTGCGGTTAATGCTGGCTCAAGACCCAAACGTGCTGCCAGCATTTGCAGGTAGGCCTGCTCTGCCGGATGGTCTGGTTCGATGGTCAAGCGCGAAGCCGTGTAAAGCTCCATGGCGAGTTCAGGCGTTGTTGCCGCATTCACCACCTTGTCGATGTCGAGCGGCGCACGCAGTTCATCCATGATGAAGGCTTTTTCTTCCATACCCAGACCGAGGCGATCGATCTGTTCGAAGATGTGTGCTTGCTCTTGCGCATCCACATGACCGTCTGCCTTGGCGGCCTGGATCATCGCAATCAGAACGTTGAGCGCCATCTGGTTTTCGCCGCCCGGTGCGGCTGCTGGCTCAAAAGACGTGCCAGAAAGGTCTGGCAGCGCGGCTGCATTGCCAGCAGAGCTCGGGCCCGCGCTTGGCGGTGTTGGGGCTGGGCCGCCTTGCGATGTGCCCTGATTGCTCTGCCAGTTGGTGTAGGCCTTGTAAGCAAGCCCGCCCACCAGCGCGAGACCGCCATAGGTAACAGCCTTCTTGCCCAGCTTGCGGCCCTTCTTTGAGCCAAGCAACAAACCTGCAAGACCGCCTGCAAGCGCTCCACCGGCAAGGCCACCTGCATTATTTTTCAAATAGTTTTGGCCCTGCTGCATGGCACCGCCAGCACCGCCACTTTGTGCGTTCTGTCCGCCACCGAGTGCGCCTGAACCCAGAAACTGATCAACAAGCTGCTTTGGATCAAACATCTGCTCACCTGACCTCTTTAGAAACTCTCATGATACAGAAATGGGAACCAGATCCGCAGAAACAAGGCATTGTTACACTTTGCCAAGAGGCAACTGGTTCTCATCCTTGATGGTTTCCATTGCAATCGAGCTGCGCACATTCTCGACGGCCTGATGCGGAAGCAAGTCATTGTTGATGAACTTTGAGAGGCCTTTCAGATCGGGCACGCACACCTTCAACAGGTAGTCCATGTCCCCCGTCATGGTGTAGGCCTCCTGCACACAATCTAGCGACCGGGTGAGCTCGTGAAACCTGACAGAGTTCTCGTTGTTGTGCGTGTCCAACGTAACGCCCACAAACGCAATCACCCCAAATCCCAGATGATCCGGTGATAGATCCGCTCGGTAGCGACGGATTACACCGGCAGTCTCCAACCTTTGCCGTCGGCGCGAGACCTGCGAGGCACTGAGGTGGATCAGGGTACCGATTTCCTGATTGGTGCGTGACGCGTCCTCTTGAAGACTTGCAAGAATTTTCAAGTCGAACGGGTCCAGATCGACGGTAGATGCCATTGCTTCCCTCCCAAGCGCACATTTCGTGCATTCATTGGCGCTTACATACGCAAAAACGCAAGGACGTCGCAACAGATATTTCACATACTCATACGTAATAGAACAGACAAGGAGACTTCCATGGGACCATTTCCGCACGACGCTCCCCCAGCCCGGATTTCCGAGGAAAACCCTGCAGGAACCGACGGCTTTGAGTTTGTAGAGTTCTCACATCCGGAGCCGGAGAAACTGGATGTGCTGTTCCGCAAGATGGGCTACACGCCCGTTGCAAAACACCGGACCAAGGACATCACCGTCTACCGTCAGGGCGACATCAACTACATCCTGAACGCAGAACCAAACAGCTTTGCCAGCCGGTTTGTGGAGGCTCACGGCCCATGCGCGCCGTCCATGGCGTGGCGCGTCGTTGATGCAAAGCACGCTTTTGACCATGCCGTCGCCAAAGGTGCAGAACCTTATGAAGGGTCAGACAAGACCCTCGACGCACCCGCTATTGTCGGGATTGGCGGTTCGCTGCTCTACTTCATCGACAAGTATGGCGACAACGGCTCAGCTTATGCGGCGGAGTTCGATTGGATTGACGAGGTCGACCCAAAACCGCAGGGCGTTGGCTTTTACTACCTCGATCACCTGACACACAACGTGTATCGCGGCAACATGGACAAGTGGTGGGATTTCTACCGTGACCTGTTCAGCTTCAAGCAAATCCACTTCTTCGACATCGACGGTCGCATCACGGGCCTTGTCAGCCGCGCGATCACCTCTCCTTGCGGCAAGATCCGGATTCCACTGAACGAGTCCAAGGACGACACCAGCCAGATTGAAGAGTACTTGAAGAAGTACAAGGGCGAAGGCATTCAGCACATCGCCGTTGGCAGTGACGAAATCTACGGCTCCACCGATAAGCTGGCCGACAATGGCTTGCGGTTCATGCCGGGCCCGCCAGACACCTATTACGAACGCAGCCATGAGCGCGTAAAGGGTCACGACGAGCCAATTGAACGGATGAAAAAGCACGGCATCCTGATTGATGGCGAAGGCGTTATTGACGGCGGCATGACCAAGATCTTGTTGCAGATCTTCTCCAAGACAGTCATCGGGCCAATCTTTTTTGAGTTCATTCAACGCAAAGGCGATGAAGGCTTCGGAGAGGGTAACTTCCGTGCATTGTTTGAGAGCATTGAAGAAGACCAGATCCGGCGCGGCGTCTTGAACACTGACGCCGCTCAATAGGAGATTGTTGTGTCCCAACAAAAGACGGCGGGTGCGAAACCCGCCGTTTTTTAGTTAACTTGCCTTCTTCGCGTAGGAGGCAAACTCCCGCTGCAAATCCTTCAAAATGGTATCAGCCCAGGTATGTGCATCTTCTTTGCAGATGCGCTCATACATGGCCTCCCACCGTTCCCGTCGCTCTTCCATCGGCATGGTAAGCGCTGTTTGCAGCGCTGCCGCCACCTCTTCCGCAGAGTGCGGGTTCACGATCAGTGCTTCCTTCATGCGCTCAGCGGCCCCTGCAAAGCGGGAGAGCACCAAGACACCCGGATCTTCCGGACGCTGCGCAGCCACATATTCTTTGGCCACGAGATTCATGCCATCCCGAAGCGGTGTCACCAGCCCCACCATGCTGCCACGATAAATACCAGCCAAGGCCTTCCGGTTGAATGACCGCGTCAGAAAGCGGATTGGCGTCCAATCCAGGTCAGCAAACCGGCCATTGATGTGGCCGGTCAAATGCTCCAGCTCCATGCGAATATCGACGTAGCTGTTCACCTCTGAACGAGACGGAGGGGCCACCTGCATCATGCTGACTTGCCCGCGGTTCTCCGGGTAATCCTCAAGCAATCGCTCGAAGGCTTTCAGGCGCTCCGGCAACCCCTTGGAATAGTCGATGCGGTCTACGCCGATAATCTGCTGCCGCCCGATCAGCAGTTTTTCCAGACGCGCCATATGACGGCGCGCATCCTGCGAATGCACATACTGTGAGAACCCCTCCGCATCGATACCAATTGGGTAGGCACGCGCAATAACCTCGCGGCCCACGGCACACACACGATCCTCCCCAAGGTCTTCACCCTGTAGCTCTTCCACCACGAAGCGTCGAAAGTTGGCTGCATCGCGCTCCGTCTGAAACCCAATGAGATCATAGGCCAGCATGCGGCGCACCAGGGATTCGGCATTCGGCAACGCCGCCAGAATTTCCGGCGACGGGAATGGGATGTGCAAGAAAAATGCAATGGAGTTCTCGACATCCATGGCGCGCAACTGTGCTGCAAGGCCGAAGAAATGATAGTCGTGAACCCAGACAACATCACCCGGCTGGATGCTGGGGCGCAGACGGGCGGCGAAGCGTTCGTTCACCCGCCGGTAGCCTTCTTCATAGCGGCGGTCAAACTCCGCCAGATCAAGACGATAGTGAAGAACCGGCCACAGCGTTCGGTTCGCGTAGCCGATGTAGAACTCGTCATAGTCCTGCTGGGTCATGTCGATTTGCTGCATGAGCACCTTGCGGTGCTTTTCTTCACGCATCAAACCGAAGGTCCCCTCTTCAGAGACTTGCCCTGTCCAACCAAACCAGATGCCACCGGTTTTGCGCAGGGTATCAACGAGAGCTACAGCTAAGCCGCCCGCCTTGCCGCTATCCTTTAGGGGACCAACTCTGTTGGATACGACAACCAGACGGCTCATGCTACTTCCTCCAATATCTACATTTGAAACAATGCCCTCTAGGTTACCTTATCCCACGGCGCTGACAACCGTACTGCACCATTGATGATACCAACCATCGAATATGTCTGCGGGAAATTGCCCCAAAGCTCGCCAGTCTTGGGCGATGTGTCCTCTGACAAAAGGCCAACGTGATTGCGGCAGGAGAGCAGCTCCTCATAAATCTCGCGCGCTTCGTCCCCCCGGCCAATGCGAGCAAGCGCATCAATGTACCAGAACGTACAGATGTTGAAGGCATTCTCCGGCTCACCGAAATCATCGGCCTGATGATAGCGGAACAGGTGATTACCCCGGCGCAGCTGCTCGCCAATCTTGTCCACGGTGGCGATGAAGCGCGGATCGTTCGCAGGCAGGAAGCCCACTTCCGCCATCAGAAGAAGGCTCGCATCCATATCCTTTCCGCCAAAGCTTTCGGTGAAAGCGCCGACCTCTTCGTTCCAGCCCTTTTCACAAATGGTCGCGTGAATGACGTCCGCCCGGTCCTGCCAGAACCCAGCGCGGTCATCGAGCCCAAAGTGATCGGCAATCTTGGCGAGGCGGTCGCAAGCTGCCCAACACATCAGCGAGGACGATGTGTGAACCCGCGCACGGGTGCGCAACTCCCAGATGCCTGCATCTGGCTCATTGTAGAGTGTGAAGGCGCGCTCACCGGCTTTCTCAAGACGCTGAAAGTCATCCAGGCCCGGCTGGCGCAGCAGACGCTTGTCAAAAAACGCCTGAGACGCACCCAGAACAATGTTGCCGTAGACATCATGCTGGAAGTGTTCGTAGGCCTGATTGCCAACACGCACAGGCTCGTTTCCACGATAGCCCGGCAAATCGACAAAGCTCTCAACCAGATGCGCTTCCTGCCCAATGCCATAGAGCGGCTGAACATGCCCGCCGTCTGCCATACTCATGATGTTGTTGAGATACCGCAGATAATTCTCCATGGTCTCCATTTCGGAGAGGGAGTTCAGCGCCCGCACCACGAAGAACGCGTCCCGCAGCCAGCAATAGCGATAGTCCCAGTTCCGCACCGTGTTGTGCGCTTCCGGAATTGAGGTGGTCGCCGCCGCGATGATTGCGCCGGTCTCCTCATAGGTGCAAATCTTGAGCGTGATCGCAGCGCGGATCACTGCTTCCTGATACTCAAGAGGCAGACCCAGTCGGCGTGACCAGATACGCCAATACTTCTCGGTTTCCTCTTCAAAGTCGCGGCAGATCTTCCCCGGGCTCTCAGTCAGGCTTTCATCTGGCCCGAAGTAGAATGCCAGAGGTCCATCCAGCAGGAACGGGGTTTCTTCCCGAACGTAGGTAATCGATGCATCTGTCGTCAGGCGCAGGGCCAGCCCATTGCCGATAAAGCGCACGTGATTGGACCCGAACGTAATTTCCGGATCACGCTGCCCCCAGTCAAACCGCGGGCGCAGTTTCACCGCAATACGCGGGTGGCCCAGAATTGGCCGCACCCGGCGCGCAATCGCGTTCGGTCGGAACATGCGTCCCTTGCGGTTGAAGCGCGGCGCAAAGTCGGTGATCTCGATGCCATTGCCGTCATCATCGTAGAGGCGCGTTTTCACAATCGCTGTGTTGTCGACATACTCTTGTTCCGAGCGCACAGCCCCGACCAGCTCAATGGTGAATGCACCATCGCCTTCTTCGCCGCGGGTACCCAGCAACGAATGAAACACAGGATCGCCATCAAACCGCGGGAGACAGCACCAAACCACGCGCCCCATGGTGTCGATCAGACCGGCATATGAGCAGTTGCCGATCATCGCCATATTCAGGCTTGGTTCGGAAAGCGGAACGACAGGAAATGACCTTGGCTGCTTGTCGCTCATGAAAAGTCCTCTCACTCAAGGGGCATCGGATCTCGGTGCCCTGGCGTTTAAGTAATCTCGATTGGTGTTGTCTCTGACAGCCAGGCATGAACCGACGCCACATCTGGCAGTCGAAAAAAGGCCTGGCTCTCTTGCGTGCCAACCTTGATGCCGTAGCCCCCAACAGACTGAACCGCTGCAATACCGTCTTCATCGGTGGTGTCATCGCCGATAAAGACCGGCAAGCGGCCCTTGAAGTCCGCCTGATCCAAAAAGCGGCGCACCGCCGTTCCCTTGTCTTCTGCTGTTGGCTTTGCCTCAACCACCATGTTGCCTTTCACGGTGTGCAGGCTGGGGAACCGGGCCGTCATTTCATCAACACGCGCGCGTACATCCGTTTCACGGTGCGGCGCAGCACGGTAGTGCACGCATAGCGCACTGCCCTTGTCTTCAAGCGTCACCCCCTCGGTCAGGATGCCGGAGAGCTGAATGTCTTGGCGAAGTTCTGCAATGCCGGGCCATACTTTCACGGCATCAAGCTCAGCCCCTAGGCTCATTCGGCGCTGCAATCCATGGAGCCCCGCAGCGGGCAGCACAAGGGGATGCAAAAAGCGGTCAATATCGCGAACATCACGACCGGTCACAACGGCCAGAGCGCCGTTCAACAGCGCCTGCACATTGGCAATAGTCTCAACAAGTGTATGGGCGACAGAAATGGAGCCGGGTGTCGAGGCGATCTCAACGAGAGTGCCGTCGAAGTCAAGAAACAGGGCCATTTCTCTGGATAGATGTGGCGGCTTTGTCATGGGAAAACTATGAGCGCTTTTCTTGGCATGTTCTAGAGTAAATACCTAGTCCAATTAATAAACTGGCACGACGATATAAAGGATCTGCAACGGATCTCTTTTTCGAGCACGCAAAATTGTGCATCTTTTAAAAGGGGAATCTAACCCCTTTTTGCCTCCCCATAGGTCCTGATCATCACCCCCTCTCCCAAAACAGGCGATGACTACACTCAATACAGTAGGCCTGATGATGAAACGATCAATGGCGAGGGGAAATGGCAGGCAAACGGTTTTCAACCGATTTATACTTTTTTCGGCTACGCAGTTTTGCAGAGATTCTCGATGGATGGAATTTCGTTGGCTATGACAGCGTTAAACCGTCCGCTCCACCAACGCTGCCGTACCCAGACCACCGGCAGCCGCAATCATTGCCAGCCCGCGGGCGCCCTGTGGGGCTGTCTTCAGTTCGTGGAACAACCTCACCATCAAAATTGCGCCCGAAGCCCCGATGGGATGTCCCCGTGCGAGGCTGCCACCGCCTCTGTTGAGAGCCACCGGCGGGAAACCAAAGGGCTGAAGACAAGCAATGGCCTGCGCTGCATAAGCTTCCATCACCTCGACGGCATGCAACGCTTCAGGCATTTGCCCAACGCGGCTCAACACCGCCTGTGCCGCCGCAACAGGAGCAATTCCGGGGTTCTCTGAGGCTCCGCCCTTGCGCGCCCCCGCAACGAGCCGCAAACCGCCCGTTCCATACAGCTCAGAGTTGGCCACAACGAGTGCTGCCGCGCCATCAGCTTCAACAGACGTGGTTGCCGATGTAATCACGCCGCTCCCCTCATGCGCCAGAACGGGTGCCCGCTCCGCCACGCGCAGCTTCAATGCGCGGCTAAATCCATCCCGCAGCGGATCAGCTTCACATACGGGCACAAGCTCATGACGAAACCGACCAGAGGTGAGTGCATCCAGCGCCTTTTGGTGGCTTTCAACTGCATAAGCGCTCTGCTGCGCTGGAGAAATACCGGCGGCATCTGCAAGACGTGCATTCGCCATCGCCATGTCAGGATCTCGCTCTGGCCATGGGCTGAAAGGGGGGCGCTCGTAAAAGGTGATTTCGCCGCCATCCTCACGTGCTTGGTGCGCCCGAAGGGGGCGCTGGCTATAGCTCTCCGCCCCGCCGCACACGACAACATTGGCCTGCCCACTTTCAATCAGGGCTATAGCCTGAAGCACGCTTTCAAGGCCGGAGCAGCACTGGCTGTCCAGCGTGGTCGCGGCAACATCCTCGGGGATCCCGGCCGCCAGAGCACAGAGCCGCGCCGGATTGCCACCACCATAAATGCCATTGCCCAGAAGAACCGCATCTACTTCATGGGGGGAAATGCCCGCGTCATACAGCGCCGCACGGCCCACGGGGGCCCAAAGCTCCCAAAGTTTGAGCGCTTTATAGGCACCTCCCCGCGGCTGCACAGAGGATCGACGCGCTGAAAGAACAACTGCCGTTCCCATTGGCCCTGCCTCAGGTCTGTTCATCTATAAAGCGATCAATTGCTTTATAGTCCATCTTGCCGCTTGGCGTAAGCGGCAGAGGCTCTTTGTGGATCAGCAACTGACGCGGTGCCTTGACGGGCCCCAGCTCCTTCCTACAGCTCTTCAGGATGAAGTCGGAGATGTCATCCTCTGCATGGTCACAAAGATGAGCAACCAGAACCGGCACCCAGCCACGCTTTGCGTCCACCTTCGCGCCAACTGCACAATCAAGAACTTCAGGTATCCGCAGCACCACCTGCTCAATCTCTGCAGGATACACATTCACGCCTGAAGTAATGATCATCCGGTTCTCACGGCCCGTCACATACAGATAGCCGCTAGCGTCAAAGTACCCCAGATCGCCGACGCAAATGAACTCGCCCTCACGCAGCAACTGATCCTTCGCTGCACCAACGTAGTCTTGGAAGTTCTGCGGCCCTGCCACCCAAAGGCGGCCAACCTCACCCGCTGCCAGATGGGTTCCATCCGCGGCGCGCACATCCACGATAACGCCAGGCACCGGCTTGCCCACGCTTCCTGTCGGCAGCACCTCGCCCGGACGCCGCATGCTGATGAAGCTCGTCTCAGAAGCACCATAGAATGTCAGGATATGAGCATTCGGAAACATCGGCTTCACTGTAGCAGCCATGTCCTCCGTCCACTCGGCCCCACCCACAAGGATGGTCCGAACGCACGGATACCTCTCTTGACCGGCCAGCTTCTTGAGAGTGAGAAGCTGCGTTGGTGTCGCATAGGCGAACGTGCAGCGCCCCTGCCTGAGCATCTCCAGACTACGGCGCGGGTGAAAGGCAGACTGAGCGTAGACCGACGCACCGGCGTGCAAAGCGTGCACCGCCCCGAACAGATGCAGGGAATGAGCCAATGGACCCGGTATCAGCACCCGGTCCGTTTCGTTAAACCCAAGCAGCTCTTCAATGATTTGAAAGCTATGCAGCCATGATCCGTGGCTGCGCATGTAGCCTTTGGCAACACCGGTGGTGCCAGAGGTAAAGCCGATGTAAAAGCTATCCTCCAGGCTCGGTCGATCTGCCGAACGGTCCCTCGAGCTGCTGAAAACCGCCAGTGGGCCCCGTTCCCCGTGCGATGCCTCACGGCAGATGAAATCATCATCGAGAAGCAGGGCACTGGCAGCGGCAAGCGTGTTGGCTGTCTTCGCATCGAGGTTGGATCGTGGATCAAGCACCGCAGCCGTGCGCCTAATTCCCGCTACAGCGAAAAAGCCCGCCAACAGAGCGTCTGCACGGTGACAGTCCAGAGCAATGCGGTCACCGGCCACGCTACGCTTCCTCAGCTCAACCTTCAGCTGGCAGACCCAATCTGTGAAATCGCGGTTGGACCACACTCGGTCGTCACAGTGCAGAGCCAGCGCATCAGGGCGCTGGCGGGATCTTTCTTTCAAGAAGGAGCCAATGTAACTCATGAGCGTGAATGCAACGCGGAAGGCATACCACGGGCAACTGTTTGTGCCACAACAGCGGCAATTGCGGCTTTCACCAGATCACCCGGCAAGTAAACCGCACTTCCCAACGCCGCTTTGTCCAACGGCAAACCGGCCATGACGCTCAGCCCTGGAATGCCAAGCGCATAGACAACACCAATCCCACCGACAATTGACGCAATCGCAGCGCTTACAAGCACACTCTGGTTCTTCATCAGCTGCATTATGTAGCCAGTGGTGATCGCACCAAAGAACCAGCCGATCAGGAAACCGGCGGACGGCCCCATGAACACACCAAGACCGCCACGCCCACCGGCCAAAAGCGGAAGACCCAGTGCCGTGAGGAACAGCACTAGGAGCACAGCAAGCCCGCCACGGAGCGGGCCGAGCATCACGCCAGCGAGCATCACGCCGAGTGTTTGCGCAGTAATGGGAACACCGCTGACGAATGGAATCGCCACGGCCGGCAACAATCCGAGTGCAGCAATCAAAGCTGCGTAAAATGCAATTTGGACAAGCGCCTTATCCTGACCCATTCTCTACCCCCATTTGTTCAAGAAGCCGAAGCAAAACAGACTTCATTTTCACCAACCATGGCCAAGACCCTCAATCCACAGAGGCACCTCGGCCAAAGTTTCAATTATCGCGACGCCGTGTTTTCATAGCCGTCGGCACCGCCTCGAGCCGTAAGGGCCTCGGCAACCTCGTCTGCAAGTTTCAATGCGTGAATGACAAACGGTGCCAGCAACCTCATGCTGCTCCCCTTCCCGGTGCGCGCACGATAGGCCTCCTGCAAACTCATGAAGACGGCCATCAGCATAGGGACAAATCGGATTACCAAGGCGACGGCAAGGGCGATCTTCTTTGATGTGACGCCGAAGACAGATAGCGGCCTGAACAGAGGCTCAATCGCATCCATCAGATCGTCCATTTTAGTCGTGATGCTCAGAAAATTCGCGAGCAGCACCAAAGTAACCAGACGCAAGCTGATGACGATCCCGTCTTCCCAGCTCGTAAAAGCCAAATGGATCAAAAAGATAAACGATAGCATCCATAGGAGGTTCTTGAGAACCTTCAGCGCCTTCAGACCCTTCTTGCCAAGAGAACCATAAAACCCCAGCACGGCAGCAAGTCCAATCGCTTGCTGCCACCATTGATCAAGGGGAAACAGTAGAAGCGTTATCAGGCACAAGAACACCAACTTCACTGCGGCAGGTAACCGATGCGCCCAACTGGGACCGGAGATGTAGAGTGACACCATGATCAGAGTGCCTCCGCCAGCAGGCTTCGGCGCGCGGCTTCTTCAAGTTCCCCTTCCAGGTAACCTGCAATAATATCTGCCGGTTTGCCCTGGTCCTTCAGCTGACCACCTTCGATCAGGAGTACTTCATCAAAGGTTGAGAGCGCGTCCAACTCATGGCTGACGAATATTATCTGCTGCTCAAGCGCGTCAATTTTATTCAGCAAGATCCGGCGCGTAACATGATCGAGGCTAGAAAACGGCTCATCAAGCAACAGTACCTTTGGTTCCATTATGAGGATCGCCAATATGCATACCAGCTGCTTCTGTCCCTCGGACAGCTGATGAACGGGCTCTTCAGCAAAACGGCCACACCCATGATCATTCAAATAGGCAAGCGCTTGAGCTGAAGCTGACCTCTTGTCGGCTCCAAGCTGTCTCAGGCCAAACCCAAGCTCTTCGGCAGCCGTCGGAAAAATAAGCTGATGATCGGGGTTTTGAAAAACAAACCCTGCTGTTCGGCTCAACTCCTTTGGCCTAGCGTGGGATATGCCATGAACACTCAAAGAACCTGCGGCCAGAGGCAACAAGCCATTCAGAGCGCGAAGCAGGGAACTCTTGCCTGACCCATTGCGGCCAATGATCCCAACACGCTTCGAGTTGAGCGTAGCCGTGACATCCCTCACAACCAGCTGATCACCGCGCTCTATTGAAACGCCTGTCAAATGAATGCCTTGGAGATCCAAAAGCGGGCCCTGCTTCATTAATTTACGTTGGGGATTGCCTAATGCGGCGAGGCTGCAAAGTCAAATGAGCATTGCTCATGTGTTCGATACATGGCAGCGCCACGGCGCGTTTTTGCCTTTGTGCGTTTGTTCTGGGCGCGGCATGCATGGTTGGTTGGGTGTTTTGGAATGCAAAAAGCCCCCGCGCATTATGCGTCGAGGGCTTTTGGTATTGATTGTTCTGTTTGATGC
>NZ_JAQZAJ010000006.1 GCF_028737195.1 Pseudovibrio exalbescens | reverse complement strand
TGAACCTAGATGTCCGATTTCGGACATTTCAGGAAGGACATCAGAACGATGAAGTGATCAATAAATTTCACAAAACCTAGCAGGTTTTACCTATTATTTCACAGAGGGATGAGCCTCTGCGGAATCCGCCATTTCCCACCTAACTATCTAGAATACCTATGTAAAATATCAGCCATCACCGAGATACATGAGAGGGGCATCAGGATTAACGCCAATCAGCTTTCGAAAAACAACATAGCTCTGTGCATATTTTGTCAATTTTGGCCCGGGAATTGGTCCATGACTGGAATTCATGGCGCACTCTGCTAGTCTCAATATGGGATTTCGGCACGCTTTTCGGGAGGAATCATGGAGGCCAAACAGGAAACGATACTGTCGCTACGGCACAGTACGGGTCATGACAAATCTCGATTCTCCCAGATAAACGTTGCTTTTCTCTCTTGTTTGCCGTGAGGCATCCAGAACAAAGGCCTACCTCAGATTGCAGAGCGATCGACTTGCCCTTTCAAATCTGCCACCCGAATGGGCAAAAACAACTAATCTACCCGCCAAAGTGATCATGATTGTCATTTTCTGTTCTTTTTCTGGAACATTCTTGACTTTTTATGTATGAAATGGACAGATATATGTATTAGCTCTGATAGATTGCGTTCATTTATCGACTTACTGTGACCGACGAATGAAGCCAACTTGGCGGGTCATTGCATCTGGAGGAGATGCCAGACCATTGGGGCGCTCTACGTCATTGATCCGCTGAGCCCATGGAGGAATAGAATGTCTGTAGAAAGACCCCGCATTGGTGTTGTAGCTCTGGGGCGCCCAACATTCGATGTGCCGTTTGCGGAAGAAATTCTCGCCAAAGCCTGGAAGACGCTTGAAGGCATCAACGCTGAACTGATTGGCCAGCCGGAACTCCTTTTCGACGCCGACGCCGTACGTGGCACGCTCCCTGCCCTAAAAGAACAGCAGCTCGACATGCTGCTCCTTCTGCAGGTTACCTTTACCGATGCGACCATGACAGTTGAGCTGGGCAAGGAAATTGATGCCCCCCTCGTCATGTGGTCGTTCCCTGAAGCGCGCACAGGCGGCCGTTTGCGCCTGAACTCCTTCTGCGGTGTGAACCTCGCAAGCCACGCGCTGAGCCGCAACGATCTGAGCATCGACTATGTTCACGCAGACGCGGACAGCGAAGCAGCCAAGGAAGAACTTTCCATCTTCGCCCGCGCTGGTGCAATCGCAAACGATCTGCGTGGCACCAAGTTGAAGCTCGTTGGCCAGCATCCAGACGGCTTCGACGCCTGTAACTTCAACGAAGAAGAACTTAAGTCCAAGTTCGGCGTTGAGGTAGACCGGATCCCGGTAATCGACTTCATCAACGAAGTTAAAGAGCTTCCTGACGAAGTAGCGGATGCCCCATATGAGCGCCGCGCAAAGGACTTCCCGAACCTTGCCGAGCTGGATCAGGACGCAACGCGCAAGACCCTGAAGGTTTACTCCAAGCTTCGCGCCGAAGCCGACGAGAAGGGGTACAAGGGCATCGCCGTTCGTTGCTGGCCTGACTTCTTCACCGAATACGGTTGTGCAGCCTGTGGTGCTCTGGCTCTGCTGAATGAAGACCGCACCCCTGCTGGCTGTGAAGCCGACATGATGGGTGTTGTCACCTCCCTGACCCTGCAACATGCTGCTGGCGGCAGCGTGTTCAACACCGACCTGGTGGACGTGAACACCGAAGACGACACCGTTGTATTCTGGCACTGCGGTCAGGCCCCCATCGACATGGCGGACACTGATCAGCCAATTCAGGGCACAATTCACTCAAACCGCAAGCTGCCACTGCTTTCTGAGTTCGCTCTGAAGCCTGGACGCATCACCATGGCCCGCTTTAGCCAAGGCCACGGCAAAATGCGCCTGCTGCTTGCAGGTGGCGAAATGATCAAGGCACCACTGGCTTTCTCCGGCACAGCGGGTACCGCAAAGCTGGACGTTCCGGTCAAGCAGTTCCTTGACACCATGATCAATGAAGGTCTGGAACACCACACCGCTCTGACTTACGGCGAACACCGCCCGGTTATGCGCGCTGTCGCCAAACGCCTTGGTATTGAGGTCGTTGAACTGACCTAATCCAGTGCGCGATGGGGAGCGATATTAATTTTGGCTCTGTCTGCTCCCCATCCCGTTGGCTTGGATTTCTAAAACAAGGAAATCTTACAATGTTAGAAGCCATTGAAAACGGGCTTAACAAGATCAACGAACCACTGGGCAAGCTCGGGAGCTGGATCGGGGGAAGCCTGCTGGTCATCATGACCCTTATCGTGCTGCTGCAGGTGCTGTTCCGCTACATACTGAACATGCCACTCAGCTGGACCGATGAGACCTCGCGTTTCATGATGATTTACATGACATACCTGTGTCTGCCGCTCATTTACTTGCAGGATAAAAACATTGCCATGACCTTCCTGATCGATGGTCTGAACGGCAAACGGGTGAAACATCTTCTGATGTTGTTCATCCATATCCTCGCAATCGCCGCTTTCCTCGTCTGGATCAAGTTTGGTTACGACTTCTACCTGAGAGGACAGAGCAACGCGGACAGCTTGCCAATCAAGATGTACGTCATCTATGCAATCCCGCCGCTCATGATGTCTGTGACGATCCTGTCAGCCATCCAGAAAATCATCAGCGAGCTTCGGTTGTTCGTGTACTTCCACTCACTCGATGAAAAGCCTGCGGCTTGATTGGTGCATGCGGACAATAAGGTAGAAACAACATGGTCTCTCCAATCTTTGCCCTCTACTTTCTGATCCTGCTGTTCGTCGGTGTCCCAGTGCTGTTCGCGCTTGGCCTCGCCCCAGCGATCGCCCTTTTCCAGGCAGATCAGATCCTCTTCATGAACATGCTGTATCAGCGTCTCTACGCTGGTCTGGACAACTTCCTGCTGCTGGCTTTGCCTTTCTTCATGCTGGCAGGTGAGTTCATGGTGAACGGCGGTATCACAAACCGTATCATCACCTTCTCCCAGACAATGGTGCAGCACATGCGCGGCGGCCTTGGTCACGTTGTGATCATTGCATCCACCCTGTTCGGCGCCCTCACCGGTTCTGCTGTGGCGGCAACCTCCGCCATTGGCAATATGATGATCCCGGAAATGGAACGCTACAAGTACGACCGTACTTACGCAGCTGCTCTGACTGCTGCAGCGACCGTTCTCGGCACCATCATTCCGCCCTCCGGCATCATGCTCATCTATGCCTTCGTCATGAACACCTCTGTTGCAGCGATGTTCATGTCCGGTATCGTTCCCGGCCTGCTGCTCTGCGGCGCGCTGATGCTGGTAAACCGTTGGCAGATCGTGAAGTATCCTGACGTTGAGCAGTTCCCTCGTGCAACGCCTGCTGAACGCATGGCGGGTTTCAAGGTCGCGATCCTGCCACTGCTGACCCCCGTTATCATTCTGGGCGGCATCTATGGCGGCATCTTCACCCCAACAGAAGCGGCTGCAGTTGCCGTACTCTACGCCTTCATTCTGTCTGTATTTATCATGCAGATCCTGAAGATGAAGGACGTGTTCCCAATGTTCATTCGCATCGCAATCAACGCGGCTGCGATCCTGATCATTGTGGCAGCAGCCAGTGGTTTTGCCTCGGCAATCAGCCTGTCCGGTGTTGCGAAGGATATCACCACCTTCTTCTATTCCATCACCGACAACCCGTATCTTCTGTTCTTCATCATGAACATCTTCCTGTTCATCGTTGGCATGTTCCTGGATGCGGGCCCGGCAATTCTGATTTTTGCACCTATCCTGGCACCAATCATGACCAATCTGGGCATTGATCCGGTTCACTTCGGTGTGGTCATGGTGGCCAACCTGTCCATCGGCCTCGCAACTCCACCAATGGGACTGGTGTTGTTCGTTGCCTCTGGTGTGTCAGGCGTGCCGCTTCAGAAGATCTCCAAAGCAATCATTCCATTCCTGATTGCAGAGTTCCTGGTGATCTTCCTGATTTCGTTCTTCCCAGTTCTTGTCATCGGTCTCCCTCAGATGCTGGGCATGATGTAAGGCGGGATTTCTCGGAGGAAGCTGGCGCTCAACCTGTTCAGCAAGCGCCAGCCACTCCACATATTACTTGGAGGTAAGTATGAAACTCAAAGCACTTGGTCTCTCTCTTCTGACCTCAGTTTTTCTTGCTGCGGGAGCACAGGCAGCAGATTACAAACTGACAGTGCCACACGTAACGAACATCGACAGCTATAACCACCAGTCGCTGCTCGTGTTCAAGAACTTCGTTGAATCCCGCTCCAACGGCGCGATTGAAGTCGAAATCTACCCGTCTGGTCAGCTCTGCTCCACGGCTCGTGAGTGTCTTGCTGGTGTACAGGCTGGCATGTTCGACTACTTCCAGACCACCATTCCAGAGCTCGCCAATTATTGGGCTCCAATGGGCGCATTCGACCTGCCTTACATGCTCCGCGATGACCGCGTTGCAGAGTGCGTATACGACAACGAAGACTTCCTGGCTGACATCCGCACAAACATTCTGGAAGAAACCCAGAACCTGCGCGTGATGATGGTTTCCAACTCCGGCGGTTGGCGTAACTTTGCAACCACCAAGACCCAGATCAAGTCACCTGACGATGTAAAGGGTCTGAAGCTGCGTACCGTTCCAGCTCCAATCCAGCAGGAACTGGTTAAGGCTCTCGGTGGCGCGCCTACCCCAATCTCTTGGCCAGAAGTTTACACCGCACTGTCTACCGGCGTTGTGGATGGTACAAAGAACGGTATCGTGGACATCACCACAATGAAGTTCGAGGAATCCCTGAAATACATCGTGCTCGACGGTCACGCATACATGGGTGGCGTCTGGGTCATGAACAACGAAAAGTTCAACGGCTTCCCAGAAGAACTTCAGCGCGTTGTAATTGACGGCGTACAGGCACAGAACCAGTTCCTGCGCTCCTATCCAAAGTGGAAAGAATTCGACGCTTACGAAGTATTCCGCAAGGCTGGTGGTACTGTTTACACCCCAACTGCAGAAGAAAAGAAGGCTTTCCAGGAAGCAACCGCACCAGTGCGTGAATTCTTTGCTAATGCAAGTGGTGAAGAAGGCCAGGTATGGCTCGCTCGCTTTGAAGATGAAATCAAGGCTTGTGAAACTTCTATCGAAGCAGACTACGCGACTGCTGCGAAGTAATGATCAAGAAGGGTGGGTTAAACCCACCCTTCACTTCTGAACAAGAAACCAGTGCTGCTTGAATACTTAGCGCACTATTCACCGATTTTCGGCTCGCCGCAGCTCGAACACGTTACGGTACACACTCATGCAAATCGAAAAACTCGAGGCCGGCTTCGTGCTTTCGCACAAGGGTCAGGTCATCCTTCGTCATAGCTTCGACAATCCTACTCTGTTCCTCGGCGCGGGCTCTGCGAACTTTGATATGTATCGCGGTAACTTCGACATTACCGACTACGTGATCGAACGCCTGCCAATGCGCGCCTTTACTATCGAAGAAGCAGCGGGCAAGGCCATCATTAATTTCAGCGCTGAGGGTCAGGACTACATCGTCTTTACCGCTGAAGAGACCGCTGAAGGCCGTTTGAAGATCGCATTCACCAGCAAAAAGCCGGAAATGAACCGCTTCTGGCTGCGCATTGCCGCAAGCGCTGAAGAGAAGGTGTATGGCTGTGGTGAACAGCTGACCTACTTCAATTTGCGTGGTCATAACTTCCCGCTGTGGACCTCCGAGCCAGGCGTTGGCCGCAACAAGGATACGTATGTCACATGGCAGGCGGACGTTAAGGACCGCGCCGGTGGTGACTACTACAACACCAACTATCCGCAGCCGACCTACGTCTCCAGCGACAAGTACTTTGCGCATCTGCAAACAACGGCTTATGCGGATTTCGACTTCCGTCACGCTGACTTCCACGAGCTTCAAGCCTGGGACATTCCAGAGTATCTGCTCGTTGGCAAAGAAGACACATTTGCTGAACTGGTCACCAACATTTGCGGCGTTTTCGGCAACCAGCCGGAGCTTCCAGACTGGGTTCTGGACGGTGTGATCCTCGGCATTCAGGGTGGTACCGACATCACCATCGAGAAGGTCAACCGCGCAAAGGAAGCTGGTGTTAAGGTCGCCGGCGCCTGGTGTCAGGACTGGCAGGGCATCAAGATGACCTCCTTCGGCAAGCGCTTGCAGTGGGACTGGCAGTGGAACAAAGATCTGTATCCAGGTCTCGACACCAAGATCCACGAGCTGAAGAAGGAAGGCGTTCGCTTCCTCGGGTACATCAACCCTTACGTTCTGGAGGACTTCCCGCTCTACAATGAAGCCAAGGAAAAAGGCTTCCTTGCCACAAAGGAAGACGGCAGCAAGTACGTTGTTGACTTTGGCGAGTTCTATTGCGGTGTTGTCGACTTCACCAACCCGGACGCTTTCGAATGGTACAAGGGCGTCATCAAGAAGAACATGATCGACTTCGGTCTGGACGGCTGGATGGCTGACTTTGGCGAATACTTGCCAACCGACTGTTACCTGTCCAACGGCAAATCCGCCGAGATCGAGCATAACAACTGGCCGACCCGCTGGGCACAGTGTAACCACGAAGCGATCGAGGAAGCAGGCAAGACCAACGACATCCTGTTCTTCATGCGTGCAGGTTACACCGGCATTCAGGGCTACTGCCACACCCTTTGGGGCGGTGACCAGTGTGTGAACTGGAACATTGACGATGGTATGCCATCCGTCATCAACGCAGCTCTGTCCTCCGGTTTGATGGGCAACGGCATCCACCATTCCGATATCGGCGGCTACACCACCTTGCACGGCATGAAGCGTGATCGTGAGCTGTTCATGCGTTGGGCTGAATTTTCTGCGTTCACGCCAATCATGCGCTCGCACGAAGGCAACCGCCCGGGCGACAACCATCAGTTCGACAGTGACGATGAAACCCTCGCGCATCTGGCAGCGATGACCCGCATCTTCACTCACCTGAAACCGTACATCAAGGCAGCTTCAAAGGAGAATGCTGAAACCGGTATGCCTGTGCAGCGTCCGCTGTTCATGCACTATGAGGACGATGCTGAATCCTATGATGTGATGTACGAGTACCTGTTCGGCCGGGACCTGCTGGTGGCTCCGGTTTACGAGCAGGGTGCAACCACGCGTAAGCTGTACCTCCCAGCCGACGAATGGGTGCACGTATGGAGCGGCGAAACCTTTACAGGCGGTTGGGTTGAAGTGAACGCCCCAATCGGTCAGCCACCAGTGTTCTATCGCAAGAACAGCGCTGACGTGGCGCTCCTTTCCAAGATCGCTGAAGCGGCTGACTATCAAGCCTAATCTTCCGAGCGATGTTTCAGAGCAAAAGAACCCGTTCTTCTTTCGAAGGACGGGTTTTTTGTTGTTTGAAACCTGAGCGTTTTTGGGAGGTCATCCCCTACGAGCGCGTTATTCCTCGGCGGTCCGGCCGGCTTTCATTCGCGCTGATATCAGCTTCATCAGCTTGCCGTTTCTTGGAAGTTTGTCGGCTGTTCCCATATCCATGCGCCAGTAAAAGTGACCGGCTTTCAGATCAGTCGGCAGCTCATAATCCATGCCTTCCCACTCATCTTCGCGAAACGCATAGAACGCCCAATGGCCTTCATGGGCATCGACGGCTTCCATCACATCCTCAAGATAAGTCGCGCAATCCTGCCACTGGCGCATACAGCCAAACTCAGCGGCCACAATGCGGTTCGCGCTCACCTGGTTCCTTTTTGCCCAATCGAAGGCCATGGAGATGTGCTGTTTGACAAGCTCTCTGTCCCAGGTAACCCATTGTCCGTCGTATTTTGTCACCGTACCGGGATAGCGATTTGGATCCTGACGCTTGAGGTTGGGCGCGCTCGTGGCATCATATGGCTCATACATGTGGAATGCATAAAGCACCTTGTCATCCATAAGCTTGGATGGCCAAGCGGCAAGGTTGCGCGGATTGGCGTAGTAGCCGGAATCCACCATGATGGGCGTCTCCTTGTCCACGCGGCGAATGCTTTTGATCACATTCTCATAAAAGCCGGGCAGATGCCGTGCCGACCCCACATTCTCGATTATGAACCCGCGCGCTTCTTCCAAACGGCCATTCTCCGTAACCCCGGCGGTCTTTTCAGGAGCAGGTTCATTGAGAATGTTGTAGGCGGCTATCGCAGGGTGGTCCTTCAACTCTGCCGCAAGGTCCTGCCAGAACTGCGCGCTTTGCTCCCAGTATTGAGTGTCAGACCACAACCGATCATCAAACTTCCCTCCGTTCTGCTGTGTCCAACGGGCGCCCGGCAAAGACAAAGGCACCAAGACCACCTTCATGCGCTCTTGATGGGCTGCGTCCAGCACATCCTTCAGCACTTTGAGGTCAGCTTTGACAAGGCCCGTATACTTGTCCGCGTTACCAATGAGGAAGTCACGTTTCGCCCCCTGCCATTTACTAAAAGTAAGGCGCACCCACGTCGCGCCGGTTTTCTTGAGCGCGCGGAAGTAATTGGCATCCGGGGGAGATGCATTAAAGCTGTTGCCGCCATGCTGGGGCGTATCCCAGAACGACATGAGCGGAGCCGCGGCGGCAGGTGTCAACATAACAGCGCACGCCAGAACAACTGTTGTACTGGCGACTTTGAGTGAATGTGTTGCAGCCCACATATCAACTCCAATCGAAATTAAGGTGAAAAGATGTTCCCTACGTCATGCTGCAACTTTATGGCGCAATTGTGCATGCTGCACAAGAACGTTGTTCTAGTTCTTTGGGCCCCTTTCCCTAAATGCCTTTGAGGGTGTCCTGCAGACTGCCGGTTGGAGTTACAATGTCATTGATCCGCCAACCAAATGGCAGCTTCTTGAGTTCATAACGCAACGCATACCGACTGTCGAAGTTCTGAAAAAAGACCTCAACCACGGCTGTGTCGCCGTCAATTTGGGCAGGTGTCAGCCGCAGGTTGGAGATCTGTATGTCGTTGCCCGGGACAATCGGGTTGAAGAACAGGCCCGGTGCCCCGTAAAGCAAATCGCCGCGTTGCTCAGCATAGGCGATCAAATTCAAAACGCGCGGCGTGAACCAGCTCTCGCGCAGCGGTTCGTCAAAAACCTCCGTCTTCGGTTCTTCCTCACCATAGATGGTGGCCAACATTTCGTCCGGGCCGGGTGACCCTTCTTTTTCCTTGGCGAGCGCGCGTTCAGCCGTGTCAAGCAGGTTCAAAAGCTCCTCCGACACCTCACCTTCAAAGGCTACATCCTCCAGCGCCGCATACTTTTCCAGTGCCTCTCTGGTCATGGGGCCCAACTTGCCATCAACTGGGCCAACCTCATATCCAAGGTGTTTCAAAATGCGCTGCGCCGCGAAGATCCGCAGACCTTCCTCGGTAAAAGGGGAGCTGGGCGGCGCGGAGGGCGTGCAAAGGCCCAAGTCCTCGTAGGTCTTGAGCGTCGGCGCGTACTGGAAACGGCTGTTTGTCCAACTGTCAACAATTGCACCGACACCCACATCTGCACCGCAACCGCTCACACACGCCTCACCGGTGGCAGAACGAAACAGAATGCCGTTCTCATCCTCAGTAAGCTCATACTTGCAAGCAAGGTCGTCGTAGCGCCAAATTCCGTCCTCGGACTTATTCATCTCGCCAAGCACCGAGCAGTTCAGCCCGTTCTCGAACCAGATATCATAGCCAAAGCTTCGGGCGTTTTCTTCAGGCTCTCCAAGAATGAAGGTCGCATCAGTCTCAAGCGGCGACACACAATCTTCTGTCACCTCCGCTGAGCAAAGCGTGGCCCCCTCCTTTGCTGCGTCTGCGCCAAACACGCGGGCATCACAAAAGATTGCACCGCGCCCTGCTTCAGGCTCAGGTATCAAACGATCTGCCTTTTGCGCAGCCGCCGCCGATGTAACCAGCGCCAGCAACATTGACAGCGCAAGATGGTTCGCCTTCAGTCCCGTCATGCCAATTTCCTTTGGCGTTCTCGTTTTCCGGTTCAGGCGGCCGTCCACCTCCCGCGCTTTGTGCGCCGGTTCTACTGAGGAACAGCCGCCGAGAGTTTACATAGAACCAAAATCCGAGACGAGAACAAATCCAACAGTTCTGAGGGACACATAGTCAAAGTAAACGAGACCTACACTGTGAGGTGGCGTTTCACCTCCGGAAGGTCCAGATCACTTCCAGGTCCAGAGTGAACAATCTCCCCCCGGTCGAGAATGTAGGCGGCATCTGCCAGTTCACGGCAAAAGTCCAGATACTGCTCGACAAGCAGGATGGTCAGCCCCTCACTTTTCAAGGCACTGATCGCACGCCCGATATCCTTGATGATCGAAGGCTGAATCCCTTCCGTGGGCTCATCGAGCACCAAAAGACGGGGCCGTGTTACCAAGGCCCGGCCGATGGCCAGTTGTTGCTGCTGCCCACCCGAAAGGTCACCGCCCCGACGAGAGAGCATGTCTGCAAGCACCGGAAAAAGCTCGAACACCTTTTCCGGAATGAAGCGGTCCTTGCGGGGCAGGCGCGCAAATCCTGTTTCAAGGTTCTCTCGCACGCTCAGAAGGGGGAAGATTTCTCGCCCCTGAGGCACATAAGCGATGCCTCTGCCTGCACGGTCATAAGGCTTGGTGGCACCAAGCCGTACGCCGTCTATGCAGATCCTGCCAGACTTGATGGCTTGATGGCCGGTGATAGCCTGCAAGAGCGATGTCTTACCCACGCCATTGCGACCAAGCACGCAAGTGATGCTGCCCGGTTCCGCATGCATGGTCACCCCATTGAGGGCGCGTGCGGCGCCGTAATAAAGATCAACGCCTTCTACATCCAGTGTCAGCATGGCCTCACCTTCCCAAATAGCTTTCAATGACCTTCGGATCGGCCGCCACGTGGGCCAGACTTCCCTCCGAAAGCACCGCGCCTTCGGCCAGGCAGGTCACCTTTACATCAAGGTCGCGAATAAAGCTCATGTCATGCTCCACCACGATTACAGAGTGGTTCCGGGAGATCTCGCGAAGCAGCTTGGCCGTCTCCACGGTCTCTGCATCCGTCATGCCTGCCACCGGTTCATCAACCAGAAGCAGCTTTGGGTCTTGCGCCAGCAGCATCCCAATCTCCAGCCACTGCTTCTGGCCATGAGACAAGTCCGCCGCCAACGCATCCTTGCGGTGTTCAAGCCGGATGATCTCAAGAATATCCGCGATGGAATTGCGCTCTTGCGCATCTTCTTGGTGAAACAGGGCAGAGAAGACACCGCGCTTGCCCTTCATGGACAGCACCAGATTGTCCATGACCGTGTGGCTTTCAAACACAGTGGGTTTTTGAAACTTGCGCCCGATGCCGAGGTTGGCGATGGCCGCCTCATCATGCTTGGTCAGGTCCGTATCGCCTTCAAAAAACACGGAGCCTTCGTCAGGGCGTGTCTTGCCGGTGATGATGTCCATCATGGTGGTCTTACCCGCTCCGTTCGGACCGATGATGGCGCGCATTTCGCCTTTCTCGATCACCATGGAGAGATTGTTGATCGCCTTGAAGCCATCAAAGCTCACCGACACCCCGTCCAGATAAAGCAGAGGTTTGCGTTCTTTCAGGCTCATTCGGCAGCCTCCGGTTTTGCAGGAAGGGGCTTGTCCGCATTCTTGCGCGGCATCTTTGAAGCAAGGCCTTTCAGTTGGCCCAAAAGACCAATCACGCCCTTTGGCATGAACAGGGTCACAATGACGAACAAGCCGCCGAGTGCGAACAGCCAGAGATCCGGGAACGCAGCGGTGAAGTAGCTTTTCCCGCCGCTGACAAGAAACGCGCCAATAATCGGGCCGATCAGGGTTCCACGCCCGCCAACGGCGGTCCAGATCACCACATCAATGGAGTTTGCCGGGGCAAATTCACCCGGATTGATGATCCCGACCTGCGGGACATAAAGCGCACCTGCAAGGCCCGCAATCATGGCGGACAGCACAAAGGCGAACAGCTTCACATGTTCCACGCGGTATCCCAAAAAGCGGGTCCGGCTTTCGGCATCCCGCACCGCAATCATCACCTTGCCCAGCTTGGAGCGCACGATCAAAGAGCACAACACCAGCGTCCCTGCCAGCGCCAAGGCCGAGAGCGCAAAGAGAACCGCCCGTGTGCCGCTCGATTGCAAAGAAAAGCCAAGGATATCCTTGAAATCCGTCAGACCGTTGTTGCCACCGAACCCCATATCATTTCGGAAAAACGCAAGCAGAAGAGCGTAAGTCATGGCCTGTGTGATAATGGAGAGGTAAACCCCGGTCACGCGAGAGCGGAAAGCCAACCAGCCAAGCACAAACGCCAACACCGCTGGCACCACAACCACCATAACCATGGCGAACCAGAATTGGTCAAAGCCATACCAGAACCATGGCAATTTTTCCCAGTTCAGGAAAACCATGAAGTCTGGAAGAACCGGGTTGGCATAAACCCCGCGATCTCCAATCTGGCGCATGAGATACATGCCCATGGCATAGCCGCCGAGCGCAAAGAACGCGCCGTGACCCAACGAGAGAATGCCGCAATACCCCCAGACCAGATCCAGCGCCAAAGCCAACATGGCATAGCACAGGTACTTGCCGAGCAGCCCAACAAGATAGTCCGGCACGTGAAGCGGGTGGCCGTCCGGCACCACCAGGTTTAACAGTGGCACCAGAACAGCAAACACCATCAGGGCAACGGCAACCCAAAACGCTCGTTTATCAAGCGCTTGAAACAGATAGCGGGAAATCATAGGTCCACCGCCCTTCCCTTCAGCGCGAACAGGCCGCGCGGTTTCTTCTGAATGAAGAGGATGATGAAGACCAACACCAGAATTTTTGCCAGAACCGCACCTGCGTATGGCTCAAGGAACTTGTTGGCAACGCCCAGTGTCATGGCCCCCACAAGCGTCCCCCACAAGTTCCCGACCCCGCCAAACACCACAACCATGAAGCTGTCGATGATGTAGGTCTGGCCCAAGTTTGGGGAGACGTTCGAGATTTGAGAAAGTGCGACGCCAGCCATGCCAGCAATGCCGGACCCCAGCGCAAACGTCCTGGCGTCCACCCACGGTGTGCGAATGCCCATGGACGCTGCCATGCGCCGGTTCTGGGTGACCGCGCGCATCTGCAAGCCGAAGTGTGTGCGCTTGAGCACCATGAGAAGGACCACGAACACCACCAGTGCGAACACCAAAATCCACAAACGGTTGGCCGTCAGCGCAAGTCCGCCAATCTCGAAAGCACCAGACATCCAATCTGGATTGCCCACTTCCTTGTTGGTGGGCCCGAAAATCGTCCGCACGGCTTGCTGCAAAATCAGCGAGACGCCCCAGGTTGCAAGTAGTGTCTCCAGCGGCCGACCATAGAGAAAGCGGATAATTCCCCGCTCCATGGCAAGGCCCACGCCTCCCGCAACAAGGAACGCCAGAGGCAGCGCGAACAGCAGAGAGAACTCAAAGAAGCCCGGAAAAGATTTGCGGATCACCTCCTGCACCACAAAGGTGGTGTAGGCGCCCAGCATCACCATCTCGCCGTGAGCCATGTTGATGACACCCATCACGCCAAAGGTAATGGCAAGACCAATCGCCGCCAGCAGCAAAACCGAGCCGAGAGACAGGCCATACCAAACATTCTCCACCGCATCCCACATGGCGAGGGACTTTTCGATAGATTGAATGGCAAGCGCCGCGGCTTCGCTTTCAGCTGCCGTTTTCGCTTGCGGCAGGAAACTGGAAACAAGAGCCAAAGCCTCTTGATCCCCTTGCGCTTTGAACTTGCCAAGCGCTTCAAGCCGTTCCGCTTCACTCGCTTTGACGTTCTTTAGCGTGATGGCCGCAATGGCGCGCTCCTGTGCGTCTTTGACGGTTTCATCAGTTTCTGCCGCTACGGCTGCCTTCAGCAGAGGAAGGGCCTCCAAGTCCTGGGATTTGTAAAGCGCATTCGCAGCTTCCAGACGCGTACCCGCATCGTGGCTCTGGACAGTCAGCCCAGCCACGGCGCCGCGGACCAAGCGCCGCAACTTGTTGTTTACTTTCACCTTCTTCAAGGATCGACTGCCAACGACCTCGCCCTCCTCCAAACTCAGCGGATCGAGCAGCTGAAGCCCGCCTTCCGCTTTGCGGGTGATGAACACGGTCTTATCTGACTTTTTGAAGTAAACATCCCCAGCGGCAAGCGCCTCCAGAAACGGGACCACTTGCGCATCACCCGTTGCGGCCAATGCCTCAATGTGGTTGCCCCTGTCTTTCAGTTTGGCGCTGGCCAGCGCGCTGATCGTCGCCTCGAGCGACGTGTCCGATGCTTTGCCATGCCCCGTCGATGCAACGGCGGCAAGGAAACTCAACAGCACAGCCACGGCCAGCTTTCTCAATTGCCTCATGTGTATCCCCGGTCCTTGCGAGCATGAATGCCAGCGGAAGCGGGCCTCTCGCCTCCGCTGGCTGTTCGTTTTGAGCTGTTGTTAGTTGGTGGCAGAGCCACCGCACTGACCGGTTTCAACGTTGAAGTTGCCGCAGGAGAACGGCTTGCGCCAATCGGAGATGAGCTTGGCGGATTCCGGCAGGAAGTCAGACCAGGCATCGCCAGCCACAAGACCATCGGTCTCAGCCACGATATCAAACTGGCCGTCTTCCTGAATCTCCCCGATCAAAACTGGCTTGGTGATGTGATGGTTCGGCATCATGGCGGAATAGCCACCTGAAAGGTTCGGGACGGCAACGCCTATGATTTCGTCAATTACCGTGTCGACATCTGTCGTTCCGGCCTTTTCAACCGCCTTCACCCACATGTTGAAGCCGATGTAATGCGCTTCCATCGGGTCGTTGGTGACGCGGTCTTCGTCGCCGATAAAGGCCTTCCAGGTTTCAATGAACTCGGCGTTGATCTCCGTATCAACGGATTGGAAATAGTTCCAAGCTGCCAAGTGACCAACCAGCGGCTCGGTGTCGAGGCCCGCAAGTTCTTCTTCGCCCACGGAAAACGCCACAACCGGAATATCTTCAGCAGAGATCCCTTGGTTTGCCAGTTCCTTGTAGAACGGCACGTTCGCGTCGCCATTGATGGTGGACACAACGGCTGTCTTCTTGCCAGCGGTCCCGAAGGCCTTGATGTCTGACACAATGGTCTGCCAGTCACTGTGGCCGAAAGGGGTGTAGTTGATCAGGATGTCTTCGTCAGCAACCCCTTTGGCCTTCAGATAGGCTTCAAGGATCTTGTTGGTCGTGCGCGGGTATACATAATCCGTTCCCGCAAGCACCCAGCGCTCCACCTCTTCGTTTTCAAGCAGATAGTCGACGGCCGGAATGGCCTGCTGATTTGGCGCTGCGCCGGTGTAGAACACGTTGCGCTGGCTTTCTTCGCCTTCATACTGCACCGGATAGAACAGGATGCCATTCAGCTCCTCAAAAACCGGCAGAACCGACTTGCGAGAAACTGAGGTCCAGTTGCCAAAGACAGCAGCAACCTCATGCACTTCAAGCAACTCACGCGCCTTTTCAGCAAACAACGGCCAATCGGAAGCTGGATCAACAACAACAGGTTCCAGCTGCTTGCCCAGAAGTCCACCCTTCTTGTTCTGCTCTTCAATGAGCATCAGCATCACGTCTTTCAACGTGGTTTCGGAAATCGCCATGGTCCCCGACAACGAATGCAAGATACCCACCTTAATGGTTTCTTCTGCATGCGACGCCGTTGTCATAACGGCTGAGGCCATAAGACCGAACAAGGCAGCAGACGCGACCTTCTTGCTGTGTTGAAACATTCCCACCTCCGGTTGATTGGAGGCGGCCCCTAAGGGAGAGCGCGGGGCCGCCTCGTTTGCGCTCGCCAACATTTCGAGCGTTGAATGCAACGCAAGCGGTGTGCCAAACCGGATAAATCAACCTAAGGTCGTCTGTAGTTCCTTGAATTTGTGAAGAAATTTCCAAGTAAAGTCGTGAGGCACCTAAAAATGTGCACGCTACAACAAAGAGTAATAAGACTAAATAATATGCAACTATTTGACGTGACTGTTTTTTAATCAGTCAATCTTCAGCCCAGTCTTTCTATCCAACTGCGCATATAAAAACCCCGGAGACCTGAGGCCTCCGGGGTCATGAAAATCAGATCAGCGCAGCGCCGATTAGAAGTTCTTGTAGACTTCTGCAATGCCGAGGAAGTCAGCAGCTTTCAAGGAAGCACCACCGACCAGCGCGCCGTTGACGTTAGGCAGTGCCAGCAGTTCAGCGGCGTTGGAAGGCTTCACAGAACCACCATAAAGCAGGCGGATCTTGGAACCATCTTCACCAAAGCGCTCTTCAAGGCTCTTGCGCAGGGCTGCATGCACTTCCGCAACGTCATCAGCGGTTGGCGTCTTGCCGGTACCGATCGCCCAGATTGGCTCATAGGCTACAACGGTGTTTTCGCTGTTGGAGGCGTCTGGCAGGCTCTTGGTAACCTGCTCGGTCACAACTGCGATTGTTTCGCCAGCTTCACGCTGCTCCAGGCTTTCACCGATGCAAACAACGGCAATAATGCCTGCGCGCCATGCGGCCTCTGCCTTCGCAGCAACATCCGCGTCGGTTTCGCCGTAGCCTTCGCGGCGCTCGGAGTGTCCAACGAGTACATATGTACCGCCAGCATCAGCAACCATTTCAGCGGAGATATCACCCGTAAACGCACCAGAAACGGCGCTGTGGCAGTTCTGCGCACCAACTGCGATGTTCTTAACTTCAGCGAACTTGGCAAGCAGTACAGCAGGAGGGCACACCAGCATGTCGATTTTCTCGGCAAGCGCAGCATCGTAGCCAGCTGCAATCTTGGAGAACTCTTCAAAGGACTCAAGAGCCCCGTTCATCTTCCAGTTACCAGCAACAAGTGGACGGACAGTCATTCTGGATTCTCTCCTGTAATCAAGGGTCCGGTTGAACCGGGGCACTCTGCCCGGGATGTGGTCAAGACCCGGGAATCGTTCAGGTCGCAGTATACGCGAGGAGCGACCATAGGCCTTTAGTTTAATCGGTTGAATCAACAGGCGCGAGACAAAGTCTACCCAATGGGAAGACCCGCGACATTTCAACTCAAGTCTATCCCCTGCAAACCGGAGGAAAAAGCGAAAGGCCCCGGACTTTTCCGAGGCCTTTCAATAGCTTATTTAAAGTCAGCAGCTTTGCCGGAGGAGCCGAAGATACGGATCTTTTCGATCACTTTTTCCTTCATCACTTCCTCACCGCGGCCCATAGAAGTCGCCAATACGAATTCTTCCGGATCCTTCGCCCAGATTTCCTGAACCCCGTAAGTGAAGGCCTGACGCAGCTCGGTGTCCACATTCACCTTGGCAACGCCAAGACGGATCGCTTCCTGAACCTGCTCATCCGGCACACCAGAACCGCCATGCAGAACCAGAGGCTTCTTGACGATTTCTTTGATCTCTTTGATGCGCTCGAAAGCCAGCTTCGGCTCGGACTTGTAAACGCCGTGCGCGGTACCGACAGAAATCGCCAGATAGTCAACGGTCGTGCGGCTGGCAAATTCCTGAGCTTCCTCAACGGTGGTGATCATCGCGTCTGCTTCATCAACGGTGATGTCATCTTCGGTACCGCCGATCTTACCGATCTCGCCTTCACAGCCAACGCCTAGAGCGTGCGCGACATCTGCAACAGCCTTGGTAATGCGAACGTTGTCTTCAAATGCGTAGCCGGAACCATCGAACATGAGAGAATGGAAGCCCGCGCGTGCGGCTGCCATGGTCTGCTCAAACTGACGGCTGTGATCGAGGTGGATACAAACCGGCGCAGTAATGTCGCGCATGAAGGTATCAATCATGTCCTTCATTTCCTGCAGACCCATGACAGAAATCACCTTCTGACCAACCTGGATCATGATTGGTGCCTGTTCTTCTTGAGCACCCTTCAGGATAGCGCGGATTGTCTCAGCGTTGTGTGCACTGAACGCGCCAATGGAATAACCATTCTCCCAAGCGCGCTGGATCATTTCTTTACCGGATACGTAAGCCATGTTGTTTCCTCGAACTGGGCTCCTAATGAACTTCCATAGAGTGGGGGGTGCCCGCCACCATCGTTCATTTTGGGTTGAGACACCCCGATCTGTTTCTTGTGTTGTTGCGTTCAACACTACCGCATTATGATCATTATCGAAAGCCTATATGATCATATATGAGCATTTAATGACACAAAAACACATTAATCTCCGTATTTCTACCAGAGATGAAGATTCTTGATGATCAACATCGCGCCCACCACCAGCAGCAAGCTATGAATGATGCCGTGATAGTTGATCTTGTATTTGTGCAAGAGGTGGTATGCGAACATGCCCACGGTCATGCCCACGATGAAAGCTGGCATCGCATAAGCGACGCGCTCCATCACATAAGCGTCGATCAGCCCCTTGCTCCAAAAGCCCGCAATCGCGCCAACCATCTGAAGCATGAAGAAGAACACCAAAGTGGACTTGGTCTGATCAGCGGTCCAAGGCTGCATGGATGTGTAGGCAATGACCGGCGGGCCCGGCTCCCCAACGCTGGCACCAAGAGCACCGGAGAAAAAGCCCGTACCAAGGGTGATTGGCGGCGAGGTTTTCTTGAAAAGTGGCGCCTTGGAAAACAGGGAATACAGGCTGGAAGCAATCAGCACGACACCCATCGTGATCAAGATCGCTTCGGCTGGCATGCGCTTCAAAAGGTCAGCCCCCAGAAACGAGCCTGGAAGAGAACCGACAAAAAGGATCAAACCGGTCTTCCATTGCACATGCTCGCGCATTTTCCAGACCAACGGAAAGGTCACGAGCCAGCCGAAGATACCGGCAATGGGCACAGCTGCTTTTACGTCAATTGCCATCGACAAAAGCGGCACGCTGACCAGCGCAAGACCAAAACCGGTCAAGCCCTGCGTAAAGCTGCCCAATGCGATGATCGCAGAGACGATGAGTATTTCGATATACATGATGGGTTCTCAAAACAGCGGCCCCGCCCGACTTACGGAGCCGCTTTCTTGTTGCCTGAATGATCAGCGAGTACCAAACCGGTGAATGGTCTTGTGCTCGTAGATCTCGCCTGGATTCAGACGTGGTGATGGGAAGTGCGCCTTGTTCGGGCTATCCGGGAAGCCTTGTGTTTCAAGGCACAGGCCGCCGAATGCTTCGTACTTGTAACCGTTGCGGCCAAACCAAGGTTTGTTGGAAAGCTTGAAGCCATTGTAGAACTGGATTGCTGGCTGGGTGGTCAGAACGGTCATGAAGCGACCAGATTCTGGATCATACAAATCAGCCGCGAAGGTGTATTCGCCTTCTTTCTTCGCGCCGTTCAGAATGAAGTTGAAGTCGAACGCACCGCCTTCAACCTTTTCCATGTTGTCGCCAATCTTGGCCGCAGTGCGGAAGTCCAGACCGGTGTCAGCTAGCTTCAGAATTTCCCCTGTCGGGATCATATTCTCAGCAACCGGGGTGTAGAAGTCTGCACCCAGTGTCAGCTGGTGGCCCGCCACGCTGCCGCTGTCATGACCGGCGAGGTTGTAGTAGCTGTGGTTGACGAGGTTGATCACCGTTGGCTTGTCGGTGTGCGCACGGAAGTTGTAGTGCAGCTGATTCTCTTCATCCAAGCCAATGGTGTGGGTCACATCCAGCGTGCCGGGATAGCCGGATTCGCCATCCACTGAGATACGATGGAAGTGAACAAGGATCGCGTCCTCGGTTTCTTCCAGATCATACCCCCAAACGTATTTGTCGAAACCCTTGGAGCCGCCGTGCAGGTGCTGAACAGTTGGCGGTTCGTTGGTTTCCAGCTGGTAGGTGTAGTCGTCCAGGCTGAACTTGCCGTCTTGGACGCGGTTGGCGAAGCGACCCGCAATTGCACCGAAGAACGGATGGCCAGCGAGGTACTTTTCAAGGGACTCATAACCGAGAACCACATCTGCCGCCTTGCCATCACGGCCAGGCACCTCGATGGAGGTTACGATACAGCCGTAGTTTGTAACGCTGACCTTCATGCCGTTTTTGTTGGACAGAGTGATGAGATCGACAACCTTGCCGTCAACCTCACCGAATTTCACGATGGTCTTTTCCATGGTGTTCGCTCCCTGTGCGCCTTACTTGGCTTTTGTTTCCAAGCCAGACAGCTGACGCAGCTGTTCCAGAACGGCTGTCCAGTCCTGACGACCGCGACCAGCAGAACGGCTGATGTTGTAAAGCTCACGAGAAGCAGCACCCATTGGCATTGGAACGCCAACCTGGTTTGCCAGATCCATTGCGATACCAAGATCCTTGTGCGCCAGATCGATCATGAACGCAGGATCGAGGTTGCCAGCCAGAACCTTGTTTGGCCATGTGGTGGTGAAATGGCCTTTGCCAGCCGGTGTTCCGCTCATCACAGACATGGCCGTATCGAAGTCGAGGCCAATCTTTTCTGCCAGAGCAATTGCCTCAGCTGACAGCGCGTTGAGCGCGATACTCATGTAATTGTTGATGATTTTTACGCGAATGCCTTTGCCGGGGCCGCCCGCATCTACAGTGTCAGAACCCATCAGATCAAACAGAGGCTGTGCCTTGGCGATCTGCTCCTTCGTGCCACCTGCGAGGATCAGCAGCGTACCGGCGATTGCATGGTCGGAGGTGCGGCCCACCGGCGCTTCCATCATTTCGACGCCCAGCTTTGCAAGGTCAGCAATGAGGGCATCGGTTTCCAGCGGATGAATGGTCGACATGTCAATAACCAGCGCATCCTTGGCAAGACGGGACACAACACCCTCTGCACCGAGCAGCACGTCACGCACAAGCGCCCCGTTAGGCAGCATGGTAATCACGAAGTCTGCGCCTTCTGCGGTCTCTGCAGGGGATGCACATGCATCCGCGCCCTGTGCACCAAGAGCAGCCACGGCTTCTTTATTGATGTCAAAAACCTTCAGGGCGTGGCCTCCCTTGATCAGGTTGGCAGCCATTGCGGCACCCATCTGACCCAGACCAACAAAACCAACAGTCGCCATACCAAGTCCTCGCTTGTGATCGTTTATGTTCGTTATCCAACATTAGACCCGATCACAGGCATAATTCAACACATTCTGATTGTTTTTTGGCGATTTTGATGGTATTTTTTCATCAAATGAGTGTTTATCCGTCAGTATTTGTATGTATTTTCGGCAAAACGACGCTCCCAAAGTCAGAAAAGGTAAGTCAATGACGATCGCATGCGTGGGGATCACCGTTCTCGACCGAGTGTTCCGAGTCTCTCAACTACCAACAACAGGCGGCAAGTTTGTTGCGAAAGACTATTTTGAAGTTGGCGGCGGGCCTGCAGCTACTGCGGCGGTCGCAATCAGCAAACTTGGTACACCGGTTGAGTTCATTGGCCGCGTAGGAAGCGATGACGTTGCGCAGACGATGCTTCGGGAGTTCACCAGCTACGGTGTTGGCCATTCTCACGTAAAGCAATTCGAGAATGCAGCCTCCTCGTTCTCCGCAATTTTGGTGGACGATGCCGGTGAGCGGATGATCATCAATTACCAATCCGCCCAACTGAGTCGTGATCCTGAGTGGCTCAAAAAGATCAGTTTCGAACAATTCCAATCAGTGTTGTGTGACGTGCGCTGGATACCGGGCGCCAAGTATGCACTAGAGCAAGCTAAGTCCCTTGGGATTCCAAGTGTTTTGGACGCTGACATTACACCGGAAGACATCACCGAACTGGTCGAATTGGCCGATCATGTTGCATTTTCCGAACCCGGATTGGCGAAATTCTCACAGGTTGATGATCCTTTAGAGGGATTGCGCATTGCTCAAACGAAAACCAATGGTAAAGTCTATGTAACTGTTGGCTCAAAAGGCTGCTACTGGCTGGAAAATGGCGAGCTTTGCCATCAACCGGGCTTCAAGGTTGATGTTGTCGACACCACCGGTGCTGGCGATGTGTTCCATGGTGCCTTTGCTCTGGCTGTCGCGGACAAGATGGATGCACGTGCTGCTGTCACTTTCTCCAGCGCCGTTGCCGCTTTGAAGTGCACCAAGCTTGGCGGCCGTGAAGGCGTGCCGGACCGGAGCACCGCTGAGGCGTTCATCAAGGCCAACACCTAAGAAATCACAGGGAGCTTCCCGCCATTGCAATTGATCTGGCACTTGGGCACCCTGTTCAGACTTGGAACAAAGACAGATGCCGGATGCCGTGATTGTAGGGAACCTTCGCCACGAAAAGCTGATCAAAGAGGTCAATGAGAAGGGATATGTCAGCGTTGAGGAGCTCGCCGAGCTGCTTGATGTGTCAGCCCAGACCATTCGCCGTGACATCAAGAAGCTGAGCGAGCAAAAGCTTGTTGTCCGCCATCACGGTGGCGCAGGCCGCAGCTCCAGCGTGGTGAATCTGGATTACGCTGTCCGTCAGGTTTCGGAAACGGAAGAAAAGGAAGCGATTGGCGCGGCCATTGCTGAGCAGATCCCGGACAATTCTTCCGTTTTCATTTCAATTGGCACCACAACCGAGATCATCGCGAAGCACCTCTTGAAGAAACAAGGCTTGCGCGTGATCACAAACAGCCTGCGCGTTGCCAATGTTCTCTACCAGAAGGCAGACTTCAACGTCATGGTGCCGGGCGGCAAGCTACGCAGCACCAATGGCGGCATCGTTGGCTCAACCGCGCTGGAGTTTGTCAACCATTTCCGCGTGGACTACCTGATCACCAGCTGTGGTTCCATTGATACCGACGGAACCCTTTTGGACTATGATTTCAATGAGGTCGTAGTGGTTCAAAGCATGATGAGGACAGCACGCAACGTGTTCATCGCGGCTGACTCCACCAAGTTCAGCACCACCGCTGCGGTGGAAGTGGGCCACATCAAGGATGCCACCGCGCTGTTCACGGACGCCACACCGCCAGCGGACATCAACATGCAGCTCAACCAGCACGGCGTGAAACTCGTTATCGTTCGCTAGGCGCACTCTCCATTTGTCAAAAAAAACCGCCGACGCATGTACGGCGGTTTTTCTTTTTTGAGCGAAACAATCACGCTTGGCTTGGCGCATCCTCTGATATCGGCCGGATCAGCACCTTGTCGATAGCCCGGCCATTCATGGCAGTCACTTCAAACTCCAGCGCACCGGCCTTAACCCGCTGCCCAACCTCCGGCAGGTGGCCAAGTTGCCACAGAATGTAGCCTGCCAGCGTTGCATACCGATCCGCGGCGTCCGACAGATCCACCTCAAGGGCATGAGAGATCTTGCGAATGTCAATCCAGCCGCTCACCAGCCACGACCCGTCGTCGTTCTTCTGCATCAGCAGCTGCTCTTCGTCTTCCTCCGGAAAGTCACCCGCGATCACTTCAAGAATATCGATTGGGGTGATGAGCCCCTCCATCTCGCCGTATTCGTCCACCACAACGGCCATTTGCAGCGGAGAGTTGCGCAGCTGTTCCATCAAACGCAGCACAGAGACGCTTTCATGCACGACCAAGGGTTGGCGCAAGGAGCGCTCGTAGTTGATCTCTCCATCCTCCAGAAGATCCCGCAGCAAGTCTTTGGCAAGTGCAACACCGAGGAATTCATCTAGCCGGCCGCGTGCGATTGGGTAACGGGTGTGGCCTCCCTCAAGGATCTTGCGGCGAATTTCGTCCTTGGGTGCAGTGACATCCAGCCATTCCACTTCAATGCGCGGCGTCACCGCAGAGATGGCCGGACGGTCCGCAAGTGTCAGAACGCCCTCGATCATCTCCTTTTCCTCCGAAGAGAACAGGTTGTTTTCCGCCGCGCGTTCCGCGATCAAGTCCGCGCTTCCGCCAAGAACCAGCTCCTCTCGCCCGCCGCCAAGCAGGCGCAGAACCGCCCCCGCCGTACGCTGGCGCAGGTCGCCTTGTGTTACCAGGCGATCTCTGTTGCGCCGCGCAACCTGATTGAGCGCCTCGATCAGGATGGAAAAACCAATCGCGGCATAGAGGTAGCCCTTCGGGATATAGAAGCCGAAGCCTTCAACCACCAACGAAAAGCCAATCATCATCAAGAAGCCAAGACACAGGATCACCACGGTCGGATGACGGGAAACGAAGTCCATCAAGGGTTTTGCCGCAAGCATCATGACGCCGATGGCAATTGTCACCGCGATCATCATCACGGAGAGTTCATCCATCATGCCAACAGCCGTAATCACGCTATCCAGCGAGAAGATTGCATCTAGCACCACGATCTGAACGATCACTTGCCAGAACACGGCGTGGCCCAGTTTGCCCTCACTTTTTTGAGTGATGCCTTCCAGGCGCTCGTGCAGCTCCTTTGTTCCTTTGAACAACAAGAACAAGCCGCCTAACAGCAGGATCAGGTCACGTCCGGAAAAGTCCATGCCAAACACAGAGAACAGCGGTGCCGTGAGCGTTACCAGCCAAGCGATCGATGTGAGCAACAGAAGGCGCATGATAAGGGCCAGAGACAGACCAATCAGGCGCGCTTTGTCGCGCTGATGAGGTGGCAGTTTGTCGGCCAAAATCGCGATGAACACGAGGTTGTCGATACCCAAAACAATTTCGAGTAACACAAGCGTTGCCAGACCTGCCCAGATAGCCGGGTCTGACATCCATTCAAACATCATATGTGTGTGTTCGGCGCGTTTTGGCGCTACCGCTCCTTTTCGTTGAATAGAGAGATAATGCTGATGCGAAGATGTGACAACGTGGTCACGTTCCGGCTAGAAATGCTCAGTTTCATCTAAAGTTGCAAACAGTTTCTGTTGGCACGACCCGTTAATCACACTCTGTTCCTTGATATAGGTAGAGCGCGTTTGTTTTCATCAGCCCCTTTGAGATGCAAAGAGCCGCCAAAAAATTCAAGGCCGTGGTCTTCCCAATATCGTCTGTCTTGCAAAACTTACTCAAAAGCGCCCTACTATAACTCTGAGATCACGCCGCTGTTCAGCATAGCCGGGTAAGGAGTTTTGTTCCATGAGCCGCATTCGTATTGCCGTTGTGGGCCTTGGCATGGCCGCCCGCCCTCATTTTTTAGCCCTCACCGCTTTACAAGACGAAGTGGAGCTGGCGGGCGTTTACAGCCGCACGCTGGAGACCACAGAGGCGCGAGCTGCCCGACTGGGGTGCAAAGCCTACACCAGCCCGCAGGCAATCGCTGAAGACCCGACGGTTGACGCAGTGCTGCTGCTCACGCCCCCGAACCAGCGGGTCGAACTGGTGAAGCTGTTCGCTGCGGCGGGAAAACACATCCTCTGCGAAAAGCCCCTAGAACGGGATTTGGAGGCGGCCCGGCAGATCGTTAAAATCTGCCACAAGACCAAGGTCAAGTTGGGCGTTGTTTTCCAGAACCGGTTCAAACCGGGGGCGCTGCACCTCAAGAAACTCATGGATGAGAACGCACTGGGAGATCTTGCTTTGGTCCGCGCGACGGTGCCGTGGTGGCGAGATCAGGCGTACTATGATGAGCCGGGTCGCGGCACCTATGAGCGCGATGGCGGCGGCGTTTTGATCACGCAGGCCATCCATCTTCTCGACATCATGTTGGATACCATCGGACCGGTCGCCCACGTTCAGGCCTTGTGCGGCACCAGCCGACTGCATGACTTGGAAGCGGAAGACTTTTGCAGCGCGGGCTTTGAGTTTGAAGGCGGTGCCCTCGGCAACCTTTTGGCGACCACGGCGACCTTCCCCAGCCAGCCGGAAAGCCTGATCATTGACGGCACCAAGGGAACAGCGCTGCTTCAAGGAGAACAGCTTGTTTTGCATTGGCGAGATGGCATCGAAGAGCGCATTGGCAACCCACCTGAGACCGGTGACGGAACCGACCCCATGGATTTTTCGAGCGCTTGGCACGAAGCCCTCATAAAAGACTTCGCCGGGGCAATCCGTGAAGACCGATCACCCAATGCTTCAGGTGGGGCGGCACTGGAAGTTCATGCCCTCATAGCCGCACTCACTGAATCATCCGAGAAAGGGACAAAACTCACGGTGCCCTCGACAGGCTTCTACAACAAGCGCCTTAGTCCTTGACTTTTCACCACATTCTTTGACTTGGGGGTGCGACGTCTTGCCCAAAACACAAAAAAAGCAGCCAAGCTGCTTTTTTAGTAAAGAGGTCGATGTCAGCTGCGGGCGCTGCTTCTTATATTTACCCTGACCACGTGCATAATTTTCTACGTTCTTGATGGGCGATCAGTTGATTTACCCTAGTATTACCTTAGTGATGATGCAAGTAAAATCTGGATAACTGAGCATTTGCATAAACTATAGGCATTACTATCGCTCACAGTTTACCGGCTCTTAACATTTGCCTCTGCGTTATTTTTGCCCGTATACACACTAAGGAAATCGTTTTCTCTGCGGCATAAGGTGCAATGCGTAGTTGAGTTCTCCAGTAAATACCGTAGTCCCCCTCTGTTAAATTGAGGTCGCGCAAGTATGCTGTGGTCTATTCAATATCTGGCACGACCGCCCCACCCCATAGGGAGAATCAACGATGCTGAAAGACAAACAGATCAATTACATAGAGTTGCCCGCAAGCGACCTTTACGCCATCAAGACGTTCTACGGCACCGTGTTCGGCTGGACCTTCAAGGATTTTGGCGAAGAGTATGCCGCCTTTAACGACGGCACCATGTATGGTGGCTTCTATCACGCCGACCTGAAATCTTCCTCACAAGAGGGGGCCGCGCTCGTGGTGCTCTATGCTGAGCAGCTGGAAGACATGCTGGAGCAGGTCCAGACACACGGCGGCACCATTGTGAAAGAGATCTTCTCTTTCCCGGGCGGACGCCGCTTCCATTTTGCAGACCCTTGCGGAAATGAACTGGCCATCTGGTCAGAAAAGTAACACCTGCCCTCAACCCGAACCGGTGGCCGCCTTTTCAGCGGCCACAAGTGTCATCAGCGATGCAGCACCCAGAATGGCAAATCCCATAACGATTGGGGTCAGGCTGTTATCGTAGAATGAACCGATAATCATCGACAAAAACAGACCAATAAAGGTGGAGACGCTGCCAACCATCGTGGCCGCGGTTCCTGCCACATGGCCAAGGGGCTCCATGGCCAACGCATTCAGATTGCCAAAAAGCAGAGGCAAAAAGAAAAAGGTCAACGTCAAGTAGACCATGAAGGTCCACAGTGGCGGCTGCCCGCCCAAAAGCATGACAGGCCCCAAAAACAGCATGGATATTACCACCACGCCGGAGAGCGCCACCTTGCACAGCAGCTGCATTCCAAAGCGGCGCACGATGCGACCATTCACAACCGAAGCTGCGCCAAAAACCAGCGCCAACGATGAGAAGTAAAGCGGGAACAACTCGTTGATGCCATAGATGCCGCTGAAAATCGGCTGAGCGGTCGCCAAATAGGTCATGAAGCTCGCAAAAATCAGTCCAGTCCCGACGGTATAAAGCATGGTCGGTCGGCACCTGGCGATTTCCAAGGCCGCCTGCCCGATGGCGCGCGGCGAAATGGGGCGGCGATGCTCAGGGGCCAAGGTCTCGGGCTGACGAAGCGCAAGCCACAGCGTCGCCACAGAAGCCTGCACCAGCATGGCATAAAAGATCGTCGGCCAATGGGCCACCATGAGGGTAATCTGGCCCATCATTGGTGCAACAGCTGGAACAGCAATGAATACCGCCATCACAAAGGACGTAATTCGCGCCATCTCGCGGCCCGAGTATTGATCGCGGATCAAGGCCACAATCACAACTTTCGGTGCCGCAGCGCCCGCCCCTTGCAAGAAGCGTCCCGCCAGCAGCATTGGCAGGCTTGTTGCCTGAGAGGCCAGCAAAGCCCCCGCCACAAAGATGCCCATGCCGATGTAGATGGCAGGTTTGCGGCCAATTCGATCGGATACCGGCCCAAAAACCAGCTGTCCGACCGACATACCCAGAAACACAAAGGTTACAAGAAACTGCAGGTGGTTTTGATCGGCCACATTCAGATCAGTCGCAATATAGGGAAACGCCGGCAAAATCGCGTCTACGGAAAGAGCAACAAGCGACGTAAGCAACGCCATCAGCGCAACGAATTCAGCAGTGCCAAGGGGCCTGCCTTGAGAGAGTACAGCCTGTGTCATGAAAACTCTTGTGGCGTGACCTACGTAATAGGACGGTTGCACACCCTATCCCGTCTTTGAAGGCAAGATCAAGACGCTGTTTACCAGCCAAAAGCCGTGCAATGGTGCCATCGGGCTCATCGCTGAGCACACCTCAATGGTGCACAGTGCACGGCAACAGGTGTCGCCGCCGCAGGACCATCAACAGTGATTGAATATCTCAGCCTTAACCCAAGTAAATTCTCTTTTATTGCAGATTTGTGAAAAAGACCGCCGCGGGCCTTCTTAATAGATCCAGTATATTCTTTGACACGCAAAATAAACTGATGCGGACCGTATCAGGCGCTTAAACGCATCACCACTAATAAACATGACGCATACGGCAACCTTACTGAATTACGAGCAATACTTGGAGTTTTCATAAAACTGGTTGTTTTACTTAGTTTCCCAAGGTAGCTTATTTTTAAAGACAAGTGATTAAACGCCCATTTCAACCTTGAGTAAGGGAGTTTGGTTCATGGAGACTCTGGAAAGAGCATTACTGTGCACTGAGAATTTTTCTATCGATCGCGTGTCCCACACGCGTGATTGGTATCTGGTCGGTGACCTCTGTATGGGGCACCTCTACATTGAAGAAACAACAACCAACTCCATGTGTTCCGGCAGCGGTGCCGGTTACAGCCTAACCCGCGCTCATTCTGTTATGGAGATACTTAACCGCTCCCCCATGGACGAGGTAAAGTCCGCGCTTGAAAGCCGCCTTTTTGACGTCTTTCGGGAGAGCGCCTGACAGTATTCACTGGCCCCATCGCGCCACACAATAGAAGGGCAGCGCAAGTCAAAGATGCGCTGCCTCACCATCCTCCGATGCAGGGGCTACCACTCCGCGATGGAACCATCCTCATGACGCCAGATCGGGTTCTTCCAGTTGCTGGCATCCTTGGAGCGCTCTTCAACAAACGCCTCGTTGATCTCCACACCGAGACCCGGCTTTTCAAGCAGCGGCAAATAGCCATCAACGATCTGAAGCGGTGAAGGATCGACCATGTAGTCGAGCACGTCGTTTTCCTTGTTGTAGTGGATCCCCATGCTTTGCTCCTGGATGAACGCATTGTGGGAGACGAAATCCACCGTCAAACAGGCAGCCAGCGCAATTGGCCCAAGAGGACAATGGGGCGCCAGCGCCACATCATAGGCTTCCGCCATTGTCGCGATCTTTCGCGCTTCGGTAATGCCGCCGCAATGCGACAGGTCCGGTTGCAGTACATCTACATATCCGCGCTCCAACACACCCCGGAACTCATAGCGAGAGAACATGCGCTCGCCCGTTGCAATCGGGTAGGAGACGTTTCCGGCGATCTCTGGCAAGGCGTGCAAGTGTTCCGCAAGCACGGGCTCTTCCACAAACATGGGGCGGAACGGCTCCAGCTCCTTCATAAGAATTTTGGCCATTGGCTTGTGCACGCGGCCATGGAAATCCACTGCAATGCCAACGCCCATGCCCACCGCTTCACGGGCTTCGGCGATACGCGCCACCGCATCATCAACCTTTTCATAGCTGTCTATGATCGCCATTTCCGGGGTGCCGTTCATCTTGAACGCCGTGAAACCTATCTCGACCACTTCCTTCGCCTGACGGCCAATCTCGTTGGGGCGATCCCCTCCGATCCAGCAGTACATGCGCATCTTGTCTCGCACAGCCCCGCCCAGCAGCTCGTGTACGGGCACACCGAGCGCCTTGCCTTTAATGTCCCAAAGCGCCTGATCAATGCCTGCGATTGCACTCATCAAGATCGGGCCACCACGGTAAAAACCACCGCGATAGAGCATTTGCCAGATGTCTTCCACACGGCGTGGATCCTTGCCAATGATGTACTCGGAAAGCTCATGGACCGCAGCTTCCACCGTTGCGGCACGCCCTTCCAGCACGGGCTCCCCCCAGCCATGTACGCCTTCATCTGTTTCAATCTTCAAAAAGCACCAGCGAGGTGGCACGCGCCACGTCTTGATCCCAGTGATCTTCATTGGTCATCTCCCTGTTTGACTTGAAATTGAATTGCCGTCCCGCTCTTCAGGATTTCAGCCGGGCATGGCGCATCTCGCCAATGGCCTCCGCGGTAAGGGTGTCACCGAGATCGTTGGCGCTGCGCAGCAGGATCTTGCAGGAACACTCAAAGGCGGCCTGCACATCACGAAGTCGAATGGCCTCAACCAGCGCGCGGTGCAGCTCCAGGCTGGATGTCATATCGCTCTCGGCCTGCTGTGTGGTACGGCGAATACTGCTGAAAAAAGCCGGGCGCAGGCTCTTGGAAAACTGAAGCCAGATCAGGCTTTGCGATGCACGATACACCGCTTCGTGCAGGTCAATATCCCACTCGCCCAGACTGCGCCCTTGATAGCTCTTCTTGCCGCTATCATGGGCTTGGACCATGCCCTCCAGAGCCGTTTCCATGGCAGCAAGGTCGCTCGCTTTTGCCTTGAGCGCCGCTTCTGCGGAAACATAAGGCTCGGTTGTCACGCGAAAACGGAACATCTCGCGGGAAAACGGCAGACTGTCATCACTATAAGCTGCAATCCACGACGCTACGGTTGGGGCCAGTATCATCCAGTCTTCATAGGGCTGAACATAGGTTCCCTGTCCCGAAGTGCGGCTCACGATGCCATAGGAAACCAGCTCACCAAGGCAACTGCGGATGGTTGCGCGGCTTACGGCATACTGTGCGCACAACTCCAACTCTTTCGGCAGCAGACCACCCGGCTTGATGCTCCCGGAGAACAAAAGTTGAGCCAGGCGTTCAAGCACCTGCGCCTTGCGGTCTGAAGCTCCAGTACCAGCCATGAACAATCCTCCCGAGCAATGTCAACATAATCTATGTTATGTCTGACATAGGTTCAAGATGTATCGTTCCCGCCACCGAAAGGCCATCTGGCAGTCGTCCATTACGGCTCTGTCACGCTCCAATCATGCCCATGGAGCGCGCAGTTGCGATGGCCTCGGACCGGCGTTTGCAGCCCAGTTTTCTGTAGGTGTTCTTGAGGTGAAACTTGACCGTAGCCTCTGAAAGACCAAGCATATTCGCGGCGTACTTGTTGGAGGCCCCCTCGGCAACAATCATCAGGACGCGCCGTTCCATGCGGGTCAGCGGATCGGTCTCGTCCTTGCGCTCCGCCCGTGCGTTTTCATCGGCCTTGGTCAGCGAGTTGAGCGCGTCCTGCAGCTGGTCGCGAGACAAGATGAACGAGCGGATCTGGCGGTCATTGACCAACTCCTCAAGGAAAATGATATCCTCGTAGAGCGAGCCGATGGAGTCCGATCGCGCGGCATCAGAAAGCAATTGCAGGAACACCGTCGACGCCAGCGTTGTGTTCTTCTGTCTGCGTGCCACAAATGCCTTGACCGAGGTCAGCATGCGGGCCTGATTGCGCGTCACCTCGTAATTGCCCAAGAACATGTCGAGCTGCTCCAGCAGCTCCGTTTTCTTTGGCCGCTCAAAGGCAATCTGGCGCATCCACGTAAGTGCCACCGAAATTTCGTTGGCATCTGTCAACTTGGCCAGTTCCTGCTTGGCGCTTTCAACCCACTGCCGGGTGATCCGCCCCTGAATGGCCTCAAGATGCTGCTCGGCTTCAATCCAGCGCCCGTTGTCTTGCAGCAGTTCCACGCGGCGCATGATCATGGTGAAGCGGAAATGCGGTGCCTGCCAGTGGTTGACGCGCCACCCTTCCAGGAAACTGCGCGCTGGCCCCATGCCGCGATGGCGGTTCAGGACCTGCGCGCCAAAGTAGACGGCAGAATCCGCAAGGCTAGGCCACATCTCGCCAATGGCAAAGGCTTCCATGTCCCGATCGATGAACGTCAAGAGCGGCTGCGGGTCGCCCCGTTCATAGGCAATGCATCCCTTCACCAAGCGGTTGAACCGGCGCTCGGTTTCGGCTTCCATACCCATGCTTTCGAGCAGCTTTTCCGCCTCTTCCTGCATGGCGGCCGCCCGCGGAATCTCCCCTTCCTTCAGCGCAATGTTGCACTGGTAGATGCGCACACTCACCATCAGCAGGGGCACTTCCGCCTGCTCGTAGTGATAAATCGCCCACTTGGCGATCTTCTCAGCCTCTTCCATCTCTCCCGTTCGCATGTGCAGCTCCATCATCGAGTGATAAAAGCTGCCGCGAGAGAAATGGTCCGTGCTCGGAATTTCGCGGATCAAACCATCCAGCAAATGAACGGTTTCCTCTGAGACCATCTGGTCTTCATAGGTCGCCAGAATAAGGCGGACAGAGCGCAGCAGCACGGAGAACTGCTGTGTGGCCCTGAACGCCGTGCTCAAGTCCGCATAGTCCTCGCCGAAGGCATCACTCATGATTTTCATGGCGCGACCGCTATCGCCTGCCTTCGCCGCAGCCAGTGCGCGGCTGGAGATCACCGCCTCGCTGCCATTGTCCGCTGCAAAGCCGCGCAGGACATCGGCAAATGCCTGCCGCCCATAGCGAAACAGAAAGAACGGCCCCCCGTGACGCGCAAACAGACGCGTTGCTTCTTCCTCACGCCCGGCCAATTGCAACTCGCATATGGCCTGCGGTACCATCTTGTTTTCATAGAGCAAGGAAGAGGTGACAAGGCGAACCGGGGTTTCCTCATGCTCCTTGATGCGCAACCCGACCGCGACGCGGGCCGCGTCAACAAGGCGCGGCAAGGCCCAGCACAGCTTGTCGCCGCGGGAGGTAATCAGTGGCTGAAAGTGCCGCTTCACTTCAAAGACCCGGTCTTTCAAAGCAGCGTCGCAGCTCAGCCCATCCTCGTGCTCCAGCACAAGACGCAGAACTGCCAGCTCCTCAAGGCTCGCCTGCTGCAAAAAGTAGGTCAGGAGAAACGAGACCGCCCGCTGTTCAGTCAGCGCACTGTCCTCCAACACGGCACGGATAAGCCACGGCCATCCGCGCGTATCGGCATAGAGCTGCTCCGCCTGTTCTTCCGGCAAGATCTCGCCCAGCTCTGCCCTGGACAAACAAAGGTCCTGCCACGAAAACACCCGCGCCGTCCCAAAGAGCACAAGCTTGTCGCACCAAGGCTGGTTCCAGTTGGGCCGGCGCGTCAAAATGCACTTTTCAAGCTGCTCATCCAGCACGCTGCGCGCCTGCACCTCCCCCATGAGAGTGCGCATATCGCAGATCGCCGCTTGGTGGTTTTTGCCAAGGCGATAGCTTGGCGCCAACGTCAACTCAACGTTCAGGCGTTCAGCTAGTCGCTGAACCAGCGTCGTCTTGCCACTTCCTGCGGGCGCTTCAATCACCGCGACAGGTTCCGGCGCGGCGATGATTTCTTCAATCAAAGCCGCGTGTTTTTCGTCAAGACGCACCCAAATCCGGTCGCGCTGGTCAGCAGGCAAGGCAAGCAACAGATCACTCATTCTTTGCAGGTTTCCTGCATATATGGTCATATTACGCAGAAAACCGGCAGATGTTTCCGTCAGGCTTCCAAAGCTTTCTTGCCCGACAAAAGCAAGTACCGCTTTTTCCTCGGGTTTCCTTCAATATGAGGGGATCGTAGCCTGACACAATAACAGGAAACCCGAGGGCACACTTGGTCATTGGTACTAGGCATTTCGCAGTCGCATGCTTCCTTTGTCTGCTGGCAGGCTGCCAGACGGATGAAGAAAGGCTGCCCAAGGCTTTCTCAACCGAGGTCGCAATCCCGCCGGGCGGCTATCTGCTCACAGTCGCCACCAATCCAATTGGCGCGCGCTGTCATCTGGCCGGACAGCCCAACACCCTTTTCATCGAGCCGACACCGGGCTACATGGTCGTCCCACCAGGCTATGAGAACAACGATCTCGTTTGCGCAGCGCAAGGCTACACCACTTTTCGCGGGGAATGGATCTCGCAGCCCTATCCAGCCACCAACAAAATCTTGATAGAGGTTCTGCTAAGCCCCGATGCCTAGCAAAAAGCCAGAGCGCGTGGCTCTGGCTTCAAGGGTCATCTAGGCCGCCGCGACGGGGTAATCGGTATAGCCCTTTTCATCACCGCCATAGAATGTGGCATGCGCATCATAGCCCACAGGCGTGAGTGCAATCCCGTTTCGCAGACGGTCAACAAAGTCCGGATTGGTAATGAACGGCTGACCGAATGCCACCAAATCCGCGTGGTTCTTGTCCAACAGCGCCTGCGCCTTTTCCTGTGTCAGCTTGCCTGCAACCATGATTGGGGCAGGATAGATCTTGCGCACCTCTTCGCGAAAGCTCTCCGGCACCTCGGTATAGTTGGAGATGTTCTCGCTGAAATGGATGTATGCCAGCTTGAGCGGTGCCATTTTTTCCAGCGCCTTCAGTGTCAGGTCAACAATCTCGTCATCAGGTTCGCCAAAGCCCTCCGTCACAAACGGAGAGAGGCGAATAGCCGTCTTGTCGGCACCAATTGCTCTCGCCACCGCCTCAACCGCCTCCAGCATGAAGCGCATGCGGTTCTCCTGAGTGCCTCCATAGGCATCTTCGCGGTGGTTGCTCGCCTTGCGAAGAAACTGGTCGATCAGGTAGCCATGGGCACCGTGAAGCTCCACGCCATCGAAACCCGCCGCAACGGCGTTCTTCGCCCCTTGCACAAAATCGGCAATCGTCCGCTCAATGTCTCTGCCGGTCATGGCCCGCGGAACGCCGGTTTCAATCATGCCGTAACCGCCTTCAGGAAGAGGCCCGAACACCTTGTCTTCGTCTTTCAGCGCCGAGGGCGCCACAGGCTGCGTGCCAGCAATGGTCTCATGAGAGCGACGGCCCACATGCCAAAGCTGAACAAAGATCTTGCCGCCTTTTTCATGGACTGCGGAAGTCACCTTCTTCCAGCCCTCGATCTGCTCAGGCGTATAGATGCCGGGCGTCATGGAATAGCCCCGCGCAACCGCTGAAATTGGTGTCCCCTCAGAAATGATGAGGCCCGCACTTGCGCGCTGTGCGTAGTAGGTGGCCATCATGTCATTGGGCCGATCGCCAGGCTGCGACGTGCGCGAGCGGGTCATTGGGGCCATGGCGATACGATTGGAGACCTCAAAGCCTCCATGGCTAAAACGTTCAAACAACATTTGGAAACTCCTTGCGCGGCACCGCCTCAATGAGCGGGAGGTGAAGCGGTGCCGGGCGTCAGGTCAGGCAGAAAAAGTCGGATAGTCGATCAAGCCTTTGGCACCGCCACCGAACAAGGTGTTCGGATCATGGGTCGCAAGGCTCTGGTTGTTCTTGATGCGCTCTGGCAAATCCGGGTTCGCCACAAAGGGCCGCCCGAATGCGATCATATCCGCAAGACCGTCCTGAAGCGCTTGTTCCGCGCTTTGCGGTGTATAGCGGCCCGCATAAATCAGCACGCCCTTAAACGCCTCACGCAGAGCACGCTTGAATTCAATCGGCGTGTCCGGCGCATCATCCCAGTCAACCTCCGCAATATGCAGATAAACGATCCCACGCGCATTCAGGAGCTTGGCAGCCGCCGTATAGGTTTCAATCGGGTTGGCATCAACAGTGCCGTTCAGCGTGGTCAATGGCGCAAGCCGCACCCCGACGCGGTCTGCACCAATGGCGTCGATCATGGCGCTCACAACTTCATCCAGAAAGCGCAGCCGGTTTTCAAGGCTGCCGCCATATTCATCAGTGCGCGCATTGGATTCTGAATCGATAAACTGGTTGATCAGATAGCCGTTGGCTGCATGCAGCTCGATGCCGTCAAAACCTGCCTCAATGGCGTTAAGCGCGGCCTGACGGTACTCGCCAACCACCTCTTTAATCTCGTCAACGGTCATCTCACGCGGCTTGGCGGAGAGCACAAAGCCGGGTGCATCCGTTCCGTTGTCGACAAACACCTTGACCCCTTCCGCCTGAATGGCTGAGGAAGAAATCGGCTGCCGGCCGCCAATGTTGTCGGGGTGCGTCACCCGGCCCACATGCCACAGCTGGGCGAACATGGTCCCGCCCTTGGCATGCACCGCATCCGTCACAGTGCGCCAACCGGCTATCTGCTCCGGGGTATAGATGCCCGGCGTCCAGGCATAGCCCTTGCCCATCTCTGAGATCTGCGTCCCTTCGGAAACGATCAGGCCCGCAGAAGCTCTTTGCGCGTAGTATTGTGCCATCAGGTCATTGGCCACATCTCCCGGCTGGCTCGCGCGGGAACGTGTCATTGGCGGCATGACGATCCGATTTGTGAGCTCCCGATCGCCAAGTTTGATAGGGTTGAACAGTGCAGCGGTCATTTTCTTTAATCCTCTAGCGATTTGAGCGCACCCTACTCCCCGCAGATCGCTTGATTAAGAGGAGCGCAGACAAATCAGTTTTGCGCCTCACGCAAAAAAGCGGCACCGCCAACCCCCAATACGCAAAAGAACGCAGAACGCCGCGGCTTGTAGTCTCTCAGCCAAACCCTTTCGGGACGGCGATGTTTCGCCTCACTTCATGCCCGAGAAACCCACCCTTGTCGCAATTGCTTAATTTATAGGCACAGACTTACCATCCCGCAAAACAGGCCGCGTGCATCAGGCCATACTCACAACCCTGAATCCCTCGTAGATTCAGTGGGTTGAAGGGCTACCAACTCCGCATTCTAGTATTGGCACGTAGCTTGCTAAACCCACCGAGGACGAACGCAGATTGGGCACGTTTTGGCTGTGTTCGGCCAAGGGAGACCTTTAGATCAAAAGATTGGATAATAACCATGACCGCACATAACCTGGCAGAAAAGCCGACCCCCGTTGCGGGGCTGCAGCGCACTGCCGGTGTGGGTCGTATTGCGTTTAAACCTGCACCATCTGAAGATCCAACAACAAGCGCCACACGCCTTGAAACCCTCTATCAAGAGGGAGCCGCCAAGGTGCGCCTGCCCAAAGTCTATAGCGACATGGCCGAGGCTGTGCTCATCAACACCAGCGGCGGTTTGACAGGCGGCGACGTACTCGATTGGTCGGTAGAAGCCGGGGTCAACACCCGCTCCGTTCTGACAACTCAGGCCTGTGAGAAAATCTACAAGGCCAGTGAGGGGACAGCCAATGTCACCTCGTTCCTCTCTTTGGACAAGGGATCGGAACTACATTGGCTCCCGCAGGAAACCATCCTGTTTGACCGCGCTTCCCTCTCCCGCCAGATGCATGTTCACATGGCAGAGGATGCCCGTTTTCTTGCGGTGGAGGCCGTCATTTTAGGGCGAGACGCCATGGGTGAGCAGGTGGAAATGGCCCATTTCAGCGACCGCTGGCGCATTCATCGTGGTGGCAAGCTTGTTCATGCGGACGACCTTCTGTTCTCTGGCGAGGTTACAAAAATCGCGGCAGGCAACAGCACTCTAGCCAGCCAACGGGCGTTTGCCTCCGTTGTTTATTTAGGGCCTGAAGATCAAGAGGTGCTTGAGGCGCGGTGTGACGCGCTGCGGCCCAAAACACCAGACCTTTCCTTTGGCATCAGCACTTTCAACGGCAAGATCACAGCGCGGCTCACTGCCGCCACAGGGTTTGATCTGCGCCAGAAGCTGATCCCGTTTTTGCAGGGCCTGCGCCCCGAGCGCGCATTGCCCAAGCTTTGGAGTTTGTAAGGAGTCCCAATGAACCTCACCCCTCGGGAAAAGGACAAACTGCTTGTCGCCATGGCCGCCATGGTTGCCCGCGCTCGCCTGGAGCGCGGGGTCAAGCTCAACCATCCAGAAGCTGTTGCCATTGTGACAGACTATGTTGTTGAAGGTGCCCGCGACGGCCGCAGCGTAGCCGATCTTATGGAAGCCGGTGCCCATGTGATCACCCGTGATCAGGTAATGGAAGGCATTCCAGAGATGATCCATGACATTCAAGTGGAAGCCACTTTTCCAGATGGCGTCAAACTGGTCACCGTCCACGAGCCCATTCGGTGAATGGTGACACAACACGGCGCAAAAGGAGGAAAGTGCCATGCTGGAAATGAGACCCGGTTGTGAATGCTGCGATCGCGATTTGCCCGCCGACCAACAAGGCGCCTTCATCTGCACTTTTGAGTGCACATTTTGTGCGCACTGTAACGACAGTGTCCTGAAGGGCACCTGCCCCAACTGCGGCGGTGAGCTTGTCCCTCGCCCTGCGCGTCCAACCGCCTTGCTTGGCAAGTTTCCAGCCCAAACCCGACGAACTCTAAAGCCTGAGGGCTGCGCCGCCTGATCGATCGAACTCAAGAACAACATTAGCAGGAACGCGGGCATCCAAAATAACCCGTTCATACCTGTCCATCCCGAGGGGAACCCGATGAAAAAGCTTATAGCACTCACCGCAATAGCCACTCTCGCTGGCGTCACGACCGCTGCGGCCCATGCGGGCCATGAAAACACATCCAGCTTTGTTTCCGGCCTCCTGCACCCGCTCGGGGGGCTGGACCACATGCTCGCCATGATCGCGGTGGGCATCTGGGCCGCTCTTGTCGGCGGAAACCGCATCTACTGGTGGCCTGTCTCGTTTGTCGCTGCCATGCTGCTTGGCTTTGGGCTCGCAGCTGCGGGTGTTTCCATCCCGCTCATCGAGCCGGGAATCCTTGCGTCCGTTGTTATAACCGGTCTGTTGATTGCATTGGCTCTGAAGCTGCCATGCGCCGTTGGTTGCATCATCGTTGGCCTGTTTGCTCTGTTTCACGGGGCAGCTCACGGTCTTGAAGCGCCGGGCGGAAGCCTTGTTGGCTACGCCCTCGGCTTTTCCGTTGCCACCTCCTGTTTGCTTCTTGCCGGGCTTGGCTTTGGCACAGTGGCAACTGGCAAGGCTGGCAAGACGATCCTTCGGGTCGTTGGTGGCCTGTTCGCTGCTGGCGGTCTTGCGCTCGCGTTTACCGCATAAGGAGCCTTCATGATCCCCGGAGAAGTTATTGTCGCCAGTGGCGACATCACCCTCAACGAGGGCGTGGACAGCATCACGCTCAAGGTGGCCAACACTGGCGACCGTCCGGTTCAGGTGGGCAGTCATTATCACTTTGCCGAGGTAAATGCCGCCCTCACCTTTGACCGAAAGGCCGCACATGGAAAGCGCCTCGACATTGCCCCCGGCACTGCCGTGCGCTTTGAGCCTGGGCAGACCCGCGAAGTTCACTTGATCCCCGTTGGGGGCACGCAGACCATTCAGGGCTTCCAGATCAAACCAAGCGGAGGGGCGTGACCATGGCAACTTCCATTTCTCGCGCCGCCTACGCAGACATGTTCGGCCCCACCGTGGGCGACAAGGTCCGCCTTGCTGATACGGAGCTTTTCATCGAGGTGGAGAAGGATTTCACCACTTACGGTGAGGAGGTGAAGTTCGGCGGCGGCAAGGTCATCCGCGATGGCATGGGCCAGAGCCAGCTGTCCCGCGCCGAAGGAGCCGTCGATACGGTCATCACCAACGCCTTGGTGGTGGACCATTCCGGCATCTACAAAGCCGACATCGGCCTCAAAGACGGCCGCATTGCCGCCATTGGCAAGGCAGGCAATCCGGACATGCAGAGCGGCGTCGACATCATCATTGGTCCGGGAACGGAGGCCATTGCCGGAGAAGGAAAGATCCTGACAGCCGGCGGCATGGACGCGCACATTCACTACATCTGCCCCCAGCAGATCGAGGAGGCCCTGACCTCCGGCGTCACCACCATGCTTGGCGGCGGCACGGGTCCGGCCCATGGCACCTTGGCAACCACCTGCACGCCCGGCCCGTGGCACATCGCCCGGATGATTGAGGCGGCAGACGCCTTTCCCATGAACCTTGCGTTTGCGGGCAAGGGCAACGCTTCCCACCCCAAGGCGCTGGAGGAAATGGTGCTTGGCGGGGCCTGCGCGCTGAAGCTTCATGAGGATTGGGGAACCACCCCATCGGCCATCGATACCTGCCTCAGCGTGGCAGACAGCTGCGACGTTCAGGTGATGATCCATACGGACACGCTGAATGAAAGCGGCTTCGTCGAGAACACCATCGATGCCCTGAAGGGCCGCACCATTCATGCCTTCCATACGGAAGGTGCAGGCGGGGGGCATGCGCCGGACATCATCAAGGTTTGCGGCCTTTCAAACGTCCTGCCATCCTCCACCAACCCGACACGTCCTTACACCCGCAACACCATTGCCGAGCATCTGGACATGCTCATGGTCTGCCACCATCTGGACACCAACATTCCCGAGGACGTGGCCTTTGCCGAAAGCCGCATCCGCAAGGAAACCATCGCCGCTGAGGACATTCTGCACGACATGGGCGCGTTCTCCATCATCGCCTCGGACAGTCAGGCCATGGGCCGCGTGGGCGAAGTGCTGATCCGCACCTGGCAGACCGCCGACAAGATGAAGCGCCAGCGCGGCGCTCTTCCGGAAGAAACCGGCGACAACGACAACGTTCGCGTCAAGCGTTACATCGCCAAGTACACCATCAACCCCGCCATCGCCCACGGGCTGTCACGGGAGATCGGTTCCATCGAAGTGGACAAACGCGCCGACCTGGTGCTCTGGACACCGGCCTTCTTCGGCGTGAAGCCAGACATGGTACTTACCGGCGGCACCATCGCCATGGCCATGATGGGCGACCCAAATGCCTCCATTCCAACACCGCAGCCCGTTCACTACCGGCCCATGTTCGGAGCCTATGGCAAGAGCCTGACAAACTCCTCTGTCACCTTTGTCAGCAAGGCGGCTCTGGATGCGGGTCTCCCGGAAAAACTGGGCACCGCCAAACAGATGCTCGCGGTCGACAACACCCGGTCGGGCATTTCAAAAGCCTCCATGATCCACAACAGCGCCACGCCGCACGTGGAGGTAGACCCAGAAACCTATGAGGTTCGCGCAAACGGTGAGCTTCTCACCTGCGAACCGGCAGAAGTGGTTCCCATGGCGCAAAGGTATTTCTTGTTCTGATGTTTACTGCACATACATACAAACGCGCCGGAGCGTATTCTGGCGAAGTTCTGGGCACCGTCACACTCTCCCATGACGAACGCCATTTGCGCCGCAAGGTGCTCACCACCGATACAGGAGTGAAAGTCCTGTTCGAAGTAGCTGATGCCGTCTCGTTTGATGAGGGCGACGCCATTGAAACAGAAGGCGGCAAGTTCGTCGTGATAAAGGCCGCTGTGGAGCCGCTTTACGAAGTCAAAGCCCGCGACGCCCTGCACCATGCCCAACTATGCTGGCATCTGGGCAACCGGCACCTGCCCTCGCAGATCGAGCTGGACCGCATCGTGATCCTAAAGGATCACGTCATCAAGGAAATGCTCGAAGGCCTCGGCGCGACCATCACCGAAATTGAAGGAGCGTTCTCACCGGTCCGCGGCGCTTATCACAAGTCCAACCGCAGCAGCTCTCATTCACACAGTCACGGCCACAGTCACCATCATTCGCATGACCACAGCCATGACTGATCCAGATGGCCGAAGGGCGCTTTTGCGGCTGCTCACATGGCTGTCGCCCGCGTTCCCGATCGGCGCATTCTCCTACAGTCACGGCGTGGAAACTGCCATCAATGCGGGGGTTATTCAAAACGCAGAAACGGCCAAGGAGTGGCTGCAAGGCGTACTCAACCATGGTTCGGGCTGGAACGATCTGCTGGTATTGGGACAAAGCCATGCAGCTGCCACAGAAAACGACAGCGCCCGGCTGGCAGAGGTGAACAGCCTTTGCCTTGCCATGGCACCCAGTGCGGAACGCTATTTTGAAACCCAGCGGCAGGGCACAGCATTTCTGACCTATGCGCAGCCGTGGATCGGGCAGTCAGACCCCATGGCAGCAGCGGTTGGAAAGAGTGCCGCGCTACCTGTGGCGGTTGGGCTTGCAGCGGCGCGAACACACATCCTCCTTGAGGAGCTGAAACTTGGCTACCTGCAGAGCTTCACCAGCAATCTGGTCTCGGTGTGCCTGCGCCTTGTGCCCCTAGGCCAATCGGAGGGCGTGCAATTGCTCGCCGATCTGGAACAGACCTTCATCAACCTCACAGAGCGTTCACAGGGGGCCACTTTGGATGCTCTTGGGAGCGCTGCCATCCTGTCAGACATCGCCAGCATGGCGCATGAAACCGAACCTACAAGGATTTTTCGATCATGAGCGGATCATACGGACCTTTGCGCGTCGGCATTGGAGGGCCTGTTGGTTCAGGCAAAACCACGCTGACGGAAAAGCTTTGCCTTGCCTTTCGCGATCAGTTTTCCATCGCTGTTGTGACCAACGACATCTACACCCGCGAAGACGCCACCGCGTTGGTGCGTGCGCAGGCCCTGCCTGAAGACCGGGTGCTGGGGGTAGAGACCGGCGGCTGCCCGCACACCGCCATTCGCGAAGACGCTACCATCAATCTGCAGGCCATTGATCAACTCATAGAGCGGCACCCCGATCTGGACATGGTCTTCATAGAAAGCGGCGGCGACAACCTAGCGGCCACCTTCTCACCGGATCTTGCAGACATCACCCTCTATGTGATCTCCGTGGCGCAGGGCGAGGAGATCCCGCGCAAAGGAGGCCCCGGCATCGTGCGCTCTGACATGCTCATCATCAACAAAAAGGACCTTGCGCCTTATGTGGAAGTCGACCTTGGCGTCATGGTGCGGGATGCAAAGAAAATGCGCGCCAGCAAGCCGTTTTGCTTCACCGACCTGAAGCGCGGGGATGGGGTCGACGAGGTCGTGACCTTCCTCAAGGAAGTCGGCGGTCTGGTTGCAGTGACGGGGACCAACGATTGATGCTGAACCTCAAGAAACTTGGCAGCGCAGATTTGCCACGGGCATTGGAACCGCTCACTCAAACACTCCACGCAGCAGTTCACGCCGGTGCCAGCATCAGCTTCATCCTGCCGTTTACACCAGAAGCCGCCCGTCGCTTCTGGCAAGAAAAGGTCTTTCCCGGCGTTGAGGCGAACCGCTGTTTGTTGCTCTGCGCCTATTGGAAGGAAGAGCTGGCAGGCACCGTTCAGCTTGACATCGACATGCCGCCCAATCAGGCCCACAGGGCAGAAGTGGCCAAACTGATCGTGCATCCTTCCCACCGCCGCAAGGGTATTGCGCGCGCGCTCATGATCGCACTGGAAGAAGAAGCCCGCGCCCAAGGCAAGACCTTGATCACGCTGGACACCCGAACCGGGGATAGCGCCGAGCCGCTCTATGCATCCCTCGGCTATGAGACAGCAGGCAGCATCCCAAACTTCGCCAAAGCCCCGGACAGCGACCGCCTCGACGCAACAACGTTCATGTACAAGATTCTATCGCATGCTGGTTGAAACAAGAACAGTCGTGGCGAGAGTTCAAGCGCTGGAAGCCCGAGCGCCTAGCCTCCGGCTTTATATGCGTTGACGAAGTAACCAATGACACCTGCAAAGGTAGCTCCAAACAGCACCCCTGCAACGGCATCATGCCCTAAGTAGGCCAAACCGGCTCCAGTAGCCAAAATGATCAAAAGCGCAGCCAGTCCACCGGAATACGAGATTAATCGGAAACGATTATCAGCATCCTGTTGTCTCTTGTGAGAGCGCAAGTATTCTTCTTGCTCCAGTTCAGCCATCTTGATGATGCGCTCAACAAGGCCCGGGTGCACACGTTCATACTCTGCCAAAGTTTCGGGAGAAGGAAGCGGCCCAGAATGCATGCGGGTCTCTTCATGCTGAGCGAGGAGGATAGAACCATCCTCATGTTCAACCAACTTTTTCGCAAACTTCGATGCAAACTGCGCAATCTGTTTTTTGGGAATTGTGCTGTCTGCAGACTCCCTGGCCAAGACCTCCAGCGCGCGGGTTACGTCTTTGCGATCTGGTCGACGCGCTTCATCCATGTTTCAAGGCGCTCTTCATGGAACGCGTAGCCGACTGTAGATAACCACCAGTTCTACTCCAAGCTGCATTTAAGCTTGCGCCCCGCGCTAATGGCTTTCCACCAACCGGAGGAACAACAACCAATGAAGTAGAGAGAAAGCCAAGCGCTGCAGTTTTACCATCGACTGCACTCCGACAAACCGGTTTTTTCGTCTTTTTGCTCATAGCCTCCTCCTTTCATCTAACCCCACGATTGTCACAGACATCGCAAACAAGCGGATAACAAAATTATATTATTGTTCGCTGACGCCTGATGTCGTTGCGTCCAATAGAAAACCCATCGGCGCAACTCATCCCGTTCGCAACAATCAGCTACCTTACAGCGTACACAAGTCTCATCAAGCCCAAGATCTCCTGAAGCTTTTCATAACATTACTATTTGGGCAAGCTAGATCATCACCGCAATATGCTCATTGCTCCTTGAGCAATGTCACGCCCCACTCTCCATGACCAGCATGATGCGGGCATGAGGGCTTAGGGCCTCATAAAGGTGTGGCTCATCTCCGGGGAACGCGTAGTAATCGCCTTGCTGCAGCACCTCTTCAGCACCTTTTGGTCCGGCCCGCACCTCCCCTTCCATCACGATCAGGTGCTCCAGCGTTCCGCGTGGATGGGCCTTGTTGCATTGAGGCTTCCCAGCAGAAAGCGCCACCTGATAAATGTCGTGGCGTGTCTGCGGTGCGCAAGAAGCCAGAAGCACGGCTTGAAACGCTGAGCTTTCCGCCTCAATGCGCTTGCCCTCTCCGGCACGGATCAAAGTCGTTCGTGCCGGTGGCGCTTCAAACAAGAAGCTGAACGGAATGCCAAGGGCCGTCGCGATCGCCCACAAGGTCTCGACACTCGGGTTCCCACCGCCCGCTTCCAACTGCGACAGCGTTGATTTTGACAGTCCCGCTTTGGCAGCAAGCGCAGAAAGGGACAGGCCAGCCTTGGTTCGCTCGCGGGTAATCGCAGCGGCAATGGCCGCCGTCATGGCCTTTTTCGCGCTTTTGCTCATGTCCATTCTTCCAATCCCTAATAAAAGCGTCTGTTTGCAGCGGCCATCAGGCGTAAGTGCGTAGCGCCCAAATCGCCACGATGCCAATGGCCATGGTAGCGGGCAAACTGCGCGTAAAAAGCGCCACCATAACTGCAATTCCACTGGCGATCAGCTCAGCGCTCTCGCCTTTCACAGTAAACAGAGCCACCAGCGCCACAATCAGGCACCCGGGCAGCGCAGAAAGAAACCGTGCCCAAAAGCCTGTCTGCGGCAACCGCTGCCCCAGTGCCCAGCCACAGAAGCGAATGAGAAACGTCAGCGCAGCAAGCCCGACGATGACCAGCCATGTCTCGCTCATCTGCGCACTCCCGCCACTGTTGTTCCTGCCAGCGCTGCGACGATCAACACCCACGTCTCGCTCAAGACACCGGAATAAAGCCCAAGCACAACAACGGCCACCACGCATAGCCATGGCAACAGATCCTGCGGCCCGCGCCAGAGTGAGCGCGCAATCGCGATGAACGCCGCTGTGAAGGCAAAGTCGAGGCCCAACGCTTTGGGGGATGGAATGGACGTTGCCACAACGACGCCAGCCACGGTGGAAACCAACCAGATCAAAAGTAGTGCCAATCCGCCGCCAACCAGATACCAATAGCCCGAGGCACCACCGCGCTTTTGCCGCGCCAACATCATGGCCCAGTTCTCATCGGTGGTCAGATGCAGCCCAAGCACCAGTTGCCACAGTGGCCTTTGAGAAAAAACGTTGCTGACAGAAGCCGTAATCAGCAGCAACCGAAGGTTCAACGCAAGACCTGCAATGATTGCGGCCGCCGCCCCGGCACCGGCCATCAGACGCTCCACCGCCACAATCTGCGCCGATCCCGCAAACACGAATGTGCCCATGAAGCCAACTTCAAGGCTCGACAGCCCCGCTTGAGCGGCCAGTAGACCGAACGCCAAACCGTAGAAGCCAACGCCGACAGCAAGAGGCGTTATCTCGATAAACCCCTTCCGCGCCTCGCTGAAATCCGATTGTTCCAAAACCATAGGGGGCACTCCACTCAACAAATCGTTCGATAAAGTGCACACACGTTCGTTTTAATGTCAACATTGTTCGCTATGTCGTACGCGACATCAACTCAATACGATTGCCCCAAGGATCCTCTGTAAAGAAACGGTCATAGCCTTTCAGGTGCGCATCATGCTGCATCGGGTAACCACTCGCTGCCAACGCCTTCTGCAAAGTGCTGAGATCATCGCATAGAAACGCCGGGTGCGCTTTCAAGTCGGGCTGGAACCTCTCATCCGCGCCCAGATGTAGGTTCACCTTTCCTGCACGAAGCCAAAGCCCACCTCGTTCCTTCAGGACAAGCGGCTTTTCGACTTCTTCAAAGCCCAGAAGGTCAATGTAGAATTTGCGGGCGGCGTCCTCCTGATTTTCAGGGATCGCAATCTGCACATGGTCCAGCGCCAATATTGCCATATACTTGCCCTCCAAGCTGGCTAATATGATTATTGAATACATCAGTATACAATTTAGCCACAAAATGCAGGGAGGGACAGCCATGATCGCCGTTATTTTTGAGGTGGAGCCAGAGCCCGGCCAGAAAACAGCCTACATGGAGATTGCAAAGCTGCTGCGAGAGGAGCTGGAGCGGGTGGATGGTTTTTTGTCCGTCGAGAGGTTTCAAAGCCTCACCAACGAAAACAAAATTCTGTCCTTGTCCTTCTTTCGCGACGAAGCCGCCGTCAAGGAATGGCGGAACAAAACCGCCCACCGGATCTCGCAGGCCCGCGGGCGCAATGGCATTTTCAAGGGCTATCGTCTGCGGGTTGCTCATGTACTGCGCGACTACGGCATGACCGATCGGGCACAGGCTCCTGACGACAGCCTGCACTACCACGATCACATGTAGCACTCATACTCAAGTGATGACATTGGTCGGGTGCCCACGCTTGTAGTTCTCGATGTGCCCGATCAGCTGGTCCCACAGGGTTTGCATGGCCTCCTCAGAGGCCCACGCCACATGGGGCGTGATGATCACATTCGGGCGCTTAGCAATTTTCATGAGCGGATTGTCACTTGCAGGGGGCTCGCTGGTAAGCACGTCAAAACCGGCACCGGCAATCAGCCCTCTGTTCAGCGCCTCTACGAGGGCCGCCTCATCAACCAGCCCACCCCGCGCCGTATTGATCAACAGCGGGCGCTGCGCCATCTGCTCGAACTCAGCCAAGGAGATCAAACCTTCCGTTTCCGGGGTCAACGGACAATGCAGGCTCAATACATCACTCGTGGCCAGGACCTCTTCAAAGGGCAGATAGCCCGGCTTTGAAACTTGTCCCCCTTTCCTCCCGGCGTAGACGACTTCCATTCCAAGCGCCCTGCCGATGGCACCTGTCGCCTCCCCAAGCGCACCGCCGCCAATGATGCCAAGCCGAGAGCCAGACAGATCTTTGATGGGGTGAGTGAAAAAACAGAACTGTCCGGATTTTTGCCAGACCCCATCGATGACATCCTGCCGGTAGCCGACCAGATTGCGTCGCAGTGCAAAAATCAACGCAAAAACGTGCTCAGGAACCGTCTTTTGTGCATACCGACGCACATTCGACGCAACCGCACCATGAGCCCGGCACGCCGCTACATCGAGAATGTTATAGCCGGTTGCAGCTACGGCGATCATCTTGAGGTCAGGAAGGTGTTCGAGATGATCTGCGCGAATTGGCACCTTGTTGGTGATGGCAATCTCTGCCCCCTTCAACCGTTGGACGACCTGGTCCGGTGCTGTTTGCTCAAACTCCTCCCAAGAATGCGCAAAGGAAGGGTGATTAATTGTGACCGTTGGTCCAATTGTTCCCCTGTCCAGAAAGACAATCTTAGTCATCTTCGCAAATCCCCCATATTCGCCGGTATGCTCAACTGCGTCCAAGTGATACCCCCTTCGCCATGGAAAAGCCACGGCCCACTTTTAATCAGCAAGAAGAACACGTTAGCACACCGGCCAAGCACTGCCGCGCTGTGACAAAGCCCCCATACGACCACCCTCTCGCCCCCGAGGAGAAATGCCATGAGACACCCCCTCCCCTTGCTTTGCACTATGCTCCTCACACTTGGCGCACAAACGGGAACAAGTATGGCGCTGGAACCTTCCTTTGACTGCCAACAGGCCTCTGGCGAAGTTGAATCCATTATCTGTGAAGACGGCGAGCTGGCAGCGCTCGATCTGAAGCTGAGCGATCTTTGGAAGACAGTGGCTCAGCAGGAGCAAACGTTGGCCGCAAAAGGGGAAAAAGCCATTGTGAACCAGTGGCAAGCGACCCAGCGTGGGTGGATAAAGGGCCGAAACGACTGCTGGAAAGCAGAGGACATCAAAGCCTGCGTCCAGACTGCCTATGAAGATCGTCTCTCCACGCTTGAGGTGCTCTACAGCCTTGCACCTCTAGTGAACGCGGTCACTTATGCCTGTGACGGTGAACCGCCTCGGCGCATTTCTGCAAGCTTTTACAACTCGTTGAAGCCGGGTGTACGGTTGGAACGCGGCGAGGAAGTCACGGTGGGGCTGTTGCAAGTCTCCGGGTCCGGCGCGCGATATGTGGCCGACTTTGGCGTGCAGTTTTGGATCAAGGGCGACAATGCCTTGGTCAGCTGGCCGCAGGGCACCGAGTTTTCTTGTCACGTCCTTGATGAGGGATAAGTTTCGCCGCTAAAACAGCAAACGGTCCTTTTCTGGGGGAATAACTCCGGCGCCTTATCGCAGGCGATCCCATGTTGGCAGCCCCTCTGTTCAGGGCGCTCCGGCGTTTCAGGGCTGTATGGTGCGCCGATTTTGCTTCTGGGCATTCCTCCGCTTCAATCTGGATAAGCCTATACGCCACATTCGATAAATTGACATTATACGCCACACTGTATAATATGAATTTATATCGATCAGCGTATAGGACCGATCCATGAACGCGCCCGCCCGCACCCCAGAACAACTGGGAACAGTGATCAGGAATGCCCGAAAGGCCCAAAATCTTAGCCAAAATGCGCTTGCGCAACGTGTCGGCGTGCGTCAAGGCACCATATCTCAGATTGAAACCGGTCACGCCGCCTTGAGGTTGGAGACGCTGCTATCGGTCCTCGCAGCGCTGAATCTGGAGCTGCAGGTGGCGACCCGCTCAAAGGGCAGCATGGACGCCATTGAGGATCTGTTCTAATGGGCCGCAAACCTGCCTATAAGCCCTTGAAAGTGCTCTTGAACAACCGAATGGTTGGAACGCTCTACAAAGCAAAAAGCGGTTCTGTTTCATTCACTTACGATGCTGAATGGTTGGACTGGCCCCACCGTTTCGCCATCTCTTTGTCCCTTCCGCTGCGGCCTGACGCCTACACGGGCGAAGTGGTCACGGCGGTCTTTGAGAACTTGCTTCCAGATTCTGAACTCCTTCGCCGACAAGTGGCCGAGCGTGTGGGCGCGCGCGGCACCGATGCGTACAGTTTGCTGACCCAGATCGGCCGGGATTGCGTGGGAGCCCTACAGTTTTGGCCGGACACAGACCTGCCCCCCTCAGATACGACGCGCATCAATGGCTCGGCCCTATCGGAGGAGCAAATTGAACGTCTTCTCAATGGGTTGGCCCGCGTACCACTGGGCGTTTCCACCGAACAGGACTTCCGCATTTCAGTGGCCGGGGCACAAGAAAAGACGGCGCTATTGCGTCATGACGGCGTTTGGAAACAGCCTCATGGCACAACACCGACCACCCACATTCTCAAGCCAGCAATCGGGCATCTGCCCGGCGGCATTGATCTCACCACCAGCGTTGAAAACGAATATTACTGCCTGACGCTGCTTGAAAAGCTCGGTTTCCATGTGCCAGCTGTAGAAATACAGCATTTTGGCGAGCGAACCGCGTTGGTCATTGAGCGGTTCGACCGTCGCCACACCAAAGATGGCCGCCTTCTACGCTTGCCTCAGGAAGACTTCTGTCAGGCGCTATCTGTTCCACCCACTCTCAAGTATCAAGCAGAGGGCGGACCGGGCCTTGTCCAAATGCTGCGGCTTCTGAAGGGCAGCGACACGCCACGGGAAGATCAGCTCACGCTCATCAAGGCCCAGCTTGTGTTCTGGCTCATGGCTGCAACAGATGGACACGCCAAGAATTTCAGTGTGTTCCTCAGCCCAGGAGGCGGATATCGCCTTACCCCGATCTATGACGTGCTCAGCGCCCAGCCGAGCGTTGATGCTCGCATGATCGAGCGCAAACAGCTGAAGCTTGCGCTCTCGCTAGGGCGTTCAAACCACTATCGTTTCGACCGTATCAACGCGCGTCACTTCAAAGAAACGCTGAGGGCCGCCACCCTGCCCGAAGCCTTGTTCGAGGAAGCGCTTGAGCAGGTTGCAAATGCCCTGGAGGCAGCCCTCACAAATCAGGAAACTACTTTGCCCCGTCAGTTTCCCGGCGAAATTCATGAATCCATTTCACGCAACATGAAATCTCGACTGGCGGTTCTATTGGCTTCTTCCAATACTCAGAGCTTCTGAACCTTCAAGCACATCCAAATGAGGTCATTGGCCCAGTTTCCGCCCTTGAGTTCGCGCGACATACGTCGCAGTGCCTTTTGAAACCCAGCCTCCGGGATTGCATCCCGCACCAAACGCACCTGCTCAGAAGACAGCCCCTTGCGAATGCGCCCACCCGATGCATCCACCCAGTCGGCCTTTCGTACGGCGTTGATTACGTCAGCATTTGGACCGCGGTACCAGAACAACTTATGATGCCACTGGATGATGTCCCAGACCAGAATGTTGTCCAGATCCCAGCCAAACCGCCGACTATCACGGCCAAATCGCTCCAAAGACGGTTTGACGTAGTGTAAGGTCGCATGAGTCCACAGACCGATGTGATGATAAACCAGCGCCGCTTCAATCTCTGGTCGAAATGTCTCATCACCATCCAGAAAGTGCAGCGTATACGTCAGGTTGCGATAAATGTGGCCCCGATAGCCGTCATAGTCCTGACCCAAGACGCCTGCAAACGGCGCCAGAAGGTGCTCCACACTGTTGGAGTAATCGATGACCTCGATATCATCTGTAATCATGGTGAACAGCCTCTTAATTCGACTAGGCCGAGAATAGGAATCGATAGTTTACAGAACCGTGAATCATGAATTCAGTTTGATGATAGCCATGTTCACAGCACCGACATGTTGGAGAGCTAAAGGATTGCCAGCCAACGCTAAATCAATCTCAAAAAACTCGGAGCTCGTTGTGCCTAAACTGACGGCAATCAGCGGCGTGGGTGGCAAGTTGCCCGCTGCGTTTCTGATTCACCTCCAAGGGAAACAGATTCTTCTGGATCTGGGTGAAGGCCCAGAGCCGGGTGTTCTACCTAATTTTCACGGTGTCGATTCCATCGAGGCCGTGGTTCTCAGCCATGCCCACGTGGACCACGCAGGCGCGTTGTCGCTGCTCCCGCAGCTCGGCAACCCCAGCGTTTATGCCAGCGCTGCAACCTGGTCGTTTCTGCAAGACGCCCCTGTACCGGCCTCCAACCGGCACGTGTTGCCACTTGAAGGTGCAATAAGTGTGGGTGGTACGACACTCACCGTTGGCCAGGCGGGGCACGCCCCCGGTGGGCTTTGGCTGCATTTGGATGCGGGCGATGGGCTTCTCTACATGGGCGATCACAGCGTTGAATCCGCGCTTCTGCCATTCGACAGGCCGCCACGAGCAGAAGTGGTCATTGCCGATGCCTCTTATGGAGACCGAAACGACAGTCTTTGCGATCAAATCGAGGCCGTTGTAGAGGCCTCTCGTGGGGGCGCTGTTCTGTGCGTACCAACAGGCGGACGGGGCCCTGAGATGGCCTTGGCGCTCCACCAAGCGGGTCTTCCGGTAAAGCTCGACGCTCAAATCGCTAGCGAACTGCGCTACTTGAGCCGCCCCAACAGCGGGTTGATACGACCTGAAGCGCGGCAGTCGCTTGCGGCTCTTCTTCAGGCCCCCCTTGCCGAAACCAGCGCCAGCCCCCTAGACGTGATCGTGGCGACAGGGCCAAACGCAGACTATGGGCTGAGCCAAGCTCTGGCGAATGGGGAGACGAGCGGCTTTCGCTTCATCTTTACGGGTTTTGTGCCAAACAACTCTCGTGCCCGCCAATTGCTGGACGCCAAAAAGGCCCAATGGTTGCCCTGGAACGTACATCCTCGTATGAAGGACATCGTCGCGTTGGCAGATGAGACGCAGGCGCAAAAAGTGGTACCAGCGTTCCTTGAGAAGGATAAAGCCCCCAAACTCTTGGCCAAGCTCGGAGAGCGGCTATGTTGGGACCGTATAATTCCGCTGACCCCGGCAAGCGCGGACTGCCACAATGAGAGGACGCTTGATGTCTGACAACAGCCTGACAACCCCACTTTCCGACGAGAAGAAAGAGGACCTGACGCCTGTTGCCATTCCCGTCTACCATCTGAAGGGCTATCCGGCGATTTCCCTGTTCATCGGCAACAAGGTGGCCGCGAGTGATCCGGAACTGCTAATGCGGGAAGGCATCACATCCACAATGAACTTCGCCGTCAACGTGGAGATGCTTCCGCTCACGCTGCCGAACGGTGTAGCGGTGCGGCGCACACATATCGGCCTGATTGATGGTAACGGCAACACGGCCCACCATTTGCTCTCGGGTGTATTTGCGCTTGCGGGCGTTATTGGACAGGCCAGCCCTGGCAAAGACCACTACCCCCCTCACCGGCAGGGGAACGTGTTGATCCACTGCCGTGGCGGCCGTAGCCGGTCAGCCACTGTTCTTGCACTCTACCTGCATCTTTGCCAAGCCTCAGAATTCCCGAGCTTCGAGGTGGCGCTGGAGCATGTGCGTGCATGCCGTGGGCTGGACCAGACCTATCCCCTTCGCCCGATGATTGACCTGGCCCATACCGCACTGGAACTGCTGCCTGCACGAGAGATGTTCTGCTGCCCGGAACTGCGCGATTAATCTCGCGCAACGGTCACAGTCAGGCGTCCTTTACACCCAGCGCGCCAAGCGCCATCTGCGCCAGATCACGCGCAATCACATCACGGTCATCCTGCGTCTGATTTGGACGCGGGCTGTACCAGATCGAGGGGCTATTGAGCAGCGTAATCAAGCTATGCACGGTCAACGAAATCGGGCGCTCTGCAAAGACGCCTGACTTCATGCCCTTCCGCAGCACTTCCCGGAACAGGTTTTCATAGGCTGTACGCTTGTCGATGATCTCTTGAATCTGGCGACGCTCATCCGGCGTGGTTGAACGGTTGAAGAACACCCGAAAATCCTCCGAGACCACACGGTGGAAACTGTGGTGCCCCAAGATGAGCTGAACGTGGGTGAAGGCCATTTTCTTCATGGCTTCCAGCGGGTCGTCGATGCTGTCCACGATGGGCGCGATCTGATCGAACATCAGAGACACAGAGCGCATGCGCACGGCACAAAGAAGCTCTGACTTGGACCGGAAGTGATGGTAGATCCGACCTTTTGTGGCATGGAGATGCCGCGCAATATCGTCAATAGACACCGCGTCCGCACCATAATTTGCAAAGCAATCTGCCGCAGCTTCCAGAATTTCGAGCTGAGACTTATTCATTTCCGCAAGCATTCCTATCCCTCCAGACTTAAGGGCTTTCAAGTTCCGCCCCTCAGAGATGAACCTCTGAGGGTGTTTCGGTTAGATCCCGCGCCATGCTGCCCAGTAGGCGTAGCGCGGGTCCGAATTGGTCTATGGTCCCCGGGTTGGAAGCCGTGCCGTTTGCCGCCCTGTGCAAGATACCCTGCACGATGGCCGCAAGCCGAAACATGCTGAAGACCAGATAGAAGTTCCAATTGGTAACGCCAGACCACCCCCGGCGCTGGCAGTATTCGGCGACGTATTCCCGCTCGCTTGGCAGGCCTTGCGACGCCCTGTCTATGCCTGCAAGCCCCCGCAACATCCCCTTATTGGGCAGTCGCCACTGCATGCACTGATAGGCAAGATCTGCGAGCGGATGCCCCAAGGTAGACAGTTCCCAGTCCAGTACCCCGATGACCTCAGGCCGACCGGGTGCGAACATCAGATTGTCCAATCGGAAATCCCCATGAACCAGTGACACTTGCCCATCATCGGAAACCATATTGGCCTGTAACCACGCAATGACCGCTTCCAGGTCCGGTTGGGGGTCGGTCTCGCTGGCACGATACTGACGGACCCAACGATCGGTCTGACGCTCGAAATAGTTCCCCGGCTTGCCGTAATTCGCCAAACCGACGGCTTCCGGCTGCACTTCATGCAACGCGGCCAGGGTGCGGTTCATGGCTGAGAACAAAGGACGGCGGTCTTCGCGTTGCAGCTCTGGCAGCGCGGGATCCCAGAAAATCCGCCCATCCAGAAACTCCATTACAAAGAACTGCGCGCCAAGGGGCGATTGTTCACCAGAGAGGTGATAGGTACGCGGCACTGGCACATCCGTATTTTCCAGCGCGGACAGGACGCGGTATTCGCGGTCGACTTGATGGGCTGAGGCCAACAGATCGCCCGGCGGTTTGGCTCTGAGAACAAAGGTGCGCTCACCCGAAGTCACCTTGTAGGTGGGGTTTGACTGCCCGCCAGCGAACTTTTCAAAGCCGTCCAGCGTCGTGAAACCGGGCACATGGTCAGCCAGATAACGCTCCAGCTGCACCGCATCATAGCTATGCACTAGTCCTGCCATGGCCGCCCCCTCTCCGGCTGAGTGGTACCGAGACTAACCATTGCGTGGCGCCTTCATGATGTTCACGACATGATCGAAGGCGGAAGCCGACGAATAGGCCTGCGAGAGATCTGAAATGCGCTCAAACCGCGCTGCAATGCCTTCTGGTGTTCGATCCTCCTGCGCTAGGTGCAGACCCTGCGTTTCCACCATGCGCGCGACTGAATAGGACCCACCCGCCGCCATCATGACCGTCTTGTTGGGCGCCCCCTCAGAACACAGGAAAACCACCGCAGGAGCGATGTTTTCAGGGCTGAGCATGTCGACCACCGAGGGATCCATAAGGTTCTCTGTCATGCGCGTAACGGCCGTAGGCGCGATGCAGTTGGTATGGATGTTGTACTTCGCCCCTTCCAGCGCCAGCGTGTTCATGAGCCCCCACAGGCCTGCTTTTGCGGCACCGTAGTTCGCTTGCCCGAAGTTGCCACAAAGGCCGGAGGGAGACGTCGTCATGACCACGCGGCCATACCCCTGCTCCCGCATAAGCGGCCAAACTGCTTTGGTGCAAACCGCAGCGCCGGTAAGATGAACGGCAATGACCTTGTCCCAGTCAGCCATTTCCATTTTGTGAAAGGACTTGTCACGCAAGATGCCAGCGTTGTTGATGAGGATATCGACCCGACCGAAGGCATCGACAGCTGCCTTCACCATCGCCGCGACTTCATCAGCGTTGGAGACATCTGCGCCATTTGCAATCGCCTTAGCGCCCAGAGCCTCTATCTCCGCGCAGACGGCTTCGGCCGCGGAGGAAGAGCGGCCCTGCCCATCCACGGCACCGCCAAGGTCATTGACCACCACATTTGCGCCGCGCGCGGCAAGCGCCAATGCATAGGCGCGGCCCAGACCGCCACCTGCGCCTGTAATTACTGCTGTTTTTCCAGAAAAATCGAAAGTCATGAAATTGCCTCTTCAAAATAAATCAGGGTTAGCCAGTCACCAATCAGAGCAGGCGTCTCAGCGCCTTCAATTTCAATCTTGAAATGGTGGGAAAGCAAAACCCGCTCTTTGCCTTTGGGCGTTACCGATGAAAGCATGAACCAGCCACGAATGCGCTTGCCACTTGCGACCGGGCTCAAAAAACGAATTTTGTCAAAGCCATAGTTGACGCCCATGGATTGGCCGAGGAGACGCGGCAGGACTTCCATGGCCATCTTGCTCGCCAGTGAAAGACTGAGGAAACCATGTGCGATGGTTCCCCCAAAGGGAGTTTCCACTACCGCCCGTTCCGGATCCATATGAATGAATTGCGTGTCCATGGTGAGATGTCCGAAATTGGATATCATCTCTTGGTCCACCGTAATCCAACTGGATGGTTGCAGCTCGGCGCCTATGGTTTGTTTGAGTTGGTCGAGAGTTACGTTCATAGCCCCTCAACTCATATCAAACAGGCTCGTGCCCGTTGCCACGTGAATGCCACCACACAGAGGCAGCACGGCGCCGGTTACATATGACCCCGCTTTGCTGCACAAGAACAACGCAGCACCGCCAACATCTTCAGGCCTTCCAATGCGGCCAAGCGGGACATTCTCTCCCACTCGCGCTGCTTTTTGCTCTGTGCCCGTAGCAAAGCGCGTCATTTTCGACTGAAACGGACCCGGTGCAAAGGCATTGACCGTAATGCGATCAGCTGCCAACTCCTTAGCCAGGATTTGGGTCAGATGGTGTACCGCAGCCTTTGAGGCCGCGTAGGAATATGCGCCATCGCCAATGGGGGTTGATCCCATGACCGACCCAAGATTGATAACGCGGGCAGGTTCATCCCCTGTTGCCGACGCCTTCAAAAGCGGCAAGAGGCAGCGCGTCAGGTGAAAAAGACCAGCAACATTAACGTCCATCACCTTCTGCCAGGCCTCGAAGGGAAACTTTTCGAGCCGCTCCCCCCATGTGACACCTGCATTGTTGACGAGTATATCCAACTTATCCGTACGACCGCGCACCTCCGCGACCAGAGCTTCAACGCTTTGCTCTGATGACACATCTGCTTGAAGCGCTTCGACAACGCCCCTTGGGTCTTCCCCATTGATGCGCTTCGCAGCCTCCTCAACCGCATCAAGCTTGCGAGAACAGATTAAAACCCGCGCCCCTCCATGAGCCAGCGCTGACGCAATCATGTATCCGATGCCAGTCCCACCACCGGTCACAAGGGCGACCTTTCCCGAGACACTGAACAGATCTTCAAGGTAACTCAAGTGATCCTCCTCCCAGATTGCCCCGTCAGGTTGTGGTTCAAGCTACCTGTAGTAATGCCACAGAAATTTCTGGCTTACATCAGAGGTCCAACTTACTTGACCTTCCGGGACATAAAAAACATACTCAGTAGTATGTTTGCGTATACCTCAGCTTGTAAAGGGGAAACTGGCGCAGCCTGACCATCCTTACGAGTAGGTTTCATCGAGCTTGGGAGAGACTTGAGACCGCTTCGCAGGACCATTTATTCATCGATTTCAGGGAGAAAAACATTATGCCAGCTGCCATGGATCTAGGTGCCAGTGACAAAGTTAAACCTTTGATTGCAATGATTTCCGAAATGATACAGGACGAGGTTCTTCCGCTTGAGCAAGAGTACTTCGATGAAGTGCCACGCGAAGGACGCTGGACCTTCACAGCAAGACAGACCGAAATCCTTGAGGGGCTAAAGGCAAAGGCCAGAGAGCGCGGCCTTTGGAACTTCTGGCTTACTGATTCGGAAAGAGGCTACGGACTGACCACCGTGGAGTATGCATACCTGGCAGAGGAGATGGGAAAGTCTCGGCTGGGCCCAGAAGTGTTCAACTGCAATGCGCCGGACACGGGCAATATGGAGGTTCTGGAACGCTATGGCACCCCTGCCCTCAAGGAGCGTTGGCTTACGCCCCTTCTAAATGGACAAATCCGCTCTGCATATCTGATGACAGAGCCGGATGTTGGCTCTTCTGACGCAACGAACTTGCGCATGTCCTGCATCCGAGATGGGGATAGCTATGTTTTAAACGGCGAGAAATGGTGGGCCTCCGGCGCCGGCGATCCCCGCTGCGCAGTTTACATTGTCATGGTCCATACACCGACGGACAGCGGAAAGCATCGGCAACATTCGATGATCGTTGTCCCGTCTGATACGCCGGGCATTACGAAGCTGAGGCCAATGGAGGTGTTCGGCCACGATGACGCGCCGCATGGACACATGCACATTCGATTTGAAGAGGTTCGTGTTCCAGCTGAAAACATGTTGTTGGAGGAAGGCGCTGGATTTGAAGTCGCTCAAGGGCGCCTTGGACCGGGCCGCATTCACCACTGCATGCGTGCAATTGGCCTGGCAGAAGCCGCTCTTGAGACCCTGTGCAAACGCGCCCTCACCCGCGAAGCATTTGGCAAGCCTCTGCACCAGCTTGGAGCAAACCACGACATTATTGCCGAATGCCGCATGGAAATTGAACAGGCACGGCTTCTCTGCCTCAAAGCTGCATGGATGATGGATCACGCAACACCCAAAGAAGCTGCCATTTGGATCAGCCATATCAAGGTAGTCGCACCGCGCATGGCACTGAAGGTTACGGATGAAGCCATGCAGCTGCTGGGTGCCAAGGGCATTAGCCAAGACACAACACTTGCGCAACAATGGACAAACCTTCGAACCCTTCGGTTTGCCGATGGACCGGACGCTGTACACCGACGCCAGATTGCTAGAGCGGAACTCCGAAAGCACACCCCTGAACGCATCTGATTGTCGGCAGCCTGCCGGTCTTCATCTTCAGGACCGGCAGGCATACTTCAACCTATTTGCTTGCTACCGCGCTCGCTGAGCCACAATATCAACGATCTTTCTCGTCACATCATAGGCTGCGCGGAACGCTGGCACTGGTAAAAACTCAAAGCGAGAGTGAAAGTTGTGCCCACCAGTGAAGTAGTTCGGCACAACCAAGCCCTTTTCAGCGAGGGCTGAACCATCCGTCCCGCCGCGCATGGCTATGGTTTTCGGCGCCACACCGACAGCTTCCATCGCCTCATAAATTTGCGCAATCGCGCGATGACTTGGCTTTACCGAGTTAGAAATGTTTCCATAGACATCTGTTAGTTTGCACGTGATGTTCGCCCGCGGATATTCAGCTTTGAGCTCTTCAACTGCAGCAAGGACAAACTCCTTTCGGCGCTTGAATTCGGACAGATCGTGATCCCGGATATTCATCTGAAGTTGACAGCTGTTCTGATTTCCAGAAACACCTCCGAACCACCAGAAACCTTCACGGCCCTCTGTTTCCTCGGGCGTCTGTTTTCTATCGAACTTAGCGATAAAATCTTGCGCCACCAGGATGGGGTTAACCAATACACCCTTCGCCGTCATTGGGTGGGCGGTCACGCCTTCGATAGTTACAGTGACTGATGCGGCATTGAATGTCTCGTAAACGACCTCTCCAATTTCTCCGCCGTCAATTGTGTACGCATACTCGACTGGGAAGTCAGATAGGTCCATTCGCTTTGATCCGACCAATCCGATTTCCTCGTCTGGAACAAATGCGATGTAGATATCTCCGTGAGGCTCTCCCGTCTCGGAAAGTTCTTTCAACAAAGTCATAATGATGGCTATCGCGGATTTGTTGTCGGCACCGAGCACACTCGTTCCATCTGAAAAGATGATCTCTTGGCCGACGTAGGGCGCCGCTTCCGGATGCTCCGCGGCTTTAAACCAAATGTTCTGTTCTGAATTCAGGCAAAGATCTCTACCAACATACGTCAGAATTTGCGGACGAACGTGAGGAGACAATGAAACGTCTACGGTATCCATATGCGCGCAAAACCCGACTTTATCAACGCCCTGAACAGTGCCGGGCAAATAGGCTGTAAGGATGCACTCCTCTGAGAGCCTGATATTTTTAAGCCCAATTGCTTTCAGCTCGACTTCGAGGCAACGAGCGATTTCCCATTGCCCAGATGAAGAGGGGGTTGTGTTGGCGCGCGGATCACTCTGGCTTGAGATCTTCAAGTATCGGAAGAAATTGGAAATGAGTTGCTTGTTAAGTTCGTCCGCCATATTTGCCCCTTGAATGTAGTTTCTGAAATGCATGGCCTAGCTATAAGCCATTCTGTATGGCTAGCAACAGCAGATCCGCGAGCAAGTTGACAGCTGTCAACGCGTAGATGGGAGTGCTGTCTTGGCCGAGACAGGTGAGGGCAGTTGACAGCTGTCAACACGCCTTTCACTAGGCCGATGTAGGTAGAACAAGGATGTCTATGGTTGTGCTACCCTTAAGGTGGAAGACACCGCAAGAGGGGAGGGCACATGCCAAAGAAAGCACCAGTTGAGCTGGACCTATACCTACCAATTGATCTGCCTGAAGACATAGCCATCTTGTTTTCAAAGTGCCAGGCAAAGCTTGGCCTGATCCCAAATGTGCTTGTTTCCTATGCCCACCGACCGGAGAAGCTTCGCGTATTCTCCCAATACTATAACGAGCTCATGCTCGGGGACTCAGGGCTTACGAAGAAAGAAAGAGAAATGATCGCCGTCGTGGTTTCATCTGCAAACGACTGCTGGTACTGCCAAGTTGCACATGGGGCCGCACTGCGCCAATACACCGGAGATCCAGTTTTGGGTGAAGCGATTACCCTAAATTATCGGTACGCAGATGTTACCGACCGACAACGGGCAATGCTCGATTTTGCCATGAAGTTAACAACGAAAAGCGCGGAACTTACCGCTCATGATCGCGACCTTCTCCGTAACTACGGCTTTTCAGAGGAAGATATCTGGGACATATGCGAGGTTGCGAGTTTCTTCAATATGAGCAATCGCTTGGCTTCCGCCACCGGTATGAAGCCAAACCATGAGTATCATTTCCAAGCCCGTGAGCGTGGGGCGGACAAAGCATCATAGCTCGTTCGCTTAGGGCCGGGCGCCTCGTCTCTACTAGGAATAAGAAGTTGACCTCGTGGGCGCGGTGTGACATTAATCGTCTATCGACGATATAGGAAGTAGCTAGAGTGTCAGACCAAGTTTGCTGTCCAACCATAGTTCCTGTGTTGGATCAACCATTGCTGGATCAAGAGCTGGCCACCTTATGCAAGGCGCTGTCCCATCCTGCGCGGGTGAAACTCATTCGCATAATGTTGGCGCAGAGCGGTTGTGTAGGGCAGGATCTGGTGTCCGCACTTGGGCTGGCGCAATCCACCGTATCTGAACATATCCGGATTTTGAAAGAAGCTGGTTTGGTAGACGCAGAGAACCAGCGACCCAAAGTGTGCTACTCCGTCAACGAGGCCAAGTTAAAGCGTTACCAACACCTTCTTGCGGATGCCTTAGGCTAAAAATTTGCCCATTTACATCGTCTATCGACGATTAATGGAGAGTGACATGTCTCTATTTGAAAGATACCTGACCGTATGGGTCGCGCTGGCCATGGTGAGCGGTGTAGCCGCAAACGCCATGCTTCCCAGTTTGTTCGCCTGGATCGCCGCTACTGAGATCTACGGTATCAACCTCGTGATTACCATTCTCATATGGCTCATGATCTATCCGATGATGATTGCGGTGAAATTCACGGAGGTCAGAAACTGCTTTCGCCAGCCGCAAGGGCTGATGATCACAATCATAATGAACTGGTTGATCAAGCCATTCAGCATGGCGTTGCTGGCAATCGTCTTCATGCGCTTTGTGTATGCAGGTCTCATCGAAACGGAAACCGCAGACGCCTACATCGCTGGAATGATTTTGCTTGGGGTTGCACCGTGTACAGCAATGGTGTTCGTCTGGAGTTACCTTACAAAAGGCAATCCTGGATATACCGTAACCCAGGTCGCTGTGAATGATTTGATCATGCTTTTCGCATTTGCTCCAATCACGGCACTGCTTCTTGGCCTCTCCGAAATCTTTGTTCCTTGGGATCTCCTGATAATCTCTGTTTTCCTGTTTGTGGTTCTGCCGCTCGGGGCAGGGGTGCTAACACGACAGTTGTTAAAAACGGAAGCCGCAATCCAAAGGTTCACAGTGAGCCTGAAGCCTCTTTCCATCTTCGGATTGGTCGCGACCGTGTTTATCCTGTTCGGACTGCAAGCCGATAACATTCTTAGCAACCCAACCGACATCGTACTGATCGCAATACCGCTGATCATTCAAACAGTCCTAATTTTCTACCTTACTTACAAGTGGATGGAGCGTTGGCGCCAACCGCATAACATCGCCGCGCCCGGCGCAATGATCGGTGCCTCCAATTTCTTCGAGTTGGCCGTGGCTGTAGCCATTGCTCTTTTTGGTGTGCATTCGGGAGCAGCATTGGCCACCATCGTTGGTGTTCTTGTTGAAGTGCCTTTGATGCTTGCACTTGTCCGCTATGCCAACCGAACACGAACTTCATACGATCTTGCTGTCGGTGATAACAGCGAAGTGACTGCAAAATACTAGCAAGGGCAGGGGAGGGGACCTCCCGGAAAAAATCCAGACAGAGAGTTAAATTATGGCTCTCTGTCTGGATTTTTTATTGGGCCTTAGAAGCTATGCTGTCGTAATCAGCGTCTTCGGACAGCGTATCTGCTCTCAGAATTTTTGAAGCCCACGGACCGCGGCTTTCAAAAATGGTATCACATAAAATTCCAGCTTCGGCTCTGTAGCTCTTGTGTGCCAAACCGATCCGCAGGAAATCTATATCGGGCTTCCTGCCCCGTAAGACGACTTGACCGGCTTCGCAGAAAGACGAAGCAGGGATCAAGCATTCGCATTCGTAAGGCCGGACCGCGCGGCAGCGAGCCAATTGCATACCCGGCAAACTGCCTTTGCCCTTAACGTTCCCAGGACTAAACCTGACACCCAGACACACCAAGTGGGAAGCTAAAGATCCAAAATCGGCTTAAATCCGAGTTCATGCGAGTTTGCACCATACCAATGCCTGGCATGCCAACCCTTAGCTCTCAGCCAGTCCGTAAAGCGATTTATGCAGCAGCAACTTTCCATCAATTGCTCGGTCAATACAGGCGCGGAAATAGCCACCAGGGCTGGAAATCGCTTCCGGATCGCGCAAGGCTTTCTCGGCAGTCACCGCAAGAACTGTCGCCGCCATCTTGTCGCCAACCCTAGAGACGGCGGAGTTCCAGCCACTTAAAGACAAGCCAACTAGCAGACATGTTTGCTCGGCCGACGCAACCAGCCTTGCCCAGCTTGTAAACTTCACCCCAAGGGTTTCTTGAAGGTTCGCCGTTGCCAACTCAACCAAGCCAATGGAGACTGCTGAGAGTTGCGGGTTCAGCTCTCCCTGTTGGCTAACGCCAGTAAAGCCAACAGCGGATCCTTCTTTTAGCGGAGATCGTGAGGCGGCACGCAGTTTGCTGATTTGCTCCTTTTCAGGAGCATTATCGCCGGAGGCGTTGGTTTCGATGTCATCGGCGTGAGCCGATGTCCTTTTTTTACTATCTATAGAGTTTTGAGGGTTTGTATTATTATATGGAGTGACAGTGATGTCACCCTCGGGTGGCATTTCTTTAAAAATCCCATCACTTCCATCTGTTGCCAATGCCTCCAAGAGCTGCTCATAAAGGCTTTGCAGGATCTCTGCCCTCTCCAGGACATGGCATGGCCGAGACATGGCTTCTGCCAAGGACTGGGCAAACTCTATCGCCAGATTGGCATCACCAACGCCCAGATCCAGCATGTCCTGAATAGCACGGGACAACCGGTTTACACTGCGCTTGGCCTCTTGCTCCGCTTTCAACCGGGCAGCGAACTCTGCCGCAATTCTCTTGAGTTCCGCAACACGTTGGCGTGCAGGAGAGAAGTCCAGGCCATAGCCCCGATCAATTTCGCCAGTGGTGTCATTGCGATAGATAAACCGCCGGCCTGTGGAACTGTCCCGGTAGGCAAGCACGCCAGCCTCGACGAGCTTCTTAAGGCATCTGACAACCGTGCGTTTGGAACGGCACACATATTCCGCAAGTTTCTCATTTGAGATCGCAACGAGAGGCCGGCGGTCAGTCTTCCAGTCATCTGCCTTGGTCAGGCCAATGAGAATATCGAGTACATGGTAGGTCGTTCCATCAATCCCGAGGGCAGGGGCCGACTTCTTCAACGCGAGCGCAACCTCAGCCTTGGTCGTTTCAACAATGTCATTGGCCATAGCCAGCCGCTGAGAGGCCAACATACCGGGAGTAAGCTTCCTAAACGAAGCAACTGCATGAGTTCGCATGACAGATCCATTCACGGAAGCAAATGCAACCGCGTCCTGACGGATAAACCGTGGGGATAATGGGAATCAAACCGGCTGAAAGGCGCACTTAGTCCTTTCAAGGGATATTCGTCCCTTGATTCGCGCCGCCACATTGTCGTAGGATGCTCTTGCTAAGGATGATCCTGACCAGGTGGCTCACCTGTTTGGGTTATAGATTTAGGTCTTGCTGATTGCCGTCAGCAAGGCCTTTTCTATTTCTGGCCTACCTCATCACTGACCCTCCTCCCCATGCTCTTCCTCGAACTGCCGAACCAGCTCCTCCATTCGCTCCATCAAATAGGACGCCAGAAGAGGGTGGGCGCGGTGATCAACGGTGAAGCTGGTCGCTTTAGGTCCTTGCTTGAAAGCAACGCGTTTTTCGCCAAACCACCCTTTGCGCGATGACGAGGAGACATCCGTTATCGGTGACGTTTGCGCCTTGCTCTGCTCAGATGGCGTTTGAGCCTCCGACGGGGTTTCGCTCAACGCTTCCAAAATGGAGATGAAACGCTCATCGCTATCCAGTTCCCCAAAAGCCTCGGAGGCAAACAACCACTCTACGGCCTTCTGATGACCTGGGCTCAGCGACCCATCCTCATGGAAGTAACCAGCGAGTTCTTCCCAGCGCGGGCGGCCAATCTTGGGTGCGGGACCAATACGAACAAGGAAGTCCTCCGGCATGGTTGCCGCTAGCTTTCGGTACTTCGAGACAAGTGATTTGTCCTTGTTGATGGCCTTGCAGATAACGGATTGCGGATAGTCCGAGGAAAGGCGCAGCACGAAAAGGCAGGTTTCTATGAAACTCAGATCCTTGCGCTCATGGTTTTCCTGACCCTGAGCAATCAAAAGTTCTTCATCAGTGAGTTCGCGGACAACCCCTCGCACCGGCATTCCCAGTTCACGGCAGGCCCGCCAACGACGGTGGCCATAAGCGATCTGGAAACTATCGGCTTCAGAAGGGTGCGGACGCACCAAGATCGGAACTTGTTGCCCTGTCTCTTTGATTGATGCTTTCAGCGCTTCAAAGGCAGGGTCATGCTCCACAACCATTCGATCCGGAACAAAAGAGGGCTGTACCTTCGCCGTATCCAACTCGACGACAGCAACAGACGTCGAAAGCTTGCCCGTAAGCTCATCGACCTCAACGCGCAGCTTGTCGCGTTCATCACGGATAAGATTAATCTCAGCAGCACCGATGGCACCAGAAGAAAGGCGAGGGCGCGCTGAGGCACCGGCGGCCACCATGCCAGCCATGCCTCCGCCGCCAAAAAGGTTATCTAGCGCATTCTTCCGGTCTTTGGCTTTGCTCATAGCTTGCGACCCCATGAAGTTCTCATCAGCTCTTCAATCTCGCTGTTAACGGTATCAATGCTTTCCAGCGCACGCTTCAACGTCTCGCGACCAATTGCGCCCGGTTCCAGCTCATAAAGAGACTTTTTCTCAAGACCCGCATTCGCCACTGCAGTGGACTCCAGTGCAGGTGCGGTCAAAACGTCTTCTCCGAACAGTGCCCGCAGCAAACCAACAACGCGCGTTTGAGGGCTGTCGTTCGGATTATGGCGCGTGACCAAGAAACGCATCCAGTCAAGGCTCATCTCACCGCCATTGTTTTCAATAACGGCCATCAAATCGGAAGACATGCCAAGAAACTGGTTGCAGCTCGCCAAATCAAGCATCTGAGGGTGAAGTGTAATCAAAAGGCCTGTCGCGGCGAAAAGGGCTCCGAGCGTAAGGAAGCCAAGTTGCGGAGGACAATCAATCACAACAACATCGTAGCGATCGTTAACTTCCATGAGCACGTTTTTCACGCGACGGAAGAAAATATCATCCCCCGTAGAGGCGCCAGATGCAATTGCAGAAGGAACTATATGTTCAAACTCTGCCAGTTCCAGATTGGCGGGAACGAGATCCAGATTGTCAAAATAAGTGGGACGAATGACTTCCGATAACGGACGACGCTCGTCATCATAGCGCAGAGCGCCGAAAATGGTGCAGTTCGGCTCCACATCAAACTCGGGCTGGATGCCGAACATGGCGGAAAGGGAGGCCTGCGGATCCAGATCGATGGCAAGCACCCGATACCCGCGCAACGCCAGATAGTGCGCAAGGTGTGTGCTGGTGGTTGTCTTGGCTGAACCTCCCTTGAAGTTCGCGCAAGCCACAACCTGCAACGGCTCACCTTCGCGGCGATAGGGCAGGATGTTTACCGCTTCATCACCACGTTTGCGGGCGGCCAAAACCTGACGAATCTCATTGATCTGCTCTAGAGTGTAACTCCTGCGCCCGTTTGCTAGACGCGTGGGGCTGGGCCCCTCACCATCCAGGTCGAGCTGGCGAATTGTAGACTCAGAAACGCCAATCAAACGCGCCACATCGACGGAAGAAAAAGAGCGCAGCTTTTTATGCGCTTCTGGAGGATACAACTCCTGACGCAAACGATGGAGCTGACCCGAAAGGATCTGCGAATAGCGGGAAATCTTCTCCGACGGCGTTTCGTCGCGAGTAAGAGTAGTATTGCCGTATTGCACGTGTCTCAGCCCCCAAACGGAAAGTTGGCTCAAAAAGCCTCCATATGCGTCTGGAGAGTACTAGAGCCACTTATGAGTGCAATCCCTTTTTGGTTAATGCACTTTAACTTTTCGGTGGGTTTATGGGGTTCGCTGCGGAATTATCTTTATTTAACAATTTATTAGGCGACATCGCATCGTTTCACCAGAAACGTGCAAAACCGCACGGAACCGCAGAATTCTTGCCAAAGAACGGTGTCGCGAGAGTGACTTAGCTTTCCTTGCTCAAAAAAATCGAATCTTACACACGTACTGGACGCTTGAAACATATGCCTCTGCAGATGATGCTCATTTGTGAAATATATTAAGTAGAAAACATCTTAAGATACAACCAAGTGACCTGCACCCCTGTGACTTGCATCACCCTTTTATCGTTTGTGTAGAATCTTTCACGTCTTTCACAACTGGCACCTACTGCAGGGTGCGACCGATTGTGCATTACCAAGCGTTTACATCAATTTCGTATGGCCGACACCAGCGGTTTTGGTAGTTTCCATTAGGCACTTCGTGCCCTGTGATCATTCACAGACTTTCCCAAAACGGCCCATCCTCTGATGCAAGGGTCTATGACACAAAATGGTAACGGACCACCTGAAGATGCGTGACCTCTCACCACTCGCTTCCCCGGCGCTCGCGCCGGAACGGCGCAGCACTCCCGGCTCTCTGATCGACAGCGCACAGGCATACCTGCGTGAGGACATTTTGACGGGACAATTGGTGCCAGGACAGCGTCTGAAAATCAAAGAGCTCAGCGAAAGCCTAGGTATTGGGCCTACGCCGCTCCGGGAAGCCCTTTCAAAGCTTGCTTCAAACGGCCTGGTGCAAAGTGAAAGCCACAAGGGCTTCTTTGTCCCAACCGTTTCAGAGCAGGAACTGGAAGATCTTCTGACACAACGCATGACGATTGAAACGGCGGCTCTTGCTGCCTCGATCGAGAGTGGCGACAAGGCTTGGGAAGACCGTGTCGTTACAACCTTTAATCAGCTCACAGAAGTTGAAACAAACCCATCTCCTGACCCTCGTCGACAGTGGCTCCGTTGGGAGAATGCAAACCATAATTTTCACCGCGCATTGGTCGGCGGCAGCGAGTCCAAATGGGCTCCAATGCTGCTGGAAATTCTATACGATCAAACAGAACGCTACCGCGGCTTGAAGTACCCGGACCTGAGTTACACTGCACAAGCCAGTGAGGATCATCGGGCAATAAAAGAAGCCGCGCTTGCACGTGATGTTGAAGCTGCCGTTGGCTTGTTGAAAGACCACATCGGCCGGATGAAGTTCCCTCTCATTGACTGAGGGTGGATACAATGAAACCCTTTCGGGGCAAATAATTCAGGGTTTCGAGGGCGCCATTGGCGCCCTTTTCCGTTAATTAGGGGGGTACGCTAGACCTAAGCTACCTCACTGGGGCCTTCGTTATACACTTGAAGCTCTTTCAACAACCTGTCGAGTTTGACCTGAGGGTTGAGTTCGCGGTCCAGAACATGGGCCAGCATGGCCTCGACGGAGGCTTCAAGTTCACTTTCTGTTGCAGTAACCCCGCCATGAAACACATAGGGACTGAGGTAGACTGCCTTAGCCAACAAGAAAGTCTGCTGGAATGGCTTCAAAAACTCGTCCATCGAGAAGTTGTTGTAGCCTCCCGCATGATAGCTGACCTCTGGTCCACCTGTTGAGGTTAAAATCAAGGCCTCCTTGCCAGCCAGCTTGTCGCCATCGGGGCCGTAGGCAAAGCCGTATGAAAGCACTTGGTCGATATATGCCTTCATGATGGCTGGCGCAGAATACCAATACCACGGAAATTGAAGTATAATTCTATCGTGACCTAATAAAAAGCTCTGCTCCCTATCAATATCGAATTGATAATTCGGCCCTACCACGACTTCGGAAAGAAGGCGCTGTGTTACACCTTTTTCTTTTGCAAAAGCTTTATGCCAAAGACTGTTGATTTTTGAATTCGCAATATCTGGGTGTGCATTTAACACAAGCGTTCTCATTGGACTTTTCTACCTCACAAGTGATCGAACCAACGTTCAACACAAGAGGTAACGCCGCCTCTTTATTCGATAAAGTCCTGTATTTTGACTTCATTAGTGTATAATATACACCAATGAGACTTCCCCTGACCCATTTGGAGATCTTCTCCGCCATTGCCAAGCTGGGTTCTTTGCGAGCGGCCGCGGAGCATCTTGGATTGAAAGCTTCCACCGTCAGCCATCAACTGAAGAAACTGGAAGAGGATATGGGCGTTGCTTTGTTTGTGAGAACAACCCGTTCCATCCAGTTAACAGAGGCTGGACGGGCTTTACACGAAGGCACGCAGCCCGCCTTTGAGCAACTCTCTGCGGCCCTCCAGGAGGCCCTGAGGACGGGGAAAGGTGCGCGAGGCGCACTGCGCATCAGCCTGCCGGAGCTGGCCTATCAGCTGATCCTAAAGCCCATCCTCCCCCAGTTCATGGAGGCCTTCCCAGAAATTGAGTTGGAGTTTAATTTTTCTGATGGTCTTGCAGATGTTATCGGCGAAGGATTTCACGCTGGCATCAGGTTTGGCGATCTAATCCAGCAGGATATGGTTGCCATTCCGCTTACCGGTCCCCTGAAGACCAGTGTGGTTGCCGCCCCTTCATATTTGAAGACCACTTTCGTACCCGACCATCCTCGCGAGCTTCTTGGGCACAACTGCTTGCGTTATCGCTACCAGACATCGCGAAAGTTCGCCGATTGGGACTTTAAAACGGACGGAGGCCGCATTACCGCAAATGTGAGCGGCAATATGGTGACAAACAGTTTGCCTGTGCTGCTTGAGCAAGCGCGATCAGGTGTCGGTCTTGCCTACATGCCACGCGCCTTGACGAGCGCGGACCAAAAGAATGGCACCCTTGTTGAACTCCTCAAGGAATTCAGCATAGATCTCGCGGCACTGCACCTGTACTTTCCAAAGGAATACCGCAGCATCACACCACTGCGGTCCTTCATAGATTTCCTCAAGCCTCTCAGGCTTCCCGATCGTGACCAAGTCCACCCGTCATAACCAAGTGCGTCCCGAAGACAGGCCCGCAAGTTCACAAAGATCAGCTGTTTGCATCTCCCTTGGGCGGTGGTAGCCAACCATCATCAGCCTGTCTCGCGACCTCGTTGTTATCCAGCTTCATGACATCCAAGAGCTGCTCTCCGCGTGATTTGATTGTGTCAAGGTAGTGTTGATCAACGCCCTCGGTGATCCATCGATCACGAAGCTGGTCCAAGGTTTCCAAATCATGCGAACGAAACGCCCGTGACTTCCGCTCTGCAAGAAAAGGATGCAGACCCAATAGCACAAGTGCCTTTCGCCCCATGGTTATGGAGCTTTCAAACAGCTCCCGTTCGGCAACATGAGCCCCTGCGATCTCAAGCTCGTAAACATGATGCCGATCGAAAGCTCGTGCAACGATTTTCAAATGCGGATAAGTCTTGGCAACATGCTCCACCATCAGGGTTTGTTGGTCGCGGTTATCAATTGCAGCGACAAACAGCTTTGCTTCTTCCAGGCCTGCGGCGTGGAGAAGGTCAGGGCGGGACGCGTCTCCGTAAAAGGTCTTGATGCCTACGCGGCCAAGGGCTTCGATCTCTTGAGGATCATGGTCAAGAACGATGACCTTGTAGCCTGAGCTCATGAGAAGCCGGGCCACGACCTGGCCATATCGCCCAACACCGGCCACAACCACGGGACCCGTTTCGTCAATGATGTCGGCTTTTCGCTCATTTTTCTCGACCAAACGCGGTGCGATAACCCTGTCATGCAATATGAACAGCGCGGGTGTGATGAGCATTGTAATGGCCACAACGAGCGTCAGCATCTTGGCAAGGTCTGGAGGGATTGCGCCTGCGCTTAATGCAAAGCCAAATAAAACAAACGCAAACTCACCAGCCTGAGCCAGCCCCAGCGAAAAAAGCCATCTGTCAGCTGTTGGCAACCTGAAGCCCACAGCGAGTATGTAAAGCACAATAAATTTAAGTGATAGAATGCCAAACGCGAGCCCGAAGATTGTTCCAGGCGCACCAAAAAGCAGCTCGAAGTCTACGCCCGCTCCCACAGAAATGAAGAAGAGGCCAAGTAGCAACCCCTTGAACGGATCAATATCACTTTCGAGCTCATGTCTGTATTCACTATCCGACAATACGACCCCGGCGAGGAATGTCCCCAGTGCCGGCGAAAGGCCTACGGCCTCCATGAGCAAAGCAATTCCTATCACCAACAACAGAGCGGCTGCCGTAAAGATCTCCCGCAACTTTGCCTCTGCTATGAAGCGGAAAACTGGCCGTATCAAGTAGCGCCCAGTGCCGATAATCGCGGCAATTACAACAAGAATAACGAGTGCTTGGAGCCATCCGGGCAAAGCTGAAAGCACATTGTGCCCCGTCTGCGCTGTGTGGCTGCCATCTCCACCCAGAGCGTGAGAGACGGCCAGCAATGGCAATATTGCTAGCATCGGGATGACGGCAATATCTTGAAAAAGCAGCACGGAGAAAGACGACTGTCCCCCGACTGTCTTCATCTGCCCCTTTTCATTGAGTGTTTGTAGGACAATCGCAGTTGACGAAAGTGCGAGCGTCATACCAATGGCAAGCGCAGTTTGCCATGGAAGCGAAAAGGCAACGCCGAGCCCCCCGATTAGCGCTGTACTCAGGAGCACTTGAAGCCCGCCGAGCCCCAAGAGCTTGGCACGCATCTTCCAAAGCATGGCAGGTTGAAGCTCAAGTCCAACGAGGAACAACATCATTACAACACCGAACTCGGCGAAGTGTTTTACTTTTTCGGTTTCAGAGCCCACGACCCCCAACAACGGGCCAATAACAATGCCTGCGATCAGATACCCTAGAACGGAACCAAGACCCAAACGCTTGGCAATCGGAACCGCGATGACTGCAGCGACCAAATAAACAAAGGCATCTTGCAGCAGGCTCATGATGCTGCCTCCGAATCATCTGGAAGTAGTATGTTATCCAGATCTTCGGCTAGACTGTTGCCCCGTTCCGCCCGCTCGAGATCCACACGGTCATTAACGAGCGCAACCAAGAGCCGGTGGTAGTCAGCCAGATGTTTTTCCAGCCGTCCATCCTCACGCGCATGTCCGGACGCATAGATTTCAAATGGAGGAAGAAACCGCATTTTGCACAAGCGGGCAGTTTCTTCGAAAGGTGCCAGCAGGTCTCGCAGTTCACGCCGATAAGCCCCATCGTGACGATAAGCCGAACGGCTGGCTCCGCAAGTCACTGCATTGAAAAAGAGTTTCCCGGCGAGAGCTGTACCGTGAGAGCCATAAGCGAAACCGTGTTCCAGCACGAGATCTTGCCATTCCTTTAGAAGTGCAGGTACGGAATACCAATAGAGTGGATGTTGGAATGCCACAATGTCATGGTCGAGCAATCTCTGTTGCTCTTTTTCTACACTAATATCAAAGGTTGGGTATTCGGCGTAAAGGTCGACGAGCGTGACACCATCAAGGGAACGGGCGATGGCTGACATCGGGAGATTCATCTCAGAGCGGTCATTGCGCGGATGCCCGTATAGAATGAGAACCTTTTTCATCTCTGGTTTTCCGTGCCATTGGTTTTGGCAAAATATTTAAATTTCTCGATATTTCGCAGGCACTACCATGAGCGCAAGTGCTTGGCAACAACGTGATCGTCAATGCTGTTACGTCGCATGTTAAGCGGCAAATGATTCAGATCAGCTGTTTCCTGTTTATAGTCAGCTATCGATTCGCTCGCAAAAAATCGATAACCAATAATCTTCAATGTGATCGGACTACCGCAGGCAAGCGCATAGCTGCATTGAACGACCTGTGGAGCACTGCATCATTTCCCCAGCAAAGCACAGATGCTTTCTTAATGGTTATTAATTTTTCATAGCATTCCTGTTGTTTATCGTGGTGAATTGAGCCATCAAACCAGCTTGCTGACGCTAGTGGATGAAGCCCCACGTCTTTTTTGCAAAAGCTATTAGCGGATGCGCTTAGCGGAAAATCAAAGCTGGTATTTAAAGAGTTTAGATTGGCACAACCTAGTGGGATTATGCCGACAAACCTCCGACCGGTGGCGCGGTCTGACATTGCTGTGAATTAAAGCGGGTTAAAAAGTGATTGAAATTGTTGGTTGGTCCCTGCGAGTACCCGGTGGTTCAAACAAGTCTGAACTCTGGTCACTCTTAAAAAACGGTGCGTGTTCGGTTACCCAAATACCGCAGGACCGCTGGAATTCTTTTCGCTATTACCATCCAAGGTACTCTGAAGCTGGCAAGACCTACACATTTGCGGCCGGGGTTCTGGATGATCTTTGGGGTTTCGACCCAACTCTGTTCGGCATTTCGCCTCGTGAAGCAGAGCAAATGGATCCCCAACAGCGTCTGCTATTGGAACTTACGTGGGAAGCCATCGAAGATGCTGGCGTCGCGCCATCTTCCCTAGCGGGTGAAAATGTTGGTGTGTTTGTCGGCACCTCCGCTCTGGATTATGGTGCGGAGAGCCTGTTTGATCCCAGCGTCGCTACCGGCCATTTCATGACAGGCAATACCCTGTCCATTATCGCGAACCGCCTCTCTTACATTTTCGATTTCAAAGGCCCCAGCTTCGCGGTCGATACTGCGTGCTCCTCTTCACTGGTGGCTATGAATGAAGCCGTCAACGCTCTGAACTCCGGGCGCATCGACACGGCCGTGGTCGCAGGCGTAAACGTCCTCGCAAGCCCCTTCCCATTCGTTGGCTTCGCGCAAGCAACAATGCTGTCACCAGATGGTCTGTGTAAGGCTTTTGATGCCGATGGAAAAGGATATGTGCGGGCCGAAGGCGGGTTAGTTTTTGTTCTGCGTCGAAGCGACGCCGCTCGCTGGAAAGGCCAAAAATCGCATGCTGATATTGTCGGCGTGGATGTGAATTCAGATGGCCGCACTGTTGGCATGTCGTTGCCATCCGAGGATTACCAGGCCGAGCTCCTTGCAAGAATTTATGAAGAGAATGGCATCAAGCCCACAGACCTTGCTTTTATCGAGGCACATGGAACCGGTACACGGGTAGGGGACCCAGCAGAAGCAGGCTCGATCGGCCGCGTTTTGGGGCAAGCGCGCACTACTCCTTTGCCCATTGGCTCCATAAAAACAAACATTGGTCACTTGGAACCCGCATCGGGCTTGGCTGGTGTCGCCAAGTCGATACTCGCGCTGCAAAACAACTATCTTCCAGCTAGCCTGCACTTTGATACACCGAATCCAGATATTGATTTTGCCGGTCTCAATCTATCTGTTGCCTCAGAAGGCCTCGCCCTGACAGCGGGCAAAAAGCGACGGTATGCAGGCGTAAACTCCTTCGGTTTTGGTGGCACCAATGCCCATGTCATTCTAAGCGACCCCTCTGCCCCCCCTTTGGAGAGTGAAGGTCCTTGTCAGGCCAGCATCTTGATGTTGTCAGCGCAAACAAAAGACGCGCTTCGCGACCTTGCCTCATCCTATGCGGAGCGGCTGCAGTCGACAAACACAACAGACCTCAACGTATTCAAAGCCGCTGCCTACCATCGCCGGCAGTCACTTTCAGAAAAGCTGATGGTTCTTGGGAATGATACGAAGAGCATCATTTCCTCACTGAAGACTTTTGCTGAGGATGAGAAGGCAGACAACGTAATCCATGCAACTAGCGAAAGCGCCACAGGAAAGTGTGCATTCGCATTTGCAGGAAATGGCGCGCAGTGGGCAGGCATGGGCGTCAACGCCTATGAACGCAATTCTGCTTTCGCCAGCACTTTCGACAGGGTTGATGCGTATTTTCGCCCCCTGGCAGGCTGGTCTCTCCGCGAAGCACTTACAGACCCGCAATTGGAGGCACGGCTTAAGCAAACAAGTGTAGCACAACCTCTCCTGTTCGCCGTTCAGGTAGCCCTTTGCGATGCCCTGGCGGCATACGGTTTGAAACCAGACATGGTGTTCGGGCACAGTATTGGTGAAGTCGCCGCGGCTGCAGTAGCTCAGTGTCTGCCTTTGGAAGAAGCGGTGTGTCTGGTCTACAATCGTTCTATTCATCAGGAGAAAGTAGCCGGTAGCGGCACAATGGCTGCTCTGGTACTACCAGCGGACAAAGCCGAGGCCGCAATCCGTGAAAGTGGCTTGAAAAGTCTGGAAGTCGCGGCCATTAACAGCCCGAAATCAGTAACTATTTCTGGCTCTTACGAAGATGTGGACGCTTTTGCAAAGTTTGCTAAGTCAAAACGCTACGTACTTCGTAAAGTCGCTCTCGACTATCCATTTCACAGCTCGTTGATTGAACCTGTAGAGGCGCCATTTAGAGCTTCAATGCAGGCGCTCAACCCTGCTACGGCGTCGGTCACATTCTACTCAACGGTCACCGGCGACGCAATTACTGGCACCGATCTTACCGTTGACTATTGGTGGCAGAACCTTCGCAACACCGTACGCTTTTCAGAGGCAGCTGACAGCATCCTGCGCGATGGAGCCACACTGTTTATAGAAATTGGCCCAAAACCAATTTTGCAGGGATACCTGCGTCAGGTCTCAAGTGAGGCCGCGGTATCTGCTAAGATTATCGACACACTCCAGACAACCGACTCAGAAGCGGCAGACCCAATACTGGAAATCGTTGCCAACGCGTTGGCAAACGGCGCCGTTGTCGATGAGCAATCTCTGTTCGGCGCGAATCCATCCTCGCCTGTAGAGCTCCCAACTTACACCTTCCAGCACAAACGTTTTCGGTTTCAGAGCACTGGCGAGAGCAATATCGAACTCTTCCGTGGAGGCGATCACGATCTCCTTGGTTGGAGAACCGATGGAGAAAGTACCGTCTGGACGACGCACTTGGATACCAAGGTCGTCCTGTTTCTGGCGGACCATGTGGTCAACGGGCAGGATATTTTCCCTGGTGCCGGTTATGTCGAGATGATGCTCGCAGCTGGACGACATGTCTACGGGCAAGATGAGATTGAAGTTCAAACAGTCGACTTGCTCCAGGCAATGCATTTTAGCGAGGAGTACCTCACAGAAGTTCAGACACGCGTCTTCCCAGAAACCGGGACTGTGGAGATCTACAGCAGACGTCGTTTGAGCGATGATGCTTGGATGCTGAACGCAACTGGCCGCGTTTATCGTGCAGTGCCAGCTGAACCAAAAAGACCACAGGATCACCAACGTCCTGCAGAGTTAATTGCTTCTGGAGAGGAAATTTACGCACGCGCCCGTAGACACGGCCTGGAATTTGGCCCTCACTTCCAGCGCGCGCAGATTATTTCAAAGCTTGCACAAGGACGTTATCGCGTACAACTCAGTACACTAGAAGAAAGCGGATTTGATCGCGGCAATTACAACATTCACCCGGCTGAGCTGGATGGCTGCTTCCACGGCCTTCTGGCGCTATTTGAAGCGCTCAGCGACCACGACAGCGCTGGCAAAGCCTACATTCCCATCCACTTTGCTTCCATTCGACAGGTGAAGTCAGGTGGATCGCCAGAACTGGTAGATATTCGCGTCAAACGCGTATCACCACGATCTATACATGCAGATTTCCTGATTTATGATGGAGACGGCGATCTTCTCTGCAGTATCGTTGGGGGTCGTTTCAGAGCGACTGAGCTCGGTCGACGTGACAATCCTGCGGATCTTGTTTATCGGTTTGAGCCCAAGCACCTCCCGCTGCGTACCTATGCCGTACCAGCAGAACAAGCCAAGCATCTGACCATTGGTGCTCTCGAAACCGTTCTCTCGCGGGGAAATTCTACCCTTTCTCTGGAAGATCGAGAGCGTGAAAGTCAGTTGCTTCTTGAAGCAGCTGCGCAACGCACTGCGTATGATGCAATTCGTCAACTAGCCGATAACAATGGCACTGTTGATCTCTCTAGCATTCCAATTGAAAACAAGACATTCGCTCGTCAGCTCATTCAGATCCTAATCGAGAGTGAAGCTGTTTCACAGACCGACGATGATTGTTTTGAACTTCAGGATGATTTCGATCTGCCTGAATACGATGTGCTTATCCGTAGCGTCATGCACGACAATCCTGACGAAGTGGCCAGTGCTTCTTTGTTGACGTACGCCCGCCGGGGGTTGTCCAATCTGGGAGTGCCGCCGCAATCACCGGAGGAAGAGCCATCTGCAGCCCTCTTGGACCACTTTTGGTTCTCATCACCGGGAGCGCTGGCTCGTACGGCCACAGCTGAAGCTTGGATCGTACCCTTCCTGAATGCTTGGCAAGGTGGGGATCCGCTTCGCATACTTGACCTGGCAGGCTCCGGATTGAGTTTGGCTCGCTTCATATCGAACCGGGTAGATTCAAGTCTCCTATCGATAGTTATCGCCGAGCCTGATCACAAAAGCGCTGCCCGTCTACAAGCGACGGTAGAAGCCGGTGCAGACATTGAAGTTTGCGATGTATCCGAAGGATGGGGAGAAGTGCTTGATGGTCGCAAATTTGATCTGATCATCTCCACCGGTAGGCTTCATCATTTCAGCGCGGCCAAAAACCCGCTCAACAAGCTTGCAGAAGCGTTGGCGGTAAATGGCCGTTTTGTTGCAGTGGAAGGTGCCTCAGAAACCCTTCAAGATGTTGTTTTCGGGAAAAAACCGCATTGGTTCGAAAACAGCGTTTCGCCCGACTTTCCGATGGGGCCAATGATGAGTGCTCAGGGCTGGGCAATGCACCTACGCACTAATGGCTTTGCCGAGATCGAAGCTTCTCAAAAAGTCATCAGCGGAGCCAATCTGTCATTTGTAACCGCAACAAAGGTTGAGCTATCTTCCTCATCTGACACTACAAATACGGAACATGAACCGGAAACCTGGCTAATTCTGTCAGGGGGCACGCACGGTGAACTCGAAACTGCATGCGCTCTTTTAAATGGGGCTCTGGCCAAGGGCATCTCAGCTAAGCACTTGGTAAGTGATGGCAACGCTTTTGATGCGAAGGCCGAAGAGCATTGGGATGCACTGCTTTCTGAGATGGGCACCACAGGCCATACACGCATCATTGATCTGTTTGGTTCGATGGCAATTGACCATACAGCTAAAGATCAAATCGCTGAACGTGCTCTGGTTTACATGGCGCTGGCCAAAGCAAGTAAAGGACGGCAGGTTCAATGCGTTTTGGTCGCAAGTGGCGGGCCTACTGTTCCATCACCGGCGCACATCTCACCAGTGCAAAGCGCCATATGGGCATTTGGTAGAACGCTTGCAAATGAGGCCCCCGAACTGAAACCTACGCTGATTGATGTTGATTTCAGGAAAGAGGCAAAGACGATTGCGGCACAAATTCTGACAGCGATTGGCGAGCTCGGCGATGAGCGCGAAGCATCGCTAAACAACAACAGTTTGGTTGTACCAAGAGCGGTCAGGGGCTTTTCCAAGAAGTCGTGGCAGCCAGCAAAAACCATGGCTTTGTCTTTTGATCGGCCAGGATCTCTGGACAATTTGCAATGGCACTCTTTTGAGCGAAGAGAACCTGAAGCGAACGAGGTGGAGATTGAAGTGGCAGCTACGGGGCTGAACTTCAGAGATGTAATGTGGACCCTCGGCATGTTGCCGGAAGAGGCATTGGAAGACGGCTACGGCGGCCCGTCTCTCGGCCTTGAAGTCTCCGGTCACGTGACGCGGGTGGGCAGCGCTGTAACCAGTGTGAAGCCAGGAGATCAGGTTATTGCATTCTCATCTGGAGGGTTTGCAACTCACATTTCCGTACCAGAATTTTCTGTTGCCCCTATACCTGAAGGCCAGGACCTTGTTGCAGCAGCCAGTGTACCCGTAGCCTTTTTGACTGCCTACTATTCGTTGATCCACTTGGGTCACCTTCGTGAAGATCAATGGGTATTGATTCATGGTGGTGCCGGTGGTGTAGGACTAGCAGCGCTCCAGATTGCAAAATGGGCAGGAGCTCAAGTAATTGCGACCGCCGGTTCAAACGAAAAGCGGGATCTTTTGAAGATTCTCGGCGCGGATCATGTTCTTGACTCCAGATCGCTTCAGTTCTCACGGGAAGTTATGGAAATTACCAGTGGCGAAGGTGTGCACGCGGTACTTAACTCTCTTGCAGGGGAGGCCATGGAGCGCAGCCTTCAAACGGTTCGCCCCTTTGGATGTTTCCTTGAACTGGGCAAACGAGATTACTATGCCAATACCAAGATAGGGCTGCGCCCTTTCCGTAGAAACCTCTCCTACTTCGGCATCGATCTCGATCAAATCCTTTTGTTTGATCAGGACTTAACCGGCAGGCTGATCAAGGAAGTGTTCGAGCTATTGGCGGACGGCACATTCACTCCACTACCGCACCGTCGGTTTGAGGCAAGAAGTGTGCAAGATGCCTTCCGTCTCATGCAGCGCTCAGGCCACATTGGCAAGATTCTGGTTGTTCCACCACAGAGCAATGAGATCCTGGTACCACCGCAAAGAAAGCCCATCCAGTTTTCTTCGGCAGGGTCTCACTTGGTAATTGGGGGGCTCGGCGGGTTCGGCGGAGAAATCGCTACCTGGCTGGCAGATAACGGCGCACGGGAAATCGTTCTAACAAGCCGCAGTGGTGTTGTAAGCGACGAGCATGAACGCGTAATTGCCAACCTTGGTTCGCGCGGTGTCTCTGTCAAAGTCAAATCGTGCGACGTAACTGATCGTTCGGCCCTGGCAAATCTGCTTGAGTCCCTTCGAAAGCAGGGCCCTATCAAGAGTATCATTCATTCGGCGATGGTGCTTGACGATGGTATTCTTACACAACTTGATGAAGAGCGTTTCAAGAAAGTTCTTTCTCCAAAAGTGGAGGGAGCCCAACTGCTGGACGAGCTGACCCGCAACGATCCCTTGGAACAGTTCATTCTGTTTTCTTCAGCAACAACAATGATCGGGAACCCCGGCCAATCCCACTATGTGGCAGCAAATGGCTTTTTGGAGGGCATCGCTCGGAAACGTCGGCAGGCAGGTCTCCCAGGAATAGCCGTAGGGTGGGGAGCAATCGGCGATGTCGGCTTTCTGGCAAGAAATGCAGATGTCTCCGACAAGCTCTCCCGTCATTTGGGATCTGCAACGATCCGTGCGCGGGAGGGGCTTGATATTCTTCTGACCGCGCTTTCACAGGACGACGGCGCGCCGGATGGCGCAGTTGTCCATGTTGGACGTTTCGATTGGCCCTCTGCTTTTTCTTCGCTGCCGCTCCTGAAAACACCGACATTCACCAAGCTGTCGGAACAATTCAGTACAGCAGGCGACAGTCACGATCAGGTGGATATCCACCAGATGATTTCTGGCAAAACTGAGAAGGAAGCGATTGAGATCATTTCAGCTCTGCTCGCTGGAGAGATTGGGCGCATCCTGCGGCTACCCACAGACGAAATCAGTTCGACGAAACCGCTTGCTGAGTTTGGCATGGACTCACTCATGGGCCTCGAGTTGCGAATGGGAATTCAACAAAAGTTTGGTGTCGAGATCCCACTGGTATCGATCACTGGCGGCACGAACATTGAGGACTTTGCAGCGCAAATTCTGAAGCGCGTTGGAGGCGAGAGCGAAACGCAATCGGCATTCGATTCAACCCATGAGAACCTTGCCGGTCAGCATGTGGATGCGTCTTTGAGTGAAGAACAGAAGACGGCACTACGTAAAGCACTGGAAGACCAGGAAAACAAGGTGGCGAGCATTCTGCAATGAGCACACATAAAGCACCAAAATTGCTGAGCACGAGCGAACGCGCAGCCGCTTTAGCAGCTGTGCGGCGAAAAAAAGCGACGTCATCGAATGACTCTGCAATCTTCAAGGCGGCAGAGCCACGGAAACGCAAAGCGCCTTCCTTCTCCTCTTTACCTGGTTTTCAGGAAATGCGTATTCAGAGGGCCGCTGCAGATCTTTTGGGCGTAGATAACCCGTTTTTCCGTGCGCACGATGCCCGGGCTGCAGCGACAACGCTCATAGATGGGCAAGAGTACTTGAATTTTGCAAGCTATGACTATGTTGGCCTTAATGGGCATCCGGAAGTGGTTGCAGCGGCAAAGCAGGCAGCAGACCACTATGGCCTATCTGCAAGCGCGAGCCGAGTTGTAGCCGGGGAAAGACCAATCCATTCAGAACTTGAGGCAAAGCTCGCTCGGCTTCATGGCGTCGAGGATGCCGTTGCATTTGTCAGCGGCCACGCGACAAACGTTTCGGCAATCGGTCAGCTGATGCAGCCCAATGACCTGATCCTTCACGACGCCTACATTCACAACAGTATTGTAACGGGTGCAAAGCTTGCAGGCGCCGTTCGTCAAGCATTTCCTCACAATGATCTTGAGGCGCTGGAAAATCTGCTTGCATCTCGAGCCCATAACCATGAACGCGTTCTTATCGTCGTTGAGGGCGTATACTCCATGGATGGAGACTACCCGAACCTGAAGCGCCTTATCGACATTAAGGAGCGATACGGCGCGTGGCTCATGGTAGATGAAGCCCACTCCATAGGTATTCTTGGAGAAAAGGGACGGGGGCTAGCGGAGCACTTCCACGAAGACCCTAAAAAGGTCGATATTTGGATGGGAACCTTCTCCAAAACCCTGGCCAGCTGCGGTGGGTACATTGCGGGCTCCAAGGACATGGTGGAATACCTCAAGTTTACCGCATCAGGCTTTGTTTTCAGCGTTGGTTTGTCACCTGTTCTTGCTGCTGGTGTCTCAAAGGCCATCGATGTTATGGAGCGTGAACCAGAACGCGTTGTCATGGCACAAGCCAACGGCGCATACTTTCTCGCCGAGGCGAAAACAGCAGGACTGGATACAGGTGTCAGCCAAGGCTGTGCAGTTGTGCCAATCATGATTGGTGACTCACTCAAAGCCACGGTCATTGCTGCCAAGCTTTTGGAAGAAGGCGTCAATGTGCTTCCAATCATCTATCCGGCGGTTCCTGAAAAGGCGTCGCGCCTTCGCTTTTTCATTACAAGCGAGCATAGTAAAGATCAGTTAGACACTGCGATCCGCGCTCTTCGAAAGACACTGGATGACTATGACGCCAATCCAATATCCATCGAGCATTTAGCAACCATGATGGCTGGTTAAAAACTAGCGTTCGTAATTGAACCGTTTCCCGGCCTTCTTGCGCAGCTTCCAAGGAAGCAGGTAGCCCAGCCTAATACTTAACGCCAGCAGGGCGGGGAACGGGTAGAACGGCTTCCTTTTTTCGACTGCCCATCTAACTTTCTTGGCGGCTGCCGATGCTGAAAGTTCTAGCGGGCGCCAGCTCTTGTAAAGATCCGCCATCGGGGTCTTGATGTATCCGGGGCAGACCACTGAAACGAAGACGCCGTAGTCATCCAGATACTCGCGCATCGCTTCGCCATAGGCGATGATACCCGCTTTAGATGCACCATAGGCTGGCCCATCCTTAATAGGCTGCATGCCCGCCAGAGAGCTTATAAGTACGATTGTTCCTTTACCGGCTTTTTGCATATGCGGGGCCACGGTCGTAACCACGTTTACGACGCCGCCAAGATTTGTATTGATTTGCGCTAAGGCGACCTCTGCTGATTCAATCGAGCCATCCTCAGAATGACTACCGGTAACTCCTGCATTCGCAATGACCAAATCTATGCCGCCCTCGGACAAAATTGGCGCTAGCGCCTTGCGAACAGACTCGGTCTCACTCACATCAGCGATACAAGACCAAGTTTTCGCTCCCCTTTTTTCACAGAGCGTGCAAACCTCCGACAACCTTTTGCTGCTCCGTGCCATGAGCACTAAATCAACATCCTGTTCAGCAAATTCCAACGCTATGGCTTTCCCCAAGCCTGAGCTCGCCCCCGTAATTAGTACGCGCATGGATTGCGTCCTTTTCGATCCCGACTCATACCAAGGCTACTTGCCGTCCGCTCCCTTAAGAAAGCCGCCCTCACGTATGATCTCAACCTGTTTTACACCGCTATTTCAAACTAATTATTTTTAACCAGTCACTTATTGTAAATACTGGCACGGTATCCTATCAAAACGTAGTTTTCGGTGTACTGATTCAGGGGCTAGCCGCGCAAATCGGCCTATATTGGAATGGTTTTGATTAAAACGATGTTCTCAACACTCAGAGATGTCTCTCCAAGCCTCTTAGGCAGTCTTCTCGTTTTGCTTGGCGCTTTAGGCCTTTCAGGATGTAGTTTCGTCCCAGGTACTGGCCCGATGTCTCAAGAAATAGTTGAGCAGTCTCGAGAAGTGGAACCTGAAGCATTCCAATTTGAACTTATACCTCTCAACGAGAGAACAATGGCTCATATCCTTGCACATCAACGCAGTGGATTAGGGGCGAAGTTTTCAAGTGCCAAATGGGCGCCACGGCATATTGTCGGCATTGGTGACGTTGTCTCAGTGGTCGTTTGGGAAAAAGGAGGCGACAGGCTGTTCTCAGACGGGCAGATGGGTACGAAAACCGAGCTTGGTCCGTTTATGGTAAGCCAAGAAGGGACAATAACAGTTCCGTACATCGGAAAAGTTCACGCCTCCGGGAAATCCGTGTCTCATCTTCAAGAGGCAATTCAACTCGCCCTTGAAGGGCAGGCTACAAATCCTCAGGTAATTGTTACGCTTAAGAGCAACACCAGCAGCTTGGTAACACTCAACGGCGACGTGCGCCAGCCCGGGCAAGTCCCTTTGGCTCTTCATGGTGAGCGCCTGCTCGATGTACTCGCCCGCGCTGGCGGAAGTGCTACACCCGCGAGCGAAACTTACGTTACTTTCATTCGCGGCCAGAAGCGCGCGGAGCAATTGTTGAAAACCGTATATGAGCGCCAAGTCGAGAATGTGTATGTTCGACCTGGTGATCAGATCATTTTAAGCCACAACCCTCAAACTTTCACGGCTTTTGGTGCCGTTTCTAAAGTTGGAGAATACCCAATACAGGCAGGTGAAGTGTCTTTGATTGAAGCTCTCGGTCGTGTCGGAGGTCTCTCAGAGAATTCTGCTGACCGCTTGGGTATGTTCGTGTTTAGATATGAAGACGCAGACCTCGTGCGCGAACTGCAGCCTGATGTTCGGACAAAAGATGGCAGTATGATCCCCGTTGTATATCGCATCGACATGAGACAGACCGGCTCGTATTTCTTGGCACAGCAATTTAATGTGCAAAACAGTGATATTTTATACGTCTCCAACTCATATGGCGCAGAGCTGACCAAATTTGCACGTATTCTAAGTACAACTGCAGGCGTAGTGCGCTCGACCACTGTTATAAGCTTTTAGGCCCCCAAGGACCGTGTGCCTAATTTCTAAAAACAGGAGCATTTGCAGGATGCCGTGGGTATTTGATGCAATTGCAACAACTGTTGGGTTTAATTTTTAACACTCTCGGTGCAGTAATATGAAGACCTTCGTGATTAGCGATGGAATATAGAAGTCCATTGGAGGCGAGAAAATAGTGAACGCGGAACAAGCAAAGGCTGCTCCTTCTCCCGCCACCGCTGCAGAACCCAAAGAAACCCCAAAGCCGGTTCCACAGGCTGTTGCTTCTAATGTTGATCAAAAGACGAGCACATCACAAAAAGAAACCGGAAATACGGATCTTGGTGCCCCGGCCAAGGACACGCCGCCCCCACCTTCACGGAAGGGCGGCTCAGTAATTCCGCTTCCTATCAGGGGGAAACCAGACGCCCAAAAGGCTGTTAAAGAGTCAATCCGCTTCTTTTCAATGGCGGGCCTTCGACCTCAACAGAAACGACGTCGCCTACTTTGGTTGTCATTTTTGGTTTGTGTGGTCATTCCGGCGTTTCTGGGGAGCGTCTATTTTCTTTTTATTGCTTCAGACCGGTATGTCGCGAAAGCAGGATTTTCCATCAGAAGCTTGGACGGCCCATCTGTTGGTGGAGATCTCCTTGGGGCATTCACTGGCCTTGCCTCTACTGGATCGACGACAACTGATTCCTATATGGTCATGGACTACCTACATAGTCGGGAAATTGTAGAGCGGCTCTCGAAAGATATGGGTATTCGGGAGAAATATTCCGCCGACAATGTGGATTTCTTCTACCGACTAGACGCAGCCCTTCCTATCGAAGATTTGGTAAACTACTGGGAGTGGATGATCTCCGCTAGCTTCGACACTCATTCATCTATCATCAATTTTGAAGTAGAAGCGTTTACACCGCAAGATGCTGAACGAGCTGGTCGGCTCATTTTGGGATACATTTCTGAACTGGTGAATGATATTTCCGAGCAGGCCCGACAAGATACTGTACGGTTTGCTGAGGAAGAAGTATCTCGTGCAGAGCTTCGGTTGAGGATGATTAGAAATCGCATGTCTGAGTTCAGAGAGACCGAAAATGCGATTGATCCATCACTTAACGCGGAGGTCCAAGTTCAACTAATTGCCCGTTTGCAAGAACAGTTGACCGATACTCGCGCGCGCCTGGCCACTCTGGAAGGCACTATTGATGAGAGCTCGCCGACTTTGAGGCAACTGCGCCGCCAAGAAAAAGCCATTCTCGGCCAGCTTCAGCAACGTCAAAATGAAATTGGCGGCGGGGGCCAATTTGAAGATAGCTCACTTCCGAACGCAGATCGCCTCTCGCCACTCTCTTCGATGATTGCCAGCTACGAAGAATTGGAACTGGAAAATCAGTTTGCACAGAAGGCCTACGTTGCAGCGCTTGCATCATTGGAACAATCTCGTGCGGAAGCTGATCGTCTCCAGCGGTATCTCGCTGTCTTTGAAAGGCCAGCAACTCCAGAACAAGCCATCTATCCCCGTAGAATAACCAACACTCTCCTCTTGATTGTTGGATTGATTATCGTTTGGTCCATTGGCACTCTGATGGTCTACTCGGTAAGAGACCATCTTCGATAACTGCACACGAATTGGCTGCAATGGAGAACGTTCTTCTAATCCAAACGAGAGTAGTCGGCGCTCTGGTACTACGAGAGACCCGCACGACTTTTGGCAACTCCCAACTCGGTTACTTCTGGGCCATTGCGAATCCAGCGTTAGGCATTGCCGTGTTGGTTGGTCTTTTCTCGATGATTGGGCGCGTTCCGCCCTATGGAGATAGTCTAGCGCTGTTCTTTGCAACCGGTTTCTTGACGTTTGAGCTTTATAAAAAGCTATCGAGTTCACTTATGAGTGTTTTTGATAGTACTCGTGGCTTGCTTTCTTATCCACTAGTAGTCGAAATTGATGTGGTATTGGCACGAGCTCTACTGATCGTTGCAACCTACCTTTTTATAATGCTCATATTCTACGGCTCCCTGATTGTTCTAGGTCTTGCGAGTTATCCAAGGAACGCTGACCAGATAGCAATGGCTGTTCTTGCTACCTCATTGCTCGGGATTGGAGCTGGATTAGTAAACGCCGTCATTATGAGGCTTTGGGCTACTTGGAAGCAAATTGAGGGCATTCTGAGTAAGCCACTGTTTTTCATATCGGGCATATTTTTTATTCCTTCGGCATTCCCTTCGTCACTTGTTGACTTAATCTCATGGAACCCTGTTCTGCATTGCATAGAATGGGTGCGAGAAGGATATTATCCGAATTACAACAGTGTGGTACTCGATAAGCCATACCTTCTGTCAATCACCTTAGTACTTCTATTGGTGGGATTAGGGGCAGAACGACTATATCGAAAGAAGCGCATTTAGAATGATAGAGTTTCAGAACGTATCGAAGACTTATCACCTAAAGGGCGTTACCAAAGTTATTCTTGACGATGTTTCATTTCGATTTCCCAAAGGTCGTAATGTAGCCATTCTAGGCCACAACGGTGCTGGCAAATCAACGATGATGCGACTCTTGGCCGGCGCAGAACTACCCGACTCCGGAGCCATTCGTCGTCACGTTAAGGTGTCTTGGCCTCTTGGATTTGGCGGCGGCTTTAATGGTGACATGACGGGTATGGAAAACATCCGTTTTGTTGCGCGCATGTATGGTGAAGACACGGAGCGTGTCATTGAGTTCGTTGAAGACTTTTCCGAGCTGGGAAAGTCACTCACTCTGCCGATCAAAACTTACTCAAGCGGCATGAAGGCGAGACTGGCATTCGGTGTAAGTATGGCTATCGATTTTCGCTACTACTTGATTGATGAAGTCACAGCTGTAGGCGATGCCCGCTTTAAGCGCAAATGTGACGAAGTGTTTGAACAAAAACTGGAACGATCGAATATTGTGATGATTTCCCATAGTATGGGCGCGATCAAAAAGCTTTGCGATATGGGCTGTGTTCTAAACAATGGAAGGCTGCACTTCCATGACAGCGTCGATGAGGCGATTGAGCACCACAATCATAATCAAAGTACCTAAAGTAAAAGAAAATATAGATTGGCGTACATTTGACATTGTCCCGCAAGAGTTTTCTTTTCCTGCAATCCCATCCTTCTCGTTTCGGGCGAACTCTATACGACCACATGAGCAGGACCGGCCATAATTGCTCGATTGTAAACCTGTCACTAGGTGATTGGTGGTTTAGGATGGGAACACCCTCGCACAACTATTGGGGGCGACTGCGTTCCTGGCGAGAATATCTGGAACGTCTGGTGGACCTGCATCAAATAACGGACATAGTTTACTACGCTGACCGGCGACCGTATCACCGAATAGCACAGGCCATTGCACGTGAACGGGGAATAAACGCTTACGCCTATGAGTTTGGTTATCTGAGACCCGATTGGATAACACTTGAGAAATGGGGTATGGGAGCTTATTCGCATTTCCCCGATGATCCTCAAAAAATTCGCAGCCTTGCAGCTAATGTTCAGGTTGAATGGCCTAGCGACCGTTATCCGCACCCCTTTATTCAAGAAGCCACATCAGAGGTCGTTTATAATCTAATCCCTGTATTTTTCCCTTATCTCTATCCATTTTACGAAAGAGACAGGTACTACCACCCAATAAAAGATTACTTTAGCTATATTCCGCGCCTGGCACGGTCAACAAAGTCAGAAACAATGGCGGACCAAATAGTTGAAGAACTAACCGCGTCAAACCGGCCCTATTTTGTGGTGCCTCTACAGATGCAAAGCGACTATCAAATTCGTCATCATTCGCCTTATGTACATCTCTCCGAGATGATAGATGAGGTAATGCAAAGCTTTAAGCACTACGCTCACAAAGATGCTCTCTTAGTATTCAAAATACACCCATTTGATAACAACTGCGAAAACTGGCCGAAGGTTATATCAGGGCTTGCTAGCCACTATGGGTGCCGTGAGCGCATACGCGTTCTCGATGGGGGAAACCTCCATCAGTTGCTGGCACATTCACAGGGCACGGTTTTGGTGAACTCAACAACAGGTTTGCAGGCGCTCAACTTGGGGATCCCCGTCAAGACGCTCGGAATTGCGATCTACGATATAGAAGGACTGACATGCCAGCTGCCCCTAGATAAATTCTGGAACAACGCAACGAAACCAGATCCAGCGCTTAACCAGGACCTACGAAAACTGCTCGCGGCCAGCATACAGGTTCATGGTAGCTTTTTTACTCCAGCCGGACGTGAGGCAGCCGCAGAAGAGTTCACAGATCGCCTTGTGAATGGCACGGTCAACAGCCATGGCGCATACGAAGAGATACCCCCGCGCCTTGAAAGAGCTCGAAAGATAGGGGTACCCATACCAGACGATAGCTATTGGAGCGATAAATGCTGAGCCACCAGCCAGCCAAGTCCATACTCTTTTTGCAGGGACCGCTCTCAGACTACTTTTCTCAGATTGCGTCTTTTTTGAAGGCTGAAGGACATCAAGTCCACCGAATAAATTTTTGCGGTAATGATCGCATTGACTGGCATCACGATGGCGCAGAGGATTTCACAGATCCACCTTCAAGCTGGGAGGACTTCTTGTCATCCTTTTTAGACAGGACAGAAGTCAACGCTATTGTTTTGCACGGCGACCGGCGATTTTACCATCAGATTGCGAGCAAAGTTGCACGGGAGCGGGGGATAGAAGTCTATGCGACCGAACTCGGCTATCTCAGGCCCGATTACATGACAATCGAGAAGTCAGCATGCTCTGCTTGCTCACACTTCCCAACTGATCCTGCAGCTATCTTTGAAATTGCCGCCAAGGTGCCCGAGGTGCGCAATGGTACGATTTACTCTGGCTCCATGCTGTCTCAGGTCATGCAGGAATTGCGATTTACGTTTTTTAATACCCTGTTTCATCGCAGCTTTCCGCACTATCTCAATCACCGCTTAGAGCGCTGGACGACAGTATACGCGGGGTGGCTACAAGGCCAGTTGAGCAAAAAGCGACGTGCCAAGGAAGCCCTTAAGCGACAGAACACCCTTATAGGTGCAAATGAAAAGTACTATCTAGTGGCGCTGCAGTTGGAAGGGGATTTTCAGATAAGAGATCACTCGCCTTTCAATGGGATGGGCGATGCTATCAAGTACATTGCACAGTCGTTCGCAAGGTGCGCGCCTAAAGATGCAAAGCTGATTTTAAAAACCCATCCTTTAGAGTTCAGGCGCGCAAAACTGCGCGACGCAGTCGAAGCTATTTCTCAAGAACTAGAGATACCGGCCCGACTAGAACTCATCGATGGCGGCGATCTGACGTCTCTTTGCAAAAATTCACAAGGCTTCGTTACGGTCAACAGCTCTGCTGGTTTAGATGCGCTCAAAGCTGGAACCCCCACTATGGCGGTAATGCCCACTATCTATGATGTCCCGGGGCTAACCTTTCAGGGTTCCTTAAACAACTTTTGGGCCATGGGCACCAGACCAGATCCCACGCTTTTCGCCGCGTTTGTTCGCGCCCTTGCCGGAACGATACAGGTCCGCGGGACCCTTTATAACAAGGCAGGGAGACGTCAGGCTGCAAAGGAGACTGCAGCGAAGATTTCAATGGGCACAGTCAATTCGCCAGGGGCGTTTATCCCCATTCCCCCACGGTTACACAAGGCGGAGAAGAACGGCGTAACTTACCCCTTGGCTTCCCAACGGGTTTCGGTTTAGATCTCCCGACATTCTGGGCAACGGTAATCAAATGAGCAAAAATCCTCTCGGGGCTGGGGAGGGTATCAAGCGCGTGGTCGTGTGTTCAAAGTCCAGCGTCTATACCCATACAGTACTCAAAAAGCTGCAGGTTGAACCGAGCATTCAACTTGTCGGTCTTGTCGCATCAAGTCGTCTGATGAAGAAGGGCGAACGTGGATGGCGAGGGGTCTGGCATCTAGTTCGGCGAACAGGCGTTCTCTACGCTGGATATCTGGGGGTTGTCACGACCCCATGGTTACGGCTGCCTCACGTCCCAAAATGGTTTGGTATGGACCGGTGGGCACAACTACTCGCATGCCCCCTTCATCAAACAGAAGATGTGAACTCAAGAGAGACGCAAGAGTTCTTAGAGCGAGCTAAACCTGACGTGGTTCTTTCTGTTCATTTCAATCAAATTTTCTCGGCTGATGCGCTGGAAAACAAAAACTACGATGTTTTGAATATCCATCCTGGCATACTTCCGGGCAACAGGGGAGTGGACCCCGTGTTCTTCGGCTTGCTGCGCCGAGAGTCAAATTTCGGGGTCACACTTCACCGAATAGAAGAAAAGATCGATGCTGGAGAAGTCATCTCGACTGCCAGCAAAGCTCCTCAACGGCGCGCACTCTTTAGTACAAATCTGGACCTCTTCGAAGAAGGCGGAGAACTCTTCAAAGCACACATAAAGAACGAACCGAGCATAAAGCTCCAGCCAAATGGTGCAGCCGAGCCGTCTGGCAGATATGACAGTTGGCCTTCCTCAAAGATGGTATGGCGGTTTTTATTCTCCGGAAACCGTCTCTAGGAAAGCCCATCCCTTCCAGCTCAGGCTCAATATTTCCCACAACCGGGCGGGCAGAAATAGGCGGCTTGCGCGTTAAGGTATTGATCAAACGGTGCAATATCTTCCGCTGCCAAGCGCTCCCATTCCACTTCTGACTGTTTGGCCTGTGTAGAGAGGTCTGCCTCTCGCACTTCGTCCATCGGGATTACCTTGAAGTGCGAACTTTGCGCCTCGGAGATTGCAGAGATAAAGGCCTGATGAGATCCATATTCGCGCACCTTTTCAAGAACCTGCGCAGATGGCGTCAATTCAGGGTTTTCAATCTTTGCGAGCTGCGCTGCTACAGAAGCGCCAAAAGCCTCGCCGCCATGAACCTCATCAAACAGAACCGCCATGTCCTGAAGACCTTTGAACAGCTCCCTCGCGGCTTCTACCAATGTGGTTTGCTGCTCGTAACCCGGTAGTTGCAACCCCGGCTCTCGTCCTCTTTCGGCAACAACAGCCGTGCGCTGAGCATATGCCTTTCGCTCCTCAGCGTTAATGCTTGGGCTGTCCGCGAAGGCCATAAAGGTCAGGAACAGGTTCAAGAAGTTCGCCTGTTCATCGTCTATGCCTACCGGCAGAAACGGATTAATATCAATCGAGCGCAGCTCCACGTACTCAACGCCTCGTCGACATAGAGCCGTGATCGGCCTCTCATCCCCAAGCGCGTTTCGCTTCGGTCGCACAGAACCGTACAGCTCGTTTTCGAGTTGCAGCTGATGGGTGTTCATCTGCTTGTAGGTATCACCCTCCACAACCCCAATCTGCTCGTAAAGGCTTTCGGAGGTCCCCAGCGCAGCGCGCAGGCCGTCCAAATAGTCTTCCATATTGTTGAAGCGAATATCCAATTTGCCTTGGACCACGCTGGTGTAGCCAATATCGCTCATTCGTAGCGACGTAGCATACGGGCCATACAGAGTATCGTGCCCCATCGCACTCAAGCGCTCAGAGCCTTCGGGTAGGTAGCTGATGTCAACGGCAGGTGAGGCACCAAACAAATAGAGCAATAGCCAACCGTGGCGTTGAAGATTTCGTATCAGTGCCAGATACCCGTCGCTGCGGAAGTCCTGAAGAGATACGCCGACGCCCATTCGCACATGCATGCATTGCCACAACTCTTCAGGTAGCGAAAAGTTGTAGTGAATGCCGGAGATCGTCTGCATCCGCTTGCCGTAGCGATTTGCCAACCCCTTGCGATAGAGGGTCTTGATGCGCGCAGCATTGCATTCGCCATAGCTGGCGATAGGTATTTCGTCATCACTGCTGATTACGGGCGGCATACTCGCATTCCAGAAATACTCACCGGCCTCCAAACGCTGCGCCGTAAATGCATGGAGGTCCTTCAGAAAGCGAATGCCTGCTGACATGTCACTCACTGCAGGCGTGATGAACTCTAACTGAGCCTCTGAAAAATCCGTGGTGATATGCTTGTTTGTAAGAGCTTTCCCGACGTTAGGTGGATGTTCGGTTTGAGCAATGTGGCCATTAGATGCCACTCTCAGAGACTCTTTCTCTATGCCCACGCGGATTTTTTTCAGGTTGTTGCGCACAGTATCACAACATAATCCCATCCACTTATTCTGCGCCAAGGTCGTCATTGCAAAGCTTTCTTCAAGATCTTCAAGCACCAAAAAAGGTGTCTCAGGCCAGTTCCGTTGTTTTTTGCTGCTCAATGGCGTCAACGACCATATGCAGATTTTGACTGAAGTGCCCGGCGAATTCTATAGGGAGCGATTTCATGATCTTTGCCAATCGATCACTTTGATATCTAGAAATCGTATCAACGCTGTCCTGCCCCAGCTGAGTCAATTCCAGGCGCTTGATACGGGCGTCGACCTCATCCGGCGCAACTTTCAGAAAGCCGCGTTGTTCCAGTCTTTTCACAATGCGAGACGCGCCACTCTTGGAGACACCAACAGTATGACAGATGGCTTGGGTGGGACAGGAAGGGGCTTGCTGTATACCGCGCAGCGTCAAAAACTCTACAAAGGACAGCCCGGGGAGTTCCGGAGCTGCGGTACACTGCGTACTAAAATGCCAAGCAAGCGCAAGAAGTTGACTATAGATTTCATCGGAGGTGCCCTCCGTTCTGTATTCCATGCCACATCACCACAGGCTCGTAATCATTAGAATTGATTTCGGGCATTCAGTTGTACATGTCAACCATCTCGATTGAAGCGGCAGTCACAAGTGAGAGATATCTTCTTGAGCAGACCAATTTGTGGTTCCGCGACCACACCTCTAGCCGTTTGCTGGCAAGCCTCAGCATCAGGCCCGCGAAGTGCTCGAAAACAATGCTAACGGGCACTCGGAAGCGTCTAAAACATGTTTTATCAACCCCCATCAGGGCAAGGCCAATTGCATGAGGAAGAATTACGAGGAGAACAATGTGGGTTGCCGTTGGCACCCATGTGGTTGTTGTGCCTGTAGCCAAGCCGTCGGGATCAGCAATGACATCATGTATTCTGCGCCGCCAACCTTTTGTGCTATAATGAGTTTCAATCTCAAGCTTGGCCGGAAAAGCCCATTGGCGTGACCCTGTGTGTAAGATCACCGGCTGGTGCCGATCTGGGAAAACGTTTGTTTTACCCTGACCGCAGATCGCCACCCATCAAATCAGGTGGCTTTGAGGAAACTTCAATTTCCCTCTAAGGAAATGTTAGCGAAGTGCCATGGAAATGACATGGGACGCGATTAGAAAGCGGGTCGTCCTCGCGTTGTTTGAGTAACCGACAAATGCGTTGAACTCAAAAACAGCCAATCACGCAGCGGTATACGTTTGAGTACCAAGTTCTGTTTTGGAAAGAACAGCAGTATATCAGTGCTGTGATGTTTCTCAGAGGTCTGAACGGTAAAGAGCCGCGTAGATGAGAAAACACCAACCGAAAGGTCGATACGGGAGTGACATGAAAACGGTTGTAGAAGGTACAATTAAACACTGGCCGGTTTCTGTAATGGCAGAACAACTGGAAAGTGGTGATGGGGTGAGCATTTACTGTTCACCGGAAGAAACACACGAAGGCCGTGTAACGCCCAAGAAGGTTGTAGACCTATGCCTTCGCAGCGACGGTGAATATTTCTCAATGGCTATGGCTATGAAGCGCCTCCGAGAAAATGGTTTCCGCATTGCCATCGACTGATCAGCTTGATCAGTGAATGACTTGCGTTGTAGCCCTCAAGCGATGCTTGGGGGCTTTTGGTTTTTATAAGCAATGGGCTTGAAATCCGATCGTTTTGCCGGTTCTCTCTGAGCACAATCCACCTCAAGCCCGAGACGTCCAACTCCCATGAGCGAAGCACCTGAGCCTTCAAACCCGCCCTTGGATTTCACGAGAGCGCTGGAACATGCTTTGAACGCAGCCGAGCAAAAACCGCTGCAAACGGACCATTGTCCAATAGAGCAATCGTTAGGCAGGGTCGTCGCGTCCGATCAAAGAGCTAGGAGCGACCTACCAGCTTTTGATAACTCGGCCATGGATGGCTTCGCGCTCCCAGTAGGTGCGGCAAGATCCAAGCCGCCACATCAGCTCAAGGTGATCGGAACCATCGCTGCAGGCGCTCAAGAGGGCGCGGGGCATCCGGTATCTGGCGAGTGTTTGCGCATCTTCACAGGTGCGCCGGTGCCGCCTTGGTGTGAAAGTGTCGTCCCAGTGGAAGCCTGTGACGTTGAGGGCGATACAATCACAATCAAGGAACACGTCTCACCTGGTGCCAACATCCGGTGCAAAGGCGAGTATCTGAAACCCGGCGACATCTTAATTACCAAAGGAACCCCTTTGGAGCCCCGGCATATCGGCCAACTTGTCGCAAACGGCTTTTCAGCGATAGAGGTCTACCAGCCTTTGAGGGTCGCCATTTTTTCGACTGGTGACGAACTTGCTACAGCCAAGCAAGCAACAGCACAAGCACAGATCCATGACAGCAATAGACCCATGCTCATTGCCTATGCCAAGGCGATGGGTGCACAGGTCGTTGATCTGGGGATTCTTGGCGATGATGCGCAAGCAACTACCGCCTTGTTTGAAAAGGCCAAGGACAAGCATGACCTACTGATATCATCCGGTGCGGTGTCAGTTGGCCCACGGGACTTCATCAAGGACGCTGTGATAGCGGCCGGCGGCACAATTGAGAGTTGGCGTGTGGCGATCAAACCCGGAAAACCGATCCTGTTTGCCCGCTTGGGACAGTTGGCCTACACCGGTTTGCCCGGCAATCCTTTGGCAGCCCTTATCGGGTTTGAGTTCTTTGTCCGCCCGCAAATACAAAAAATGAGCGGAGCGGCTTCACCCGGCGACCTTCATCTTCAGGCGGTCTCTGGCTTCGAATGGCAGCGAAGGCCGGGTCGAACGGAGTTCTTCCCAGTACGCGTTCTCGGCATCAACGAAGTCGGCCTACCCGTTCTTGCTCGGCACGCCACACACGGTGCTGCATCACTCCACGAGATCGCGCAGGCAGATGGCATCGGTATGGTTTCTCCCAGTACCACTCAAATAGTGCAGGGCACCACACTCATGTGGCGGCCATTTCCGTCTGCAACCCTCTCGCCATTCCCATGGCTCTCCAAATGAAAAGGCCGGGCTTTTCACCAGTCCGGCCTAATGGGGTTGTTGCGCCAAAAACCTCAGGAAGAAGCCGGCAGCGCCATTACTTTTTGCAGCACTGCCTTGTAATTTTCAGTGCCCTGAGCACCTGTAACGAGGTGCTCAAGATTGAAAACCACCGCTGGCACGCCCCGTATGCCACGGGCTGTCCAAAAGTTCTCCTCCTCGCGCACTTCCTGCGCAAAGCGCCCGTCCTCTAGAACTGCTTGGGCCTCAGCCACGTCCAGATTTACGCTGCCTGCAACCCCTGCCAGAACCTCAGGATCACTGACATCCCATCGGTCTGTGAAAAAAGCTGCAAACAAGGCCATCTTCAACTCATGTTGCTTGCCGAAATCCTGAGCCCAGCGAAGCAGTTGATGGGCGCGAAAGGTGTTATACATGCGCATGTCATCGGCATAGTTGAAGGCGAAACCCAACTCGTTCCCCATTTGGGTCAGTTGGTCACGCGCCTTTTTAGAGCCTTCAGGCGTGGTTCCATACTTTGCGGCAAGGTGCTCTCTCAGGTTTTCGCCTTCTGGTGCCATACCGGGGTTCAGCTCAAACGGGTGCCAATGAAGCTGAGCAGTTGTGCCGGTCTCCAAAAGCGCCCGCTCCAATTGCTTGAAGCCGATTATGCACCAGGGGCACACGACATCAGAAACAATATCGATGCGAACATCCGCTGATTTTTGAGACATCGGAGAGCCTTTCTTTTGAGTTCGAAGCAGCGCCGCCTGCAGTTTACTTTTTCACATCGCTGGCAAAACGCGCAGCATTTTCGGCGGCGAAGGCACCATCGTCCTTTTCACCCCAAAATACCGGCACCGGCTTTGGAACTTGAAGGGCACGTTGAACGGCTGGACGCGCATCAATTCGCTCAAACCACGCCTTCAAGTTGTCTAGTCCATCCACCGAGACATTAGCCCATGGATATGCTCGGGCCCACGTGTAAGTTGTCATGTCTGCAATTGAATAGGCGTTTCCGACCAGCCACTCCCGCCCTTCAAGCCGGGTGTTCAAAACCTCCAGGAGACGGCGGCTCTCATCTACATACCGGCGAATGGAAAACGGTTCTTCATTGCCATTTGGCGCGGCGATGCGTTGAAAATACATGGCTTGCCCCATCATGGGGCCAATGCCTGCCATCTGAAACATAACCCATTGAAGGGTTTCGGATTTTTCCTTCGGGTCGGAAGACAGGAACTTGCCGTACTTCTCCGCCAGATACCAGAGGATTGCGCCGGACTCAAAAACAACGAAACCATCATTGCTGCGATCTACGATTGTCGGAATACGCCCGTTTGGGTTCAGCATGACGTACTCAGGTGCTTTCTGTTCCTTTTTGGAGAAATCAATCGGCGTCAAATCGTAGTCGACACCAGCCTCCTCCAGAAAAAGAATGGGCTTCCAGCCGTTCATGGTCGAAGCTGTATAAACATGAATGTCAGGTTGAGACATGGGTCTACTCCAACAAAGGGTGTCGCATTTGGCCCCAACGTGGTAGATCAGAGTTCAAATAGCAACCAGTATACTTTTGGTAACCTAGGATTTTCTGATGAAGGCCAAGATTGTCCATGATGGGGAAGGGCGGAAGCAGGCCGTGAATGCCTGTGGTGCCCCGTGTCCGATTGAACGGGGTATGCGCATTCTCGGCGGCAAATGGACAGGCTCAATTCTGTGGCACCTCAAAGATGAACCTGTCCGCTTCAACGACCTTGCTCGCATGATCGGCGGGGCCAGCAAGAAAATGATCACCGAACGCCTGCGCCAACTGGAAGATTATGGGCTGATCGAACGCCGGGTGCTGGACACTTCACCGGTGGCCGTTGAATATCAAATCACCCCGTTTGGACAGACAGCATTGACGTTCCTTGATGAATTGCGGCGGTGGTCCGATGAGCTGCCACCCGCCTTAAGTGAACGAATTGCCGCTGAATGACCGCCGCAGGTCTATCTTGCGACCCCTACAGGGCTTGATAGGGTGGACTTTCCAAGAACAAGGGGGAGTTCATGAAGTTTCTGCGGTTTGGAGAAAAAGGCGCCGAGAAACCCGGCATTTTTCACAATGGTGAGATCAAGGATCTTTCTGCGCACGTTTCGGAACTATCGGGCCATAATCTCGACCCTGACAGTCTGGCGCAGGTGGCAAGGCTTGATCTGGATGCGCTCCCAACTGTGCAAGATGCGCCGCGCTTAGGGCCCTGTGTTTCGGGCACAGGAAAGTTCATCTGCATCGGCCTGAACTACTCCGATCACGCTGCCGAAGCTGGCATGCAGGTGCCACCCGAACCCATCATCTTCATGAAGGCGACCTCTGCCATCAGTGGCCCTAACGACCCGATCGAGTTGCCGCGAGGCTCCACAACCACAGACTGGGAGGCAGAACTAGGCGTCGTCATTGGGCGCCATGCAAAGTATGTGAGCGAGGAAGACGCGTTGGATCACGTCGCGGGCTATTGCATTGTGAATGATGTTTCCGAGCGCACCTACCAAACCCAGCGGTCCGGACAGTGGACCAAAGGCAAGTCCGCAGACACGTTCGGCCCGGTTGGTCCGTGGCTGGTCACGCCAGATGAGCTTGGCGATCCTCATGCGCTTTCAATAAGGCTTCAGGTCAACGGCATCATTCGGCAAGAGGGGTCGTCGTCGACAATGGTCTACCGAATTCCGTTCCTCATATCATACCTATCCCAGTTCATGAGCCTGCACCCGGGGGACATCATCGCGACCGGGACGCCTCCCGGCGTTGGCATGGGCATGAAGCCACCTGTTTACCTGCAAGACGGGGATATAGTCCATATCGAGATCGAGGGGCTCGGCACGCAAACCCAGCGTGTGAAGGCAGCTGATGGCTAGCGTGCCTCATCCATGGAAACGGCTGATTTAAAAAGCAATCGCGCGGAGAATACGTTTACTCTCCGCGCTGCATTGTGCGTTTTGGGCGCTATTTCGGACTAGCGTCCCTGAAAGATCTCATGTGATCTTTTCAGCAATGGCTCCATCTGCGATGCAAGATTGCAGTAGACGGTTTCATTGATGCCCTTGTAGAGCGCCACGTTCTCAGGAATAGGCGTAAAGACATCGCGCTTGCGCACCATGTGCTCGACAGCTTGCTCCCGATCAGGATAGATCCCCAATGCCAGCGCCGCACATATCGCTGCACCGACGCTTGCGGATCCATTGACCTCATTGCGGTAGGCAGGCACGCCATAGACGTCTGCAAAGATCTGCATGAACAACTCGCCGTTGGATCCGCCACCGCTGACGATGATCTTCTCGAGTTTGATGCCGCGTTCATCACACATGGCTTGGGTGTTGTTCTTCATGGTCATGGCGATCCCCTCCAAGACAGAGCGGAACATGTGCTCACCTTTGTGGGTACCGTTGAAGCCAATCATCATACCGCGCTCGTGTAGGCGGGTAGGGTGCGAGAGCCAGTGGAGGACCGTGTACAAACCATCACAACCGGGGCTAACCTCTTCAGCAGCCAGCTTGTTGAGATACGCCTCTGGAGACATCCCAGCACCTTCAGCCGCTTCAACAATGTCCTTGCCCAGCAGATCCTTGATCCAGGTAACGGTAGCCATGCCACGGCGAATACCATTGCTTTCATAAAGGAATTCACCTGGTGTAGCCCCTGGGTTGGCGAAGTACGCATTGGTGTCAAAGCGGTTTTCTTCGCCAACCATCATGGATGTGATGTAGGTGCCAAGAGATACCAGCGCCGTGCCATCATTCACCAGACCAGCGCCAAGTCCTTCCACCGCCTTGTCATTTGCCGTGGATGCCACCGGCACACCCTGTGGGATGCCCGTTGCTTCGCTCGCAGCCGCTGTGATTTCGCCAACGATCGTCGCTGGGTCTACCAGATCGAAGAGCATCTCTCTGGGCGTGGTGTAGCTGTCGAACGTTTCCTTGTCGTCATACCACTCCAGCGCAACTGGATCGATAGGCCAAGGCCCAACGTAGTTGGAGCGTGTGTCCTTGGTGGCACCAGTCAAGCGATGGGTCAGATATCCCGTTGTGGTTGTCACCCAGCGAACCGCATCATCTTCATGTTCATAGGGGCGGGAGAGACGCATATCCATCCAGCTTTGAACAGGAGAGACCAGGTTGCCGTCCTCATTCATGAGCGCACGGCAACAACGAATAGACCCCAGTCCGACACCGATGATCTTGGTTCTATCGCCCTTGAATTTTTCAAAAACCTTGTGACACGCGTCTTTCAAGCTATCCCAAAGATCATCATCAGGATGCTCAGCGCGATTGTCACCATACAAGACGATGGGACGCAACTTCACCGTGTGCGAACAGATCTCTGCACCACGCAGATCGAAAATAGCGACCTTGGTGCTTTGTGTACCGCCATCAATGGCGAGAATGTATTGTTCTTCAGTCATTTACAACAAGTCCAGTTAGCGCATCAGATAGCCACCGTCCACGGTCACGGTGGAGCCGTTGACGTAGTTAGATGCAGCACTTGCGAGGAAGATGGTTGCGCCCATCAGGTCGGCAGTCCATCCCCAGCGGTTTGCCGGAATGTGCGAGAGAATTTCCGCATTCCGCTTTTCATCGCTGCGGGTCATCTCGGTCAGCGGGGTCGCGAAGTAGCCCGGCGCTATTGCGTTCACCTGAATGTTGAACTGAGCAAGCTCATCACACATGGATTTGGTCAGACCAACGATCCCGTGTTTGGTAGATGCATAAGCCGGAGACCACTGCCCACCCAAGAAAGAGTAGAGGGAGGCAATGTTTATGATCTTGCCGCTCTTCTGTTTGATCATGAAGGTGCAGCATTCGTGGATCATCTCAAAGGCAGCTGTCAGGTTAACCGCAACCATCTTGTCCCACTGAGCACGACCATACTTGGTGATGTCCTGTTCGTTGATACTGATCCCCGCACAGTTAATCAGAATGTCGATGCTGCCCCACTTGTTGACGCAATGTTCAACAACACGCTTGCACTCGCCTTCCGCAGTAATGTCAGCCTCGACGAACTCATATTCAACACCACAGCCCTCCACCAGCTTGCGGGTCGTCCCATCGTCATCGCAAAGGCTAGGAACCAGGACATTTGCACCAGCGTTGGCAAGCGCCGCACTAAAGGCTTGCCCCAGACCGCCATTACCGCCGGTAACGATCGCATTCTTGCCCTTCAGCGAAAAGAAATCCATATTGAAATCAGTTATTTGCATTGATTTGCTCCTCCCGTATCTTCTCGAGCAGTTTTTCTACAAATATAACCGCATCCCCTTCGACAACGATGTCTGAGAGGCTGCAGATTGGTGCATCCGGGTTGGTGTTGACTGAGATGATGTACTCAACCTCATCCAATGCAACGACGTGCTGGATAGCGCCATGTATCCCAAGTGCCAGATACAGGCGCGGACTGACCGTCTTGCCTGACTGTCCCACTTGAACACTTCTTGAAATTAGTCCTCGGTCGACGATGGCCCGGCTTGCAGCCACCTTGCCGCCAAGCGCTTTTGCCAAGGGCTCAAGCAGTTCAAAACCGCGCGCCACACCGCCACCGCCAGAAACCAGAACATCTGCTTCACGAATATCGTAGGAAAGCTGCTTGCTCTCCCTCTTGATCTGGCGGATGCCACCTAGCCGATAACGCAATCCCTTGGGCTCAATGACTTGCGTTGCCTTGTGGTGCTGCTCGCCAGGGCCACGGAACACTCCGGGGCGAACAGTAAGCATGACCGGGCCATCACCCTGCATCTCAATGGCAGCCATCATCCGGCCACCATAAGCTGGACGCACAAGACGCAGCTTGTCGTTTTGCCGGGAAATCTCGGTTACATCAGCTACGAGACCACAATTGATCTTCATGGCGACACGGGGAGCCAACATCTTGCCAGCTGCCGTGGCTGCCACGACGATGCTGTCAAACTGGTGCTCAGCATGCAGCCCGGCAACCACATCGGCCAAAGCCATCTGATCGTGGGCCTGAAGTGCCTCATCCTCAACACTGATGACCGTGTCGAACTGGCCGACCAGCGAACCGACGTCGCCGTTGATCACAACCGCATAGGTCTCGAACGGCTGCGGCCCATGGATCTGGTCAGCCACTGCCAGCAGTTCCGGCGCGAGCCTTTCGTTGTTCTGCTCTATGAAGATGAGTGCTCGGTTCATGCTAAAGAAATCTTTTTTCTTTCAAAAACTTGAGTACCGTTTCCACGCCATTGTCATCCGCGGCGACCCTTAGCTGGGCACCGCTTTCATATTTTCTGGTGTAGGCCTTGGCCACTTTGGTCAAAGACCCCTTGAGCCCAACTTCGCCCTTGGCAAACCCAAGCTCGTCATTGCTCAAAACCTTTATGCGGTCCGTTACGTCTTTCTTTCGGTCCTTGAAGCGCACGTGTGGCAAACGACACTTGCTCTTTCGGGAAAAACTCAAAATGGCCGGCAGGTTCAGCTCATAGGTCGTAACTGCCTCTTCATCGTCTACTTCCACCACCGCGCTTTCAGAGCCGAAGCTGTCTTCTTCCACCTTGGTGATGCCGGAGATTTGTCCCAAGCCGAGGATCTCTCCAAGTTGCGGAGGCACATGAGAGGTGTCTCCATCAATCGCCTGGCTTCCGGTCAAAATGCAGTCATACTCAGTAGTCGCCAGATAGCGGCCCAGGATACGACTTGTTACCCAGCTGTCGCTGCCGGCATAAGACCGGTCGGAGATGATGGTCCCCTGATCCACCCCCACACGGAGGATGTCTTCAACCAGCGGGACCACGGAGGCGGGGGCCATTGTCAGCACTTCGATGAAGATCTCAGGATTCCGTTTCTTCATCTCAAGGGCGAAACCAATGGCGCACCCGTCGTCCGGATTGATCATCATCCGGCTGCCCTCCCGGATGAGGACGTGCTTTTCGTGATCGTACTCAAAGCGATCCACATCCGGGACAAACTTCACTACACAAACAAGTTTCATCAGCTTTCAGGTACTGGTTTGATTTCAGTATCTACAACCGTTGCCGGCTTATTGATCCGCGCATGGATCAGGGCAAGAATTGCACCAACGACGCCGAGGCCAGCACTGACAATGAAGTACGCGTTGTAGCCGCCAGTGTCGCCGAAAGTGTTCCATAGGAACGTGTTCAGCTGAGGCAGGATGATGTCAGGCAGGTAGCCCACAAAGGAGATCACACCAATGGCTGTACCCATCATGGCTACGCTGATGCCGCATTGACCCAACAAGGACCAATAGGTTCCGCGAATGGCATAGAGGAAGGCGCCAAGAGCGACGATAACCACGTAGAAAAGGGACCCGGAAGTCACCGGCAGAATGGTAAGAACAACCAGCAAGGAGGCCGCACCGAGCATGGCACAGCAGATCACCTGCGCTCTACCAAAACGGTCGGCAAGGAAACCACCCACAAAGCCACCCACAGGACGCATCCAAAGAACGATGGCCGTCACGGTACCAGCTGTTACCGCATCCACGCCCACATTGGTCTGCAAGAAGCCACCGAGATAGTAAACGGTCCAGAAAACGGCATAACCCATGAAGATGATGCTACCCATCAAGAACACGTTGCCGTTCTTGAGAAGCACGCCAATTTTGCTGAGCTGGAACTTTTCAGATTCTGCCCGTTCGCCGCTGTTTTCAGCGTGCGCAAGCAAGTTCTTTTCGCTGTCAACGAAGAAGATGACAAGAACTGCAGTCGCCAGAACGATTGCCGAGTAGAGGTTGATCACCGCCACGAGCGCGGATGTCTTGTCTTCAACGCCGACGCTGGTGCCCAGGATTGATGCGAAGATGGCAAGGCCGATTGTGCCCATGACAGCTTCAACGACGCCACGTCCGCCGTCCATAATGCCGAAGAAACGGCCTTCTTCATTGGCGCGCGCGAGCATCTTGACCATCTTCATGTGTGCACTCCAGAAGGTGAACACAGTGAAGAAGCCCCAAAGCAGGAAGATGATGCGAACTTGAGATTGATCTGGAACTGTACCGAACCAGAAGCCGCAAATAGCTGTGCCAAGTAGAGAAATTGCAAGCAGCCATTTGGCCGAGAAGCGGTCGCTCAACAGACCACTGGGGATGTACCCAACAACAAAGGTCATGCCCAAGACAGAATAGAAATTATTCAAGTCTGGCAGAGACAGGTTGAAAACTTCTAGGATTGTCTCTTGATAGTTGGTGCGCAAATAGACAATAGGAAAAATTGCCCCTGCTGCAATAACAACCAAGAAAAACTGGAAATAGCGTTTAAAATTCTCTGTTTGCATAGGTTCCTCCCACAAATAGAGATCGTTTTTGAAGGGGCCAGCAGGAAATCAAGCTCCCACATGACCTGCTGGCCCTTACTCAGAGGCGATTAGTCCTGCTGATAGATGTACTTGTTCAGCTCCTTCACCGGATAAATGGTGCCGTGGTTCATGATGCCTTTTGGATCAAAGGCTTCCTTGAGCTTCTCAAGCATGTAGTAAGCGCTACCATGCTCATCCTTGGTCCACTCACTGCGGTACTTCCCGATACCGTGGTGGTGACACATGGAACCGCCATGTTTTAGCGTTTCTTCCACGATGATCTTCTGGATAGGATGGTGGTAGGTGATCAACTCGTCTTCTGGCTCGCAGTTGATCTTGTAGTTGTAGACGAAATACATGTTCGTCCCATTCAGATAGCTGTGAGACGAGTGACCACCAAGCATGGTCAGATCGTCTGCACGCTCGAACTCAGCGCGAACCCGAGCTATGACCGCGTCATAGATTTTCGGAATTGTCTCCCAATCCGCAGAAATCTCAGTGGTATAGCCTGCATGAGACGCATTGGTACGCATCTCGGCATACTCATCATCGATGTCTTGCTGTGACCAGTTCAGGTGATTGAACCAATCCTCGATCAGCTTGCTATCGACTTGCTTGATGATGCCTTCTTCGAATTTCTTGACTGCCTCTTCAATGGCTACGCCTGTTGCCTCGACGATACCCTTCGGGCCTTCTGCCATGAACAAGACAATGCACTTGCCTTCGTAGAAATGGTAGAAGTGTTGCGCTGCATCTTCTTCAGAGTAGGCACGTGCAACGGATGGACGGAAACCATTGACCATCACTTCGCGCAGGATCTTGATGCCCGTTTCAATGTCCTTGGTCAGGTAACCATAGAACTTGTTGTTCTCTGGATAGTACTTGAAGATCTTCACCGTGACTTCGGTGATGTAGCACAGTGCGCCTTCGTTACCGATCACGATGTGGCGGATGTCTGGACCGCCAGCGCGACGGGACACATTCTTGACGCGAGAAACAGTGCCGTCCGGGAACACGCATTCCAGACCAACCACCATATCCTCGATACCGCCGTAGAGGGTAGAGAACTGGCCAATGCTTCGTGTCGCCACCAGACCACCAAACTTGGCCACCGGCTTGGATTGCGGTGAATGACCTGTGGTGTATCCCAGCTTGCGCAGCTCGTCTTCGAGAACCTGTAGCGGCACGCCTGCCTGAACAGTAGCCTGACTGTTATAGGTGTCGATCTTGACGATCTGGTCCAACTTTTGGGTATCAATGACCAGCGTGGTGTCTTTCCAGTTTTCCAGACCACCTTCAGTCGCGGTCATGCCCGCGCGCGGAATGACGTTGATGTCGTATTCATTACAGAACTTCAGCAGTTCGCTGACCTGCTCTGCGGTCTTTGGGTAAACGATGGCGACCGGCGCAGGGACATCAAGAACGTTTCTTGCAAAAGCATACTTCTTGTATCGATCTGCGGAGGCCACGTACAGATCATCTTCGTTGGTGTTGATCTGCTCTGGGGCAACCAGTTTCGCCAACTGCTCGACAACGGCTTTCGGATCCAAATCCCTTACTCCCTCTTGAGATGGAAAACTTTCTATCGGCTAAGAAGAAGCCTACCCGCATGAGAGAGATTCATCAAGAAATAATGGAATATTTTCTATTATACAGCATCATTTTCTTCACAAATGGAAATTTTTCCATTTGGAATGCAGAAAATTTTCCATTACACTGGGCAATTATCGGACTTATCCACCCTAGACACCAAGAAACGGGGCGCTTCTTGATAAATATCGATTTTGACGCATTGAACCCGTTGGAGCAACGAATCCATGCCGTCCTGAAAGAACACAGTGAAACTACGTCAACCATTCGTATTACGGAAGCGGCGGAGCTCTGTGATTGCTCTGTTTCCAAGATATCGAAATTTGCCAAAAAGCTCGGCTTTGCCAATTACAAACAGTATTTGGATTTCCTCTATGAGCGTGAAACTGTCGAAAGCAGCAAGCCATCAGAGATTCTGCGATTGCAGCACTTCCTGCAGAACTTCGATCAGCGAAAGGTAGAAGAGGTGGGCGAGATGATTGCCGCCAGCAAGAAGCTGGTGCTGCTCGGCTACGGACCATCTCTGCTATGTGCGCAGTATTTCGAATACAAGCTGAAGACATGTACAAATAAAGTCTGCATCGCAGCTCCGGATGACCTGACCGCGACCACCATGACCGATGAAGATACGTTACTTCTCATCTTCACCGTAACGGGCACCTTCAAGTCCTTTGAAGGCACTTACAAGGAAGCAAAACGCAAGGGCGGCAAGGTGGCCATCATCGTGGAGGAATACAATCCAACCGTGGTGACCCATTGCGACAAGGTCTTCTGTTTGACGCAGGAAGCTCAGTCCAGCGACCTGAAGCCCTATGAAAAAACAAGAACACTGTTCTTCATCTTTATGGAGGAGGTCATTCGGCACCTGATGAAAAAAGCCTAGGCGGATTATTTCGCCAAAAACTACATAAGCTTCGCGCATCATGGGAGGAAAAATGAGCAATCGAAGCATAAGGCCTTTGGTGTTCTGGCCGCCGTTCTTGCTGCTATTTGCAGCAGTCGCCGCCAGTTACATAACACCCGATCAATTTTTGAGTTTCACGACCTCGATCAACAGCTGGATCCTTGATCGCTTCTCTTGGCTGTTCAGCCTTGGCACCCTCTTGATGGTCGTTACCTGCGTCTGGGTCTATGTTTCACCGTTGGGAGCGGTGAAGATTGGCGGCAAGGACGCAACCCCCATCCTCAGTCGTTGGCGCTGGTTCTCAATCGCGCTGTGCACGACAGTTGCAATCGGGATTCTGTTCTGGGGCACGGCAGAGCCGATGTATCACCTCCATGGTCCACCTGCTTCTTTGGGCTTGGAGGCAGGTTCTCCTGAAGCAGCAACTTTCGCGATGTCGACCATGTTCTTGCATTGGTCGTTTACCCCCTATGCCATTTATACAATTCCATCGCTCATGTTCGCTCTGGCGTACTATAATCTGAAACTGCCTTATTCTCTTGGCTCTGCTCTTGCGCCGATCCTGGGCAGAAAACTGCAAGGCCCAATGGGCCAAGTACTTGATGCCGTCGCTCTTTATGCGCTGGTTGCGGGTATGGCTGCGTCTCTAGGAACCGGCATTCTGACGCTCGCAGGCGGCCTCGACAATCTGATAGGTACAGGCACGACACCCGTCGTCCTCGGTGCTTTGACCACGCTCATTGTAGTCAGCTTCATCATTTCCGCCGCCAGCGGGCTTAAAAGAGGGATCGCGATCTTATCCAGCCTGAACACGCGCTTTTTCTTTGTATTCTGCGCCTTCGTGTTCATTTTCGGCCCCACCAACTGGATTCTTTCCATGGGCGTTGAAGGGTTTGGTGACTACATCGGCACCTTTTTCCAGAAAAGTACCTTCACTGGCATCGCCGCCAGCGACCCCTGGCCACAATGGTGGACCATATTCTATTGGGCAAACTGGCTTGCCTGGGCCCCAATCGCCGCGCTGTTTCTCGGCAAAATCTCCCGAGGTTACACGGTACGCCAGTTCATTTTGACAAACCTTGTGTTCCCTTCGCTTTTCGCCTGCGTCTGGATGTCCATCTTCAGCGGTTCTGCGCTGTTTTTCGACATGCATGGGAATGGCTTGTTGCACAACGCCCTGACGAACACCGGCGCGGAATCCGTTGTCTACACAATGCTTGAGCAGCTCCCGCTTCCCGGCATCACAGCTGTGATTTTTGTGTTTGTGTCCTTCCTGTCCTATGTGACCGCGGCAGACTCGAATACTGAAGCCATGGCAAACCTCTGCGCTGAAACGCCAAGCGAAAGCCCGGAGCATGCAGACACGCCAGGCTCCTCAACGCTGGTGTTGAAGGTTGTCTGGGGAGCAACGATCGGCATCATCGCTTGGTTCATGACAAGCTATGCCGGGGTCGATGGGATCAAGATGATGTCAAATCTTGGTGGATTGCCCGCCTTGTTCATCGTGCTGGGGTGCAACGCATCGCTCATTTATGTGATGACATCAAAGAAGTTCGAGCTGCAGCCCGACGCGCAGCCCGCACCTGGTGCCCGCCTCTCAGAGGACCTACTGGATGAACTCATAGGGGAGGGAGGCAAAAAGCCCGCCTCAACCTGATGTGCAAAAGAGGGCGTCAGACCTGCAAATCGCATTCTGGCGCCCCCTGACATGAATGTGCTTCCAGCAGGCTGGAGCTTGCGGCCCGCTATAGCGGTTCAATCGCTTTGGTTGACTCTCGCTGGATCACAGAACAAGCAACGGGCTCAGGGTTCCCAACGCCGTCGCGATCAAAAATGAGACCTACTGCGGACGCCGCCAGTGCGTCGATTGGCTGCCTGACGGTTGTAAGGCTTGGGATAACCAAGGCCGCCAGCGTAATATCATCAAAACCAGCTACAGAGAGATCATCGGGCACGTTGAGTTTAAGATCGCGCGCGCACCGCAAAATACCGATCGCCTGTTGATCGCTGGCGGCTGCGATCGCCGTCGGACGCGCCGCTTGAGGCTTTCCCGCCAGAACACAGCGCCCCATTTCCTCTCCAGAGTCAAAACTGAACTGGCCTTCATGAACACTCAAATCGATGGGGTCTTCAGGGCGGCTCAGCTCTGCAATCATCGAGAGGAAACCGTCTTTTCGGTCTCGCGCCACTTTGGTGGAAAGGGGACCAGCGATATAGGCAATGCGGCGGTGACCAAGCTTTACAAGCAGCTCTGCAATCTGTCTTGAACCGCCATAGTGATCTGCCGTGACCAACGGATAGGTGCCAAGCATACGGTCCAGCGCGACAATGGGCACATCAGCTGAGTAGTTTCGGCAGGCATCAGAGGTTGCCACCAGAATAACCCCTCTCACGGCGCGGTTTAGGAGCGCCGTAATCTGAGTTTTCTCATCCTCTGGAGAACCGTGAGAGTTCGCAAGCATCACGGAATGATTTCGTTTTGCTGCTTCCATCTCGACGAACTTGGCAAGCTGGGCGAAGAACGGATTGGTGATGTCCGGAACCACGAGCCCAATCACGTCAATGCTGTTGGTACGCAGCGCGCGCGCGGCAAGGTTCGGCTTGTATTGCAGCGATTTCATCGCCTCAAGTACGCGCATTTTCAATGGATGCTTGACCGTTTCATTCTTTGCCAGAACGCGAGAAACGGTCCCGACTGAGACGCCGGCCTTTTGCGCTACGTCTTTTATGGTCGGCATCGAAGCACCTCATTTCCATTGCCGCGTCGACCCATCAGCTGCGTTCAAGTTGCCAACGCTTCCCTTGGTGCTACGACAGCAGCTGACAGGCTGAACAAGAGGCCATGCGGGAAGCTTTCTTGGCAGATCTTTTCGGGCACCGGATGAACTTCCCGGTGCCCCAAAAGATAAGGGGCGCATCAACTCGCCGTGTACTTTGCGCGGTAGTAGTCAAGCACAACGGCAATTATGATCACAACGCCGGTAATCATTTGGCGCATGAAGTCGCTGAGGCCGATCAAGATTAGGCCGTTGGCGAGCACCCCGATGATGAACGCACCGAGAAGAGTACCGATGACGGATCCACGCCCGCCGCTAAGGCTGGTACCGCCGATGATCACCGCCGCGATGGCGTTCAGCTCGAAACCAATCCCGGCAATTGGGCTGGAAATGTTCAGTCGCGCCATATAGACCACCGCAGCAATTCCGGCTGTCAAACCGCATATTGTAAACGCGGCCACCTTGTACCAATAGACAGAATGCCCGGCGAGGCGCACGGCCTCTTCATTGTTGCCGATCCCATAAAGCAGGCGGCCGAACACCGTGAAGTTCAGGATAAACCAGGCGATCAACACCAACACCACCGCCACCATGAACACAACGGGCACGCCATAGATCATGGCTGAACCGAAATCTTCAAAGGCGAGAGGGAAGGAATAAATCGTCTGCGCGTCGGAAACATGCAGCGCCGCACCACGAGCGATATTCAGCATACCCAGCGTGATGATGAATGACGGCAGCGACCAGTAGGCGCTGATGACCCCGTTGAACATCCCGCAGAGCACACCAATCAACGTAGCAGCAACAATGGCCAGGGCAATTGCCTCGACAGGCCCAAAGCCGGGCAGGGTGATTGCTTTGCCCGCCACAACGGCAGCAAACGCCATGACCGAGCCTACCGAGAGGTCGATGCCGCCGATGAGAATGACGAAGGTCATCCCCACGGCCAAGATCAGGTTGATCGTGATCTGCGTCAGAATGTTTGTAATGTTGTTTGGCGTCAGAAAGTGCTCTGTAAACACCGCGAAGAAAAGGATGAGCGCCAAGAGCGCAAGCCCAATCCCGGCATTGTTCAAGACGGATCGTAAGGTTACGCGTCTAGGCTCCTGAGCAACATCGCCGCTTGTTTGAGTAGTCATGGTTTTTCTCCTCCTGGCCTATTGATGCTGCCCATACGCTAGCTTCAGGATGTTTTCCTCTGAGAATTCATTGCGCTGGAGTTCGCCTTGAACTTCATGTTCGGCAAGCACCAGGATCCGATCCGCAAGCGTCATCAGCTCAGGCATTTCTGATGACACCACAAGAAGCGCCACACCTTCCCGAGCAAGATCTTTCAAGATGCTGTAGATCTCGGCCTTGGCCCCCACGTCCACCCCGCGGGTTGGCTCATCAAGCAGAAGCACCTTCGGGTTGCGTGCAAGCCACTTGGCCAGCACCACCTTTTGCTGGTTCCCGCCTGACAGGCTTGAGGCTGGATCAGCAGTCTTGCCGTATTTCAGCTTTAGCCTCGCACCGCCCTCGCGCGCCTGCTTGTTCTCTGCGGCGAACTGGATGATGCCAGAGGTCGCAACCTCCATGAGGTTCACGAGAGAGACATTTGCAGCAATCGGCATGTCGAGGATGAGGCCCTCGTCTTTTCGATCCTCCGTCACAAAGCCGATACCGGACACAATTGCATCCTTTGGGCCTTTGAAACGGACTTCCTTGCCATCCCGGTAAACGCTGCCGGAACGAATGGGATCGATACCGAAAATACCCCGCAGGATCTCAGTTCGACCTGCACCGACAAGGCCTGCAATCCCAAGGATCTCGCCGTAGCGAAGGTCAAAGGAGATACCCTTGTCCTTGCTGTTGGCAGCGGTACACATGTCCACCACCTTGAGGGCCACTTCGCCGTAGCACTGTTCTTTGGTCGCGTCCGTCATCTGCGCTTCCAGATGCCGTCCCACCATGCGCTGAACCACTTTCTCCGGCGTCATGTCCGCAATCTGGTCTGTGGCAATTGTCTTGCCGTTCCGAAAGACGGTCACGCGGTCACATAGCGCAAAAACCTCATCAAGATGGTGCGAAACAAAGACAATGGTCACACCTTCGGCCTTGATGTTCTCGACGATCTCGAACAACCGCTTGGTCTCACGCTCGGTCAACGTTGCGGTGGGTTCATCAAGGATAAGGATTTGGCTTTTGGACTGCAGCGCGCGTGCGATTTCCACCAGCTGACGGTGCGCGATCCCGAGAGAACTGACGGGAGAGCGCACATCAATGTCGGAAAGACCAATAGCGTCCAAGGCTTCGCGGGCCCGCCGGTTCATTTCTGCCTTGTCCAGCAGGCCATAGCGGGTCTTGGGCAACCGTTCGATGGAGATGTTTTCTGCAATACTCAGATGATCAAGCAGATTGAACTCTTGATGCACCACCTGAATGCCACTTTCTTTGGCTTCATGCGGATTGGCTGGTTTGTAGGCGGCCCCCCCAAGAAAGATATCGCCGGCATCGTAGGGGTAAACGCCCGACAGGATTTTGATGAGGGTGGATTTTCCCGCGCCGTTCTCGCCCACCAGTGCATGGGCCTCCCCTTTGACCAGGGAAAAACTGACACCATCAAGCGCCTTTACACCACCGAAGTACTTCCTTACGCCTTCGACGTTCAGAAAAGCTTCTTGAGGGTCTGGCGCTGGAGCTACGGAAACAGGTGTTGCTGCCATATTGCGTCCAGTCGCTTTTGGGAAGAATAAGGGAACCTCGCCCAACCAGCAGCGGACGGGCGAGGTGAGCGGCTATCGCTTACTCAGCAACGACCAGCTTGATTGGAGTCTTCACCCAACCTTCGAGTTCTGGTCCCCCGCGCACAACTTCCAGAGCCATGTCGATTGCATTGGCAGCCATGTCCTGACCAAACTGATCAACAGTTGCCAGCATGCGGCCATCTTCAATCATCGGGCCAACGGCATCGATGTTATCGAAGCCTACAACCAGAATGTCGTCGCGTCCGGCACTTTCCAGAGCCTTCACAACACCAATCGCCATGGAGTCGTTTGCGGCCATGACGCCCTGAATGTCTGGGTGAGCGGTGAGCATATTGGAAAAGACGGTGTTTGCTTCTTCAGTCTCCCAATGGGCTGTGCGGCTTTCGATAAGGTTCAGCTCATACTGCTTCACGGAGTCTTCGAAACCGAGCGCACGCTGAATGCCATTGTCAGCACCAGGGTTCCCCTCGATGATGACTACCTTGCCATCCTTGCCAAGCTTTTCGCCGAGCACATCGCCAGCCATCTTGGCACCGCCACGGTTGTCAGGACCGACAAATGCCAGCTCGACACCCTGCTGCTGCTTGACTTCCTCGTCCAGCGCCACGTCAAAGTTCACCACGACAATACCAGCCTGCATGGCTTTCTTGAGTGGACGCACCATTGCGCGGGAGTCAGCAGGAGCCACAACAATGGCGTCCACGCCTTGCGTGATGAAGTTCTCTACAGCGTTGATCTGCGATTCAAAGTCGGTTTCATTTTGCATGCCGACAGCGCGCAGTTCGTAGTCGCCGCGCATCGCTTCATGAGCCTTTGCTCCCTCCAGCATGTTCTGGAAAAACTCATTTGCGAGCGATTTCATGATAAGGCCTACGACCGGCTTTTCCTCAGCAGCTTGTGCTGCATTAGCGAGCAGAACAAGACTAGTCGCAGCAGCGGCAGCAAATTTCATAAACTTCATTAGAAGCCTCCCAATATATCGATTATAGCTACTCAAAATTTGCAAGCTATTTCGCCCATTTTTGATATATCTTGCCAAAATTACGGTCAATATGAATCGTTTCATAAAATTGAATGCATTCATTTACTGGTGTTATTAGAATTAATCTATTTGCCGCTGAGTATATTGAGCAGATCAACAAAGTTGATTTGCCGCCCAAAACCATTAGTTAAAATGATATTCTGCCTACAACTTTTGATAAGCTGGTGAAATATCAAAGGGAATACGAGCTTCCACCCTGATGGCCTACGCATGTTCTCAACTTCGGGCACAGCAGGATGGTGCGGACAATTTGAGATTTGCACCACAGTGTGAACTGAACCATGCGCGAACTCACCTCAGCAAACCTTAGGCATGGTACGTATGTGCAAAACAGGCCGTTTTCCAAATGGAATTCTCCAATCGCACGCACTCCAATGGCGTAGAGGCGTCATCACGCTCTGACACGACCCGCGAGCTTTCCGAAAACACCGCATTTCTTGTAGCGAACAACCTGTGATATCGCTTAAACATAAGCATAAAGACGGATCAGCCGCGCATCATAGAAGGTTTGTACGATGTCACAACGAGCATCGCTCATCACGCCTGTTCTTATCGGAGGCTCTCTCATCATGCTGGTGGGGTTTGCGATCAGGGCAAGCTTTGGAGTGTTCCAGATTCCAATCGCCGAGGACTTCGGCTGGCCCCGTGCGGAGTTCAGCCTGGCAATCGCTATTCAAAATTTGGCATGGGGCTTCGGCCAGCCGATCTTCAGTGCAATCGCCGAACGTCTTGGTGACCGCAAAGCAATTGTACTTGGCGCACTCACCTATGCACTGGGGTTGGTTCTGTCCGCCTATGCGATCACACCTGGCCAACACCAACTACTGGAGATCCTCGTCGGATTTGGCATTGCCGGAACTGGCTTCGGGGTTGTGCTCGCCATGGTGGGACGGGCGGCATCGGACGAAAACCGGTCAGTTGCTCTGGGAATTGCCACCGCGGCCGGTTCTGCCGGTCAGGTTATTGGTGCGCCAGTTGCCGAGTATCTTCTGCAAAGCATGCAATGGCCTTCGGTTTTCATGGTGTTCGCCGTCGCCATTCTCTTGTCTTTGGTTGTCCTGCCCCTGATGCGGACCGCGCCAACTGTTAAGTCCAACGCCCCTTCCGAAAGCATGGCCACGGCCATTTCACAAGCCGTACGCGATCCATCCTTTTTCCTTATTGCTGTTGGGTTCTTCTCCTGCGGCTACCAACTGGGCTTCTTGACTGCACATTTCCCCGCGTTCGTTCTTGAGCTGTGCGGCCCCATTGCTCCGGGCTCACTTTTGCATTCCGCAGGCATAACAACCACATCTGCCCTCGGGGCCTGGTCCATTGCGTTGATTGGCATCGCCAACATCTTTGGGACGATCTACGCAGGCGTTCTGGGAAACAAGTTTCCAAGACGATATCTGCTCACCCTGATTTATGTTGGCCGGACCCTCGCATCGGCGATCTTCATCATCCTGCCCATCACACCAGAGACCGTCATCGTGTTTTCGTTGGTCATGGGATCATTGTGGCTTGCCACTGTACCGCTGACTTCAGGCCTTGTGGGCCATATCTACGGTTTGAAGTATATGGGAACGCTCTATGGGCTGATCTTCTTTTCGCACCAACTCGGCAGTTTCATCGGCGTGTGGCTGGGTGGCACACTCTATGACATGTATGGAACCTACACCGCTGTTTGGTGGATTGGCGTTGGGGTCGGGGCACTCTCAGCGATCGTGCATCTGCCGATTGATGAAGAACCTCTTGCCAAACGGAGAGAGGCAGTGCCAGCCTGACACCACCGCGAACGCAAGAATTGCTGCCCCGATCAATGATTCGGGGCAGTTTCTCTAGGCAATTACCGGAGCACGAGAGATCAGGTTGCGCTTGACTGGTTGACGCGAGCAGAAAGCTCTGCATGACTTTCGACACGCTCTGAATAGCGGTCAACCATGTAGTCCCGGCTGTCTTTGGTAAGCACCGTGAACTTCATCAGCTCCTCCATCACATCCACGATGCGATTGTAGTAAGGGGAGGGCTTCATGCGTCCGGCTTCGTCGAACTCATCCCAAGCCTTGGCAACCGAGGACTGGTTCGGGATGGTCAGCAGCCGCATCCACCGGCCAAGTATCCGCAACTGATTGACAGCGTTAAAGCTTTGGCTGCCGCCACACACCTGCATCACTGCAAGGGTTTTGCCTTGGGTTGGCCTTACGCCGCCTAGGGAGAGCGGAATCCAGTCGATCTGTGCTTTCATGATGCCAGTCATGGCCCCGTGTCTTTCCGGGGTGGACCACACCATGCCATCGCACCACGTGACCAGTTCTCTCAGCTCTTGCACCTTTGGATGCTCAACGGGTGCAGCGTCAGGAAACGGCAGATCTCTAGGGTGGAAGAAGCGCACCTCAGCTCCCAAGGCTGCCAAAATGCGCGCGGCCTCTTCTGCTGCAAAGCGCGAAAAACTGCGTTCACGCAACGATCCATAAAGCATGAGGATACGCGGAGCTTCGCCGCTGTGGTTGGGCGAGAACAACGCCTCACGATCGATGTCTTTGAAACAGCTCTGCTCAGGATCAGCCAACGCGTTCACCCCTTTCATTGATGATCAATGTGCCATCTTCTTTTGCCAACGGGCCAGGGGGCAGGGTATCAAGCAGGTCAAGCACAGCTTCCGAAGGCCTGCACAAACGCACACCCTTGGGGCTGCACACGATTGGCCGGTTCACCAGCACCGGATGCTCCAGCATGGCATCCAATAGTGTCTCATCGCTCACGCCTTCGTCCAAGAGGCCCAGTTCTTCCGCCGGGGACTTGGTGGTGCGCAGGGCAGAGCGAGGGGTCAGGTTGGCAGCGGCGAACAACGCCAGCAACTGAGGGCGCGTCCAACCTTCGCTCAGATAATCAATAACAACCGGCTCGACACCAGAAGAGCGGATGATCTCAAGAACATTGCGTGACGTACCGCAATTCGGATTGTGATGAATGACGATGCTCATCTATTGCCTCATCTGTATTGGTGGCAGGCAGGTTTTAAACAGCGCGTTGAATTGGCATCCACTTGGAAACGGAATGCAGCTTTCCGCCTCCACCTAGTTGGTGCAGGACATCTGCTTGAGCACTGGGCGGCATATTTCCGGATTGCCGCCGCAGCAGTCTTCCATGAGAAAACCAAGCAGCGCACTCATTCGCTCGAGGGCTGCAAAATACCGGATTGTCCTGCCTTCGCGTTTCGAGTGCACCAGATTGGCCGCAGCAAGAACGCTGAGATTGTTGGAAAGGGTGTTGGGGCGCACGTGCAGTGTTGTTGCTATCTCTCCTGCCGGGACGCCGGTTTCTCCGGCTTTTATCAGCAGCCTGAATATTTCCAATCGCTGCTCATGAGCTAAGGCCGCCAGCGAGGAGAGTGCTTCCTTCGATTCCATACTTCATGAAATATCGAATTATTATAAACCTGTCAATTCTAATCGCATTCAGCCCCCCTCATGCGACATCCGCCAGACTGGATGTGGTGTCGCAACCGGGTTCGCTTTCTTGAAATGCGCAGTCCGAGTGCCTATTGTCGGACAATGCCGACCACTGATGTGGTCCACCCGATGTTCATGACACCCAAGAGTTCCAATGAAAATAAACAAGCAAAGCCTGGAAGAGCAGGCCGCGGATTATCTACGGCAGCAGATTTTGGCAGGAGCCTTTGTATCAGGTGACAAGCTCACTGAGAGCACGCTGGCCAAGGATCTGGAACTTTCTCGCACAACCGTGCGCATGGCTTTGAACACGCTGGCAAGCGAAGGTCTTGTATCGCAAAAGCCTTATGCAGGTTGGAGCGTGACAACACTCAGCGGGCACGACATCTGGGAGATCTACCACCTACGTGTTGCCTTGGAGAGCCAGGCGGCAATGATGGCCGCCGAGACCATCAACGATGAGAAGGCAAAGCGCCTGCGAGATGAACTGGCTGCCTTTCAGGCCATCTGTAAACGAAAAGACGTCTCGCTTGCCGAAGTTACTCTTTGCGACTTCAAGCTCCACAAATTGATCATCGAGCTGAGTGAAAGCGACCGCCTTGCGCGCATGTACAAGAGCGTGATCAACCAGCTTTCCATCTACATCCGCATCACACACTTTGATTTCGATATTGAAAGCAGTGCCGACACCCACATTGATCTGATCAACGCCATTTGCGCAGGAGAACCTGAGAAAGCGCGCAGACTGGCAATCGAAAACATCAGCACCTTCACGGAGATGGGTCAGAAACTGAAGATCGAACAAGATCACACCTCCGATTTTGCGGCGAGTTGACAAACGAGAAGGGGCGGCCCGAAGGTCGCCCCCTGTGCTTGGGAGTGGGAGGTTTACTCCGCTGGCGCGGACGCCGCTTCCCGCGCCAGTTGTTGAATGTTTTCTCCGCTAACGAGCCCGTAGTCCTGGTGCATCCAACGGATGAAGCCTTGAACCATGTAGCCAATGATGAAGAGCAAGGGGATTGAAGTCACAATCGCGCAGGTTTTGATTGTGTTCAAAGGCGCCTCGATAAACATCATGGCCAGAGGGACTGCAGCCAGCATCACGCACCAGAACAGACGCAGCATTGGGGAAGGCTCTTCACCCTCACGCAGGCCCTTGGTGGATGTTGCCGCCATCGTGAATGCCGCGGAATCCAGCGTTGTGGCCAGAAACAGCACGGACACCAGTGAGAACAGGATGATGAAGGCCGCGCTGAATGGAAGAGCATTCATGACCTGCACGATTGCCTGATTTCCTTCACCGGCAGCAACCATGCCTGACACGTCGACCAGGCCTGAAATGTCCATGGACTGAGACAGCCCGCCGAGAATGCCGAAGAAGAAGAAGCAACCCGCACTGCCACTGATCAGCATGTTGAGAACCACACCGCGGATTGAACGTCCCTTTGAGACCTTCGTCACGAAGATGGAAACAAATGGTGTGTAGGTAATCCAGTAGAGCCAATAGAAGACGGTCCAGCCTTCTGGAAAGCCACTGTTCTCAACCGGATCCGTGTACAAGCTCATGCGCACGAAATCCTGGATCATGATACCCACGCCGTTCACCGTAGACTTGGCAATGAACATTGTTGGGCCAACCAGGAACACCGCCAGACAGAAGCCAATGGCCAGATAGGTGTTCATGGAGCTGATCCGAGCCATCCCCTTCTGAATACCCACGTAGGAGCTCAGCGAGAAGAAGGCGGAGATGATCAAGATCAGAACCAAATTTACATTGAAAGTAGGCTCAATTCCGATCAGCGATGACAGGATTTCTGATACCATCGGCACTGAGACGCCAAGCGTGATGGAAAGTGCGCCGAAAATGGTGAAGATGAAGATGACATCCACAACGCGGCTGATAAAGCGCCACAGTGGTGTTATCGGCTTGTCTCCGCGAATGGCAGTACATACCGCTGAGAGGCTAAGCCCGGGGTTCTTCCGCACATGGAAATGATAGGCTACCGGCAGTGACACGATGCAATAGGCCGCCCAGGCACTAAAGCCCCAGTGAAACAAATTGTAGGCAGTTCCAAGTTCGTAAGCCTGCGTGGTCTCCGTTGCGACACCCAGAGGCGGAGCATTGAAGTAGTAAGCCCACTCGGTGAACGCCCAGTACACTGTTGCAGAGCCCAATCCGGCACAAATCATCATCGAGACCCATGCATACGTGCTGTATTCAGGAGCCCCTTCACCCAACCGAATACTGCCATATTTGCTTAAAGCCAAGGCAGCCAGAAAGATGACTGAACCAAACACAATCATTAGCACTGGCGTACCAAAGATCATGTTGAAGGTGTTAAACAAATAGTTGGCAATTTCGTTGCCTTGCTCTGGGAATGCCGTCAACCCTGCAACAATGGCAACAACAAATCCGAGACTAATTGATAGCAGAAAGGTGTCTAATCTTTTCCCACCATTAGACATTGCTTTTTCCTCCGATTAAAAGCTTGTTTTTCAGCGTGTCGTTCTTATTCATCAGCACGCTCGCTCCACCTCCCAGAAAGTACTCTGTGAGACTGGCTTTGATTTCACTTCGTACTTGCTGACAAGATCCTCATTCAGCTCCACGCCAAGGCCCGGGCTATCCGGAACGATCAGATAACCGTCCACGAATTCGATTGGCTGCTTGGCAAGACCATTCCCGGCCACGAGGGGGCTGTTGCTTTGCGAGTACTCCATCAAGGTGCCGTGCTCGCAGGACGCTAAGAAATGAACCGAAGCCGCCAATAGAATTTCAGTGCTGAAACCGTGCGGCACCAGTTGGACACCGCGCATCTGCGCCATGTCATAGATCTTCCGCATCTCGGAGATGCCGCCGCAGCGGGTGATGTCCGGCTGAATTATGTCCGGTTCACAGCGCTCCAGCATGTCGAGGAATTCACGTGCAGTTGTAAGAGCTTCACCGCCAGCGATTTTTTGTGGCGCCTGCCGCCCCAGCTTCACATAGCCGCGTTCATCATCTGCCAGAACTGGCTCCTCCACCCAATTGAGGTTGAAGGGCTCCAAGAGCTTGCACATCTTCAAGGCGTAAGCGGCGTTCTTCCATTTCGTTGCAAGGTCAATCTGCAACTCGATATCCGGACCGCTTGCTTCACGAACAACACGAACAATCTCATAGTCTTTGTCTGGATCGTCCCCGAAGACACCGCCACCAAACTTGATGCTGCGGAACCCCTTGGAGACAAGATGCTCAACAATCCGCCGGTTGGCTTCTGGTGGATCAGCAGGAATGAAGGTGCCGTAGGCCGCGATCCTGTCGCGGTACTTAGCGCCCAGTAAAATGTGCAGCGGCACGCCATAGTGCTTTGCAGCAATGTCCCAAAGCGCAATGTCAATCGCGCTGATCGCATGAATACCGGCACCGCGGCGGCCCACATAGTTGCTGGACCAGTACATCTTCTGCCAAAGACGCCCGACTTCCAGAGGGTTCTCTCCAATGAGGAGCGAGCGGAGGCCCGTGCAGTAAAGGTTGGACTTGGGCGCCTCTATCAAAGATTTGATCACACTCGGAGAGCTGTCCGCCTCTCCCAGCCCAACCAGTCCGGTGTCCGTGTGAACACGCACGACAAGGGCGTCCTCTCCCCATTCGCAATCGCCATCTATTGGTGGCACTCGCAGGTGAATGGCCTCTACATCAGTGATCTTCATTGTTTTTCTCCCGCGCATACGCTCCCACTTTTCGCAGGAACGCCTTGCTGTTATTCGGTTGGGATACCGAGAAGTCGCTCTACTCGTTGATCTTTTTGAATTAGTGAGCAGTAGGCGTAGCCGAAGTCCTCAATGGCGGTCTTTTCGCCATTAATGACCCGGTGCAATGTCTCCAGCACCTTTTCCGAAACTTCCTCGATGCTGTCCTCCCCGCGCATGATCCCGGTCGCATCAACATCGATGTCTTCGTTGATCAGCTGACTGTTGCCACTGACCCGGATGACTGGGACAATCGGGTTATTGAAGCCTGCGCCCCCGGTGGTCCAGAGGATCACTTGGCAGCCCAAGGCCGCGAAGTGCATTGCCGAGCCGCCACAAAGCATTGTCGTTTCAGACAGGTACATCCCCGGCACTGTTGGCTTCTCGATGGTTTTCGCGTTAATGCGCAAGATGTCCTGGATGGGGCGTGTCCCGGTCTTGGCCAAAGCGCCAAGGGACTTTTCTTCAATCGTGGTCAGGCCACCTATGCTGTTGCCAACACTCATGGTTTCCACCTGAGCGCCTTCAACATGCCAGCGTTTTTCCTCATCACTGATCAGTTGAACAATCTTCTCGTGCACTTGAGGCGAAACGGCACGCTTTTCGAGGATGTGTTCACATCCCATCAGCTCCAGCAATTCACCAGCAATAGCGGTTGCGCCCTTGTCGATCAGTTTATCTGCGGCAAGGCCGACGCTCGGGTTCGAAGCCATGCCTGAACTCGTGTCTGAGCCGCCACACTTGATGCCGACCACCAACTTGGACAGGGGCGCATCGACCATTTCAACGGCATTTGCATGCGCGACCAGCTTCTGCGCTCGAGCGAGCCCTTCTTTGATAGTGGCGACCGTGCCACTTTGTTTGATGCAGGTCAGCGTTTCCACCGGTCGGCCCGAGGCCCGGATGGGGCCAGCTACCAGATCCGGCGCAATGCTGCCACATCCCATGTTCAAGACCAGCGCACCCGCAACATTGGGATTGATCGCAGCATTGATCATGGTTGCAATCATCTCTTCGTTGCCGCCATACATGCACGTATTGTAGTTGGTGACGACCACGCTGTTTGGCGTCTTGTCAGCAACAGCGCGCGCAATTCCCTCTGCGCATTCATCTGCTGCAATAATAAGGAGAAGGTTGCGGATCCCAACCGAACCATCTGCTCGCTGATAGCCCCTAAAAGTCTGCATCAGTCTTCCTCAATATTCATCTGCGTGATGATTTCGCGGATCATCGTTTCGGGAATGTCCAGATTTAAACTTCGAATGTTCTGCACATGCGCCAGCTGCCCCAGCGGGACCGGCTTGATGGCCTTACCAACAGCCGCACCTCCCTTGATCAAGTGGTCCCCGGGATGCAGTGGAGCGAGCGCGATCTTGTTGCCGAAAGGAATTGCCTGCAGAGCCTCAATTTCGGCGATGATTTCGTTCTGATCGGAGATGATTTGCACCCGCTCGCCCTTGGCCACATCGGCCAAAACCGTCGCTACATTGTCCGCCCCATCAAGGCGTAAAGCCTTACCCATAATGCACTCCGTCGATTGTCTGACAATCGACATTTGCACAAAACACAGATGAAAGAAACTGATTTATATCAAAATGCGAAATATTACTTAGCAAGCAAAAGCTGTTGTAAGGCGCATTCGCCCTTTTGCCATGTACCCGAAAGGGGACACCTACCAAACAATCCGCTCTTTTACTCGGCACTAAGCCACTGAATTGGCGCTGTTAAATGACGCGATCACCCGTTGCCCGGGTTGTAACCACCATTAAAGAGAGGAGGGGGAACGCCCGTTGCCGAGACAAGGCTCACTGTGAACAGGGTATGCACCTCTGATTTTAGGATGCTCAAAATTCACTCATGTTTTCTCGAGGAGGCCGCTCTGCCGACATGGTTTAGAGCTTCAATGAAGCCCTTCTGCGCACCAGTCCGGACCGACCTCTGCTGAGGTAAGGCCGCCAGGACGCCTCATGAGTTGAGTACACTAGGCAGTGTGCAATTGAGGCTTCAGGACGGGCACAAAGCGTCAAAACAAAGACGCTGAACCCAAAATGTTTCTTCTCAAGGATTAGGTCTCAGGAAAAATAAAATTTAGTAGGCCTCTTTTCACTTCAGTATAAAGTGGCTCTCATCCTTGTATTTCTGCCATTAATTCTACTAGTAAATTTGAGGGTGCGCGCGATTTAACATAGGCCGTCCGTAATAAAATTATCAAAAAACTTTTATTCCCTTGCGCCCCGGCAGAAAACAAGATACGTCTTAGCGCATTAGGTGCCCAGTGATTTGGAAAAAATGCGCCTCAGACTCTCGGTTAGAGTACTTTAGACCCAGTTGTGCAGCCTGATTACAGGGCGCATGTTGGCTTATCGATCTTTCCCGACAATCTGCGAAACCTTACCAACGCATGGCATGCGTTTGTGCGGTTTCATGCCAAGTCATCACTATATGATCAAACGGGAAGGACCCCAACATGTCGATCAACGGAACCGTAAAATTCTTCGACCAAACACGTGGCTTTGGCTTCATTGCCCCTGACACTGGCAGCAAGGATGTCTTTGTTCACATTTCCGCTCTTGAGCGCGCAGGTATCGGCTCCCTGAACGAAGGTGACAAAGTTTCTTTCGAAGCTGTCGACGACCCACGCGGCCGCGGAAAAACAGCTGAACAGCTGGAAATGATCTAACTAATTCGGCGGGTCCGCTCTCTTTAGCGAAAGCGGGCCTGCCACCTCAAATTAAAGAAAAGGTACAACAATTGAACACAATCAAATTCGGTAAGGTAAAAAACTACGACCACATGGCTGGTCTTGGCTGGATTACACCAGAAGATGGCAGCCGCGACGTTGCCGTTAGCAAAGCCGCTGTCAAAAGCGCACGCCTCGGTCAAATCTGCGCAGGCCAAAGGCTTGGATTTCACGTCTCAGGTGGAGGCAGCAACGCCGTCAACCTTTGGGCAACTTGGTCCAACCGCTAGACCGCGAATGCCCTCGCAGGCACTACCCACCTCTATGAGAGCGTTGTGGCGCTGCCATTTGCATCCGCGCCAACTCACAGCTCAAGCCTCAACACAACGCGATCGCTGCAGCCGACCTGAGCCCAAGACGCTCCTGCAAGCGTGCAGCGCAAGATCAACTCTCTGATACGCCTTCAAAACGAAGCCGCAGATATCCAGAGACCATATCATCAAGAACGGCCAGATGCGCTTGCGCTCGCTGTTCTTGCTCATCTTGCATGGCGTCAAAAACACCCACCCAGCACTCCACCAGAACACGCGCGACAATGACAGCGTCTTCAAACGCAACGTCTGGATGATGCCGCACAACGCCTTGCACGAAAAGAGGGCAGAGCCGCAAAACGACTCACTTGTCGCTAAGTTCAGCTCACTTAACCTAAACGGCAACTTCTGCCAGCACATCAGCCAATTCGGCCCCGGCGATTTGTCACAATGATTGCAGGCGCTGCAGCACGGCTGAGACCTGCAGCATTCAACACCCCCAACCTTCTAAGAGAGAGGCACCGCGTGCCGGACACACCAAAGGGCCATAAGGGCAGATAAGCAGAAACGCTGGAATATCACCGAAAACTCTATCGAGCTGCTGCGAAACATGAGGATAGCAGCCCAGCTCCTCTCCAAACGTCATTCCGAGGCTTGATCTCCGCGAACTCTTTATATACGGCCTGCACATCAGAAAGACCGTCGCCTACAGGGCCTGCCCGAACAATCCGCGATCCGTTCTTCCGGCAGCATTTGGAAGCATGAATTGAGTACAGCTATGCCGACGAACTCCTCTAGGGAAGACCGGCAATTTTTACAGCGAAACTACTAACTTTCGGCATTTTTTCTGCACACAAATGTATATCCCCAAAAAACCACACAAAAAACGCATACGGCAAAGTATACATTATTTTATGCCACGAATAATTATTTAAGTAGAATTTTCAGCTATTTGGCACACAACCTGTAGTTATTCATGCCTTCCCAGAGATATCTCACAGCGACTGATAGCGGCTACCACGTATAGATGTGATTTACATAGTTATTTAAAGAACAGCCTTGAAGGCGGGTTATTCTCGCGAATTTAGACTTTGACCACTGCTTGGGAGTGACTAGCAATGTCAAACGAAACAGTTACCTTAAGTGAGCAAAAAGAAAACAAACAGTCGTACACAAAACAGGATTTGACTTGGTCACTTTCCATGTTTGGTACAGCTGTTGGTGCCGGCATTTTGTTCCTTCCGATCCGCGCAGGCCTTGAAGGCTTTTGGCCGCTCATTCTGATCGCTGCGCTGGTTGGTCCAATGACCTACTTTGCGCACCGCGCACTTGCCCGGTTCGTACTCTCCTCCAAACGCGCCGACGCTGACATCACCGACGTGGTTGAGGAACACTTTGGTAAGACCGCAGGTCTCATCATTACTTTCCTGTACTTCTTTGCGATTTACCCAATCGTTCTGATCTACGGCGCTGCAATCACCAACACAATCGACAGCTTCATTGTGAACCAGCTCGGTGGCCCAGAAATTCCACGCTGGCTGCTGTCCGGCGCGCTGGTTGCCATGATGATGGGCGTGATGATCCTCGGCAGACGCCTGATGCTGATCGCCACTGAGCTGCTGGTTTACCCACTGGTGCTCATCCTGATCGGCATGTCGCTGTATCTGGTTCCACATTGGTCAATGGAAGCAATGTCCCTCTCAAAGATGCCATCTGTTGGCGCTCTGCTGATGGTCGTCTACCTGACAATTCCAATGCTGGTGTTCTCTTTCAACCACAGCCCAGCTGTTTCCTCCATGGCGCTTGCGCAGCGTGAAGAGTATGGCGAAAACGCAGTTGCACACTCCGACATGATCCTGAAGCGCGCTTCTTTCATGCTGCTCGGCTTCGTGATGCTGTTCGTGTTCTCTTGCGTGCTGGCTCTGTCTCCTGAACAGCTTGCAGAAGCCAAGACACAGAACCTGCCGATCCTCAGCTACCTGGCAAATGAGTTTGACAACCCGTTCATCTCATTCCTCGGCCCGCTCGTTGCGTTCCTTGCAATCTTCTCTTCCTTCTTCGGCCACTACCTTGGCGCCAAGGAAGGTCTTGCAGGTGTCATCAAGAAGTCCGCTCCGACAGCTGTTGCCAACATGGGCGAGAAGAACTTCAACACTGCGCTTGTTGCCTTCTTCTTCCTGTCGGTCTGGGGCATTGCCTACCTGAACCCATCCGTTCTGGGCATGATTGAATCCCTCGGCGCTCCGTTCATCGCAGCTATCCTCTTCCTGATGCCAATGTACGCAATCAAGAAGGTACCAGCGATGAAGAAGTACGACGGCGCCCTGTCCAACATCTTCATCATCGTGATGGGTGTACTGGCGATCAGCTCCATGATGACCGGGTTCTTCTGAGCGAGTTCACAATTGTGACGCCTACAGAAACCGGTGCCCACCTGCACCGGTTTCTTTTTTAAAAGGATCATAGCCCCATGTTCAGTACCCTGGATATTTTCAAAGTGGGCGTAGGCCCGTCCAGCTCCCACACCATCGGCCCAATGAAGGCTGCCAAACAGTTTGTCGACACGCTGCGGGCAACCAACAAACTGCGCGAAGTCACCCGCATCACCGTAGACATCTACGGGTCCTTGTCCTTGACCGGCAAGGGGCACCAAACTGACATCGCCATCATCATGGGCCTTGCTGGCAACTCTCCGGAATCCGTCGACATTTCGACCATTCCAGCTTTCATCAAGCAGGTTGAAGAAACCGGCCAGCTGCCTGCGGGCATGAACAGCCACATGGTTGCGTTCCCTACGGACGCCATCACGTTTCATGAGCCCGCATTGGCACTCCATGAAAACGGCATGAAGCTGCATGCTTTTGCGGAGGACGAGCTGGTCCTGACCAAGACTTACTACTCCATTGGCGGCGGCTTTATCGTCGACGAAGAAAACTTTGGCCGCGCCGCCTGTGAAGAGCGCGAGGTTCCTCATCCCTTCGCTGATGCGGAAGAACTGCTTAACCAGTGCAAGCAATCCGGCATGAGCATCTCAGCACTCATTCTGGAAAACGAGAAAGCGTTCCGCACTGAAGAAGAGATCAACGAGCATCTGAATTATGTCTGGTCCGTCATGAGCGGCGCGATCGACAACGGCATGAAAACAGAAGGCATTCTCGCCGGACCGCTTCGCGTGCCACGCCGTGCAGCAGCGCTGCATCGCCAGCTCACCGCGTCAGCTCGCTCCAATACCGACCCCATGGCGGTCGTAGATTGGATCAACCTGTTTGCCCTTGCAGTTTCAGAAGAAAATGCAGCAGGCGGCCGCGTTGTAACTGCGCCGACCAATGGCGCTGCGGGCATCTTGCCAGCAGTTCTGGCCTACTTCGACAAGTTCGTGGAACCGATCTCTGCCGAACACTACACCCAGTATTTCCTGGCAGCAGGCGCAATCGGCGCGCTTTATCGGATGAACGCGTCCATCTCGGGCGCAGAAGTCGGATGTCAGGGCGAGGTGGGGGTTGCCTGCTCTATGGCAGCGGCTGGCCTTGCGGAACTGATGGGCGCAAGCCCGGCGCAGGTCTGCATCGCGGCAGAAATAGGCATGGAACACAACCTGGGCCTCACCTGTGATCCTGTTGCTGGGCAAGTGCAAGTCCCATGCATCGAGCGTAATGCCATTGCAGCGGTCAAGGCAGTCAACTCGGCCCGCATGGCGCTGCGCCGCAATTCGGACCCGGTGGTATCGCTGGATAAGGTTATTGCCACGATGTATCAAACCGGCAAAGACATGTGTCCGAAATACCGGGAAACATCTCAAGGCGGCTTGGCTGTCAAGGTGCTCCAAAACGCGAGCTAACGCGTCAGATATGAGAGCATTCCATGGCCTTTCCGGCCATGGAATGCCTAGGCAAACTCGGCTTTCGTACGCGGCACGAACCGCGTCGGAACCATCTTACTCAACCTTTGGTCACCAGCGCCTTCCTTGCGCTCCGTCAAGATCTCCAAAATCGCATTGATGATGTCTGCATCGCGCTGCTGGATGGACGGCAAGGCATAGGTCGGCCACGACGACTGCGGAATGTCGTCAAAACCAACCACATAAAGGTCCTCAGGCACCCGCAGGCCATACTTGAAGCGGGCCGTATCCATAACGCCCATGGCCATCAGATCGTTTGCGCAAAAAATCGCATCCGGCAAAGGGCCGCGCTGATACAGCCGCTCAAATGCCGCCGTGCCGCTGTCGTAGAAGAAATCCCCGACCTCGCTATCCAGCAGCCGAAGGTCGCTGCGCGCCAAAGCCTCAAGCAGCGCCATCTTTCGTGAGGAATAAGCGGATGTCGTCTGCCGCCCGGCGATGAACCACAGCGTCTTTCGTCCCGTGGATTCCAGATGGGCGACCATTTCGCCAATGCCCTTCACCTCATCCAACCGGACCGCATCCACCTCATCGTCTCGCGAGTAATTTTCGTTGAGCATGATGGGCGGCGCATAAGGGCAGTGAGGGATCACATGTCGCGCTTCAATGGAATCGGCAGAGACAACCGCAGTCAAAAGGGGAAACCGCAGAAACTGAGAGAGCGTCTCAGCGCCACTGTCATCGTTGCGCACAGACAGCATCAACGGCGTCATGCCAGCATTGAACAACGCCCGGCTGAGGTTTTGAACAAAGAACACCTCCCGAAAGTCCGGCGCATCGCCATTTATCAGCGCCACAATGTCGCTTGTCTGCCGCGCAAGGCTCGATGCCAATCCGTTTGGGCGATAGCCCAATTGCTCAGATGCAGCAAACACCTTGGCGCGCGTTTCTGCAGAAACCCGCCCATTCCCTGAGAAGCTGCGCGACACTGCCGAGCGCGAAACTCCGGCCAATTCGGCCACTTTTTTTGCGTTCACCTTTTGCATAGCGACAATATGCACATGCGTGCACCAAAAGACAATATCACGCCGCACACGCGCATGTGCGCAACCGCGTGCGCACGGCCTGATTCTATTATTTATACCCAAGGCAGAGTCCCGCTAAAGCCCAGATTTTTCGATATGTTTCCAACTGTCATAAAGGTTTCATGGGCTATGGGGCATTAACCCGTCGTGACTGAGCGGGAGTGAAACCGCTTGCTCCGGGCGAAGATACCACCAAGGTGCGCACGCCTGTGCACTAGAACCACCGAACCTAACTTTGCAGCGTAGGAATCGACACATGAAAACTCTGGGAATTACCGCCGCTATTGGCGCGCTACTGATGACAACTGCTGCCTCTGCCAGCAATCTCACGGTCTACTCCGCCCATGGCGACGAGATTTTCGGCCCTCTCGTATCCGCATTCGAAGAAAAGCACCCTGAAATCGACGTAGAAGTGATCGTTGGCGACACCGGCGCTCTGTTCCAGCGCGTTCAGGCGGAAGCCGCAAACCCAGCTGCGGACATCCAGTGGGGCGGGGCCATTCAGAGCTTCGAAGCTTTCGCTGAGCTCTATGAAGCTTACGATTCCCAAGAAGCCGCTGCGCTTCGCCTGCGCGATCCGAACAACAAGTGGTTCCCATTCTCACTTTTCGCCCAGCCTCTTCTGGTAAACACCGATCTGGTGGCTGAAGGCGACTATCCAACCACCGTCAAGGAAGTTCTGGACCCACGCTGGAATGACACACGTGGCTTGGTTCTGGCTGACCCGAACCACTCCGGCACTGGCGTGTCCATCGTGTCTGGCCTGGCTTCCGGCCTTGGCTGGGAGTTCATGACCGACGTCATCAAAACCGCACGTGCAACACCGGGCTCTACGCCAATGTTTGAGGCCGTACGTGATGGCGAAGCAGCGATTGGCTGGATCAATGAAGATCTGGGTGCCAAGTGGGAAGCAGAAGGCCTGCCAGTGAAGATGGTTTACCCAACCGACGGTGTGACCGTTCAGGTTGATGGTCTGGCCATCATCGCGAATGCACCAAATGCCGACAATGCCAAAACCTTCATCGACTTCATCCTGTCAAAAGAAGGTCAGACACTGTCCACCGCGCTTGTGAACCGTCGTTCTGTTCGCACCGATGTGACGCCGCCAGAAGGCCTGCCTGCTCTGGATGCTCTGAAGCTCTTCCCAGCCGAAGAACCTGCAGACGTGATCAAAGCAAAGTTCACGGCCATCCTCGAAGCCAAGTAAGCAGAGCTTCCCCCAAACTTGAACTCAATTATTGCGGGCATCCCACCGGGTGCCCGCATTCAACGGTACATTGCCTACCGGACCAGGAACTATGAGAAACAGCTGGAAAATATTCTCCCTATTCTGCCTAGCCGGGGCCATTCTATTGGTCGCTGTGCCGCAGATATGGATCGTTGTCTCGGCCTTCCGCCAAGATGGCGGTGCCTTCACGATCCAGCTTCGCCAAGGCGAAATGATGCTTGTCTCAGAAGACGTACAACGCTTCATTCCGCGCACTGATGGACAAGAAGACATTACCCTGGAGCGGCCGGATGGCTTTGCCGCCTCCGTTTCCAACAAGGGCGACAACCGCATCGTTTTCAAAACCAGCGAGCCCCTGACGATTGACCCGAGCTCTGCAGGCAGCAGGCTGGTGCTCAACTCAGACAATGCTTCATTTGTGGTTGAACAGACCGTGCCCATGTCGATCTTCGGCACGCCCACTGCTCCCGTATTTGAAGCCCGCCCCGTTGATGGTGCCGTTGAGATCACGCACGCAGCCCGCAGTTTCATTCGCTTTCACGATCGCGCACTCAGCTTCAGCTTTGGCAACTTCAAGGAGTTTCTGTCGCGCAGTGTGTATCTGGAAGCCATCAAGAACAGCCTCATCGTAACGATCGCCTCAACGGTTCTTGCCAGCATCGTGGCCGTTCCGCTCGCCTGGCTGGTCGCACGGTACTCGTTCTACGGCCGCTCCATGCTGATTGCGCTGATCACCATGGCATCCATATCGCCGCCCTTCCTTGGCGCGTATGTCTGGCGCATGTTACTGGGTTCAAATGGACTGCTCACCGCCGCGCTCGGCCTGGACTGGACCATTGTCGGCCTCCACGGCGTGATCTGGGTCATCATCTGGCTGATTTATCCGCTGATCTTCCTGATGAGCCTCGACAGCTTCAGCAGCATTGATCCCACGTTGCGAGAGAGTGCCCTCAACTTGGGCGCAACTCGGCGGCGCGCCTTCTTCAACGTGGAAATTCCCACCAGCTTGCCGGGCGTCTTGACGGGCCTGTACATGGCGGCCATGGCGGCATTCTCAGACTTCGGGACCCCCTTCATCATTTCGCTGGATCTGGTGATCCTTCCCAAGCTGGTTTACACGCAGTTCCTCAACGAGACTGGCGGTAACGTATCCATCGCCTCCACCGGCTCCATCATCATGCTCATCATTGCGATGATGTTCCTCGCCATGCAACGTGTCGTGCTTGCAGGACGCAGCTTTGCGTCCGTCACCTCCCGCAAGTCCGAACTCGACCGTCCGGGAACGGCACTCAAGTGGCTGATCTATGGCTTTGGCGCCATCGTCATTGGCTTTGCCTTCACCCCACACGTCTTTGTGGCCATCACATCCTTCCTTGAGTGGCGCGCAGGCACGGTCACAACCGTCATGACCCTTGCAAACTACAGCACCCTGTTCACAGAGCAGCTGAATGCGGTCTGGGTCAGTCTGTCGACGGCTTTTGCCGCCACCATGCTCTGCATGGTCTTCGGTCTGTCCATCGCTTATGTGATTGTTCGCAAGCGTTTCCGCATCATTGGTCCGGCATTGAACGGCCTGGTGATGACGCCCTACATCATTCCGGGCACGGTTTTCGCGATTGGCTTCATCCTAGCGTTCAACCAAGGCCCGATCGTTCTGACCGGCACATGGTTCATTCTTGTGCTGAGCTATTTCGTCAGAATGCTGCCGTTCTCGCTCAAGACCAGTGAAGCTGCGCTCTATCAAATCCACCCCGCAGTGGAAGACGCGGCCATGAGCCTTGGCGCAACGCCTGTGCGGGTTTTCCTTGGCATCGTAGTGCCAATGATGCTCAGCGGTGCCATTACCGGCCTCACACTGGTGTTCCTGCATTCGGCAACGGAACTCAGCTCCACCATCTTGCTCTACCGCCCACCCTGGACCCCCATGTCGGCGGTGATCTTCCAAAACACCATCTCCCCTGGCGCTAACTTCGGATATGCCGCCGCCATGTCGGTGCTGATGATGGTGATCCTTTACGTGCCTCTGGCCTACATCACATGCTCACGAAAGAAGACCTTGGTATGACACGGAAGCAAAACCCGTCATCAAATGGCCTGAGCGTTTCTCTGGAAGCGCTGGAGATCTGCTTCGGCAAGTTTCAGGCACTTCACGCCACCGATCTGAACATTCGCGATGGCGAGTTCTTCACACTGCTCGGCCCATCCGGCTGCGGCAAGACAACCTTGCTGCGATGCCTTGCAGGCTTCATCAAGCCCAAGAGAGGGCGCATTCTTTTCGACGATAAGGATGTGAGCCAAATCGAGCCATGGGATCGCGGCATTGGCTTTGTATTCCAGAACTACGCCCTGTGGCCCACCAAGACCATCGCGCGCAATGTCGCCTACGGTCTGGAAATGCGCAAAGAGGACAAGGCGACCATCGAGCGCAAGGTGCGTGAAACGCTCGAGCTTGTGGAACTGGAGCACGCTGCGGACAAGTACCCCGGCGAGCTTTCCGGTGGCATGCAGCAGCGCGCGGCGCTGGCCCGAGCCGTTATCATCGATCCGCCGCTGCTCCTGTTTGACGAACCACTTTCGAACCTTGATGCAAAGCTGCGCGTCAAACTGCGCCGTGACATTCGCGCCTTGCAGTCACGACTTGGCCTGACCGCCGTCTACGTGACCCATGATCAGGAAGAAGCCCTTGATATCTCCGATCGGATCGCGGTGATGCACCAGGGCCGGGTCGCTCAGATTGGCACCCCGCGCGAAATCTACGAGACACCGGTCAGCACCCGCGTTGCTGACTTCGTTGGCAAAGCAACGTTCTTGCGCGGGCACGCCGTCTCAGCTGATGCATTTCAGCTCGACAGTGGTGCCATCATCCAAGGCGCTATGACGTTCCAAACCAGCCCCGCCAACGGGCGCGTGCTGTTCTCGCGCCCAGAAACAATCTCGATTGTAGCGCCGGGTGAGGGCGACATCGATGGCGTGGTCCACGAGGTGTCTTACCTAGGCAACCTCACCCGCTATGTGGTGACCACCGGGTGCGGCCAGAACATTCTGGTCGAAGCGCGCTGCGTTGCACAGCAGGGCGACCGGGTCGGGATACGTTTCTCGGAAATGAAAGTGTTCGACGACCTACCGGACACAAAGATGCAGGAAGAAGACCTATGAGTTCCGATTACACAAAGCTTCTTGAGCTGATGGAGCACACAGCGCGCCGTGCTGGCAAGGAAGCATTGCACTATTTCCGTCATGAAGGCGCACTGTCGGTTGCCTTCAAAGGGCAGGCAGACTTTATCTGTCAGGCGGACGGCGAAGCGGAAAAGCTTATCCGCGAGACCCTCCAGCACGCCTATCCGGATATCGCGTTTGAAGGCGAGGAGTATGGCTGCCACGGCCCAAGTGACGCGGAACTGCGCTGGGTCGTGGATCCGATCGATGGCACCACAAACTACATCAGCGGCCTGAACTTCGCCGTTTCCATCGCACTGGTGCGCGGTACGGAGCCACTTGCAGGCGTAATCTATGAGCCGGTCGCCGATGAAATGTTCTCGGCAACAATCGGCGGCGGCGCGACGATGAACGGAGCGCCCATCAAGGTGCGGAAACAGGACGATCCGGCGCGTTTCGTTGTCGGGACGGGTTTGCCGCTCGATTGCCACGCCCATTCTGACGGGGCATATGATCGCCTGCACGAAATTCGCGAGCAGATCGGGGCCATCCGCATTGTTGGCGCTTGCGCTCTGGGCTTTGCCTACGTCGCATCCGGACGCCTCGACGGCTACTTTGAAGGCCCAACCGGCTTTCTGGACTTTGCCGCGGGCGTTGTCATTCTGCGTGAGGCGGGCGGCATTGTGACGGATTTCTGGGGCACGCAAGATTTCCCGGAAAACGTGACAACAACAATCGGCGCCCCAGCGTGTCAGCGTTTCCTGCTGGAAACCACTGTCAAAGCACCCAAGAACTAAAATGCCCATCAAACAGGCTGGTTGCGCTTTCCGTGACCAGCCTGCTCCTGCGGCGCGACCCTCCGCGCGATCCGCAATGATCAGCTTGCACCCACGCGCAGCTTATGCCCTCAGCGCGCCGGCACACTCTCCATCTCCGCAATGCTGCACCCCAAGCCAAGTAAGCGCGCGCAACGATCCACCTCTAGAGCAAAGGTTGTATGTCATAATGCAACAACCAACTTCCAGAGACGACAATAGTTTGCTAAAACGATTCTCACAGAGGGTGTAAAACAATAAGTGAATTTAATTCATTAGAGTATAAATGAGGAGCGCAGGACAATTCTGCTTACTTATTGTCACCTCTGCATATTTTTATAGCTACGTTTGACTGCAAAATAATCAAGGCAGCAAGCGAAAACTACAAAGAGGAGAGGGTCTTGAAAAAGAACTGGCTTATTGCGACTGCATTGAGTGCATTCATTGCTTTTCCGGCACTGGCAGAAACCCGCGTTATCAATGGTGAGGAGCTGGCAGCGGACCAGACATTCATCTACCGCATTCTGGATGATTTCAAGACGCTTGACCCACAGCTCAACTCTGATGTCAGCGGTTCGGAAGTCATGCGTGACCTGTTCGAAGGCCTGATGAACGAAAAGGCTGACGGTAGCCTGGAGCCGGGCGTTGCCGAGAGCTATACAGTCAGCGACGACGGCAAGACCTACACCTTCCATCTGCGGGACGCCCTGTGGTCCGACGGCAAGCCGGTGACAGCGGGTGATTTCGTTTATGCCTGGCAGCGACTGGCGAACCCGGAAACGGCCTCTGAATACGCCTGGTATATGGAGCTGATGGGAATTGAGAACGCCTCTGCCGTTGTCAAGGGCGAAGCTGACCCGTCAGAGCTCGGCGTCAAGGCCATCGACGACAAGACATTTGAAGTCAAGCTGATCAACCCGTTGCCCTACTTCCCAGCAATGACCGTTCACAGCTCCACGTTCCCGTCGCCCCAATGGGCCATCGAAGAGCACGGTCAGAATTGGACCAAGCCCGGCAACATGGTCAGCAACGGCGCCTATGTCCTCACCGAATATGCCCCGGGCGAAAAGCTGGTTCGCGAGCGTAACGTGAACTACTGGAACAATGAGGAAACCATTCTCGACAAGTCGGTTGCCCTCATCATCAACGACGAGGCGCAGGCTTTGACGCGCTACCTTGCAGGCGAGCTGCACAAGACCGAAGTCCCGACAGGTCAGTATCCGCGCCTGAAAGAACAGTATCCCGACCAAGCCACCGCTGTTCCTTACTCCTGTTCCTACTTCTACTGGCTCAACATGAGCGACAAGGGGCCGGAAGCCCTTAAAGATGTTCGGGTGCGCAAGGCGCTTTCCTACGCCGTCAACCGCGACGTTATTGTAGACCGCATCATGCAAGGTGGCCAAACGGCAGCATACAACCTGACCCACACCGCGACGGCCAACTTCACGACGCCAGACATTCCATACGCCTCTTGGACCCAACAGGAGCGTGTTGCCAAAGCCAAGGAACTGCTGGCAGAGGCTGGTTATGGCCCGCAAAATCCTCTTGAGCTCAAGATCTCCTACAACACCAGTGAAGGTCACAAGAAGATCGCCATCGCTGTGAGCCAGTTCTGGAAAGCGATTGGGGTAACGGCTGTTCTCGAAAACACTGAATGGAAAGTGCACACGGAGAACATGCAGGACAAGAACTATGAGGTCGCTCGCTATGCCTGGTGCGGCGACTACAATGAGGCGTCAACCTACCTCGACCTGCTGACTTCATATTCCGGGCACAACAATGCCGGCTTCAACAATGCCGACTACGATGCGCTGATGGCGGAATCCAAGACCATTGCTGACCCAAGCGAGCTTTACACGCAAGCTGAGGCAATTCTGGCAGAAGAGATGCCATTCATCCCGATGTACCACTACACCAACGTGAACATGTTCAAGCCAAACCTGCGTGGTTGGCCGCTTGAGAACGTGATGCGCACCTGGTACTCGCGCGACCTCTATCTCGTGAAAGACTGACCATGAGCAGGGTGCCACGGTTCAAGTGGCACCCCATCCCTTCAGCCAACACGAGAATGCCATGCTAAGTTACATTGCCCGGCGCATCATGATCGCGATCCCAACCCTGTTGGTGTTGATCGTGTTTTCGTTTCTTTTGATGCACCTTGCCCCAGGAAGCCCGTTCACTCAGGAACGCGCCATTCCGCCCGAGATTCTGGCCAACCTTGAGGCCAAGTACGGTCTGGACCAACCGCTCTATGTCCAGTTGCTGCAGTACATCAAGAACGTTGTTTTTCATTTCGATTTCGGGCCATCCTTCGTCTACAAGGACCGGACCGTCAACGAGATCATCGCCAACGGTTTCCCGATCACACTGACCTACGGCGTTCTGTCCTTCGTGGTCGCCGTTGTCGTCGGCGTGACACTTGGGGCCTGCGCCGCCATCTACCAGAACAGCTGGCTCGACTACATCACGGTTGGCATCAGCATTGGGGCGCAAGTCCTGCCAAACTTCGTGATGGCGCCCATTCTGGTGCTGATCTTCACGTTGATGCTGGGGTGGCTGCCCGGTGGCGGTTGGGAGGGCGGACAGTGGCAATATCTCGTCATGCCGGTAATTGCGCTGTCGACCAGCTACATGGCCTCCATTGCCCGCTTGACGCGGTCCTCCATGCTGGAGGTTCTCACCTCGAACCATATCCGCACGGCACGCGCCAAGGGGATGCCAGCTCGCCGCATCATCCTCAACCATGCGCTGAAACCCGCGATGCTTCCAGTCGTGTCCTACCTCGGCCCCACCTTCGTGGCCATGGTCACAGGTTCGGTCGTGATCGACATGTACTTCTCGACCGGCGGGATCGGTCTGGCCTTTGTCAACGCAGCTTTGAACCGTGACTACTCGCTCATGATGGGGGTCACCATTCTGGTTGGCGCTCTCACCATTCTTTTCAGCCTGATCGTCGATCTGCTCTACGCGTGGATCGACCCAAGAATACGGCACTGACACCATGCTGACTGATACAGGTAAGATTGAAGAAATGGCGACCCGCATGGCGGAGCAAGATGTGCGCGGCCGGTCGCCATGGGCGGATGCCCGTCGTCGTTTCTTGCGCAACAAGGCGGCCATGACAGCTCTTGTTGTGCTTGTTCTGGTGGCCTTGTTCGCTGCCTTTGGCGCGCAGTTCACCTCCTTCAACAATGAAGACATTGACTTCATGGTGATTGGACAGGTGGCGGAACTGGGTTACCCCTCGCTGGCATCCGGCCATTACTTCGGCACGGATGACCTGGGCAGAGACCTTTACGCCCGAACAGTGCAGGGCACCCAGATCTCCCTCATGGTGGGCATTCTGGGCGCAGGCGTTGCAGTCGTTGTTGGCACGCTCTACGGCGCGATCTCCGGCTATGTGGGCGGCGCTCTCGACAATTTCATGATGCGCATTGTCGATGTGCTCATGGCCATTCCCTACATGTTCGTGCTGATCATCATGCTAACGGCCTTCGGCCGCTCCATTTCCTTGCTGTTCATCGGCATTGGCCTTTTGTCATGGCTGGACATGTCGCGCATCGTGCGCGGACAAACCTTGTCCCTCAAACACAAGGAGTTCATCGAGGCCGCGCGCGCCAGTGGGGTCTCAAGCGCGAAGATCATTTTGCGCCACATCGTCCCGAACCTGCTTGGCGTTGTGGTGGTCTATGCCACCCTTCTGATCCCCTCCATGATCATGGCGGAGAGTTTCATTTCCTTCCTCGGGCTGGGAGTTCAGGAACCGGATACCTCTTGGGGCGCGCTGATCTCTGAAGGCGCCCGCACCATGAAGTTTGGCACCTTGTGGCAACTGGCCTTTCCATTGTTCTTCTTCGTCGTCACCATCTTCGCCTTCTATTTTGTCGGAGATGGTCTGCGCGATGCACTAGACCCGAAGGATCGATAGAATGCCCATGTTCGAGATCAACAATCTGAGTGTGGCCTTCAACACCGATGAGGGAACTGTCAACGCCGTCAGCGACCTCAGTCTGTCCATCGACAAGGGCCGGTCTCTTGCAATCGTTGGCGAAAGCGGGTCCGGCAAAAGTCAGACGGCATTTGCCGCACTCGGGCTCTTGGCACGCAACGGCAAGGCAACAGGCTCCGTGCGGTTTGACGGCGCCGAGCTGCTGAACGCCCCATTGAAGACCCTGAACCAAGTGCGCTCAACGGGCATATCGATGGTGTTTCAAGACCCCATGACGTCGCTCAATCCGTTCATGCGGGTGAGCGATCAGATGGCTGAAGTCCTGATCCACCACAAGGGCCTTTCCAAGAAGGACGCTCTGCGCCAATCCGTTGAGATGCTGGACGCGGTGCACATTCCAGATGCCAAGGCGCGGTTGCACTACTACCCGCATGAGTTCTCCGGTGGAATGCGCCAGCGCGTCATGATCGCCATGTCATTGCTGTGCAAGCCCAAGCTGCTGATCGCAGATGAGCCAACAACTGCCTTGGACGTTACCGTGCAGGCACAGATCATGGACTTGTTTGGCGAGCTGCGCCGCGAGTTCGGCATGGCGGTGATCCTGATCACCCATGATCTGGGCGTTGTCGCTGGTTTCTGCGATGAAGTGCTGGTCATGTATGGCGGCCGGGTGATGGAGCAGGGCCCTGTTGACGCCATGTTTGACAGTCCGTCCCACCCGTACACCCGCGGTCTGTTGCAGGCCATCCCGCGCGTCGACCAGCTCTCCCCAACCCTGAAGACCATCCCAGGCAGCCCGCCCAACTTGCTCAGCCAACCGGCGGGATGCCCTTTCGCCCCGCGCTGCAGCGAAGTTCAGCCGCTCTGCGAAACCACACGGCCTGCTCTGGAGGCTTTTGCTGAAGGTCGACTGCGGGCCTGTACACGCCCAGTTCTGGAGCTTGCCTCATGACCCCGCTTCTTGATGTAGAGAACCTGCGCGTTACTTTCTCCGCAGGCCGAGAAAACGCGCTGCCTTGGTCGCCTCAACGGGTTGTGAAAGCGGTCAATGGGGTGTCCTTCACGCTGCGCCCCGGAGAAACCCTCGGCATTGTGGGCGAGTCCGGTTGCGGCAAGAGCACGCTGGCCCGCGCGTTAATCCAGATGGTTGAAGCAGAAGGCAGTGTCACCTTCGATGGCACGACAGATCTTTTGTCTCTCAGCCCCAAACGGATGCAGCCCTACCGCTCTCAAATCCAGATGATCTTTCAAGATCCACTGGCCTCGCTTAATCCGCGCATGACCGTTGGCGAAATCATCGCAGAGCCGCTGAAGACCCATCAGCCGCACCTGTCAGCTGCGGAGGTAAAGGCACGGGTGCGCGCCATGATGGAGCGGGTCAGCCTGCTGCCAAACCAGATCAACCGCTACCCCCATGAGTTCTCCGGCGGTCAGTGCCAGCGCATCGGCATCGCACGGGCGCTGATTGTGGAGCCGAAGCTCTTGATTTGTGATGAGCCGGTCTCCGCGCTGGATGTGTCCATTCAGGCGCAAGTGGTCAATCTCCTCAAGGACATCCAGCAGGAGATGGGCCTGTCCATGATCTTCATCGCCCATGACTTGTCCGTGGTCCAACACATTTCAGATCGGGTGATGGTGCTTTACCTTGGCAAGGTGATGGAAATCGCCAATCGCGCGGCACTCTACTCTGCGCCGCGCCATCCTTACACCAAGGCACTGATCTCGGCCGTTCCGATCCCGGATCCTGCAATCGAACGGGCCAAGAAGCACATGCTGCTCGAAGGGGATCTGCCAAGTCCGCTCAATCCACCATCCGGTTGCGTTTTCCGCACCAGATGCCCCATTGCTCAGGATGCTTGTGCCCAATCCGCCCCGGCTCTAGCCAGCGCGGAGAATGACGCGGACCACTTCACGGCCTGCCACTTTCCGGGCTAGGACTGGGTCGTGCCGCGCTCAACAATCAGGCGCGGCCTTTGAAGGGTTAGATCCATCAGAGCGAAGCGGCCAACGCTCCCTGAGCTTTAACCGGCGAGGGTCGGATGAAACGAAAAGCTGGCGGCACACAGATGCCGCCAGCTTTGTTTTCAGGTCTCGATCTCCAATGAGATCAATCAGCTAAACACCACCTGAAGGTTCGGTGTTTTATTGCTCCCCATCACTTTGGAGATGAAGACGGAATGCGCTCCGATGGTATCGTGAGAGATCGCCAGCGTGTCGTGGTCACCGACAAAATTATCCGGGCATTCAAAGATCAACGAGAACTGCTCGCGGAACTCGGAAGGCGTATCAGGCCCCAGAGAGACGGAGGTGAGCTTGGCTTTGTAATGCCCGATTGCAAACTCCTCGCCAACCAAACCAGTAAAGTCAGTGTGTTCCAAATCCTTGATGGCTTTCATAACTACCTCCATTTGATGATGCATACACGCCTCAGCCCAAGTGCTTTCACGGTGCCAAGGCATTTTCAGAGAAGTCACCGCGGTCAGGCTGCACCCGACCCCGCGTTTTCGTGCTGCAGACGCCGGATGGTTACGTCCGGCGGCACAAAGTGCCCACTGGCAAACTGCTCATAGCTTGGGTGAAACCACCGCATCAGCGTGTGCCGTTGGTTCGAACTCACCGGCTCAAACCCAAGCCGCCAGTAGAACCGATAGGCCGCTGCGTTTAGGCAGTGCACATGCAAGGTCACGGGCAAACGCATACGTGCAGCAGTTGCACAAATCCCATGCATGATAATCGAACCGATCCCGCGCCCCCGGTAGTGTGGCAGCAAGGCGATGTCCAGAACCCGGAACTCACCCTCCCGCTCATCCAGATAGAGCCGGCCGATCGGCGTCCCGCACAGCAAAATGATCCCATACTTTGCAACAGTGTAGCTGTTGAAATAGACCTCATGATGGGCGTTATACTGCTGCGCCAGCACCTTGTGGTAGTTCTCCTCGTCCCCTGCATTGAGAAGGGGCGCGAACTCCCAATGCCGTTCCGCGGCGTGCACACGCTTCAAGAACGGCTCATCTGCGGCTCCGGCTGGCCTGATCCTCACATCATGGGGGCTCACTGCGGTCATCACATACCTCCACTCTGGGTGAAAAACGGGAGAAGCTACGCTCTTGAGGGGTACACCCCTTTGAGCGAGATCTCGTAGTTCATGCAGGTGAACGGGTCCATGATCGAGAAAGGGATGCCCGATCCGCTTTTTATCGTTCGGCTGCCGCTATTGCCGAGCGTGACCTCACTCCCGTCGGGCACCGCAAAACCATCGCCAACCAAACCGCCGACTTGCGGGACCGAGAGAATGGTCATGTCTGATGGCACTTCACTCCCAACCAAGGTGGAAGCTGCGAACCGCACATTGTCATGCGTGTGCGGTGGCAGGTTGTTGACATCAAGGGTCTGCGTCTCGTTGCCTGACCGTAGGCCCCATGGATAAAGCCCGTTGGTGTCCCGATGAACAGCAACGCGGCCCCGCATTTCCGGCAGGCCAAATGACGTGCGTCCATTTCCACCAAAAGTTGTACCAAGCAACGAAAAGAGCGCATTGTACTGACTGATTGAGAGTATCTGTCCGTCACAATAGGCCCAGTCCTGGACAGCAAAGACGAGCGGAAAGATCGAAATCTGCGACATAAATGGCTGTGACATTTCATGCCTCCATTTTAGAAACACCCGTCAAGGTGTTTTCAATTTTAGATACAAACGCAAAGTGTCGAGGCGTTTAGGGGCGCGGTGGATACGTCCCAAGCAAAGCCATTTGGTAGCTAACCACCTGAAATGGCGACATAGTCGAAATGGGTGAACTGGCACCTTCGGTACTGGTGGCCGGAGAGCCATAGGAAGACAAGTCTGTCAGATTGGAGGCAGATGCATACCAGTCCGCGATTACCGGGGTACCGCCAAATGAGCCTTCCGGTATCGCAGTGACAAAGCCCGGAGCGGGATCACGGGAAGCGCCAGAACTCGGCTTGGCTTTTTGGGCAATGAGGTGGTCATGAGAGGGCATCTCAAGATCGGTGAGCGCCCAGGCTCTGGAGACGTGTTGGTCTCCCAGATTCCGGTTGGACAGGCCCGGACCGGTACCTGAGTGCAACACCGTCCGGCCTGCCAGGTTCGGCACGCCCATGGACACACGGCCATCGCCGCCATAGATATCCATGATGAGGGAGAACAGCGCTTGGTTCTGTCCAACCGACAGCAACTGACCTTGACATTGGGTCCAGCCCTCAATGGTGAACCCGAGGCCAAACGCCGAAATCTGGGAGATAAATGGCTCCGCCATGACTTACTCCTTAAAACTTGTTTAAACGGCAGGTGAACACAAGCTTCTAATCCCGAGAAGGATAGACGCCTTCCAACGCGATCTCGTAATTCACTGCAAGAAACGGACTGCGCACGGAAAACGGTGTACTTGAACCAACGCTTTCCGTCGGATTTCCTGCACTGAAGGAAGCATCTGGGCTCCCGTCCTCCGAGAAGGAACTGCCAACTACGCTGGACCCCGGGCGAGTCACGGTAGGGTTTGCCATCACAAGGCCTGTTGCGGGCCCGCTGGTGCCCGGGTCATCAGCCACCGTCAGCACTGTGCCTCGGTGGGTATGAGCCGGCATGCTGACCTCAGTAAGCGTCACGGTTTCCGTACCGCCAATGGTGCCACGGTCTTCCCCCGGGTAGCCCAAGCCCGTTGCTATGCGCCCTTTGAGGTTTGGCAACGAAAAGGTGGAGGTTCCGTTGCCTCCATACTTGGTACCCAGCAGAGAATAGAGAGCCGCATACTGAGAAATATTAAGTGTCTGGCCGTCGCAAAACGCCCAGTCCTCAACCGCGAAGTTCAAGCCCCACAGAGATATCTGGGAGATAAAGGGTTGTCCCATTCAGTCCTCACCTAAGGTTCCTTGGTTGACTAGCGATCCAAAAAGAGACGGAAACATAAATCTGCAACTGAGACAGCAAAGTCGCTGGGAGTTGCCGTGCCATTTCTCTTTTTGGTTGCATTAATTTACTTCAAGCAACCTATAGGGGCATAACTCTTGACGCCATTCTCACGTTTCTCTGGGAGGAATGACCTTGAGAAAACATAGCATGGTTATAAATAGCAACGGGGGAGAATGCCGGTGGGTGCCGCGCCCCAGCAGGACCTCAATTTGCCACAAGAGATTTAGGAAAGAACGCCTGGGAGCGGGCCTTAAAGGCCCGCAACTTCAACAAGAAGAGGACGGTCGGGGTAGAGACAAACACCTGTTTCAAGCCCGGGGGCGGGCTCATCGCGATCCGGCAGTTTCAACCGAACCTGCGACATGACCGAGCTGATCACCTGCGAGATTTCCTCTTGAGCAATTGCCGCTCCAAGGCAGCCGTAAGGCCCACCGGAAAAGGGGATAAATGCCCCGCGCGGGGCTTTGGGTCCGGACAAAAAGCGTTCAGGAGAGAACGAATCCGGCGCCTCCCAGTATCTGTGACTGCGATGGAGAGCATATAGCGAGACAATCAAGAGTGCCCCGCGCTCTAGAGGCACGCCATCTATTTCGAAGGGCACCTTCGCGTCACGCATGGCTTCGGGCACAGCTGGAAACAGCCTGAGCGCTTCATTCATGGTCGCAGCGAGAAGGGGGCTCCTTTCCGGCGCTTGCCATGTGCCAAGGCTCTCGCGAAGCTGGTTTTGCCTTTCGGGCAGCGCTGCCATCAGCCAAGCGATCCACGCCAAGGAAATGCCTGTAGACACATGGCCCGAGGCAATCAGTACGCTCGCATTTGCCTCCAGTTCCGCTTGGCTCAGCTTCATTGCCGAATGCCCAGCCGGGTTGGTGATCTGAGAAAACGGGGAGCTGTCCGCGACCTTCTTCCACCGCCCGCTGTCAATGAAATGTCTCGTCAGGCGCTTGACGATTTTGGAGTTGTCGAGAAAATCGGCCCTGCTTGCGCGGGCAATCTCTTGCACTGTTTGCGTAACAACTGGGTCTCGACCTTCATATCTGCCAGGCCCGAAAAGGGTTGCCCAGGCGATTTGCAGCGCCAGATCAGACATTTCCAAGCCGAGATCAATTGTGCCTTTCCGCCGCCAACGCCCCACCGCATCAGCCGTTGCTTCAACGGTGACCTGTGCCAGACACTCCTTCAAAACAGCGCTGAACAAGGGCCGAATGGCACGCCGCTGTTGAGCACTCTGTTCCCCTCGGGTCCCGCTGATGCCTTCGCCGAGCGCCACGCAGGCCAGCTTGCGCTGGACCTCGGATTTCGGAAAGTCATGAGGCCTCACGAACAGGATCTGTTCAGCGGCAGCCGCATCGGCAATCAACGCCACTTGCCGTCCTTTGATGCGCCGAAGCACCATAGGTTCATGAAGAAGCTCCACCGGTCGTGTGTTTGGCCGGAAGCGAATAATCTGTGACAGGTTCTTCCAGTTGATCTCGTCAGCCCGGGCAAAAGACAGGCGAGGGGCCATCGTCGCTCCACTCATTCAAACGCACGTCCAGCAAACTGATCGGCACTTTCGGCAGCAGGCACATGATATGGCTCGGCCGCACCGATGAGGAAAATCCGCCCGAGCACATCCATCGTGTCCAACCACCCCTTAAAGCCTTGCAGGTCCTCAAGGTCTGCAGGGCTGGGCACAAAGCGAGAAGACCAGCCGCCGGAGTACAGGCGGCATTGACTGCAGTCCACATCAGAAGTGCCGCACTTGACCTGCAGCTGTTGTCGGTTGGTGCCGAAGTAACGCATAGGGGCAACCATCCGAGAGCCGCAATTTTCGGCAATACCGGTAGCCGGATCTATCGCATGGGGCGCCTCGCGCGCACTCATGAGCCGGTTATAGCCACGATCGTAGATGACTGTTTCCGGATACCGATCCATGGTCTCCTCGATCACCTGCGCCATGCGGTAAAGGTCTTCAGGCCCCAGCTGCGGGTTGTCTTCCGGCGCACTTACGCGGAAAAACGCCTGGTCATTGCTTTGATGTGACTTGAGTTTCTCCAGATAGCTGTGGGTTGGAGAGTAGATATTGAACGTGAGTGGCAGCCCGTGCTCTCGGCACTGCTGGGCAATCATCGGAATATGATCAATGGTCCAGCGTGACACGGTAAACAGAATGATCGCTCTCGGGTCCCCCGCATAGTTCATCAGGGCCTTGCGGAAAGCACCCGCGCCGCGCATCACGCGATCGGTTTCTTCATCGGCTGCCCAAACCGAGACACCAATGCGGTAGGGCACCTCGGAGGGAATTCTGATCGTGCCGTTGCTGCCGATGTTTCCCCAAGGGAAACACTCGGCGGCCGCCATCAAACGCTTCGGTTCCAAGGCAGGCTCCGCGCCGACGAAATAGGCCATTGAAACACCGCGCCGCTGCTCTTCCTTGAAGAACTGTGCCCATTCTTCATCCTGCGCCCGAATATCGGAAACGTGGGATTGCCCCCCCTCAAAATAATAGCAGCCTTCACATTTCAAATTGCAGCGCGTCGAAATCTCATAGAAGGCAGGACGACGGAAAGCACGCACCACTTTCTTGGCCGCCGCGTAGCGAGGCTCAAGCTGGGGGTGGAGGCTGAGGAAATGCGAGATCCGTTGCGCAACCCACTTTTTGTAGGTCACGCTTCGCAGACTTGCAAAACCACCGGATGCCCGTGCATCCTTGTTTGCGGCGTTTATCATCGATGCCCCGTCTTCAGTCCGAGCCAGGCGAGGACCCCATGGCCCTTGCCCAAAAATCTCTGGTATACGTGTAGTTTCGCGGAGACCTGCGCAGGTGGCGCTCCAGCTTGCTGGCAAAACTCCGCGCCCATTCCATGACCGCAACGTCAGCATCCGGTGATGCAGTGTTCGGCGCAATCTCTTCTATTTCAAGGGCAATGCTCTCGCCCTGCCAATAGGGTTGGCACCAAAATGTGGGAACCCCATGCTTCACAGCTAGGCGCGCGGGCATGTCCCAAAGCCTCAGGGTGCCGTCCAGAAACGCCACTTCTACGGCGGAACCGACCTGACTTCCATCGCAGGCAAGCGCCAGCACGTCATTTTCTTTCAATGCTTTAATGACAGCCCGCAATTCCGCTCTTGGCTTTGCGCCGATGAGTATGGACTTATGCGCTTCTGGCTCCCACGCATTTTCAGGACGTCGTGCCAACATCAAGTTGCCGCGATTGCCGATACGCCTGAAGCGTTCAAACTGCCGCTCAAGATACCAAGAAGCTGCCGCCGTTGGGCCGTTGTGAGACGCGACCAAGAGACAACCCTTCCCTTTGTTGAGCGCCACACGCACCGCGCCAAGGTCCGGCGGCACAAAAAGCCCTTCCATGTGCTCGGCTTCGGCTGGCAAGTCCATGAAGCATTGCATGGAAAGTCTGTTTGCAGCAGCGCCCCACACCATGCCGCGCATAAACTCATCGTCTGGGACACCTGGCGGACACAGAAACTGGCGTATCCTTTTAAAAAAGACGGCATCTTGCTTCTTGGGTTCGGGCGGCGCATTGAGGCGCGCTCGAAAAGCCTCAAGATCCTGTAATTTTTCAGTTTTCTGGCGCGCATGCTCGTGGAGCTCCTGCGCTGCTCTTGCCTGTTCCAGCCGCCCCGTGCCGTGAAGACCATCCAGATAAAAAGAATAGAAAACCCGATCAGCCGGGCTTTCGTGGAACCACTGAGCACGTCTTGTTATGTCACCAGATGAAGGGGAAGTAACCCGCTTCAACAGAATATAAACATGACGCAATGCTGTGTCCGAAGGGTGCTTCTGCAAGGCGCTTTCGATCTTGCCCTCAAGCTCTTCATAGTTCCCAAGCGAGAACAAACTCATGAGCTCCAAACGCAGAGGAACAGGATTTTCTGGCTCCAGTTCCGCGAGTGCCCGAGCGAACTGCAACGCGTCAGAGTGTGCGCCCGCTTGCTTGGAGAGTTGCGCCGCATGGCGAAGGAGGGCCGGTCTGTCGGGCCAGGTCGCCAGTGCCTTCCGCGCTGCTACCAAAGCCTCGGACCATTGCCCCAAGGCGCGCTGTGTACGAATGACCCCAACGACAGCAGGCAGAAAGTGCGGCGCGCTCTCAACAAGTCCAGACCATAAAGCCAGCGCCCTGTTCAGGTCGCCGTCAGCCTCAGCTTTTTGGGCAGCTTCTTTTGCCTCCCGGAGTTTCTGGTTCTGCGCCCGGCGGTCAATCGCCTCACTTCCAGCGTTTCTATCCATCTGTTACCTCCAGACGCGGCGGCTCCGCCCGGCTTAGAGCCTTCGCCTCGCGGGGCGGCGTGTTCGGTGCATCAAAATCCTGCGCCAGATCGACAAACTGGAAGTCCGCACGCTTGGAAAACTGCGCCCTGACACGGCGCAGCAGTTTGCGCAGTCTGGGCAGTTGTTCCGGGTCTTTGTGATCAAGAGCTCTCAAGCGCGGGTTCAGCTGCTTTAAGACCAGCTCTTCCCGGGTCAGCTCCAGCGGATTGGCTGCTCGCTCGGCTTCTGCCCAGTCGATAGGCTGCCGTGGCACAAAGCTCCGGTTGACCCCTTCGGGTGGCGGCGCGGATTGGTATACCTTGAAGTTCGTCAGCTCTAGCCGAAAGCCATCAACATAAACAACGCTGAGTTCCTTTTTCAGCGCAAAGTCGAGCGCCGCTTCCAAGCTGTTCAAAATGGGTTCGCCGCGATCATTCAGCGAGGTATTGCACAGCATCGGCACCCCGGTTTCGCGCGCAAAGGCCTGTATCTCATCGTAGAGCGCCGGATTTGCTGCGCGAGAGAGTGTCTGCGCGCGTGCCGTGCCATCCAGATGGCAGATTGCCGGAACGAGGGCCTGCTGCTCTGGCTTCACTGCAAATGCATGCAGCATGTAAGGTGACGGAAACGCTTCCTCAAACCAAGCGTCGATATGCTCCTCCAGAACGACCGGGGCGACAGGCCGCCACCACTCCCGTTGTTTGATTGAGTTCAACAGATCCTTGGACCGCTCCGTTCTCGGATCAGCCAGCAAAGATCGATTACCCAAGGCGCGCGGCCCAACCTCAGAGCCTTCGCAGATACGCACCACGGGTCCCTTAACAATATCCTCCAAGAACTCAGAGGGGGCATAAGTTGATAGCGCGCGAACGAAAGGGCTGAAGCTTTCAGAAGCCACAACAGCTTCGACTGAGCTCCCCGAACGCCCCCCAACGTAAGGCGACGCAAATTTGAACGCAAAATCCCTGTTTTGTTCAAAAAAACGCATCAACCCCAACCCCATCGAAAGCCCTGAGTCATTGACGCAAGGTGGGGCAATAAATCCCTTGAACCCAAAAGTATTCATGAGATGCGTGTTGGCAGGACAGTTAAGTGCCAAGCCGCCAGCCATGGCAAGATGGCTCGATCGCGGGTCAACTTCATGTTCTTTTAAAATAGATGACACCGTATTTTCAAGCCGCTTCTCAGTACAGGCCTGAATAATCCGCGTCATAACTGCCGCTTTATTTTCCAGAGGGGAGAACCTTCCGTCCATATCCTCTGATTTTTCTTCATCGCAAAGAAAATTGACCTTATCGATCATTCCGTTGAACCAGGCATCGGCTTCAAGAAAATCCGCAACGCCAAAAATGGGCGGCGGCGCCTGCTCTGGCAAAAGATCTGGCCCGCGACAAGCACTTGCTAGTGCCATCAAGCTCCCTTCTTTCAAGCCAAAGTATTGCCGAAGTAACGCCCAGAATGGAGCCGTCGACGGGACAGGGAATACCTTAACACTCCCAGACTTTACTATAGCCCCAGCGTAGAATGGCTTATCCCGGCTATAAAGATCCTCCAGGCTATCTGGCCCGCCATCAACGGCCAGACCCACGATACAACCTCTCTCGAAAACCTCTTTATCCAACATCATCGCGCTAAAGAGGTGGGCCAGACTATGCTGCGAAAAGTCGCCATAGCGGTGCCAGTAGTCGGTGGCGTCCGTGGTGACTCCCGGCGTCCCCCACATTCCCTTGATGTCGGCGGGCTTCAATCCGAGGGGAGCCAGACGCTCCTGCAGAAATTCTCGAAAATGATCTGTGTTGTAAAAGGCTTGCGTGTGATGCTTCTGTCCCGAATAGCGCTCAAGCTCCCACAGCTGGACGAGCTCTATAGCCTGCCCCGCCTTACGCCACAAGCTGATGTTCTGGTCATGCCTGAGAGCGATGCGATGGAGGTACTCAAGCTGCCCAATCTGGCAGTAAGCCGAGATATAGAAGCCATCCTGCAAAACTAATTCCCCCAACAAGCAGACCCGAGTCAGCCGCGCGACCTTTCAGCATTTCACCAAATTTAGATACGCAAGAACTCTTTGTGAAAATAGGTAAAAGTCATAGAAATATTTTTTCACCTCCTGTTTAAAGCAGCACCTCAATAATAATATTCAGTAACTTAAGTACTCAGACTCGAATCCCGTCTTCGATCTAACAGTTCACATTACAGATACAAAGTTTAACTTTCTCAACTTCGCGCGGCCTCAACGCAAAAAAGCTTGAAAAATTCTTTATTCAAGCTTCGATGCTTCCCAGGGTTCTATAGAGTTGCAACGCAGTAAACAGCGTTTGTTTTTAGCTCCTCCGTAGTGAGGTCATCCCTTACCTTAAAGACACCCTCCTGAATTTCAGGTGTAAGGCGCTGCAGAACCACCTTTGGTGAATACTTGTGTTCCCAACTCTCAATTCTAAAGTAATTTTCAGTCAGTTTTTTCAGTTCACCGATGCGTATACGATTGAGACTGGTTTTAATGTAATGATCTTCCGGAATATCATCCATGATCTTGATGTGGTTCCAATCACAGTACTTCAAGTGTTCTGGATTTTCCTCTTCCAATACGTCGGGGTGATGCGGTCGCATATGATGCCCGCTCCATCCGTAATAGTTATGATGCAGAAAGACGATCTTACCTCCAGATACAAGTAATTTTGATATGTCGTCAAATACGCCCTCAATATTCATCAAATGCTCAGTCACATTGTGAAGACAAACAACATCAAACCTTTTTTCACCTATGATATCTCGCGTGGAAACTTGACGCAGTTCGATAGCCGGCACAATCTCCATGATGTCCCTTGCCGACCTCTGAACTGGAACCCATTGCCGCAAGCGTTTGTTTCTCATACGCTTTTCATCCAACTTCATGGCCGGATCTATGCCAGTGTAACTCTTAGCGCCTGCGCAGAGAAAACCGATAGCATAACCCCCAAAACCGCAACCAACATCAAGAACGGTGCGCCCCTTGATAAGGCTTTGGATTTTCCAAGGCCAAGTGCAGTAACCGAATTCCACTGCGTCACCAATGAGTTCTGGAACAAAATTGGTCAACGCGCTCGAAACATCAGGAGCGTTGTGGAAGTACGCAATCGTCGCTTCCAGCAGATCGGCGTCCCACTTTTTTACTGGGCGCATTTTCCTCAAACGCCCTGCTTCTTTTATCCTACGAAAATGTATTAACTTGTTTAGGCCACGAGAACTTAATTTGGAAAGAGTATCTCGCGCCGTCTTTTGGCGATTAAGCCGCTTCAACTCATCTTGCGCACGCAGAGCAGCCTGATGCCCAGGACTTGCTTTCAACGCTATATCCAACTCCTTTTGTGCATTGCCGAGCTCTCCTCGCGCCATAAAGAGCCGAGCCGAAATGGTTCTCATGCCCGGATGCTTCGCATTATGCGCCAAAAACTTAGAACAGTACTCTTCGCAACTGTCCAAGTTGCCGAATTTGGATTCAACCAAGCACAAAAAATAAGAGGCTGGGTGAGAAGGTATTTCCCGTGCAATCGGAGAAAGTATTTTTCTTGCATTCTCGATATCTCCTTCTAATGCAGCTGACTTCCCCTCCTCAAATTTCACAGCAAAACTTACAAAACTGTCATTTATTACACCCATGATGCAAGACCTACCAACTGTATAACCATCAATATTTGAGCTTCCAATTCACATTCTATTAGTAAATGCTTTTGACGAACTACAAAATCTACTATTTTTTTGACTGCGATTTACGGAGTGACCAAATGAAAATTATGGTCTTGGGTGGCGACGGCTTTTGCGGCTGGCCAACTGCGCTACACATGTCCAATCTCGGGCACGACGTGATTATTCTGGACAACCTCTCTCGCAGACGCATTGATGAAGAAATTGGCACCAACTCCTTGACACCGATTTCTGGGGTGGGCGATCGGCTGGATGCATGGTTCGATCGTACCGGTCATGTAATACGGTTTATCGAGTTGGATATCGCCGCTGATTTCGAGGGACTGCTGTCCACGCTCAGGGAAGAACAGCCTGATGCTATTATTCACTTTGCAGAACAACGGGCTGCGCCATATTCGATGAAGTCCGGCCATACGAAGAATTATACCATCCAGAACAATATTTGCGGCACCCACAATGTACTTAACGCAATAGTGGAAACAGGGCTTGATGTGCATTTGGTGCACCTGGGCACGATGGGCGTCTATGGCTACGGCCATGAGGAACCAATTCCGATTCCTGAAGGCTACCTGGAGGTGAAAATTGACACACTCGACGGCAGGCAGGTCTCGGATACAATTATCTATCCTCCAAACCCAGGCTCCATCTATCATATGACTAAGACGATGGACGCTCAGATGTTTCAGTTCTACGCAAAGAATGACAAGCTCCGTATCACAGATTTGCATCAGGGCATCGTATGGGGAACTCAAACGGAACTGACCGAACTGGACGAACGGCTTATTAACCGCTTCGATTATGACGGCGACTACGGAACGGTTCTCAACCGCTTCTTGATGCAAGCAGCTGTCGGGTATCCACTGACGGTGCACGGAACAGGGGGGCAAACTCGAGCTTTCATTCACATCTCTGACACCTGTAAGTGCATAGAGCAGGCACTCTTGCATCCACCGACTGCCGGCGCACGACCTCTTGTGCTTAACCAGATGGCAGAGACCAAAACCCTTTGTGACTTGGCATTGCACATCCAAGAGATGACAGGCTGTAAGATCAGCTATCTAAAAAACCCTCGAAATGAAGCTGAGAAGAACGATCTGGTGGTCCGCAATGATCTGCTGCGGTCCTTCGGGTGGACGCCAACGCTCATTGAAGATGGGCTGCTCAATGAAATTAAAGAGATAACAGAACGCTACAGGTCGCGTGCAGATCACTCGAAAATACCCTGCGTTTCCTACTGGAGCAAAAATAAAGCGGCCCCCAATCTCGAAACAACCATTAGCGGATAGTATCAAATTGTTTAACAGAGTTCTTGTGACAGGCGGCTGCGGCTTTATTGGCTCAAATCTAATTCGAGAACTATGCTCCAAGAAGCTTTGCGAGGACATCATTGTCCTTGACAATGAAGCAACCTCCGACCGTTCGTCGATCTCAGGTCACCCTCACACCTTTATTAAAGGGGATGTGAGAAATCCTGCTGACATCGACAAAGCAATGGACGGTGTGGATGCCGTGGTTCATCTAGCTGCAGACACGAGGGTCATTGATTCAATTGCAGCGCCTCTTTACAACTTTGAGGTCAACGTCCGCGGCACGGTGAATCTTCTTGAGGCAATGCGCGCCCATGGCGTTTCTCGGCTTGTAAACGCTTCGACTGGCGGCGCAATTCTTGGGGAAGCAGTACCGCCTGTACACGAGGAAATGGTTCCAAGACCGGCCTCTGCCTACGGTGCCTCCAAAGCCGCAGCTGAAGCATACTGCTCAGCTTATTCGGAAAGCTATGGCCTCGCTGCAGCCTCGCTGCGCTTTTCCAACGTTTACGGCCCACTTTCCCTACGTAAAGGCAGCGTTATCGCGGCATTCATCAAAAATGCTCTCAAGGGTGAAACCTGTGTTGTTTACGGGGATGGCACACAGACGCGAGATTTTATTTTCGTTGAAGACCTTTGCCAAGGCATTATAAATGCGCTCAAACTCACGAGTAAAGGCGTCTTTCAGCTTGGCAGCGGCAAACCAACTGCAGTCAATGAAGTCATTGACCTGCTTAGAAACGTTACAGGGTTTGGACAGAGGCTTCGAGTAGAGTACCGCGACTTTAGAAAAGGCGAGATCAAACACAATCACACCGATATTTCCAAAGCATCAAAGATGCTTGATTTCGAGCCACAGACTGAATTGATCGACGGCATTAGAGCGACTTGGAGCTATTTCCAAGGCATCGACGGTTCCACCCAGCGTATCGGAGTTGGGGTCTAGCAAATGCAACACGATACGTTTGAAGTAGCATCCTTTCCTGACCTGGAAAAGTATGCGGCCTACACCTCGAGCCGCAAGCTGCGGCTATGTATCGCCACCGAAGAAATACTCGGGCCTGTCCGAAACGGCGGCATTGCCTCGACCTATTACCACTTGGCCAAGGGGCTTGCTGCCCACGGGCATGAGGTACATGTGCTGTACCTTAAGGGACCAACTGTTGAAAACAAGACAGCCGACCACTGGGTTAAACACTTTGCCGAGTTCGGAGTTGCCTTACATTATCTGGAGCACATTCCAGAGGCCATTGTCGGCCCTTCCCAATTCTGGCAGCAGCGTTATGCAGCCGCATACAAGTGGCTAAAAAACCAGAACAATTTTGATGTGGTCCATACATCTGAATGGCGTGGTGGTCTGGTCTATGCGCTAATGGCCAAAAAGCTTGGTCTGGCCTTTAAAAACACCCTCTTCATCGTGAAGACGTCGTCGCCGCATCTATGGAACCGTCACTATCAAATGCAGCCAATCGAGAAATTGCATCTCGTCGCCGCAAGCTTTGCAGAGCAAAAATGCGTCGAGCTGGCAGACATGGTGATTGGCGGTAGCGCTCATTTGCTCAGCTTCATGCGCCATGTGGGCTATCAGTTGCCTGCGTTTAGCTTTGTCCAGCCGAATATTCTCGACTTCTCTGAGGTCAAGGTCGTCGACAAACGTCCCTCCCGAAAGCCGGGTGATCTGGTTCAGTCAACTGAAGTCACGTTCTTCGGGCGGCTTGAAGCTCGTAAAGGGATTGAGCTTTTTTGCAGCGCGCTCGACATTTTGGAGCGAGATGGCATTCGTCCGAAACGCGTCAACTTTCTCGGCAAGTACGGCGCTCCTCTGACAAATCACGCCAATGAAAAAGTCGAGGATTTCATTACCCGCAAATCCGCCGGCTGGAAGTTCGAAGTCAACCGAATTACGGACCTTAATCAGCCTGAAGCGCTCTCATTCTTGTGCTCCCGGGACATGCTGGCCGTCATGCCTTCTCTCATTGAAAACTCCACAATGGCGGTCTACGAAACTCTTGAGAACAGGATCCCGTTTATAGCTACAGATGTGGGAGGCACAGCGGAGCTGATCGCAACAGCCGATCACGAGGAAACACTCATTGCCCCGAATGCATACGAGTTAGCGCAAAAACTAAAGCATGCCCTCACTATGGGCCACCGGATTGCAGAACCAAGCTTCAACAACCAGAAGAACTTGGAAACATGGTATGGTTTTCATGCCTACCTAGCGGATCTTTTCAGCAAACACTCTGGCGAGGAAGCCATATCGCGTTTGACGGGCGAGCCTAAGATTGATGCAAAGCCGGAGGCGGAAACTGATAGCATCTCGCTGGAGGCGGTTGTTCTCCTTCGCGAGGAAACAGAGGCAATGCTTTTTGCCAAATCGCTCCTTCAGGATCCTCCCGACCATACAACACTGCTGTTTACCGATCCGGCGCTGGAAGAAGCAGCACACAAAATGGCAAATCTCATCAAGGCAGCCGGGCAGAGTGTGGAAGCCCTAGATTGTCTCGGGCATGCTGCTGGTGCCGCGCTAAGTGAGGCTTTGAGAAACAGCAAGTACGATGCTTGCATACTGTGTGATGGGACCGCTACTCGGTTTCAAGAGTTTTTTGCAGAATTGCGGGTGGCACTGCAACACAAACGCGACGCACTCATCACCAGCTTTGTTCAGATCGATGACACGACAATCGGGATGCCGATTGGCAATGACGTAGCATGCGAGAATGCAAATGGCGGAGCGGTAGGCGCAAACATCTTGTGCGTATCCAAAGACGTCCAACAGCGCGTTGGCGAGCTACAACCCTACGATATTCGCTTTGGGCTTTTGCAAGAATACGCTCTCAGAGCCGCCTACAACCACAAAATCGACCTGCTCGTCATTCCCGAATGCCGATTGCAGAGCAATTCATATTCCAACGAGTTAGAAAGGACAAAAGCGAATCCCAATTCCCGCTATTTGCGCGCAATGCCGCTCATCGAAGCGGATGACATCTCCAGCCGAAAAATGGGGCTTTTGCCGATCTCAAGTCCAGCTGGCCAAAATATCAAACCCAACCTGTATCGCGACAAAAAACGCAGGAACAACGAAGCCGTTTGGTACATCCCAAGCGATCGCAGAGCACAAACAATGCGACGTCCACCGAAAGTCTTCATTGGGGTCGACGAACGCAAATCCAGACTTCTTCTTGTGGCTGACGGCGAGGGTGAAAGATCTCTGTTCATAAACGGCGTAAGGCAGGAGATTGTCCTAAAGAAAGTCAGTGGTGACTTGACCCTTCACCAGTTTGACGTACCGCATAGGTGGGAAGCGGGGCGCGTGTTCCACATTAAGTTTATACTAGATTACCACGGCTCTAAGAACTCAAGATATCTTCGAGTAATCAAAATGGCCGATCGCGTGTTTGCAGCAGTTTCGGGGGCTCAAATCGCTGACGCACAAACAATCGCGGCATTGTTCAAAAAACCGATACGAACCAATACGCCTGCTTCAAGACTGACTAAGAGACTACGGTCGCTAGTGTCTTCTGCACTGCGCCGCTCTGAGCTCAAAAGCATCCCCAAGATAGGCACCTGGTTGAAGAGCGGCATCCAAAGCGTCATGCGTTTAAGACCTCACAAGGTTGGCAGAACGATCGAGCGGAAGGTCAGCCGTACTATTCGCGGTTATGAAGGCTCGCCAATCCGTGGGTCTGTGCCGCCCAAGGAACTGTTCGCGATCAATCCAGAAACACTATCTGGGTGGGCTTGGGATCGCAGTGACACAAGCCGCACTCTGACTGTCGTGCTGGAACTCAATGAGCGACCTGTTGCGGAAACAACGGCAGACGTCGTGATTGAACGTTTTGGCACACGCAATAGAAAGCTTGCCAACCATGGCTTTTGCTTTGATCTGTCCCCGGAGATGAAAGTTGATGGCGCAAATATCGCATTGAAAATTAAGGAGACAGGCCAAGTTATTCGCAACGGTCATCTGGTTTATAGCGCGCAGATGCTAGTACCAAGCCAGCTGGGAATTTCCCATGAGAATGCTTGAAGCAGCCCTTACCCAACACCAGCCGGTGTCCATAAAGCGCATCTGTATTGTCACACCGGACATTTTAGGCGCGGTGAAAAACGGCGGCATCGGGACTGCTTTTTTTCATCTCGCAGTGTTTTTAAAACGCATTGGTCACAGCGTAGCTATATGCCTTGTTGATCGCATGGCGCACAACCCAATAAAGGTGCGCAAAATTAAGCAGTTCTACGAGAAATATGGGGTTGAGTTCCACTGCGTCGCACCAAAACCGCTGGCCAAAACAGAGTTGGCGCGCATGACGGCACCACCATACGCTGCTTATGAGTGGCTGCGGCTGCACGAAGGTGCATTTGACATCGTTCATGTCTCTGAATGGCATGGCCTCGGATATTTCGCACTTCTGGCAAAAAAACTGGGCATCGCGTTCCAAAACATTCATTTCGTTGTGAAGGGATCTTCGCCAACACTTTGGTCAGCTGAAGGCAACAGTCAATTTCTCAAAAGCAACCAACAACTGGCCTGGGTTTTTATGGAGCGCAAAAGCGTTGAGTTCGCGGATACATTGATTTGCGGCAGCGCTCACCTTCTCGAATGGATGCAGAATGCCGGTTACCAGTTGCCCGCTCACAGTTACTTCTGGCCCAATGTGTTTCTAGATGATTTGCTAGACCTTCAGCATGAGAAGAACGGCAATGAAAGGCCAACAAAGACAACTGAATGGGTTTTCTTTGGAAGACTAGAGCCGCGAAAAGGCATTTTGTTGTTTGTGAACGCACTCAATGAACTTGCCAAAAATGGGGTAACTCTTCCCTCCATCACTTTTCTAGGGGGCCATTCACATCGCTTTGACGCAAACAAACTGATCTCTGAGAACCAGGAAAAGTGGCATACGAAAGTTACTTTCCACAATGACTTCAATGCTCTGCAGGCGCTCGACTATCTAAGTGGGGACGGCCGGCTTGCGGTTATTCCAGCGCTTTTGGAGAACTCCCCAATCGCGGTGTATGAGTGCATCGCAGCGCGGGTGCCATTCATTGCAGCAGCTACAGGCGGGACACCAGAACTCATTTGCCCAACTGACGCTTCACGGGTTCTTTTCAATCCAGACCACCATGCGTTGGCGGAGAGGCTTGAAAGACATGTAGATACACTACCGGCCCCGGCCAAAAAACACGAACGGGTGGCACAGTCACTGGAGACTTGGGAGCGCTGGCATGGTCAGCTTTCGCTTTCATGCAACCGAACACCGGCTCAACCCCAGCAACAACCGCTCGTTTCCATCTGCGTTCCACATTACGAACGTCCAGACCTTCTTCAACAGGCGCTGGATAGCATTGCTAACCAAACCTACGCAAAAATCGAAGTCATCGTGGTGGATGACGGCAGCTCAACCCCCGAAAACCTAGATAAGCTCAGGGCTATTGAAGCACAATATCCGCACTGGAAGTTCCTCTATCAGAAAAACAAGTATGTTGGGGCCGCCAGAAACGCGGCGGCCGTCGCGGCATCAGGAGAGTTTCTGCTGTTCTTTGATGACGACAACGTCATGTTTCCAAGCATGGTTGAACGCTTGGTTAAGGCAGCGCTGTTTTCTGGCCTACAGTGTCTGACTTGCAGTGCAACGCGCTTTCACGGCGACGGTAGACCAATGACCCCAGAAAGCACCATTGGAACGCAAATTCGTTTTCTTGGGCCAGCAAAAGCGCTTTCCAGAAAATTGAACGTAGTTGGCGATGCAACTTGTCTCATTCATGCCGAAGCCTTCAAGCAGGTGGGTGGTTACAGCGAGCGTTTCAGAACAGGCAAAGACGATATTGAGTTTTTCAATCGGTTGATACAAGGCGGGTACAAGGTCTCCTACTACCCGGATCCACTCTACTACTATCGCGTCAGCGACGTCTCGATGAAAGCAAGAAATCAGGTTAAGGAGGAGGCGGACTTTCGTCAGATCTCGCCGTTTCTGGAGGGGCTTGATGCAGAAGAAAAGAGCGCGCTTCTTCTCCGCGACAATCCTGACAAGCAGCGCAATGGACAGCAAGTCGCCCGAGAGGACTACAGACCCGGCGCGCTCACAACATCTTGGCGAAAACTGCGGCGCTTTGTAAGGATAAGTGCTTGAACCCGAGCGAAAAATTGCATCCGTTAGCGGAAAAACCTTTTCCGCTGATCTGCGTGCTTCGTAATGAAAGAGATATTCTCCCTGCCTTTTTGTCCCACTATCGTGGTCTTGGGGTCAATCTGTTTCATTTCGTCGACACGGGCAGTACTGATGGCTCAATTCAGTACCTTAAAGACCAAAAGGACACTCAAGTTTACCTGAAAAAAGGAGGCTACGCGCAAGCAAACGCGGGCATCGACTGGGTTAATGAGATCGGCTGCACGTCTTGTACTGGCACCTGGACGCTGGTCGTTGATGCGGATGAGTTTTTACAGCTACCAAAAAGCGAAGAAAAAAGTCCATTGGCACAGGTCAGCGCTGCAATGCGCCGAGAATTGGCTTTCGGCCTTTACGCTCCCCTGATCGATTTTTTCGCTGACGATTTGACGGGGCACTTGCATACTCAAAAGAACCTTCAAGGCTTGCTTCAAGGATCGCCCAACTACGTCCCTTTCGCCAATTGCAATTTCTCTTCGATGGAAAGATTTCCATTTGTGGACTTACGTTCGAACGCCAGAGCGCGCATCTCAGGAACCACAAACTACAGAGTTAGGTCCTACAAGATACCGCTGGTGTTTTGGCGCCCTGGTTTTCAGTATGTTCACTCAACTCATGTTTGCACACCAATCCCGTTGAGCGATGTTTCTTACCCAATTTACCACTTCAAATACCGCCCCGGGTTCGAGCAGAGGCTTGCCAAGGACATGCAAAGCCCAGACCGACTGAATGCAGACGTCTATCGCATTTCGCGGAGTATCATTCGGCATCAAGATCGAATTGCCAGCAACACGGTAAGGATCAAAGATGGCCACGAACTTGAAGGCAGCGACTGGGTAACCAAAGACGGTTTCAGAAAAGAATGGCTGGAGTTGAATAAAAGCAAATCCAACTACTTTGACGTACTCTCGGAACAGAAGTCGATATCGGAAAGCGAACTCACCGCCAAGCTTCAGGATCTTACAGAAACGTCCAGTTGGCGTTGTACCCGGCCAATAAGGTCTTTTCTTTATCGCAAGGGAGTGCTCCGACATGACCATTTCCCAGAAAGGTTTAAGCAGACCAATGTTCACTTGGACCAAGTTGTAGCTGTCTACGAATCCTTCTGGTGGCTTTTAACAGGGGTTCTAAGGATCCCGAAAGCGCTGCGAAAGTCTCTCCTTTGGCACAAACTGAGGAGGCGGTCATGAACACAGTTGATCTGCACAAAGCCAGCAGCTCCTCACAAGCCCACACCGCAACCACTGAGTTCTGCTGGTACAGAGTTCCGGGAATTTCTGTTGTTGCGCTTCAAACATTATCTTTGAGCTTGCTCTATACTCAGCGAGGCTTCCATGACGACAGCGAGTGAAATACAGACCGCATCAGGCGTTTCAGTTCGACCTGAAATTGACTTTTTGGAGACGCCTTTCAATCAGGCGATCAAAGAGACGCCGGGTATGATCTCTGTAGATGAGAGGCGACTTCTCTATTTCCTGTCGAAAGACAAGTTTCGCGGATCTGGAGCCATAATTGACGGCGGCAGTTTTCTTGGCGCTTCCGCTGTTTCAATCGCGCTGGGGCTGCTGGATAAAGACAATGCTCAGGAAATTAGCCTGAACAAAATCATCAAGGCCTACGAGCTTGGCGTGTTTCCTGCCCCAGCTAACGGTCGGGAGATTTGGCACGAGTACGGAGATGTACGTTTCAAGCGCGGGGATTCCTTCCTACCCGCACTCAGAAAAAACATCTCTCCCTATGAGAAACTTATAAGCCTGCGGGAGGGCGATCTGGGGTCGTATTCATGGGATGGGGGGAAAATTGAACTTTGCTTTATTGATGTATGCAAGACAGCCGAACTGAACAGGCATGTAACCAGCCAATTTTTTCCATGCCTTATGCCCGCCAATTCATACATGATCAATCAAGATTATTTCTTTGATCGCCTTCCTTGGATCAAAGTGACCATGGGCTATCTCGCGGAATACTTCGAATGGTTGGGACAGGTCCACTGCAGCTCGGTTTATAAGTGCGTCAAAGAGATCCCACAAGCAGTCGCGGACTATGACCCTTATACCGAAGCTTCACTGGAGGAATGCCTAAAGCTTCATGATAAGGGCGCTAATCATGAGATGTCGGAGATGTACAAGCTCCGGATGGAAATCTCCAAGGCCTATCTGATGGCGTACAAGGGCGAAAAAGAGCGCGCGCTGAAGCAGCTTGAACATACCAGCACGCTCTTCGGACATACGATGAGCGACGACGCCGACAGAGGAGAGATGAACAGATTTCGCTTCGAACGCGCCCTCAGACAAATCACTATTGGAAGGATGTAGCCCCGAGTTCAAGAACAGCAATCCCAAGCTCTTCTCATCGGGGATTGGCGTCTTCAAGGAGCCAGCGACTATGGTGTTCTTGAAGACAAGGCCCATGGCGGACCTTAGAACTTAAGAGCTGAAGATCTTGAGGAGGGCCTCCCAAACAGGCTCTCCTTGATCAACCTCTACTTTCCTGAACTAGGATTTAGCCCTCGCATAGCTGCGATAGGATAGACGGTCATAGCCGAATGAAAAGCCGCTATCAGGTGCCCGGCTCAATCGTGATCAGCTCAGTTTCCGAACGCTGATGAAACAACCTGAGCAGAATGAGCGCACTGGCACCACAAGTGCATCGCTATGAAGGCACTTGTGGTTTTCCTGCTTAGAGTTGAGGTAAGAGCTAGTTGCCCAAGATCGCCGGCAGGCGCAGACCATGCTCTTTTGCGCATTCAATCGCAATATCATAGCCAGCATCTGCATGGCGCCAGACACCTGAAGCCGGATCATTCCACAACACGCGCTCCAACCGTTTTGCAGCCTCTGGAGTTCCATCCGCCACGATCACCACCCCGGCATGTTGTGAAAAGCCCATTCCAACCCCACCACCATGATGCAGCGAGACCCAGGTTGCTCCACTCGCCGTGTTGACAAGGGCATTGAGCAAAGGCCAATCGCTGACAGCATCAGAGCCGTCTTTCATCGCTTCGGTCTCGCGGTTTGGGCTGGCAACAGATCCGCTGTCGAGGTGATCGCGGCCGATAACAACGGGTGCTTTCAGTTCACCACTCGCCACCATTTCGTTGAACTTCAAGCCAGCACGGTGGCGATCTCCCAGGCCGATCCAACAGATCCGCGCAGGCAAGCCTTGGAACGAAATTCGCTCTCGCACCATATCCAGCCAATTATGCAGATGCGCGTTCTCTGGAAAGAGGTCCTTCATGGCCTGATCGGTCTTATAAATGTCTTCCGGGTCACCCGAGAGTGCGCACCACCGGAACGGACCAACTCCTTTGCAAAAGAGTGGACGGATGTAAGCGGGAACAAACCCCGGAAATGCAAAGGCATTTTCCAGGCCCTCTTCCAGAGCCACCTGCCGGATGTTGTTGCCGTAGTCCAGCGTCGGAACGCCGTCATTCCAGAAATCGACCATGGCCTTTACATGAACCTTCATCGACGCTCTGGCTGCCGCTTCAACCGCCTTTGGATCGGTCTCTCGCTTTGCCCGCCAGTCCGCCAGCGACCAACCTTGCGGCAGATATCCATTAATTGGATCATGAGCGGAAGTCTGGTCGGTCACGATGCTGGGCCGAACACCTCGGCGATAAATCTCCGGGAAAATGTCGGCTGCATTGCCGAGCAACCCAACGGACTTTGCTTCGCCTGCTTTCGTCCAGCGCTCGATCATTTCCAGCGCCTCATCCAGACTCTCTGTCTTCTCATCCAGATAACGCGTCCGAAGTCGCGCATCGATGCTGTCGGGATTGCATTCTACGGCAAGACAGCAGGCACCTGCCATCACCGCCGCCAAAGGCTGAGCCCCACCCATGCCGCCAAGACCGCCGGTGAGGATCCACTTGCCTTTCAGATTGCCGCCGAAATGCTGGCGGCCCGCCTCAGCAAATGTCTCATAGGTGCCCTGCACAATGCCCTGTGAGCCAATGTAAATCCACGAGCCGGCTGTCATCTGGCCGTACATCATCAACCCCTTGCGATCGAGGTCGTTGAAGTGATCCCAATTGGCCCAATGCGGAACGATGTTGGAGTTTGCAATCAGGACACGGGGGGCGTCTTGGTGTGTCTTGATGATTGCGATGGGTTTGCCTGACTGAACAATGAGTGTTTCGTCCGCCTCAAGGTCCTTGAGACCAGCCACGATCCTGTCAAAATCCTCCCAGGTCCGCGCGGCGCGTCCGATCCCGCCATAGACAACCAACTCATGGGGGTTTTCCGCCACGTCTGGGTGCAGGTTGTTCATCAGCATGCGCATGGCAGCCTCGGACTGCCAGTTCTTAGCCGAAAGCTCACTACCGGTGGGTGGGTATACATCGCGTTGATTGTGCCGTGGGTTGGTCATGAGGGCCTCCACTCTATCAGGGCTTCAAGTATGGTTTTCAGATGGGCACGGAGCCGATCGGCCTTCTCCGGATCATAGGTCCAAGGCGCGCGCTCCTGCATGTAGGAGCATTGCGCGAGCTCCATTTGAATGGCATGGAGGCCGTCTGCCGGACGCCCATAGTGGCGTGTCGTCCAGCCGCCTTTAAAGCGCCCATCAACAACGCTGCTGTAGTCGGCAGCCTGAGTGCAGCAATCGATTACGCGGCCTGCTATTTGATTGTGGCATGTTGTACCGCCATTCGTTCCGATGTTGAAAACCGGGAGGGTGCCATCAAACAGGAACGGAATTTTGGACCGAATGGAGTGACAATCATAAAGAATGACAAACCCATGCATAGCCTTGACGCGGTCAAGCTCTGCCGACAGAGCGGCGTGGTACGGCGCATGGTAGGTCTGCCTGCGGATTTCAACATCGACCTCATCCGGTGCACTGCCGCTCCGATAGATCTCGATGCCGTTGAAGTCAGTCAGCGGGCACAAACCAGTGGTGTTTTGGCCGGGGTAGAGACTGACGCCCTTCGGGTCGCGGTTCACATCAATAGCATAGCGATGTATCCGCGTTCGAACTGTCGTCACACCCGGCACCAGCCCCTCATAGAGCTTGTGTACATGCCAGTCTGTATCAGCCAATGCCAGTCCGGTCTCGTTCAGGCGGCTGGCAATGTCGTCGGGAAGCTCTGTGCCAGTGTGCGGCAGCCCCAACACAAGCGGACTGTCGCCCTGCGAGATCTCGAGGAAACTCATATCTGCAACTCCAACCTGGCAGCTTGCGCGAGTTCATCATTGCGCACCAGCGACGCGGCCAATTCGATGTCCGGAGCGAGGTAACGGTCGCCGACAAGGCTAGGAACTTGGCTGCGGAGCTTTGCCACGACAGCTTGAAGCGCAGTGGATGTGACGAGAGGGGCGCGGGCTTCAATGCCTTGAGCCCCACACAGTGCCTCAATACCCAAGATCACGGAGAGATTGGCAGTCATCCGCTTCAGCCGAACCGCACCATGGGCTGCCATGCTCACATGGTCTTCCTGATTGGCCGAGGTCGGTGTCGAGTCCGTCGAGCACGGATTGGCGAGATGTTTGTTCTCGCTCATCAAAGCCGCAGTGGTAACCTCAGCGATCATGAAGCCGGAGTTCAAGCCGGGTTCTGGCGTCAGGAAAGGTGGCAAATCATGACTGAGGGCAGGGTCCACCATTAGTGCAACACGTCGCTGTGCAATCGCCCCAACCTCGGACAGGGCCAGCGCAATTTGATCGGCAGCAAACGCCACAGGCTCAGCATGGAAGTTCCCTCCAGAGAAAATGCCATCGGCGGTCACCAGCGGATTGTCTGTTACCGCATTCGCCTCAATCTCGAACGTTTTTCCAGCAAAACGCACAAGGTCCAGAGCCGCTCCAACCACCTGTGGCTGGCAGCGGATGCAATAGGGGTCTTGGACACGACTGTCATCATCAAGATGGCTCTCGCGGATCACGCTGCCCTCCATCAACCTGGACATCGCGGAGGCAACATCGATCTGGCCAGCATGGCCGCGCAGACGGTGAATTTCCGGGTGCAAGGGCTGGGTTGAGCCCATTATCGCATCAGCCGAAAGGCAGGATGTCACAACCGATGTTCGAAGCATCCGCCATGTTTCAAACAGAGCTGCCAGCGCGCAGGCCGTTGAGAACTGTGTCCCGTTGATAAGGGCGAGACCCTCTTTGGGACCAAGCACAACTGGCAACATCCCGGCTTTTTCAAGTGCCGTGCCGCCCGGCATACGCTCCCCGGCGTATATTGCTTCGCCTTCACCGATCATTACTGCAGCCAGATGGGCAAGGGGCGCCAGATCGCCGGAAGCTCCGACAGAACCTTGCGAGGGAATAACAGGCAGAACACCCGCGTCCAACATCCCTTCGATCAAGGCGCATATATCCCAGCGTACTCCGGATGCGCCGCGCCCCAGCGACAACAGCTTGAGTGCCATCATCAAACGCGTGGTCTCCGCCTCAAGCGGTGATCCAACACCGCAGCAATGGCTTAGGATCAGATTGCGCTGCAAGGTTTCGGTGTCTTCCGGCGCGATGCGCACGGATGCAAGCTTGCCAAACCCAGTATTCACGCCATAGACGGGCACATCTCCTTGAGCGGCTTTGCGCACGCGTTCTGCGGCCACCTCCACATCGGCCCGAGCTGAAGGTGTAAGCCGAGCACCTTTTCCTTGCCAAATCTGTTCCAGCTCAAGAAGTGAGCATGCGCCGGGTTTCAGCACAAGGGTCATAGGCGTCCTCCAAAGATGCGTTTGTGAAGTGGATTGATGCCAATGCCATAGGAAAGCTCGGCAGGATGAGCGACATTCCAAACTGCCAGATCGGCACGTTTTCCCGGAGCAATGGTGCCGCAGTCGGAAAGGCCAAGTGCCCTTGCTGCATTGTATGTGGTCCCTCTCAGGGCTTCGACGGGCGTGAGACCAAACAACGTGCAGGCCATATTCATCGCCAGCAGGAGTGAACCGAGAGGAGACGTACCCGGGTTCCAGTCAGTCGCAACAGCCATCGGCACAGCGTGGTCTCGCAGCGCACCAACAGGAGGCTTTTGTTTTTCGTTCAGCGTGTAAAACGCGCCCGGCAGAAGCACCGCAACACTGCCAGCTGTGGCCATGGCGCGTACATCGGCGTCAGTTATGTATTCCAGATGATCTGTCGAAAGAGCGCCGCATTGAGCGGCGAGTTCAGTTCCACCCTGATGGGAAAGCTGCTCGGCATGAAGCTTGACCGGCAAACCCAATGCCTTTGCACGATCGAAAACGCGGGCGATTTGCGCAGGACTGAAAGCAATCCCTTCACAAAACCCATCAACGGCATCAACCAGCCCCTCGGCGTGTGCGGCCTCAAGCGCAGGCAGGCAAACCTCATCAATGTAGGCGTCCGCGTCCACACCTTTAGGAACGGCATGAGCGCCTAAGAACGTGGTGACAACGCGCAAGGGCCGATGGTCAGCCACACGGCGCGCCACCCGAAGCATCTTGAGTTCCGTTTCCATATCAAGCCCATATCCAGACTTGATCTCAACCACCCCGACACCCTCGCCAATCAAGGCATCGGCGCGCACCAATGCACTGGCAAGCAAAGCCTCCTCCGAAGCATCCCGTGTCGCCGTAACCGTGGAGACAATGCCACCGCCAGCGCGGGCAATCTCTTCATAGCTTGCCCCCTCAAGGCGCATCTCGAATTCACCAGCACGATTGCCGCCATGAACAAGATGCGTATGACAATCAATGAGCGCCGGGGTAACCAATCGGCCGTCCAGATCGACGGGCTCAGCATTGGCATATGAAGCTGGCATCTCCGCACGAGAGCCAGCCCACGCAATCCGGCCACCCTCTAACGCAATGGCAGCGTCCTCTATCAGCCCATAGCTCCCTCCCGTGATCGTCGCGGCCCTGACATTGGTGATCAGCTTGGCGCTCGTCATGCTCTATCCTTCTTGCAAATGAGCCTGCATATTCGTAATATGTAGCTACATATTGTGTCAACAGAAGTGATCTCATGGAAATCCTTCACGCAAAGCAAGCCCTCACCCCCAACGGATGGGAAGCTGACGTTTCAGTCGAAATTCTGGACGGTCGCATTGGGGCCGTGACGGCAAACACAGCCCCGACAGGCAAGAAGGTTGATCTCCTGTTACCCGCACCAACCAATCTGCATAGCCATGCCTTTCAGCGTGCCATGTCAGGGCTAACTGAGACCCGTGGGCCAGATCCTCGCGATACATTTTGGACATGGCGTCACTTGATGTACCGCTTTCTGGAGCAGCTTTCGTCTGAGGATGTGGAGACCATCGCTTCCATGGTCTTCATGGAAATGCTCGAAGCCGGTTACGCAGCGGTCGCGGAATTCCACTATTTGCATCACGGTGTTGGCGGGCAGACCTACGATGACCCAGCTGAAATGGCTGGAAGGATCGTGTCGGCAGCAAAAAGGGCAGGTATCGGCTTGACCCTGCTGCCCGTGCTTTACACGCATGGCGGCTGTGATCGGCGCGAACTACAAGGCGGGCAGCTGCGCTTCGGCAACAGCTTGGAAGCTTTCGTAAAGCTCCACGACGCCAGTGCCTCGCACTTGAACACAGGCCCGGTGGACTTCGTCTTGGGCGTCGCTCCGCATTCCCTCCGGGCCGTTGCGCCGGAAGCCTTGCGACAAGCCCTGAGACTTGGCGATGGGCCGATCCACATGCATGTTGCGGAACAATTGGCGGAAGTAGACGAGGTCAAAGCGCACCTGGGCGCACGCCCAGTGGAATGGCTGCTGGAAAACCATGACCTTAATGAAAACTGGTGCCTCATTCATTGCACCCAAATAACGGAAAACGAGACAACCGCGCTGGCGAAAAGCAGGGCTATTGCGGGGCTGTGCCCTATTACCGAAGCAAACTTGGGCGACGGTATTTTCAATGGCACCGATTTCTTGGCCGCAGGCGGACGGTTCGGCGTTGGTTCGGACTCGAACGTGCACATAGCCTTGTTTGAAGAACTCTGCACGTTGGATTACACACAGCGTTTGCGGGATCGCAGCCGCGCCGCAACAGCAGAACCTGGACGCTCTGCCGGACGAGTGCTGTTTGAGGGCGCGGCAAAAGGCGGCGCGGTGGCTGCCGGGCGCACCTCAGGGCGGATCGCATCGGGCGCGTGGGCAGATCTGGTCGCGCTCGACACGGCAAACGAATGGCTCTACAACCGCCGCGGCGACACTGCTTTGGACAGCCTGATCTTTGGAGGACGCGGCCGCGATTGCATCCGCGATGTCTGGAGTGCAGGGCGTCACGTAGTCGTTGAGGGGCGCCACCACAAGCGAGACATCATTGTCAAACGCTTTAGGGCGGTTATGGAAGGCTTGGGACAAGAGATTTAATGCAACAAGGACGCCAAACCTGGAAGGCTGTGCGGGAGAGGATTCACGACTGGATTCTCTCGGGTCGTTATGGACCGGGTGACAAGTTGCCCAAAGATTCCGAGCTGGCGCTTCAAATGGACTGTGCCCGCTCAACCATTCAGCGCGCCATGCAGGATTTGTCCGACAGCGGGATCATTGAACGTCGCCGCAAGGGCGGGACGCACGTGCGGAAGAACCCCCTTGTCCGCGCGACACTTGATATTCCTGTGACCCGCCATGAAATCGAAGGACGCGGCGGGCAGTACGGCTATCAGCTCATCGAAAAAGTCCAGCGGCCCCCAACCCGCGCCGTTCAGGCCGCTTTGGGAATGGCGGAACCGCAGGACATGTTGCAGATCGTCTGCCTGCACCTTTCCGACGGCCGCCCTTATACCTTGGAAAATCGCTGGGTCTCCATCGAGACAGTGCCAGATATCCTTCAGGTGGATTTAACCCGAGAAAATGCGAATGAATGGCTGCTCAAGAATGCGCCATACACCCGCTTCGAATTGAAGTTTTACGCGCTGAATGCCGATGAAAAGACAGCCGAACTTCTATCCGTTCAACAGGGCAGTGCACTGCTTGCGATAGAACGCGCTACTTGGGTTGATGAGGCGGCCATTACCACGGTAACGGCAATAACTGCGCCCGGCTATCAATTGCTTAGCCGCAGCTGATGGCCTCAATCGAAGTGCCCAGATCCGCCAAGCCGTATCTTTTCGCAGCCGCACGCCATCTCACCAGCCCTGTTGGAACGCCCCACCATAGCCACCCCAAGGCGAAAACGGTCATTCTAGACACGCAAATACTGTAATTAATATACTTCTAAAATTATCGTGAAGTATTCTAATTGGTAATAGCAAAAAACAAAGACATATAACGCTAGGTCATTTAAAAATGATCACCATGACACTCGTTGACTTTAGGTCATTTTTGCAAAACAATTACGCAATAATATGACATGCACTCATATTAAATCTTCAATTATGAAGCTATGATTAAGTAAGATTCGAAGATTTATTTGGTTGAAATTGAGAGAGTTCAGCCAAGAGAAGTCTCGGGGGCGCAAAAATGTATGATTTTCCAAAGAATGACATAGCAGCGGAGGATGGTTGCTTTTTGGATTTATCTTCATGGCGTCCTACGGGCCATTCTAGACTTTCCTTTGCATCCTCAAGCTAGATCCAAACTACTCATCTTCCAGAAAAATCCCCGACAAACATTTCTAACTTAGCGCCCGCAAGCGCTGAGCCAGCACGGGGAGACTGCATCTCAATCATCCTGTTTCTACAGCCGAGCTTTGCTTAAAAGGGGGACAAAAATGTCAAGCCAAAGCCAGTCTAGTGACCAATGGTGGGTCAACGACCAAACACCCGACAATCCATACGGCAAGAGTGAGGACTACGAGGCCTACCTTGACTATCTGGGGGCACTCCCACGAAGCCTGACACCGGAGATCGCCGCGCAAACGCTCGTCATCAACGTCAGCGAGCTGAACGATCATCCGGACTACAAAGCCGCTGCCATTGGCGCACTGAACATGTGGTCCGCAGTGACCCCATTGACGTTTGAGATCGTCGACGACGTGCCTTTCGATCCCGAAACACAATGGATGGAAATTGTCAGCCCAGAGTTTGGCGAAGCGAATGACGGCAGTGCGTATTCAAGCAATCGCTTCATCAGCGTGGGCCAACGTTTCCACGACACGGAGCCGAACAAGACCGACTTGGGTGGTTATGTCTTTGACACCTTCATCCACGAGCTGGGTCACGAGTTTGGCCTCAATCACCCCGGACTTTACAATTACAGCGGCCCCGGCGGGGTGCAGATCAACTATCTGAACAACGCAACATGGACCTATGATCGCCAGCAATACTCCGTCATGTCCTACTTCGATGGGATTGATGTGGGCGAAACCAGCCGTTGGTCTGCGACAACACCGCTTATGGCAGACATCGAAGCCACAATCCGGCGCTTCTTCTCCGAAGTTGATGAAAATGGCACGCGCACCTTCGAGCAGATCGACCTCAACACCGGCAACAACACATACGGTTTCAACAGCACCGAATACGGTTACGAGCTGACGTCTTCGGGCATGCAGCATGACATCGGTTTCACCATCCATGACACCGGCGGCATCGACACTATCGACTTTTCTGGTTCCACGGCTGGCACCATTCTGGATCTGCGTGCAGGCCAGTTCTCCAGCGTGAATGGCCATAGCAACAACGTTTCGATCTTCGCCGGTCACAACGAAGACCAGAGCGAATACTATATCGAAAACGGCATTGGCAGCGCCTACGATGACATCCTCATCGGCAACGATGGCAACAACACCCTGGATGGGCGCGGCGGCGCAGACAAAATGGCAGGCGGCAAGGGGGACGACATCTATTTCGTCGACTCTGCCGATGACCTTGTTCGTGAAGAAGCCGATGGCGGCTTTGACACCATTATCGTCCTCAACAAAGACATTGACCTTGGTGAGGTAGCCAATGTCGAGAACATCATCTACGTAGACGGCACGCCCGTTCCCCCTGCCACTGACGCAGACGACAACGATACAGGCACCGGCACCCCGAGCGATGCGCTCTCAAACCTCATTTTTGGCGACGACGGCAACAACACACTCAATGGCGGAGCGGGTGGCGACACTATCTTCGGGTTGGATGGTGACGATCTCATCATTGGTGGCCGAGATTCCCTTGCCAGCCGTGACATCAACAACACCATCGCGTTTGAGGACCTGGAGGACCAGACGGAAAGTGACGATGGCGACGATGTTCTTTACGGCGGGCGCGGCAACGACACCATCTTCGGCGGAGCCGGTGACGACATTCTGGATGGCGGCGACGGCGATGATACCTTGATGGGTCAGGACGGCGTTGATGTCTTCCGCGGTGGCGACGGCGTGGACACCGTTGACTACAGCCACGAAAGTCCGTTCCAGCTTCTGGTAAACCTTGCAACCAATGTGGCGAGCGGCGGCACGGCCTCCGGGGACACCTTCTACAGCATCGAAAACCTTATTGGTTCCGATGACCGCATTGATCGCTTCATCGGCACAGATGATGCCAACCATTTCTGGGGTCGCGGTGGCGGCGATGTCTTCAACGGTGGCGGTGGAGATGACATTCTCGACGGCGGCCGGGATGGCGACCTGCTCTATGGGGACGAAGGAAACGACATCCTCATCGGTGGCTCGGGCCAAGACTACATGAATGGCGGTGAGGGCATCGACACGGTCGATTACTCTGGAAGCAATGATGGGGTAACCGTGGATCTTGCCAATGGCACAGCCAGCGGCGGCGACGCCGATGGGCCTGTGCAGATTGTAGGGCGTGGCACCACCATCAAGCACGACATCATCGTGGACGTGGAAAATGTGGTGGGATCGTTCTTTGACGACCACTTGATCGGCAACGACGAAACTAACGTTCTGTCAGGTGGCCACGGGAATGACATCCTCACCGGCGGGGCAGGCGCTGATGTGCTGAAAGGCGGCGCGGGCAGTGACACCGCGGACTATTCCGATGCAACCAGTGGTGTAAACCTCAACCTGGCTAGAGGACAGTCCGAAGGCGACACCTACGAGTCCATCGAGAACCTGTCTGGCTCCGGTTTCAATGATCGGATGAAAGGCGATCGCTCCGCCAACACTCTGATCGGGCAAGGTGGAAATGACGTCCTGAAAGGCGGCGGCGGAGATGACATCCTGTTGGGCGACTTCTCGGATCAGGCTGGCTCTGTTCCACGTCCGGGCCTTGGCACAGGCTATGTCACTCTGGGAGCAGATGCGACCAACAACTCGATTGCCACGGCGTTCGACATCTCCAACAACTTCTCGCTCGCAGAGGACCCGGATATCTTTGACTCCACAACCGTGCTTCACACCACGGTCAATGCGACCGGTAACGGTCAGGGTGGCTATTACAGCATTTCGCTGGCCGAAGGCACGATCGTCAGCATTGATGTGGACGGGATTGCCGATCCGAATGTGCATGACAGCTGGATCCGTGTTCTGGATGCTGAGGGCAACATCATCGCCCAGAACGACGACGGCGGCGGAGACCCAGGCTCAACCAGCAACCGAGATTCCAGCAGTGTCTTCGTTGTCGAAGAAACAGGCACTTACTTCATTGTGCAGGGTGCCTGGTCGCCCGACGCACCGGGCAGTGGCTGGTCTGAGGCTGTGCCTGAAGGATCAACCTACAAGCTGAACGTCTCTGTTGAGTTCCCGCCTGAACCAGTGCAACCCGGCGAAGCTGGAAACGACCGGCTCTTCGGCGGCAAGGGCAACGATCTGCTCGACGGCGGTTTGGGTGCCGACTTCCTCGTCGGGGGTAAAGGAGAAGATACGTTCCGTTTCTCCACTGAACTCGGCGCGGACAACATTGATCGGATCAAGGACTTCAACGTGGAAGACGATGTCATCATGCTCGACAGTGACATCTTCTCCGAACTGGGTGGCAAGGGGCAACTTGACCTCATGGCGTTCCACAAGAGCGCTGCGGGCGTCAGCCAGGACGCGAATGATCGTATCATCTACGACACCGATAGCGGTGCCTTGTTCTATGATGCGGATGGGTCTGGTGATGGTGAGGCAATCCAGTTTGCCACGCTGAAGTCCGGCCTTGACTTGTCAGCCGACCATTTCACTATCTTTTAACACCACTTTGGAAGGGGAGCCTCATGCTTCCCTTCCAGCCTCTATTGATGTTTCGAAAACAGAAAGGGAAGTCAGATGAAAGCCCGGTTTTCCCGATTGTTCGCCAGTCTTCTCTTTTCAGGTCTTGTTTCGATTGGCCAACCGGTGAACGCACAAACTCAAAAAATCAGCGGTACGATCTCCTTTGCAGATCAGGAACTTATCCCCGAAGGCAGCCTCAAGCTCTACCTCAAGAGCACCGCGCGGCCTGACAGCAAAACTGAGCTTGAAACAGAAACCCCACTGGAAAGCAGGGGCAAAACAGGGACGTTGGCCTTTGTTGCCAATCTTCCCGAGGCTCTGGAGCCCACCGCGCCCTTTCAACTCATCGCGCGCTTGGAACGCGCCGACGGCTGGTTGCTGGCCCGTGGAGCTGCTTCGCTGAAAAAACCTGATATGCCGCAGGAAATTACCCTTTACACGGTCATGTACTAAGACCTTCGTTGAGTACTGGCCATCTACCTGCAGCGATGCGGGTGCGAGCCAAGCCGCTCCTTAAGAGAACATCACGCTTCCAATCAGCACCCTCCGCGGCCCCCTGAACAAGATCAGTTTTAGGGGGCTTTTTGCGTTATGCCATTAAAATGACCTTAACGGACGCTGCGTAAACTCTCCGACAGCATGTGTAGCCAAACAACAACAAGAACATAGGCCCCCGCTATTCCCTAGCACAGGCTGAAGCAGTACAGACAGGCCGAGTTTCCGAAAGCTGACCGGAAAATCTGCCCACGGTTCCCATCTCATCTGACAGTGGAGAAACAAGGCATGTTTCGATGGATCGCCGGTATGCTGGTGATTGCTCTTCTGGCATTCGGAACGGTCATCGGTTTCAACTACTATGTTGCCGAAAAGACCAAAGAGGCCTTGGCGAATGCGCCTGAACCAACATTTCCAGTTTCCGTCCAAAAGCTGGAACCCAAGGTATGGCCCCAGACCATTCAAGTGGTTGGCTTTGTAGAGGCGAACCAAGGCGTCTACGTGTCATCCGAGGTATCGGGCACCGTTACCGATATCAACTTTGAAAATGGCGATACCGTTAAGGCTGGAGATGTTCTGGTCTCACTGGACAGTTCCGTGCAGCGCGCAGAGTTGAAAGTTCAAGAGGTACAGCTCCCCTCCGTTGAAGCCAACTACAACCGACAACTCACTCTCTTTCGCGATCAAACAGTCTCCGAGAAAGCCATGCAGGACGCTCAGTCCAATTTCGAAGCGCTCAAGGCGCGCATTGGCACCTTGCAGACAGAAATTGCCCAACGAGAAATTAAGGCGCCGTTCAGTGGCAAGTTAGGCATACGCAGCATCGATCTTGGCCAGTACGTCCACGCGGGCGACAACTTTGTGCGCCTTGAAGACCTCTCAGTCATGCGTGTGCGTTTCAGCATTGAGCAGGCAGACCTAAGCAAAATTTCTCTGGGCCAAGAGGTCAACCTTACAGTTGTGAGTTACCCAGGCCGTGTCTACGTGGGCAAGATCAACGCCATTGAACCCATTGTCAGCGGCAGCACCGGTCTGGTTACGGTTCAGGCCACGGTCCCAAATGATGACCGCTCCTTGCGCGGCGGCATGTTTGCCAGTGTTCAAGTTCGAGAAAAGGATCTGGACAAGCAGTTTGTGGTGCCGCAGACAGCAATCGTTTTTGCGCTCTATGGGGACTCTGTGTTTGTTCAGGAGACCAACGAAGACAAACCCCGCGCTCGCCAAGTGACCATCAAAGTCTTGCAGCGCAACGGCAGCGACGCTCTTGTGACAGGAGACCTGAAGTTTGGCGACGCCGTCGTAACCTCGGGTGCGCAAAACCTTTCAAACAATGCCGCGATCAAGGTCGTTCCAGACAGGGTCACCCCACCAGCCACGATGCCTAGGCTCTAGGAGGGTCGTCGATGCGCTTTACGGATATCTTCATCAAACGTCCCGTGATGGCGGCGTCACTCAGCATGTTGCTGTTCATCTTCGGCCTGAATTCAATAAGCAGCATTGATGTCCGCCAGTTCCCAAAGATGACCAACACGGTAATCACGGTGACGACACCCTACCCCGGTGCGGACCCCGCTCTGGTGGAAGGGGCCATAACCCAACAGCTGGAGCAGGCACTGGCGCAGGTGGACCGGCTGGACTTCATGACCTCGTCAAGCGAACTGGGCACGTCCACCATCACGCTGAACATGTTGCTCGACACAAATCCGGAAGAGGCCCTTGCTGATGCATTGGCTCAAATCAATTCCGTCACCAATGATTTGCCCGATGCGGCCTATAACCCGTCGATCACCTCTTCTACGGGTTCAACAACAGCACTCATGTACATCTCGTTCTACAGTGATACGCTCAACCCGAGCCAAATCACTGACTACATTGAGCGCGTGGTCAGCCCCCAGCTCGCGACAGTTGAGGGTGTTTCCAACATCACCTATCAGGGCGGGGCTCCTTTTGCGCTGCGGATCTGGCCCATCCCTGAAAAGCTTGGGCAGTATGACATCTCCACGCAGGAGCTGGTCACCATTTTACAGCAGAACAACTTCCAGTCTGCCATTGGCGAGTTCAACAGCTACTTCACCGTTCTTGAGAGCAACATCAACAGTCAGGTCATTGATGTAGAAGGCCTAAAAAAACTTGTGATCAAGTCCGACAACGGTGACCTTGTAAGACTGCAGGATGTGGCGGAAGTTTCACTGGATGGCAGCAACGACGATACCCGCGCCATAGCAAACGGCCGTCAGGCCGTTATCATCGGCATCAACATTTCACCAACCGGCAACCCACTTACCGTGGCGCAGGGGCTTCGTTCTGTCTACACGGTCATCAAAAACGGCATGCCGCCCTCCATAAACTCGGAGATTGTCTATGACTCTTCGATCGCCATCGAAGACTCCATCCGGGAGGTCGTGACCACGCTCGGAGAGGCAGCAGTTATCGTGATTGTGGTCATCATGCTGTTCATGGCCTCGTTTCGATCCGTCATTATTCCCATCGTCACCATCCCGCTTTCGCTAATTGGCGTCATAGCCCTAATGCAGGCGGTGGGTTTCACATTGAACCTGATGACACTGCTCGCAATGGTTCTCGCCATTGGCCTCGTGGTTGACGACGCCATCGTGGTCGTTGAGAACGTAGACCGCCATATCAACAACGGCTCCAAGCCCTTCAAGGCAGCGATTGAGGCAACCCGCGAGATCGCCATACCGGTCATTTCCATGACCATCACGCTTGCTGCAGTTTACACGCCTATAGCCCTCATGGGCGGCATCACTGGTGCCCTGTTCAAGGAGTTTGCCCTCACTCTGGCCGGATCAGTGGTTATCTCAGGCTTCATAGCGCTGACACTCTCACCAATGATGTGCTCCAAGCTAATGAAGGAAAAGGGGAAAGCGAGCAGGTTCCAACGTATCGTTGATGGGCTGCTGCACAAAATCACGAGCAACTATCACACCGCACTTCTTGCAGTTTTCAATCACAGGCGGATTGTCCTGTGCTTTGCCTTCATTGTGATCGTGTCATTGCCGGTAATTTTTTCGTTCTTGCCCGCGCAACTCGCACCTGACGAAGACCAAGGCGTTGTTCTCGTAATGGGAACCGCGCCATCTACAGCCAACAACGACTATATTGAAGCCAACATGGCACTGCTCGCCGACATAATTGGCAAGCGTCCCGAGGCCTCAGCATCTCTCGCCTTGATTGGCATTCCAACCACCACGCAAGGGATTGGCATTGGGCCACTCATTCCGTGGAGCGAGCGTGAACTCAGCCAAAAAGAAATTTCCAACATCGTGTCCAAAGAGGCGAAAGACTTGCCGGGCATCAATGCCTCGGCCTTCCAGCTGCCTGCCTTACCCGGCTCCTCCGCCGGGCTACCTGTTCAGTTTGTCATAACCAGCCCAACAGATTTTGAAAGTTTGTACAGCGTGGGCTCTGCCATTTTGGAGAAGGCCAAAGCAAGTCCGTTGTTTCTGTTCGCGGATGTGGACCTGAAGTACGATTCCGGCACGGCCAATCTTGTCATCAACCGCGACGCCGCTGGTGCCTACGGTGTCACCGCTCAAGCGATTGGCAATACGCTCGGCAGTCTCATGGGCGGAGGCTACATCAACCGCGTCAATATTGACGGCCGCTCCTATGAGGTAATCCCAGAGGCCGAACGCCGGTTTCGAGCAACACCTGATCAACTCAGCCAATTCTATGTAACGGCCCAGGATGGCAGCGCCATACCGATGTCCAGTCTGGTCTCCCATGAGGTGCAGACCCAGCCCAAGTCTCTGCCGCATTACAATCAGCTGAACTCCATCACAATCTCAGCAGTACCTGCACCGAATGTTGCCATGAGCGATGCCATCAGCTTCTTCGAAACACAAGCGCGAGAAACTTTGCCGCGCGGTTTCAACTATGCATTCATGGGAGAATCCCGGCAGTTTGTTGAGGAAGGCAACGCACTTTATGTGACACTCGCGCTGGCACTGGCGGTAATCTTCCTCGTGCTCGCCAGTCAGTTTGAAAGCCTGCGAGACCCACTGGTGATCATGTTTACGGTGCCCATGGCCATCAGCGGGGCTCTAATCGCTCTCGGCTGGACCCATGTGTCAGGCCTTACTTCACTTAACATCTACTCGCAGGTGGGCTTGATTACGCTGGTGGGGCTTATCTCAAAACACGGCATCCTCATGTGCGAAATGGCAAAGAATGAGCAGATCGAAAAAGGTTCTTCCAAAACCGAAGCGATCATTGAAGCGGCACGAATCCGGCTGCGCCCCATTCTCATGACTGTTGCCGCCATGATTGCAGGGCTTATCCCGCTGCTTTATGCAACTGGTGCAGGTGCAGTTTCGCGCTACAACATTGGCCTTGTGATTGTCGCGGGCCTTTCCATCGGCACCTTGTTCACACTCTTTGTATTGCCCGTGATGTACAGCTACATTTCAGCGGGTCACACAAAAGGGGAGAACGCCATGGAGGACACGCCATGAAACGAGGAGCCGTGTCTTGGGCCTTTGGCAAGTTCAGTGTTCCTTGCTTGTTGCTTGGCTTGGTCTTCTTTGCAGCCTCCTTGACGCCATCTCTCATTCCACGAGGCCCGCTTGAACAAGGCATACTGGGCGGACTGGTCACCGCGCTCGGCTATCTTATCGGCCAGATCATTGCGCTTCTTTGGAAAGCTGCGGATATGCCCCGCCTAAAAGGCAGGCTGGCCAGAGTTTTGGTCTTGTGCCTCGGGATTGGTGTTGTTGCGTTTTTTCTATGGATACTGAGTTCCAGCCTCGAATGGCAAAACGAACTGCGCCAAAAGATGGGCATGGAACCGGCAGAAGCTCTGCACCTATCGAGCATCATGATCGCCGCCGCCGTAACGTTCGCAATTGCTTATTTTTCCGGTCGCCTCGTTGCAACGCTGTTCCGTCTGGTGCGCGCGTGGTTTTATCGGGTCATGCCCCCTAGACGAGCAAATGTGCTCGGCGTCATCGCCGTTGTGATGATCTTGTTTGTTGCAACCCGCGATGGACTCCTCGATGTGATCGTGACAGCGCTGGACGAAAGCTACGAGGCGGCACAGGCCTTGTTTGACGATGCGCCGCCTCGGCCTGACGACCCAAGAATGACCGGAAGCGCTGCTTCTTTGATCGACTGGGAGGCCATCGGCGAACCGGGACGAAACTTTATAACAACGGGGCCCGATTCAGCAGCGATTTCGGCGTTTACAGGCAGGCCAGCGCTTGACCCGATCCGTGTCTATGTGGGCCGTGCAAATGGAGAGACCGCGAAGGAACGCGCGGAACTGGCGTTGGCTGAACTCAAGCGTTTGGGTGCCTTTGAGCGCGAGGTTCTGATTATCGCAAGCCCTACGGGGACTGGCTGGATGGATCCGGGCGCGCACGACCCGGTCGAATACATGCACAATGGCGATATTGCCACTGTTAGCGCTCAGTACTCCTATCTCCAGTCTCCCCTTGCGCTGATCCTGGAAACCCAAACCGGACTGGAGCAAGCAACAGCGTTGCAAGATGCGGTGCATGGATACTGGAAGACGCTTCCGGAAAACGAACGGCCGCGTCTTTATGTGCACGGACTAAGCCTTGGAGCTTGGTCCTCAATGTACGCCACCAACATTTTCAGGTTCATGGATGACCCGATAGATGGGGCGTTTTGGGCCGGTCCTCCATTCCCGTCCGCATTCTGGAACTACATCCAGAACCGCCGCAACCCTGGCAGCCCCTTTGTATCGCCAAGCATTGGGGAGGGGAGGATTGTGCGCTACGCCTCACATACCCAAGATGGTTCCAAGGCGCCTGACGCATGGGGCAATATGCGCATCGTCTTCTTGCAGTATTCAAGCGATCCAATTGTCTTTTATGATCCCGCCTCGCTGTGGCGGGCACCGCCATGGATGAACGATCCGCCTGCAGAAGACATGTCAGAGCATCTGTTATTCATGCCCGTGGTAACGCAGTTCCAGCTGGCGTTGGACATGGCGCTGTCCTTCGGATCGCCGCCCGGGCACGGCCATGCCTATTATGCGCAAGACTACATTGGTCCTTGGGTTCAGGTAACAGATCCGGCGAACTGGACGGCGGAGGACACAAAGAGGCTGAAAGCCCATTGCAACATCGGCTTCCAGTTCGGCTGCCGCAATGACCTGAAAGAAGACTGATCACACCCCAGGCATCGGCGGAAAGTCGGAGGTGTCTGCGCCAAACGTTACATTGTCGGCTCACGGATGAGCAGGCAGAAAAACAACGGATCTGTCGGAACGCTTGTCCCCTGAACTTAAGAGCAGCTCTGGCACTCCGGCCTAAAAACCTCGCGGGCTCTCCGCATTCGCAGTCGCTGTTTGGATGTGATCGACTTTCAATGCCTCCTGGTGCTTGTCACAGGTAGCAAGGGACACAGCGGGGTTGATACCTGTGAGCCTTTACCCCGCTGTTGAGCCGCGCTGCACGAGCGTCACACCCGTGATAACCTCATGGGGCGGGGCCTCTGGCGTTTCCAACCGGTCGAGGAGCAGGCGCATGGTAACCTCGCTCAGCTCCTCTCGGCTCTGAGCGATGGTGGTCAGATCATAGGCCTTCCAGCTCGACTGCGGAATGTCGTCATATCCAACCACCTTCAAATCTTCTGGCACTTTCACATTGTGATCGAAGCGAAGGCCGTCGAGAAACCCCAGCGCCATGTAGTCCGCGACGCAGAAAACACCGTCAATGCCTGATGCTGCCTCCGCGAACGCATGCGCCGCTGCCAGCCCGCCAGCATAAGACTGTCCACCTGCTTCAAGCTTCAAAACGTCCCAGCCCTCGGCCTTTGCCAAAGTTTCAAAGGCAAGGGCTCTGCCCAGAACCGTGTAGGAAGCGCGTTTTGGGACGACAACCGCCAGTCCTGAAAGAGCCGTTGCAATAGGCATGATCGCGACTGCCGCAAGCGCCTTATGTACGTCCCATGCATTCGCAATTCGGACGGCGTAAAGAGCACCTGATTGGTGCAGCAGAAAACGCTGCCACTGACTACACATATGATGATCAATAGGACAAACAGTTTTCGCCCAGCCAGAGCATTCGTTTGCGAAGAGCAGCAACAGGAAACCTCTCGGGGCACTGTTGTAACGCGATGTCCAGAAAAACGCTTGATCCAGACACAGCCCTGATTGCACGCGAACGCAGCCACACCGGCACTTGCATTGACACCCGCCACAGCAAACCAAAAAACCTTTTGTCCAGAATAACGTGGTTCTATTTCACTAAAGGCAGAAACGTCAATCACAATCCAACAAAATATGCACACGCCATATTGATGATTATATTTAACCAATATGGCAATTATGGCAAAATATGTTGGCTATTTTTTCAAATTATCCCGATTTTCACTTGATCAAATTAAATTAGATTACTTTTTACTATTTGATTTAATTTCTTTACAAAACAACATTTGACTTTGGGATAGCAAGAGGTGTTTTTCGTCTGATCTCAGGGCATCTTTAGGTCAGAGGAAAGTCAAATGTATCACTGGCTCGGTATAGCAATAGCATTATTTGCAACCGTAGGATGCGCATACGCTCAAGAGCAACCAAGTTCTCGCATTGAAACTTATTCGGACTGGACAGTGCGGTGCATTCCTTTTGGGGAAGAAAAGCCACCACAATGCCAACTACTTCAAGAGCTTTCCAACAAGCAAAGTGGCCAACGCATCCTCGCTTTCATTGTTGAAAGGGGTAACGACGAGAATTTGACGGGCACCCTTCTCATGCCATTTGGGCTGGACTTGCAAAAGGGTATCGAGGGCACCATTGACTCTGATCAGGCCCTTCAGAAAACGCATTTCAGCACATGCTTGCCCTCTGGGTGTTTGGCTTCTCTAGACATAGACGATGACTTGGAGCAGGGCCTGCGACGCGGCACGGCATTACAACTTTCTGTTTGGTCAATCTCTGCTGCACAAAGGGTCGAAATAGAACTGTCCCTGAAGGGGTTCACCGCGGCGCTCAACCGCCTCAATTCTCTTTTGGAAAAACAATAAGTCCCATGCTGCATAGAGTGTCACTTTGCAACGCGCTGACGGGTGCTGCATGGACGGTTCTGATTGTGGCCACTGGTCTCATGTGTACAACCGGCACCGCATCCTCTCAGACCATTCCTGAACAAATTCTGCGTGACCAGCAACAAATCCAGATCCGTGAACAAGAGCAGAGGCGACTTGAGCAACGGCGCTATCTGGAACGCCCGCAACAAACAACAGGCTCAAGCGTTGAGCAATTGCAGTTGGCGCCCCGGCTTGACGCAGCCTGCTTCGACATCCAGGAAATTGTGCTTGTTGGCGATTTGACAGTTCCAACTGGGCAGGTAACCAGCAAGCTCGAAAGTCTTGCCGGACAATGTCTGACGCCGGTCGATCTGCAGAACATTCTTCGAGCCGTGACAAATTATTATGTGGGCAAGGGCTACATAACCACCCGCGCTTATCTGAAGCCGCAGAACATATCGCAGGGACGCTTTGAAGTTCTCGTCATTGAAGGCAATGTTGACGGTGTAACCCACCTTCTCAACGACGAGCCGCGCCACAATACCGAGCAGATATTTGGCAAACGCAAAGGCCAGATCCTCAACCTGCGGGATTTCGAACAAGGGCTGGATCAGATCAATCGGCTCGGCTCCAAACAAGCCAAGATCCGCATAGAGCCCGGACAACACGTCGGCACCAGTCACGTCTTCATTGATGTTAGGGATACTTACAGTGTCGACGCCTCGGCATCCCTATCCAATGAGGGGTCCCAATCCACCGGGCGCCATCAACTATCCAGTTCCTTCACCATGGAAGACACCCTTGGGTACTATGAGAGCGTAACCCTTACAGCCAAGACCTCTCTTGATGAGCTGGAGAACGACGTGTTCTCTCGCTCGGTAAACGGATACGTCTCAGTCCCTTGGCGTTACACTCTGTTCAGCTTGAGTGGGTCCTATCAGGAGTACCAATCGGAACTGTCATCCCCAAGCCGGGTCTTTCACTACAACGGCAGTAGTTGGGAAGCCCGCGCCGCGATGGAACAGACGGTTTTCCGTAACAAGAACTGGATCTGGAAGACGGGCACCGGCCTCACTCTCAAGGAAAACGCCAACTACATTGAAGACCTCTACATTGACGCGTCAAGCCAACGGCTAGCAATTGCCGAACTCTACGGCTCCCTGAGTGGCCGCGTACTTTCCGGCGCAGCAAATGCTCGAGTGACCTTCAAGCAGGGACTGAACGCATTCGCAGCCCAGCAAGACCCAAACATCATCGGGCAGGCCCCAAGCGCCCAGTTTTCGGAAGTAGAGCTGGAAGCGACGTGGCGACGTGGTTGGGCGACCAGGTTTGGCGCGGTTTCATTTGCAACAAACGGCTTTGTCTCAGCCTCCAACCATACCCTGTTTTCCAGCGAACGCGTCAGCCTGGGCAGTTCCAGCACGGTGAGAGGCTTTCGAGATGACAGCCTGTCTGGAGATGTGGGCGGCTACCTGCGCACAGAGGTTTCCTGGCAACCTTCACTTGACGGCGTTCTAAGCGATTTTTCTGCCGTGATCGGCCAACCCCAGGTGTTTGCTGCAGTGGATGCGGGGCGCATAGCCAATGACGGAGCAGACCCCAATGAGGGCGGCAGCATGGCTGGGGCCGCGGTTGGACTCAGGTTTGGCGGCGGCGCTCTTTCAGGGCAGATCGTTTACGAGCGCCCTCTTCATCACCCTCAATTCATTTCAGTAAATCAGCGCGGCTTCATCCGGGCGCAGGTGCGTTTGCGGGCGCAGTTCTAGGTGGCACACATGAAAAAGATACTTAATGCGCTGTTCTGCTGTCTTTTTTCCCTGCAGGGTATCTTGCCAACCTATGCCCAAGGCCTCTCTGTGGATACGGGCGCCAATGCACCGGGCCTCACCGAAGCAGCCAACGGCGTTCCGGTGGTCAACATCGTAACGCCCGATGGTCACGGCCTGTCCCACAACAAGTTCACCGACTTCAATGTTGGAACGGAGGGGGTGATCCTCAACAACTCGGGTGTCATGGGCCGGTCTGAACTCGGCGGCCTGATCTACGAGAACCCCAACATCACAGAGGGTAACAATGCCTCTCTGATCTTAAACGAAGTCACCTCTTCAAACCGTTCCCTCCTTGAGGGGCCAACCGAGGTACACGGGCCTGCCGCAAACTACATTCTGGTGAATCCGAACGGCATGACCTGCAATGGCTGCGGCTTCATCAATATTCCACGGGCAACCCTTTCAACAGGAACGCCTGTGTTTGAAGAGGGCAAGCTCAGCAAGTTGCTGGTGCAAGATGGCGCAGTCACAATCGGGCCTTTGGGCCTGACTGCTGAAGGAACGGATTACTTCGATATCGTAGCTCGAAGTATCGAAGTCAACGGCAAGATACACGGCGGTGAATTTCTGGGCTTGTATGCTGGTCGAAACACCTACGATCCGAAGACAGGGAAGATCTCGCCCAATGATGGAAGCGACAGCGGCAAACCAGAATTTGCAATCGATACCGCCGCTTTGGGCGGAATGTATGCAGGCCAAATCAAGTTGGTGGGCACCGAGGCCGGCGTCGGTGTTCGAGCACCGGATGAAGTTGTCGCCACCACGGGCGATTTCACCATCAGCGCCTCCGGGCAGATTTCACTGGGCTCCGTCAGTGCCAAGCGCAACATAACTGCTAGCGCGCAAAAAGCCGATATTACAGTTCGCGAAAACGTGAGTGTTTACGCAGAAGATACGCTTTTGCTCAAAGCCGGCGCCGATCTGTGGATTTCCCCCAAGAGCGTTCTCGCGGCACGCTCCGACCTCACGCTTTCTGCGCAAAGCATATTTGCGAACGGAGCCGACATCGCCTCGGGGGTAGACAGAAATGGCAAGGCGCTGACCAACCACAGTGATCTGACCTTCGCAGCAAGCGATAAGTTGGACCTCGGCGCAACAGTGGCCGCCTACGCCAGTGGTAACGGGGTACTTACCGCCGACGCGATCAGCCAAAGCGGTTCCTTGTCCACTGACGGCGACTTGTCTATGACCGCCAACACCCTCCAGATTAGCGGGAATAAGGGGCACCTTTACGGCGGGGCGCTGCGCTTTGATGTTGCCGGCACGATGGTTATCGACGCGGCCATCGACGCACTTCAGTCCGAAACCGACGTTGAAATCACTGCCGGACGTCTGCACACAGCAGGCGACATTCGCGCCAAATCGGATGTTACCCTTCTTATCAAAAACGACGCGGTTCTCGCGGGCACCATCGATATGGATGGAGACCTTACGCTTTCGGCCCAAAATACGGAGATGAAGCAGTCCACACAGATCATTGCTGGGGGCGCAGTGAATGTTGATGTGGCTGACCTTTCTGTGCTTGGCACGATTGAGGCGCAAAACGGCCTTCAGTTTACCGCCGAGCAATTGGTATTGGGAGACGCGGCGCAGGTCCTCTCGGGCACGAACCTCCGCATCGATGCAGCATTGCTTCGCTCAAGCGGCCAGATCAAAAGCGCGGGCAATCTGAGCGCCTCGGCTCTTACCCTCCTTTCACTTGAAACCGGCAGCTACCTTCGGTCCAAAGGCGCTTTGAACTTAAACGCAGGGAACGAACTGAGTATTGGCGGCAGGGCTGAAAACCAGCTGGCTACCGTTCTCAGCGATCAAGACCTGGTGCTTACCGCCGGGGGGCATCTACAGCTCGTGAGTTCTGACGCCTCTGTTGTTAGCTTGGGCTCCCTGAGCGCAACTGCGCACCAGCTCTCGGTTCAAGGTGCCCTGAAGAGTTCAGGCGACCTCTCTATGCAGTTGCTCGGGGCCAACCTGTCTGAAATTGGTGAAAGCGGGGCCATTGAAACGGACAACCAGCTCACAATCTCTGCCCAGAGTGATCTGAGCACTGCAGGCAAGTTCTACGGTGGCGGCGCCGTAAATTTGGATACGGCCGGGAACTTCAATCTCCGTGAAACCGCGCAGATTACAACCTTCGGCCAGCTTGAACTGGGATCAAACGCGTTGAAGCTGTCCGGAGCAATCGAAGCTGTCGGGAATGTTGCAGTCGAAGCCCGCGAGGGTACCTTGCAGCAGTCCTCTCAAGGCCAGATACTCAGCAAAACGGGCGCTGTTCACCTAACCAGCGCTGGGGATCTACTGCTCGCCGGGACCACCCAATCTCAGGAGCAGATGCACATTGAAGCCGACGGCAACGTTCATGTTGCGGGCTCTGTTGCCACTCTTTCTGGCGACGTATGGCTTGAAGCCACCCGGTCCATCGGCCTTTCCAACGACGCTATCGTCTCTGCGGGGGGCAGTTTGAACACCCGCTCCGCAGCCCTTGAAACCAGTGGAACTCTGAGCGGCTCGGACCTGTCCATAGCCACCCGAAGCAACAGTCTGGAACTGCACTCTGGCTCGTTGACCCAAACAACATCAGGCGCCTTGGATCTACAATCGGCAGCCAATATTATCCAGAACGGCGACGTTCTTTCTTCAGCTGCATTGAACATCGAGGTACAGGGCACGTATTGGGGAGCGGCCACGTCGAACCTCACGGCAACAGAACGCCTTTTGCTGAATGCCGCCTCCACGGAACTGGGTGGCACAGCCACAATTCTGGGCGATATTGATATAACGAGCCGTACCGGCCCAACTCATCTTCACGGGACCAGCAATATCATCGCTGGCAATGCCGTCCGTGTGCGCAGCAACGGTTCCATTGACACAGCTGGGACCATAGAAACCAACGGGCTCCTGAGCTTGGAAACAACGGCTGGTGCCATAAAAAACACTGGGTCGATCAGAAGCGGCCTGTCCTCAAACAACGACGTGGCATTGTCGCTCACCGCAGCTAACAGAATCCGCAACGATGGTCTTTTCTATTCCTCTGGCTCCATAGCCGCCCACGCCGATAGCTACTCCGGAAACGGCGATGTCAAAACACTGAAATCGCTGCAAGTTGAGATTGCTTCCGATATTGCAATCGAGGCCGGTACAGTTTGGCTATCTGGCCAGCATACAACAGTCTCTGGCACGTCCCTTGCGGTTTCAGGCAGTCTGGAAACAGCGGGCTCTCTTGCTGTCGGCGTCGACACGCTCACCATCAACAACAGCGGAACGCTCCTGAGCGATGGCGCGCTTGAGCTCACGGTGGCCGATCGCTTCACCATTGCAAATGGCGCTACTGTCCTCAGTTACGTGATTGAGGCAAGCGCTGGAACAATCGACAACGGGGGGCAAGTAGGGGCCGAAACCCGGCTGTCGCTTTCCTCATCAGACAGTATACGCAATAGAGAAACAGGTGAGCTGCTTTCAAACTCGGACTTGAGCCTTGACGCCACAGAACTGACCAATGAAGGACAGATAAACGCTTCGGTGCAAACCCGTGTGCACGTAAATGGCAGCGATAACAACGCACTGACCAACACGGTCTCTGGCAGATTGGAAAGCCAAGGACAGCTCCGGATTACCGCCAGCTCGGTGGACAATCGGGGCATGTTCTCAGGCAAAACCGGCCTGAATTTCACCACCAGTGGCGACGTAGTGATCCGGGACGGTGCCGTGTGGCAGAGCGAGCAGGGCCCCCTATCCATTACCGCCAGAAACCTTCTCAATGAAGGTGCCCTTGCCAGTGGGCAGAACATTGTTCTGCGTTCAGAACAGCTGGACAACGACGGCGGGCTCATTCTTGCCAAGACCGATATCCTCATCGAAGGTAAGACGGTCGGTTCCAAAAGCATGCAGTTGCTGAACCACAACGGCGGGGCGATCGAAGCTCTGGAAGGCAACATCACTCTGCGCACTCAGGATCTTCAAAACCTGACGGCGGTCGAAACCACCGTAAAAACTTATGAGTACGCGAATAATTACATCTACTATCAATATCCGCCATCCTGGTTGGATCCACGAGCTCCCGGCTATAAGGGGGGAAGTCGCTACAACAACGTTTACGTAAACAACGGATACGTCAGCGGCTACGCCTACGGTACCATGTGGGACCGTTCCAGAGGGCCCATTGGTTACATCTTTGCACCCGACATTGTCATGATCGAGCAAATCCTGGCGGACAAAGGGGCAGAACCTGAAGACTGGGACCCCAACTGGTGGAAAGAATACGCGCCAACCAGTTTGGACACATTTGATCCGTTCAAGGGGCATCTGGAACGCTGGAATGTCCTTGCTCCCGATGAAGAGCATAAGGTTCCAACCGGGGGACAGTTGATTGTCTTCATCGAGCAGGGCATCGTAACCAAGCAGGATCCAACGGCAGAGATCACCGCCCGCAAGGGCAGCATCACCATTGATGCTGACAATATCGTCAACCGCTCCAGCAATATCATCGCGGATCAGGATATCTCCCTGTTCGGCGACACACTGACCAACGAAGGTGTCAGCCTGTCCCGCACATACGGCGCAAGGCTCAATTACAACAACCGAACGGTTCACCGCGGGTTTGGCTGGATAGGCTGGCTCAATCGCAACAATGCACATATTGAAGAAGATACAACAGTCGCCGCTGTGCCCGGTGTTATCAGCGCGGGGGGCGCTCTCACAGGCAATCTGGCCACGTCAATTACCAACTCAAGTGTCGATCCGGGTGACGAAAACCCACTCAGCTTCGTCAGTGCCAACAACATCCAGATCCTGCAAAGAACCGCCGACACCGTTTTGAAGGTTGATCCGCTTACGGGGGCCTCATTGTCAGCCCCGGATGCGGTAACCCCGGGTCTGGGATCACTTGACACCCTCAATTACGGCGACCTGGATCTGACAAGCCCTGACGTTGTCAACCCGCGGGCACCGCAGGGGAAGGACTTCCTGCGCGCCATCGGCCTAACCTCCAACGCCCAGCTCTTCAAACAAGCGCCGGAGGGGGCAGGGTATCTCATTGAAACCCGCTTCGAGTTCATCGATCCCTCGGGCTTTTATGGACATGACTATTTTGCTGAAACAGTTGGCATTCAAAGTGTTGATGCCTATGCCGTATCATTGGGCGACGCCTACTTTGACACGCGTCTGATCAACGATCAGGTGCTCGCTGCCACCGACCGACGTTGGCTGACTGACGATGGTACCTCAGAGGCTGATCAAGTTCGCCAGCTCATGCATAATGCAGCAGATGCCGCCTCGAGCCTGGACCTTACCTATGGCGTTGCCCTCTCAGCCGAGCAGGTCGCACTGCTGACCAAAGACATTGTCTGGTATGAGAAAACCGTAGTTAGTGGCCATGAGGTCGTGGTGCCACGCCTTTACCTCGCCGACAGCACAAGCCGCAATCGGTCGGGTGCCATCATTGCCGGGCGCAATATCAGCCTCGCCTCAGCCGACGTCCTCAACACGAAGGGACGCCTTTCCGCTAATGACAACCTGACGGTACTTGCATCCAACACGCTCACCAACCGGTCCGGCGTGCTGTCAGGCTCGACTGTGGATCTGCAGGCGCGCGAAATCAAGATCGAGACTGCGATCACAACCACCGGCAACGGTGATGACCGCATCGGTTCAATCATTGATGACATTGCCAGCGTGTCTGCAGCTGAGAGCCTGTCCATCACCAGCACAGGCGACACCACTATTGCAGGCGGCAGTGTTTCCAGTGGCGGCGATCTGACGCTCAACACCGGCGGCGATCTCAAGGTTACGGGTGCACAGACAAACTCACACTATCACTATGACATCAGGAACGGACGCACACATCAGACCGGACGCCACGACAAAACTCAGTTTGTCACCTCGGACATTCAAGCTGCCGACACGCTGCAAATCACCTCTGAAAAGGGCATCACCCTCGAAGGGGCATTGGTTGCCAGCGATGGGACAGCCACCCTTTCTGCAAACGACGACATCAACATAACAAGCCTGGAAGAAAGCGCCTACGACTTCAGCTATCTGAGGAAGTCTGGCACCTTCTCCGGCAAGACCCGCCGCAACGAAGAAGCGCGCACAACTCAGGTGGGCTCCTTGGTAACGGCCACGGATGGCCTTACAATCCGGTCCAGCCAAGGGTCCATCGATGTAACTGCGTCTGCACTCGCAAGTGAGGGCACCGTCCAGCTGGACGCGGCGGACGATATCGCGCTTGCCAGTGCAACCGAGGACTACAGCCAGAGCGTCTTCAAAAAGAGCCACGGTTTCTTCGCAAGTGCGGGTGGAGGAACCCTTACCGTCGGTTACAAGAAGGAAAAACACACCTTCGACACGCAGATGTCGACGGAAGTTGTTTCCTCCGTTTCCGGTGAGACTATCGACATCACGGCCGGCAATGATTTCACCTCGGAAGCAGGCATTCTAAACGCGGGCGAAGACCTGTCCATTGCCGCTGGAAATGACATCAACCTGACCACAGCAACGGACACCTACGCCCATTCCGAAAGCCACAAGATCGACAGCATTGCGCTCAGCATTGGGGTGTTTGAAAATGTCTCCGGCCCGGTCAAGACGCTGGCCCGCACACCTCAAGAAATGACAGCTGGCAAAGGCAATGCTGGGTATCAGGCTGTCACCGCTGTATCGGGTGCCCTGAAAGCCGCTGAGGCTGCCCAGTCGCTGGCCAACATGGCGCAAGGCGGCACGATTGCAGGGGTGCGCGTCGGCATTGGCGTCTCTTCTGAACGCAGCAGCAGCGAGGTCGCAAGCGTCGCAGACAAGACTGGGCACCTCAACGCAGGCCGTGACATCACCCTGGAGGCTGGCAGAGACCTGACCTCGGAAGGAACACAGATCGTGGCGGGCCGCGACGCCTCGTTGACGGCAGGTCGCGACCTTACCCTTGAAGCCGCGCAAACCGCGCAATCTAACGCATCATCCTCTTCCAGCAAGTCCGCGGGCATAGGCCTTTCCGTTGGTATTGGCATTGGCAAAGAGCCTTTTTCAGTCGGTGTGGATGCCAATATCGCCGGACAAAAAGCAAAAGGCAGCGGCCAAAGCGCCACCAACACCAACTCATTGGTGCAGGCTGAGCGGGATGTGTCGCTCACATCCGGTCAAGACACCACCCTCAACGGCGCGCAGGTTAAGGGCGAGACAGTCACAGCCCGCGTAGGCGGCGATCTCACCATCGAAAGCCAGCAGGACACGGCCCGCAGCACAGACAAGTCCACCGGCGGTTCTCTGGGGCTTTCGCTAAGCGCCAACTCAGTGGGAGGCTCAGTCAGCATCAACAACTCCAACGGCTCCGCCTCCAAGGCATGGGTCACAGACCAGTCCGGCATTGTGGCATCCGGTAAGGTGGATATCCGGACGGAAAACAACACGGACCTGACCGGCGGTCTCATCGCCTCGGAAAGCGGCGATCTCACTCTCGATACGGGGACGCTCACCCACTCCGACATTCATGATCATGACAAGGCTTCCTCCACCGGCATTGCCCTTTCCGGCTCAGTCAACGTCACCAGCGAAAAGCAGAAGCCAGAAGGTGGGGGAGACAACCCAGGTGACGCCACCACAAAGAACACCGTCGAAGCCCACGGTTCGCTCGAAGGCACCTATTCCGCTCGCGACAAGCGGCAGATAACCCGTGCCACGGTGGGCGAGGGGGAGATCCTCATCCGCGATGAGGACAAGCAGCAGGAGCTGGAGGAAAGCGGCGCAACAACCTCGCTCGCCTCCCTCAACCGCGACGTCACCATCGCTCAGGAAATCACCCGGGACGAAGAAGAATACGTCGGCGTCTATATCTCCGACGAAGCGGTACGGGCGGCCTTGCAGGGCGGCAAGGCGATCTCCGAAATCATCACCAATGCCCTTGACCGGTTGGCACAGGATGGAAAGCTTTCACAAGCAGACCGCACCTCCGCCATGCACCTGCTTGCCTTCAAGGATGATCCCGCCGTTCTGGCGCAGTTGAAGGCCTGTGGCAGTCAGCGGTCTTCCCTTTCGCCAACGCTGTGGGATTGGATTATTGCCCCTGCCCACGCGCAAGGGGGGTGCGCCATCAACGCCGGAGGAGAAGTCGTCGTTCTCTCGCCGGATGCAGCCAAAGCCTGCCTGACCGTTTTCTCCCAGACTGTGAAGTATGCGGCAGGTGTTGCCACAAGCGCACAGGGCGCCCTGGCGACAGCGCTTCTTGTGGCCATGACCACCCCTGCCGGGGGCGGCCAGATCCATGAGGAAATCGCGGCCGAAGGCGGCAAACTTATCACCATAACGGGGCATGGGGATGAACTGATCCGCAAGATCATCGTCACCTATCCAACGGGCGAAGAAGTCGTCATCCGTGGTTTCGTGACTGAGCAGGACAACGGCTTTGTTGTGGATCAGGGCTTCATCAACGGCGAACTCATGCCGGAAACCATGCTGGAAGGCATGACCGCTGACCTCAATGGCACCGGCCTAAATGTACTAAACGCACACAAACCAAACGAACCACTAACGAAAGGTGATTACATAAACCTCGGAGATTTTACAAAGCGGGTAAGAGGATCTAAGGACTTTGCAGATCCAGCGACCGGATATCGAATAAGCAAGGACAGAGCCGGGGCTGGAGGTCATGGAGGTAGCTTTTGGAAGCTCTATGACAAAAGAGGAAACAGGATTGCAACCTTATCAAAAGATGGGCAAGTATTAAGGAAATAACAGAATGCGAAAAAAGCACAACATGCGTTGGAGTGAGCTTCACCCAATATGCGAACTTGATCTCGATAGAGATGAAGACGTGAACTCTGCCCTTGTTCGCTATATTTCACCATTTGACCACTGGCTAACCCCAGAAGAGGCCGACGACTGCAACACGCTATACTACAAAAAGGCAATTATAGAAGCGAGATCTAGGACTACATATTTAAATCAAGAAAATACTTTCATAGAGTTTTACTGTAATTTGGCCAAAAGTGGTTTTTTTGTGAGAAAAAGCCAGAGCAATCAAACACGTTTCTTTGAACACATAAATACTAAGGCTCTCAAAATCTTCAGAAGGAGTTTACGAGAGAAGAGATTTATGGATGCATACTTTCCGGCTTTTGAAATACGTGTATTGGGTGGGCATGATAGAACGGACACACTTTTAAGTCTTTCGCCAGACAAGCTTGAACTAGTTAGAAAACTAGCACATCACAGCAGTCTATACATTTTAGAATGAGTTTTAATTGGCCTTACGCATGGAACTTGTCTTTGAGAAACCGTATTTTGGGCTCGCTCTCATCGGAAGGTTTTAAGGCCTGTGTTTGCAGCAGCAGAGCCAGTCCCTAAGTTTGGCTGATCACCTCGACATCACGGCATAAAATTGTGAACAAAATTCAAAGCCCTTAAAACTAGCGACATAGACCCTCAAGACTTTTGGGCCTGAGGACGAGGAAAACTTTGGTTTTCGTGTTAAGGCAACTATTGGGGCAAAGAATTGAGAAGACGACGACCTTTTGGGTTCCAGGTTTGCTCACCAAAATGGCTGCAGACCGAGTGCGATAATTCAGAGATTTAATTGTAACCGCCAGCCTCTGACCTAAACACACTTTTTAGGTGCAATAATACGCTGCTCATCCGCGATGAGGACAAGCAGCAGGAGCTGGAGGAGGGCGGCGCAACCACCTCGCTCGCCTCCCTCAACCGCGACGTCACCATCGCCCAGGAAATCACACGGGACGAAGAAGAGTACGTCGGCGTCTATGTCTCCGACGAAACGGTACGGGCGGCGGTAGAAAGTATTGAAGTCGTTGGTCGTGCCCTTGCCGATGTCTCGGATGAACTGTTCGAAACCCTTGGCAAAGACAGCGCCAATATTGGGCAGTTGAGTGCTGCCAAAAAGGCCGGGCAACTCTCAGATGAGGCAATCCTCCGGCAACTGGCCCAGTGCGGCACGAGCCAGCAAGGCTTCAATCTGCTTGACTGGATCGTCTCTCCTGCACTTGCGGGCCCTGCCTCTTGCACGGTGCGTACCAATGATGGCTTCACCATCCATCTCACGCAGGAGGAGGGGCGCCAATGTCTTGAAGCGTATCTTGGCATCGCCATTGCCGATCCGGCCAAGGCCAGCAAACTTACCAAATGGCTGGCACAGGGAACACTCTCGGCGCCCGTACGGGCCATTGGGCAGTTAGGCGCTCTTTATTCCGGCCCCCAATCCCTTGGGACTGACGATCAGGGAGTACCCCTGTATTTGGTGGATGAAAAGGGGCGCCACCTCTACAAGAATGACATCACCGGCCAATATTTCTTCGCGAACCCCTCAAACCCCACCGATATCGCCATGGTGGCAACAGCCATGGACTTGTCAGCGCTGGCTGCCAGCGGTACCGCGTTCACCACCACACGGCTGCCAAAATCTCTGAAGAACGTTGTTGACACGCCAAATGGGCCAAAGGGGACATTGGCTAGCGCAGATGATGTGGCTGGACATTTCCAGCAGAACCGCAGATTCTGGTCGCAAGACCCGGTTCAGTTCAATGGGAATCAGGTTTATCAGCGTAATGATCTGATTAACCCTGATCGTGTTAGTTCTTGGACTATCAACGGACAGGTCAAAACAGGCACTAACCTTGAACGTATGGCTGATGGAAGAGCGCCAATTGGTCCGGATGGAAAATCAGTGAACTTGCATCACGGGCTTCAAACACAAAATGGTCCTATTATGGAGATGACACAAACCTTCCATAAGCAGAACCATGGCACCATCCATATAAATCCGAATACTATCCCCTCGGGGATTAATCGTTCTCAATTTAACACGTGGTCGAGCAATTATTGGAAAGATCGTTCGGCAAACTGGGGGCAATAATGACGTCTTTAAACGACCTAGAGCAATTGATCGCTGAGTATTCAGGCAATGGTGTTGAGTTTGGCAATTCGAGCAGTGATCTTTCGCCAACAGATGAACGAGTTGCTGAAACTGAGAGCAAAATAGGCTGTAAATTGCCACCTAGCTACCTATGGTTTGTCAAAAACTATGGTGGTGGTCACGTTTACGGGGAGGAAATATTTGCAATATACCCTGTTCTATCCGACCTATCTGTTGGCGATATTGCTTATCAAACAAAAGCCGAGAGAGAGCAGGGCTTTGTTGGGAGCTCTGCTGTGGTCATTTGCTCTAATGATTTTGGTGAGACTTTCTATTTTGACACGTCTGCACGGGATAACGAGGGAGAATACCCTGTCTTTGTGAAGGCTGGTGCCACTGAGAAAAAGTATGCGGACAGCTTTGCTGGTTTTTTATATAAGCGCATATCCGATCCTGAGGCTTAAATCCTCACTCGCCGTCATATCCGTTCATTTTGATTGCACAGAAGGCCCCGCCATTTTGTCCGGGGACTAATGTGCCTTGTGCTTGTGGGCAACGATTGCCTGACGTGTCGGCCTGAATGATGCGGATTGTGGTGTCGAAGTAGTTTGTGTGGATGTGATTGCGCGTGAAGGCGAAGGCTGTTGCCGCGGCAAGGATGATGCCGACGCCCATGGCAATACCGAACATTATCCAGTCTGATTGTGTGCGGCGGGCATGCTCTTCCATGGCGTGTTATGCATTGAGCATGTGACTGCGTTGTTGCTAGACGTCATAGATGGCGTCAATGAACCGCTTGTCGGTCTTGACCTGAGACCCGATCTCCATCCGCGTCAACGCGACACCCTTCAACTGATGAGGAAATCGACAGGCAGCGAGTTCTAGACAACCGGATTTCCGGCGCGATTGATGTTGTCTTTGGCGCGGCTGAAGTGGCTGGCGCTGTGCACATGTGCTCCGCTTCCGCAGGAACGGCCTGTGCTACGGCATCTGTCTTGGTGGCAGCCCATGGAGCGGATACAGCAGGTGCTGGTCTTGCGCAATTGATCACCGGAGAGGAGGCACTGCCTTTCGGTGTCCAACTGGTGATGCGCGCCACCGGCCTCGATCAAACCCAAGCATCATTGGCCTATGATCTGATGGCAATCGGGTTTGAGTTGAACGCTGTCAGATCGATTGCTGCGCAAGGGTATTGGTCCCTTGCAGTTTGGCTTTGGTGGGATGACCGAACTGATCCCTGCGGGCAGCAGACTTTGGCGGACAGCTTTGCTTTTGGCCTTCCAAAACATGGTAAGCCAAATCCGAACGGCTACCATCGCCCTAACACGTTCAGTCAGGCTTATGAGCACTGCCAGAACCATTCAGGGCAGGCAGTCGAACTCATTGAGCTCTTGCCGATTTAGCCTTTCCAGGAGGCCCTCATGGGAGTTTCGGCAGGGTCTATTGTCGGCGCGAACGTTTGGTATCTTGACTTATTATTCAGGGGTGTAGCGGGTCAAGGCAATGTAAGGGGCTACAGTTTTCCAGAATGCACTCATAGGCTGGTTATGATGCGTTCTGTCCTTGGTTGGTCAAGAAGAATACAGCTAATCTTCTTATAGAAGTTCTTTTGTTCCGATTGTCGATTTCGGCGAGTCTTCTTGCTTCTTGCTCGATTTGAGATTTCTTGCTGCTCCCAAAAGAAACTATGAAAAACGAGTCCGCCAATCATAAAAGAGCTGTCAGCAACGATAGCCGGAACATCAACGTCTTCTATCGAGTATAAAAACCCGAATAAAATGAGCATAGCCCCGACTATTCTGCTCAATATGTGAATTTCTTCCTCACAACTTAAAACAGTTCTGGCATGAAAAACTTGCTGCCTTCAGGAACATGGTCAAATGAACTTCTGTAGACTTCGTATTCGACGCACTCAATCTCATCTATGAAGTTCCTTCTAGTGCGAATGCACTCGGCCTGTACTTTTATCCCCTTGTTGAATCTGAAGCCTATATCGGCTAACGGATCATCCATCTGGTATTGAGCTGTGCCAAAGTAGTTTTTGCCTTCGATGATTAGAAGATCATCGAGTTTGTCTCCACCGGGGTAATATTTGAACTCCAATTTCTTACCGTTAGGACTAACACCCTCAATCAATGCTGGCATACAGCCTTGGAGTGATACAAAAGTGAATGCAATCTGAAGTTGCAAAGAGATGCATAAGCTTTTGGGGATATGTTTCCTGCCGTAAGGTCGCAGCGGCGCTGCAGAATATCCGGCCAATTCTTCGCGATCAGATTTTCATGGACCTTGCCACCAATCAGACCGCGCAACTCCCTGGAGGCTGATGAGGTGTCGAACACATACGGGCGTTGGTATCATAGGTCCCGAATACGGGGAATGCAGCGCTATCCCAAGAGAGCCGGAACAGAAAAGACATAACCTGTGACCCACCGGTGTCGGCATGGAACTCTCTGATCCGCTTGCCGGTTTCTTTCATCAGCACACCGTCGAGGATGACGATCAGTTAACTCGCCGTAGCCAGATTGTTTTGGATAGCGGATTGCCCGAACTTGTCAGATACGCGGGTACAACTCGCCGTCACAACCTTCCTTTATCTCCGATGCACCTTGTAGTAGAACCCATCTGATTACAGGGTGCTTTTTGGGGGCCTGTGGCTTAGGGGATGGGGATGCGTTTTATTTTCAGTGCATTGGTGTGTGCGTTTGTATGGCTGGCTCCTGCTGTGGCTGGCACCTTGGAAGAAAATGTCAAACAGGCACACTCTGGGGATGCCGTTGCGCAGTTCAAGCTAGGCCTTATGTACGCCCAAGGCCAAGGCGTGCCACAAGACTACGCAGAAGCGGCGAAGTGGTACCGCCTTGCTGCTGAGCAGGGGCATGCCCTTGCGCAGAACAGCATCGGCGTCATGTACGCCAAAGGCCAAGGCGTGCCGCAGGACGACGCAGAAGCGGTGAAGTGGTACCGCCTTGCTGCTGAGCAGGGGAATACCTTTGCGCAGGTCAACCTTGGCCTCCTCTACACCAACGGCCGAGGCGTGCCGCAGGACGACTCAGAGGCGGTAAAGTGGTACCGCCTTGCTGCTGAGCAGGGAAATGCCGATGCGCAGACCAACCTTGGCCTCATGTATGACCAAGGCCGAGGCGTAGCGCAGGACGACACAGAAGCGGCGAAGTGGTACCGCCTTGCTGCCGAGCAGGGAAATGCCGATGCGCAGGTCAACCTTGGCACCATGCACAAAAACGGCCAAGGCGTGCCGCAGGATGATGCAGAAGCGGTGAAGTGGTACCGCCTTGCTGCTGAACAGGGGCATTCCAGTGCGCAGAACAACCTCGCCAACATGTACACACACGGCAAAGGTGTGCCGCAGGACTATGCAGAAGCGCTGATGTGGTTCCACCTTGCTGCTGAGCAGGGGCATGTCCTTGCGCAGTACAACCTCGGCGCCATGTACAAACAAGGCCAAGGCGTTTCGCGGGACGAGGCAGAAGCGCTGAAGTGGTACCGCCTTGCTGCTGAGCAGGGACAAGCCGATGCGCAAGTCAACCTTGGCCTCATGTACACCAACGGCCAAGGCGTGCCACAGGACGACGAAGAAGCGGCGAAGTGGTACCGCCTTGCTGCTGAGCAGGGGCATGCCGGTGCGCAATTCATCCTCGGTCTCATATATTTCAGAGCCCAAGGTGTGCCGCAGGACCACACAGAAGCTTACCAATGGTTTGTCTTGGCTGCTATTGGTGGGGATGAAAGGTACGTGAAGGCACGGGATCTTCTAGGCGAACAGCTAGACCCTTTGTCTCTTACTCAGGCCCAGAAGAGAGCTAGGGAGCTGTACGCGGAGATCAACAGCCGCTGAGGAGCACGGCATCCGCATTCGAGAACCTCGCGCAGGATCACAACCACGCCGATGGCACCGGCGACACCGGCCATTCGGCGCAGGGCTCGACAAGCAGATCATCGAGATGCATGCAGCAGGCAGGTGCGCCTCCTGTTGCACCGCTCACCATGTTCGCCAGTTTGACGCACATTTCTAGCGTTCGACCAGAAAAGGCCTTTGATAGCGCCGCGGTCACCCCCTTATGAAAAGCTGTTAACCGAAGGTGCAAGCAACACCTTGAGGATGCCGCCTGCGCCTTCCAGTGTGTATAAAACGATACCACTGATGAAAAGAACCAAGGGGAATGTGGCGGGGATGATCACCATACTGGATGGCGGCATGGGGCAAGAGCTGATTGCCCGCACTTCGGCCGAACCGACGCCCCTCTGGGCGACACAGGTCATGCTTGATGAGCCGGCGCTCGTGCGCGCGGTGCACGACGACTTTTTCGCCGCCGGAGCAATGGTTGCGACCGCGAACACCTACGCCATTCACCATGACAGGCTGATGCCGGCGGGGATCGATGACAAGTTCGAAGCCTTGCACCGCACGGCCTGTGAAATCGCCTGCGCGGCCAGAGATGCCGCCGGGGCTGGCCGCGTTGCCGGGGCACTCGGCCCGTTGATCGGCTCCTACAGGGTGGGCCCGTTGCCCGAAGATGCTGTTGAGCGCTTCAGGGAGATTTGCCGCCTGCAAGCGCCGCTGGTCGATCTGTTTCTCATTGAAACCGCGTCTTCACTGGAACAGGCCCGCGCGGCAGTGGCCGGGGCGACTGGCCATGACAAACCGATCTGGCTTGGTGTCTCCGTGGATGACCGGGACGGCACGAAGCTGCGCTCTGGCGAGCCGCTGGAAGAGGTGATGCGCATGACCTCAAAGATTGATGCGCTGCTCATTAATTGCTCCACGCCTGAAGCGGTGAGTGCCGGTCTTGATGTCATCAAGACCACTGAAAGACCATTCGGCGCTTACGCCAACGGCTTTACCCGGATTACCAAGAGCTTCGTTCAAGAAGGTGCGACAGTCTCGGAACTCTCTGCACGCTCGGACCTTTCACCGGCCGCCTATGCCGACTTTGCAGAGCACTGGGCGAAAATGGGCGCAACCATCATCGGCGGCTGCTGTGAAGTTGGCCCCGCTCATGTTGCAGAACTCGTGCGGCGTTTGACCTGAACGCCGGAGACGCAGCAGCAGGGGCCTTCGGGTAAAGCACTGTTCGAATGGGGCACTTAAAAACACAGCCTGCAAAGCCCAAAGCAAAGAGGCAATTCCGCCTCATACGCACAATAGACGCGCGGCCGGCAGGTAACCCGTGCTACGGTGGTTGATAGAGGTCCTCAGATGTTGTCCACGCCAATAGCGACAACAGGATAGATGAAGGACATGACGGCGATCACCGGGGTCGGTAACATCTGGAAGGCCGAGTACATCAAAATGTACATCAGCATGGTATGCACACCGCCGAGTACAAGCAAATAGCTCCATTCTATGCTCGTGATCTCAGCAAGCGCATCAAAACTGGCCAGCGGGAACAGCAGTACAATACCAAGGCTCACTTGGATCAGCGCGATAAGGTGCGGGCGGTACCGCACACCATGCAACGCGCCCAAATGACGTCGTTTCGCTGGCAGATGCAAGACTTCGGGCATTCAAGAATCCGGGGGTAGATGTCTTAAGTGCTCTATGAACAGCCTCAATGGCATCATGTTTCGGTATTCGCGAGGGAAGTAGATGAAAAGGCCGGACGTCGAAGCCTGATACGCTTCAAGAACCGGCACCAGCTGACCGTTTGAGATTTCTTTCGCGCAATAGTTCCTGAAGGTGAAGACCAATCCCAATCCTTGCTTGGCCATGTCAACGCAGACAGGGAGCGTGTTCGCAACGAACCCTCCCTGTGGCTCGACCTCGTAACTTCACGCTTCATCGGAAAAAAGCCAAGGTGCGATGGCGCCTGACGACGGAAACCGATAGTTGATGCAATTGTGGTCCAGCAGATCGCGCGGCTTGGACGGGGTGCCATGAGCTTCGAGATAGGACGGACTTGCCATGACTGCCAACCGAAGAGGCGGCGTTATTTTGAGCGCAATCATATCCTCAGCAACCTTGTCGCCCAATCGAAAACCTGCATGCAACCCTTCTTCCAAAATGTCTGAAAGCGCATCCGTGACCGACAGCTCAAGTGCTATTTGAGGAAACGCTTCAGTAAAGGTTTTCAAAGCAGGGCCGACCCGCAAATGATAAGCGAATTCCGGTAAGGCCAACCTCAAGGTCCCCCGTGCAGCATTACCCGTGGACCGAGCACTTTCCATGGCTTCCGCCAATTGTTCAAGAGCTGGACCTGCACCGCGCATCAAGGCCCTTCCAGCCTCGGTAAGCCTTACAGAGCGCGTGGTACGGATAAAAAGCGCAGTTCCGATCTGATCTTCAAGTGTCTTCAAGTGGTGAGTGACCGTTGAAGGTTTGATACCCAGCGATTCCGCGGCCGCTCGCATGCTGCCATGGGCCGCGATCGCATTAAAAATCTCAAGTGTAACCAGCGGTAAGCGCATCTCAGCTCCGTAGCTATTGTTCGATTAAATCTAATAATAAATTCAATAATGAGGCAATTATCCTAAAACAAGGAAAGCGCTACTGTCACTCATGAACACATAAGGGGCCAATTCGCGCCGACGGATCGCGTCAGGACCGAGCGTGAATTGAAAGCATTTTGACGTCGGGCCGAGCCCCGCAACACCTGAATCAACCCAATTGGAGGCGCAGCATGACACATGAAGACCCGATCCGGCTGTTTATTGCCCAATGGTTTCGTCGGTTAGACCGACTGGATCCACCTGAAACATTCCTTCCGTTCCTCGATCCAGAGGTGGAGTGGAACCTGCCGGATGCCGACCACACTCTGCATGGCCATGACCGTTTTCTTGCCTGGTATCAAAGCATTCTGGATGTGGTGGAACCTCCATGTACTCATCATGTCTCTAACATTGTCGTCGATAAAGACACGGTCGAGTTCGATGTTTGTGTCGAGGCAAGGTTGGTATCGGGGCAAGTGATGCACGAACGCGCACATGAGACTTGGCTTTTCACGACAACAGCTGGCGGCTCTATCAGCATCAAGCGCTACAGCGCAGACCCAATAAACAAGGATGAAACCCAATGAAGACTTTGGTGTTAACCGCTCACCCCGATCTGACCAAATCCCGCATCAACCGACTGTGGTTTGTCGCATTAAGCGAACAGGAAAATACCACCACCAGAGATCTGACTGCGATAGGCGGAGAAACTCAGCAATTTGATGTTGAGACGGAACAAACCCTGCTGTTGGCACACGAGCGCATCGTCTTTCAGTTTCCATGGTATTGGTACTCAGCACCTGCCGTCCTGAAAGCTTGGATAGATCAGGTCCTGTCCTATGGCTTCGCTTATGGCCCGAATGGTGACAAGCTTAAGGGCCGTGAATGCTTGGTACTCGTATCAACGGGTGGGCCGGCAGAATCCTACCACGCAGGCGGATACAATCAATTCACAATGGACGAGTTGCTGAAACCATACCAGCAAACCGCGAACCTCACTGGTATGACATATTTGCGTCCCTTTGTGCTTAATGGCCTTGCCGTTGCCGAAGAGACAGATCTTGCCGCCTCGGTACCCGCAATGCTTTCTCATGTTCTTGATCCAGAATTGGATCCCAAGATTAAGCAAGCGCGCCTGTTGAAGCAAATTGCTGAGGATCAAGCTCAGGCGGCGGCCATCAGTTGACCGAGAACACACCGACCGGACTGTCCTCAACCCAGAGACAACACCGTTTCTGACGTGCGATAGCACCTCAGTCTGATACTGCCAGATTGAGGCGCTATCGTCGGGTCGGCGTGGATACATAGAAGATCGTAGCACCTCCTTATTGTTCCATAAGATGGATACTGCGAGGGCGGTAAAAGTTTTTCCCAAGCCGACGCTGTCCGCAAGGATGCAGCCGTTATGGCTTTCCAGCTTGTTGATGACCCCAGTGGCGGCATCGCGTTGATAGTTGAACAGCTTGTTCCAGACGAGGCTATCCAGATAGCCCGTCTGATCATTGGGCAGCACATCCTCGTCAACTTCCTCAAGGAATTCCCTGAAGATGTTGTACAGGATCAGGAAATAAATTCGTTGTGGCGAATTCTCTTGGTAAACGGCTTCTATGTGTTGAAGGACTTGATCCGTCACATCTTGAACGTTTGCGGGGTTGGCCCAGACCTGATCAAACAATGAAAGATAGGTCTTTGTAGAAAGGTCGTCCTCGAAAGCATGGGTGAAGTTCGAAACAGCGTTGCCTGGCTGGTAGCCTAAATCGACCGCTGAAAAGCCACTGATAGGCGAGAAAACCTTATTTCCTTTGTGGGCTTCGATAGTTGCGAACTGCTGCATCGGGGCGTCAGTGGCATTGGATTTGAAGGTGGCCTTCCTCCGGATCCAGTCCGCACACTGTCGTGCAATGGCTTTCTGGGTTAATTTGTTCCGAAGATGAATCTCGAAATCTGTGCCATAGAGAGCAGTTTCTCTAAGCTGTTTCGGGATAAAAAACTCCCTTTTCTCTTTCTTCGAACGTCCTAGAACCTCGTTCGGAATAAACGTTGGATCGGTCAGGATAAACTGCAGTTCTTTGACGCCTTCCAATTCATCCTGTAGCGCTTCGTATGCAAATATTGAGAAGCAACTGGCCGCCACTCGGATTTTTGCACCGGCTTCAGACCCTGCTTTCAACTCATCTCCCAATAGGACAGAAATGTTGTCGATGATTTTCAATAGATTGCCCTGAATTCGATCGGTTTTTTGTAAGCGTAACGCGTAACGGCCTGTGTTCACAACCCAAATTCAACCTATGTAGACGTATCGTTCGTGTGCAAAATTTCGTTGCACTCCTTCATTTAATGCGTCTTAAAAAATAGCCCCCTACGGCCAGCATCTGCCACGCTCCGACTGTGGAGCCCCCAGTTTCGCGCGCGACAAACTCCAATCAACCGATTAGAGTTTCAACGAGCAGTGGGTATCCTCAATCGCGGCTTGGGATTTATCGTTAAGGCTTGAAGGGCTGGGTGGAAAGGTTCTGCTGACAAAGTCTTGTAGCCATAGCCGTGTTGCGGCGAGATTACTTGCAAGACTGGCCTGGATCGCGAAGACCGTTCGCAAATATCTGGAGCGAGGTCTTGAAGTGCCGACCTATGGGCCGCGGATGCCAAAATCCTCCATAAATGGGGGATTCCCAAATTATGCTTGGCAAACTGGTACTGAACGGGTGAGGGCTAACCGCGGCCATTCGAAAACCCGGAAAAGGGCCGGAAGGACATGCCCGCAAAAAGATTGGCCGAAATACTCCCTCAACAGATCAGCCACAGAAGGTAAAGCGTCGGCAAACCAGCCTGTGCTCTTTCTTTGATGTAACTAACGTGCTTGTTGTTTGCCCACTCAGCCCACGTGCAACGGATGACGCCTTCTGTTTCAGCGGGACACGCTGAACTGAGCCGCTCACAACGGGGAAACCTCTGGTGATTGGAAGAGGGCACACTCCTCCTTTTCGCTTGTCGAAAACACAGGTCGGTGGGTCTTCTCAGCTGAAGGCGGGGATGTTTATGCCCAACGTGCTGAGAGGAAAACCAGTTCCTGGCTGGCGGTGTCAGGGTATGTCAAAGATGTGCTGTGTTGGTCAGAATTTTGCAAATTTCGTCAGAGATAGGCAGTGAGCTGGATGATTTTGATCTGTGATTTGTCAGACTTCTGCAAATTGTCTCAAATATTGTCTGAGTTGTGCAGATCTTGTCAGACTTTGTCAGTTGGGGGACTGGCAGGATAGGCAAAGTGATATCACTTTGCGAATTTGACCTGATCTTGGTCATTATGTCGTTTTGTTTATTCACACCTTGCGGTGTTCAACACGTAACCTGTGAACAATTTTGCTTACAAGAAATCGATTAAATACTATGAAAACTTGATTTGAATTTCCGTGGCTTAGCTCGTCTAATTGCTTTTGGCGAAAATTTTATCTAATAAATTCAGATGGTTACGAAAGTTGTGAGGCTGTTTTGCCGTTGAAGCTAGCGTGGAACGGCGTTACACACGCCATGCTTGTTATCGACCACGACACATAGTCGATGCGGCTCTGGTGACTTTATGTGGAAGTCAAGTCACCAGAGCCAAGCAAGTGCGTAAAGCAGGTACAAACTCGCAATTTGGAGAAGCGCTCTCACCACGGTTTTTATGTTACGGCACAACTTGCATCTGATCGGCTCACGCTAAGCGACTTCTTTCAAGGCTCGTATCTTTTCGGTACGGGTTTACGCTATTGCTGCGCTTGATAGCTGAAAATCTTTCTAATGAATAGTAGGGGCCGCCATTTTTAAAGGGCGGTTGAATAACGATGGCGCCACGGTGGGGTCCGCGGCGGCTGGAGTTCGCCCAAAACCATAACATTATTTCGGAGTATGTCGGGCGGTATCCGTCGGTTTCGGCTGCTTATCGTGCACTCGTAGGCGAGGGGCATTTCACCATGTCACTGTCTTCGTTGCATCGCGCATTAAAGGATCAGGGACCAGCGGATGAACGGGCGGTTGACTAGGATGCGCCTTCAACGCCCGCAAACAGCAATGCTGCAAACACTGGGACTTTGCCAGAACCGACGAAGGTGTGCGGCGCACAGCGGCAACGATCCAACAATTTTCAGTTTGATCCGGTGCATAAGCCCGGTAGCTGGATCGACTAAAGGACAGCCAACATGCGCAAAATTCACCTGGTGCTGCAGAACAAGGGCGGCTGCGGAAAAACAACGCTGAGCGCCTATCTGGCTCAATATCTCACCGCGGCGAGAAGCAGGCGTACTGTGTCGATACAGATCCGGACAACGCCAGTTTTTCCGCGTTTGATGCGTTAGATATTGCTCATATCCAGCTTGTTGCAGGTGATGCCGTCCAACCACTCAAGTTTGACAGTATGTTCTGCGCTTTTGTTGAGGCAGCAGAAGACGCTGTGTTTGTGGTGGGCACGGGTGCTTCAACTTTCATTCCCCTGTGTTCTTATCTACGCGATATTTATGGCATCGATCTGCTGCATGAGAACGCCTGCGAAGTGTTGTTTCCTGTGCCGGTTTCCGGGGGTGCGGCCATCAACGATAGGATGAATGGTCTGGATGGCATTTTGCGCAACTTCCCGGAAGTGCAGGTAGTGGTTTGGCTCAATGAGCATTCCGGTTTTATCGACTTTGACGGGCACTCATTTGAGAAAACAAAGCTTTAGAGGAGAGTGGCATGTTGGAAGATGTCACCGGTGCCGCCAACGACGCGGCAGGGCAGGCTGTGCCTGAGCGCCATGGTCTGGATGCGGTGAGAAACCGGATCAGAAGCCATAACGGGCTGCGGGTGAGTGACGATGACCCCATTCTGATTGCGCACACAATCAACGAAGCGTTGCTGGATGACCTTGATGCGCTGCTTGTTCACCATGCCGAACGAAATGCGCAGTTGGTTCTAAAGCTGAAGGCTGTGCAGGCGGAGGGTGCCCACATTGTTGCGGAAGCCTTGCAGGGTGCTCTTGATAAGGTTGATGAGCGGTCGTCGGCACTATCCGCCCAGCTTGAACAAGCCACGTCAGACCACGTTGTGGCGCAGGGAGCGCAACTGATGGTGCAGCTCGGCGTCATGCTGCAGAAGTTCAAGGCCTACGCTCACACCTTCACGTTTCTGACGCTTTTGGTGTTGTTCGCTGTCTCTGTCTTTCTTTTCAAATAACAAGGATCAAGCCATGAGAACCGAAAACCGGCAAAGCAGCCTTTGTCGCGGTATCTCTGCATTCTGGCGTGCTGCGCACAGCAGACTATTCTAGGCAATGTTGATTGCGGCATCTGTGCTGCCCACCCAAGTTGCGGCTTCTGGATGGGCAGAGCCAGCCGAGGGTGTTTTGGAAGATATTTCCACTGGCCTTGTGAGCATGTCCTCGAGAGTGATTGCCATTGGCATTGTCATTATTGGTGGGTGGGCAGCCGGCTCCGGATACATCGACAAGAAGAAAATGTTTGGTGTGGTTGCCGGGGAGATTTTGATCTTCTACGGCCCACAGGCGATCGAGATGCTGGTCGGCGCAGCGTGAGGCTCCAGAAATGCGCGTTGAATCTGCCGTGCATCGGCATCTCCAACAACCCGGCACCATTTTCGGGGTGCCGCCTTTGTTCTTCACGCTGATTGTCGTTGGTTTGCTTGTAGGTGCCCTGTTCTTTCAAGTTCTGGCAGGTGATGCGGTCGCCTTCAGCTTGGCGTTGTTCGGTCTGCCTCTGGCGCCTGGTGCGGCCGTGTACTGGCGTCGCAAAGAGCCCCACTGCGAAACCTCTAGGTCACAACACCATGATTTATATAGAGTTGTCAAAGAGCACTTGCTGCAAATGATATTTATTCGCAACTAAGGCGTCACCTGTACTTTCGCTGCATCAGGTTTTGAAGCAGTTGTCCCGGTGCCATTGCAGGAAGCGGGCGTGAGGCCGATCTTGCGCTCTCAGGGGCAGGGTTGCGTGGCCGCTTTCATGGATGAACGCGGCGAGGCTGTCACGGTCGTTCACGTGACGCGAAATCAGGATCTCCATTTCATCAGAAAGGCTGATGAGCCCGCGGTCAAACATCCAGTGGGCGGTTCCGGACAGGGCTATGCCGTTGTTGATGCTGTCGGGGCCGTTGTGTTCCACCGGCTGAATATGTGCCGCGTTGACCTCTGCGCGGCCGCCGCCGTTGATGAACTTGAGGCCCGTGACGGCGCAGCGCTCATCATAGGCGCGAATGACCAGCCTGCGAAATGCCTGATCGCGCGCCCGTCGCGACACCAACTGCGTGGGTCGCTCGCCATAGTCGAACACAAAGGTGCTTTGCGGCTCTTCAAAGCCGTGCGGGGTGGTTGTTGCGTCCTCGCGGGGCAGGGTGTCTGCCACCTCTGCAAGGCCCAGGTCCACAATGCGCTGAAAATCCTGAGGCGAGATCGGCCGTACAGCAGCTTGCGCACGGCCGGTCAATTTGCCAGTTTCGTTCAGCAGGCCGCGTTCATGGTAGGTGTCTGGCCCCTTGAAGGGCACCGGGTTGGCAAATTCCAGATAGCTGCCGGGCTCGATTACGGCCAGATACATGCCCGGCGCCTTTGGGTCTTCGATAATAGCTTGAAGGCGGGCAATAGCAAAATAGCCGCGTGAGTGTCTTACCTTGGTTGGTTCAAGATACACAACCCAGTCGCCAATGCTGGAGCGGGCGCGTGAGAGGTACTGCTTGGGAAACTGGTATCGTTCAGCGGGACTGTCATCGTATATTGAATCCGACCGATGCATGAAAACACAATAGCCCATGGCGACCCTGCCTGCTGACTGCAGCAAATCCTGTAAATAAACAACCTCAGGTTTATACAGTATTTGAAAGATTGACCAGGGCGAATGACGGGCCCCTGTGGGCAAGGGACTGCACTCGCAACACCCGTAGAAGGCACAGCGGCACTGCGTGAGACAAGGCGGGTTCAAGGCCTTTGGCGCGCGCCGACTGGTGAGAAAACCTGACGGTGTTTTATACTAAAAGATGCTTCATCCATCATTACGTGCTTTTGCCATTCAAGGTGCCTGCATTGAACGTTAGCAGAGCCATGCACCATGCCAGAATCTGTACGGTTGCGCCGCAGAGCGTGTCGGCAGTCGCGCTGAACGAGGCATTGCCACCGAGCGTTTGCGCGGGGCGCGATGTGACCTGTAGAGCATATTCGGTGGGTGCACAGGCTGTGCGCTGGAGCATGAAGAGAGGTTGCTGAAGTTTGACAGGCGTCGCACGCCGCAATCTACAGATCAAAGTTCGATTTTTGGAAAGCCATGAATAGCGAAGATGCCCTGAAGTTTGTCACGTCCCTTGTTGAGCAGCGAAAAATCCGGCGGATCAGTTCCGCAGCCCGAGCAACCAAAGCTGTGATTTTTCAGACCTTGTCAGGTCGACATTTTGCTGTCGAGATAAATGATGCCAAATCTCGCGGCTACGCGCGCAAGACAAAAATCGTTTGCGAGCGTTCGCCCAATGGCAAAGATCTTGACTGGGACGAAGTCTCGCAGCAGTTGTCCATACCGCTCACCGAACGACAGTTCGCAAGTTCGGCTTATAAGCGGAACGGGGCGGGGCTGGAGCCGGGCCGGCAAATGTCAGCCCACGTTGAGAGTATAGATGTCCTTGGAAAGTTTTTGGAATGGTATGGTGCGATGGGCTCGAAACAGCTTGCCGACGAACGTTTTAGCAAGACGATGATCGAAGCGGCCATGGACGCTTATGATCGCTTTCGTGAAAGTGGCGCGCATCAAGACGTTTTTGGTGGCTTTGGTGATCCGCGCGACTATTGGGTGCGCTCAAGCCGAGAACGCGATGATCCTGTCTACCCCAGCAAGCCGCTTGTTGGATACCTGCTTGAGACGGCTAAACTGAACGGTGGATGGAGCCAGAAAACGTCTGCCGCAGCAAGGCTCCATAATGCCGGTTTCATAATCGTTGATCAGGACAATAAGCCTGTCCCGGCACCCGTAAAGTACGCGCACCTTATCTCAACCGACGAACGCATCGGCCTATGTGCGCTGAACTACTTCATTGAACCAGCACGGGAGCAAAACAAGTCTGAGGTCACCATACGGGCTGGTGATCTGGCCACCGCCATGGGGCTACAAGACGAAATCTCGCTCATTTGCCAGGTTCTCGGCAGCGAAGAGTTTCAGCAGTTGGCCCACGTGCCACCGCCAACTTATAGCGAGACTAATCCTGACAGTTCGACCCTCTTCACTTACACGCTCGCATCGCAAGCGGAGGTGACCACCGTGACAACACAAACGACAGTGCCAACGCGTTCGGCGACCAACCTGATCCTCTACGGACCGCCCGGGACGGGCAAAACCTACCGCACCGCATGGGAGGCGGTCCGACTTTGTCTTGGCGAGCAGGCTGCGGCAGGCCTTCAGGGCAACGAGAAGCGTGATGCGCTGATGGCCGAGTATCGGCGTTTGGAAAGCGAGGGACGGATCGAGTTCGTGACCTTCCATCAGTCCATGTCCTACGAGGAATTCGTCGAAGGCTTGCGACCGAGCACCGGTGAGGCTGCTGGGGAAGGGCCAGAACAAGGGGACGTAGGCATTGGTTTCCGCCTCACACCTCACGACGGCGTGTTCAAGCGCGTCAGTGAGCGGGCAAGACTGGCTGATGCGGCGGATGACTCGTCCGCGCGGGATCATGTCCTGATCATTGATGAGATCAACCGGGCGAATATCTCTAAGGTTTTTGGCGAACTGATTACGCTTCTAGAACCCGACAAGCGGTTGGGCGCGGCGAACGAGATCCGCCTCGTGCTGCCTTACTCAAAGGCGTCCTTCGCTGTGCCGCCGAACCTCCACATCATTGGCACGATGAACACGGCTGACCGCTCTATTGCGCTTCTAGACACGGCATTGCGCCGCCGCTTTACGTTTTGCGAATTGATGCCGAACCCGCTGGTCCTTCCAACGGATGTGGGCGGGATCAATCTCCGGCAGCTCCTGACCACAATGAACGAGCGGATCGAGTATCTCTTTGATCGTGAGCATCAAATCGGACACGCCTATTTTACTGGCTGCGCAACCCGTGCCGATGTGGAGGAAGTGATGCGTCACAAGGTCATCCCACTGCTGGCAGAGTATTTCTACGAGGATTGGTCCAAGGTTGCCGCCGTTCTTGGTGAAACAAATCAAGGCGCTCCACGGTTTCTGGAAGCGCGGCGCTTGGCAGTGCCTGCGGGTATGGCCGAGGATGACTTTTCCGGTGAGAGGCTGAGCTGGCGGGTCAAGGACCAGTTCGATTTCTCGGAGTTCGAGGGCTGATGCCGTCCTATACCGTACGTGAATGGGACACGCTACCACATGGTGACGGTGAGGGCGCCATTCCGGTGGAGTTGGCAAGTCAGTTGGTTGCGGCCGCGAAGATGTCGTCTTTTTCCGGGCGCGGTGGCGGTGGGATACTGGAGGATCGACGGCACGAACTCAGGGCCCGTGGGGTGGTTGGCGTCGTTGCTGCGCAGGATTGCAGCCTCGAGATTCTTCCAAAAATCGACGTTGGGCCGGGGGAGGCACCGGATCGGCAGAATGCCGCGATCCGAAAACGCCTTGTCCATATGCTCGCAGTTGCGCTGGATCTGAAGATCGACATGGGGCGGATCACGGACCTCGATTGGCAGCGCGAGACGCTTCTTGAGATCCTGATCCGGATATTTTGTGATAAGCTGACCGAAGCGGTCCGTCGTGGCCTGCCTCGTCGTTATCGCGCGCATGAGGATGATCTTTCAGCGCTGCGCGGTACACTTGATGTGCCGCGTCAGTTCGCCCGCCATGCATCAAATCCCGAACGTCTTGCTTGTCGCTTCGATGAGTTGTCACAAGACATTGCACTCAACCAGATCATGAAAGCAGCCGTGGTGCATCTCTCCAGAATGTCGAGGAGCGCCGCCAACCAACGGAGCCTTCGCGAACTTGCCTTCGCCTATGCTGAAATCTCTGATGTACCGGTGCGGACCTTGAAATGGGGCGAGGTCATCATCGACCGGACCAATCGTGCGTGGCAAGACCTGTTCGGCATGGCCCACCTGTTTCTGCTTAACCGATATCAGACGACGAGCATTGGCCGGAGCCACGGCACGGCGCTGCTTTTCGAAATGAACGCCCTTTTTGAGGAATATGTCGGTCGACTGGTCACGCGTGCACTGGCAGGAACGGAGTTTGGCGTTTCGCTGCAGGGGGGACGACTTTTCTGCCTTACCTCAGTTGAGGACGATCACCCCGTTTTCCAGACCAAGCCAGACATCCTGATCCGGCGAGCTGGGCAGGTCGTCCATGTGATTGACACGAAATGGAAACGGATATCCGCGCGGATTGATGATCCCAAGATGGGCATTTCGCAAGGGGATGTGTACCAGATGATGGCGTATGCCCAACTCTACACCGCACCCAAGCTGACGCTGCTCTATCCCCATCACGATGGGCTAGGTGCCAATGAGGGCGTTCAAGCGCGATATCGGATCACGGGTCAGGAGACCTTAATCGAGACCGCCAGCGTAGATGTGGCGAATGGGAAGAATCCGGTGTCACGGCTGCGGGACACGCTCTTTGCAGCCCTCATGCAAGAACCTCAGGTTCCCCATTGAAAACAAGAGATCAGGAAGGTGCAAACACGATACGCGCTCCCTGAGGTGCGGCTCCAGCGTGCTTTAGGGTAGCGGTTAGCGTTCAAAATACCCACATTTTTCTTGAAAGACTTCTGCAGGTGGCTTCCAGCCAAGACACTTGCGGGGCGTGATCTTCATACGAATTTTGATAGTTCGACTTCTTACATTACGTATTTCTTGTTAGAGCTCGGCTGTTTCACACGTTCAAATTACCTAATTTAACTACGGAAATCTACAAGGATGAGCAGTGTATTTATGGTATATGCATAGGGCATTGACGACAATTTATATTCTGGATTATATAAAACTTTAAATTTTTTTAAATTAATTTACTATGTGCGCGTGATAAAACGACTCACTATGAATAATCAATGCAACTTATTGAAGAAAGTCGGGTTTAGTTCCGACCAAAGATAATGAATTCTCAGGCGGTCAATGTGCTCCATAAGCGGTCTGCGGTACCGCTAAAATCTTGGAAGCTGAGGCGCTGTCAAGATGGTAATGTTGAAATCAGGAAGTGGTGATGCGCTCTCTTAATGCTTTCACGAGGCTTGTTGTTTCCGGTCTAGTTTTTCTTACGCCGGCGCTAGCTCAGTCAGCCAACAAATCGATTGTGGTATGCGAAAGAGATTGGCTCGGAGACGTTGGATTTACTCTATCCAATAATCTCTGGTTTGATGACGAAATTGGAATTACTCAAGTTTATAGGCATAAGGAAAAGAGAACCGACAAGACGAATGCTCGGAGATATCGCGGTTTCAGATTCTCTTTGCTGAATATGACCTCTGTGGATTTAGGTAAGTACGCGATTTACTCAGTATCAATTCAAGATACCGGGCTTAATGTGCCATTTTATACTTGGAACACATATAAAGGCAATATAGATGGTTTGAACTTTGAAGAAGACATTTCCTATGATATTTTGGTTGCACCTGATAACTATTATTCCGATTACTTGGCGTCGACCGAAGTTTCTGCAGAAATGACGCAGCATTTTGGTGATGAGCAGTGTAAAATTCTTAGAACTGTTTCAGGTTTTGAGATTGAAAAAACTGCGATTTTTGTTTCTGATGAAGATGATACAAATTATATCCAATGTCTGATGGCTGGGGTGGGCATCCATTACGGACTGTCAAATTATGCAAATATTATTCAGTGGATCGACTTACCTTCGGTCACAATAGGTGATTTTCATCCACCTATGTGGTTCAAGTTGCGTCCGCTGAATGTGCTGTATGCAGACTTCGTTTCTTATGGAATGGGTCAAGAGGAATTCTTTAAAAAGATTTCGCAAGTCAATTGTTCTGACTAGTATATATTGGGAAATTGTTATGCAAGACTTAGGGAAGTGGGCGGATCTAAATCAAGATCTTCAGGATCTTCTTGATAATGTTTCGTTTTTTAGCAATGACCGGCAGGCATTTCTTGATGCTCGACTGACCGCGATTTCTAAAAAGCATGGAGTAGTTCTAAATACAACACTCTCTGGCGGGGTTGGGCTAAACTAAAAATAGGGTGAGCACCTCGGGCCAGCGCACACCCCGCTACACACGATAACCCCATAATCCATATTATGGAACCAAAGCAATGCCCAGAAACAAGGTCCTGTGGGCATTTCTGTGTTGTATTGCTAGGCTGAGATATCGGCAGTTTGCCGCTCGGGCACGAGGAGCCCGTGCTCCATTAGTTTCTTCAGTGCCAGTTCAATCTTTTCCCGAGCAGCAGGCGGGAATGATCCCGTCAAGTCTTTCAAGGAAACTGGTTCTTCCGCTTTGTTTAGCAATCCGCCCAAAACGTCACTCAAGTTTAGAATGCGGCCATTGTTCGCATTATACGCGAGCCATGCTTTCTTCGCTGCCACATTGGTTGGTTGCGGAGGTGGTGTGTTTGGCCGAGGTCGGAAGTCGCCATAAAGATCATCTAGTGCGCGGTAGTCAAATTGTGTTTGGACCAGCCGGACACCGGGCGCTTTGGTGACTTTCATATTGTCCCCGAACTCTCCCGTTAGGCCTGATTTCGTCTGTTCTGGTATCTGAATTGCGTTAGGCGTTCCTTCATCGGCATGAAGCGGCGACGGTGGCAAGTCGTTGTCACGGAGCTTGAGGCGGGGCGCCAACTCAGCTGCGGTTTGGAAAAAATTCTCACTGTTGAGCCCGGTTTCACTCCGAAAGTGAAGAGTTCTTGGAAGATCTGCATTTCCCGGATCCATCAGCTCGACGATGCCAAAATCTTCAGGCGTTTGGTGTGCAGGAGAGCCAATTGGCACCCTGTATAACTTTAGACGCAAGATTTGGTCTATCTCATCCCTATTCATTTCAAGGAACGAGATAAACCTCTCGAAGCTCGCAGCCGTATCCCGTGGGAAGCCATAGACCAACGTTAGCGATACATATAGACCAGCCTGCTTGGCAGCACGCCAGGAGGCCAGCAACCCTTCCTGTGCTGACGGCTCATCGGGCCAGCCCGCAAACCCTTTGACCTCAAACATCAATGAGCTCAAGCCCCCATGCGCCAAACGCTGCGCGACCTCCCGTGAAAGCGTTCGGCCGAAACCAAGGGTGGCCGACCATTTAGCCTCCTTCCCGGCCAGAAGCCCCGCCAGATCCAACAGGGCATCGGGCGTGCTCGGTGCCACGAACAGCAGTCGCACTGATGTTTCATCCAGAGCGCCACTTGCCAACATGGAATGAAACGCATGGTTCGACTCCGGAGAGGCTGTTACACGCAGGACAGGCACCGCTGGCCGCTGAAGTGTAAAGGACCCGATTGCACTGACCCAATGGTGGGGGGACACACCGATGTCGGCATCCGCCAGCTTTGCCATGACGCTAGGTTTGTCTGGCAGGATTTCAACGGGAACGTCTGGCAGTGCGCCGCATTTCTTTGCTTTATTCAAGCTCGGCGAAACCGGCCCGCAGAAAACAAGGTTCGGCAGGTCTTCGCCATGCGTGCTGAACTCAGAGAGCGCCTCTAGCAAGCTCATAGCGGGAAGGAGTTGTTGGTCTGCATCAAGCCAGACAAGCCAAGTCTCGGAGGCCTGCACCCCGACCCTTCTAATAAGGACTCGCCAAAAATCGTGATAGGGAAATGATTGATCCTCGCAAACGGCACGGAGATCCGAACTCACTTCTGTACTATGCACAGCGGTTAAGTCGTTGAGACGAAGCTGCCCGTAGTAAGGTGCAATGCCAACTTCGAGCCTTCGTTCTATGTCTTGGCGTAACACATCTTGCCTGCGCGGCGATGCATCCTGTTGAAGTAAAGCACTCAACATATGCCCGGCATCTTCCTCGCTGAGGTCAGACTGCAAAAGCTTGCTGCGCAGCAGACGGTAATAACCGTAGGCGTGATCGCCATTCAACAGCCCCTCATCCGGCGCTGAATCAGCCAGCTTTTCTTCCAGAAGTGCACAGCGGGCTGCAGCATGGGAACCTGAGAGAAAGCGTCGAAATGCCAATTGGTTAGCGTCAAGAAGGTGTCCACCCATAGCGCAAACACGCGCCGCCAGATCTATCAACTCAACATCAGGCGCGGTGGGATCCGTTTGCGGCGGGTAAATCAGGCGAAGTGACATGAACAATTTCTCCCAAACTATGCGGCAACCGAAAAACGGTCGGGTCTGAACGCCTCAAAGTCTTTGTGAGCTGGTTCGCCCAAGGCAAGACCACAGACAACATCAGCGGTGATGGCGCTCAGCAAGACACCATGGCTGCCATGGCCAGTAGCCATGATCAGCCCATCCAGCCCGGCAAAGCGTCCAATCAACGGATAGCCGTCGGGTGTCATGGGGCGAATACCCACAAATTGATCAAGCACAGGCGCTTGCAGGAGTATCGGCACGACCCGCGCGATCTCGGCGAGACTGGAGAGCCCTCCAAGGGTATGATTTGGAGTGCTCTTCCGCGCTTCATGAGTAGCCCCAATCACAACGCGCCCACCCGCCTTCGGCACGATATAGCCGCGGCCCGTAGTAATCACGGGGTCGAAACGGTGACGGCTAGGCAATCCAACGACGATCATTTGCCCACGAACCGGGCTTATGGGCACCTGTAGCCCCATGCCTTCCAGCAGGCTGCCGGTTTGGTAACCTGTCGCGACAATTGTTTCCGCAGCTTTTATCTCAACGCCCGTGGAAAGGCGCCCGCCAATAACACGAGAAGTTGTGTGCACCAATGTTTCAACACGGGTTTGGGTCAGGAGTGTCAGCCCCAAGTCCAGCGCGCACTGTGCCAAGGCAGACACCAGTGCGGGTGGGTATGTGTGATGCGCATGAGCGCCAACAATGCCACCTGCAATGCCCTCGGCAATATAGGGGTGACGCGCCCGCAGTGCAGCTGCATCCAGTTGACGCTCATGGGGATCAGCAAGGCCGGGATCGGCGAGATATGCTGAGAGCAACTCAAGCTCTTTGGAGTCTTGTGCCACGCGCAAATGCGGGCTTTCGACCACACTATGTCGTGCGTGGTACTGCTCGCCGCCGACCTCCGCCACCAGTTGCCGAAACCGCTGCAGACCGGCAATGGATAGCCGTGAGTATGGTGTTCCTGCCTCCCCCTCAGCCACAGTCGTTAACAGACCTGCCCGGGCAGCACTCGCCTCAAGCCCGAGGGCGTCTCGCGCTTCTACCAGCACCACCTTCTTCCCGGCCTGCAGTAAACGCAGGGCGGTTACAACGCCAACCACCCCTCCGCCAATAATAAGGGCGTCAGTGGTGTTTGGTGGTTGCGTAGGGGCTGGATTTCGAAACCGCTCTTCCATTACGACGCTGACTCCCAGTACAAGTTTGTGATGTCAAACGGACGGTTCAGCTTGGTGCCGGGGCGCGGCAAGAATTGGAACTCGACTGGCGCAAAAGCGTTGGCACCAGACTGATCTTCGCCTTCACGCCCCATACTGCCAGAAGAGATGGATTTGTAGAGTGGTTGCTTCACCGCGTTGGCGCCGGCGGTTTTGGTGGTTACGCACCATCGGCAGTACCACAACGCGACCCAGTCAGCACTGATCGCATCATCCGCGCCCATCTCATCCTGAAGACGTACGCACGTTTCAAACCACGTTGAGGCTTCTTCAACCTGCCCCGCCCGATAGAGAACTCCGCCCAGATCGCGTGCAATCAACACCGCATAGAAGAGATCATGGGACTTGCGAGCTTCCGCATATGCTTTCATGAAATGGTCAGAGGCTTCTTCAAACCGATCAACCTTTGTGAGCAGTCCGCCCATCCGATAGTGATAGTGCTTCGCAAAGCTTCCAGCGGCGGAGTTCAGCATGGGTTCAAACACAGACCACCGCTCAATTGCTTTTGGTACCTGACGCGTGAACTCCTCCAAGTTCGTCATGTTAGACAACAGATTGATCTTGAGGTGTATTGAATCGGGCGTCCGTTTGCAGGCTTTGTTGTACTTGATGCCCATCAGGACCTGTTTGCGAGCATTCGCTACGTCGCGCAGCTCGACGAAAGACAGGGCCCGCAAGTTGTAGAGCCAGGCCAAGTCATTCAGCGCGGCATCATCGGTTCGGTCCTTTAACATCGCTATGGCTTTATCAAGGTGCTCGCGGCCTTGCAGTGGCTGACCTAGGCGTTTGATCTTTAACAGTGCAAGGAAGAAATGGCTCATCGCCTTTTCATCAGCCGTATCAGCCAAAGACATGGCATATTGCAACGCCTCTGCCGCGCTTTCGAAACGGCAGGCAAACGCTTCAGCGAAAGCCAGATGCAGCACGAGCTCATGCTGTTGCTTGGGAGAAAACTCGAGAAAGCGCTCACCTATTCGCCCCAGAACGGCCCTTGCCTGGGGGAAGTTCAGTGTGAACACTGCCTCTTCAATCGCCGCGATTGCATGAGCGGCAAGCGTTTCGGGTTGTTCATCTTCCTCAATGGACGTGTTCAGGGCCTCAACCAGTGCTTTCTCGCGTGTGCCAAGGTTGGCAATGCCGTCTATCTCAACAATCTCAAGAGCTGAAACTGGTGATCTCGCGTCTTGATCCAACACAACATGCTTGAGATTTTGCATGACGCCTTCAATCATGGCAGCGCGTCGTTCTTTTTGGCCGATCCAAGGGGCCAGCCCCTCTACAACGGGTTCTTTGAACTCCCCGCCACGGGAAAAGAGGATGAGCGGGCCACCTTCTGGCATGATGTCCGCGACGCGGCGCATGACCCTCACAGACTGTTCGTCCATCCCGTCAACATACACTGCATGCACGACGCCGATCTCGCATTCGTCTGAGCATAGCCATTTGCGCAGCAACCGCCCTAGCGCCACGGTCACGCGCAAAATTTGTTCGGACTCCTTGTGCAAGCGTCGCCGGGATGGCGCTATTGCAATCTCGGTCAGCTCAGGCGCTGCTTTGGAGAAGTCCTTACTTCTCAGCTCAGGGAAGAGCCAAGTCAGTTCGGCCGCAATGCTTTGCAAGAACTCTTTGTTCTCGGGATCTGCTTCCGCCCAGGAAAAAGCCCGGGCGACCAAGGGGGCAATGCTGCCGAAGCCAAGTGTTGCGTCGCCAACCACAGGTCGAACGCGCAGCACCAAGGGCTTTGCGGTCGGAACCTGTTCAAAGAGCCTAGCCTCTGCTCGATCAGGCTCAAGGGCAACGGGCACAAAGTAAGCCTGAGGTGAGGTCAAGACTTGCGAGTTCTGGATTGATTGCAACATGCTTGGCTCCAATTTTGTCAAGAGGCTTCGTGCTCTGCAACAGCGGCATAGGTGCAGCGAATTTCGGCGGTATGGGGCTTGCCTGTTCCCACATCAAGCCAGAGTCCGTTGTCATCCGGCATCATCTCGGTGAGCACCGCGTGTCCTTCTGACGGCATTAGCGCCTCCAGATACTCCAGACTTAAAGGGCTGCGGAAATCGACCATAACCGGTTTGGGCTGACCGGGAATTTTCGCAAAGACTTGTTCCGGCAGCCCGGCTTTCAGCTGCGCGCGGCGCACACCTGTCATCAAGGCACTGGTATCGCCTCCACTGCCGCTGTCCAGCCCCAACTCAGTGCGATCAAGGATCCAGCGCGCCCGCTGCAGAACGATCTCATCCACTTCAATGCGAGGCGTAAACGCGCCGAACGAAATGGTGAAAGGTACCACGCGTGGCAGCGCAAAGATTTGATGCAATAAAGAAGACAGCTCCCCATTAAAGAGGGCGAGCGGGACCTCACTCGCGTCGTGCATCAATGCAAGGCCGTCATGCTGTACCCTCACCCAAACCTCGGAAAGGTCGATAGTTTCAACGCCATCTGTATCGGCTCCGGCAGATACAGGAATAGTCACTCCGGGATACCGAAATGGTGTGATTTTCAGCCGAGTAGATCCGGCAATGTTTGCGCAATTCGGGCCGCTTATTGGCGCCAGAAAAGCCCACATTTCCTCTTGCGGTTTGGGGTGCTGAGGATGCAGGCCGAGGGCCCATCCCCACACCATGGCTGTATCATGCACCTCCCCCAAAACCATGCGCGGAGCACCTGCTGGTGTTTTGGCGATCATTATGTCCGGTGAACAGATCAGAGGCGTTTGATCATGCTGCTGGTCAGCGAGCTGCTTAGCTGCCGCCACCAAACTGGATCCCGGCACTTTCAGCACTTCGATACCGTCTTCTTTGTATCGATCCCCAAGGCGCTCAAGGAGCTCCTCATTTGTTAGGTGTTGCGCAACAGCTGACTGAAAGGATGCGGCCTCACTCTCCCACTCTTTCAGCTTTTCATGGCCCAGCACATCCCGCATGAATTTGGCAAAAGGAACCTGGGCCGTGCTTTCACCGTAGAGCGATTGATAAATCTGTTTGCCAAGCGTTTTCAAAAACGCTGAGCGCTGCTGGCCAGCCAAAGCCCAGATATCGAGTAAGGGAGCTAGGTTTGCCGTCATTTTTTCTGCAAACGCCGAGGCCATTTCGCCATGTTCAAGAGGCCCCACACCCTCTTCATAGAGCAGAAACCTATCTGCGTAGATGGAACCTTGATTTCGGCTTGACTCCTGCCCCGTGAACTTGGTGAACAGCTCGTTTGCTTCTTTCAAGAGAGCCTGTTTTTGTGGCGCATCGGCAAGGGGATAGAGTGCCTTTTTTCGGCAAAGCATGCCCAACAAGTCTCGCCAGATGCTGATCTGTTCATCGTCAATGTCAAGTGCGTCTAGCCAGTCTTTCAGCCATTGCAGAGCATCCGCTTCCTGCATTGGCACATGGATGCCCATCTCAACCAGACGTTTTTCCATAAAGGGCCGTAGCACGTCCTCCAGAGCCTCTGGACAGAGGTCAGCTTCCCGTGCCAGTTCACCAAGTGACCAGCCCTTGTTGAGGCAACTCAGTACCTCACGTTGTTGCCTGGAGAGCTTTACGCTCCGGTTTGCTGCCGCTATCCAGAGCGTACCATCCTCTCGCACCGTGCACCCCGGCACCAACACCGGCTTCAACCCAGTGCGTACCGTTGGATGGCTGGCAATCGTTGTCGCCAACGCCTTGACGGCCCAAAAAGCCATAAAGGCCCTGCGTTTCACCCCCTCAGCGGAGAGTGAGTAGCGGATTGGCCAAGTCTCCGCCTCCTCGGGGCTGGCGTGATGAAGTACCTTGCCATAGTTGATCGGCCCGAAAAAGCTGGTCGTCTCGTTTTTTGCGGTAAACCGTTGCAGGTACAATGCAAGTTGTCGCTCCTGTCGGCGGACAGCACTGGTGCGTTCTTCCGCCGGTGCTGACAGGTTTTCAAGCCCGTTCTTGTACATGCTGGGACTTGAGAGGAACACAGCCTCGTGAAGCAGCGGATCGTCAAACGCGTTCGTCAAGTGCTTGCGTGCGGCCAGCAATTCTTGACGCAATGTCTGCTCTACTTCCTGTTGAAGTGGGGGCAGCGCTGAGAGGGCTTCATTCCAGGCAACCATATCCGCCTTGAGCGTAGGCTCGGCCGCTGCCAGCTCAAGTCGTTCTTGGGAGAACGCGGCCTTGCCCGCAAGTGACTTGAACAAACTCTTTCGCTTGAGGCCGGGCAATTTGGGAAGCTCCATCCACCTTGAAGCCATCTCTTGTGCAAGCTGCTCCAGTCGCTGTTCTTCCTTCAGCAATCGATCGACCATCTGTGCGGTCTGGCAGCAGTTCAGACCTTGAAGAAGTTCGAGCGGAAACCCGGCGGAGCGGATCAGAAAATGCGGTGCAAGCTTCCATTTTCTCATGAGCTGGCTCCTCCCACCATCAGCATCCGCAGTTCGCTGGTGTAGGACCTGCCATCTGGGCCGCTGAACCAAAGGCGGTCACCATCTGGCAGCATTTCGCTCAGGCGCAATGCACCGTCACCACGGGCCGCACCGAGCACAGCCTCTACAGACAATGGGTTCTCAAGGTCCATCAGAATTGGTTTGGGTTCGCTTTCAATTTTGACAAAACTGAACTGCGAAATGAAACGCTCTGACGCCAACTGGCGCATGGCACGAAAGCGCTCCATCAAAGCCTTGTGTGCCTTGACCTGCGCCAAATCATGGGCGGCGATCGTCCATTCCGCCCGCTTGAAGATAAAAGCGTGACGTCCCAGTCGTGGCGAGAAATCCCTCTCAGAAGGCAGTGGCTCAGGCAGACGCAAAATTGGGTAGGAAAACAGCTCGAACGGCCTGTATGCCATTGGATCGAAACCGAATGCTGGCGGCAGGAAACTGACCTCGCGCTGGCTTTGGGGATCGAGCAATACCAGACGTTCTCGCTCCCGTATTACGTGAAGATCTGCCAACCCCAAGGACTTGGCGGATGTTCGGTTGGGCGCGGTTCCAGTCAACTCAACATTCAATGCGGGGTAGACTTGCGGCGAAGTCTTCATGTGCCGCGCCAATACAAGATTGGCCGCCAGCCTTTCATCTAGCCCCGTTCGCTCTTGAACAATGGCGTCAAGCTGGCCACGCAGTTCATCATGGGATTGATGAAGAGCCAACATCCAACCATCCATGGTGATGCCATGGTGTACTTCACCCAGAACCCATTGAAGTTGTCGCTCGCCACCTGCCAGACTTTCGGCAATAAGAAGGTCCGGTGACATGAACCACACAGGATCAAGCTCAAGATCGCTTGCTAGCTGTTGCTGCAGATCTCGCGGCCACTCTTCTGTGGCACTTACCCGTTCCAGAATTTCAAACCAGTTTGCCCTGAAACCGTCATGTGCCCTCACGAGGGCGCGTGTCTCGTCACTGATCAGCGCGGCCGCTGCCTCGCCGGCATCAACACGCATCATCCTCTTGGCAAACTGATCAAAACGCACCCGTTCACGGCCCGGAAACCAGAGGTCATATTGTGCCATGGACCGTGCCATGTGGATCTTGTGCAGCCAGTGCGTGTTGACCCTGCAGGCCAGCGCCAGTGCTTCCAGGTCTTCAGTGATAGGATCCAAGGCGCTTTGCGCAAGATGCAAGTTTGCGCCGCCAAATCCCTCTTCATAGAACAGTTGGCGGGTGCGGAACATGCGCCCTTCATTGCGCCGTGCTGCACCCCCTAGCTTGTGAGAAAAAAGCTGCTCTGCGCGTTCCAAGAGATCCCGTTTTTGCGCTTCGTCCGCCTCAGCAAAGGCCAAACGGGCATCGTTGATCTGGTACGCGAAAGCCAGCCAATCCGCCCTCACTCTGGTTTCAGCCGTAGTCGCAGGCTCTAAGGCCAAGAGCGCTTCGATAAGCGCGCTCAGCTGGTCGACCCTTGCCGAGGGAACGGTCAATCTTCGCGTGGCGAAGCCTTGCTCAACAAGCGGTGTAAGGCGCTGTTCGACAAATGCCTCGCTCGTGCCGAGTACTTGCGCCAGTTTTCGCTGCGACATGCCTTCGTGGATCCAATCGGTTTCCCGGTGGCGTCGCCTTGGTCCCTGTAACACAACAGGCAGGATTGCCTTCAGATCCGGCTCCTTCGAGATCTTGTCAAGAATCTCTGCGACCAACCATTCTGCGGCATAGGCGACCCGGCGTTTGGCCTGATAGCTCAAGTTGAGTGCAGGCGCGTCGTCTGCATTTTGGTCGATACGGCCGTAGTTGATTGGGCCAAAGAAGCTGTTGGTCTCATTCTTTGAAGCAAAGCGCTGCAGATACATCCAAAGCGTGTTCTCACGCTGACGCGCTTTGGTGTTTCTTTCCTTGCCTTCTGGGCATTCCAGCCGAGTAAACAAGTCAGCCAGAGTTGCATTCGAGAGAAAGACGGCTTGCTTGAAATCTGATTGAGAAGCCTGATCCCATAACGCACGACGGCTTTCGGCAAACGCACTCTCGAAAGCTGAAGTCGTGCTGCGTTGGAGCGGCCGCATGGCATTTTGCAGTGCCCCATAGTTTTTGGCCCAGTCACGCAATCCTGCATCCGTGCCGTACTCTGCGGCCAATGCTTCGATGAACCCCTCAACTCCTTGCAGCGGTTCGCCACGTTGTGCCTGCTTGTTCAGACGATTGAGGTCTTTGCGCAAGGGACGAGCCCTATCGGCTGATCCGGACTTCAGAACATCAAACAACTCGGGTAACAAGCGGACCTTGAGGTCCTGCTGAGCCTCATTAAGCTCCATTTCATGGCGATCCAGAAGATCAATTTGCTCTATCGTATCTTCATCAAGCGAAATACGGTTCAAGAGATCGAACGGAAAACCTGCTGAACGCAGAACGAAATGCCGCCAAATCTCACATTGCGGGCTGAGATGCACAAGCTCAGGCGCAGAGGTGGTATGTCGATGGGCCGTCTCTCCATCGGCTGATGAGGTGTTAAGGATCACGCTCATGAGGCAACCCCCGTCTCAACACGAGGGCGGACGCATGTGCCGCGGATCTCTACGCTGTAGCTCCCCTCGGCGTCTGAAAGCCACAGCTCCTTGTCGTTGGGGAGCATTTCTACAAATGTAAGGCGTTCATCCTCCCCAAGCGCCTGAATTACGCTGGCGCATGCGTTCACATTATCAAGATCAAGGAACAAGGGTTTTTTCTCGGATGGCACGCGAACAAAACTGAGATTTGGGATGCCATTCCGTCGGCAAACGCGCCGCAATGCGAGCATGATCTGCAACTCGTTGGGCTCGTGCAGATTGTCGAGCAACTCTTTGCGGGTTACCTCCCAGCGGGCTCGCTGAAAAACGACATCTCCAACCAGGATGCGCGGCGTATACCCTTCAAAACGAACGGGCGGTGCAGCAAGCGGTGGCACCGAGAACGCCCACAGGTGAAGTTTGTCATCCCCAGCGTGATAAAGGTTGAACTGTCGTCCATCTTTACGGCTGACCAAGTGCAATACTGGGTCCGTTGTTTCAGCGGTGCGTACCACATCCAGGTCGCGGATCGCCACTCGATCCGTGCCCTCTCCTGCTAGTCCGGTCAGTTCAATGAAGGTACCGGGGAAACCATCGTTGATCAGGCCTTTGTGCCGACGCGCGTTGAGAACCGTAGCAAGATTGCCATACCCATCCAGTTGGCCTATGTGATCTTCGACCCTGCGGCGCACGCTTTTGGCATCATGATGAAACAGGAATTGCGACCCCCACATTGCGAGGAACTGGTGCACTTCCCCCATAACGATCTGATAGCGACCATCGCTCAGGTCCTGTTGCGTTGGGGCGCACAGCATAAGATCCGGAGACGTGTGCACCGCCAATCCCGTATCCAGATGCGCAAACTGGGTAAAGTCTTCAGCCCTCAGCCGCGAAACGCCGTCCTGCTGCCGCTCTTTTACCAGCGCGCTCAGTTGGGCCAAGAAACCCCGCACTTCGGCACCGGCATCGGGCAAGGCACCACTGTTCTCTAGGGCATCAATGCCTGAAATGAACTCCAGGTACGGAATGCGAGTGCGCTCTTCCGCAATCTGATCGAACGCCAGTCGTGCGCGCTCCAAATTTGACCGGTGTCCTACATGTCCGTAGATCGTGAGCAGCTTGAGCACGGGCTGCAAGCGTTCCATCATCTGTTCTGTGAACGACGTATTGAATGAGAACTCATCAAGCGTGCCGCTGCATTCTTCATACATCAATGTGCGGTCGGCATAGGTTTCTCCACCCTTTCGCCGTGCCTCCACACCGGTCACTTTTGTAAAAAATTGTTCAATCTCTCGCGTGATGTGCGCGCGGGTGTCCACATCAGCGCCAGCGAGGCGTTCCAACTCAACGTTGAAATGGCTGAGCACAGGGAGCCATGTTTCCTGCACACGGCTCTCCAATGGCATTTCGCGCAGCATTTGTTCGAGCGTTGCCATTGGATTGAACACAGTTGAGGGCAGCGATATCTCAGCCAGCACAAATCGACCGAGTATCTTGTCCAAGAGCCGTTCATCGCCAATGGCCTTGCGCAGCTGCTCTAAGCTGGAACAAGTCTCGACTTGCTGAAAAGCCTCAAGCACCCTGGCTGGCAACTTTAACGGTGTTCCGGCGAACGAGGCGCTTGGAGCATCTCCCTCGGTCTGTAGAACCAGCAAGGGGTGCAGCCGCACAGGCAAGCCTGCCGATACCTTTGGATCGGCTGCAATGGCTTTAGCCAGCGCCTCCACCATCCAGAACGAATAGTATACGCGGCGTTCACTCAGTTTTTTGCCGTTTTTCCGTATACGGACAGGCTCTTCATGGTCCGCGTTGAAAACGCCATAGTTCATCGGGCCAAAAAAGCTTGCCGTTTCGTTTTTCGCGCAAACGCGATGGAGATAAAGAGCAAGGCGTCGCTCTTGTGCCTTTCGGCGTTCCCGCCCTTCAACAAACCGCTTGAACGATTTCTCGTAGAGGTCCGGGTTGGATATGTAGATTGCTTCTGCCAACCAAGGATCTTCTGCATAGAGCTGACGAATTGTTTGTGTGGTCAGTGGCCTTTCACTTTCGAACGCATCCTGCGATATCTTTTCAGCATCACGAATTTGTTCCGTCAGCTGTGCAAACGCCGATAGTTGTTCAGCAAAATCCTGATCTGACTGGCTATCTCCCCACGCAGCCAATGCCATGCGATCGAATGTACCTCGTCCCACCTTTGTTCTGGCGCGCGAGAGCCGTTTTAACTCTGCCTTGTCGTTTTTCACCCGATCAACAGCGGAGACAAAACCCGTTGCCAGCAATTTGGCTTTCAGTTGCTCCCTCTCAAGTTCAAGCGCAACAAGAACGTCCAGCTCATTAGCTGTCTTGTTCATGCGAAGAGCTGTCAGGCGGTCAAAAGCGAAACCTGCGTGACGCACCACCATGTCGGGTATGATCTGCCAATGGGAATCTTGTGATTTCATGACGTTAAGCAGCAATATGATAAAGGTAGAAAGGGCGCCCCAGCTTGGTTTCCGGGGCACGGTGGAGCCATTCCTCGCAGTCAGAGATCGCGACCTCAGAGGGATCGTCACGCGATCTTTCCGCCATTTTGAGTGCTAAGGAGCGTGCGGCGGCCGATTTGTTCGCTGCTGCATGGTCGGCGCATCGTTTGGCTTCTGTCTCAGCCCGCTCAAACCAGATTGCAGCAGCTTCGAACCGCCGCCTCTGGAACTCCGCCTTGCCGAGGGTTTGAGCAATGACCACTGAGTGGAAGGTGTCGTGAATACTCTGCGCCTCGTGCCAGGATGCCAGGTACTGGTCCATTGCCATGTCGATTTGCCCAAGCCCGAACAACAGGCCAGCTTTCCGAAAGTGGTAGATCTTGGCAAACAACGCACGAGCTGGTCCTGTGTTAAAGGCTTCAAATCGTTCCCACACCGCCAGAGATTTACGGAGGTTGCCATCTGCCTCAAACAGGATGCTCATGTTGGAAATGAGGTTGATTTTGAGGTGAAGTGCATCACTGCCCTGTAGAGGCTTGATGGTTGCAATGGCTTCCCTGCAAATGGCGGCCGCTTCTTCGATCCGCTTGGTACGAAACATTACCAGCGCACGAACATTCAACAACCATCCAGTTTCGAGCAACGCCGCCGCCTCACCATGACCCTTTAAGGCCGCAAGGCCTTCATCGATCAGGGCAATCGTCCTGTCATATTCAGAGAGGCGTTTTGCCGAGAGCAACGAAGTGTACACACAAAAGCGGGCTTTCATGACCGGGTCTTTCGCCTGGCTCATGGCCCGGTGATAGATCTCTTGAGCAAATTGAAAGTTACCGATGTAGGCATGCGCCAGACCCAAGAGCCGCGCCCTTGTCTCTGCCTCGAGCTCAAAGTCGGGATGTTCCAAGACAGAAAGCGCCAGATCATACTGACCAACTTGAATGGCCTCGAACAAACTGTCTTCGCTGAACCTATCAACATCAAGAAGGAGTGGGGCAAGCGGGCTGGGCCGGCCTTCTTCGGGCTCCATGGTGCCAAGTGGCGTTGGCTCGTGGTGGCACAGGAATGACTTGAGGAACTTGCGTCGTTCGGCGGTCGACGCTGGCTCAGTTGTCAAGACCTCTTGGGTCCCCCAATGCGTCAGTTCGTTCAATGAGGAAGGACCGCCATAAACCACTATTATCTTCTGACTGACGAACTGGAGTAACTGATTGAGTGACAGCAGGCTCACCCTGTCGATTTGCGTTACGTCAGGAACAAAGATCCAGAGTCTCTGGCCCACAAAAGCAGCTGTCTTCTCCAATCCTTCCACGACCAGTCGCGCAAGGCCGTTGGTTATGCGAAACGTGTATTCACTCTCACGGGAAAGGCGGCGTTCGGAAGCTGGAAGCGCTAGCGCGTCCATTGTGATGAACGTCAGGTCCTCCGGCGTCACATGCAAGTTCACAGCGGTAAGCTCTGCAGCTTTGCCCGATACAAGCCCTTCGCATTCCTTGGACAAGCTGGGCAGGAACCTGGCTACCAGTCCAGCAAGTCCTTGAAAGGGTGCAGTGTGATTTGGTGCAAAGCTCCAAACATCGACCAGTTCACCTTCGCGCTTCAACTGCTCAATTGCTTCATCAAATGCCTCTGGTCCGCCACGTGCGTGCGGGTTGATGAACAGTTGTCGGTGCCCCGCTGCAACCTCAGACCTGAGCGCTTCAAACCACTTTCCACCTATGGTTGTAGTGGCGGGCAAATCTGTTTCCTGGAGTTCTGCGCTCACGGTCTTCCTCCTCTAAGCGATTTCCGCGCCAGCAGCGAGCTTGGCGCCTGCAATTGCTCTGGTCGTCTCTGGTACTTTCGCTACTGGACCGGGGTAAATCGCATGAATTCGCAGCTCACACGGGTAGCGACCACCTCCCTGCGTCAACCAAAGGCTCTCCGCATCAGGGTACATTTCCTCAAAACGTACTGCGGTGCTGCGTTTGAGCAGATTAGCGAGCATCACCAAACAATGCTCAACGGCGAAATCCACGTAGATGGGTTTGCGTTCTGCGTCTGCCTTTGCAAAAACCCGTTCGGGCAGTGCATATGTTTGCCGGAAGGTTTGCGCTGCCTTGAGCAAAGCAACGCCTGACATCTCAGTAATGTCGTTGAGAGCTTCCGCAGCAAAGGACCAACGTTGCCGTTGTATCACGCAGTCGCCGAAGTAAATGCGTGGCGTGTGCTGTCCAAGATCAATCTCTGGCGCGGCCAGCCAAGGCAGGGCTAGCGCGGCGAACGGTGGGTATTTTTGATGGTCTGACAACGTCAGGTAGAGCGGTATTGGCTTGCCGCCAACCATCAACCGCACCACACCTTCATCATCAAGGCCGACTTCAGCGCGCGCAAGAGATGTCGCCCTGACACCGTCAGCCTTGTCGAAACGGCCAATAGGATCTGAGTAAACGAGGCGCTCACCGGGGAAACTATAGAAACCTTTATTGCGCCGCCGCACTTGAAGGGCGGTAAGTTCGCTCAGGCCCGCTTCATTCAGCCTGTTGTTGAGCTGGCATGAGTACTCATCCCGGCTTGGCAAAAAGGTGGTCAGCCACGAGTTCAGCAATAGATGATGGTTCATCTTGCCAACAAAGAGCTCATAGTTCCCAGAAGCCAAGGCGTCCATGTCCTTTGCTCCGATGAAGACATCAAGTAGCGAGTAGCGCGGCCCCTCAATCTCCTTCAGCATCAACTGTTCTGGGGCAATGCGCACGCACCCGTCCGCATCTGCAGATTGATTGGAGACCAGCTCTTCCAGACGGCGTTGCACCTCGTTTGTGCCCACCGCAGGCATTGTTGGCACCTCACCCTTCATTGCATCGATAAACCGAGGGGCTGGCACTGGTGTGCCATTCGGTGAGAGATGCATGAAGACGGCGCGGGCAGAGCGTTGCAAGGCTTCCCATTGCGCATTCCCTATGGCTGCCGAGAGTTGCAAAGAGGGCTCCGCCCGTTGAACAAGATCCTCATGAAGACGGCGGCCAAAGGTCAGCTCACGGATGCTGCCACGTGCTTCTTCATAGTAGATGGTGCGGTCCTCATACATCGCGCCGGTTCCGCGCCATGCTGACAAGCCGGTCTGCGTTTCAAACTGCAAGGCTGCCTCTTCGAGCAGCTTTTGCCGCTCTTGGAAGGACGCTGCGCTCATCTGCGCGCACCACCGTTGCCACGCTGTCAGTCGCTCAACCCACCTGTCGCGTGTGGACCCTTCTGGCAAATCACTGACCACGGCAAGCAACTCTTCCAAGGCGTCAAGGCGCGAGGAGCTAGCAATAGGGCCGTGCCGCAAAATGCTGGAATCAACCAACTTGTCGATAAGAATCTGAGAGCGCGGGCCATGCGTTTTCTGGATTTGGCTGCGGGTCTGGCCGTTTTCAATGGCCTCCATTACTGCAACCGCCCAAGGTGGCAACGGGCGATGGGATTGATCCGGCATAGTCAACCCATCCGCATTCAGGATGACCATGGGATTAAGGTGCAATGGCAACGCGCTCCTGAACTCAGGTTCTTCAGCGATTTTTTCGGCAAGCGCCGACAGGGCCCAAAACGTTAAAAAGACGCGGCGTTCAGTAACAAGATCCTCGCCCATGGCGAGCCCCGGCCCCTCTTTCCGATCTACGGTGGTTTCAAGCCTTGCCCAGCCATCCCAACCGTCATCTATCCGGCCATAGTTCAGTGCACCAAAAAAGCTTGTGGTCTCGTTCTTGGCTGCGAAGCGCTGGAGGTAGGCAAACACGGTACGTAACGCCCGCCGCGCATCAGAGTTGAAATGGGATTTCGCAAGCGCTCGCTCAACTTTCGGTACCGCGTTGCGATAAACATCCGGGCTTGAGACAAACAGCGCTTGGCGAATATCCTGCCTTTGCAAGAGACGCCCAATACTGTCCAAAATGCGTTGATTTTCTTCGCTATAATCCTGTTGCGTCTTCGCGTCTTTAGCACCCATTTCCAGCAGGGTTGCCAAGGTGTCCTGCATGCGAAAAAGTTCAAGCACCTCCATCGGAAAGCCCGGAGAACGTAGAACAAATTCAGGGCCAAATTGCCATCTAGCTCGGACATGGGCTTTTTGTTGGTGAGAAGCGGATTGCTGATCAAGCATATGATGCAGCCTCCCCAGGCATCTCGAGGACACTTGTCATCAGTTGGTTCAATCGGCCCCGCATCACGCTCAGGCACGTTTCCCACACGGCCTCCTCTTCCAGATCAGCACCAAAAGTTGTTTTGAAAGCGGTATTGATGTCGCTTTGAGCCATGCTGCGCAAAAGACTGGTGTAGGCGCCAGCAAACTGAGGTCCTAAAGCCTGTCTTTGCGCCTCAAGAAAGTGTGCAAGAAAAAAGCCGGCAATGTAGGGCAAGCCATGAAACTGAGAAGCAATGAATACAGGTTTGCGATACCACGCACTCACATCTGGGCTGACGTTGTTCTCTCCGAACCAGTGCAACCAGACTTTCGTGAAACGCTGATCCAGTTCCTCTGGTGTATGAGCGAAAGGCGCATCGGTCAGTTGCCTCTCAAAAGTAAAGTTGGCAGGCAGCATCAGCGCAAAGGCGATAAAGGCCTGCGCTTCCATCCACGCGTAGCGGCGGAACTGGGCACATGGGTGCTGAGAACTGTTCGCCCCGCTTCGCTGCCATTGGCTACGCAGCAGAAGTTCGGCAAACGATGCCACTGTCTCTGCGGAGGCCGTTGGCACATAGTGCCGCTCCATGGGCAGATCTTTTATGCACCAGAAATGATGTGCGTGCGAGGTTTCATGGGCAATGCGGATCGCGTTCAGAGCATGGCCATCATAGCTCACGAGCACGAGTGGCACGCCGCGTCGGGCAATCGAGGTTTGAAAGTCCGCTGTTCTGCGTCCTGCCTGATGAGGTCTGGCATCGAGCCAGCCCTCTTGCATCATCAGACGGAAAAACCCAGCCATTTCCGGATCAACCGCATTGAACGCCCGCTCGGTATCCCTCAGCGCCTCGTTTAGTGGAACCGGACCAACCCAGTGGCTGGAAGCATCCAGATCCCAAGGTGCAAGCCTCTCGTAGCCTGCCATGTGCGCTTGAGCCGTCAGCGCTGCTTGAGCGTCAACTCGAAGGGCGTTTGCAGCCTCAAGACAACGCTCAACTGCGCCGCGCGAGAGGGACGTTTCAGCAAGGGCCTCCTGCCAGCGATCTTCGCCCTTGATCTCAGCCGCTCGACATCGCCATGCAATGCGGCCGGTCAAAGCGTGGGCTGCCATGGTTCGATGCGGCTGCCAAGCTGTTTCCACGCTTGTGAAGATCCTTTCTCGAGTGCTTCGAACCGGGTGCGCCAACAAGCGGGTCGCCTCCACCACAGAGACTTGGTTATCGGCTATCCCGTCCTCAGGCAGATGGAAACAAAGCTGCGCTCGAGTGTCACGGTAGGCCTGCCACCACTGTCTGTAGCCGGGTCCACCGAGCCGGTCTGTCTGTTCATTGCGCTTGCTTTTTTCCTCGTCCCTTTCCCAACTCTGCCAGCGCTTCAAAACCTCTTCAGGCACGCCTTTTGGGAATAAATCTGAGGCGCTCCGGCCTGCTTTGAGCATCACCCCTACAAACTCCGTAGGGGCACTTTTATGCGCAGTAGCAATGCGCCGAATACGTTCCGCATTCTTCATCAAGTGTTTGGAACTTTCGCCAAGAGAGCGCTTGCACTCCAAAAACACATAGAGTTCCTGAATGCTCTCTCGCTGTTCTGACCAGTCCGCATCAAGTCGCTCCAGCGCGGTGGCAGACAGCGCCCCAGCCGTTACTTGCTTGGCGAAACGAGCAAACTCTTCTCGGCTCCGCTTTACTCCCGCCCAGACGTTACTCAGGGCAGCTGCGAACTCTGCAGAAGCCGGATCCCACAAGGGATCTATCATTTTCCACCGTACTTCCTCGTGAGCACTCTCGTCACCCGAACTGAACGGCTCCGGCGCCGGTGTTGCAAGGGAGGCTGTCATCGTCATGACTTGCCCCCTTCAAGGGCCTGCGGTTCGTCTGAAGCGCGCGAACGGCTTGCAATCAGTCCAAAGATGGCCATGGCCACAGTCCCGGCAGCGCACATGATGAATGCAGCTGGGGCGGTAGACTGGGAGATCAACGCACCAATCATGAGCGCGCTCAAGCTCTCGCCGATAAAAGCGATGGTGGACCACATGCTGAACACCTTGCCCATTCGGTTACCGGGCGTTTTTGTTTGTATCAGCACCACAAGCGGAATATCCACGACCGCTTCTACAGCGCCTACCAGCAGGGCGAAGCTCAGCGCTATCCAGATGTTTTCAGAGAGTCCAAGCGCGGCAAAAAAGACGCCCCAAAGCGCCCATCCGCCGAAAATGTAAAGCGATGGATTTTTGATTTGCAAACGGCCGATCACAAGGGACGCAAAAACGTAGCCGATGGTGATCATGGCTAGAACCCAACCAAAGCCACTGGCTCCTGCGCCCCAGTTCTGGTCTGCCACGTGCGGCAGCGCGACACGCTCCAGGCCCGTAACAAACATCAGGCCGACACCAAACAAGATGATGCCCCAGAACAAATCTCTATGGCCCTGCAGAAAGCGCAGCGTGCCACCAAGAGCACCGAGCAGGTTGTCTTCGGACTCCTCACCTTCGGCATGGCCGACATTGCGCAGCGGCACTACAAAACCAATGGAAACAAAAAAGGTTACAATAGCGATGGTGTAGAGCTGATCTGCGCCCCAAAGCTCGATGAGAATGCCACCAAGTGCCAGACCAATCAGGCGCGCAGCCCGAAAACCGCCCTCCACGAGGGACACCCCAAGGGCCCGGGTGTCATCATCCAAGACACCAGCAACCGCTGCATTCAACGACGGATGAAAGAAACAGCGGGCGCTTGTCAAGACAAATGCAATCAATGCCAAGTGCCAGACCGTCAACATGCCTGCCAGCGCCAACGCAGGCACAACCGCCACGGCAACTGCTCGGATCAGATCACAAAACAGCATTAATGACTTGCGGTTCCATTTGTCCGCGTAAACGCCGCCGATCAATCCGAACAGTAGGTAAGGGGCGCTGGCGCAAAACACCACGAGACCCGCCAGCCACGCGCTTTCTGTCATCTCGTAGGCGAGCCAATAAAACGCGACCTGATAGATGGATTCGCCAAAGGTGGAGATGGTTTGTCCCAGCCACAGCAAACGATAATCGTGGTTTCGGGCAAGTCGCAGCCAGTCGGGCGCCGTTTTCATGCGTACCTCAAAATCAAATGGACAAGCGGAACAGCAGCGCTATGCCGCTTCCTTGTGTTTTCTCTGAATGGCCCCATCCTTGCGCGCTTCTGAAAGCGCCCGGGTATAACCAATGAGAAGATCACAGGAAGCATCCAAACGCGCCCAGATGGCGGGAAACTTCTGCGACGGCTCGGTGAAAGCCCGTTCCGTTGCGGCGTTGACGTCGCTCACGCGCCGCACCACCACGTCATCAGGGATCCAGCAGAGCCGATTTCCCCTGAAGCTGGAGACGCGCAATTCCGCGATGGGCCAGACGCCGCCCATGCCATCCGAAACTCCCACCGGCAAGGCTGGTTTGTCACAAAACGGCCCCTCTCCAGACAGCATGAACAGTGTTTTCAAACCAGGTGGTACCATGCCGTGGAACTCGGGTGTGATGACCACAAAGCCGTCCGCATCAGAAAGGTCACCCAAGGTGCTGTGCCAAGGTGACCCCGGCGTTGGCGGGGATTTGAAAACATCGTCCGTCAGCTCTGGCAGGATTGGCTCTGCAAGGTCTAACACAGCGCAAGTCACCTCTTTACGCCGCCTGGATAGACGTTTTGCAAGTAAATGGGCGAGCTTACCCGACTGGGAGCCCATGCGCGGGCTACCAGAGATAATCATCAACTTCATGAGATTGCTCCACACTATGATTTGAAGCCGGAAGTTGCCCAGCTATTAAGCTGCTCGAAACCGGCTAAAGAGCGAGGGGAGCGATCTTGTCTTCAACATCTTCAAGATCGAAGTCCAGATCATCTAGGTCGTCCAGATCATCGTGGTTTTCTTCATGTTGAACAGTCGCATCGACAGATTTTACTTCATCGGTCGTGTTGGATACGTCTTCCCGGACTTCTTCCTGAGTATTTGAAGTGCTATTTTCAATGTTTGACATGACACACTCCTTGATAGCCAAGAGCCCATCGATTGTATGAGATGGGCTTCCTCTACTGGACCGAGTGTCGAGATACCAGCAATATGAATGTTTATCAACTTTCTACAATAGTATTAGATCGTAAATTATTCTAATTTTATTTAATATTACTCAGCGTAAGGCAAGTGGTTTTCTATTGGTTGTAAAACTAGAATTCTCTCAGACGCAGTGAGAATTAGTTTTTTTTAGATTATCGATATCAATAATCAATGCGATGATTAATCATGTTAATTCATTTAGAAGTATAGTATCAGGGTCAAAAAACGCACCTCTCATTTCACTCATGGAAGTTAATCGGTTAATCGAGAATCACCTTGGGCAAATTGGCTCCCATCGCGTGGTGCGTCTAGGTTAATGCCCGCCAGCACCTTAGTCGGGCTGAAGAAAGAAAATCTTGTCTAGTTTCATACGCCGGCTGAGGCAAAACTAAGCACATTGCCGTACCTCACTTCGCTTCACTGGTACATGTTTCACTACCTTTGGTGTATCCACCGCGAGGTCCCTGGCTTTTGATTGGACTCCCGCCACCAGCCCTAATGCCTTTGGAGCAGTCGTCCCGAACGGCTCGGGCTTGAGTTATGTTAAGATCGCAGGTTATGTTGCAGCCTTGTAGCCAGCCGCAGCGCTAGAATGCTCTGCTTGTTCTGGTGCCTTTCATCCTCGGTCAGCTGCTTGTCGAGCAGATAGGTATCCACAAACCCGCCCGACTTGATTGCTTCCGTGATCCCGATTTGAACGACCCGCACCGCTTCGTCGGAGATATAGACGCGGAGATATTCTTCTTCGTCCCGGGTGATTTCCTGGGCGGTTGTCAGGTCGCGGTTGAGGGAGGCGAGCGAGGTGGTTGCGCCGCTCTCCTCCGGCTCCTGCTGCCTGTCCTCATCGCGGATGAGAATCTCCGCCTCACCCAGCGTGGTCCGGTTACGTGCCGCCCGCGCGCGGATTTTGCGTATCAGGCGGGATTGCCTCTTTGCTTGGAGGCTTTGCAGGCTGTGTTTAAGCGCCCCATCCAAACTGTGCTTTACCCGAAGCCCCCTTCTGCAGCGTCTCTGGCGTTCAGGTCAAACGCCGCACGAGTTCTGCAATATGAGCGGGGCCAACCTCGCAGCAGCCGCCAATGATGGTTGCGCCCATTTTCGCCCAGTGCCCTGCAACGTCGGCATAGGCGGCCGGTGAAAGGTCCGAGCGTGCAGAGAGTTCCGAGACTGTCGCCCCTTCTTGGACGAAGCTCTTGGTAATCCGGGGAAAGCCTTTGACAATGCACAAGTAAAGGAAATACAAGCCGAAGCTCCTAGTTAGATGCGTTGTTGCCAGCCGAACCAGCCGGTCCGCGATCTCCGCATTTTCGTCGAACAGTTTGCGCTCACAACGATAGCAACTCTCGCCGGTCTGGAACGTTCGGCAGGCAAGCGCAATGCTTACACCACGCAGATTGATTGCATTCATGACCATCCCCCGGCGCTAAGACGGCCTCAAGGCCTTTGCCCGCAGCGTGCTTAAGCAACTCGTTCTGCATCGCCATCTCGGCATACCTTTTCTTCAGACGGTGATCCTGCTGAACCATGGCCTCCATTTCTGACATACCGGCGAGTCCATACCGTCATACTCTGAACACAAGTTGTAATAAGTTGCGTTGCTGATCCCATGTTTCCGGTAGAGATCGGCACCTCAAACAGCTCTTTCATTTTCTAGTCCTCATCATTGCTTCAAAATTTCCAGGATCTGGCTTTCCGTAAATCGAGACTTCTTCATCTGCTTCTCCAAGCACATCACAGGCCGGAGAAGCCAACTTTAAACCCGGTGAATTTTGGGGTTGATTATCGTGCCTTCCAGCCAAGACCCTTGAGGGGCGTGTTGGTGAGGCGGTTACTGATCCTTTCAAGTTTGGATCAGAGACCTGCCGCATATCCAGTATGCGTGGCAGCCATTGTCTGGCACGGCACATTGTATTTTCGACCGTTCCTATTGCCAAGGCGCGGCAGGATCGCAAAACCAGTTTCGCTTCCCGATCTCGGCCTGCAAGTGAGGCCAAGACATGAACTCTGTTCCACGATCAAAGGTGATGGATTGGCGTGCTCCAAGAGGCAGGGCTGCAAGTGCTGCGACGATCTTATCCATCAGCGGCTTGTTTTCCTGCGGCTATTTTTTTAGAACCTTGAAACGCCCGACAAGTTTCACCGAAGAGGTGACGTTGCCCTGACCAAAGTGTTGTTTGAAACGCGCTAAATCGGCTTCCTAGTGGCCGAACTCTTCACTGTTAGGTCGAAACAGAAAGCTAACATCACAGTGGAATTTGGAGATGCGCCGTATTCGAGCCCATCTCGGCCTGGGCCTCGCGGTGCTTGGGAGATACCACGAAAGTTCCTGTCGCACCCCTTCCTTGGAATTGATCTATCTATACTTGGTTGCGGGCACTCTCTTGGAGACGTTGTTTCATGGCCCATGCGACAGGCGATTTGTTCCGGCGTTCAGCTATCTAGATACACACAACCACAGAAAGACACAGAGCCTTATGGCTGATCAACTACCGTTGTCTGCTGTGTCGCCTTAACGCGGATTGCTGGGCAGCAGCGCCAAAGTAACCAACCACATGCGCCAGTTCCGCGTCTCCGAAGTGGTTCCGTTTAAACTCGCGGAATATTGTTGAATGACAACGCCCACTTGTTGCCTCCACGGGCACCTTAGCCCGCAGCCAACGTTCAATTTTCACGCCTTCAGCTTGAGCAAGGTGGCTATATATTACTCCTATGAGGAGATCCTACCATTTTACAAACTATTGGTTTCAAATAAGAGCCGCACTTCGGGGTAGTGTGCGCGTATCCGGCTTTGCCGCTGTCACAGTATATAAGGCACCAGAGCTTTTACTAAGCTCCCATCGCTGCACCGTTTTAAGCACTGCTACGCTTATCTATGCTGAGCCCTTAAATGAGCCCAGCAAAAGTCAATTGAAGAACGGGCGAAAGAAATGCTTTAGAAGGCCAACATCTAGAAGATGAACACAAAACGCGTCTTGACAACACCATACCGCCCAAGTCGTATACTTTTGCCCACACCCTCCCTCAGGAAGATAAAGGTGGAATACATGATTGAACCCCCAATTTTGTCTGTTCTTATTCCCTGCAGGAATCGCCACCATTTATTGGAGGAACTTCTGCTGTCCATAGAACAGCAGAAAACTAAATACAAAAGCTTGTTAGAAGTAATAGTGATAGACGACGCCTCTGATCCACCTTTGTGCATGGATCATATTAAATATTCGTTTGACGTATCTATCGTTCGCAACGATAAGTGTGTTGGCGCACCGATTTCAAGAAAAAAAGGATTGACAATTAGTTTAGGTGAGATAATTCACTTTCATGACTCTGACGATTTACTTCCAGATAACTGGGTCGAGGAAATTGTAAAGGTTTTTTTAACAACGCCAAATTTAGATATGGTCATAACGCCAAGAATAAAACTAACTCAAGACAAAGAAGAGGTCATTCGGTCTGAGGAACTGGCCAAGCTTGTCCACAAACCAAAACTTTTTACTAACGTGCAGAGATATATGAATATCGTTGGCCCTTTAGGTGGTGTCTCTTTTAGAAGGCGCGTGGTCAATAATCTTAGCTTTCATGATGTTCCCGCATCGCAAGACTGGTTAATGTATGATGAGGCGTTAACTCAATCAAGAAAAGTTGAATATCTACAAACTACACATTTTATTTTTAGAGATCTAGCAATCGAAAGAATATCTAACTCATCCGAACGCCGTCTCAGTGGTTACCGGGCTGCGGCCAAGTTGCGTTTTAAGTCGTGGTTGTTACAATACATTGCAATGCAGATTTATATAGCTGGCGCCCCGCGAGACTTTCGAAAATCAAAAGGTAACGTACTCTCTGGACTCATTAGAGCTGTCTTAAAGAGCATAATTAGAATACGATCTCGAATTTAGCAATGCTCGGTATGACCTGCCCCCCGAACCCTCCTGCACTTTAATGTAAAGTTTGCTCAACCTTTCGAAGGAGCAAACAGATGCGCAAGAGCCGTTTTACAGAAGCGCAGATCATCGGAATGATCAAAGAACATGAAGCCGGGATGCTGACGGCGGAGGTTTGCCGCAAGCATGGCCTAAGTCAGGGCAAATTCTATAAGTTCAAATCCAAGTATGGCGGCATGGAAGTGTCCGATGCAGCCAAGCTGAAGGCGTTGGAGGATGAGAATGCCAAACTAGAGCGTCTGCTCGCGGACCAGATGCTGGACAACGTCGTGTTGAAGGACTTGCTGGGAAAGAGTTGACGACGTCGAATGAGCGGCGCGAAGCAGCGCTCCGGGCGATGCGGGATCATGACATCTCGCAGCGCCGGGCCTGCCGACTTGTCGGTGTCGATCCCAAGAATGTCCGGCGTGAGCGCCCGCCTGACAATCCTGAGATACGCAAAGAGATGAAGGCCATCGCGGCCAAGCGGCGTCGGTTTGGTTACCGCCGGATCGGCGTGATGCTGGAGCGCGAAGGATATGTGATGAACCACAAGAAGCTCTATCGCCTGTACAAAGAAGAGAAACTGGGCGTCAGACGACGAAGGGGCAGGAAACGCGCTCGCGGATCGCGTACGCCGATGCCTGAGGCTCTGAGTTCTGGTGAACGCTGGTCGCTGGACTTTCTGTCCGACACGTTCGGTGCATCCCGAAGGTTCCGTATTTTGGCGGTGAACGACGATTGTTGCCGAGAAAACCTATGCTTGGTTGCAGACACATCGATCTCTGGTGCCAGGGTCGCCCGCGAACTGGACGCTCTTGTGCGTGTCTACGGAAAGCCAAAGAGCATTGTCTCGGACAATGGGACGGAGTTCACCAGCCGGGCGATCCTGAAATGGGCAAACGACAACGAAGTCGACTAGCATTACATCAACCCAGGTAAGCCGCAGCAGAACGCGTTCATCGAGTCATTCAACGGTAGTCTACGCGACGAGTTCTTGAATGAAGAGATGTTCGACAATCTGCAAGATGCCCGTCGAAAGCTGGCGCTTTGGCGATACGACTACAACCACGTCAGGCCGCACTCATCGCTCGGCAATCAAACGCCCGCAGAAGCGCGCCGAAGAATATAAAACCCAGATCTGCAAACTCTCGTTATGAATGAGGGAGCCACGGGGGGCAGGTCAGAGCCATATCAGCATAGACCGGCGTTAGGGCTTTATCCGGGGCTGCGCGGTGACATCGGCTTCAGACGCCGATGGCCGCCAGTTGAAGCACGTCATTACAAAGGACAATACAGCCTCCGATGTGTGGGCGGACAGCGCCTATCGATCAAAGAAGAACGAGAAGTGGCTGGTCAAGAACATGCTGGTGCACCGCATCCACCGGCGTAAGCCGGCCAACAAGCCGATGCCAGAGGCAACCGGGCGTGCCAATGCGAAGAAATCTTCGATCCGGGCTCGCGTCGAGCATGTCTTTGCCCATCAGAAAAACCGCTACGGCCTGTTCATCCGCACGATCGGCCTTGCCCGGGCCGAGGCCAAAATCGCCCTCAAATCGAAAGAAATCGGCTACACCGCCAAGCCAAACCCAAAATCATTGGGTATTTGCGGGTGTCCAGCTACAAGGGTCAACGTCAGAGGCAATCGCACTATACCAACTAAGATCAGCAGGTTCATGAAGTCTTTTCCCCATGTCCAACCAATGGGAAGCAGCTCACCTGTTTTTTGCAGACGTTGAGGTTGTTGGTTCATCCAATATTTTCTGAATATCCGTCAGTCGCCTATTGGCTGTTTTGCATTTTTCCTGCAATTCTAAATTCGACTTTCTTAGGCGCTGCCGCTCATCCCATAGCTTATAGAAAGCTGTTCCTTGCTCCAAGCCATTCTGCTGGAGATCTGCTCGGGAAGCTAAATGTTTGGGAACGAACCAGTTGGTAGGAGTCGCATTGAAAGTCCGCCAATAAACGTATCCCCAAGGCTCAAGAAACTCATGTATCTTGGCAAACTCAGCTTCATTCTGCGACTCAATGAAGAGGCTAGGCTGATCTCTTGCAATAAGTTCCCTAGCCCCACGGAGGACATCTAGCTCCATCCCCTCGACATCGACTTTAATCGCTTTAACTCGGCTAGCAAAACTCATGCTGTCCAGCGGCACCACATCGACGGCACGTCCTTCACTATCTGATTCATTAGCAGTGTCGATTAATGTAAGCATTTGAGCGCCAAGATTATCTGGTTTTGAGACCTTGAAAACACCTTTGGCTTCCTCTGATCCGACGCCTTTGGCTATCAACGAGACACGTTCACCAAGATCATTGAGGTCAATCGATCTTTGCAAAGGTGTAGCCAATATGGGGTTGGGTTCAAACGCAATAACATTACAGCCAGTGGCTGCGGCCAAATACAGCGTATGGTTGCCAATGTTGGCGCCAATATCCAAAACAAGATCACCTCTTGTCAGCAATTGTCGCATGGTACGTAGCATCGGAAGCTCATAGGGCATTGCCTTTTCAGCGAGCATACCTTGGATATAGTCAGTCTCCCAGTGTGGAAGGACCATTGCATACTGAAAACCATCCACTTCAAGAGTAAAGGTTGACTTGCTCCCGTTGCTCTTTCTTTCATGAGGATGAGCGCTATTGGCAAGCCCAGTGCGGTTAACATCAATTCGCGTATTAAGGTCTAATTCAAATTCAATAGCCTTAGATTTTCTTTTTGAAGAAGTCAGCGTGCAAGAAGAAGCTGTAGCGAACTTGGAAAATTCTTTTGATATTAAATTACTATTTTCCTTTATATTTACCTCGGACAACATATCTACTTTTAAGGCTCTATCCGCATGGATGGGAACAAATAAACAGCCTTCAGCATGATATAGACCTTCAGATGAAAAGAAATTCACTGCGAGTGTTTCCGAGTCGCCACCTGCTATGTCTTTGATTGTTATCTTACCGTCACGCAGTCGAGAAAGGTCTAGCTCTCTTGTTACCTCAGTACCAAAGCAGTGCGTCTTTCCGATAATAGTTTTGCCGTTCATCGTCACCGTGGGTGGTGATCCTCTGAGATCTTCCACTTTCCTGACAGCCTCCGAACCAATAATGTACGGCACATTGTGAGCGGTGCAGGATCTCAGTGCCTTTCTTTTCTCACATCTCTCATTGTAATAACCAAGTCCGCCGTCGCCTAATAGGACCTTCCCATCAAAGTATAAATGTATAGAGAGATCATCATCATGCCTGTGATAATGAGACAGGTGGCTGGCCTTAAAAACCAGATGGAAGTCTTTGCCGACAACGTCACCTCGGACAATTACATAGCCAGACGCAGAATAGTCCAAAACATCAATTTGCTGCTTCTGCTCGTAAACTAGGCCCTCATCATCTCCGCGTGTATCCCCAATCATTGGCAACAAACCATTTGGGAGAGTAATGGCACGCAAAAAGGCTTCTACCTTAGCGACAAACTGGTCGCTCATGTTAGAAATTTCTTTGTCTCCAAGAAGTGCAAGGGTCCTCAACTGCTGCAGCCTGCTAAACATCATCTTCTGATAGCTGGGGCTGTTTTCTTTGTGTACACCCTCATTGGTGAAGGCAAAAGCAACCTCTTCCTTCAAGCGTTTGCGGTTTAGGCGGCGGTAATCTTCTGATCCGTCAAAGGAAAACATCGACGAGATGATTAGCGCGATCATCGCCTGGTCAAAGCCGTGGTTTGTATGCTTCGAATAGTGTTTATCTTCCTGCAGCCAATCGAGATGTTCAATAATAAGGTCACCAAGAGCTTCAACTCGAGGCTCATTATCTAAAGGCAGGTTGTAGTGTCGGCAAAAAACGAGCCAGTTTGTAAGATTGCGGATACGAAATGCGGCTGCGTGATCATGCCAGACGAGTGGCGATTCTTTATTCTGTTTAGCTTTATCAATCCAATTGTGGACCGCGTCCAAGCAGGCCGCAAAGTAAATTTTTTGCTCTTCCTTGCTTTGCAATGAAAAGCTATTAATGTACCAAGATAAAAATGGCAGCGCTTGCAATTGCCACCACCAGTTTCGATCACGTTCAAGATTTTGCCAATCAAAAGTCAATATATCTAGATTGCTGTCTTCGAAGCTCTGCGCTTCAAACTGTCCTCTATCAATCAGCTTCTTTAGCAATTCAAAGTGAGATTTGTTGGATGTCTTAACTGTTGCCTGGATATAATCTCTAGCCATCGGCGTCACATAGGATAGTAGATCACTAGTCATCATAAAATTTATGGACCCTTTTGGATAATATCCAACCACTTTTGACTGGTTTCCTGCGACGACAGGATACCCTTAATCTCTGTGCGCAATTCGTTCTCTGGACTATAGTCAATCACAGCTTGTTTTGCCTCTTCAACAGTTCTGATTATCCACTTCTCACCCCAGATCTCAGATGCACCCTCCCAATCCCAGATGATCGGCTTACTTCCAGTTAACAATCCTTCCCCAATAGCCATATGGAATGACTCAAAGTCTGATGGTGACAGGATATATCCAATCATAGTAAACCACTCATTCACGTCATCACCTGGCGGGTCAAAGATAACTTTGTGGCGAAGCCTTGAGTTGCTGTTGATCCGCTCAAAAACGTTTCGATAGTACTCCCGTTCATCCTCGCGCTTTAGCAGCCAATCGTACTCCAATGGATGCTTTCCCTTCACTCGAAGGCAGTAGCGATTATCTTCTTCTAACAGAGCTTCCAATAGATCCAAGGCTCGGTCAAGGCGCTTCCGGGCCGGAGCAACACCGATGATGCCCAAGGTATAACGAGCATCAGCTGTCTTCTTCTTAGGTGTAAACTTGCTTTCATCTAGCAGGTTAGGGATTACCGATGTTTTCTCGAAAGGAAAGCTAAACGCTTTTTGCCCTTCCCGGCGAATGAACTCGCTGACATAGCTGATATGATCAATTTGTTTCCAGTTGGCTTCCGCCAAATAAGGTAGCTCCCGTTCCTGCAAATGAAAACGCGCCACCAACCGCTGATGAGGGATTTTATTGTGTGAGTACCATTTAAGATTGCCGAGGCACCATTCACAAAATATGACGTCGGCTTGCTTTAATAATGCTCGGCTCTTTGACTTGTCGTGCAGATTGTGTCCCTGCCATTGGTCGGTTATGAACTCTAGCCGTCCCATCGCTTCCAATTTTTTCTGCAACGGGGTAAAAAACTTGAGATCGTGCCCTGCAACTAGTACTCGGATTGTTTTCTTTGTTGGCGGCTGTTTGGGGGAGGCTACTAGCCGCTGATATAATTTCAATGCAGGCCCTACCACCTTGAGCACCTGCTCCGCCAACGGCGCTTGATGTTTGGGCCTAGTTATTAATGCATAGGATGTGTCGTTCATCCACTTCTGAATTTCTATGACCCGAGCTGAGAAAGTGTGACGTTCTGCCAACAACTTGAGCGAATCGGCGGCCTGCTGGGATACTTCTGGTTCATTCAGAGCGCGTACTAGCTGTTTCTTGAACTGATCTTCGCTATTCGCAAAAAGCGGATAATCCTTTCCCAAGAGCCGTTCGTGCAGCGGATTTCTATTAAGAATGGCAGCGCAGCCTGCCCCTCCGTACTCTAGAATTTTGGTGGAATACTCTAAGGTATCGTTCATACCCTCATTGCGCCACGAGAGACCCACTCTGGCTTGACGCAGCTGCTGTTGCACAGCTTCACGCGTTTGAGCACCTAGCCATTTCAGGCCCTGGGTGTCTTTTAGTGCGCGCTTCATTTGCACAGCATAGTTAGGCCGTTCCAACTCATTGTGGATCTTGTCGCCGACCATAACCAGTTCGCTTCCTGGCAGTTTTCGATGGACATAGGGCCAAGCCAAAGCCATTTCTAAAGTCATCCAATCGCCCTTAAACTTGCCAGCGTAGATGCTCATCTGAGGGCGCTGACTTATAGGCGGCAGACTTTCTGTAAAGTCCGGAATCACCGGCGTGTAAAGCTTAATCTTGTCGGCTTTTAAGTCAGGAACCAATGCTTGCCAAAGGGCTTTAAATCCATCCGTCTGACATAACAGAAGATTGCAGCCTTCGGCAATACGCTGCATCGTTAGCTGCTCATCAGGGCGATATGCACTCGCTTCTTGGGGGATGTCGGTCAGGTAGATCCAGCATTTGGCCAGCGACCGAGGTTTGTCAAGAAACTGAGTTGCAATCTCCAAGCCTCGAATGATTATAATGTCGTAAGGTTGGTCCTCATCCAAGCGGGCGGCTAACTCTCCCATCATCGCTGGAGTAATTCGCGCAAAACTTCTGCCACTCCAATGTTCGCGTGCTGCGCCATTCAGTAGAGTAATGTTGGAGTTTGCTTGCAGCGGAGCAAAAAGCTCTCTTCGAGCCGGGGCGCTTCTGGTCAAGAAGTCAACCTTCGCCGAACCGGTAGCAGCAGTGGCCAGTGCGATGGTTTGCGACCAAATCGCAGAGCCATCAATATAATTCAGGTCAGGGTTACCGCATATGAGAACACGCTTGATCATTTCTAACTAACCGCCACTTCTGCAGCCAAGCCGGCTCTTTTAAATTGGTCGCTGTCTGAAATAAAGAGTTCTGGGTGGGAGGCGCACTTCTCCGGTGGAGTCTTGATGTGGTGCTCTAGAAATTCTTTAGCGCGCCAAAGCGCTCCTCCCATACACGCTACACCACCGTAAGCGAAAAGATCACGATCTTTCGCCTTCGCCCAGCCGCGTGCGCTAGGTTCGTAGATGCTCGCGTTAACAAGATCGCGCAAGTAGTGCTCGCCATACTGGTGAAACGGGCTGATGCAGCCGCACAAAACGGGACCCGTATGTTGGCTAGCCAGCCACTGTTCTGTCTGACCCTCTCGGAGCAACGAAACTGTATCCGGCATTCGGTGAGCTTGGTTTGTCAGGTTAGAGGCGCACTTAATGCCCAACTTAAAGCCGCGATAACTCTGTCGACGGACAAAGGTACTTAACGACTCTAGTTCGAGTTCTGAGCGAGCCTCGGCGATCAGCCGAATGGTGGGCTCTACGGGAATGTGCACATCAATGCCGAGGAGATCGAAAATATAGTTCAGACGGTGAGCGTAGGTATGTTTAGCGAATACTTCACGAATACCTAACAGGCTTCGGCGGCGCCACTCGATGTCGTCATTCATCAAGGTACGCAGTGCTTCATCTGCCTCCTCCTCACTGTGCACTAGCCAAACCGCGTCGCTTTCGAACAAGTTTTCGATACCTTTCGCATAGGTACTGACAACCGGAGTTCCACAAGCCATCAGTTCAAACACTCGCCGTGAGAACATGGTTGGCGAGTCGATTACCGAGTTAACATTAAGGAAAACTCTATAGCGACTATACTGCTTGCAAAGGTCTTTGTAAGGTAGGCTTCCTTTAATACCAGCGCGATACTCCTCAGGAAACGGAAATATGCCGGTTCTATAGTTTCGATCGAAGATTTCCAATCCGTGCCTGTCTGCTGCTTTTAGCAACCAGCGCATTGACGCACCTCGTTCAGCATGACGATTCCCATACCAGCTGCCTGCAAAGCACGCGAGAGGCGTGCGTCCTTCCAAAGGCGCCGGTTTGTGGAGCGTAGGCTGCGCGGCAAAGGGCAATGAATGCACATTTGTTTTGCCAGTCTTTGCTCGATAGCTATCCTTCATATTGGCGTCGGTGGTGAATATGTGATCTACCAGTTTTGCGCTACACATAAACTTCTGGTGATGAACTGGATCTTCCTTGTTCCAGAACAAAGTCGGAATGCCGTTTTCTCGAGCGTATTCGCAAATTTCCGCAACTTCGGAACCCGGCTTATTAGAATAATCTGCTACTCTGTATTGCCAGCTCCCGGAATTGCCCTTCCAAGCGCTCTCGATAAAGAACAGCTTGGGTTTGTATTTCTCTGCTAGTGCGTACCAATTGTCTGGCCTAGGCAATAACAAATTTACATCTTGCTCGAAACAGCCGGTAGTAAACTCATCCATTAAACCTAAAACATATGGCTTACCGTTGGGCGGCTGCTCGGGCCAACCAAGTATACTTATCTCTGCCGCTTGAGCGCTAGGTCGCAGAAACCGATGAGTATGAGAACTGTTGGGTTTGGGCTTCACCTTCAGCTCGCGTAGTATCACATATTCGTCATCGCTTTGGTTAAATCCGCATGCAGCTATGCGAATCGCGCGAATTCCCTCCTTCACAGTAAAAATGTGCAGCTCTTTGATCATATTCTGCGTACAGGGAAGATACTTGAAGTAAGCATCAAAATGATTGGACTTCGCCAGTCTACCACAGGGAGTGTCAACGCGCGTACCATTGATGTCTAGGGCGTCGATCAGCAAAACTGCTTTTCGACTACTATTGCCCTTGATATTGTGATATTTAACAGCGCCCTCAATAATTAGGGTCTGGCCGACCTTGACCGGTATACTGTGCCAGAGCGGATCAATAGTGAGCTGCGCATTCACTTCTGGATAACTGAATTCACCAGAGCTATCGTCATGTTCCTCAGCAACTGCCGCTAATGAATTTTTTCTCCCGACTTTACGCAAAATATTCATGCATCTCACCTAAAAATATACACTCACGCTAAATGTTTCTGACCATTGCATTGTGAATCCGCCCTTAACTCAAAAAAGTCCAAAACATTTTGGTTGCGTCCCGAGGTCTATTTTCTTTGTTCGTCAACACACCCCAACTTCGCTGCATCTTTGGTAGTTAACAAACGAAGGTTTCGGGAAACCGGAGTGAACACAATGAGTGTACCTGGCCCGCGAGTTTAGGAATACAATTGGGAAACTATGAAGCGGATTATGACCTTGGTGATGCCCGGCACGAAATGCTATGACTTGAACATATTGCACTAAATTTACCGGTTCTCACTAGAGATCACAAACTGAAAGCGATCCCTGTCGCAGCGAAACCTCTCTTTAGGCACAATTAAATTTATTAACGACCCACCTAACTATTACTGCATTTGTTGAAGCATTCGCATCTTGGTTATTGCCTGTTAAAGCCCCAACTAAAAGCTGGAGGAGTAATATAGCTCAACACTTACGCCTTACAGTGTTTTCGCATCGATCGTATTTTTGATTTTACAAAGACAGATTAGGTAAGGCGCTCCTAATTCACTAAAGGTTAGCAAAGCAGTGGTTTTCGCTAAGCTTCGAACCGCGTTCATTATGGTGTTCCGCACCCTAGTAAAGCACAACTTCTTCCAGTACTCACTACTTGGCCCTCTAAGAGATTCTCCACATCAAAAGGAGTTTCTTGATCAACGCGCAGATGAAAAACATCAGCAAACACCCTGCGTGTCGACTATTTTCATATCCTTTCTCAATGTATTAAATTTGTCTGCGTATATTTTGTGCGCGACAAGAATTACTCCAATATCCGCCTCTAATGCACTTTCAAAAGATGTCAAAGTAGCCTTCCCTTCAAGGCTCGCGGGGAGCGTTTCGGCATACGGCTCAACAACACAAACTTGTCCCGGGTAAGCCTTTGAAAGCTCATCAACAATCTTCAATGCAGGACTCTCTCGAAAATCGTCAATATCCGGCTTGAATGCCAATCCAAAGCATGAAATTCGCACTGGCTTTGAATGAAGAAAACTATGAATCTTCACAAGATTCTTCACTTTTTCAATTACCCAATGAGGCTTGCTGTCGTTGACCTCTCTCGCAGTACGGATAAGATTAGCGTCACTAGGACTACTAGCTACGATAAACCAAGGATCTACAGCTATACAGTGCCCACCAACACCTGGACCAGGCTTAAGGATATTGACGCGCGGGTGCCTATTGGCTAATGAAATTAGCTCCCAAACATCTATATCGAGATTGTCGCAGATAACTGACAACTCATTCGCAAATGCAATATTTACATCACGAAAGCTATTCTCTGTAAGTTTCGCCATTTCTGCCGTTCTGGTATCTGTGACAACACACTCGCCCTTTACAACTAATTTATAGAGCTCCACAGCACGACTAGAGCACCTCGGTGTCATACCGCCGATCACACGATCATTATCTACAAGCTCTCGCAACACCTGCCCTGGCAGCACTCGCTCTGGGCAGTGGGCGATACGTATATCTGACTGTTCACCATGCGTTTGAGGAAAAGTCAAATCACCCCGTTCCTCAGCAAGCCAAGCCGCCATTTTCTCAGTAGCGCCAACCGGACTTGTAGATTCTAGAACAACTAGATCTCCTGGCTTCAAAACGCCTGCGATTCTTCTACTGGCCGCCTCAATAAAGCTTAAGTCAGGCTCCTTTTCATTCCATTGACTACTTATGAACGGGGTGGGCACCGCGATCAAGTATGCATCAGCTGGTTCTGGCTCCATAGAGGCCCTGAGATAACCTTCGGATACCACGGTACGAACCGCGAGATCCAAATCTGGTTCGACTATATGCGCTTCACCACGATTTATGGCATCAACCGTGTGCTGACTTACATCTACACCTAAAACCGGAACTTTCCGGGAGGCGAAAATCGCCGCAGTTGGAAGGCCAATGTAACCAAGCCCGACAACAGAAATGCTCTTGAAGCCTTTTTGTTCAATAACAACTTCATTGGCGAAGTGCGTTACAGACGCATCCAAATTCTGGTTTTTTGCAGCGTTGAGTTCTGTCATTTTTTTCCAAATGGTAAAAATTCAAAATAGCTCGTTTACAATTTTTTCGCTGGCTTTGCCATCACCGTATGGATTTTTTGCCAACGTAAAGTTATGGTATTCACCATTGTCTCTTAAGAGGCTAGATACCCTTCTTACAATTTTATCAAGCGACGTTCCAACCAACTCGGCACAACCGGCTTCGACACCCTCAGGTCGTTCAGTTTTCTCTCGCATAACCAAAATCGGCTTACCAAGACTTGGCGCTTCTTCTTGTATGCCACCGGAGTCGGATAAAATGATGTGACTGTGAGACATAAGATACACAAACTTGCGATAATCTTGGGGTTCGCAGAGTAAAATGTTACTCTGTCCCGAAATTATTCTATTAACCGGCTCTTGGACATTAGGATTGAGATGAACGGGATATAGGAAACCAATTTCTGGCCACTTAAGGCTCAAGCACTTAATGGCTTTACAAATGTTCTCGAAACCGCCACCGAAATTTTCTCTGCGATGCCCTGTAATAAGAACATATTTCGGGTACTGCTTTAGAAAAGCGTTTATCTCTTTACGAAGAACAGGCGGCCTCTGACTCACAAGTCGGGCCATTTGCAACAGTGCATCTATGCCAGTGTTTCCAGTCACATGGATACTGTCTTCTTTAACATGTTCTTTAATCAAATTAAACTTGGCACCTTCAGTTGGAGCGAAGTGTTTGCTCGCCACCAACCCAGCGACTCTGCGGTTCAATTCCTCTGGAAAAGGTGCATAAATATCATTGCTACGAAGACCTGCCTCGACGTGGCCGACCTTAATTCCTCGATAAAACGCACAAAGGGCTCCAACTTTAACAGATGTGGTGTCGCCTTGCACCAGAACCCAATCAGGATTTGCACTGGTTAACGCATTGTCGATTTCTTGAAACAAGCGCCCTGTCAATGACCCAAGTGTCTGGTTTGGCCGCATAATATCCAATTCAATGTTTGGAGATATCTGGAAATCATCAAAAACGGGCTGCAGCATCTCCCTATGTTGGCCAGTTGAAACTACAGTCGTTTTAATATCATCACGACGTTGAAGCTCCCTAACCACCGGGGCCATCTTAATACCCTCAGGGCGCGTTCCTACAATAACCCATATATGCATCTTTAAGCCTAATTATGATAGCCGCCTGCCAGTTCTTTATCAAGAGCATTTGGATTTGTACACAGGCTCAAACGGCCCGATGCGCAATCGACAACGCCGAAAGTAAGTTACGAGTAAGTTTTCCACTGCGCATGAATTTTAGTAAATGTTATTGGGGATTTTCAATAAAATCTACTAACTCAGCGATACTCTTTTTCCATGTTTTGTTTTTTGCTACAAAATGATAACCTTCTGAAGCCAGATGGTTTCGGGTTTCTTCTTTACACAATCTATACATGGCCGCAAATAGATCACTTGAACTTCCTGGCTTGACTATCGCTGCATTGGCCTCACCTCCAACTAACTCCACCAAAGCGGGAAGATTTGAGACAACTACCGCTTTTTTTGAAGCCATAGCCTCTAGTGGTTTCAGCGCCGGAACAATCCTCGTGACGTGAGTTTCTACACGAGGATACACAAACACATCACAAAGTTCGTAATACTTCCCGACGTCCGAGAAAGGAACTCTTCCAATCAGTCGCACATGTTCCGACAACCCCAAACTTAAGATGAGCTCTCCTATCTGCCGAGCACAGCTGCCGTCCCCAACAATAACCAAATTGCATTTCACCCCCCTACTCAATAGCATCTTGACTGCGTGGAGGACTTCATCCAACCCCTCATAGACCTCCAACGTACCAATGAAACCAAACACCACAGATTTTATATCAATGTTCAGTTTATCTCTCAGTTCATGAGAAACGGTATGTTCATTAAACTTTTCTAGATCGACCCCATTTGGCAGCAGGGATATCTTATCGCTCGCAACTCCTCGATTAATTAGTTCATCTCGCAAGGGCGACGATATAGCAAAAACTCTGTCAGCCTCTGCCGCCACCAATGTTTCCATATACCGGATAAACCCAAAACGTTCTGTATACTCCCAGCCCTTAAATTTGGAAGCAGTGGTGTATTCCCACAGCCCACGGACATCATAAGCAAAAGACAAGCCGAGCCTTCGCGCTGTCATTAATGCAGGCAGAGCATTAACGTAATTAGACCCTGCAATTATAAATTTCGGGTCTTGCTGCTTACATACCCTGACCAACTCATCTGAAGCTTGCTTAAAATAACTAAGCGTCCCATCGTTAAATAATGAATTCAAACCAATATGTCTGTACTCAATACCTTCGACTTCCTCATGACTACGGGCCCTGGACAAGAACTTGCTGTCAGATCTGTCTAGAGGGTAACCTGGCCTAGTCACGCATGTAACATCGATCCCAGACCACGCCAAAGCTTGCAACATGCTATGCGTTCTGGTCGCGTATCCTGATGAATGATAGGGAATACTAAAGTGAGAAACGTAAATAATCTTACTATTATTAATATTTGAATTCACAGCAATGCTTTTGCTTGGCAAAGCATAGCCGTTTGTAGTAATTCTGTATTCATCAAAAATGCGTCTTATTTTCGAACTGCTAGTATAGGGATCTAACTGGATTTCTAGTATCTTTTGATATGCCGCTTGAATTGAGCCACTGTCGTAAATCACTATAATAGCGGCTTCTTTTTGCTTTTGATCGGCAGCAAACTTAAATGCGTCTTCAGCTAGCGCCCTAGCTCTCGATAAAGAGACCTTCAACGACACACGCGCCGCAAGCAAAAACACTTTAGAAATATGGCTATTCGCCCTCCCCCGCCGCCTCAAAAGGGCATATGTATCGTCCTGCTCATTGGTTATGAGTTCCAAAACTTCATCTTCAATATCATCTACACCCAAGCTCTTCTTTTTCAGTAATTGTTTGCTTTTGTTTTTGTGTTTCCGATTCAATACATATAACTCATAGGGAAGAAGAAGTAATTTTGAAAAAGACCCCTTCGCATCAATTAAAGCCAACCCAACCTGATATGCTAAAGTTGTTTTAAGGTATTCTGTTAAAGCCTGAACTTCTTTCATCTATACACACTATGCATTAGATACTACTCATCTATACAATATTTATCTCGGTTTATAGCTGGAACAGCATGTTTTTATTTTTGTCAGACTGGATCGCACCTTCATGGCAAATGTTAGACTGTTGACAGTCTGCCTTCCTATAAAAAGTCGGTTCGGGTGAAACTTTTTCCAATGATAAATGAACAATTTCGGACCTGTTTGCTCCAAGCATAATTATTATATCCTAGTGAACGTTATCTGTGCAGCCTGAAGGTGCTCATTTTGAGGTGGTAACAATTGATTACTGCCCCTGAGCTACTCCCCAATCGTTGGACAGGATCTGGCGTAAACTAAAGTACTTTGTGCACCTGCTGATCGGTTTGTGTTTTGTCATTTCTCGGCCAGTAGACCACGGCTGGTGGCCTGCCGCCAAGTGCTGAGTGTGGGCGTTGGTGGTTGTAAAAGGTCATCCATTTCCGGATGGCCGCCTTCGTTTCTGATCCGGTCTCCCAGGCATGCAGGTAGACACACTCGTATTTCAGGTTTCGCCATAGCCGCTCGATGAAGATATTGTCGAGGATCCGACCTTTCCCATCCATCGAGATCCGCACGCCAGATCGGCGGAGCCGATCCGTCTAGGCGAAGGACGTGAACTGACTTCCCTGATCCGTGTTCATGATCTCGGGCAGGCCAAAGTTGTGAATGGCCTCTTTCAGCGCCTCGACACAGAAGTCGGCCTCCAGCGTGTTCGAGATCCCCAGGCCAGAACCTTGCGGGTGTGCCAGTCCATGATCGCCACCAGGTAGAGGAACCCGCGCCGCATGGGCAGGTAGGTGATATCCGAGCACCAGACTTGGTTCGGACGTTCCACCCGCAGACCTCTCAACAGGTAGGGGTAGGTTTTGTGCCCCTTCGTCGGCCTGCTGGTGTTGGGCTTCTGGTATATCGGCATGAGCCCCATGAGGCGCATCAGTCGCCGGATGCGCTTCTCGTTCACGAGGTGTCCGTCGTTGCGCAGGTGCCAGGTCATTTGCCGGACACCGAAGAACGGGGTCTCAAGGAACTGCTCGTCAATCTGCCGCATCAGGCCAAGGTTTTGCTCGGTCTGGCCCTTCGGCTCGTAGTAATAGGACGAGCGCGCGATCGACAACAGCTTGCACAGCTGCCCAATGGACAGGGCCGGGTGGTCCGGCTCGATCATGCCGCGCCTCACTTCCCGCCCCAGGGCTTCAGCTTTCGTTCCAAAAAAGAGTTGGCCACCGCCAGCTCCCCGATCTTGGCGTGGAGTTCCTTCACCTGCTCCTTGTCAATCTCCGGCTTCTTGCGGCTCCCGCGCTCGAACACGCCGGAGGCACCTTCGAGCAGGGCTCGCTTCCATTGATGAATCATCGTCGGATGAACCCCGAACCGGCTTGCCAGCTCGGCGGCCGTCGCCTCCCTTTTCAGGGCTTCCAGCGCGACCTTCGCCTTGAACGCAGGCGCGTGCTGCTTCCGTTTCGACATCTCTGATCTCCTTCTCGTCGAAGATCAACTGACTGCAAATCGCAGCTTATGTGAGTGTCCGAATTTCCGGGGGGGGGGGGGTAGTTCAAGAAGATCCGATGCCAGCTCTTCAAGCCAGATGACGGCTCTCTTTTATCACTCGCACCAACGCTGAGGCCGATCTGAAACCGAAGCAAGCGCCACCAAGAACGGCTCGGCGGCGCTTGCGTACGGGTTGGCGTGAGCTGGCGCTGAGAAACCTACTCCTTAAAGGTCAGGTCACGCGCGCCTACAAAGTCAAGCAGGTTGATGCACACCTCAGGCCCGTTGCAGCGGTCCGCGTGCACATCATCTGCACGGATCAAGGCATAGCTGTCCTGGCCGGTGATCACTTCATGTCCATCTGCATCAATATGCACCCAGTTTCCTTGCACGGCGATGCCCCAGTAGTCGCTGGAGTGGGTGTGGGCTGGAATCGTAACGCCCGGCTGAATGCGAAACGCATACATTGCGCTGCTGTCTTCCTCTTCGCCCCACAAAACGGCCATCTCAACGCCGTCGAGCCCGGCAGGCTGCCAAGCAACATCGTCAAACTTGAAGACATGGCCGTCAGCGGCCAAAGCTACGGTAGATGAAAATACAATGGCCAGTGCTGCCAGAAAATTTTTGATCATGACGAGATCCCTCTTACGCTTCTGATACTGTGATTAGGTGCGGTGTTGCGCTCGCAAACCGAGAACCCGGGGCGCGGCTCTAGCCGCTGGAATGAACAAGACCCGCCACAGCTTCAAGAAGCGCGCGGCACCCTTTTTCAGTCCCCGGAAAGTCGAGAGCCACAATGCCTCACCGAGTTCATTCAGTTCGGCCCGCATATTCAGAAATCAGGTTACCACTGTCAATTAGGTACCCATGAGTAACCATCGACATCAGAGAGGACGCCCGATGCAGTCGCAAGCCTTGGGAAAGCTCAAGAAAGAGGCAAAGCCAATTTGCTAGAGTACTTTGGCACAACGAAGCGAACGCCTAACAACATGAATTTGCAAAGTAGAGGCTTAGCCAGGGACACCTGGACGCGCAGGCATAGGCTCTACTGACAGGCGTTGGCGTCCAGAATCCAAAGCAAGTGTTGATATGGATTGGGTGCCCAAGCTTCGCGGTGACTGGTTCTTCTTTTTTTGGGGAGGTATGGCGTGACGCTGTCAACCGTCTGTGCTTGCCTCGCATTCAAGCACCCTCCGGCACCAGAACGCAAAAAGGCACTGCCAACTCAATGACAGCGCCTTGCAGGGGTTCATGTTGACACGCAACAAGATCTAGCGGCAACCCACCACGGACTTCTCGCAGCCAATCCGGTTCATGGTCACAGACAGGGTAGGATAAGCATAGTCGTGCTTCTTGTGGTCTGTTGCAGCATCAATCAAGGCCACGGCCACCACACCCAAGAGCCCGCCGCCGGAGGCTGAGGACAACCGGTCCTGAGAGGTCTTGCTGAAAGCTGTCACGCTGGCGTGCCCGTCGCGGTAGTCAGGCGCCTTGCAGCTGGCCGTGATTGGCCGTGAGGCGTAACCATAGTCGGGAACGCGGACCTCCGCTGGGGTCTTCAAAGACGCCTTGTAGCCATCGCTCGTGATCTCACAGGAGATCCCTTCGATCTCTTTTTTGGAAGCGACCTGATTTTTCGACTCCCGATGATACTCATAGGTGCGAACCGTCACAATTTCCTGCCCGCGCAGCTCCGGAATATCCTGACCAGCCGCGCGCTTCTTTGCCAGCACATCACCGTTCTGCGTGCCCGGCACGGTAGGAGTGGCCGTTACGCTCATGGCAATTGGCTTGGTTGTCTGACACCCAGCTAGACCGACGACGAATAGAAGCGCCGCGACACGGAACAAACTGCTGATTTTCATATGGCTTACCACAGCTAGAGATCGTTGAACTCTGCGCGCGAGAAAGGAGCGGGCAAGACCAGAAAAGCTGAAAAACGCCACAGCTCAGCTCTCATCTGCCCCATTTAACCTCGCGGACACGCCTTCAGTCTGGAAGGCGGACTGCTTATTGCAATCAAACCTAGCGTTAAGCTGGTCAAATACAACTATTGAGAGAATGAATTATTGGGACAACGCGAAGAGGGCGACACCGGAAGAGATCGCGATCACGCCCGTGTATCCATGAGCACCATGTGAGGCACGGTAAGGCAGGCCAAGCCAATGAAAACCGCCTGCAGCACGCTGGTGTTCATGTGACCGGGATCAGTCACAAGCGCCACCGCAATTGTCGCGGCAACCAGTGTGGCGAAGCTGTAGCCGACAGTCCAAGGCAGGAACTGGCCATCTTGGCGTTGATCTGCCTGCTCCAAAGCACCGCGAAAGTGGCGGATGCTATGAAAGAAGCAGAAGTACAACGCAAAGAACACAAGAGGCGGCAACAGGCATGCAAGGGCCAGGACAAGAAGGATCTCCCCAGCCGCTCTTTTGCTTTTGAGCGCGCAGAACCCTGCAACTCCCACACCCCCAGCCAGCAAGGCAGGCGCGATCACGCCTTGCACTGCGCTCAGGAACGCGGCGTCTTGCCCGGCGAGGCTTTGGTAGACGAAGGCGACCTGTTCTTGGAACAGTAAACACGGCGCACTCAGCATCGCCAATCCCACCACGAAGCGCGGCAGCGGAGCCAAGGCCTCGCGCCAGTCGCCCGCAAAATGCCAAGCAGAGTATAGCAGAAACGATGACAGCCCCACGATTGGAAAGACCCACCAGAGGAGCAACGCCAGCGCCGCCAGCGCAATGTAAACCCCATGGAAAATCATGAGCCCTCTTGGCGAGTGCCACAGCCCCCGATACAGCGCAAGCCGCGCGTCAGCAGCCCCGTGCGGGACGCCCAGAAACGCCACAGCGGTTGCCAGCAGGCCAACTTCCACCGAAAGCGGCAGACGCAACCCGGCGTAATAGGAGACTGCAGCAAGAACGGCAAGCACACTCAGAACCATCGTTTCAATGGGCCGCGCTGTCTTCATGACCGAACCCCGTCGCTGAAACGCAACTGTGCAGCGCACTGCCGCCCTGCACTGCGCAGGAACGGTACTGGCGGCAAGGCTGAAATCAGCCGAAGCACACCCGGCAAGGTTTCCTGACCACTCATGAAGGCTGCAAATTGGTCTGCGGTCAGCTGTTTGGCAATCCGCATGAAGTAGTTCGGTGCCCGGTGCGGCGCGTTGGCCACGGCCTCAAGGAAGATTGCATCCATGGCACGCCGATGCAACGGATCCTGAGCAGGCGCAGGCGGCATCCCGCCCTCCAAAAGCGCGGTGGCACACGCATGGGCCCAGCTCTGAATGCGGCGAAACCCATAGCCGGTGGATGGGCGCACGGCTCCGGCGACTTGCCCGGCGTAGGTCATGCGCGCTGTTTGACTGGGTTTGGTTCTGAGCCCCATTGGTATGGCCCCTTGCTCGGTTCTTACCACCTCAAACCTAGAGCTGCCGAGATAGGCGTCCAGATCTTCTTTGAGATCGGCCTGAAGCGAGCCTGGCGAAACGGGTTGAGCGGCAAACCGCGTTGTTTCAACGAGAAGCCGAGTGCGCGACAGCGGCAGCACGTAAAGGAAGCGAAAACCGCCAGCATCTGCGCGCATGCGGGCCATCAGCTCCACGGCATCTGGGTCCCGCCCCGCGCTTGCGTCAAGCTCGATCTCAACGCCGCGAAACTGTTGCCAAAGAACGCTCTCGGGAAGACGCCCAGTTAGAGCAGAAGGTCGCGTGTCAATCACATATCGGGCGCGCAGCTGCCACCCTTCGCCTTGAACCAGGACATCTTCACTGCCCTCAATGCAGCCCAACACCTTCGCGCCGCCATGAAGATGAACACGCGGTGCCGCCTCGATTAGCGCTGTGCAATGGCGGTAATAGTCGATGCTGCGCAAACATGCATATGTAAACCTCTGCCCATGGTGGGACAGGCTGCACCCGGCATCGGAAAACCGCCAAGTGCGCCACCTTTTGCTAACCAGAGCAGAAAACGCGTGTTCTCCATCCTCGAAGAAGCACCAGGTGCGGTCATCCTCATAATGGTCGCGCGCCTCAAACACATGCACGTCCAGCGCCGCATTCCCTTCCGCCAAGCACCTCGCAAGTGCAAGCCCGGCGCACCCGCCTCCCAAGATCACCACATCGGCCATGTCAGGGAGTTGCATCTGTCGCCTCCCGGGCCGCCGTGCGTTCAAGCTCTTCCAGTTCAAGCCTGTCCAGCGCATCATGCAGACGCGCGACATGATAGCGTGGCGGGCGATGCAGAGTGGCGTCCCACAGAAAACCAATGGCAGAAGTTGTCACCAACCGGCCTTTTGCCGCGCGGCCAACAACCGCCCGCCCCTCCCATACATCATAGGCGCGTTTTTCAATCACACGGCCGATCTCCTGATAAACGCGGCCCGCAACAAGCATTGCAAATCGCGCCCGCCGAGGCAAAAAAGCAAGGCCAGAGTACCCGCTTGCATAGTAGGTATCAGCCAAGCCCAAGAGATGCTGCAGGTGGGGTTTAAGCACTTGCTTCAACAACTCTGGTGGATCCTCCAATCGGGCCGCGCGCAGTTCTCCTGTCCATGTCTTTGGCAAGTAGATCCGTCCGCGCTCCGCATCCTCTCTGATGTCGCGGGCAATGTTGGTCAACTGCATGGCAATGCCCAGATCAATGGCATGGGGGTACGCCCGACGATCCGTCACATCCAGCAGGGCACACATCATCACCCCCACCGTTCCAGCCACCCGATAAGCATAGCGAATGAGCGAAGGCTCGTCTGCCAGCTGCGTCAGGGTCAGGTCGCTTTCCAGGCCGTCGATCAGGTGCAAGAGGCTTTGAGGATTGAGGCCACACTGATCCTTCAAGTCAAAAAACAACACCAGCTGCCGCGGCGCACCAGCGCGCGCGTCACCACGCACAGCGTCGCGCACCAAGGCCAGCTCACGGCGCGCCTCATTGGCATCGCCGCCCCGATCCGCAATATCGTCAAGCCAGCGACAGAGTGCATAAAGCTGTGCAGCCCGTTGCCCATGGCGAGCACCCAGAAACCGCTCAGCCAGCGCAAACGACCGGCCATGGGCACGCAGCACCTGTTTGACGTCCATGGAGGCGGGTCCTGAGCTCATCCTCTCCATCATTCCGCCGCCAATCTGGCCCGTGGTTCAGAGTTCACATCCGCTGTCACCGGTGGCACCAATCTATCAACCACCTTGGCCGAACTCAGCACTCCGGGCAAACCTGCTCCGGGGTGGGTCCCTGCTCCGACGAGATAGAGGTTTTCCGGCCCCTCCGCCTTGTTGTGAAACCGAAACCAAGCTGACTGAGTGAAAATCGGCGCAATAGAAAACCCGGCACCGGCGGGGCTCAGATAGTCATGTTTGAAGTCCTCAGGCGTCATCCAGAAGTCCGAGCGAATATGGTGCTCAAGCCCGGGAACAATGGTTTTGCCCAGGGCATCGACCACACGGTCGCGCATACGCGGCGCCTCCCGTTCCCAGTTGATTTTCGCCTCCAGATTTGGAACGGGCACCAATGCGTAAAAGCTGTCATGACCCGGCGGGGCGAAAGAAGGGTCCGTTGCTGTTGGTCGGTGCAGATAAATAGAGAAGTCTTCTGCCAGCACCTTTTTCTTGAAGATGTCAGCAAGCAGTTCCTTATAGCGCGGCCCCATCCAGATGGTGTGATGCGCGACCTCTGGATACTGACGGTTCGTCCCGAAAAACAGCACGAACAGCCCCATGGATTTGCGGGCGTATCTGGTTTTTAGCCGCGCCCCGAGCTTAGCCTCAGAGGCCCCCATCATGGTGCCATACAACTGCGCGGGGTCCGCGTTGGACACGACCATATCGCAGCCGATCCGCTGGCCAGTTTGCAGTCTGACCGCGCTCACGCGATTATCCTCGACCTCAAGCTGTGACACGGTTTGCCCCAGCTCAATCTTGATGCCGACCTCCACCATGAGCTTGTGCAGCGCCTCTACCAAGGCCCCTGTTCCACCCATGGCAAAATGCACGCCATGCGCGCGCTCCAAAAAATGGATCAAGTTGTAAATGCAGGTGGTGTCGAACGGGTTTCCGCCCACCAGCAGCGGCTGGATCGAAAAGGCCTGCCGCAGCTTTTCATGCTTCAAATGCCGAGAGACCAACTGGTATACATTGCGGTCACTCCGGAGTTTCACCATGGCGGGCAAGACCCTCAGCATCTCGGAGAGCTTGTGGAACGGTTGCGCAGCCAACTGTTGGAAGCCGACCTTGTAGATTTTCTCGGAGGTCCGCAGGAGTTCGACGTAGCCCTCCGCATCCGGAGGTGACAACTTCTTTATCTCGTTGATGGTGTCTTCTGGTGTTCCGCCATAGCGAAACCGCACCCCATCCTGAAAGTAGAACTCGTACCACGTATCAAGCGCGACCAAATCGACATAATCGTCAAGCCTGCGCCCAAACAGCGCAAACAATTCTTCAAAAAGAAACGGCGCGGTTATCACGGTGGGACCTGCATCGTGCCGGTAGCCGTCCTTTTCAAAAACTTGCGCTCGCCCGCCCAGGCCATCACAGCGGTCGAGCAGCGTAACATGGTAGTTTTTGGCCCTCAGGCGCAGCGCAGCCGCAATGCCGCCGAAGCCACCGCCTATCACAACAGCGTTGGTCATGCCGCCTCCTGCGCTGGCAGTTGCGCCAGCATCTTGTCCGCATGGCGCACCATTAAACTGCCAAGATCAAACGGAAGGGCGGAACATGCTTCCTTGGCTTCCTGCAGCACGGTCCGTGTCAAATGGGCGGCCTCTATAACGGCTCTTTGAAAATCCGTTTCAGGCTCGAACATCCAGATCACATTGTGCGCACCCGCCTTGAAGTCCTTGGCCGCATCGCTCAAGTCATCCGCCATTTGGTAGCCCAAAGCAAAAAGTGTGGTGGCACTGCGAATGGGCTCGATCAACGCCTCTTGGCCAGCGGCCAACGCTGCCAGCTCGAGGGGCAATGCCAGCAGCGGGCCTGATTTCGCCTCTGCTGTTCTGCGATACGCTGTCGATGTGCGCGGCAATGCATCCGATTGCAAATCCTGTGCTTGCCCCTCAATCACCACGGCGGTGCGGTCGTGCAGGTGGCTGATGAGTTTGCCAAGCTGGTTCGTCTGCGCGTTTGCCAAACACTTGTAGCTGGCAGAAAGAAGGTAATCACCGGCACATATGGCTGTGTCCGCGCCGTAGCGTGCCCAGACGGACTGCTGGCCGCGACGATACTTGTCGCCATCCTGCAAATCGTCGTGAATGAGGGATGCATTGTGCAGCAACTCGCAGCTGGCCGCCAATGCCACGATGGTGGTCGGCGAAAGTGCGAACCGCTCGCCGGCATGGATCCCGAGCTTTGCACGGAAGCGCCCCCCACCTGCGGCGAGATGATAGTGGCAGGCCTCGCTGACCAAGCCATTCTCGCCAGCCGCTGCGCACACCGCGTTTTCAGTAAGGACGAAAAGGTTATCGTTGGTCATTCCTGTCACTCCTCTCGGACCCGAAAAGGAGGGCAGAGCGGTCAACCCACTCTGCCCGTCCGGTCGTCATGCACGTGCCTTCTGGTTGGCATCGTCAGAAGTGGCCGCGGCCCAAATCACCACACCAAAGGCGATTTTGTTCACGAAATCGGCAAGGTTGTAGATGATGTTGAGAGCGGCAATGTCTCCACCTGCGGCGTAACCGTAGATGTATCCCAGAGGATAGATGGACCAACCGACAGTCACGATCAGGCGCAAGGCGTGAAATGCTTTCTTGGATGCGACAGTACCTTGCGAGGCGTTGATCTCGCTCGCTTCTCCGGCGAAGACCTCATAAATGATGTAGAACCACGCGACTGTGCCGATGACGAACAGCCCCCACAGCGCCAGCGCGCTGGATGGGTTCACTTCACCCAGATAACCCGCGATCAGCATAACCAGTGAGGCGACCAGCAGGCGCCAGAACAGACCGACCGACACCACTGCAATAGCGGTTAGAATGAGGTAGAACTCGATAATCTGCAGCGGAACCGTCAGAAGCCAATCGACATAACGAAATACTGTCGGGCTTGTTCCGGTCGCAACCCAAACATCTCTCATGTAAAAATAGTGAATGGCTGCGATACCCGTCACCATTGCAGCAACTGTCAAGGATGTTTTCCATTTCCCGTGGGCACGATCACGTTCGACCCAGAAAAAGAAAGTTGCGGCTACCATGGCAGCGGAGATGATCCAGAACGACACCCCAACATAATCACGGGGGTCAAGTAGTAGTACGTCCATCATACTCCTCCACGAAGTTACTACAGCTGACCATTGCTGCAGTGCGAAATAATAGTTCACGGTCAACTATATATTACGTAGAGTTTGTTCGCTGGATCACACTTTTTATGTTATCTACTCAAATATTTCTCCTGCTGAACCATACAGTGAATAAATAAAATAGGATGCGCATGAAATTTTACGCAGACGAATACAACAGACAATAACGAAAAAACAAGCGAACTCATCGCCAGAACTGATCATAAATCAGCTGACGTGCTTTGGAGGTGTAAATAGCCCAGTTGAACGCAAGGGCAAGGTCTTGCCTGCCCCTTCAATATGCCGGGGCTTTCAGCACCCTCAGCTGCCCCTACCAATCCTCATGTGGTGTTCCACAAATAGGGCAGACCCAATCCTTTGGCAGATCCTCGAAGGCGACTCCCTTGGGGATGCCGCCCCTTCTGTCGCCAAGCGCAGGATTGTAGGTATAGCCGCACTGATCTTCAGGGCACCGCCGCCGACGCATGGGATCAACGGCGTCGGCAAGCGCTACCTTGTGGCCAGCCACAAAAACAACCGAAGCCGCAAGCACTTGTGAACCAACGCCCTGAAGGAAGCGGCGACGCGGCAGGGTACAAGACTGCAAGAATAACTTGACCATTGCGACACCTCGCAAAGAAAAACGGCAGCGGCCGACAGGGGACGGATCAGAGCCGCCAGAGTAAATTACCTAACGTCCGTATTTTGATGCGAACGTGAAATCCGGCCATGACCCTGATCAATCAACGATAAGAAACAGGAGACTTTTTTCGCGCCCTTGGTCTCTGGAAAAACGTCTTTGGCCGATATAAAAAGATCCCGCGCAGCGTTGTATCACACACACCTTGAAGCCGCTGATTGGATGCTTTAGCTGCTGGCAAGCATATCCAATTCATCTTGCTCAACCATTTTCTTTGCATCCTCAAAGCTGAAGCCTTCTTTCATGGCCAAAACCACATTAGCCATCTTCTTGTCATCGCCGAGAATATGGAAAGTGAGCCAGCGTATAAGGATCTGCAAGACTCTCTCTGTCTTCTCCTGCCAAGGCTTGTCCTGTTCAACCACGCCAATGCGCATGATGTTTGGCAGAAATGTACTGTGATTCAGTTCATGCTCCCTGTACCATACATCGCTGGTATCAAAGTATTTGGCCCAAACCTTTTCTTCTTGCTGAAAATGAAAAGCCGCATAGTCAAACGTTTCATCGATCACGTTCGACATGCTCATCTCATCACCAGTAGAAAGCGTATCAGAAAGTCTGTTGATGAGATCGACCAGTTTGTGGTGCTGAGCATCAATTACCGGAATGCCAACTTCGAATTCCTTGGTCCACGGAAATGCCTCTGCACTTTTAACTTGGGTTTGCTGCACGTTCTTTCCCATCAACAAAACAGAAGTTTAAATTTGTATCTTGCCTTCAAGTTTAACGTACACGGCAAACTATCCGGCCACTAGCGCAAAAACCCTAGGGAATCACAGTGTTTTTCCAAAAATGTGCAAGTCTTCGAGGCAAGACCGGGAACAATGCAATGTTGAAGTGTGGCTCGTGAACCCGCTTTCACATCCCCCAAACTTGGCAGAGCGACAAAACGAACTGGCACCTATCTCAGCCGGTAGAGCTCTACTTTTTCAGCAAGCCCTTGGATAGAGTGCAGTCCTTCGGACCTGGCATCGACCTTCGCGGCTTGGGCAACCGCCGCTGTCATCAAAGCTTCCGCACCGACGGACTTACACAGCTCCTGAACGCGACTAGCGACATTTACTGCCGGACCCACAACGGTGAAATCGAGACGATCCGGCCCCCCAATATTGCCATAGGTCACGGACCCATGGTTGATGCCGGTTACAAACTGAATTTCCGGCTTGCCGTCGTCCAGGCGCCTTTTGTTACAGGAGATCAGCTCATTGTGCGCTTCCAGAGCAGCGGCAACGGCCTGCTTGCACACCTCCGCTGCACCTCGGCTGGCTCCTTCGGGAAAAATCGCGACCACACCATCGCCGATAAATTTGAGAACATCGCCACCATGATGCAGCACGGCAGATACAACAACATCGAAGTAGTCACAGAGTGCCTGAAGTAGCTCCTGTTCGCCCCAGCTCTCAGACTTGGCCGTGAAGCCACGCAGATCTGCAAACAGGATCGCTGCTGAAATCCGATTGTATTCACCGCGCCGGATGACTCCATTGATTACTTCGGAAGCTGGCCCGTTCCCCAAGTAGGTACATAACAGGCTATTCATGGAACGCCGCATGGCCATCGGCTCAGCTGCTGCGGCGAGGGCGTGCCGTGTGGCTCCCAGAGCAGCCAAATCACCAGCTGTAAAGCCCCCTTCCCGCCGCGTTGTAAAACTAGAGGCCTGAACGGTGCCATCCCCGTACTCTAATGGCATGGCGAGAAAGTCAGTCGCCCCCGCTTCTGCCTGTTCCCGATACACGCTATGCGTCTGATCCAGGTCGAGCTCATGAATTGGTACCCGTAGCAGTTTCCGCTCTTGCACAATGTACTCAAAGGGGCTTCCCTTCCATGCGACACTATCGAGCGCCCCAACCGGCACCTCGTAGGCCGCTGTACCGGCTTCCAGGGTCCAGATAACGCCCCATGCGCTAAGCAGCGGACTGGCGAGGTGCTGCCCCACTCTAACGCGGTTCAGCGGCACCCCAAGATCAACGAGAGCTTCACAATAGCCTCGAACCAGCCACTCCAGGTCGCCCTTAGTGCGCCCCTCATTTATTAGCCATGCGTTCACTTTACTGACGTCATGCATCCTGCGGCCTCCCCTGCTTGCGTGACATCACGGCCCAGTGCCTTAAGCGTCTTCAGGAAACGCCAGAGGACCGGGCCTTTGCCTCTTCACCAACCGTATGATCGCCAGCCGCGAACTTGAAGTGAAAGGTCATTTCTTCGATCCGCCATACCTTATCCTGACGCACCAACCTGAACGTGTAAGTGCCGACGATGAGCTGGTGCCCGCTTCCTGAAGTTCCTTTTATGAAGTGAGACGCCATCCCGTGGCAAGACACCGTAGCCTCGTCGCCTTCTACCTCAACAATCAGGTTGCCAATCTGATGATGAATGGCGTCGTAGTTGGGCATCATCATGCCCCATGCTTCTGTGATCTGCTGCGGCCTCAACAGCTCTGCCGGTTGCCCCGTCAAGGAACGGTAATCCAGCCGAACCGTCTCGGCCATGAGGCTCCATACCTGCGGCCAATCAAGACGATCGACCGCAGCAAAAAACTTGGACACCAAATTGCAAAGAGCGTGATAGTCCTGCATGACCTCAGCCCTCGCTTTTAAAGAAAACAGCAAGTTCGTCCGCAACCTGCTCCACCACTGCCGGTTTGTCGTAGAAGTCAAACTGCGAAACATCGTCAAGCCAGACTTCGCTAATTGGCGCATGGGTGCGCTTTACAAACGCATGCGCGCTTGCGGGCAAAGCCGCTGCTTCCGAGGCCACAATCAAGGTCGCCTTCGACAACTTCTCGGCAATTTTCTGCGCATCATAGGACAGCCACGGCTCCCAGGAGGCAACGTTGAACTTGTTGTCATAAGCGGCAATCATGCCCCGGTCCGTCTCGGTGTAATATGGGGCCTGATACATGAGCGCATTTTCATCGGTCGCGCTGGCTGCAACCATGTAGGTTGGCTCCGCCGCACTGGCTGCTTCACGCCCTGCCGCTATCAGAGACTGCGCCATGTCCGGGCCGCCATAAATCTGTGTCGCCATTTCCGGGTCATGCAGCCATGGAGCCACAAGGGCAAGCTTTTGCAGAACCGGCACGGTGGCAACAGCGTCTGCCATGTACCCCGAAGATGCGCATATCCCGACGCCATAAACAGATGCTTCATCCACCTCCGGCAAGGAGGCAAGAAAGCGCGCTGCATGGCGGGTGTCTTCCGTTTTGCGTGCTGGATCTTCCAGATACCTTGGCTCGCCCGCAGACTGGCCCCACCCGCGAAAATCAAAGACCAGTGCTGCAAAGCCGCGCTGCGCCAAGGCCTTGGCATAGGTGGTTGGCATTTGCTCTTTAACGGTGGTCCACGCTCCGGTCACGACAACGCCCGGCAAAGGCCCATCCCCGGCGCGTTCCGGGGTGTAAAGCACCGCCTGAAGAACGTCGCCCTCTACGGAAAATTGTAGTTTTTTGCTGATGATCGTCATGTGTACCTCCAGTGTCCGGATCCCATTACAGTCAAAATAGAGGGACGAACTGCTGAAAATAAGAACTTGAAAATCGAAGATACTGCTGGCATTTTTCGAACAATGCAGCGCATGCCTCTAAACAGTCTCGAGCTCTTTTTTACCATTGCAAAGCGCGGCTCCGTGCGTGCTGCCGCGGCTGAGCTCAACCTCCAGCCATCCACCGTCAGCCATCAATTGAGAGCCTTGGAGCAGCAGTTGGGCGTGCGCTTGTTTGTGCGAACCACACGCTCTGTCACACTCACGGATGCAGGGCATGAGCTTTGGGAACAGGGCCTTCCAGCTTTTGAAAAGCTCAGGCGCGCCATTGAAAACACGCAGGAACGGGATCAGAAAATCCGCGGAACGCTGCGGCTCAATTTGCCAGAGATCGCATATGAGGTCTGTCTCGCAGATCGACTTGCCGAGTTCTACGCGACCTATCCCGACATCTCATTGGACCTGACCCTCAGCGATCAGATGGTTTCTGTTGCAGCAGAGGGGTTTCATGCTGGCATCCGATTTGGCCACAGATTGCATGATGAAGTCATCGCAGCGCAGATCTCCCCACCGCACCGCACGGTCGTGCTGGGCTCTTCAGATTACTTTCAAGACCATGGCGTGCCGCAAGTCCCGCAAGATCTGGTCGCGCACGATTGCTTGCAGTACCGGTTCGTGGACTCCCGGCGGACCGCGGAATGGCGTTTTCAGATCGATGGTGAAGTACAGGTTCAACCGGTGTCAGGCTCTCTCACATCGTCCAGCCTGGGTGTTTTGGTGGATCGCGCCCGCCGAGGGCACGGCCTCATTCTCACCTCTGATCAGCTGGTCGCACGCGAACTGGCTAGTGGGGAGCTGGTTGCCGCCCTCTCCGAGTTTACCTACGAGTATCCGGCCCTTTACATCTACTATCCCAAAGACTATCGCGGCCATCCGTGCTTGCGTGCCTTTGTCGGCTTTTTTCGCACAGGTGAAGGCGGCCCATAAAAGGGTTCAGTCCATGAACCGGACGCGGTTCCGCCCATCTTGCTTGGCTTGATAAAGTGCCTTGTCCGCCTGTTCCAAGAACAGCTCAGGCCCCTCGCCAGATGCAGGCACACGGGCAACAACACCAATCGACGTGGTCAACCGGCACGCTGGCCCGCCCGCTTCATCCCGGATCAGGATTGTCGCGACTTCCTCACGAACGCGCTCAGCCAACTGAACTGCTTCCGCCTGTCCATGCCCCACACTAACGATCAGCAGCTCTTCACCGCCCATGCGGAACGCGGAACCGACTGCCGTTTTGCTGTGACGGGCCAGAATGGTCCCCACGTCCTGAAGCACCTTGTCGCCCTGCAAATGCCCGTAGGTGTCGTTGACCCGCTTGAAGTGGTCCAGATCCAACGACAGAAAGGCCACCTGCTTGTTGGCAGCCGCAGCCCGTCGCAGTTCATCAGATATGAGCACATTGAAGTAGCGGCGATTGTAAAGCCCCGTCAGCTCGTCGGTAATTGAGAGCTTTTCCAGCTTCTCGTTGAGCTGCTTCAGTTCTTCTTCAATAAGGATACGGCGTTGGCGCTCCCGAATGAGTTCAATGGCGTGAAGAGACAGTTCGTCATACATGTTCAAGACGGTCTCGATCAGAACACGAATGGAACCGCCCATCTGCTGATCTGCAGCCACCTTGGCCTCGGAAAAACTCAGCCCGCTGTCCATGGCCTGAACCACGAAGCTCATCTTCTTGTCTTCGTCCAGAATGTGAAAGGCCAGCCAGCGGATCAGGAACCGCAGCACTTTCTCTGTCACTTCTTGCCAGGGTTCATCGGCGGCCTTTTCCTTGATTTGAAGAACGCTCGGCAAGAACGAGCCGTGGCTTTTCAGGTGTGCGTTCTTCCAATCATCCGCGCCGTCAAAGTAGGTTTCCCAGACCTCTTCTTCCTCTGCGAAGTGATAGGAAGCATAGTCGGCAAGCTCGTTGAACACGACCGCGACCCCAACCGGGTCATCGGAAACAAGCGTGCTGGCCAGCCGGTTCAACAGGTTCACCAACTGCTTGTGCTGCTCATCAACGGTGGCAATGCCTGTCTCAAAATTCTTGTTCCAGGGGAACACCACAACGTCAGTCACTTGCATCCACACAACCCAGTTCAATGCGCCAAAACCGGAACAGCGCTGGCTCCGGCGACTACCTGGATTCTACTCTAACGTGCAGCACCCGCGTTTTTGAATAGGTATATCCCCTGCCAGATCAACGTTTTAGCGTAGGTTCTGGCTCAACTTTCGGAACAAGAGGGTTTATTCGGAGGCTTCAACAATCATGATGTTGGCGATGCCCGCACCTTCCCGGTGCTTCTTTGCATCCTGATACTGCGCACTGTTGTAGCACGCCAGCGCCTGCTTCATGCTGTCAAACTCGATCACCACATTGCGTGGGTGGCTTTCGCCTTCCAGCCATTCAAAGTTTCCGCCGCGCGCCAAAACACGCGCACCAAACTTCTTGAAGGCTTCCGTCGCACCTGCAGCATAAAGAGCATAGGGCTCTGGGTCGTTCACGGTAACATGGGCAATCCAGTAGGCTTTGGGCATAACGGTCTCTTTTTGAAATGAGCAAACTTGGAAAAGAGCGGGTGCATGGCACCCGCCCTGCGATCGCTGAAAGACAGCTTCCTTACTTGTTCAAGATCTTGGCAAGGATCAGATAGGCGATCCCGGCCACAAACAAGCCAACGAACCAGGCATAGGTATAGATGGTCGCAAACAAATCTGAGGTTCCATCAACCAGACCCACGCCCGCCATGAAGCCCGGCAGGTTTGGCAGAATGCCGATGATCAACGCACCGATGCCCGCCCAGTTCCAGCCGTTTGAGCCTTCATAAATGCCCTTCATGCGGAACAGGTCCGTCACGTTCAGCTTGGTTTTCCGAAGAAGATAGTAATCCGCCAACATCACACCCGCGATCGGGCCCAGCAGTGCCGAGTATGCGATCAGCCAGCCAACGATATGGTTCACCAGTATCCACGGGAACATCACAATGCCGATACCGGCAGTTATGTAACCGCCCACACGCATGTTGATGGCCTTGGGAGCCAAGTTGGAGAAACCATGGGCTGGTGCCACCACATTCGCCGCAAGATTGGTGGTCAAGGTGGCAACGACAAGCGCGATCAAGGCGATGATGATGCTGGCACCCCCCATGCGCTCTGCCAGCTGGATCGGATCCCAGATCGCCTCACCGAAGATCACGACGGTCGCCGATGTCACGGCAGAAGCGATGAAGGCAAACAGCGCCATTGGGATAGGCAGACCAATGGCTTGGCCCATGAACTGGTCCCTCTGGCTCTTGGCATAGCGGGTGAAGTCGGGAATGTTCAGCGCCAATGTCGCCCAGAAGCCGACCATGCCGGTCAAGCTTGGCCAGAACACGGCCCAGAACTGCCCCTCCTTTGGTTGCCCCGGATCAAATGCGCTTGGCGTGGACAGCATTTCGCCAAAACCACCGGCTCTGAAGTAGGCCCATGCCAGCAAGGCAAAGCCCATCAAAAGCAGGAAGGGCGCCGCATAGGTTTCGAGCCAGCGAATGGACTCTGTGCCATTGCGGATGAAGTACAGATGCAAACCCCAGAACGCGAGGAAACAGATGAACTGACCAATATTGATGCCAAGAATGGGCAGCGGATCACTGGCAATGCCGCCGCTGGTCAAGGTGTTGAGGATCACGTAGATGGCTGACCCGCCGACCCAAGTCTGAATGCCGAACCAGCCACAGGCCACAATGCCACGCGCAACAGCGGGAATTTTTGCGCCCACCGGGCCGAAGGACGATCGCAGCAAGACCGGGAACGGAATGCCGTATTTTGTGCCCGCGTGGCCAATCAAAACCATCGGAATGAGCACGATGGCGTTCGCCAGCAAGATGGTGAAAACCGCCTGATCCCAGGACATGCCCGCACCGATAAGATAGGAGGCAAGCAAATAGGTTGGGATACAAACCACCATGCCGACCCACAAGGCCGAGATGGAAACCCAGTCCCAAGTGCGCGCCTGCATGGAAGTTGGCAGCTGGTCTTCATTGTAAAGCTCGGCGTCAATGCCGCTCAGTTTTTGATGGACAATGCCAAACTCGTCGGTGGTGTAAGCATCCTGCCCCATCGTCGCAGCAGATTTGGTCATTTGATATGCTCCCGTTTCTAACGTGTGCCAACCAACGCCCCTCTGGTTGTTTGCTGGTGTCATTCGCTGGCACGGTTCAAGGCCGTCCTGACAGTGTCTCTTGCACCACCAAGACGGCGGGTGCGCACAGGGTCTTTATACGCCCGCAGGCATGTTCTCCGCCTTGCGCTCAACTTTGCGCGGCGCAGTTAGCTCCTTCCATTTTGTGAGCGCCGAATGCACGGCGGGATAGGCATCACGAGCGATGAACTCGCCCTTTCCGGGTTCGGCCTTCACCATGTTTTCTTCAATGGCAACACGGCCACGTGTCAGGGTAAAGCGCGGAAGGCCGGTCACTTCCTTGCCTTCGAACACGTTGTATTCGATCACCGATTGCTGGCTGGTCGCGCTGATGGTCTTGGACCGGTTCGGATCCCACACCACAATGTCTGCATCCGCGCCTTCCAAAATGGCCCCCTTGCGAGGGTAGATGTTCAAGATCTTTGCAATGTTGGTGGAGGTCACGGCCACGAACTCGTTCATGGTGAGCCGGCCGGTCCCCACACCATGGGTCCAAAGCATGGGCATACGGTCTTCCAGGCCACCGGTGCCATTGGGGATCTTGGTGAAGTCACCAATGCCAAAGCGCTTCTGCTCAATGGAGAAAGCGCAGTGGTCCGTCGCCACCACCTGCAAGGACCCCGCCTGCAAGCCGGCCCACAGACTGTCCTGATGCGCCTTGTTGCGGAACGGCGGCGACATGACGCGCTGTGCAGCATGGTCCCAATCCGGGTGCTTGTACTCGCTTTCGTCTAGTGTCAGATGCTGGATCAACGGCTCTCCGAACACGCGCATTCCCTTCTGGCGCGCACGGCGAATGGCCTCATGCGCTTGCTCACAGGATGTATGCACGATGTAAAGCGGCACACCTGCCATGTCGGCAATCATGATTGCGCGGTTGGCGGCTTCCCCCTCCACTTCAGCAGGGCGAGAATAGGCATGGGCCTCAGGACCGTTGTTGCCTTCTTCCAGCAGTTTTTGCTGCATGGTGGCAACCACGTCGCCGTTCTCGGCATGTACCAAGGGCATGGCGCCAATGGCCGCGCAGCGACGGAATGAGTCAAACATCTCGTCGTCGTCCACCATCAAGGCCCCCTTGTAGGCCATGAAGTGCTTGAAGGTGTTGATGCCTCGATCGACAACCTGTTGCATCTCGTTGAAAATCTGCTCGTTCCAGGAGGTGATCGCCATGTGATAGGAGTAGTCGCAGTTCGCCGCGCCCGACTTGCGCTCCCAGATCTCCAGCGCCTCCAACAGAGATTGGTCCGGGGTAGGCAGGCAAAAGTCCACCACCATGGTCGTTCCGCCAGCAAGGCCTGCGCGCGTACCGCTCTCGAAATTGTCCGCAGAAAAAGTCCCCATGAAGGGCATTTCAAGGTGCACGTGGGGGTCGATCCCGCCCGGCATCACATAGCAGCCGCTGGCATCCAGCACCGTATCGCCAGTCAGGTTCTCGCCAATCTCCACAATGCGATCGCCTTCAATCAGAACATCCGCCTCATAGGTCAGATCAGCGGTTACAATCGTGCCGCCCTTGATAACTGTTGTCATTGTTGTCCCTCCTTCTATGGAAAGGGCGCTGTCTCATCCCGCGTTCGGGAGAGCAGCGCCCTGTTTTTATTCCGCAAGCTCGGCTGTCTCGACGATGCCAGCCGTTTCCAGCACCGCATGGTAGAGAACATCGGCCCCCGCCTTGGCCCAGTCCTTGGTGATCTCCTCATCCTCGTTGTGACTAAGACCATCCACACAGGGGCACATGATCATGGCTGTGGGCGCAAGTCGATTGATCCAACAGGCGTCATGACCCGCACCGGAAATGATGTTTTGGTGCGAGTAGCCCAGTCGTTCGGCTGCCTCCCGCACCTTGGATACGCACGCAGGGTCAAAGGTCACGGGATCAAAATGGCCGACAACCGCAATGTCTATGCCCAGTCCCAGCTCCGCAGCAATCTTCGGCGCTTCTGCTTCCAGCTTTGCCTTCATGCCATCCAGCACGTTCTGGTGGGGGGAGCGGAAATCGATGGTGAACACCACCTTGCCCGGGATCACGTTTCGAGAGTTGGGATAGACGTCGCAATGGCCGATCGCCCCCACAGCCTCCGGCTGGTTTTCCATGGCGATCTGGTGCACCAGCTCGGTGATGCGGGCCATTCCCAGACCGGCATTCTTGCGCATGCCCATGGGGGTTGAGCCGGTGTGGCTGTCCTTGCCGGTCAGCGTCACTTCCAGCCACCACAAGCCCTGCCCGTGGGTGACAACGCCGATGTCTTTTTGTTCCGCTTCCAGAATAGGGCCCTGCTCAATGTGCAACTCAAACATTGCATGCAGCTTGCGCTGGCCCACAGGCTCTTCGCCCACATAGCCAATACGCTTCAGCTCATCGCCAAACTTCTTGCCTTCAGCATCTTCCCGGTCGTAGGCCCACTCTTGGCTGTGCACGCCTGCAAACACGCCCGAGGCCAGCATGGCCGGGGCAAAGCGGGTGCCTTCCTCATTGGTCCAGTTTACCACTTCAATGGAGCGCTCGGTCTTGATGCCCTGATCGCGCATGGAGCGCACCACTTCAAGGCCTGCCAAAACACCCAGCACACCATCATACTTGCCGCCTGTTGGCTGTGTATCGAGGTGCGACCCGATCATGACCGGATCAAGGTCCGGATTGGTCCCTTCAAGACGGGCAAACATGTTGCCCATGCTGTCGATGGCCATGGTCATGCCCGCCTCCTCACACCACTTGGTGAACAGGCGGCGGCCCTCCGCATCCTCGTCGGTCAAGGTTTGCCGGTTGCATCCACCGCGCACACCCGGGCCAATCTTGGCCATTGCCATCAGGCTGTCCCATAGACGGTCTGCGTCGATGCGGTGGTTGGACCCTGGATTGCTCATTGCTCTCCCCCAAACGTGAGTGGTCACGGGCAGCCGTGCGCGCGCCCCTCGTCTTGATGATTTTCACGGTCTGCACGCGTCGGAAGGTGATGTTGTTATAAGTGTCGCGTGCGGCTTTAGGCGGCGGGTTTCCCCGCCACCGAAAATGAGTGTCAGTCCAGTGACTTCAGGACGTCCCCAAGCGTGCCGATCAAGGTGTCTATCTCGTGCTTTTCAATGATCAGCGGCGGTGACATCGCAATGATGTCGCCCGTAGTGCGGATCAGCACACCCTTTTCATAGGCCTTCAGGAACGCGCTGAACGCACGCCGGGTTGGCTCACCCGCGATCGGCTCCAGCTCTACCGCGCCGATCAAGCCCCCGCAGCGGATGTCGATCACAAAGGGATGATCCTTCAGGCTGAACAACGCCTCCTGCCAATAAGGGGCCAGCTCATGCGCACGCTCAAAAAGCTGCTGCTCCTTGTAAACGTCCAGCGAGGCGAGACCTGCCGCCGAAGCCAGCGGGTTACCGGAATAGGTGTAGCCGTGGAACAGCTCGATCATGTATTCCGGGCCGTTCATGAATGCGTCGTGGATTTCATCACTCGCCAGCACAGCCCCCATGGGCACAATGCCGTTGGTCAGGCCCTTTGCCGTGGTGATCATGTCCGGCTGGACACCAAAGTAGTCTGCTGCAAACGGCGCGCCAAGGCGGCCAAACGCAGTGATCACCTCGTCAAAAATCAGCAGAATGCCATGCTTCTTGGTGATCTCACGCAGGCGTTGCAGATACCCCTTCGGCGGGAACAGCACCCCGGTAGAACCGGCCATCGGCTCCACAATACACGCCGCCACAGTCTCCGGCCCGTGCAACGCAACAATGCGCTCCAGCTCGTCAGCCAGCTCCATACCGTGCTCCGGCATTCCGCGGGTAAAGGCATTCTTCTCCGGCAGATGTGTATGCGGAAGGTGATCAACGCCTGTCAGCAGGCTGCCGAAATGACGCCGGTTGTTGACGATCCCGCCTACCGAGATGCCGCCGAAGTTCACACCATGATAGCCGCGTTCGCGGCCCACCAGCCGGGTGCGCGAGCCCTGCCCTTTGGCCCGATGGTAAGCAATGGCAATTTTCAGCGCGGTCTCAACCGACTCCGAACCGGAGTTGGTATAGAACACGTGGTTCAGATCACCCGGCGCCAAATCGGCCAGCCGGTTTGCCAGCTCGAACGCCTTCGGATGCCCCATTTGAAATGCGGGCGCATAGTCCAGTTCCGCCACTTGTTTCTGAATGGCTTCAACAATCTTTGGCTGTTTGTGCCCTGCATTCACACACCAAAGCCCAGCGGTTCCATCCAGCACCTGACGCCCATCCGCCGTGGTATAGTACATGCCCTCAGCAGCAACAAACATGCGGGGTTCACGCTTGAACTGGCGGTTGGACGTGAACGGCATCCAGAATGCGCTCAAGTCATTTGGTGCCGATGTGGAAGCTTCACTCATAGTCCCCTCCTGGCCTTTTTTGACCATTTGATAAATTCTGATGGATTTTGCAGTCTAGTCAACAATCCTGATTTATCAGATTGGCGCTGCTCTGCGTATCAACGCCCTTTTTCTGGGCTCATCAAAGTTTTTTATTTAGAATTTCAATCAGGTAAGCATGGTTATTATTTGGCCTGCATACGCTAAAATTTGCGCATCTCAGCCCTCTACAAACCCTCCTCCCGGAATTATTATGTACTCTCGTAGGGTCGGCAGCTCCTCTTTAAACAAAACACGATGGATGAAACGGATTCGCATTTTCGCTCCCGCAAATGCTCATCTTTCGTTTCGGACCATGCAACTTGCTGCCATCCGCTTCAATGAGCATAAAGGTCAAGGCCCCTCCCCGCGCATCACCTTGCGTCATAAGGGAATATATTTTTATCTTATGGTCAAATAATTTTTTCGCTGGAGCAGTCTCACCGGCATCAATCACTGTCGCCAGTCAATGAATCATGCACCTTCAGACCCGAATCTCGTATAAGCAATAAAAATATTCAACCGTCGCACATGCATTAATCATTCTTCTATTTTTTGATCAATTCGATATCATTGTGATATTTTCCAGTAATATTCAAACTTTGATTGCGCAAAATTTTATTTTCAACCATTTCAATAACCTAGGGTCATCTTGCTGCGCGCATCACGAAATCCGAGTTGACAGATTTTTACCTACCGATAAATTTTTTATCAGGAGGTAAAATTTATGATTTCACTTCATGACGCGAAAATGCTCGCTGATGCCTCACCAGCTGTCCTAGAGGAACTGATGCAAGCGGCCTGCGAAGTACGCCGCGCCCACTGGGGCGATACCGTGACGTATTCGCGCAAAGTGTTCGTACCTCTTACCAATATGTGCAGGGACACCTGTGCGTATTGCACTTTTGTCAAACATCCGGATCACCCAGAGGCAACCATCATGTCGCCGGACCAGGTGCTGGCCGTTGCAAGGCGGGGTGAGGCCGCAGGCTGCAAGGAACTTCTGTTCAGCCTCGGAGAAAAGCCGGAGCTGCGCTATGAGAAGGCGCGCAAGGCGCTGAACATGCTCGGTCACGACTCCTTGGTGACCTATCTGGCGGAAATGTGCCAGTTGGTGCTGGATGAAACCTCCCTGCTGCCCCACGTGAACGCGGGCACATTGGCAGACGATGAGATCGACCAGCTGCGCCCTGTCAGCGCCTCCATGGGCATGATGCTTGAAACCATAAGCAAGCGGCTGACGAAAAAAGGGGAAGCGCACTACGCCTGCCCCGACAAAGTGCCCCTGCAACGCCTCAGAACGCTCGAGCGCACGGGTCAAAAAAGCGTCCCCTTCACAACAGGTCTGCTCATCGGCATCGGCGAAACCTGGGAAGAGCGTATTGAAGCCCTCTTCGCCATCAACGAAGCGCACAGGCAGTACGGCCATATACAGGAAGTCATCATTCAGAACTTCCAGCGTAAGCCGGACATCGCCATGGCGAACCATCCTGAGCCCACCCTTGATGACATGCTGCTCACATTGGCCGTGGCCCGCCTCATGCTTTCGCCCACGATCAGCATTCAAGCACCGCCCAACCTGCACAAGCGCCACGCCGATTATCTTGCCGCTGGCATCAATGACTGGGGCGGCATTTCGCCCGTCACCATTGACTACATCAATCCCCAACACGAATGGCCGCAGATCGACCGGCTTGCACAGGCCAGCGCCGAGGCGGGCCTTACCCTGCAGGAACGGCTCACGGTCTATCCCGCCTATCTGAAGAAACCACAGCAATTTCTTGATGAAAAGTTGGTGTCCCGTGCAACAGCCATGGCCCGTGCCGATGGCCTTGCCCGTCACCAGGTTGCAGGAGGCACCCAATGACCCACGCTTTTGACAATGTGGTGCCTTTGGCATCCACCCGGCACAACGTTTCTCTTGAAAGTCTTGGGGTCGACAGCGCCGGGCTGTCCGCGCCCGTGCGCAGCGCCTTGGAGCTGGTTCTTGATGACGGCGAAGTGTCCCAAGCGCAGGGCAAAACGCTTTTTGAAGCACAAGGCGCTGACTTGCAGGCTATTTTGCGCACAGCGGATGCCCTGCGCGCGCGTACCAATGGCGATCGGGTTGGCTTCGTTGTCAATCGGAACATCAACTTCACCAATGTATGCTACATGGGCTGCAGGTTCTGTGGCTTTGCCAAGCGCACGGAAGATGCGGGGGCAGAGTGGCTAACGCTTGAGCAGATCGTGGGCCGCGCTCAGGAAGCATGGGACCGGGGCGCAACAGAGCTGTGCATTCAAGGAGGCCTCCATCCGAAAATGGATGGCACCTACTACCGGGATATCTGTCTCGCCATCAAGGCAGCTCTGCCGGATATGCACCTTCATGCCTTCTCCCCCTATGAGGTCTGGTATGGGGCGCAAAAACGGCGCATGTCGTTTGCCGACTTCCTGCAGGATCTCAAAGAATGCGGCCTTGGCTCCATGCCCGGCACTGCCGCCGAAATCCTTGATACGGAAATTCGCAGGCAGCTGACCCGCAACAAGCTGAGCACAGAGAACTGGATAGAGATCATCCGCGCCGCCCACAGTGTTGGCATTCCGACCACTGCAACCATCATGTACGGCCACATTGATGGTCCGGAACATTGGGCCGCCCACATCGCCTTGCTGCGCGACATTCAAAAAGACACGGGCGGTTTCACGGAGCTGGTTCCCCTCAGTTTCGTTCATACGGACAGCCCGCTTTATCTGGAGAACCCGGAGAAGGTGCGTCAGGGGCCGACCGCCAACGAGGTGGACAAGATGCACGCGGTGAGCCGCATCATGCTGCATGGCTGGATCGACAACATTCAGGTGTCTTGGACCAAGCTCGGCGCAGAACGCGCCCGCGCTTTGCTTGCCTACGGCGTCAATGATCTGGGCGGCACCTTGATGAACGAGAGCATTTCTCGGGCCGCGGGGTCAGACCATGGTCAGGAAATCACCGCCCACGAAATGGTGCAGATCATCCGCAGCGCAGGACGCGTCCCCTATCAGCGCAACACGGTCTACCGGGAGCTGGAATGCTTCGAGCATCACGACCCCAAAGAGCAGAAGCCTTTGGTGGAGCGGAAGGCCCAGCATCAACCACTGGATTTTTTGGAGATGTTCCCAGAAGTCGCCCCACAGACTGCAACAGGAGCATGAGCTGATGTGTTGCCAACTGCTCGAAAAGCCCAAGGTTGTTCTGCTTGCTGGCGGCGTCGGCGGTGCCAAGATGGCAGAAGGCCTTGCAGGGATTGCGGGCATCGACTTGAAGATCATCGGCAACATTGCAGATGATGAGGCCTTCCATGGTCTTTGGGTCTCTCCAGACATTGACACCCTGACCTACTCTCTGGCTGGCGTCATCAATCGGCAGCAGGGTTGGGGGCTTGCCGATGAGGGCGACCGCGCACTCACAATGCTCAAGTCCTTGGGCGCAGATACCTGGATGTTCCTTGGCGACAAGGACTTCGGCCTGCACATTTACCGCACGGCGCGCCGGGCAAAGGGTGATCGCCCCTCACAAATCGCAGCAGACATAGCCACGTCACTTGGCGTTTCAGTTCCTCTTCTGCTGCCCACCGACGACGTGGTTCAAACCCGCGTCCAGACCGACGACGGATCTATTTCGTTTCAGGAGTACTTCGTCAAACTGAGGTGCGCACCAGATGTGCGCGCACTTTCGTTTGAGGGAGTAGAGCAGGCAAGGCCCACTTCGGAAACCTTGGCTGCAATTGAGGCGGCGGACCTGATCGTCTTTGCACCATCCAACCCGCTTGTGAGCATTGGGCCCATTCTGGCAATTCCGGGCATCAAGGAGGCGCTCCTCAATGCCCCTGCCCGCAAGATTGCTGTCAGCCCAATCATTGCAGGCGGTGTGGTGAAAGGCCCTGCAGACAGAATGATGGCATCCCTTGGGCTAGAGGCCAGCGCCCTGGGCATTGCCCGTCATTATGCGCAGATCATTGATGCGTTGGTGATTGATCGGCAGGACGCTGACAGCGCCAAAAACATTGAGGCCCTCGGCATTGCGGCCTTCAGCGAAGACATCCTCATGCGCTCCAAAAAAGACAAGATCCGTCTTGCTCATGCGGTTCTGGACTATGGGTTTGCCATGTCGGACTACCATGTGGAGGCCTTGCCATGACACCGCATCAGGCGCTCCCCCAATCAAGACTGCTGATTGCCATCCCCATGAAGGACCCGCAGTTTGCCAAGTCCCGTCTGGCAACCGTCTTGCCGGAGGAAGCGCGCAAGCGTCTTGCCATGGGCCTTTACAAACAGACACTTGCCTTCTTCAGCGCCTTTCGGAAAACGTCAGGTATTCGCTACGATCTTCTTGTTGTCACCGGCAGTGAGCAGGTTGCTGATTTGGCGCGCGCTCACGGCGCCTACACATTGCCAGAGGATGCTTGCGAGGGGCTCAATGGCGCAGTAAGTGCCGCAGCACAGTGGGCCGCCGCCAGTGGCTATCACACGCTTTGTGTAGTGCCAGCTGATATCGCTGATCATGATGAGGCCGAGTTCACCCGCTTGCTTTCCTGCGAGATGGCAGAGCGCAGCGTGGTTTTGTGTCCTGCGCACGATCAGGGCACCAACGCGCTGCTGGTGTCCCCTCCAACCGCGCTGCCGTTTGCATACGGCAACAAGTCGTTCCACCGCCATCTTGCCCATGCAGAGCGCCTTGGCCTTTCCACGCGCATTCTGCCGTTACCGGGCATTGCGCAGGACATTGACACCTCAACGGATCTGGCCCTCCACCTGCCCGGTTTCTCTGAAGGAAAACCGGCGGCGGGTCGAGGTGCAACCGGCAGTGTTGTGAGGTCACCATCATGAACTCAGCGATCCCCAACCCGTTCGCGCCCCAGTCCGGGCTGTGCACCCTACAGATGGCAGCGGTACCGGGCATCCCGGAAATCCATGAGGGGGACAATCTCCCTCAGATCATTGGCGATTGCCTGGAACGCGCGGGCCTGCATCTGGTGGATGGGGATGTCATCACCTCCGCGCACAAGATCTTCTCAAAGGCTGAGGGCTGTGTGGTGAACATGGCCGACGTCACGCCCGGGGAAGAGGCCCACCGTTACGCTGCAATGCTGAACAAGGATCCGCGCAAGGTGGAGGTCATCCTGCGCGAGAGCCGGTCCGTGGTCAAAGCCTTCAAGCACCCTGCGCAGCGCGAAGGCACCATGATCTGCGAGCACCGGCTCGGTTTCAAGTCGGCGAATGCCGCCGTTGATGAGTCCAACACCGGGGAGGATGGCGCGCTCATTCTCCTGCCCAAAGACCCGGATGCCAGCGCCCGTGCGCTGCGTGATGCGCTGTCAAGGCGCTTCCGGGCGCGGATCGGTGTTGCCATCACGGACACCTTTGGCCGCCCATGGCGCCTTGGGCAGGTCAACGTGGCCGTCGGGCTTGCGGGCGTTCCTGCAACCATCAAGGAGCAAGGCAATGAAGACGCCTACGGCCGCCTGCTCAGTGTCACCGAACCCGCCTTTGCCGACGAACTTGCCGCCGCTTCTGGCCTCGTCATTCGCAAAGCAGCCCAAACCCCGGTGGTGCTGTTCCGGGGGCTGGACTGGCAGGAAACAACAAGCAGCGCGGCGCATCTGCTTCGCGCCCAGAAGGAGGACATGTTCAAATGACCATTGCGATACTCGGAGGCACCGGCCCACAAGGCCAGGGTCTCGCGCTTCGCTTTGCCCGCGCCGGTGTGCGCGTTGTGCTCGGCTCCCGTGACGGGGCCCGCGCGGCGGAAATCGCGAGCGAACTTGCAGCTAAACTGCCTGCTGGTTCTGCCGAAATTGCCGGCATGGACAATCTGGCGGCAACTGAAGCGGCGGAAGAGTTCGTCATTCTCGCCGTGCCATTCGCAGCCCACAACGCCACCCTTGAGGCTTTGAAGCCTGCGCTTGAGGGCAAGATCCTCGTTGATATCGTGGTCCCGCTTGCGCCCAACGATCCAAAGCTCGTGGAAATGCCACCGGAAGGCTCAGCCACCGAAGCGGCTCAAGCTCTGCTCGGCCCAGACATTCCGGTCATTGGCGCGCTGCACAACGTTTCAGCGGTCACGCTCAACAATCTGGAGTGGAAGATCAACTGCGACATTCTCATCTGCGGCAACTCGCTGGATGCGCGCAAGAAGGTGATGGCGCTGGTCGATAAACTGGAGGTGCAAACCTACAACGCCGGTAACGCCCAGGCGGCACGCTGCATTGAGGCCATCACGCCCATCCTTATCCGCCAGAACATTTCCAAGACCGTTCCCTTCACCCACGCCGGGATCAAGATCTGGGCACCAGATCACTGAAAATCTAGATAAAACCATATAAAACAACACCTTGCCAGAGGAGTAGCACTATGGAGTTTGGGATTTGCTTTAAGGGCTTTGTAGAGCCTGAGCGCGCTCGCGCACTTGTACGTCAGGCCGAAAACGCCGGTTTCACCTATTGCTGGTTCTACGACAGCCACATTCTTTGGCGTGAGAGCTACATGGCCATGGCTATGTGCATGGAGCACACAACAAAGATGCGCTTCGGTCCCTGCGTCACCAATCCGAACACCCGCGACTGGTCGCTGGCCGCGTCCATGTTCGGCTCGCTCGCCAAGCAGTCGGGCGGCCGCTTTGACATTGGCCTTGGCCGCGGCGATAGCGCGGTGCGCGTCATGGGCAAGAAGCCTGCCCCGCTGAAACGCCTTGAAGAATTCACCCATGTGGTCAAGGCGCTGGTGCGCGGTGACGAAGCGCAATACGGCGAGTGTCCGGAGCCGGTGAAGTTCCCTTGGGCCACCGGGTACGAGCTGCCCGTATGGGTCGCAGCGTACGGTCCAAAGGCGCTGTCTTCGGCAGGCCGCGTCGGCGATGGTCTCATCCTGCAAATCGCGGAACCAAAGATCTGCAAGTGGCTTGCCGATCAGGCAAAAGAGGCTGGAAACGCCGAGGGCCGCGACATGTCCGGCTTCCGTGTCATGGCTGCCGCCCCAGCTCACACCGGCCCGCTGGATGAGGCGATTGAGAAAGTGCGCTGGTTCCCGGCCATGGTGGGCAACCACGTGGCGGACATTGTCGAGAAATACGGCACCGACAACAAGGACATCCCTTCCAGCCTGACCTCCTACATCGAGAACCGTCGCGGCTATGACTATTCCAAGCACGGCCAGAGCGACAACCCGTATCTGGACTTCATCACGGAAGACATCGTGAAGGAGTTCTGTGTTCTGGGCACACCGGATGAGCACATCGCCAAGCTCAACGAGCTTGAAGCTGCTGGCGTTACCCAGTTCAACATCTATCTGGACAGCGGCGACGAGGAGAAGATCATCGCGGATTATGGCGACAAGATCATTCCGGTCTTCAACGAGAAGGCAAAGGTGAAAGCCGCCGCCTGATCCTTGGCGAATGCACCCGGCTCTTCTCAGGGCCGGGTTGCCTTGCCCTGTTGGGCACAGCTTGGAGCCCTCACCCTTGGTCGTCCCAGAAGGTTCGTTTGGCAGCGGCAGAACGATCTGCTATTTGCTCCTTCAAAGGTCACTGTGCGGTGAGAGCGACTGAGTGCAGCAGGTTCAACTTTGGGCCTGCAACCGTTGGTCACGCTCTCATAAAGAGAACCGGGATGTAGACTTCACCGTACTATATGGCCTGACAACAAACCAACGGGACGACAAACCGGCATGGCACGCGCTGCGAACTCAAAGGGCAGAACCCGCATTCAACAGGAAAAGACGGAGAAGATCCTTGCTGCCGCTCTGGATGTTTTTTCTGCCTACGGCTTTCGCGGCTCCACCATTGATCAGGTGGCCGAGCGGGCAGGCCTGTCCAAACCCAACTTGCTCTACTACTTCGACAACAAGGAAGCGATCCACGCCGAACTGATCAAGCGCATGCTCTATATCTGGCTTGATCCGCTTCATCAGGTCCGTGAAGAAGGGGACCCCATTGAGGAGATCTGCGCCTACGTCCAGCGCAAGCTGGAGATGGCACGTGACTACCCTCGCGAAAGCCGCCTGTTCGCCAACGAGATGTTGCAAGGGGCACCGCGCATTGGCCCGATGATCTCCGGTCCGCTGAAAACCATGGTGGATGAGAAAGCGGCCCTTATCGAAAGCTGGTCAAAGGCGGGCAAGATCGCCGATGTGGACGCCTACCATCTTCTGTTTTCCATCTGGTCCACTACCCAGCACTATGCAGACTTCGACGTGCAGGTCACAAAGCTGATGGGCAAACGCGCAAAGCACCGCTTCACCGACGCCTCCAAGTTCCTCGACCACTTGTTCCGCAGCGCATTGCAGCCCGAGTGAACATATGAACGGCGCGATCCACCGACCGCGCCGCATTCATTCATCAAGACTGTTCGTATTCGTGCCGGGTCAGTGACTGTGGCGCGGCATGATGGCGTTGCCAATATCACGATACTTGTCGGCATCCTCCAGGATCATGCCTTCGCTGAATGGACGCACGTGCTGACGGAAGATCTGCTGCCACGGGGTCTGACTGTCCGGGCAAGCGAAACCTCCTTGCTCTTCCAGCGCCTTGTGCCGCGCTGAAATCTCTTCAGCGCTGAGCTGCAACGTCACCTTTCGCAGCTTCAGATCAACGCGCAGCCGGTCCCCATCCATCAAGATCGCGAGATTGCCGCCATCCGCCGCTTCCGGGGATGCATTCAAAATGGACGCCGAACCGGATGTGCCGGATTGTCGGCCATCGCCAATACAAGGAAGTGTGTGTACCCCCTGCTTGATCAGGTAGGACGGTGGCCGCATGTTCACCACTTCCGCGCCGCCCGGATAGCCCTTTGGCCCCGCCCCGCGCATCACCAGAATGCTGTCCGGCGTAATGCCAAGTGCTGGATCGTCAATGCGTTTGTGGAAGTCCTCCGGGCCTTCGAACACAAACACCGGGCCTTCAAAAGCCAAGGGGTCGGCGGCATTGGACAGGTACCGATCGCGGAACTCGTCGTTGATGACGGAAGTTTTCATGATCGCCGTATCAAACAGGTTTCCAGTCATGTTCAGGAAGCCTGCGTGAGCCGTCATTGGCTGATCCAGCGGCTTGATCACCTCTGTATTCTCAATTTCACAGTCGCTGTAGAGGCTCTCGAACGTCTCGCCGGTGGCCGTTACAACAGACGGGTGCGGGATCTTGTTGTTGCGCAAGAGCTCGCCAATCACCGCAGGCAAACCGCCTGCCAGATGGAAATCCTCACTCAGGTACTCACCTGCTGGCTGCACATTGGCAATCAGCGGCACCTCATAGCCAAATTTCTCCCAGTCTGCGTTGGTCAGCTCGATGCCAAGCTGACGCGCGATGGCATTCAGGTGGATCGGTGCGTTTGTCGAGCCGCCAATGGCGGAGTTCACCGCAATGGCGTTTTCAAAGGCCTGGCGGGTCATGATCTCGGAGGGCTTCATGTCTTCGCGCACCATCTCCACAATGCGCTTGCCGGTATAGTACGCCATCTGCGCACGTTCACGGTATGGCGCGGGAATGGACGCAGACCCCGGCAACTGCATGCCAAGCGCCTCGGCAAGGCTGTTCATGGTGGAGGCGGTCCCCATTGTGTTGCAGTAGCCAACGGAAGGTGCAGAAGACGCAGCCATCTGCAAGAACTGCTCGCCATCAATTTCACCTGCGGCATGCATTTGGCGCGCCTTCCAGATCACCGATCCGGAACCGGCACGCTCCCCTTTGTGCCAGCCATTGAGCATGGGGCCCACAGAGAATGCCAGCGCTGGAATGTTGACAGTGGACGCCGCCATCAGCAGCGCTGGCGTGGTCTTGTCACAGCCGATTGTCAGCACAACACCGTCAATCGGATAGCCAAACAGAGACTCCACCAGACCCAGATAGGCAAGGTTCCGGTCCAGCATGGCGGTCGGCCGCTTGCCGGTTTCCTGAATTGGATGAACCGGGAACTCCAGAACAATGCCGCCTGCATCGCGAATGCCTTCGCGCACCCGTTTGGCCAGTTCAAGGTGATGTCGATTGCACGGTGACAGGTCTGACCCAGTTTGCGCGATCCCGATGATCGGCTTGCCAGAGCGCAGTTCTTCCAGTGTGTAGCCGTAGTTAAGGTAGCGCTCGATGTAGAGCGCAGTCATTTCCGGGTCACTGAGGTCGTTGAACCACGCCTCTGAGCGCAGAGGCTTCTTGGGCGTTCTTGTTGTCATTGTCTACTCCTTTCCGGCGGAGGGAACTGGCCTGCTGAAAGCAGGCTCAGCGACCCGTGATGCCGGGGAACATGATGAGCACAGCGAGAGCAAGGATTTGCAGGCAGATGAACGGCAGCAGAGACCGGAAGATTTCACCAAGGGAAATGTCATCCGGTGCCACGGACTTCAGATAAAACGCCGCCGGTCCGAATGGTGGGGACAGGAAGCTCACCTGCATGTTCATGGCAAACACAACACCGAACCAGATCGGATCATAGCCAAGGCTTTTCACGATCGGCACGAAGATCGGCATGCAAAGCAGCGCAATCCCGACCCAGTCGAGGAACATGCCAAGCACAAACAAGATCGCCATCATGAACAGGATCACGATGATCGGCTCCTCGGAGATGCCAGTGATCAGACCGGAAACGAAGTTGATGCCACCCATCAGGTTGAACACGCCAACCAGAGCTGATGCACCAATGCCGATCCACACGATCATGCCAACGGTCCGCAAGGTTTGCTTGGCTGCGCCGATTACCAACTCTCTGGAGAACTCACCACGAATGATGGTGGAGAGCGTAACGCCGATAACACCAATTGCAGAGGCTTCCGTCACCGAGGCGATCCCGCCGTAGATTGAGCCAAGCACAAAGATCACCACCAGAACCGGAAGGAACAAACCTTTGAGCAGGCGCATCTTTTCGCGTGCGCTGATCTCTTCTGGCTCCGCAATCGGGGCCAGCTCCGGGTTCATGTAGGCGCGGATCAAAATGTATGCGGCATAAAAGCTGGCCAACATGAGACCCGGCACGAAAGCCGAAGTGAACAGATCCCCAATGGAAACGTTTGCCGTCAGGCCGTAGATGATCAACACGATGGAAGGCGGCACCATGGTACCAAGAGCTCCACCGGCACAGCACACGCCAATCGCAAGCCGGCGGTCATAGCCCAGGCGCAGCATCTGCGGCAGAGCGAGCAAGCCGAGCAAGATCACTTCGCCGCCAATAATGCCGGACATGGCCGCCAGAATTACCGCCACCAGAAGGGTCTGGATCGCCACACCGCCACGGATACGGCCAGCAAGCACCTTCATGGCGTCGAACAGGTCGCGGGCAATGCCCGAGCGGTCGAGAATGGCTGCCATCAGCACGAACATTGGCACCGAGACGAACACAAACGAGTTCACAAAGCTGAAGATACGGCTTGTGATCAAGGGCAGCGCCATGGGGCCGAACCAGCCCAAAGCAAAAATCAAGGCAACCAGAAGCGTCACGAACGCCAAAGGCATGCCGGTGAGAAGCAGTGCCAACAGCGCGGCGAACATCGCCAGCGTCGCACCCTCGATGCCGAGGGACTGCAGGTCAAAGAGGAAGGACATATCCATCAGTCAGCTACCTTGCGCCGCGCGTAGTTGAACGCCAGCACCAAAAACTGAATCGCCAGAACGATAAGAATGAAGAAGAGAAACACCTTCAGATAACCCGGAAACGGCGGGTTCCAGGCACTTCCGCTGGTCTCGAAGTGCAGGTCGCCAGTTGGCGTCCACACGGCACGCTTGACACTCTGCCATGCCGCCCAGGCAAAAAAGCCGGAGGCAATCATGCAAACACCTGAGATCACCACGTCGAAGGTCCGGCGCAGCCATGGGCTCAGATTGTCGTAGAACAGCACGACACGGATGTGCTTGTTCAGCGATGCAGCATAAAGGCCGCCGAAAATGAAGGCGGAGGCGTTGAGGAATACAACCGTCTCATGCGCCCAAACGGTTGGCGCGTTGAAGACATAGCGCATGATCACTTCCCAAAACAGGATCAGCGCGGAAATCACGATGCCGATGGCAAAAACCAGACCGACCTTGACAATCCCGGCACCCAAGATGCCGGCTTCTGGGATGGCGCGATCGGGATCGTGATGCAGTAATTCTTTTTTTTCGGAAGGCTCGGACATATCAACCACCCCTTGTTCATGCCCTCAAAGTGTCCTTCCGACGGGGCGCCGGAAGGACGAACGATCACAAGGTGGCGATCAGTTTGCCAGCATGCCGTTCTTTTCAAGGTAAGAAATCAGAGTGTCGTAGACCTTCTGAGAGTTTGCGGAGGCTTTCGCAGCTTCCTCCCACTGGGTGCGGGCGATAGAACGGAACTTTGCGCGCTCTTCAGCAGACCAATCGTGAACGGTCACCTTGCCAGCAGCTTTTGCTTCTTCGACAGCCGCCAGATCGCGCTCGTTGATTGTGTCGGACTGATAGGAAGAGAACTCGACAACACTTTCTGTCAGCGCGTTTTGCAGTTCCTCAGGCAGCGCGTCCCACTTTGCCTTGTTCACGCTGACTTCAACCAGCGGCATGGAGTGGAAACCTGGATAAACAGGGTGGTAGGCGATGTCGTGCAGCCCCTGCGCCTGGTTCGTTGAAAAGGCGCTGTAGTCAGCAGCGTCAATGACGCCTTTGTCCAGAGCCGTGAACACTTCAGAACCCGGCAGGTTTACCGGAGCAGCGCCTGCTGCCGCAAATACCTTCTGCACCATGCCTTCCGGCGCGCGAAGCTTGAGGCCCTTCAGGTCGTCAACGCCATCAAGCGGCACCTTGGAGACGAACGCTTCAAGACCCGGTGTCGTTGCACCAATGAAATGCAGGCCATACGGCTGAAGCATTTCGTTCATCAGCTCCTTGCCGCCACCAGTATTGATAAAGTCAAACATTTCCTGAGGCGAAGACCAAGCTCCCACTGGGTTTGCGATCAGGCCGAACGCTGGATCTTTACCTGCGAAATACGAGGTGTCAGTAAAGTGACCATCCAGAATGCCCGCAGCAACGGCATCCTGTGTTTCGCTATGCGCCACGATTGTGCCAACCGGCAACATCTGAATTTCAACGCGGCCATCTGTCTTCTGCTTCACCATCTCAGCCCATTCCTGCTGGAGCTGATAGTTGGTGTTGCCTGCGGGGTCAGATGACTGAATGCGGAACAGATATTCCTGCGCCATAGCGCTTGAAGCCATCAAGCTGGCTGCAACGCCACCCAGTACCATTAGTTTCATCTTGGAAAACATGTCGTCTTTCCTCCCTGGTCTCCACAAGTGCCTCAGTGATCAGTCCGCCAAGAACTCTATGAATCGGCCCCTGAACAACGCGAGTATTTGCACATTAATGATTGCGCTATCATTTGTCAAAGGTGTATACTGCGTACTGATGTTTCAGAACGGTTAGGCCTTGTATTAGCTATGAAAAAAAATGCGGATCTGTCTCCCGGCAGCATAACGCTGGTGGATGTAGCGAAAGAAGCAGGTGTTAGCGCTATCACAGTGTCGCGCACGATCCGCAGCCCTGAAATTGTTTCAGAAGCTTCCAGAAAAAAGGTTGAGGCGGCCATCGCCAAGCTCGGCTATGCGCCGGATCCGGCGGCATCTGCTCTGGCGTCCAAAACGACTTCAACCATCGGCTTGCTTGTACCTTCACTCACCAACAACGTTTTTGCCGATGTGGTGCGCGGGGTTTATGACGGCATTGAAGGGACACGCTATTTCGTCCAGATCGGAAACTTCCGATACAGTGCCTTGAAAGAAGAAGATCTGCTCCGGGTCTTCCTTCGCCAAAAGCCTGCAGGTCTGATCGTCTCTGGCTTTGACCAAACCGCACAAGCTTGCGACCTGCTGCGCACTGCGCCCTGTCCGGTGGTTCAGATCATGGACTTCGGACCCGAGCCTGCGGATATGGCCATTGGCTTTGAGCATCGTGACGCAGCGCGAGCCGCAACACAACATCTTTTGGATAGCGGTTACAAGAAACCCGGCTTTCTGGGTGCCCGGATGGACCCACGCTCCCAAGCGCGCCTGGAAGGCTTCAAGGATGTGTGCCGTGCAGCAGAAATTATGGATGAGGCACGCATAGTAACTACACGACAACCCTCCAACGTGGGCATGGGACGCCAGCTGTTCGAGCTGCTGCTCTCGCGCGCGCCGGATACGGATGCCGTTTTCTGCAACAACGATGACTTGGCCATCGGCGTTCTCATGGAGGCCCAACGGCGGAATATTACCGTCCCGACGGATTTTGGCGTCTGCGGTTTTAACGACATCGAGATCGCTCGCAACATGGTCCCAGAGATGACCTCTGTATCCACACCGCGCTATGACATCGGACGCCGCGCCATCCAGATGATCCTGGACGAGATCAAATCACCGGGCTCGGTTGAGGACAGAAACTGTAATCTGGGTTTTGAGCTCATTGAGCGCAGTTCCACGCTCAGAAGATCCTGAATTCTTTCAGAGCAACGCAAAACCAACGCAAAGCGACCGGCCGAGAACCAGCACCTGAAGCGCCACCGCGCAGCAACCGTCAGCCGTGCGTTATTCATGAGAGCAGCTAAGCCATAGCCTTCTGTCGTCGTGCCGCGTAAAGGATCACGGCAAGTGTGATGACACCCACCCCAATGAAGCCCAGCCAACTACCGCCAAAGAGCATCTCGTTCATCAGCCGGCCAGGCAGGAATGCCAAAACACCCGCCCCGCCAAGCGCGTAGGCCGCAAGCTGGCGCATGGTGCTGCTATGCAGGTCGATCTGCTTGCGCCGCGCCTGAAAGAGAGCGCGAGTCAGCTGGATCAGCGTGTAGATGGACAGCAGATGGATCGGACTGAAAGGCCCAACGATTTGAAAGCCTTGCAGCCCAAAAGAACTAACGGCAAGCACGGCCATTGCCAGAACCCAGCTATAGCCCAACAGTCTGTGCAGCGTGTCTCCCTTCCGGCGCCCCAGAATAGCGGGCAGGAAGATGACGGCGGCAACAGCCGCCCCAACATGGACCTGCAAAGCCAAGTCGGCATCCAGCAATCGCCCAAAAGATGCGTCTTGCATCGGCTCCCCCTCGCCTTCGCCCCCTAGGCGACCAGCCTGAGCCGCCTAGCTTTGAGCATCCGCTGCCAGCTTGTCCGGCTCATTGACCTCGGGCACAAGTTCTTGATCCGCCTCACCAGTTGGCTGGTGGGTAAAGCCCTTGATACTGGCAAACTCGCGCGCATCGCGGGCAATTTCCACCGGACTGAGCGCATAACTCACGCACAACTCCGCCAAAGACCGGAGAGCATGCATGTGAATGCGCTCATAACCGTGACTGGCATCAACACCAAAGGTCGCCAGTGCCGTGCGTACATCCGCGCCCGCTTCTACGGCAGAGGCCGCATCAGAGCGGTAGTAGCGGAAAATATCCTTACGCACCTTGATGTTATGCTCCTTGCAGAGGTGCACCAGCTTTTGAGTGAGGTGATAATCAAACGGACCAGTCTGGTCTGCCATGGATATCGTCACCCCGAACTCGGCAGAGTTCTGCCCCGGCGCGGTGGTGCCGTTATCAATAGCCACCATGGAAGCAATTTCCGGCGTCAAGATGGACGTAGCGCCGTGACCGATTTCCTCGGCGATCGTGAAGAGCCAATAAACATCCACTGTCGGCTTTCGGTCGCACTCAACGAGCGCCTTCATGGCCGCCAACATCAAGGCAACCCCGGCCTTGTTGTCGAGATGGCGAGAGACGATGTACCCGTTCTCCAGAAACTCTGGCTGCGCATCGAAGGCAACAAAGTCACCAATCTCAATACCAAGCTTTTCCAAATCGCTGGCGGTGTTGGCATAGGCATCTACCCGCAGCTCCACATAATCCCAACCGATCGGCATGGTGTCGACGCCGTCGTTATAGGTATGTCCTGAAGCGCGAAGCGGAAGGACGGTTCCCGTGTAGGAACCGCGCTCACTAAACAGTGTCACCCGGCCGCCCTCTGCAAAACGGGCGGACCAGTGCCCGATCGGCACCAGCTCCAAGCGACCGTTTTCCTTCAAGGATTTGACTTGAGCACCGAGCGTGTCGAGATGGGAAACCATTGCACGCGCGGGCTTGCTGGCCTGTCCCTTGATACGGGCACGGATCGCCCCACGCCGGGTGAGCTGATAGGGAATCCCCAGCCGGTCGAGTTCTTTACCAACCCGATGCGCAATTTCATCTGTATAACCGGTCGGGCTTGGCAGATGCAGCAGATCCTTGAGCGTCGCCGCCAAATACTCAAGGTCGATCACTGGAAGGTTCGTCACGTATCCCTCGCTTGATGAGCCGTCTCGATTGAAGTTTTGGTCAAGGGAAACAAAAAGTCGATAAATTTTTCTGCAGTTGGCTGTGGTTCGTGGTTTGCAAGACCCGGACGCTCATTGGCTTCGATGAAGCGATACTCCGGCTCGCGCGGTGATTTCACCATCAGATCAATGCCTGTTACCGGAATACCAATAGCTTTCGCCGCCTCTATGGCCGCATTTATCAGCTCGCGGTTGGTCTCACCAGTCACGTCATGAATGGTGCCTCCAGTGTGCAGATTCGCAGTCCGCCTTACGAACAGACTTTGGCCTGCATCCGGCACACTTTCCAACGTGTATCCCGCAGCGCTCAAACAGCGTTCCGTTTCCTCGTCAATCGGGATTTGGGATTCCCCGCCCGTGGCGGCGGAGCGGCGGCGGCTTTGCGCCGTAATCAGCTCCTTGATGGAGCTGCGTCCGTCTCCGGTCACCTCCGCTGGTCTGCGCACGGCAGCAGCCACCACACGGTAATCGATTACGATAAGGCGCAGATCCTGCCCTTCGACAAACTCTTCAATGAGAACATCAGAACAGTATTGCCGTGCGGTTTCGATGGCAGCATTCACCTCATCCAAGGTCGTCAGTCCAACGGAAACGCCCTTGCCTTGCTCGCCGCTTGCCGGTTTCACCACCGCCGCACGATGCCGGGTCAAGAACTCTTCAATCGCCTCGTTGTCTTCACTGCCCAACCGTTCCGGCACATGAATGCCGACCTGCTCGACAAGTCTGCGCGTCACTGTCTTGTCATCGCAAATGGAGAGAGCGACAGCACTGGTAATCTCGCTCAAGGACTCCCGACAGCGGATTGTTCGCCCGCCATGGGTCAGGCTGAAGAAGCCTCCCTCGGCATCGATGATTTCCGTGTGAATGCCACGCCGGCTCGCTTCATTGACGATGATGGCACCGTAGGGATTAAGGCCATGCCCCTTCGTCTTGCCGATAAACAAGGACTCGTTGATCGGATTCTTGTGCTTCACGGCGAAGAACGGCACACGCGTAAAGCCCAGCTTTTCATAGAGACTGATGGCCTTGTCGTTGTCGTGCATGACAGACAGGTCCATGTGCGGGTTGCCGCGGGCCTGAAACAGTTCTGCCAAGCGACGCACCAACTCCTCCCCCACACCGGCAGGTCGTGCCTGCGGGGAGACAGAAAGACACCAGAGCGACGAACCGGGATCACCGCCCTTGGTCGCCCGATTGTGGTCCACGCCCATCGCGGTGCCGATGATTTCACCGGTGTCATCGTCTTCCGCAACCAGCACAGCCAGCACCTTGGGGTCCATGGCATCCCAGAAGAAATCCGGCGGGATGGTGACCATCCCCCGCGCCGCGTACAGCACATTCAGCGCTTCGGCATCCTCACGGGAAGACAGGCGCCGGATCGTGAACCCACGACGGCGATTGCGTCCCGCGCGATACGTGGCAAGCATCAACCGGTAGGTGTGAGACGGGTCGAGAAACAACTCCTGCGGCGCGGACGCGATCAGCACATGCGGATCGCGCACGTAAAACGCGATATCGCGCCTGTCACGTCGCTCTTGCCTGATTGTCTCCAGAAGAGGCTCTGGCTCCATAAAGGTACTGCCGAGGATCAAACTACCCCAACCGCAATCAACGCTGACATTCTCAAGCGTCTGTTCTTCGCCTTCTCGCAGTTCATGCGGCATCGCGTTGTCACGCATCCGGCGCAAACGATGATCATAGGCAGCCTTGAGACGGTGGTTCACCTGATCAGCCATGCCTTATACCTCCTGTGACTGCAGCCACATTTCGAGAAGCGCAACCTGCCACAGTTCCGAGCCACGAAGCTTGGTAATGTGGTCGCTTGGGTTAGCGAAAAGTTGATCCAAATAGCCTTGATTAAACAGACCGCGCTCACGAGCCGACTGGCTGGAAAGCGCATCGCGCACCATGTCCAGATAGCTGCCTTCCAGATACTTCAGTGCCGGAACCGGGAAGTATCCCTTCGGACGGTCGATCACTTCGCTCGGCACGACCAGACGGGCTGCTTCCTTCAAAACGCCTTTGCCTTCGTGCGCCAGCTTGTGGCGCGAAGGAATCCGGTTGGCGAGCTCCACCAGTTCGTGGTCAAGGAACGGCACCCGAGCTTCAAGGCTCCATGCCATGGTGTGGCTGTCCACGCGCTTGACCGGATCATCCACCAACATCACGTTGGTGTCGAGCCGCAATGCTTTGTCTACCGGGTCGGTCGCCCCGGACAACGCGAAATGTTGCTCCACAAACGCGCGGCTCTCATCCCGATCGGTCCAATAGTCCTTGGAAAGATGCGCGCGCATCTGATCAAACGAGCGATCGAAGAACGCGTCCATATAAGCTTCTACCGGGCTGTTGGCCCCAACCATCTTTGGATACCAGTGATACCCGCCGAAGACCTCGTCCGCACCCTGCCCGGATTGCACCACGCGAATGTGCTTGGAAACTTCACGGGACAGCAGATAGAAGCCGATGTTGTCATAGGACACCATTGGCTCTGACATGGCGGCGATAGCATCTGGCAGATGCTTCTGCATCTCACTGGATTCAATGAAGATCTTGGTATGGTTTGTGCCATAGTGCTTGGCGATCAGATCAGAGTAGACGAACTCGTCGCCGCGCTCGCCGTTCGCTGCTTCAAAGCCGATGGAGAACGTGGCCAACCCTTGCTGCCCCTGCTCTGCCAGCAACCCGACAATCATGCTTGAATCCACGCCGCCAGACAGGAGGACCCCCACCGGTACGTCTGCAATCATGCGGCGGTCCACAGAAGTGCGCAGGCCTGACAACACCATGTCGCGCCATTCTTCCATGCTACGCTCTTCATCCTCAACGCTACGCTCAAAGCTTGGAGCCCAGTAGACGCGGTCAGTGACGTTTCCGTCGCGGTCGTAGCGGCGGATGGTTGCTGCAGGCAGCTTTTTGACGCCGTTTAGAATGGTGTGGGGTGCGGGTACAACAGCATGCCAGCTCATGTAGTGGTTCAATGCGATGCGGTTGATGCTGGTGTCAATCTCACCGCCAGCCAGCAACGCCGGCAAAGTGGAGGCAAATGCAACACGGCCGTTGCTCTGTGAATAGTAGAGCGGCTTGATGCCAAAACGGTCTCGCACGAGGTGAACCTCGCCGGTCTCATGGTGGTGAACGGCAAAAGCGAACATGCCATGGAACTTCTCGGGAGCCTTGTCACCCCATTCAGCCCAGGACTTCAGGATCACTTCCGTATCGGAGGAGGAGAAGAAACGATAGCCTTTGGCGCTCAGCTCTTCGCGCAGTTCTTTGTAGTTGTAGATACAGCCGTTGAACACCAGCGTCAGGCCCAAGTCCGGGTCCTGCATGGGCTGGGTGCCGCGCTCGCTCAGATCGATGATAGTCAGGCGTCGGTGGCCAAAGGAAACCCGGCCTCTGGTGGTAACACCCATGGCGTCCGGACCGCGTGCCGCCATCTGGTGAGCCATCCTCTCGACACGCGCGGTATTCGCGACTTCGGCTCCGAATACAAACTCACCACAAATACCACACATACCTAATTCTACCTCCATACATTCAGATTGACGCGCTTTACATAGGCCTCTAATCATTAGAGGTCAAATTATCGGAACTCGAACCATGGCAATAGAACACTCAGACCGGATTTTTAAATCGATCCGGCGCATCGTGCGGGCCATTGATCTTCGCTCACGTGAAGTAGCCCGTGCCAGCGGTCTTACAATTCCGCAAATTGTTGTTTTGCAAGGGATTAATGATCTTGGAGAAGTCACTTCAAAAACCCTTGCCCAACATGCTGACCTATCGTCAGCTACCATTGTGACAATTTTGGATGCGCTGGAGAAGAAACAACTTGTGGAACGCTACCGCTCCGGCAAGGATCGGCGAATCGTTCACACGCGTCTGACGAACGACGGCACGGCGGTATTGCAGAGCGCACCCGCGCTGCTCCACGAAGATTTCAAGGATGAACTGGCCCAGTGCTCGGAGGCGGATCGGGAGGCGTTGTGTGCTGCAATTGAGCAGATCGCTGAAATGATGAACGCCCACAAACTGGATGCCTCCGCAATCTTGACAGTCGCCTCAGTGCCGAAGTGAAAGGGCTAGGGCTTAGCCCAACCCTTCCTTTCTCTCGGCGTTTTACAGCTGGTGAATGTACTCACCCGGCGCATCACAGAGCACCTTGTAGCCCTTGCGCGGTGCGCCCATTGTCGGCGGCTTGCCCTTCTCACCAGACCGCTCGGCCAGCCAAGCGTGCCATTCAGGCCACCAGGAACCCTCTTTGGTTGGGGCCTGTGCCTGCCAAGTGTCTGGATCCACGTAAGGGTCGCCAGACTTGATGGTCTGCACCTGATAGTGGCGACGTGGATGGCCCGGCTCGCTCACGATGCCCGCATTGTGCCCCCCGCTGGTGAGCAGGAAGGTCACATCTGTTGCCGGATGCGCGGTAATTTTGTAGGCGGAGCGCCATGGTGCCACGTGATCCTTCACCGTACCGACCGCAAAGATCGGTGCGCGAATGTCTGCGATATGAATTGGGCGGTCTCCAACCATATAGCGCCCACTTGCCAGATCATTGTGAAGGAACAGCTTGGTCAGATACTCCTTGTGCATGCGATACGGCATGCGCGTCAGATCCGCATTCCAAGCCATCAGGTCGTTCACGCCAGTGCGTTCGCCAATCAAGTAGTCATGCACGAGGCGAGACCATACCAGATCGTTTGACCGCAAAATCTGGAAAGCACCTGCCATCTGCATCCCGTCCAGATAGCCCTGCTCCCACATCATGTTGCTCAGGAACGCGATTTCACTGTCGCGAATGAACAGCATCAGCTCACCCGCTTCGGTAAAGTCCACTTGCGCGGCCAGCGTGGTCAGAGAGGCAAAACGGTCATCGCCATCACGGGCCATCGCCGCTGCAGCGATCGAGAGCATGGTGCCGCCAAGGCAATAGCCCACGCCGTGAATTTTCTGATCCGGCACAATGGTGGAGATGGCATCCAGCGCGTCCATGACGCCCTGCTGGCGGTAGTCGTCCATGCCAAGTTCGCGGTCTTCCGCAGTAGGATTGCGCCAGGACACCATGAACACGGTGTGTCCTTGCTCGACCAGGTACCGCACCAAAGAATTTTCTGGAGACAGATCAAGAATGTAGTACTTCATGATCCACGCAGGAACGATGAAGATCGGCTCTGGATATACAGTTTCCGTGGCCGGGCTATATTGAATGAGTTCAATCAGATGGTTGCGGAAGACCACTTTGCCTTCGGTAGCGGCCACCGCTTCACCCGGCTTGAACTGGTCCAGACTCTCCGGTCGCTTGCCCGACGCATATTGCTCAAAATCTTCAGCGAAGTTCTCTGCGCCGCGCACAAAGTTCATGCCGCCTTCCTTCAGTGCAGTCTTGAGCACTTCCGGATTGGTTGCAATGCCGTTCGAAGGAGCAAACATGTCCAGCAACTGACGGGCAACAAAAGACACCTCGCGTTCGTCTTTTGAGGAAAGGCCATCCACATTGGTGGTCGCCTCCTGCCACCATTCCTGGTTCAGAAGAAAAGCCTGATAGAGATAGTTGTAGGGCCACTTCTGCCAGTCTTCGCTGGAGAAACGACGATCGCCGTTTTGGGGCTTGGCAAAAGGCTCTGCTTTTGCCCCCATCGCTGCGTCACCCAAATGGCTCCACAGCAGCATGTTGTTTTTCAGCGCCTTTTGCGCCAGCAACATTTGCTTGCCGGGAGAAAGAGCCAAGTGTGCTGCCCACGAAAAGCCTTTGGTCGCCATGCCCGCTGGCGACAGGCCTTTGGTCATATGGGCAATGCTGGACTTGAACGCCTTGTCGATCACGTCCGCCGCACCTTCCATGTCGGCAGGTGCCTGTATTTTGGCAACAGGCTTGCCGCGCGCACCGCTGGCGGCAGCTGAGCGTCCATCCGCATGTTCAAATTGGGCTGATGATTTCGAGAAATTCCGCATCGTCCAAGTTCCTCCCGGTCTGGCGCGATGCGCCGTGACTCAACTGTAGCGGTTCAGCTTGCAGCTCTGACGCATAGGTAGTGCCTAAGGGGAAGGAATAACGAATACCGCAGGGGCATGTCAACAAAATTGCTGCATCGCAACAATCATGCCGGGCGAAAATTGTGCTGTGCACGCAAGCGAAAATGAAGGCCTGACAACATCTAAGCTAAGATGAGCAGGCTCCTTACAAATCGCGCTTCAACTGTTGAAGAAATGCCGCGATATTCTCCTCGTCGCGCTTGTAGTAGGTCCAGGCACCAATGCGCTTTGACACAACCAATTGGGCCCGTTGCAGCGTTGCCAGGTAAGAAGAGATCGTCGACTGAGACAGCCCGGAGCGCTCCTGAATCAGGCTCACGCAAACGCCCTCTACGCCCGCATCCACTTGCTGACGCGCAACATCGAAGTTCTCGAGTGGCTCTTTCAACCACTTCAAGATATCCATACGAACCGGATTGTTGATTGCCTTGAGGGCTTCGCCCAGATCTACCATTTCCGCCTGCTCAAAATGCGTAATAGCGAGGTATTACGATATCCACTTACGCAGGTAAAGCCTATCAAAACGACGATTTGGACCGTGGCCGTTGGTGAAACAAGCTGCGAAATGGGCCTACCTTTTAACGCGACACACGTTTACCACCATTGAGCCGTTCCATTTGGCATTCCTTAAGTGGCTGTGCTACCTGTTCGTTTGGTTGCTCCCCTTCAAGCTGCCACCTTTCTCAAGCCCAAGAAAACTCACTATGGATAAACTCAGTGTCATGCGTGCCTTTTGCCGGATTGTGGAGCTGAAAAGCTTTTCAAAGGCCGCAAAGGATCTTGGTCTTTCTCCCGCCATTTTGAGCCGAGAGACCAAGCTGCTTGAAGAAAGTCTCGGCTGTGTGCTGCTCACGCGCACCACCCGCAGCATGACGCTCACCGAGCACGGCGCCCACTACTACGAAGAGGCCCACCGCCTGCTTTCTGAAGTGGAGGCCTTGGAAACCGGCATTCAGGCCCGCGCGCAGCAGCTCAAAGGCACCTTGCGCGTCAATGCGCCCCTGTCCTTCGGCATCGCCGTTCTTGCCCCCATCACAGCAAAGTTTCGGGAGCTTTATCCTGACCTTCATCTCGGCATCACATTGGATGACCGGGTTGTCGACATGGTGGAGGGCGGCTTCGACATCTCCATCAGGGTGCTGCGGGAACTTCCCGATTCCTCCCTGATCGCCCGCCGAATTGGCCGGTCGGATCAAGCGCTGTTTGCGGCCCCAAAATACCTGTCCGAGCGCGGCCGCCCAACCTCCCCTGAAGACCTTTCAGCTCATAGCAAGCTCGGCTTTTCCCTCGCCGATCACGAACACACGTGGCAACTGGAAGGCCCGTCCGATGGCACGACGCTGCTGGTCACTCCCGAAGTGAGTGTTAATAATAGCCTCTTCATTCGGGACATGCTGCTTGCCAACCAGGGCATTGGCTCTCTGCCAAGTTTCTTGTCGGCTCCTTTGGAAGGAAGCGGCGTTCTTGAACGGGTATTGCCCGAATATTCATTACCTTCGCGCAACATCTACGCCGTGTTGGCCAGTCGTCTGGCGGCAGATGCCAAGGCCCGCACCTTCATCGAGTTTCTGGAAAGTGAACTCAGCGCCTAAGTGATTTTTTACTCCTCGTAAAAAGTCCTCTCACTTTCACACGGTTATTCACGCCGCGGCTCTCCCTCATAGTCAGCACAGATCACAACCCAACCAACCAAGTGAGCGTGTTATGACTAAAGTACTTGTTCTGTTTTACTCCAGCTACGGCCACATCCACACCATGGCGCAAGCTGTTGCAGAAGGGGCGCGCCAAGTGCCAGGCGTCACTGTTGATGTGAAACAGGTGCCAGAAACCGTGCCACAAGAGGTGCGCCATAACGCTGGTTATCAAGACTTCGAAGTGCCCGTGGCCACTGTTGCCGAACTTGAAACCTATGACGCCATCATCTTCGGAACCCCATCCCGTTTCGGCAACATGGCTGCACAGATGAAGCAGTTCATCGACCAGTGCGGCGGCTTGTGGGCGCGCAACGCCATGGTTGGTAAAGTCGGCGGCGTTTTCACCTCCACCGGCTCTCAACACGGCGGCCAGGAAAGCGTGATCCTGTCATTCCAGATTGCACTTCAGCATTTGGGCATGTTGATTGCCGGAATGCCTTACACCTTTCAGGAGCAAACGCGGATTGACCACATCATCGGCGGCTCGCCTTACGGTGCAGGCACTGTCGCTGGCGGGGCGAGCGAACTGCAGCCCACAGAAACCGATCTGGCCGGGGCTCGCTTTCAGGGCGCACACATCGCACAAATAGCTGCACGTCTGGTGGCCACTCCATCTGTCACTGAACAGCCTGAACTGGTGTAACCATGGCCCGCCCCATGCTGACACTCGACTTCTTCCATGACGTGGTGTGCGGCTGGTGCTTCAACCTGTCACCTCGCCTGCGCACGCTGTCCTCGGAGTTTGCTCTGGAGATCATCCATCACACGTTTGTTCTGCAGGAAACCAGAGAGCAGATGATTGCCGCGTTCGGCTCCATGCCAGAGGCCAAGGAAACAATCCTTGGCCATTGGCAAGCCTGCAAGGCCGCTTCGGACACGCCTGAGCGGATCAATATCGCCGCCATGCGGGCTGCGCCCTTCGAATACCCGTGGGGCCTCGTTGCTGCCAAGGCCTGCAAGGCAGCGGAACGGCAAGGCGGTCAGGAGGGCCATTGGGCGTTGTTTGATGCCCTCCAACAAGCGCACTTAACGGATGCCCGCAATGTTGCCGACCCGAAAACCGTTTTGGATGTGGCTGCTTCCATCGGCTTTGATGGTGAGTTGATGGAGCGCGACATTCAAAGTGACCGAATTGCCGAAGCGGTCAGCGCAGATCAACTTCAGGCCCGGCAGCTTCATGTGCGCTCGGTTCCAACCGTCATCGTGCGCGAAACGGGAATGCGTCTCATCAACACGCCGTTGGAAGACTTGCGCGAACAGCTATTGGCCAACATGCGTCTGGCTCTGTAACAACTAAGGATTACAAGGTTAGCTGCAGGGCACTGGTGCCGCCCGCTCCACCCCCAATTTCAGGGCGGCACCAGAAACACAAGAAACAGAAAAGGAGAGGAACAATGGTTCGCCTCTCAGACATTCTTTTAACCGCGCTTGCCCCGGCAATTTGGGGCAGCACCTATTATGTAACCACGGAATTTTTGCCTCAGGGCTACCCGATTACTATGGCGGCCCTGCGGGCGCTGCCCGCCGGGCTTTTGCTCCTGTTGCTGGTGCGCCGCCTTCCCTCCCGCGAATGGGTAGGGCGCATTTTCCTGCTCGGGGCATTCAACTTCGCGATTTTTTGGGTGATGCTGTTTGTCGCCGCCTACCGGCTTCCCGGTGGCGTCGCCGCCATTGTGGGTGCCGTGCAGCCGCTTTTCGTCATCTTCATCGCCTTTTATCTCATCAAGACACCCATCTTTCTGTTTGCTGTGATTTCGGCCATAGGTGGCATCTTCGGCGTGGCGTTGTTGTTGCTTGGTCCATCCGCCGCTCTTGACCCCATTGGCATTATCGCCGGGCTTGCTGGCGCACTGTCCATGGCGTTCGGCACGGTTCTCAGCCGCAAATGGAAACCGCCCGTGTCCTTGCTGACCTTTACTGCGTGGCAACTCAGCGCTGGCGGCCTCTTGCTGCTGCCCCTTGCCTATTTCATGGAGCCCGCCTTGCCGCCGCTGACCTCCACCAACATCCTTGGCATTGCGTATTTGGGTCTTATCGGTGCTGCGCTTACCTACTACATCTGGTTTCGTGGCGTCGGCCTGCTTGCCCCATCGGCGGTCTCAACGCTTGGCTTCCTGAGCCCAACAACGGCCGTCATTCTGGGCTGGGTCCTGCTGGACGAAAGCCTGACACCAGTGCAGATGCTGGGTGTAGGGGTTGTGCTCGCAAGCATTTGGGTCAGCCAGATGGCGGGGCGCAAAGCTCCAGCGCCAAAACCGGCCTAGCGGTAGTCGCAAGTGTTCCTCAGCGGCCTGTTACTTCAAGCCGCTGCGGAACAGTTCAAGAGAACTCTCGACCATCGCACGGTACCGGTCCTCGCCAAGTGAGAACAAGCCGCGATGCAACAAAAGCCCGTCAACCTGAGCTGCCAAGGCCCGTCCCATAACATCAGGGTCGATGGAGGACCGCACCTCCCCCTTTTCCTGCAGCAGCTTCAATTGTGCTGAGTACGTCTGACCAAGACGCTCAAAGAAATCGGAGATGCTGCCCGTAAAGGCCTCTGATCCGAAACTGGGGCCCAAAACCTCAAAGAATACCGGAATAGAGCGTGCGTGCTCATCCGTGATGCAGAGCGTCTTTCGCACAACCGCGAGGAACGCCTCAAGGGTCTCGGTCTGACCGGACCTCATGTAGAGAGTTTCAGCCTCAGCAAAATGGCGTTCCGCAAGCGCCGTTGCCAACGCCTCTTTACTCTTGAAATAGAGGTAAATCGTGCCCTTGCCGAGCCCTGCCACACCTGCAACGTCATTCATGGTCGTGCTGTGATAGCCACTGTCGCGGAATGCCTTCATGGCGGCGTCAAGGATGCTGTTCTGCATCTCGGCTCTATCGACGATCTTCGGCAAACCGGGCTCCGTTTCCTGCGTGTTTTGAATATGTTGCGCTAATCTCGCACACATCCATACGGACCTGCAACGCTTCTGGATGCACCTGCCAGCCTGGCACTTGCAAAAAGAGGCAGCCCCGTGGACTGCCTCATGCCTTCATCACCGTGGTTAAGCGATTGCTCTATTCAGCTTCCAGTTTTTCAAGAAGCGCTGGAAGATCGGCAACCGTATCAATCACATGGTCAGCACCAGCTTCCTTCAGGATCCGTGTCGCCTTCTGGCGCAGGGCATCAACGTCTGCTTCTGGAAGCGCGGCCAGCTCCTCGGGCGTCAGGCCAACGGCATTTCCCGACAGCGCGACCCCAACGGTCACACAGCCAGCGGCGACGCCTTCTGCGATACCCGGTGCCGTGTCATCCACTTTCACCACAGCAGAAGGTGGATAAACGGCCAGATCAACAAACGTCTGATACATGCCGAGCGGGCCTGGTCGACCTTCAGCCAGATCATCAGCGCAGATCAGGTTGTCCGGGCTATAGCCCTGTTCCGCAGCTACAGGAAGGACACGCTCCATGATGGAACGCACGTATCCGGTCGTGGAGCCGATCTTCATGCCTTTGGCGCGCAAGCTCTCCACCATTTCCCTGGTACCGGGAACCAGCGTGGCATAGTCCACCACAACCTCTTCATTCATCGGCACGAAGATCTTGTAGACCTCATCCACATCCGCATCCGTTGGGGTGCGGCCATACTTTTCCTGCCACTGCGCGGAGATTTCAGGCACATCCATCATGGCGCGAATATGATCCCACTTCGGCGCGCCCATGGGGCCGCGGGCCTGTTCGATTGTGGCGTTAATGCCAAATTTTTCAAAGGCTTTCACAAATACGCCCATTGGCGCAAAGGACCCAAAGTCAATGGTGGTGCCAGCCCAGTCGAATACGGCAGCTTTAAACTTTGTCATCTTTTCTCTTCCTTAGGGTTGAACTGGCCATGCAGCCAATGCGGCACGTTCTTTCAAGGCCGCAGCGGGTGGCGCGGCACTGGTGACACCAAGCTCGGAGAGGCTTTCGGAAGCGGCCACCACAACGTCGCGCATCACGTGCTCATCCATCTGGCCGATACAGCCGACGCGGAAGCTGTCCACTACGGTGAGTTTGCCCGGATAGATGATGAAGCCCTTCTTCTTCATCAGGTCGTAGAACTGCGTGAAGTCGAAGTTCTCATGCTCCGGACAGAAGAAGGTCACGATGATTGGCGAGAGCCACTGGTTGTCCAGCAGGGTCTCAAAGCCCAGCTCCCGCATTCCGGCCACAAGGACGTCACGGTTGTTGGCATAACGAGCCCCGCGTGCGCGCACACCGCCTTCGGCCCTGTGCTCTTTCAGGGCCTGAATGAACGCCGCAACAACGTGGGTTGGCGGTGTAAAGCGCCATTGGCCGGTCTTGTTCATGTGGGCCCACTGGGCATGCAGATCCAGCGACAAGGAGTTGCTGTTGCCTTTTGCCGCTTCCAGTTCATCCTTGCGGGCCAGCACAAAACCAAATCCGGGAACGCCCTCAATGCACTTGTTGGCCGAAGAAACCACCGCTTCATAGCGAATGTCTTCCGGCTTCAACTCTATTGCGCCAAACGCGGACATGCTGTCCACCAGCAGTTTGCGGCCTGCGGCGTAGGTTGCCTCGGAGATTTCCTTGATCGGGTTCAAGATGCCCGAGCTGGTTTCACAATGGATAGCAATTACATGGGTAATCGCCGGATCTTCGCTCAGGATCTGGGTGACCTCTGACCCGCGTGGCGGCAGATAGTCCCCCTTGTCCAGCAGGGTGTAATCACGGCCCAGATAGTCAAGAGTCTGCGCCGCGCGCTTGCCGTATGCTCCGTTTGCCAGCACCAGTGCCTTGCCATCCTTGGGGATGAAGGAACCCAGCATGGCTTCCACCACAAACGTTCCGCTGCCCTGCAAGGGCACGCAGTCAAACGCGTCCTTGCCTTCGCCGAGCAGCGCCAGCAGGCGCGCGCGCAAATCACGGGTCATGGCGCGAAAATCGTCGTCCCAGCTGCCCCAGTCGCGCAGCATGGCCTCCTTCACAGTGAAAGACGTCGTCAACGGACCCGGGGTGAGCAGATAGGGCTCACCAAGCTGTGGCGCTTTCAATCGGTTATCGCTCATGTTCTTGTTCCTTTTCGTGCAAAACACCCGCGCTCCCTGAAGCGGGCATCAATTCTCAAGAGGTCTCGTTGAGTACTTTCAAAAGCGCAGCATGAAGTTCAGGCGTTGCCGCCGAGACCACCGCCCCGCGTGACTTCACATCCAGCGCGTTGCCAGACCAGTCGGTCATCACACCGCCAGCCGCTTCCACCACCACGCACACCGGCAGAATGTCATAGGGCTCAAGGCCGTAGTCGATCACCGCATCCACATAGCCCGCTGCGACCAAGGCGTGGGGGTAGCAGTCAAAGGCCAAGCGGCGGTTCTTGCCCACGCAAAGCAGCCGCTCGAACACCTCGGGGCGATCGCGGTAGAGCCGTTCGCCTTCGTTGATGTAGATGTTCGCCTCAGAAAGATCGGTCTGCCCCGAGCATGAGATTTCCCCGCCGTTCAGCTCCGCAGGGCCGCCCTTTTTTGCGGAAAACACCTCTCCCAGCGCCGGCATGCAGATCACGCCCACATCCGGCTGCCCTTTGTGCAGGTGCCCCAGCAAGAAGCCGAAGAGCGGATGGCCCGTCATGAAGGAGCGCGTGCCATCAATAGGGTCCACGATCCACATCTCGTCGCGGTCACCGCCCTCGATGCCTTGCTCTTCACCAAAGATGCCATGCTCCGGAAACTTTGAGGCAAGAAGGGCCCGGACTTCGTCTTCGATGGATCGATCTGCTTCGGTTACCGGACTGAGGTCAGATTTGACCTCAATGCGAACGGGCTTGCGGAAGTAGTGACGTGCCTTGTCAGCTGCCACCGCCGCAATTTCCCGAGCCTCTTCCAACATTCTTTTTGTCCTTGTTTTGAGTTCCATGCGGCAATAGCCGCCCATCCGCGTAAAAGCGTCCTGTGACGCCCGCGTCCAGCATTCGAGTTGCTTGCTGCCTACTTGAGCAAAACGTTGTTTGCGCTTTGGGTGTCGTCCGCCGCCCGCATACGCGCCGTCATCATGGCTTCCAGAAGCGGGTAGGCGATCTCCTGACCTTCCGGGGTTTCAAACAGGTTCACCGTGCAATCAGGGTCGGTTTCCAGATCGAACAACACCGGAGGAACGGAGGGCGAATACGCCAGCAAATAACGCTCATCACGGCGCACCATCAGCTGATAATCGGTCACCCGGCGACCTTCCGTGTCCAGCCAACCCGGCTCGACCATGTAGCGGAAGTCAAACTCCCACAGCGCCGCATCGCGCCAGCCCACTGGGGTCTCACCCGCCATCAGCGGCATGAGGGATTGCCCATCGAGCGCGTTCTTCGCCTCAATGCCCGTCATCTCCAGCAGCGTGGGGAACAGATCGACAGCAGAAGTCATCGCCTTGCATGGGGCCTGCGGTGCCATGCCCGGCACCTTGATGATCAGCGGAATATGCTGGCTTTGATCGTAAAAGCCGCCTTTGCCCAGCATGCCGTGGTCGCCCATCATCTCGCCGTGATCGGAGGTAAACACAATTACGGTGTTATCCCAGGCGCCCATGGTTTTCAGATGATCAAACAGGCGCCCAAGCTGCGCATCAACTTCAGTGATCAAGCCATAGTAAACCGCCTTGATCCGCCGCAGATCCTCTTCACCGAGGTCCTCAACCAGCCCTTCGGTTCCGGGCACAAAATCACTAGCGCTCATCTTGCGGCGCATGAGCGCCACAAGCGGATGCGACGCCGCCACCAGATCATCATGGCCAGTGCCCTTGAAGCCCGGCACGTTTTCCGGCGCGTACATGTCGTTGTAAGGCGCTGGAGCCACGAATGGCGGGTGCGGGTGAATGTAGGAGAGATGCGCAAACCATGGGCGTTCAGCCGGTTGCTCATCGAACCACTCCATGAAGCGCTCGGTCAAATAGGCCGTCTGGGTTTCTTCTGCGGAGAATACGGCCGGGCCATTTGGAATGGTGTGCCCTTCCTGCTTCGGCAGCAGGTACGGCTGGCTTACATCTTCTTTTGCATGCCCCCGGCGGCGCAACCAAGCCTTCCATGGCGCTTCATCGCCAATCAGCGCCTGCTCCACTTCAAATCCCGGAAGCACCCCTTCGTAAGTCTGCCCGGCTGGGTCGTTGGGGTCCAGCGTGCGCGGGTCCGCTGCAATATCGGTATACCCGAAAAGCGTTGGCGTATAACCGGCGCGCCGCGCTGCCCTTGCGAAGTTGTCAAACCGATTGTCCAGCGGTGTACCATTGGCGACCACACGGTTGTTCATCTGGTAAAGGCCGGTATACATGGCCGCCCGGGCTGGCGAACACGGTGCAGCCGCCGCGTAGTGGCGCAGGAAGGCACGTCCCTCGCCCGCCAGCGCGTCCACATTCGGCGTTTGCACCACCGAGTTTCCCGCATAAGCCACGCTGTCGCCGCGCCATTGGTCTGCTGTAATGAACAAGATGTTTGGGCGCTTCTGCATTACTCACCTGCCTCCTGAAACAGCGGCTTCACACTGCCGTTTTCAGTCACTTTTCTCGCCATGAATATTCTCGTGAGATCGTCTTTTTGGGTTGGGTGTCGGCCTTTGCGTTCCAGCACGAACCCCAGCCGCTCATAGAAGCGGCGCAGGTGGCCATATTGCTCCAGCGTGTACAGCTCCAGAACATGGAAGCCACGCGCCGCAACCTCATCCACCACGGACGCCATCATCTGGGCACCTTGCCCGGTACCCTGTTGGTCGGGCGCAAGGGCGAGCATGGAGAGCGTCACGCGGCCCTCTGCTGTCCCGCCGTCCAAAACAACGATACCCGCGCGGCCCTTCCAGAACAGAACCATTTCGCGGTCGACACTATCCGCCAGCCACGGGTACGGGCCGGTTTGAGAACGGCCCGCCCCTCGGGCATACTCAGCAAACCCCGCATGAAGCAGCTGTTCAGCTTCCTGCACCTCGTGAGGCTTCACCACTTTCAGCACTGCACTGCTCATGCACTCACCGATTGCGTTGCTGTGCTTTGAGCCAGAACGGGCAGGTCAACCAGGTGACAGGCCACCTTGTGCTCCGCATCACCGCGCATGATCGGCTCCACCACACGGCAACGGTCGGTTGCATGCGGGCAGCGGGTATGGAACTTGCAGCCCGCTGGTGGATTGACGGGACTCGGGATCTCGCCCTTGAGCTTGATCGCCGTGCTCTGGTGATCAGGATCCAAGGACGGGATCGCCGAGAGCAGCGCTTGGGTGTAGGGATGGCGCGGCGCTGCAAACAGCTTGCGAGGCGGTGCAACTTCAACAATGTTGCCAAGATACATGACGGCAACCGTGTCACATGTGTGCGCCACCACGGAAAGGTCGTGGCTGATAAACAGGAAGGTCAGCCCCATGTCGCGCTGAAGCGACTTCAGAAGGTTCAAGATGTCCGCCTGAATGGACACATCCAGCGCTGCCACACTCTCATCCGCCACGATGTAGGACGGCTGAGTTACAAGCGCGCGGGCGATGGATATGCGCTGACGCTGCCCCCCTGAGAAGGCATGGGGGAAACGGCGCAGATGCTCCACGTTCAAGCGGCACCGGGCCGCAATCTCGCGCACACGCTCATCAGTTTCGGCGCGAGATTTGGTCAACTTCATCACTTCCAGCGGTTCGGCGATGATGTCTCGAACGGTCATGCGCGGGCTAAGGGCAGCGTAAGGGTCTTGAAAGATCAACTGCGCGCGACGGCGGAAGTCTTTCTCTTCCTTGCGGTCCATTTCAGCGAGGTCAAAAACACGGTCTTCACTGTCCGTGAAGGTGATATTGCCCTTTGAAATGGGCGCGGCATGAAGGGTTGCCCGGCCAAGAGTGGTCTTGCCGGACCCGGACTCGCCCACCAGACCAAAGAAACTGCCGCGCGGAATGTCGAGGGACACACCGCCCACAGCCGTCAGAATTGGCGGCTTGCCAAACATTGACTTGCCGATGGAGAACTCAACCGAAAGGTCCTTGATGGAAACCGCGACTTTCTTGTCGGTCATGCCGCTACTCCTTGGCGCTCTTCACTCAAGAAACAGGCTGAGGTGTGCCCCGCAACCACCTGCACTTCAGGCGGCACCATCTGGGCGCATTTGCCCTCGATGGCGCGCTGACAACGTGTATGGAACACGCAGCCGCTTGGCCGCTCCAGCGGGCTGGGAATATCGCCCGGCACTGGCGTTAGCGGCGCGTCCAGATTTTCCAGTTTCGGCAGCGCGTTAAGCAGGCCCTGCGTATAGGGATGGGCCGGATTGCGGATCACTTCACGAACAGGGCCGGTTTCGATGATCTTGCCCAGATACATGACCGCCACCCGGTCAGCGGTTTGGGCAATCACGCCCAGATCGTGGGTGATAAAGATGATGCCCATGCCAAACTCAGCGACAATCTCCTTCATGAGATCAATCACCTGCGCCTGAATGGTCACGTCCAAAGCGGTCGTGGGTTCATCGGCGATCAGCAGCTTCGGCTTGGTGGAAAGCGCCATGGCAATCATTGCGCGTTGGCGCATGCCGCCGGACAGTTCGAAGGCATATTGATCGAACCGTTTTGACGCTTCAGAAATGCCAACCCGGTTCAGCAGATCAACGGAAAGCTCTCGTGCTTCGGATTTGGTCATTTTCCGGTGCAGCATCAGCTGCTCGGTCATCTGCTTGCCAATGGTGATGGCGGGCGCAAAGCTCGCCATGGGCTCCTGAAAGATCATGGAGACCAGATCCCCGCGCACCTTGCGCAGTTGCTTTGGCGTCTTCAGGCGAAGGATGTCCACTTCCTCCTCACCACTGCGCAGGATCATGGAGGAGCCTTCGCCATAGCGTGTGTTGCCTGCGTTGAGACGCATCAGAGAACGGGCGGTAACGGACTTGCCGGAACCACTTTCCCCAACAAGGCCAAGCACTTCTCCCGGCTCCAGCTCAAACGAGATCTTGTCAACGGCGGTGATTTCGCCCTCAGCGGTTGCGAACTTCACCTCGAGGTCTTTGACGGTCAAAAGGGTCATCAGTGTCGCTCCGAGTAAGGGTCAGCCGCATCGCGCAAGCCATCGCCGACGAACACAAACGCCAACACGATGGCCACGAAAATAGGCACCGGAATGAAGTACCAGTGGTAGTTGAGGAGCACGTCTACCTTGGTCACGTTCTGGAGCAGAACACCCAGCGAGTTCACGGGGTCTTTCAAGCCCAGCCCGATGAAGCTGAGGGAGGTTTCGGCGAGCACCATGTAGGGGAACGAGATCACCAGATCCACGATGATGTAACTGGTGAAGCTGGGCAGCAAATGACGCCCGATAATGTGGGCCGGACCGGCGGATGACAGCTTGGCAGCCAGCACATAATCAGCGGTGCGCTCCGCCAGAACATGGGTGCGGATACGGCGTGCCAACGTTCCCCAGCCCAGAAAGCCAAGGATCATGGAGATGAATGCAAAGCGCATCTCGGCAGACCATTCGTCTGGAATGAAGGCTGCGAGCGCCATGAACAGCGGGATGGTCGGCGTCGTCTTCACCGTGTCCATCAAGGCTTGCAGCACTGTGTCCACCCAGCCACCGAAGTAACCCGCAACACCGCCAATAATCAGCGCCAGCACAAAGGAGATCAGAACGCCGATTGTTCCAACCGCAAGAGAGATGCCGATGGCGTGAAGCGTACGGGAGAAGATGTCTTTACCGGCCGCATCGGTGCCAAACAGGTGAATGAAGCCTTCTTCCACGCCAAACAGGCGGTGTTCCATCGGGATGCCAAGCATCCTGTAGGGCTCCACCTTCGGCAGGAAGGTCATGTAGTTTCGCTCGTCGGTCTGGCGTGTTACCCAGCGAAAGTTCGTGTCCATTCCGCGGTAGCGTTCCACCTTGTGAATGAACGGAACCAACGAACAGCCATTGTCATCACAGAACTGGGGAACTTGTGGTGCCCCATTGGTGTAATCCGCATTGCGGCCCGCAGCGGTGGGCTCGTAAGGGCCAATGAAGGCGGCGAACACCCCGCACAGGATGAAGAAGACCAAGAAACCCGCCGCCACCATGGCAGAGCGCTTCTTTTTGAACCGGGCCCAGACAAGCTGCATCTGGGACGCGGTGTAGTAGTCTTCTTTCTTGACGGTTTTGGCAGAGAAAAGACCCATCAGAAGAACCCCCGGCGTACGCGCGGATCAATGATCGCGAGAATGATGTCGGTGATGAAATTCAAAGAGACGATTGTTGCGGTCATGATCAAAATGATCGCACCGGCCAATTGCTGGTCGTTTGAGCGGGCCAGCGCGTCCAGAAGCAGCGCCCCTGCATCAGTCAGCGCCAGAACGGCAGCCACAATCGGCAAGTCATTGAAAATGCGGTTCAAGTCAAACCCGATGGAGTTGATCACCGGCCCCAGGGCGTGACGGGCGGGATAGCGCAGCAGCAGCGCAGAACCGGAAATGCCCCGTGCCCGTGCAGCCGTCACGTAGAGCTTGCCCTGCTCGTCGGACATGAGCGCGCGGATGGTCTGAAGCTGAATGGCGGTGGCAGACCAGCCCAGAATGACGATCGGCAGCCACGCCCGGCTCATCATGTCGCCAAACTTGGCAAGGCTCCACGGGGCATCGCGGTACTGTTCGCTGAACAAGCCCGTCATGGTGTCACCAAAGTAGATGGTAGCAACCAGCATGACGCCGAGCGCCAGAAGGAAGTTAGGCAGGGCGAGGCCCAGATAGCTGACAACGCGCAGGGAGCTGTCGAACCAACTGTCCCGCAGGCTTGCGGACAGGATGCCAACCGGAACAGCAATAATGTACGTGAGTATGAGCGCAGCGAAGGACAGCCCAAGGGAGATCGCGACCTTGTCGCCAATCAGCTGGGTTACATCCACGCGCCACAGGCAGCTTTCACCAAGGTCAAAATGGAGGATCGCGTTGGTCACCCACTTGGCCCACCGTTCCAGGTAGGGTCGGTCGAGCCCCATGCGGATCTCTTCGGCCAGCACGTCGGCTTCGGTGATCATCTGGCCCTGCGTTGTCTTGTAGGCGATGTAGCGCTCTGCGCAGTTGCCCGGGACCAGCTCCATCAAAGTGAAGACGATCAAGGACACCAACAACATCGTCACGACGGCGGCGCTTAATCGGATTCCGACAAATTTCAGGAATGCTGCCATGTTTTCGCTCCTGTGAGGCAGCAAGGGCAATCGCCTGTGGTCGCCCTTGCCGTTAGTTTTCAAAGGACTACGTCGCTTACTCGCTCAGGAACCACTGCTGAGCGCGGTATGGATAGGTGCGGTAGTAGTCGTAGGAAGACGTCTTCGGCGTTTCGAAGTTCTGCAGCTTGTTGGAGCGGTAAATTGGTGCAGGAGCTTTCACGGTACCGATCATCAGGAAGTTGTCGTGGAAGATCTGGATGATCTCGTTGCCAACCTTGTTGGAGGCATCCGTGCCGGGAACCAAAGACTGCCATTCGGTGATCTTGGCTTCCAGTTCCTTCGTCCATGCTGGCGGCTCCATGCCTTCAGCACCGTTGGTGTCCTTGTACTGAGCCCATAGCATGCCGTTGCGCAGACCGAAGAAGTCATCGAAAGGAACGATGAAGTCCTTCGCCGTGCCCTGAATCACAGGGATCGGCTGCCCCTTGGTCCATGCCAGAACATCCAGTTCATTCGCGGACTGAGCCGAACGGTATTCATCGGAAGTAACTTCCTTGATGGTGGTCTGTACGCCAACGTTGGACCAGTCTTGAGCCACCAGTTCAGCAACAGTGGTCGGAACGCCCTGAGTGGAGAACTGCATGTTCAAGGTCAGCTTCTTGCCAGATGGCAGGTCGCGCCAGCCGTCGCCGTCCTTGTCCACCAGACCGATCGCGTCCAGCATGGAGCCCGCCTTGACCGGGTCGAACTCGGTTGCGAACTTCCGCTGCTCTGGCGTTGCAAACTCTGGAGCCGGATCGAACGCGATGTAGGCCATTGGCTCGCCGAGGTCGAAGTAGGCAACGGAATTGATCTCATCGCGGTTGATCGCGTAAGACATGGCAAGACGGAAGTCTTTGTTGCCAAAGATTGCCCGCTTGTCGTCGTCCGTGGACGTCACGTTGAAGGAGAAGGTTGGCAGGCCAATGGTTGGGCGCAGTTCAACGGTGTAGTCACCCTTTTCCTGACCATCCAGAAGGGTCGGTGCGTCTGGCAGGTTTACGGACTGAGACTTGTAGTCCATTTCGCCGTTTACCAGCTTGAGAACACGCACTTCATTGTCAGAAACGTAGGACTCGTTCACTTCGTTGATGTAAGGCAACTGGTTGCCGGCGGTGTCGACCATATGGAAGTATGGGTTTGCAACAACACGGCGACCTTCAGTGGTGTCTTCAACAACCACGTGGCTTTCCAGAGTTGGCACAACTGCGCGTGGCAGCTTTTCGACCTTAGAAGCATCCTTCAGGAGTGGGGACGGAACGTCTTTCCAGTCAGACCCGCCATAGTAGAAGTTGATGACTTCATAGCCGTTTTCGAAACCAGCAGCCTGCGCCAGTGCATCCGCTTCCGGGTTGATGGCTGGGTGGAACTGGCCGAGGAAGTGCTTCGGCTGGAACGGCTGCGCGTAGTTGGTTGCCAGCGCGGAGAGAAGGCCAGGCTTCGGAGCCTTCATCTTGAAGACCACAGTCTGGTCGTCGGTTGCAATCACTTCGATCGGCTCGCCGCCAGCACTCCAGAGATCCTTCGGCTTTTCAACGACCTGCGGATCCATGGTCATGTTGTTGTACCAGAACGCAATGTCATGGGCGGTGAAGGGCTCACCGTCAGACCACTTGTGGCCTTTGCGCAAGGTGAAGGTCAGCTCGGTGTAGTCGTCGTTCCACTTGTAGTCCTTGGCCACATTGGGAACGATTGTCACGAGGTCGTCCGAAAAGCGAACAAGGTTCACGTGACGAACAGACAGAAGGTCAGAGGAGCCCGCTTCGGTCGCATTGGACATGCCGTCCAGAACGCCGCCGTAGTTCCCGATCTGCTGGTAAGGTGCCACAACAAGTGGCTCTTCCGGCAAACGCTGCTCAACCGGCGCAAGGTCCTTGTTGCCGATGATGCGAGCGTTCAGCTCTTCGATTTCAGGGTTCTGAGAGAAAGTCAGCTCGCAGTTGGCTGCTGATTCAAATTCAACCAGTTCGAACTGCTGCGGGTACTTGCCAGCCAGATCCTGGGCATCAGCCACTGTGATCTGCGGGCATTCGGCAGCCATGGCAGCCGATGAAAGAACAATCAAGCTTGCGGAAACGAGGTATTTCATTGCGGCATTCCTCCTTGTAAGACCGAGGCCGCAAAAACACATAGGGACCGCTTGCGAAAGGCGAATGACAAATATTATTGTTACTATAAAAGCATAACATGACCTTATAGAATGAGATAAGCCGAATTCATGAGAGCAGCTCAGGCACCTACCATTCGCCAACTTCAGGTATTCATTGCGGTAATTGACGAGGAGAGCGTCAGCGGTGCCGCGCGAAAGCTGGGCGTGAGCCAGCCCGCTGTCACAAACATGATAAAAACCCTCGAAAAAGAAATGGGCACCGCCCTGTTTCGTCGCATCGGTCGCAAGATGCTCCTCACCACTCCGGGCAAGAAAGTAGAGCGCGCGGCCCGCAACACGCTTCACGAAACGAGTCGCCTTCTGGACACCGTGAAGTACGCCGTCGGCAACACAGTCGCCCCCCTGCGCATTGGCTATACGGCACCTCAGCTGGTGCTCACCGCCGCCCGCAAGTTTCAGCTGGTCGATCCGCTTGTGCCGCTGGAGTTCCATGCAGCCAACACCTCAACGCTCTTTGACATGTTGGATGACTATCAGGTCGATCTGATCAGCATCGGCATCAACAACCCCTCCGATGACTACTACTACCAGCTATTCGCCCGTCAAACCTTGCACGTTCTTATGCGCGTTGATGATCCTTTGAGCCATCTCGCCGAAATATCGATTGCAGAAATGGAGGGACTGCCGATGGTCCTGCGCGAAAAGGGCTCCTACACCCGCCAGTCCTTCTTGGATGCCTGCAACAAACAGGGCGTCCGGCCCAACATCGCGCTGGAAATTTTTGGCCGTGAGTCCGTCAAGGAAGCATCAGCCCAAGGGTTTGGCTACGGCATTGTGCTGCACCGGGAACTCACCCCAGACGCAAGGCTGAAGAGCATTCCCATCAAGGACAGCAAGGACATTGCCAGCGAGTATCTGGTGTGCCGCAAGGCCGCCATGAGCTTCCCGCCTCTCAAACGCTTCTTTGAAGTGAACAAGCGCGCCTGAGCCATAAAAGAACAGCGCACCGGTAGCCGATGCGCTGCGCTCCATTTAATAAGCTGCAGAGAAATCCGCCCCGTAGGCGTCTCTCTTTCGCTGCTAGTGGCGCTTGAGATAGGCCGCCAGAATGTCCCGCGCTGCAAGCAGGTCTGTGCGATCAATCATTTCCGTCACGGTGTGAACGTAGCGGGTGCCCACCATGATACCGACAGCTTTTGCGCCTGCTGCAGCCTGCTGAGCGGCCGCGCCGTCCTGGCCGCCGCCCTTCAACATGGTGCGCTGGTACGGGATCTCTTCTTCAATGGCAATCTGTTCCACGTCCTTCACAAGCCCCAGATCCGCAATGAACGCACTGTCTTTCACGTGCAATCCGAACCCTTTGCCCTGCTGAGTGGTCTGCTCCTGCTCGGCCACACCCGGCGTGTCGCAAGACAGCGTTATATCAACGCCAAAGCCAATGTCCGGCTTCACCGCATAGGCCGCCGCTTTTGCACCCCGCAGGCCAACTTCTTCCTGGCAGGTGAAGGCAACATAAATCTCGCAGGCGTGCTCCGCTTCTCCGAGAGCCCGGATGGCCTCGATGCCAAGCCAGCAGGCAACACGATTGTCCAGCGCTTTGGAAACGACCTTTTCGCCCATTTCGATCAGCGGTTCATCAAGTGTCACCATGTCACCGACTTTGACCACGTCCTTTGCCTTTTCTCCAAGGCCCAGATCGATGATGAACTCGGTCACTTCCGGAATCTTCTTCCGCTCTTCTGCGCTTGCGGTGTGAATGGGGCGCCCGCCCGGGTTCATCACCCCTTTCAGGTCCCCTTCGTCCGTCGAGACCAGCACACGGCGGGAAAACAGGTTACGCGGATCAAAGCCACCAACCGGCTGAACATAGATAAAGCCCTTGTCAGTGATGTGGGAGACGAGGAAGCCGATCTCGTCCATATGACAAAGCAGCATTACCTTTTTTGGCATCTCGCCATTGGCCGCAGGCTTGCGTGCAGCACGACGGCAAATGAGGGATCCCAGCGCATCGGTATGCACTTCATCAAACAGGCCCTCGATTTCCTTCAGGATGAGCTCGCGAACTCTATGTTCATGACCAGGAACACCCGGTGTTTCACAAAGGCGGCGTAGCAGATCTATGTTCATGACAACTTTCAATTCTTGATAGAGATAGCGTGCAACATGCAGCCAAACGCATGGGCGCGCAATGAAACATAGAGCCTAGATACAAAAAAGCAGCGCACCGATGACCGGCGCGCTGCGTTTTTTGGTGAATGGACTGGGGCTTATGCAGTTTCTGCAACGTCCTCTGGGTCCACTACCTTGCCTTTTGCTTTCGCAATGACCAGCCCGGCGATTGCGATTGCAGAGACAACACCGATTGCTGTTGCAACGCCGATTGGAAGGCCGAAGCCGAGGGTTGCAGAGCTTGCGATGAAGCTGACGACAACGGTGGTCATGAAGGTTGCTGGGATGGTGCAGATCCAGTGCAGCTTGTGATGACGCAGCAGGTATGCAGCAGCAGTCCAGAGCATCATTGCAGCGGTTGCCTGGTTAGCAACACCGAAGTAACGCCAGATCACACCGAAGTCCACTTGGGTCAGGATGCCGCCCAGGATGAACAGTGGGATAGCAAGCATCAGGCGCTTTGCAATTACCTTCTGGTCCATGTTGAAGAACTCAGAGAGGATCAGACGTGCGGAGCGGAATGCAGTATCGCCAGAAGTGATTGGCAGTACGATCACACCGAGGATCGCCAGCACGCCACCAACTGCGCCAAGCAGGCCGTTAGATGCTTCGTACACTACGTTAGCTGGGCTACCACCCATGCCTGCCTGCAGACCTTCGACGCCGCCGAAGAAAGACAGGGCAATCGCACACCACAGCAGAGCGATGATGCCTTCACCGATCATTGCGCCGTAGAATACGAACCGACCGTTGGATTCATTCTCCATGCAACGTGCCATCAAAGGAGACTGAGTTGCGTGGAAGCCAGAGATCGCACCACAAGCAATGGTGATGAACAGCGCTGGCCACAGTGGCATGTCACTTGGGTGGTTGTTCTGGAAGAAGTTACCCAATTCAACACCTGGCAACAGAGTGTGGTCAGGAGAGAATACGAGTGCCAGCGTCAGACCAACAGACATGAACAGCAGCAGTGCGCCGAAGAATGGGTACAGACGACCGATGATCTTGTCGACAGGAACGATTGTTGCGACCAGGTAGTACACGAAGATCACGCCAAGGAAGATCATCATGTCCATGCCGGTGAGCTTGGCAAGCAGACCTGCTGGAGCGGAAATGAAGACCACGCCAACGAGCAGCAGCAGAACGATCGCGAAGACGTTCATGAAATGCTTTGCGTTTGTGCCAAGATACTTGCCGACCAGGTTTGGTACAGACTGACCGTTGTTACGAACAGAAAGCATACCTGAGAAGTAGTCGTGTACTGCACCAGCGAAGATACAGCCGACAACGATCCAGAGCATGGCAGATGCGCCATACATGGCACCGAGGATCGGGCCGAAGATTGGGCCCACGCCAGCGATGTTCAGAAGCTGGATCAGATAAACCTTCTTTTTGGACATCGGGACGTAGTCCACGCCGTCCGTTTGGGCAAATGCCGGTGTCTGACGACCAGGCTTGACACCAAACACTTTTTCAACAAATGCGCCGTAGATGAAGTATCCGCCTATCAGCAGCGCGATACACACGAGAAAGTACAGCATCTTTCATCCTCCTAATGAAAACCTCACGCATTTTTTATCAAGGTTTATCTAGCGGGGTTTGGAGGATCTCATGAGTGGTCGAAAAGAGCCCTTAAGCGGTCGAAATAGGGCCTAAGCGGTCGGCGAAAATTGGCTGGAATCGCGCCTAGTAGAATCTACTAATCAGTGATAACCGAACAATTGCTTAAGTGATTTCAAGTATCTACGAGAGATGGGAACTTTGGTTCCAGAGTGTGTAATGGCCTCTGCGCCGGACTCCAAAAGGACAATTTCAGAAATGGCTTCCGGCGAGATCAGGTACTGCTTGTGACTGCGCACGAGCGGCGTTTTTTCTTCCAGAACCTTCAAGGTAAGCTGGGTATGGACGTAGTCCTGACTGGTCGCAACATGAACGCCGCTCAGGTCTGTAAAGATGTACTCAACCGCTGACACCGGTACGACCTTGAGCTTGTTGCCAAGGTAACACGGCAGGTGTGTCAGGGTTTGCGGCACGATCTCCGCCATGACGCGAGGGGCCAGATCCCGGCGCACCTTTTGCAAGGTCTTCGCCAGCCGTTCTTCATCAATCGGCTTGAGGAGGTAATCAAAAGCGTGGTGCTCAAAGGCCTTGATGGCGTATTCATCATAGGCAGTGGCGAAGACAATGCGGGGCATGGTCTCGGGGTCGAGCATGGCGATCAGTTCAATGCCCGAAATCTGAGGCATCTGAATATCCAGAAAAACGAGCTGCGGCTTTTCCTTGTTAATTACCGACAGCGCGTCAATGGCATTGCCGCACTGGCCGATGATCTCGATGTCCGGGGTTTGAGAGAGCAGGTCCGCAAGCTCCTCGCGGCTGTAGGGCTCGTCGTCGACAATCAGGCATGTGATCATTAAGCCATCTCCGGCACAGTCATCGGCAGTCTGATATGCACTTTTGTAGACACATCAGGCTCACACTCAATCTCCAACCCATATTCTGGGCCATACTGATTTTTCAGCCGTTTATCAACCAGATTGAGCCCTAGCCCCTCGCTCTGCGGCTTGTGCTGAAACAAACCAGCATTGTCTTCCACACACAACTCGAGCACATCGTCGTGCTGCGCCCCAGTTACGGTTACCGTGCCCGGCCCCATCATTTGTGAGATGCCGTGCTTGACCGCATTTTCAATGATCGGCTGCAGCGTGAACGCTGGCAGTTTGACCAAATGCAGCTCGTTGGGAATATCAAAGTTGATTTCCAGGCGGTCGCTGAAACGCGCTTTCTCCACGTTCAAATAGGAATCGATGTGATCCAGTTCATCGCACAAGGACACCAGACCGGTGGTTCGCTTCAAATTGATGCGCAGGTATTTGGAAAGCTGGAGCAACAGTTTACGCGCATTTTCAGGGTCGCGTCGCGTAATGATGGCGATGGTGTTCAGCGCATTGAAGAGAAAGTGCGGGTTGACCTGCGCCTGCAACAGTTTCAATTCCGACTGCGTTAACAGGTGCTGCTTTTCTTCCAGCTGGCCGTATAGGATCTGGTTGGAGAGAAGCTTGGCGATCCCCTCTCCCAGCGTGCGGTTGATGTTCAAGAACATCTTGTTGCGTGCTTCATACAGCTTGATGGTGCCAATCACCTCACTGTCACTGGTAAGCGGAATGACAAGACAGGAACCAAGACGGCAGTTCCACGAGAGCGAGCAGCTGTAGGGAAAGTCCACGCCATCAGCAAACATCACGCGGTTGTACTTCATGCAGTCGATGGTCAGCTGAGAGGAGATCGGGCGACCGGGGATGTGGTGATCATCACCTATGCCGATGAAAGCCAGCAGCTTCTTGCGATCGGTAATCGCAACAGCGCCCACTTTGGTCTCTTCAATGATGATCTGCGCGACTTTTGCTGAGGACTTTTCATCAAACCCCTTGGCCAGCACCCCGACGCAGCGCTCCGCAATGCGCATGGCCTGATTGGTAAAGGAAGAAGACAGCTTGTCGTACATGGCCTTTTGGTCACGCACCATGCTCATGAACAAGGCCGTTCCGATGGAGTTTACGATCAGCATCGACGGTGCGATCTGCAGCACCAGATCCAGCGCCTGGTCGAACGGTCTGGCCACCAGCAGGATGATGGCCATCTGCATCATCTCCATGAACACGGTGAACCAGAACACGAACAGGGGTTTGAACCGCAAGGCGTTAAGGCCAATACTGCGGAAGTAATAGGCAATCAGACCCGCGGAAAGGCCTTCCATGGTGGTCGAGATTGCGCAGGCCAGATCAGTAAAGCCGCCGAATGAATAGCGGTGGATGCCCGCAGTCAGCCCCACTAGGAAACCCGTCACCGGGCCCCCCAACAGACCGCCCATGATGGCACCCATCACACGTGTGTTGGCGATGGCGTCGTTGATCTGTTCACCGAAATAGGTGGCCATGATCCCGAAGCCGGAGAACACGATGTAGATGACGACCTTGTGCGGCAGACGCGGCGAGGCCTCTGTCAGCACCTTGAAGAACGGCGTCTTGCTCACCAGGTAGACGATCACCAGGTACACGCACATCTGCTGGGTGAGTAAGAGAATAAGCGACATCATTGTCCGGTCGTTTCTTGCATTTCGCTCGACAATCCGACGCCGCAACGCGCTCCGAACCGCCCGCCTGTTTTAAGCCGTTTCAGGCCAGACAGGCAATCATGCAAAAAATCACGTTTTCTTTCAATTCCGTGCAAAACCTACGTATGGTCAACGCAAACAAGGAAGCGCCTCAGGCGAGCTGCTTCATGCCCCATTTCAGCTCGATCATCTCGTCACTGAGGCCATAGACCTGGCTCAACATTTTCCGCGTTACAACCACCTCAGGCGCGCCGGAAGCATGAACGCGCCCCTGCTTCAAGACCACCACGTGATCGGCATAAACACTAGCCAAATCAATATCATGGAGAACAGCAACGACACAGCCCCCCGCTGACGCATAGTCCCGCGCCAGCTCCAGAACGCCAATCTGATGCTTCAAGTCAAGGCTCGAGGTCGGCTCATCCAGGAACAACGCCGAAGGTATTCCATCCTTCACAGGCTCCCAAACCTGACAAAGAACACGTGCTAACTGCACACGTTGCTTTTCTCCTCCGGAAAGCAAGGCATAAAGCTGATCGGGGTAATGCCCCAGCCCAACACGCTCCAGCGCTTCGCTAACGCGCCGACCCACATCGTAAATAGGTTGCGATGAAGCCCCGGACCGAATGCCGAGGGCAACAACCTCGCGAAGCGTGAAGGGAAACGACAAGGTCGAAGTCTGAGGCAACACGGCCCGGCGCGCGGCAATTTCCTCACTGCGATAGCTGGAGAGCGGCTTGCCATCCAACATGACGGAGCCTTGATCCGCGTGCAGCTCGCCGCTTAAGCATTTGAGAAGTGTGGACTTTCCGGCTCCGTTTGGGCCGATGATAGCGGTGAATACGCCCGCTGGCGCGGCAAGGGTGGCTTGGCTCAGCAAGGTTCTGCCGCCGCGCACCAACGTAATTCCTTGTGTAGAAAACATGCATCTGCCCCGTTAAAGACTGATCAATGAACGTCGGCCGAGCAAGATGGATAGGAATACGGGCGCCCCTATCACCGCCATGATGATGCCGATCGGCAGCTCCGCAGGCGCAACGATGCTCCGGCTCACCATATCCGCCGCCACCAACAACGCCGCGCCGAGCAAGGCGCAACAAGGCAACAGCAAGCGGTGATCCGGTCCGATCAGAAGCCTCAACAGATGCGGCACCACAATGCCGACAAACCCGATTGCGCCAGCCGCAGAAACCGCCGCACCCGTCGCCGCGGCGACCACGATGATCAAAATTCGCTTCAGTTTCTGCGTGTTGAAGCCCATGTGGAAGGCTTCTGCCTCCCCCAACAAAAGTGCATTCAAGCCTTTGGAAAGAAACGGAATTGAGAACAACAATGCCAGAACGAATGGCAAGATCGAGAGCACCCGTTGCCATGTCGCAGCCCCCAAGCTGCCCATGCTCCAGAACGTGAAGTCACGCAGCTGAGCATCATCACTCTTGAAGATCAAAAGCCCAGTTACCGCTCCAGTCAGCGCGCCCAGAGCTATCCCTGCAAGCAACATGGTTGCGATGGATGTCTCGCCGCCGCGGGTGGACACCTTGTAGAGAACAAGGGTGGTGACCAGCCCCCCAAAGAACGCTGCAAGTGGAAGCAGATAGGTACCAGCGTGCACCGCCAGAGCCACCGGCAAATGGCTCGCCAACACAATGACTGAAACAGCGGCCAGGCTGGATCCGGAAGCAACGCCGATAAGACCCGGATCTGCAAGAGGGTTGCGGAACAACCCCTGCATCATGGCACCCGCTACCCCCAGCGACGCACCAATCAACGCACCCAGTACCGTTCGCGGCATCCGAATATCAAACAGCACCACCTGATCTCTAAGAGAAAGCGCCTCACCGCCAACAAAAGAGACCAGCCAACGTCCGAGCGCGCCAAAACTCACCGACGTGGGCCCAATGGCGACGGACAAAATCATCACGACAGCAAACACGACAGCAAGCGATGGCAAACAGATCGACTTCCAAAAGTCTCTCGGGCTCCTGGTTGCTCCTTGCCCAAATTCCGATGAATTTTCAAAGCTCTCTGCAACAGATGCCATAGCTGCAAACCTCCCTAACCCTTTGGCGCGAAGGCTTTGAGTTGCGCAGAAAGCTCACGAATGGCATCGGCTGTGCGCGGACCAAAGCCCAGCAGATACGCGCCGTTCATGGCAATAAAGGCTTGGTTCTGGCCCGCTGGAGTTTGCTTCAAAGCCGCGAAGCTGTTGAGGGCTTCCTTCATGTTTGCGCCGCCGTGACGGTCCATCATCAAGACCACGTCAGGCTTAGCGGAAAGCAGAGCTTCAGTGACCACAGGCTTATAGCCAGAAAAACCTGTCATGGCATTTTCTCCGCCGGCCAGCTCTATGATTGCCTCTGCCGCCGTGTCGGTTCCGGCAACGGTCAGCCGGTCACCAGCAATTGAGAGCACGAACATCACCTTGGGCTTTGCACCGCTTTGGGCTGCATCGTTGATTGCTGCATCCATATCAGCACTCACCTTAGCGGCGAGTACCTGCGCCTTATCTTCAACCTCAAGCGCTTCACCAATCACGCGGATCTTTTCGATGATTGCGGCCTTGGAAAAGCCCTCTGGAATGGAAATGAGTGGGACTGCCGACGCTTTCAGCACATCCAGCGTTGCCGCAGGACCGGCCCCTTCCATCATCAACACCAGCTCCGGCTCAACGGAAAGCAGACCTTCAGCACTCAGGGCACGAATGTAGCCCACATTTGGCAGCTTTGCTGCCGCCTCTGGGTAGGAACTGGTGGTGTCGACTGCGACCAAGCGGTCCTCTTCGCCCAGAGCATAAACAATCTCCGTGGCAGAGGAACCGATAGCGACCACCCTTGATTCTGATTGCGCGTTCGCGGTGAATGAAGCCTGAGGAAGCGCAAGCAGAACAAGGATGGCCACTAAACCAAATGCTGCTGATCTTTTGAAAAGGGCGCAGGCAGTAAAAGGTCTCATAAATCGTCCTCACAATCTGTTTCCAGCTTGGGGTTGATTTGAGAAGCCTCAACTCGCACCTACGCACTCTCTTGCGAGTCGCTCGCAAGTTATTTCTTGACTTTAGTACTCATATTTAAATAAGAAATCAACGCCCTTGTTGAGCCTCAAACACAATACCCGCTGGACCATGGGCGCAGCACACATCACCAAAACCCCTTGAACCCTGTTAGAGGGAACGCCAGCTAACCGGGATGGTACATCACTTCGCCCTGTTGCCAGCATCAACCGATCAATGAAATAGGAATTTAGGCATGTACATCGCAATGAACCGCTTCAAGGTTGTCCGTGGGCATGAAGAAGAGTTTGAAGACGTTTGGAAATCCCGCGAGCGGCACCTCAACACGGTACCAGGCTACCTTGAGTTCAACATGCTGAAGGGCGCGGTACACGAGGACCATACGCTGTATGCATCACACACTGTTTGGGACAGCGAAGAGAACTTCATTGCCTGGACCCGTTCTGAAGCCTTCCGCGCCGCTCATAAGGGAGCGGGCGATCGCAAGCACATGTACCTTGAAGGGCCGCACTTTGAAGGTTTCGAGGTCATTTTGACAGAGAAGCGCTAAAGTCTTAGAGGTCACACCGGTAGACAGGCCTCCCGCGACCCGTGCGGGTCATTGGTCGTTCGCCGACACCTGCGCTGCTGACCAGTGAACGGATGCTGCTTAGTGGAGCATCACATCGTCAGCGCGCTCTCTTGAGATATGCAAAGAAAGTCCCCGCCATAATAAATGGCGGAGACTTCCCATCAAAGCTGTCAGGCTTTACCGACCAACGCCAGCCCAAAGGGCTATCTTGGAGCCTGACGCCTCATCATACCGACAAGCGGATTAGCCGCGTGGGTATGCCAGAACTTCGATCTCGACCAGAGCATCCTTTGGAAGACGTGCAACTTCCACGCAAGAACGTGCTGGGAACGGAGCTTCGCGGTCTTCAAAGAACTTGCCGTAAACTTCGTTCACCTTTGCAAAGTCGTTGAGATCCTTCACAAAAACAGTTGTCTTCATGATATCGCGTACGGTCAGGCCGCCTTCTTCAACGATTGCCAGAGCGTTCTTCAGAGACTGAAGGGTCTGCTCTTCAACAGTCGCAGGCATTTCGCCGGTAGCGACATCAATTGGCAGCTGACCAGAAGTGATGACCAGATCGCCCAGAGTTACACCCTGAACATATGGACCAATAGCGGCAGGGGCGTCTTTAGTATCGATTGAGATCATGAAGTTGTCTCCATTATGTTTTGTGCACGGAGCTGGCTGGTTGGAACATCAAATTCGCGTTGTGCCGCAATGGTTTGAAGCTCCCATTCATCCAGCGCCTGAGTAGTTTTAAGGACACCGTAAACGGCGTTATGGGTATGCTCAAAAGCAGCCAGAGGACTGCGGCCGGTGAGCAAGCCGGCCATGAAAACTGCTGAAATTAAATCCCCAACGCCAACAGGCTGGCGTTCGAAGGTCAAATGCGGTCGCTGCGCCAGATAGGTTCCCTCGCCGGTCGCCATGACCATTGAGAACTCCGTCTCAGACATGCAATGCAAATGCTTCGCAACGACAATATCCGGACCCAGCTCACGCGCGCTTTGGCATAGCTCAAATGCATCCTTTAAAGTTGCAATTGGGCGACCGACAAACTGCGTCAGCTCAAATTGATTTGGGACCAAGATATCTGCCAGGGGCATTAAAGTGTGGATGAGGCTTTCAGCAACGCCTTCACTCACCACACATCCTTTCTCTGGCGAGCCCATTACGGGATCACACAGATAAAGACACTCAGGGTTCTCCGCTTTTACACGGGTTACAATGTCGGCAATGACATCACATTGTGAAGCATCGCCGATGTAGCCCGTAAGGATGGCAGAGACGTTCTGCAGGACACCCAGCCCAACAAGCCCCTCAAAAATCTCTGCAATCTGTTCCGTTGGCATCACTTGCCCCCGCCACCCTTCAGGGTATTGGGTGTGATTGGAGAAGTGCACCGTATGGATTGGCCAGACCTCCAGCCCCATGCGCTGCATTGGAAATACGGCGCAACTGTTCCCGGCATGACCAAAAGTCACATGAGACTGAATAGACAGAACACCCTTCACAGTACACCTCCCCTTTTCACTAGAGCCATTTCCTTATGGATAGACCGGCAGCAGGTGCATCATGCCAAGGATATGGCTGACTGCGATCAGCAGGCCGTATGCGACGATCAGGTAGATCAATGCCGTACCACCCCACACACGGAACTGTGGGTTACCAAACTTCTCGCGGCTGGCCTTGGCCATCAAAGCAGGCACAATTGCAGCCCAGATTGTTGCTGCCAGACCGGCAAAACCAATTGCGATGATGAAACCGTTCGGGAAGAACAGGCCACCGATGATCGGCGGGATCAAAGTCACCGCAGCCGTTTTCGTCCGGCCCGCCCGGCTATTGTCGAACTTGAAGAAGTCGGCGAGGAAGTCAAAAAGGCCCAACGCCACACCGAGGAACGAACTGGCTACGGCCATATTGCCGAAAGCAGACAGAAGGTTGGAAGCAGAGACGTTCTCTACGGTCCGGCCCAGAGCATCCACGAGAACACCGATGTTGCCGCCCTCTGCAATGACCTGTGCAAACTCAGGCCGAGGAATGTTACCTAAGGTGGCAAACAGCCAGACGATGTAAAGACACAGCGCCAGACCGGTGCCCAATGCCAGTGACTTGACAATCTTGCGCGGCTCTTTGCCGTAGTACTTCATCAAGCTCGGCACATTGTGGTGAAAACCGAAGGAGGCCAAGCAGAATGGCAGCGCCGCAAACATATACGGGAAGTAGCTGAGAACACTCTGATCGTTGCCGGTATCAAAGAAGACATCGGCCTTCATTTCAAAGGTGTAACCAGATACGGACATCACGAAGGTGATGACCATACCGCCAATCAGAATGGTGGTGAACCGGTCAACAGCCTTGGTGGAGTACCACACGAATGCCCCAAGGCCCAAAGCAAAGATGAAGCCCGCAATTATCTGCGGAGGCGCAACACCGACGGTTGCCATCAATGTGTGGTTCACGATGGACCCGCCGCCAGAAATATAGGCGTAGCACAGAATGTAGCCGACGAAGGCCACAGAAAGGTTGTTGATGATGTTCCACCCGCTCCCGAGGGTGTCTTTCACCATTGTGTCGAAACTCGAACCGACTGGGTAGTTCAGATTGGTTTCCAGGATCATCAGACCTGAATGCAGCATACAAAACCAAGTGAACACGAGCGCGAAGATCGCCCAAATGCTCCACATGCCCGCACTCACGGTTGGAACAGAGAACATGCCTGCCCCTACCGCCGTACCGGCAATGATCATCGCACCTCCCAGAAACGATGGACTTACTTTGGATTGGCCAGCAGCTTTGGCCTCAGTAACGTCGGTCATCTTACTTCTCTCCCATGAAGTAATGATTGATAATGAAAAGGGAGGCACATTCCCATAGGTGCCTCCCCTAAGTGCCTTATTTCACAGGCTTTAACCGAGCGGTGAAGTGACGCAGGACCGGCGGTTCATAGTCGAAGTCCAGGCCCTTCAGCTTTTCGGCATTCTTGACGACCTCGATGAGACCGTCAGCGATGTAGTCCATATGGTCGTTGGTGTAGACACGGCGTGGGATGGTCAGACGCATCAGTTCAAGCGGTGACTCCTTCTGCTTGCCGGTCTCTGGATCACGGCCCAACAAGAAGGAACCGATTTCCACCGGACGCACACCGGCTTCCAGGTAAAGCGCATTACAAAGCGCTTGCGCTGGGAACTGATCGCCAGGAATGTGCGGCACGATCTTACGCGCATCAACAAACACAGCGTGACCACCCGTTGGATACTGGATCGGCACGCCACCTGCGCGCAGGCGTTCACCCAGGTACTCAACCTGTGAGATGCGGTAGTGCAAGAAGTCTTCGTCAGCCCCTTCATGCATGCCGCGAGCCAACGCTTCCATGTCACGACCGGCCAGACCGCCGTAAGTTACGAAACCTTCCATTGGCACGCACAGGGTCTGAACCGCACGGAACAGATCTTCCTTCTCACGGATCGCGCACATGCCACCGATGTTCACCAGCGGATCCTTCTTGGCGGACATGGTCAGCATGTCGCCGTAGGAGTACATTTCGCGGATGATGTCGGTAATGGAGTGGTTTTCGTATCCAGCTTCACGCTTTTTGATGAAGTAGGCGTTCTCGCAATAGCGTGCGGAGTCAATCACGACCGGAATGTCGTTCTTGGCAGCAAGTTCATATACCGCACGCATGTTGGCCATTGAAACAGGCTGACCACCGGAAGAGTTACACGTCACTGTGGTGATGATCGCCGCAACGTTCTTCGAACCGTGCTTCTTGATTTCCGCTTCCAACTTGTCCAGGTCAAAGTCACCCTTCCAGTCATAATAGGAAGTGGTGTCATAAGCCTTTTCCGTGACCACGTTGATGGCCTTCGCGCCGTTCAATTCAATATGCGCAGCCGTGGTATCAAAGTGGTAGTTGGAGATGAAAACTGGGTTCTCACCGCCACGCACGTCGCGCATACGCTTGATCAGCGCTGGGAACAAAATCTGCTCAGCGCCACGGCCCTGGTGTGTTGGAACCACGTGCTTGTAGCGGAAGAAGTGATGAACAGCAGCCTCAAGGTTGTAGTAGTTGCGGCTACCGGCATAAGCCTCATCACCCATCATCATGCCTGCCCATTGGTAATCGGACATGGCACCAGTGCCGGAGTCAGTCAAAAGGTCGATGTACACATCATCGCTCTTCAGCAAGAACGGGTTGTAGCCCGCTGCTGCAAGGGCCTTTTCGCGATCATCGCGATTTGTCATCTTGATTGGTTCAACCATCTTGATGCGGAATGGCTCAGGAATGCGCTTCATCTTACTATCCTCGTCGAAGATCAAGCATCAATGTACTGCTCCCACAGCACAGAAATGCGAGAATTCATTTAATTTTCTTCACGCGAGTGGCGTGGTTACTCAGTCAAATTGTTGGATTTACTTCCCATCGCGCATCAACACGCAGCGCAGATTTTCCAAGCCTCAGGGCGTACCAACGTGCAAAGACGCAAAGCAGCCTTCATGGACTCATGAATCTCTAGTAATCGCTATGTATTGATTGGGGGCTTTAAATGATTAGACCGCGCGACGTGGGAAGTCGTAGGCAAGCATAATGTCTTGCGTAAACCACGCCTTGTAAAAATATACATTCTTCTGAGCAAAAAGCTCTGCGGATCTCATAACCTGCTCCTCACATCTTGCGTCTCGTAGAAAGAACGCCAGCAGATGAGTTCCATTCAATAAACAAATGGCGAAACTGTCAACTCAAATATATCTAAAACAGCACCGGTATTAATACCTAAACCCCGAAGGGCAATACTTAAAGTTATTTTATTAGCCTGAGATGCGCTTTTGCCATTTTATATTTCACAAGCCGCCTTTCAATCGACGATTAATTACAGCCAAGATTGCGGGTGATTGTGAATTATGTGCGCCGCACAATGCCTGACCTGACCTCAACAGATGAATCAAAAGCACGTATTGGCTTCCCCAAAGATTACAACGAGCAGCACACCAATGCTCGGCCATGCCAACAGCCGCAACCCATAAGGTCCAAGCGCCGACTACGGCCTCGTGAACGCGTGATATATCTTAAATGATCAATACCAATCATCTCAGGTGATCCAATTTACGTCCAAATCAACCCGCGCGGTAAACCCAATCAGTGAAATACAAACCGATTCACAAATTTTGTCCCGAATGGGCCCAGCAGCGAGAAAATCTATTTTTTTACAGTGATTTCCAGTTGGAAACTGACGACGAGCCAAATGGCCGCAGAAGCCGATTTCAAACCTCATTGCCATCAGGGCAACCCAAGGAGCTTGAGCCATCCCCTTGATAAATAGAGGAATTTTTGTGATCGATTTTGTTGTTTTTCTTGTACTTTTCCGTTTCCATTTTGCTCGTTTTTGTT
>NZ_JAQZAJ010000005.1 GCF_028737195.1 Pseudovibrio exalbescens | reverse complement strand
CTGATCGGCGGCGCTGGCAGCGATACGCTGTACGGTGGAGACGGCGAAGATGTGTTTGTGTTCGCGGCCCTTGATGGGGGCATGGACACTGTCAAAGACTTCGATGTTTCCACATCAGAGTTCGACCTTGACGGCGATACCATGGATGTTTCTGGCCTGCTGGATGCGATCTATGGCGATGCCACCGCCAAAACGGCCGATATGGTTCGCGCCATAGAGGACGGCTCTGGAACGGGCACCAACTTCCAGGTCGATACAAACGGTTCTGGCAACTGGCAGACCATCGCCTACCTTGATGGCGTTCACGATACCGACGTGATCAACGTGGTTCTGGACGATACGCATCAGTCAGACACAGCGGTCATGGTTGGCTAAAAAACGCTGTAGCGAGTGAATAAGAAGCCTCGGCATTTCGTGCCGGGGCTTTTTTGTGCGCTCGGCAACGCGTTCAACTTGTTCGCGGGGCACAGGCGCGTTAAGGCATTTGCAACGGCAGTTTGGTGCGGAGGCAACTTTCCATGATGGCGACAGGCGGCATTGATCTTGGAGGCTCAAAGATTGAAGCAACCGCCTTCTCGGAAAACTGGCAGGTGCTTGCCTCCCGCCGGGTGGCAACACCAGCAGGTTCGTTTGAGGTATTGCTGGATGTGCTCGCGGAAGAAGTCCGATGGCTCCTCACACACGCCGCCCAAGACCAATTGCCCATCGGTATTGGTACGCCGGGTTTGAAGGCACGGGAGCGGGGTTTCAGCTTTGCGGCAAACCTTTCTGGCGGCACACGCAACCTCAAGCAGGAGCTGTCGGACCGGATCGGTTTTCCCATCTGGTTTGAAAATGACGCCAACTGTTTTGCCCTTTCAGAAGCAATGCTCGGCGCCGGGCGGAGGTATTCCTCTGTGTTTGGCCTGATCATTGGCACTGGTGTTGGCGGTGGCTATGTCTGCAATGGAACGCTGCCGCCAGACCGGAATGGCGCATGCGGTGAGTTGGGGCATCTCAGCATACCGGCCATTGAGGCGCAAAGGCTGGATCTTCCTTTGGTCACATGCGGCTGTGGCAAGACCGGTTGTTATGAGACATTGCTGCGCGGTCCCGGCCTGTCGCAGATTCATGAGCATTCTGGGGGAAGGCCCCTCAGTCCCAAGGAGTTGATTTCTCTGGAGGCAGCTGGGGATCAGCTGGCAAGGCGCTCGCTTGCGTTATGGGCAGAGCTGCTGGCCAGCCTGGTCGCAGATTTGCAAGTCACCTTTGACCCAGAGGTGGTCATCTTCGGCGGGGGGCTGTCAAACCTCCCGGATCTGACCAACCGCATAGCCAAGCCCCTTTCAAAAAAGCTGCTGCCGAAGACAGAAGCCCCCGCGCTCTGCTTGGCGGAGCACGGGGACAGCAGTGGCGCATGGGGCGCAGCACTTGCAGCGCGTAATGCTTGGGCGGGCTAGTCCAAGGTGCGTTTGAAACGCAATAGGGCCAGCACGGCAAATCCCAGCACAAACGCAAGGAGCGCGTAGCTCGACGCTGCCACGTCAGGCCATTCGGCCCCTTTCAACATCACCCCTCGGATCACCCGCAGGAAATGGGTGAGCGGAAAGATCTCTCCCAGCACCTGGGCCCAGTCCGGCATCCCGCGAAACGGGAACATGAAGCCGGAAAGCAGCAGAGAGGGCAGAAAGAAGAAGAACGTGATCTGCATGGCCTGCATCTGGGTCTTGGCAATGGTGGAAATGAAGTATCCCAGCAGAACCAGCGCAAACACAAAGATGATGGTCGTGGCAAACAGCAGGCCGACGCTGCCCACAAACGGTATGTCAAACACAAGCCGCCCCGCAACCAGCACCACAACCACCTGCACGGCACCAACGCCCAGATAGGGCAACACCTTGCCCAGCATGATTTCGGCGGGCGTCGCGGGCATGGCCAACAGGTTCTCCATGGTGCCGCGTTCATACTCACGCGTCAGCGCCATGGACGTCATCATCACCATCGTCAGCTGCAAGATCACACCCAGGAGCCCTGGAACCACATTGTATTGCGATATCGCCTCCGGGTTATAGCGCCGGTGCACCACCACCTCGAGCCCCCGCTGTTCTTCAGGGGCGGTCATGTTCACGCGGGAAAAGGCCTGACGCGCAATCTCCGGCAGGGCGGATATGGCAGCGCTGGACGCCGCAGGGTCGGTGGCATCTGCTTCCACGAGGATCTGAGGTTTTTCCTGCCGCTCCATGCGCACCGCAAGGTCAGAGGGAATGGTGACCACAAACGCCACCTCGCCGCGCACGAGCATCTGATCGGCCTTTGCAGCCGAGCTGTTGACCGTGGTAAAACGGTAGTAGTCCGATACCTCCAGCGCCTGCACAATGGCGCGGGTGTAAGGGTCATTGCCCGTTGCGACCAGCGCGGCGGGCAGGTCGCGTGGATCGTTGTTGATGGCATAGCCAAACAAGAGCAGCTGCATGATCGGGATGCCCAGCATCATGCCAAAGGTAATGCGGTCCCGGCGCATCTGGACGAATTCCTTGAGGAACAAGGCCCACAAGCGGGTGAGAGAAAACCAGCCGGTCATGACATGTTGTCCTTGCTGTCACTCATGAATTTGATGAAGACGTCCTCAAGGCTTGTTTCGCCGGGTTTCACGGTAATGCCCGACCGGCCCTCCAGCTTGCCAAGCGCCCGTTCAAGCGCCGGTCTTTCCGTGCCAACCACATGGAGAGACGCGCCAAACGGGGCCACCTGTTCCACCCCGTCTTCTGCCAGCAAGAGAGCGCTCACGCCCTCCAGCTTTTCGCCGTGCACCAGATAGGTGACCAGACCGGAGTTGGCGATCACACTTTCAATGGTGCCCTCGGCGATCATCTTGCCGTAGGAAATGTAGCTGATGCGGTGGCAGCGCTCGGCCTCATCCATGTAGTGGGTGGAAACAAGCACCGTCATGCCTTCAGCGGCCAGATGGTGGATCTCATCCCAGAAGTCGCGCCGAGCTTTGGGGTCCACGCCTGCTGTGGGTTCGTCAAGCAACAGCAGTTTGGGCCGGTGCATGGTGCAGGCGGCGAGGGCAAGGCGCTGCTTCCAGCCGCCCGAAAGCGAGCCTGCAAGTTGGTGTCGACGGGTCGTCAGGCCCAGTTGATCCAACGTCGAGCGCACTTGGTCCTTTGCTGCTTTGAGCCGGTAGAGCTTGGCGACGAAGTTCAGGTTCTCTTCAATGGTCAGATCCTCATAGAAGGAGAATTTTTGGGTCATGTACCCCACCTCCTTCTTGATGCTGAGCTGACTTTTCTCAAGGTCAAACCCCAGCACAGAGCCGCGACCGGCGTCTGGCCTCAGCAATCCGCACATCATGCGAATGCTTGTGGTCTTTCCGGAGCCGTTCGGCCCTAGAAAGCCGATGATTTCTCCGGTCTTCACCTCCATGGAGACGTTGTCGACCACCGTCTTGTCGCCGAAACGCTTGGTCAGGCCTGTAACATCAATGGCGTACATGGCATCAATCCAGCGTCACATCGACAATTTGGCCGGGTTTCAGCTGTTCCGAGCCAGATGTGGGGCGTGCCTCCACCAGGTAGACCAGCTTGTCTCGTGTATCGACAGAAAAAATCACCGGTGGGGTAAACTCAGGCTCTGCGGAGATGTAGGTCACAATCGCTTCAAGGCCGCTGGGGCACCCCGAGCAGGCAACTGATAGCTTGTCTCCCATGTCCACGGCGGAAAACGCAGCCTCCGGCACATAAAGGGTGAGTTTCGTAGCCCCATCTGGCAACACGGAAACGATTGGCGCACCGGGGCCCGCCATCTCGCCAACCCGGCGAATGACGTCGGAAACCTCGCCATCCTGCTGGGCGCGGATCACCCGTTTGTCGAGCAGCCATTGTGCCCGTTCCACACGCGTTTGTGCCTGCTCAAGCTTTTTTTCCGCCGCCTCAATCACAGAGGCCCGTGCAGGAAGCTGCGCCACAGCAAGGTTCGCCTCCAGTTCGGCCACGCGGGCGATGGCCATGTCATGGGCGGTGGACGCTTCGTCCAACTGCGCTTGCGAAGCGACAGCGCGGGCGTGCAACCCCTCCAGTCGTTTCATCACGCGTTTGGCTTCCTTTGCCTGTGCTTCCGCGGAGCGCAAAGTGGCTTCAATCACCGAAATCTCTTCCGGCCGCTTGCCAATCAGCAAGTCTTCCAACTCGGCTTTCGCTGTGGCCAGTGACGCCTCCGCCTCACTTAGCGCAATTTCGGCATCTTCTGTTTCGAGACGGGCGATCACCTGCTCGGCTCCAATCCGTTCTCCGCGTTTTACCGCCAGCTCCAGAATTTCTGCCTGCTCATTGGCGGCGATGTGGGTGTATTCACCCTCCACATAGCCAGGGATAACCACAGCATCCGCCCCGCATGAGCCTAGCAAACCCGCCAACACAGGGATCACGCAGAGATCAATCATCTTCAGCCTCCGACCTTGCAAGCGCCAGTGTCGCCCTCAGATTGAAAGTCACAGCGGTTGCCAGTTTCTTTGCCTCCACAGGGGTGAGGCTCTCCCAGTCCAAGCGCTGCAAGATCACATCCTGCGTCATGCGGAAGTAGAAGATCTGGCCAACGAAGGTAAAGACAGCAAGTCGAGTGCGTTCTTCCTCGGCCCCCCAGCCGGATGCCCTTGCAAACAGTTGGCAAATGGCCTTGTGCGCAGGCTCGATCAGGTTGCTGTAAACATGATCCACGACAGCGGAGGGGGAGGCCATTTCCATTATGAGAAAACGCACAAACAGCCGCGCCTTTGGGTCCAGCAGCACAAAGAAAACCATACGCTCCAGCTGCTGCAGCAGTTGCTTCTCTGCCTCCTCGGGCGTGCTTGTGGTCAATTCTTCCATGTAGCCATGCAGGTGCTGGATCAAAGCCTGTCGCATGACGGCAACAATGAACACGGAACAGGCATCTCGCAGGCCTTCCTTTCCCCCAAAGTGATAGGAAATGGCGGCAATGTTCGCCTCTGCCAAGCTGGCAATCTCGCGCGTAGACGTGGCGGCATAGCCGTTCTTGGTAAAGGCCTGCAAGGCGGCTTCAATCAACGCCACCTTGGTCCGGTCAGAGGCGGAGGTGGGGTTCAGCAACGCCTCTGCATTCCCAAGGTTTAGGTGTTGGGTTTGGGCGGGATCGGCAGCTGCGTTGCTGAGACGGTCGGTGTCCACGAGGGCACTCCTTTCAATCAATCGACTGATTAAAACAAACGTTTGAATTATTTGTAGAGGGATATTCGTCAAAACGCAATCGCATTTATCTAAGTAAGTTTACGGAAAAGGGGGCTTTCGTCAGGCCCCGCATTGGGGCAGTCTGAACACAGCAAACTGCGGCACAGGCTCAAGTCAGCCCTTCCGGTGCCTAACATCGAGCGTCCCGTCCAAGAAGGAACCGCCTGCAATGTTAAGACGGCTCTACAGTCCCGCTGCGTTTGATCCCAATTTGCCGGTTGGTACCTACTGGTCCGAAACCGTTGACGAAACTGGGGGGCGCTTCACACCGCCCGATGGCGCATTGGCGGTGGACTTCGCCGTGATTGGCGCAGGCTACACGGGCCTGAATGCAGCGCTGCGTCTGTCGCAAAAATTCTCCGCCTCTGTTGCGGTTTTGGATGCTGGTTGGCCCGGCTGGGGCGCGTCGGGGCGCAGTGGCGGGTTCTGCTGCATGGGCGGTGCGCGGCTCTCGGAAAGTCAGATTGAAAGAAACCACGGACTGGAAGAAGCGCAAAAGTTCGCGAAGACCCAAGTCGAGTCCGTCGCGTTTGTCCGCGAATTGACCGAATTGCACGATATGGAAGTGGAAGCGCACGGAAACGGGGAGTGGGCCTTGGCCCATTGCCCCGAGGCTCTTGACGATTTGCGCTTGGAGGCCAACGCCCTTGAGCGCTATGCCGGGCTTCAGCCTGCGTTTTATGGCCCACATGCGCTGGCGGAGATCGGCATGGCTGGCCCGCACTTTCATGGCGCGGCGCATATTCCAGTTGGTTTTGCTCTCAATCCCGCACGCTATGTGGAGGGGCTAACTCGCGCCGTGTTGTGTTCCGGGGTGCAGATATTCGGTCACTCCCCGGTCACAGGCCTGTCCAAGGAGGGCAACCGCTACCTCTTGCATCTGCCCAAAGGGGTAATCTCAGCGGAGAACCTGCTGATTGCGGTAAATGGCTATGGACAGGATGGACCCCATGACTGGTTCGCCGGTCGGCACTTGCCGGTCCTGTCCAATGTCATGGTCACGCGCGCTCTTTCCCCGCAGGAACAGGAGGCGCAAGGTTGGACGGCACATGAGATGGCGTACGATACCCGCAACCTGTTGCACTACTTTCGGCTTCTGCCCAACGGACGGTTCCTGTTTGGCATGCGTGGGGGCACCGATGCTGCGCCGGAAAAGCGCCAGCACATGTTCGAGCGCACGCGCCAGCACTTTGACCTCATGTTCCCTGCATGGGCCGATGTGGAGGCCACACACTTCTGGAGTGGTTTTGTCTGCATGAACCGCAGTCTGGCGCCCTACATTGGAGCCGTCGGGTCGCTGTCACGGGTTTGGACGGCGGCAGGCTACCACGGAAACGGCATTGCCATGGCCTCATGGGCGGGCAAGGCGCTTGCGGATTTTGCTGCAGGCTATCAGCAAGGCATCGACCGCATCCCCGCTGTGATGCGGCAAGTCCCAAAGCGCTTTCCGCTGTCCGCATTGCGCCTGCTGTACCTGAAAGCGGCCTACTGCCACTACCAATGGGTGGATGGCAAGCTCTAGAGCCGGTCCCGCAGGGCGTAGTACATCATGCCGAGCACCATCAACGGATAGCGCAGGTGACGCCCGCCGGGGAAAACCGGGCTCGGGATCTTCGCCATCACATCAAACCGCGCCAACTGGCCATCAATCGCCTCGGCCATCACCTTGCCGGCCATTGTCGCAATGCTGATGCCATGACCGGAAAAGCCGCCCGCACTCCACACGTTCGGTGCAAGGCGCATGAACAGGGGCAGGCGGTTGAGCGTAATGCCCAGTGTGCCGCCCCAGCCATAGTCAAGGCGCACATCCTTGAGCTGCGGAAACACGTCCAGCATGGGCTTTCGCACGAAGGCTTTTATGTCCTTGGGAAATGCAAAACGATAGTTTTCACCGCCGCCGAACAGCAGCCGATTATCGGCAGAAAATCGGTAGTAGTTGATCACGAAACGGCTGTCGGCCACTGCCACGCGCTTGGCAATCAGGCTCTGCACCATCTCTTGCGGCAACGGTTCGCTCGCCACGATGAAGTTATTGATGGGCATCAACCGGCGCGCCACTGGCTTGCTCAAGTTCTCGATGTACCCATTGCAGGCGTAAACCACGTGGTCTGCCCGGACCCGGCCTCCAGAAGAGCAATGCACAATGGCAGGGGTGGTCTGCTCCACCTTTCGCACCTGCGTTTGCTCATGAAAGCGCACACCCGCCGCCTTTGCCGCACGTGCCAAACCCAAAACCAGATTGAGCGGGTGAAGGTGTGCCGCGCCATGGTCCATGGTGCCGCTGAAGTAAGAGGGACTGTCGATCAGCGCGCGCGTGCGTTCCTCATCGTAGAACGCGATCTCATCATAGTGGTAGTCGCGGTGAAGCTTCTCCACCAGAGCCCTGCTGTGGTTTGAATAGCTGCGTTTGTGGTCGGCGTAAAAGATGCCCGGCGTCAAGTCACAGTCAATCTGATGCTGTGCAATCAGCTCTTTCACCAGCGCCTTGGCGTCCTCGCCAATCTGCCAAAGCGCCAACGCCCGTTCCGGCCCCACAAGGTCTTCCAGTTCATCCACGTCAACGCGCTGGCCGCTACCCAGCTGGCCCCCATTGCGCCCCGAGGCACCCCAGCCGATGCGGTGGGCATCCAGCACCACGACGTCATACCCGCGTGCGCGCAGGTGAAGGGCGGTCGAAAGACCCATGTAGCCCGCGCCCACAACACACACATCGCAGCGGATGTCGTCGGCAAGAGGTGGAAAGGCCTCCAGAAACTCTGCGCTGGCATGGTAGTAAGAGGCCGGGTAGGTGCCCGCCTCATCATTGGCGTAAAGAAAACTCCCGCTCAGTCCCATGGTTGTTGCCCGGTCCTCCCCTCCAGATCAGACAGAGTGTAGCGCGCTTGAAACAAAAGGCGCAGCAACATCATGCGCCTTTTGCCCTGCTTTTCCTATCCGCCGCGGGGCTGAGCCGGGCCGTCCGCCGCATGTGGGGCGTTGATCAGGCCGAAGGGCTCTCGGTTTCGTCCCCGCCAGTTCCTGACGTGCCAGCTCTGTCTTCGATGAACTTGACGATGATCTGGGCCAGCTGGTCATTATCGGTCTTCTCATCCAGCGTGGACAATGCCGCGTCGGCCAGCTCATCGGTCAGCACTTCGCCGCGGCGGTTTTCAACCAGCGCTTTCGTGAAGGCCCGGTCAAACTCCGGATGGCCTTGGAAACTCAACGCCCGGTCGCCGTAGGAGAGGGCGGCATAGGGGCAGAACTCTGATTTCGCCAGCACCTTTGCGCTCTCCGGAATTTCAACCACCTGGTCCTGATGGAATGTGTTTAGCGAGAACTCAGTGGCCTCCGGGAAGAGCGCCTTGCCGTCCTCAGTCACCTCGTAGGACTGCACGCCAAGGCCCCAGCCGCGCCGCGACTTCACAGCCGATCCGCCAAGTGCCTCGGCCAAGACCTGATGTCCAAAGCAAATGCCGACTAGAGGAATGCCCTCCTCATAGGCTTCCTCAAGGAACTCCTTCAGTTCCTCGATCCAGTCCAGTTCATCGTAAACGCCGTGTTTGGAGCCGGTCACCAGCCAGGCGTCGCATTCGTCCAGTGTAAACGGAAACTCACCTTCATTGACGCGATAGGCTCGAAAGTCCCACTCCGGGGCCTCAATACACAACATGTCTGCAAACAGCTGAGGGTAGGAGCCGTATTCTTCTTCCAGCGCTTCAGGCGGGCGGCCGGTTTCCAGAATGCCCAGTGTAAAAGTCGTGCTCAATTGGAGTGCTCCTGATCCCGAAATGCTGCGAGGATTTTACTCAATGGTCTGTAGATGGGGCGTCATTGCATTGTCTGTCAACCGCTTGGCCGCATTCAGTTAAATGCATTCATTAAGTCCATCCTGTGAAACACTTTTGCAAACCCACCCCTCAGAACAATAGGGGCTTCCTAGCAAGGCCAAACGGTGGCAATATCAAGACGGTCTTGATTTGGGGACTGGAATGATCATTGGAATAGTCGTTGCACTAACTGCAATAGCAGCACTTCTGATCTATACAATTCGCGGTTTGCACAACCTGCGTAAACCCACGAATGGTATGCCGATTACTTTGGCAGCGCGCCCCAATACCGCTCTGGTACTTGTGGATTTGCAGGAAGATTTTCTGCGGGCCGTGTCAGAGGACCGGCCGTTCTCCGAGGAAATCAACCGCGCATCCGCTGAAATAAGGAGGTTGACGTCCTACGCCCGTGCGCAGGGTTGGCCCGTGATCATCATTCGTCACATCTACAAGGGCTGGTACACCAACAAGGTCGTGCACATGGTGGACGATGGGCGCGGCGCAGCAGATTCCGACGGTCTGGGGTTGGACCCGCGCTTCAATGTGCAGGGCGATGCCGAGTTCATCAAACATCGCAGCGACGCGTTTTCCTCCCATGCCTTCAACGACTATCTGGAGGACCGGAAGATTGGCACGCTTGTTCTTGCTGGGCTGGATGGGAATCTTTGCGTTAAAAACACCGCACAAGGCGGCCTCAATCGCGGCTATCGCATTCTCTTCAGTGAAGATGCGGTCATCTCTCGCGACACCAACAAGTGGTGGGAGACCCGCCGCACCTATGGGGAGAAAGGGGTCAAGCCCTTCAAGCTTCCGGTGCCAGAGCCTGCCTGAGCGTGGGCGCAGTCCTTCTTAAATGGAATACTTATGTATGCCGTTTGTCCTTGCCCCAAGGCTGCTGAACTGGCAATACGGTCAGGTCCAAAGTTCAATCCCCTTGAACACCCCACATCGCACGCCTCGTAAGTGACTTGGCCTTTCGACCAGCCCAGACGTCCCTGTGCCGTGTTCTCTCATAAAGAGACCGTCCATCCATACGGTCCCATGAGATGCCCATGACCCATACCGATAGCGCAGCCGGTTCTTCCGCGCGTTTTGCAGAGTTGTTCACGCCTAAGCTCCTCACCGTGTTGAGGGAGGGCTACGGCCTGAGCCATTTCAAGAGCGATCTGATCGCCGGGCTCACTGTCGCCGTTGTGGCGCTTCCCTTGTCAATGGCAATTGCCATTGCCGCTGGCGCAACGCCGGCACAAGGGCTTTATACGGCAATTTTCGGCGGGCTTTTCGTATCCGCGCTGGGCGGCAGTCGGTTTCAGATTGGTGGGCCGGCGGGGGCGTTTATTGTGCTCATGGCCACCACCGTTGCCACCCATGGCATGGATGGGCTCTTGTTGGCCACCATGATGGCGGGTGTCCTGCTGCTTCTCATTGGCCTGCTTCGCCTTGGTACCTACATCAAGTTCATCCCCTATCCGGTAACGGTGGGCTTCACTGCGGGCATTGCCATCATCATCTTCGCAAGTCAGCTCAAAGAGCTGCTTGGACTAACGCTTTCTGGCCCCGAGCCCGGCCCCCTTCTTGAAAAGCTGCCGGTTCTCGCGGCGGCCTTCTCCTCTTGGAATGCGGGCGCCGCCGCCATTTCGGTGGCAACAATCCTCCTCATTGTCGGGCTCAAGAGGTTCCGCCCCGCATGGCCGGGCATGTTGCTCGCGGTATCCCTTGCAGCGCTGGCCACCGCTGTCTTCGACTTGCCGGTGGACACGATCGGCTCCCGTTTCGGCGGCATTCCCGCACAGATCTCTATGCCCCATCTGCCCGCGCTCTCATGGGAGAAAGCGGTGGCCGTCCTGCCCAGTGCAATCGCCTTTGCGTTGCTTGGGGCCATTGAGTCACTCTTGTCCGCCGTGGTGGCCGATGGCATGACCGGGCGTCGTCACCGGTCCAATTGCGAGCTGGCAGCGCAAGGCATCGCCAACATCATCTCACCGCTGTTCGGCGGCATTTGCGTCACGGGCACCATTGCCCGCACCGCCACCAACATCCGGGCTGGGGCTCATGGGCCTGTAGCTGGCATCGTTCACGCTGTGTGTTTGTTGTTGTTCATCGTGATTGCCGCGCCGGTGGCCTATTTCATTCCGCTTGCCGCTCTTGCTGGGGTTCTGGCCGTGGTGGCATGGAACATGATTGAAAAGTCCGCCATTGTCAGCCTGCTGCGTGCGTCCAGAGGAGATGCGCTGGTTCTGGGCTCGGTCTTCCTGCTCACCATTTTTCGCGATCTCACCGAGGCCATTGTGGTTGGGGTGGCGCTGGGGTCCGTGCTGTTCATCTCCCGGATGGCCCGCGCCACATCGGTCGAGATGTGCCCTTCCTTCGCGCAGGACGATCTGCCCGACAGCGTGGAGGCGCGCAGTGCCTATAACGGCCTAAACGTGGCCAGTTCCGATATCGTCGTCTACCGCATCACCGGGGCGTTCTTCTTCGGGGCCGCGTCAGCCGTCGGTGCGGCGCTGGATGCCATTGCCGATGACCGCAAGGCCTTGATACTGGACTTTACCGGTGTGCCCTTCATCGATTCAACTGCCGCGAAGACGCTGGAAGGCACCGCGGAGAAACACAACCGCCACGGCATCAAGGTCATTGTGGCAGGCGCCTCGCGGGATGTGATGCAGGCCCTGTTTGCGCAGGGGCTCAAGCCCCCTGTGGTCTCCTTTGAACGCTCGGTCGAAACCGCGCTTGCCAAGTGCAAAGGGTAGGGCGGGCATGAAGAAAAGCCGCTGCGGGGGTGTGCAGCGGCCTTCCTTGATCTGCGGCTCTGGGAGGTGTTACCGCAGCCGTTCTTCGTCCGGCGTAAACAGGAAAGCCTTGTTCGCTGGTATGCCAAGCGTCACGCTCTTGACCTTGTTGGAAAGGCGATTGTCGCGTAGCTCTGCGGTCACCTGCGTTCCGCCAGCCAGATTGGCGTAAACGAAGGTGGATTCGCCTAGGTTTTCAACGAAGGCAACCGGCAGGTCCGTAGAGAACTCTCCTGCATCCGCGCCATTCAGGAAGTGCTCGGGGCGAATGCCAAGGGTGAGTTCGGAGCCCTGCGCCACAGCGGTTTTGATCCCCGGTATCTCAAGGGTCTGATCCCCAAAGCCTTCCACGGTCACCTTCAGGCCGGTCGCCGTGTTGCCTTCAGAGCGGGCTTTCAGGAAGTTCATTTTTGGCGAGCCGATGAAGCCAGCCACAAACTGGTTGGCCGGATCGTCATAGAGGTCAAGCGGCGCTCCGAACTGGCGCACATGGCCGCCTTCCAGCACCACAATCTTGTCCGCCAACGTCATGGCCTCCACCTGATCGTGGGTCACGTAGATCATGGTGGCATCCATCTGACTGTGCAGGCGGGCAATCTCGATGCGCATCTGCACCCGCAGTTCCGCATCAAGGTTGGAAAGCGGCTCGTCGAACAAGAACACCTTCGGGTTGCGCACAATGGCGCGTCCAATGGCAACGCGCTGGCGCTGACCACCCGAAAGCTGCTTGGGGAAGCGTTCGAGGAGCGGTTCGAGCTGCAGAATACGGGCCGCTTCATCCACGCGCCGTTTGATCTCCGCCTTGTCCCGCCCGGCCATTTTCAGGCCAAAACCCATGTTGTCAGCAACGGTCATGTGGGGGTAGAGCGCGTAGGATTGAAACACCATGGCCACGCCGCGCAGCGACGCATCCACGTTGGTCACATCAACGCCATCAATCTCGATGGTGCCGCTGTTGGAAAGCTCAAGGCCCGCAATGGTCCGCAGCAAGGTGGACTTGCCACAACCGGAGGGCCCAACGAACACAACAAACTCTCCCTGTTTGATGTCCAGATTGATGCCATGCAGAATTTCAAGCTTGTCATAGCTTTTGCGCAGGTCGGTCAAACGCACCGTGGTCATAAGGTGTCTCCCAAAACGTCAGAAATTCGAAGCGCTCATGGTTGGCGCAAATTTACAAATTCATTGAAATCTCAGCACTGTGGGCAATCTGGCGTGCTGTCTCCTGCAGCGGTGCCAGATAGGTCGCCACCATCTGGTCCAGATTGGTAATCCCGGTGGTGCTGGTAATGGACATGGCGCCAATGGGTTCGCCGCGCCGTCCGAGTATGGGCACGGCAATGCAGATGATGGTCGGCTCATGCTCCTCATCGTCAAAGGCGTAGCCCCGCTGGCGAATGACGGACAGGTTGTCCCTCAGCATTTGCGGAGTCACCAGTGTTTTCGCCGTATGCTTTTGAAAAGACTGCGCCGCAATCGCGTGGTCCAACTGTGCGTCGGGCAGGAAGGCCAGCATCGCCTTGCCAACGCCGGTGCAGTAAGCCGGGCCGATCTTGCCGGGGCTGGAATACATCTGCACGGAGCGGGCAGGCAGGCGCTTGTCCACGTAAAGCACCTGGTAATTGTCGAGCACAGCCAGGTGAATGGTTTCGCTCACCTTGGCGCTCAGAATGTCGAGGGCGTCACTGGCAGCGCCCGCCAAGCTGGTGTTTGCCCACGCAGAGTGCGCAAGGCGCATCAGTCGAAAGCCCACGCGATAGGTGTGCTGCTCCGAATCGTACGAGAGCATGCCCTCGTTGGTCAGTTGCCGAAGCATTCTGTGCAAGGTGGCGCGCGATAGCGGAACGCTGCTCAAAAGCTCGACGAAACGGGGTGGGTGGTCCGCCGCAGCGACCGCGTCCAGCACCGCCAGCGCTTTCGAGATCGGGCTGGAAAGATCAACTTCCTGAGGGACTTGCGTGTCTGGTTCTATATTTTTCATGGTCATTGGCTTTCCACTCCCAAATGGAAAACCCTCCTCCCGTGTAGCAAAGGCTAGTCTTCACCTGTTGGTTGACAATTATGCATTTCTGGCTTTTAATTTCAATTGATAAAACGCAGTTCCATTGAATGAAACAGTTTTATCCTTATCACTCAAGGGAGGTTGTGCAGTGATTAGTAGTTTTAAATCCGCGCTTATTGGTGCAGTGGCAGGCGTTGCTTTTGCTTCATCCGCTCTGGCGGGCGAGCTGGTCATCAATCTTGATCAGGGCGATCCGGCACCAAAAAAAGCTTTTGAAGAAATGATTGCAGGCTTCAAGGCCGAAAATCCTGATGTTGAAGTCATCGTCAACTTCATGGACAAGGAAGGCTACAAGACTTCCATCCGAAACTTCCTGACCGCAGATGCACCGGATCTGGCAACCTGGTATGCCGGTAACCGTATGGCACCGTTCGTGGAGGCGGGCCTGTTTGAAGATGTGACCGATGTTTGGGAAGAGCACGGTCTCAATGAAACGCTTAGCTCCGCAGCGGCCTCCATGACCATCGATGGCAAGAAGTGGGGCGTGCCTTTCACCTACTATCAGTGGGGCATTTACTACCGCAAAGACATCTTCGCCGATCTGGGAATTGAAACGCCCGAAACCTGGGAAGAGCTTCTGGCTGCCTCTGCCAAGCTGAAGGAAAACGGCATTACGCCATTCACCATTGGCACCAAGGCCCTTTGGCCAACCGGTGGCTGGTTCGACTACATGAACCTGCGCGTCAACGGTTACGAGTTCCACATGGACCTCACATCCGGCAAGGTGCCTTACACCGATGAGCGCGTGCGCGCCACATTCGACAAGTGGGCAGAGCTGGTAGAGCCCGGTTACTTCATCGAGAACCACGCAGCGTTGGACTGGCAGGATGCGGTTCCGCCGCTCGTGCAGGGCAAGGCCGCCATGTATCTGATGGGCAACTTTGCGGTAGACGTGTTCAAGAGCGGTGGTTTGTCAGAAGACCAGATCGGCTACATGCAGTTCCCGGTCATCGACCCGTCCATCCCAATGGCTGAAGAAGCCCCAACGGACACCATCCACATTCCATCCGGCGCAAAGAACAAGGAAGACGCCCGTAAATTCCTTGCCTACATGGCCCGCGCAGACGTTCAGACCAAGTTGAACGAAACCCTCGGCCAGCTGCCAGTCAACTCAAAGGCAACCCGCCCGGCAGACCCGATCCTTGCTCAGGGCTTCAACGTTTTGTCTGAAGCTTACGCACTGGCGCAGTTCTACGACCGCGATGTGCCTGCGCAAATGGCGAAGGCTGGCATGGAAGGCTTCCAGGAGTTCATGGTCAAGCCAGAACGCGTTGATCGCATCCTCAAGCGCCTCGATAAGGTGCGTGAGCGCGTCTACGACTAACATGCTCTGAGTGATGGCCCGGATCGGCTCTTGCGGACCGGTCTGGGCCCTCATGTCCAGCCTGACACGGCGGGGAGGGCTGCCGTGGCAATGGCCTTTCAATTCATCTCAGGGATAAGCCGATGAGTGACTCCATACTGTCGCCAAATGTCGAACGCACCGCGGGCGGCAACGCCCAAGCTGCATCCACGACAACCCGGTGGCTGGTAAACCAACGCCGACTAGCTCCCCTTTTGTTTCTGGCGCCTGGCGCCTTGATGTTCATCATTTATGTGATCGCGCCCATCGCTCAATCCATCTGGGTCAGCTTTTACGAGTGGGACGGCATCGGCGCGAAGACCTTCATTGGGCTTGCAAACTACGTTGAGCTTTTGGATGACGAAGCCTTTTACGTCTCCTTGAAGAACAATGTGATCTGGCTGGTCATGTACATGCTGGCAGTGCCCGCCGGTCTGTTGATGGCAATTTTCCTCAATCAGACCATCACCGGCATTCGCATCTACAAGTCTTTGTTCTTCTTTCCCTTTGTGATTTCTCAGATCGTGGTCGGTCTGATCTTCTCATGGTTCTACGCGCCAAACTTCGGCCTCTTCACACAGCTTCTGTCATTTCTGGGGTTCGGGGATGTCGCCGTTCTTGCTGACGAAACCTATGTCACCTACGGCATCATCATCGCTGGTCTGTGGCCGCAAATCGCCTACTGCATGATCTTGTACCTCACGGGTCTCAACAACGTATCGCCCGATCAGATCGAGGCCGCCCGGCTCGATGGGGCCAAGGGCTGGAAGATGCTCTGGTACGTTATTATTCCTCAGCTCCGCCCGGCGACTTTCATTGCCGTTGTCGTGACGGTGATCGGTGCGCTGCGGTCGTTCGACCTTGTCTCCATCATGACCGACGGCGGACCGTGGGGCTCAAGCCGTGTGCTTTCCTTCTACATGTATGAGCAGGCGCTTTCCGAATACGGCTTCCGCATGGGCTACGGTGCCTCAATTGCGGTTGTCCTGTTCGCAATCATGATGGTCTTCATTTCAATCTTCATCGTTCGGATGCTGAAAGACGAAAGGGAGGGCTACTGATATGTTCCCGACACCTGTCGAAAAAATCGCCGCTCCCTGGCGTTGGGGCTACAAGCTCGCCGTGCCGATCGTCCTGATCCTCTGGCTCCTGCCGCTCCTCGGCGTCATGATGACCTCCATTCGCCCTGCATCTGACTTGGCGCAGGGCAACTACTTCGGCGTGCCCTCGACCATTGCGCTGGGCAACTATCTGGAAGTGTTCGCCAACACTCCCATGGGCACCTACATCTGGAACTCCTTCAAGGTGACCATTCCAACCGTTATCGGTGCCGTGGCCTTGTCGTGTCTCACCGGGTTTGCGCTGGCGGTCTACAAGTTCAAGTCCAACCTGCTGGTGTTCTTCATGTTCGTGGCAGGCAACTTCGTGCCTTTCCAGATCCTGATGGTGCCCGTGCGCGATCTCACGTTGAACATGGGCCTTTATGACACCAGCATGGGCCTTGTCCTGTTCCACATTGCGTTTCAGACCGGATTCTGTACCCTGTTCATGCGAAACTTCATCAAGGCTCTGCCATTTGAGCTCATTGAAGCTGCCCGCGTAGAAGGTGTTTCCGAGCTGAAGATCTTCTGGTTCATCGTCTTGCCGCTCATGCGGCCTGCCATTGCGGCCTTGTCGGTTCTGATCTTCACCTTCATCTGGAACGACTATTTCTGGGCAACCGTTCTGGTTCAGGGCAGCCACGCTTTGCCGGTCACCGCTGGTATCTTCTCGCTGAATGGTCAGTGGGTTGCTCAGTGGCAGCTGGTGTCTGCAGGCTCCATCGTTGCGGCCATGCCTCCTGTCATCATGTTCTTCCTGATGCAGAAGCATTTCATAGCGGGTCTCACGCTCGGCGCGACAAAGGGCTGATCCTGCAATGGCAACCTTCGGACACGAGGAGAAAAACATGGAAACGGGCGAAGCTGGTGCGCGCTGCTGGCGTCTCGACGGGGCAGGGCAGACTATGGTGTTTGCCGCCTATGAGGACCGTGTTCCCGCCTTGATCTATATGGGCGAAGCGTTGCCGCTCTATGAAAATCTGGAGGCGCTGGCGGCCAGCCTGCGCCCACCTGTCGGGCAGGTGATGCTCGACGAACCTTTGGACCTGACCTTGACCCCCGAAGCCGGCCGCGCCACTCCAGGCCACCCGGGCATTCGCGGCGACAGCCATCAGGGACAGAACTGGCACACTCAGTTCCGCTTGACGTCCGTCCTCACGTCAACCTCACAGGCGGTCGAGTTTGAGCTTTCCGACAGTACCGTCGGGCTCACCCTCAACATCCATGTGACCCTAGATCCCGAAACGGGCGTTGCTGCTTTCCGGCAGAAACTCACAAACTCCGGTGGGCGTCCCTACGCGGTGGACTGGTTGAATGCTGCCTGCGTTCCAGTGCCTCAACATCTAGTCCAGCATCTCAGTTTTGAGGGCCGTTGGTGTAACGAGTTCCGCGAGCAGCGTGCTGACTGGCAAAAGGGCATCTATGCCCGCGAATGCCGCCTTGGTCGCACCTCCCATGAACACTTTCCCGGTTTTGTGGCGCTCAGCGCCAACGCCAATGACCTGGAAGGGCAGGCACTTGCCTTTCATCTGGGGTGGAGCGGCAACTACCGCATGGTCGCTCAGGAACTGCCAGATGGTCGCCGGTCCGTTCAATATGGGGCTCTGCTGGAGATGGGCGAAGTCATGCTCTCCTCCGGTGAGAGCTATGAAACGCCGGTGCTCTATGTTGCTCAGTCCTCCCAGGGGCTCTCTGGCATTCGTCAACGCTTCCATGCGTTCTTGAGATCGCAGATCCTTCAAGTTCCTGAGTGGTACAAATCTCGCCCGGTTCACTACAACTGCTGGGAGGCTGTCTATTTTGACCACTCCGTAGAAAAGCTTTCCGCCTTGGCGGAGAAGGCAGCCGATGCAGGCGCGGAACTGTTTGTTCTGGATGATGGCTGGTTCGGCAAGAGAGACGACGACACGTCTTCCCTCGGCGATTGGTTTGTTGATGAGAACAAGTATCCTCAAGGGCTTACCCCTCTCATCAATCACGTAAAGTCTCGCGGTCTGCGCTTCGGCATCTGGTTCGAGCCGGAGATGATCAACGAAGATTCAGAGCTTTATCGCGCCCATCCGGACTGGATCCTTCACGCTGAGGGCCGCGACCGCATGCTGGGTCGCAATCAGCTGGTGTTGGATCTCACCCGTTCCGAGGTTCAGGAATACCTGTTTGAGCGCATCCACGAGATCTTGTCGAACAATGCCATCGACTACATCAAGTGGGATATGAACCGCAGTATCGTATTGCCCGCGGATCAGTTCGGGCGACCGGCCAGCAATGCCTACGTGCAGGCGCTCTACAGTCTGCTTGGCCGTTTGCGCAAGGCCCATCCGAATGTCGTCATCGAGAGTTGCTCCTCCGGCGGTGGGCGGATCGACTATGAAATCTTGAAGTACACCCAACGTGTCTGGCTGTCTGACTCCAACGACGCCCGCGAACGCTGGCGCATGCAGGCCGCCGCAAGTCTGTTTCTCCCGCCGGAAGTCATAGGCTCTCATGTGGGGCCAGACGAGTGCCACACCTCCGGTCGCCGCCTCTCAATGAACTACCGGGGGGCTGTCGCTGCGAGTTGCCACATGGGCTATGAGGCGGACCTGACAGTCCTCGGCGAAAAGGACCTGTCTGAGCTGAAAGGCTGGAGTGCGTTCTACAAGAAACACCGCAAATTTATGCATGAAGCGCACATCTACGTACATACCACGTCAACCCAAGATGTAATTGCCATGCAAATGGTGTCCAGAGATCGGGACCAGTTCCTGCTGTTCGTGGGGCAACAGTCCGTACCAGCATCCTCCTCCACATCGGCCCTGCGTTTGGCCGGTCTGGCAGAGGAGCAGACCTACACCGTTTCGGCGCTGAATGCTGAAGGCATTTCAGCAACGGCGAACCGCGTTCTGGCGGGCGTCGATTGGCGCGAGCACAGTCTGACGCTCTCTGGCGCTTCACTCATGCGGGCAGGCGTTGCGCTGCCGATCCAATTTCCGGAGACCATGCTGGTCTTCGAGGGCCGCGCGGAGAGGGACCGCTGACCTGCATGCACTTCTACCCACCAATAAGAAACTGAAAGACCCGTTCTCATGCTTCCACAATCACTCGGCGAAAAATTAGAGGGCGCGGCTGAGCCAGTCCTGCCCGTCGCCGCCGGGGCAGATCGCAGCATGCAAGTTCATGGGTCGATCCTCGACGGAGGCTTTGTCTGATGGCCGATACCCCTCTCAAACTGGCGGCAAGCAACGGCGACTGGATCGCCGTTGACTGGGGAACCAGCAGCCTGCGCGCTTGGTACGTTCAATCTGACGGTTTTATTCAAACCAACGCAAAATCAACGCAGGGTGCGGGCACCCTCTCCAGCGATGCTTTCGAGGGGGTGCTGCTGGGCCTCATCGACCCGTGGCTCGAGGGGGATAAGTCGCCCCTGCCCATTTTGATTTGCGGCATGGCAGGCAGTCGGCAAGGCTGGAAAGAGGCCGCGTACGTTGAGCTGCCAACACCGTTCTCTGCCCTTGCTGAGCGGCTTGTGGAGGTTCCGGTCAAAGACCCGCGCATCCGCCCGTTCATCGTGCCAGGGGTCTGCCAGAACAACGAGTTTGGCCCGGACGTCATTCGCGGTGAAGAGACCCTGCTTCTCGGCGTTTTGGACGAGATGGAGACAGGCCGCCACATCTTTTGCTTGCCGGGCACCCACAGCAAATGGGTTCACACCGAAGACCAGCGGATTCTCCAGTCCCGTACATTCCTGACTGGCGAACTCTTTGCTCTTGTCGTGAAGCATTCCATGCTGCGCCACTCTCTGGATGGCTCTGAAGGGGCCGAGCCCACTCATTTTGCCAAAGGGGTGCACGACGTTCATTCCGGCGCGGCTCAGTTCTTGTCCGCCCTGTTCCCGGTCCGGGCAGCACAGTTGTTGAACGGCACCGATCCCAAGGCCGCCTATGCCTATCTTTCCGGCGTTACCATTGCCACGGAACTGAAAGAGCTGGCCGCCTCTGGCGGGGTTTCTCCGGGGTATCTGGTTGAAATCATTGGTAGTTCTTCGCTCGTGAAATGCTATGCGAGCGCCATGCGCATCTTCGGTATAGAGACACGGGTCCATGATGGCGACGTGGCCGCGCTGAAGGGGCTCTCCATCATTAGAAAGGAATCTGGGGTATGACCTCATCTCCAACTGATCACGCACGTAACATCATCGCAATTCTGCGCGGCATTACGCCGGATGAGGCTGAAGCCGTTGTTGAGGTGATTGTAGCCGCAGGCATCACGCAGATTGAAGTGCCACTCAACTCCCCCGAAGCACTCAAGAGCATCAGCCTCATGAAGGCCAAGGTTGGCCACAAGGCGAGCATTGGAGCGGGCACTGTCCTCACCGCAGACGATGTTCAGGCGGTTCGCAGCGTCGGCGGCGAGTTTATTGTCTCGCCAAACATGGACAAGGAGGTCATCCTGGCCACCAAGCGGGCCGGAATGATGTCCTGTCCGGGCGTCTTTACCCCAACCGAATGCTTTGAGGCCGTCAAACATGGCGCGGATATCTTGAAGATATTCCCCGCCTTCATCATGGGCCCTGCAGGCATCAAGGCCATGAATGCAGTCCTGCCGAAGGACAAGCCGGTCTATGCCGTGGGCGGCGTGGGCGCGAAGGACTTTGCTGACTATGCCGCAGCGGGCTGTGCGGGCTTTGGCCTCGGTGCCAACATCTACAAGCCCGGTGATACCGTCGCAGAGGTTGCCGCAAATGCTCAAGAAATGGTGGCTGCCTATGATGCCCTTCAGGAGCGTGGTGCTTGATGTCTGATCCCTTTGTTTTTTCAAAGGTTCTTTGCTCTTTAGGGGAAGGGCCTCTATGGTCGCCTGAACACCGCTGCCTGTTCTGGGTCGACATCGATAATCAGCGTGTGCTGCAACAGGGTGAAGCCGATGCCGACACCCGCATTTATGAGTTTGACCATCCTGTCTCAGCCTTCGCCCGCGAACCCGGCGAAAGCCTCATCGTGTCAACGTCTCGCGGTGTTCATCGCTGGCAGGTGGGAAGCGCTGCGCTGGACCTTGTTCACCCGGTGGAGGGGGATAACCCTGTCACCCGGTCCAACGATGGCCGAACAGATCGTCTGGGCGGCTTTTGGATCAGCACCATGGGCTACAACGCGGAAAAGGAGGCGGGCAGCCTCTATCGCTTCGGCGTAAGCGGCCTTCAGTTGATCAAAGACAAGATCTCCATTCCGAACTCCATTTGCTTCTCTCCGCAAGGAGAGTGGGCGTACTTTTCCGATACTCCATCCGGCTGCATCATTCGCTGGCCGCTGGACAAGGCAACCGGCCTGCCAGCGGGTGAGCCGGAGCTGTTTGTTGACATCAGCGCCACCGGTTTTGGTCCGGATGGCTCCGTGGTGGATGCGGAAGGACATCTATGGAATGCCCAGTGGGGCGGGGCGCGCGTGGTCCGCTATCGTCCTGATGGAACACAAGAACGCGTCATCGAACTGCCGGTAAGCCAGCCAAGTTGCCCCGCCTTCGGAGGTGCGGATGGCAAGACGCTTTTCATCACCACAGCGCGTCAGGACCTGAGCGAAGAGCAACTCGCCCGCGAGCCGCTGGCTGGCGCCACCTTTGCTGTGAAGCTTGAAATTGAGGGGCTTTTTGATCCCGTCATTGAGAGGATAACTGCATGACCCAGGAAAAGACCCTTGGCGTCTGCTACTACCCCGAACACTGGGATGAAGCCCTTTGGGAGCAGGACGCCCGCGAAATGGCGGAACTCGGCATCACTTGGGTGCGCATTGCAGAATTTGCATGGTCTCGGATAGAGCCTGAACCGGGCACTTTCCAGTGGGAGTGGCTTGACCGCGCTGTTGAGACCTTGGCGCGGAATGGATTAAAAATTGTCATGTGTACGCCAACGGCAACGCCGCCGCGCTGGATGCTGGACAAGCACCCGGACATGCTGGCTCATGATGAAAACGGCAATCCGCGCAAGTTCGGCTCCCGTCGTCACTATTGCTTTTCTCATGAGGGCTATCGTGAGGAAAGTAAACGCATTTCTCGCATCATTGCCGAGCGTTACGGTCAGCATCCTGCCGTAGCAGCCTGGCAGACCGACAACGAATATGGCTGCCATGATACCATCCGCTCTTGGTCTCCCGTCGCGCGGGTAGCGTTCCAAAGGTGGCTGGAAGTAAAGTATGGAACAGTAGAAAAACTAAACGAAGCCTGGGGCAACGTGTTCTGGTCCATGGAATATGGCAGCTTCGACAAGATAGACCTGCCATACCTGACGGTCACAGAGAGTAATCCCGCTCATCGGCTTGATTTTTATCGCTTTTCTTCAGACAAGGTAGCAGAGTTTAATCAGGCGCAGGTGGAGATGCTGCGCGAGCTTTCTCCGGGGCGTCCGATAATTCATAACTTCATGGGGCGCTTCTTCCACTTCGACCATTATAAGGTTGGGGATCAGCTTGATGTCGCCAGTTGGGACAGCTATCCCCTTGGTTTCCATAGCTTAAATCAGATGGAGTCGGGCACGGAAATGGCCCCGGAGTTCTGGCGCGACTTCTTCCAGCAAGGCGATCCGGACTTCCAAGGCTTCCACCACGACCTATATCGCGCCGCAGGCAATGGCCGCCTCTGGATCATGGAGCAGCAGCCGGGGCCGGTGAACTGGGCCCCTTATAACCCCTCGCCACTTGATGGCATGGTGCGCTTGTGGTCATGGGAGGCTTTCGCCCATGGTGCTGAAACGACGAGCTATTTCCGCTGGAGGCAGGCCCCTTTTGCGCAGGAGCAGATGCACGCTGGCCTCAAACGGCCTGACAATGCCCCCGCGCAGGCCTTCAAGGAGGCCGGGCAGGTGGCTAGGGAACGGGATGCTCTTGGCGCGTTCCACATCGCACCAGCCCCCGTGGCCTTGGTGTTTGACTACGAGAGCCAGTGGGCCCACGAAACCCAGCCGCAAAGTCAGGATTTTACCTACAGTCTGCTGGCCATGAATGCCTACCGCGCTCTTAGGGAGCTGGGTGTGGATGTCGACATCGTTCGGCCCTCCGAGCAGGACCTGTCGAGATATAAAGCTGTAATTGTTCCAGGGCTTTATGCGGTAAGTGCGGAGTTCTCCAGCTGTCTGGCCACCTACGCTTCGCAAGGGGGGCTTGTTGTAGCAGGACCGCGTTTTGCTCAGAAGAATGAGCATTATCAAATCTCGCAGGAAACCTCAGCGCTGCCAGCGCCTTTTGAAGCGGTTGAAGTGGCCCGCGTTTCCACCATGCCCAAGCTTTTTGGTGAAACGCTGTTGAGCCGGGATGGGTCAAAGTTCGGCGAGGCCACCATTTGGGTGGAGGAACTCGTCAGTTCACTGCCAACAATTCTTGCACTCGAGAATGGTGATCCAATCGTGGTTGGCAACGAAAGCGTTGTCTACACAGGCGCTTGGCTTCGTCCTCAAACACTGAAGAAATTCCTCGCGCAGGTTCTGGAACCAAAGGGGATTGAACCAGTGGACTTGCCGCAAGGCCTGCGTCGCCGGAAAACCAGCATCGGCACGTTCTATTACAACTACGCCAAACATCCTCAGGATCTCAGGGCACTGGGGCTCGCCGAAGCGGCCGAACTTGATGGTTTGAAAATTCCAGCGGCAGGGGTGTCACTGGTGCGCTGAGGCTCCAGCCTCCAATAGTGTTTTGAAATCGCGGCGTTTCCTGAAATGGAAATGCCGCTTTTTTGTGCGCTGCTTACCTCTGTTTTTGACAGGGCGGATTTTGTAGCTGGCCCTTTTAGGGGTTTGAAACCATGAGGGTTTTGGCGCTGACTACCGCTGAGGACAGGGGTGGTTGCGTGACTCAGGAAAAGACAGCTCTCATAACCGGCATCACCGGGCAAGACGGTGCCTATTTAGCGGAATTGCTGCTCAGCAAGGGGTACAAGGTGCACGGGATCAAGCGGCGATCCTCCAGCTTCAACACGGAGCGCATCGAGCACCTCTATCAGGATCCTCATACACAAAATCAGCGGTTCTTTTTGCACTACGGCGACATGACAGATGCGACCAATCTGATCCGCATCACTCAGGAAATTCAGCCAGACGAAATCTATAATCTTGCGGCCCAATCCCACGTGCAGGTGTCCTTTGAGACGGCCGAGTACACCGCCAATGCAGACGGCATGGGGACACTGCGGCTGCTGGAGGCGATCCGGCTTCTGGGCCTTGTAGAAAAAACGCGGTTCTATCAGGCTTCAACCTCGGAGCTTTATGGCAAGGCACAGCAGGTCCCACAAAACGAGCAGACCCCATTCTATCCCCGTTCCCCCTATGCCGCTGCAAAGCTTTATGCCTACTGGATTACCGTCAACTACCGTGAAGCCTATGGCATTCATGCGTCCAACGGCATTCTGTTCAATCACGAAAGCCCGGTTCGCGGGGAAACCTTTGTCACCCGCAAGATTACTCGTGCGGTGGCGGCCATCGCCCATGGGCTGCAGGACCGGCTTTACATCGGCAACTTGGAAGCGCAGCGCGATTGGGGGCATGCCCGCGACTATGTGGAGGGCATGTGGCGCATGCTGCAGCAACCCATTGCCGATGACTACGTGCTTGCAACGGGAGAGACCCACAGCGTTCGTGCATTTGTGGAACGCGCATTTGCCGAAACTGGCACTGAATTGATCTGGCGTGGTGAGGGCCTGGACGAAAAAGGCATTTGCGCAGCCAGCGGCAAGCTGCTTGTGGAGGTGGACCCGCGGTACTTCCGAGCAACAGAGGTCGATCTGTTGAAAGGTGACCCCAGCAAGGCGCGGGAAAAGCTTGGTTGGGCGGCAAAGGTAAGCTTCGAGGAGCTGGTTGCCGAAATGGTCAAAGAGGATCTGGCAGAGCTTCAACGAACAACACGCCAGCATGAGAAAGACGCCGCTCGGGAGGTGGAGCATGTCTAGGGAACTCTTTGACCTAGCAGGAGAAAGAGTTTGGGTCGCGGGGCATGGCGGCATGGTTGGTTCAGCGCTTTTACGCCGTCTTGAACGGGAGCCCTGCGAGGTTGTCACCGCACCGCGCGACGAGCTGGATCTCAGAGACCCGCAGGCAGTCGATTTCTGGCTTGCGACCCGAAAACCCACGGCGATCTTTCTTCCCGCCGCAAAGGTTGGCGGTATTCTTGCCAACAACACCTACCCGGCAGATTTTCTCTACGATAACCTCATGATCGCAGCCAACGTCATTCATTCTGCGCACAAAGCACGGGTGAAAAAACTGCTGTTTCTGGGCTCAAGCTGCATATATCCAAAATTTGCGCGCCAGCCGATTACCGAGGCCTCCTTGCTAACAGGTCCATTGGAGCCCACAAATCAATGGTATGCATTGGCCAAGATTGCAGGGGTGAAGCTCTGTCAGGCGTATCGACGCCAACATGGCTGTGACTTCATCAGCGCCATGCCAACGAACCTATATGGTCCCGGAGATAACTTCGATCTGGAAACTTCTCACGTTATCCCGGCCTTGATGCGCAAGGTGCACGAAGCAAAGGCAAACGGAGAGCAAAAGATCGTAATGTGGGGCACCGGTGCGCCCCGCCGCGAGTTCCTCTACGTGGAAGATTGCGCCGACGCGCTGGTCTTTCTCATGAAGAACTACAGCGAAGAAGAGCATATCAATCTGGGCAGCGGCGAGGAAGTGAGCATCAAGCAACTCGCTGTAATGATTTGCAAAGCTGTCGGTTTTGAAGGACGTATCACGCACGATCTGTCCAAGCCCGATGGCACACCAAGGAAGTTGATGGACAACGCGCGTCTTCAGGCGATGGGGTGGCAGCCCAGCATTGGGTTGGAGCAGGGGCTAAAGCTCGCCTATGCGGCTTTCTTGAAGTCTCGCGAGGTTCCCGACGATCTTAAGCTATCGTTGGAACAAGCCCTGAGAGATCTCGGGGAGCCTGTGACAGAGCCAGAGCCTACCTAAGGCCCGCGCCAAAGCAACCCTAGAGGATTACGGCGCGTATCCCGTAGGAAATGATCCCCACGACTGAGATACCCAGACACCAAAGCAAGATGAACCATCCCACCTGCTTCAACGCTGTGAGGGGGGCGTCTTTGTCCGCGTGCTTTGTCTTCTTGCCTTCAATCTTTTCGCCGGTGTTACTCACTAGTGGTAGCCCTCCGTTGACTTGGTCTTGCCTCGGAACACCCAATAGGCGTAGCCGGTGTAGGCAAGGATCATGGGGATCAGCACCACGGCACCAACCAGCAGAAACTTCAAGCTGCTGTCGGGCGCTGCAGCCTCCCAGATGGTGAAGTTGTGTGGCACGACGTAGGGATAGAGATTGATGCCAAGGCCGATATAGGTGACGAGAAACAGGCCAAGCGTTGCGAGGAACGCGGTCGCGTGATGATGGTCATAGGTGATGCCGCGCCAAATGACAAAGGCGAGAGCAGCTACCGCAATCGGTACCGGCACCGTGTAAAGCACATAGGGCATGCTGAACCAAAGTCTGACAATGCCCGGGTCGATAAACGGCATCCAAATGCTGACAATCCCAATGAACATGAGCAGCAAAAGCGCGCAGGGACGTGCCACACGGCGGAAATGCTCCTGCGCCGTGCCTTCTAGCTTCATGATGAGCCACGTTGCGCCAAGCAGGGCATAGCCTGAAACAAGAGCGAAGCCGGTCATCACGCTAAAGGGTGTCAGCCAATCAAACCAGCCACCGGCATAAGAGCGTCCTTCGATTTCAATGCCTTGGATCAGGGCACCAAGGGCGACGCCCTGTGAAAGTGCCGCAACGAGCGAGCCAAGGAAGAAAGCCAGATCCCAGTAGGGACGGCGTTTGTCGCTGGCCTTGAAGCGATATTCAAACGCAACCCCTCGGAAGATCAATCCGATGAGCATGAGAAGGATCGGCATGTAAAGGGCTGGCATGATCGTGGCGTAGGCCAGCGGGAACACGGCAAACAGCCCGCCGCCGCCAAGGATAAGCCAGGTCTCGTTGCCATCCCATACCGGCGCAACAGTGTTCATCATCAAGCTGCGTTCATCCTGATCCGAGGTTGTGGGGTAAAGGATGCCAATGCCAAGGTCGAAACCATCAAGGCACACATAGGCAAAGATGGCGAACGCGATCAACAGACCCCAGATGAGCGGATAATCGAGTTCCATCAGTCCTTCTCCACGGTATCTGGGGTGAGAGCTGGAGCAGGGGTGATCCCGGCGGTTCGCGTTGGTATGCCCGGCTCAGGTCCAATGCTGGCATGAGGTGACTTCCGCATGGACTTCAGGATGTAAGCGATGCCGGTTCCGAACACGATGAAATAGACAACAATGAATATGGTCAGCGAAGTCGCGACCGCTGGCGCATCTATGGGAGACACGGAATCCGAGGTTCGCAGCAGGCCGTAGACGGTAAACGGTTGGCGTCCGACCTCTGTTGTGATCCACCCAGCAAGAACCGCAATGAAGCCCGATGGCCCCATAACGAGCGCTGCCCGTTGGAGCGCACGGTTGTCAAACAAGGTCCCACGGTAGCGGTTCCAGAGGCTCCACAGGCCTACCAAGGTCATAAGCAGCCCAATCCCCACCATGACGCGGAAGGACCAGAATACAATGGTGGCGTTGGGCCAGTCTTCACGGGGGAACTCTTTGAGTCCGGGAACCGCGCCGGTCAGTGTGTGGGTCAGTATGATGCTGGAAAGATAAGGCACTTCAATCTTGTAGAGCGTCTCGGCCCTCTCCATGTCAGGCCAGCCGAACAGGATGAGCGGCGCGGGTGACTGCGTTTCAAAATGACCTTCCATGGCGGCGATCTTGGCAGGCTGGTGCTCAAGTGTGTTAAGGCCATGCAGGTCGCCGGCGAACATTTGCGCGGGCGCAACAAACGCGATCAGCCAAAGCGCCATGGAGAACATGGTTCGCGCCGCTTGGTTCGTTTTGTCTTTCAGCAAGTGGTAGGCCCCAACTGCGGCCACGACGAATGCGGTGGTCAGATAAGCCGCAAGCATCATGTGAACAAAGCGGTAGGGGAAGGAGGGGTTGAAGATGATCTCCCACCAGTCCTCAGGGATAAACTGGCCCGCCTCATTGATGCTGAACCCAGCAGGCGTTTGCATCCAGCTGTTCACCGAAAGGATCCAGAAACCGGAAAGCGCAGTGCCAAAAGCAACGATCAGCGTTGCCGCAAAGTGCAAGTGCTTGCCTACGCGGTTCATGCCAAACAGCATGATGCCCAAAAAACCGGCCTCCAAAAAGAACGCGGTCAGCACTTCATAACCGATTACCGGACCAAGCACGGGTCCTGTCTTGTCAGAGAACTCGGCCCAGTTGGTTCCAAACTGGTAGGTCATAACGACGCCAGACACCACTCCCATGCCAAAGGCGATTGCGAAGATTGTTAGCCAGTACTTGAAAAGCTGAAGGTAAACCTCCCGCTTGGTCCACAGCCACATGCCTTCAAGCACCGCCAGATAGCTGGCCAATCCAATCGAGAAGGCTGGAAATATGATGTGAAACGACACTGTGAACGCGAACTGGAAACGCGCAAGGTCTACTGCGGAGAAGTCCATGGAGCACCTGATGCTGTTTGCGTCTTGGTCTCTAGACTAGGGTGTGGGAGCGGCCCCACAAGTCAAGGTTTTGAGTCCGCTGCGGTAGTTTGTGGGGCAGAGTTTCCTTCAATCAGGTTAGGAAATCCTTTTTAGTGCAGGCAAAAATGCTCACGACCCGGCGGTTGAGTATTGGTTGGGTCCCCCGGTGCCCGGCTGGATGTAAAAGTAAAGCAGCACCAGAAGGCCAATGATGGGAATCAGATGAAGGAGCAACCACCAACCTGAGCGGTCTGTGTCATGCAGGCGGCGCACGGAAACAGCAAGGCCCGGGATCAGCAAGAACAAACCCGTCAAAGCCGAGATGGGCTGAAGTTCCATGGTGCCCGGATCGGGTAGGCCCAGCAGCGGAGCTACAACAATCATGTCCACCAGCTGTGCGACAGAAAGAGTGATGATCGCAAACAGCGTCCACCACCAAAATTCGGGCCGTGCGGCACGGCCCTGAAACTCGGTGTATTTGCTAAGGCAGGTGCGAATGGCTTCTGGAAAGGTCATGGCTCTGCACATCCAGTTGTTTTTCTGAATGGGACTATGACGCCATGACTGATCTTAGGGAACCCGCAGTTTGGTGCCTCTGATTTTTAAGGTACTTATTCCGCGCAGGTTCTGACAGGCGGTCTGGGAAGGGTCGTGTAACCAGGTTTTTGAGCGGTAGGGCACGCCGTGCACGCGCCGCATGTAACCTTGTAGACCTGACCGATGCTTTCAAGTCGATCGAGCATCGCCTGTGCAAAATCCTCAGCAACATTCAAGGCTTCCGCGACATCTGACGATGTCGCGTACCCTGTTTTTGCGATTGTTTTTTTTACTTTACCGAGCATGTACTACCCTGTCGTGGTCGCCAGTCTCACCTCGTCTGCACCCGTTCGGACGAAATATTTGCTCGCGATAATCACCATGGCGATCAAAGATACAAGCCCCAATATCCAAACTAGGGAACTTCCCGGATGTCTGGCAAAGGTGCCGATTTGATAGGTGATCGTGGACCCTGAGTAGGCAAGCAGGCTGGTCCACGCCACGGCAAACAGCGTCCATTCGCGGCCAATTTCACGCCAGATAGCGGCCACTGCTGCAGCGCAGGGCATGTAAAGCAGCACTGCAACCATGAACGCGAAGGCTCCGACCTGACCGTCGAAATGCGCACGAAGGGAAGCAAAAACCGCTGCATCCACTTCCAGTTCATCGGCAGCAACCTGCTCACTTGAGATGTCGCCAACGCTGATTCCGAGCGGATCAAGCGCAGCGGCGCTCAGGTCCATCAGCCCACCTGACAGGGCGTCGAACGCCCCTGCCAACGCTTCCAGAGGCGCTGGGCCACCGGCTTCTTCTTCGGCTGCCGGTTCGACGTAGAGTTCTTGCAAGGTGCCCACCAAGGCTTCCTTGGCGAAAATGCCGGTAACAAGTCCAACAGTTGCCTGCCAGTTGTCCTCAGTGATGCCCAAGGGGCTAAGAACAGGGGTGACGGCCTTGGAGGTTACTGCCAGTACGGAGGTTCCGTTGCTCTCGTTCCCGGTGGAGCCGTCGAAGCTGACGGAGTTCAGCACAGCGAGTACGGCAACCATCATCACGATCACGCGGCCCGCGCTCATGATGAACATGTAAAGGCGCGCCCAGACGATCCGGAAAAGGGAGGTCCAGTCCGGCAGCTGATAGGTGGGTAGTTCAATAGCAAGGGCGGAGCGCTCTCCCGGAAACACTGTGGTGCTCAGGACAAGGCCGGTAAAGATCGCCACTGCAATACCCATCAGATAGAGCAGGAAAACAATGTTCTGGCCGTTGTCTGCAAAGAATGCCGCTGCAAAAAGCGCATAGACCGGAAGGCGCGCGCCGCAAGACATGAACGGCGTCATCATGGCGCTCATGATGCGCTCCCGGCGGTTTTCCAAACTGCGGGTGGCAATAACGGCGGGAACGGTACAGCCAAACCCGAGGATCATGGGCAGGAAGGCCTTGCCCGGCAAGCCAAGCTTGCGCATCAAGCGGTCCATCACAACAGCGGCACGGGCCATGTAGCCGCTCTGCTCAAGGAACACCTGACACAGAAACAGCAGGCCCACGACCGGTATGAATGTGAGAACAGTCTGCACACCGCCGCCAATGGCAAGAACAATTGTTTCCAGCATACCGCCGCCGAGGCCGAGGGTCTCAAGGGCAAGTGCGGGGGTCTGGACGAAGAATGCATCGCCAATGCCGTCAAAGAAGTCGATGAACGGGCCGGAAAAACTGATTGCGATGAAGAACATGGCGTACATCACCGCCATAAACACCGGGACGCCAAACCAAGAGGAAAGGGCAATGGAGTCCAGCTTGTCGGAGACGTAGCGCACAGAGGCCGGGTCTGGCAAATCAAGCACCCGGTCCAGCTCGAATGCACGGGTATAGTAGGCATCCGCAATGTCGAAGTTCAGTGCGTTTTCTGTCTGCTCTTCGTAGGAGATGATCAGCTCTTGAGCCTTGTGACGCGTTTTAGCGCTGACCATTGTGCTGGCCAATTTGTCGCCTTCCAGCAAGCGATAGGAAAGCGCGCGGGCCCGGCGAGGTTTGATCTGCTCATTTGAGGTTATGAACTTCTCCAGCTCGGTTACCTGCACATCAACCGATGGAAGTGTAACAGCTGGATCTTTGAGGCAAACCTTGTTGCCCGCCGCATCGGCTAGGGTCGCCAACAGGGCCTCGCGGCCTGCGCCCGTATTGGCGGAAACAGCAAGCACCGGAATACCGAGATTGGCGGCGAGGCGATTGGCGCCAGCTACGGCTTCTTCCTCTGGCCACATATCTGCCTTGGTCAAAACGCCAATGGTTGGCAGACCGTAATGCAGGCCTTGCAGCAAGATTGAAAGCGCGCGCTCGGGGCTCAAGGGGTCGATTGTGACCACAAGCGTTGAGGCCGGGCTCTCCAGCAGCACTTGCCGTGTGATTGTTTCATCCAAGCGCTCGGTATGGTCACTGGCAAGGCTCGCAACACCGGGCAGGTCAACAATGTTGAAGACCTGGCCGTTGTGGCGCGCCAAACCGCTTTTCTTGTCAACGGTTACACCCGGCCAGTTGCCGACTGTCTGCTGATTGCCTGTTAGAAGGTTGAAGAGCGAGCTTTTGCCGGAGTTGGCCGTGCCGAGCAGCAACACATGTTGCGCGTTTTCCGGAACCTCGGTGACGGTTGTGTCGTGACATCCCATGATCAGGCGACCTCTACTTTAATGGTGCGCGCCAGATCAACGCCCAAAGCAACGCGATTTGCACCACTGGCGATGATGCGTGGTTCTGTGTTTCGGCCTCGCAAGACAGTCAGCGCCTGCTTTTCCGAAAGGCCGAGGCTGCGCAAGTGAAGTGCTTCTTGCCGACTGTGGCCGAGGCGAGTGATGCGAACCTCGGTGTTTAAAGGAGCATCGCTCAGCCAGGTGAGGCTGGGGGAGCTGTGGGCAGCTGGATTATGTTCTTGAGCGTCATGGGTTGGCGCCAAGGCATTGGTCACTTGCCTTTGCATGGAGTGTGTCTCCGAAGGTGAAAAGGTGCAGTCTAGTTGACCTCAATGGACTGCTAATGCGAACCATTCGCATTGATAATTATCAAAAGTGCTAGGTTGTCACAGACGGAAAACCCTTACATTTCAATCGTTTGGAACGGTTACAAAGTAGAGCGCAGGGCTAAATCAAGACCTCAAGCACTTGAAGTTGCACATCAATTGCAGGAGCTGAGCCATCTACTTTCGTCCAACTGATTTCTCCGGTTACGTAGCCTTCCTGAGCACGCACAACTGCTGCATTTGCATCGGATGCGTCGCCTTTTCGGTCGGTGACGCGACTCTCTTTCACATCCATAGGTGCTTCAAGCCAAATACCTGAAAAGCTGGCACCAGCCGATTGTGCGATTTCCGCCAGTTTTTCCCGTTCTTCTGGAGCGGCAAAAACGCCATCCACCACCACGGAATGTCCGGTGGCAAGAACGGCTGCGGCCTTGCGGTAGACCTGTGCGTAGACCTGATCCGAAACCTCTTTGCTGTAGGTCTCTGCCGGGGCCTGTTGGGTCTCTTGCAAACCCAGCAGTAGCTTGCGTTCCACATCCGTGCGGATGTGCACCGCGCCGGGCATGGCCCCGATAAAGGGCGCGACGCCGCGAGCAACCGTTGTTTTTCCGGTGCCGGAAAGCCCGCCAATACCCACCAAGCGGGCAGGCTCTGTGCTCAGTGCCTCAAAGGCAATGCGGAAGTACTTGCTGGCGCTTTCCTCCGCATCGCTCTTGTCTTTGCCGGTCTTGTGCAGGCTTGCAGCGGCCACAACCTTGGCCCGGATTGCCGCGCGCATCATCATGAAAAATGGAAGGAAGGTGAGGGCAGACAGGTCGTCGTCCCGGTGCGTGACAACGAGATAGCGGTTCAAAACACGGTTTGCAGCGCGGGTTTCCTCCCGCTCCCACAAGTCGAGAAGCAGGTATGCCAGATCGTATAGCACATCTCCCGTTGCGATGATGTCGTCAAACTCTACGGCATCAAACAGCTTCGGCTCTCCATCAATAAGCACGATGTTGGACAGGTGCGCATCGCCATGGGTAAGGCGAATGTATCCCTGTTCTCCCCTTTTCTTCAGGAGCGGGGCAATGCGGTCATGCTCGGCACAGGCTCTGCGGTAGAGCTCCTCCGCCAGATCTTTGGGAAAAAACTGCGGGAACTCACTGAATGCCTCGCGGTTCTGTTCCACATAGTTCCTGAGGTCCGCAATCCAGCGCGCGGCATCAGAGGGCGCAGCAGCAGCATGAGCGCGGGCCATCAGGCGCGCGAGGTCCTCAGACAGTTTGTCATCAATGCCGCGTTCGGTTGCGATGAGGTCAAGGCCTTGGCTTTCGTCAAAACGCAGCATGTGAACCACCCATTCTTCGGGGGTGCCTGATCCATTCAGCGCAAGTGTTCCGTTGGCCTCTCGGGTCAACGGAACCACGCCGAGGTAAATCTCTGGAGCGTACTGGCGGTTCAACTCAATTTCGCGGCCACAGGCGTAACGGCGTTTTTCGAGCGTGGAATAGTCGAGGAAGGGGTACTTGACCGCTCGTTTCATCTTGTAGGCGTTCTTTCCCGCAAGAAAGACGACGTTCGCATGAGTATCGATCCGTTTGACCGGACACCCACCGTGCGTCTCCGGGGCTTCCATAAGGGCAAAGGCCTCGGACTGGTCGCGGACGGTGTGAGGATCTTTCATTCTCTACGCCTTTCCGGTGAGGGGGTGGCCCTGAACCATGTGCTGGTGTGGTTACCCGTTTTGATTGAGGGTTCTGCTGCTTTCAGGTGTACTGGCCATCTGCGATTCCGCAACCGCGAAAGAAGTCTCAATGTGATTTTGCATCATTCCATATGGGAATGAACCCACAACGGCTTTCCGGTTTCAAAGCGAAACGAACGCGCATAGCTTACACCGAAACAAACCTACGCAAATGCCCGTGGAGCCCCTGAATGGAACTCAAGAAAAAAACCGGTGGTCAGCTCATTGTTGAAGCGTTGGAGGCGCAAGGCGCAGAACGCGTGTTCTGTGTGCCGGGGGAGAGCTACCTCGCCGTGTTGGATGGGCTTTACGACAGCCAGATCCCGGTGACTGTTTGCCGACAAGAGGGCGGCGCAGCCATGATGGCCGAGGCCTATGGCAAGCTTACCGGGCGGCCCGGCATCTGCATGGTCACCCGCGGGCCGGGCGCAACCAACGCGGCCGCAGGCGTTCATGTCGCGCAGCAGGATGCAACGCCCATGATCCTTTTCGTTGGGCAGATTGAGACCGGTATGCGCGAGCGGGATGCGTTTCAGGAAGTGAACTACCGGCAGATGTTCGGCGGTATGGCCAAGTGGGTGGCTGAGATCGACCACGCCGCACGCGTTCCGGAATTCATCTCCAGAGCCTATCATGTGGCCACATCCGGTCGGCCTGGACCAGTGGTTCTGGCGCTGCCGGAAGACATGCTGGTGGAAGAGGTGCATGCACAAGTCGCGCCCATGATGCAGCCTGTAGAAAGCTACCCTTCTGCCCAGCAGATGGCAGATCTGGACATGATGCTGAAGGCAGCAAGGAACCCGATGGTGATCATCGGCGGCTCCCGCTGGACAGAAACTGCGCGCGATCAGCTGACCCGCTTTGCTGAGCGCTATGATCTGCCAGTGGCTGTTGCGTTCCGCCGCCAAATGCTCTTCGACCACCTTCATCCCAACTATGCCGGTGACGTGGGCATTGGCATCAACCCGAAGCTGAAGTCGCGGGTAGAGCAGGCGGATCTGCTGCTGGTTGTTGGCGACATTCTCTCCGAAATGGCCAGTCAGTCCTACACGCTGTTGGAAATCCCTGTGCCGCAGCAAAAGCTGGTTCATGTCCATCCGGGTCCGGAAGAGTTGGGTCGGGTGTACGCACCAACGTTAGCCATCAATGCCTCGCCGCTTGCATTTGCCAGCATGCTGGAAGACCTGAGACCGTCAGTTGCGCCTGCGTGGTCCGCCCACCGCGAAGCGGCTCATCAGGATTATCTCGCGTGGTCGGGTGCACGGCCGGAGGTGCCGGGTGACCTGCAGATGGCACAAGTGGTGGACTGGCTGGAAAACAATCTCCCGGATGATGCCATCATTGCTAATGGCGCAGGCAACTACGCCACGTGGGTGCACCGCTTCCATCGCTTCCGCACGTATGGATCGCAGCTTGCGCCAACCTCCGGCTCCATGGGATACGGCCTGCCCGCAGCAATTGCAGGCAAGCTGAAGCACAAGGAGCGTATGGTTCTCTGCTTTGCAGGGGACGGCTGCCTTCAGATGACCATGCAGGAGCTGGGGACGGCGGCTCAGGAGAATGCCAATATCATTGTTATCGTGGTCGACAACGGGATTTACGGCACTATTCGCATGCATCAAGAGCGGGAGTATCCGGGTCGGGTCAGCGCGACCACGCTGCAGAACCCGGCATTCGCCCGCATAGCTGAGGCCTATGGCTTCTACTCGGCAACAATCCGCAGTGCTGAAGAGTTCGGACCTGCGTTTGAGCAAGCGGCGGCTGGAAACAGGCCTGCGCTCCTCCATCTGCTGCTCGACCCGGAAGCCATCACACCAGTGAAGTCGCTGACGGCCATCCGGGAGGAAAGCCAGAAGGCCTGACTGCCCTAGAGAGAGTTGTCGGCGTGGGTATCCAAGGTGACGATGGTCAGAGCGTCGTCATCCAGTGAGCGCTTGATGTTAAAGCCGAGGCTGCGGCACATCTCCAACATTGTGGAGTTCTCACGAAGGACTTCCCCTTTGATGATGTCAATGCCATCGGCTTTGGCGTAGCGGATCATCAGGCGCATCAAAAGCCAGCCCAAGCCTTGCCCTTTCATGCCCGACTGGACCATCACCGCGTATTCACCCTCTGTGTGATCGGGGTTGGCGTGAATGCGCACGACACCCAACATCTCGCCAGTGTCGGGGCGAAAAGCGCCGAATGCCATGGCGCGGGCATAGTCAAGCTGCACAAGGCGGGCAAGGAACGGCTGGTTGAACTCCTTGATTGGGGAGAAGAACCGCAGGCGCATGTCCTCTTGGGTCACGTGCTTGAAGAACTCCAGCAGAGCCCCCTGATCCTCCGGCCTCAGCGGGCGAATGAAGATGGGAGAGCCATCCTTCAGGTTGTCACGCAGTTCCCATTCTTTCGGATAGGGCGTGATCGCCATGCGTGAGGCGCCCTGACGGCCCGGGCGCTGGTGCGGCGGCTGAACGGCAACGCGCGCGTCGAGCGCGATCAGGCCGTCAGCGTCGGCCACGACAGGGTTGAGATCCAGTTCCCGGATCTCCGGAAAGTCGATGGCGATCTGCGAGAGCTTCACCAGAAGCCGCGCAATCTCATCGGTCTTGACCGCAGGTCGGCTGCGGAAGCCCTTGAGCAGTTTAGCCGTTTCTGTCCGCTCTATGAGGGCACGAGCAAGGTTCATGTCCAGTGGCGCAAGATCGATAGCGCGGTCACCGACAATCTCGACGGAAGTGCCACCCTTGCCGAAAACCACGGCCGGGCCAAACACGGGATCATCCGCAATGCCCACATAAAGCTCAACACCGTTTTGCCGAACGATCATGGGCTGAATTTCAATGCCGGTGATGCGGGCCGTCGGGTGCTGTGCCTGCAGGCGGGTGAGCATCTGATCTGCGGCTTTGTGCACGGCTTCGCCCGTTTCGAGGCCCAGAACAACGCCGCCCACATCCGATTTGAAAATCAGGTCTGGACTGGAGATTTTCAGCGCGACCTGAGTGTAGTCCTTCAGGAAATCCTGCGCCGCGATAACAGCCTCTTCAATCGTTGCCGCCAGATGTAACGGCACCTGCGGTATGCCATAGGCACGCAGCAGATCGCGGGTTTGCAACGGCGTGAGCCAACGCTGCTTTTCCAGCAGTGCGCCTTGCACCGATTGCCTTGCAAGGCGCAGGTTGGGTGTAAAGTCCGCTGCGATGTTCTCAGGCGCCGACATCAGCAGCTCTTTGACCTCGCGATAGCGGATCAGGTGCATGAAGCTGGCGATAGCCTCGGAAGGGCTCGCGTAACAGGGAACTTTTGCCTCATCAAGCGCCGCGCGAGGCAGGGTGTTGCCACAGGCAAGCGTGGCAATGAGGGCGCGTTTCTTGCCGTAGCCTTTCATGTGGTCTTTGCCAGCCTTGGCGATGGCCTCGGCAATTTGTGTAAAGTCCACGAAGGCGGTGGGGGCAGCGATTGCCAGAACGCCGTCACAGTTCTTGTCGGCAAGCAGCGTATCGATACCCTCCTTGAACTCCTCTGGACTTGCATTCTCGCGCAGGACGACCGGGTTGGCGGCATGGGCATCGATGCGCGTCAGCCTGGCGAGCTTTTCGCGGCTTTCGTCATTGATCGTTGCCAACTGGCCGCCTGCTGCTTTCAGACGGTCGGCGGCGATGGTTGCCAGCGTTCGGCCGTTTGCGATTATGGAAAGCCGCTTGCCTTCAGGTGGTTTGACACGGCTGATGGTTTCAACAGCCTCAAACATCTCCCCGATGTCGTCCACGCGCAGCACGCCTGCGCGTTGAAGCGCGGCGTCATACACCGCGTCTTGTGTGGCCAGACGCGCTGCATGGGTGTGGCCGGAACTCTTGCGGTCACGGCTGGCACCCGAGCGGATCACAACAACAGGTTTGGAGCGGGCGGCGGCGCGGGCAGCGGAGAGGAACTTGCGTGGGTTCTCGATGGTTTCAAAATGCACAAGGATCGCACGGGTTCGATAGTCTTGAGCGAACCAATCGAGCAGATCAGAGACGTCAACATCTGCACGGCGCCCCAGCGAGGCCACGCCAGAGAAGCCAATAGAACTGGAGCGCGCCCAAGCCATGGTGGCATTGAAGATGGTGCCGGAGCGAGAAATCAGCGCCAGATCACCCTTGAGTGGCTGGTCTGAGGTCAGCAGGGCGGCAAAGCCCGCATGCGGGGCAGCCATGCCCAGACTGCCGGGACCAAGGACGCGCAGGTTGAACGGTTTGGCAGCATTCAGCACGCGTTGGAGGTCTTGAGGTTCCCAGTCATCAAATCCGCTGGAGGGGAACAACGCACCGCGCGCGCCATGTTCTCCCGCAGCAGAGATGACATCGGCAGCGCTCTCCTTGTCGCCCATGTAAACCAGCAGGTCGACAGGGTGCGGCAATTCCCGAACCGACTTGGCGAACTTGAACCGATCGGCGTGTTCTTGCGGCAGAAGTGAAGGGGCGAGACCCACCGTTGTGATGGACCCGGTAAAGCCGCTGTCGATGATGCCTTGAAGCATCTTGTGCGCCAGTATTTCCGGGGTGCGGTGCGATCCCACAACAACAAGGGCTTTGGGCCAGAACAGGCTGTCCAGATTGCGGATGGTCATGCACTAGCGCTCCGAATGGTTAGAAACCGGCAGGCTCATCAAAAAGGTGCACGCCGCGATTTGCAACGTGCACCGTGATCTCGAAAATGTAGCAGCAATAAAGACTTAGTGGGTCATGATGACCGGTACGGTCATGCTGCTGAGGATGTCACGGGTTGCGCCGCCCAGAATGTACTCGCGGAACCGGCTCGTGCCATAACCACCCATGACGACCAGGTCCATGTTCTGTTCAGAGACATAGTTCAAGAGCGCGTCAGAGACGGACACTTGCGGGTTCGCGATCACCTGCACGTTAACTTCAATGTTGTGACGTGCAAGGTAAGTTGCAATATCAGCGCCGGGCTCGCCCACAAAAGTTTTCCCCTTGTCGACAATGACCACGTTCACGTCATCAGCCTTTTCCAGCATTGGCATGGCCGCATGAACGGCGCGGGCGCAAGTGGCACTGCCATCCCATGCAATCATGACCTTCTTGGGTGCAAAGTCGCCCTTGGAGATGTAAGGCACGAGCATGACGGGCACGCCGGTGTCAAATAGCAGAGCTTCAATGATCAGTTCACGCATTGGCTCCGGATCATCCGGGTTGTCCTGCCCAACCACGATCATGTCGGTTAGGCGGGCCTGGCGCAGAACTGGGTCGAGAGAACCACCCGTGACCATTTCTTCCGTGCGGGTTTCGCCGCTGATGCCGGCCATCTTGACGTAATGGTCGAACTTTTCGAGAGATTTTTTAGCTGCGGAGACTGCCTGATCGTGGGCCATCTGCAGGAAATCAGCGGGCATTGGGGCTGCGATGAAGCCGGGAACGATTGGCTCAAATGCCAAGGCCAAACCAGTCGCATGCGCGCCTTCTCTTGCGGCAAGTGCGACGCCAACTTGGGATGCTGGCTGCTCACCATTCAAGTCCGTGACAACAATAATGTCCTTGATTGCCATTTGCTTTTCTCCCTGCCTTTTTTGGCGGTGCTGAGTTGGGTATTAGACCCAGCGGTACTTATACTATCTGCACGCGCGAGGATGCTCCTTGATGCTTATCAAAAGGAGCATTTTATTATCTCTCTGAAAAACAATAGTTTATTCAGAAAATCATATATCAGTACTATCAAATATACTGTGATATATGCCAAGCTAGTGCAACTACGTGCAACAATGTATCTAGAGTTTAGTGCTCTCTCTAGGTCACTCTTTGTGCTGGGTGATTTTTGCTGAATGATCCTTGCGGAAGCACATTAAACCTTCGGATGAAACGGTTTTCTTTTTGCATCCATGTGTTAGAAATAGTCACCTATACCTATAGGGGTTACCCGTATGCATTGGGAGATTGGTGCGGGCGGGAGACGAATAATGGGAGCAAAACACAATGAATCTGATGAAAAGCGCCACCGCCGTCCTAGCGCTGACCATGGGCGCATCCTTCACTGCCGAAGCATTCGCCGCAGACTTGACATGGAACGTGTCTCTTTGGGGTAAGCGCCGGGCGTTTACCGAACACATCGAGAAGCTTGCCTCCGAAGTTGCGACCCGTACGGATGGCCGCTTCGAAATCAAGCTGCACTACGGCGGCGCACTGTCCAAGTCGCGCGAAAACCTTGATGGCATTGCTATTGGTGCGTTTGAAATGGCCCAGTTCTGCGCCTCCTACCACGCCGACAAGAACCCGACGCTGACCGTGACCGAGTTGCCTTTCCTCGGCGTTCCTGATCTTGAAACCCAGATCAAGGTTGATCTCGCGCTCTATCAGCACCCAGCCGTTCAAAAGGATCTGGCGCGCTGGAATGCCAAGCCGCTGATGTCCTCGCCGATGCCGCAATACAACATTCTCGGGGCAGGTGATGCGCCGCAGACCGTTGCGGACTTCGAAGGAATGCGCGTTCGCGCGCTGGGTGGCATCGGAAGTGCAATGGAGATTGTCGGTGCGGTTCCAACATCTGTAACTGCCGCGGAAGCTTATCAGGCGCTTGATTCCGGCACGGTCAGGGCCGTGTCCTTTGCGCCCCATGCACACCTGTCGTTCAACACGATCGAGGCAGGTAACTGGTGGACCACAAACCTGAATCCAGGCACCGTCCATTGTCCTGTGGTGGTAAACATGGATGCCTATGACATGTTGCCGGATGACTTCAAGCAAGCGCTGAATGAGAGCATCCAGCCTGCGCTTGACCACTACGTTGCAACCTACGCAGCGGTCTATGAGAAGTTCTATCCAGCGCTGGAAGAAAACGGTGTGGCTCAGATCTCTTTCTCACAGGAAGAGCTGGCGTCCTTCAAGGAAAAAGCAGGTCAGCCTGTTTGGGATGCGTGGTTGGCAGATATGGAATCCAAGGGGGTTCCGGGTGACGAGCTTCTGAAACTCGTACAGGACACCATGTCCCAGTAAGAGCTTGGAAAACGTTGTTGGGGCCCCCCGTCCAAGGCGGTGGGGCCTCTTTGCTTTCTTGCGCTCCCTGGGCAGGCGCACTTACCCCTCTGATTGGTGGAAACCTATCAATGACAACAGTTCATACCTCGGGTGCAGACGGAGAAGACCGGCGCTACCTGAAATTTACGGGAGCTCTGGGCAAGCTCGAGAATTTCTTCAATCTGATCGCTGCGACGAGCATTTTGCTGCTTATGTTTCTCGCCGTGGCGCAGGTGGTTGGCCGCAACCTCTTCAACCAGCCTGTTCCCGGTTTCATTGACTTCACAGAGCAGGCCATGGCCGTCTTTGCATTTCTGGGCGTGGCCTACTGTCAGCGCGTCGGCGGTCATATTCGAATGGAGTTGTTGCTAGGCACCTTCAAGGGCCGCGGGCTCTGGATCGCCGAGTTCTTCGGAGTGCTGATCATTCTGTTTGTGGTGACCATCCTGATCTACGGTTCCTATCTCCATTTCGATCGTTCCTGGTCATTGGGTGACAGCACCATTGATGTGGGGCTCCCAACCTGGCCGTCCAAGTTGCTGGTGCCGCTGGCACTTTCATTGCTGTGGCTGCGTCTTTGCCTGCAGCTTTATGGCTATAGCCGCCTGATCATCGATCCATCTCGGCCCCTGCTCGACCTACCTCACAAGCATGATGCGGCAGAACATGCCAAAGCAGAGATCGAAGAAGCGTTCCTTGAGGAACATCAGGAAGGGGGAGCGCGATGACACCTTTCGACATCGGTTTGATCATGACCGGCGTACTGCTCGTGCTGGTCGTCTTCGGCGTTCGGGTTGCTTTTGCTGCGGCCTTTGTGGGTCTGGTAGGCATGATCGCCATCTTCTCCATGCGGATGGGCTTTGAACGTGGTTTCATGGTGGCGCTCAAGATGGCAGGCACCATTCCGCACTCGAAATCAGTAACCTACGCCCTGTCTGTGTTGCCGACCTTTATTCTGATCGGCTTTCTCGCCTACTACGCAGGCCTGACGAAACACCTGTTTGAAGCGTCAAAGCGTTGGCTTGGCTGGCTGCCCGGCGGAATGGCCATCGGTACCGTATTTGCAACCGCCGGCTTTGCTGCGGTCTCGGGTGCATCTACCGCGACCTCAGCCGTATTTGCGCGCGTGGCCATTCCGGAAATGCTGAAAGCAGGCTATTCACCGCGCCTTTCTGCGGCTGTTGTAGCTGCAGGTGGTACCTTGGCCTCTCTGATCCCTCCCAGTGCGATCCTCGTGATCTACGCCATCTTGGTGGAAGAGTCCGTTGGCAAGTTGCTGATGGCGGGTTTCCTGCCAGGTGTCGTTTCGGTCATCATCTATGGTCTCATCATTTACTTCATGGCCAAGTGGAAGGGCGGGGCCCCCGCTATTGGCGGCTTCACGTGGGGCCAACGCTTCAGTGCGGTGCCGGGGACACTCCCCATCATCGGCGTGATCCTGATCATTTTTTCCAGTCTCTACTTTGGCTTTGCCACGCCAACAGAAGCGGGCTCACTTGGGGCCTTCGTGGTGTTGCTGACAGCTTTCTATAAAGGCATGCGCACCAAGCAGTTGTTCCAAGCGCTGCACGAAACCGCACGGCTGACGGTGATGATCTTCACACTCATTTGGGGCGTGCTGGTCTATGTTCGCTTCCTTGGGTTTGCCGGTCTGCCAGATGCCTTTAAGGACTTCATCGTTGGCCTTTACTACGCACCGCTCTTGATCGTGATCTGCATTCTTCTCGGCTATGCGGTCCTGGGCATGTTCATGGACGCCATTGGCATGTTGGTGCTCACGCTGCCCGTGGTCTTTCCTGCAATCATCGCTTTGAACGGTGGGCCAGATGTTTCTGCCGCAGACAGCGCGCTTGGCATGTCCGGCGCGGCCTGTGCCATCTGGTTCGGTATTATCGTGGTGAAAATGGCGGAGCTCTGTTTGATCACGCCACCTATAGGGCTCAACTGCTTTGTCGTCTCGGGTGTGCGCCCGGATATTCCGGTTCAGGAAGTGTTTCGCGGCTGCATGCCCTTCTTTGTGGCAGATGTTGTAACCGTGGCCGTGCTGGTCGCTTTCCCGGCAATCATCACCATACTGCCCTCTTTGATGTAGAGCCTACGCAGAGTTGAATGTAAAACGGCGCGGCTTTCATGTGAGAGCCGCGCCGTTCCTTCTACTGATGCATGTTCCTTAAATTTCAGAACAAGCTGCCCTGAGCATCGTCGGTTTTCTTTGGTTTTGCAGGGCGAGTGCTTTTCTTGCGGACGGGCTTCGCTTTTTCCTCGGGCTCTTCCAAAACCGGCTCTTGTGGGGCGCTGCTCGGCGGCGGCACGGGATCTGAGCCTTTGCCACCAGCAATGGCGTCAACAATCCCACCCTTCATCTGCAGCTTCAGCGCCTGTCCTTCGCCTACCGCTGTGGCGGACCCAATTGGCGCGTCATGCTCATCGCGAACAACGGCATAACCACGCTCGATCACGCGCTCGTAGCTCAGGGAGTTCAGCAGTTGCGTCACCCCTTCCAACCTCATGCGCTGGCGATTGATGAGGTTTCGATAGGCTTGGACACTCCGCCCTTCAAGGCTGCGAAGCCGTTCATGGTTGAAGGCGATCTGGCGGGATAGAGCGATCGGGCTGAGCCCGCGTGTTGCCGTATCAAGGCGTGTGCGATGGCTTTGCGTGTTCATGCGCAAGCCGTACTCAAGCCGTCCCGCGACAACATCAAATCTTTGGCGGGGAAGGGCGAGCAGGTCACGCGGCGCAGGTAGAGAGGCGGCAGCTGCACGCAGCTCAGTCTTGCGGCTTTGCAAAAGGCGTAACAAGCCTGTCGACAGGCGACGTGACAGGTCATCCGTCATCGCCTTCAACTCAGACTTCACTGGCACCACAAACTCGGCAGCGCCCGTTGGCGTTGGTGCCCGAACGTCGGCTGCCAGATCGATCAGCGTCCAGTCAGTCTCGTGACCCACCGCTGATACCAGCGGGATCTGCGAGTCTGCGGCTGCGCGCACGGCTTCTTCATCGTTGAAACCCCAGAGGTCTTCCAGGCTCCCGCCGCCACGGGCTACTATAAGCACGTCGGGACGGGGGATTGGTCCGCCTTCAGGCAGTGCATTGAAACCACGAATACCGTTGGCAACTTCGGCCCCGCATGTTTCACCTTGCACACGCACAGGCCAAACGATCACATGCAGCGGAAAACGGTCTGAGATCCGGTGCAGAATATCGCGAATGACAGCCCCGGTGGGCGAAGTGACAACGCCAACAACGCGAGGCATGCGGGGAAGTGCCCGCTTGCGTTCAGGATTGAACAGTCCTTCCGCGCCAAGTTTCTTCTTCCGTTCTTCCAACAACGCCATCAGGGCGCCAGCGCCTGCTGGCTCCATGGACTCGATGACCATCTGGTATTTGGATTGTCCGGGGAAAGTGGTGACCTTTCCGGTCGCGATCACTTCCAGGCCCTGTTCCGGCTGCACTTTAAGGCGGGCAGCGTTCCCCTTCCAAATGATGCCAGCAAGAACCGAACGATCATCTTTCAGGTCCAGATAGACGTGGCCCGAAGCTGGGCGGCTCACACGTCCCAGCTCGCCGCGCACGCGAACGTAGTCAAAGGAATCCTCAATAGTCCGCTTAATTGCGTTGGAAACCTCTGAGACAGAAAACTCGGCAACGTTCGATTGTTCGGACAAAATGCACTAACTCTCGTCAACCTGTAAAATATCGAATCCATTCTATAGGCTATTCGCTCAAGCACACCAAGCGCTGCAGACGTTTCCCCTCCATGAAATCGTTAGAAACGCAAAGGTGCACTCTGTTCGGACCTCCAAAAATCCCTTAGACAAGACGAGACCTATCAATGCGACGGATTGAATTATGCCTCGTTCGGAATTCCGCATGCAGCGGCTTTATCTTGACCATCCGCTGGAAGAAAAAACACGCGTAGAAGCCGACCGGGCGCAGGCGAACTATTTGCTCAATGTTTTACGCATGAAGGATGGCGCTGAGCTGTTGGTGTTTAATGGTCGCGACGGCGAATGGATGGCAGAAGTGCAGGCCACTGGTCGCAAGTCATGTGATCTCATCGTCACCAGACTGATCCGAGAACAAAGCCCAAAGCCGCAGCTGGATTACATTTTTGCACCCCTGAAGCTGGCTCGGCTGGATTACATGGTGCAGAAGGCTGTCGAGATGGGGGCAGGGCGCTTACGCCCGGTGTTGACCCAGCACACACAAAACCCAAAGCTGAACCTGCAGCGCATGAATGCGAATGTGATTGAAGCCTGCGAGCAATGTGGGGTGCTTCACATTCCAGAGGTTCTGGAGCCAGTCAAACTGACCGCGCTTGTGGCGGATTGGGCACAAAACGATGCGGAGCGCGCGTTGATCTTTTGTGACGAGGGTGAACGCTCTCAGAACCCACTCCCCGCGCTGGAGAATGTGCCCGATGGTCCGCTGGCTCTGCTTATTGGTCCTGAAGGTGGCTTCTCGGAAGAAGAGCGCAAAATGCTGCGCGATCAATCATTTGTCCATCCTATGCCGTTAGGTCCTAGAGTGCTGAGAGCCGACACCGCAGCTGTCGCTGCCATGGCTGTTGTTCAAGCCAGGATGGGTGACTGGTTCTAAAACCTGGGAGACGCCGGAATGCCTGACGCCACCAACCACAAGACACAAAGCGAGCGCCATTGGCGGCTGCCAATCACCTGGGTCTTGGGTGGCGGTTTTGGACTTCTCCTGCTGGCTGTTGCCGGCACCATGTTGCTGTTCATGACGTGGACTGCGGAGCGCCAAACCTCTCGCATGATGGCAGAGATCGGCGAACTCATGCTCGAGCGCAGTCTTGAGGTGGTCGACGAATTCTTCTCGCAAGAGGAGACAGTCGGATTGATTATTGCCGACATCATGACGGATCGGGAGCTGATGAAAGCGCCGGAGGGATTGCAACAGCACCTTGCCCGTATTCTGGCTCGTCAGACCAACATCGGCCGCATCAGCTATACCTATCCAGATGGGCGCACCATCGTGGTGCGCTTGAGCGAAGACGGAAGCGAAAACTACGTCAAGCTTGGCAAGCCGCTCTCAGTGCCAGAGCAAGCCCAGCATGGGACCAAGATTTGGGCCCCGCCATACTTCGACAGTGAGTTGAACGAGACTTATCTGCGGTTGATTGTTTATTTGAAGCCGGAGTTTGAGACTGCGCTTGCGCGAATAACTGTCGACTATCCGGTGCGTGATCTGGAGCATCTCCTCGACCGCATGGTCTGGCGCGACGGCCAGAAGCCATTCATTTTGTTCCAAAAGGACAAAGTGTTGGCAAGCACCGAGCCGATATTTGACGACATCGCGCACACCGTGCTTCATCCCGTTCCCAAACTCTCTGACATGACCGGCACGCCACTTCCCCGCATCTGGGACCGAAGCGGTAGACAGCAAATGTTGAGGGTGGATTTTGGCGCTCACGTTGACCAGTCCCTCGAGCAGCACATGCTGTTCATTTACGCGCCGTTGAACAGGCACCAGAACATTCCGCTGCTCGTTGGAAGTTACATGTCCGCTGCTGAGTTTGGCCAGCCGCTGACCAACCTCAATCGTATGGTGATGGTTGCTGTTGCTGTGCTGATTGTGGGGCTTGTAGCACTGGTGTTCTTTGGCCGTGCACTGGGACGGCCAATCCGGGCGCTTGCAGAGAAAGCGATGGACATTCGGCATCTGGATCTGGAGGGTAAACCACCATTGCCGCGCTCTCATCTGCGCGAGTTGGATGAGACCAATGCCAGTTTCAATGCAGCAATTGGAGCGCTTGAGGCGTTCTCCCGGTATGTGCCGCGTGATCTGGTTCGGGTGCTTCTGGAACGCGACTTCAGAGGCTTGAAGAATACTGAACTTCGAACCATGACAATCATGTTCTCTGATATCGCCGGCTTCACTACTGTTGCGTCGCGGTTGTCGGCAGAAGAAACAACAGCCCTGCTCAACGCTCATTTTGAGGAGATTTCGAAGCTGATCACCTCAACTGGCGGCACGATCGATAAATATCTGGGGGATGGGGTTATGGCCTTCTGGGGAGCGCCCGAGGAAATGAAAGACCATGCCGAGCGCGCTGTCGAAGCGGTGAAACTGATTGAGAGGGAGCTTCTTGCACGCGCGGGCGGCCCTGAACCTTGTGACAAGCTGCGTGTGCGTATCGGCCTTCATACTGGAACTGTGGTTGTAGGCAACATCGGCTCCAGCGAACGCATGGACTACACAGTAATCGGGGATGCCGTGAACGTGGCTTCTCGACTGCAAGAACTGGGCAAGACGGTGGAAGCGAACGCCAAGGTGCTCGCGCTTGCCAGTGAAGAAACAGTGAAACACTTGTCAGAGGCTGAACGTGGTGATCTCGTTGGCTCATTTGAGCTTCGCGGACGGGACGAGCCGGTCAACGTTTTCCGTCTCGTTTGAGTGAATTGATCAGCTGCTGGCTAACGTTCTCTCAGAAAGTCTGAGTTACCTAAGGCGCAATTCGTGTCACACTACCCCAGCGTTGAAGAGCTGAGGGAGTGCGGCATGGCTGGGACCTATGATCGGGAACTGTTCTATCCGGGACAGGATGCCATGTCGCATCATTTCCAGAAGCTGATGGGAGACTATCTGGCTCAAATGGCCGCTCAGCACGCCAACCCCCAGATGGCTTTGCCAAACAAATACCCCACGCCCGATGAATTGCAGCGTTTGGGAGAACAGATGCTGGCGTTCATCCAGATTTGGGATGGGCAGCAGCGCCTTGCGAAAAAAGGCGTACCTCAGACCTACGAAGAAGTGCGGGATTTCTGGTATGACGCGGTGCGTGTCGTGCCGGATTGGGCATGGAAGATGGGCCCTGTGTTCTCAGTTCTTTTTGTCGGCAACGCCGTGAAAGAACACCTGCCGGAAGAGCACAAGGAAATGCTTGAGGCATTCCTCAAAGGCTATGCGCGCGGACGGCCATCGCCCGCCATGGACAGCATGCTGGCTTTTAATCCATTTCTTCAATCACAATATGCTCTCTGGAAGTCGTTTATGCCGTGACACCTTGCCTCCATATGCAAATAACGCGTGTGCATAATTGCGGGATTGCGCCCTTGGACCTATAAGATGAGAAGGGTTGTAATTGCGGTGGAACGGGTGCTTCCCTGTCGACACTTGGTTTGCAGATTGGGCATAAAATGGCAACATTGGATCTAGATCAGCTACGAACGCTAACTGCAATCGTGGATACTGGCAGCTTTACCCGCGCCGCTGAGAAGGTGCATAAGACCCAATCTGCAGTCTCAATGCAGATGAGGCGCCTTGAGGAAAAGCTTGGCCGCGACATTTTCACCAAGGATGGACGCCAGTCAAAGCTCACTGAAGATGGTGAGCGGCTGCTTCATCATGCGCGACGTATGCTTAAGTTGAATGATGAAACTCTCGCAATGTTTGATGAGAGTGAAGTGTCAGGCGTCGTGCGCATCGGCACACCCGACGACTATGCCGACCGGTTCCTGCCCATGATTATGGCGCGCTTTTCCCGCTCGTATCCCGGAGCCGAGGTGTCTGTTACTTGCGCACCGACCCCAGACCTGCGGGCGGCACTGGCAAATGATGAACTGGATATTGCAATCGTCACGCATGTGCTGAAGTTTCGGCAAGAGACTGACGAGATCATCCGTCGTGAGCCACTGTTGTGGACAGCCTCTGAACAGCATTGCGTTGAAAGTGAAACGCCGCTGCCATTGGCTCTGGGCAGGCCAAGTTGTGATTGGCGTCAGGCGGCTTTGGCGGCACTCGACAAGCAGTCGCGCAACTTCCGCATTCTTTACACCAGCTGGAACTCTACGGCGGTCTCCGCAGCCGTTCTTTCGGGACTTGCGGTGTCGGTACTACCAGAATCAGCCATCCGTCCGGGTATGCGCATTTTGGGCGAGGCGGAAGGTTTTCCTGATCTGCCAAGCTGTGAAATTGCGCTCATTCGCAATCCCAACGCTTCGGCAAATGTGACGAATGCACTTGCCGAGCACATCAAATCATCGTTGAACAATCTGAGCGTGACCCGCATTGCCGCAGAATAAAAATAAAGCTGGTTTCGGTTGAAACCAGCTTCTTGCCTTTTCGTTGATCGTGCGAGCGAAGTGTTAACGCATGGTGCGGGTTTCGCGCATCTGATCCAGATAACGCTCATTCGCGCGGCAGGTCAGATACCAAGACGGATCGATGCCTTCATGGCTGGCAAGGGCGCTGTCAACGTCAGATCTTGTCAGGCCCACGTCTTGGAGCAGCCGGTCTTCTTGTTCAGCCAAATGAGCAATTGCACGGCGGTTGCGGTACGCCCGCAACTGATCGACAATTACGTGAAACAGACCCAGCAGTGTGCTCTTTAAAGTAAGTGGTTCGAACGTACCAGCATTCGCACGATTAGGGTTGCGGTACTCGGTAGGGGTAGGGAAAGCTAATGTCATTGTGCCACTCTCCGCGTGATCTGCACAGGCGTTAGATAATTGGAAATACAGGGTTTTCCTGATGAAGTTGCCTTCTATGTGATATATTGGAGGGTCTGACTAATTCTACAAATGAATGTTTCTGATCAAATTAGATAAGCGTCTTTGATCAGTTCTGTCGGACACACTTTAGGGAGATGCAGGGTGGCCGTTTCGCTTGATATCGATCAGCTTAGGACTTTCGTAGCAATTGCCGAATTGGGCAGTTTCAGGCTTGCAGGTGAGGCGGTGCACAAGACCCAGTCTGCAGTCTCCATGCAGATGAAGAAGCTTGAAGAACGACTGGAACTAAAGCTTTTTTCCAAGAGCGGGCGGCAGTCGGTGCTATCTGAGGATGGGCGCCGCGTACTGGAGTACGCGCGCAGAATGGTAGCTCTTAACGACGAAACGGTAAGTGCGCTCAGCCTCACCCAAATGGCAGGCCGCATCCGACTTGGTTTGCCAGATGACTATGCGGAGCGTCTGCTGCCACGCGTTCTTGCGACGTTCAGCCGCATCAATCCCGCGATTTCGATTGAGGTCAGCTGTGAAAGCAGCATGACGATTGGCGAAAGAATCAAGCAAGATCAATTAGATGTCGGTATTGTTACGGATGATGATTGCGGTGTGCATGGACACATCATTCGCCGTGAGCCTCTGCACTGGGTGACCGCATCCGACAACGGCCTGGGCGATGTGCGGCCTGTTCGTCTTGCTGTTGGGCCTGTCACGAGTTCATGGCGGAAGGAAGCAATTAGAGCATTGGACGCCGCCAATGTACCCCACGTAGTCACCTATACCAGCGCCAGCGCGGCGGCTCTCTCAGGTGCTGTGATGGCTGGCTTTGCTGTAGCGGTGCTGCCGGAGTCAGCCATTCGAAAGGGGCTGCATGTTCTTGGAGAGAAGGACGGACTTCCCCGGCTTCCTTATTGCAGTATCACGATGGTGCGCTCTACAGGCGCGAGGGAACCCATCCATGATGCATTATGCAGTCATATCATGACCGCGGTCGGTAACCTCAGCTATGAAACCGAGGTTACCGAGTAGGGGTTAGGAGCGACGCTTGCCGAGCACGATGAGATTGCCCGACAACACACATGCCAGGCCCAGCAAGGCGTCCGCACCCCACGTGTATCCCTCCAGCAGTGTGGAGACGCTGAGAGCCACCAGAGGGAACATGACTGTGGCATAGCCAGCTCGCGCTGAGCCAATGCGGCCCAGAAGCGTGAGATAGGCACCAAATGCAATGACAGAGGCGATTATCGAAAGATACGCCAGTCCACCAAGATATTCTGGTGTCCAGAGTATGTTGAAGCTGCGGCCCATGATCATGGCCTCAAGGCCCAGGAAAAGAGTGCCGTAGAGCATGCCCCAAGCACTGGCGGAGATGACAGAAATTCGCCGTTTCTGAAGCCGTGACGACACCATGTTGCCGCTACAAAAACAGAGCGTTCCAACGATGCACAGGCCAAGACCCAATAGGGCACCATGATCCAGGCCGTCCTGCATGATCTGAGGTCTGAACATCAGAGCTACGCCAGCAAAACCGGTCACCGCTCCCAAGATGGTGCGTCTGCTTGCCCGCTCTCCAAAGAACAAAAAGGCCAGAAGAATATTGAAAACGGATGCCAGCGAAAACACCACCGACAAAAGTCCCGACGGTATATAAGCTGAGCCGTAATAGAATACGAGAAAGTTGGTCGAGAACAGCAATACGCCCAAGAGCGCAAATATCGCATGAGTGGTGACCGAAAACTTCAGGGGATGTCTGCCGATCACAGCCCAACCCCACATGCAGGTTGAGGCGATCACAAATCGCCAGAACAAGGAGACTTCAGGTGGTACGCCTAACTGCATTTTCATGGCGTACCAACTGAAACCCCAAGAAAAGACACAGGCGCCATACAGCGCCAGGTCCTTTGTACTTAGTGCCACTTCGGCTTGGCGGAGTTGGGGGAGTGACGAACTTTGCGTTTCGGACATGGGAGGCTCCGCGCATTCTTGTTGAAGCCCTTTATTCCCGAAATTACCTCTTCACTCAAACGAATAATTATTATTCAATCAATCAATATTTGTGATGTGTTGAACGCCCGAGGGCTGTTTGGTGCCACTCCGGTTTGTAACCCGATCCGAGAATGGCGAGAGTGATAGGCGGCGTGACCAGCTCCACCGTGGATGGGAGTGCCATTGCCAGCGGTTTGTAGCAATCGGTCGTCCATCGCAACCATCCATAGGGGCCTTTAGCCGCAAAAATTTTCTCGTTATCCTGTTGGAACGTGAGCACTGCACCTTCCGGCAAAGCATCCATTTGGCTGCGCAAGGGGTGCGTTTGCTGGCGCTGACTTGATAATGCCCTGTCCATTTCGTAGGCACTGGCGCGAGGAGGTCCCCAGTTGGCAGTATGAGGCGTTTGCCGGGTAAATAGCTCGGCGTACTCCAGCGCTCGCGCGCGTCGGCACTCGAAACAGGGGCGATGCCCTGCGGCCAGAGCCGTGACCTCATCCAGAAAGTACAGTTCTGTATAGCTGTCTCCCCAAACCGAACGCTGTCGGTCCTTGAAACTCAGCCGACAACAAATCCAGCGTTTGCTGTGAGGGTAGGGTTTAAGGAGGCATTTTGTTTGCGGGTCGTGGTGGCGCCCGCCGCGATTGCCCATCATCGTTCCACGACTGGGTATGGCAACGAGGGTGCCATCTGGAAGGACACGGTTTTGAAGTGGCATCGATACGTCTCTAGATCACGCTAGACGACGTTATCCTAATGCAAGAATGCCGAGGGCTGGAACTACAAAAAACGCCAGTGCGAGGTAGGTTATGATCCAAACACGCTTGCCTTGGGTCGCTGTGCTCAAACGCTCTGCAAGCGCGGCGGGCAAATATCTGAGTTTTGGAACTGCCAGAACAATGCTGACGCCAAGCACATTGTAGAGGAGATGGATAAAAGCCAGCTCAAAGGCCTCATTGCGCGCCCCTGTAACAGCGAAGGCCGCAAGAATGGCGGTGATACAGGTGCCAATATTTGCCCCCAGAGTGAAGGGGTACACTTGCCGTGTTGTCAGGGCACCCGAGCCCACAAGCGGAACTACAAGGGAGGTGGTGGTTGACGAAGACTGCGTTAGCATTGTCGCTGCGCAGCCAGAAGCCACACCGGCAACCGGGCCATGGTTGAGGGCCGTCTCTGCAATACGCTTGGAAGAACCTACCAGCAGAGCGCGCAGAAGGCTCTTCATAAAGTGAATGCAGAATACAACGAGGCAAAGCCCGATTGCTATCAAGGAAGCCCCTGCGCCGGGATAAGGCAGGGTTGAAACGCCATTGGCAACTTCCTGCACAAATGGCGCGGTTGCTGCGCTGATGAAGTTGAAGGTCTCCGTCAGATCATGATGAACGAAACTGGCATTGGGCAAGATAGACAAGATGCCATGGATCATCTTTTCAAAGATGCCGAACATCAGTTCAAGCGGCAAAAAGAACGCAATGCAAAGCAGATTGAAGCAGTCATGGACCGAAGCCGCCGCAAAGGCGCGCTTCAGTTCTTCCCTGTTTGCTGCAAACCCGAGCGCAACAATGGTGTTCGTGAGGGTCGTGCCGAAGTTTGCACCCATAACGATCGGGATCGCGACCTCAATGGGAAGGCCGCCAGCGACGAATCCAACAAGGATTGAGGTTGTTACCGATGAACTTTGGACAAGTGCTGTCGCGAGAATGCCGACACATACACCCGTAATAGGGTTGGTTGCCGCCTGAATCAGGTGTTCTGCATGATCAGCATAGAGGGTGCGGAAGCCTGCTTCCAGCAGTCCTACGGCGCAGAGCAGGAAATACGCCAGAAACAACACAGAGACCCAGTTCAGTAAACTGATGCCTAGCGCTGCATTACTGTCATCATCCTTAAATGAGTCTAGTTTACTCACTGAGCTCTTTCCGTAGCGCCTGCTTGAACTTGGCGAGAAGCTTAGTCTGCTTAGCTCACGTGCTCTTCAGGACCGCAAAAAATTATCCAGCATCTCAAATGGTAAAGTTATTTGCCGGATAATCTATCACTATTTGTTTATTGGCGTTTGCACTATACTTTTTCAGTGCTTCCTTAATCGCTCCTATTGCCTACCAACCCCCGGCCTGTCAACAATCACGGTGCTGATTCAGTAGGTTTTGGGGCAACTCAGCCACAGGCTGGGATAAAAAAGGACAACTTCACAGATGAACAGGATGAAAGCAGTTCTTGCAGCGGCCGCTGCCTTTGTAACCTTTGGCATGACCTCTGCGGGTGCCGCCGAGTTGCCAGACTTGGGTGGTCGGACCGTGGTCGCCGTGACGGAGAACGCTTATGCGCCGCTGAATTTTGCGGATCCTGCCACAGGTGAAGGCATCGGCTGGGAGTACGATGCTTTCAACGAGATTGCGAAACGCCTGAACCTCAAGGTCGACTGGCGGCTGTCTTCTTGGGACACGATGATCGAATCTGTTCGTCAGGGCCAGTTCGATGTGGGCATGGACGGCATCACCATTAACGAAGAAAGAAAAAAGCGCGTCGATTTCTCCGAGCCCTACATGACTTCCGAGATGTTCATGCTCGTGCGTGCAGATGAAAATCGATTCGATGACGCAGAAAGCTTTGCCGCCAAACCAGACCTGCTGGTGGGGGCTCAAACCGGTACTACGAATTTTTACACAGCTGTTTACTCAGTGCTTGATGGCGACGAGAGCAATCCGCGCATCAAGCTGTTCGAAACCTTTGGCGCATCTGTCATGGCATTGCGGGCACAAGACGTAGACACGGTATTGATGGACGCAACATCAGCGCGTGGCTACATGGGCGCTTCTCCGAACAGCTTCAAGGTGGTCGGTGGTCCGCTGGGCTCAGAGAATTTTGGGTTCATTTTCACGCCAGGGTCCGACCTTGTTGAGCCGGTGAATGCAGCGATTCAGAGCATGCGCGAAGATGGAACACTTGATGCGCTCAACAAAAAGTGGTTCTACGAGTACAACTCGCAGCACTGAGCGCTGACCCGCGATTGTTTCTAGCAACATCTTGAGGACAGCATCGCCATGAAAGTGGCCGTGCTGTTTTCTTTTGAGCTCTTTGGATCAAATATGCCTCAAGCCAAAAAACGCGAACTTCCCATCTGGCTCCTTGTCGCCATTCTGCTGGCCGTTGTGTTTTTCTGGCTCATAACAACCAATGGGCAATACGCCCAGATCCTGAACACGCTCCAAAAGGGCATCGGCGTCACACTTTTCGTGACGTTCGTTTCGTTCGCTCTTGCTTGCATTCTGGGGCTTGCCGTCGCCATGGCGCGGGGCGCGCGTAGCAGAGCCATCCGTGAGATAGCAACGTTCTATACCGAGATCGTGCGCGGTGTTCCGATCCTTGTTCTCCTGTTCTACATTGCGTTCGTTGGCGCCCCGCAATTGGTTGCGCTTTACAACTTCGCAATGAGCCCTTTTATTGACGCCGGTGTGATCGAGAAGCTGCTGGTACGCGACCTCTCTATGACGTGGCGTGCCATTATCGCGCTGACAATAGGCTACTCTGCTTTTATCGCGGAGATATTCCGGGCCGGTATTGAAAGCGTGTCATCCGGCCAGGTAGAGGCTGCAAGAGCGCTTGGCCTAAGTCGGTGGCAGACATTCCGCTTCGTTGTATGGCCCCAAGCGCTGAAGAACATTCTGCCGCCGTTGGGGAACGATTTTGTCGCCATGATCAAGGACAGCGCCTTGGTGTCTGTACTGGGTGTTCAGGATATTACCCAGCTTGGAAAGATCTATTCGTCCTCCACTTTCCAGTTCTTTGAAACCTACAACGTGGTGGCGTTCCTTTATCTCACCATGACGGTATCCCTGTCACTGTTCGTAAGGGCTCTGGAGAACCACCTGAAGCGCAGCCACACCAACCAACAGAATTGACCGCGAAAGGGAAAAGCCCGGCATGAAACCGGGCTCTCCTCATATCTAGCTTGTGTTTTGGGCGGCGTTATTGTGCCAGTGACTTTCCGGCACAGCGCAGGTCTTCGCAGGCTTCACCAAGGCGCTCAATGATGCCTTGCTCACCAGCGCGCAGCCATTTGCGCGGATCGTAGAGCTTCTTGTAGGGCGTACCGTCTTCCGGGTCGATCTGATATTTGAAAGCCGCAGCGTTTTTCTCAACATACGCACCAACTGGGTTTGCAAAGGCAAACTGTGTGTCGGTGTCGATGTTCATCTTGAAGACGCCGTAGTTGAGGCTCTCTGCGATCTTGTCTTTGTCAGAGCCAGAGCCGCCGTGGAACACCAGTGCCAGCGGGTTCTCAGGCAGATTATGGGTCTCGGCGACCAGCTTTTGGCTTTCACGCAGAATTTCTGGACGCAATTTAACGTTGCCCGGCTTGTAAACGCCGTGAACATTACCGAATGACGCGGCAACGGAGAAGTGACCCAACTTGTTCAGGCGGTCATAGGCCTGCAGGACATCTTCAGGCTGAGTGTACAGCTTGGGATTGTCTGCGCCGATGTCTTCATCAGAACCGATGCCATCTTCTTCGCCACCAGTCACGCCGAGTTCAATTTCAAGGCTCATCTGCAGCGGTGCCATCATCTTCAACAGGCGCTCGCTCTCGGAAAGGTTGTCCTCAATGCTCTCTTCGGAAAGGTCGAGCATGTGAGAGGAAAACAACGGCTTGCCGGTGTCCTTGAAAAACTGTTCGCCGTGCTGGATCAGAGCTTCAAGCCATGGCACCAGCTTGCGGTTGGCGTGGTCTGTATGCAGGACCACTGCCACGCCGTAGTGTTCGGCCAGCAGGTGGACGTGGCGAGCAGCGGACACTGCGCCCAGAACCTTCGCTTGGAAAGCATCTTCCATGCCGAGGCCAGCGTAAAACTGAGCGCCACCGTTGGAGAGCTGAACAATGATGTCTGATTTGTTTTTTGCAGCTGCCTCAAGAACAGCATTTATGGAGTTGGTGCCAACCACGTTGACGGCTGGCAGAGCGTATTTTCCTTCTCGGCACGCATCGATAAGGGTTTTGTAGTCTTCACCGAAGACAACACCAGGCTTAAGCTTTCCCATGATTGATTTGCTCCCGAGGTTAGCTGTTATCTAGGTCTTGCATATAGTCAAACGTGCCTGCAAAAACAGGTGTGTACGGCCTTTGCCGTGTGCGCGTACCCTAATGGTAGTCATTGGTGTGAGCAACTGAAACAGGTTACGCGCAGCAGTACACTAATCGATTTTAAAAAAGTTATCCTGCGGAAATTGGGTGTGAAAACAGTGCCCCGTGCAATTGCGCGAAAGGTTATCTGGCTGGCGCAGCGCTATGCAACTCTCAGGTATTCTTCAACCACCGACGCCAATCGGCGCACTCTTGATCCTGCCTGCAAGAACCTCTGCAATATGGCGTAGTTCCACGCCAGACCCGAGTGCTTTCAAGGGGCCGGACAGGCTCATGAGCATGCCGAGATCTTCGGCCACAAAAAGCCCTGCACCAGAACGGTGAATACGGCGGGCAAGCCCGTTGATCTGTTTTTTGTCAGAGAGCAGCGCTTTGGCGTTTGCCGGGTCTGAGCCAATGTCTGGGAAATCCATCAGCTCGACACCTTCAAGGCTGGCCAGCAGATGACGTCCCGGCGTATCGCTGCCAAACAGAGTGGGCCGATGGCTGGTGGCCAAATAAGCAAGGCGTCCATGATAGGCACCAAACGGTCTTTCAGGGCGATAGTGATCCCAAAGAAACTGAGTGAGGGAATAGATCCGCGGCGCAGAATTCCCAGCAGCTGCGGCCTCAAGCGAGCGCGCACAAGTGTGCGATATCGCGACCACCACGTCATACTCAGCGAATCTGGCCAGTGCATCCGAAGCCATGTCTTTTGCACTGTCGGCCTCCCCGGAAGTCTCTGCGGTAAAGCCGCAGCAGCTCTGGCCGCGCGGCATGCCAAGCCTACAGCCCGTCTTCTCCAGCAGATCCAGTGCGGCCTGAACAATCTGCGGCCTGAACGTATCTGCAAGACAAGTGGAGAAAAGCCCGACATGAGGGCTGGGAGCATTCGACATGGGTAAGCTTGTGGCTTGTTTGCTAAAGACGTGTGATCGTAACACAGCAGACAGTCCGCCGGAACGAAAAGAGGGGGCCGCCAGCCCCCTCATGATCACATATTCAAGGCTTTGCCAAGCTTATTTGGTCGTACCGTCCAGATTGTACTGGTTGAGATACGCGATCACGTTTTCAATGTCTGCGTCCTTGCGAAGGCCCGCAAATGCCATTCGGCCCTTCGGTATCACATCCTTTGGCTTGCGCAGGTATGCAGACAACGTTTCCATGTCCCACACGCGGCCTTCTTCTTTGCCAGCCAACAGTGGTTTTGAATACCGATAGCCATCAATATGGCCCCAGCCAGCGCCAACAACGCCGTTGAGTACCGGGCCGACTTTGTTTTTCGCGTCCTCTCCAACGGCGTGGCAAGCTTGGCACTTGCGGAATACCTTTTCACCTGCTCCTGGATCGCCTTCAGCCATGGCCGAGGTTGCGGCCAGCGCAACACCAAACGATACCAGCGCGCCTACAAGTCTCTTCATTCGGACAAATCTCCCTCGATTGTCGGGCAGTCTGGGACTGCCCACTCCACTAAACCTTTAAGAACTCTTCTAAAGGTGCCACCACTTTCCCTTTAAGGTAAGCGGAATGGATGACGACATGTTGTCGCAGATTTAGAACGGCTCAAATCAAAAACAAGCCTACTTGATCGAATTGCCGATCTCCGGGAGGTCCGCATCCCAATAGGGACGGGGGCTGTAGAGCGTGGCAAGGAACTCCACAAAAGCCCGAAGCTTTGCAGGAACGAAATGGCGAGATGGGTAGACAGCCTGAAGGGCAATGTGCCGAGAAGCGCGATAAACCGGCAGTATGGCGACCAGTTTTCCCTGCCGGAGCTCTTCTCCCACATCCCACGTGGAGCGAAGGGCAACGCCAACCCCCGCCAATACCGCCTCGCGAACTACTTCACTTGAGTTGGTGCGCAGCGGACCACGGGAGTGAACGGTAACATCTCCTTCTGGTCCTTCCAGCCGCCAAAGCTCCTGCTGGGTCGCAGCCAGACACACATGGTTTTCCAGAAGATCTTCGAGAGAATACACCGGTCCATGACGCTCCAGATATCCCGGCGCTGCACAGAGAATCCGGTGTATCGGAGCTAGCCGCCTGGCAACGAGGCTGGAATCTTCCAAATGCCCGATACGGATCGCCACATCATACCCCTCCCCAACAATGTCCACGAAGGTGTCTGAGAGATCGAGCTGCAGGGTAACTTCCGGGTGGTTCAACAAGAACTGGTTCAGATGCGGGGCAATGTGCATGCGCCCAAATGATGTGGGTGCCGAGACGCGCAGCAGGCCTTGAACAGCTGACGACCGGCGGGAGACATACGCCTCCGCTTCATCTATGGAAGCCAGAATCTCGAGTACCCGCTCATAGTAGCCTTGCCCAGCCTCCGTGAGAGCGATCTGCCGCGTTGTTCGTTGCAACAGACGAGTGCCGAGCCGCTGTTCAAGCTTGCTGAGCTTTTTTGAAACAACCGCTGGCGAAAGCCCGAGTTCACGCGCTGCTGCCGACATGCCGCCGCTTGCAACCACGTGCGTGAAAATCTCCATTTCAGAAATAGTGCTCATTCTCTCTTACGGGCTCACTAATTCTCTCAGGGAAAGAGTAGTTCGACATTATTGCTATATCGGCATGTATTGCTTTGTGCCACATTTACGGGAAACTACCAAAACGAAAACGAAGGGCCATTTAAGAGCCACAGGGGACAAAGACACGCGCACTGGGAGGAAGCCCATGTCCGGCATTGCCATGCCAAAGCCCTCTGAAAAGCTGCTCCGAAACAAGATGAAAATTGTGCAGGACTTGCAGCAGATCATCCCGGGAGAGGGGGTGATTTCGGAGGAAGTTGAACTTCGGCCATATGAAACTGATGCGCTGACAGCGTACCGTCAGCTGCCGCTGGCCGTGGTCCTGCCAGAGACTGTTGATCAGGTCTCCAGAGTTCTCAAGTATTGCTATGATAACGATGTGAAAGTGGTTCCTCGTGGCGCAGGGACTTCGCTTTCTGGCGGCGCACTGCCGTTGGCTGATGGCATCCTGATGTCCATGATGAAGTTTAATCAGGTGCTCGATATCGACTTCGAGAACCGCGCCGTTGTGGTCCAGCCCGGTGTGACCAATCTGGGTATTACGCATGCGGTCCAACATGAAGGGTTCTACTACGCACCAGACCCGTCCTCTCAGATAGCTTGTTCCATCGGTGGCAACATTGCCGAGAACTCTGGAGGCGTGCATTCGCTGAAGTATGGCCTCACGACCAACAACGTGCTGGGGCTGGAAATGGTGCTTATGACTGGCGAGATCATTCGCCTTGGCGGCAAGCATCTGGATAGCGAAGGCTACGATTTTCTGGCGCTGATGACCGGCTCGGAAGGGTTGCTGGGCGTTGTGACCGAAGTCACCGTTCGCATCCTGCAGAAGCCGGAGACTGCTCGTGCCGCACTGATCGGGTTTCCGACCTCAGAAGAAGCGGGGCAGTGCGTAGCGGAGATCATCGGTGAAGGCATCATTCCAGGTGGTATGGAGTTGATGGACAAGCTCGCCATCGATGCGGCAGAGGACTTTGTTCATGCAGGCTATCCTCTAGATGTGGAAGCCCTAATGATTGTTGAGTTGGATGGGCCGGAGGCGGAGGTAGATTACCTGCTTGATCGGGTCAGCGCCATCGCCACAGCCAACAACTCCACCTACCTGCGTGTTTCGCAGAGTGAAGAGGAGCGCAACACCTTCTGGGCGGGTCGGAAGGCCGCTTTCCCCGCAGTGGGCCGCATTTCACCAGATTACCTTTGCATGGATGGCACCATTCCACGGAAGGCTTTGCCCGAAGTTTTGCGCCGTATGCAGGATCTGAGTGTGAAGCACGATCTGCGCTGCGCCAACGTCTTTCATGCCGGAGACGGCAACCTGCACCCTTTGATCCTGTATGATGCAAACAAGCCGGGAGAGCTTGAAGCAGCAGAAGCCTTTGGGGCGGATATCCTGCGTCTATGCGTGGAGGTCGGGGGGGTGCTGACCGGTGAACATGGCGTTGGCATTGAGAAACGTGATCTGATGCCAGAAATGTTCACGGAAGATGATCTCAAACAGCAACAACGGGTGAAGTGCGCTTTTGATGAAAAGCAGCTTTTGAACCCAGGAAAGGTGTTTCCTGTGCTGCATCGCTGCGCAGAGTTGGGCCGCATGCATGTTCACAAAGGGCAGCTGCCGTTCCCCGACATACCTCGGTTCTAATCAGCTGAAAAACAGAAAATCGGCTTTGGGAGGTCGACAATGGGAGAAAGCTTCAGGCCCAAGAACGCGGCCGAGCTGGAAGAACTGGTGAAGTGGGCAGCTGCCGAACGCGAACCGCTCGAAGTGGTGGGTACCGGCACGAAAACAGCGCTGGGAAGGCAGGTGCAGGGCGCACATACACTGGCGCTTTCGGAGTTGAAAGGCATTGTCGACTATGAGCCCTCCGAACTCGTTTTGACCGCAAAGGCGGGCACGCCTCTCGCGGAGATTGAGAGCCTTCTTGAAAGCGAAGGCCAGGAACTTGCCTTTGAACCCGTAGATTATGGTCCAGTGCTGGGCGGGGAAGTGGGAAAGGGCACCTTCGGCGGTGCTCTGGCGGCCAACCTCGCGGGCCCGCGCCGCCTCAAGGCTGGTGCCGCGCGCGATCATGTGCTTGGCTTGCAAGCGGTGGCCGGTCGCGGAGAGCTGTTCAAGGCAGGCGGGCGCGTGGTCAAAAATGTAACGGGCTACGATCTGGCCCGAGCATTTTGTTCTTCCTGGGGCACGCTTGCCGTCGCCTCTGAAATCACCGTCAAAGTGGCCCCAAAGGCCGCGCAAGAAAAAACACTCTGCCTGTTTGGGCTGGATGGCCAGCAGGCCACAAACGCCATGTCGGCGGCCATGGGGTCTTCTGCTGAGGTTTCCTCTGCGGCCTACATTCCACCAGCGCTGGCAGCCTCTGTGAAAGGCGAGTTTGCGGGGACCCAAAGCGTCACAGCTCTCCGACTTGAGGGCATTCCTGCTTCCGTCGAATATCGCATTGGTACCTTGAAGCGAGAACTCTCTGGCTTTGGGGCCATCGATGTGCTGGAAGCGGATGGCTCGAGAAAGCTATGGCGCTCACTACGTCAGCTGGATGCGTTCACGGGAAGCCAGACGACCCTTTGGCGTGTCTCGGTTGCGCCTACAAACGCCGAGAGTTTCATCTCCGGCCTGTCTCAGGATGCTGTGGTGCTTCGCGATTGGGCTGGAGGCTTGCTTTGGGTCAGTGACCCCGCCGAAAACGACGGTACTGCGTTGCGTGAGGCCTTAAGAAAATGCGGCGGAGGGCATGCCACTCTGGTGCGCGGCAGTCCAACCTTGAGGGCTAGTGCGGAAGTTTTCCAACCGCTCGATCCCGGTCTTGCGGCCCTGACCCGTCGCTTGAAGCAACAATTTGATCCGCATGGGATACTGAATCCCGGGCGCATGTATCCGGGAGTCTAGGTCATGCAAACCAACTTTACCCCCGAGCAGCTGCAAGACCCTCATCTAGCGGAATCTGAGAAGATCTTGCGCAAATGCGTTCACTGCGGATTTTGCACCGCAACCTGTCCCACCTTCACCTTGCTGGGGGATGAGTTGGACAGTCCGCGCGGACGAATTTATCTCATCAAAGACATGCTGGAGAACGATCGCCCAGCGGATACGAAAGTGGTCAAGCACATTGACCGGTGCCTGTCTTGTCTGGCGTGCATGACCACGTGTCCCTCGGGTGTTCATTACATGCATCTGGTCGATCATGCGCGGATGCACATCGAAAAAACCTACAAGCGTCCGTTTCACGACCGGTTGTTGCGGGCAATTCTGGCGCTGATTCTGCCTTTTCCAAGCCGCTTTCGCTGGGCGTTGATTGCTGCCTCCTACATGAAGCCGCTGGGTGGACTGTTCAGCAAGCTAGGCGGACCGTTCCTCCGCCTTGCGGCCATGTTGTCTTTGGCTCCCTCGAAAGCGCCGAAGCCTTCAGCGTTTGCTGGTGCAGAGAAAGTCCCTGCCACCACCGTCAGAAGGGGGCGTGTGGCGATTTTGCAAGGCTGCGCGCAGCCGGTGCTAAAGCCTTCCATCAACGATGCCACCGTGCGGCTGCTCACGCGCATGGGATACGACATTGTGTTCCCCAAAAATGAGGTGTGCTGCGGGGCATTGGTGCATCACATGGGCAAGGAACAGGCATCCCTAGAAAATGCGCGCCGCAACGTGGACGCATGGATAGGCGAGATGGACGGCGATGGGCTGGATGCGATCATCATTACAGCGTCAGGGTGCGGCACCACCATCAAGGACTACGGATTTATGCTTCGAGAAGATCCGGCGTATCGTGCCAAAGCAGACCGGGTGTCTGCAGCTGCCAAGGACATTACTGAGTTTCTCAAAGACAAGGAGCTTGGCCCGCCAGAGCGACAGCCTGCGCTGACTGTTGCCTACCACTCCGCATGCTCAATGCAACATGGCCAGAAAATAACCCGAGAACCAAAGGATCTGCTCAGAGCCGCTGGGTTCACGGTCCAGGATGTACCAGAAGGGCATTTGTGCTGTGGCTCTGCGGGGACCTACAACATTCTGCAGCCAGAAATCGCCGTGAAACTGCGAGATCGCAAGCTGGCAAATATTGCACGCACAGATCCAGACCTTATTGCGACCGGTAATATTGGCTGCATCACTCAACTTGGCGTTAAGGCAGGCGTTCCGGTCGTTCACACCGTCGAGTTGTTGGACTGGATTTATGGAGGTCCAGCACCCGAAGGACTGGAGGCCTGACTTGTGGTTCTGGGTAGCGCGCACTAACTTTAAACGAATAACAATCGTGTTTATTCGGATAACAAGGCGCCCATCATGTCAGCTGCCGGACAAAACACTGCCGTTGTCAGTTTAGGCATTTCATGCCAAAGCGCACGACAGATAAGAACACACGTCGAGCTGATTTCGAGCCTCATTGGCGAGCCCGTGCAGCACGTATCCCACTTTTTTGACGGCTTGATCACGCCGCCGGAAGGTCTGGCAAAGTTGCTCGACGATGGCTTTCCGCTCTTTACCCGAGAGCAGATTGAAGAGGGGCCCGGCCACCCAACCTGGCACCCGTATGGCATTCGCTTCTTTCATCATTTTCGCGGTGAAGATGGCATCGCAGACGTCGATCGGTACTTTGAGAACGAGACCTCCCGGTTCAGCTATTTAAAGAAACGTTTTCTGGAATTGCGGAACGCGCAGCATCTGCTGTTCGTGCTTTCAAACTCTCAGAACAATCTGGATGAGGTCGCGGAAGAAACGGAACTTGGCCCGTTTCATTTCGAGCAGCGACATCTTGAAGAGCTGAAAGCGAGCCTGCGCGCCTTTTTTGCTAAAGACTACGACCTGCTTGTGGTGTCACACGAGGAAAAGGTCGTGGATGTGGAGTATGACCACCTGCACATCCTTGAGCCAGATTCAAGCGAATGGACCGGAGATAAACGCCAATGGGCTGAGGTGTTCCGCAAACACCTGACGATACATGAGACGCTGAACTTTGTTTGAAGCAGCGTCTCTTGCCATCCCGCAGTTAATCTACTGAACGATGACAGTCGCGCCGACCGGTATCTGGGTGTAGAGCTCCATGACATCTTCATTGCGCATGCGGATGCAGCCGGAAGAAACGGCCTGACCGATGGTCCAAGGTTCGTTTGACCCATGGATTCGGTAGAGGGTTGAGCCTAGGTAAAGCGCGCGCGCACCCAGTGGGTTCTTAGGGCCGCCGGGAACAAAACGGGGCAGATCAGGGCGGCGCTGCAGCATGGACTCCGGCGGCCGCCAGTCTGGCCACTCCGCTTTCCGTGTCACCTTGTGTGTTCCAGCCCATTCGAAGCCTGGACGACCAACGCCAACCCCATAGCGGCGCGCTTTTTTGTTCGGCAACACATGGTAGAGGTAACGGGCGTTCGTATCGATGATGATCGTTCCCGGCTTGTAATTTCCGGTATAGTTAACCGTCGTTGGCAGATACTTAGAGGGAATTTGGCGGCGCTGCGGTTGCGCAAAGCTTCGCTGCTGCGTCGGCGGCGGGGTCGCAACGATTTGGCGCTGCCTCTGGTTGAAAACGCGATTGCTCTGTGGCGCGATTTGCATGACCCACGGATCAGATAGGTTTGGGCTTAGAACTGGTGGCGGAGCAGAAGCGCGCGGTGTGAACTCAGCATGAGCTGAAAACCCCAATGTCAGCGCGGTAAAACCCGCAGAAAACGCCAAACAGATTTGTCCAAAGCGGATCATCAGTGTTCCCCAAAGCTGCAGCAACTACCCATAAGCTAAACGCCAACTAGAAACCATGGGTTAAGAGCGCAAGTATATCTCCGCAGATATTTAGCCATGGTAAATAAGAGGTAAACTATTAATAGTTTAGCCTTTATTGAATAGTTTAGCTCCATGTTATATGAAGTGCGCAATTGAGGCGTAATTCTTGTGCGCATCAACAGGCAAATCGGCGGTCCCTCCGTGAAGAAATCAATTCTTAAGGGGGCGCTGATTAGCCTTCAGAAAACTGGTGTGATTCGAGGTTTTGGTGGTCCTGGGGCGACTCGATTGAGTTGTAGGCCAAAGATATCCTCGGAAAAAGTGTGGTGCACTAAGCGCTATTGCTGAGACTGAAGGGAAGTCTGGAGTGGGAATGGTAGTTGCAAGACGGGCGTATCGCGCTGAAGCCCATTTCGATCGCAGCATGGGCGATGACGCTGACATTGGTGTAGGCGATACTTTGCGGCACCGCGAAGTCATGCGTGAGCTGGCTGAACTGAAGACGTTAATTCAGCCGCAGCCGGATGCGGGCACCATCTCTGAACACCTCACGAGTGCACTTCGTCAAGAACTTGGCGAAGCCGCGAAGTTGAAGGTGGAGCTGGATGCCATCCACGATGCGATTGCGAAGACGAAAACCGAAATCGCGGCGTTGCATCGCAAAGCGGCTCAAAACGAGCCAGCCCGCAGCCACGTAGCCAATGAGCTCGACGCTATCGTGCGGGGCACTGAAGGGGCGACCGAGCAAATTCTGGGTTCTGCGGAACACATTGATGAAATTGCTGCGACGTTGGGAGGTTTCATTCCTGACGAGCATCAGGGGATGGTGAATGACATTCAGGAACGAGTGATCACCATTTTCGAGGCCTGTAACTTTCAGGATCTCACCGGCCAGCGCATCACCAAGGTGGTGGCAACGCTCTCCTTCGTGGAAGAGCGCATCATCCGTATGATGGAAATCTGGGGTGGGCTGGAGAGCTTCAAGGATGTTGAGGTGCCGGAAGAGCCGCCAAAGGATGAAAATGAGGCCCTGCTTCATGGTCCATCTTTGGATGGCGAAGAAGGTGTTGTCTCTCAGGACGATATCGACGCACTGTTTGCTTAATTAAGCACGATTTGAGGCTTCAACAGGGATGAGATGCTCATTGTTGTTGAAGCCTTTCCTTTTTGTGTTAGAACAAAAAATGAACAAAAGGCGGGGGAGCAAGAGGATGTCTGAGATTGAAGAGGCACCGAAGGGATTGCTGCGCGGTGAAGATGGTGTGTGCACCTGCTGGTGGCATGGGGGCGATCCATTTTACAAGGACTACCACGACAAGGAGTGGGGGCGGCCTGTCTTCAACGATCAACGCCTTTTTGAGAAGATTTGTCTCGAAGGATTCCAGTCAGGTCTCTCGTGGATCACGATCCTAAGAAAGCGGGAGAACTTTCGCTCTGCATTCGCTGCCTTCGACTTTGAGAAAGTTGCCCTGTTCGATGAAAACGATGTCGAGCGTCTCGTTCACGATGCGGGGATCGTCCGCCATCGCGGCAAGATCAACTCCACCATCAATAACGCCAAGCGTGCTCTGGAGCTGCGGGAAGAATTTGGTTCGCTGGCCAAGTACTTCTGGTCATGGGAGCCCGGTGCCGATGAGCGGCCTGAAAAAGCTGACTATGAAGCCCTCTCAGCACTCGGCAAGACAGTCACCTCCACAAAGCTGTCCAAGGACTTGAAAAAGCGTGGCTGGAGCTTCGTAGGCCCGACCACCGTTTATGCGTTCATGCAGGCCATGGGCATGGTCAATGACCATGTGGAAGGGTGTGCCTTTCGTGAAGTGGTTGAGGCGGCGCGGTCTGCAGCCGAGCGCCCATAATGACGCTGCGCTCCAGCTATCGCTCAAGCAAAAGCCGCCCCGAGGCGGCTTCTACTGGTATCCAACTAAACCTCGACCTCAGATGAAGGTCCGCAGCTAACTGGAGACCCGCTTTTTAAGTGGGTCGAACAGCGGATTTTCGGTGGTAAAGACATAATCCAGCCCAGCAACGCTGACCAATGGCGCACCCTTGGCACGCAGCCAGCCAGCCACCTCGGCCACAGCCTTTGACGGGCAATGTAGGGTAAGAACGGCATCCTTCGCGCTTTCAAAAGGAGCGCTGCAGCCGAACTTCTCAACGGCTTGCTTGGCAACGCTTTCTGCATCTTTCACGGTGCAGCGTACTTCCTTGAGCTTCTGCGCTTCATCTTGTGCGGCGATTTGGTCAAGGACCTGCCGGGCAACCTCAAGGTTTTGCGAAGACCAACGCGCTGTCAGAGACGCAACAAGGTGGGCCTGTGACTGCATCATCACGCCGTCCTCGGGCACCTTCAGCGCATTTGCCTCCAACGTTGAGCCAGTGGAGGTAATGTCCACGATCATCTCGGCTGAGCCTGCAGCCGGAGCCCCTTCCGTTGCGCCTGCACTCTCGACAATCCGGTAATCCAGAATGCCGTGGCTGGCAAAAAACTGCCGCGTGATGTTCACATACTTGGTTGCAATGCGCATGCGGGAACCGTGGCGGGCGCGGAAGTCAGACGCCACATCTGCCAAATCGGCGATGGTCGTTACATCAATCCATGCTTTTGGCACGGCGATCACAACATCAGCATGGCCGAAGCCAAGCGGTGTGACGATATGCGTTTTTTCTTCCGGGCGGTCGATGTTCTCGCGAACAAGATCTGTCCCGGTAATGCCAAAGTGCACGGTCCCAGCGGCGATCTCACGCGCAATTTCGGAGGCGGAAAGGAAAGCGATCTCGAGACCGTCGATGCCTTTGATGTTCCCCCGGTAGTTGCGTTCACCGCCCGGACGTTCGATTTTCAGGCCTGCTTTGGCGAAAAAGGCCTCTGTCTTTTCTTGAAGCCGCCCTTTGGAGGGCAGTGCAACGATCAAATTCTCACTCATCGATTTGCCCTCTCTCAGATGCGATCCAGCCAGGTGGTGAAGCCAACCGCTGGCACCGGCTTTGGCGCGCCGAGCAACTCCACCAGCTTGTCATAGCGGCCTCCGCCCATGAACTGGCCAAGATGTGCGGTGCGCTTGGCGTGCATTTCGAAGACGAAGCCGGTGTAGTAGTCAAGCCGACGACCGAAATCGCCGGAATACTCCAGCTGGGAGATATCAATGCCACGCTCGGCCATCAGGTCCGTACGTTTCGCGAGCCGCTGAATGGAGGCATCAAGTTCCAAGCCAGTTTCCCGAGAGAAGGCATGCAGCGTTTCAACAGCGCGGTCCGGCGGTGGGCCGGAGATGTCGAGATAGGCCTTCAGGCGTCCGAGCGCATCCTTGTCGACACCGGACCCAGAACGGAGCGCGGCCTGTTCCATGAAACGCTCGGCGATTTCGTGAGCCGTGCGCCCCCCAACAGCAGCAACGCCTGCGATGGAGAGCAGATCTTCCACCACGGCCACAGCCGCTTCCGGATCCTGTCCTTCCATGGCGGCCAGCAGGCCAAGCTTGCCTTCAGGCGCGGTTTCATCGCCCGTCATGCGTTCGATCACCGCATCAAGGCTTGGGCGGGTGCCAAACACATCTCGCAATCGGCGTTGCCAAACCGTTGGAATTTCGAGTGCTTTAAGAACCGCGACAAACAGACCCTCATCACCAATGCGCACCCGGTAGTCTTCCGCATTCAGAAGCTCTGCTGCTTCCAGAGCGAGGCTCAGCATGTCCGCGTCAGCCTGCTCTTCATCGGTGCGGCCAATGGACTCCACCCCTGCTTGCAAGGTTTCACCGCTTGTGCCAGCGCGCTGACGGAACACCGGACCGGCATAGGAGTAGGCGGCAACGCGATCTGACGCTCCGCTCTGCAGGTAATGTCGTGCAACGGGTATGGTGAAATCGGGCCGCAAACATAGTTCATGACCATCCTCACCATGTGTGAGGAACAGGCGTCGACGCAGGTCTTCGCCGACCAGATCAAGGAACGTTTCAGCAGGCTGCAACAGAGGAGGGGACACCTCCTCATAGCCTGTCGATGTGAACAGTCGGCTCAATGCCGTGATGCGTGCGTCGCCCGAAGTCATGTGCTCAGCTCTCGCGTTCTTTTTGTCGGTCTTCTTCCTGAGACTTCAAAAGCTTCAGGACTTCCTCGACCAGGTTTTCCGTCTTAACAGCGAACTGTGCCGGACGGCTCTCCCGCCAGGTCTTGTTGTCTTCAATTTCTTCAGAAAGACGCTTGCCTTCGATCAGATCCTTGATCTGAACTTCGCCGGTTTCGCGCTCCTGAGAGCCTTGGATGATGGCGCAAGGGGAGTTGCGTTTGTCTGCATACTGCAGCTGCTTGCCGAACTGCTTGGGGTTGCCTTGGAACATTTCGGCACGAATGCCTGCGTCCCGCAGCTCCTGCACCATGCGCATATAGTGGGCGAGACTTTCCGTATCGCGATCCATGACGCATACAACAACTGGGCCCACGATTTGCTCGTCACCCAGCTTGCCCAGCACCTTGAGCGCAGCCATCAGGCGGGAAACACCGACGGAGAAGCCGGTGGAAGGTACAGGCTGGCTCATGAAGCGAGAGACCAGGCCATCATACCGGCCGCCGCCACCAACGGAACCAAAGCGGACCGGATTGCCCTTTTCGTCTTTCACCTCGAAAGTCAGCTCCGCTTCATAGACCGGACCTGTGTAGTATTCGAGACCGCGAACCACGGAAGGGTCGATCAGAACACGGCCATCAGAGTAGCCAGAGGCATCGAATAGAGCTGCCATCGTGGCCAGTTCTTCAACGCCTTCTGCGCCAACGGCGCTGTCTGCAATCAGCTTGCGCAGGTTGTCGATTGTGCCAGAGGCCGTATCGGCACCTGCCTCCACAAACGCCAGCACAACATCTGCCGCTTTCTCATCAAGGCCTGCGCCCTTGGTAAAGTCGCCGCTCTCATCTTTGCGGCCTTCACCGAGCAGCAAGCGAACGCCTTGGACGCCAAGTCGGTCGAGTTTGTCGACGGCGCGCAGAACCGTCAGACGGCGCTCTGCATGTTCGTCACCAGCAAGGCCGATAACTTCCATCACACCATCAAGCACCTTGCGGTTGTTGACGCGAATGATGTAATCGCCCCGCGCGATCCCCAGGCGTTCCATTGTATCGGAAGCCATCATGCAGATTTCCGCGTCCGCAGAAACGGAGGGCGCGCCGATGGTGTCCGCGTCAAACTGCATGAACTGGCGGAAGCGGCCCGGCCCCGGCTTTTCATTGCGGAATACATATCCAGCGCGGTAGCTGCGATATGGCTTTGGAAGATGGTCAAAGTTTTCAGCCACATGACGGGCGAGGGGCGCGGTCAGGTCATACCGCAGGCTCATCCATTGCTCATCGTCATCCTGCAGCGAGAAAACGCCTGCGTTCGGGCGGTCCTGATCAGGCAGGAATTTTCCAAGCGCATCCGTATATTCGAACTGTGGGGTTTCAACAGGTTCAAAACCGTAGAGCTCATAGGTCTCCTTGATGACCTTGAGCATGCGATCCATTGCCAGAAGCTCAGCAGGCCCCCGGTCCACAAAGCCGCGGGGCAATCTTGCCTTTAGCTTTGCACTCTTTTTCTTTGCCATGAGGGTTACTCATCCCTAGGAACTGTGCGGACTGTTTTAGGCGGCGACTGTAAAGCCACTCGTTAAATGTCTCCTAGACCATACAGGTATCAAGGGCAAGGCAAGAGCGCGCTGGAATCCCGAGTGATTTTATTAAACAGTGCTTGCATTATCGATATTTACAGCTAACGTCCCGCCCAACAAGTGCTCCGCGTTCCGCTGAGAACCTGACGATTTCCAACTGGAGAATTCACGTGTCCGGCTCGACCCTGACCGCAGAAGCGACTTCCAGCAACCTCACTGGTCATAATGCCATTGCTGAGGTGTCCATTGTTCTTCCCACATATAATGAGAGCAAGAACATTCCACTCGTTTTTGAGGCGCTGAAGCAGTGCCTGAAGGGCGTTGCTTGGGAAGTAATTGTTGTTGATGACAATTCCCCAGATGGAAGCGCGGAAGTTGCCAAGAAGATCGGTCAGCAAGACAGCCGAATGCGAGTGATCAGGCGCGTTGGCCGTCGTGGCCTGTCAGGCGCTTGCATTGAGGGCATGCTTGCCTCTTCAGCCAAGTTTGTGGCGGTCATGGATGCCGACCTTCAACACGATGAGACGCTGCTGCCGCGTATGCTCGAAGAGCTTCGAAGCGACCAGCATGATATTGTGATTGCCTCTCGCCATGTGGAAGGCGGGGAGGTTGGCGACGGTCTGTCGGCATTCCGTGAATGGGGATCAAATCTTGCCAACTCACTGGCCCGCCGTTTCCTGAAAGTTGAACTCTCTGATCCCATGAGTGGGTTCTTCATGCTGCGCCGTGAGGCTTTTGAGGAGTTGGTCCCTTCGCTGTCTTCTCAGGGCTTCAAGATCATGTTGGATATCGTGGCCACCTCCAATGGGTCGCTTCGCATCAAGGAACTCCCATTTGTTTTCAGAGAGCGCCTTCATGGAGAGAGCAAGCTGGATACGCTGGTGACCATGGACTATCTCGGCCTGCTTATGGCCAAGTTGTTCCATGATCGTCTGTCCATCCGCTTCCTCATGTTCTCTTTTGTTGGTGCAACCGGTGTTATCGTTCACCTTATCGTTCTAAAAACACTGCTTGCGACACAGATCGCAGAGTTCAGCGCAGCCCAGCTTGTGGCCACTTTCGTGGCCATGACCTCCAACTTCTTTCTCAATAATCGCCTGACCTATCGAGACCGCCGGCTCAAGGGCGCAGCATGGTTCAGGGGGCTATTGACCTTCTATCTTGTCTGTAGCTTCGGCGTTCTCGCCAATGTGGGTGTCGCGGAGCTGATCTACGCTCAACAGCCATTGTGGTGGCTGGCGGGGGCCGCCGGTGCGCTTATGGGGGCTGTGTGGAACTACGTGGCAAGCAAAACGCTCACTTGGCGCCAGAGTTAAAACCACCGTATCGTTTTGGGGGATGACCGGGTGACTGAACGCACGCCTTTGCCTTGGTATCTGCAACCATTCAACCTGATGTTGGTTGTTGCCGCTCTGAGTGTCGCCCGCCTTGCAACGGGCATGAACATCGGCCTTGTAGAAGATGAGGCCTATTATCGGCTCTGGGGGCTATACCCTGCTCTTGGCTATTATGATCACCCGCCCATGGTCGGCTGGTGGATTTGGCTGGGGCAATCCCTCGTGGGCGACACCGCCCTTGGTGTGCGGCTGATCAGCATCTTGAGTGCGGCTATCGGGTCCGTTTTTCTTTGGCGCACTGCAGTTCTGCTCTTCGATGAACGCGTTGCCGGATGGTCGGTCTTGCTTCTCAACGCCAGCATTCTGGTCGGAGTGGGCTCGCTGATCTCTACACCAGATGCCCCTTCCGTGTTGTTCTGGGGCATGGCGTTGTGGGCGCTGGCTGAACTCCACCACTCGCAAAACCCATACTGGTGGCTTGTTGTCGGTGTATGTGCGGGCTTCGGACTGCTCTCCAAATACTCCGTACTCTTTCTCGGCGTGGGTATCGTGCTGTGGCTGCTCTGGGTTCCTCAAAACCGGCGCCACTTCCTCACATGGCAGCTCTGGGCTGGAGGCGCGCTGGCTGTTCTTGTCTTTTCTCCCGTGTTGATCTGGAACGCTAACCACGAATGGATCTCCTTCACCAAGCAGTTTGGCCGGGTCGTCGCGCGAGAGTACACCCTGAAGTATATCGGTGAGTACGTTGGTGCGGTTGCTGGTCTTTTAAACCCGCTGATTTTCATTCTGGCTGTTGCGGGCGCGGTGCCTCTGTTCAAAGGGTTTATGCGAAAAGACAGTGTGGGCAGCCTCTTGCTGCTCACAATTCTTCCGTTCCTCGTCTACCTGACGCTTCACTCTTTTCATTCGCGCGTCCAAGGCAATTGGCCAGCGCCCCTATACCCAACCTTTGCGTTGTTTGCCGCCTTTGCCATAGCGCGTGCTTCCGCCAAGCGCGCAGCATGGCATGAAAAGCTGGCGTTCGGTGCGCTGGGGCTCGGCTTCATCGCTGCATTCCTGGTGTACATCCACGCCCTCTATCCGCTCTATGATGGTTTGGGTCGAAAAGACCCAACGCACCAGTTGCGCGGTTGGCAGGAGATTGGCGCGGCAGTAGAAGAACTGGCCCTTGCATCAGATGCTGAATGGGTAATCACGTCCAGCTACGGTATGACGGGGCAATTGAGCAACGCTCTGAAACGCTCCGGACTTGGCGTCTATCAGTTCAACGAGCGCTTGCGCTATGCAATGATCCCTGAGGGCCTACAAGAGCCCAAGGGCGAGCGCCTGCTCTATGTCGTAGAGGAGCGCCGGGATCGTTCATCGGAGCTGGAGAAATATTTCGAGAAAGTGGAGCGACTCACCGAGATACCCCGCAAAACGGGCAGTGCTCGCATAGAGGGAATCCGCATTTATCTTCTCGAACATCCTGAGGATACTGGTGGTTTTGTGCCGCCACCCCTCAAAAACGAGTGATATGGGAGCTATCACCTTGCGTTATCTCCTCCGTGCGTTTTAATTGAAATGCTCGGACAAGGTGAGTCCGCAAAGGCGGGGCCCCATGAAACGCATACTGCTCACCAGCTTGGAGTTTGGTACAAGCTTCGGTGTGGATCGGGCGATCTGTGATCTGATCATCGCAGGCCGCTTGTCCGCAGTAGGATGCGTTGTGACAGGCGACTTGTGGCAAAAAGAGTTCTATCAGCTGCGTGATGTTGTCTCTTGGGCCGAGCAAAACACCAAGGTCGGTGTCACCATTCGGCTGTCGAAAGGCGCAGCTCCTCTCACGCCGATGGGAGAAAGTGCCTTCGGCGCTCAGTTCCCCTCAAAACTCTGGTACTATATGCGGGCACCATTAAATCTGTTGCCCGATGAGATCTTGGAAGCAGAGATCGCTGCCCAAATTGAGCTGTTTCAACAAATCTACCTCCGTGCGCCCGCATTCATCGCGCTTGATGAGGATTTGATGGCCTTCAGCGCCGTTGCGCAGCGTGTGCTCAACGTTGCATCCTTGATGAAAGTGCCAAAGCCCGCTCTGGTGGGGCCAGCAGGGGATCATGACAAGAATTCACGTTTCCATCGGGCCGCCAAGAAAGCCGGGCTGGAGACTATTTTCTCTGGACCAACTGTGCCAGTTGACGGAGACGAAACCGATCTGCGCGAGTTTTTCTGGCATGGGCTGGACGTTCCCTTTGACCACTCAATGGTTTTTTGTCAGCCGGCTTACTCCGAGAACAAGGGCGACAAGAAAGCGATCAAAGATGAAAATGCCCGCGAGCGCCAACTGCGCTTCTTAAGCAGCGAAGAGTTTCCTTACTTGCTCAACGAAAAAGATATCTTCTTGTTTTAATTGGGCTATTTATCAGAGGGGCAGGTTGCTGTGCGGCATTCATGTGTTTGTGAAGCGAAGCCCGACAAAAAACAGACGGCTTGGGTTGACTAGCATAGCTGAAATAAACAATATCCGGCTGATGCAGTGACAGCCGTCACAGATGTGCAATCTACCAAATTTCGCCACATGTTTGGGTATAACCGACAGGCAATCGTAGACTTGGGCAATTCTCGCGTTCTTCGCAGTTGACGGTAGTCCTTTTGCAGGGCGACATAGGACACAGTGTGACATGCAAGAATTCATAGAGCTTCTGAAACAGGAGCCTGATCTTTCTGTTCTACCAGACGCTTTCTCCGAAGAGCTCTCAAAGATTGTGCAGCCGATGAACGTCAAGTCAGGCACCGTGCTTTTTGAGGCAGGGGATCCTGGCAACGGGTGTTACGCACTTATTGAGGGTACGGTCAAAGTGTCGGTGCTGTCTGTTGACGGCAGTGAGCAGTTGCTTGCGGTTCTGGGTCCGGGCAGTGTGGTCGGTGAGGTCGCCCTTCTTGATGATCGTCCACGCTCCGCGACGGTCACGGCGCTGAAAAACTGCCGGCTTGGATTTATCTCGAAAAATGCCTTCTATCGGTTCGCGGACGACAATCCGGTCGTTTATCGACATATGCTATCAATTGTCGCAGGTCGCCTCCGGAACTCAAATGATGCGCTGGCAGCACGCTCATTTCTGCCGCTGACCGGTCGGGTGGCGCAGACTTTGTTGCAGCTTGCTGAAACCTTCGGCAAGGACCTTGGCGATGACAGAATCCTTATACATTATAAGCTTAGCCAGGCAGAAATCGCGAATATGGCAGGCGGCGCTCGCGAAAACGTTTCCCGAGTTCTGAACAGCTGGAAGAGAGAAGGCACAATAAGCAGGCTCTCTGGTTACTATGCTCTGGAAAAACTAGGTGTGTTACGGGCACAAGCCAAACTTTGATAAGTGAAACTGCTATGACGCAGCGCACAATAATAGTACTATAGTAGTACCTGTTGTTGCTACAAACAAAATCAAAGTGAGTAATCGCTATGCACACTGAACTCTACGACATCCGCCCGTTGGCGGAACGTAGCCCGGTTCACGCTTCTTTGGAGCATGAACACGTCAACGCTCTGGTTTCTTCTCTGGTAGAGCTTTTAGAAGATCACTCTTCCCTAAAGGAAAGACTTGCTGAGGTATCTGGTGGCGACTGGTCAGACCATGTCTATCGGATGACCCAGTTCTGGAAGACGGCGCTGTTACGCTGCCAGAGCTACACTGGCCGGCCCGCATATCTGTTTTCAAACAAGGCGCATTTGTTCCAGCAGGATGATCTGGATCAGTACAAGGCTTTGTTCCGCACGGCATGCGCCAAGACCATTCCCCTGCCGGCTCAAGCGGCTGTGGTCAAGGTTGCAGACACTGTTGCAGATAGCCTCAGTCAAGCTATGTTCGGTACTCCACGGACGATGGCAGCTTAACGGTCGGTATCATCCAGACCAACGCTGCTGGAATGAGAGGAATACTGATCGAATGACAGATGCTGCTAAACAAGCAGAGGTCGAGCTGCCGGTGGGCGAGTTGACCACGCGCACGATGGCAATGCCAGCAGACACCAATGCCTCCGGCGACATTTTCGGCGGCTGGGTTGTGTCTCAGATGGATATTGCCGGGGGTATTTGTGCAGGACAGTTTGCACAGGGCCGCGTTGTTACAGTTGCCATCGACAGCATGACCTTCATCCGACCAGTAAAAGTTGGTGACGTTTTATGTGTCTACACTGAGGTGACCAAGGTAGGCCGTAGCTCAATGGAGCTGAACATCGAAGCCTGGGCCTTGCGCCACCGCTTTGGCCTTCGCGAACGCGTGACACGCGCCAAGTTCACCTTTGTGGCAGTGGATGACGAGGGACGTCCGCGCGAGATCAGCGAAGAACAGCGCAAAGCCTTTCCGGACTAGTTTGAACGGCGGTTGGGCTATAAACGGAAGAGCCTGCGCGCTTAGAGGGCGGGCAGGCTGAGTGGCTTGCGACGAAATTTGCTTCGCAGGGCGTCATACTCACGCGGTCGGCGCAGCACTGTCTCCGCGAACAATCCCTCATCGATCACGGTCGAGCATCCCTTGCTCCACAGATTGACCAAGGTGCCATAGCGCTCAGCGCGTTCCTCTGCTGACAGGAGAGGGATTGCATCGTTCTCGGCTGGTTTGGGAAGGCGGCTTACGATGCCCTTGTGCAGCACAAGGCAATCGAGCAGATAGGCGGCTGTGAACTCACCGCAAAGATGCGCCACCGCTTCACGCAGTGCAGACGGCACATGGTCGTGAATGCGAGTTTGCCACTGGGAGTGGGGCTGTCCTGTAAGATCTAACAAATAATCCTCCATCGGTTTCCCGAGGAGGACTGGCGCAAATTCCATTTCAGTACCGCTTTGTTGCCGATCTCTCGAAGTTGCCTTCAAGTTTCAGCCGCATCCCGATTGCGGAAACCACCTTGCCCGGTAAGGCAGGTTGGCGAGGGCGCCAGCCCTTCTCTTGATGATGCATTCGGTATGCCACTGGAACTTGAATAAATCAAGACCTCGCGTCGGCGGTTTTCTATGGTCTGTGTATAGCGTCAGTGCCATCTCAGGCGACTTTAGCAGCCAAACGTCAGAGTCTCGTTAAAACTGGGCAACTTAGGGGCATTGGCCGGTTGAAGCCGCCTCTCTCCGCAGGTTTTGTGGTTCTTCCCCAAGAGTTCTTCATAGATACGCGTTGCGCACTGCAATCGGGCCTTTGCGGCAAGACGGTTCCAGACAGCGCGAAAGCGGGTGCCGGATAGAGCTGTCGCCCCTATTCAGAGCCAAGTCGCAGGCAAACATAAAAGGCGGTCCTGCAGAACCGCCTGGATCGTTCTTACTCGGCCAAGCCTTACAGCTCGCTAACCTTTATGGTGAGCTTTCCCTTGTTGCTGCCGTCAAACAGTTTGTTGATGGCAGTTGGGGCGTTCTCCAGACCTTCCACCACATCAAGGCGGTATTTCAACTGACCTTTCCCAAGATACTCACCGACTTTACCCAGGATTTCCCCAAAGCGATGCCAGTGATCAGTCATTACAAAGCCTTTCATGGTAAGCCTTTTCTTGATCATAGCGCTTAGCTCAGGACCAGCGGGTGCCTCTGTGGAATTGTAGGTCGAAATCAATCCACAAAGCGCGATCTTGCCGTGGGCCTTCATGTTGTAGAGCGCCGCCTGAAACGGAGCGCCGCCGACGTTTTCAAAATGGATGTCCAGACCGTCTGGGGCAAAGTCGTGAATGCCCTTCATCAGGTTGTCGGTCTTGTAGTTCAGCGCCGCATCAAAGCCGAGCTCGTCCGTCAGCCATTTACACTTCTCTTCGCTGCCTGCAATGCCGATAACCTTCAGGCCGTCGGCTTTTGCCATCTGCCCCACCAGAGAGCCTACCGAGCCGGCCGCCCCGGTAACGCATAGGGTCTGGCCCGCCTGAGGCTCCAGAATCTCCTTGTAGCCACAGTAGGCTGTGGCACCGGCGAGCCCCAAAACGCCCATATAGGCATCCATCGGAACGGCCTGTGGAAGCACGTTCACTTCCTCCGGTGCTACATCAGCATACTGTGTCCACCCCAGAAAGCCTGAAACCCAGTCGCCTTCCTTCAGCTTGTCGGTCTTGCTCTGCGCCACGATGCCAGTGGCAATGCCGCGCATGGTGCTGCCAAGCGGAATTGGCGGCACATAGCTGTTTTCATCCGCACTCATCCAGCCGCGCATTGCCGGATCAAGAGAGAGGTAAACAACACGAATGCGGGCCTTGCCCTCTTCCAGCGCCTCCAGCGTTTCGGTGCGAGCTTCAAAGTCCGTTGGCTTAATGTCGCCGATTGGGCGTGCAGCCAAGAGAATGCGTTGGTTTTGCATCTATGCCTCCTATAGGTGTATCTGCATACACATTGCCATTTGCAAAAAGTTATCTCTATAGTCGATTTGGAAAGCTAAATTTGCAGAAAGTGCAAAAGTGAAATCTACCCGGTTACTCTGTTTCATCAAGGCCGCAGAGCTTGGCAGCTTCTCGGCAACGGCCACAACGTTGAACATGCAAGTGTCGTCGGTGACGCGTCATGTCACGGCACTGGAAGAGGAGCTGGGCGCGCGCTTTTTCAACCGATCACGCAAACGCATCACGTTGACTGAGGCAGGTGGCTTGTTCCTGCCGTTTGCCAAGCGGATCTTGGAGGAGGAGAGGCGTGCAAGAGAAGCGGTCAACGGGCTGCAAACAGCCCCAACAGGTGAACTGACCATCAGCTGCACCCGTGCTTTTGGCGAATATTGGCTTGCCGCGCGCCTGCCGAAATTCATGGAGGCCTTTCCCCATGTGCAGCTAGCGCTTCAGTTTGACGATCGCGTCATAGACCTGAGTTCAGAAGGGGTTGATCTTGCCATTCGCATTGGCGTTCTTACCGACAGTGGCTTGATCGCACTGCGAATTTTGGAAAATGAGTTTCTTTTGGTGGCGTCGCCGGACTATTTGGAGCGGCACGGGACGCCACAAACGCTGGCTGATTTGGCAAAGCTCCATGGCGTCTGGCTTGCCTACCCCAGGTGGTCGAACTTCCGCGTGCTTGGTCAAAAGGACATGGATTTGGTTCTACCGCAGCGCATCGAGCTGAACACGCCAGCCTCCATTCATCAGGTCGTCAGAAATGCGGGCGGCATTTCCGCGCTGCCAACGTGGATGGTGTCGGAGGATGTGGCGTCGGGCCGCCTTGTCCCGCTTCTCACATCCTACCGATTTTCACCTTACGAGAGTGACAACAGCGCTGTATACGCGGTTTATCAGGAACGGCGGTTCATGCCGCCCAAAATCCGGGCCTTTCTGGATTTTCTCAAAGGGGAGGCCGCGCACACCAAGCCTAGTTGATGTGTTTGTAGGCCTCGTCACCCCAAAGCTGGTTGACACGCTGATCACGTCCACAGCGGAAGCGGTAAAATTTGTACTTTATCGGGCTCTTTTTGTAGTAGTCCTGATGATAGTCCTCTGCGGGATAAAACATCGCGGCGCGTTCAATCGGGGTTACGATTTGCCCCTCTGCTTTGCCGGAGGCGTTAAGGGCCTGCTTGGAAGCTTGGGCTGCGCGCAATTGTTCTGCGCTTGTGGCGTAGATGGCAGTGGAATAGCTGAAGCCACGGTCACAGAACTGCCCTCCTGCATCTGTCGGGTCAACGCTGTGCCAGAACACGTCCAACAGTGTGTCGTAGCTCACCCTTTCCGGGTCGTAGGTGATCCGCACCGCCTCCCGGTGCCCTGTCCCACCCGCGGTAACCTGCTGGTAAGTTGGGTTCTGCACGGAGCCGCCGATGTAACCCGACGTCGTGTCCAAAACGCCCGGCAGCTTGTCAAAGTCTGATTCAACACACCAGAAGCATCCGCCAGCGAAAATGGCGGTTTGCGAAGCGGCGCTTGCTGGCGAGGCGGCAAAAAAAGATGCGGCGATCAAGGAAAAAGTGACAGCGCGGCGAAAGTTCAAGGCAAGCTCCCATTACTTGATGAAGATGAACTGGATACTACTCGCTGGGGGTACGACCGCCTAAACACCTCGGTTCACAAATGGGTGACGCTCGCAACTGGGCCGAGGTTCTCACAACTTCGGGCGAGAAACGTCAACGCCCATACTGTGAGACGTCCTGATGCGAGATTTTTCATCTCGCGAGAAGAAGGAGAGTGATGGGATGCCAGTGCAAAACAATGCAAGCCTCCAGATCATCAATGTAAACAACATTGGCTTCGGCACCATCCGGCTTCAACCGCAGGCGTATGTCAGCCAGTTTCGCTACAATCTGGAATTTGAGGACGGTCAGTTGCCCAGCATCTATTTTGCTGCCAACCCGACCGTGTCAAACTACTCAATGCGTTTGCGCCCTTTACATGAGCATGGCTTCTGTCCCACTAACGGCGGTACGCGTATGTATTTTGCAGTTGCTGGTTTGCAGATGGAGAATCCTCGCAATGCTTTAAGCACCAATCTGGAGCAGGTGACGGGGAGCATCTACAAGAGCAAGTATTATGTTTTTATAAAGCTCGGTGTCTCGCAGACTGATTTCATAGCAGCGATTGCTGCCCTACAAACATCCTCAACCCAAATGTCCACGCAGGAGTTGCAGGAAGCCAACGCAGCGAAGAACGTGACCGGGGCAACTCGAACGGTCTATGTGAACGAAGGGACTTTGGCAGGCACGTTCTGGGCGCATAAGCATTCTGGTTGGGAGAGCGGCCTTATGGGTTCCAGCGCAAACAAACTCTATCGACCCATGGAACTGATGGATTTCTCGATTCAGGGGGGAGATGTGGCGCAAGCTCAAGGTGTAGGGGATCAGTACGCGAACAGTTTAAACCTCATTCCCACCGACAGCGCTAATGTGCACTCAGGCCATTCCTTGATTGATCCGGAGAAGCTGCGTGCCTACTACATTGCACAGGCTGATCCAGCGGGCACGGGTAACATCACGGGCACAGAGATTTGGAACAACCTGTTTCGGTTGGGACAGTACCAGCAGTTTCACTCGCTCTATGCCAATAACGGGCAGGTATCGAGAACGGAAATTGTACCTGGGTCCCAAACCTTCCCCTTAAGCATGTTCCGCTACTACCCAAGCTATAACCGCAATATTGACACAGCGACCATGTCAACGACACAGCGACAGTACATTTGTTCGCTGATCGGAGGTTTTGTGAACAACTGACGGTAATCAGGGTTGCCCCCAAACCACTAGGTTAAAGAGCGGCAATTTCCTCGTTTTGATAGATCGCAAGGCCCTCAGCCGGGTGCGCTGCGACTTCGATCATCGCTTTGGCGACTTGTTCTGCCGCAATCGGGCGGTAGCGTTTGAGCGGGCCTAAGAGGAACAAGCTCAAAGGGCTCAAGATCGCTGCCGCAAGGCTCTCCTTCAGGCGGTACTCATTGCGCTCCCCGATCAGAATCGAGGGCCGAAAAATGCTTGTCCGCGGAAATCCAAGGTCGGCGACCGCCTGCTCAACTTCCCCTTTGGTACGTAGATAAGCGCTAGGGCTTCCCGGGTTTGCGCCGAGAGAAGACACCAGGAGTAAGTGCGTCACCCTATTGCCGTGCGCAATCTGTGCCAAGGTATGGACCAAGGTGAAGTCAACGGCCTGAAACGCTTCCCGTGAGCCTGCCTTCTTGTGGGTGGTGCCAAGGCATGAAAACGCGTCATCGCCCCTGATGAGCGCATTTAGAGCATTTGTATCGGCAAAATCTACGAGATGTTCGTCCAGCTTGGAATGTTCGATGCCAAGGGAGCGGCGCACAAGCACCGTTACCTTGTGGTAGCTCTCATTTGCCAACAAATGGCGCACCAGGTTTGAGCCAATCAATCCACTTGCGCCAAACACAATGGCGGTTCTCTCAGTCATATCGGCTCCTTCATAAAGGGGCATCTCAACGGCGGGTGAGGATGTCTGTTCTAAACTTGGGGTTTAGGCTGGGTTCCTGCAACGAAAAAGTATGGCCTGCGACCCACGAAAAAGGGCGCCCCGAGGGACGCCCTAAATCAGCGAGCTGAGGCTTCCTTAGAAGCCCATGCCGCCCCCTGATCTTGTCCTTGGACCAGTCGCGCCTTCAAAGGCATGGCGGCAAGCCACGAAAAAGGGCGCCCCGAGGGACGCCCTTAATCAGTCAGCTGAGCTGAGACTTCCTTAGAAGCCCATGCCGCCCCCTGATCTTGTCCTTGGACAAGTCAAACCTGCAAAGGCAGGGCGGCGGGCCACGAAAAAGGGCGCCCCGAGGGACGCCCTTAATCAGTCAGCTGAGCTGAGGCTTCCTTAGAAGCCCATGCCGCCCATGCCGCCCATGTCGCCGCCACCCATTGGAGGCATTGGGGAGTCCTTCTTAGGAAGTTCGCCAACCATTGCTTCTGTGGTGATCAGCAGACCGGAAACGGATGCTGCATCCTGCAGAGCTGTACGAACAACCTTGGTTGGGTCGATGATGCCGGCCTCAACCATGTTCACGTACTCTTCGGTCTGAGCATTGAAGCCGAAGTTGCCGTCGGTGTTTTCCATAACCTTGCCAACTACGATGGAGCCTTCAACACCAGCGTTTTCAGCGATCTGACGGATTGGAGCTTCCAGAGCGCGCAGAACGATCTTGATACCAGCTTCAATGTCAGCGTTGTCGGAATGCAGCTTTGCAACAGCATCCTTCGCACGCAGAAGAGCGGTACCACCACCTGGTACGATGCCTTCTTCAACCGCTGCGCGGGTTGCGTTCAGAGCATCGTCGATGCGGTCCTTGCGCTCCTTAACTTCGATTTCGGTTGCACCGCCAACGCGGATAACTGCAACACCGCCAGCAAGCTTTGCAAGACGCTCCTGCAGCTTTTCGCGGTCGTAATCGGAAGTGGTTTCTTCGATCTGAGCCTTGATCTGAGCAACGCGTGCTTCGATGTCGCCCTTGTCGCCAGCGCCGTCAACGATGGTGGTGTTTTCCTTGGAGATGTTTACCTTCTCCGCAGTGCCCAGCATGTCGATGGTGACGTTTTCCAGCTTGATGCCCAGATCTTCAGAGATCACGGTACCACCGGTCAGGATCGCGATGTCTTCGAGCATTGCCTTGCGGCGGTCGCCGAAGCCAGGAGCCTTTACAGCAGCAATCTTCAGGCCGCCGCGCAGCTTGTTGACAACCAGAGTTGCCAGAGCTTCACCTTCAACGTCTTCTGCAATGATGAGCAGAGGACGAGAAGACTGAACAGCGCTTTCAAGGATTGGAAGCAGAGGCTGAAGGTTGGAAAGCTTCTTCTCATGGAGAAGGATCAGTGGCTTTTCCAGGTCAGCGATCATCTTTTCAGCGTTGGTTACGAAGTATGGAGACAGGTAACCACGGTCGAACTGCATGCCTTCTACGACTTCCAGTTCGGTTTCCAAAGACTTGGCTTCTTCTACGGTGATAACACCTTCGTTGCCAACGCGCTGCATTGCTTCTGCAATGTCTTTACCAACCTGCTCGTCGCCGTTAGCGGAGATGGTGCCAACCTGAGCAACTTCATCAGAAGTGGAGATCGCCTTGGAGCGTGCTTCCAGATCTGCAACAGCTGCAGCAGCAGCCAGATCAACGCCGCGCTTCAGGTCCATTGGATTCATGCCAGCAGCAACAGCCTTGGCACCTTCCTTAACGATTGCCTGAGCCAGAACGGTTGCAGTTGTTGTACCATCACCAGCGATGTCGTTGGTCTTGGAAGCAACTTCACGCACCATCTGTGCGCCCATGTTTTCGAACTTGTCTTCCAGTTCGATTTCCTTCGCCACGGAAACACCATCCTTGGTGATGCGTGGTGCGCCGAAGGACTTGTCCAGAACAACGTTACGGCCCTTAGGACCGAGCGTTACCTTTACAGCGTTTGCGAGGATGTCTACGCCCTTGAGCATCTTGTCGCGGGCTTCGGAACCAAACTTGACTTCTTTAGCAGCCATCAGTCTTGTCTCACTCTAAAATTCGTTGAAATTGAAGGATTTGGATCGGACAAATGGGGGGCGAATTACGCCACTACGCCCATGATGTCGGATTCCTTCATGATCAGCAGATCTTCACCGTCGATCTTGACTTCGGTGCCGGACCACTTGCCGAACAGAACGCGATCACCAGCCTTAACGTCGAGAGCGATCAGCTCACCGTTATCCTTGCGTGCGCCTGGGCCTACTGCAAGAATCTCGCCTTCCTGAGGCTTTTCCTTAGCGGTGTCTGGGATGATGATGCCACCAGCAGTCTTTTCTTCAGACTCGATGCGGCGAACGACTACGCGGTCGTGTAGCGGACGAAACTTCATCTTGGTTCTTCCTCTCATGCGGGGCGTCCCTCTTAGGCAACGCCGGAACGCAACTGTGAAACTTGTGTTTTGAGAGTTCGCGGAGCGAGCTCCGCAGCAATTAGCACTCCCTCATGCAGAGTGCTAACAGCCAATGCGGATGTAGTTTTAGGGCACGTCAGTGTCAAGAACGCTTCCGGAAAATTTTTAAAATAATCGCGCAAGTGCGCGGGCCGGAATGGACACCGAGGTTGAGGGAATGTGCGCTTCAAACGTGACAAAACCGTGATGCATCACGAAAATTGCGTAGATGCACCACCTTAGATTCAACGGGGGACGGTTTGGGTTATTCTACAGGGCCATTCATGGAGAATGGCAGTTCGAAGGACCCGGTTTTGTCGGAGTTCAGGTCGTTGATTCGAACCATGAGTGTGTAGTCACCTTCTTGCAGACCCTGCAGGCCGAATTGGAGTGACGTCTGGAACTCGTGTACCCGTTTGCGGCTGCTGTTTTGCAGTTGCGCGAAATCTTTCTGAGAAGCGAGGATTTGACCGGTCATGTTGCGCAGCTCAAAATCAACGCTAAGGTTGATGTTATAGGCGCCATCTGCCTCGCGAAATGCGTAGCCGACAGGTTCAGCGTAAACGATGATTGGCTCATTCTGATCGAAGACCGCTGCGTCAACGGGATCAAAATCGCCGTATCCTTGCGCCGGGGCCTTTGCAAAGGTCTTTTCAGTAAAGCTGAGGGGAGATTGGTCCCACGCGTTTTGGAACACCTGCTGCGCGCTCGCTAAGCTGTTAGATGGCTCAGTGCCTGCGGTCTCGGAAGCTTGAGCCGGACTCAAGGCAAGCATGGCCAACAGTGCGGGCACAGCCGCATACTTCACAGTGTTCTTTTTTGCTACCAGGTCGCGTGGCATCCCTAAGCCCCCTTAAAACCAACGGCGTCGGTTTTGAATAGTCTTGGGCGGTGCATATACCGCTTAAACCTAGACAGCACAATAACCTAGGACAATTTGAAGGGCTTAGGTGGGAGGGGTGGTTAACAGGCCTGACGTTCAGCCCACGATTGTTTTTTGCGATAAATGGTTGAAGGGCTGATTTCCAGAGCTGCGGCAGCCTGTGCGATGTTGCCTTCAAAAACGGCGAGTGCGTTTTCAATGATGCGCTTTTCCTGCGACCAGAGCGGCTCAACTGAGCTGAACCGCTCAGATATGGTTTTGCGCATGTCGAGCGGGTCATCCAGCGGCGTAAAACCAACCTTTTCAGCAGGGCGAAGGTGCGCGGGCAGCATGTCCGCCGTAACTGCCAGACTGTCGTGCATGACGGTAATCTGGCGGATCGTGTTTTCCAGCTCGCGTACATTCCCCGGCCAGTTATAGGCCCGCATCAGTGCCTCCGCATCGGCCGTGAAGCCTTGAAAGCGCTTGTTTTCTTCGCCTGCAGAGCGGAGCAGGAAGGTTTTTGCAAGCTCAATCACATCGTCCTGGCGCTCACGGAGAGGCGGAAGGTGGATCGGCAAGACATGGAGGCGATAGAACAGATCTTCCCGGAAACGGCCTTCATGAACTTCAACAAGCGGGTTGCGGTTGGTTGCGCAGATAATGCGCACATCCACCTTGCGAAGAGAGGTTTCTCCAACGCGCTGATAAGTCCCGGTTTGCAGGAAGCGCAACAGCTTGGTTTGGAGCTTCAGATCCAGCTCACCGATTTCATCCAGAAATAGAGTGCCGCCATCGGCCAGTTCAGCTGCACCTTGGCGATTTTCAGTCGCGCCGGTGAAAGCGCCGCGAACATGGCCGAAAATTTCGCTTTCCATAAGCTCGTGAGGAATGGCAGCGCAATTGATGGCGATGAAAGGCTTGGAGCTGCGCGGGGATCGGTTGTGAAGGGCTTGGGCTGCCAGCTCTTTGCCCGTACCGGACTCTCCGGTAATGAACACAGGCGCTGAGGAGCCAGCCATTTTAGTAATCTGGTCGTAGACCGCTTTCATGGTGTCACAGGAGCCAACAAAGCGCTCAAAACGACATTCTGAGACTTGTGGTACCTTGGAAACCGGTGGAGCAGGGCGTTTCGCCGGCGCGGACTTGCGTCGCCGCCTGGTGGACAGGTGCGCCTCCAGCTTGTCGGAAAGCGCCTTTTGCGAAAACGGCTTGATGATGAAATCGTGAGCGCCAGCGCTCATGGAGCCTAGTGCACGGGACACGGAGCCCTTGCTGCTCATGGCCAGCAGGATAGCCTCAGGACAGGCCATCGTGATGTCCACGAGTGCTTCTTCCCCGCCTAGCTTTTCAAGATCCACCAGAACAACGTCAACGGCGGCAACGCTCAGCTGATCAATCAGCGCATTGCCTTCTTGAAACAGGAGCGGCGTCTCGTCGATGAACCCCGTACCTTGCAACAGTTTTGCCGTTTGCGCGGCACTGGCGAGGTTTTGGTCCAGCACACATGCGGAAAACCCATGCATACCACTTGTGTAGCTTCCCATAACGCGGGGGACCTCCATGCTTTGGCCATTTGAAATTCATTAGGTGCCTATTGCATGGGCTAAGTTTCTAAAAACAGGGTAAACAAAGTGTTGCCAGAACAAGTCTAGACTCCTGTTTTGGCTTGAAAACTCCCGATACAGCGAAAAAATGAAGGAAGCTAGGGGGATGCGGCGGCACAATTTGCGTAAACGTCGCTGCCGCCATTGCGTTCAATGCCAACGCCAAGCTCATTGAGTGAAACATAAAGCTGCTGAGTGAAGGCTGTTTGGCCGAGTTGTTGTCGCAAGATACATTGCGGATGCGCAAAAATCTCCGGCTCTGTGGCCCGCAGCGCATTTGCGAGCTGCTCCACTTCGTCGTCCTCGCCTTTTGCATCTGCCACAAGAATTTTCACCAGCCAAGCCAGAGGGTAGCTCTCTGGCCTTAAGCGCAGACCTGTTGTGTAGGCCTCATCGCTGCGCCCTCGAGAGTAATATGCCAATGCCAGAAGCGCATCAAACCGGTCTGGGTAAGTGATGTTTGGCGTGGTGATGGAGTTGAGGACTGTAATTGCCTCTTCCCAGTCGTTAAGGATCAAGAGCTGCTGGCCGTAGTCGGAAAGCACTGTTGGATCGAACTGGTTGAGCTGCATCGCGTTCTGACCGCGCACGCGGGCTTCCTCAAGTTCGCCTTGAGCAAGTGCATGTAGCATCTGTGTTGACTGGTATTGGGAGGTGAGCTTGCTTGCTGGCTGTATCCGGTCGATCAGAATCTCAGCGCGTTTTATCTCCTCGCCGCTGCTGCTGCCCTCAAGAATAGCGCGCAAAAGCAAGATGTTTGCCGAAGCAAGTAGGGCCGGGTCAAAGTCTGGATGGTCTCTCGTAAGCTTGGTCAGGCAATCTTCAATGTCCCGGATCTCATGGGGATATGCAAACCGGTTGGCCACCACATACTCGGCGTCAACAACGCAGCTGCGCCCGCGATAGGGGGTCAGGCTGTAGGCGCTGGAGTTGCGGTTAACCTGCGGGCGCAACATGTCCGGGCTCATCATGGCCTGCACTGCAGAGCGCACAAGTTGGGCGCGCGTTTGCCACGGTGATATCGCTATGGAGCCCTTCGAGTTGAACCGCCGACGGATAAACGGGATGCTGCTTTCTGGCTCATCTACGCGAAACGAAAATGCCGTGGTCCCGTTATGCGCATAGTAGATGGCACCGGAGATAATCTGCGCTCCTTCCTCTTCTGCGGAAAAGGCTTCTTTTGCCATCGGCATCCGTTGAACTGTAGACTTTAGCAGGCCTTTGATCTCTTGAGCGGACTGAACCATTTCGGTGCGCGTTGAGCCGGAAGCAATTTGATCAACAAAAAGGCTGGGCATGGAGATCGCGCCCGGCGTGAAAACAATGGTTTCGTGGCTTTCGCCGTAAAGATAGCTGAACAACGCCTGGCCGGGCTTGCTGAGAACCGCAGCTACAACCAGCAACATCAGCACCAGCATGGACAAGCCGATACTTAGAGCCAGCCGTTGCTTGTAGAGTTTTTGCTGCTTGCCCAAAAGATAGGCGACCGTGTCGTGGCCGCCGCCTCCGGGCAAGTTGGACACGGGCGAATGCACCGCTTGCTGGACTTCGTGTGTCTGACTGGGCGCGGGGTCATCACGCCTCGTGAACAGGGGCGAATACGTTCCAACCGGCATGGCGATGTGAATGGGATCATTGCGCCCACTGCCATTGTAGTATTCCTCAAGCCGTTTTCGAAGCCGGGATGCTTCCACTCGGACGATCGGATCGTTTGCCGGATTGAACGAGGAAGGGCGCCCCAAAGCTGTGGTCGCAATCGTGTAGCCTTTGATCAGGTGACCTTCGCCACCCAGTTTGGCCTCAACAATAAATCGGAGAAACTGACGAAGTTGACTAACTGAGTTGAATTCATCACTGCCAAGAATGCGCTCTAAAGCATCGCGAATTTCTTTTTCCAAGATTTCCGCAGGTTCAGCGGGCTTCGCATCGGCACTCTGCCCATGCGGTAACTCATTTAATTCCGCAAAACCATTAGTTTGGTCCATACAAGTGGCCTGTTTTCATTCTTATATTTGCATGATGTAGACTTGCAGCGATCCTAAACCACCCTGTGCATCATCACCACATTTTATGTCTTTATCATTTAAGTAGATGAAATTTACGCAAAATTGCGGAAAAAAAGTGATGAACTCTCCGTCAGCTTTCCCCGTTAAATTTTAAACCTTGAAATACTAGGGATGTTACGGGGGACAACGCTGGTTTTCCCCCCAATTAAAGCGCTTGGGATTCGAACGTGTCGTGCAAATGCGGCAAAATCCCTGCACATTGGGCGCGATTCGACGCAGGGTATTAAAAAACGGTATGACCAGGTCAGCGACACTCTTTATTTTTGGATGCATGATGATTGTGGCCGTCTCATGTGGACTGGTCCTGGTATTCCAATTTCAGCGTCCTTTTGGGGAGGCTGCTGCGGTATCTCTGGCCTTGATGTGCACCATGATGGTCATTCATCTGGTCATGTCTCGCACGCAAGAGAAAGACGATATCGCTGATACGGTTGAGCGACTGGAAGACCGCCTTTCAGAAATTGATGATGATGTGGTTAACCTCGAAGGTCGCATGAGCGGTATGGAGACAAACCTGCCACACCGCACCCGTCAGGAAATCGACCCGTTGTTTGCTGAGGTGGAGGTGATCGGCACGCTGGTAAAGCAGATGGCGGAAGCCATGGCCGACATCGAGACGCGTGTTGAAGATCAATCGGCAGCAACAGCGGCATTGGCTGGCGCCTATCCCGCGCAACAGGCCTTGCCAAATGCGCAGGCCCAGATTGCTCAACATCCGGCAGCAGTTCAGCCACAGCCTGCAGCCTATCAGCAGCAGCCAGCAATGGCTGGAGGTGGTGTTGCGGAAGCGGTTGCCGAAGCACAGGTGCACGCCCAAGCCCAAGCTGCGCAGTCTCAACCTGCTCCGGAAGCAGTACAATCCGCTCCTCGCCGACCAGACCCGCGTATTCCACGCCCGGATCCCGCCATGGCGGCAGAAATCAGCGCCGCGCTGGATGCTGGCCGCGTTGATCTGTATCTGCAACCCATCGTGACGCTGCCGCAGCGCAGGGTTCGCTACTACGAAGCTTTAAGTCGCCTGCGCCGTCTGGATGGCGAAACACTGGAACCTGTCGAGTTTCTTGCAGAGGCAGAACGCACTGGTCAGATGCCTGCCATCGACAACCTGCTGCTGTTCCGCTCCTTGCAGATTTTGAAGCGCCTATCCTCACGCAGCCGAGAGGCCGGTCTTTTCTGCAATCTTTCGCCAGCAACCTTGGTGGATGAGGACTTCTTCCCCGGCTTCCTAGAGTTTGTACGTGCCAACGAGAGCTACTCTGACCTGCTGATCTTTGAGTTTTCTCAGGCGCATGTTGCGTCCATGGGTCTCCTTGAGAACGAGAGCCTTGCCGCGCTGGCTGATCTTGGTTTCCGTTTTTCCGTGGACCAGATCACGGACCTTCGCATGGACTTCCGTGGGCTTGCGGACAAGGGGTTCCGCTTTGCCAAACTCAACGCGGCGCGCTTGCTGCAACGGGATGACAGTTTGGCCCAAGGCAATATCCACCCAGCAGACTTCGGCAGCTTGTTGCAGCGTTATGGCATCGAGCTGATCGCGGACCATGTGGAGCAAGAGGGTGAAGTGACCGAGCTGCTGGATATGGACATCCGCTGCGCTCAAGGCTTCCTGTTTTCGCCGCCTCGTCCTGTGCGAGCAGACATTTTGCAGGGGGCGCCAAATCCACGCCCTATAAAACGCGCTCAGGCCGGATAACGCAGAAAGTTACCCGGTCTGGCATTGTTCAGTTCGTCAAAAAGAGGCGCTTACTGGCCCGCTGCGTTTGCCTCATCGCCGAAGGGACCAACGGTCACAATGGCGGGCTCAACCCCACTCAGAAGCTTTTTCGAGACAGCCTTTACATCGTCAAGCGTAACTTCGTTGATCAAGTCGTTGCGCGTGTTGATGTAGTCGATGCCTAGCTCCTCGGTCTGAATTCCAACCAACTGGTTTGCGATGGCGCTGGAACTGTCGAAACGCAGCGCATAGGAGCCGGTGAGGAATGCCTTGGCCTTGCTCAGCTCATCCTCTGTTGGTCCTTCTTCCGCAAGACGCACCAACTGCTGTTTGATCAGATCGACAGCGAGGGGTGCCTTGTCGCCTGCGGTACCCGTTGAGCCCATCCAAAGAGCGGTATGCTGGCGTGGTACCAGATATGAGCCAACCCCATACGCAAGGCCGCGCTTTTCCCGGATTTCTTCATAAAGCCAAGAGGAAAACGTGCCGCCGCCCATTATGTGATTGGCGATAAAGGCATTTACGAAGTCAGGGTCGCTGCGCTTCAAGCCCGGCAGCGCGAACATGATGGAGGTTTGCGGGGTGTCAAAAGCAATGTGCTCGACAACGCCGGTTTGGGGCCCCACATCCTCAATGGTCGTCAGATTGCCAGTCTCAGGCAAGCCACCGAACACCTTGTCTAGAAGCGGTGCAAGGTCTTCTGCACTGATGGCCCCAACAACGCCCACGGTCAGACCATCACGGGCAAAGATCTTTTTGTGCTGGTCCGCAAGATCATCTGCTGTCAGAGTTGTCACTGTTTCCAAGGTACCGCTGCTGGGCCAGCCGTAAGGATGGTCAGGGAACAGGGCTTTGGAAAAGGCCAGTCCGGCTACGGAGTCCGGGCGCTTTAGAGAGCGCTCAATTCCAGCAAGAGCCTTAGCCTTCATCCGTTCAAGAGGCTGCTGGTCAAATCGAGGGCTTGTCAGTGCGGCATGGACGAGGGCACTGGTCTCGTCTTTGTTTGCCGCAAGCGTCTTGTAAGACCCATAAAAGTAATCTCGGCCCGCCGAGAACGACAGTTCCATGGTCAGGTCTTCCAGCTTTTGCTGAAATGCCTGCGAGTCCATCTCTCCGGCACCCTCATCCAGCATTGTGGTAAGGAGGGAGGTCAGACCAAGCTTGTCCTCGGGGTCTTGCGAAGTGCCGCCCTCAAAGGCGAAATCCATAGCAATGATCGGAACTGTATAGTCCTCTACAAGCCATGCCTTGATCCCGCCGGGGCTTTCGACTTCCTGAATCTCAATGGCCGCAGCAGGTGTTGCTGACACGCCTGCAAGGAAACCAAGGCCAACGATCGTCCCAACCGCACCTGCGCGCAGAGACTTCCATACATTTTTGCTGTTGTGATACATGGGATCTCCGGTCTACTGGGTCACGGTGTTTTCTGCTGTCTCGCGCTGTGGCGGCAGCAGATAAGCGCGAATGGATGGGCCTTCCAGATACTTCGCGGCCACACGCTGCACGTCTTCAGGTGTCACAGCGGCGATTGATTGAGGCCATTCCTGAACTTCTGCAACGCTTGAGCCAGTCGTCAGGGCTGTCCCGAAAATACGGGCCATGGTTCCCTGATCATCTTGAGCGTAGATGGTTGAAGCGAGCATGGAACGCTGACTGCGTGCCACTTCCTCTTCAGTCACGCCGTTGGTAATCAAGTCTGCAATCACTGCCCGGATCTCGCGTTCCAACAGCTCAAAATTGGCAGGATCCTTCGGGATGCCATAGATGCGAAACTCACCGGAATCCAAAGCGGTAGATCGATAGTAACTCCCCACCTCAGTGGCAAGCTGGTCTTCAACCGCAAGCTTCCTGTAAAGGCGGCTGTTGGTGCCTCCGCCCAAAATGTCAGCGAGCACATCAATTGCCGCCGCCTCAGCTTCGGTGTCGGAGTTGTAACTCGGTACTAGCCACGCCTCTTGAAGCGTTGGTTGAGCGACCTGAGGGTCTTCCATCGTAACGGTTCGGTTGCCCGGGAGGATCTGAACTGCAGGTCTGACACGTTCGCCGGGTTCGGCTCGGCGCGCTACTTTGCCGTAAGTCCGTTCCGCAGCGCCCATCACTTCTTCTGGGCTAACATCGCCAGCCACGATTAATATGGCGTTGTTTGGCGTGTAATACCTGTCGTAGAACGCGATTGCGTCCTCAAGGTTGAGCTGCTTGATTTCGCTCTCCCAGCCGATAACCGGAACACCATAGGGGTGGTTGGGGTAGAGCATCTGGTCAAGAGTTTCTCCAAGGCGGGCGCTCGGGCGACGGTCGGTACGCTGCGCACGTTCTTGCAAGACCACATCTCTCTCAGGCGCAACTTGCTCGTCGGTCAGGACGAGATTTTCCATACGGTCCGCCTCATAGCGCATCATGGTTTCTAGATGCTCTTTGGCCACGCGTTGGAAATAGGCGGTGTAATCTTGGGAGGTAAAAGCGTTTTCGCGCCCACCGACCTCAGAGATCACGCGGGAGAACTCTCCCTCGGGCGCATTCTTGGTGCCTTTGAACATCAGGTGTTCAAGAAAATGAGCAATGCCAGACTCGCCCGGTGGCTCATCTGCCGCGCCGACCTTGTACCACACCATATGGGTCACGACGGGTGCGCGATGATCTGGAACAACGACAACCTTCATGCCGTTTTCCAATTCGCTTTCAAAGACATCGCCCCCAATGCGAATTTCGCTGAAATCCTTCGCATTCAGCAACTGAACGGGCTCTGCCGAGGCCGGCATGGCTAATCCGAGTGAAAGGATGAGGAGGGCAGCGGTTTTTATTGCTTTACGAGTGCCAACCACGAAAGGGTCTCCTTCATTGTTTCTGCAATTCACTGCATGCCTTCGATATAGACCGAAAACCCGTTTAGGCACCGTGAAATTTTCGTAATCTTGTTACGCCTTCGGGAAACTGGCACATAAAAAAGGCGCGGAGCATGCTCCACGCCTCAATAAAACTTGATAAGCCGTAAGTGGTCAGTCGTAACGGCTCAGATCTATCGGTTTGCCAGACTCGATCGCGTCTTTCTCGCGGCGGGCGCGAATTTCTTCGCCTTGGTCGATTTCAGGCGCAACCACTTCGAAACCCTCAGCTGGAGTGCTGTAAGCAAGTGGCGGCTCGGTCAGGTACCGGCGCTGTGGCTTACACTCTTCTGGGTTTTCAATGCAGTAGTTTGTTGTCTCAGCAACTTTTTCGCCCTTGGCGGAGCGGTAGCGCTCGTGAAGGGCGCGCATTTCTTCCGGAGTGAGTTTTTCACCATCCAGAAGCTCTTCCTCTCGGCGCTCTGCCGCATAGTCGCGCTCTTTGCGCTGCCTTGGATCGCCATACTGCTCACGCAAGGCGAGGTGGCCTTGCATCTGCTCTGGCGTCAGTCGGCCGTCGTCACCGGTCTTGTAGAACTCACGCAGCTTAGCGATTTCCGCTGCGCGACGATCTTCAGGCCAGTTTTCTGCCTGTGCGGTCAGGTTGATCTGCTCAGGGGTCGGCAGGTTCTCCATGTTTGGTGGCATCACCAGAGAACCGCGCTCCTTATATTCAATTGGTGCTGAACTACCGCTCGTGCCGATGAGCGTCTTCTGAATGATGCCGCTCAAACCTGCATCTGGATCTTCCGTTCCATCGCTGAAGTTGTCGGCGCTCATGCAGCCGGCGAGTCCCAGCCCGATGGCGCACAGAACAGAGCTTCGAAGAATGAATTGTCTCGTTGTGTTCTGCACTTTTAAAAATCCCTGATTGCAGCAACGGTGCCCGACCGTTCAAGTGCCCCAAAACCCACAGCGCACTGAAATAGTTCACAAAGGCATGCACCAGACTCTTGCACGACGTCAAGCGCTCTTCCGATAAAACTGATTGCCCTGAATACCTCTGGTATCATGTATACCACATTTTGAGGCAGCATTAGGGCTATGACTTCTCGGATTTCTTTACGAAAAAGCTGTCATAGATGAGGCCAATGGCGCCGAATACAATGAAAACGTCCGCAATGTTGAAGACGTACCAAGAAAAAGTGCCCACGTGGAAATGCACGTAATCCACCACCATCCCGTAGTAGATGCGGTCAACGCCGTTGCCAAGCGCCCCGGCAAGAATGAGGCCAAGGCTCACCGCGAGCAGCTTATCCTTTGTTTTGGCACCCCAAATCCAAATGAACACGGAGGCCAGTACCGTGAAAATCGCAAGTGCCCAGCGGCCAAAGTCGCTGTCCTGCTGAAACAAACCATAGGAGACGCCCCGGTTCCAAACCAAGATGATGTCGAGAAACGGCAACAGGGAGATGGGCGGGTTTTCAGCCATCCGATAGATGTGGACGACCCATATCTTAACGGCCTGATCTAGGACCAGGCCGATAACTGCAAGTGTCGCGATCAAGGAACTAAAGCGTCCCCATAAGAATCGGTCTTTCAGAGCTCTATCCCTCAAGTGCTTTTGCGAGGATGAAAAAGTGCTGCGTTACGCAGCACCTTCCAACTCACGCATTGCCTGAGCGTCGCGCAATGTCAGCTCAGGATAATCTGCATCCGTGCCAACTTCCGGCAGGATCTTCCAGGAACGGGCGCATTTCTGTCCCACTGCAAGACCCGGAACCACGCCAACACCTGCAACGTCTTCCAAGGTGAAAGCGTCCGCTGGTGCGGCTTCAGTTGAAACGGTTAGCTGAGATGTAATGGAGATCTCAGCAAGATCCAGACCCTCCAAGGAAGAAAGCAGCTCTGCATCGGTGATGTGAACCACCGGATGTGCTTCCAAAGAGGAGCCAATGCGCTTTTCACGGCGTTCGATTTCAAGCGCACCCGTGATCACGCGGCGAACCTTGCGTACCTTGACCCATTTAGAGGCCAGCTCATCATTGCGCCATGCCGCCGGAACTGCAGGGAACTGCTGCAGGTGCACGGACTGTGCATCCTGACCGTAGCGATAGCCCCAGCACTCTTCAGTGGTGAATGGCAGAATTGGTGCCATCCAGGTCACAAGATGACGGAACAGCTGTTCGATGACATAGAGCGAGCCCTTGCGCTTTACCGAAGAGATCGGGTCACAGTAAAGCGTATCCTTGCGGACATCGAAATAGAACGCGGAAAGCTCAACAGTCATAAAGTTGAACAGCACAGAGAACACACGTTTGAAATCAAAAGCGTGGTAGGCATCGCGAACCACGGTGTCCAGCTCGGCCAGACGGTGCAGCATTAGTTGTTCCAGTTCCGGCATGTCCGTAACCGCAATTTCCTCGCCTTTGAAGTGAGCAAGTGAGCCCAGCATGAAGCGCAGGGTGTTGCGCAGCTTGCGGTAGGCGTCCACGTTGGTCTTGATGATCGCAGGGCCGATGCGTTGATCTTCAGCATAGTCAACAGAACCAACCCAAAGACGCAGGATATCTGCGCCGTACTGCTTGATCACATCCTGAGGGGCGACGGTGTTGCCCAGAGACTTGGACATCTTGCGGCCATGTTCATCCATGGTGAAACCATGGGTCAAAACCGCGTCATAAGGTGCGTGGCCTCGAGTGCCGCAGCTTTCAAGCAGGGAAGAGTGGAACCAACCGCGGTGTTGGTCTGTGCCTTCGAGGTAAAGAACATAGTCTTCACCGCCCAGTCCCTTGCGGTTTGGGTTCAGGTCTTCGCGGCGCTCCATGCAGAAGGCATGGGTGGAGCCGGAATCGAACCAAACATCAAGAATGTCGTCAACCTTCTCGAACTCTTCCGCGTTGTACTCGTTACCGAGGAAACGCTCCTTTGCGCCTTCTGCAAACCATGCATCGGCACCTTCTTCGCGGAAAGCCGCGCTGATGCGGGCGTTCACTGCTTCGTCTTTGAGAACGTCGCCGGTCGCCTTGTTGACGAAGATGGAGATGGGCACGCCCCATGCACGCTGACGAGACAATACCCAGTCCGGGCGCGTCTCGATCATGTTGTGAATGCGGTTTTGGCCACTTGCAGGCACAAAGCGGGTCTCGGAAATCGCCTTCAGGGCGCGGCCGCGCAATGTGTCCGTTTCACTTTCCAGCTTCTTGTCCATGTAGACAAACCACTGAGGTGTGTTGCGGAAGATCAGTGGAGCCTTGGAGCGCCAAGAATGCGGATAGGAGTGCTTTACCTTACCTCTTGCGATCAGAGCGCCAATGTCCGTCAGCTTTGCAATCACAGCCTTGTTGGTGGAGCCTTCACCGCCCTTGCGGTTCAGGATGTATTCGCCCTGGAACAGCGGCACATGCGGGTAATAAGAGCCATCTTCCTGAACGGTCAGCGGAACCTGCTCCGTACCAGCCTTGGCAAAGGCTTCACGGTTGTCGAGGAACATCTGAAAGTCCTCCGCGCCGTGACCTGGTGCTGTGTGCACGAAGCCCGTACCGGCGTCGTCCGTAACATGGTCGCCCGCCAGAACTGGCACGAAAAAGTCGAAGTACCCATCGGTGCCGTCAACGCCGCGGAATGGATGGCCGCAATATTCGATCTTGGATGGGTCAACATCAGAAACACGCTCAAACGCCGCGACGCGGGCGGACTTGAACACGTCCTCAGCCAACTTGTCAGCGATGATCAGTTCATCGCCGACTTTGGCCCAGTTGTCTTCCGCAGCCTCGGTGACCTTGTAAAGGCCATACTCAATCGCCTTGGAGAAGGAGATTGCGCGGTTTGCTGGGATCGTCCATGGCGTTGTGGTCCAGATTACCACGCTCTTGCCAACCAGCGCGTCATCCCCGGTAAGCACCGGGAAACGAACCCAGATGGTGTGAGATTCGTGGTCCTGGTACTCAACCTCAGCTTCTGCAAGTGCGGTCTTTTCTACGATGGACCACATGACCGGCTTGGAGCCACGATAAAGCTGACCGGACATGGCGAACTTCATCAGTTCTTCGGCGATCACCGCTTCACTGTCGAAGTTCATGGTCAGGTATGGATTGTCCCAGTCACCCTCAATGCCAAGGCGCTTGAACTCTTCGCGCTGCACGTCAATCCACTTGGCTGCGAAATCGCGGCATTCCTTGCGGAACTCGTTGATTGGGACAGCGTCTTTGTTCTTGCCCTTTTTGCGGTACTGCTCTTCGATCTTCCATTCAATTGGAAGGCCGTGACAGTCCCAGCCAGGCACGTAGTTGGAATCGTAGCCCTGCATCTGCATGGAGCGGGTAACGATGTCCTTTAGCACCTTGTTCAGGGAGTGGCCGATGTGGATGTTGCCGTTTGCATAAGGAGGGCCATCGTGAAGCAGAAATTTTGGCTTGCCAGCGGATTGCTGACGCATCACGCGGTAAAGGTCCTGATCTTCCCAGCGCTTCAGAATATTGGGCTCATTCTTTGGCAGCCCGGCACGCATTGGGAAATCGGTTTTAGGTAGATTGAGCGTCTCGGAATAGTCTCGGCTCACGGTCTCGGTCATCTTTAGGATCCGCAGTTCAGGGCTTCAAGCCCTCTAGCAATTGGGCAGTAATGCGCAGTGCTCGCGCATCAACTCATAGAGAAGGGCTGTCGCATGGAAAGTGCGTTGAGCCCATTGTGTCCCGGTCCTTCTGGGCGCGTCAGTAAGCGCAGCCACGGAAGGCCGGGCCGATAATTCGAAATGCGGCTCCAACATCAATGGGCAGACAGGAACTCATGTGATTTACCAGTTCACGCAACATGACCAGAGCATTTAGCAGTGATTTTGGCCAGAATAAAGGGCTGACTTCCCCAAGCCAAAGATTTCCTCCATCGCAGATCTCAAAGGCTTGCCAAGGAAACATCAACTACAGGATCGCTAATCCGAGCTACTGCTTACCCGCTTCCCGATTTGCGGTCACCCGCTCTCGGTGCGCAATGTAAATGCCTCCGCCAGCGATCAGCGCGACACCGCACCAAACAATTGGTTCTGGGACATCCCCAAAGACAATGAAGCCAATCAGGGTCGCGCTTACAATCTCAACATAGTTGAGCGGGGCAAGCACGGAGGCGGGGGCCCGTTCAAAGGCCATCACAATGAGCCCATGGGATACCAGTGAAATTGCGCCGACAAGCAGGAACAGCGGTACAAGTTCCAAGGCAGGCGTGGTCCACGCTGCCGGCTCAAAGCCGAACAGTGTTGAGACAAGGACCAGCGGGCCAAGGACAAAGGCACCTGTAAAACCGGTTGTGAACTGCGTGCCAAGCAGGCTGGCTGTGCCCGACAACTTGCGGGTCAACATCAGGTAGATGGCAAAAGAGGTTGCTGCGATCAGCGGTAAGAGGGAGTAAAGGCCAATGGCATTTGACCCCGGTCTTATGATGATCAGCGCACCAATCAGGCCAATGCCCACCGCTGACCAGCGGCGAACGCCAACCTGTTCTTTTAAGAACACGGCAGAGAGCATGGTCAGGATCATGGGCTGAACAAAAAAGATCGCGATGGCATCAGCAAGCGGCATGTATTTAACGGCGCTGAAAAAAAACAAGGAACCAATCGCAAGGAACAATCCGCGCAGCATTTGGCCGCGGTCAAACTCTTTCATCATGGAACCGAAGCTGCGGCCCATGATCAGAGCGATGGCCAGCGCAAACACCCCCTGCAACAAGAAGCGTATGAAGGACACCTGAACGGGGGAGACATAGTGTGCCAGATATTTGGCCGTGCCATCCATGGCAGGCAGGATCATCATGCCCCCAGTCATCAGCAGCATGCCTGTAAATGCAGACGCGGTCGGTGCCCCCTTTGCAGGAGCGGAACTTGAAAGTGTCATGGGGCAACCTGAAAGTGATACAGCACCCTTCTTAGACAGCACTGCATGAACTCAGCAATGCCTTAGCATGTGCCTAAGATCCACGGTGAAAGCAAGAGAAGAAGAAAAGCGCATAGCAGCTCTGTTGAAATATCAGAGCTGGTGCCCCGAAAAGGAGCTGTGCGTTTGGGGGATCTGATCTGCTATGACTTATCAAGTGCTCTGCGAGCGGCGTTTGCAGCGGCGCGTTCACGGTGCGCCAGATAAATGCCGCTGGCGACAAGGATGGAAACGCCGAGCCACACCATGGCATCTGGGACTTCGTTGAAGAAAACGTAGCCGATCAGCGATGCAGAAATGATCTCGGCATAGTTGAGCGGCGCCAGCAATGAAGCCGGAGCCCGCTCGAAAGCCGTGATAATCAGGCCCTGACCAAACATGCCAACGAAAGCCAGCAAGCCGAGAAGCGTGAGTGGTAGCCAGAGTTCTTCAATGCCGGCGGCGCTGGAGAGTATCGGAGTTTCTGTTATCCCAAAAAGCGAACCCAAGATCAAAAGGGGGATCACGATGACAGACCCGGTGACGCCAATGACAAACTGCGCGCCCATCAGGGATGCTTGCCCGGAGAGCTTGCGTGTCACCATCAGGTAGAGCGCAAAACACGTGGCCGCTCCAATTGGCAGCAGCGCATAGGCGCCAAAGATGCCAGAGCCGGGACGAACAATGACCATAATGCCCACAAACCCCATCAGAACAGCGATCCAGCGCCTTGGTCCAACGTCTTCCTTCAGAACCACCGCTGAAAGGATGGTCAGCACCATGGGTTGAATGAAGAAAATTGCAATCACGTCTGTGAGTGGCATCACCTTGAAAGCAACGATTATCTGCAAGGAGGCCAGCACAAGAAACACGCCCCGAAGGACTTGCGGCCAGGAAAATTCTTTGATCAGACCGCGCAGGTCAGACCCCTTGAAAGAGGCGATGGCCCATACGATCAACACCTGCATGGAAAATCGGCAGGCTGCAATGGTCAACGGCGAGAAAGTTTGTGCAAGATACTTCACCATGCCGTCTGAGACAGAAAGGACAAAGAGCCCAGCCAGCATGAGCAACACCCCCTCAAGGGACGGATTCAGATGGCCTGCCTGCTGATTGTGGGATTGGTTTGCGGCCATCGGGTTTCCTGAGAGGGCTAGGGGGTGTCTTGGAAATGAAGCGTTGTATCCAGATCAGAGAGGGTGCGCATGCTTTCAATCATGGCGCGTGCCTCAGCACTGTCCTTGTGCATTTGCGCAATGAGCGCATCTACTCCATCAAACTTCATTTCGGAGCGAATGAAACCAATGAAGTAGACGGTTAGCGTCTGGCCATAAAGGTCGCCGGAAAAGTCAAAGACATGCACCTCGCAAAGCGGGGCACCATCATCGAAGGTGGGACGGCGGCCAAACGAAGCGACACCCGGATGGATCTTTCCGTCGATTTTGACCTGAACCGCGTAAATGCCTTGTTTGAGCTCTGAGTTTTCCGCAAGAGGCAGGTTGGCAGTCGGATAGCCCAGTTCTCGTCCGCGCTTGGCCCCGTGTTGAACTACAGCCTCAGCAAAGTAGCGATAACCAAGCAGACCATTGGCAAGCGCCAGGTCACCTTCCGCTAGAGCCGCGCGCACGCGAGAAGAGGAAATAGCCTCGCCGCCTTCATCTTCCTGCGCACTTACAATGCGAACGGAAAAGCCATTGGCCTCGCCCGCAGAGCGCAAAAATTCCGGTGTTCCCTGACGGGCCTTGCCGAAGTGGAAGTCGTATCCGGTAATGCTTTCGCTGATGCCAAGCGCGTCCACCAGAATGTCGGATACAAACGCATCTGCACTCATACTGGCAAATTCCTGGGTGAAAGGCAGCTCAATCATGCCATCAAAGCCGAGCGATTTCAGTATCTCGGCCTTCGCGTGACTTGGCGTTAGCCGGAAAACAGGTGCGGATGGCTTGAAGAATGTTCGAGGATGCGGCTCAAAGGTCATCACCAAGGCTGGTACCCCACGCCGCGCGGCTTCATCCAACGCCATTTGCAGCACGGACCGGTGGCCTCGGTGTACGCCATCAAAATTTCCTATGGCGACTACGCCACCCTTCAGGCCCTGCGGAAAGGCGTTGAGGTCTGTAATGTGATGAAAGGGCTTCGACGTTGCGAGCGCATCATTCATGAAGAACGGGTCCCGGTTCTACAATGTTTGTTACTGGCGACACATGACGGATGGGCGTTCATCCGTCAAGCATCACCAAATGCCAAGATGCTCTCAAAAGAGCAAGTCCAGACCATCAAGAACCGGAATCGAGGCCCTAGTGGTCCTCATGCTTTTCCGGGGTGTGTTCCGCAAGCGGCACTTTTACAAGCGCTTCGCCCTCGAGCACCACAGTATCGCCAACTGTACAGGTACAATTGAGTCGCGCCCGGTGCCCCTTTTCGATGAGCTCAGCTACGGTCACGACCACGTGAATCTCATCTCCAATGTGGACAGGTGCCTTAAAATTTAGAGTTTGAGATAAATAAATAGCACCGGGCCCCGGAAGGCGTGTGCCAAGTATGGCTGAGATAAGGCTCGCGGTGTAAAGCCCATGCGCAATACGCGTTTTAAATGGGGTTTTGGCCGCAAAATGTTGAGATAGATGAATAGGATTACGATCACCTGAGACCTGAGCAAATCCGACAATGTCTTGTGAGCTAACGGTTTTTACCAGCTCCTCTGACATGCCGACATACAAATCCTCGAAGGACAAAGCGCGTAGATTTAGCATCGGGGAACCTCTGGGTTCGGTTGGGGAAATGCAATATGTTGCAGTGCAGCATGAGTACCTTACGCCGCCTGTTAATAAACTGCAATTGCTTTAAACCGTGGAATGGCTGCAATTGTAATATTAACCTAACCTTCAGAGGCGGGTGATAGTTGACAAGAGAGCAGGTCGGCGGATCTGTCCTTGAAATTACGTAGAACCTACGTAGAAGGACCAGAGCTGCACCGCCGACTAGCCGAGTGGTAGTGCGACGGGCAAGCAGGCCCAGCTGACAACATGGAGAGATACATGGCACTTGATCTTCAGATGCCAATTTTGGTTGTTGATGATTACAAGACCATGATTCGGATCATCCGTAACTTGCTGAAGCAGCTTGGCTTCAGCGATATCGATGATGCGGCGGATGGAGCTGAAGCATTTGAAAAGATGAAGCAGCGTCGGTATGGCCTGGTGATTTCTGACTGGAACATGGAGCCAGTAACCGGCTACGAGTTGCTCAAGCAGGTGCGTCAAGACGCAAATCTGAGCAAAACGCCATTCATCATGGTAACTGCCGAATCCAAGACTGAGAACGTGATCGCGGCCAAAAAGGCTGGCGTGAACAACTACATCGTTAAGCCGTTTAACGCTCAGACCTTGAAAGGCAAGATCGAGGCAGTGTTCGCCGAATAGGCGACCTCTCGTTTCACAAGTGGTTTAAATGAGAGGTCACGCGCCGGCGTAGTGGCGCGGTTGATGCGTGACCTAGCCGCGGTGACTTTAAGATGACACAGCTGTGCTGCAACCATCTTTGATCCCATGTGGGTGGGGAAGGATGGAAACAGAACAGGACACGTGCGTCCTGATGAGCGCTGCAATACCGGGAACCAGTGGCATGGCACTAAAAAAAGCCGATGTGCAAAGTGTAATCAATTTTCTGGAAGATACACGGATGCGCAATGCCGAGATCACGCTAAATGACGTGATCCATTTGGCGGAAATCATGGCATCCTCCATCAGAGAGGCCGTCCATACATCCAGACCGTCCATCACCAATGAATTTTCGGCGATCAGTACCGAAATCAAGCGGATGAAGGACGAAATCGGCCGCCTTCGTGTTTCCGACATGAAGCATAATCGCATTCCCGAAGCCGGCCGCGAATTGGACGCTATTGTCACTTCTACAGAAGAGGCAACCAACTCCATCATGGAGGCGGCGGAATCAATCATGGCCGCCGACCCGTCCGACCATGACGCCTATCAAGAGCTGGTGACCAAGCAGGTCATGGACATCTTTGAAGCTTGCGCATTTCAGGACATAACCGGTCAGCGCATTTCGAAGGTGGTGAGCACACTCAACTTCATTGAGCAGCGTGTGTCCAAGTTCATTGAGGAAATGCGTCTTGCCGCTGAACAGGAAGAGCACCTCATTGAAGAAACCGCGGAAGAGCGCCGCGCCCGAGAGCTCATTCTTCATGGACCTCAGCACGAGGGTGAGGGGGTTTCGCAGGATGACATTGACGCCCTGCTGAATGGGGATGCGTCAGGGGCGACAGAAAAATCTACTGATGGAACCAGTCAGGACGATATCGACAAGCTCTTTCCCTAAAGGTTCATCGATCATTTTGATAGACGAAAATCGGCGCCCTTTGGCGCCGTTGTTCGTTTCAGCTCACTGTGGAAGCCTCACCACACCAAGCGCGGTATGGCGGCCTTGGCTGTCAAGCCGCTGTTGCCAAGCAGCTCCATCACATCATCAGCCGAGTGCTCCTCACCCAGTTCCTCTGCATGGATACCGAGGCTCACAAACAGCACATCCAGATTTTGAGCATTGGCGCCCTTGATGTCCGTTGGCATGCCGTCGCCAATGGCCAGAATGCGATCCTGCGCGATTTGCTTGCCCGCCACCGCATTCAGCTTGCGCTTGGCAAGATCATAGATTGGGGCATAAGGTTTGCCCATGATGATCGAGGTGCCGCCCATTTGGCTGTAAAGCTGTGCCAGAGCGCCTGCGCACCACACCAGCGTGTCTCCCTGCTCGGCAACCACATCCGGGTTGGCGCACAAAAAGGGCAGCTCGGACTTTAACAGCTCTTCAAACAGAGGGCGGTAGTGCTCAGGCTCTTCCACGCGCCGGTCGTAGAGACTCGTGCAAAGGATCAGCTCAGCTTCGTCCTGTTCCGTGAAGGTTATTGGCAGATCGGTATAGTGGGCGAGGTTGTCGTCGCGGCCAATGTGAAACACTTTCTTCGGCGCGCTGTCGATCAGGTGCTGGCGGACCACATCGCCTGAGCTTGTGATGTCGTCATAAACGCTGTCCGGAATACCCATTTCAGCCAGGTGCTCCGCAATGTGCTTGTCCGGGCGCGGTGCGTTGGTAATCAGCACCACTTTGCCGCCCTTTTCCTCCCGATATCGGGTCAGCGCTTCAACCACCCCGCGACGTGGCCGCTGTCCGTTGTGCAGAACGCCCCACACATCGCAAAGAACGCCGTCATACGCTTCACAGATCTCGGAGAAACCGTTAATCAAAGGGATTGGGGACATGTACACGCTCCTGAGCCAGACGTCATCTGGACTTGAACTTTTTTGAGATATCCCGAACCTTGCCCGAATGGTCAGCCCGGGAGTTTTGAGCAACAGCACACCTGCGGTAACCGAGACACAAGCTAATGTCCAGCCCGCAGCGAACCCAAGTGAAGCATCCGGAGTGAGAATGGCCGTTAGACAGCTCAGTGATACTGTGATCAATAAAATTGCTGCAGGGGAGGTGATCGAGCGCCCTGCCAGCGTGATCAAGGAGCTGGTTGAAAACGCGGTCGATGCGGGCGCAACCCGTATCGAGGTGGTTACCGCTGCGGGGGGCAAGAGCCTTATGCGGATCACCGATAACGGTTCCGGTATGACGCAGGAAGATCTCTCACTTGCCGTTCAGCGTCACTGCACCTCAAAGCTGCCGGAAGACGATCTCATGCTGATCAAGACCATGGGGTTCAGGGGAGAGGCGTTGCCCTCCATAGGCTCCGTGGCCAAACTTGAGATTTCCACCCGGCATCAAAGTGAGCCGCATGGCTGGAAGATTGAGGTGAACGGCGGCAAAAACAGCGAGGTGACGCCTGCAGCGCTGAATCAGGGAACGCGGGTTGAAGTGAAAGACCTGTTCTTTTCCGTCCCAGCTCGCCTGAAGTTCCTGAAGACTGATCGTGCTGAGGCCATGGCCATAACGGAGGTAGTCAAGCGAGTGGCGCTTGCCAATCCCGGCATTCGGTTCTCTTTGGCCGGGCCAGACCGCCGGGCCGTTGAATATCCAGCCTGTCAGGGTGAAAACGCGCACCTTGCGCGGATCGGGCAGATTCTAGGCGCAGACTTTACCAAGAACGCGCTGGAAATTGACGCCGAACGCGAGGGTGTGCATCTCTACGGGTTTGCAGGCCTGCCCACCTTTCACCGAGCCAACGCGCAGCATCAGTTCTTCTTTGTGAATGGGCGTCCTGTGCGAGACAAGTTGTTGCTCGGGGCATTGCGAGCGGGCTATTCGGATGTGCTCGCACGTGACCGTCATCCCGTTGTTGTGCTCAATATTGACCTCGACCCTCACCATGTTGATGTGAACGTGCATCCAGCGAAGGCAGATGTACGTTTTCGGGATGGTCAGCTGGTGCGTGGTCTTCTGGTGGGCGCATTACGCCATGCGTTTCTGGCCTCTGGACACCGTGCGTCTTCGGCCAACACCCAGTCAGCTGTTGATGCCATTCGTCCCATGGGCGGCGGTGCGGGTACCGCATCCATGCGCTCTCATTCCGGGGCCAGTACCTATCGTCCTCCACGGGAAAACTTTGCCCCTCGCGACTACACATGGCAGCAGTCTGATTTCAGGCCTGCAGAGCCAGCGTCCGGCCCCGCAGCAGACGTGATGCCAGCTGAGGCAGCGGGCACGCAATCTTCTTTCTTCTCTGTTGAGAACGGCGGCAACACCCAGGTTGCGCCGGGTTTGCAGGAAGAGCAGGCCCGGTTTGACGCGGTCACCCAACCCTCTGCAGATGCTCGGGCCAATGAGCACGAATTGCCAGTAGACCGCGAAGCCTTCCCGCTTGGAGCCCCCCGTGCCCAGCTGCATGAGACCTATATCATTTCGCAGACCAAAGACGGCTTGGTGATTGTGGATCAGCATGCGGCCCACGAGAGGCTCGTCTATGAACGCCTGAAAGCAGACCTAGCCAAAGATGCTGTGGCGCGCCAGCTGCTGCTCATTCCTGAAATTGTCGAGCTGCCTGAAGATGAGGTCTCCCTTCTGGAAGAGCGGGCACCTGAACTGGAAGAGGTTGGCCTTGTGCTTGAGCGCTTTGGACCGGGTGCCATCGCCGTACGCGAAACGCCTGCCATGCTGAAGCGCCTTAACATCAAGGCTTTGGTCAAGGATTTGGCGGACGACTTTGCTGAATGGGAAGCCTCATCTCGCTTGCGTGAGAAGCTGGACTTGGTGGCTGCCACAATGGCCTGTCATGGGTCGGTGCGCGCGGGTCGTCGAATGCGTCCCGAAGAAATGGACGCTTTGCTCCGCGAGATGGAGGTCACGCCAAAATCTGGGCAATGCAACCATGGCCGTCCCACTTGGATTGAGTTGAAGCTTAGTGACATCGAGCGGCTGTTTGGTCGCTCGTAGTCAAGCGTCCAAATGCAGGGCAATGTGGACCCTCACTTCGTCACCTGTGGTGATGCCTTCCACTTTTCGGACCTCGGCTTTGATGGGAAGTATGTAGCTTTCCTGCTTCTTGTCGGGAAAGATTGAGGTTTTCCAAGATGTTCCGCCAATGGTGACTGTCACAGGGACTGAGCCCCAGCCGCGTGCGTTATCCCCGGCCATGAACCTTATTTGATCGGCACGGTCCTTCGGCAGGGTGATGAAATGCCAAGTGGCTTTCTGCGTGCTGGCAATCCATAGAGGTGCCGTGAAATGGAACTTCTCATCGAGCATGTAAACGGGCTTCCATCAAAGCAGTGTAGTCTCGGTAGGTCTTACCTTTTTCATCTCGGAAGACCTCACCTGTTTCAGTAGAGTTCATGATGCGATCGACGCGAAACACGCGAAAATCATCGCGTAGCTCACACCATGCGGTCACGGTCCAGACGCTTCCCCAGTATTCGAGCCCAAGTGGTCTGATCCGGCGTTGTGTCAAACCGCCCGCAGCATCAGAGTATGTGACCTCTATACACTCTTTGCGTTCGATGGCGTTGCGAAGCAGCCGCAGCGTTGTTTTCGTCTCCTCGGCGGTGAGAAAATAGACACTGCCGGCCCGCGGCAATTGTCGCCGGCCGGAGGAAGCGGGAAGGGTATCGGCAACCTTGATGGCAGCTTCCTGCGCAGCCTTGGCAATTTCGGCATCTGCAGCAGCGCGTGCCATATCAAGTCCAAGCTTTATAGCTTTCAGCTCCAAAGCCGTAAAATGGAGGGGTGGGAGTTCAATGGGCTGCTGGATGAGGTAGCCAACGCCTCTTGCCCCTTCAATTGGAATGCCGGAGGCTATGAGCGCCTGAATGTCTCGATAAACCGTACGGACAGAAACGCCGAGCTCACCGGCGATGAACTCGGCTGTTCGCAAGCGTTGACCGCGCAAAAGCTGAATGATTTCAAAAAGGCGATCAACTTTGCGCATTCTACATCTTCATGTGCGTGCTGAGGTGCTGCATTCGGGTGCTATCCATATCGATGAAAGAGCAGAATTCCACCACATGTTCGGAGGCCATGAACTTCTTTCCAGCTTCCTTTGCCGCAGCCATGTCTCGCCACTCAACAACATCCAGCCAAGTGTTATCCGCGCTACACGATAGCGTGCGGTTCACAAAACCATCAAGGCCGCGAACGAACGCTTCTGTTTTGTGTGCTGCCGCCATAAAAGCATCTCGGTTGGCCCCCTCTTTCAGTTTGAACTCAACAACTTCCAATGCCTGCTTTGTCATCTCTAATCCTCCTGCTGGGCTGGTGATGACAAAGACCTATCATGGCCCAACTGACAGGTATTGTCAGTAGACTTGTTCCTGTGCGCTGATTTCGTTGCGTGGGAAGGGCAGTTGAACCGGAGATGCACAAGAAGCGATGCCAGCGGCGGGGCGTGGATGCGGGAAGAACGCAATCAGGTTGTGAAAAGCGCAGAGAGAAGTTCAGTCTCAATGGTTTACCATAAGGAAACTGGCTCATCCTGAATGCCAGCGTGCACGGGTGTTGCTCCCTGCACTTTAACAGTAGCCCCCGAGTTGTGGCCGGTTCCCGCGAAAAACTAATCCCCCTTGCGGAAAGAGCGAGCAGACTTCTTCGCAGAGTTTAAACCTACCAGGAGCGGGCAAGCGGGAGAGGAAAGTCATGAAAAACACACGCTCGTGCATCCAGATACACAGGAGATTCATATGCGCATCAAGGGGCGAAGTGGACGGGTAGGCGCAACTGGGAAGGGAGCTGCTGAGAATAGACCCCTGGCGAGTGGTTTCGCTAGCGAGTGGCATCCTCAGGGTACAAACGTTTTCAGCCGCGCAACGGTTGCTGCGCGGCTGACGGGTTCTGCTAAGTGGCCTCAGAAGTCCCTTTGAACTCGGATGAGTACTGTAATGATGTCGTTGTCATCCGGTGTTTCCAGGTCAGATCCGCGTGGAGATACCGCGTTATCGAAGGAAACGTTACGATATCCAAGCTCCGTACCGATTTCGAAGCCGCTGACCGGCGTCCAACCGATCTTCGCGTTCAAGTCGAACTGCTCGAAGTCGTAGAAGTTTGCGTTGTCAGCTTCAGCATAGGAAAGCTGCAGTGCGGAGTTCCACTCTGGAGTCCACTCGGTGAAGATACCACCTGCAATGGACCAGCCCTCAGACGTATCAGCGCGACGACGGTCAGATTCGCCACCAAGCCCGGTTGGGAACACGTCCGTAGCGTCAAACACCGTTCCGCCCCAGTCACTGTGGATGTAACCCAGTGCGCCGTCAGCGTAGGCACCCTGCAAGGCGAAGAAGGAGCCAGACAGGAAGTCGGAGAGATCAAACTCCACACCGGCACCAATTGCCCAGCCCACTTCACCGTCAGCAACGGACGAGAGGTAGCGGATTTCCTGTACGGCACCCATCAACTGCGCGCTACCCCAGCCTTGGTCAACCCGCAAGTTACCAACGAAGCTAGGCCAGCGGTGACCACCGTAGCCCTGACTGTAGATGTCAGCACCTGCAGGCTGCGGGAACAGGTAGGAACCCACATAGAGACCCTGCTCGCGGAAGGCGCGATCTTCAACCGCGATAGATGCGGAGAAGCCGTTTCCGAAGTCTGCCGTGTAACCGGCAACCCATGGGTTTTCATCGGAGTAGGCAACTGTTGTGATGGCACCGTAGGCATAACCGGTCCAGAAGTCGAAGAACGACTTCGCTTTACCAACTGTCAGGCCGCCAAACTGAACAAACGCGTAGTCCAGAGTGAGCGACGTGTCGCCTTCGGAACCAAAGGAACCGTCTGCGTTGTCATTGGATGGACGGTCAACGACGTCATCGTCGTTCCCGGTAAAGCCTGGTGTGTCAACGGTTGCAAACATATCAATGTAAGCACGAAGCAGACCATATTCCGTCTGAGTGCGAGCATCCATACGCAAGTAACCACGAGCACGTGTAGAAGTATCGTTCTCCGTACGGCGATCCCAGTTATTGGGCTCGTCACCGAAGTCATTCCAACGATATTCCGCACGAACACGACCGCGGATACGCAAACATGTTTCCGTGCCCGGGATGAAGAAATAGCCAGTTCCGTAAGCATCACAGATCTGGACATAGTCGATTGGCTCGGGAGCGACGGGCAAATCCGCCGCAAAAGCCGGAACGGCACCCATGACGAGTGCAGCTGTAGTGAGTGTAAGTTGGCGCATTATTCGACTCCTGGTTTGGGTTCTTACCCACTCCTTTTACTAGGTAAAAATCACGTTATACTTAGAGCTGCCGAATTGCTGCCTAAGCAAACCATATTTTTATTGTAATACGCGAATTCCCTGCGCCAATTGATTGCACTTGAGCTCTTAATCATCAATAACCGCGCCAAAAATAACGCAGGGTAAGTGATGTTGAGTGGGGTGCTGTTTCATTCCTGCAACGGTTTTTTGGCTAAACTGTAAATACTACCTAATAGGATGATTAGGGGTGCCCCATGTTTGCATTAACCTGTTGTTATTAAATGAAAACAGTAGGGAGTAGGTCACCCATCCGATTTGGCCTGCTCAGCAGAGCTTCAGCTCCAAAATTCAGAATCATTCGATGATGGTGAGTCGCTCCGGTGAATCGGTCGGCGTTGATTCTTCATGTAAAAAGTAACTAGTCAAAAGTAGATGGTAAGTAATAATCTAATGATGTGAGTTCTGTTTTGTCGATGCCAGTTGGGTGTGGGAGAGGGGGCGAAGGGGGGTAAGTGACCGCTGTTGGCTGCGTTATGCGCTGCGTTATGCGCTGCGTTGGTTTGCGTTGGTTTGCACGAAACTGACATTGCGAGCGTTGTCGGGGCGGGTTTCAGCGCAAAGGGGCGCAGGAGGGCGTTCTGAGGCGGCATCGGTGTTTGGATGCGCTGGGCCTTCTGGCGCGCTGTGGCGGGAGAGGCGTCAATGCTCGCCCCTCCCTCATGCTCTGAAATGAAGGCTGAGATACAGAAAGAAGGGCCACGGCAAGCCATGACCCTTCTCTTGCGCCAAATACTAACCAGAGGGACGACTAGAAGTCCCTCTGTACGCGAATGAGCCAGGTCCAAATGTCCTGATCTCGCGGCGAGGAAATTGGATCCACGCCATTGGGAGCGGTTGCGCTGCTGTACTCGATGTTCCGATAGCCCACTTCCGTCCCAATTTCGAAACCTGAGACGGGGGTCCAGCCGATCACACCTTGAATGTCGAACTGATCCACATCCCAGTAGAGCTTGTTGTCGGCTTCTGCGTAAGACAGTTCCAGAGCGGAATAGAACTGCGGGCTCCACTCGGTGATGATGCCCCCGGCAACAGACCAGCCTTCACCCGTACCGTCGCCGCGAAGCGTCGAGCCGACGCCGCCTGTCGGGAAGACGGAGCTGGCATCAAAAACATCTCCACCCCAGTCACTGTGTACATAACCAAGAGCCCCGTCGGCATAGGTTGCCTGCAGCGCTGCCTGGCTTTCGCCAAGGTAAGGAATGTTGACCTCAACACCACCGCCGATGGCAAAGCCGACTTCGCCATCAGGAATGGAGGAAAGATAGCGAACCTCGCGAACGGCACCCATGATCTGAGCGCTACCCCAGCCTTGATCAACCCGGAAGTTACCAACCAGTTCAGGGAAGCGATGGCCGCCATAGTTTTGAGAGTAGTCCGGGTCCTCATTCAGATAAGAGCCCACAAACAGGTCCTGGTCTCTGTAGGTGCGTTCCTCAACGGAGATGCTTGCGGAAAAGCCATTGCCAAAATCCGCTGTGTACCCGGCAATCCATGGCTTCTCATCGGAATAGGCAACCGCCGTAATCGCACCGTAGGTATAGCCCGTCCAGAAATCATAGAAGGACTGGGCTTTACCCACTGTAAGGCCGCCAAACTGAATAAAGGCGTAGTCGAGGTCCAGTTCGGTATCGCCTTCAGACCCGAATGAACCTTCATCGTCGTCGTTGGATGGACGGTCAACAACTGTCCCGTCGCCGCTCTCGAAACCCGGCGTATCCACCGTCGCGAACATGTCAATGTAGGTTCGCAGCATGCCGTACTCCGTTTGTGTGCGCGCATCGAGGCGCAAATACCCACGGGCACGGGTGGAAGTGTCGTTCTCGCTGCGGCGATCCCAGTCATTCGGTGCATCGCCGAAGTTGTTGAAGCGATACTCTGCACGAACCCGGCCACGGATACGCAGGCACGTTTCAGTGCCCGGAATGAAGAAGTAGCCGGTTCCGTATGCATCACAGATCTGTACATACTCTACAGGGTCTGCAATAGGCAGGTCTGCCGCTTGGGCGCTCATGGGAACGAGAGCTAGCGCAGCGACGCCTGAAGCAATATGGCGCATCTATATTCTCCGATCTCAAATGTGAGGTTCAGAACTCACCAAAGGTTCAGCGACGCGAGGCATGCCCCAAGGAGCGCGCTACTCACGCTGCAAACAGCTTTAGTTCTGTCGGAGATGAGGGTCTTGTAAATATAAAAGAGCTTCTTGGGTGATTAAGATAAGAAATAATTTCAATGATTTACATTAGTGTCATAAACTAGCGAAATACATATAATAACTACTTTGGGTGTTATATGTATAAAATTCATAAATATTATTGTTATAGTAGATAATAACTAGTGTCAGGGTGTGTTTTATATTTTGGGGGCTGTGAATCGCTATGAAAAAAGCGCACTGTGCACACAGCGCGCTTCTAACACTCTGATTTATTAGGCGGCTCAGCCGTTGTAGCGCAAGATCGCTATCTGGCTGTCGCCCTGTTTGCGCTGGTCCAGAAGTTCGCAGCCTTCCGGGGGAAGGAGTGTTGCTTTCACATCTTCCTCCCAAACAATAATGGCGTTTTTTGCCAGCCAGCCACCAGGAATGGCGCTGGCCAAGGCGGCCTCGCCCAGCTCTTTAAGGTAGGGCGGATCCATGAAGACCAGAGTGAATGGCTCCATGGTGCCAACAATGCCCAGATCGGTAGCGTCTCGGCGCAAGATCTTGGTTGCACCCATCAGTCCGGTCGCCTCAACGTTACGGCGTATCAGGCCCCGTCCTTCAACGCCCATTTCAACAAACGTACAAAACCGGGCACCGCGGCTCATGGCCTCAATGCCCAGAGCACCCGTGCCGGCATAAAGGTCCAGAACGCGGGCGTCCTGAACCGGATTGTCAAAGGCATGAGCCAGTACGTTGAAAATCGTTTCACGCAGGCGGTCGCTTGTTGGGCGTGTTTCCTGCGTCTTCGGGGTGGCAAGAGCCGTGCCCCGGAAACGTCCCCCTACTACGCGCAAGGCTTACCTCCTGCCTTTTGGCGGACCAGAACGGTTCGGGCCAGAGCGGTTCGGGCCAGAACGATTGGGACCAGAACGGTTAGGACCTGAGCGGCCCGGGCCACTGCGACCAGAGGAAGGCTTGTCAGAGCGTGCGCCACCCGGACGTCCGCCGTCAGAACGAGCGCCGCCGGGGCGACTGCCTCCGGGCCGTCCACCGCCAGGACGGTCTCCGCCGGAGCGCGCGTCAGGGCGATCTCCACCTTGCGGGCGACCGGAGCCACGAGGACGGTCTTCACCGAAACGCGCTCCTTCGGAGCGGTTTCCGGAAAACGGCTTGCCAGATCCGCGTGGGCCGCCTGGACCACGTGGTCTGGAGTCACCGCGGTCGCCATAAGTCTTAGGTCCGTCACCGGAAGGGCCGCGCTTTCTTGCCGGAGAAGAGAAAGAGCGACGCTCCTGCGTTCCTTCCTCGTTTTCTGCGGCTTTGCGAGCCACTGGGCTCAAACGATCGAACCCCCCGCGCTGGGCGCGAACACCGCTACGGCGTTCGTTGTTCTTGCGCGGCTCATCAGTCGGGCGGTCACGTTCCTTCTTGGGTGATACGTACTCGGCTTCGGCACCATCTGAAGACCAGACACGCATCGGCTTGGCTGGGGCGCTGCCCCGCTCATTGCTGCCATAACGGCTTGGCGCGGAGCGGCGGTCATCACGTCCGCCACGCTCAAACCTGCCACCACGACCCCCGCCGTCGCGGCGGTCATCACGTGGGCCGCGCTCGAACCTGCCACCGCGCTCTCCGCCGTCGCGGCGTTCAAAGCGCTGTCCTTCGCTTCTTTCTCTGCGTTCGCCACCTTCATGGCGCTCAGAGCGCCCGCCTTCGGCGCGATCTTTGAATACACCCTTACGCTGCCCAAACGGATTGTCTTCCCTGTTGGACGTGTCCGGGGTGGAGCGCATGGCTGCTTTCTTCTCAGACTTGCGTTTTTGCGCAGTAAGGGCGGCCTCTGCTTCTTTAGCGGACATCCAGCCACCGCCAGTGCCGCCTTTTTTCTTCTTGGCCAGCTTCGACTTGTCGTCCTGTGCCTTGTTCGGATCGGCCTGATGGATGATCGGTGCATCGAAATCCAGATCTGCCTCGGAAATGAGTCGCTCGCCCAACTGATCACGAAGAACGCGGCCGCGAATTTCACGCGCTTCACCTTCGGCAATGTCGCCGAGCTGGAACGGACCAAAGGAGATACGGATCAGGCGGTTCACGGAGAGGCCGAGATGCTCGAGGATCTTTTTCACCTCGCGGTTTTTGCCTTCCCGCAGACCCAGTGTCAGCCAGACGTTGTCCTTGCGAACGGTGTCGAGGGTGGCTTCGATGGCACCGTAAAGTACGCCGTCAATGGCCACACCATCCTTGATGGAATCAAGCTGTTCCTGAGTGACCTTGCCGAATGCGCGCACGCGGTAACGGCGCAGCCATCCGGTCTGAGGCAGTTCGATAACACGAGACAGACCGCCGTCATTGGTCAGCAGCAGAAGGCCTTCGGTGTTGATGTCGAGGCGTCCAACGGTCACAACCCGTGGCAAGTCCTTGGGCAGAACGTCAAAAACGGTCTGACGGCCCTCTGGGTCGCTGTTGGTGGTCACCGTGCCGCGTGGCTTGTGGAAGAGCCAAAGGCGCGTGCGCTCGCGGGTTGGCAAAGGCTCGCCATCCACCAGCACCTTGTCCTTGGAGGTCACGGTAAAAGCAGGCGTTTCCAGAGTGGTGCCGTTGACACTGACGCGTCCGGCTTCAATCCAGGTTTCTGCTTCACGGCGGGAACACAGACCAGCGCGCGCAATCGCCTTGGCGATACGCTCTCCAGAAATTACAGGTGTTTCCGCAGGCTTCCCAGCCTTCGTCTTGTTGTCTTTTTTCGCTGCCGCTGGTTTGTCGGACTTACGATTGGCTTTGTCTTTTGGCTTGTCAAAGCGCTTGGTCATTTTCTGGCCTGTCTAGAATGTTGGCCGCCGTGGCCGAAGAGGGTCCGCGCTGGCTGAGGATAAAACCTGCCACTTTGCGCTCTGTGTGCCCTGAATTTAAATTGTGGTCGCCGCGTCATAGCAGACGCAAGAAATAAGGCAACTGTTGCACAAGGCCACAGGCCAAATTTAAGCAAAAAATGCACGGGGGTAAGCGGTTCTGCAACATTTGTGTCTGATGACAGCGGTTTCAACACAGGCTAGCTTGCGGCCATGATGAACAGCCCGCGATATTCCGGCTACATGGATTTGGCCCTGGATGAAGCCCGCGCAGCAGAAGCGCGTGGTGAAGTGCCCATAGGCTGTGTCATCGTCAAGGATGGCGAGGTGATTGCCCGCGCTGGAAACCGCACGCTGGAACTCAACGACCCAACCGCCCACGCGGAGGTGCTGGCCATTCGCGAAGCGGGCACAAAGCTGGAGTCTCAGCGCTTGGAAGGCTGTGATCTCTACGTGACGTTGGAGCCCTGTACAATGTGCGCCGGGGCCATCTCGTTTGCCCGCATCCGCCGCTTGTACTATGGGGCCGCAGATGAGAAAGGCGGCGGGGTCGATCACGGGGCTCGATTCTTTACACAAGCCACATGCCACCATGCGCCGGAGGTCTACAGCGGCCTTGCGGAACAGGACGCCGCGCTGTTACTGACGCGCTTCTTTGAGGGACGGCGCTAAGCCTGCGCGCAACCCAATGTGCGCCCTAGCGGCATTGTGGAGTTGAGTTTAAGCTCCGTTGCGTTACGATTGGCCAGCTTCAATTTCCATGTGCCCTGTGCCGTGCGCGCAGGACCAAGCGCGGAGGAAAGACCATGTTGAAACTGATTGTGACCATGCAGGCTGAAGACCCCAAGGCCTGGGTAGAGGCTCATGACACCCGTGTTGAGCGCTTCAAAAGCGTGGCAACCGACATTTCCAGCTATCTCGACCCAGCGGGCGGCAACCAGGTCGGCCTGTCAATGACCGTCACTGATCAGGCGGCGTTGAACGAGATCATCATGTCGGAAGAAACCGTGGAGCGCATGAGGAAGCACGGCGGTGCCAGCGAACCCAAGTTTCTAGTGGGCGTTTAACCGGCATCTGCCGGCAGGGGTGCCGCGAGTGCGATGGTTTTTCTCGCCGAGCGCTCATCCTGCTGGCTTGCCTTTAGGTATCCCAGGGCTTCAAGCTCGTTTATGGCCCTGAGAACGAGGGCGTGTGCCTCATCCAGATCCCGCGCAAGACGCCCGGAATCCAGAGAGCCAAACAGTTCCGCTAGTGCCAGAATGACCACATGAAGTGGGGGCAAGTCCGGCAGGGCGTGTCCGAGCGCTTCCACGCGTTGGGGCAGGTGGGCGGCAATTTCTTCAGCAGTTGGGGTCACCCTCAGCCCCCCTGAGCCTTGCGCACAACCACCGGAATCGATTTGGAGGTTGGGGTGTTTGACGCCGTACCTGTGGCATAGAGCGGCACCAGAACGTTGGTCTCCGGATAATAGGAGGCCAGACATCCCTCGGGAATGTCGTAGGGCACGACCTTGAAGCCGCGTGCCTCGCGCTTGCGCCCGTCTTCGCTGATGGTTTCCATGTCCACGCGCTCGTCTTCCGCAAGGCCTGCACGCTCCATGTCCTTTGGGTTCATGAAGACAACAAGCCGCTCGCCAGTAACGCCCCGATAGCGATCATTGGCGCTGTAAACGGTGGTGTTGTACTGATCGTGGGAGCGCAGGGTCTGCAACACAAAGGCGTTGCCTTTGGCCTTGCGGGTCTGTTGGTAGACAGTTTCCTCCGGTAAGGGCGCTGAGGAGAACTCGGCCTTGCCTGTGGAGGTGAGCCAGCGGTGTTCCGCCGCCGTGTTGCCAAGATAAAACCCGCGCGGCTCGCGCACCCGTGTGTTGTAGTTCTTGAAGCCGGGAATGGTGGCGGAAATGCAGTCGCGGATCTTGTCGTAGTCGGCGATCATCTCATCCCAGTTCACCAGATCAGAGCCAAGGGTTGCCTTGGCGATGCCCGCAACAATGGCTGGCTCGGACTTGAGGTCCGGTGAGGCAGGGGGATTGATGCCACCTGAGGAATGCACCATGGACATGGAATCTTCCACGCTGATGATCTGCCGCCCGCCTTCCTGTTCGTCAAACTCTGTGCGGCCAAGGCAGGGCAGCACATAGGCCTTCTTGCCCACCATCAGGTGACTGCGGTTCAGTTTGGTTGCAATGTTGACGGTGAGGGTGCAGGCCCGCAAGGCCTCTTCCACCAGCAGGGTATCCGGGGTTGCGCGGGCAAAGTTCCCGCCAAGGCTGACAAAGACCTTGGCCTTGCCGGACCTCATCATCTTGATGGCCTGAACCGCGTCGGCCCCATGCTCTCGCGGTGCCTTGAAGCCGAAGTAACGCTCCAGAGCTTGCAGGAACATCTCGTTTGGCTTTTCGGTGATGCCCATGGTGCGGTCGCCCTGCACATTGGAATGCCCGCGGACGGGACAGGCCCCTGCGCCGGGTTTGCCAATGTTGCCGCGCAGCAGCAGGAGGTTGGCAATCTCGCGAATGGTGTCAACGGAGTGCTTGTGCTGGGTAATGCCCATGGCCCAGGTGATGATGGTGCGGTCTGACTGGACGTAGATGACTGCCGCCTGTTCCATCTGTTCACGGGTGAGGCCCGATTGGTCTTCAAGCTCGGCCCAAGAGGTTTCTTCTAGAGTTTTCTCATAGTCTTCAAGGCCCGTGGTATGGGCCTCAAGGAAGGCGCGGTCCAGCGCCCCGCCGCCGCGCACACGCTCGTAATCCAGCGCAAACACGGCCTTGGCAATGCCGCGCACCGCCGCCATGTCGCCGCCAAGCTTAGGTGCAAAGAAGTGGCTGGCAATGGGCGTGGAACCGCGGGCGATCATCTGCGCCTTGTCTTGCGGGTCGGCGAACTTCTCCAGCCCGCGCTCCTTCAGCGGATTGAACGACACCACCTTGGCCCCGCGCTTGGCAGCATCTTTCAGCGCGGCCAGCATGCGCGGATGGTTGGTGCCCGGGTTCTGACCGAAGACGAAGATGGCCTGCGCCTGCTCAAAGTCTTCCAGCTTGACGGTGCCCTTGCCAACGCCAATGGCCTTCGTGAGCGCAACCCCGCTTGCCTCGTGACACAGGTTGGAGCAGTCGGGGAAGTTGTTGGTGCCAAACACCCGGCCAAACAGCTGATACAGATAGGCCGCTTCGTTGCTGGCGCGGCCGGAGGTATAAAACAGCGCCTCATTGGGGGAGGCGAGCGCCTTCAGCTGCCGGCCGATGTCCGCAAAGGCCTCTTCCCAGCTCACCGCCTCAAAGCGGTCGGTATCACGGTTGTAGCGCAGGGGCGTTGTAAGCCGCCCCTGATTTTCCAGATCGAAATCCGAGTAGGTCAGCAGCTCAGAAAGGGTGTGCCGGGCAAACAGCTCAGGCGTTGCCCGCTTGGACGTGGCCTCCCATGTGACCGCCTTCACCCCGTTCTCGCAGAACTCGAAGGACGAGCCGTGCTCCGGATCCCCCCAGGCGCAACCGGGGCAATCAAACCCATCAGGCTGATTGGCCTTGAGCATGGTCTTTACACCCGAAACCACACCGGTTTCCCGCAGGATGGATTGCCCTACGCTTTTCAGAGCGCCCCACCCTCCGGCGGGGCCTTTGTAGGTGTTCAGATCCCGCTCATCGGCCATGTAGTTCCCTCCCGCTTGTTCTTCTTTGATGCTATTTTGCTTGAGTATAGCAGATGATGCCGTGTCCACGCTGGCACGACAAAAGGTTGAGATTGGCGTTCTCCGACAGCTTGACCGCAAGGTCGCTGGGGCTTGCCATCACAACAAGGCTGGGCACGCCGCAGGTGACCGTTTTCTGCACGAGGTCCGCACTGCACCTGCTTGTGGTCATCACGAAGTCTATGGCCACGCCGGTCTTGAGGCCCGCGCCCAAAGCCTTGTCCAACGCATTGTGGCGGCCAATATCCTCCCGCACCGCATACTCGCCATTGGCAAGGGCTGCCACTGCCGCATGAAGACCGCCGCCATAGGTGTCGGACAGGTGCTGGCGCTCGGTGAGCGTGCGCAGCGCTTCCTGAATGCGGTCATCTTCCGGCTGATCCGTGCCTTGAAGCGGGGTGAGGGGACGCATGGCAGCAGACAGGCTGTCCACCCCACACAGCCCGCACCCAGCGGTGCCGGTGAGCATGCGGCGACGGCGCAACGCCTCGAAGAAGCGATCATCGTCGATTTGCAAATCGACGGTAAAGCCGAGCGCGTCATGGGCCTGCAGATGCACGGCGGCAAGATCAGCCGCGCTGGGCAAAATACCTTCGCTGACGGCAAAGCCGATGGCAAAGTCTTCAAGGTCCTGCGGTGTGGCCATCAAGACCGCAAAGCCTTCCCCGTTCAAGGTGAAGGCGACCGGCGCTTCCGGTGCCAGCGTCAGCCCGCAGGCCTTGGCCTCCTCAGGCGTGTGGACGTGATGTCCTGTCATAAGCCCCCCCGAATAAGTATCGGATCAATGCCCGATGGATCTGTTCAGTTTGCTCTCAATCACATGATCCAGCTTGCGCTTCACGTCCTCCCGAACCGGCGCGCTGGCGGACAAAATCTCGTCCGATTTCAAGAAGTCCATGACCTGAAACCGTTCAATGTCTGGACGCACAAGAATGTCAGGGTGGCGGACCTGCAGCTTTCCAAGTGTGATGGACTGCATGAGGATCTGCATGGCGCCAAACATGGACTCGGTGCCCTTGGGCATGGAGCGGTCCTCACGGCGGATTGGCCTGCCCACCACATCCACCGCCACCACCACATCGCAGGTTTCCGGCAAGACGTCGAACGGCAACGGGTTCACGACCCCGCCATCAATCAGAACGCGTCCCTCCCAGTCCACCGGTTTGAACACATAAGGAATGGCGATACTGGCAGCCACGGCCCGCTTGGCAGGCCCGGCGCGAATGATCAACTCGCTGGAGTTGTAATAGTCTGCCGTGATCACGGACATGGGAATGGGGCACTCTTCAAGGCTTTCGGGAAGCGCACCCTCCGTGAAGATTTCGAGAACCTTCTGGGTGTTGAACTGCATCAGTCCGCTGCCGGAAAACATTTCGGAGATCTTCTTGGGTCGCAGCGCCCAAAGTTTGGACATGAGTGCATTGCGCTCGCCAAAAACCCGCTGCACCAGCGCGTGGATATCGTCGCCGGACATGCCGCCCGCATAGCCGGTGCCAATCAGCGCACCAATCGAGGTGCCGGACATGGCATGTGGCTTCAGGCCCAGATCATCCAGCGCCTGAAGCACAGGAATGTGTGAGAGACCACGGGCCCCGCCCCCACCAAGAGCAACACCAATACGAGGTTGAGACATTCGATTTTCCGCTGCCATCTCGTTGATTTAAAACTATCTCCAGCATAAGCAACGAAACGCCCGCTGCCAAACGCATAAATGGTCGAGCAACAGGGTTTGAAACGCAAGGCCTGCGCTGACACTGTCGGTCAGAACTCAGTGCTTGGGGTTTTGCGTTCGCAAGTGCTCACCCTCTTTGCGCTGGATCCCGGATCTGCGTCTCACGTGCGTTCGACTTGTCCGGGATGACGGTGGAGGGGAGGGGTGGCGCGGTTTGCCGACTTGGTTCGTCAATGCTGATGACCCGCGCCCATAAGGCCCGCAGCACTCTGCGCACCAACGCCCATGACCCCACCGCGCCCGTGAACCCGGCACCCAGGAGACACCGCGCACAGAAGGTCCACCTCACTCACCACACCCTCTCTCTGTCCTCCCGCACTCACCACACATCACCACTGTCATCCCGCACTTGATGCGGGATCCAGTCGGGCTTGTCGGTCAGACGGGGTGCTTGGGGTTCTGTGTTCGCAAGTGCTCACCCTCTTTGCGCTGGATCCCGGATCAGCGTCTCGCGTTCGCTCGACTTGTCCGGGATGACGGTAGAGGGAAAGGTTAGGCTGTTGAGCTTCGCAGTTCCGAGTAAAGGGTTATGGTGCTGGCACTGCGCTTCTGTTCGGAACTCATTGGTCTTTGTCTGAGCGTTGCACCATTCCACCACTGTCATCCCGCACTTGATGCGGGATCCAGTCGGGCATTTCGGTCAGAACTCAGTGCTTGAGGTTTTGCGTTCGCAAGTGCTCACGCCCCTTGCGCTGGATCCCGGATCAGCGTCTCGCTGCGCTCGACTTGTCCGGGATGACGCGGGAATGTGGGGCGGGAGCGGATTGCCAACTCTGCACGTCAATGCTGATGACCCGCGCCCATAAGACCGGTCACACTCTCTGCGCACCAACGCCCATGACCACACCGTGCCCGTGAACCCGGCACCCAGGAGACACCGCGCAAAGAAGGTCCACCTCACTCACCACACACTCCCATTGTCCTTCCGCACTCACCGCACACTCCCACTGTCATCCCGCGCTGACCACTCACCACCGCTGTCATCCCGCACTTGATGCGGGATCCAGTCGGACTTGTCGGCCAGTCGGGGCGCATGAGGTTCTATGTTCGCAAGTGCTCACGCGCCTTGCGCTGGATCCCGGATCTGCGTCTCACGTGCGTTCGACTTGTCCGGGATGACGCGAGAGGGGAGGGGTGGCGCGGTTTGCCGACTTGGTGCGTCAACGCTGATGACCCGCGTCCATAAGACCGGCCACACTCTGCGCATCAACGCCTATGACCCCACCGTGCCCGTGAATCCTGCGCCCATGAGACCCTGCACCCACAAGGCCCACCGCGCTGACCACACACTCCCACTGTTATCCCGCGCTGACCACTCACCACCGCTGTCATCCCGCACTTGATGCGGGATCCAGTCGGGCTTGTCGGTCAGTCGGGGCGCTTGGGGTTTTGCGTTCGCAAGTGCTCACCCTCTGTGCGCTGGATCCCGGATCAGCGTCTCGCGTGCGCTCGACTTGTCCGGGATGACGCGAGAATGTGGGCCGGGAGCGGTTTGCCCACCCTGCGCATCAACACCCGCGAACCCTGCGTCCATGATACCGGTCACACTCTCTGCGCGACAATGCCCACGACCCCACCGTGCCCATAAGGCCCACCGCGCTCACCACACACTCCCATTGTCCTTCCGCACACACCACTCTCCACACACCACCGCTGTCATCCCGCACTTGATGCGGGATCCAGTCGGGCTTGTCGGTCAGTCGGGGTGCTTGGGGTTTTGCGTTCGCAAGTGCTCACGGGCCTTGCGCTGGATCCCGGATCAGCGTCTCACCTGCGCTCGACTTGTCCGGGATGACGCGGGAGGGGAGGGTTGGAGCGGTTCCAACTCAGCGCCTCACATGCGCTCCTCTTGTCCGGGATGACACGGGAGGGGGCTAAGCCGTTTACACCTCAATGCCGATTTTGCCGATATAGCCCTTGGCGAGGAACGCCTTTTGCGCCTCAATCAGGTCTTTCAACGGGTATCTGGCGGCGATGAGTGGCTTGATCTCGCCATTTTCAATATAGCGCACCAGATCCTCAAAAACCTTGTCCGGCTGCCGGGTGCTCCCCATCAGCGTGAGGTCTTGCAGGTACAATGTCCGCACGTCCAGCTCAACGATTGGGCCCGCAATGGCCCCGGACGCCACGTAGCGGCCCCCACTGACCAACGTATCAATGAGCTCCGGCCAGCGCGGGCCTGCCACCAGATCGACCACCACGTCGAACGCATGTTTTGGGTAAGCGCCATCCCGGTCCAGAACCGCGTCAGCACCAAGAGCTTTCAGGTCTTCCGCCTTTGCCAGTTTGGAGAGCGCGGTGACATGAGCCCCCCGGCGCTTGGCCAACTGAATGCCAGCAGACCCCACTCCGCCAGAAGCCCCGGTGATCAAAACGCGCTCTGCACCCACATTAGCCTTCTGCATCATGCCCTCAGCAGTGGAATAGGCGCAAGGAAAAGACGCCAACTCCAGATCAGAGAGCGCGGATGAAACCTTCAAGACATCGTGGGAGGGCGCCGCGGCATACTCGGCAAATCCGCCGTCGTATTCAGAGCCAAAAGTGATAAGGGGCACGCCAAGGCGGGCGGCATTGAAGGTCTGCATCGGGCGCACCAGCACACGTTCGCCAACGCGGGATGCATCGACGTTTGAGCCGACTGCAACAATGGTGCCGCAGCAGTCAGCCCCCTGAATGCGGGGAAATTCCAGAGGCTTGCCGGACCATCCGCCATCCTCGAAGTCAGACCCGTCAGCGCCAGAGGCGGTGCTTTCCGTGGTGCCGCGAACGGCCTTGGAGTACCAGCCCACGCGGGTGTTGATGTCGGTGTTGTTGACAGAAGCAGCCCCGACCTTGATGAGCACCTCATCGGCCTTGGGGGTGGGAACCGGCAAATCCTCCCGCCATTCCAACGCCTCAAAGCCGCCGTGGCCCGTTAACACCATACCCTTCATTGTGCTCGGAACAGTCACAGGAACCTCCTTTGCGTTCGTAAAACGATCGTTCTACTTGAAAGGGGTAGAGCAATCGTTCTACTGTTGTCAACCATGAACGAGACACAGATAAAAATCGCGCGCGGACTGGAGCAGGCCTTTGTGCAACACGGCTTTGCCGAGCCGGGCGTGGATGACCTGAAAGCAGCCTCCGGCGTGAGCTTGCGCACGCTCTACAAGTATTTCCCATCCCGAGAAGACATGGTGTTGGGCGCACTGGAGTTTCGCCATCAACGCTATCTGGCGCTGCTGACGCAAGACCTGCCAGGCTCGCCTGAAGCGGCGCTCGATCCGCTTATCGATAGAATTGCACAATGGATGTGTGAGGAAGCAAGAAACGGCTGCCTTTTTCATGGTGCTGTCGCGGCCCATCCAGATAATGTGAAATTGCGACGGCTTCTTGAGACTCACAAACGTGAGGTGACCGGGATCCTTGCCGAGAAGCTGGACCTGCCAACGTCACATGAAGAAATTGCGGTAATTCACGAGGGGCTCCTGCAAGCGTGGGGCCTGCACGGAAAAAGCGCGGCTGCGGCTGCCAAAAGACTGCTGGCGTTGATGCTCAACGTGAAAGAGGCAGCTTGAACATAGAACTGGGGATGCGCATGGCGCAGGAAGTCAGCAGCAAGACGGTGTCAATCACCTCTTGCAGTGAAGCGTGGGAAGTGATGGTGCTGGAGCCGCAAACCCCGAAACGTCTGGTAATCTTCGCTGCCGGGCGCGGCGGTGATCCTGAACGGCACCGGCCCTTGCTGACAGCGCTGGCGGGCAAGGGCGCTATCGTACTGGCTCCGCATTTTGACCTGATGGTGTCGCCTGTACCCAGCGACCATGACCTGCGCGAGCGGGCTGAAATCATCCGAGACGCTCTGTCAAAGCTTTGTGACACCAACCTGCCTCTGGTCGGCGTCGGGCACTCCATTGGCACAACAATCTTGCTGTTGCTTTCTGGTGCCCATGCCATGCTTTCCTCGGGCGACAAAGTGGTGTTGAGGCGCACGCTGGACTTTGAGCGACTGGTGCTCATGACCCCACCAACGGACTTCTTTGGGATACCGGGGGCCTTGGATCAGGTGTCGGTGCCCATCCAGACGTGGGCAGGAACCGAAGATGAAGTGACCGGTGTGGATCAGGCAGAGCGGATTCGCGACCTTCTGGTTCCAAGGGTGCCGGTGGACCTGCGCATCGTGGAAGGAGCAGGGCACTTTACCTTCATGGATGCGCCGCCTCCATATGTGCGCGACAGCTACCCCAATCGCGGCGCTTTCAGCACCCGCCTTGCCAAGGAAGTGGGCGCGTATCTGGGGCTCTGATGCAAATCAGCCCCGCTCTTGGCGGGGCTGAAAGGAATTTCTTCAGGTCTTGAAAAGCCTTAGCTTTGCTGCTCACGTTCAATGGCCCGCCAGCCAATGTCGGTGCGGTTAAAGCCCTCTGGCCACTTGATCTTGTCAATGGCGGCATAGGCCTTTGCCTGAGCCTCGGACACGGTCTTGCCACGGGCGGTGATGTTCAGAACCCGGCCACCTGAGGCCGTGATGGCACCGTTGATGAGCTTGGTGCCAGCATGAAAGATTTCTACATCTGGATCGCTAGACGCTTCTTCAAGCCCTTCAATCACGCTGCCGCGCTCATAGCTGCCCGGATAGCCCTTGGCTGCCATAACAACGGTGATGGCGGGCTCGTCGGTCCAGTTGGTTTCCAGATCGTCCAGAATGCCTTCCGAACAGGCGAGAAGAAGGGGCAGCACATCGCCCTTGAGACGCATCATCAGAACCTGACACTCAGGATCGCCAAAGCGCACGTTGTACTCAATGAGCTTCGGTCCGTCCTTTGTGATCATGAGCCCGGCGTAGAGTACGCCCTTGAACGGGCACCCTTGCGCCTTCATGTCGGCAATGGTTGGCTTGATGATCTCGCGCATGACGCGCTCAACCATCTCTTCGGTCATGACGGGTGCTGGTGAATAGGCCCCCATGCCGCCCGTGTTCGGGCCTTCGTCATTGTCGAAGGCGCGCTTGTGGTCCTGCGCGGTGGGAAGCGGAAGGGCGTTGTCTCCATCAGAAAGCACGAAGAAGCTGGCTTCTTCTCCTTCAAGGAACTCCTCGATCACCACTTCCGCGCCTGCTTCGCCAAAGGTGCCGTCAAAGCACTCGTCGATGGCAGCAAGCGCTGTGGCTTCATCCATGGCAATGGTGACGCCCTTGCCAGCAGCAAGGCCATCTGCCTTGATGACGATTGGCGCACCTTGTTTGACCACGTATGCCTTGGCCTCATCGGCCTTCACAAAGCGCCCGTAAGCGGCAGTGGGAACGCCGGCGCGCATGCACATTTCCTTGGTGAAGGCTTTTGAACCTTCAAGGCGGGCAGCAGCCTTGGATGGGCCAAACGTGCGGATGTTGTTTGCTTCCAGCGTGTCTGCGATGCCGTCAACCAGGGGCACTTCCGGGCCGACCACGACAAAAGTGATGCCATGTTCTTCGCAGAACTCCACCACCGCCTTGTGGTCGGTTACGTCCAGCGTCACGTTCTCAGCGATCTCGGTGGTCCCTGCGTTACCCGGCGCAAGATAGAGCTTGTTGAGAACAGGAGACTTGGAAAGCGCCCAAGCCAGAGCGTGTTCACGGCCGCCAGAGCCGATGAGAAGGACGTTCATGGTGGTGTAACCCTGAATTTTGAGTGTGGGACAGGTGGTGTCCCGATCCGTCTTTTTATGCAGGAGCCTGTAGCAGGTTTGCTGCGGCTCGTAAACGCGACAACCCGAAGGATCTTGTAGAATGCCGCTCTCTCCGTTCGAGGCGCACAGCGTATCGCCCTTCAACCAGCAACAGTTCCTCGCTTTTGTTCGTGAACAGGCAGCACTGGGCCGCATTGATATGGACGAGGAACAGATTGCCACCCTTAGGGTTCTGCTGGTGGACGCCTCAGAAGGGCAGGCGTGGTTGCTCACCCGCGATGGGGTGGCTTGTGGCTTTGCGGTCTGCGGATTCTTGTTGTCGGTGGCGGTTCAGGGCCGGATCGCCGTCTTCGATTATCTGGAGGTAACAGCGCGAGAGGAAGCGTTGCTGGCCTGGGCCACCCTGTTGGCGCAGATTGAGGACGATCTGCAAACGCTGGACATTCACCAGATGGTCTTGGAAGTGCGCAGCGGTGAGGCAGACAAGCATCAGGTCATGGATCAGCGCGACTATTCCCCTTCCGAACCATTGGTGATGCGCAAGCCGCTGAGGGGCAACCGCGACTTCAAGGTACGCCTTTGAAGCGAGCCCGAAGCGTGGCGGGCTCTGCGATAAACACGGGGCATTGTTGAAAACACCCACAAGCCCCGCTTGACGGCAGCGGTCTGGGGCACGAAAACGTGTCCCAGATACGATTTTGCTTTACGGACCAGCACGGGGACCTTGGGATGTTCAACATCTTTGGCACGAAAGACACCGGACCAGTGGCAGATGCGGTGAAACGCCATTGGGTGGACACCACGCTGCCAGCGTATTTGCGTCCCTATGCGCGCCTTGCCCGCTGGGAGCGCCCAATCGGCTGGTGGTTATTGCTCTGGCCATGCCTGTGGTCCTTGTCCATGGCAACGGTGGCGTCTGGCCAGACCATGCCGAACTTCTGGTACATCTTCCTGTTCTGGGCGGGCGCAGTGGCCATGCGCGGGGCGGGCTGTACCTATAACGATCTGGTGGACCGGGACATTGACGACAAGGTGGAACGCACCCGTTCCCGTCCCATCCCGGCCGGTCAGGTCACGCCCAAGCAAGCCCTCCTGTTTCTGGTGGTTCAGGCGCTGGTAGGGCTGGTGGTTCTGCTTCAGTTCAACACCTTCACCATTGTCTTGGGTGCAAGCTCCCTGCTGGTTGTGGCGCTATATCCGTTCATGAAGCGCGTGACCGACTGGCCACAGTTGTTCCTGGGCCTTGCGTTCTCATGGGGGGCGTTGGTCGGGTGGTCTGCCACAATGGGCTCGTTGAGTGCCGCGCCGTTCCTTGTGTATGCAGGTGGCATTTTATGGACCATCGGGTATGACACCATCTACGCCCATCAGGACAAGGAGGACGACGCACTGGTTGGTGTGCGCTCCACTGCGCGGCTGTTCGGTGAAAAGACCAAGCTCGCGCTCGTGCTGCTGTATGGCGGGGCAACGGTGCTGTTCGCCCTTGCGTTTTACATCGCTGGCATGGGCTGGATCAGCTACGTTGGCCTTCTCGCAGGTGCGGCGCATCTGGGCTGGCAGATGAAAGCGCTTGACATCGACAACCCCGATGAGTGCCTGCGCCTGTTCAAGTCCAACACCCAATATGGCTGGCTGCTGTTTATCGGTCTTTTGCTTGATCTCTGGATCTAGGAGGGCTCCAGCGGTGCCACCTGAAAGCTGCTGACGGGCTTCATGCGGGTGAGGTCGCCCGGCTGGCGGCCCACAAGGAACCGTGGACGGTTCTTGGTGTGTCCGCGGGTCTTGCGGCGCGGCAAAGGCTTGCGCCGATAAAGGCTCTGGGGGGCATTGGCCACCTTGCTCAGACCCGTGTCCTCATCCACCAGCAGCAAGGGCAGGGCCAGCGCCTTGGCCCAAAGCTGCCATTCGGCCACGATATCTGCCAGATCATTGGCTTCGAACAGAGGAACGCGCAGACCCGGACGGGGGTGGCGCAACTCCAGAACCATGCGCGGGCGGCCCGCCAGCTGCGCTTCATCAGACCGCAGCACAACGGCCACCCCGTCAAAGGCGGTGGTGGGGTAGGACCGGCGCACAAGAACCGACCCAATAAATTCGGTGATTTCGACTTGCTCTCGGCTGATGGTAACACCAACTGTAGCGCTGACACGGATGCAGCTCTCGATCGGTTCTACCGTTGCCGTAAATGAGATTGGAAGCTGGCCAGGATTTGCAATTGAAACAAACCCTGGCGCTGATGCTTCCATCGAATGATGGTGACGCCCCACGACACTGCCCTGTTTGATTTGCCCGTCTGTTTATTCTTAGTGCGGGCTGGTTATGGGGTTCAGTTTACGGGGGCTTGTTAGGCATCTGCTTAAGAAACACGGTTAAATTTCCGTGTCTTTGAAGAGGGTTAGCAAATGGTGACCGAAGTGAGACGAACAGGGACGGGCATGTGCGCATCCCCAGTCTGTTGACGCTGTCGTCAAGCGGGACGGAAATATTCGCGCTTCAAACTTGCCCGCTTGGAAAATGCAGCCTAAACACCAATGACGAGTGATGGAGGCCGATGACTGATGACTGACGTAAAAGCCAAAACGCAACTGGAAGAGCACGCCCTGCAACTTGTGGAAGCTGCCATGAAAGCAGGAGCAGATGCTGCCGACGCCGTGGCTGTGACCGGCTCCTCCCTCGGTGTTCAGGTGCGGGAAGGCAAGGTGGAATCCACCGACCGTGCGGAAGGCGAAGACTTCACGCTGCGCGTCTTCATTGGAAAGCAGGTTGCCAGCGTCTCCAGCAATGGCATCGCAGACCCTAAAGGACTGGCAGAACGCGCCGTGGCAATGGCCAAGGTGGTGCCTGAAGACCCCTACACCAGTCTGGCCGATGCAGACCGGCTGCTCAAAGACATCCCTCAGCTTGATTTGAAAGACCCGCGCGAAGTCACAGCGCAGGAGTTGACCGAACTGGCGCTTGAAGCCGAAGCCGCTGGCCTTGCCGTCGATGGCGTGACCAAGTCTGGCGGAGCGGGCGCTGGCTGGGGCACCTCTGGCCTTGTGCTGGCCACCAGCCATGGTTTCCTCGGCGCTTATGAACGCTCTCGCACCAGCTTTTCCATGACCGCAGTGGCGGGGGATGGCACGGCGATGGAGCGCGACTACGAGTTCGATTCCCGCACCTACTGGGATGAGCTTACCGACCCGAAAGACGTGGGCAAAATTGCGGGAGAGCGGGCGGTTCGTCGCCTGAACCCAAGAAAGATAAACACCACCCAAGTGCCCGTTATCTATGAGCCGCGCACGGCACGCTCCCTGCTGGGACACTTTGCCGGTGCCATTAATGGTGCAAGCATTGCCCGTGGAACAAGCTTTCTGAAAGACCGCATGGGCGAACAGGTGTTTGGCACAACCATCAAGATCACCGATGATCCGCACAAGCCGCGGGGCGGGGCAACCATGCCCTTTGATGCGGAAGGAACGGGCGCTCAGAAGCTGGAGCTGATCATTGACGGTGTGTTGCAGACGTGGTTGCTGGATGGAGCCGCCGCAAAGGAACTGGGACTGACGCCCAACGGCCGCGCACGCCGTTCCGGCTCCACCACATCACCGGGTGCGACCAACCTGACGCTTGCTCCCGGGACCAAGACACCAGAAGAAATGATGAAAGAGATCGGTACGGGCCTTCTTGTCACAGACCTGATTGGTCATGGTGCTAATGGCATTACCGGTGATTACTCACGCGGGGCCTCCGGGTTCTGGTTCGAAAACGGTGAGCTGCTCTATCCGGTGAGCGAAATCACCATTGCAGGCAACATGAAGGACATGTTCCTGAACCTGACACCTGCCAGCGATCTGGATGATCGCTACGCCGTTGCAACCCCCTCCGTAGCCATTGAAGGACTGACGATTGCAGGAAGCTGATAACGAAAACCTCGAGGATCTTGAGCTTCTTGTCGATTGCGCCCGAGAAGGAGGCAAAATCGCTCTCAAGTACTTTGGCAACAACCCGCGCAGCTGGCTGAAGGCGGGAGATAGCCCTGTGAGCGTGGCGGACATTGAAGTGGACCAGTTCCTGTCTCGCGAGTTGCGCGATGCACGCCCGGACTATGGCTGGCTTTCAGAGGAGACCGAGGACGACCTCAGTCGCCTAGACCATGCACGCATCTTCGTGGTGGACCCTATCGACGGAACGGGCGCCTTTTTGGGCGGACAAACCGAGTGGTGTCTGTCCCTTGCCGTGGTGGAAAACCAGCGTCCCAGCGTTGGTGTCATTTACTGTCCGGTGCGCGATGAGCTGATCACCGCCGTGACCGGTGGCGGGGCGTTCCTGAACGGTGACAAGATCAAGGCCTCAAATCTCGGCAGTCTGGAAGGGGCCAAGGTGGCCGGGCCGAAGACCTTGCTGGATTCTGAGGAAGCCAAAGCCTCTGGCCTGATCTACGCCCCGTACATCCGATCTCTGGCCTACAGATTCGCCATGGTCGCCGCTGGACGGCTGGATGCAGGCACTGCACGGGCTCGAGCGCGGGACTGGGATCTGGCTGCAGCCGATCGTATCCTTACGGAAGCCGGTGGACAGCTGGTGGATATGAACGGAAATGCGCTTCTCTACAACAAATCGACCACAAAACACCCGGCTTTAGTGGCATCTGCGCGCGGACTGTTTAATAAGCTTCAGGTAATGGCTACTACGCATTAGTAGGGTCACTTAATTTTCGACATAACTGCGCAACTTGGTGTTGGAGAGAAACATGACTGGGCAAGAAAACACTACACAGCTTCTGCATCTGGTATTCGGTGGTGAGCTGGACGATCCAAGCGAAATTCACTTCCGCGATTTGAATGATCTGGACATTGTAGGCATCTTCCCAAACTACGCTGAAGCTCACGTTGCCTGGAAGGCAAAGGCACAAAGCACCGTGGACAATGCCCACATGCGGTACTTTATCGTCCACATGCACCGTTTGCTCGATCCGCAAAACGAGGGTAAATAAGCGCCGGCGGCAAGGGCACGCCGTAACGCTCATATGAATGGATAGAAATGCTGAAGAAGTTGGGGCGCCATCCCATTGTTCTGAAATTGCTGGGCAATGCGTTGGCCTATTATTTGTGGCTGGTGCGCAGAACAAGCACACTTACCATGGAGCCAGCCAACTTCTATGAGGCGCACGCCTCTGACCAGCCTTTCGTTCTCGCCATGTGGCATGGCCAGCACTTTATGGTGCCGTTTGCGCGGCCCAAAGACTGGCCATGCAGTGTCATGATCTCTCGCAGCAATGACGGGGAGATCAACGCCATTGCCGCTTCCAAGCTTGGCATTGGCCTCATCCGTGCCTCCGGCTCTCAGCGTCAAGACCAGATCGCCAAACGCGGCGGTGTTCGTGGGTTTGTCGCCGCATTGCGCGCCCTCAAGCAGGGCACCACCATGGGGATGACCGCAGATGTGCCAAAGGGCCCTGCGAGAAAAGCGGGCATGGGTATTGTTCAGCTTGCAAAACACTCCGGTCGCCCGCTGCTTCCCATTGCTATTGCAACCAGCCGACACTACGATTTTAACAGCTGGGACAAAGCCAGCCTGAACCTGCCTTTCAGCAAGATCGGTCTGGTTTTCGGTGAGCCTATTCCAGTGCCAGAAGATGCCAGTGAGGCTGATCTGGAAATGTATCGCCTGAAACTGGAAAACGCCATGAATGAGGCCACGGACAGAGCCTATGCCATTGCAAAGGGACGCAAGTCCTAGAATGGCGTCCATGTTGCTGACGACCTACAGAGCGCTGGGCGCTGCGGCGAACCCTCTGCTCCGCGTGTTCCACGGAAGGCGCGTCAAATCAGGCAAGGAAGACGTCTCCCGGCGCGATGAACGTTTTGGCCGTGCATCCGTTGCGCGCCCGCAAGGGCGTCTGGCTTGGATCCACGCCGCGAGTGTGGGAGAGGCCAATGCGGTGTTGCCATTGGTGCGCGCGACAATCGAACGGGGCTTCAAGGTGGTGATGACCACCGGAACGCTGACCTCCGCACAGGTCGTGGCGCAAATTGAACTGGAGGGCCTTATCCACCAGTTTGTCCCCTATGACACGCTGCCAAACATCAATCGGTTTCTCGATCACTGGCAACCTGAACTCGCGATCACCGTCGAATCTGAAATTTGGCCAGTTATGATCACCGAGCTGAAACGCCGCAAGGTGCCCCTCATTGTCATCAATGGCCGCATGTCTGAAGGCTCGTTCCGCAACTGGCAGCGCGTTGGCGGGCTCGCTCGATCCGTATTCGGCGCACTGAAAATGGTTGTGGCCCAATCCGACGCCGACGCGGAACGCTTCAAGCGGCTGGGTGTGGCGAGCGCAGTCAACGCAGGCAACATCAAGTTCGACGGGAAAGCGCCCTCGTTCGACCCTGAGGCGGTGCAGGAGCTGCAACAGCGCATTGGTCAGCGCCCTGTCTGGGTGGCCGCAAGTACCCATCCGGGTGAAGAAACACAGGTGCTTGAAACGCATCGCTTGCTCACCCAAGCCTTCCCGACGCTGCTGACAATCATTGTGCCGCGCCACCCCAAGCGGGGGCAACTGATCGCCGAGGAGATCGCAGGCTTCGGACTCTCAGTGGCGCAGCGCTCCAAGGGCGAAGAGATCACGCCGGACACCGATGTGTATCTGGCGGATACGCTGGGCGAACTTGGGCTGTTCTACAAGCTGGCTTCCATTGTGTTTGTTGGCGGATCGCTTGTGCCCATTGGGGGCCACAACCTGCTCGAACCTGCTCAACTGCATTGCGCAATCATATCTGGTGGCAACACGACGAACTTTGCAGCCGTCTACCGGCAGTTCAACCGCGAAGGCGGGGCTCTTAAAGCCAGCAATCCAGTGGAGCTTGCCGCTGCAGTGGAGCGGCTTCTGAACTCCCCGGAAGAAGCAGAGCAACTGGCTGTAAAGGCAGCTGAGTTGGTTGCGGCTGGAGCTGGTGCGTTGAACCAGACGCTTGAGGCACTTGAGCCCTTCCTGCGACAGGAAACCTCCCGACAACGAACTAAGGGCGAGGTCTGACGTCGTGCCTAGAAAAGCTCCCGCATTTTGGTGGTCACCGACACAGACTTGGCAGTCTGTTGCCTTGGCTCCGCTCGGCGTGGCCTATGGTTTGATCACCAGCGGACGCATGAAGCAGGCATCTCAGTACACGTCCCGCCTGCCGGTCATCTGCATTGGCAACTTCACGGTTGGTGGCTCCGGCAAGACACCATTTGCCTTGGCACTGGCGAAAATGTTGAAGGCGGCAGGCTACAAGCCGGCTTTCTTGCTGCGCGGCTACGGTGGCACCCAGAAGGGCGCGGTGCATGTGGACACCGCCAAGCACAGGTCAAAGGATGTGGGCGATGAAGCATTGCTGCTCTCGCGCTGTGCACCAACCTATGTCAGCATCGACCGCGTGCAAGGCGCCAAGCTCATCGAACAATCGGATGCAGAGGTGATCTTGATGGATGATGGGTTTCAGAACCCATCTCTGCACAAGGACATCTCCCTCGTTGTGGTGGATGCAGCGACGGGCGTTGGCAACAACATGTGCCTGCCAGCAGGCCCGCTAAGGGCTCCTGTCAAGTCGCAGATCAAGCATGCGGATATGATGGTTCTGGTCGGTGAAGGCGCGGGCGCGGATCGGGCGCTGCGCTACGCGGCGCGCAGCGGTCTGGAGGTCATGCGGGCCCAGATCGAAGCGCAATATCCGGGCAGCGTCGATGGGGAGCGCGTGGTCGCCTTTGCTGGCATTGGCCGACCGCAAAAGGTGTTTGATACGCTAAGAGAAGTCGGTGCCGAGCTGGTGGAGACCATCGAATATCCCGACCATCACTCCTACACCGAAGAGGATGCAGAATACATACTCTCGCTGGTTGAGGGCAAGGATCTGCTGCCGGTTACCACCTCAAAGGACTTTGTTCGCATCAAGAACAGTCCTGAGGATATGCTGGCGCGGCTTGCAAACAAAACGGCAGTGCTGGATGTGGAAATGAAGATAAGCGACCCGGAGCGGCTGATGAAACACATCACCACAAAGCTCCAGGACCGCTTGTATGATCTTCCGCGCGGCTAGCAGCGCGTTGGCGCTTTAAGCGACGCCTCCGGCTTCTTCGTAGCGCTTTACGGAGGCAATCACGTCCACATAGGCTTCCTGACGTGAAACGCTCCAGTACTTCAGCTCGTCCAGCGGAATTGCTTCGCCAGTCACGGCGCAGCGCACGAAGTCACCCGGAGAAAGCACCTGATAGTCACCATCCAGATAACGGATTTTGGCTTCGCCCGGGATGCGTGGTGTGTCCAGTTTGTTCATCATGGTTTTCGTCATTCCTGTTTTATCGTTTCATAACGCGTGACGTATGAAAACGCCAGCCCTAGCGCGTACGGATGGGCTGTTGGGATTGGAGCGCATCGGCGGGAAGGTCCGCCGTTGCCGCTTCGCTGGACGCCGCCGCGTTCTCGTTCTTGCTGCGCAACTTGGCAAGCACCCGCCAGCAGATGATCTGGGCTGCAATTGCAAACAGCACGCCGCCAATCGCCTGACCGGCCAGCACGCCGTTGGCGCCGAAGTAAGCCCCGCCAACCCAGGTGAACGGAATGGTGCCCAGAGTAGCCCGGCCCCAGTTGAACAGGGTGGAATAGAGCGGGAAACCCAGATTGTTGAACGCGGCGTTGGTAACGAAAAGAGCTGCATTGAACAGGAACCCAGCGGCGGCAAAGGTGCAGAAGAAGGCCAGAAGATCCCGGCTGTCCCCCGTCGCGTTGAACAAATAGGCCAGAGGTTCTTGCAGCAGGAACAAAAGCGCCCACGCCAACAGCGAATAGATGATCACGAAGATCAGCGCATCCTTGAGGGCCCGGTTGAGCCGGTCAAACAGGCCTGCCCCAAGGTTCTGGCCAAGGATCGGGCCAACCGCGCCTGACAGCGCGAACAGCGCCCCAAACGCCACAGGGATGACGCGGCCCACAATCGCCCATCCGGCGACGGCTTCATCTCCAAAGGCGGCGATTTCCATGGTGACCCACGCGTTCCCGACCGGGGTTGCCACGTTGGTCAAAACGGCAGGCAGGGCAACAGCCATCAGCGCCTTCAGGTCTTCGCGGGCGTGCTGAAGTTCTGGCTTGCCCAGAAGGTTGTGAATGTGAATGGTAGCCCACAATCCCACCGCAACCATGGCGACGCGCGACAAGACAGACACGATGGCAGCGCCGTCGATGCCGAGGCCGAACATAAAGATGAAGACGGGATCGAGCAGGGCAATGATGACACCACCAAGGAGCGTCAGGTACATCGCCCGTTTGGCGTCTCCCACAGCACGCAGCAGCGCAGAGAGCACCATGCCCATGCACAACAGCGGCATGGATGGGACGACGATTTGCAAGTAGCCGAGCGCGAAGTCATAGGTGGGGCCGGAGGCTCCCAGAACAGCAATCAGGTCTCCCAGAATGGGAAAGAGCGCCGCTGCCATCAGGCATGCCACCGTGAACGATGCCGCCAACGCCACACCAGCCATTCGGCGCGCGGCCTTTGCATCGCCAGCCCCCAAGCGACGGGAAACAGTCGCACTGGCTGCAATGGAAAGGCCGATGCCCACAGCGGTGTTGAAGAACATGATGGTGCCAGCGTAGCCAATGGCCGCTGCCAGCTCTGCCACGCCAAGCTGCGAGATGTAAAACAGGTTCGCGAAGTCAACAATGAAGATCGCAACCAGACCGATGGAGCCGGTAGAGGTCATCACCAGCACATGGTGCATGGTCGAGCCCTGCGTGAACTTTGCCTGGCTTCGTGCTGCCGGGGAAGGGGAGGTCATGGGGTGTCTTATCTCGATTGTTTGGGTGCTGGCATGGGCGTGTCCGCAGAGAGTGTTTCAATCACGCGGCATTCACCAATGCGGCCTTCGCAGCTGTGGTCCAGCATGCGCGTAAGCTCGGTACGCAACATCTCCAGTCGGCGGATCTTTTCTTCCACCTCCGAAAGATGCGCGGCGGCAATCTTGTCGGCATCCTTGCAAATGGCTTCGGGGTGTTCGCTAAGCTCCATGAGCTCGCCGATCATCTCCAGCGAAAACCCAAGATCACGGCCATGACGAATGAAGGCAAGACGGCGCAGATGGTCTTCGCTATAGCGCCGCTGACCACCCTCGGTGCGCGGCGGTGCTGGCAGCAGACCGCGTTGCTCATAGAAGCGGATGGTCTGCACCTTGGTGCCCGTGCATTGGGCCAAAGTGCCTATCGAATAGTCTTGCGGCATGGGTGCGCTTTCAAAATCCTTCAATGACTGAAGGTTTATTTGGCGCAGCCATGCCCACAAATCAAGTTGGAATTACGAATGGTTGCTTTCTTGCGGCCTTGCGTGAGAAGCGGCGCTCTGGCTTGGCGTGCGCTGGTGAAGCTTTTCAGAGCCCGCATAGGTGCCGCCTTCAAGCTGCATCTGCAAGCGTTCCTCGTCACGTGCACGTACATCGGCTTCGATCTCGGAAATACGGTCCTGTGGCAAGCCAAGGAACGAGAGCGCCGTGCGTCCGAACACCAGACTGGATTCAAACGTCTCGCGGATCTGAAAGTCCACACCAAGGCGATGCAGATCAAGCGCATGGGCCCGGTCTGTCGCGCGGCAATAGATGGCAGCTTTCGGAAACTCAGCACGGATCTGCTTCACGGCCTGGCGCATTACCTGATCGTTCTCGATGCACAGGGCAATCAAGGTTGCAGTGTCACCGCCTGCCGCCTTGAGCACGTCAAGACGCGTGGCATCACCGTAGTAGATGCTGTAGCCAAGTTTGCGCGCGTAGTTGATGCGGTCCGGGCGGTTGTCCAGCGCGGTAATCGAGATGCCTTCAGAAGTCAGCATCTGGGAAACCATCATGCCAAAGCGACCGAAGCCGACGATCAACACACTTGGGTGCGCTTCACTGAACCCTTCAATGTGTTCTGACGTGACACCGGCCTTGTTGAGGCGTGCAGCAACAAAATCCAGCCCCATCCCGGCGATCGGAGTGAGCAGCATGGACAGGATCACGATTGCGGTCAGGATGTTGTTGGTTTCAAGCGGCAGAATGGCGCTGCCTGCAGCTGCGGCAAACAGCACAAAGGCAAACTCACCCCCTTGAGGCAGCGTTACCGCGATACGCAGCGCGTCCGAGTTGTTGGAGCCGAAGGTGCGGGCCAGCGCCCAGATGATGATGCCTTTGATCAGCATCAGGGCCAGCACGCCCACAGCCACAATCAACCAGTTGGCCGCAATGATATCGAGCTGAAGGGCCATGCCCACAGCAATGAAGAAAAGGCCCATCAAAAGAGAACGGAAGGGCTCAATGTCTGCTTCGAGCGTATGGCGGAAGCTTGATTCAGCAAGCATGACGCCAGAGAGGAACGCACCAAGCGCCATCGACAGGCCCACCAGCTGCATCAAGCCTGCACTACCCAAGGCGACAAGCAGAGCCGCAGCCAGCATGACCTCTCGAGCGCGGCTGGACGCCAGAAAACTGAACACCGGAGAAAGCAGATACCGCCCTGCAAGAACAACACCGGCCACCGCACCCACGATCATTACCACTTCAAACGCCAGTTCGGCATATGAACTTGGGCCCATTTTCGGCGACAGCAACGCGACCATGGACAGCAGCGGCACAATGGACATGTCCTGAAACAGCAGAATGCCGAAGGCGCGCTGACCATATGGCGCACCAAGTTGACCGCGTTCCTGCAAGATCTGAATGGCAAATGCGGTTGAAGACAGCGCAAGCCCAAAGCCTGCCACCAGCGCCACGTTCATGGGCTGGCCAATTAGCCACAACAGCGCGCAGAGGACGATCCCCGAAACAATCACCTGAGAAGACCCAAGGCCGAATATGTCTCGTTTCATCTTCCAGAGGCGGGCTGGCTCCAACTCCAGCCCTATGACAAATAAGAGGAGGACGACCCCCAGTTCGGCAAAGGTCAGAATTTGGTGCGCATCACTGAAGAAATTCAGGCCGAAGGGGCCAATCGCAAGCCCGGCGAGCAGATAGCCCACCACCGAACCGAGACCAATGCGTTTGGCCAGCGGAACCGCGACGACGGCTGCCGACAAGAACATGATGGTTTCGACGAAAAACGGCGGGACGTGGGGCTCGGCCATTGAAGGGCTAATTCCTGTGAGTATGCGGTTAATTTCAACGTACTGGCGGTCTTCATTGAAGGATAGCCAGAAATACTCAACGAGCAATTACAGTTTCTTGACCGTTTGGCCAAAGAAAGGTGGTGTTGCTCCTTAAGTACAACCGCGAGCGCAGGGAACAGGGCGCGAGGGGCGTTCTGCTAGGTATTGAGAAGCTTGTAGCGGGTCAAAATCGCCTTGAGACTCTGTGGATCCTCATAAAGGTGTGATTTAAGACCAGCTTCCTGTGCGCCGTGCACGTTCGCTAACTTATCGTCAATGAAAAGTGTGGCGTGGGTAGGGTAGCCGTAGTGCTCACAGATTCTGCGGAAAACCTGTGGATCAGGCTTTTTGCAGAAAAATTCCGCTGAAACATGGATGTTGTCGCCGAAAATCTCGATGGCTTCCGGCGCGCATGTCTCCAGTCCGGCCTTGTAAAGAAAGCCATTGTTGGTCAGCACGGCGGCGTCAACGTTCTCGGCAACCTGATTGGCCAAAGCAAGAACCTGCGGGCGAGGGCGCATCATGGATCGGCGTATGCGAAAGAACTCCTCCATGGTGATGGGGTAGCCCAGACGTTCTGCAAACCCGGCCAAATGACCTTCGGCTGTGTCGGGGTCGCCCGCGTCGGCCCCTTCATCAAATCCAGAGCCCCAGATGGCGGCTTCGACCTCCGCGCTGGGGCGATCTGCGAGCCGCGCATACGCTTCTACACGGCCCGGCTCGTCGAAATCGTAGAGGACGCCGTCTTGGTCGAAAACGACAAAATCAACGCGTTCCATTATCGTGGCCATTTGATCTCGCAGAGTGCCGTTGAGCTATCAGGTTGCGGTGCCGCCCACAGTCATGGCGTTGATGCGCATGGAGGGCTGGCCGACGCCAACAGGCACGCCTTGCCCAGCTTTGCCGCAGGTGCCGATGCCAGGGTCCAGTTTCATGTCATTGCCGATCATGGCGACGCGGGTAAGAGCATCCGGTCCGTTGCCAATGAGCATGGCCCCTTTGATGGGCGCACCCACCTTGCCATTTTCGACCTTGTAGGCCTCGGTGCAGGAGAACACGAACTTCCCGGAGGTGATGTCCACCTGTCCGCCGCCGAAGGAAACGGCATAAATGCCATCCTTGACGCTTTCAATGATTTCCTGCGGGTCCTTGTCGCCATTCTCCATGATCGTGTTGGTCATGCGCGGCATGGGCTGGTGTTCAAACGACTCGCGACGACCATTGCCGGTCGGCTCCACGCCCATGAGGCGGGCGTTCTGGCGGTCCTGCATGTATCCGACAAGAATGCCGTCCTCTATCAAGGTCGTCCGGTTGGTTGGCGTGCCTTCATCATCGACAGACAGCGAACCGCGACGGTTGGCAATGGTGCCGTCGTCTACGATGGTGACGCCTTTGGCGGCAACGCGTTCGCCCATGAGACCGGCGAAAGCTGAGGTCTTTTTGCGGTTGAAGTCACCTTCCAGACCATGGCCGACAGCTTCATGCAGCAAAATGCCCGGCCATCCGCTGCCCAGCACCACATCAAAGGTGCCAGCAGGCGCGGGAATGGCATCCAGATTGACCAGCGCTTGACGAAGCGCTTCATCAACTGCCTGTTGCCAACTGGTTTCGGCAATAAACTCACCAAAGCCCTCACGGCCACCCATGCCAAAGCTGCCGGATTCCTGCTTGTCGCCATCGCCTGCCACGATCGACACGTTGAAGCGCACCAGTGGGCGTACGTCGCGGACCCGGTGTCCGTCTGCGCGCAGGATGTCGACGGTCTTCCAGTTGCCAACAATGGAAACGGTTACCTGCTTGACCCGCGGATCTTTTGCTCGGGCATAGGCATCCACCTGTTGTAGCAGGTGCACCTTCTCTTCAAAGGTTGGGGAGCCGATTGGGTTCTCGTCGGTGTAGAGCTTCTGGTTGGTCCGCGCCGGGGCCGCCGCATACGTGCCGGAATGGCCGCTTTGAACGGACTTGACCGCGTCGGCTGCGCGTCGCAAGGCGCCTTCGGAGATTTCGCCAGAGTGCGCGTAGCCGCTGGCTTCACCGGCAACGGCGCGCAGGCCAAAACCTTGCGTGCTGTCGAAACTGGTGGACTTCAAACGGCCATTGTCAAACACCAGACCTTCGCTCTGGGTGTACTCCAGATAAAGCTCGCCGTCATCGGCTCCGGCCAGCGCGTCTTTGGTGAGGGCAAGGGCCCGCTCTTCACTCAAATCAGCGGAAGCTAACAGGTCGATACGGTGCTCGCTCATGGAACGGTCTCCTCGGGGTGTTGTGTTTCTCTGCTCGGCCATTAGTCACATAGGGGCTGGCTCTGCCGCATTCCAGAGTGACAGGGATGCACCTTTGCTGAGCGCGATGCAAGTCGGTTTACGTAAAACGTCATGCCACAGGCAGATGGGGGAGCGGAACCTGTGAGGACTGGGGGAGGTACATTAAAGGGTCGTGAGGGGCACGGTGTAACGAAAACGGCCAGCGCGAGGCTGGCCGAAAGCACTTTTGGCGGTGAAGTCGCTGTTAGGCTCAAGGAAGCGCCTTGTAGCCCTCAGAAAACCCGCTCAGGGAGATCGGAATGCCAATTCCTTCTTCCGGCGTCTGGAAAATGATGAACGTGGCCATGGAGCCAGCCTGCAGCTTGGCTACCAGATCGTCGCGCAGGATCACCTCAGACACGCAGCCATTGGGCAGGCAGCGAACGAATGCGGCGTTGCCAATGTCTTCGTCGTCAATGCGCAAGCCCAGACCAGATGGCAACAACACGCCAAGAGGGGCCAGAACGCGCAGGATGCTGCCTTGCTTGTCGGCCGTGTTGAGCACGATCACTGTGAGGCCCACATTTTCGCGGTCTTCAGCCGTGACGTTTTGAATGAGCGCACACTGCTCACTTTGTGCCCCGGGAGGCGTGTCGCAACGAAGCTGCCAGTCGTTATAGACCGCTTTGACTTCCCCTTGCGCGAGCGCGGCCCCGGACAGACCCATCGAAACAGTTGCCGTGACGATCACGGCCATTAGCCCTCTAACAAAGCGGTTCAGGCAATTCAAAGCTCTTCCTCCGATATCGGGTGTCGTCCGGGCATTCGTGTTGAATGCACGAATCGAAAAGTGGGCGCCCCACACTTCGAAACATTACCGAGACCGTGCCCTTAAATCTTACTGTGCTGCAGCAACGTATAGCACCAAGCACGCGATAATGACATCAATCGGGCAAGGGATATCCAAAAATAGCTTTTCTCATAAGGTTTTCGTGGCGACACGCTTCCCTATAGTCAGAAGTATGTATGTAAAAGCGCATAGCGAAGCTTGCGGGTTTCGGAAACTTATGATTTGTCTTTGGGGCATTGATATTAATCAAAAATAGATGCGACAGAACGTCGCTACGACCTACGTGCAATCGCTTATCCGGGGAGGGTAAGCTAAAGTGCCGCTTCGTAAAGTGCCTCTGATATATCGAGGCGGTGATTTCTACCCTAGGGGTAGAGCAAGAGGTGCGCAATGAATTTACAGCTGTTCAACGGCTGACAAAGGATAGGGAGCACTAGACGTGACGAAGCTCTTCAAGCGTCATCTTACAAAACTGGCGAGCGCAGTCGCTTTTGCTGCGGCCCCCGGTTTCGTTGGGTCGGCGATGGCAGCACAGCCGGAGCCTTGGCAGATGGGCATGCAGGCTGCAGCAACGGAGGTCATGGAGGACGTCCGTTGGTTCAACGATTTCACGCTGATCATCGTGACGGTCATCACTCTGTTCGTGTTGGCATTGTTGATCTACTGCGTTGTGCGCTTCAACCGACGCGCCAATCCTGTGCCATCTCGCACTTCCCACAACACCATGATCGAGGTGGTTTGGACAGTCGTCCCGATCCTTATTCTCGTCGTCATTTCCGTCCCGTCTTTCCGGCTGCTGTTCAAGCAGTTGGACATTCCGAAGTACGAGATGACCATCAAGGCAACGGGCTACCAGTGGTATTGGGGCTACGAGTACGTCGATGAAGGCATGCAGGATGTCTACTTCGATGCGATCATGTTGAGTGATGAGCAGCGCGCTGAGTTGAAGGCGGAAAAAGGCCTGACAGACCGGGAAGTGCCGCGTCTGCTGGCAACCGACTACAACGTGGTTGTGCCTGAGGACACCAACATTCGCGTGCTGGTTACCGCCGCTGATGTGATCCACGCCTTCGCCATGCCTGCCTTTGGCGTGAAGATCGATGCGGTGCCGGGTCGCTTGAATGAAACATGGTTCAACGCAACGGAGCCCGGCATGTACTACGGCCAGTGTTCCGAGCTGTGCGGCAAGGACCACGCCTTCATGCCGATCGCCATTCAGGTGGTGACCAAAGAGCAATACGCCGCTTGGTCTGAGGCAGCAAAGCAGGACGTTGATGAAGCCAACAGTCTGCTCGCATCCATGATCGAAGAAGAAAAGAACAAGACCGCTGAACTGGGCGCGTCTTCTGAACTGAAAGTCGCCACTCGCTGACACGCGCGCGAGGGTCTTGGTGGCGTGTCGGCCTGCGCTGACACCCACGAAAGAACTTACGAGGGAGCACAAATATGGCTGCGTACGGCGCGCAATCACATGATCACCCAACCGGATGGACGCGTTGGGTCTATTCAACAAACCACAAGGATATCGGTATCCTTTACCTGATCTTCGCTATCATGGCGGGCATCGTGGGGGGAGCCCTGTCCGTTGGCATTCGTCTGGAGCTTCAGGATCCGGGCATGCAGTACTTCTCTGATCCGCACATGTTCAACGTGTTCACCACGTCGCATGCGCTCATCATGATCTTCTTCATGGTGATGCCAGCCCTGATTGGCGGATTTGCGAACTACTTCGTTCCAATCATGATCGGTGCGCCAGACATGGCGTTCCCGCGCATGAACAACATTTCTTTCTGGTTGCTGCCGCCAGCGTTCATCCTGCTGCTGATGTCCCTATTCGTGCCCGGACCTCCCGGCGCAAACGGTGTGGGCGGTGGCTGGACCATCTACCCGCCGCTTTCCACCTCCGGGCAGCCGGGGCCGGCAATGGACTTTGCCATCCTGTCCCTGCACGTGGCCGGTATCTCGTCCATTCTGGGGGCAATCAACTTCATCACCACCATCTTCAACATGCGTGCACCGGGCATGACACTGCACAAGATGCCGTTGTTCGTGTGGTCGGTGCTGGTCACGGTGTTCCTGCTGCTGCTCGCCCTGCCGGTTCTGGCGGGTGCGATCACCATGCTGCTGACAGACCGTAACTTCGGCACCACGTTCTTCGAAGCTGCAGGTGGCGGTGACCCGATCCTGTTCCAGCACCTGTTCTGGTTCTTCGGCCACCCGGAAGTGTACATCCTTATCCTGCCAGCGTTCGGCATCATCTCACATATCGTGTCCACCTTCTCGAACAAGCCGGTGTTCGGCTACATCGGCATGGCCTACGCCATGGTGGCCATCGGTGTTGTCGGGTTCGTCGTTTGGGCGCACCACATGTTTACTGTGGGTCTGTCCGTGGATACGCAAGCCTACTTCCTTTTCGCAACCATGGTGATTGCAGTGCCAACGGGCATCAAGATCTTCTCTTGGATCGCGACCATGTGGGGTGGTTCCATCGAGTTCCGCACGCCAATGGTCTGGGCAATCGGCTTCATCTTCCTGTTCACAGTTGGTGGTGTGACAGGCGTACAGCTGGCAAACGCGGGTTTGGACCGCGCGCTTCACGATACCTATTACGTTGTGGCGCACTTCCATTACGTGCTGTCGCTGGGTGCCGTGTTCGCAATCTTTGCAGCCTGGTACTACTGGTTCCCGAAAATCTCCGGTTACATGTACAATGAGTTCATCGGCAAACTGCACTTCTGGGTGACATTCGTCGGCGTGAACCTTGTGTTCTTCCCGCAGCATTTCCTGGGTCTGGCCGGTATGCCGCGCCGCTATGCGGACTATCCGGACGCCTACCACGGTTGGAACTACGTCTCTTCCATCGGGTCATACATCTCCGCTTTTGCTGTCTTCATCTTCCTTTATGGCGTGTTTGAAGCCTTCATGAAAAAGCGCAGTGCAGCCAACAACCCATGGGGTGAAGGGGCAAAGACCCTGGAGTGGACGCTGTCCTCACCACCACCATTCCACCAGTTCGAAACCCTGCCGAAGATCAAATAGCAGGGTGAGACGCGATCTTCCTTCGGGGCTCTGACGCGGGGCTCCGAAGGGCGGTGCCAACAAACCAGTGGCACCAGAAGACAAAAGGGGAGGGCGGACCCGCTGGGCGCGGTCCGTGCGAGGCAAGGGCTCAAGGCACTAAGAGAGCCCGGAACAAAACAAGAGGTAAGTGCATGACGCTCCTGGAGCGAACACAGTCATATACCGAGGAAGCTGCAGACTTCGGCGGCATGGGATCCGTGCGCGACTACATCGCGCTGCTCAAGCCTCGTGTCATGTCTCTGGTCATCTTCACAGCCCTTGTGGGAATGGTGCTGGCACCCACCTCTCAGCATCCTGTGCTAAGTGCCATCGCTCTTTTGTGTATCGCCATCGGGGCCGGGGCCTCTGGTGCTTTGAATATGTGGTGGGATGCGGACATTGACCGTGTCATGTCCCGCACCAAGAACCGCCCAATACCGGCGGGCAAGATCACGCCTTCGGAAGCGCTCGCCTTTGGCGCAACGCTCTCTGGCGGCTCCGTACTCGTACTTGGCCTGGTTGCCAACTGGGTCGCGGCGGGACTGCTCGCCTTTACGATCTTCTTTTACGTGGTGATCTACACCATGTGGCTGAAACGCTCTACGCCGCAGAACATCGTTATCGGCGGTGCTGCAGGCGCACTGCCGCCCGTTGTGGGCTGGGCAGCCGTGTCCGGCGTTGTCAGTCTGGAAAGCATTGCGCTGTTCATGATCACGTTCACCTGGACGCCGCCACACTTCTGGGCTTTGGCGCTGGTCAAGAACGGTGACTACAAAGAAGCAGGCATTCCGATGATGCCGGTGGTGGCCGGTGAGACCGCGACCCGCCATCAGATTGTGCTTTATTCTCTAATCCTTCTGCCCGTTGGCATGGGGCCGTTCCTGCTTGGCTATGCAAGCCTTTCTTACGGCATCGTTGCTGGCCTGCTTGGCACCGCGTTTCTCTATTACGCCGTGCGCGTCTGGCAGAACCGCGAAGGCGAGCAAGCCCGCAAAGCGGCCATGTCTCTCTTCAAATTTTCTCTGCTTTACCTGACAGCTTTGTTCGCTTGGCTGCTGGGTGAAAGCGTGATCGCCGGAGTTCTTTAACCATGGCTGGAAAAGCACAGGTGCCAGTTCAGAACCTGACACCAGAACAACACAAAAAACGCCGCAGCCGGTCCATCGCTCTGGCCGTTGCTCTCGCCGTATTGGTGGGGATCTTTTACGTGGTGACCATCGTCAAGCTTGGTCCCGGCGTAATGGATCGACCCCTGTAAAAGGGGCAAGGGAAGGGATCAGGGACGATGACGCAAAAGGACGTTCAGCATCAGAACCGAAGCAATGCCAAGGTGGCCTTCATCTGCGTTGGCGTGTTCTTCAGCATGGTTGGTCTGTCCTTTGCGGCGGTGCCGCTCTATGACCTGTTCTGCCGCGTCACCGGCTATGGCGGAACAACACAACGCGTTGACGTTGCGAGCGAAACTGTGTTGGACCGGGAGATCATCGTTCGCTTTGATGCAAACACCAATCCGAACCTGCCTTGGGAGTTCGAGGCCAAGACCCGCGTTGTTCGGGTGAAACTCGGACAAATGGCAGAGGTGTTCTACTCGGCCGAAAATGTGTCCAGTCGCAAAACGGTGGGCACCTCCACGTTCAATGTCTCCCCCGCGGAGATGGGGGGCTACTTCAACAAGATCGACTGCTTTTGTTTCACCGAACAGCCGTTGGTGGCTGGTGAGCAGGTGGACATGCCAGTCCTGTTCTTCATCGATCCCGCGATGGTTGAAGACGAACGCCTCGACAACATCCGGGAAGTGACGCTGTCCTACACGTTCTTCCCGGTGACGCCAGACGGTGAAGAAGAAACAGCAGCAACGGTTTTGGACGACGCCGTTGCAACCGAAGCAAAGCTATAGAGCGCACCATGACTTTGAGGGATGCGCGTCGAGAATATTTGGGAGCATAGGTATGGCTGAAGCTCATAGCAAAAATCACGACTATCACATCATAGACCCGAGTCCGTGGCCGTTCATCGCCTCAGTTGGGACTTTGATTCTGGCGATCGGTGCCATCGGTTACATGCGGATGTCCAACGAGGATGTTCTGGGGTTCTTCCCATACACCGCTGAGGACGGCTCATTGGCGTATGGCATCGACCTGACCGGCTGGGGACTGTTTGTCATCGGATTGGCAATCGTGCTCTACACCATGTTCATGTGGTGGCGTGATACGGTGCGTGAATCCCATGCCGGGCATCACACGCGCGTCGTATCCCTGCATCTGCGTTATGGCATGATCCTGTTCATCGCGTCAGAGGTGATGTTCTTTGTTGCATGGTTCTGGGCGTTCTTTGATGTTTCCCTGTTCTTTGCTGAACCTGCACAATATGCGCGCGTCGAGCACACCGGCGGTGTGTGGCCGCCACAGGGCATTGAAACCTTTGACCCTTGGCACCTGCCCCTTTTGAACACCTTCATTCTGCTGTTGTCAGGTACAACCGTAACCTGGGCTCACCACGCCATGCTGCATGAGGATCGTGAGGGCCTGAAATGGGGGCTGATTGCCACCGTGACTCTGGGGCTCTTGTTCACCACACTGCAGGCCTATGAGTACAGCCACGCCGCATTTGGGTTTTCCGACAACATCTACGGGGCAACCTTCTACATGGCCACTGGCTTCCACGGCTTCCATGTGATCGTGGGTACGATCTTCCTTGCTGTGTGCCTTTTCCGTGCCTTGGCGGGCCACTTTTCTGCAAAGAAGCACTTCGGGTTCGAAGCGGCAGCTTGGTATTGGCATTTCGTTGACGTTGTCTGGCTGTTCCTGTTCGCCTCCATCTATGTTTGGGCGGCTTGATCAGGTTTTGACAGGTAAAGTAGAAAGGGCGGCGCGGCCGCCCTTTTTCGTTGCAATGGTCAGCTTCAGACCGTGTTAATGTTCTAGTAGGTTTTGCGGAGGACGCCATGGCGGACCGGCACAAGCATGCAAGCGCTGGTTACAAGGGGTATGTCGACAACCCCATTTCGACCGGTTTGCGCTGCAAATGCCCGCGTTGCGGGGAGGGCCAACTGTTTCGCGGTATGTTGAAGCTGCGCGAGGCCTGCCCTGTATGTGGTCTATCTTATGCTTCTGCCGACTCTGGTGATGGACCGGCCGTTTTTGTGATCATGATTATCGGCTTTGTGGTAGTAGGCCTCGTATTGCTGGTGGAACTTGCCTATCAACCGCCTATCTGGGTGCACATGGCGCTTTGGCTTCCTCTGACAGTGGGGCTCGCCCTTGGCCTGTTAAGGCCGCTCAAGGGGCTGCTGATTGTATTGCAGTACAAGCACAATGCGGCGGAGGGGAAGATCGATGAAGATTAAGTGGCCTTGGAAAAAGGCAGAGGACAGCCCGCCCGAAAAAGAGGTGGACGGCGAGGAGGATCTTGAGTTCCGCCCCCTGCCGGACGAGGACGACGAGGAACTTGAGCTGCCGGTCACGCCAAAAGGCAAGCCGTTCTACCTGCAATATCTTTGGTTGACGCTGTTCACCCTCGTTGCCTTTGGTGTTCTGCTTTCTCTGGGCTTCTGGCAGTTGGACCGGTTGGCGTGGAAAGAGGCGCTGATCGAGCGGGCCACCGAACGTGTTACAGATAAAGCCGTTGTCGCACCGGGTCCAAAAGAATGGAAACAGCTGACCACTGAGGAGATTGACTATCTGCCGGTCACACTTAAAGGCCGTTTCATCCTTGGTGAGCTTTATTACTTCGACACATTGAACAACCCGCGTGGCCGATATGGTGGGCAGGGTTACTTCGTCTACACGCCGTTTGCCACGAACGAAGGCTGGGTGGTGCTGGTAAACCGAGGGTTCGTGCCTATCGATCGCCGGGACCAGTCCACGCGCCTTGGGTCGGCGCCCCCCAAAGAGACCATCATTTTGACAGGTCTTGCCCGCAGAGCCGAAACGCCAAGCTTCTTCTCACCTGCCGGTGATGAACACACCGGCGAATGGTTTGTGCGAGAACCGAAAAAGATGGCGGAAGCACTGGGGCTGGATGCGAGCAGGACGGCGCCCTACACGGTTGATATCAACGAACTCACCGCATCTGCGGGGGACTTGCCACAGCCCGGCGAGACCCGCTTGACGTTCTCCAACAACCATTTGCAGTACGCATTCACATGGTTCGGTCTCGCTGCCACACTGATCGCGATGTACATCGCCTTTCGCATCAGCATGTGGCGCAAGAGCAAAAAGCCTGCCCCTGTTGTTGGGGATGAGGACGAGGATGATTGGGATCTGCCGCCGCCGGATGTGGAAGACCGGCCCATCCGAGATCCCAAGGCTGAACTGGAAGCTGAATTCCAGAACATCAAGAACAGCAAGAAACTCTAATAGAAAGGGGAGAGGCGATGCCTCTCCCCAAAATCGTCTTGCCTGTGGCTGAGCTTAAAGCAGCTCGAGCACCGCATCAGCACCGGATGTGGTTGCTTCGCCGGGAGAATCTTCAACGTTCAGCGCGGTAACGGTGCCGTCCTTCACCACCATTGCATAGCGCTGAGACCGCAGCCCCATGCCAAAGCCAGAGCCATCAAGCTCAAGCCCAATGGCCTTGGTAAAATCGGCGCTGCCGTCCGCAAGGAACAGGATATCGTCACCTGCGCCGGTTGCCTTTGCCCATGCGTCCATGACGAATACGTCGTTGACCGACACGACGGCGATCTCGTCTACGCCCTTCGCCTTCAGGTCCGCTGCCTTGTTTTGGAAGCCTGGCAGGTGGTTCATGTGGCATGTCGGGGTGAAAGCGCCTGGAACAGCGAACAGGACAACGGTCTTGCCGTCGAAAATCTGCTTTGTGGTCAGGTTCTGCGGGCCGTCAGCGCCCGGTGTCTTGAAGCTGGCGTCCGGCAGTTTGTCGCCGATAGAGATTGTCATGGGTTCAGTCCTCCGATCCGGAATTGCAGGCTTTTGGCTGCAAAAGGGGGTAGAGCGCCGCGCGCACTGTTTGTGGAAAGCGCGCTAACGCACCTTTGGGGTGTGCTCGCTCATTGCCAGCCACCCACGGTACACCTAGGAATTTAACTTAGAAACGCAAGTTCCGCAGTCGTCCACTACGATCTTTTTTCCTTGGCTCTCGGTGGCAAGGAGAGGGCTGCTTCCTGTTCAACGGCCCCTTGCGGGGTGATCAGCGTAAGCCGCAGGTCAAGTTCCTGCAGGTCTTTGGGGAAACCGGTCAGCGGCAACTGCCAACGCGCAATGTGATCACTGCTTTCAAGGCGCTTGGGAACGCTGTTGTAAGATCCCTCCGGCCCCTCAACAAACAGGTCGTAGGCGGTGCTCTCCGTAGTGCTTACCGGAGCGGAGAAAGTAATCACAGGGGTGCTGTCCGTCGGCACAACTGCAATCTCGGTGACAGGCGCATTGCCGTTTGCCTGCGCAGGCAATTTGGCAAAGGCGGCCTCAATGATCGCGTCTGCCTCGGCATCTTCTGTCGTGTGACGCGGCAGCACCAATGAAAGCTCTTGCTGTTCTGGAATGCAGATGTGCTGACACACGCCAAAGGTGACGGTCATGTTGAGTACGGTGGTTCGCGCATCGCTCTGACGCTGCAACTTAAGCGGGAGGATGACGTTTCCGTCATAGATGAGCGATGTGGAGAAACCGTCGCTGTAGCGCTTGGGGGCGGGGAACAGGAGTTCCGCATTCGCGAGGTTCGTTGAACCGTTGAAATTGGCTTCTGTGGGAATGCCTGCCTCTCCCGGGTAGCGCCAATAGGTGTGCCAACCCGGCTCCAGCTGAAACTCGAGGCCGGCCTTATAAGTGCCGTCATCTTCCGGTGTGCTGGCTCTGATGAGCCGCACGGCGCCGCCTTCTACTTCGAACCACTCGGTGCCGATGGCACGGTCTGCAAAAGCGGGTGTGGCCGCCACGGCAGCACTAAGGCAAACCAGAGAGAGAGCGAGTTTTTTGATCATGGTCTCCGTTTACAAGGAGCTTTTAACAAGTGCCAGTTACATTCATTGAACCGAGGTCAACTCTTTGAGAGCCACTGTTAGTAGTGAGGACCAACTGCCATGATAATTGGGAAATCGACCTAAGAAGCCGTTAATTTTACAAGTGGCAGATTGCAAAGCCGCTGCAATGCGGTAGGCTCTGATTCGAATGGAGCTTCGTAAAAAGGAGATGAGGCTGGTATGTCCTCTGAAGCCGACGGCAGCTATATGGATGGACAATTTCTGATTGCGATGCCGACCATGGAAGACGGTCGCTTTGCGCATTCAGTAATCTACCTGTGCGCGCATTCCGATGAAGGTGCCATGGGAATTGTGCTCAATCAACCGGCCAACAACATCACCTTCGAAGAGCTTTTGAGCCAGCTCGAAATCATTCCTGAGGATGGCGGCATCTTGCTGCCGAACGAGCTGCAGGACATGCAGGTTCATCGTGGTGGCCCGGTTGAAACCGGGCGCGGTTTCGTTCTGCACACGGATGATTTTTACATCGAGAGTTCCAGTCTTCCCATCAACGATGGGGTATGCCTGACGGCGACCGTGGAAATCCTGCGCGCGCTGGCGGAAGGCCGGGGGCCAAAGCAGGCCATGTTGGCGCTTGGGTATGCCGGATGGGCGCCCGGGCAGTTGGAAGCCGAGATACACGCAAATGGCTGGCTGACGTGCCGTGCGGACCCTTCGCTGATTTTCGATGTGGACTCCGAAGACAAATGGCGCACCGCCCTTGGCATCCTCGGCATTGATCCGGGCATGCTCTCCAGCGAAGCCGGGCACGCCTGATCTCCCTCAAATGTGATGGGTATCCCCAAGGTGCGTGTTCGCTAGTGCGCGAACTCTGGAAAACTGCTATCTGATTTGACGGGCGAGTGGATCTGGCGTTTAACGCTGACCGCTGGCTTGCCTGTTGGCGTCCCTAACGGTAGTGTGCGCCGGCTAAAACGGCGAAAGACTGAAATACGCAGTCGTAAAGGATTAAGAGTGGTGAAATACGTAAGCACGCGCGGTGAAGCTCCGGAACTCAATTTTTCCGAGGTGTTGCTCACAGGTCTGGCGCGCGATGGAGGGCTTTACGTCCCAGCGGAATGGCCGGAACTTTCCGCGGAAAAAATCGCCAGCTTCGCAGGTAAACCATACACGCACGTTGCCTATGAGGTGATCGCTCCCTTCGTTGGTGATGCGATCCCGGAAGCCGATCTCAAGCGCATGATTGCCGAAGCCTACGGCACGTTTGCGCATCAGGCGGTAACTCCTCTGGTTCAGACCGGGCCCAACACCTTTGTGCTGGAACTCTTCCACGGCACCACGCTGGCCTTCAAAGACGTAGCCATGCAGTTGCTTGGGCGTCTCATGGACTATGTTCTGGCGGAGCAGGGAAAGCGCGCCACCATTGTGGGTGCCACCTCAGGTGACACGGGCGGCGCAGCAATTGACGCGTTCCGAGGCCGAGAACGCACCGATGTCTACATCCTGTTCCCCAACGGACGGGTTTCACCCGTTCAGCGCCGTCAGATGACCACGGCAGAAGATGCAAACATTTACGCATTGGCGCTCAATGGCAACTTCGATGACTGCCAAGCCATCGTGAAGGACCTGTTCAATGACTTCACGTTCCGTGAAAACGTGTCTCTGGCGGGTGTGAATTCCATCAACTGGGCGCGCATTGTGGCGCAGGTGGTCTACTATTTCGTGGCTGCAACGGCTCTTGGTGCACCCGGCCGCAAAGTTTCCTTCACGGTGCCAACCGGCAACTTCGGGGATATCTTTGCAGGCTATGTAGCCAAGAAGATGGGGCTGCCAATTGATCAGTTGGTGATTGCAACCAACACGAACGACATTCTCGCCCGCACGCTGGAAACTGGCCGCTACGAGACCCGCGGTGTTGTTGCAACGACCTCTCCATCCATGGACATTCAGGTTTCGTCCAACTTTGAACGCCTCCTGTTCGAAGCTGGCGATCGGGACGGCGCAATGATCCGCCGTCACATGTCAGGCCTCAAGCAATCCGGCGCATTTGAACTGAGCGAACCTGTTCTGGAGCGTATCCGCGCTGATTTTGGCGCAGGCCGTGCCACCGAAGACGAGGTGGCAGAAACAATCAAAACAACGCTGGACCAGTCCGCATATCTTCTCGACCCGCACACTGCAACCGGTGTGCATGTGGCAAAAGCCTATGAGAAGGATGGCGTGCCCATGGTCGTTCTTGCAACGGCCCATCCAGCAAAATTCCCCGATGCGGTAGAGCAAGCCAGCGGACAGCGTCCCGGCCTTCCTGCGCATCTCAGCGACCTATTTGAGCGCGAAGAAAAATACACTGTCTTGCCTGCCGATACGGATGCGATCAAGGATCATGTTCTATTGACTGCTCGTGCCGTGAACGCGCAGGTATAAAGAATGACAGTAAAAACGACACGTTTAGACAACGGACTCATTGTACTTACCGATGACATGCCACACCTGAAGACAGCCGCTCTCGGTGTCTGGGTGAAGACCGGCTCCCGCAGCGAAGATGCCGCCGAAAACGGCATCACGCACCTGCTGGAGCATATGGCATTCAAAGGCACGCAAACCCGCTCCGCTCTGGATATTGCAGAGCAGGTGGAAGCTGTTGGCGGCGAAGTGAACGCCTCCACGAGCGTGGAACACACCAACTACTATCTTCGAATGCTGGCGGAAGATGTGCCGCTGGGCGTGGATATTCTCTCAGACATCCTGCAGCATTCCGTGCTGGACCTTGAAGAGCTTACCCGAGAAAAGCAGGTGATCCTTCAGGAAATCGGTGCCGCCATGGATACGCCGGAAGATCAGGCCTTTGACCTGCTCCTGGAAACCGCATGGCCCGACCAGTCTCTTGGACGTCCGATACTCGGTACACCCGAGACGGTAACCAGCTTCACGCCAGAAGCCATTCGCGCCTACATGGACAAGCACTACACCGCCTCCAACATGGTGCTCTCGGCAGCAGGCCGGGTTGATCATGACGAGTTCGTCGCCATTGCCCAGGAAAAATTTGGTGACCTGACTGCAAGCGAGGCAACTGCACCAGTCGCCTCCAAATACGTCGGCGGCGAAGCTTCGGTAGAGCGTGATCTTCAGGAAGTTCAGATTATTCTGGGTTTTGAAGGGTGCTCCTATCAGGACAAGGACTATTATGCCGTTCAGATCCTGGCGTCGGTGCTGGGCGGCGGCATGTCGTCCCGCCTGTTTCAGGAGATACGCGAGAAGCGCGGTTTGTGCTACTCGATCTATTCGTTCCACTGGGCGTTCGACGACAGTGGGATGTTCGCAATTCACTCGGCCACCAGCGCTGAACACACAGCTAAGCTGATGGATGTGCTTATTCAGGAGCTGAACGCGGCTGTTGCGAATATCGAAGACAAGGAAATTGACCGCGCCAAAGCGCAGACCCGAGCAGGCTTGATGATGGCGCTGGAAAGCCCGGCGGCCCGTGCGTCTCAGATCGCCCGTCAGACCCTGATCTTTGGCGAGACCATCGACGCGGAAGAACTCCGCCGTCGGGTCGATGCGGTTACCAGAGAGGACGTTTGCCGTGTTGCACAGCGCGTGTTTTATGGCAAACAACCAACACTGGTTCATGTGGGGCCAAAGTCCGAGATGCCAACATTGGCTCAGATCTCGCAGAGATTAAACGAGGCAGGTGTGGTGTCCTAGGCAAAGAGGGGAGGCATGGCTTTGGATGTCATGTTCTTTCGCTTTTCTGGAGGCGAGGAGCAGCCAACGCTGCTGACAAAAGATGTGATCCTGCGCCCGCCGTCCGTCTCGGACTATGAGGCGTGGTCGCAGGTGCGTCTTGAAAGCCGAGAGTTCTTGCAGCCATGGGAGCCGACTTGGCCACCAACGGACCTGCTTCGCACGGCTTTCAAGACGCGCATTCGCCGCTATTCCAGAGAACGCCGTGATGGGACGGGTTACGCCTTTTTCCTGTTCAATCGACAGAACGAAGAGCTGATGGGCGGCTTGACTCTGTCTAATGTGCGCCGCGGAGTGACGCAGGCCTGTACCCTCGGTTACTGGATGGGGGTTCGGTATGCTGGCAAAGGGTTCATGCGCCAATCTGTGAGCCGCTTGCTGCCATTCGTTTTTGAGGAACTCAAGCTGCACCGGCTGGAAGCTGCTTGCTTGCCGCACAATGAAGCCTCCATCAACCTGTTGAAGCGCGTGGGATTTCAGCAGGAGGGCTATGCGCGGCGCTATCTTTACATCAACGGCCAGTGGCAAGATCACTTGTTGTTCGCCATCCTTAAAGAGGACGCTGAGTATTCTGACACAATCTCGCCGCAAACTCAGCCGGATGGGGAAAACGGCCACTAGATTAGTCTTACCCACGTGAACCCTTAGCCATAGCGCTGTAAACAAAGCATGGCTAATATTCGGGCGAATTATTTGGGGCGTTCGTCGGGGCGACTTCAACGGAGTTATGCGGTGCGCGATTTTACAACGCGATTTTTAGTTCTGGTTTGTGCATTCTTCGCTTTCTTCGGAGCGCGAGCGATGGCGCTGGAAGCCGTGGTGGTCCCTCAAGATGTGGACGCTCTGGAACTGACGGACGTGATCGACATCTACGCCGCTCGGTCCTCCAGCATTCAGGTTTCCACGGCACCGGGCATGGACGGCATCGTGCGCCGGATCGAGGTGCGCTCGACAGACGATAAAGCGTCCTATTGGGGCGTGTTTGCCCTTTCCAATCCGGGTAACGAGCAGATCGACCGCCTTCTGGTGGCGCCGAACTACAAGATGGTGAATGCAGGGGTGCTGCGCCCGGACCTTGGCGCAGACCGCATCATCTCAGTAACGCCAAGTCAGGGCATTCCGCCAGAACGCCAGACCAGCTCGGAAGCGGATGTGTTCAACATCACGCTTGATCCGGGCGCGGTGGTGACGTTCGTGGTGGAAATGAACTCCTCGCGCCTTCCCGAGCTGCGCTTGTGGAAGCCAGACGCCTACAAGGACAACATCAACGCTTACTCGCTGTACCGAGGGATTGTTCTGGGTATTGCCGGTCTGCTGGCGCTGTTCCTGACAATCCTGTTTGTGGTCAAGGGCACGGTCCTGTTCCCGGCAACAGCGGCCATGGCGTGGGCCGTCATGGCTTATTTGTGTATTGATTTCGGGTTCTGGAGCCTTGTGTTCGGCCGGACATTTGCGCAGGTGCAGCTTTATCGCTCCATTGCGGAGATCAGCTTGACCGCGGCAATGGTCGTGTTCCTTTATGCCTACCTCAACCTGAACCGCTGGAACATTCACTACACCCATTTGGCGCTTTCCATGCTGATTATGGTGCTCGGCCTGTTTGGCTTGGCCCTGTGGGACCCAACAATTGCTGCTGGCGTCTCCCGCATCCTGTTTAGCGTCTTTGCTGTAGGCGGTTTCGCGCTGATCCTCGTGCTCGCCTTCCAGGGTTTTGAGCGCGCGATCATGTTGATCCCGACATGGTTCTTGTTGCTGGTCTGGATGATGGGCGTTTGGGCAACCGCGACAGGAGCGCTCAGCTCTGATCTTGCCCAGCCAGCATTATCTGGTGGTCTTGTTCTGATCATCATGCTCATTGGTTTCACGGTGATGCAGCATGCCTTTGCAGGCGGCTCTCTGAACAATGGCATGGTGAGCGACATGGAGCGCAAGTCTCTCGCGCTCACCGGGTCGGGTGACATCATCTGGGACTGGGATGTGGACCGCGATCGCATCTACACAAGCCACGAACTTGAGGAAAGCCTGGGCCTGCAAGAAGCCGCGCTGGATGGCCCGGCGCGTGAGTGGCTGGAGCATCTGCACCCGCAAGATCGAGATCTGTTCCGGGGAACGCTGGATGCCGTGATCGACCAGCGCCGGGGCAAGGTCAATCAGATCTTCCGTTTGCGCGGTCTTGATGGTCACTACCGATGGTTCCGCCTGCGCGCCCGCCCGGTGATCGGGTCTGATGGCGAAGTCATCCGCTGCGTGGGCACCCTGTTTGATGTCACTTCGCAGAAGATGGCCGAAGAGCGTCTGATGCATGATGCGGTACACGACAACCTGACCGGCTTGCCAAACCGTGAGCTGTTCATGGACCGAGTGGCCGCGGCTATTGCACGCTTCAGGGCTGAGGGAACGGGCTGCCCAACCTTGATCTTGCTGGATCTGGACCGCTTCAAGCAGGTCAATGACAGCATCGGTCAGGCGGCAGGCGATAGCATGCTGTTGACAGCAGCGCGCCGCCTGTCTCGCCAAATGAAACCACAGGACTCTTTGGCGCGCATTACGGCTGACACCTTTGCCATTCTCATCGTTTCCGAGCAGGAAGCTGAAAACATTGCCACGTTCTCTGACCAGCTGCGCACGATCTTGCGCACGCCGGTCACGTTTGGCGAGCAGGAAGTGTTCCTGACGGCGTCGATCGGGACGGCCATTCTGGATGGCGCGGAGGATCGGGCCTCTGATCTGATGCGCGATGCGGAAATTGCGCTGAACCACGCCAAGCGTCTGGGCGGCGACCGTGTAGAAGTGTTCCGCCCAACCCTGCGCCCCATTGCACAGAACACGCTGGCTCTGGACAATGATCTGCGCTCTGCCATGCAGAAAGATCAGATCAAGGTCTTCTTCCAGCCAATCGTGCGACTGGCTGACAAATCGATTGCCGGTTTTGAGGCGCTTGCCCGCTGGGAGCATCCAACACGTGGTCTGATCCCGCCTGCGGATTTCATTCCGATTGCAGAAGAAACGGGTCTCATCAACGAGCTTGGGCTTCTTATCCTCGATAAGGGCGCGACACAGCTTGCCAAATGGCAGCGGTTGTTCAAGCACAATGTGCCGTTGTTCATCTCCGTGAACATTTCCTCACGCCAGCTCCTAAAGCACGACCTGATCAACGACGTGAAAGCGGTCCTGTCCCGCACGGCGCTGACACCGGGCTCTCTGAAACTGGAGTTGACAGAGTCACTCGTCATGCAGAACCCGGAGTTTTCCGTGAAGGTGCTGGAGCGTCTGCGTGGTCTGGGCGCGGGGCTGTCGCTGGATGACTTCGGTACGGGCTATTCTTCCTTGAGCTATTTGCAGCGCTTCCAGTTCGACACCATCAAGATTGACCAGTCATTCGTGCGTCCTAACGGCCAAAGCGCACGCCCTGTCATTCTGCGATCCATTATCGCGCTGGGACATGACTTGGGCATGGAAGTGGTTGCCGAGGGCGCAGAGACGGAATCTGACTCTCTGGAACTGTACCAGATGGGCTGCGAATATGCGCAGGGCTATCTATACGGTCAGCCAATGACCGCGGTGGATGCGGACAAGCTGCTGAAGGATCAGTATCACCATCACGCTTAAGGCGGGGCGGCAAGCTGTAGAAACTAGAAAGGGACCTCAGCGGTCCCTTTTTAGTGTGTCTTAGGCCGTTGCCACGATGGGCAGGGTTGTTCGCCCTACCGTGATTTCCAAGGGCGTTCCGCCATAGGGCTCCCCGTCGATCTGAACGGCTGCGGGCTTGTAGGATTCAATATAGGCCTGCTTTGTCTGCAGGATCTGGACATCCTTGGCTCGGTGCAACGTACCCATCCAAAGCCGGATGCCATAGCGCATCAGTGCCACTGGGTTGTCCTTTGCCAGCAGGACGAGGGTCAACCCGTCTTCCAGCACCGAGCCCTCCTGAAACAGCCCGTAGCGGCCGCCATAGTGCTTTCCATTGGCGGCAATCACCATTCGGCATTCGATCATTTCGCCTTCAGTCTTCACGCGGAAGATGCAGCGCCGACGTGTCCATGCCAAGCGCAACGCCGTGTTGATGTAGGCGAGCTTGCCGAGTTTCCGTTTCAAGCGTAGCGGCAAAAGATGCACCACTTCTGCATCAAAGCCAGTGGAGGCCATGATGTAGAAGGGGCGCCCATTCGCCAGGCCGTGATGCAGCTTGCGGGTCTTGCCGGTGGCAAGAAGTTGAGCCAAAGCCTTGGGATTGCTTGGGATGTTCAACTCACTGGCGAGCACATTCGCCGTGCCGAAGGGGATGATCGCCAAGGCGGGTTTGAACGCGCGTTCCTGAAGCGCTTGCGCCGCCTCATTGATGGAGCCGTCCCCACCCGCAACGGCGACAATGTCCACATCAAGTTCCGGATGAGCACAGGTTTCGGCAATTTCACCCACATGGCGGGTCAAGCGAAGCTCTACTTTGCTGCCAATAGCTTCAAGCCGCGTCACGATCTCAGAAAGGGTCTGAGTTTTGAAGTGACTTGCAGTCGGGTTGGCGAGTATGAGAATGCGGCGCGTAAACTCGGGTGGCGTTTGGGTCCTGCCTTGCACATCAGGCGTAGGAAGCGGACCTGTCATCACTCGTCATCCTTGAGATTCTTGGCATTTTTGCCTTGATAAGGCTTCATGCCCGCCCGTGCAAGGGCATCTGCGCGCTCGTTTTCTTCGTGGCCTGCATGGCCTTTGACCCAATGCCACGTCACATCATGCAGTTTGGCGGCTGTATCGAGCTCTTGCCACAGGTCCGCGTTCTTGACTGGAGAGTTGGACGCGGTGCGCCAGCCCTTGCGTTTCCAGTTGTGCATCCATTGGGTGATGCCGTTTTTCACGTAGGAGCTGTCAGTGTAGATGTCGATGGTGACCGGGCGCTTCAGCGCGCGCAGGGCGTTGATCGCGGCTTGCAACTCCATACGGTTGTTCGTGGTGCCGGGCTCGCCGCCGCACAGCTCCTTTTCGTGCTCTCCAAAACGCAACAGAACACCCCAGCCGCCGGGGCCCGGGTTGCCAGAGCATGCGCCATCGGTCCAGGCTTGCACCCGTGTGTCTGCGCTCATTGATCGAGTCCGTATGCCTGGGCGCTCGTCACGTCGCGGTGGAAACGCAATTTGCGAAGGTATTCCATTGGATCTTTTGGCACGACCAGCGCCCCCTGAGGTACACTGAGCCAGTCGTAAAGGCGCGTCAACAGGAACCGAAGCGATGCACCACGGCATAGCAGCGGCAGGCTGTCAAACTCCTCGGTTGTGAAAGGGCGCAGGCTGCGATAGCCATCAAGCAAGGCGCGGGCCTTGGTCACGTTGAACGAGCCGTCCACCTCGAAACACCATGCATTCAGGCAGATTGCCACGTCGTAGGCAAAAGCATCAGTGCAGGCAAAATAGAAGTCGATGAGACCGGAGAGCTTCTGACCAAGGAAGAACACGTTGTCGGGAAACAGATCCGCGTGGATCACACCGCTCGGCAGATCGCTTGGCCACTTTGCCTTCAGCTCTTCCAGCTCTGCCGTCAGCTCCTCGGCAAGGCCCTCCATCACCTCATGGGCGCGGTCGCGGCTTGCATCAAGCAGCGGTTGCCAGCCATCAACGGAAAGTGAATTGGGGCGCGACATGTCAAAGTCGCTTCCGGCCAGATGCATCTGCGCCATGCCCGCACCAAGCTCAGCACAGTGCTCGATGCGCGGACGGCGCACCCACATGCCTTCCAGAAAGGTCACCATGGCAGCAGGACGGCCCGCCAGTTCGCCCAGCATTTCGCCGTTGTCACGAACCAGTGGCGTCGGGCAGTTCAGGCCGCGCTTGGAAAGATGTTGCATCAGGCCCAGGAAGAACGGCAAGTCCGCTGGGTTCACGCGCTTTTCGTAGAGCGTGAGGATGAAGTTTCCCGTTGTGGTGTGAACGAGAAAGTTCGAGTTCTCGACACCTTCGGCAATGCCTTTGAAGGAGAGCAGGTCACCCACGTTGTAGTGTGCGATGAACTCGGACAGCTCCTCATCGGAAACTTCGGTATAAACGGCCATTTGTTACTCTGCAGCAGCGCCCATATCGCGCAATTCGCGGGGCAAGTTGAATGCTATATCCTCGCGGGCTGTTGTAACCGTTTCAACCGTGACATCAAATTGCTCGCGGAAGGCATCAACAATTTCCTCAACAAGCACTTCGGGTGCAGACGCACCGGCGGTGATGCCAAGGGTTGAGATGCCCTCAAAATCAGTCCAATCCAGATCGGTAGCGCGCTGGATGAGGACAGCCTTCTCACAACCGGACCGCTCCGCGACCTCTCGCAAGCGCTGGGAGTTTGATGAGTTTGGTGCGCCAACCACCACAACGGCGTCGGACATGGGCGCGATGTGCTTCACGGCTTCCTGACGGTTGGTGGTGGCGTAGCAGATGTCGTCCTTGTGGGGCTCTGCGATATCCGGGAAACGTTCCTTCAGGATGCGGACGATCTCTGCAGTGTCGTCCACTGACAGAGTTGTCTGCGAGATCCAGGCGAGCTGCTTCTCGGTCTTCGGTTGATAGCTGCGTGCATCCTCATCAGTTTCGATCAAGGTGACTGCGCCCTCTGGCAGCTGTCCCATTGTTCCGATGACTTCCGGGTGGCCTGCATGGCCAATCAGGAGGATTTCACGGTCACGCTTGTTATGGATCATCGCTTCCTTGTGTACCTTGGAAACCAGCGGGCAGGTTGCATCAAGGTAGAAAAGGTTGGCCTGCTGGGCTGCTTCCGGCACGGATTTCGGCACACCATGGGCGGAGAAGATCACCGGGCGATCCTTTACGGGGATTTCATCCAGCTCTTCAACGAACACCGCGCCCTTGTTGCGCAGCGACTCCACCACAAACTTGTTATGGACGATCTCATGGCGCACATAAACCGGCGCGCCGTACTTCTGCAGGGCCAGCTCCACAATCTGGATGGCGCGATCAACGCCGGCGCAAAAGCCGCGCGGCGCGCACAAAAGGATTTTCAGATGAGGTTTGGTAGCGGTCTCGCCCTGCATCAGCTTGCCTTGCTTTAGAGAATGACGTGTTTTGACGAATATGTCATTCAGTGGGGCCTGTGCAAGGCCTAACCGGTTAAATCCAGCGTGTCTGTTGCCCCAGTGTTCAACAGAAACCCTTGGTGATTTGGCGGAAAAACGCCAACTGGCGTGCAAACAACCGTTTTGCCTGCTATAGAACCTTCAGTTTTTCGATGAAATATATGGGATTCGCATGGTGGGAAAGGCGTTTACCGGGGGCTTTTTAAGTAAAGCCAAAACCGCATCCATGATTGCCGTGGTCAGCGCTGGTCTGGCCGCCTGTGGTGTCATGGGCGGTGGTGATGACGAGCTTGAAAGCGCGAGTTCAGCAGGTCCAGCCCCGGCAGCACAGAATGAAAACATGCCTGATGTGGACTTTTCGGTCTTTAACGTATCCGATTTCTGTCCGCGTCTGGAGCCGCTAAACGGCACAACAATCATTCAGGAATATGCGCGCGGCAAGCAGGATGACCCGCGTGGTCTGCGCTACCAGGCAACCTTGGTTGAATGGGCGCGCACCTGTTCCGATGCGCAAGATCAAGCGTCCATGAAGCTCGGACTGGCCGGTCGCGTGACACCGGGCCCTGCATGGAAAGGCGGCGAACTGCTGCTTCCAATCCGCGTTGCGATTGTTTCTTCCGGTGATGATGAAGAAAAGACCGTTTACTCCAATCTGTTCCGTGTTCCGGTGACGCTGGGTGAAGGCTCTCCAAGTGAAGGCTGGACGCTGGTTGAGGAGGGCATCGTCCTTCCTGATGAGCCGGGCTACAAGGTCATTTTTGGATTCGACGAGAAGTAAAAAACAGGTTACAGAGATATCAGGTCTCAGGCGAACTACTTAGCTTCGCCCTGAGATCTGGGACCTTGGCGGGACGTCGGCTGCGTGTCTTGTCAGGCTCACCTGTCAGCGGTGAAAGGCCGGTCTGACAGGACTTATAACCGCCCAAGCGGGAGAGATCGCTAGGTCACCTTAGGTGACAACAGGCGACGCCGAAGGAGCAACCGCCCCGGAAACTCTCAGGCCGCAGGACCGCTTGGTAAGCAGCACTCTGGAAAGCAGGCAATTTCGGCATGTGCCGGGGGGAGCCTCACCGAAGGAGTAATCGGGCGCGGGCCAACAGGTTTCGCGCTCGGGAAATCTCTCAGGTTGTCAGGACAGAGGGGGCGCACACGGGCTTTTCAACAGAAAGGTTCGGATTTGCTTGCGCTCTGTTTAGTCGAGGACAACCATGGTTGAACAAACCACAGACCTTTTGAAGACTCCCCTTTACGACCTGCATGTGGAACTCGGTGGGAAAATGGTTCCCTTCGCAGGCTATGCCATGCCGGTTCAGTATCCCCTCGGCATCATGAAGGAGCACCTTCACACCCGCGATGCCGCAGGTCTGTTTGATGTCTCTCACATGGGGCAGGCCGCCCTCAAGGGGCCAGACCACGACACGGTTGCCACCTTCCTCGAAACCCTAGTGCCTTCCAACATCAAGGAACTCAAGGCCGGGAAACAGCGCTACACCGTTCTGCTAAATGGCGAAGGCGGCATCATTGACGATCTCATGGTATCCCGTCCGGCCGAACCATCCCGTGAAGGTGAGTTGCTGCTCGTTGTAAACGCAGCGCGCAAGTCGGTGGACTATGATGTGATCCGCGCTCGCCTGCCGGAAGGCATCTCACTGGAAACATATGAGGACAAGGCGCTGCTTGCCCTTCAGGGCCCAAAGGCGGCAGAAGTGATGGCCTTGCATGCGCCAGAAGCGGCAGAACTGGGCTTCATGTCCGTTGCGTCCATGGAGTTTGACGGGGTTGCTGTTCACGTGTCTCGCTCCGGCTACACTGGGGAAGACGGCTACGAAATTTCCGTTCCAGCGGGCGCAGCAGAAGCGGTAGCAAAGGCTCTGCTTGCCGACGAGCGGGTCGAGGCCATTGGCCTGGGAGCCCGCGACAGCCTGCGTCTTGAAGCGGGGCTGTGCCTTTACGGCCACGACATTGACGAGACCACGTCGCCGGTTGAGGGCGACATCACCTTCTGCATGCAAAAGCGCCGCAAGGAAGCCGGAGACTTCCCCGGTGGTGAGCGCATTTTGAAGGAACTCGCGCAAGGGCCGAAGCGCAAGCGTGTTGCATTGAAGATTGATGGACGCGCGCCAGCCCGCGAAGGCGCGGAAATTCGTGTGCCGGGCGCTGACAAGGCCATCGGAATCGTGACCTCTGGCGGCTTTGCGCCAACGTTGGGCGCGCCCATTGCCATGGGGTATGTACCAACCGAATTCAGCGAGGTGGGGACAGAACTGGCCCTTGTGGTCCGTGGGCGAGAATTGCCTGCGACCGTAACCACAACAACGTTCGTGCCTCAGCGCTATTACAGAAAACCAAAATAAAGGGACCAGCCAACTTAAAGACGCTGGCACCTGTTTCGATTGACGATCCAGACGAGAGGACTGCAAACCAATGAGCACCTATTTTTCAGAGGACCATGAGTGGCTCAAAGTAGAAGGCGATGTGGCAACTGTTGGCATCACCGACTACGCACAGGCCCAGCTGGGCGACGTGGTTTTCGTTGAACTTCCAGAAAACGGCAAGACCCTTTCCAAGGGGGACGAAGCAGCAGTGGTTGAATCCGTAAAGGCAGCCAGTGAGGTTTACGTGCCGGTTGACGGTGAAGTTGTCGAAGGCAACGAAGCCTTGGTTGAGGAGCCAGGAAAGGTCAACGAAGACCCTGAAAACTCAGCATGGTTCTTCAAGATCAAGCTTTCTGACAAGGGCCAGCTTGAAGGCCTTATGGATGAAGCAGCCTACAAGGCATACGTGGAGACCCTATAACGGTCTTGAGTGGATCTGCTGCCGGAATAACCGGCAGCCCCGGTGCTTCTAGTGTTACCTTTGCAAGAGAGGGTCTATGCGGTATCTCCCGCTTTCGGATAGCGATCGCGCGAACATGCTGGCGCAAGTAGGCGTTGGCACCATTGATGAGTTGTTCGCAGACATCCCAGAATCTGCCCGGCTGAAAGAGCTGGAAAACCTGCCTCGCCGCAAGAGCGAGATGGAAGTGGAACGCCACCTCAACAAGCTGGCCTCTAAAAACACAAGCGCAAGCTCTGTGCCGTTCTTTGTGGGAGCAGGGGCTTATAAGCACCATGTGCCCTCCACAGTGGATCACCTGATCCAGCGCTCGGAGTTTTTGACCAGCTACACGCCTTACCAGCCGGAAATCACACAGGGCACCCTGCAGGCGCTCTTCGAGTTCCAGACGCAGGTGGCAGAGCTGACCGGCATGGAAGTGGCCAACGCCTCCATGTATGACGGCTCCACCGGAACAGCTGAAGCAGTGCTTATGGCCCACCGTGTGACCCGCAAGAAGAAGGCGGTTCTGTCTGGTGGCCTGCACCCGCAATACCGGGAGGTGGTAGAGGGCATCACTAGTCAGCTGCCGGGGGGGGAAGTTGTGTCTCTACCAGCCGACCCCATGGGCACTGAGGACATCCTTGCTCAGATCGATGATGAAACATCCTGCGTCGTGGTGCAGTCGCCATCCTTTTACGGTCAGCTGATTGACCTGAAGCCGATTGCGGACAAGGCGCATCAACACAAGGCGTTGTTGATCGCTGTGTTCACGGAAGTGGTGTCGCTTGGCCTGATCGAAAGCCCCGGAGCCCAAGGTGCGGACATTGTGGTTGGCGAAGGCCAGTCCCTTGGCAATCCGCTCACCTTCGGTGGCCCCTACGTTGGGTTGTTCGCCACGCGCCAGAAGTATGTGCGCAACATGCCGGGGCGCGTTTGCGGTGAAACCGTGGATGCGGAAGGCAAGCGTGGCTTCGTGCTGACCCTGTCCACCCGCGAGCAGCACATCCGCCGCGACAAGGCGACCTCCAACATCTGCACCAACTCCGGTCTGTGCTGTCTGGCCTTCTCTATTCACATGACTCTTTTGGGTGGTTCAGGTCTCTCCCGTCTTGCCCGCATCAACCACGCCAACGCGATCAAGTTGGCGGATGCGCTGGCCGCAGTGGACGGTGTGGAGGTGCTGAACGAGGCCTTCTTCAACGAGTTCACCATCAAGGTTCCTGCAAACGCCAATGATGTGATCGAAGCTCTGGCGGTGAACGGCGTGCTCGGCGGTCTGCCGGTCTCACGTCTGGAGCCGGGTCAAAGCGAGCTGGAAAACCTCATCGTTGTGGCTTCCACGGAAGTGAACACGGATGAAGACCGCGCAGCCTTTGTTGAGGCGCTCAAGGAGGTGCTTGGATGAGCCATTTCTCGGAGATCCTTCGGCCTCTGGCCAACGATCTGGCCGTGAAACTCATCACAGGCAAAGATGACCTGTCCATGCGCCTTGCCGAAGTTCTGCATGAAACTGTTTTTCATGAGAACTGGCGCGAGCTGGGCCCGGCAGGCCACGACACCTATGAGCGTGTCGCCGAGCTGCTGGAAGTGGACTACGTGAACACCTCCGTAGAGCTTTCAGCAGTGATTGCACAATTGGACGAGACAAAACGGAACGCTCTTGTGGCGCAGACCGTCAACGCACTGTTTGACGTTGTCGATGATTACGCAAGACGCGACCAAGTGGGTGAGGAATTGCCATGAGCATGAACACACAAGGCCGCCCAACCGCACCGGGCACAGCCGACGCGCCCGTGCACACCACGTTTACGGGCAACAAGGCGCTGAACATGGAAGAGCCGCTGATCTTCGAGATTGGCCGCTCCGACATTTGCGGCGTTGATCTGGATGAGCCGGAAGAGTTCACCCCGCGCCTAGGCAGCCACGCGCGCCAGAGCGGTCTGGACCTTCCAGCGTTGTCAGAGCCGGAAACCATGCGCCACTATGTGCGCATGTCCCGCAACAACTACGCAATCGACAGCGGGCTCTATCCGCTGGGCTCTTGCACCATGAAGCACAACCCGCGTCTCAACGAAAAGATGGCGCGTGTGCCGGGCTTTGCAGATGTGCATCCTCTCCAGCCGGTCTCTACTGTGCCGGGCGCGTTTGAGGTGATTGCCGAGCTTGCGGACTGGCTGATGAAGCTGACCGGCACTTCTGCTGTGGCCATGAGCCCGAAGGCCGGTGCCCATGGCGAGCAGTGCGGCATGATGGCCATCAAGAAGGCGATCATGGAAAAGGGCGAGGACCGCTCCATCGTGCTGGTGCCGGAAAGTGCCCACGGCACAAACCCGGCGACTGCCGCGCTTCTGGGCTTCAAGGTGGTGTCCATCCCGGCCCGCGACAACGGCACCGTAGACCCATCTGCTGTGATCGAAAAGATCAAGGAGAATGAGGGCAAGGTGGCGGCATTGATGCTGACCAACCCGAACACCTGCGGTCTGTTCGAGCCGGACATCATTGCAATCGCAGATGCCATCCATGAGGCGGGTGCCTACTTCTACTGCGACGGCGCGAACTTTAACGCAATCGTCGGCAAGGCCAAGCCGGGTGATCTGGGCGTTGATGCCATGCACATCAACCTGCACAAGACCTTCTCCACCCCCCATGGTGGAGGTGGTCCGGGTTCCGGTCCGGTGGTGCTCTCCGAGCGCCTGGCGCCGTATGCACCGCTGCCGTTCATCCGGCAGAAGGACGATGCACTGGAAGTGGTCGAGACAGAGACCCAGCTTGAGCCGGGGGAAGTGCCGTTCGGTCGCATGACCGCCTTCCATGGCCAGATGGGCATGTTCGTTCGTGCACTCAGCTACATGCTCTCTCACGGCTCGGATGGCCTCAAGCAGGCTTCGGAAGATGCAGTGCTGAATGCTAACTACGTGCGAGTGGGCCTTCAGGACCTGATGACCCTGCCATATGGCGAGAACCCGTGTATGCACGAAGTGCTGTTCGACGATACCTTCTTGAAGGACACTGGCGTTACCACGCTGGACTTCGCCAAGGCCATGATCGACGAGGGCTATCACCCGATGACCATGTACTTCCCGCTTGTTGTGCATGGGGCCATGCTCATCGAACCAACCGAGTCCGAGAGCCTTGCCTCGCTGGACTTGTTCGTTGCCACACTGCGCGATCTGGTCATGAGCGCAAAGCGGGGCGAGACGCAGCGGTTCGAAGGGGCTCCATATCTGGCCCCGCGCCGCCGTCTTGATGAGACGCAGGCAGCGCGTAAGCCAATCTTGAGATGGACGCCGCCGACGCCCACCGACGTGGAGCCAAAGGCTGCCGCTGAATGACAACAGAACCTCGGAGCCTCCTCCGGGGTTTTCTTTTGTTTGATGGGCTTCTCGTCGCGCCCGAACCACCTGTTTTAAAGGATGTTCCTGCCCCTATCGCCTGAGTAACACTGACTGCGGGAACAGGGGGCGATGACATGCGGCGGGCACCATGGTGGCGGCGAAATATTCCAACTTCACGGCAAATGAGGTTTGCCGTGCAATCCCAACTGGCCAGCAGATGGCCAAAGCTTGGCCGTGCCTTTAATTTCTTCCCCGCTGAAGCCTCGCGGCAGCTTCTTGAAAGCAAACTTTTGGAGCGCTTTGTGGAGCAGAGCACCTGTTCCATGCCCGCTGACCGTGTTGATTTTCTCCAAGCCCATGGCGCGCTGGAGCAGTCCCGCTACCCGCTGCCCATCACCTTGAAGGGCAGAGCGGAGATTAGCTTCTATCGTTTGGGGCCGTGTTACGTGCTTGGGCACAGTGGCTCAACGGTCCTCATTGAGGTTGGTGCCCAGATCCAGAGCATCGCCCGGAACACAACCAAGTTTCAACGGCTGGTGACCCGAAAGGTTGAAGGGCTTGTGATCAACCGCCTCGGCATGCGCCGGGGTCACAAGCACTACTACCACTTCATCATGGATGGGCTGTACCCGCTTCTGGTGGCGCTGGAGCGTCACGCCCATCGGTTCGATGCAATCACGGTTCTGGTGCGGCCCGATTTGGCATCCTATCAGTTGGCTGCCTATGCGCATCTCACCTCACTCTATCCGCAGCTTCGTCTTGAGGTGGTTGAGGAGCGTGAACGCATCGTGTGCGATGAGCTGCTTCATATCGATGAAGCACAGAACTGCGAATACCGGGCCCCCTTTAGCGAACGCGCCATCGAAAAGCTGGCCGCCACCTTTAGAGCGGCCTACGGCATTGTGCCAAGTGGCAGGCCACATCGCCGGCTCTACCTGTCGCGCAAGGACGCTAAAATTCGTCATATCTTGAACGAGAACGAGCTGATCTTGAGGCTGACCATGCTCGGTTTTGAGGTGGTGTGCCCCGGAGAGATGGATCATGCAACGCAGGTGCGCACCTTCAGCGAGGCGGAGATGATTGTCAGCGCCCATGGGGCGGCCCTCTCCAATCTGGTGTTTACGCAGGCGGGCCGATGCCATGTGGTGGAACTGTTCTCCAGTGATTATATTCAGAGCGCCTACATGTGGCTGGCCACGTTGAAAGGACATCGCTACACACCTCTCATTTGCGAAGAGGGGCAGTCTCACCAGCATTTCGAAGTGCCGCATCAGGTAGTTGAAGAACTCGACGCCCTGTTGGAAACAGAGTTGACCTAAAGCAGAATCCAGCTTGGCAGCATCAGGTGGTCAGCCCCTTGATTGGCTGCCTTGAACCATTGCTTGGGCGCAATAACGCGCTTCTCCTTGGAAGAGTTCAGGAACGCGGCCCACCAGCTGAAAGAACTGTTTGCAATGATATGGTGCTGGCATCTGGACATCAGCATCAGGTCTTCATGGTCCTTGCCATCCGGTTGCGGTTCCAGAACGCGCACATTACCTGATGTCTTGAAGAAGGCCTTGGCCCAGCACGGATCATCGGTGAAGACGAAGAACTGCGCTCCGGGCATGTCCTGCTCCATGCGCTTCTTGGCTTCCAGATAGTAATCCGGGCTGCAAAGGCCATAGCTGGCAAGATTCTGCGGCTTCAGATAGTCGCCGCGGCGGATGTGCAGGGAGACGCTCCGCGCCCGCTCAATGTGGCTGAGGGTCTTTTGACGCGAAAGTGCGAACGGACGCTTCAGGCTCAAATCTCGGCGCAGCGTATTTTGGATGCTCAAAGGGATCAGCGCCCTTTGGAAGTACCCATCGAGATAGGTATTGCGGGAAATCCGCGGCGCGTCGGGCGCATAGGCCCAATCCTTCTCATGGGCGCAGCGGCTCTTGTAAAACGGATAAACCTTGCGCAGAAGCTGGGCGGTGCGGCCAAACTCCTTTGCGGGCCACAGCACACTGGCGCATTCCTCGTGCTGGGCCACATCCCCCGCCACGTTGAAGTGCTCCAATGCATAGCGCCGCTCCGGGTACAGGGAGTATTCCGTTATATCAAACCGCAACTGGCTACCCGTTTCCAGTGCGGCCTTTCGACCAATGGCATATTGGAAGAACTGATTGCCGATGCCTCCGCGCAGCCGCACAATGATATAGGGCCCAGTCGCTTTTCCGGGTCTCTTCATTGTGTGATCTGCCAGTAAAGACATGGGCCTTCTCCTTTGTCAGATGGAAGGATAGGAGCTTTGCGAAAAAGCGTCCTCCGCCCGAAGCCACTAGTCAGAAATGGGAGGAGCCACTGGTGGGGGCTCGATCAAAGCCGAAGCCATGTCGGCGGCAACAACCGGTCTTCATCAATGGAGCCATCGCGAAACCATATCTTTGGCGCGATAATGACCTTGCGGGGCGACCGGTTCAGGTAGGCCCCCCACCAGCTGAAGGAGCTGTTCGCGATCACGGCGTGATCGCAGGCCGCGATCAGCAGAATGTCTTCATGGTCCCGGTGGTCGCCAAGAGGTGGGACGATCTGGATATACCTCTTGCCGCCCAAATGCGCCCGTGCCCACTCAGGATCATCGCTGAAAAGGTAGAAGGTGTTCACACCGTAGGTGTTGCGTAACAACGTGATCGCCTGCGTGTAATAGGAAAGATCGCAGGAGCCGAATGCCTCCTGGTGCGCAGGCTCCAGATAATCCCCCCTGCGGATATGCAGTGCCGCGCTGGGCCCAGAGCGAATCTGATGAAGGATATGACGTCGCTGCGGTGCCATCTCGGTCTTCAAGATCAGGTCTTGTCGCAATGAGACACCAAGAGCATCCGCAGCTTCAAAATTCTGGAAGAACCCGGAGAGGTGCAGCGGGCGCGTCATTGGCTGCGGTAACGCAAGAGAGGTGGGAAGTTCATCCTCGATAAACCGCTGCGCATACCCGGCCAGAAACTCACGGCACAGCCGATGTTTTTGCCCGCGCGGCTTGCTCGCTGGCCAGAAACAGCGCCTCAGGTCCTGCTGACTGGCCAGCCGCGCTTGGGTTTTAAAGTGCAGCAGGGTGTTGGGAATGGTGCCAACATCCTTGGCATCCTGATAAACCAACAGTTCTGCATCTAATTGCTGAGAAAGGTATTTCCCGGCTGCATATTGAAACAATTGGTTCCCGGTCTTGCCCTTCAATTGCAACAGCACTTGGCGGCTGTTGCGGATGGTGCCTTCACGCTGTGTACTCTTCAACACCTCAAGCTGCATTGCTGCTCCTCCCACTTCCCTTCTGGAGATTACGGAGCTGGTTCGGGGGCGTCGTCCCGAACAAATGAGGGGGCATTGTCATCGCCGGGGACAAGCTGCGTAACGTGTTGAAACAGAATTTCATTTGCGGGGCAGGGTGTGTCTGCGTAGGGTGCCGCACGGGAGCCAAGGACTAACTGAAGGAACGTAAAGATCATGGTTGATTTGATCATTTGGGACTGCGATGGCTGCCTGATTGATAGTGAGCATCTGTCCGCTGAGGCAGAGGCCGAGTGCCTGCGTGAAGTCGGACTGGAAATTGATGCGCAGGGCGTCATCGACCGCTTTACGGGCATGACAGGCCGTGACTTGTTCGTGGCACTGGAAGCTGAGCTGGGCCGTGATGTGTCGGGGCACCCGGCCTTCGATCGCCTTTATGAGCGGGTCTTTGAGATTTTTGAACGAGAGCTTCAGGCTGTTGCCGGTGTTCATGAAGCACTGGCGGAACTGGACCACATGCCGATGGCGATTGCTTCTGGCGCGTCTCACCGCCACCTGAAATTCGGCCTTTCTCACACGGGTCTTTATGACCGGTTTGAAGGCAAGATCGTGTCTGCGCAGGACGTGGCGCGGGGCAAACCGGCTCCGGACGTTTTCTTGCGTGCAGCCGAGCTGATGAAGACCGAGCCGAACCGCTGTCTGGTCATTGAAGACAGCCCGCGCGGCATGCAGGGCGCCCATGCAGCAGGCATGCACTGCTTTGGGTTTACAGGCGCGACACACGGCGGAGAGCGCCTTCACAAACAGCTTGCGGACCAGAATCCGGTGCTGATCTTCGATCATATGCACCAGTTGCCGGGCCTTTTTGCTGAGTTCAAACAGTAGGTTATACTTTTTGCAATAGAACCTGAGAGAAAGTCTCTTGACTTTCTCTGCAGGTCCTCGCTATCAAATTGGCATGACCCAGATGCAGTTCATGATCACCTCTGTTTATTACTACGCAAGCCACATACCTGCGGCTTGTGTTCGATCGTGCTCATGACAAAAAGCATCAACTGAACAACCAAGCCGCCGCCAGGCGGCTTGTTCATTTTTGGGCCCCTGCGTGGCAACAGGAGACCTGAAAATGACCATTCACACCACCATCGACAACAGCCGAAACTTTCGTCCCAAATCGGAGGCCCTCCAGCTTCTGATCGAGCGCGGCTTTCTGCATCAATGCACGGATCTGGAAGCGCTTGATGCGCGCCTCATGGAAGGGCCCATCACCGCGTACGCTGGTTTTGACGCCACCGCTGACAGCCTGCATGTGGGGCATTTGCTGCCGCTCATGGCCATGCGCTGGCTTCAGAAACTGGATCACAAGCCCATTCTTCTGGTTGGCGGCGGCACCACGCGCATTGGCGACCCAAGCTTTCGCAGTGAAAGTCGTCCCATGCTGGATGACGCCCAGATTGAGCATAACCTCAACGGTATCCGCGCTACGGTAGAGCGTCTGTTCGACCTGTCAGAGGGTGAAGGCCGTATGGCAAACAATGCCGACTGGTTGGACGAGTTCCGCTTTTTGGAGTTCCTGCGCGAGTTCGGCACCCACTTCACCGTCAACCGCATGATGACCTTTGACAGCGTGCGGTCCAGGTTGGAAGCACAGCAGCCCCTGTCTGTTCTGGAGTTCTGCTACATGATGCTTCAGGCAGTGGATTTTGTTGAGCTGAACAAGCGGTTCGACTGTGTTTTACAAATTGGTGGGTCTGATCAATGGGGCAACATCGTCAACGGCGTTGACCTGGGACGGCGCGCAGGAAAGCAACTTTTCGGTTTTACCCTCCCGCTTCTCACCACCGCCTCTGGATCCAAGATGGGCAAAACCGCCGACGGTGCCGTCTGGCTCAGCCCCGAGCGGTTATCCAGCTTCGGCTTCTGGCAATTCTGGCGCAATACGGCAGATGGCGATGTGGTCCGCTTCCTCAAGCTGTTCACCGATCTGCCCTTGGCAGAAATTGGTCGCCTCGCCAAGCTGGAAGGGCAGGAGCTGAACGAGGCCAAGAAGATACTGGCAACACAAGTCACCAGCATTGTTCACGGGCCGGAGGCCGCACGCGCTGCAATGGAGCAGGGTGAGGCCCTGTTCTCTGGAAATGATGAGGGTACAGAACCAACCCATGAACTGCCGCTTGCGCTGCTCAGCACGCGCATTGGCCTGCTTGAGCTGATCGTGAAAATTGGCTTTGCTGGCTCCAACAGCGAGGCACGCCGTCTTGTTCAAGGCAGCAGCGTCAAACTCAACGGCACGCTCATTCTGGATGAAAAGCGGCAGATCTCAGAGGGCGATATTCGGACCGGCGATCGCATTTCTCTTTCGGTGGGCCGCAAACGCAAGGCGTTGGTTCAGTTCAAGTAACGTCAAAAGGGCGCCATCTGGGCGCCCTTTTGTCCTTCCTCACACAAAGCTGCTGATGAACTGGATCATGGCCGCGCGCTGCGCATTGGCGTCACCTTCAAACCAGTCCAGCGGCATGTATTGGGCGTCGGTTACCAAGGTCACTTGGGGCGCTATGGCAGGCTGTACGGTGAACAACGGGCTTTGAGCGTTCACACCAAGGTTCATGAGGTGGGCAAACAAACCCGGATAGGTGTTGTTGTAATAGGCAATCAACTCCTGTGCGCGGATCACCGCATGGCCCCAGTGCGAGCGCTCCGGGTGGCCCGGCGAGTAGTCGCGAATGTGCAGGGCATTGCCATCCGCTGGCAGGTTCGGACCCTGAACGTTTTGGTAGTGCAGGTAAATGCCCGAAGGCATGCGTTCCACTATGCCGCCAAACACGGTGACGTGGTTCAAAAGATCCATCCACTCCAACACTTCATCACGGGTGTTGCCCGGCGAAAAGGAGAAGCTTGGGTTCGCCTGTCCGGGAGGGCGGGCATAAAGGGAAATGTGCCGGGCGGGTTTTGGAAACATGCCAAAACCGGCCACGTGCAAGGGGCGCAAGCGCAAAAATGCCCCGCCATTATCCATAAAGTAAATGCTCGGCAGCTGGTTTGGGGCAATGTCATTGGTCGGCGTTAGCCTTACGGTGCCAAACACAATGTTGTTTTGATTGATCAAGGGAACTGGTGTCTGCATGGCTCTGTACACTCCGCAATCTTGAAGGAGAAGAAGGCGTGCCTCACGTGGACAGGCCGTTTATGAACGCACTGATGAATTGGAATTGGGCGTTGGCATCAACAAAGCTGTCTTCAGGAAAGTAACTGAGGTTGGAGCTGATGTTGAACGTCTGCTGTGTTTGGTCTGCCATTTGAACGGTCACGCTTTGGGCCTTGGTGCCAAGGGCAAGCAACTTGTTCAGGTAGCCGGGGTAGTTGTCATTGTAGAAATTAATAAGGGCATTCTTTGAGATCAGCGAATGACCCAGATGGGGTGCTCGGGTCCGATCGGTAAAGTCGCGAACCACCACCGGGCAGAGCGTGTTTTGCGTTGTGGGGGAGGTGAACCACATGGTGCCGTTGAACGCGCCGTCGGTCACATAATAAAGGTTGAGGCCACTGGGGTTCTGCGGTTTTGCTTGCACCTGAGTAACAGGCAACGCCTCCAAAGTGGCCTGAATGCCCGCTTTGGTGTCACCAAGTTCACACTGGTAGACTGCCGTCTTTGGATTGCCATAGGACGCTTCGATGAAAATGAAACGGCTTGGCCGATCCACAATGCAAAACCCTGAGCGGTGAAACGGGCGCAGCCGAACAAAGCGGTTGTTGTCCGCCATGAAGTAAAGGCTGGGAAATTGCTGGGCCTCATAGCCCGTCCCTGTCAGGCGGATCGTGCCAAACAGCAGGTTGTCCATGGAGATGACGGAAATGGGTGTCGGATTGACAGACATCGCTGGGAACTTCCTCGCAAGTGATGAAGATCACCCACGCCCTCCCCATGGGACAGAAGGCCGGCAAGGTGCGGGCAGGTGATCGCGTGAACGCGATACTCAAGTGCTAAGGAAGACGCGCTTTGCGGGAAGGCGTGAAACCTAATTTAAGAAGAACCTGCAAGTGCCCGGCGTAAAAAGAAAAAGGCCCCGCGTCCCAAGTGGGAGGCGGGGCAAGGCAATATGGCCATTATGAAGTTGTTATCTAGCGCGGCATGTTTGAGCGGACGATGTCTCGTAGGGCGTCCACGGGTTCAAGCGAGGTGCCGCGCTTGATGTGCCAGAAAGTCCAGCCGTTGCAGGCTTGTTGGCCCTGAACAAGAGCGCCAACCTTGTGGATCGAACCGGAGTGCTCACCGCAGATCAGCGAGCCATCGGCGCGAACCGTTGCCTTGTAACGGCCCCGGGCGTCAGTCAGTTCTGCCCCCGGTTTCAAAAGGCCGGTTTCCAGCAGGTTGCCGAACGGCACACGAGGCTGAGCCCGCTTGCCCCTGGTCATCTGCAGGAAGTCATCGTTTGCCGGGGTAACCCGGTCGATGCGTTCGGAAGCTGCCTTGATGTAGGCGTCCTCCCGTTCAATGCCGACGAAGTGGCGGCCGAGCTTCTTGGCAACTGCACCTGTGGTGCCGGTGCCGAAGAACGGGTCAAGGATCACATCGCCCTGGTTCGAAGTGGAGAGCAATACGCGATACAGGAGGCTCTCCGGCTTCTGGGTCGGATGGACCTTGTCGCCGTTTTCGTCTTTGAGGCGTTCGTGACCCGTACAGAGCGGCAGAACCCAGTCTGAACGCATCTGGACGTCGTCGTTGAACGTCTTCATGGCATCGTAGTTGAACGTTGGCTTGCTGTTCTGGTTGGGGGTCGCCCAAATCAGCGTCTCGTGTGCATTGGTGAACCGCTTGCCACGGAAGTTGGGCATTGGGTTCGTCTTCAGCCACACGACATCGTTGTTGATCCAGTATCCCAGATCCTGCAGAACCGAGCCGACGCGGAAAATGTTGTGATAGGAGCCGATGACCCAGAGCGAGCCATTTGGCTTCAGAACACGTTTGACGGCGAGGAGCCAAGCCCGCGTAAAGGCGTCATACGCCTCGAAGCTAGCAAACTGGTCCCAATGATCGTCACAGGCGTCCACCTTTGAATGGTCTGGCCGATGAAGATCTCCGCCAAGCTGAAGGTTGTATGGTGGATCAGCAAAGACAAGATCAACAGAGTGTGCTGGCAGCTTGTTAAGGGCCGCTACACAGTCCCCTTTGATGATGGTGTCGAGCCAATCCGGCTTTGATGAATGGTGGGGTGCCGCCATGGACACCCCGGTACGCTGTACTCTCATTGCGACGCATTACCTCACGCAAATCTTGAGGCTTATGGTTACCGGATATGGTAAATCGGAGGTAAACGTCGAAATTCTTTTATTTTAATGGATTCAACGGTTTATTTAGACTTTCAAAGAAGCGCCATTAAGTTAAAGCCGGTTAACTATTAGCCTCGGGATACCTTGGGTTAAAAGTTTCTGATTGCTTAAGTGCGTCTCAACTCGCTTGCAAATTGCAGAGCTGATCGCCGCATATTTTTTTGTCCAAGGCGTGGAACTGGTAAATATAAACAGCCTGAAGAAGCGGGAAAAGCCAAATCAGTTAACCGGCAGCTGCTCGGGAAGGGGCAAATCACCCACTCGCCAGATCTTCAATAAGCTCAAGGAGGTGGTGATTTGTTTTGAGGTAACGGGCGAAGCGGGACATTTGTTTGTGCAAGAGACGGTAATGACCCATGATTGCAGCGCGTGCGATGCTGCACGCGGCTTGCATCTCGGCTCCGTGAACCAGCTCAGAGCACCAAAAAAAAAGCCCCGCCAAAAATGGCAGGGCCGTTTTCTCTAGGGTTTGAAGCGCGTCTTGGCTTCAAGGGCCAATCAGGCGTCCGGGCAGGCCCGCGACCACACAGAACGGGGCAACAGGTGCACACCATGTTCGGCCCTTTCACCTTCACCCAGAATATGGCCGATCCCTTCAGCCAGAATGGCAAGGGTCAGGTCAAAGGCATTGAGGCTGTCCCCTTCGCCAGCCGTCAGGTTCGCCATGGCTCCACCTGCAAACAGATGCACATGTGCGCCAGAGGCGAGGCGGTATCGGGTGACAAACGGCACGGGCTCTTCTGAAGGGCAGCCGCCAAACGCGCTGAGGTCAATCTCATCGATCTTGTGACCGGAATTGAGAATGAAGCAGCCGTCTTTTAGCTTTGCAATCACGTCTCCGGGCAGTACGTGATGCGCGCCAGTCCCGGTGACAATGACATCGGCATGGGGCGCAAGTTCCTCAACAGTGCCTGTTTGCCATCCATCATATCGAGCCTGAAGCAGCCGGGCGGGATCGACTTCCGCAACCATCACGGTGCCACCATAGGCCCTTGCGCTTGCGGCCAGCCCTTGGCCAACCGTGCCGTAGCCAACAACCAGCACCCGCTTTTCGTGCAGGCTGACCAAGGTTGCATTATAGAACGCATGCCATGTTGTCAGGCCCACCATATGGCGGTTGTGTAAGCCTTCCTTCACTGGAACATCGTCCCAGTTGAAAATCGGCCATGGCGGGAGCTTGCCCTGCAAACGGTTGATGCCAGAGCCAGTCGCCTCAAGGCCCGCTTTGATCTCAGGAAACGCGAGGCCGTTGGCGATCAGATAGTGGGTGTAGTCCGACCCCATTTCACTGAAGTGGGTTGGGCCCCACTCAAGACCGCCTGCAATGGCCGACTGCCAGTCCGCATCGCTCATGCCTTCGCCCGCTTCCACCTGCGCTCCGGCCTTGCGCATGCCTTCCACCACATCATCGCGTACCGTCGTCGGATTGCATGTGGTGATGTAAAGCTCTGCTCCTTTGCGGGCGAGCCCTTTCACAAGGGGGAGGGTCTTGATGTCCAAATGCATGCTCATTGCAAGGCGGACACCGGCGAGGTCTGGCAACCCCTCAAGCGAACGGCGGGTGCGTGGCATGTGCTGCTCAACCCACTCGATGGGAAATCTGGATTTTGGCATGATGGAATTTCAACGTTTGATGTGAAGGGGACAGCGCAGGATCTCACGCTCTACGTATTTTGGCGCAAAGTATTTGTCAGGAGGGCGTTTGTCCAGACGAGAAGCCCAGTTACTCCTCATGATATGCAGCATTCAGCCTTTATGGATCAACATGGTACGCTCTCTGCGGTCCGAAGCGCTTGCGGTAAGCTGCCGGACTGGTGCCAGTTTGCTGCAGCCGAAACTGGTGAGAACTAAACCGGCGTGTAGGACTGGCCATGCGGCCCTGTCCAAGCCTTGGGCTTGCCGTTCTTGGAAAGCAGGAACAGACCGGGGGCAGGGGCATCCAGTCCATGAGCCTCATGGAAGGGATAGACCCGCGGGGATTCATTGCTGAGCCAAACGGCGTCAGAAGCCAGCATTGTCTCGGCAAAGATCTGACGTTGCGCAGCATCCTGCACATAGTTCAAGACGGCGCTATGGAACACCACCAGCGTCGCGTCCGGTGGCGCGGTTTCCATCAGGCCTTTCAGGTCCTTGGTAAGGTCGCCTTTGTGGAGTGGTGGCTTGATCTGCCGCGCGATCTCAATCGCGCCGTTCAATCGCTCCAGACGCGCTGTCTGTTCTGGCCACACTAGTGTGCGTAGCCAGTTCGCTTCTTCAACGCTTCTCAGGTCTATGGGCGCAAGATCAAGGCCCGCGCGCCACGCCACCTCCAGGTGTGCACAGGGCAGCTCATAGGCTTCTGGTGCCTCGCAATGAAGCATGACTGAGGGAACGCCAGACGCCTGCGGGTTTGGCGCGGCAAGTTTGCGGCCGCCAATCTCATAGTCATAGTAGTCCGGCAGCAGGCAAAGGCCTGCCGACGCCCCCACTTCAAGCAAGGCAAGGGGCTGCGGAAGCGCCAACAACTGTGGCAGCAGAACAGCACAACGGTTGGGCTCGTTGGTTTGTGTCATGCGTGCTGCCATCACAGCTCGAATGTCAGCGGATTGGGTTTGCAGCAGGCGCGGCAGGTCATCGGCCTCTGGAACGGTGCCCGTAACAGCTCTGATGGCGGCAAACAGAAGGTTGGGTTGGCGCTTCTCAGGCGGCAGGTTCAGCAGAAACTGATGAGCTTCAGAGCTCTCCGCGATCTTTAGGGCCCATGCCTCATAGGTTGGCGAATGCCCGTGAGCTTCTCGTTTGGCAAAGGCCCTGTAGCCTGTCGTGATAGCTTCATCCAAAACCTGCATAAGTCCACCGCCGAAAGCTCAAATAAAGCTTAAGTCTAACAGGTAGACTACACCTGTAAATAGGCCCGGATGCATGCAGTGCGCCCTGTGATGTGCCAATTAGTGCTTTTTGATTGAAAAAGCTGACCTTAAAATCTCGGGATAGTTGTGAAAAATATCTCGTTGGCGGCAAAAATATTCAAAACGCTAGGTAATTGTCTTGACGTTGTCATTGACCTAAGGCAGACATAGAGCGACACGAACTAGGAGAAAAAGACGTGTCGACTATATCCGGTAGCGACGTTCAGATGGAAAACCGTTCCATCCTGATACCCGACCCAAAACCCTTCCGTAAATTTGAAGATGCCAAAGCCGCTGTCAGCTATCTCGTTGAGTTGTTTGACACCAGCACAGCTTTTCTGCGTGCCGAGTTTGAGCGCATCGCCAAAGGCTCCACCCCTGAAGGGCGTGTAAGAGCCTTCTATCCCGAGCTTCGCTTTGAACTGGCAAGCCACAGCCGTGCCGATGGGCGTCTGTCCTATGGCTTCGTTGCGGGGCCTGGTAAATACACAAGCACAATCACGCGGCCTGACTTGTTCCGTTCCTATCTGGAAGACCAGATCGAGCTATTGCTCAGGAACCACAATGCCCCGGTGGAAATTGGTTATAGCGATACGCCCATTCCACTGCACTTTGCTTTCTATGATGGGGCCCATGTAGAGGGCGCCTTCGCTGCAAATCCTGAGTTTACATTGCGCGATATCTTTGATGTGCCCGACCTTGCCGTCATGGATGATGCCATTGCAAACGGAACGTTTGATCCGGGCGAGGGGCCGCAACCGCTGGCGCCGTTCACGGCACCGCGCGTAGACTACAGCCTCCACCGCTTGCAGCACTACACGGCGACCGCGCCGAAGTATTTCCAGAATTTCGTGCTTTTCACAAACTATCAGTTCTACATTGATGGCTTTGCCCAGATGGCGCGTGAGCTGGTGAAGGACCCCAACAGCGGATACAAGGCCTTTGTCGAGCCCGGCAATCTGGTCACCCGCTCCGGTGAGAGCGAGCCATCCTCTGGCGAACCTCTGGGGCGCTTGCCGCAAATGCCCGCCTATCATCTTGTGCGTGAAGACAACTCCGGCATCACAATGGTGAATATCGGTGTGGGGCCATCCAATGCCAAAACCATCACCGACCACATTGCCGTGCTGCGTCCGCATGCGTGGTTGATGCTTGGTCACTGCGCAGGGCTGCGCAACAGCCAGCAGCTCGGTGATTATGTGTTGGCCCACGGTTATGTGCGCGAGGACAAGGTGCTGGATGCGGATCTGCCAACATGGGTGCCGATCCCGCCACTGGCAGAAGTGCAGGTAGCGCTGGAAGAAGCCGTTGAAAAGGTGACGGGTTACGAGGGCTTTGAGCTGAAAAGCGTCATGCGCACCGGTACCGTGGCCTCCATTGATAACCGCAACTGGGAACTGCGCGACCATCGCGAGCCGGTCCAGCGTTTTTCTCAGTCCCGCGCCATCGCTCTGGACATGGAGTCCGCCACCATTGCGGCCAACGGTTTCCGCTTCCGTGTTCCTTATGGCACGCTGCTGTGTGTCTCCGACAAACCTCTGCATGGCGAGTTGAAGCTGCCGGGCATGGCGACAGACTTCTACCGCCGTCAGGTTTCGCAGCATTTGGAAATCGGAATCAAAACCATGGAAATCCTGCGAGAGATGCCGCTGGAGCGGTTGCATTCCCGCAAACTCCGCAGCTTTGCCGAGACTGCGTTCCAATAGGGCCGCAAATCTACCAAAATTTTCAGGAGCCTCGCGGGAGTTCAGTTTCCCGCGAGGTTTGTTTTTTATAGCTCAAGGCAGATCTTAGATCCGGCAAGCTTCAGGCGCGCATCCAAAATCCGTGTGCTGCGTTGGAAGCCGCGCCGAAACTCGGGAGTCCGCCTTGAATCGTCGTAGGTTTCTGAAAACAGCTGGTGCAATGGTTGGCGCAGGCGCGGTTGCCGCGCCACTCGCAGCCCCTGCTCAGGTGATGAACCGCCGCCAGCTCAGCATGGTTACATGCTGGCCTCGTACTCTGCCGGGCTTTTCCGTCGCGGCCGGACGAATTGCCGAGCGCATCAATGCCGGCTCTGGTGGCCGGTTTGAGGTGAATGTCTATCCGGCAGGCGAACTGGTGCCAGCGTTTGAAGCCTTTGACGCCGTATCTTCCGGCGCGGCTGAGCTCTATCACGCCTCAGATGACTATTGGAACGGCAACCACAAGGCCTTCAGTTTCTTTGGTGGCGTGCCCGGCGGCATGACGCACACCGAATATCAGGCCTGGATCCACTGGGGTGGCGGGCAGGAGCTTTGGGACGAAGTTGCGGGCCAGTTCGACATCAAGCCGTTCATGGCGGGTCACACCACCCACACGGTGGGCGGTTGGTTCAGCCGCGACATTGAGACTGTCAACGACCTGCGCGGTTTCAAGATGATGTTGCCGGGGTTGGCCGGTGAAGTGCTGCGCCGCTTGGGCGGCATGGCCATCACCATTCCGGCAAATGAAATTCGCACCGCCCTGAAGTCCGGTGGACTTGATGGGGCAGACTGGGCCGGACCGTGGGCAGCCATGGGGCTTGGCCTGCATGAAGTCACAAAATACTGCGCCTATCCCGGTTTCAACGGCAGTGGCATTGCTTGCTCCATGGGGGTGAACCTCAACTTCTGGCGTTCGCTGACACCGGAAGATCAGCTGCTGTTTGCCTCAGCTGCCCATGCTGAAAACGACCTGTTGGCCGCTGAGTTCACCTGGCAAAACGCCGTCGCACTGCAGTCCTTGCAGGAAGACAAGAAATTCCCCGTCCGCCCCTTGCCGCAGGAAGTTCAGGAAGCGTTCATGGACACCTGTGAAGACGTGATGATGGGCTATGCCGGGCAGGATGGCCTCACGGAGCGTGTCTATCAAGGCTACAAGTCTGCTCAGGCGCGGCTGGTCAACTTGTCTCGCGTGGCGCAAGAGCCATTCAGTGCTTTGCGCAACAGCTCAACCGAAACATAGGAACCCTACCCCCAGGGCGACCGGACCGGAAGTGCACCCCTTTGGCGATCAGGCCAAAGGGGTCCTGACGGCTTTTTTCATGACAGTCGGCAAAGCTTCTCCATCAAGTTCTTCCTGAGTTGACCACCAGTAACCCTCAGGTATTTCCAAAGCTTCATTTGGCTCGGCGAACCAGATTGCCAGCTCAAGATGAAAGTGCGTAAAAGTATGTTTAACTTGCGTGCTGGCACGTATCCATTCAAGGTTGAACGGCGCTAAACTTAAATCATCTTGTGACATATCTTCAGCCCAGATCGATGTAGGCGGTTCACTCATTCCGGCCAGCAGCCCCTTGTCCGGGCGGCGTCGCAAGAGGGTCGCGCCATCCGCTCTCCTGACAATGAAGGCCATTCCCTTTCGTGTGGGCTTGACTTTCTTTGGTGCCTTGCGCGGAAGGGTCTCATGAATGCCTTGTTTGCGCCCTACACATACGTCAACCCACGGACAAATCGTGCATGCTGGCGATCGCGGAGTGCATACGGTAGCGCCCAGATCCATGACAGCCTGAGCGAAATCTCCGGGCCGATCGTGTGGAGTAAGTGTCCCCATATGGGACTTAATCACATGTTTTGCACCAGGTAAGGGGTCAGTTATTGCATGGAGCCGGCTAATCACACGCTCCACATTGCCGTCAACGACAGCCGCGTGTTGGTTGAACGCAATTGCAGCAATCGCGGCAGAAGTGTAAGGCCCAATTCCCGGAAGTGCTTGTAATTTATGCTCTTCTTCCGGAAAACGTCCGTTATACTCGCGCATTACTAGTTTTGCGCAGCGATGCAGGTTTCTCGCCCGGGAATAATATCCAAGACCTGCCCAAGCTTTCAACACATCTTCTTCTTCTGCCTCCGCAAGATTTTCTAGGTTGGGCCATTGAACTGTAAACTTTAAAAAGTAGTCTATGACTGTAGCAACGGTAGTCTGTTGCAACATGATTTCCGAAAGCCAAACGTGATAAGGGTTTGGTTTTGCACCGGAAAGATCCGCGTTTGGCGCAGTGCGCCATGGAAGGTTACGGAAATTTCTGTCATACCAGTAAAGTAGTGTTGTAGTTTCTTGCATGAGTTAGTCAGAGCTCTTGTAAGATTGCCCCCCAGATTATCAAGGAACCCTTGGTAATTTGAGGTACCGCGAAAGTTAGGGCTCAATTAGAACTAATAGGAATAGCAGGACACATAAGTGCCTTATTTCCATGGCGTGGTTTAAATTATGAAGACAACTGCACAGGTCAAGCGTTCCGGAGCAGATGGTCGACAGCTAGGAGAGCTGATTGGCCAGACAATGCATCCGGTCGCGCGAAAAAGGGGCTTCGCGACTTCCGAGTTGCTGAGTGCCTGGCCGGAGCTGGTCGGAGAACGATACGCAGAACGCGTGCAGCCCGGACAGCTTATATGGCCTCGCCGCAAGACGGCGGATGGCGAGCCGGTTCTTGAACCTGCGACGCTCCTTGTATATGCGGATGCCCCATCGGCTCTGCTTCTGTCTCACGAGCTCCCCCAGTTGCGTGAACGGATCAACGCGTTCTTTGGTTGGAACGCGGTAGAACGTATCCGTATCATGCAACGCACGTTGGTGCGCAAGCCAAAACCGGTTGCTCCCAAGCGTAAAGAGCTTTCCAGTGAGGAAAAGCAGAAGATCAAGGAACAGGTTGAACGGGTAGGTAACCCGCGCCTTCAGGCGGCTCTGGAGAAGCTCGGTCTTGAGATCGCAGCGCGCGTTGAGGACTAACTCCGCAACGAGCCCAAATTAGAAGTACCGGGGCGCGTCATTGCCCCAGCTGCGGCCCTCTTGCGGCCCAACAGCAGCCTAGTGGCCAAGACCGGCGCTCACTTCACACGAAAAAAGCGCACCGTCCCCGCTGCGCCTCTCTCATCAAAATCGATAATGGATTGTTTGTGGTTTACTGGCCTATTGCGTGGCTCACAACCAGATCAGCGCCATTGGCTGTGTAGCCGAGCAGCAAATCTGGGCGTTCCATCAAAAGGTAGGCCGTCGTGCCGTTCGTCGCGGAGTGCAGTTCAATGCTGTCACCGGTAATGCTCCAGTAGCTGGCCTTGGCCAGTTCCGCGCTGGTGCAGCCGTCTGCATTCACGCTTCCGCTGTAGATGCCTGCGCCGAGGGTGCGCAGCACTTGTCCCTGCTCGCTGTTGGCTTTGGAGAAGCTCAGGAAACAGGTTCCGGCCGGAGCGCTATCCCCTTCTTTCACTTCCCAGCGCATGCCGGTCAGGGAGTCCAGATCCGTAGAGCCGGCATAGGCCTGGGGTGTAAAGCTGGGCAAGGTATCGGTGGCGGCGGCGACGTTTTCTTCAGGTGCGGGGGCCTGCGCTACTGGTTCAACGAAGTCTTCCTTCATGGAAGCTTGACATCCAGCCAAGGCAATCGCCGTGACCAACATAGTAGTAATCCGCACCATGTCACCCGCTCGTTAGTTAACAAATCGTATATGAAATCACCCTGTCTTCTAAATGCCTGACTCTTAGTACAAAAGTAAAGGTGTTATGCCGGTTTTGCCCATAACTACGTCTCGAAATGGGATTCTTGTTAGCAGTGCCACAGCTTTGTCTTGTAAGAGCAAGGTGACCTAGGGGCTTTCAGCGTGCCGCGCGCGTTAGTAAGTCGCAGGAAAGTGTCGCGATTAGCACTCAAATTCGGGCTAAAGACGGAAATGGGCAAGTTGGCAGGCGGTGCTGATGCTGCAATCCGACTAGTTTGAAGGGCAGGGCGCTTGTCTTTAAGCGCCAGAATGGATCAAAGGATATTTGACGTGAACCAGAGCCGTAGACAATTCCTGAAGGCAACCTTGGCGGCCGCTGTAGTGGGCGTGGTCATCTCCGCAGGCATGCCGAGCGCATGGGCGCAGGAAACTTTTGATCCAGCAGAGCTGGCAGTCCCCAGCCCATTGGGCGACATTTCCTATGGCAGTGAAGAAGCACCGATCACCATGATCGAGTACTCATCCCTGACTTGCGGGCACTGCGCAACGTTCAAGACCACCGTCTTCCCTGAGATCAAGGCGAAGTACATCGATACGGGCAAGGTTCACTACATCGTGCGCGAATTTCCGCTGGATGCGGTTGCAACAGCTGGCTTCATGATGGGCCGTGCGCTTCCTGCGGACCGGTATCCGGAGTTCCTTCAGTTCATGTACGAAACTCAAAAGGACTGGGCCTTTACCGACAACCCATATGAAGCGCTTCAGAAGATCGGGCAACAGGTTGGCTTGTCCAAGGAAAAGCTGGATGCGGCCATCACCGACCAGACCGTGCTTGATGCGCTGACGGAAACGCGGGACCGTGGCAACAAGGAGTTCAATATCACGGGCACGCCAAGCTTCTTCGTCAATGGCGAAAAAGTGGTCGGGTACCGCGGCATGGAAGAATGGGAAAAGATCTTCCAGCAATACCTTTAAGCGGTCAGGGTCCAACCCTCGGATGTGATGGCAGATGTTCACGGCACCGTGAACATCTGTGAGTGGAACGCACTGTTCACTGGCGAGATGTGAACACAATTGAACGGTCTGGTTGACCAGAACCGGGCATGCTGCCATTCATATCTACCGAGTTTAACGGATACAGGACCGACAAAGTGACACTGACCAGAAGAAGTTTCTTGGAGCGCACCGCCATTGCTACTGTGGCTGGCGCGGCTTTCCTCGCCGCAGGGCCGGTTGCATGGGCTCAGTCTGTGAACGAAGACGATCTGATGACAGCAGGCCCGCTGGGAGACAAAGCCATTGGTCGGGAAGATGCGCCTGTCACTGTCATCGAGTATGCATCGCTCACCTGTAGCCACTGCGCCACCTTCCATCGCGAGACCTACAAGGCCTTCAAGGAAAAATACATCGACACCGGCAAGGCGCGTCTGATCTTCCGCGAGTTCCCGCTGGATACTGTCGCCGCAGCAGGGGCAATGCTTGCGCGCTGCTCTGCTGACGACAAGTATTTTGATGTTGTTTCTCTGATGTTTGAGCAGCAGCGCAACTGGGCTTTCACCGACAACCCGTATAACGCCCTGTTGAATATGGGCAAGCAGATTGGCTTTACCGAAGATGAGGTGAAAGCTTGCTTGACGAATCAGGAAATTCTGGACGGAGTGACCGCAAGTCGGGATCACGCAAGCAAGGCGCTTGATGTAAGGTCAACACCGACATTCTTTATCAATGGCGAAAAAGTGAGCGGGGCGCTCTCAATTGAAGAAATCAGCGAGTACGTGGACAAACACCTTTGATGTGTTTGCCGGCACGACGTGTCGGCTCCATGGCTTGGCATATGCTGATTTCCACTTGAAACAAAGGCGCGGGGCATGAAGTTTGAACGGCTCCGCGTTCTTGGGTTCAAGTCCTTCGTTGAACCCATGGAATTTGTCATTCAAGACGGGCTCACCGGTGTGGTCGGCCCAAATGGATGTGGCAAGTCCAACCTCGTAGAAGCGCTGCGCTGGGTGATGGGAGAAAACTCCTACAAGAACATGCGCGCCTCCGGCATGGACGATGTCATCTTTTCCGGCAGTCTCAACCGTCCCGCCCGAAACACTGCTGAAGTCACACTTTTCCTCGACAACTCACTCCGTCTGGCGCCCACGGGGTACAATGACGCCGACAAGCTCGAAGTAACCCGCCGTATCGAGCGCGAAGCTGGCTCTGTCTACAAGATCAATGGCAAGGACGCCCGTGCGCGAGACGTGCAGCTGCTGTTTGCAGATGCGTCCACCGGTGCGCGTTCGCCAGCCATGGTGCGACAGGGGCAAATCGGCGAACTGATCTCGGCCAAGCCCACCTCGCGCCGCAAGATCCTTGAGGAAGCAGCAGGCATTTCCGGCTTGCATAGCCGCAGGCATGAGGCGGAAATCCGCCTGCGTGCCGCTGAGGGGAACTTGGAGCGCCTTGAAGACGTGTTGGTGCAGATTGAAGCCCAGCTCGAGGGCCTGAAGCGCCAGGCCCGCCAAGCAAGCCGCTACCGAAATCTGTCTTGGGACATTCGCCGCACTGAGGCCACCATTCTTTATTTGCGTTGGAAGGATGCCAGCGCCGCGCTTCAGGAAGCTCAGGCCCAATACGCCGAAGCCGAGTTCGCTCTCACCGACATTGCAGGCCTGCAGGCGCGCACGGCCAAGGATCAGGCGATCGCGGCGCATGAGGTGCCCAAGCTGCGTGATGCGGCTGCTGAAGTTGGTGCTGCACTCCAGCGCATTGTCATTGCCAAGAACCAGCTGGATGCGGAGGATCGCCGGGTGCGGGAGCGCCTGACCGACCTCAATGAGCGTATCCGCCAGCTGGATCAGGACATAGAGCGCGAAGAGCAGCTCACCACGGAGAACGCCGAGCGACTGGAAGCGCTGGAAGAAGAAGAGCAGCTGCTGACGGAAGAAAATGAGAGCGTGGAAGAGCGCGCCATGATCGCTCAGGAGCGCGCAGAGGAGGCGCAGCGCACCGTTTCCGCTCTGGAAGCTGATCATGCGGAGAAGACACGGGACCATGCCGGTCTCATGGCAAAGCGCCAGCAACTCCTTCGCTCTATCGAAGATGGCAAGGGACGGCTCACCCGTCAGTCTGAGCAAATGTCCCAGCTCAAGGCTACCCTCGACGCAATTTCTGAAGAGCTTTCCATGGCAACGGAAGTGGCCGAGCAGCGGGAAGCCTTGGAAATGGCTCAAGAAGAACTCACCGAGGCGGAAGAAGTTGCCGCTGATCTGGAAGAGGCTCTTCAAAAAGCCCGAGAGCGGGAAGCTGCGCTGCGACAGCCGCTCTCTGATGCACGCGGGGATGTCACGCGTCTGGAAACGGAGAGCCGAACCCTGGAAAAGATCCTCGCCAGCACCATCTCTGGCGACTGGACACCCGCCGTTGACGAGCTGAAAGTTGCCAGGGGCTTGGAAAAGGCCTTGGGGGCGGCTTTGGGGGAAGATCTTGAGGTGCCGCTCGACGAACAGGCTCCAGCCCACTGGGGCGGTGCAGATCGTGACTTTGATGATCCGGCCTTGCCAGAAGGCAGTGAGCCGCTCGTTCAATACGTGGAGGCACCGCAAAAGCTGATCCGGCGTCTCGACCAGATCGGTCTGGTGGACGCTGCCGAAGGCCCGGGTCTCGCCAGAAAACTGAAGGTGGGGCAGCGTCTGGTTTCCCGAGAGGGAGATCTTTGGCGCTGGGATGGTCTTCGCGTTGCCGCTGAGGCACCAACGCCTGCCGCACAGCGGCTCGCCCAAAAGAACCGGCTTCAAGAGCTTGCCGGCGAGATTGAAGCCGCGCAAGAACGGGTGATGGAAGTTCAGGCGCAGGCCGATCAAGCCGCGCAGGCCGTCAAGCACCTGTCCGGGCAGGAGCAGGGAGCCAAGCAGAAGGTGAGGGAGGCCCAGTCCTCTGTCACCCGTGCCCGCGATGCGGTGACACAGGCCGAGCGGGCGCATTCTCAGCTTACCGTTAAAAAAGAAGGGTTGGAGGAGCAGGTCGCGCGCGCTGAAGAGGCTTTGGAAGAGCTGCGCGCAGATCTTGAGGAAGCCCAGATGCAGTTGGAAGAGCTGCCAGCGCTTGATGAGCTTTCCGAGGAACTTCAGGGCCTTGCCGAGCAGCTGTCAGAAGCGCGCAGTGTGCTGTCCAGTGCGCGCGCCAGCGTTGAAAGTATTCGCCGCGAGAGCGAGCTTCGCAAAAGCCGCCTCGTTTCCATTCTGCGGGAACGGCAAAGCTGGATGCAGCGGGCACAAGGCGCCGACAAGCAGATTGAAACCCTCCGCCAGCGCCGCTCCGAGAATGAGGAAGAGCGCCAAACATTGCTGGAAAGTCCTGAGGAGATTGAGGAAAAGCGTGTAGAGCTGACCCGTGAACTTGCAAAGGTAGAAGAGCGCAAGCGCGCCGCCGATGACGCTCTGGTGGACGCTGAAAAAGCGCTAGCCGAAGCCGACCGGAAGGCCAAGGAGGCCATTGAAGGCCTGTCAGGTGCGCGTGAGCGGAAGATTCGCGCCGAAGAGCGCCTTGAAGCTGCACGCCTGCGCAAGAAAGAGACCGAGACTCGGGTCGACGAGGCGCTGGAGGTTTCCATCGCGGAGCTGCCGGAAGTTGCCGGTTTGAAAGAAGGAGCACCGCTACCCGATGCCGCAGCCACCGAAAAAAGGTTGGAGCGGCTTAAGGGAGAACGCGAACGACTTGGCGGCGTTAACCTTCGGGCAGAAGAAGAAATGCGCGAAGTTCAGGAGCGCCGCGACACTTTGGTTGTGGAGCGTGACGACCTCATCGAGGCGATAAAACGCCTCAGAGGCGGCATTTCCAACCTCAATCGCGAGGCCCGAGAGCGCCTTTTGCAGGCTTTTGAAGTGGTAAACAACCACTTCCAGCGTCTGTTTTCACACTTGTTTGGGGGTGGTACGGCAGAACTGAAGCTGGTTGATTCTGAGGATCCGTTGGACGCCGGTTTGGAGATTTTTGCCCGCCCTCCCGGCAAGAAGCCACAGACAATGACGCTCTTGTCAGGTGGAGAGCAGGCACTCACGGCGATGGCGATGATTTTCGCAGTTTTCCTCACGAATCCAGCCCCTATCTGTGTGCTGGATGAGGTCGATGCACCGCTTGATGATGCCAATGTGGAACGCTACTGCGCCCTGCTTGAGACAATGGTTCAAGATACTGAAACGCGCTTTGTGGTGATCACCCACAACCCGATCACGATGGCCCGGATGGACAGGCTCTTCGGCGTCACGATGGCAGAGCGCGGGGTCTCACAACTTGTTTCAGTAGATCTACAGACAGCGGAAAGCTTTCGCGAATTTGACTGAGTCTGAGTAAAACAACGTAAAACTCGGAGGATGCCGTAAGCATTCTCTGTTAATTCTCCCAAATTTTCTAAATATTTCAATCGGTTAATGTATGCCTGATGTATCTTGACACGGGAGTGCCTGCCAACTATGGTTCCGGCGACTTCAAGGAGTCGGTGGTTTTTCTGCTGCACATAATAAGGGGTTATTCGTGTGATGGCTTCAGACGACCCAGAGCAGACCAAGAAAAATCCAGCTGCTTCTGACAGTCACCTGACTGAGCGACTAGAGCAACTCGGGAAAACGCTGGAACAGCATCAAGAGACCGAAACGTCGAAAGACGCCAAGGCTCAGGATACATCCGGTGCACTGTCCGGGGTAACTCAGGCTTTGAAGCTGTCGTCAGAGTTTGTCGCCGGCGTACTTGTGGGTGCGGGGATAGGCTGGATGGCTGATACTTGGCTCGGTACCAAGCCTTGGGGGCTGATTGTGTTCCTGATGCTTGGCTTCGGTGCGGGGATTTTGAACCTGCTTCGGGCTCTCGGCAGAGTTGCTGAGCCGGAGCGGAGAATGAATTCTCACAAGAAGCAGGACTAATCCGAACAGCGCTTGCGCTAAATTTGGGCACTTCAGGGGATAAAACCTGTGGCTGGAACATCAAGCAACGGAATTGATCCGATCCATCAGTTTCATATCAATAAGATTTTTGATTTGAACATTGCTGGAATGGACTTCTCCTTTACCAACGCCACCTTGTTCATGGTTGTGACCGTTGCTGTGGCAACACTCTTCTTGGTCCTTTCAACCAACGGACGAGGCCTGGTGCCAAGCCGCATGCAGCTCATGGCCGAAATGTCCTATGAGTTTGTTGCAGCAACCCTACGCGGTTCCGCCGGCAACGAGGGAATGCGGTTCTTCCCTCTGGTATTCACCCTCTTCATGTTCGTCTTTACGGCAAACATGCTCGGGATGATTCCATTCTTCTTCACAGTAACCAGTCAGATCATCGTGACCTTCGCTCTGGCGATGCTCGTCATTCTGACGGTGACAATCTACGGTTTCTTCAAGCATGGCACTGGCTTCCTGAAGCTCTTCGTGCCAAGCGGTGTGCCGGCCTATGTTGTGCCGCTCGTGACCGCGATTGAAGTGATCTCTTTCTTGTCTCGTCCAGTCAGCCTTTCTGTTCGTCTGTTTGCGAACATGCTGGCCGGTCACATCACACTGAAGGTGTTTGCAGGCTTCGTAGTCATGCTCACCGGTGCAGGTGCCATCGGCATCGGCGCTGCAGTGCTGCCTCTGTTGCTCACAGTTGCCATCACGGCACTTGAGTTCCTGGTAGCCTTCCTTCAGGCCTACGTCTTTACCGTTCTTACCTGTATGTATCTGGCAGATGCGCTCCACCCGAGCCACTAACAGAGCCTGCAGTTCCCGGGTTGTCTAACCCAAAATCAAACGTCACAGACGACGAAATTTGCTAGTTTTTAGGAGCACGTGTCATGGAAGCAGAAGCTGCAAAATATATCGGTGCTGGTATCGCTTGCCTCGGAATGGGCGGCGCAGCTCTCGGCCTCGGCAACATCTTCGGTAACTTTCTTGCTGGCGCACTGCGCAACCCGTCCGCAGCTGACGGTCAGTTCGGTCGCCTCATCCTCGGCTTTGCTGTGACAGAAGCACTCGGCATCTTCTCGCTTCTGGTCGCTCTTCTTCTGCTCTTCGCTGTATAAGCGACAGACTTTAGATCCAGACGTGTTACCGTTTCGGCGATGCTCTCATGAGCATCGCCGTATTCAAGGTAAACCGTCTACCGAGCGTTTACGGAGAAGGTGATGTCGAATACCCAGGGCGAACACACTACTGGAACCTTGGTTGCTACTGAGGCGCATGGGGGCGGATCCAATTTCCCTCCTTTCGACAGTACGACCTATCCCTCTCAGCTGTTGTGGTTGGCGATTACTTTTGGCGTGTTCTATTGGATCATGTCCAAGGTCGTTCTTCCACGGATCGGCGGCATCCTTGAAGACCGTCGTGATCGTATTGCTGGTGATATGGCAGAAGCGGGCCGCTTGAAGCAGGAAACCGACGATGCAATCGCAAGCTACGAGAAGGCTCTGGCGGATGCGCGCAAAAAGGCCAACACCATGGCCAATGACGCGCGTGAAAAGCTGAAAGCGGAAACCGAAGCAGCTCGTGCAGCTGCCGAAGCAAAGCTTGCAGCTCAGCTCGCTGAATCAGAGCAGAGCATCTCCAAGATCAAGGCTGATAGCCTCGCTCAGGTTGGGGATATTGCTGCTGACACGACGGGCGAACTCGTTAAAGCGCTGATCGGCGGTCGGGCACCTGCGAAAGCAACCGTGTCTAAGGCCGTTGAAAAAGTAATGAACTAAGGAGAACGAAGGTATGTTTAACGATACCATTTGGGCATTCGTCGGCCTCATTCTCTTTTTTGCATTGCTGCAGTGGCTGAAAGTTCCGTCGAAGATCGGCGGCGCACTGGACAAGCAGGCTGACAACATCAAGACCGAACTTGATGAAGCCCGCAAGCTTCGTGAGGAAGCTCAGTCTATCCTGGCTGAGTATCAGCGCAAGCGCACTGAAGCCGAAGCAGAAGCCGAGCAAATCGTTGCTGATGCCAAGCTTGAAGCAGAGCGTATGGCTGCTGAAGCGAACGAAGCACTGGAAGAGATGATTGCACGCCGCACAAAAGCGGCTGAAGCAAAGATTGGTCAGGCGGAAGCCAACGCAATCGCTGAAGTCAAGGCACGTGCAGCGGAAGTCGCTGCTGCTGCGGCTGAAGAAATCGTCACATCCAGCCTCAGCGATGCGGACACAAAGAGCAAAGTTGTGTCTGAGAGCATCAAGCAGATTTCTGCCCGCTTGAACTAAGCGGTCATTAAGCTGACAAGAGTTTTGAAGAAGGCTCCAGCGCTAGCGCGGAGCCTTTTTTATTTCATGTCCTTGATCGGCCGGAACGAACGGCGGTGATGGACACTCGGGCCCAACTTCAGGAGCGCTTCCTGATGGTCCTTCGTGCCGTAGCCCTTGTGCTTGGCAAAGCCATATCCCGGACAGCAGGCATCAAGCTTCACCATCAAGCGGTCGCGGGTTACCTTCGCCACAATGGAGGCTGCCGAGATCGCCAGACAGCGGCCATCCCCCTTAACCAGTGCCTGTGCCTCAACAGTTACTCCTGATGGGACATCCCGGCCATCGAAGAATGCCTTGACGGGCATGACGGGCAGGGCACGGATGCAGAGGGCCATCCCGGCAAGGGTCGCCGCACGGATGTTAAGTCGGTCGATTGTCTTTGGGGACTGAACGCAGACGCTGACCTGCGCCTTTTCCATGATTTCGCTGTAGAGCGCTTCACGCTTTGCTTCACTCAGCTTCTTGGAGTCATTGAGGTCGACGGGCAAATTGTCATAGTCAAGCACGGCAGCCGCTATCACGACCGGCCCGGCCCATGGCCCGCGTCCTGCTTCGTCCACCCCTGCGAAAGGGCCACCAAGCTCATTGCGTAGAGAGCGTTCCCACTGGGCGTCAGGAGCCTCGGGAAATGCACTGTCAAATAGGGTCTGTGTATACGCCATATCGCATTTGTTACCTGAACGGATTAAAGGATCAAGAGGAACTGTACCGTCCAGACGGTTTTAGAACAGGGAAAGCTGCACACCGCCTTTTTCAGGCCCTATGAAATGCTCGGTAGAAAGCTTAGACCCCCGAGTTGAAAGCCCCAAGCGCTTGCAGGTCAGTTGAAAGCGTTTGGAGAGTTGATCAGCGTAGGGGCCCGCACCGCGCATGCGCCGGTTCCACTCTGCATCGTAGTCTTTGCCTCCGCGCATGGAGCGCATCAGAGACAACACATGGCGATAGCGGCCTGGTGCTTCGCGCAGCAGCCAGTCCTTGAAAAGCTCGCTCACTTCTCTTGGCATACGTAGCAAAATATAGCCCGCCGCCGCCGCGCCCATTTCCTTGCAGTTTGCCAGTATCGCTTCAAGTTCATGGTCGGTCAGACCGGGGATCACCGGCGCGATCAAAACACCCGTTGGCACACCTGCCTCAGCAAGTTCTCTAATGGCCTTGTAGCGGTTGGCCGGTGTTGATGCCCGCGGCTCCATGGAGCGCGCCAGCTTCCTGTCTTCGGTGGTGATGGAAAGGCGAACGGAAACGAGATTCCGTTCAGCCATGCGGCAAAGAATATCCTTGTCCCTCAAGACCAGCGCCGATTTGGTAACGATGGTCACAGGATGTCCGGTGCGTTCAAGAACTTCGAGAATGCCGCGCATGATCTTCAGATTGCGCTCGACTGGCTGATACGGGTCGGTGTTCGTTCCAATCGCGATCGGTTTCGGCTGATAGGAGGGCTTGGAGAGTTCCCGTTCCAACACGTCAGCCGCATTGCCCTTGGAGTAGAGGCGTGTTTCGAAATCCACCCCCGGTGACAAGCCGATATAGGCGTGAGAGGGACGGGCAAAACAATAGGTGCAGCCGTGTTCACAGCCCCGGTAGGGATTGATGGAACGGTCAAAAGGCAAGTCAGGCGAAGTGTTACGGGTGATCACCGTGCGGGTCACCTCGTTTTGACATTCGGTTTTTATGGGCGGCAGATCCTCCAGAAGTCCCCAGCCGTCATCCTCAAGTTCACGCTGCTCTTTTTCAAAACGCGCTGCCGGGTTCGTCGCCGCGCCGCGGCCGCTGACCAGATTCGCAGGAAAATGACCCGCGCCCTCAGCGTTTAGCTCGTTACTATCAAAGGCTTGAACCGATTTGCCCATTGCTGAAGCACCTTTATGAGAACATAAGAGGAACATCTACCATTCTTCAATAAAATTCAAGACGGTTCTTTTCAGCGCAGTTGAGCCGGTCTAAAACTCCAGCATGCTCAGTGTGATCATGACAACCCACAACAGCGAGCAATGTCTCGTACATACGTTGTCTTCCCTCGTGCCCGCCGCTGCTGAAGGCGTCTTGCGCGAGGTAATTGTAGTTGATCGCGGTTCCACAGATGCCACTCACGAGATAGCCGACGCCTCCGGCGCGCTATGGGTTTCGTGCGCTGAGGGAAATGTGCCCACGGTGGAACTTGCCTTGGAACACGCAAGGCGCGGGGAGTGGTTCTTGTTCCTGCGGCCGGATGTCATTCTTGAACAGGGATGGCAGAACGAAGCCATGGCGTTTATTGAACGCGCCCAGCGGTCCAGCGCGGATACCCAGCTTGCTGTGCTGCGCTACAAGAGTGATGACTTCGGCTTTAAGGTCCGCCTCAAGGAAACGCTTGTGAACTTTTCCTCGCAAGTCCTCGGCATCACCCATACATGTCAGGGACTTCTGGCCTCAAGATCTGCACTGCTGCGCAATTCCAACCGCACGGCCAAAATCAGCGCGCCCACGCCAGCGCAGATCCTGCGCAAGCTGCGGCAGGGTCGCCCCACCACCTTGCGCGCCGCAGCCATTCGCATCGCCTCACAATAAGTTCCTCTCCGCAATTGGCGTAAGGCCGCGCGTTTTTATGGGCTCAAACTGCGTCCATGGTTGCATCCTGTGCCAGATCACATACCTAATAGTGCGTAGACAGGACGCAGGCATTGGGGGGAATGCATGGACCTTTTGCGACAGGTAGACGCGTATTGCGAGCGGATGGGCTTTGAGTTCTGGGCCGAACCGATAAACGCGGTCACCAACCTTGCTTTCATAGTTGCAGCTCTATTGGCTTTCGCGGTCTGGACAAGGCAGGAGAACAAGGACGCCGGCTCCTTCATCCTCATTGCCTTGATTGCCATTATCGGCACAGGTTCTTTCCTGTTTCATACCTATGCCACCATCTGGGCCATGCTCCTGGATGTAATCCCCATCATGTTCTTCATGCTGGCCTACTTCTATCTGGCGACGCGGCATTACCTGCACTCAGGCATTTTGCAAAGCATCGTCGCCACTCTCGGTTTTCTTGGTGTGTTGCTCGGAGCACCGCAGTTCATAGAACCCTATCTCGGTTCTTCTGGCGGCTATGTGCCCGCGCTCCTCGCCATGTGGGGCTTTGCTGCCATCCTCATGCGCAAGGATCCTGAAACAGCCAAATCACTGGCAATTGCGGGCGCTGTCTTTACGGTCTCTCTGACATTCCGAACATTGGACGAACCGGTATGCGCGCAAATCAGCTTCGGAACACATTTCTTGTGGCATATCTTCAATGCGATCGTTTTGTATGTACTCACGCGCGCCTTTATCCGCTTTAAGCAGAGGAAAAATGCGTAAGGTGAATTGCGTGATGCTGTGTCCCGCTTAAAACCAGAGGGCACGCTCCATTCTGTGAACTCCTGCGCACTCTGTCTGTTCGTACCACATGCCAACACAAGAAGACCTGAAATGACCGACCCGAAGAAACCCGCAACACGCGATCTGGACGAAAACGCTCTCTACTATCACCAGTTCCCACGTCCGGGTAAGTTGGAAATTCAGGCCATCAAGCCGCTCGGAAACCAGCGCGACTTGGCGCTGGCCTATTCACCGGGTGTGGCTGCCCCTTGCCTTGAAATCGCAAAGAACCCGGAAAAGGCCGCGGACTACACGGGGCGCGGTAATCTGGTTGCGGTCATTTCCAACGGCACCGCCGTGCTTGGGCTTGGGGCCATCGGCCCGCTGGCATCAAAACCGGTGATGGAAGGCAAGGCCGTTCTCTTCAAGAAGTTCGCAGGCGTTGATGTGTTCGACATTGAGGTGGACGAGCGCGACGTTGACCGGTTTGTGGACGCGGTCGCAGCACTGGAGCCTACCTTCGGCGGCATCAACCTTGAGGACATCAAGGCCCCTGAATGCTTCATGATCGAGAACAAGCTTCGCGAGCGCATGAGCATTCCGGTGTTCCATGACGACCAGCACGGGACGGCCATCATTGTGGCGGCGGCGGTGCGCAACGGTTTGGAGCTGGCTGGCAAACGGGTGGAAGATGCCAAGATCGTTGCCTCAGGGGCGGGCGCCGCAGCGCTCGCCTGTCTCAACCTCTTGGTTTCATTGGGCGCCAAGCGTGAAAACATCTGGGTGACGGATATTGAAGGCGTTGTCTATGAGGGCCGCGAAAGCCTCATGGATGAGTGGAAATCGGTTTTCGCCCAGAAGACTGACAAGCGCACGCTGGATGATGTGATCGGCGAGGCGGATGTTTTCATGGGCCTGTCGGCAGCAGGCGTTTTGAAGCCGGAGATGGTGGCCAAAATGGCTGCCAAGCCGCTCATTCTGGCGCTTGCCAACCCGAACCCGGAAATCATGCCGGAGGACGCGCTTGCGGTGCGCGATGACGTGGTCATGTGTACCGGCCGTTCTGACTATCCGAACCAGGTCAACAACGTGCTCTGCTTCCCCTACATGTTCCGCGGGGCGTTGGATGTGGGCGCAACCACCATCAACGAGGAAATGAAGCTGGCAGCGGTTGAGGCGATTGCAGGCCTTGCCCGCGAAGAACCCACAGACGTGGTTGCCAAGGCCTATGGCGGCGTCACGCACACCTTCGGCCCCAACTACCTCATTCCGTCGCCTTTTGATAACCGTCTGATCCTTCGTATCGCGCCAGCAGTTGCCAAGGCCGCCATGGACTCCGGCGTTGCCACCCGTCCCATTGAAGACTTCGAAGCCTACATGGACAAGCTGAACCGCTTCGTGTTCCGCTCTGGTCTGGTGATGAAACCGATCATCCAGCAGGCCAAAATGGACAAGAAGCGCGTCATTTATTCAGATGGCGAAGACGAGCGCGTGCTGCGCGCCGCGCAGGTGGTAATTGAAGAGGGGCTGGCAACACCTATTCTCATCGGGCGTCCGAACGTATTGAAGACCCGCTGCGAGCGCTTCGGCCTCAAGATCCGCCCGGGTGTCGATTTTGAGTGCATCAACCCGGAAGACGATCCGCGTTACCGCGAGTATGTCGACACCTTGTTCTCGCTGGTTGGCCGCCTGGGCGTAACGCCGGAAGCCGCTCGCACCATGGTACGCACCAACAACACGGTCATCGCGGCCATTGCCGTTCACCGCGGCGAGGCAGATGCCATGATCACCGGCCTTGAAGGTCGGTTCGACAAGCACCTGCGCGACATCTCAAACATCTTGGGTCGAAAGGACGGGGTGGCGGACTTCTCCACCTTGTCGCTGCTGATCAACAGCAAGGGGGCGTTCTTCCTCGCTGATACCTACGTCTCCGAATGCCCGTGTGCCGAGGAGATCAAGCAGATCACCAAGGCCGCCGCACAGCAGATCCAGCGGTTCGGCATCACGCCGCGCGCCGCCCTTCTGTCTCACTCCAACTTCGGGTCTCGTGACACGGTTACCGCGCGCAAGATGCGCGATGCCTTGGAGATGCTTTGGAAGGAATGTCCGGATCTGGAAGTGGACGGCGAAATGCATGGTGACGCAGCTCTGCGTGAAGAGGTGCTGAAGCGCTACATGCCACACTCCCGCCTGTCCGGTCCGGCCAACCTGCTGGTGTTCCCAACGCTGGATGCTTCCAACATTGCGCTGAACCTCATCAAGGCGATGACGGATGCGTTGCATGTGGGGCCAATCTTGCTTGGCACTGCCAAGCCAGCCCACATCATCACCCCGTCCATCACCTCTCGAGGCATTGTCAACATGACAGCCCTTTCAGCGGTGGATGCCCAGCCCCATCCCGATGAAGACTAGGGGCGCAGCCGTTTGTCACAGGCAGGCGGCAAACTGGCAGCGTCTTTGGCGTTGACCTTGCGAAACATGGCGGTTTGTGGTCGGCATCATCACGGTTTCTTGTGTTTTTGCCGTCCGCCTACGTGCAATCAAGTATTGATCTGGGGGGCACTCCCCGGCCATTAATGGGTTGTTCTCTTTTAAAAATCGAGAGCAAGTAGAGGAGCGTCGTGCAATCAGTACGCTGGTCGAGGGCTGACCCCCGAAAACCCCAGCGGAAAGGTGCCGATGCCGAAGGATTTGAGGCGTCATCCTCAGGTCCTGGGGCTGCATCAAACAGGTGCAGCACTGCCATAGGAATTCCCGCAGCATGCGGGGGCAACAATGACTATGGAGCGCTACTGAGATAAGAAGAGCTGCCGCGTTCAGGCAGGTGTTTTTATGAGGCCGCTGCGCCTTCTTCAGAAGCCTCCATCGTTTAGACATAAGAAGTAAAAACGATGGCGTTGATGAGCTATGCCGACTCGGCACTCTCCATTCTTCCACCGCTCGTTGCGATCACTCTGGCGATTGTGACCCGCAAAGTTCTGATCTCCCTGGGACTTGGCATTCTCATGGGCATCTTGATGCTCACCAACTTCTCATTGAGCGGCACCTTTTTCGAAGTCATCGACCGCGCCACAGGGCTTGTCTGGGATGGCTCGGAGCTAGCCCTCTGGAACATCTATACGGTCAGCTTCCTGCTGTGCATGGGCGCGCTGATGGCGCTCATCTCCGTCAGCGGCGGCACTCGCGCTTTGGCTCAGTGGGCACACCAGCGCATTGCCAGCGCCCGCGACGCCAAGCTCATGACCATCTTCTTGGGGCTGATCGTCTTCATCGACGACTATTTCAACGCGCTGCTGGTGGGCAATGTGGCGCGTCCAGTGACCGATCACTACAAGATCTCCCGTGAGAAACTGGCTTACTGTATCGATTCCACTTCCGCTCCTGTTTGCGTCATCTCGCCAATCTCCACGTGGGGGGCTTACATCATGTCCCTTCTGGCGGGCATTCTTGTGGCCAACGAGGTGGTCGAATACAGCGCACTGTCCGCTTTCGTCTCCATGATCCCGCTGAACTATTATGCGCTTGTATCCTTCGGCCTGTTGCTGTGCGTTGCTGTCATGCGCCTCGATATTGGTCCCATGGCCTCCGCCGAATACCGGGCCCAAAAGGGCAAGCTCTGGGACCCGTCCAAGGGGCTTCCTCCGGGCGAAGATGTAGGTCTGCCAGAAGCTGAAACCGGCAAGGTGTTCAACTTCGTGGGGCCGCTCCTTTTGCTCGTGGCGCTCGTTGTTGGCTTGATGATGTATTCGGGGGCCTCCGGTCTTGCGGCCAACGGCGAAGCGTTCACGCTCATTGGCGCGCTTGAAAATGCCGATGGCGCATGGGCCATGGCAACCTCAGGCATTGTCACGGTCGCGTTCACCGTAGCGCTTCTGATGGTGCAGGGCGTACCAACCGCACACATCGGGCAGGCGTTCGTAAAGGGCCTGCAGTCCATGCTGCCAGCGGTCTACATTCTGCTCATGGCTTGGACCATCGCAGGCGTCATTGGCGATCTTGAAACCGGCAAGTATCTGGCCAGTCTCGCCAGTGGCAACCTGCCGTCCGCTTTCGTTCCGGTGCTGGCGTTTCTCATCGCCGCTGCTGCCGCGTTCTCCACGGGCACCAGCTACGGCACCTTCGCCATCATGCTGCCCATCGCGGCCAACATGGCCTTCCATCTGGATGCCGAGCTGCTCATGCCAGCCATGGCTGCGGTTTTGGCAGGCGGTGTGTTTGGTGACCATTGCTCACCCATCTCCGACACCACCATCCTGTCTTCCACGGGGTCTGGCTGTCACCACATCGACCACGTGGCCACCCAGCTGCCTTATGCGCTGCTTGCAGCTCTGGTCAGCATGGCCAGCTATTTCACCGTTGGCCTCACCGGGTCACTGCTGGCCGGGCTGGGCGTCGCACTGGTCGGTCTGGTGCTCGTGGTGCTCGTTTTGCGTCGGCTCGCCAGCACCAGCACCCAAGGCAGCGAGAAGCTTGCGCACTAACTCAAAGCAATAAACCTTCCAGAAAAACAAACAGCGGCCTCGGTTTCGGGGCCGCTGTATTCATGTCAGGCACTGGCCTTTCGCAGTTCTAACTCCCCCGAAGGCCGCAGTTGTAACTGCCATCACCCTGCGGCACCTTAAGACCTCCATGTAAACTGGGAGGGAAACATGGGAGTTTCAGATACCAGCCGGCGGCGCATCGACCGCCTGCTTGCCGAATATGGCGACAGTCATCAGAACGGCCACAACAAGCTCATTCACTGGATTTGCGTTCCGGTCATCGTTTGGACGGTCACAGCGCTGCTGTGGAGCCTGCCGGTGCCCGCAGTGTTTCAGGGTGTGCCATATCTCAATTGGTGCACCATCGTGCTTGGCCTTGCCGTGCTGTATTATCTAACGCTGTCCGTCACCTTGGCCGTTGGCATGGCAGCCATTGCGGCGCTGTGCCTCTGGATCAACGCCAGCTACAGCTTCAGCCTGCCGCTTTGGCAAACGGCTCTGATCGTCTTTGTTGTGGCTTGGGTTGGCCAGTTCATCGGCCACAAGATCGAAGGCAAGAAGCCATCCTTTTTCAAGGATGTGCAGTTCCTTTTGATTGGTCCTGCATGGCTCTTGCACTTCCTCTACAGGAAGGTTGGCATCCCGTACTAAGGATGTCGTCGAGTGCGCCGGTGGAGGAATGGGAACCGGCGCACTCGCTCACGACCCGATGTTGCGCGGATCGATATAAACGTCATCCAGCTGGTGGCGCGTCATCTGACGCAACTGCGGATGCGAAAGTGGGTTGTCGCAGTAGCCTGCCCGCTGGGCTGGCTTGGACTTCTGCGAGACGGCCCGATTGCCGCCAAGGGTCTGAGAGAGTGTCTTGAACAATTTTGTCATTGGGGGTCTCATTTATTTTTGTTTGTAATGGCATCAATATGAGAACACATTTAAGCTTGCGCCATCTCTGATTTCTGAACACCACTTTAGCGGCGCTATATGCGAAACCTCAATCAAGTCAGTTTGGCAGGCCTCAGGGCAGTCGAAGCCGTCGGCCGTTTAGGTAGCCTTAAGGCGGCCGCCGAAGAAATGGGCGTCACCAGCGGCGCCATCAGCCAGCAGATTCATCGGACGGAAGAGCAGCTCGGCCGCACCATCTTCACGCGCAAACCGGGCGGTGGTCTTGTGCTCACAGACAGCGGAGCCCTCATCTGCGAGGGGCTTACCGCTGGCATGCACCGCCTTTCAGAGGCCATTGCACTGGCAGATCGCGACCGGGAGGAAACGCTCACTATTTCCGCAGCACCCGTCTTTACGGAAAAATGGCTGGTTAAGCGCCTCAATGATTTCGTCACGCAGCATCCGGAAATCCGCCTGCGTGTTGAAGCGAGCGAAAAGATCGTCGACCTCAACACCTCTGATGTGGATGTGGGCATTCGCGTCACCAAGAAGGTTGAGGGCGATGTGACAGCGGACAAGCTTTGCAATCACTATATCTTTCCCGTCTGCAGCCCATCCCTTGCCGAGCAGCTCAAGGATCCTTCTGATCTGGCGCGTATGCCCATTGTCAGAGACATGCACTCCCAGTTCACGTGGGACACATGGCTGGAGCCGTTGGGCCTCAAGTCCTCCATCATCTCGCAGGGCACAGCTTATTCCAACTCATCCCTGTGTTTGGAGGCGGTCATTGGCGGGCAGGGGGTGTTCCTGGGGTGGGACACGCTGGCAGCAGATGCGCTTCATTCAGGCCTCCTGGTGGCGCCATTCCGCCACCGCGTGCCAACGGGTATCGCCTATTGGTTCGTCACCCGTCACGGAGCGCTGCGAAACAAGAGCGTGTTGCAGTTCCACAAATGGCTCAAGCACAAGCTCAGCAGCGACGTGGAGCTGCAAGAAGCCCTGCCACGCTAACCGTGTACCCAAGAAAGATAAGGCCCGCAGCGAACAAACGCGCGGGCCTTTCTGTCATCGTGGTGGTGTGGATCAGGCTCAGCCGGAGATCTTGGAGAAGTCGGCAACCTGATGCATGGCACTACGGATCTGCGAGAGAATGCGCAGGCGGTTCTGGCGCACCTCTGCGTCCTCCGCGTTCACGTGAATGTCTACAAAGAACGCATCCACCGGGCCGCGCAGCTTGGCCAATGCGGCCATCGCTCCAGAATAGTCTTCTGCTGCAACCAGCGGTGCAACTTCCTTGATGGCGGTGTTGATTGCACCTGTCAGTTCAATCTCAGCCTTCTCGGAAAGCAGCGCGTCAGATGGGTCGCCCTCTACAGGCGCGCCGTCCTTCTTTTCTTCCGCACGCAGAATGTTTGCTGCCCGCTTGTAGCCTGCAAGAAGGTTCACACCGTCTTCAGAGCCCAGCAGCTCACCCAGTGCTTCCGTGCGCTTCACGATCAGCGCCACGTCGTCCTGATCGCCCAGGGCAAAAACCGCATCGATCAGGTCATGGCGAACGCCCTTGTCCTTCAGAACCACCTTCAGGCGGTCCGCGAAGAAGCCAAGCAGATCATCAATCAGGCCGCTTTCCAGTGGGGTTTCCGGCACCTTGTCGGAGATCTTGTCGAGCACCGTGTCAGCAGCCTTGGAAACCAGAGCGAAGATCTCCTTTACAACGCTCTCGCCTGCTTCGCCCTTGCCAATGAATGGCAGGTCCTTCAGGGCGCCTTCACCGCGTGCAGCTGCAACATCCGCAAGGTTCCGGCGCAGGCTCTGCACCAGCACGTCGCGTAGTGGCAGGCGCAGGTCATTGTCCAGCACAAGACGGATCACACCGAGCGCGGCACGGCGCAGGGCGTAAGGGTCTTTGGAGCCGGTCGGCTTTTCGTCAATGGCCCAGAAGCCGGTGAGGATGTCGATCTTGTCCGCCAGTGCCACAGCAATTGAAACAGGGCCGGTCGGCACGTCATCCGCAGCACCTGCTGGCTTGTAGTGGTCCTCGATTGCCTGAGAAACAGCGGCGTCTTCGCCCTGTGCTTCGGCGTAATAACGGCCCATCAAACCCTGCAACTCAGGGAACTCGTAGACCATTGCAGAAACAAGGTCAGCCTTCGCCAGCTTTGCCGCGCGGCGCGCCTTGTCCACGTCTGCACCCACAAGCGGTGCGATCTCAGCGGAAAGGTGTTCCAGACGCTGGGTGCGCGCTGCAACGGTGCCAAGCTTCTCGTGGAACACGATGTCTTCCAGCTTGGTCAGGTTGCTTTCCAGCTTGGTCTTCAGGTCTGTATCCCAGAAGAACTTGGCGTCAGACAAGCGTGCCCGCACCACCTTCTCGTTACCAGCAATGATCTTCTTGCCGCCATCGCTGGCTTCAATGTTGGTGGTCAGCGCAAACTTGTTGGAAAGCTTGCCGCTCTTGGGATCGCGAAGCACGAAATTCTTCTGGTTCACCTTGATGGTCAGCTGAACCGCTTCATCTGGAATTTCAAGGAAGTCTTCCTCAAAGGAACCGATGAGCACCGAAGGCCACTCGTTCAGGCCCGCCACTTCTTCCAGTAGGCCCGCATCTTCAACCAGCTCAAGGCCAAGCGCAGTCGCAGCGTTCTTGGCATCGTGCAGGATCATGTCCTTGCGACGTTCCGTATCCAGCACCACCTTGTGAGCTTCCAGCTTGCTCTGGTAGTCCTCAAGACGGCGCACTTCAAACGCCTCGGGTGCCATGAAACGGTGGCCCTTGGTCATGTTGCCAGACTTGATTCCATCCACCTCGAAGGGGATCACTTCAGGCTCTTCCGTTTCCGGTCCAAAGGTACACACGATGGAATGCAGCGGGCGCACCCACTTCAGGCTGCCTGTACCCCAGCGCTGAGACTTCGGCCATGGGAAGTTGCGGATGATGCCCGGCATCACGTCTGCCACGATGTCGGTGGTGTCGCGGCCCGGTTTTTCAATCACGGCAACGTAGAACTCACCCTTTTTGGGGTCGCTCTGCACCTGCGCCTCTTCAATGGAGGCAAGGCCCGCACCACGCAGGAACCCTTCAAGTGCCTTTTCCGGTGCGCCAACACGTGGACCCTTGCGCTCTTCGCGCGTTGCCTGAGAGCCGGTAGGCAAACCCGCCACCTGCAGGGCCAGACGGCGCGGCGTCACAAACGCCTTCGCACCTTCATAGGTCAGGCCAGCATCAACAAGAGCGTTGGTCACCAGTGATTTCAGGTCTTCAGCGGCACGTCGCTGCATACGGGCAGGGATTTCCTCGCTGAAGAGTTCGAGGAGAAGATCGGGCATCGGAAAATTACGCCTTTAACTGATCGTCAAATTGCAAAACACGTTGGGCTAGTGCCTAGCAACGAATGAGAGAAAAGTCACCCCTTTGCAGTGTTTTACCGGTGAGATTCACGAGGGCAGCCGTCTGTCGTGAGCTATCACCCACAGCGAGCAGGTGAACAGCTGGATATCTGGCGGATATTGAGGCCTGATCGTTGCTTGCGGCACCGCAAATTCTCGGAACAACAACACTTTAAACGGGCACCTTGTTCATCATGCAGCTATTCTTGAGCGAGTCATTTCTGCTTTGGTGCCGAGCAAAGGGGATGCCCAGCCCATGTCCAGTTTCACAGATCCACTTGATATCCGTGTTCTGCAACGCGAGAAGGATGGCGCGGGCATGTATCAGCTGCTCTGCTCTTTCCGGTATTATCTGGGCAGTGAGGATGGACCGCGGTATGTGCTGGTGCCCATGGGCTTCGAGACGGACCTGGCCTCCGTGCCACGCCCGTTCCGTTGGCTCATTTCTCCAGGTGGCCTTCATGCCAAAGCTGCAGTGGTTCATGATTATCTCTACGAATTTGGCGTGATCCGAGGGCCAAACGGCCCCGAAAAGCCCACGCGCAAGCAGGCCGATGACATCTTTCTGGAAGCCATGGAGGTTCTGAAGGTGCCTTACATCCGCCGCCATGCCATGTACAGGGCAGTGCGCATGTTCGGCGGCCCGCTGTTCGACTAGGGCGGTTCGCCCATTCCGCACAGCTTTCAGGTTTGGCGAGATTGCAAGCGCGCTCCATTTCCAGCAGCATACCTGCCGCAGTAACCAGAAAGGGAACAGTGTGCCTGAAATAGAGCGCGCCACACCAGAGGATGCGGAGGGCTTGAGGGCCTGCGTCCTTGCAGCCTATGCCCGGTATGTCGGCATCGTGGATGATTTGCCGCCGGTTGCCGATGGGCTGGCAGAAGACATTGCAGCACGCCATGTCTGGGTCGTCCGGCACGAAGGCAACATCATGGCTGGCATTGTTGCCGGGCAACATGAAGACGTGGTGCATATTGCCAATCTGGCGGTCAGGCCGGAAGCGGCGGGGCAGGGGCTTGCACGCGCACTCGTGGCTACGGTCGAGGCGCATGCAGCGCAGTTCGGCGCGGCCAGCATCGATTTGACGACCCATCGTTTGATGCCAGACAACGTGGCCATTTACGAGCGTCTGGGCTGGCAGGTCACGGGGTCGGAAGGCAACCGCATTTTCATGAGCAAGCCTGTTAAGCGGGCTCTTTAGCCACCAAACAGGATCGCATCATAGATCACAAACCGGTCTTGCCCGAGTTGGACAATGGTTTCATCGCCTTCGCGGGTGGCTTGCCGCACTTCCTCTGCGTTCATGGGGTTGAAGTCATCGGCGCGGGTGAAGTTGCCTTTCTCAAAATACAAGCCGCGCGTGGTCAGGTCGGGCTTGGTCACCACAATTGTTGCTGAACCTTCGCCGCGGCGGATCACCCCGAAGGAGCATCTGTTGACGTCCGGTGCAGTCGCAATGGCACACCTCAGCTCACCGCGTGCATGAAACAGGGTGTTGGGGATCAGCGCATCAGTTGCACCGGGCCCTTGCGCGCTCACGCCTTCTGATCTCACGGCCACGTCAATGGCATAGTTCGCCTCTTCATCCCGACGGGCAGCACTGCGCATCATGTAGACCCGGATGGTGTAGTCGCCGCCCTCGGCCAAAAGCCCTCTATATCTTTCGCCGCTTGTGGAGCCGATAAAGGTGGCCGCGTCGCTTTCGCTGGGCGGTATCACGTTGAAGTAACTGGCAGCACTGTCACTTTTCATGGTGACGGTGAGGATTTGCCCGCCTTCAACACCAATCAGGTAATCCTTGATCTCCGCGCCCTTTATGGTGCCTCGGATTTCCGCCCCAAACGCCCCTTGCTGAAAAGAGATGCGTTCCTCATTCACGCTTCGGTCTTGGGCGTTGGCAAGGTGGGGAATGCTGCTCGCAAACAAGGCCGCACCGAGCAGGCAGAGTGAGAAGATTGGTCTGTACATAGAGCCTCGCAAAGCTGTTCCGTTGCACGCCCACCTGCCCCTTGAAGGGCAATGGCGCGCTCCTCCGCCAATCAGGCTGGTAACTAGCGCCTTCCAGTTCCGTGGCCAGAGGCCTTACTGCGTCTCGCCAATTTCTTGAAGCTGATTGCGCAGGGTCATCTCGTCGAGAGAGGCAATTGGCAAGCTCAGGAACAAGGAAATGCGGTTGTTCAGCATCCGATAGGCTTCGCTGAAGGCAAGGCGCTTTTCCGCCTCCGTTCCCTCAACGATTTTCGGGTCTGGCACCCCCCAGTGAATGCTCATGGGCGCACCGGGCCAAATGGGGCAGGTTTCACCGGCAGCTGCATCGCATACGGTGAAAACGAAATCCATCTTCGGCGCGTCCGGCTTGGCGAACTCATCCCAGCTTTTGGGGCGCAGGCCGCCAGTAGGCAGGTCAAGCTTGTCGAGCAACTCAATCGCCATGGGGTGCGCATGTTCCATGGGGTGTGATCCCGCCGAGAAAGCATGGAACCACCCGCGCCCTCCTGTGTTGAGAATGACCTCCGCCATCAAGGAGCGGGCGGCATTGCCGGTACATAGAAAGAGCACGTTGTATTCTGGATGACTCATTGGAGTGTCTCCGGTCAGCCCGTTTGCCAGCGCACCGGCTTGGGCTTTTCTGCGGTTTCTTGTTGTTTTTTCAATTCGCAGGGTCTGGCAAGCGCGTCCCCTCAGGATGATGTTAAGGCACCCGCCCGCCAGTTTCGGAGGTGATCATATGCCAATTTGGGGCTAAGGCACCAGCACTGTTCGTCATCTGCCCTTGCCAGAGCCTTAACTTGGCTGTGTAGTTGGTTTCCCAATGGTGCCCGCGCCCCGCTGGGAAGCGCGATAGGCTGCGGTGTAAAGCACAAGGCCAGCAAGGCCGGAAACCACCAGTGCGGACAGCATCAGGTCATAACCGCCTGCGCCCCAAAGGAGCGAGCCAAGGTAGGGCGCCGAGGCTGAGCCGATCAGATACGGCATGGCCAGCGCGCCTGACTTGGAGCCAATGTTTTTGCCGCCCAGAATGGCCCGCGTGGTCAGCGGTCTCGTAATGCTAGTGGTGCCATAAGCGCCACCAAACAGAAGCACAAATCCGACCAAAAGCCATGGCGCACCAGCGGAGATCAGCAACAGCACAATCGCCGCGCACATGAACAAGAACGCCCCGCTCACCACCGCGTTCAACGAAAGGTGCCGTTCAAACATCATGATGATGATCCGCCCAGCAACCTGCATGGGTCCAATCAGCGAAGCGATCAGAATGGCAAACTCGGCGGAGACACCCTTGCTGTCCAGGATCGGCAGCAGGTGGTGCAAGGTTGCCCCGTGCAGCACCGCGCCCAACGAAAAGCCGATGGCCAGAAACCAGAAGACAGAGCCTTTCAGGAAGTCATAGGTGCCCGTCGCCGCTTCCTGCGCATGCGTCTCGACTTCTTCCATGCCTTCTGCCTCCAGCATGCGCGTCCCCAGCCACAACAGCGGCGCGACAACGAAGATGACCAGCCCCGCAGCAAACAGCACGGCGTTTTCCCAGCCATAGGCCTCGGAAACGGCATACATCACCGGAAAACAAAGGGTGCTGGCAAAACCTGCAGCCAGCGTAATGGAGATGATGCCCTTCTTGGCGTTCATGCCCCGTGCCCGGTTCAAAATGGCGAAGCAGGGCTCGTAGAGGCAGCCCGCCATGGCAACGCCCATCACCGCCCACGCCCCATAGAACTGCCAAAGGGTGGTCACCTGCGCCAGCGCTATCAGGCCAATGCCACCCAGCACCGCAGACCCGCCCATCATCTGGGTGCCGTAGCCCCGGTCGATCACGCGGCCAGCCAGCGGAGAGAACACCGCGGAAATCAGGACTGCCAGCGTGATGGCGCCGGTCAGGTCCGCCTTGCTCCAGCCAAAGGCGTGCTCCCAGCGCAAGATCAACGCCGGAAAAGTGTAGTAGAGCCCGGCCCAGCCAAGGGTCTGGCCAATGGCGAGCAAGATGATGGCTCGGTCTTTCAGCATGGGGAGTTGTTTTGTCGTTTTCATGAGATCAGCACAGCAAGGGGCACGTCGCTCTTTGGGGGAGCGGAAACAAGCCTTTGGTTTTTTGAAGAGAAAGTGCCGGTCAGGAGACCGGCATCATCATTTGGAAAAGGATCCCGGAGAGGATGGCACCAAACACGCCAAGGCCGAGATAAACGCCGAAGACATGCGGCTTGACCAGCGACCAGACCGCCGCCATGGCCGGGATGGAGCTCACGGCACCTGCCACCAGAAAGGCCAGCGCGGCCCCCGCACTCATGCCCTGTTCCATCAGGCCCGCCAGCAGCGCCGGGGCCACATAGCTGTTCAGGTAGGCCGGCATGCCCACAAGTGCAGCCGTGGCAATGGGCACAATGCCATCTCCGCCCACAACGCTGGCAATTAACTGGGCCGGAACGTAGGTCACCAGCATGGCTTCCAGCGCATAGGCCAGCGCCAACCACTTCAACAGGAACCAGCCGTTGCTGGCAAACTCAGAGCGGAACACAGTGCGGCGGCTTTCGTCACCCCAGAACGCCCATGCCGGACGGCCATCAAAGGGGGAGGGGCCACAGCCACAGCTTGATGTGGACGCCTTGCGCAAGGGGGCAGCAAACGCGCCGTGCTTCATCAGGGCCTTCACGGCAAACCCGCCGAACAGCCCCAGCGCCACAGCAGACACAGCCTTGGCAATGGCAAACGGCCAGCCCAGTGCCGCCGCCGTAATCAAAAGCGTCGGCGGGTCAATCAGCGGCGAAGACAGCCAAAACGCCATGACGGCAGAGAGCGGCGCACCCAGGGCAAGAAGGCCCGCGATGAAAGGGATCACTTCGCAAGAGCAAAACGGGGCCAGCCCGCCAAAGGCGGCCGCCAGCAGGATCATGCGTGTTTCGTGTCCCTTGAAGGCATTGGCAATCATCGCCTCAGCACCTGCTGCCTTCAGATAGGCAATCAGCAGCACGGCAAAAACGATAAAGGGCAGGGTATTGAGAAGGGCATTGGCCGCAAACAGCGCGGTCTCGCCCAGTCGCGCCGGGTCCAGCAGCGCAACGCCCGCGAAGATGAGCACAATCACCGTGATGGGCGACTGCAACACCTTGAGGCGTGCGGTCCAATGTGGGCGCGCTGGCGTGCAGCAGCTTGTTGCTTCAGTCATCATTCACCGCCTTGGGCCGCACATCCGCACAGCATTCGCTCAAGATGAAGTTCGCAAGCCGGTTCAGATGGTCAAAAGCTGCCGTGTTGATAACAGAGCGTCCCGCCTTTTGCTGCGAAATCAACCCCGCGTCCCCCATCGTCTTCAGGTGATGCGCAAGGGTCGACGGTGCGATGCCCGTCTTCTCCTGAATTTCGCTCACGGTCATGCCACGGTCACCTGCACGCACGAGCGCGCGCAGCACTTGAAGCCGCGCTTCCGATCCCATGGCGGCAAAGCCCGCTGCTGCTTGATCCCATTCCATGTCGGCTCCTTACGATTCGATAAAACTAGTTTTATAGTTTTATTTGGTCAAACGCAAGCGCGACCTAAGCTTTGCGTGGGCGCGCGGCTCACAGCAGCGGTCAGGCGTGAGTTCAGGCGGCTTCTTGTTCTTTCATGGTCTCTTCAGACCAGCGCCGCAACTCATCTAGGAAAGCCAAGGTGGTGCGGCCATACTCGGTGATCTCATAGGTCACGGCTATTGGACGCTCGCACTGGACCTCGCGTTTGACGAGCCCGTGGGCTTCAAGATCCTTCAGGCATTTGTCGATCATGGTTTTGGTGGCCCCGCCCAAGATGCGGCAGAGTTCGTTGAAGCGCACTGGACCGTCCTTCAAATGCCAGAGCAGCGACGCGCGCCACTTTCCTCCAATCACCCGCATGGCCTTCTCGATCGGGCAAGGCTCAAGGCAAACCGCCATATGTCCGTCTTCGCTGTTGTGCATAAGCTGCCTCTCGATAGGTGGTACAAAAAAATGTACTGGTTTACAGTATGTACCACCAATGATACCCCAGTGCCAACACCTTACGCAACCCACTTGAAGGACGAGGCAGCAATGCAAAAAGCACTGATCATTCTGGGCACTGAAACCAAGGCTTTTTCTGGCGGTCAGTTTAACCGTGGCCTGTTTGATATGGCCGTGGAAATGCTCTCTACCAAGTATGAAGTAACCACCACGATCATCGAGGAAGGCTACGACGTCGATGAGGAAATCGCCAAGTTCAAGGCGGCGGATGTGGTCATCTATCAGTACCCGATCTATTGGTTCATGCCGCCATCTGCCATGAAGCTGTATCTGGACGAAGTCTACCGGTTTGGCGACTTCTTCGGCTTCACCGATGGTCCATACGGCTCAGGTGGCATGATGCAGGGCAAGAAACTGATGCTCTCCACCACTTGGAATTCACCAAAGGAGAACTTTGGTGATGAAGACGGCTTCTACCGCGGCAAGAGCATGGAAGACATGCTTCTTCCAATCATCAAGTCCCACGAATACTGCGGGTTTGAGGTGCTGCCGTTGTTCTCCAGCCATGACGTCGTAAAGAACGCAGACTATGCGAGCGATGCATCCCGCTACGCAGAGCACTTGAAGAAGACGTTCGATCTGTGATCCTGCGATCAAACCAGCGGCGGCCATTGGCCGCCGTTTTTACTCCGGCAGCGCGATCATCAAATGGTCGCTCATGGGCGTTGCCAATACGGAGAACTGCTCGATGGGAGCGCACAGACGACCGCTCTCCTGAATGGCTTCAAGGCTTGCTTTCCAGCGCACAGCGCCAGTGGCGACCGGAAACATCATGCGCGACAGCATGGTGCCGACACCATCATGAAACGTCAGAAAGCCAGCGCTAGGGCCCGAAGGCACCAGCCGGGTCGCCAACAGCAGCTTGCGGTCTTCGTCATGAATAGCCGTCTCCAGCAAGCCCGGTGGCACGGCGCAGACGCTGGAAATGCCCTCAGCCGTCACAGCATCATTCACTGCAACCAGTTTGGGCGCTCCATTTCCTGCAAGCGCCTCAAACTTGGCCAGATCGAGGGCGGGGTCACGCGGCCATACCGCCCAAACAGTAATCACCGCTACGCAGAAAGTCAGCGCGTAGTCGTTGAAGATGCGATAGGTGGGAGAAGGATGCAGCTTTGCCAGTGGGATCCAGATCACGCCGCACACAGCGTAAAAAATCGCTGCGATGGCCGCTGCTGGCAAGAACCAGGGCGCGCCATACCACACCCCTCCAAAAAGCATGAGTAATACAAAAAAGAAGGCGGGAAACACCTTCCTCCAGCCACCGCTATGGAAAATGAGAAGAGGCGAGGCAATCAATGCCAGAATGGTGAACAGCACGGGCAGGGCCTTCAGGAAAAATATGGTTAGGCCTCAGATAGGCTGGGTGCCGGTTCTCGCAAGGCCATACCAAAGAAAAAGCCGACCCAACAGGATCGGCTTTGAACTCTGTTCACGTGTCGCGTAGGGCTCAGCCCTTGTAACCGACGCCGCCCGCTTCGGTCTGCAAAAAGGCAGCACCACAAGCGCGGGAAAGTTCGCGCACCCGCAGGATATAGCTTTGGCGCTCGGTCACGGAGATCACGCCGCGCGCATCCAGCAAGTTAAATACGTGAGAAGCTTTGATGGCTTGGTCGTAGGCTGGCAGAACCATTTTGTAGAGGCCATCGCCCGCTTCTTCCATGGCCTTCTGGCCTGCTTCCAGAAGACGCTTGCACTCGTCCTCGTGGTCTTTGAAGTGGCGGAACAGCATTTCAGTGTCTGCATGCTCGAAGTTGTGCCGGGAGTATTCCTGCTCGGCTTGCAGGAACACGTCACCATAAGTGACCTTTTCGTCGCCTTCACGGCCATTGAAGTTCAGGTCGTAAACGTTGTCGACGCCCTGAACATACATGGCGATGCGCTCAAGACCGTAGGTCAGCTCACCGGAAACCGGGTTGCACTCAAAACCGGCAACCTGCTGGAAGTAAGTGAACTGGGAAACTTCCATACCGTCACACCAGCACTCCCAGCCAAGGCCCCAAGCGCCAAGGGTTGGGCTTTCCCAGTCGTCTTCCACGAAACGCACGTCATGCAGATCTGTATCGATGCCAATGGCCCGCAGTGACTCCAGATACAGCTCTTGAAGGTTCTCAGGGGAAGGCTTCAGGATCACCTGAAACTGGTAGTAGTGTTGCAGGCGGTTTGGGTTTTCACCGTACCGGCCATCAGTTGGGCGACGAGAGGGCTGAACGTAGGCAGCTTTCCAAGGGCGCGGACCAAGAGAGCGCAGGGTGGTTCCCGGATGAAATGTGCCTGCGCCAACTTCCATGTCGTAAGGCTGCAGAATAACGCAACCCTTGTCGGCCCAGAACTGTTGCAGGGTCAGAAGCAGACCCTGAAAAGACTTGGTTGGCTGCATGTGAGCTGGAACATCGTCGCGAGACATTTCGAGAGCTTCCTAAAGTCGCTGTGAAAACGTGGGGCGCGCAGAACACGCAAAAAACTGTTGGCTGGACTGGTGCCACGACAAAACGCGAAGGTCAAGCGCAGCTATGCCTAACACCCCGTTTTAGCAAGAGGTAATGCGCGTGGAGCGCCAATCTTGAGCGGTGAGGCGAAAGGGCTGGAACAGACAGCAGCACTTGGCCGTTCAAAAAACAAAGGCGCGCGAAAACCCGCACGCCTGAACGTTTATACATAACGACTTTTGGGAAAGCCTCAGTCGATCGGGCGGTACTTGCCGGTCACTGGGTCCTGAACCAGACGGGTGTAGGATGCGTCTGGTCGAACCTTGCGTGCCTTGGCATAGACTGGTTGCGCCATTGTTTCCTGGAAGCGTTCCATTTCCCGCTTTACGGTTTTGTAAAGCAACACACCACCAGCCAACAACGCAATGCTACCAAGTACTTCGGTCATACCAAGGGACTCCTCAAGTCGTTAAGGGGCCCTCGCAGGACAGCTTCACAGACCATATCGCGCCCAGAGCGCTTTTTCTTCCATCACGGATATGGTCGTCTCGGGAAGACCCTCTACGCTCCCAAGGTAGGGCGCGATTTGGGATTGCGCAAGAAGACGCCCAAATAATTTCCGCTTCCCATCGATCAGTTTCAGCTCTGTGTCTTTGCCGTAACGCTCCTTGATGGTGCTGCGCACATCGCTGATGCCGTCGACCAAACCAAGGTCCTGTGCCTTGGCACCCGTCCAGAATAGACCTGAGAACAGGTCCGGATCATCTGCCAGCACGTCGCCACGGCGGCTCTTTACCATGTCGATGAAGACCTCATGAATTTCCTTTTGCAAGGACTTCAGGTGCTCGATATCGCCCTTGTTCTCAGGGGCGAATGGATCAAGCGTGACCTTCTTTTCGCCAGCGGTGTAGACGCGGCGCTCGACGCCTAGCTTCTCAATCAGGCCGGTGTACCCGAAACCGGCGGAGACGACGCCAATCGACCCGACAATGGAGGACGGGTCCACGTAAATGTCGTCCCCCGCCAGGGCGATCATGTAGCCGCCGGAGGCCGCCACATCTTCCACAAACACCAGAACGTCTTTTTCATGCTCCTCAGCCAGCGCACGGATGCGCTTGAAGATGAGGTTGGATTGAACGGGCGAGCCGCCCGGAGAGTTGATGGACAGAGCAACGGCAGGAGCCTCCTTCATCTTGAAAGCGGTCTCCAACGGACCAGCCGCACTCGCCAGTGTCAGGCCGGGACGCAGAGGAGATGAGATGCCTATTGCACCATGAAGCCGCACGACGGGGATAACTGGTTTGGATTGACCCCATTTGCCCGGAAGTAATTTGCGCAGCTTCTTCAACACGGCGTTTCCTCTTAAAATCTACTCGTTTTATTCAAACCAACGCACGATCAACGCAAACCGCGTACGTGCCTTATTCCCCAATGTTAAGTGGGCCAGCCCATGGGTTGCTGCAAGCCTGCAGTTCCCGTTACCCCCTGATAGAAAGCGAAATATCGATTTTTTCCGGATAGGGGAATAACTTTAGGGCACGAAAACGAGCCCAGCCCGCTGGCCTGCATGAACGCGAGGGGGATAACTTGAGGGGGCTAAAGCTGTGTGAACGCGCTCTTGATCGCCAGCATGTCCCGCCAGACAAACCGTTTTTCGATCGGGTTTCGCAACAGATATGCCGGATGGAAGGTCGCAATGGCCTGCCGCTCGATGCCGCCCTGATCATAGGTCATCCAGCGGCCGCGCAGTTTGCGAATGCCGTCTCGTGCCCCCGCAAGGCTCTGAGCGGAAGCGGCACCGAGGAAAACCACAATGCTCGGATTTACAAGCTCAATTTGCCTTTGAATGAAGGGCCGGCAGATCTCTGTTTCCTGCGGCGTTGGCGTGCGGTTCCCTGGTGGTCGCCACGGCACCACGTTGCCAACGTAAACCTGCGAACGGTCCAGGCCAGCAGCCGCCATGATACGGTCCAGCAACTGTCCGGAGCGTCCAACAAAAGGCACGCCCTGAAGGTCCTCATCCCGGCCGGGAGCCTCACCGATCATCATGATCCGCGCATGAGGATTACCGTCAGAAAAAACGAGGTTCTTGGCGGTCTGTTTCAGGTTGCAGCCGTCAAAGCGCGCGAGGATATCTTTGAGTTCATCCAGCGTTTTGGCGCTCGCAGCAGCTTCTCGCGCCGAGCTGACCACCTTGTGATCTGGAATAACTGCAGAAACTTGAGCATTCGGGCCACTTGCGGGGGCATCGGAGCTGCGCTTGGTCCGGTCGAGAATGGCCTTGGCCGCCGCGCGCATATCTTGATTGGCGGCTGCCTCCCGCGCCTGCTGAACGGGGGCATAAATGCGCCCGGAAGGCTGCTGGTTGCCCGGTGTGCTCGGGTGCGGCTCTCGGGTGCTTGCTGCGCGCTGGCTCAGCTGCTGTGCCGATTGGGCATAGCGATCAACAGGTTCGTCATCCAGTGGGCAATCCACGCCAGCGGCTATCAGGAACTCCAGATAGGCCTCAAGCATTGCAGGATCGGTGGGGGATAACTCGCTCATGGTCTCCTGAAGTCGCCGGGAATAAGTCTGGTCAAACGCCGTCTCTCCATGGGCGAGGGGCGCGTAAATGTCAAACTATTAGCTAAGCTGGGCATTTGGCAAATCCAGGCCATTTAAATGAGCATGGTTCAGCGAATTCCGAAAAAGCGCCTGTTTACAATGGGGAGAAACCACCCGCTCAACGTTTGGTAGAATGGGTTTTCTTGCAGAAAACCGCTCCAGATTGCTCCTTAAAACGCATTGCGGTGAGTTTTTTTCTCAATTACACCGAAATGAACAGATCGAAAAAACATATAGTTCGGGCGCACTGCACAAAAATTTGCAGGAACTATAGCAGTCGAAACTAAGGGCATTTGGCGGCCCAGAGGGAGTTGATAATGGCGGACGCACTGCCAGAACGCGAATCGATGGAATTTGATGTTGTGATCGTTGGCGCAGGCCCTGCTGGCCTTTCTGCCGCGATCCGGATTAAGCAGCTTGCTCAGGAAAAGGGCGAGGATATCAGCGTTGTCGTTCTGGAGAAGGGCTCCGAAGTTGGCGCGCACATTCTCTCCGGCGCGGTTATTGACCCGATTGGCCTCGATAAACTTCTCCCCGATTGGCGCAAAGATGATAGTGCGCCCATCAAAACGGAAGTGAAGGCTGACCACTTCCTTGCTTTGGGGCCTGCAGGCAGCGTTCGCATTCCGAACTTCCTGATGCCTAAGCTCATGAACAACCACGGCAACTACATCGTGTCCCTTGGAAACGTATGCCGCTGGCTCGCCGAGAAGGCCGAGGCAATGGGCGTCGAAATCTATCCGGGTTTTGCCGCTGCAGAGGTGCTCTACAACGAAGAAGGCAAGGTCATCGGTGTCGCGACTGGCGACATGGGTGTTGCGCGCGATGGCACCTCCAAGGACGCATACATGCGCGGAATGGCGCTTCTCGGCAAGTATGTGCTCATTGGTGAAGGGGTTCGCGGTTCTCTTGCCAAGCAGCTCATCGAGAAGTTTGATCTGGACCGCGACAGCGACCATCCGAAGTTTGGCATCGGTATCAAGGAACTTTGGGAGATCGATCCGAAGAAGCACAACCAGGGTCTTGTGCAGCACAGCTTGGGCTGGCCGCTGGACAACAAGACCGGGGGCGGCTCGTTCCTTTATCATCTGGAAGACAATCAGGTCGCCGTGGGATTCGTGGTGCACCTGAACTACCAGAATCCCTACATGTCCCCGTTTGAGGAGTTCCAGCGCTTCAAGACCCACCCGGCCATTCGCGATGTTTTCGAAGGCGGGAAGCGCATTTCCTACGGTGCGCGCGCCATCTCCGAAGGGGGATATCAGTCCGTGCCGAAGCTTTCTTTCCCGGGCGGCCTTCTCATTGGCTGCTCCGCAGGCTTCGTAAATGTTCCCCGCATCAAGGGCTCTCACAACGCCATGCTCTCCGGCATTTTGGCGGGGGAAACTGTTTTTGCCTCCGTGAATAAGGGTGAAGCGCAAGAGGAGCTTACCTCGTTCGATACCGCTTGGCGCGAGAGCGAAATCGGTCAGGACCTCAAGAAGGTTCGCAACGTGAAGCCGCTCCTGTCCCGGTTCGGAACAGTGTTCGGCATGGCGCTTTCCGGTCTCGACATGTGGACCAACGAGCTGATGGGGTTCTCCTTGTTCGGCACCATGTCCCATGGCAAGACAGATGCGCAGAGCCTGAAACCTGCCAAGGATTGCAAGAAAATCGAGTATCCAAAGCCCGACGGAAAGATCAGCTTTGACAAGTTGTCCTCTGTGTTCTTGTCGAACACGAACCACGAGGAGGACCAGCCGATCCATCTGAAACTGCGGGATGAAGCCCTGCAGAAGCTCTCTGAGCATGATGTGTATGCAGGTCCGTCAAACCGGTATTGCCCGGCAGGTGTTTACGAATGGGTTGAAGAGGGTGAAGACGCGCCGCGCTTCCAGATCAACGCTCAGAACTGCGTTCATTGCAAGACCTGTGACATCAAGGATCCGAATGGCAACATCACCTGGACAGTTCCAGAGGGAACCGGCGGGCCGAACTATCCGAACATGTGATCAGGCGGGCATTGGCCTTTGATCAAACAAGAAAAGCCCTCGCTTGGAGCGGGGGCTTTTTCGTTGGCAGCGATGAAGTGATCCGCTGTGATCAGGCAGCACCCGCATCTGCTTTGGCCGAAAGCGAGATCTCCACGCCAAGTGCCTGCAAAGCAGAGGCCAGCGTTCCCACTGGCACATTGGCATCACCTGCTTCAAGGCGTTTCACCAGCGCAGGGGGCACCATGAGTTGCTTGGCAAAAGCATCGAGAGAAAGGCCCGCTTCCTCACGAATTTCCCTGATGCCCTGACCAAGCGTCTTGAGTGTTTGCACCGTAAGGATGCACGGTAGATGATTGATGGCGCGCATGAGTTATCCTCCCTGATGTCTGCGTGCTCGTGACTGCATAAAGCAAGCTGAGATTCCGGAAAATCCGGTGAAGCTTCGCTGCGCCTTACCGCGCAGTCAGAAGTGGCTTTTCAGAATGCGGTGCGCACAATACCTCAGGCGCAGTTCGCAGTATCTTCCTCAGCGAGAAGATTGCTGATGCCCAGATATTGCAGCGCAGTAATCAAGGTTCCTACAGGAACCCGCGCATCCCCGGCCTCAAGACGGCTCAACAGCAAGGGGTAAGTCCCCATCTGCTCCGCCAGATCTTCCAGGGTGAGATGTTGCGCCTTGCGGATCTGCCGAATGCTGCGGCCAAGTGATTGCAAGGATTGCACAGTGAGAGTGTCCGGCGCTTGTTGAATGCTGCGCATGAGTTATGCCCCATATGACTTCAGAGTTAACTGCGGTTTATACTAAAGTCGATATGAGGGGAATATAGATATGTTGCGTAGCGGCAATTTATCCGACCAGAGGCTTTAACTTGATCAGCCTCTGGGGAAGTTTTGTGGATCTGTTGCTCTACCCGATCTTGATGTCGAGGCCGAGATCAAGAACAGGGGCAGAGTGGGTGATCCAGCCAGTCGAGACCAGGTCAACGCCGCTTTCTGCAATCGCTTGAACACTGTCCAGATTGATGCCGCCGGAAGCCTCCAGAATGGCTTGACCTTGGTTGATCTCAACCGCCTCAGCAAGCAGCTCTGGCCCCATGTTGTCCAGCATGATCACGTCAGGCTTTGCAGTGAGTGCATCACGCATCTGATCGAGCGTATCCACTTCTACCTCAATGCGAACAAGGTGACCGGCGAAATCACGGGCACGGGAAATCGCGGTTACGACATCACCTGCAACAGCGATGTGGTTGTCCTTGATCAAAATGGCGTCATCCAGTCCGAAGCGGTGGTTGGCCCCCCCACCGCACCGCACCGCATACTTTTCGAAAGCCCGCAATCCTGGCGTTGTCTTTCGGGTACACACGATCTTGCACTTGGTATGCTCGATCTTGCGCGCAAACAGATTGGTTGCGGTTGCAATGCCGGAAAGATGACCCAAAAAGTTCAATGCCACACGCTCGGCGGAAAGCAAGGCACGGGCAGGGCCCTCAATTGTCGCGACAACGCTGCCGGGTTCGATATGGTTGCCATCATCTTCATGGATCTCCAGCAGGAACTCTGGATCACTCTGGCAGAACGCACTGATCATTAGATCAATGCCTGCCAGAACGCCGTGTTGGCGTGACACGAGTGACGCCTTGGCCCAAGCATCTTCTGGAATTGTGGCCTGGCTGGTGATGTCGCCTGCGCGGCCAAAGTCTTCAAGAAGGGCCGCTTTGACTGCCTCATCAACGAGAAGGCGTGGAAGCTCTGGCAAGGGCGAAGTCATAGGGTGTGTTCCTCTTTGACAGCAGCGCGGCCCACGTCGCTTTCCAGCGCATCAGCGGCCAAGGCTTGAATTTGGCTGTATTTGACGTAGGAGCGGTGCGCCCACTGCGCGGATTTCTCAGGGAAGTCAGAACGGTAGTGACCGCCGCGACTTTCTTCACGCATGAGAGCGGAGCCGGCGATAATCTTTGCGGCAACCACCATGTTGCGGATGGAACTGCGGTGGCAGCGCTCTTCTGCCTTGCTGATCAACGCAAGCGCCGTCTGCAGACCTTCTGCATTTCGTTCAACGCCCACATGCTGAGCCATTACGCGGCGCACAAGAGCGACTACAGCGCGTTCCTGCGGGTTACGCTTGGAAGCCTGATCCTCGCGGTCATCAATCTCAGCCCAATGGCGCACACGCGGATGCGGCATCAATCCTTGAATGTCCTCAGCAATGCGTGCTGCAAACACAACAGCTTCCAGCAGGGAGTTGGAGGCGAGCCGGTTTGCGCCATGCGCACCCGTTCCAGCCACTTCACCTGCGGCCCACAGACCATCAACGGAAGTGCGGCCTGAGGCATCCGCCATGACGCCGCCCATGTGATAATGAGCTGCCGGGCAAACCGGGATCGGCTGTGTGACAGGGTCGAGGCCAGCAGACTTGCATGCCTCATAAACGGTAGGGAAGTGCTCGGGGAAGGAAGCGCCGATGGCTTCGCGGCAGTCCATGAAAGCCTTGCCACCCTTCATCAGCTCCCGGTGGATGGCACGAGCCACCACATCTCGTGGTGCAAGCTCCATATCCGGATGGACGCCCTCCATGATGCGTGTGCCATCCGCGTTGATCAAGCGCGCGCCTTCACCGCGCAAGGCTTCGCTGGCAAGCGGCGCAGGGTCCAGATCAACGTTGAGCGCGGTTGGGTGGAATTGTACAAACTCCGCATCGGCCACATACGCGCCGGAAAGAGCCGCCATTGCAAGGCCGTGGCCATTTGCCTCGCGCGGGTTAGTGGTTACGTCAAAAAGGTGACCGATGCCCCCGGACGCCAGAACCACAGCGCGAGCGGGAATGGTGATCCGCTGCGTGCCACCGCGACGACGGGCGGTAATGCCCACCACATAACGGCCTTCCGTGAGGAGTTCACTGCCGATGTAGCCTTCAATCACTCGAATGGACGGCGTATTTCGTGCGGCCGCCAGCAGGGATTCCATGATGGATTTGCCTGCCATGTCGCCGCGAACGCGCACCACGCGGTTTGCTGTATGCGCGGCCTCGCGAGAGAGTTCCAGCTTGCCAGCCAGATCCTTGTCGAAAGGCACGCCATAGGAGAGCAGGTCGTGAATGCGGTCCGCTGCTTCAGCGGTCATGCCGTGAACAATGGAGTGCTCACAAATGCCATCGCCTGCCGCAATGGTGTCGCGGGCGTGCTCTTCGGCGGTGTCGCCTTCAGCAACAGCTGCGGCAATCCCCCCTTGAGCCCAAGCTGACGAGGCACCGCCCCCAATGGGCGCATTTGTCACAATGGTGACCGGCCGCGGCGCCAATTTCAACGCGCAAAACAGCCCCGCAAGGCCGCCTCCCAGAATCACAACATCGTCAACGCCGTTCAACGATAGGTTTGGCGCGAGAAAGGAGGCAATCTGTGTCATAGCTGTTCAACTGTCGAGTTAAAGTGGGGTCAGGCGTGGACGGCTACCCGGAACGGATGAAGCCGCCAGTTTTATGACCGGCGGCTTAGCACTTTATACCAGAGGAATCTAGTTCTTGAGATTGATCATGCGTTCAACGGATACGCGCGCCCGTGCCGCAATCTCTTCGTCAACCTCAACCTCTCCACTCATGTCCACCAGCGTATCGAGGATCTTTGCGAGCGTGATCCGCTTCATGTGAGGACAAAGGTTACAAGGCCGAATATACTTCACGTCCGGTGTAGCGCTTGCCACATTGTCCGCCATGGAGCACTCGGTGATCATCATCACCTTTTCCGGCCGGTTATCCTTAACCCAGTCAATCATGTGTGCGGTGGATCCTGCAAAGTCTGCCTCATCAACCACTTCTGGTGGGCATTCTGGGTGGGCAATGATCTTAACGTCTGGATCGATCTCGCGGTATTCACGCAGTTCTTCAGCTGTGAACTGCTCATGAACTTCACAAGAGCCTGCCCATGTCAGAACTTCCACATCGGTCTTTCGAGCAACGTTGGCAGCCAAATATTGATCAGGCACCAGAAACACCTTGTCGGTACCCATCGCTTCAACCACTTGCACAGCATTGGAAGAGGTGCAGCAGATGTCGCATTCGGCTTTAACGTCTGCCGAGGTGTTCACGTAGGTGATGATCGGCACGCCCGGATTGGCCTCACGAAGGCGGCGCACGTCTGCTCCGGTAATGGATTCTGCCAGGGAGCACCCGGCATCCATGTCCGGGATGAGTACGGTCTTTTCGGGGCTCAAGATCTTGGAGGTCTCAGCCATGAAGTGCACACCGCACTGAACAATCACCTCAGCCTCGGTCTTGGCGGCTTCCTTGGCAAGCTGCAAGCTATCGCCAACGATGTCGGCAACACCGTGGAAGATGTCCGGCGTCATGTAATTGTGCGCCAGAATGACGGCGTTGCGCTCTTTCTTGAGTTTGTTGATGGCATGCACCAGTGGCGCAAGGGCCGCCCATTCGATCTCAGGAATGAAGTCCTTGACCTTCTCATAGATTGGCGCGGTCTCACGTGCCACTTCCGCGGTGTACTCAAGGGAAGGGCGGGCCACAGGGCCGAATTTCTCAAGCGCGGTAAGCTTGTGTTCCTGCATCTGGTCGTCGATACGTGCCGCGTTTGCAGAGATTGTCATACGCTGTTCCTTAGGGATCTAACCGGTAACTCTGACATATGCTCAATTTGAGTATAAGGTGGTCACTAAAAAATGCGGCCCGGCCGCCATCCTTATGCTCAATTTGACTATAACATATACGCAGGTATTCCTACTTGCCAAGCCTCATATTGCATCTGCATGGAAATAAAATTCCATTTGTCTCTCGATTTTTCCTAAGTTGCTGAAATACTGAGGCAATGCTGCGGGTTTGTGTCGGAACTTTTTTCTTTAATTGTGCCTGCGCCCTTGTTCCTAGAGCCCTAAATGGCTCATGGCAGCGGCAAATCGATGGAGAAGCGGGCGGTGTTGGAATTGTTTTTTGAGAAGGGGACGGCGCTGTTTCGGCTGTTCTGCTACCCTAAAATTCCGTGGGAATGGCGGACTGTTGAACACTGGTAAGTGTACGGTCTTGCGTCAAGCTATGACCTCTGCGAGCCTCCCGTCCACAAAACGTAAGCTGGAGCTTAAATTACATGGAACAATTCAAAGCCTTCTGGATCACGAAGGAAGAAGACGCCAAGAAGCCGAATGCTGCTGAATGGCGCGATATCACGATTGATGATCTGTCCGCAGGTGACACCGTCGTGCGTGTTGTAAATTCTACCGTCAACTACAAGGACGGTTTGGCGTTTGCCGGTAATCCAGGTGTGCTGCGCAAGTTCCCAATGGTCCCGGGTATTGATGTTATCGGCGAAGTCGTCACCAGCGAGAGCGATCGCTTCAAGGAAGGTGATCAGGTCATCATGAATGGCTTTGGCGTTGGTGAAGTTCACACTGGTGCCTATGCAAAGTATGCCCGTCTGAAAAGCGAGTGGCTGATCAAGCGTCCGGAAGGTCTTTCTGCTGAACGTGCCGCGGCAATTGGCACTGCAGGCTACACGGCGATGCTCTGCGTAATGGCTCTGGAGGACTATGGCATCAAGCCGAACATGGGACCAGTTGCCGTTTCTGGGGCAGCAGGCGGCGTGGGCTCTGTGGCTGTCAGCATCTTGGCCAAGCTTGGCTATACGGTAATCGCATCCACCGGTCGTCCGGAAGAAGCTGATTTTCTAAAGGGGCTTGGTGCCTCTGAAGTTATGGACCGTGCTGAACTTTCTGAGCCGGGCCGCCCGTTTGGCAAGGAAAGTTGGGCCGCTGCAATCGACGTTGCAGGCAGTCACACGCTGGCCAATCTGCTGGCGCGCACCAACTATGGCGGTGCAGTTGCGGCCTGTGGTCTGGCTCAAGGGATGGATCTTCCCGCAACGGTGATGCCGTTCATTCTGCGCGGTGTGTCATTGTTGGGCGTTGATTCAGTCATGGCGCCAATTGAACGCCGCCAAGAGGCATACCGCCGTCTTGTGGAAGATCTGGAAATGTCCAAGCTGGACGCGTTGTCTTCCAAGATCAAGCTTTCTGAGGTGCCGGAAAAAGCAGCGGACATCCTCAAGGGCAAAGTGCGCGGTCGTCTGATCGTGGACTACTCTGAGCTCTAGGAGCTTCGCCAAAGCCGAGCGGCTGGATTAACTCCAGCCGCCGCCATAGGTCTTGTAGAAGATGTGCTTGCCGATACGGTTCAGCTTCTTCATGGTGCCAGCCCAGCGAGGGCGCACATAAGTCGCATGATAGTGGGTGGAGGCATCCACTTCGCTCAGGTTCACTTCCCCGTTTACTGCCTTTTCGGCAATCTCCTGAGACTGGGTCCAGGCGCGGCCTTTTTGAACCCGCTCTGGAATGCCATCGCAGGCAAACGAGAACTGACAAGCGTTGCGCATATGCCGGTTCTGATAGACCACCTTACAGATGGTGTTCGGATAGGCCGGGTTCTTTACACGGTTCAAGACCACTTGAGCGACAGCCTCTTGACCCTTGTATGGCTCGCCGCGCGCCTCAAAGTAAATGGCTTCAGCAAGGCAGAGCTTTTCTTTGGAGCTATGAACACTTTCAGGAAGCGGGGCCTTGTACCACCAGTGTGGGTTGGTCTTGGCCAGTTCCTGAAGTTCTTCCTCTGACAATTGGGTTTTACCAGCAGCAGAAGCAGTTCCACCCAAAAGCGCATCAAAGGGGGCACGAAGCGCCTCTGTGGAAGAAGGGGCGTAGGCTGATGCCAGAGACAAGCTTGCCGCCGCGCTGTTGCGGGCAATGGCCATCTCGGTCAAATCGAGCGGTTTTCCATCACGCGTGTTTTTCGCCATCATGGTTGAAGAGGCGTTTGCTGGAAGGTGCTCGGGCGAGACAAACGCGACCTGGGGTAAGGTGTCGCGTGCAGCTCCGGTCAGGAGACTGGATAGAGCGAAGATGGAACCGGCGCTGCCCTGCAGCGGCTGGCGAGCGGGCGCCATGGCGAAGCCACGATCGCCTTTTGCGGAACGGTTGACGCGCGGCCCCTGTGAAGGATCGTGGGTGCCATCGTTTGCAAGGACTGAGGCGAGTTCGGGAAGGTGTGTGCCGTTGCCGCTGGATGCTGGTGAGTTCAGCACATAGTCGGCGGCATGTGTTGCCGTGTTGGCAGAGCCAATGAGCGTCGGTTCAACAAGCGTGGCGTGATTGGCTGTTTCAATGGCGCGCATCCAGCGCGGGGTTTGCTGCTCCACTGCCATCACCAGCTCCAGCACATCCTGCTGTGCAACCGGGAGCGTGGAACCACAGTAAACCAATGTCGTGAGCGTAGAGACAGCTAGTCCCTTTTTCCACGTGCTACGCTTGCGCGCACGCTTTGAATGTATTGGGCCCGACATACGCATTAAACTCCAACAAATTCGCGCAGTAAGACAGCGGACTGTCTTGCGCCGGACGCCAAAAAACTCACGCGGCACCCGAACTCATTTCCTTGCAGGCTAGGAAATATTCGCCCATTAACCTTGATAAGGTGTTAAAGCGCAGAAAAAGCGCAGAATGCCGTCAAAGGGCACTGCTGTTTCACGCAAACAGGGTTAATTATGAGGTGCTTAGAGCGTATGATCGAAAGCCGGTTCAGTGTCTGCCGACGCGCAAGCCGAGCGTTGGGCGCTCGGTGAGTATATCTCTTCTGAACTGGTAGAGTGCAGCGGGTCTACCCCCGGTTGCGGTAGAGAGTCGCCCGGTTGGCTCGACGAGATGGGCTCCTTCAACGAGTCGCCGAAAGTTCTGTTTGTGCAGATGCTGGCCGGAAATGGCCTCAACAGTGCGCTGCAAATCCGTCAGCGTGAACTCTGGCGGCATCAACTCGAAAACCACCGGGCGGTACTTCAGCTTTGCGCGCAGGCGAGACAGGGCGGTTGCCAAAATGCGCCGGTGGTCAAATGTCATGCTTTCCCCGAATGGGGGGATCTCATCGCAGTGCTTTGCCTCAGGGCGCCCATCCCGGCGGGCTTCGTAGGTAAGGCCAGCACCATAGAGCATCTCGTAGCGATCCAGAGCCCGCTCTTCATCCCAGACACCGGAGCCTGCGCCAAAACTCAGCTGAAAGCGATCCCGGTGGCTGATGGTGCCAGAAGGCATGTCTGGGCCATGAGGCTGGTCGCAATAATCTCGCAGCAGCGGGAACATGGCTTCCTCAAGAAGCGCAGGTTTGCCTTGCCGCCAGTCTTCCCATGGAAAGAAGTCATACCATGACCGCCACTTTGCGCCTTGAGCCGCCAGGATCTCATCGGACTCGGGCGTTTGGCGGGTCAAGGCAAGGTAACCAACGGACACCACATGGGGCTTTGCTTCCGGGCTGACCATGTGCCGGCCCCTGTCCCCAAACGTGTAAAGCTGCTCAACGTGGCCCAATTTGAGCGCTGTCTGCATCTCGACAAAAGATCGCAGGCCGATTTCAAAGGTGCGGTGCTGGAGCGGGTCGAACGGTCCATACGGAAGACCCTGTTCACCTTGGCGTGAGGCATGAGGAACGGTGAGCACGTAAGGCGTTGACTGATCAACGGACACAATCACGGCGTTGAGGTCAATCTCGATCATCACGCCTGATTGGCTCATTGGGTTCCTCTCTTCAAGGTGCAAGCTGGACCGGATAGCAAAACGGAGTGCCTTCGTAGGCGTCGGCCCCCCGACCGATGCGAGCAATAGCATCAATCATTCGGCCGTCACGTTCAAGCAGCTGATCTGCATACTTCACGAGAAGTGGGTTCGGAGTGGCACTTGGTGCAAGTGTACGCAACCTGTCTGCCAAGTTGGCTTCCTGCCCAGGCTCGTTTCGAGCGCAGGCGATAAGGTAGGCCGCTGCTGTGGATCGGCTGATCCCTGCCCAGCAGTGAACCAGAACTGGCCCCTTTGTGATATGGGTCTGTGCAAATCGGAGCAGCTCCACCACATGCTGAGGCGCTGGGGCAACATAGCCTTCGCGCTCCTCAGGAATGTCATTGAAGCGCAGGGTCAGATGGGGAAGTCGAGCCGCCGAACCGGGGACCTGAAACACCATGCTCGGCGACATCAAGCTGATCAATGCAGAGAACGGATGGGCACTTGCCACAGTCTCAAGTTGGGAGAGAGGGCAAACGTGGAGCATCAGGACACTCCGCGTTCCTTGATGATGCTGATGTTCTGGCTGGCCAGGTGAACTTCCGTGTTGATCTGTTCGAACCGCTCCAGAAACTGCTCTTGTGCCTGTGAAGTGGTTAGAGGGTTCATGCTGGAGCGTACACGGGCAAGCTGCTCCTGGCTGAGGCCTCTTGGTTTGCCGAAGATCTTCTGTGCTTCCTTTTCCTCAAACCCTGCCAGCACGATGGCCTCATGATAGGCGCAAATGATGTCGGCCTTTTTGGCCAGCTTTGTTACATAGAGAGGCAGATGGGCCGGGAGCCCGAAGCTGACATGCACTGCTTCGTGAAGGCGTTCTTCAACATGCTTGTAGTTGCCCCCCATGACAGTCTTGAAGGGCGAGATCATATCGCCAATCACATACTCAGGTGCGTCGTGCAGAAGTGTTGCAAGGCGCCACTTGGCCGCCAGATCCGGCTTGAGCATCATGGCGATCTCTTCAACGATGACGCAATGCTGCGCCACGGAAAACGCGTGCTCTCCGATGGTTTGACCGTTCCAGCGCGCTACGCGTGCCAAGCCATGGGCAATGTCGGAAAGCTCGATGTCAAAGGGAGAAGGGTCCAATAAGTTTAAACGTCGCCCCGAGAGCATTCGTTGCCACGCGCGTGGCGGAAGATCAGGGCGGTCGGCTGGCATTGGAACTCCTGCGGTATCAAGCTGTTTCTATCAGGAAGGCCAGTCGAATCCGGCCCAGTCCGGAATGGTGACCTCAAGTGCCACATCTCCGGCCAGAATGGGCTCTCCGGCGTCAATCGCCTGCTTAACGCGATCAAGACGCAGCAGCGCAAGGCCGTGGTCGCCTTCCGAGCTTCCCATTACGCCGAGGACCTTACCCGAAGCAGTCACCTCAGTTCCAGACTCAGGAAGACCAGATGTGCCTTGAACCACAACAATCCGCTTTCGAGCAGTGCCGCGGTGCTTCATGCGGGAAACAACTTCCTGACCGACATAGCAGCCCTTTTCAAAAGCAACACCGTTGAGGCTGTCCATGTCTGCATCATGAGGGAAGGTGTCGCCGAGGGCGAAATCAGCCATGCTTTCCGGCACTCCAAGGGATAACCGGTGTTGATGCCAAGCTTGTGGTGTAGACAGCTCAGTTTTCTCTAGTGGCAATGTCGTTGCGACCGGGAGAACCGCTCGCCCACCAAGGGAGTTCAGGCGAGGGTCTGGCACGAAACCCTCTGGCAATGGCCCGTCCCAGCTTACGGCTACTAATACAGTATCGCTTACATCGTCGATGGTAACCTTGGCGCGGAGCTTGTAGAACGTCAGTCGTTTTTGCAAAGCTGACAGTTCATCTTTCGGTGCTTCGAGATAGAAGCTGTGCTCAGGTGCGGCATGGATAAAGAAGTCCCAGAGGATTTTCCCCTGAGGGGTCAACAGTGCGCCAAAGGTTGCCCTTTCAGCGCTGACCTTCTCTATGTCGCAGGTCACCAGATTGTTGAGGAAATGCAGGGCGTCTTCGCCGCCAATGCGGAGCACTCCACGGGTATTCAGGGATGTAACCTTGGTCTGCATCGTCCACCTTCCAACAACCGAGTCTCTTGCTTAGCGTTGCACTTAACTCGGAACCATTCGCAATTCCAAGAGAATGTTTTTCCATTGAAGAGGGAGCTGTGAAAAATATACCTTTGGTGTAGCGGGAGACGTTAGCGGTAGTTCTGTCAAGCAACTGTCACCAAAGTGTCGCCCCGCTGCCTTAAATAGACGCTGAGTAAAGACAACAGCCAACTAATGGGAGAGGTTCTGTGTCGTCCCCCTTGCAGCAATCTAAGCAGCGTTTGAATTCCGCAGTCCATCGATCAAATGCGTCCACTTGGGACGGCTTGCTGGAGCGTATGTTTACCTTTGCTTTCAAGGGCATGGTTTACCCGCAGATCTGGGAGGACCCAGAAGTCGACATTGAGGCTCTGGCTCTCAAGCCGGGCTCCCGGCTTATCACGATCGCCTCAGGTGGCTGTAACGTCATGTCCTATCTGACGACGGACCCTAAAGAGATTATCGCGCTGGACTTGAACCGCGCTCATATCGCCTTGAACCGGCTCAAACTTGCTGCCGTTCGCGAGCTGCCGGACTATAAGAGCTTCTATCAGTTCTTCGGCCACGCAGACGAGAAGGCGAACATCGATCTGTACAACCGCTATCTGAAAGAGGCCATCGATCCGGTTAGTCGCAGCTATTGGGAAGGGCGGGACCTTACCGCGTGGGGCCGCAAGCGCATTACATTGTTCTCGCGTGATCTCTATCACCACGGCATGCTGGGTTACTTTATTGGTGCAGGTCACTTGGTTGCGCGTCTATATGGGGTCGATCTCAAGCAGCTCGCTCGGGCCAAGACCATGGATGAGCAACGCACATTCTTCGACAAGACCTTGGCACCGTTGTTTGACAAGCGCCTTGTGCGCTGGGCGACCTCCAAAAAGATGTCGCTTTATGGGCTTGGCATTCCACCGGCGCAATATGACGCGTTGGCCGCTTCCGGTGGCGGCAACATGGCATTGGTGCTCAAGCAGCGCCTAGAGCGTCTGGCCTGTGGCTTTCCCATGAGCGAAAATTATTTCGCTTGGCAAGCATTCAACCGCGGTTACGCCTCAAAGGGCGGAACGGTCTCTACAAGAAGCCCCGCAGGTCCTTTGCCACCCTACCTGCAAGAGCGTCATTTCGACGTGATCCGCGAACGGGCGGACCGCGTCAGCGTCCTCAATCGCTCTTTCACGGAGTATCTCGCAGATGACCAATCCGAGGGCTTTGATGGCTACGTCCTTCTGGACGCGCAGGATTGGATGACGGATCAGCAGCTCAATGATCTTTGGGAGAACATCACCAAGACTGCAAAGCCGGGAGCTAGAGTTATTTACCGCACTGCGGGTGAGCCAACCATTTTGCCGGGTCGGGTTCGCGATGAGATTCTGGACCAGTGGGTCTATGATGAAGAGAAGAGCTTGCGCTTGAACATGCAGGATCGGTCTTCCATCTACGGTGGCTTTCATATCTACACCTTCAAGGGTGCCGTTCAATGAGTGGTGGGTCCTCTGCCGCGCTGATGGACGACATCTATCGCTATCAGCGCCACATCTATGATCTGAGCCGCAAGTACTATCTTCTGGGCCGTGATCGCCTCCTGGCAGATCTTCGTGCAGAGCCAGGCGAGACAATTCTGGAAATGGGGTGCGGAACGGGGCGTAATCTCGTGAAGGCCGCGCGCCTTTACCCTCAGGCCAAACTATACGGTATCGATCTTTCAGAAGAAATGCTGGCAACTGCGCGCAAATCGGTGGCCAAGGCTGGGCTTTCGGATCGCATCCAGTTGGCGAAAGCCGACGCTACTCAAGTGGATGCCGAGGCCCTGTTCGGCATCTCGTCGTTCGATCATGTGATGTTCTCTTACAGCCTCTCCATGATTCCGCCATGGCAGGCGGCTCTCGATCAAGGGGCGCGGCTTCTTGGCGAAAGCGGGCGTCTCCATCTGGTTGACTTTGGCCAGCAAGAGAACATGCCAGCGCTCTTCAAGCGGTTGCTGTTCAAATGGTTGGCAGCTTTTCATGTGGAGCCGCGAGCGGGCATGGATCGTTTCTTGGAGCAGCTGGCAGTGCAGTATGGAAAACAGTCCAGCCACAAGGCGCTCTACCGCGGCTATGCCACCCTAGGGACGCTGAGCCCCAACTAATCGCCTGCCACGAAATACATGAGCTGGCCGTCCGCCGCGATGCCGAGACGATAAAAGGTCCACGTGCCGTAGTCCTTCATTTCGAAGTAATCGGCGGCGGTCACAATGCGGAACATCTCCGTCTTCTGCTTGTTTGTAAGCTCGTTCATGGGATAGTGCGCGAAGTACGGCCAAATGTATGTTTCGTTCTCGGTGCCTGCATTCCAGCGTACAAAGCCCGCGTCCAGAATGTCGGCCATGATGGCCATGATCTCCAGGCCTTCCCCGTCTCCTGAACTCTGCTTCAAGTAGGTAACTGGATCTTCCATCTCTCCGAACAGAAGGTGCGGCGGGAATTTCTGCGCCTCGATGATCGCCCCGATTTTTTCAATGGAGCCTTCGCGAAGGGCTGAGACCAAGGCATTGCGTGTCGCACGCACAGGCTCTGGCAATAGATTGACGTCATAGTAGACAGTCGGAGCGTCGCCAGAGGTTGCGGCGGGTTCCTCTGGGTATTTCAACGTGTCTTCTGGGTCAATCTGAGGAGTTTCCTGTGGAGGTGGAGTAATCCGGATGGTTTCTGTTTTGACGACTGCGCTATGAACAGTCAAAGGCATGAGGCATGCCAATACAGCCGTGACAAAAAATGCAAATTTCACCGTTTTCTCCAAATGCGCCCCGAACCATCGCTGAGACATTGGCAGTTTAATCGCAGTATGTCTCTGATTAAAGGAACCGCAGAGAGGCTTTGCACAGACTTGGGCTGACAGGGGATTTCATCACAAAAAGTGAGAGAAACTAGGGTATCAGCACAGTCTAACTAGGAATTCCATCGGTTTGTTTGAATTGAAATACCTCTTGGGCGGCATGATGATTGGCATCGCCACGTCAGCGCCGGTTGGCCCGGTCAACATCATGGTGATAAGCCGTTCTTTGCACTTTGGGTTTCTACCCGGTTTCTTGGCAGGGGCGGGGGCTGTGTTTGCCGACACGCTATTTGCGCTCATCGCAGCGTTTGGTGTCACCACCATCTCAAACTTTCTCACGCTTCATCTTGAGATGATCCAGATCGTCGGAGGGATGTTGCTGCTCGGCTTTGGCGTCAGCGTGTTTCGCGCACATCCCCACATCTCGCGTTCCGAAGCGGGGAAAAGCCGGCTGGCGCAGGGTTTTGCTGCAGCGCTCGCCATGACGATTACCAATCCCGGCACGATTTTTGGCTTTTTGACGCTGTTTGGGGCTTTAGGGCACTTGGCCCCAAAAGCCGGAAACTATGTTGGAGCTGCCACGCTCGTCACGGGAGTGTTTTTGGGGGCGATGAGCTGGTGGGCCTCCGCATCGGCCCTTATCGCCACCTTCCGCCAGCACATCAACGATGCCTGGCTTACTTGGATCAATCGCGGGGCCGGAGCCCTGCTGTTCCTGCTCGGCGTGGTGATCCTGATCCGCGCCGCATGGCTGGCAGGAAGCCTGCACTAAATCTAGTGCAGGTTCCTATCGATGGAGTAATCACCGCGCTCAACGCGGGCAGGAATCTCTTCTGCAAACTTGGTCACCGCTTCTTCGCCGAACATGGACACCAGATCCATCATGGCCGTGAAAAGCGCCGCATGTGCCATAGCCGCAGAGTCGATGCCGTGTGACAAACCCTCTTCCCAGGCCTCGTGGATGAAACCAAGCGCAAGGCGCCGAATGTCAGCATCGCTGACTTCGATTTCCTCGACCTCTTCTTCCATCGCGATATCAAGGGTTTGATCTTTGATCATACCGTCCCGCCGTTTTTGTGTTGCCTCTAGTGACACGCCGCTAACAAGGGGGCCTGAGCAAATCAAACCAACGAGTCAGCGGCGCGACAAGAAAGACCCTAACACGACGGAACGCCAAGAAAACCGAACTGTAAAAGAATACTTAAGATCATCCAAAGCTTCGAAAATTTATGGTTAACACGGGCCTTGGGGAAAGTTATCCAAAAACCCTACATTTTTCACCTGTGGATAATAGGGGTAACTTGGATAATACTCAGTCACGACTGTATTTAGCTGTGACTTCCTGCGTAATCTTAGAGCCTTGTGCTGCGTAACGACGTGAAGCTTCCTCAGCTGAAGGCGTGCAGCGTTGGTAAACGGAGGCGAAGCCTCTGTACCCCTGGTTGAAGCGTTCAACGAAACGGCGACGGCGCAACTCGTTCGTAACTTCTGCGCTCAAGAGCGCTTGCATCCGTCCGCTCCACTCTTCCTTTTCGTCATATCCGCAAAGCGGCCGCAAGTAGTGCAGGGCGCCAAGAATCTCAGCCAGGCGCATCAGGTCAGCCTCATAGGGCGGCACTTCTATTTTAGGGCGCTTTGGGTCCGTGTTTTGGCTTTCTGAGGCTTCAGAGTTCGACTGGGCGTGCGCAACGTCGACCGGAGCTTGAGCCAGAAGGCCCATGCTGACCGCCAATGCCAGGCTGATCTGCTTGATCGCTCGTGTCACATCTTCCTCCCAAAGCGCCAAAACTACGCCCTATCTTTTTACAGTGTGATGCAGGCATGGAAAAAGGCCAAACCGCGAATTCCACGGTGAAAACCTAAAGGGCACTCCAATGTGCCTGGGGGAAGCGAAAATCAGGTTAATTGGCCCGCTGCAAATCGCGCAAACAGGCGTCAATTCCCGCAGCAAGGGGGAGCCGAAGGGCCTCATCCACCTTAAACCACTCCGCGTCAGTGGCATCAGTGCGGGCCGTTACCGGCGTAACTTCTTGGGACGCGAAGAAAACATGAATCTCATAGTTTGGTGCAAGCGCGCCCTGCTGCGGTCGGCTGATCCGCCACAGCTCGGCACTTGGAACCTTCAGTCCAGTTTCTTCATGAAGTTCGCGAATAGACGCTTCTTTGGGAGTTTCGCCCGCATCAACTTTGCCTCCGGGAAAGGCCCAGAGCCCTTGCGAAGGTGGGTTCGCCCGCCTTACCAGCAAAACGCTTTGGTCGGAGCTGAAACAGCACACGCTCGCGGCAAGTTTCATTGCAAGTCCCTCAAGCGCGGTAGACGCCTTTTGTTATGGGAAGAGAGCGTCCACATCAGCCTGAGTGAACTCGTCCAGATCATCGGAGGACTCTGGCACGTGCCCGTGGATGATGCCGCTGGCCTGACTGATAAGGGGTCTCACAAACGTGGTTGCGCGATGCTGGATCTCGAAAAGCACCTCTGAGGTAAGTGCCTCAGCATTTTCGATGAGGGCTTTCAGTGAAATAACCTCAGCATCAATTAGTGCAACGGTCTGGCACAACGCATCACGCAGATGCTCTGGGCAAGCCCCGTAAGCCTTAATAGCGAGCCTCTTCTCGGAAAAGCCGGAGTTCTCAAAGTGCTCTTCATAGGAGCAGGGCTCCCACAACAGCACGTCGCTGGCGCAATCCGGAATATCCGGGAGCATTTCCAGCATCATCACTACTTCATTGAAGTGATTGAGATAATCTGTAGCCAAGCCCGTCTGCGGATTGATATTGGCGCGATCGAGGTTTTCGGGAGACATGTCCCCTTGTCCCAATTGCTCCGTTAGCGCTTCCATCAATTCCTCCGGCCTTGTAAACCTACTTTAGCGTCTATACAGAGTAACTCGTTGCAAATTTACTAAAACATCGTCAGGGCAATCGTTCATGTGTGGCCGATATACTCTTACCGCATCCCCAGAGGAAGTTCGTGAGCTCTTTTCATACATCGAGCAGCCGAATTTTCCTCCGCGGTACAACATAGCCCCGACGCAACCGATTGCTCTAGTAAAAAACGAACATGGTCAACGTCATTTTGCACTGGCAAGATGGGGATTAGTGCCTAGTTGGGTCAAGGATCCTGCCAGTTTCACGCTGCTTATCAATGCGCGGGCGGAGACGTTGCTTGAAAAACCTTCATTCAAAGCAGCCATCAAGCACCGCCGTTGTTTGATACCTGCAAACGGCTTTTATGAATGGCAGCGTGCCGTTTCCCCCAAGCAGCCCTACTACATTTCCGCGGCCAACAATCAGCCCTTGGCGTTCGCAGGGCTGTGGGAAACTTGGTCGCACCCAGAAGGTGGGGATATCGACACCGCCGCCATGATCACAGTTGAAGCAAATGAGGATATGGCACCGATTCACCATCGCATGCCAGCGCTGCTGGAGCCACATCAGTTCGACGCGTGGCTTGATACCGGTACGGTGATGGCGCGGGAGGCGGTCACCTTTTTGAAGCCGGCACCCAAGGGCGTGTTGTCGTTTACACCTGTTTCGACGCGGGTAAACAGCGCATCCCACGATGACGAAGGCCTGATCCGGGAAGTGGAACTGACGGAACCAAAGAAACCAGAGCCTAAGCCTGCCAAGCCTCCGCGCAAGAAGAAGACGGGTACTGACGACGGCCAGCTCGATCTGTTTTAGCCCTGATAAGGTAGCAAGAGCGCCCCAAGGAGCGCTCTACTTTGTTTGTCAGAGAATGCGTCCGGGGTTCAGGAGCGCCTTGGGATCCAAAGTCTCTTTGATTGCCCGCATCAGCTTCATCTCGACGGGGCTCTTTACCGTTGGAAGCAGCTCGCGCTTCAATACGCCGATGCCGTGTTCTGCGGAAATTGAGCCATTATATTGGGCCGTGATGCCGTGGACGATTTCATTGACCGCATCCCATTGCGCAAGGAATGCCTGCTTGTCAGCGCCTTCTGGCTGGCTGATGTTAAAGTGAATGTTGCCATCGCCCATGTGACCAAACGGGACCGGACGGCAACCGGGAATAAAAGTCTCAACCGCCGCGATTGCTTCTTCCAGAAACGCAGGTACTTTCGCCACAGGGACGGACACATCATGCTTGATGGAGCCGCCCTCCAGCTTTTGCACCTCAGACATGCCGTGGCGCAGGCGCCAGAAGTCTTCGGCTTGAGCATTGCTCTGTGCCAGAACGGCGTCGTTTAAAAGCTCAGCTTCGAAGGCTTCTTCAAACACGGCTTCCGTCAAGCTGGCAAGGTCGATGTCCTTGGAGCCAGCAGATAGCTCTACCAAAACGTACCAGTCATGCTCATCGGCCATGGGGAAACGGGCATTTTCCTGATGGCGTACACTGAACTGCATGCCGATTTTGGGCAGGATTTCAAATCCGGTCAGCATGGCACCTGCGTGCTTTTGGGCCACCGAGAGCAAGGATAGTGCCTGATGCGGCGAATCTAGGCCGCACAGTGCAACTTCTACGGCAGCAGGCTTTGGGAAAAGACGCAGGCTTGCAGCTGTAATGATCCCCAAAGTGCCTTCAGAACCGATAAATAATTGTTTCAAATCGTAACCGGTATTGTCCTTGCGAAGGGTGCGAAGTCCCTCCCAAACCTCACCATTTGCAAGCACAACCTCAAGCCCCAAAACAAGGTCGCGGGTGTTGCCATAAGACAGTACGGCGGTGCCTCCCGCATTGGTCGCAATGTTGCCGCCGATCTGACAGGAGCCCTGCGCGCCGAGCGTCAGAGGGAAGATCAAATCGTGCTCTTCGGCCCGCTCGTGGATCGTTTGAAGCACGGCCCCAGCCTCAACAACCATGGTCCGCCCCAAAGGGTCGATATTGCGGATTTTGTTGAGGCGAGAAAGGCTTAAAACAACTTCACTTCCGCCGTTTTTAGGGATTTGCGCGCCAACAAGGCCGGTGTTTCCGCCTTGCGGGACAATTACAAGATCATGCTCGTTTGCAAGCCTCATGCACGCGGCAACTTCGGCCGTCGAACCGGGGCGCAACACCATGGGAGTTGTGCCTTTGAACTTGTCACGCCATTCCACCAGATAGGGGGCTTGATCCGCTGCTTCTGTGAGGACGTTTGCCTCTCCAAGCAACTCTTGAAAAGCGCGGATTAGGCTGTCTTGTGTCATGGTATTGTCGCTGTGTTAGGGATTGATCGTAGTAACGCTATCAGATAAGCGCTGCTCTTAAAGCATCTATGGCTGTTAGAACATACCTATCGATGGCTTGAAGCTGGCGTAACAGTATGCAATAGCAATTTCAAACTGCTTGGTAGGTCAAGTGATATTCACTCAGGAGAAAAATATGGCAGAAGCGCGAGGATTGATGGACGGTAAGCGTGGCCTGATCATGGGTCTTGCAAACAACCGCTCTATCGCTTGGGGTATTGCCAAGGCATTGCGCGAAGCTGGTGCTGAATTGGCTCTGACGTATCAGGGTGAGCCGCTGAAGCGCCGTGTTGAGCCGCTTGCAGAGCAACTCGACGCGTATGTAGCAGGTCATTGCGATGTAACAGATGATGCGTCGGTCGAACAGGTTTTCAAGAACCTGGAAGAGAAGTGGGGCAAGATCGACTTTCTGGTACATGCTATTGCGTTTTCCGATAAGGACGAGCTGACAGGTCGTTTCCTTGACACGTCTTCTGACAACTTCAAGAAGACAATGGACATCTCGGTCTATTCTCTGGTGAAGGTAACAAAGCACGCAGAGAAGTTGATGACAGACGGTGGTTCCGTGCTCACGCTCACCTATTACGGTGCTGAGAAGGTAATGCCTAACTATAATGTTATGGGCGTTGCAAAGGCAGCTCTTGAGGCGAGTGTGAAGTACCTGGCCGTTGATCTGGGTCCTCAGAAGATCCGTGTAAACGCCCTTTCTGCTGGTCCAATCAAGACGCTGGCCGCTTCTGGTATTGGCGACCTGCGCTACATCATGAAGTGGAACGAGTACAACTCCCCACTGCGCAGCAATGTCACCATCGAAGAAGTGGGCACCTCAGCCGTGTACCTCTTGTCCGATTACAGCAAGGCCGTGACAGGCGAGACGCACCATGTTGATTGCGGCTACCACGTTGTCGGCATGAAGGCTGTTGACGCGCCTGACATCGCAACGGTTCTCAAGGACTGACTGCAAGCGCAATGCTCAGGAATTAAGAAGGGGTGCTCGAGAGCGCCCCTTTTTTGTAGCAATGCTTTACTTGTGTGGAACGGCGCTCATTTCTCTGAAGAGCGGGGGTTTAAAACTTCTGCTTCATAGTCTTGTCGAAGCTTTGCGGCACGGTATAAAACGTCGAACTAATCCCGCAAATCAGCCTGAAACAAAAAGCAGTAGTTTAGCTCATGGAACAAAGCACCAATATTGCGCGTCTGGCACCAACCCCCATCATCTTCATACGCCACGGCCAGACAGACTGGAATGCGGAAGGTCGCATGCAGGGTCAGCAGGATATCCCGCTTAACGATACCGGCCGCGAGCAGGCAAGGCGCAATGGCAGGGAGCTCAAAGGCTTTTTGCAGCGGGAAGGTCTGAGCCACGCTGACTTTGAGATCATCTCGTCGCCGATGCTGCGTACCCGCCAGACCATGGATCTGGTTCTTGAGGAAATGGAGTTGGAGGCAAACGCCTACGCTTTGGATGACCGCCTGAAAGAGATCACTTTCGGTGCCATGGAGGGCAAGACAATCCCGGAGATCAAGGCCGTCAACCCGGAACTCGCCGAGGCCCGCAAGGCAGACAAGTGGGGCTTCGTGCCGCCAGAGGGGGAGAGCTACAAAATGCTGTCTTACCGGATTGAAGGCTGGCTCATGTCCTGCTCCAAGCCGATGATCATTGTCTCCCATGGCGGCGTGATGCGGGTTTTGCGTGGTTTGCTGCTTGGCTATCCCACAACTGAAATTCCAACGCTTGAAGTGCCTCAGGACCAGTTTCTGGTTTGGCGTGATGGCAAGGAAAGCTGGGTTTAAATAATGGAAATTCAAAGGCTTGAGAGCGCGCAGGTCGAAAGCGCTCTGTCGCTCTGGCTCGCTGCCTCCATCAAGGCTCACGACTTCATCGAAGCCGGATTTTGGGAAAGCATGGTTCCCGCCATGCGCGACACCTATTTGCCAGCCAGTGAAACGTGGGTATGCGTTCAGGAAGGGCAAGTGCTGGGCTTCCTCTCGCTTCTGGAGAACAATCTGGCAGCGCTTTTTGTTGCGCCGCATTCGCAGGGCAGGGGCCTTGGGTATGCACTGATGAAACACGCAAAGGCACAGCGCGATACGCTTGAGCTTTCCGTCTACAAGGCGAACAAGGGAGCCTATGAGTTTTATCTGCGTCAGGGGTTCAATGTTGTTGAGGAGCGCCTTGACGCGCATACCGGGCACCCAGAGGTGCTGATGGAGTGGCGGGCGCAATAAACGCGGCGTAGCTCTTGAGAAAAACAGCGGTCCTTCTGCCTCCCCCCACAATTGACCGAATGGGCGAACCAACTTACAACCGGGGAACTTTACTAACCCGCGTGCACGTGCCGCGCCTTTGATTTTGGAAAGAAATGTCCCACAACAGCTTCGGAACCCTTTTCCGCTTTACCACCTGGGGCGAGAGCCATGGCCCGGCATTGGGCTGTGTGATTGATGGCTGCCCTCCAATGCTTGCCATTTCTGCCGAGGAAATTCAGCAGTATCTGGATCAACGCAAGCCGGGACAGTCCAAGTATACAACTCAGCGCCGCGAGCCGGATCAGGTAAAGATTCTTTCCGGCACAATGGAAGACGAAGACGGCGTTCTGCGAACGACCGGAACGCCAATCTCATTGATGATCGAGAACACCGATCAGCGCTCCAAGGACTATTCCGAAATCAAGGAGAGGTATCGCCCCGGTCACGCGGACTATACCTATGACGCTAAGTACGGCATTCGTGACTATCGGGGAGGCGGGCGCTCTTCGGCGCGGGAAACCGCAGCCCGTGTTGCTGCAGGGGCAGTGGCACGAAAGGTCATTCCGGGGGTCACCATTCGTGCAGCGCTCGTACAGATGGGGCCGCACAAGATAAACCGGGACAATTGGGATTGGAATGAGGTGCACGATAACCCGTTCTTCTGCCCAGACAAAGAAGCCGCGGCTTTCTATGCGGAGTACCTGGATGGCATTCGAAAAGCGGGTTCATCCGTTGGCGCTGTCATCGAAGTCATTGCAGAAGGGGTGCCTGTAGGCCTCGGCGCGCCAGTCTATGGCAAGCTGGATCAGGATATCGCCTCTGCCATGATGTCCATCAATGCGGTGAAAGGTGTTGAGATTGGCAACGGCTTTGAAGCTGCGACCCTGACGGGCGAAGAAAATGCCGATGAGATGCGCATGGGGGTAGATGGTCAGCCGGAATTTCTGTCCAACCATGCAGGCGGAGTGCTGGGCGGCATCTCAAGCGGGGCACCAGTGGTGGCGCGTTTTGCCATCAAGCCCACATCTTCCATCCTGACACCGCGCAAATCAATTACCCGTTCAGGTGACGAGGTGGATGTGATGACCAAGGGCCGTCACGATCCATGTGTTGGTATCCGAGCCGTTCCTGTGGGAGAGGCCATGATGGCGTTGGTGCTTGCGGATCACTTTCTGCGTCACCGCGGCCAGGTTGGCTGAGCTCAGACATTGCTGCGCGTAACGATCGGAGGCCACAGCTTTTGAGCTGTGGCCTTTTTGCAATTTGGGGGCTCACTATCAGACAATCGACTGAACTGCGAAATCAGACCTTGATTTTTAATGGGAAGCAGACCACCTTTCAGTCACACTGAAAAGATCTCTGAATCTTCCCTCAACTGAAATCGCAGGAAACCCATGCGTCTCGACAAGTGGCTCGCACAGAACTCAGAAAGCCGAAGCGCCTTCGCACGCCGGGCAGGGCTTTCCCCCGCCTCAGTTACAGCTTTGTGCAACGATCCTTGTGTTTGGGTCTCCCGCGAAATGGCTCAAAAGATTGCCGAAGCAACCGGTGGGGAAGTGACCCCCAACGATTTCTTGGGCCTTAAAGAAACCAAGGAGTATGCTGTGTCCCAGACCCGTGTCGCTGAAGCGCTGCGCGCCTTTGAAAACGGTGAGATGGTCGTTGTAACCGATGACGACGACCGCGAAAACGAAGGCGATCTGATTGTTGCTGCAAGCAAGATCACGCCGGAACAAATGGCTTTCATCATCCGCCATACCTCAGGCATTGTCTGCGCGCCGATGACCCGCGAAACCGCGTCTCGCCTGCGTCTGGACCCGATGGTAAGCAACAACGATGCGCCACTGGCGACCGCTTTCACCGTTTCCGTGGACTACGGGCCGGGCCTGACCACAGGTATCTCCGCTGAAGAGCGCTGTGGCACCGTTCGTGCGTTGGCAAACCCGAATGCGGGCGCAGCTGACTTTGTCCGGCCGGGACACGTTTTCCCCCTTATCGCAAAAGACGGCGGCGTACTGATCCGTTCTGGCCATACGGAAGCGGCTGTTGATCTGTGCAAGCTGACTGGCCTCCCGGAAGTTGGTGTAATTTCCGAGCTCGTCAACGACGATGGCACGGTAAAACGTGGAGACGCTGTTGCGGCTTTCGCTGAAGAGCATGGCTTGAAAATGGTCTCTGTTGCAGACCTCATCGCTTGGCGGCAGCGCAACGAGTCTTTCGTGACCCGCGGTGCGGAACAGCAGATTGCAACACCGCACGGGCCTGCCTACGCGATTTCTTTCAGCACGCCCTTTGACAAGATGGATCACCTTGCCATTATCTATGGTGACATTCGGGATGGCCGTAGCGTGCCAGTGCGCCTGCAGCGTGAAGCTGTTGTTGATGACGTTTTTGGCACCAGCAAGTCTCTCACCAATGTGATGAAGGACTTCGCTGAGCGCGGTCGCGGGGTTATTGTGTACCTGCGTGAAGGTGGTGTTGGGGTGGCTCAACGTGCTGAGCGCGCGCGTGAAGGACTGGAAGCGGCAGAAGAAGAGCAGCATCAGTCCGCTCAAAGCCGTGAGCAAGGGTGGCGTGAGATTGGTCTTGGCGCACAGATCCTCAAGGACCTTGGCGTCACCTCAATTCGGGTGATCGCCAGCCGCGAACGCCACTACGTCGGCCTTGAAGGCTTCGGTATTGAAATTGAAGGCACGGAGATCGCCGGAGACTGATCGGTGCTCCCAACCTCGGAGTGACCTGACCCTTGGTACAGACGAATTTCTCAGACCCGTGGGATGACGCTGCAAATCCGCAACCTGAAAGCTTTGCAACTGGCTATTCTCGTGGGGCTGGGGAAGGGCTCGTCTATGGTGGGGGCGCTGTTGCGCTTGGTGCCATACTTTTTTCTGTTTTTGGGTATCCGCTTGCCGCGCTTCTTGCAATTGGTGCGGCAGCGGTTGCCATCTGGTTCTATCCAACCGTTCTTAAAGAGCCGCAGATAGGTGGCCGCAGCGATGGCCTGTTTGTCGACGGCATTGGCTTTATTGACTGGGCTAGCATCACCGAGATGTCTTTGCATACGACCGCGGTGCGATCTATCCTTCTGACAAAGCTTCATATTCGGCTAAACACTGACCTGCAAAAGGCTGTTTCAAAGCCTCAGAAGCTGCCGTTCTGGCGCATGGTGATGATGAAAAACTGGGTGCTGAAGCAAGATGAAGACGGTATGCAGACCATCATCGTGAATATGCACACATTGCGCATGCCGGCCGAGCAAGTTCTTTCCCGTTTAAGGCGCTTCCGGTCCGCTTGACGTGCTCAAGTTGCAACACTGTGATATTTTTGTGTTTGCCGTCACCGTTTTGGCGATATTTCAGGTAATCTTGGGAACATGTGGACGTTCTGTTAAAACTAGAGGGCTTACGCTTCGTTATGTAGGCCAATAAAAACGGTGATATCGCGATGCACATGAGCCAATCGAGCACGGCGCCGGACCACCATCGGCTTTCTTCACTGGACAAAACGTGGGACGACGACGATCAGTTCCTTCTAGGCTTTGCGAGCCGGACGGGATCAAGCGCCCTTCAGATCGCATGTGGAACGGGGGCCTTGGCCCATGAGTTGAGCAAGAATGGTGTTGAGGTTGTGGGCGTTGACCGCAATCCACGCAAGATAGCCCAGGCCATCAAGCGAACGAGAGCCGTGACATGGGTGGGTGCAGACGCACGAACCATAAGGCTCAACAGGCGTTTTGATACAGTTGTCATCAGTGGAAACGCCTTTCACGCCTTCACCACGGACACAGATCAGGTTCTTCTATTGGAAACGGTCACCGAGCACTTGAAAAGCGGTGGCCGTTTTGCTTTTGGGATGCAAAATCCATCAGCACGCCCTTGGGAGAGCTGGCCGCAGCATGAACGGCCCATGCGGGTCCGCAGCGCAGATGGCGAGGATGTTGCCTTCTGGCAGGACTTTGACGGACCCGACACAAATGGCTTGGTGTCCATGAAGACCCACTACGACAGCCAGGGCGAACGATGCTCATTGAACAAGCAGCGCCGCTTCGTCCCAAAGGATCACTTGGTGAACCTTTTTAAGGCTGTCGATTTGGAGCCCGCCGCCTGGTATGGCGACTGGTCCGGTGCGGAGGCGGCCGAAGGCAGCCCGTACATCATTGTAACGGGCCGCAAGTATTAAGCAGGGCCTTAGATGCCTTCAACGATAACGAGGGTGCAGTCAGCATTCGCGTTGCGGATGGCTTTAACTGGCGCGTATTCCGGTGAGTTGGCAAAAGTTTCTGCCGCTTCCATCGTTGGAAATTCCAGCACAACGATACGGGATGGTGACCAGAGTTCCTCTTCCAGAACTTTCATCTTGCCACCCCTTGCCCGGTAAATGGCACCGTACTTCTCTGCAATCGGGCGCGCCAACGCTTTGTATTCTTCGTAGGCTTCTGGGTCGGTAATTTTTGTGTCGACAATAATGTAGGCAGACAACGCAGTTCCCTCATTTGGTTCTCAAGTTCAGCTTCAAATACTAGTCAATCAGAGGTCGCTGTCTTCGCCTTTTTTCATCAGCTTCTTGAAGTAGCGTGGGCGTGTACGCAGGAGAATGCGCCGAAACCTGCCAGTGCTGCGGTCTTCAATCCATGAAATGGATCGGTTCAATTTATTGTGTGTGCGCCGACGATGGCGTAGCCACCGCGCGGCACCACGACTGGTTGCAATAAGCAACACAAAGCCGAGCACTAAAAGAGGCAGTCCGGTTGGAATGGGAAGCCATACGGTCAGAAGCCCAAGGGTGATGCACAGGAATGCCCCGAACCAATAGAACCACTTGATCAACTTAAAAAATCCAATTAGCCGCTTGAGCGGCTGACGCTAGGGCGATGCTGTGAATTTAGTGTTACAGCCTCGCCCATTTCCCCCGCATTTTCCAAGTTCGATCAGGTTTTGGTAAACCTGTTGATGCGCGAGACAAATGCGAGGTCAGTGGCCGCCAGCGTCAAGCCTTCAGCGCCAAACAACCCTTCGATGTCTTCCCGTGCATAGGTTGAAAAGTAAGGCTCATGAAACAGCACAGGGAAGGCTTCCAGCGCACCGTCGTACTCGGGCTTATCACCAACCAACAAACTGTCCATGAAGATAAACTGCCCGCCTGGCTTGAGAACGCGTCCTATCTCGGCAGCTACCTGTCTGCGCGTCTTGGGCGGCAGCTCATGAAACAGGTAGACGCAGCTTATCAAATCTAGACTGTTCGACGCAAAGGGGAGGCTTTCCGCGTTGGCGCAGACATAACTGGACCGTGTCGTCGCGCTGCGTTCTCGGGCGACGCGAAGATACTCCTCGGAAAGGTCAATTCCGGTGCCGCGCAAGCCGGGAAATGCCCGCGTTGCGGGGTTGAGGAGACCGCCTGTACCACAGGCTATATCCAGATAGGCAACTTCTCGCCGATCCGTGTTCAGAAGGGCCTGCGCCATCTGTGCTAGCGCCAGCCGTCGCATTACGGCTGTGGTGCCCTTGAACAGCACATCAACTTGGAAATCGTAGATACGGGCAGAATCTTCGCTCAGCCACCCATCTGTTTGATAGTGGAAGTTCTGCCGGTAATAGCGTGGCAGTTGGCGCGAGGTTCCTGAGACTTCCTGATGGCGGCCTTCAGCTCGCCGTGAGGCGACCTTGGGCACATCCGCAAGGAATCGGCGACCGGTGGAAAGCAGCTCACCGATATCCTTGTAAGGCCCACGTTGTATTGGATAGATGCCGCGTTCCACATTGCGAAAGTCCCGGTCGAAGACCTCCATAATGTCCGCAAACATTTTCTGGCGGTCAGGAAACGGGCCATTGGGACGCGCCTTGCCCTCTGGAGCGATAGGGTACTTGCGTGCAATACGGCCCATGGCGCGCTCGTAAAGTGCGTAGAACGCAACCCGCGCCCCTTGCTCCATCAGGTATCCAGACTTGCGAGCAATTACCAGGGGCGACGGTCGGGCCATTTTGCTTCTCCTCAGTCAGCACGCTCCAATTGGGCGACAACCTCAATATGGGGCGAGTAGAGGAACTGGTCTATAGGCGTGACACGTTTCAGCACGTAGCCGCCGTCCAACAGTTCTCTCAGATCCCGGGCCAGCGTCGCCGGGTTGCACGAGGCCGCAACAACCCGCTTGACCGGAGAGTTTGCAAGTTCCTTGGCCTGTGCCTGGGCTCCGGCTCGAGGGGGGTCAAATACCACCGCGTCATAGCCCTTGCCGAAGTTGTCCATCTCTTTGGCGTTGAGGGGGCGACGGAACAAGTCGCGCCGCTCGGTCGTGACTTGTTTCAGACCCTTGGCGACCCGTCGGGCAGTGTCCAGCGCCTTGAGTGCAGGTGCATCACTCTCTGCTGCGTGGACAGAAGCAACCTTGGCAATACGAAATGTGAAGGTGCCTGTTCCGGAGAAAAGGTCCGCAACGCGTTTTGCCTTTCCGATGCCTTCCATGACAAGTTCGGCCATGACGTCTTCTGCATGCTTGGTAGCTTGAAGGAACCCGCCTGAAGGACCGGTCACCATGGTGCCGCCCATGTCGAGCTGAGGTGGTTTGATCTCCAAGATGGTCTCACCATCCGCCGTCAGCCGGGCAAAGCCGTATTCCATGGTTGCTTGAGAAAGGGCCAGAAAATGCTTCTCTGCGTTCTTTCCAAGGCCTTGAATTGCAACATCAAGTCCGTTTAGCGTGGCTGTTACAGTGAACTTCAAGTCTCCCTTGCGCGGCATTACTTCGCTGGCGAGGCGGCGCAGCTTGGGTAGCGCAGACACTATCTCAGGCACAAGAACGGGACATTCTTCTACGTCCACCAGGCGGTGAGACTTTGCCTCATGGTACCCCAGAAGCACCTTGTGGCCGGCGCGTACAGCGGTAAAGACAGCACGGCGACGGCTTTGGGGAGCGCAGGTGACAACAGGGTCCACCGCCACCTCGATGCCACGCGCCTTGAGCGCATCGACGACCAAGTTCCGCTTGAAGTCGCTATAACTCTCCGCTGACATATGCTGGAGGGTACAGCCACCACAGGAGCCGTAGTGCTTGCAGATCGGCTCGGCGCGCTCGGGGCTGGCAGTTGTCACTTCGACCAGCTCGGCGCGATCCCCCTTGAGCTTAACCGTAACGGCTTCCCCGGGCAGCGCACCAGGAACAAAGATTTGCTCACCGTTCAGGTTTGCCACGCCATCGCCCTTGTGAGCCAGACGGTCAATGGTAAGGCTCTGCAGCTCAGGTGCACTCATGAGGGCTCTCTCTATTAGAAATTATTTTGTCACGGGCTTCTCTAGCAGACTTTAGCGGTCTTTGCAGGCCGCGAGCAGAAATTCCCTGTTTCCGTCTCCCCCTAGAATGGGCGAGGGGATCATGCCGAGCACACGCCAGCCCGGCTGTTCCTCGAACCAAGTGTAGAGGTCTTCGGCTACGCGCGTTCCAATCTCTGGCTTGACGATGCCACCCTTGCCGATCGCCTCACGGCCCGCTTCGAACTGAGGCTTGATCAGGAACACGCCTTGCGTACCAGCCTTTGCAAGCTCCAAAGCGGGAGGCAAAGCAAGTCGCAGCGATATAAAGCTGATGTCGCTCACGAGGAAAGTCGGGCTTTGGTTTTCAAGGTCTGCCAGAGTAAGGATGCGTGCGTTGACACCGTCGCGCTGGTTCACCCGTGGATCTGCAGCAAGTGAGGCATGCAGTTGGTTATGCCCAACGTCGATGGCATGGACCCGCCGCGCGCCCTGTTCCAACAGAACCTGTGTGAAGCCGCCCGTGGAAGCCCCCAGATCGACGCAGATCTGATCCTTGGGCGACAGCTCAAAAATCTTGAGCCCTTCCTTGAGCTTCAAGGCAGATCGAGAAACATAAGTCTGAGCAGGGTCATTGATTACCACCAGACAGCCTTCAGCCACGTTCTGAGAAGGCTTTTTGGCAGGGTGTCCGTCAACCTCAATTGTGCCACGCAAAATGGCATCTCGAGCGCGGGCACGTGTTTCAAACTGTCCCCGCTCCACCAGATATTGGTCCAGGCGCATTGTTTATTGTTGTCCTTGGCTCAGGCCATAAAACACAGTCATGTTGCCTTTGGTGGCAACTATTGGCGCATCAATACGTGATGGAGTGCCGCTGCACCAGAACCCAAGCCGGGAAATCCAGCGTTTTGGTGTGCAAGCCATGGGTTAGGTATCCAGACCCCGGCCAATTGAGAGGTTTGGGGCCTGACTTTTAGAGCCATACCAGACAACCGCGCTCTTTAGGTGAGCTGCTGTTTAGCCTTGCTCAATCAGTTTGCGAATCTTTTCGACGGCTGCGTCGTGGGGTTCGCCATAGCTGATTGTGCCAAGAAACTCCTGCGCTGGGTTCATCATGTAAACGCCCGCAGTGTGGTCCATGGTGTAATCGCCATCGTCCAATTCAACCCGGCGCGCATACACTCGATAAGATTTCACCACTTCAGCAATCTCTTCAGGTGTACCTGTGAGCGGGGTGATCCGGCTGTCAAATGCAGAGACATAATCGGACATGACCTCAGGTGTGTCGCGTTCCGGGTCAACGCTGACGAAAACATAGTTCAGCTTGTCTGCTTCCGCACCCAGCTCCTCAATCCAGCCCTGCATTTCAAAGAGGGTGGTTGGACACACATCCGGGCAATAGGTGAAGCCAAAGAACATGAGCGATGGTTTGCCCTTCAGGTCTTCCTGCGTGACGGTTTTGCCTTCCCCGTTCACAAGCGTAAAGGGGCCACCAATGTTGGCGACCGGTGCCATGGGAATTGTGCTGTCAGAGCGCCAGCTGATCAGGGAAACAGCGGCGACCGCAAAGGCGAGGGCAGCGACTGCTGCCCAAGCTGTGTAACGGATAATCCGAGACGTTTTCATGGCGACCTCAATGAGTTGAATGGTGCTTCATGGCAGACTTGACGCCCATTTTGTGAACAGGCATCTGAACGTCAACCGGGCCGCCCGGTTCAAACATGAGCGTTACCGATACCGTTTCACCCTCGGTGAATGCTTCATGAATACCCATGAACATTACGTGGTAGCCGCCAGGTTTCAGCTCCAGTGTTTCGCCTGGAGCGATTGAGAGGCCATCTTTCATCTCCCGCATCTTCATGATGCCGTCAGTAACCGCCATTTCGTGAATTTCGGTACGCTTGGCCACATCGGAAGCTGCGCTCTTGAGCACAACGGCTTGCGAACCGCCATTTGTAATGGTCAGAAAGCCGCCACCAGCTTTTGCCTTAGGCGGGGTGGCGCGGGTCCAAGCGTTGGAGATGGATACCTCGCCTAGCTTGATATCATGGGCCTGTGCAAACGACAGAGGTGAAAGTGCGAGCGCCAGCGCAATGCCAGCGGTTTTCAGGTTCAACATGGTCTTTTCCTTGAGTGTTTGATCTGGTCGTTGGTTTAAGGAGATCAAACAGCCAAAGGTGGGCCACGAATGCTGAAGTGGGAAAACGGCTTCTCAAAGGTGCTGTGGTTCTGTGGTGGCGCTAGCGTTCCAGCAACTTTAACCGCACCAGCTTGAACGACAGGAAGGTCGCTGAGATGCGTGAAGAGCTTGCTCGCGGTGTTTTGCGCGCACAAGACGCCGCACAGACATAAATCTGCTGTGGGCTCCTGATCAGAAACAGGCGTTTGTGCTGAATATCCGGAAGGGGCACATAGGTGCCCCAGACCGGCAAGAGCTGGGTCGGATGCGCTTATGACCCCGAGAGACAACAGCAACACGCGTGCTGCGAGAGCCAGCCCCGCCAGTATCGCGAGAGGCTTGCGCTCAAGTCGCAGTTGTTGCAGGAAACCCGGAGTCCTCACCATGGCGGTGATATAAGCAATTTTGGCTAGGCCTGTCCATCTTCCTTTTGTTCAACAGGGGTGAACTCCTGCTCAGGATTATGGAAGTCCTGAACAAAGTACTCGCCCTCTTCTTCGGTGGAAATGGACATGGCTTCATCGGCTGCCAACGCATCCTCGCCGTCATAGGCGGGGAATTCTTCCGGCGCGATAACGTTGTCGGCTTCAGGGTCAAGCGGTTCTGGTGTGATGGTGGCACCAACGTTTGCAGTCGACGTGAATTCGAAGTCTGTCTTGTCGGCTTCTTCCACGGCTGGACGCACAAACAGGCGGCTCACCACGTAAAGCACCAGCACCACCTCAACAACGGCAACCCAAACGAAAAGGCCGCCGGGGCCGATGGAAACCATCAAGGCGGAGGCGGCAATAGGGCCCACGATTGAGCCCACGCCATAAGCCATCAAAATGCCGGAGGAGGTCTGCACGTACTCGTCTGCTGCCGTATGGTCGAATGCGTGGGCAACGATAACGGCATAAATTGGCTGAGTGGCCATGCCGAGCAAGATGAAAACCACCATGGTGATGGCGAAGGCAGGGCTCGGAATGAAGAACAGCATTGCCGCGGTCACCGCAGAGGCAATGCCAAGACCAACAATCACCAAGCGGCGGTCGACCTTGTCTGAAAGGCGTCCCACTGGCCACTGGATGACTGCGCCGCCAACAACTACGGCTGCGGCGAGGTAAGCTACTTGGCTGGTTCCAAACTGCATTTGAGACGCGTAGAGCGGTACCAGCGTCCAGACGGAGGAGTTGGCAAGACCGATCAACAAACACCCGAACAGCGCAATCGCGGAGGTGTTGTAGAGCTTGATGGGGTTAAAGCTGACGACTGCGAGCGGTGCGGGCTGGGTCGCGTTGGTCATGGCGACAGGCACCACGGCCATGCTCACCAGCACCGAGGCAACAGCAAAGGGCGCAAAGGTTGCGATATCGAAGCCGATCATGCTCAGCTGGCCGACAATAACCGCCAGGAAGGTGAGCACAACATAGATCGACATCACCGCGCCACGGTTCTCGTTGCTTGTCCGTTCATTCAGCCAGCTCTCGACGACAAGGTTCATACCAGCAAAGCAAAAGCCTGTAAGGCAACGGAAGGCAAACCACCAAACTGGATCAACGATCAGCGGATGCAGCAGGGCCGCGCCCGACATGATGGAAACAAGGGCCGTAAACGTGCGAATATGCCCCGCCCGCATGATGAAATTGTGAGAGTAAAAACAGGCAGCAACATAGCCGATGTAAAACGACGATGAGATCAGACCGATCGAGAAGTCGCTGAAGGAAGCCAGTTCCGCGCGAAGTGGGATCAGGGTGGAACTCAAGCCATGTCCGGCAAGAATGAGGACCACTGAGATCAGCAATGCGCCGATCGGGACCAGTAGCTGCGCCATGGGCAAACTTTCAGGAACGTTAGTTCGTTTCAACTAAACAGGAGATGAGTATACTACGTCGGCGCATCGAGCCAGAAAGCTCGATGACAATCAAGTGCGGGATCACATCGGGAAAGAGTTTATGCCAGTTTTGCAGAGCTTTCCTCGGAACGCCCCAAGGCCTCGAATACCTGTTTCATGATGCCTGCGGAAGTGAGCTGCGCATCTGCGTACATGATCTCTGGCTTGTTGTGGTCTTGATAGGTGTCTGGCAGCGTCATGCAGCGCACTTTGAGGCCACGATCCAGCAAGCCTGCGTTCACCAACGACTGCGCCACATGGCTGCCGAAACCGCCAATAGAGCCTTCTTCAATCGTAATCAGGACATCGTGGTTGGTGGCAAGCTGGCGCAGAAGGTCAACATCCAGGGGCTTTGCAAAGCGTGCATCTGCAACAGTTGTGCTCAAGCCTGCTGCGTCGAGGTTCTCGGCGGCGTCCAGACATTCTTGCAAGCGCGTGCCGAAGGAGAGGAGGGCTACGCGGGTTCCTTCCTTGACGATGCGACCTTTGCCAATTTCAAGCACGGTGCCGCGGTCTGGCAGTTCCATGCCGACGCCTTCTCCACGAGGATAGCGGAAGGAGATCGGCCCTTCGTCATAAGCAGCTGCGGTTGCCACCATATGCATGAGTTCGGTTTCATCGCTTGCAGCCATCACCACAAAACCGGGCAGGCAGCTCAAATAGGCTGTGTCGAAAGACCCCGCATGGGTCGCGCCATCGGCACCAACAAGACCAGCGCGATCAATTGGGAAACGGACCGGTAGCTTTTGAATGGCCACATCATGGACCACCTGATCATAGGCGCGTTGCAAGAACGTAGAGTAGATCGCACAAAACGGCTTGTACCCTTCCGTGGCAAGGCCTGCAGCAAAAGTCACTGCATGTTGCTCGGCAATTCCGACATCAAAAGTCCGTTTCGGAAACGCTTGGCCAAACAGGTCCATGCCAGTTCCATCTGGCATTGCGGCTGTGATGCCGACGATCTTGTCATCGCGTTTGGCTTCTTCAATGAGGCTTTGCGCGAACACCTTGGTGTAGCTGGGCGCGTTCGCCTTTGGCTTGGACTGCTTGCCGGTGACCACATCGAACTTCGCAACGGCATGATATTTGTTGCTCGCGCTTTCTGCAGGCAGGTAGCCTTTGCCTTTCTGGGTGACAACGTGCACCAGAATGGGTCCATCTTGCGCATCACGCACGTTCTTCAGGATCGGTAGCAGATGATCCAGATTGTGGCCGTCAACTGGACCAACGTAATAGAAGCCAAGCTCTTCAAACAGGGTTCCACCCGCCAGGAAGCCGCGAGCATATTCTTCAGCCAGAGCGGCCTTTTCCTGAAGCGGCTTTGGCAGTGCGCGTGCCAGATTTTTGGCTACATCGCGGATAGAGGTGTAGGTCTTCCCGGACACGAGGCGGGCGAGGGAGGCCGACAGGGCGCCGGTTGGTGGAGCAATCGACATGTCGTTGTCGTTCAAGATCACGATCAAGCGGCTCTTCAACGCTCCGGCGTTGTTCATGGCTTCATAGGCCATGCCAGCGGACATGGCACCATCGCCAATGACAGCGATCACGTTGTTGTCGTCTCCGGACAAGTCTCGCGCCACAGCCATGCCGAGCCCGGCAGAGATAGACGTTGAGGAGTGTCCTGCGCCAAACGGATCGTATTCGCTTTCTGCGCGCTTAGTAAAACCAGACAGGCCGCCAGCCTGACGCAGTGTGCGTATCCGGTCACGGCGTTCCGTTAAAATCTTGTGGGGATAGCACTGGTGACCCACGTCCCAGATCAAGCGATCTTTCGGCGTGTCGAAGATGTAGTGAAGGGCGAGCGTCAGCTCAACAACACCCAAGCCGGCGCCCAGGTGACCACCGGTCACCGAAACTGCGTCGATCAACTCACCTCTCAGCTCGTCCGCGAGATCCCGCAGTTTGTTTTCGGGAATGTGCTTCAGATCAGCTGGACTGGAGATGCTGTCGAGCAAAGGAAATTTCATTCTTGTCACCGGTACTTGAGTCTTTATTGATGCCCGTCTTCGACCTCCACGCTTACAATAGTCGTTTAACGCAGGCAATTATTAGATAGGTTCACGCACTCAAGTTAGGCAAGGGGCGGTGAAATATTGGTCAATTTGGTTAGATTACTTAAATTTTGGGAGTTCTATCGGAAATTGCGGAGATCTCACCCCGTAGGGTGATGCATTTTGTCGTAAAACCGCTTATCCCATTCTCCGTGGTCGATGGGGCCACGTGCACAGTGATCGACTTAGGGCCGTGTTTTTACGCGGCCCTCTTTTTTTTGTCTAAGCCCCAGAAACCATGCTTTCCAGCATTTCATTTCACTAGAGCACTATCAATAACATACCCGTATACATGAATCGTTTACGTGGGTTATATGATTAATTTATGAATGAATGCCGTTATAGCTGAATCATTGTTATCGATTTCTTTGGTCGGCCAATTTAAGTCTTGTGCTCCAGTCCCCTAAGCGGGTGCAGCTCAAAGTTGTTGACCTGTAGCTAGCATGCAAATTTCGTGGGGATATATTAGGAATCGATTCTTCTGGGTGCGATATGGCCCGCGATCTTGCACGGTGAATCAAAAAACCCGCCGAAGCGGGTTTGATAATTTTCAGGGCACGTCGCCAGACTATTCGCCCAATGGCTCAACGCCAGCGGCCTTTCCGGCCGTATCAAGTTGGATCTTTTCTACACGCGCCTCGGCAGCTTTGAGGAGTTTGTCGCAGTGCTTGCGTAAAGCTTCGCCGCGCGTATAAAGCTCGATGCTCTTTTCCAGAGGCACGTTACCCTGTTCCAAGTCGCGAACGATTGTTTCGAGCTGCGCCAGAGCTGTTTCGAAAGACAAAGCCTCAACAGAGGTCTGTTCGTTTTCGTCTGTCGTCACGTATTCTCTTTCCGATTTTTATTGCCATAAGTGATGTCAGCCCGAGTCAAACTCTCACTGGTTCATCAAAGTCATTACATGCGCAGCGACAGACCGCGCAAGACCTTCAAGATCATAACCGCCTTCCAGCAGCGACACAACGCGCCGCTCGCAGTGTTTGTCGGCAATGTCCATCAGGACTTGGGTGGCCCAGGCAAAATCAACCTCTTTCAAACGCAGGCCGCCCAGCGGGTCCCGTTCATGGGCGTCAAAGCCTGCAGATATGACGATAAGGTCAGGTTCAAACGCCCGAATTTTGGGAAGAATGACAGAATTCATGGCATCACGGAACTCGTCACTGCCCATACCCTCTGTCATTGGCGCGTTGACAATCGTTTCATGCTCACCGCACTCGGTCTTGTGCCCGGTGCCGGGGTAGAGTGGCATCTGGTGAGTTGAGGTATACATGACCGTGGGGTCGTCCCAGAAGATTTCCTGTGTACCGTTGCCGTGGTGAACGTCGAAGTCCATGATGGCGACTCGTTCCGCCCCATGTTCCTGTTGGGCATGGCGCGCTGCAATGGCTGCATTGTTAAAGTAACAAAAGCCCATGGCGCGTGCGCGCTCGGCGTGATGCCCCGGTGGCCGTATGCTGGCAAAGGCGTTCACAACCTTGCCGGTCATCACCTCATTCACCGCTTGGCAGGAGGCTCCAACTCCGCGCATGGCCGCTTCCCATGTGCCGGGCGACATGGTGGTATCATGATCGATATGCACGAGGCCTTCATCTGGGGAGAGCGTGTGCAGCCGATTGATAAAGGCAGAAGGGTGTACCCTTGCTGCGTCAATAAAACGGCCAATCGGCGCGAGATCGCGCTCTAGTGTTTGAAAGCGTTCATTTTCCAAAATGCGGTCAATGGCACGCAGGCGGTCTGGGCGTTCTGGATGCCCAATGGGCGTCAGATGCTCCAGAAAACTCGGATGATGCAGATAAAGTGTAGACAATAGACCTGTCCAAGAAGCATGGCTTAAGTATTGTCCTTAGAAGCACCAGAGTGTCACCAATCTGTCAACTCCAGATCAGCTGGATTAGAGCCAGTCTAGACCAATTGCCGAGAGGGCTTTGCAAAACAAAACCCTACGTCTTCCGTATGATAACGCTAGGAAAGAAAGTGCCGGGACGTGTAGTACGCACACCGCCCCGGGCCAAGGTGCGAGCATGCCTTCATGCTCGTGGGGGAGGTCCGCAGCATCGCTCACTTCATGTATTTGATGGTAAACAACAAAGGTTAACTTGGGAACCGCTGAGAAGGTCTTAAGTCAAACTATCGTGCGTGATCTAAGGTTATTTGCGTATTTTTGGGGTGGGTGTTGCCTTATTGCAATAGTTCTGATCAGTAATTACAATTTTATCTATTGCTATTTGTTGGGATGTTTCTTGCAGGTTGTGGAGTTGTTCATGTCCGCGGTGCAGCAGCGCGACTGAGGCGGTCGTTGATTGCTTCCCCGAGCCCCTCTTCTGGCACGGGGACGACGGCTATTCCCACAGTTGTTGCTTTGTCCGCTTCCCGCAGAGCGATGAACAAGCGACTTGCCGCTTCAGTTAGCGAGCCCTCAGTGCTTAGATTGATGACCGCCGCTGCCTTGTCCTGACCGGCCAACTGTGCTGAGCCGAAGTTGATCAATGCTTCCCCTTCATACACTTCGCTGGCATTCAGGCGCACATAGCCTCTTGGGGCGTAGTGGGATGTCAGCATGCCGGGCGCTGCTGGGGCACTATCATCTGTACCTGCCCGCACCAACTTCTTGCCCAGCACCTTCTCAACATCTTCGCGCGCAATGCCGCCGGGGCGCAGCAGGGTTGGCTGTTCCCCGATCAGGGAGATGATGGTGCTCTCAACCCCAACTGTGGTTGCGCCAGCATCGATAATGAATGCAAGGTGCACCTCGAGGTCGTTGATCACGTCGTCGGCTGTCGTGCCGCTTATGCGACCGGAGAGGTTAGCGCTTGGAGCGGCCAGAGGGCAGCCGGTGGCTCGGGCAAGCGCCTGCATGATCGGTGCATTGGGAACGCGGATGGCAATGCTGTCGAGACCCGCTGTGGCGAGTGTGCTTACATTGGATGTTTCGCGGCGCGGCAACACAAGGGTCAGTGGTCCCGGCCAAAAGGCAGCTGCCAGTTTGTCAGCATCCTCATTGAAGACACCGTGCAAACGCGCAGCCTCTACACTTTCCACATGGGAGATGAGCGGGTTGAACTGAGGGCGTCCCTTCGCCTCATAAATGCCAGCACAAGCCAGTCCATTGGTAGCATCTGCGGCAAGGCCGTAAACGGTTTCGGTAGGCACCGCGACCAGTTGCCCAGCCTTTAATGCCTCGCAAACACGAGCAAATCTCTCATCCTTTTCAAAATCAAGGTTTGAGGGTGCCAGCCGCCAGCGTTCCATACTCTAATCCGTAGTTCGACCAATGTAGAGGTGTATCTGCCCCAGCGGAAAGCTTGACGATAAGGTTAAGCGTACTAATGTCCGAGGCAACACGAGTTAACTGCGGCGTTTTGGGGGGCAAATTGCTTTTCGTCAAGCCGCTGTTCGGGAGGATGACAAAATGTATCGCGCACCAGTTAATGAAATTGCTTTTACCCTTAGAGAAGTGACCGGCCTCAAGCAGCTGCAGGGCATGCCGGGAAATGAAGAGCTGACGGATGATCTGGTGGACGCAATTCTTTCTGAAGCAGCCAAGTTTGCAGAGGAAGAGATCGCGCCATTGAACCGCAAAGGCGACCTGGATGGTGCCAAGCTGGTAGATGGGTGGGTGAAAACCACGCCGGGCTGGAAAGAGTGTTACACCAACTGGTATCAGGGCGGCTGGAACTCGCTGACGGGTTCGCCTGAGTTCGGCGGGCAGGGTCTGCCCAACATGCTTCATGTGGCTGTGATGGAGATGTGGAACTCCGGCAGCATGGCCTTTACGCTCGGCCCGACCCTGACAATCGGGGCGGTGGAGGCGATTGAAACCCATGGCTCCGATTACCTCAAGTCCACCTACCTGCCAAAACTGATTTCAGGTGAGTGGACCGGCACGATGAACCTTACTGAGCCTCAGGCGGGGTCCGATCTTAGTGCGCTGCGCTCGCGGGCAGAGCCTCAAGGGGATGGCACCTACAAGATCTTTGGCCAAAAGATCTACATCACCTATGGCGACCACGACATGACCGACAACATCGTTCATCTTGTGTTGGCGCGCCTTCCGGATGCGCCTGCAGGCACACGCGGCATCTCTTTGTTTGTGGTGCCGAAGTACATGGTCAACGAAGATGGCTCGCTTGGAGAGCTGAATGACGTCCGTGTAGCAGGTGTCGAGCACAAGCTCGGTATCCATGGCTCGCCAACTTGCACAATGGTTTATGGAGACGAGGGCGGCGCCATTGGCTACCTCGTTGGTGAAGAAAACCGCGGCCTTGCCTGCATGTTTACCATGATGAACAACGCCCGCCTCGCTGTTGGTGTGCAGGGCCTTGGCATTGCAGAGCTCGCCTTCCAGGAAGCGCTGGCCTATGCCCTTGAGCGTCGTCAAGGCAAGGCACCGGGCTCTACTGAGGAAGGCATGAGCCCGATTGCTGAGCTGCCGGACGTCAAGCGCATGCTTCTTTCCATGAAGTCCAAGGCACAAGTCGCCCGTGCCATCTGTTTCGCTTGTGCCCACGCCTTGGATATGGCGAAGGCCGCAACAGACCCAGAGCAGAAAAAGTTCTGGAGCGAGCGTGCTGGTCTGCTGACTCCAATCGCAAAGGGTTACTCCACCGATATCGGTGTAGATGTTGCCTCCATCGGCATTCAGGTGCACGGAGGCATGGGGTTTGTAGAAGAAACTGGTGCCGCCCAGCATCTCAGAGATGCGCGTATTGCACCAATCTATGAAGGGACCAACGGCATTCAGGCCATGGACCTCGTCATGCGCAAGTTGCCTCTGTCTGGCGGTGAGCACCTCAAGGCGTTTGTTGCAGAGCTGCGTGAGGTGGAAGCCGCCGTGAGCGCAGAAAACACCTCTGATCTCGGCCATACTGCTCGCAAGCTGAAGTCCGCAATTGATGACTTTGAAGCTGCAGCCTTTTGGCTTCTGGAGGCGCAAGGCGCGGGCAAAACCGGCGAAGCCCTTGCTGGTGCAACTCCGTTCCTGAAGCTTGCGGGCCTCACTCTGGGTGGTGCAATGCTCGCCAAGGGCGCAATTGCGTCTAAGGGGGAAGATGAACTTGCCCACAAACGTCGTGTACAGCTGGCACGTGCCTTCGCAGAGACAGAACTCGGTGAAACAGCAGGCCTGAAGGAAGCCGTGATTGAATCAGGCGAAGGCGTACTTTCGGTCAATATGGCGGAATTCGCTTAAACCTCGAAAGGGCTGCTACATGATTACCATCGAAATGAAGGGCGCGGTTCAGGTCATCCGGATGGACCGCGCAGAAAAGAAGAACGCGATCACCTCAGATATGTACAAGGGCATCACCGAGGCATTGAGCCGTGATGACGATACTGTCGGGTGTAATCTGATCTTGGGCGTTCCAGGGGCGTTCTCTTCTGGCAACGACATTGGCGACTTCATGAAGTTCGCAATGGGTGGCGAAGTTGGTGGCTGGGTGGCCGAGTTTCTCAAGGTTCTGCCGAACCTGCCAAAGCCAACAATTGCGGGCGTCGACGGCCTGGCCGTCGGTGTGGGAACCACAATGCTGATGCATTGTGACATGGTCGTTGCCTCCACTCAGGCCACTTTCAAAACGCCATTTGTCAATCTCGGTCTGGTGCCGGAAGCGGGTTCCACTTTGCTGGCTCCTGCGATCATGGGGCATCAGCGCGCGTTCGAGTTGCTGTGTCTTGGCGAAAAGTTCGACGCTGAGCGCGCACGTGAAGCGGGGCTCGTTAACAAGGTGGTCTCTCCAGAAGACCTCGAAACGGAAGCGCTGGAACTGGCAACGCGCATTTCGCAGATGCCTGCTGAGGCAATGAAGCTGTCTCGCGATTTGGTGCGCGGCAACAGAGCACCTCTGGAAGCCCGAATTGCGGAAGAAATCGGCCTGTTTGGCGAGCGCTTGCGCTCGGAGGAAGCCAAGCAGGCGTTCATCGCGTTCATGCAGAAGTAGTCCTGCGCACTATTTTTTTAGGGAGGGGACAAATGTCCTTAAAGGGTAAAACACTTTTCATCACCGGCGCTTCTCGCGGCATCGGTTTGGCCATTGGTTTGAAGGCCGCTCAAGATGGTGCCAACGTCACCATCGCAGCCAAGACGGCGGAGCCACATCCAAAGCTGGAAGGCACCATTTATACCGCAGCAGAGCAAATCGAAAAGGCTGGTGGCAAGGCTCTGCCACTGGTAGTGGACGTGCGCGATGATGAGTCCGTCGCTGCAGCCATGGCGAAAACCGCTGAAACCTTTGGCGGCATCGATATTGTGGTCAACAACGCCAGCGCTATTAATCTGACCCCTGTTGAAGCGATTGACATGAAGCGCTTTGACCTCATGCACCAAATCAATACCCGTGGCACCCTATTGTGCTCAAAGCTGGCGATCCCTTATCTGAAGAACTCGGATAACCCGCATATCTTGATGCTGTCACCGCCGCTCGACATGCAGGAAAAGTGGTTCAAGAACCACACCGCGTACTCCATAGCCAAATATGGCATGAGCCTTGTGGTTCTTGGTCTTGCGGGGGAACTGCGCCCCAAGGGCATTGCCGTCAATGCCTTGTGGCCGCGCACTTCCATCGCAACAGCTGCGGTCAACAACCTGCTCGGTGGCGATCAGATGATGCAGGCCAGCCGCACGCCGCAAATCATGGCGGACGCCGCCTATGAGATCTTCAACCGTTCCTCAAAAGAATGCTCAGGCAACTTCTTCATCGATGACAACCTGCTGGCCGACACCGGTGTTACTGATTTCGATCAGTACCGCGTCAACCCGGAGATGGATCTGTTCCAGGACTTCTTCGTACCAGATGACATTCCGGCACCCGCCTCGTTAAAGGCGGTCGTCAAGGACTAGGTCAAACTAAAAAAGCCCGCCAACTCGGCGGGCTTTTCTTTGGGGGGCATGACCGCGCCCTAATCGTATTCAGGGCCGCGCGCCTTGTAAGGTGCAACTTCCTTCCACGCCTTCATGAGCGTGTTGAGTTCGTCGTCCTGGCGCTCAGGCATCTTGATGCGCAAAGTGATGTAGATGTCACCACGTCCGCCGGACTTCTTCGGCAAACCCTTCTCACGAAGGCGCATCACCTTGCCGCCGCTGGCATACTCAGGAATGGTCAGATTCACGGCACCATCCAACGTCGGCACCTTCACTTTGGCACCAAGCACCGCTTCGTAAAGAGCAATCGGCAAATCAACGCGCAGGTCATCGCCATCAACGGTGTAGATTGGGTGCTCCTCAAACCGGATTTCAACGAGTGCATCACCCGCAGGGCCACCGGGCTCGCTCGCAAAACCGAGGCCCTTGAGGCGTATCTTGTCACCTTCACGGGTGCCCGGTGGGATCTTGACCTCAACGGTCTTCTTGTTCGGCAGCTTGACGCGGGTCTTGCCGTTCTGGACCAGATCCTCCAGGGGAACACGGGTCACAATGCTTGCGTCCGCGCCGCGCTTTGCCTGACGCGCTTTGCCGCCTGCTGCGCCGGTTTGAGAGAAGTCACCAGCGCCTGCGCTGCCGCTCCATGCACTGCGCCGCCGGCCGCCGCCAAAACCGCCGAGAATGTCATTTAGAATGTCGTCGAAACCGCCGCCGCCGCCACCGCCACCGCGGGCCTGATCGAAGCGAAAGCCACCTCGAGGGTCGGCCGTTTCATTGTAGCCATGGAAGCCTTCAAAGCCACCGCTGTAGAAGCGCTGCTTGCCATCTGCATCAATCTCGCCACGATCAAACTGGGCGCGCTTTTCCGCGTCACCAAGGATCTCATAGGCTGAGTTTATTTCGGCAAACTTCTCCTGAGCCTTCGGATTGTCCTTGTTCTGGTCAGGATGATATTTTTTAGCCAGCTTTCGGAATGCGCTCTTGATGTCAGCAGCAGTTGCTTTCTTGTCGATACCGAGAACGGAATAGGGATCTCTCATAGGTCAGCCATCAGAACACAAGGGTTAAGTGTGCGTGCGCACATGTACACATGCCAGATTGTCAGGAGGCATTAGAGTACTACTCAATGTAGGAAGCAATGATTAGTTTCTCCAGAGGCCCGTCGCCAAGCTGATGTATAGCCAGTTCGTTAAGAAAAGGCAGCCGTTTGCAGCTGGTTCGGGCGCTATCCCAGAGTATTAGCCTTGTCCGCCGCTGGAGAAGGGGGCAAGACGCACTATTTTCTGGTTGTTGGCACCGTCTGGGCAGGTTCGGCCATGATAGGCACGTACACCGCCCACGGTGTTGGCACTGGTGATGAAGTCGGCGCAGCCTGACATGCCTTCAACATCGATCTGGAAGATGGAGGTTATGGTGCCACTGTTGCCACTGCGCGGATTGTTCCAGGCGACGGGTTCTGCGGTGTAAACACCGTTTTCCTTCTCCTGCAGAGCCTCGGCGATTTTTAAGGTAATCAGATCCCGATCGGTGCCATCTATTGCTGCTTCCGGTTGGGCTTCGGTCGAAGAAAGTGTCTCCGTAAGGTCCTTGGGCTCGGTGTATTCAGAGTTTCCCAAGGTGAAGGACATCTGTGAACAGCCTGACACTAAAAGCAGCGAAAGCACGCATAGACCAATCTGGCTAAGTTGTCGCAGTTTGCTATAAGTAACTTTCAACACTTGCATCGGACCGTCGGCCCTCTCTAAAACGCTTATCTAGTGATTGCCTGAATTTCACAGATCCATGCCCAAAGCTGCGAGAACACAACAATGAGCGATGTAAACGAAAATCTAGAAAACTTGTTTACAAAAGGTTACCCGGATGACGAGGACATACCTTTTAGACTGTTTGCGGATTGGCTGAAAGAAGCTGAGAAATCAGAGATCAATGACCCAAATGCCATGTCACTCGCTACGGTTGATGAGACCGGCCTGCCGAACGTCCGTATGGTTCTCTTGAAGGGAATTGATGAAAAGGGCTTTGTTTTCTACACAAATTTCGACAGTGCCAAAGGGGAGGAGCTGTTGTCTCACCCAAAAGCGGCCCTGTGTTTCCATTGGAAGAGTCTGCGCCGTCAGATTCGGGTACGCGGTCCGGTTGTACGGGTGACCGATGAAGAGGCGGACGATTACTACAAGTCCCGTCCGCGCGGCAGCCGCATCGGAGCATGGGCTTCAAAGCAATCTCGGCCGCTGGAAAGCAGATTCGCTTTGGAGAAGGAAGTGGCGCGCTACGCCGCGAAATTCGCAATCGGCGACATTCCGCGCCCGGACCATTGGTCAGGCTTCCGCGTCGAGCCACTCGAAATCGAGTTCTGGCACGACAGAACGTTCCGCCTTCACGACCGGTTCGTCTTCCGTCGTTCAACGCTGGAAGACGGTTGGGATAAAGAGCGCCTCTATCCGTGATCTAAAACAGCAAAGAGACAGTCCATGTGGAGGACTGTCTCTTGCGTTAGAACTTATCAGTCTGTTGGGAGCGGATACTCGAAGCTGCGATCCTTGGCGGACGTCTGCTTCTTTTCCTTGGAGCAGCAGCAGTCGCAGCTTGCTGCATTGATGGCATTGATGCCGACCGGCTTGTAGTAAGCGTCGAGGTCTGGCTTTTCGGATTTCTTCGGTGCAAGTGCTTGTGCGCTAACCATCTATTTTGTCCCTCAGGACTCTGCTGCTGGCGAGAGACCGCATCTTCTGCGTGCAGTTCCCCGCGTCATTTCGTGTATAGGGTTCCACCTAAAGGAATGCTCTCCAAATCAGGCAAGATCATGATGAACCCATTCCGGTTAACGAAACTACAGGACGGAATGTCTCGGTCTATGTTTCCCACATATGTTGTTTTACATAATTACCTTTACGGAATAGATTCTGAGGGAGGGGCAGTATGCAAGGAAATACAAGGACCTAGACCTTCGGCGAGCGACTTCGTGTCACGTTGAAGCGAACCTTTCTCAGAATCGGGAATTTTCCTGAGTGACAATTGATCGCGTGATGTTGCCCGATGGGCACACCATCTCCACGGCAAGCCGTAGGTTTGAACCCGTAGTTTCATCCACAGACGCCGACTTACCTTAATGCTGTGCCATTGGTGGCACATCCTGCCGCGCGCAATCCAAGACTCAAACCAACCTCTCGCAAAGAGAAAGAAGGCCCCTTTGACTATCAAAGCCATTGTTTTTGACCGTGACGGAACCCTTACCGACCTGGATCGCACATGGGCTCCGGCATACAAGTACATGCTGTTCAATCTCGCGGATGGAGATGAGGCTCTGGCGCACGAAATGGGTGAGGCAGCTGGCTATGATTTCCACGCCGGAGCGTTTCACCCTCACAGCCCAATCCGCGTCACCACACTCGTTGAACAGAGCAAGCCTTGGCTGAAAATGCTCGGGCGCGAGGGCGACATGGAATTGGTTTCCCAAATCGAACGTTGGACCGTTGAGAAGGCTGCCGAAACCATTACCGCTTTTCCAGATGTGAAAGAGGTGTTGGAACGGATCAACCAGGCGGGCTTGCCTATTGGTCTTGCGACGAACGGCAGCGAAGAATCGGCGATCTCTCAGTTGAAACAACTTGGCCTTGCAGATTACTTCTGCTTTATCGCTGGCTTTGACAGTGGCTTTGGCGCCAAGCCGGAAGCAGGGCAGCTCCTTGCCTTTGCAGAACGTGTTGGCATTGAACCAAAGCACATCGCCATGGTGGGCGACAGTCTTCATGACATGCATGCAGCTCACAAGGCGGGGATGGTTCGCGTTGGTGTTGCCACGGGCGTGTTGTCTGCGGAAGAATTTGAAGGCCACAGTGACGTGACCCTTTCAACTCTTGCTGGGCTGAAACAGGTTCTGGGCCTGCGGGACATGGCGCTGAACCTCTGATCACGTCCGAAGCAATTGAAATAAATGTCTCTTATCCGCCCATTTGGTAAGGGCCTTTGACTAGACAGAGCATAGTTCCCCTTGGCAGAGTGTTCCGTAAACGGAAACATGACAGTCCAATACAATATGGGGGGAACTATGTTAGGTCTCATGCAAGACTGGCCACTGGTGTGTTCAAAACTGATTGACCACGCAGCGCTGAATTTTCCAAATCGAGAGTTTGTAACGCGTTCGGTTGAGGGTGATATCACCCGGGTCAACTACGCTCAATTGCGGGCGCGTTCGCTGCAGCTGGCCAAAAGGCTGGATCAGAGTGGCGTGAAAATGGGGGACCGCATCGCCACGCTCGCGTGGAACACCAGCCGCCACGTTGAGGCCTGGTTCGGCATCATGGGCGTTGGAGCGATCTACCACACGGTCAATCCGCGGCTGTTTCCAGAGCAGATTGCATGGATCATCAATCACGCCGAAGATCGAATGATCTTTGTCGACCTGACTTTCGTTCCGCTGGTTGAAGCCATTTGGGACAAGCTGAACACGGTTGAGAAGGTCGTTGTTCTCACGGATGATGCACATATGCCAGCTACGGATCTGCCGGCAGTCGCGTACGAGAGCTTCATTGCCGCAGCAGACAGTGACTTCCGTTGGCTAGAGTTGGACGAAAACGCAGCTGCAGGCCTGTGCTACACCTCCGGCACAACAGGAAACCCCAAGGGGGTCCTGTACTCGCACCGCTCCAACATTTTGCATGCCATGACAGGCTGCCTGCCAGACATGATGGGTCTGGGCAGTAGAGACCGCATTCTACCTGTGGTGCCGATGTTCCATGCCAATGGTTGGGCCTTGCCATTTGTTGCGGCTCTTAATGGCTCTGGAATGGTGCTGCCGGGCGCGCGCATGGATGGCGAAGCCATTTGGGAATTGTTGGACAGCGAAAAGGTAACCTTCACGGCGGCCGTGCCGACTGTTTGGCTCATGCTGCTTCAGTACCTTGAGAAAAGTGGCAAGGAACTCCTGCATCTTGAGCGTGTTCTGATTGGTGGTGCCGCGTGCCCTCGCACGATCATGGAGGCCTTTGAAAACAAGTATGGCGTTCACGTCATGCATGCATGGGGCATGACAGAGATGAGCCCCTTGGGCACCATTTGCTCCATCAAGCCGGAACTGGCCCATCTGGAGGGGGATGCCCGTCTCGACCTTCAGGAAAAACAAGGGCATGCGCCGTTTGGTGTTGAAATGAAGATCACGGACGATGAAGGCAACCGACAGCCGTGGGATGGCAAGACCTACGGCAAGCTCATGGTGCGCGGGCCAGCCATTACCAAGTCCTACTTCAAGGGTGAGGGCGGAAATCCACTCGATGACGAAGGCTACTTCGACACCGGCGATGTTGCCCATATTGATGAATATGGCTACATGCAAATCACTGACCGCTCCAAAGACGTGATCAAGTCCGGCGGCGAGTGGATTTCTTCCATTGAGTTGGAAAATCTTGCTGTTGGGCATCCACAAGTGGCGGAAGCCGCTGTGATTGGCATTCATCACCCCAAGTGGGATGAGCGCCCTCTGCTGGTCATCGTACCAAAACAGGGGGAAGAGATTGCCAAGGATAGCATTTTTTCATTTATGGAGGGTAAGATCGCCAAGTGGTGGATGCCGGATGATGTGGTGTTTGTAGAAGAGCTGCCACACACGGCAACCGGTAAGATCAAGAAAACGGCGCTTCGTGAACAGTTCCGGGAGTATGAACTGCCGACTGTCTGAGCCTGTAGAAATTGGGGCGCGGTCTTTGCCGGGCCCCATAAGACTTGGAACAGGGAGTAGACAGGGTGATTGTCAGCCGCTTGCCATTGCGAATCTCCAAGGCCGCATGGCGAAGCCGTCAGATCGGCGCTGTTTCCATTCCCACCCTTGTCGTTGCGGTTCTTGCCCACCGGTGGGAACTCATTAACGCCAACACTCTCGTCATCGTGATGTTGTTTGGGAGTGCGCTGGCTGGCCTCTGCATTCTTATGTCCCTTTATGCGGTGGTTGATCTGTGGCGCGATGGCGGAAAAGGTTTCGCCAATGCCTTCTGGGGGTTCCTTTACGGCTGTATTGCATTGGTTCCATTGGCTTTTGGGGTTTGGAGTGCCTCTGCCTATCCAAACATCAATGACGTCTCAACCGACATGGTGAACCCGCCTCCGCTTACCATTGGCGCGACAGCCAGCGATCGATTTACTCCGCAGCATCAGGACCTGCAAAAAACCGGCTATCCGGATGTAGTGCCACGTAGATTCCGCATTTCGCCGCATGAACTGCACCGTGCCGCGCAAGAAACAATGGGCCGTCTCGGATGGGAAATCGTCAGCAACCAGCCGCCTGATCTTGCGGATGAGCCTTCCTTGCTGTTGGCGGAGGTGACAACGCCTGTAATTGCCTTCAAGGATGACTTCTCCATGCGGATCACGCCAGACCGTGTTGGCGCGTTGATGGACATTCGCTCCGCTTCACGGTTCGGTCAGCATGACCTAGGCGCTAATGCGCGCCATATCCGGGAATTTTTGGAGTTATTGGACAGCGTACTGCTTGAAACCTACGGCGTCACACCGGTTTTCGAGGCTGAGGCGGCTGTCAGTGATGATGAGCCTCTGTCCGATGTCGGACCAATGCCGGACTTTCTCGAGGAAGATCCCATCTCAGACTTCACACCTGTACCCGGTTTGAAGCCCACGCTGAACTAGCACAAAAAAAAGCCGCCCTCAATGAGCGGCCTTCTTTCTTAAGTTTTCGCAACAGGTTACCCGATTGTGGCCTGCGTGCGAAGGTCTTCAAACACGTGCTCAATGCGCCCGAGTGCGTCCTTCACCACGCTCGTTGGGCAGGCCAGATTGAAGCGCATGAACTGCTCGCCGCCCTTGCCGAACGCTGCTCCCAGATTGGTCGCGATCTGGGCTTCTTGTTCGATCCGGTTGACGATCTCCTTGAACTCCAAATCTACGCCCGACATATCGACCCAGGAGAGGTAAGTGCTTGGCATCCGCATGACTTTTGCGCCGGGAATAGCTGCCTCTAATCCCTCCGCGAACCTTTCCTCATTGTGTTTGAGATAGGGGAGTAACGCTTCAAGCCACAGCTCGCCATGATCGTATGCGGCAACGGTTGCAAGAATGCCGAGCCGGTTCGGCCCAAGTCCGCAAGCATGTACCTGCCTTACATATTTTCTGCGGATCTCCGGGTTGGAAATGATCGCCGCAGCGGTCATGAAACCTGCCAGATTAAAGGTCTTGGATGCAGCAGCAAAGGTGATGGTGTTGGCTGCAATTTCCTCAGACAGGGTGGCCGTCACAACATGCCGGTGCCCATCGAACACCAGATCGTGGTGCACTTCATCAGAGATGATAAGTATATTGCGTTTGAGGCAGAAGTCGCAGAGTTCGCGTAGCTCTTCCTCGGTCCAAACACGCCCGCCGGGATTGTGCGGAGAGCACAACAGAAGGATCTTGGTGCGCTCGTCAACCAGATCAGCAAGGCCTTCAAAGTCCATGTGATACTGGCCATCCCTTTGAACCAATTCACTTTCTACGACTTTGCGGCCATTGGCCTCAATCGCACGGCCAAATGCATGATACACCGGTGAGAACACGAGTACGCCGTCGCCCGGTTCTGAAAAAGCCTGAATGGCGAGGGAATAACCGGGAACCACTCCGGGGACAGTAGTGATCCAAGCGGGATCAACCGTGTACCCATGGCGCCGGTCCAACCAGGATACAATGGCATTTTGGTAGGAGCTCTCATCTCCATAATAGCCGTTGATGCCGTGGGCCGCGTTCGCCTGAAGCATCTCGTTGACAGCATCCGGCGGCAGAAAGTCCATGTCCGCAACCCACATTGGAATGCCGGTGTCCTTGGAAACTCCATAACGCGCTTCCATCAGATCCCATTTGAGGGAGTTGGTGTTTCGACGGTCGATTATTCTATCAAAATCAAAGGTCATGGATGTCCACGTCTAGGGGGATAAGGGGGTTAAAGACTATTCAGCCATCAACGCTAAAAGGTGCGCTGTTTTTTTCCAAGGCCTCAACACGACAAAACCGCCATGGCTCTTCGCAATACGCCTGAGTTTTACGCCAGAAAGCGGTAGTAACTCTCAAGAGAGATGGGGCCTTCGCAGTCAACCTCACCGCGTGCGCACAGCTCCTCAAGGTGAGCCAGAACGTTCAGGGCGGCCGCGCCGTGAAGGTTCCTCGCCACGTCGGCGTAGATCACTTCAACCATCTCGGGAATGGTCTTGTCGCCCGCCTTCAGGCGCTCAATGATGGCGGCTTCCCGGCTGAGCCGGTGCGCGCGCAGGCCCTCAAGGTATTGATGCGCCTTTGCAATTTCGCCGCCATGTGCAGGAAGGTATCTTCGCTCCGGGCGTTCCAAGAGGCGCTCGATCGAGTTCATGTAAAGGCCCATCGCGCCGTCTGGCGGCGCGACCACCGTCGTCGCCCATGCCATCACATGGTCAGCAGGAAACAGGAGGTCCTGCTCGGTGAGCGCAAAGGCCAAATGGTTCACGGTATGACCGGGAGTTGGCACTACTTCCAGCTCCAGCGAATCCACATGAAAACGCTCGCCTTCGCCAAGGATTCGGTCTGGCTGATAGTCCAGATCAGCACTCGCCTCCATGGGATTTTCGGGCATATCTGAAAACGCTTCAGCACGCATATGAGGGGGACAACCGAAAATTGGCGCCTTGGTTTTGGCCTGCAGTTTCCGTGAGAGCGGAGAATGGTCCACATGGGTGTGGCTGACCAGAATGGCCTTCACAGGCCGCCCGCCAATAGCCGAAAGAAGAGCCGCCAAGTGATCGTCATTTTCGGGGCCGGGATCAAGAACAGCGACCTCATTTTCACCAATCAGATAGGAGTTGGTGCCGAAAAACGTAAGCGGGCTAGGGTTTTGGCAGGTCACGCGTTGAACCCGAGGTGCAACTTGCACAGCGCTTCCGTAGGCGGGATCGAAGTCACGGTCAAAGGTGAGTTCTGTCATTCTGTCGTCTCCCCAGTTGGGGCAGTCATAGAATGCGCGCGCGGCAAGCGCAACTAAACGTTGGTTTGCATGAAAGGCGTATTTTTTGCGCTGGCGGGCGCTGTTTTGCGTTGGCCAGCGCAGACCTGAGCGCATGCGTCACGGCACCGTTGGTGAAGCGTTAAGAATACCGAGAAATGCGTAGGACGAAATGACCTTACCGTAATGACGGGGCTCGCCACTTGGTGTAGTCAAACTGTCTTGTGCCACCTTTAATTGTTAGATGGTTACTTTCTCAGGGGCGATCAAAATTGGAGGAGAAGTCGGAGATGCTCATGGCTGATCATCAGTCCTTCATGCATGGCAGTCGCCAAGAATGCACCTATCACATGTTGCTCCCGTGTGCTCCTGAAACGGCATTCAAGGTGTTCGAGCGTGAAATCGATCGCTGGTGGCCCATGGAGTATCGATTCTCCGAGATGGGGCAAGGCGTCGTGGGCATGGAGGCACGAGAGCGCGGGCTGTGCTTTGAGGACCTGCCGGATGGCCGCCGTCTGATATGGGGCACTGTCCTTAAACGGCTGCCCGGTGACTCGCTCCGCATTGCTTGGCAAATCTCCCCGAACAGCCTGCTCATTCCCCTGCCAGAGGAAGCAGGTGAAGTCATCTTTCGCTTTGCGCCTGGAGGCAATAATACGCGCTTCGAAGTCAAACATGTTCACTTCGAACGGTATGGCGAAGGGTGGCCAGGCTATCTGGAGGCGATGAGCTCCGGAGCAGGGTGGGCCTTCATTCTGAGGGGCTTCAAAAAGCGCATTCAGAACGATCGTTGAGCATTTCTCAGTTTGAAAACTAGATTTAGCCGGTCATCTTGTTGTGCTGGCGGATGCTGGAGTCTTTTCGCGGCTTTTCATGAGATTATTTGCTGGCTATCATGTTTGATCAAATTCTGTTTATATTTCACAGGCTCCGAAGCGTCTCGTCTTGCACGTTAGATACTATTGCGTAGAGCAAAATATTGTTTGGCGGCTAAAATGAGTAAAGATCGTCAACACCCTACGAAATCAGCAGTATAAGACCTGCGAAATTTGGCTTTCTCGTCGCGAGAATGTCATGCAGGCTCTGCTAAGCTTCGGCAATTACTCGTCGAGTTGTCGGTCCCACCGCGAGCCGTCGTGCGTTAAAAAAATAATTGGTCTTAAATGTCCGAAGAGTATTCAGAGCGTCCCCAGCTGTCTAATGAGCCCCTTGGAATACGGCTCAATCGGCAAACAGTTTACAGAAAGACCATCGATGTTCGGTGGGTTCTGCTGGCTGTTGCGCTGGTGTTTGGACTGTTTCAAGTCGCATTCAATGTGCCGCTCTGGGCTGCTTTCACCGGTTTTGCTCTGGTGTTCACGGTGATTATTGGGGGCGGCATGAAAAGCCGCACAATTCTCAAGCCCCCAAGCGGGGCGTCCCGGCGTGCCGCCGAGGAGATCGTGGATCGCGGCATGAAATCTGCGGTGAACGCGCTGCCGAATCCCTGCTTTGTTGTCGATGACCGCGGAACGACGCGCTATGTGAATCTGGCCGCGCAAAAACGCTTCGGCATGATCGCCGTCGGTGACCCACTCTCCTTTCGCATTCGCGCGCCTTCCTTGCTGGAGGCTTTGGACCGCGTCAGCGAAGGTGGCCCCTCCGAGATTATTGAGTGGTCTGAGAAGGTGCCCATGGAGCTTTGGCTGGAAGCGCATATTGCTCCGCTGTGGTCTGTGTCCGGCACGCGCAATCAATCAACGGGCCAATCCCGACCCGGTCTAATACTTGTCGTGATCCGGGACCTTACGGAATCACGCCGCCTCGAACGTATGCGTGCGGACTTCGTGGCCAATGCCAGCCATGAGCTGCGCACTCCGCTTGCCTCAATGACAGGCTTCATTGAAACCTTGCAGGGGCCCGCTCGGGAAGATGCGCAGGCCAGAGATCGCTTTCTCCAGATCATGTTGGATCAGGGGGAGCGCATGCGACGGCTCATTGATGACCTTCTGTCTCTGTCTCGCATTGAAATGAAGGTGCACGTTCAACCGGAATCAGTGTTGGACTTGCGTCATGTGATTCAACATTCCTCGGATGCACTGGCGCCGCTTGCGCGAGAGCAGGGTGTTACTGTTAATTTATCCCTGCCTGATGAGCGGGTTGATGTGCGCGGCGAGCGTGACGAGCTTGTGCAGGTGATCGATAACCTGATTGAGAACGCTCTGAAGTACGGCGGCAGCGGTGGGCGAGTCGACGTGACCCTTAAAAGGGATCAAGAGCGGCAGGAAGGCGTCAGCTGGATCGTCGAGGTTCGTGATTATGGGCCGGGAATTGATCAGGAGCACCTGCCCAGATTGACGGAGCGTTTCTATCGCGCTGACACTGAAACCAGCCGTCAGATGAAGGGCACCGGCCTCGGATTAGCTATTGTAAAACACATCCTTACGCGCCACAGAGCTCGCTTGGAAATTGAGAGTGAGCCAGGTTCCGGGGCCTCATTTTCCGTGTTAATTCCGGGCGCTGTAAAACATTTAACTGACTTGGAAACCTAATCATTACCCTAGAGTTTTCAAGGCCTTGGTGTGTCATTAAACTGAAATAAAACCTTCATATAAACATCACCCGTGACGGTTAGGTTACGCGGGACTCGCAGGGATGGCCGCGGGTTCTCATTCAGTTTACAACCTAGACTCCCAAGGAGACTTAAGGTGAAAATCAAAGCATTCGCAGGCGTTGCAGCGCTCGCTCTTGCTGGAACCATTGCAGCAGGTTCCGCACAGGCACGTGATCAGATCCAGATCGTTGGTTCTTCTACAGTTTTCCCGTTCTCTACAGCAGTTGCTGAGCAGTTCGGTCAGAAGACTGAATTCAAAACTCCAGTAGTAGAATCCACTGGCTCTGGCGGCGGCATCAAGCTGTTCTGTGAAGGCGTCGGTGAAGGTACTCCAGACATTACCAATGCTTCTCGTCGTATGAAGGAGAAGGAACTGGTATCTTGTCAGGGTAACGGTGTAACTCCAGTAGAAGTTACCGTTGGTTTCGACGGTATCGTACTTGCAAACGCGATCACTGGTCCTTCCATGGACGTAACTCGCGAGCAGATCTTCCTGGCACTTGCAAAGCAGGTTCCAGTTGACGGCAAGCTGGTTGCAAACCCATACACCAACTGGTCTGAAATCGATCCTTCTCTGCCAAACGAGAAGATCGAAGTTCTCGGTCCTCCTCCGACCTCCGGTACCCGTGACGCTTTCGAAGAGCTGGTCATGGAAGAAGGCTGTGAAGCAGTTCCTGGCGCAGCAGAAGCTGGCCTGGAAGGCGACGTTTGCACCGAAATCCGTGAAGACGGCGGTTATGTTGAAGCTGGCGAAAACGACAACCTGATCGTTCAGAAGCTCAACGCTAACCCAGCTGCTTTCGGCATCTTCGGCTTCTCCTTCCTTGATCAGAATGCTGACAAGGTTAAGGGCGCAAGCATCGGTGGCGTTGCACCAACTTTCGAAGCTATCTCTGACGCTTCTTACCCAGTATCTCGCTCTTTGTACTTCTACGTGAAGAAAGAGCACGTTGGCGTGATCCCAGGCATCGCAGAATACGTTGCTGAGTTCACCAACGAAGACACTTGGGGTAGCGAAGGTTACCTGGCTGACAAGGGTCTGATCCCGCTGTCAGACGAGCGTCGTGCAGAAGTTGCAGCTTCCGCAGCAGCGATGACTCCACTGAAGTTCTAATTGCTTGATTAGAACGGGCCGGTCCGCGTTTGCGGGCCGGCTCTTTTTGGCTTCCGATCCAGCCGAATTTTGTACCGATCTCTTTAAAAGGGCCAGATTTAGATGTTCTGGACTTACTTCTTCATCCTAATTGCAGTGTTTGTTCTGGCCACTTTCTATGGCCGATCGAGATCACTCCAAGTTGTTAACGGTCAGTTGTCCGCTTTGCATTCCCGCCCTGGTTACCATGGCGGTTTTCTTGCAATTGTGACCGTGGTTCCAGCGCTGATTGCCCTTATTGTCTGGGTGATTGTTGCGCCTAACATCATGAACAACATTGTGAGCAGCCAGAGCGCCGACTTCATGAGCGGGTTGTCCAAACCTGCAGTCGAAGCGTTCCTGCGTGATGCCCGTGCGCTTGCGTTCGGCGGCATTGTTGGCTTCGTGGATGCTGGCAAAGAACATGCAGCTGAGATCTACAAGAGTTTGAACACGACAAGTAACATCCTCATGGGTGTTATCATGGCGCTTCTGGTCGCGGGTGGCTTCTTCTATGGTGTTCGCACCATTCAGCCGCAAATGCGGGCGCGTCACTTCGTCGAACGCTCTGTGATGGCTTTGCTCATCCTGTGTTCCGCAGTGGCGATCTTCACCACCATCGGCATTGTTCTGTCTCTCATTTTTGAAAGCCTTCGCTTCTTCCAGCAGGTTCCGATTCTTGATTTCGTGTTTGGAACTCACTGGAGCCCGCAGAGCGCGTTCATTGGCGCAGGCGCAGAAGCAACCGGAACCAACTCAGAAGTGTTTGGCGCGATCCCACTGCTCGTGGGCACCATGCTGATCACCTTCATTGCTATCCTTGTAGCAGCACCAGTTGGTCTTCTCTCAGCTATCTACCTGTCAGATTATGCCGCCCAGCCGGTGCGCGCCGTTGCCAAGCCCATGCTTGAAATCTTGGCTGGTATCCCGACTGTGGTCTACGGCTTCTTTGCCGCGTTGGCGGTGGCGCCTTTCATCCGCGGTTGGGGTGAAAGCTTTGGTCTTACCGTGTCCTCCGAGTCTGCTCTTGCAGCTGGCGTGGTGATGGGCATCATGATCATTCCGTTCGTTTCCTCCCTTTCGGACGACGTGATCAATGCAGTGCCCCAGTCCTTGCGCGACGGTTCTGCAGGCCTTGGCGCAACAAAGTCTGAAACCATTCGCCGTGTTGTTCTTCCAGCAGCGCTGCCGGGCATTGTTTCTGCTCTGATCCTGGCAATCTCCCGCGCCATTGGTGAGACCATGATCGTGGTGATGGCCGCAGGCCTTGCTGCGAACATGACAATCAACCCGCTTGAAGCTGTAACCACCGTGACCGTGCAGATCGTGACCCTGCTTGTTGGTGACCAGGAGTTTGACAGTGCAAAGACCCTAGCCGCGTTCGCGCTTGGTCTGCTGCTCTTCTGTATCACCCTTGCACTCAATGTTTTCGCACTGCGCGTCGTGAAGAAGTACAGGGAACAGTATGACTAGTCTTGCCCAACAGAACACAGCTTCTTCTCGTGTGGGTATTCATACCTCGGATGAAGCTCGGAAGCGCCTCAAAGCCCGCTATAGCACTGAGGCACGCTTCAAAGCCTATGGTCTGAGCGCGATCCTTGTAGCTGCGGCCTTTCTGGTGCTGCTGCTCACCACGATCGTGAGTCAGGGTATCCCGGCGTTCTACTATAACTACGTGACGCTCGACCTGAACCTGACCGACGAAGAGGTGGATCCTTCCAATCCGGGTTCTGCTTCCTACAACACCATCATCCGTGATGGTCTCAAGGAGGCTGTACCTTTCGCGACCAGTCGGACAGACCGCCGCGTTCTTTATGGTCTGGTTTCTTCTGGTGCCAACATCGTCCTGCGCAATGAAGTGCTGGATGATCCGTCGATACTGGGATCCAAGGGACCGGTTCAGGTGCCGCTCTCTGACTTCGCTGATCTCTATGCGAAGGGGTTGGTCACTGAGATCAACACCAAGGAGACCACCGGTACGGCGACCGTTTCCGGGACCGAAGGAACCATCTCCGTTACTTCAGATGACGGCGACTTTGACTTCATTCGGGACCAGCTTCGTGCATATCTCGAAAGCCAGCTGGCCGCAGTACAGCGCGACCTTACCCTGCGCGGTACATCTGAGGACAGCCTGAACGCGCGCATCTCCGGTCTGCAAGAGCAAATGGCCGATGCGGACGAGTTGGTGCGTCAGCGTCTTGAAAATGAGATTTCTGCAACCGAAGACATGAAAAGCCGTCTTCAGGTCGCCATTCAGGGCATTGAGGCTGATCTCGCCGAGCTTCAGGGCCGTCTGAACTCTCTGGAACAGCGTCAGGTACTGAGCTCCCGTCTGCCGTCCTTCCTGATCAACGTCAATGGTGGTACGGCGAAGGTTACAGCAATTGATGCGACCTCAGTGGAAGCTGAAGTGCTGGTACCGTTCAGCATCGCTGGCACAATCCCTGCCGGTGAGTGGACCATCGATGAGATCGAAACACCGGAAGCATTGCGCAAGTTCAACGACCAGGAAATCGCATATACCGATTACCTGCTCGAGCAGGGCGCGATCACATCCAGTGTGAACTCCATCTTCTTCTCCGCAGGTGCAAGCCGTGAACCTGAAATGGCGGGTATCTGGGGTGCAGTTGTCGGGTCCTTCTGGACCATGGTTGTCACTCTGGCTCTGTCCTTCCCAATCGGTGTGGCGGCTGCCATCTATCTGGAAGAGTTCGCCCCAAAGAACCGTTGGACGCACCTCATTGAGGTGAACATCAACAACCTTGCGGCTGTTCCTTCCATCGTGTTTGGTTTGCTTGGTCTTGCCGTGTTCCTGAACGCCTTCGGTCTGCCGCGCTCTGCGCCGATCGTAGGGGGTATGGTGCTGGCACTCATGACCCTGCCAACCATCATCATTGCGTCCCGCGCAGCTTTGAAAGCTGTGCCACCATCCATCCGCGAAGCGGCACTGGGTGTGGGTGCATCCCGTCTTCAGGCCGTGTTGCACCACGTGCTGCCACTGGCAATGCCAGGCATCTTTACCGGTACCATCATCGGTATGGCGCAGGCACTTGGTGAAACCGCTCCTCTGCTGATGATCGGTATGGTCGCGTTTATCGTGGACATTCCAGGTGGTCCGGTGGATCCGTCTACCGTTCTGCCGGTGCAGATCTTCATGTGGGCAGACTTCCCGGAACCTGCCTTCCAGCAGAAAACGTCCGCAGCCATCATGGTTCTGCTGGGCTTCCTGATCACAATGAACGCCATTGCTATCGTTCTGCGCAAGCGCTTTGAACGCCGTTGGTAATAATGAAAGGCTGAGGTTATGGCTATGGAAATGACTGCAGGCAACGTACAACAAGCAGACCTGAACGGCGCCCTTCCAGTGACTGAAGATGGTGTGCCGATCAAGATGCGCGCCAACCAGGTGACTGTCCACTACGGTGAAAAGCAGGCGCTTTTCGGTGTGGATCTCAACGTGCGCAAAAGCAACGTGACAGCCCTGATCGGCCCATCTGGCTGTGGTAAGTCCACGTTCCTGCGCTGCTTGAACCGTATGAACGACACCATCGACATTTGCCGCGTAGGCGGTGAGATCGTGCTCGACAACGAAGACATCTACGATCCGAAGATCGACGTTGTGGAACTGCGTGCCCGCGTTGGCATGGTGTTCCAGAAGCCGAACCCGTTCCCGAAGTCCATCTTCGAGAACGTGGCTTACGGTCCGCGCATTCACGGTCTGGCACAGTCCAAGAGTGACCTTGAAGAGATCGTTGCGACATCGCTTCAAAAGGCTGGTCTTTTTGAGGAAGTGAAAGACCGCCTTGATGAGCCTGGCACTGGCCTTTCTGGTGGTCAGCAGCAGCGTCTTTGCATTGCGCGTGCAATTGCCGTGTCCCCGGAAGTCATTCTGATGGACGAACCATGTTCCGCGCTTGACCCGATCGCTACCGCGAAAGTTGAGGAGCTGATCGACGAATTGCGTGAAAACTATACCATTGTTATCGTAACCCACTCGATGCAGCAGGCCGCCCGTGTCTCGCAGCGCACTGCGTTCTTCCACCTCGGCTATCTGGTAGAAGAAGGTAAGACCAATGATATCTTCACTAACCCGAAGGATCAGCGTACGCAGGATTACATCACTGGTCGTTTCGGCTAGCATCTCGATTAACTGCGACAACTAACAGGTAAAAAAATGAGCGATCATATCGTCTCCTCTTTCAATGAGGACCTGAAGGATCTGGCGAGCCGTATTGTTGAGATGGGTGGCTTGGCTGAAACTCTCGTCAACGACTCTGTGCAGGCGCTTCTGCGCCATGACCTGGCTCTTGCCGAGCGCACCATCGAAGCAGACAAGCGACTGGACGAAATGCAGATCCAGCTCGAAGAGCGTTGCATCGTGGTCATCGCACGTCGCCAGCCAGTAGCGCGCGACCTTCGCGAGATCTTTGCTGCCCTGCGCATCTCCAACGATCTGGAGCGCGTGGGCGACATGGCAAAGAACATCGCCAAGCGCGCTCAGGCAATCGAGAGTGACTTCAATAACAAGACACTGGCAGTAGGTGTTGAACACATGGCTGAGCTGGCTCTTGCTCAGCTGAAAGCTGTTCTTGATGCCTATACCACCGGTGATCTGGAAGCTGTCGAGCAGGTACAAAAAGGAGACAAGCAGATTGACTCCATGTACACTTCGCTCTTCCGTCAGCTTCTGACCTACATGATGGAAGATCCGCGCAACATCACCATGTGTGCGCACCTTCTGTTCTGCGCAAAGAACATTGAACGCATCGGCGACCATGCGACCAATATTGCGGAGAACATTTACTTCATGGTTTCTGGCGACCACTTGCCTGCAGATCGTCCCAAGAAAGACGAAACTGACGTAACGCTGCCATAAGCTGTGCTTGATGTGAAAGAGACTAACTGGAATGCCTGAAATTCTGATCGTGGAAGACGAAGAGCCGTTAAGCCTTCTTCTGCGTTACAATTTGGAAGCTGAAGGGTACAAGGTTGACGTTTGCGACCGCGGTGATGAGGCGGAGCTGCGACTACAGGAGAGTCAACCAGATCTCCTTCTTCTGGACTGGATGCTCCCTGGCCTCTCCGGCATTGAATTGTGCCGACGCCTGAGAGCGCGGACTGAAACGGAACGCATGCCAATCATAATGCTCACCGCGCGTGGTGAGGAATCTGAGCGGGTGCGTGGTCTCGCAACGGGGGCGGATGACTATGTGGTCAAACCGTTCTCCATTCCGGAGCTGATGGCACGCGTGCGTGCCATCTTGCGCCGCACCAAACCTGAGAGCGTATCTACCGTTCTCAAGGCGGGTGACATTGAGCTGGATCGTGAAACCCACCGGGTCCATCGGACGGGCAAGGAAATTCACCTTGGCCCTACTGAGTTCCGCCTGCTGGAGTTTCTCATGTCCTCACCGGGGCGTGTGTACTCCCGCGAGCAGCTCTTGGATGGTGTCTGGGGGCACGACGTTTACGTGGACGAACGCACAGTGGACGTACACGTTGGACGCCTGCGCAAGGCAATCAACAAGGGCCGGATGAAGGACCCGATCCGCACCGTTCGCGGTGCAGGCTACGCCTTCAATGACCAGTTCCTGAACAGCTGATCAGAAGCGGGTGCCTGCCGCAGACAGAGCAGGGCACAGCATTTTGAAAGGCAAAAGAAAGAACCCCGTCACATCGTGGCGGGGTTTTTCATAGGCTCGGCCTGCGCTGCTGGCCCAAACCCTTGCGCCTCATGTCGCTGCATCCTTGCCTCCGCCTTTGTCGTAAGGCGCCGCTTTTCCAAATGCGTCCGGGTTGCCTGCAACACGATGGCAAGGCCAATGATGATCACGCCGACACTCTTCCTTGTCCAAGATGGCGGGCTTTCTTTCATAATGGGAGGCGCTGCGGATAGTTTGCGGCGTATGGTTCGCGCCAACACTTGTGGGGCGGCAGACCATGAGCTTGACAGGATTGCCGAACAGTGATCACTGGCACGCGTCTTTATACGAGCTGTGAAAGAGATATGATGGCAAAGGTTGCGCTGATTTTGACCGAAGGGTTTGCCGACTGGGAGTATGCACTGATTGCGGGTACGGGCGGTCCTTACTATGGAGCGGAAACGCGTTTTTTTGCCCATAGAGCAGGCGAGGTCACCTCTCTCGGCGGGCTGAAGGCCATGGTGCCTCACGGGCTAGATGAGCTGGCAGCTTGGAAGCCTGAGGTTGTTGTTGTCGTCGGCGGCAGCATTTGGGAAACCGAAAACGCTCCGGATATTGCGGATCTTCTGGCCCGGTGTCACAAAGAGGGCGCGACCATCGCCGGTATTTGCGGAGGCACATTAGCGCTCGCACGTGCCGGGTTGTTGAACGGTGTCGCCCACACCTCCAATGCTCTGGAGTTTTTGCAAACCCACGTGACGGACTACAACGGCGCAGAAAATTACAAGGAAACGCCAAAGGCAGTATCCAGCGACCGAATTGTTACTGCGGCCGGAACGTCCCCTGTGACTTTTGCTGCTGAAGTGCTGAAAAGTGCCGGGGTTCCTGAAGCGGCATTGGGTGAATTGCAGAACTGGCTGGCCGCCGAACATGCGTAAGCGCTCAAGCCCACGATGGATGTAGTAAAAAAGCCGCCTCATTGGGCGGCTTTTTGAATTCTTTATAGCTGTTGCTCAGGCGCTCTTGCGTTCTCTGCGACGGTCGTTAACCGGCTGATACGCGATCGTGCGATGATACTCGCAATAAGGAGAGGCGGCATCACAGGAGTGACCGCAGAAGTGGAAGTCCTCATCCGTCGGGTCGCCGATTGGCCATTTGCAGGTGCGTTCGGTCAGCGTCAGAATTGAAGCACGCTCAGACACAGGAACAACCACTTCGGTGGCTGCAACTGGGGTGAGATCGCCGACAATGTCGTCTTCTTCCGGTGTGATTTTCAACGCGGTCGCCCCTGCGACAGCGGGTTGAATGGTCCGGCGCTGCACGCTGGCCGCAACCTTGCGCCTAATGTCGCTGCATCCCTGCCTCTGCCTTTGTCATCAGGCGACGTTTTTCCAGATACGACCGGGTTGCCTGCAACAAGATGGCAAGGCCAATAATGATCACGCCGACAACCTTGTTTGTCGTTATCTCCTCGCCAAAGACAAACCGCCCAAGAAGAATGCCGAACACCGGGGTAAGGATGAAGAAACCGCTTGCCGTGTTCGCCGGTAGCTTTTCCAGTATCTTGAACCAGATGAGGGTTCCAACAATGCTGCCGATCACGGCGAGAAACCCGATATAGGGTGCCGCTTGCCATATACCCGGCAGTGTGGGAAGCGGTTCGCTCACCACGGCCAATCCGCTGACCAAAAGACCGGAACTCAGGAACTGCAGGGCACAAATGGGCAGCAGGGTTGTTGGGTTGATAAGCGGTTTCACAATCACGTTGCCACAGGCCAACATCAAGACTGAGGCAAACAGGATGGCAGACGGGAGAATGAAGTCTGGCTCAATTGCCAGAAAATCGCTGCCGGACATCAAGGTAACCGCTACCCCTGTCATGCTTAGGATAAACGAAACCACGGTGATGGCCCGAACCTGTTCATGCAGTATGAAAAAGGCAAAGGGAACGGTCGCAAGTGGCAGCGAGGACACCACGATATTGACCAGAGAGGTCGGCAGATGGAGTAGCGACCAATAGCTTGCTGTCAGGTAACCCGCCTGGGATAAAAGTCCCGCCAGCAGGACGCGCCGCATTTGAGAGCGGTTCAGTCCGCGAAAGAAGGCGTAGAGGCGCGGGTGGATCAAGACGCTCAACAAGATGCCCGCCAGCAGCAGCCGCCCGGAGGCAAGGCTCGCCGGCCCCAAATCCGCAAGAGCGGCCTTGGTGGCCACAAAAGACAGGCTCCAGATGGCTGCAAACAGAACGCCCAAGAGTACAATGGTAACTTGGGCGTGTCCGGAGTGAAGGAGGCGCGTGCTCATGCCGCGCTTCGCTCAAGAGTTTGTTTTTTCAGTGGCTCGCAACGGTTGCTGAAAGACAAGTCCTGAAGTGGAGCGTACTTTATATTGGTCAACATGGGTGATCCTGTAACTATAAGGTTGCGCTGGACGTTTCCGTTCGGATCATCAGTTTCGAAACATGATTTACTTGTTTTTACGCATAAAACTCTAGGTTTACTTTGCGGGTGTTGCAATTGAACCAAAGGTTCATTTTGCAAATACAGAAGAAATATTTTAATCTAACTAGATTTCTTATTTCTATTGATAATGTTTTGGGAATATTGTTTTTTTGTCGGCGCAGTTCACTGGTTAAACGATACAATCAATAATCGTAAGATGAGAAAAACAGAGGCTGCCGTTGGCCGTCAAATAGACAGCTGGTTTACAAGCGAATGGTTGGTGGCGGAGCTGACCGTCCTGCGGAGCTGACGGCGAAAGTCTCAATCGGGCAACAAAAAAGCCGCCTCACTGGGCGGCTTTTTGAATTCTATAAAGCTGTTGCTCAGGCGCTCTTGCGTTCTCTGCGTCGGTCGTTAACCGGCTGATACGCGATCGTGCGATGATACTCGCAATAAGGAGAGGCGGCATCACAGGAGTGACCACAGAAGTGGAAGTCCTCATCCGTCGGGTCGCCAATTGGCCATTTGCAGGTGCGTTCGGTCAGCGTCAAAATTGAAGCACGCTCAGACACAGGAACAACCACTTCGGTGGCTGCAACTGGGGTGAGATCGCCGACAATGTCGTCTTCTTCCGGTGTGATTTTCAACGCTGTCGCCCCTGCGACAGCGGGTTGAATGGTCCGGCGCTGCACGCTGGCTGCAACCTTGGTAACTGCGATGGGTGCTTCCGCTGCTGGCGCGCTCTCTGCTATGGCAGCGGCTGGCTTTGCAGCAGTTTCGGCTGCTGGCGCTGCTGCACGGCGAGGCTTTGCGGTTGAGCTAGAAGACTTGGCCCGACCGGAAAGGCCAAGGCGATGTACTTTACCGATTACGGCGTTTCTGGTGACATTCCCGAGTTCCGCTGCGATCTGGCTGGCGCTTAATCCCTCTGCCCAAAGTTTGGTTAAGAGTTCCACGCGTTCTGTCGTCCAGCTCATAAATAGGCCCCCGTCTTCCCTTAGGTCTTGCTGCGCAAGTCATTGCAGTGCCGAGTTTTCTCGTTTGGCCCTTACCCCGGGCACAACATCTGCAGCAACAGTATATACGAGATGATGTATCGCTAAGGCCGCACCATACTATATGGCGACTTGGCTGAGCAAGGAGGCCTCCATACTGATATGGGGATGACCATCCTTTTCCCCAGAATAGGCAAGGCGCTACAAGCCCTCCAATTCCGCAGATTGCCAGCAATACACGACCCGGAAACACAGGTGTTTCCAAGCTTCAAAAGGCCAGAAAAACCGCCGCTTGGCTGGCCCTCTCGTCTGACGCTGAGACCCTTAAACACTATCAGCACGAACGTCAAACAAAAGTGGCAAATATTGTTTTCCGGCTCTTTTCACAGCAAAACGCAGGGCTTAAAACTGTGTTCTGTGCAGAACTCTGGTGATGACCGCGCTCAGGGCTGGTAAAGGCGGAAAGAGCAGAGTTTGCCTGAAAGGCCCGCGGGGCAAGAGGCAGGTAAATCCAGAGTTTGAACTTGAGTTTACAAGAGAAAAGCTCAAGGCATGGATGATTGACAAGTGAAATATCTTGGGTTTTAACCTTGAGGTTCTAATCCTCCTGATCGCTGTTGGTGGCGATCTTTCCTGACACAATCTGAGCAAAAAATGGTTTCGCTCACAACGGCCCGGCCGTTCCAAAAGGGAGTATCCTGATGTCGACTTCGTCGCTTTTTCAGACCTATGCACGCGCGGACATCGAGTTCGAGCGCGGTGAAGGCGTCTGGCTGATTGCGACCGATGGCCGACGATACATGGATTGCGCCTCTGGCATTGCGGTGAGCGGATTGGGGCACTCCCATCCCAAACTTGTTGAGGCGCTGCAGGAACAAGCCGGCAAGCTGTGGCACGTGTCAAACCTTTATCAGGTAAAGGGGCAGGAAGAGCTGGGCGCTCTGCTGGTCGAAAATACGTTCGCGGACCGGGTTTTCTTCTGTAACTCCGGCGCTGAAGCGATTGAAGGCGCGCTGAAGACCGCGCGCCGCTACCATTATGCGCAAGGGCATCCGGAAAAGTCTCGTGTCATCACTTTCGAAGGCGCGTTCCATGGCCGGACCATGACCGCGCTGGCAGCAGGCGGACAGCAAAAGTACCTTGAAGGCTTTGGCCCGGCGCCGGAAGGCTTTGACCGGGTGCCTCTTGGAGATCTGGAGGCGGTCAAGGCAGCGATCACCCCTGAGACGGCGGCAATCTTGATCGAGCCTGTGCAGGGCGAGGGCGGCGTTCGCCCGGTGGAACTTTCATTCCTGCGTGCCCTGCGTGAACTGTGTGACGAGCACGGGCTGCTTTTGGTGTTGGACGAGATCCAATGCGGTGTGGGCCGAACTGGCAAGCTCTTCGCCCATGAGTGGGCAGGGATCACGCCAGACATCATGGCCATTGCAAAAGGCATTGGCGGTGGCTTTCCGGTTGGAGCCTTCCTCGCAACAGATGAAGCTGCTTCTGCCATGGTGCCCGGTACGCACGGCACCACCTATGGCGGGAACCTCCTGGCCATGTCCGTTGGCAAGGCCGTGATGGAGGTGGTGACAGAACCCGGCTTTCTGGAAGGTGTTCAGAGCAAGAGCCTGTTGCTGAAGCAAAGCCTGGCGGAAGTGGTCGACCGTCATTCCGAGGTCTTTGAGGAGCTGCGCGGCTCTGGCCTGATGCTGGGCCTGAAGTGCAAACCGCAGGTAGCTGAAGTGCTTGGAGCCATGCGCTCGGTGGGACTGCTGCCAGTGCCCGCCGGAGACAACGTGCTGCGCATCATGCCGCCGATGACAATCACGGCAGAGGAGATCAGGCTTCTCACGGAAATGATTTCCGAGGCGGCCTCGAAAGTTGAGGCCAAAGACTGAGTTGAGGGGGCCGGGCTGGAAATGAGCACCGGCCCTTTTCACATCTCGGTGCCAAACAGCAAGTTGGTGCGGGTCAGAAGGTGACAAACGACCTTTGATCCGGCATAACCGCGCGTGAGCGCTGGCGTGCTTAACACCCGCCACCCTAGTAATTTGGAGGGCAGTGCCTATTTTACTGCCTTCTGGCTCATCGCACACGCGACACGACCCTTTGGTTGTGAACGAGCCCAATTTTGATAGAACGAGAGGCAGACAACCGACCTCGCGCATCGGCTTGATTGAGGTGTGTGGGGGAGCGGACTTGCTGCCGGAGGCATATACTGTGGATCAGAACTCAACTGCCAATCAACCGCTGGCCGGAGATGACGCCGTCGTTCCGTTCGCCGTTGAAACCTTGGATGTTCGTGGCCGGGCAGTGACCCTTGGCCCGGTGCTGGACAGCATTCTGGGCCGTCACAACTATCCAGAGGCGGTGAACAAGCTGCTGGCACAGGCGGTAACGCTGACGGCGATGCTGGGCAGCACCTTGAAATTTGACGGGCGTTTGACGCTGCAGACCCAGACGGACGGGGCGGTCTCCATGATGGTGGTGGACTTCAACGCGCCTGATGGCCTGCGCGCAACCGCAACCTTCGACGCCAACCAAGTGGCAGAAGTCGCCGCCAAGGAGGACTTCCGGCCGGAATTCCTGCTGGGCCGCGGCCATCTGGCTTTCACCATCGATCAAGGCCAATACACAAGCCGCTATCAGGGCATTGTGGTGCTGGACGGCATTTCTCTGGAAGAGGCAGCGCACGATTACTTCTTGCGCTCCGAACAGATTCCGACCCGTGTGCGCTTGGCCGTGGGCGAAGTGTTGACCCGTCAGGACGAAGGCCCGAACACGCACCAGTGGCGTGCAGGGGGCATCATGGTGCAGTTCCTGCCCCATTCACCCGAGCGGATGCGACAGGCCGACATTCATCCGGGCGACGCCCCGCATGGCACCGAGATGCACGAGATCGACGAGGATGATGCCTGGTTGGAAGCGCGCTCGCTGGTGGATACGGTGCGGGATGTGGAGTTGACCGATCCGGCCCTGCCCGTTGAACAGCTGCTGTTCAGGCTGTTCCACGAGCGCGGTGTGAAGGCGTTTGAACCGCACGTGATGAGTGATCGCTGCACTTGTTCGGAAGACAAGATTGTCTCCATGCTGCAGGGGCTGGGAGAGCAGGATCGTTCCGAAATGACTGAGGAAGGTGCCATCGCGGTGAAGTGCGATTTCTGCGGTACGGATTACAATCTGGACCCGGAAGTGGTCTTCAAGGCCTAATCGACTGGCGCAGCTCAAGAAGATGTGAAGGGCGGATCCTCGGATCTGCCCTTTTTACATCAAACTTCCTAGGTGCATTTACACTTTGTCACACTTTAAAGCTTGCTGGATAATCCAAGCTGCGGCAACTAATGTAGAAACCTAGTGAAACACTTGAGCTGTTGCTCGCCGTGGTGACGGTCGTCATCACAAGGACAGGCGAAGCTATTTGATCGGTAGGCCCGTGGTATGCTGAATTCGTTGGAAGATGAGGCCAAACAAAACAGAGGTGCAGATGCTCTTCAGCCGCGCACTGCAAACACGCCCACACATCACCGCCGGTCACCTCTTGTCAAAACGGGAAAGGCCTTCCTTCAAGGGCTGATTGCGCTGGTTATTCTGGTGATCGCCGTAATGGGGATGCGCTATCTGATCGCGACCAAGCCGGAAGTGGCAACGCGCCCTGCCGCCGAACGGGAGTTTGCCGTTAGGGCCATGGCGGTCGAGATCGGAGACTACGCCCCCTTGCTCACCGTCTATGGAGAGGTGGTCGCGGGGCGCGAAGTGGATCTGCGGGCGCTTGTGGGCGGCGAAGTGGACATGGTGAGCCCAAATCTTCGCTCTGGCGGAGTGGTTGGCGCTGGCGAAGCGCTGCTCCAGATCGACCCATTCTCCTATGAAGGGGCGCGGACGGAAGCGATGGCCACACTGGCGGAAGCAAGAGCCCGTCTCGTTCAGCTGGAAAGTCAGCTTCGCATCGAGAAGAACAACATTGTGCGCATTGAAGAGCAGGTTGCTTTCGCAGATCGCGATCTGGTGCGTGTAGAGGAGCTGTTTCAGCGCGGCGCTGCTACAGAGCGGTCCGTGGATGAACGCAAGCTGATCCTTTCGCAAAGACAACAGAACCTGGAACAGACGCTTAACACCTTGGCAGTGGAAGAAGCCAAGATCGAGCAGCAGAAAGCGGCGATCGAACGGGCGCAATGGCAGCTTGAACAGGCAGAACGCAACGTTGAGGACACCACCCTGTTGGCACCGTTTGAAGGCGTGGTGCGCACAGAGGCCGTGGAAATGGGCCGCATGATCAACCAGAATGACGTGGTAGCCGTGCTCTATGACCGCAATTTCCTGGAGGTGCGCTTCACCCTGTCCGATGCCCAGTACGGTCGCTTGTTGGCCGACAGGGAACCGTTGGCGGGCCGTCCGGTGAAAGTGATCTGGAACATTGGAGACACGCCGCTGGAGTATGACGCCGTGATTGAACGCGCGGGGGCGGACATTGCCCGTTCGCGCGGCGGCGTCGACGTTTTTGCGCGCTTGTCACTTGAGGACAAGGACCTCCTGATCCGACCCGGTGCGTTCGTGCAGGTAGAGCTGCCAGATCGCACCTATACCGGCGTGGCCCGCATTCCCGAAGAAGCCCTTTATGACGGCAACAAGGTCTATGTGATCGATGCGGACAGCCGCATGGAACGGCGTGATGTCCAGCCGCTCGCCTTTGACGACAACGCCATTCTGGTGCGCGGAGACCTGCAAAGCGGTGAGCGGTTGGTATCCTCTCGCATTCCCGAAGCTGGGCCGGGCTTGAAACTGCGCGTAGTCAGTGAACAGGCCGCGGGTACCAATTGATCTGTTTGAGTGATTGACGAAGAGATGAGGGAGACCCCGAACCATGCTTCAGGCCAGAGAGTCTACGGTCAGCCTGATTGGCGCGTTTGTGCGCCATCGCAATGCTGCCAATCTGCTCATGACCGTGCTGGTGCTCTTTGGGGTATTTGCTCTCGTCAAGTTGAACACGCAGTTCTTTCCAACCATCACCACAAGCTCCATTACGGTTAGCATTTCATGGCCCGGCTCCAGCGCCGAAGATGTGGAAGCCAACATTCTGGCTGCTGTCGAACCGGAGCTGCGCTTTCTTGACAGTCTCGATGAGGTGACCTCATACGCTCGGGAAGGTGGCGGCACCATTTCGCTCGATTTTATCGAGGGGACCGACATGCAAAAAGCGCTGTCCGATGTAGAGCAAGCCGTCAGCTCCATCACAACGCTGCCGGACGACGCGGACACGCCAGAAGTCTCCTTCGCAGCTTATTATGACAACGTTGCCCGCATTGCGCTCAGAGGTCCGTTCACCGAACAGGCTCTGAAGATCTTTGCCAAGGACATCCGCGATGATCTCATTGCGCGGGGTATCGACAAGGTGACGATTACCGGGATGCGTGATGAGGAGTATCTGGTTGAGGTGCCGGAAGAAAATCTGCGCCGCCTCAACCTGACCGTGGCGGATATCGCCAGCCGCATTGAGGAGAACTCCGAGGACATTCCCGCTGGCAACCTGACAGGTGCGGTGGAACGGCAGGTGCGCGCGGTCGCGGATACTTCCGATCCGATGGACATTGCCAAGATCGCGGTCAAGACTTTTCCGAGCGGAGAAAAGGTCCGGCTTGCGGACATTGGCAGCGTGGAACGCAACCTTGACGATGATGACGTGCTTGGTCTTTCACGAAAGGACCCAGCCATTGAGTTGCGTATTCAACGCGCTGAAAACTCGGATACGCTGGAAGCCTCCGCCATTGTGAAGGGGTATCTGGAAGAAATCCGGCCGCAGCTGCCGCAAAGCCTTGAACTGGTCATGTACAACGTTTCCGCCGACCGGGTGGAAGGGCGCATCATGCTGCTGGTCAAGAACGGCCTTGGCGGTCTCCTGATCGTGATTGCGGTCCTGTTCCTTTTCCTCAATGCGCGAGTGGCGTTCTGGGTTGCCGCCGGTATTCCGGTGGCCATCATGGCGACCCTTGGCATCATGTGGGGGCTGGGACAGAGCATCAACATGATCTCCTGTTTCGCATTGATCATGATGCTTGGGGTGATCGTGGATGACGCCATTGTGGTGGGGGAACACACGGCGACCTTGTCGAGCAGGGGCGAACCGCCCATCACAGCCGCCATTCTGGGAGCCAACACCATGTTCTGGCCCATCATTGCGGCTGGAACCACCACAATCGCTGCCTTTGGCCCCATTCTCATGCTGGGCGACACCATGGGTCAGATCATGGGTGTGCTTCCCGTGGTGGTGATTGCCGTGGTAATCGCCAGTCTGCTGGAGTGCTTTTTCGTTTTGCCCGGCCATTTGGCACACTCGCTGAACTCCAAGCCAGGCTGGAGCTGGTGGCGCGTTATCTTTGTGGGAGCAGTACCTGCCGTGTTCCTGCTGACCATTGCTGTAGCAGATCCAGCCTCCATCGCGCCCTGGCTGAAACCGCTGGCCGCAAGCATCGGGGGGCTGAAGCAGACCTTTGGTTTCACCTTCGAACTTGCCCTGATGGTGGCGCTCTTTGGTCTTGCACTGGCCCTTGAAACGCTCTTGATGATCATACGCCAGCGCAAGGAACGCATGGGCCTTGACCACAATGACCGGGGCGGGTTCCGTGAAGCGTTTGATCGGGGCTTTGCATGGTTTCGTGATAAGCCGGTACAGTCGTTTTTGCGCGCAACCTTCAAGTACCGCTACATCACAGTTGCCGTGGCCATTTCCACGCTGATCCTGTCGGTAGGCATGATGCAGGGGGGGCGTGTGGGCTTCACCTTCTTCCCCTCTCCGGAGTCCGAGAATATTCGGGCAAGCATCACCTTCCACTCCGGCATTTCGGAGCAGAAAGCCCGTGAGAACATCGGACTTATTGAAGACGCGCTTTACGAAGTGGCGTCAGACCTGTCTGGGGGCGACCCGAACTCACTGATCGAAGCGACTTTCACGACCCTAGGCCAAAGCGGCAACAACCGCGGCGACAACGTGGCACGGCTGAATGTGCAGCTGACCTCCTCAGAGGTGCGGGACGTGCGCACACCGACGATCGTCACTGCATGGCGCAAGGCGATCCCACAGAAGCCAGAGTTGTCCCGCATTGCCATTCAGCAAACACGTGGCGGGCCTCCCGGCAAGGATCTCGACATTCGGCTGACGGGCACCTCGTTGGCAAACCTGAAAGAAGCAGCGGACATCTTGCAGGTCGCGCTCTCTGGGTTCCCGGGCGTGACCGGGGTTGAGGACGATCTGCCCTATGGCAAGCCGGAGCTGGTGCTGGCGCTCACCGACCGGGGCAGGGCGCTGGGCTTCACGGTGGAAAGCGCTGCCCGTCAGGTGCGCTATGCAATTGAAGGCGCCATACCCCGTCGCTTTGCAGAGGGCGATGAAGAAATCACGGTCAAGGTGCGCCAGACCAACAACGGCGAGGGACTGGCCGGGTTGCGGGATCTTTATCTGCGCTCTCCGGATGGCGAGTTCGTGCCCATGACAGAAGTCGTGTCTTTGCGGGACAAGCAGGGGTACTCTCTGATCTTGCGCCGCGACGGCAAAATCACCGTGAGTGTGGTGGCGGATGTGGACCCGGATGTGACCAGCCGCGCCGAGATTTCCAGCAAACTGGAAGAAAGCACTCTGCCGAACCTGCAAGACCTCTACAACATCGACTACACGTTTGATGGCAGGGCGAAAGAGCAAAGTGCCGCATTCTCCGACCTGATGCTTGGAGCCGTTCTGGCCGTCGCCATCATCTATCTCATTCTGGCAGCGGTCTTTGCCAGCTACACGAGGCCGCTTGCAGTCATGTCCATCATTCCCTTCGGCATCGTGGGAGCCATCGTTGGTCACTATCTCCTCGGCTTCAAACTGACGATCCTGTCGATCATCGGGCTTCTCGGGATGGCAGGGATCCTAGTGAACAACTCGATCATTCTGGTTGCCCGATTTGAAGACCGACTTTCGCTTGGAAATTCGCTGGAGGATGCGGCCGTGGGGGCGTCCATGGACCGCCTGCGTGCCATCATCCTGACCTCTTGCACCACCATTGGCGGGTTGTCACCGCTGCTGTTCGAAACCAGCGTTCAGGCGCAGTTCCTCATGCCCATGGCAATTACGGTGGTGTTTGGCCTTGCCGCCTCCACATTGCTGGTGTTGGTGATTGTACCGGCGCTGATCGGCATCGGGAACGATGTTTCCAGCTTCCTGTCGCTGCGGGGTGGGCAGGGCTCTGATGGTCATGTGGAACCGGCAGAGTAGGTTGGCTGCGCTGCTGTGTAATTGGGTGGCTTGAAATTCGACGCCTGCACAACGCCGTGCCCCGGCTTCGGCTGCATCCGGTAGATGCGCACAGCCTTGTGAGTACATAAGCAAAAAGCCCGGATCACTCCGGGCTTTGTCACATGATAAAACGGGCGGAGCCTCAAGCTGGTGTCAGGCTCAGGGCAAAGGTTGCCGCAGCCTCGGCGGCCTGCTTGATGTTGCCGTCCCATGTGGCAGGAGACGCACCGCGCGGAGCAAGGTCGTGGTTGCCGTCTTCAAGGTAGGTCAGGCTCACGTGCTCTGGCAGGGTGACTTCTGCAAGCTCGCTCTGTGAGCCAAACTGGTCACGATCGCCTTGAAGCACGAGGACCGGGCGCTTGGCCTCCTGAAGAGGCTGAAGACGCCAGTTTTCCGGTTCCGGCTTTCCGCTGGGGTGGAACGGGTAACCCAAACAGACGATGCCTGTAACACGCTTTGGCACCGAGCCACTACCCGCCAACATGGCCGCAACACGGCAGCCCATGGACTTGCCGCCGATCAGAATGGCGCCTTCGCTCTGCTCGGCCACCATTTGCACCGCGCGTTGGTATTCGCCAACCAGCTTGTCCGCACGAGGAGGCGGAGCCTTCTTGCCAGTGACCCGGCGCTTGGCCATGTAGTCAAATTCAAACCGCGCAACACTCAGGCCATTGGCGGCAGCAGCTGTCGCAAAGCGCTCCATGAAGTTGGAGTCCATGCCAGCGCCCGCACCGTGGGCAAACACGAAGGTTGCATGAGAAGGGCCTTCAGGCCGTGTCCAGAGAATTTCAGTCATGTTCGCGTTGTAGCCGAAAAATTTAAATTGACCATATGTGAATTGTAAAACCCGGCACCAATTTCTATGGAATTGAGAGATGACAGGGTACGGCAGACAAATCGGGAGCAGCAGACAATGATCAATGAGGGCGCAATTCGGCTCGGCATCTTTCTGGGGGTGTTTGCACTTCTGGTGCTCATTGAACTCGCCATCCCGCGCCGGGAAGAACCTCAGGACCGCAAACGCCGCTGGGTTACAAATCTGGGCATGTCCGTGGTGAACTCCGCGATGCTCCGCTTTGTCATGCCAGTGGCGGCGGTTGGCAGTGCGCTTTGGGCAGAAGAAATGGGCTGGGGCCTGTTCAACGTGGTGCCGGTAGATCCGGTAATCGCCGGGATCATCTGCTTTGTCGCCCTGGACTTCTTCATCTGGCTCGAACACTGGGCGAGCCACAAGATCCCGTTTCTGTGGCACATGCACAAGGTTCATCATGCGGACCCGCATTTCGATGTAACCACGGCGCTGCGTTTCCACCCGCTAGAAATCGCTGTTTCCATGGTGTGGAAGGCGCTTTTGGTTGTGCTGCTCGGTGCGCCTGTGGTTGCTGTGGTGGTGTTTGAGGTGGTGCTGAATGCGGCGGCCATGTTCAACCACGCCAACATCAAGCTGCCCCTTCGGGCAGACCGTATCCTGCGCAAGATCATCGTGACACCGGACATGCACCGGATCCACCACTCCAAGATCCGAGGCGAAACCGACAGCAATTACGGCTTCAACTTTCCGTTCTGGGACTACCTGTTTGGCACATACACCCACGAACCAAAGAAGGGGCAGTTGGGCCTTGAAATTGGGTTGACGCAATATGGCGGGCCAGAGCCACGCCGCCTTGGCTGGTCTTTGTGGCTGCCATTTGCCGCTTACTTGCGCCGGGAAAAGCCGGAGGCAGATCCAGACAAGGAAGCCCCGGCCTCCGGCAACACCTAGAAGAAGCTGCGCGGGAAGTAACGCAGGTAAAGCTCATCCAGCCGGCCATCTTCCTGAAGACGGGCAAGCGCGAGATTGATGGAGCTCAGAAGCACCTCATCTTCCTTGCGCACCGCGATGGCCATGCCTTGCCCGAAGTAATCCGGGTCGAGCCACGCATCCCCGGCAAAACGGCAGCAATTGGCCGAGGCCTCGCTTTCAAGCCAAAATGACAAGCGCATGCTGTCGCCGAAATGCGCATCAGCATCGCCGCGCACAAGGGCCTGACGGGCGCGTTCTGTGGTTGGGAAGGCTTTCAAAATGGTCAGCGGAAAGAACCGCTCAATGTACGCTTCATAGCTTGAACCTGCCTCTACCGCGACCGTCTTGCCCTCTAGCGTATTGGGCAGCGGGGCAATGGCTTTGTCCTTTGCCATGACAAAACGTGCGGGAAAGCGCATGTAAACTTCAGAGAAGGCTACCTTTTGCAGGGTATCCGGTGTGATGGAAACTCCGGCAATGACAGCGTCCCCCTCTTTGCTCTCGAGAGCCGGGATCATCTGCGAAAACTGCTTCACGGTCAGGCTGCATGGAATTTCCAGCGCCTCGCAGATGGCACGGGCCAGATCCACATTGTAGCCGACCAGCCGACCGGAACTGTCGCGGAAGGCAAACGGCGGAAAATCATCCGATGCCATGAAGGAGATCTTGTCCGGCTTTTTTGCATTGCTGGAAAACAGGCTTTGCGGTTCCACAAAAGACGGAAGACGCGGTGCCTCCAACTTTTCACCCGGGAGAGTTTGGGACACTGCAAAAGAGGGCATCACAATCAGGGAATATAAAAAACACAGTGATACAATTATCAATTTAAAGCTACGGCGCGCTGTCATTCTTACCAACAAGTCCCTTGGCTCCACACTGAAGGAGATACTAGGTGAATGCCAGCATATGGGAAAGATCAGAAAAACTGGTGAACGGCGGCAAGCGAAAGCTATCCAATGCACTGTTTTTACGAAGCCTGTTTGTTAAGTCCTCCCGACAGGCTGAGGGACTTGAAAACTCATTGACCAAGCGCGGGCATTTCATGAGCGGTGAGGCCGACATGTCCCTGGTTGCCATGATGCCCAAGGCCCGACCGGCACAGTCCACGCCGCAACGGTATCTCAGCGTGTCTGCGCTGGAGCTGGCCATTTTGCGGCAATGCAATGTGACCGACATCGATATGTTGGAGGGGCTTCGGCAGATGAAGTTGCTGGGCAAGCCGCTCAGTCTGGTGCTGACAGAGCAGGCCAAACTCTCCACCTCGCATTATTACTTCGTTCTGGCGGGCAAGTTGAACCTGCGGTTTGCGCAAACCGGCGCCCTGGGGGTGGCGTGCGATGCGCTGTTCAGCGAACGCCCAAGGCGGATTGAGGGGCTGCTGTTGGTGCCTGCCAGAGATGCGAATAAGCGCCTTGTTCTTGCCGCTGCGCCCATCGGCGCTCAGGTTGACGTGCTGGCTCGGGTGGCCTCAGGAGAACTGGGCAAGCGCTACCGAATGGTCGTTGTCACGCCCTCTGAGCTGCGCCGCCTTGTGTACACCGGCCACAGCACGGCGGCGCTGGTGGAGGCGGGTGAAGAATATTCAGCGCAAAAGCGCCTCTCGTCAGGGCAAAAGACCTTGTTCTCCTTCACCGGGTTAATCCCCATCGTCGCCTTCTTTACCTTCTGGCGCCTTCTGGGAGTTCTCTCGCTGTTTGTGAAGCTGCTGGCAATCGCGTTGGGGGTCATACGCCTGAGTGCCGCACAGGAGCACAAGTTGTTGGGCGCGGATGAGGAGCCTTCCGTGCCGATTGGCCCGCTCTTCGACCTGCCACGCTATACGGTTCTGGTGCCGCTCTACGATGAGGATGCCGTCTGCGAACAGCTTGTGCGGTCCATGTCACGGTTGGACTATCCCAAGAACCGGCTCGAGATTCTGTTCTTGACCGAGCAAGACGACACCAAAACCCGGACCAGACTGAACAAGCTGATCGAACCGCACATGAAGGTCATCGCACTGCCAGATGGCCGCCCGCGCACCAAGCCAAGGGCGCTGGGCGTGGGGTTGCAGCTTGCCCGAGGCGACCTCATCACGGTTTTTGATGCAGAGGACCGGCCGGACGCCGACCAGCTCAAGCGTGCTGCCGCCGCCTTTGCCCAAGCCCCGGACACAACAGCCTGTCTGCAAGCCTCCTTGTTCATTGACCATGCTCAAAAGGGGTGGCTGCTTCGCCAGTTTGCATTCGAATATGCTGCACTGTTCGATGTGATCCTGCCTTGGTTTTCCCGCCGCGGTGTCCTGTTGCCATTGGGGGGAACGTCGAACCACTTTCGGGTTGCTGCCTTGAAGGATGTCGGCGGATGGGACCCCTTCAATGTGACGGAGGATGCAGACCTTGGCGTGCGGCTGGCTCGCAAGGGGTATCAGGTGAAAACGTTGAGCAGCACCACCCGCGAAGAGGCCCCGCTAACGGTGAAGGCCTGGGTGGCCCAACGCACGCGCTGGCACAAGGGCTGGATGCAGACCGCCGTGGTGCATCTGCGTGATCCGTGGCGTCTCTGGCAGGAGTTGGGGGTAAAAAGCGCTGCGGTTTTCTACCTTTGGCTGGTCGGCGGGCTGTTTTGCCTGTTGGTGGCACCTTGGACAATCGTGGCGGCGTGCTATGTCGGCTTCATGGTGGCACGAGACGGCATCAGCTCCGCCATATTGGTTTTCTTGGGTACGTTAGGGATTGCCAGTTTTCTCATCAGCCTTGGGGGATCAATCCTCAGCATATGGCGTGGGGCCAACTATCGGGGGCTCAATCCAACTTTGTTCGAGATGCTCACCATCCCCGCCTATTGGTTGTTGGGCAGCTGGGCCTGTTACAAGGCGGCCATTGAGTTTTGGTGGCGTCCACACCACTGGCGCAAGACAAGCCATGGACACATCAAAACGGACGGGAACCAAACTGATGCGCCTTCTCAAGCTTGAGGCGCTGGAGAGGTCATGGCCTTCTCCAGCTTTGGAAGAAAGCTCCAAAAGTCGCGATTGAAGCTCTTGAGGTTGGCGATTGTCTCGTCAATCTCCTGAAAGCGCTTGGCGTTGACGGGGCGCACACGCCCAAGAAAGACCTGATCCTTTGTCTCCGTAATGCGCATGGAATGGGTGTGGGTAATGGCTCCTTGGTCGCTCAAGGTAAACATGCAGTGGTTCAGTTCGTTGCGGATCCGAGTGACCTTTTCAAACTTGCGGATCAGCGAAGTGAGTTCCTTGCGAACCTCCTCATTGCGCAGGTTCGCCTTGCTGAGACGGGCCACCAAATCAAGGCGCGCACGGGAGGTGTTGAGCGTAAAGAAAATGATGGCGGCTGATTTTTGATCGATGCCCAGCAAAAGCATCATCACATAAACAAACAGGCTCTCATTGTTGGACCAACTGAAATTCAGGGTGCCAATTTGTGCCAGAAAGCGTGTCCTTTGCTCCGAGGTCTGGTCGGCTGCGGCCTCAATGGAAGCGAAGTCGGGTGTTGGGGGCAGTTTTGTCATTATATTTAAGCCCACTTTTGTCTGTGTTACGGCAAAAGCCATTTCCATCTAAAGTGAGGCACCTTGATTGCTTCATCAAATAGTTTTCCTGTGACTTCGCGAGGGGAGAGGGATGGGTGGTGTTCGGTCTTTTCTTCGCAGCCTGTCCAGCAAGCTTCGAATGGGGCAGTCGCTCCATGCCCCCGTCAAGCGGATTGCCAAGAGGCTGCGGCCCTTCATGGCAGAAGCCAGGAACCGGTATGGCTCAAATCCAGCGTTGTTCTATCGCCCTTTTGCCATCGGCTTCCTCGGACATGTCATTGACGGCATGGCCCGGGTCGAAGGACACACCCAGGATGTGGATCTTGTCGGGGTGCTGCAGGTAAAGGTGTGGCAGGAGATTACCGGCATAGATGATCCAGCCATCGGCGATTTGATGAGCCAGGAAAGCGTAAGGCAGTCAGAGGCTTTCTTGAAAGGGTGGGAAATGGGCGCGCGCTTTTGTGAAGTGTTGGCCGACCCAGAAGTGTTTTCGTTGTACTTTGATGTGGAGCAGCCGGAAGTAGAAAACGAAGAAAGCGTGCTGGATTCCTACGAGATATTTGATGTATTTTCGCCGTCAAACGAAGTTGAACTGCTGAATTACGACCCCAGAGTCATCGCTGCTTGGCGCTTGTCACTTGATCGCGGCCTCTCCTGAGCTTTTTTACTTCGAATTTCATATATCACGCTCTGTCAATCGTCTTGGCGCAGCTGGAGTTCCTGTTAAATCACAAAAATCTCCTAGGACTTGTGAGGGCCTTACGTGATTAAACTCACTAAAATCTTACATGTTAACCATGTTTTTGTAGTTAAAACTTCGTATTACGCTAACGTAAAAATATAATCGAATTTTACGTTGACTTAACGGAAGGTGAGCGTTTTACTGAGCCGGTAACCAACGGACCAACCAGCTTCGGCTGACAAAAGAAGTCGCGAGGTTAACGAGAGACACAACGAACCGTTAGGCGCGTAAAAGAAGAAAAACATCGCGCTGTCCGACCTTCACAAAATTTCGAAGACGGCTTGGTCATTTCCAAGAACGGTAGAGCTGTGTCTGAGCCGGGGTGAGTACTTGAAAGCCCCACAACATAAGAAGAGTGACGAGAGTTAAGCACACGCGAAGAAGACGGTGCGTTCTTGATCACTCCACAAAAAGTGGAGAAGACCATGGTTTTGGGTCGTAACAACAGCAATACCAATATTTTGTTCGATGACATCAAAGTTGAAGATGCTGATTTCGATGTAGATGTGAAGTTTGACGACGTGGAAATCGATGAAGCTTCGCTCCAGAGCAACCAAAACGATAACGACGTCGACAACAAGGTAGAAAGCGAAAACAAGAACGAACAGGGTCAGGGTCAGGACCAAGGTCAGGGACAAGCTCAGGGCCAAGGACAGGATCAAGGCCAAGGACAGGATCAGGGCCAGGGTCAGGACCAAGGTCAGGCTCAATCCTCTGAATCCGGTGCCCTAGCCGCAAATAAGACTGACGTTGATACTGACGTCAAGACCGACGTTGACAACAAAGTCGAGAACGGTAACGACATCGACATCACCATTCAGGATCTTCTGCCAGAAGACTGGATGCGTCCGGAAGATAATGACTTCATCGACATTGATGATGATGTGAACGCTCCGATCCTCGCAGCCCAGAACAACAGCTCGGTCGATTATAATCCTGGCGATGACGTCAATGTTTACGCCGACGGTGCTGGTAACGACGCTGCCTTCAACATCGCGCAGATCGGCGACTTGGTGGACAACGATCGTCTGTCAAGCCCAACCGTCTCCAATGACGCAAGCTATGACGCTGATGTGACGCAGTCTGGTGGTCGCGCACGGACCGAAGACGGTATCGATGCTGACAACGCAGATGGCGATTGGGGTTCCGGTAACAAAGATGACGGTTCCGTTGCTGGTACTGCTGAAGCGTCCGCTGACAAGTCTGCAGACATGGAAGCATTCAATCAGGACATCGTGATGGGTGCGAACCTGCAGTACAACCTCGTTGATGCAACCGTTGTTGGTGGTAACAACTACGACAACGATACTGGCGAAGATGGCGCCTAAGTTCTAGCTACGCTCACAACCGAGGCGGGTTCTTGCTCCAAAGCGAGGGCCCGCCTCGTCTCCCTTAACTCCGTCTCTTACAACTTGATCAATACTTGACCAAGTCCAAGAGGCGGGCTGTGGAGGATGCAGCATGTATAGTCCAGGCGTCTCTGAAATTTTGCAAAGGTTTACAGGCGAGTGGAAAATTCCAGAAGACTTTGGCTTTTGGAAAAACTTCTACGAGGATATGGAAGTGGAGCTGGCAGGGCCCGACTTGGGGTGGGCAGCTCGCGAACTATATTTGGGACGAGTGCAAGATGGTGAGTTCGGCATTGATTTGAAAGACATCAAGTTGCCGTCGTCAAACCTGAGCGATCTGGAGCGCCCGGATATTTATCCAAACCGTTTCTTCAATATCTCTGAACGCGCCCTTCCAGCTCAGGAAGTTGAAACGACCTCATCAACGGGTGGCTTTGGCAGCTCATTCACTGTGCGCATCAATGGGGAAGTGTTCACGCCAGCACTCTATACATATGGCGAAAACGGCGGTGTTGCGGGTGTAATCACGCAACTTCACTACCTCTGGGACGATGACATTCTGCTGAACGGAGAGTTCGACGTTGGCCTGTCCTATTACAACAGCGCATCTGCTGCTTCTGGGCAGTTTGTGGTTGAAGCCTTCTGGAATGTAGCCAGTGTCAGCGATGTTTCGGGCATGGGCCCCAATGACATGGCTGCGCAGCTCGCGACGACCCTGACCACCCAGATCTCGCTTACGGCCGTCGCCTCCTACGGTGTGCTCAGTCAGGAAGAATATGAAGCTCTATTGGAAGAGCGGCGTCTCGAAATGGAAGAGATGCAGGAAGCCATCGAAAATGGCGAAGTGCCAGAAGGCCCACAGCCCGGCGATACGGTGACCGTCTACAGCCACAATGGCGAGGAGGGTGAGGCCTCATTCGAGCTGGACCTGTCGTTGTATCTGAGAACCCAGTCGCCGAACCCGATTGACGGTAAGGTCGATCCCGAAGCGGACGTCGGTACGCTTGAAGTGGGGGGCAATACGGCAATCAACACCGCCTCGATCGTGGACGGACCGGAGACCTATGGCTCTGCGATGATCCATGGCGACTACTACGACATCAATGTGATTGCCCAGATCAACATCCTGCATGATGGCGATATGGTGCCAGACACGTACTGGAATGTGCAAGACCAGTCATCCGAACAGTTCATCTCCAGTTTAGCGCAACAGCAGACCACCGTTTCATCCATGGTGAGCGCAGGGACCACCAGCAGTGCGTCCAATACAAACACCATGGACAATTTCGCGCGGTTTGACGACGTGGTGGAGGCTCCAGCGCCAGCAGAAGCGCCCATTCTTGAAGTTGGGGCAGGGGCTTCAAACGCGCTCTGGACCATTGATTACGCTTATGGCGACTACTATGACGCGCTGCGGTTTACTCAAATCAACCACATCATTGACAACGATGTTGTTGGGCAGCTTGAGATCACCGATCAGATGTCGATTGTAGTGGGCAACAACTACGCGCAAAACTCTGCTTCATATCTGGAACTTTCCACCAATTACGATCTCATTATCGTTGGTGGGGACTATTATGAGACAAGTTACATCTATCAGAAGAACATCATTTACGATGCGGATTACATGCAGGGCATGGGGCAAGCATTTGACGATGATGGTATTTCGTCTTCAACAAGTGGCAATACGCTGATCAACAGCGCCAGCATTGGTGATGCTGGCACACCTATTGCCTTTGATTTCATGACAGAGAACGCAGCTGAGCTGAGCAGTCTGATCCAGGCCGGTGAGACCGAACTGGACCCATTGCTGACCAGCATGTTCGCTGGCAATGGCGGCGGCATATTCAGCGTGCTGTACGTCACCGGAAACTACTATGACACGAAGGCGATCTTTCAGACCAACATCATAGAAGACGCCGACGCCGTGGCAGTGGCCTCGTCTACCTCAGTGGATACCGATGTGACGGTGTCCTTGGGGGGCAACACTACAATCAACACGGCGAGCATCATTGAATATGACAGCGCCTCCGAGCTGAAAATGCTTGAAGGCGACCACTACGAGGAAAGCTTCCTCATGCAGGCCAACCTGCTTCCAGAAGATCTGGAAAACGAAGAAGCGATGGATGCGCTGGCATCTGAAGTGGTCGTGTTCGCTGTCGAAGGATCCAAGGAGGAAACCGTAACGGGTAGTGATGCTGAAATCGTCAAACCAGACGCTTCCAGTGACGACATGCTCGCATCGGTTTTGGCTTAGTATGGTTTCAAAAAACAACAAGAATATTGCGGAGGACTGGCAGGGCCCACCCCAGCCTCCGAGCGACGGAACTGTGAGCGGCAAGCTGGTCTATCTTTGGGACAAGCAGCAGAGCCAAGACGGCAAGGCCAAGGATCATAACCAGACCGAAGCGTCACTTGATCCCTCCGATAACAAAGCCGCAGAAGAGCCTGCGGCCGCGGATCCTGCGCAAGCAGGCGAACAACAGCCAGAGACAGGCAAGGCACCGGAAGAGGCCCGTGAGCACGGCAAAACAGATGGCCAGACCATTGATGGAGCTGTGAACACCAAAACGACTGTCCATGACAAAACCCCGGTCAAGGAGCCAAGCACGGGAGGTGGTGGCAAACCCCCGACGGATGGCGGCGGCGGACCAGGTGGCGGCGGCGGCGGTGGCGACAACGGCTCCCCCTTGCAGGTGCGTGGCGGAGCGCCCAATTTCCGCAAGATCATGGCAGACGGGTTGGCCGTGTGCCGCAAGAACCTCATGATTGTCTTCGTTTTCTCCTTGTTTGTGAACCTGTTGGTTCTGTCCATTCCCATCTATCTGTTCCAGATTTCAGACCGAGTTTTGACCTCGCGCAGCACTGATACCTTGATGATGCTGACGGTGATCGTGATGGGCGCCCTGACTTTCCACGTTATGCTCGACATGATCCGGCGGTTCATCTTGATGCGCACGGCCGTGCATCTGGAAACCCGCCTTGGCGGCCCGGTGATGAATGCGGCGGCCAAAGCATCCATTGATGGGTCCAACCGCGAGTTTCAGGCGTTGGGTGATTTGCAGATGATCCGGAACTTCATTACCGGTTCCACTCTGCTCACGATCTTCGATGTGCCCATCGCCCCGGTCTTCCTGCTGGCCGTCTTCATGATCCACCCCCACCTGGGCATGATCGTCTCCGGCGCTATCGGTCTTCTGTTCATTGTGGCGCTGATCAACCAACGCTTGACTGTAGTTCCCTTCAGCCGTGCCAATGCCTTTGCTTCCCGCGCAAACCTTCAGGCCGATGCCATGTCACGCAACTCGCAGGTCATCAATGCCATGGGTATGGTGCCGGAAAGCGTGATGATGTGGGGCAAGGACACAGCTGAATCCCTGAAGGCGCAGGTCAGCGGTCAGGACCGCAACGTGGTGATGTCCGGCATCTCCAAGCTGGTTCGCCTCGCTACACAGGTTGGCATGCTGGGGTGGGGGGCCTTCCTCGCACTGGAAAATGAGGTGACCGGCGGAATGGTGATCGCAGGTTCTATCATCGCCTCCCGTGCGCTGGCACCCATTGAAGGGGCGATTGAAGGCTGGAAGAACATGATCCAGGCGCGCTCGGCCTACTCCCGGATTCGTAACCTCTTGAACAGCTCGCCGCTCAACGTGGACCGACTGCGCTTGCCTGATCCAAAAGGTCGCCTTGATGTGGAGCGCATCCTGTACGTGCCAAAGCCAAGTAAAAAGGTGATTTTGAACGGTATCTCCTTTGCGCTTGATCCGGGCGAGAGCCTTGCAATCATCGGCAACTCCGGTGCTGGTAAATCCACGCTCGCCAAGATGTTGGTGGGGTCCATCACGCCAACGGCGGGCAATATTCGCCTCGACCGCATGGACCTTCGCAACTGGGACCCGCGCCAGCTCGGCGAAAGCATTGGCTATCTGCCGCAGGACGTGCAGCTGTTTCCGTCCACCATCAAAGCAAACATCGCCCGAATGCGTGATGATGCGACCGATGCGCAGATCTTCCGGGCGGCGGAACTCGCTGACGTGCACGACATGATCTCAGGCTTTCATCAGGGCTATGAGACGATGATATCCATGGATGGCGCTCCCCTATCGGGCGGGCAAAAGCAGCGAATTGGTCTGGCGCGTGCCTTCTATGGCAGCCCAAGGCTGGTGGTGTTGGATGAGCCCAACTCCAACCTTGATCCCATCGGCGAACAGGCGCTGGCCCGTGCCATGGGGCGGGCCAAACAAGAAGGCATCTCCATCGTCGTGATTACCCAGCGTCCGTCGCTTTTGCGCAGCGTGGATCGCATCATGGTGCTGAAGAACGGCAGCGTTCAGCTGCAAGGCCCACGTGATGAAGTGAGCGAGCAGCTTTCCGCCGCAAAGCAGCGTGCGCGCAGACTGCCGGACCAGAAGGGTCCGCAAAATGGTCCAGAAGGGTCCATCGAGCCGCCATCCGAGTGATGGCACAAGACTGAAACCACTCAAGAAGAAACGATAACAGGAAACAGTCATGACGCTCGTCCCTACCGATCTTCAACAGTGGCACCACGATGTGCCCCACAAAATCGGGGTCCCGGCCTTCATCGGCTTTGCGCTCCTCATTTTGCTGGTGGCTGGCTTTGGTGTGTGGGGCAGCATGGCTCCGATAGCGGGTGCAACCATCTCCAAAGGCAGCTTTGTGGTGACCGGCCAGAACAAGATGGTGCAGCATCTGGAAGGAGGCATCATTCAAGACATCTTGGTTCAAGAGGGCGATGTGGTTGAGAAGGGGCAGACGCTGGTGCGCCTCGACAAGACTGCGCCCCTTGCCAACCTGCGCCGTCTGGAACTGCGGCTCAGCCGCTTTCAGGCCATTGAAGCCCGGCTCAACGCGTTGATCTCGGGCAAAGAGGCAATTGTCTTTCCTCAGGAGCTTTTGAACCGCCGTCAGGATCCGGATGTGGTGGAAATCATCAACAGTCAGAAGGCGGCCTTTGCAGTGGACATGGGACAATTGCAAAGCGAGACGGCCATTCTGGAGCACAGCATCGACAGTTTGCATCAGCGCATCAGAGGCAACGAGGCACAGCAGGAATCTGCCCGGCTTCAGCTTGAGTACCTTGAGGCGGAGCTGGCAGACAAGCGTGAACTCATGAAGAAGAACCTGATCCGCAAGCCGGAAATCCTCGCAATTCAGCGGGCGCAGGCCAACTTGAAGGGCGATATCGGCCGCCTGCTGGGGGAGATCGGGGATATTAACGAGCGCATCGCCCGAACGCAGGAAGAGATCTTGCGGGTAAAGTCCATCACCCGCCAAAAGGCGACCGTCCAGTTGCAAGACATTGAAGCGCAGATTGATGATGTGCAGGAGCAAATCCGGGCCGCAAAGGACGTGCTCAACCGCGTCAACATTTTGGCCCCCAATGCTGGGGTGATCGGCAATCTTTACTACCACACCTCCGGCGGGGTGATTGAGAGCGGCAAGAACATCCTTGAAATTGTGCCGCTGGACAGCGAGATGCTGTTGGAAGTTCGCATCCGCCCGCAGGACATCGATACGGTGCATGTGGGCCAGCAAGCGACCATTCGGTTGACGGCCCTGAACCAGCGCACGACGCCCACCATGTACGGCGAAGTGATCTACGTCTCGCCGGATTCCAAGCCAACGGACGAAATCGGTCAGGTGGGTGACATCTATCTGGCGCGTGTGAAGCTCGACAAATCCCATATGGAGGGTATGCGGGCCGAGATGGCAGACTTCACGCCGTTACCCGGCATGCCTGCCGAGGTCCATATTACGACGAAAGAGCGTACCTTCTTCGATTACCTCACCCGTCCGCTTCGTGACAGCATGTCAAGAGCGTTCAAGGAGAACTAAGAGACGGCAGAGGAGGCAGAAAGGCGCGTCCGCTGGGCGCGCCTTTTTCATTTTTCTTCAAAGCGTTGCGCTGACGGCGGCCTTGAGCGCAGGGTACTTTGCAGTGACCTTGGAGCCAGCAGGATAAAAGACGCAGCCCGACAGAGAGCCTGTCGTGACATACTGACCCGCCTTGAAACCACCGCAGTGATCGCCCGCCGCTTTCACCGCGCCCTTCAGCAAGTCGAGTGGTGCGCCAAGTACATTGGTAACGCTGCCATCGATGACGGTTTCATCGTTGACGACAAGCTTGAGATCGACAGTGGTCAGCGCGTATGGATCCCATGTTTCGATCTTTTCGCCGACAATGAAGCCCGCGTTGGAAAGGTAGTCCGCCAGTTTCAAATCCAGTGAAGCCTGGTTCATGTCTTCAAGACGGCTATCGATCAGCTCAATCACCGCGTAAAGGCCATCAATGGCGGCGATGAGGTCCTCGTCCTTTTCCGGAAGCTCGGGCAGATCCTGGCAAAGACGGAACGCCAGTTCAATCTCAACGCCAATCGGCTTCTCGCTTCCTTCAGAAAACACCGCGCCGTCTTCCTTGATGGTTGGCGCGAAGATGGGGGCAAACAGCGCTTCCCCGTCCGGCGTGACCGCAACCTTCCATGCGCCAACTTCGCCGAGGTCAGCGGCGACCTCGCGTTGAACAGCAAGCGCGCCGTCCCGCGATGGCGTCAACTCTGCAAACTTTGATAGGGGAACTGGGGTTTTGTGCGCCCGTGCGTCAAGCAGCGCCTTGGTGGTTGCGTGCATGATTATCTCCAAAATGGGTCGATGGGTCAGTTAGGTTTATCGTTTCACCTACTGCGCAGGGATCATTCGGGTCAAGCTTGGCGTGTGAAAGTCTGCCATTTGCAACCAAGTTTACGGGTTTCCCCTCGTGCTGCTGGGTGACGTAAGGCCGCTTTGTAAAAGTTCTGCGCTGGGCGACTAGGCTTCAGAAAGGAGGGATGTTGTCAGATCGCAGCGCACGCCGTCATAAAACACGTCCAGCACTTGAGCGAAGGGAGCTGCATTCTGGCTCGCCAAAGCAAACAGCGTGGCGCTGGATCTCAGCTTCTTGGCGTCAATGGGGCCAAGCACCGCCTCCGCGCTCACATCCGGGTGGCTCAACATCAACGCCATGGCCTCGGTCAAGCGCGGACCAAGCACTGGGTGAGCCAGATAAGCCTTGGCTTCCTCAAGGTCTTCGATGCCATAGAAGTGGGCTGTGCCTGAACGCCCCAGTTCCCTTAGCTGGGGGAAAATGAACCACATCCAGTGACTTGCTTTTTTGCCCAGGGTCAGTTCGCTGACGACCGTGGGCCATACTTTCTCTTGAGCTTCGACAAATCGCAAAAGATCGGTCTTGTCTGCACTCATTATCTCCGCCTTTTTCCGCCACCTCCTCTTGAACGGTGGCTTGCCTTGCGCGCTTGTGGTCTGGCCTGCCGTTTCGCAGGCTTGCGAGCCTCGCGGCTTTTATGAACCCGTTTGTTCCCAACTTGCCGTGCTCTTTGGTCCTTGCGCAAGTGGGTAGGGGCTTTTCGTGCTGCGGGGCGCTGAACGGCAGCGGGCTTCCTCTGTTTTACCGCCTCCCGTGTTTGGGGTCTGGCAGCGGGACGTTCAGCGCGTGGTTGGTCCGGCCGGGCTGCCGGGCGTTGAACGCCGTCAGGGCGTTGCTGGGCACGGTCCTTGATGGTCTGTCCAGCGCCAGAGCCTGCGGCGCGATCCCGGACTGTTTGCCCAGCGCCGGAGGCTGCGGCACGATCTCGGACTGTTTGCCCCGCACCAGAGGCTGCGGCGCGATCCCGAACCGTTTGCCCCGCACCTGTTCCTTTAAGGCCTTGAACAGCTCCGGCTCCAATTGCAGCACCTGCTGCGCCTGCGGCCACGGTTTCCAGGCGATCCCGGTCAAGCCGTTCTGCTGCTGGGCCGTCTATACCTTCCCAGTTGCCGCGGTCAAACTGCTGCCATTTGCCCTCCATGTTGCGGTAGACCTTGCCATCCTGTCCGGCAAAGATCTCTCCACGGCGACCGCGTTCAACAAGACCTTCCTTCGACGCACGGTTCCAACGCCCCGGACCGGCCCCGTCCCGCAAGCGGTCTGCCGGATTGGCCCGCGCCCACTCACTGCCAAGCTTCACACCGCCGGTGTTCCAACTGCCGTAGATGTTTCTGCCTCCGCCCACGAAGGCCTTGTTGCCGGTGATGGGGTTGGTAACGGAGATGAAGCCCGCAGCGCCACGCGGGCCTGAGGCATAGCCGCCGCGAATGTAACGGCCCGTAGAAGGGTTATACACCCGGCCCACCGCGATGCCCCGGTTGGGGCCATAGGCATAGCCATATCGGCCAAAAACGCCGCGCGCCGGGTTGTAGTAGATCCCGGAGCCGAAAGTGACAGGGCGAGGGAAATAGGGCGGATAGTACCCCGGTCGCCATGGCCGGTAGTAGGGCGGATACCAATACCCATTGCCATAGACATAGGTGTCCCATGCCAGATAGCTCCAAAGGTAACCCATGGTGAAGCCAAACCACACGGCACCAGCTGAGGTGTCGCTGGCCGGTTCGCTCTCGTAGACCCGCACGTAGGTGGTGTTGTAAACTGGGGAGCTGGGCGGGATCTCGTAGATCTCATCGGGCACGGAAGTCGCCACTTCCCACGGTCCGTTAGCGCTGGGGCCAGTAAACCACACGCCGTCTTGCACCACATAATAGGCGGTGCCTACTTGAATCACCTGACTGCTCGTATTCACGGCGTAGGACAGGGAGGTGCCGTCAATGGGCTGGAAATCGGGATCTCCCGCGTAGCTGACCTCTGGCTGAATGGACCCCACTTCCACACGGGCGGTGGTTGGAATACTGGCAAGGAGCCTTGCCTCCGCACTTTCCGAAGTACCCGGAACGGACGCACGCACAGAGTAGTAAGGGGCATCCTCAGGGATGAACTGAAAGTCCTGTGGCAAGTCCGGTGTGGCAAATGTCCAAGGCCCATCAAGGCTTTGGGCGCGGAACCAGCGACCTGAAAGCAAGGTGTACCAGTTCTTCTCCGTCTTGTGGAAGAACACGTCACTGGTTGAGTTGGAAGCCCATTGCAGTTCCGTCGTGCCGACATCCTCCAAGGTTGGTTCACCTTCGAAGAGCAACAGTTCTGCTGGTCGGTCGCTGTAGAATACAACGGGCACTGCAGCGCCCTCCAATCCCTTGTTGGGAAAAGCAGCCTTCGCGTTCTGCCAGTTCTCGTCATCCGGCAGCTTGGAAAAAACCTCGGGCAGCTGCCTCGCGTCTATCCAGGTGCCATCCAGCTTGTCCGAAGAAAGCCAAGCCTCCTCATCTCGCAGGTAGTAGGTACCGGTTTCATTCAGCTTGAACAGGTCCCAGTTGGTATTCACGATGAAAAGAAGCTCATCCACCCCTTGAACAGGCGCTTCAATGGGTTCGCCATCGGTTTGAAGCAGAACGGCATCCTGTGTGCTGTGAAAGATGGGCGGCGCTTCGGCCTGCAACCCTTCCACGTTCTGCATCTGCTGGGAATTGGCAAGCGAGGCGGCGATGCGCTGCTTGGACAAGGTGATGGTATCGACCGGGATCAGCTTGCCGACCTCAAGATTGAGTTTGCTCAGCTGATCCTTGGAGAGGACGGAAAAATCAAGGCCGGTTACCTTGATGCCTTGAAGGAACACCTCGTCGCTGTCCTCATTGGCAAAGGTCTTGCCCTCCAGATTTATGACGCCAAAAACCGGAGCTTCATTGGCGGCTGGGCGATATTCGGTAGCCACCATCGCTTTCAGAGTGGTGAAGTTGGCCCACTCCGTGATTTGAGGCTGGTACAGCACGATGACCGCACCGTCCTCGGCCTGAAAGGTGCGTGGCCAGCCGCCTTCTTCTTCCGAGACACTGATGTACTCGCCACTTACAAATCCGGACTGACCAGATATGGAAACGGCGCACCATGAGCCACTCTCATCACATTCGGTGATCTCGACATTTGTGCCGGCATCAAGTGTGCCCATGGATTGGAAGTTCGTTCCCGGCCCCTCTCGAAAATTCACCTTGGTGGTGATGGTGCCGGTGTAAGCTTGGGCCTGTGCCATTTCCAGGCTGAAGGCAAGGAGTGCGACGACAAGAAGTCTCATGAGGTAGCCTCATTCCGTTGCGGAAGGTGGAGCAGCCTACCAGAAATCTCGAAGAGCGGTGTGGGAAAGTTTACTAGTGTTAATCTAGCGGAAATGGAGCGGGTGAAGGGAATCGAACCCTCGTCGTTAGCTTGGGAAGCTACTGCTCTACCATTGAGCTACACCCGCGCGCTTGTTGCTCTTATCAGCAAGGAACCTGCAGGTGTCAAGGCGCTTGAAATAGGGAGAGGTTGATAACCAGTTGTCCTTGGCGAAGCTGGCAAGGCTTTTCGGCCCGTTTGCGCGCGCTGATGGCAAGATGCACAAAATTACTCAGGGATTGCGAACAAACCGGTCGAAACAGGCCTTGATCTACTCGTAGTAATTCATAGGTTACCCTCAGTTTGAATCAAATCAGGTTGAACATGATGCGGGCGAGGCTTCGTGCTCTCATTGAGGGCAAGCGTTGGGAATACACCATTGTCACGCTTATTCTGATCAATGCAGTCACATTGGGTCTGGAAACCAGTCAGACAGCGATGGACGCGTTTGGTCCCGTGCTGATCGCCATGGACAGGACCATCCTTGCCATTTTCGTGGTGGAACTGACCCTGCGCATCTTCGCCTATGGGCCACGCTTCTTCACCGGCGCGTGGAACCTGTTTGATACCTTCATCATCGGCATTGCCTTGGTGCCAGCAACGGGTCCTGCAAGTGTGCTTCGTGCTCTGCGTATCTTGCGTGTGCTCCGCCTCATTTCGGTGGTGCCTTCGCTGCGCAAGGTAATTGGCGGCCTGATGGCCGCGCTTCCGGGCATGGGGTCTGTGGTCCTCCTGATGACGCTGGTGTTCTATGTGTTCTCAGTGATGGCCACCAAGCTTTACGGTGCCTCATTCCCGGACTGGTTTGGCTCGATCGCCGCCTCCGCCTATACGCTGTTTCAGGTGATGACGCTGGAAAGCTGGAGCATGGGCATTGTTCGTCCGGTTATGGAGGTTTACCCAAGCGCGTGGCTCTTCTTCCTGCCGTTCATCCTGTGTACTGCGTTTACGGTGCTTAACCTGTTCATTGGTATCATGGTTTCGGCCATGCAGCAGGAGCACGACGCAAGCGCTGAAAAGGATCGCCAGCTGATCCATTCGGAAACAGAGCTGGTGCTTCAGGAAGTGCGGGCCTTGCGGCGCGAAGTGGCAGAGCTGAGAAACCAAAGCTCGGAAAAGACCTGAGCGGACGTCCTCAATCAGACTTGACTGGATAATGTGTCGGAGTGCTCTAGCCATTTGGCTTAAGGCCTACTATTCCCTGTAGTATATAAATACTCAGGGAGAGCCTGATGCTTGATGCCACTGCGCGCCGATACATTGACCCACCACTGAACCGACTTGGCAAGATGATTGCCAATGCGGGCTTGAGTGCCAATACCGTTTCGGTCATCGGCCTGTTGTTCGCTGGCGTAGCGGCGCTCTGTATTGCTCTTGGACAGTTCGAGGCGGCGCTGGTTGCGATCATCATCAACCGATTGGCCGATGGCCTTGACGGAGCGGTGGCGCGCGCGACCGAAAAAACCGATCTTGGCGGCTTCCTCGATATCGTGTTCGACTTCATTTTCTATGGTGCCATTCCGTTTGCCTTCGTGGTTTATGATCCGGTGGGCAATGCTGTGGCCGGTGCTGTTCTGCTGCTGAGCTTCTATCTGAACGGCGCCACGTTCCTTGCCTTCGCGACACTGGCGGCAAAGCGCGGCATGAACACGCGGGCGCAAGGCATCAAGTCATTCTACTATCTGGGTGGCTTGGCCGAAGGGCTCGAAACCATTGCGGTCTTTATCGCATTTTGCCTTTTCCCATCGTTGTTTGTTTACATCGCCTGGGGCTTTGCCTGCGTGTGCTTTATCTCTGCCATCGCGCGCATTTTCCTGGTGAAAGCGCTGTTGGAGGGGTAGGGCGCGGCACGGTGTCGTCGATCGCCGGACAAGGGCCGCTGCACGGCCAAAGCCCAGAACTTTTAGGGGAGCTCTGGGTATTGTGTTGTGGCGAGAGGCTTTGAACGCCGAGGGCTTTGACCCATCTATGGAAACGAGGTGTCCACCATAGTTCAGTGAACATTTTCACTAGGCTAGCTTGGGCTTGTCCGCCACGCCGGTGCTGCATTAAAATGGAACAATAAAAGGCTACCTCTAGGCCGTATAACTAAAGGAAACTTGTGATGTATCGCTCCATCACCCGAGACATACAGGTTACTGTCGAGCCCTACTATCTTTCAGAGGAGTCTCGACCGGAAGAAGATCAGTATTTTTGGGCCTATAAGGTCGCAATAGAGAATTTCAGCGATCGCACCGTTTGCCTGCGTGCGCGCCATTGGAAAATCATCGACGAGACCGGCCACCTGCAAGAGGTGCGCGGCGCTGGTGTCGTTGGGGAAGAACCCGTTATAGAACCGGGTGGTAGCTTCCAGTACACCTCTGGTTGTCCGCTTGGGACACCCTCGGGCATCATGTCTGGGGATTACCAGATGGAAACGCTCTCAGGTGAGCGGTTTGATGTTGAGATCCCCGCTTTCTCCTTGGATCTGCCTGATCAAGTGCGTACCCTGAATTAAGGGAGATGCTTGGCCTGCGGGTGGGTGCAGCGCCAGGTTCCTCCAACAACAATTTAGCGTGCTGTGACTCGCCTCAAGGCGGGTCCCAAACGCCGGGGCATTCATGCGGGCAAGCAAAGCGGTTTACAACGCCGCCTACGAGCTGTTGCGGGACAAAACGTCCGTTCCAAGCTTCAAAGGGGCGATCAATCACATTTACAGGCTCGATCACTATGCGCGTAGCTACTGCATTCGCGTGCGTGCCAATGAGCAGCTGTTTGGTTACGAGACCGGGTTTCCAAAAGATCCACTGGTTGCAGCGCTCCTGACCTTGAGTGAAGAGCCAGAACATGACCTCGAAGAAGAGCTGGATCGGCATGTGGCACGGCTTTCTTCAATGCCCATCGGCATGGGGGAACGTCACCCCATCATGCCGGAGACCGTTTTCTTCGACTTCGCCCGAACCATGGTACCGCATGCATTTGTTTTGCATGAATGGCTGAATGATCGGCGGGAGAAGGCTCACGACATTTACACCCGCGCGGGCAAGACGCTCGCCAGTATTCACCGGGTTGAGTTTTCCCGCTTCAAGCGGCGCTTGGACGAAGAATGGCGTGCCCCGGAAGACTGGGTGGGCGTGCAACTGGAGCAGCTGGAAAAGCTCACCGGTGTTGATTTGGAGGCCGCTCGAGTAAAGGATGCTGTTCTCCCGCATCTCAAAACGCCTGAACGCTTTGTGCTTGCCCACAACGATTACCATCCCCTGAACTGGCTGGATACCGAAGAGGGCCTCAAGGTGATCGACTGGGACAATGCGATGATTGCCCCTCCCGAATTGGATCTGGTCAAGATGCGCCATTGGACCCGATTGAACGCGGAGGGCCATCTGGTGGCTGATACGAACGCCTACAATCAGTTCCTTGAAGGCTACAAATCATCTGGTGGCCGGGTAAACGACGACATGCTGCATGTATGTGAGCTGTTGTGGCTGCCCAAGGTGCTCGCGTTTGAGCGCATGCGCGAACAGCAAGGCTTTGAAACCAAGCCTTTCCCAAGTTCAAACGCCGTCAGGAAAGCACTCATGCATTGCCTTGAGGTTCGGGAACCTGTGCCTTTTGATTCTATTGCCTGAGAAACAAACAAAAAAGGCGGCCCAAAGAGCCGCCTTACCATTCCAATAGCCCTATGAAACTTACTCGGTGCGGTAGCGCGCCTGTGCGCCGCGCTCGATGGCCGCAACCGTGAGCTTGTCCAGATTGAAGCGGTCACGGAACAGCTGCAGCATGCGTAGCTCTTCCTGCTGAAGGCGCAGGTCCGCTGCGGCAACTTCTACAGCAACCGCGTAGCCTGTGTCATAGAGCTTTGAGGGCAGGGACTGTGCGATCAGGTCCAGCGTGTCGCCCAGACCGTTTTCAGCGCTCATGCGTTCGCCACATTCACCACTGATGCGCACCAGCTCCGTCTCGTCGAACCCTCTGAAAACAGGCATGAATTGGACCACTTCACCAATCGTCCGCAGCTCGGAATCTGTCATGCTGCTATCAGCGGCGGCGGTCATGACCATAATATGGACCAGTGCTTCTTGAACACTCAGTAGCTTATTCATGTTTCTCTCGTCTCTAGAAAGGGTCGATGCTTAAACCCGAAGCATCATGCTCACTCATTCTGCAGGATTAGGGGTAAAACCACATAGATGCAAGGGAGCACTGCTATTGTCACCGAACGGTCATTGACGGAGCCCCTTGTTTTACTTAAGTTCCGGCAGCCTGTCGCAGTTAGTTCTCGCGGACAGGCTTAGTTTTTTCCACTCAAGTATGAAAGTTAGATGGTTTAAAGCCATGACCAATCAACGTTTGCCGCAGCTCGACCTCAGTCCTGAATTTATAGAGGCCGCCAAGGTATCTAAAGCCTGGCCTTTCGAAGAAGCGCGCAAACTGGTCAAACGTCTCGAAAAAGAGGGCAAACCGAGGCCCGTCTTGTTTGAGACGGGCTATGGTCCTTCCGGTCTGCCGCACATGGGCACCTTCGGCGAAGTGGCGCGTACCTCCATGGTGCGCACCGCGTTCCGTTTGCTGACTGAAGACAAGATCGAGACCAAGCTCATCTGCTTCTCCGACGATATGGACGGTTTCCGCAAGGTGCCGACCAACGTTCCAAACCAGGAGCTGCTTGCCGAAAGCCTTGGCAAGCCGTTGACACGCGTACCAGATCCGTTCGGCGAGTATGAGGGCTTTGCCCAGTCCAACAACGCCAAACTGATGGCTTTCCTCGACCGTTTCGGCTTTGACTATGAGTTTGCCTCATCTACCGACTACTACACCTCGGGCAAGCTGGATGCGGCGCTGCTGCGCATGCTCGAAGTCTATGACGACGTGATGGCGATCATTCTGCCAACGCTTGGTGAGGAGCGTCAGGCCACCTATTCTCCGTTCCTGCCGATTTGCCCGCGCACTGGTATTGTGCTGCAGGTGCCAATGGTCGACCGCAACGTGGAAAAGGGCACTGTTACCTACATTGACCCGGAGACCAGCGAACGCATTGAGGTGCCAGTCACAGGTGGTCACGTAAAGTGCCAGTGGAAGGCCGACTGGGCGCTGCGTTGGTACGCTCTCGGCGTGGACTACGAAATGGCAGGCAAGGACTTGATCGACAGTGTGAACCTGTCCTCCAAGATTTGCCGTGCGCTGGGCAAGCCCGCGCCAGAGGGCTTCAACTACGAGCTTTTCCTCGACGAAAAAGGCCAGAAGATCTCCAAGTCCAAGGGGAATGGCCTGACCATGGAAGAATGGCTGACATATGCGTCCAACGAGAGCCTGTCGCTGTTCAACTATCAAAAGCCAAAGACTGCCAAGAAGCTCTACTTCGACGTGATCCCAAAGGCGGTCGACGAGTACTGCACGTTCTTGAACAAATACCCCACCATGAAGCCTGAGCAAAAGCTCATGAACCCGGTCTGGTATGTTCACAACGGTCAGCCGCCACAAGAGGAAGTGCCGATTTCTTTCGCCATGCTGCTGAACCTGGTCTCAGCATCAAACGCGGAAAACTCGGATGTGCTGTGGGCGTTCATTTCTCGCTACGCACCGGGCACCAGTGCTCAAACCCACCCGATCCTCAATCAGCTGGTGGGTTATGCGATCCGCTACTACGACGACTTTGTAAAGCCGAACAAACAATTTAAGCCGGCTGATGAAGTTGAAACGGAAATGCTCCAGCAGTTGGATGCGGTTTTGGCCGGTCTGGACAAGGACACGGACGGTGCCGATATTCAGAATGCAATTTACGACATTGGTCGCAATATCGAGCGTTACCAGAACGTCGAAAAGCCAGGTCCAGATGGTCGCCCAGGGGTTGCACAGAACTTCTTTTCTGCGATTTATCAAGTACTTCTGGGGCAGGAGAAGGGGCCGCGTTTTGGGTCTTTTGTGGCCCTCTACGGCATTGATGAGACACGAGCTCTGATTGCAAAAGCACTTGCAGGAGAGCTCGGAGCGTGATGAATTGCCCCCTCTGACCAAGAGGGGGCTTTTTTATGAGTCTAAGTAGTTTGCTTTCATGGGCCTTGTTCCCGCTATACGCAGTTGAAGGCATCCGCACACGGCTAAAAACCCCGCGTCTGCGTCCTGGCACCGGTCCCTATGAAGGCCGTTTTGAGGGCGCAGGAGCACCACTACGCCTTCTGGTACTGGGGGATTCATCTGTTGCCGGTGTTGGCATTGGCACGCTTGAAAACGGTCTGTCCTATCAGCTTGCCCAGTCGCTGGCGCGTCAAACCGGGCGGGCCGTGGAATGGCGCGCGGCGGGTTTTAACAGCGCCACAGCCAATCAGCTCTGCGATGTGGTCGTGCCGCACCTTCCAGCCACCGATTACACCCACATCTATGTTAGCGTCGGCTTCAATGACCTGAAGAACTTCCATTCCGGCACCAAGTGGAAAAAAGGGTTTGGCGAGCTGATCTATGCGCTTAAAGCCAAGTACCCCGGCGCAAAGATCTTCTGGTCCTGCCTCATGTCTCCACACGGTGTTCCGGCGCTTACGCCCGGCCTTGCTTATGTGCTTGGCCTCAGACGTCCGATGATCAACAAGATCGGACGCACTCTCTGTGAAGAACGGGGTGGGCAGTGGGTTTCCAGTATGCCGGGCATTGGCCGGGTGCACTTTTGCGAGGATGGCGTTCATGCCTCTGAGCGGGGCAACAAGGACTGGGCTGACCACGTGGTGGAAGAAGCCTTGGCACCTTCCGTTTTAAGGCTGGAAGATCAGAACGAAGTACACCACGAACAGCACAAGATGAACCGCGCCCTGTAGCATGTTGGTGCGGGTGCCGCTGAAGGTGTTGAGGCTGAGCGCAAGCGTCAGGATCAACAGCACCATGTCGGTGGACTTGAGGCCAAGCACCACGTGAATGTCCAGGAAGCCAGCCACCAACAGCACCGCTGGCACGGTCAGGCCAATGGTTGCTAGTGCCGAGCCAAGGCAAATGTTGATGGAGCGCTGGACCTTGTTGTTCAGCGCCGCTTTGAAGCTGCTCAAGCCTTCGGGCGTCAGCACCAGAAGCGCGACCAGCACACCGCCCAAGGCGACAGGCAAGGCCATCTCGTCAATGCCGAAATCAACAAGGACGGCCAGCTTCTTGGAAAGCAGCACAATCGGAAGCATGGTCAGCAGCAACAAAGCCGCATGATAGGGAGTGGAATGGATCTCCAAGTTGCCATGCTCGTCGTCGTGATGATCGCTCATCGTATCCGGCTCCAGGCCTTCTTTTTTACCTTCCAGAAGGAAGGAGAGCGCAATGCCGGGGTGTGAGGAGGGCTGCTGGAAGAACGACTTGTGTCGCTTGCTTTGAATGGCGAGAAACACGGCGTACAGCATGACAATAATCAGCGCGAAGGTGATCTGCTGCACCGGAGACAGCGAAGGGTCACTGGTCGAAGTGGTGTAGCGCGGCAGGATCATGGAAAACGTCGCAAGAGGAATGAGCACGGCAAGGTAGCTGCGGGCCCCTTGTGTGTTGAAGGGTTGCTCTCCGTGGCGCAGCCCGCCGAGCAGCAGCGACAAGCCAACCATGCCATTCAGCACAATGTTGAGCACGGCCAGCATGGTGTCCCTTGCCAGTGTCGCATTGGCCGAGCCCGTGAGCATGATCGATATGATCAGCGAGACTTCGATGCCAATAACAGAAAGGGTCAGGATCAGCGTCCCATAGGGCTCGCCGAGCCGCACCGCCAGACAATCCGCATGGCGCACAACGCCGAACGCGCCCCACAGCATGGCACCGAAAATCCAAAGAAAGCTCAGCGCCAACACTGGCACCGGGGCACCTGCGCCCAGCAGGGCCTCAGGGTAGGTGTAGAAGATGCCAACGGTGAAGGCGCCAACCAGAAAACTCGTCTCCTTGGTGACAGCTCTCAATGGGGATGTACTCAAACGCGGTCCTATTCTGAAAGTGGCATATCGGCAGGCTCAGTCTCCGACGGGACCCACAAGATGGGCGGGGACGTTTCAATCAGAATGGTACCCTCTCGTGGCGAATTGATGTCGTCGCCAAGCTCAGGTTGCAATTCTGCCTCAACCAGATCCAGCGTCTTGCGCTCCGTTTGCCATATGCCTTTTCGTTCTTGCTCTGCGGCTTTGGCTTTCATTTTCAGGTCCAGTGGCGCGTCGTCAGTAACATGCGCCCAACCGTTCTGAACGATCCAATGGGCCACATCGATTGGACCACGATTGCAGGTGGCCGCGATAGGCCCACTTTCAGCCTGTTCGAAGTCGCGGCACGTCATGGCCACCTGAAGCAGAAAAGCTCGTAAAGCGGTGCGGGCACGCATTCCGCAAGGCCAGGTGCCGCCGAGCCAGCTTTCGCAGGTCTCATCCACCGCCAATGGCTTCACGTAGCGCAGCCTGTACCGGTTGTTCTTGAAAAGAAACGTGGCCCCATCCTCGATCACGGGCCGGAAGATGGTCATCTCCTCGGGGATCTCCACTTCCTCTACCGGCTTCTCGGCTGCTGCAATGCGCTTCAGGGGCCCTGTAACCGGGGGAGGGGGCGTGATGCCGTTTCCGGTGATTGCGCGCAGGTTGTTGGGGTTTTGTACCGCCTGTGCTTGCGCCAGCTCTTCTGGCGTGGGGTCTGGCTCTGGAAGCGAAGAAGGCTTGTAGACGATGGCGGCCTGTTCCTTCGGTTCCTCCACTTCATCAACGGCGAGGAGGGCAATACAGGCGAGCAAGCCAATTCCAAACACACTCAATGCGAATGGAAAAGCGCCCTTCATCTCAACTTCCTCCGGTTACAGTCGCCATAAGGTTGTGGCTTCCGGGATGCTGCAGCTATTGGCTGACCCAGACAATGCGCAAAACCCAGTTCAGGTCGTCTTCCGGGACGATAAGCGGCCCATCGCCCGCCACAAGTCCCTGAAATTCATAGGAGGTGAGGGTTTTTCGCAGGAGACGCCGCGCGCCTATGAACCCGCTTTTTCGGGCAAACAGAACACGGTCTCCTCTGCGGAGCGGCGCATCTGGCGATACAACCAGCATCTCACCATCTTGGTAATATGGCTCAAGACTATTACCAGAAACTTCAAGCACAAAGACATTGTTTGCGTGAGGCACAGGAAAGGCGATGTATTCCCAATCTTCCGCAGTGTCAAAACTCTCCAGATTTGGGGGCATCTTATCCCGCAATGCTTGGAGTGTTGTGAAGCGGGCCGCTGTCACCGGTGAGGTTTTCGGGTTTCGCGAGCGCTTCCCTGCTGCGAGTCGGCAAAAATCTTCCAAGCTGGTGTTTGTGACCTCAAGAATTTTCGCAAGGGATTCTGTTGAGGGCCAGCGCAGACGGCCCTCAGCGGCAACGCGCTTTGACTTGTTGAGCGCCGTCGAGTCGAGCCCGGCAAGGCGCGCCAGCCCGGAAGGCGTCAGCCCATTGCGCGCTGCGATTTCATCCAGAGCGAACCAAAGGTCGCTGTGTGTGAACATGAGCTCGTCTCCCTGCCAAGAATTACAATGGCTTTCGTTATCTTAGGTTGCATGCCGCAAGGCAAGGACGCACATTTTGCCACTCTGCCCCTTGCAATCCGGCAAAACCAGCCGTATGACACTGCTTTCAGTTGAGGTTGTCACTCCGCTGAAAAGGTAATCCCCTGAATGTCTCTGATTTACAAGATCGCTGAGAAGGATCTTTGGCACGCAGCCGAAGATGCCGGCGTGTTCGTTGGCGCGCCTATCGACCTGGAAGACGGGTTTATTCACTACTCGACCGCTGACACCGTTAAGGAAACGGCGGCGAAACACTTCAAAAACAAAGACGATCTTCTGCTTATCGCAATTGAGAGTGACAGGTTGCCTGAAGAACACCTGAAGTGGGAACCCTCACGAGGTGGCGCTTTGTTTCCCCACCTTTATGCCCCAATGCAGATGGATGCCGTGGTTTGGGTGAAGCCGCTGCCGCTTGTCGAAGGCACTCATCAGTTTCCGGAGGACGTGTAATGGGCTTTATCAGGATCGCAAACAAGATTGGCCTCAAATCGCTTCACATGTTGGAGCCAGAGGCTGCTCACGAGGCCACAATCCGGCTCTTGAAGACCGGGTTGTCGATGCCGTGTTCCCCTGTTTCTGATGGTCGCCTTTCTTTCCAGTTAGGCGACCTTTTTTTTGCCAATCCGCTGGGCATGGCCGCAGGTTTTGACAAGAACGGTGAGGTGCCGGATGCGCTCTTGAAAATGGGTTTTGGTTTTGCCGAGGCAGGAACGGTGACCCCCGTGCCGCAAGAGGGAAACCCGAAGCCGCGCAACTTCCGCCTGACCGCTGATGAGGCCGTGATCAATCGCTACGGCTTCAACAACGACGGCCATGAAGTGGTCTACAACCGTCTGAAGAGGCGTGCCCGCAACGGCGGTGTGGTCGGCATCAACATCGGTGCCAACAAAACCACCGAGGACAAGGCGGCAGACTATGCGGCGGGCGTCCACCGCTTCGCTGATATCGCATCCTACTTTACCGTGAACATTTCTTCGCCCAACACACCGGGCCTGCGAGCCCTTCAAGAACGTGATGCTCTGTCCGACCTGTTGAAGCGATCGCTGACAGCACGCGATGAGGAGGCCGAAAAAATGGGCCGCCGGGTCCCTGTGTTCTTGAAGATCGCACCCGATATGGGGGACGCGCAACTCAAGGACATTGCGGAGGAGGTGCTGGTCCTGAAAATTGACGGGCTGATTGTGTCCAATACCACTGTTGATCGGCCGCGACTGAAAGACGCCAAGCTGGCGGGTGAAGCCGGCGGGCTGTCGGGCAAGCCGCTGTTCCGTAAGTCCACCATTGCGCTGGCCAAGATGCGCCGTCTTGTAGGGCCTGACCTGCCGATCATTGGTGTTGGTGGTATCGATGGCGGGCCGGCAGCGTGGACCAAGATCACCGCAGGGGCCAACCTTCTGCAGCTTTACACCTCTATGGTGTTCAAGGGACCAGACGTGATCAAGGACATCAACCGCTTCCTCCTGCAGCAGATCGAGAAGGAAGGGCTGACCAACCTTCAGCAAGCGGTAGGATCAAACGTGGATGCCTGGGCCGATCTCAGCTTGAGTGAATAGTGCAAGCCGTTGGTACCTGTTCTCAGGGGTGAGCAGGTACCACGGCAAACTGCTTTTCTTCACGGATACCGCACATGATCAGCAGACTGATACCCCGTGCCCCGAGAAAGATCAGCATGGCAAGCCACAGCCCGTGGTTCCCCAGAACCGGGAACAGGGCGTAGTAGCTGGCAAGGAATACGGCGAGCGAAATCAGCATCATGTTCCGCATGTCCTTGGACCAGGTCGCACCAATGAAGACGCCATCCATCTGATAGGCAAGGGTGCCGACCAATGGGCCAAGGCACGCCCAGAACAGGTAATCCCTTGAAACACTGCGCACGGCTTCGTTGACGGTCAGGAAGTCTACGATGTACGGGCCGACGCCAAAGAAGATCAGCGTTGCGGCCCCGCCAAGACCGAAGCCCCACAGGAGAGAAAGCTTGACAGCGCGTTTGAAGGCGGGGCGATGGCGCGCGCCCACGGCCCGACCTGCGATCTGTTCTGCGGCGGTTGCATTGCCATCCAGAAAGTAGCCTGCAATGAGAAGAAACTTCTCCAGAACCGCGTTGGCCGCGAGAATGGTGTCGCCTTGATCGGCACTGCGAGCCATGAAGAAAGCAAAGGCGAACAAGAGCGTAAATGAGCGGATCATGATGTCCCGGTTCAGCGCCATCATGGCAACCAGCTTGTGGCGTTCCAGCACGTCGCTCCAACTGGGCTGCCGCGTACCTTTCATGTTTGCATAGGCCAAGGCACCGCCGACGAAGAACGTGATGAGTTCACTGATCGCCGTGGCTGCCGCGACCCCGGTGATGCCCCAGTCCAGCCCCAGGACAAACCAAACGCTGAGAATGATGTTGAGGCCATTCAGTAGGGTTTGAATGAAGAGGCCAGTCTTTGCCTTGCCGAGGCCAAGGAACCAGCCCAGAACCGCGTAGTTGGCCAGGGTTAGAGGAGCGGCGAGGATGCGGATCGAGAAGTAGGCGCTTGCGGCTGCCTGCACCTCATCAGAACCGCCCATCAGGCTGAGGCCCACACTGACAATCGGGGGGTGAACGGCAAACAGGATGAGCCCGCAAGCAAGACCGAGCAGGACGGCCCGGAACAGAACAGCCTTGATCTCCAGCGCATTGCCAGCTCCCAACGCCTGTGCTGCAAGGCCTGTTGTGCCTGAGCGCAGGAAGTTGAAGGTCACGAACACGATGTCAAAGATCACCGACCCTACCGCGAGGCCGCCAAGCAGCGCCGCATCGTCGATTTGGCCAATCACCGCAGTATCCACCAAGCCCAGAAGCGGCGTTGAGATGTACGCCAGCGTCATGGGTATGGAAATGGACAGGAACAGGCGGTTGGTGACCGCAAAAGACTGTGACATGGAAAGCTCATCCTGAGGATGCGAAGAAACACCCGCAGGTCTTACTAGGCTATCCTGCCAAAGACAACAGATGCTTTCATGGGGTCGGTACTGGCAATCGCGGCAAAATACACTAGCTTGGGCCTATGAAGTTGCCTGTCGTTCATCACCCCGCCTTTACCGCAGATATTCCGAGCAACCATCGGTTTCCCATGCTCAAGTTCAAGGGTGTTGCCGATACGCTTCTGGCAGATGGCATTGTGCTGCCCGGCGGATTTGTCGAGCCTGCTCCTGCAACGCGAGAGCAGCTCATTGGGGCTCATGACGAGACCTATGTGGATCAAGTGCTTTCCGCCACCGTGCCAGACAAGGTTGCGCGGGAGATTGGCTTTCCCATGACCCATTCTGTGGGGTTTCGGGGCCAATGCGCGACTGGCGGCTCCATCGAGACGGGACGGTTGGCCCTGCGGCACGGCATTGCATGCAACACGGCTGGCGGCTCCCACCACGCACGGCGGCTGCATGGCGCAGGCTTTTGCGTTTTCAACGACGTGGCCGTTGCTGTGCGGGCGCTGCAAGCCGAGGGGTTGATCAGGCGGGCCCTTGTGGTTGATCTGGACGTTCATCAGGGCGACGGGACGGCGGAGATTTTCCGTGAGGACCCATCCGTTTTCACGTTTTCCATGCACAGCGAGAAGAACTATCCAGTTCGCAAGGTGCCCTCCGATCTGGATATTCCGCTGCCGGACAATATGGAGGACGGCCCCTATCTGGAAGCGCTGGATGAGGTGTTGGAGGCTATGCTGCGCACTTTTGATCCAGACATCGTGTTCTACAACGCAGGCGTTGACCCGCACATGGATGACCGACTTGGACGCTTGGCGCTCACCGATGCAGGCCTTTATGAGAGAGATGCGCGGGTGATGGCTTCAGTGCGTGGTCGCGGGCTGCCACTCGCTTGCGTGCTGGGCGGCGGGTACTCCCAAGACATTCCTGTCCTTGCACGGCGCCACACCATCGTCCACCGCGTTGCTTCCGGATTTGCTTGAAAAAACCTAGCTCTTGCCGGATTGCAGCAGGCGGGAGATGAACCAGATCGGTATCACGACAACGGCACCAATGAGCAAGTACGAACCGAGCTGTCCGAGCACATCAAAACCCATGTTCCAGATGCGCAGGAAGAAGTCCTGGATGCCGTAGTAAATATCCAGCGGAGATATGTTCAACGCGGACAGGACAATGCCAACCACGAAGGACAAAAACACAAGACGCAGCGCCACACGGCCCGGTGATCCACCAAGAAAACGTGTCAGCTTCTCATTCTGCATGCGTCACTCTCCAACTTAGGGGCGTTCCCAGTGATATAGGCAGTCCTAACGCAATTGCATCCATCACGGAACTGCAAAGTGTGTGTAGGCTCCAGATTGCACAAAGAAAAAGGGGCGGTAAACCGCCCCTCAAACTCATGTTTGCAATGGAAAGCCTTACTCGGCTGCTTCTGCAATCTGCTCAGCCTCTTGAGGCGCGAACTTTTCGTAGAACAGCTCATTTTCCTTGGCCATTTCACGCAGCAAGCGGTTTGGCTTGAAACGATCACCCCACTTGCGAGTGAACTTCTTGCAGACCTCAAGGAACTCAGCTGTACCCATGCCATCAACGTAGGACAGGGTGCCACCAGTGTAAGGGGCAAAGCCAAAGCCCAGAATGGAGCCCACATCGGCTTCACGCACGTCTGTAAGACACTTTTCTTCGAAAACACGAACGGTTTCCAAAGCCTGCATGGCCAGAAGGCGCTGCTTCAGTTCTTCAATGTCGAACTCTTCCGCTGGTTTGGATGGGCCTGTTACTTCCTCAATGCCCTTCCACAGCGACTTGTTGCGGCCATCGTAGTCATAGAAGCCCTTGGCGTTCTTGCGGCCAAAGCGCTCGCGCTTAACAACCATCTCTTCCAGGATGTCATCCAGCTTGGAGACAACGTACTTGTCGCCCATGTCCTTGCGGGTTGCGCTGGTGATGCGGTGGGCAAGGTCAAGCGCCACTTCATCGGCCAGAGCCAAAGGACCAACCGGCATGCCGGCCATGCGGCCAGCGTTTTCAATCATCGCTGCTGGCACACCGTCGCCAAGCATCAGGATGCCTTCGCGGACGTAGGTCATCACAACACGGGAGGTGTAGAAGCCACGGCTATCGTTGACGACAATCGGGGTCTTCTTGATGGCGCGGATGTAATCCAGAGCCATGGCCAGTGCCTTGTCGCCGGTCTTCTTGCCCATGATCACTTCCACCAGCATCATCTTGTCCACTGGGGAGAAGAAGTGAATGCCGATGAAGTTCTTCGGACGAGAAGAAGCTTGAGCAAGGGACGTAATAGGCAGGGTGGAGGTGTTGGAGGCGTAGATCGCACGGGTCTTCATGACCGCTTCTGCTTTCTCGGTCACCTCGCGCTTGATCTCACGGTCCTCAAACACAGCCTCGATCACCAGATCACAGTCGGCCAGACCGTCATAGTCAGTGGTCGCCTCAATGAGGTCCAGAAGCTTTTCCTTATCTGCATCCGTGGACTTGCCGCGCTTGATGGCTTTGTCCATCAGACCTTCAGAGTAGGCCTTGCCCTTGTCAGCCGCGGCCTGATCACGGTCGATCAGAACAACCTTGATGCCTGCCTTGGCAGTAACATAAGCGATACCAGCGCCCATGAAGCCCGCACCGAGAACACCGACCTTCTTGATCTTGTTCTCTTTCTGGTCAGCTGGACGGCGTGCACCCTTGTTCAGCTCCTGCATGGAGACAAACAGGGAGCGGATCATTGCACCAGCTTCCTTGGACTGAAGCACGTTCGCAAAGTAACGGCTCTCAATCTTCAGGCCCAGATCCATTGGCACCATGAGGCCCTCAACAACGGAGTGCATCAAGCCGCGTGGGCCTGGGTAGTTGTCGAAGGTTTCCTTGCGATAGATCGCGTTGGCTGCTGGCCAGAACTGCATGCCGCCTGGAGAGTAGATGCGGCCGCTTGGCAGCTTGAAGCCCTTCTTGTCCCATGGCTGAACCGGGTCTACGCCGTCAGCGAGGGCCTTTTTGGCAGCCTCAACCAGCTTCTTTGCAGGAGCAACTTCGTCGATGAGCTTAAGGCTCTTGGCCTTCTTTGCGTCGAGCGTGCGCCCCTGAAGCAGGAACTGCATGCCTCCCTGCAGGTCGGTAACCATGCGCATGACACGCTGGGTGCCACCAGCGCCCGGGAACAGGCCAACCTTTACTTCCGGCAGGGCCATCTTGAAGGCATCGGACTCTACTGCGATGCGCTTGTGACAGGCCAGCGCAAGTTCTGTGGCGCCGCCCATGCAAACGCCGTTGATCGCAGCAACCCAAGGCTTGCCGCAGGTCTCAAGCTTGCGGAACACCAAAGAAAGGTGGCGGGACTTGTCAAAGAGCAGCTGAGCGGCCTTTTCTTCGTCCTCTTCCTTCAGCTTCTTGTACTCGCCCAGCATGCCTTCCAGCATGGTCAGGTCAGCACCGGCGGAGAAGCCAGCCTTGCCGGAGGTCACAACAACGCCCTTGATGGCGTCATCTGCTGCAACCGCATCAACGACCTTGTCCAACTCTTCGATCACGGATTGATCGAACACATTCATGGTCTTGCCGGGAGAGTCCCATGTCAGAAGGGCAAAACCGTTCTCGTCGGTCTCAAGGGTAAAGTTTTTGTAGGTCATCGGTTCCCCCCTTTAAACGCGTTCAATGATTGTTGCTGTGCCCATACCTGCGCCGATGCAAAGGGTGACCAGCGCGGTGTTCAGGTCGCGACGTTCCAACTCGTCCAGAACGGTGCCAAGGATCATTGCGCCGGTTGCGCCCAGTGGGTGACCCATGGCAATTGCGCCGCCGTTCACATTCACCGTTTCTGGATCCAGATCGAACGCCTGCATGTAGCGCAGAACAACGGAAGAGAACGCTTCGTTGATTTCGATGAGGTCAATGTCAGACCATTCCATCTTCGCATTCTTCAAAAGCTTGTTGGTCACATCCACTGGACCGGTCAGCATCAGAGCTGGCTCAGAACCGATGTTCGCAAACGCCTTGATGCGTGCGCGCGGGGTCATTCCAGCGGACCGGCCTGCGCGGCGTGAACCGATCAGAACAGCAGCTGCACCATCCACGATGCCGGAGGAATTACCAGCGTGGTGGATATGAGTAACATTTTCCAGCTCTGGATGCGCCTGAATGCCAACTGCATCGAAGCCGCCCATGGTGCCCATCATTTCGAAGGATGGGTTCAGGCTCGCCAAAGACTGCATGTCGGTCTCTGGGCGCATGTGCTCATCACGTGCCAGAATGGTCAGGCCGTTGATGTCCTTCACAGGAATGACGGATTTTTCGAAGCGACCTTCATCCCAAGCGGTCTGAGCGCGCTTCTGGGACTGGATAGCATAAGCATCAGCATCGTCGCGTGTGAAGCCGTACTTCGTGGCGATCAGGTCTGCTGATACACCCTGTGGCATGAAGTAGGAAGGAACCGCCACCTGCGGGTCTACTGGCCATGCGCCACCAGATGCACCAAGGCCAATGCGGCTCATGCTTTCAACGCCGCCTGCAATCACCATCTGGTGCTGACCAGACATGACCTGAGCAGATGCCATGTTGACCGCGTCCAGACCGGAAGCGCAGAAACGGTTGATCTGCATGCCTGGAACAGAGCGGTCGTAATCGGCAGTGAAAGTTGCTGCGCGGGCGATGTCGCCGCCAGCCTCACCAACTGGATCAACGCACCCCAGAACGACATCGTCCACCAGCTTGGTGTCGAGGCCATTGCGGTCGCGAATAGCTTCCAACGTGGAAGCTGCAAGGCGAACAGGCGCTACTTCATGCAGCGATCCATCCTTCTTGCCGCGCCCTCGTGGGGTTCTCACATGATCGTAAATAAAGGCGTCAGCCATGATCTCCTCCGCAGCTGAAAATTATAAGGCCATACCCGGCGAGCATTTCTCGTGCACCAGCGCACAGCGCGTGTGCCCTCCGTCCGAGCTTTGCAAGGTATGCGGCCAATGATTGATAGTGGGAAACAAATGGTTGAGGCGAGAGATGAACGACCACTCGCCGATGATGATTGAAGCTTGATCCACTGATCGGTGTCGCAAATGACCTGGAATGCCAAGTTTGCCGAGCTTCGCCAGTGCCTTGCACAACACAAAGGTTGCTCGGGCATAAAACCGGCGTACTACGGAACCTGCAGTCATTCACGGTCTCCAGTCAGGGCCTAGTTCGAACACCAAACAGGCGAGGGAGGGCAACCCTCTCTCGCCGGTTCTTTAAATCACCCTTAGAATGCCTCTTCTGCCAGGCTCATCATGGTTGCCGCACCTGTGGAGAGGCGAGCAAGCTGTGCACCTGTCTCAGGCATCAGGCGCTCCATGTAGAAGGTGCCAAGCGTCAGCTTGTTCTTTAGCATTTCTTCCTGATCGCCCGCGCCATCTGCCAGTTTTTGCTGTGCGACAACGGCGATCTTGCCCCACATGTAGCCCATGGCGACCAGACCGAACATGTGCATGTAGTCAGTGGAAGCCGCGCCCGCATTGTCAGGGTTTGCCATGCCATTCTGCATGAGCCACATGGTTGCGCCTTGCAGATCGTCCAGACCCTTCTTCAGCGGCTTGGTGAAGCCTTTCAGCTCCTCGTTGTCGCTGTTTTCCTTCAGGAAGCCACCAACTTCCTTGAAGAAGGCCTGAATTGCACGACCGCCGTTCGCTGGCAGCTTGCGGCCTACAAGGTCAAGTGCCTGAATGCCGTTCGCCCCCTCATAGATCATGGCGATACGTGCATCACGCACGAACTGTTCCATGCCCCATTCAGTGATGTAGCCGTGGCCACCGAACATCTGCTGCGCCATGACTGCGTAGTCAAAGCCCTTGTCAGTGAATACGCCCTTCAGGACCGGGGTCAGCAGACCCATGAAGTCATCAGCGGCCTGACGCTCAGCCTCGTCACTGGAGACGTGGGAAACGTCGCCCTTGATCGCGGTGTAGATGTAAAGAGCACGCGCGGCCTCGTTGAAAGCGCGAATGGTCATCAATACGCGGCGAACGTCTGGGTGAACAATGATCGGGTCTGCGGCTTTGTCCGGAGCCTTAGGGCCTGTGAGGGAGCGACCCTGGATGCGGTCCTTTGCATAGGCCACAGCGTTTTGATAGGCCACTTCAGACTGGGAGACGCCCTGAATGGCCACGCCGAGACGTGCTTCGTTCATCATCACGAACATCGCACGCAGACCCTTGTTCTCTTCACCAACGAGCCAGCCCGTGGCGTCATCATAGTTCATGACGCATGTGGCGTTGCCGTGAATGCCCATTTTTTCTTCAATGGAGCCGCAGCTTACGCCGTTGTCTTCGGCTGGATTGTCGTTTTCATCAAGGCGCTTCTTGGGAACGAGGAACAGGGAGATGCCCTTCGTTCCGGCAGGCGCACCTTCGATGCGAGCGAGAACCAGGTGAATGATGTTTTCAGAAAGATCGTGCTCACCTGCAGAGATGAAGATCTTGGTTCCGGTGATCTTGTAGCTGCCGTCTGGCTGTGGCACTGCCTTGGTGCGCAGCATGCCAAGGTCCGTACCGCAATGCGGCTCGGTCAAGTTCATGGTGCCGCTCCACTCGCCGGTGGTCATCTTCGGCACGTAGCGGTCCTTCAGCTCATCGGAAGCGTGCTCCAACAGGGCAGCGATAGCACCCTGTGTCAAGCCTGGATACATGGCGAACGCCATGTTGGAAGAGCACATGTATTCGTTCAGGATCACTGCAAGGCTGGCAGGAAGGTTCTGACCGCCGTACTGCTCTGGAATGGCAAGGGAACCCCAGCCTGCTTCTCCGAAAGCGTCATACAGTTCCTTGAAGCCTTTTGGCGTCGTCACGGTACCATCTTCGTGACGCCTACAGCCCTCTTGGTCGCCTGACTGGTTCAGGGGCTGCATCCGTTCTTCGCAGAACTTGGCACCTTCTTTAAGGATTGCTTCGACAACATCTGGAGTAGCTTCTGAGAAGCGTGGAAGATGGCTGTAGTTCTGATAACCCAGCACATCATTCAACAAAAATAGGGTGTCTTCTACAGGAGCGCTATAGCTTGGCATACCTTGTTCCTTCCCACACAGACCCTTATGGTACTTAGTTGACGTTATCGTCAACGTGATCTGACAACAGATATACGTCTCAACCCTGTAAGCGACAACCCGAACTTCTGGCTCAGTTTTGGCGGAAACCCGCCGAAAATTTAAAAATGCGCCGAAAGTCTCAATTTGTATGGCAGCTGGGGAGGGGCCCGTGGAGAGAAGGCTCGAACACCTTGAATGCGCACTCAAATATGTTGAGGCCACAGGTGTTTTGATGGCCCTTCAAGGTAAGGTGCTGAAATATATGAGAGAGTATGCGGAATGCATGTCGACGCCTCATGCTCAGCACTGAAACTGGCAGCTGCAGCCGATCGCAATTTTAGCAAAAAAGAGAAGAATTTGGTTTGGAAGGAAGGCTTCCATCTGAAGAAAGAGGCCTGTGTAAAATTTCAGTCGTTCAAACAAGCTGCCGGGCGAGCATCACCCCCATGATGCTCGCCCGGTGCTCGCAATCGCAATCCGCGTCACAGTGGCTCCCCCGCAGAAACCCCCGCGTATGACTTGGCGCTGCCCCGATTATTAGCGCCGGCGCGATCACATTTGCCCTAGGTGGTTAGGCTGGCTCTGCTTCCTTCTGCTTAAGCAGGCCAGACACGATGTCCACCGTCCTCTGCAGCTCATCCGTAGCTTGGTCGATGTTGCGTCGCTGTTCTTCAAGTACAGCGATTTGAGCGTTGAAACGCTCCAGTGCCACGCGCAACTGGGTCACTTGACCGTCGCGCAGGTCGTAGAGATCCAGAAGATCCCGGATTTCCGTCAGGGAGAAGCCAACGCGCTTGCCCATAAGCACCAGCTTCAGTCTTGCCCGATCCCGACGGTTGTAAATTCGGTTCATTCCCTCACGACGTGGGTTGATTAGACCCTTGTCCTCATAGAACCGTAGCGTCCGCAGCGTGATATCAAATTCCTTGGCGAGTTCGCCAATCGTAAACTGTGACTTGGTAAGGTCATCGGTGTCGCCAGTCACGGCCTGAACAAACGTATCGTTGATCTGTAGCGCTTCGCTCATTGCATTCACCCGTCCTTTAATCGCCGAGCCCTCTTAGACCCTGTTGCCATGACGCTTGGTCCGGACCCGGTAATGACAGCGCCTTTAAGAGCGCCTTCCGTGGTGACTGTGCGTCAACTGACTTCTGGGATAGTCTGTCCCTTACGTAATCTGCCAGTCTTTTTCGGTGTGGTAACCGTTAAGTCAGGGGTAAAAATGTACTGCACGGAACTTAGGGGCGCTGTAAAGGTGCAGCCTATGCGTTATTAAAAAAAATTCAGTGAAAATGGCAGTATTATGGCCTTTATCCAGCCAGAACCGCATCTATTAACTGCCTATTTACCCTAACAAGTAAAAGTTTGGCACAGAAGTCATGGAAGCCCGGTTTCATGAGAGTGCTGATTCGTGTGGTGTTTGCGATTTAGGGGAACCGCCGCGACGCTCTCGAGATTCTGGGGCGATTTACGAGGCAAGAGCGCATGTCCTGGAAGACGAGTGGACATTTCACTCCAGATTCGGAGATGGATACCGCTGGTACCCGCAATACGGGTATTTCGGCGCAGAAAATCTATGCCTCTTTGCTTGCCGAAAAAACGCAAAAAAATCGCAGCAAATTAGCTTCAAAATTGCACCCAGATAACCGTTATCTTGACAAAATTAACGCTGAAGCAAACGTTTTCGAAGCACCTGAAGACCATTTTGGCACAGGAGAAATTGATGCTCCTGACCCCTTGGAGCGGATCGAAGCGCAGATAGGCGATGTGGCCGATGCGCTCAATGAATTGTTGCCGGCAGGTTTTGAAAGTGCGGGCAGGGACCCCGTCGGTGCGGCTGCGCGCAAGGCACCTGCACACCACCCAAAAGAATCCGCATCTACAGGCAGCGATGCTTCTCGTGCCAAGCGCGTTTCTTCCGTTTTAGACGCACTAGACCGTCTGGATGCGCGTTTGAACTCCCTCACAGGCGATGCGCAATCGGCTGCCAACCGGCCTGCGCAGGCCCGTCCAATGCATCAGACGCAATTCGAGCCTCGTTCTCAAGACTGGGATGTGGATCGTGGAGAAAAACGAAATGCTGAACGTCATTCAGCTTCTTTTCAAAATCCACGCCGCGATGATCTGCAAAACCTGATCAAAGGGCACTACGACCAACTGATGCGGCAGATTTCCGATTTGCCGCCGCCTGCCGATCCGAGGGTAGATGAGTTGCGCGCCCATGTGGGCCGCGAAATGAGCCAGTTGCGCGATGATGTCGCCATCCGAAATGGCGCTCAACGTCAACAGCTCTCTGAAATTGTCGATCGCCTCCGCCACAACGAAGACCACGGCGAAATGCTGTCCGAGCTGCGCCGTGAGATTGCCTCCATGAAGGCGGCCCTGTCTCGCGGTGAGACGGAGGCCTCTCTGAAGGCGCTGGAAACAGGCTACAGGGAAACAGTCCAGCGGCTTGACGAGCTGTCACGGCAGAATGTGGACCCAACCATTCTGGACAGCCTTGTTGGCCGCCTGCATGATCTTGAGGGGTACTTGCAGCAACTGCCCCGCGTTGATCAACTCGAAGCGCTTGACGACCGTCTGACGGCGATGGGTGATCGTCTGGAATACGTACTGCGCCAGTCAGGAAGTGAAGGCGTAGACGCTTTACGGGGCGATATTCGCAATTTGCGGGCCGTTGTCGACACGCTGGACTCTGGGCGTACCATCATGGAAGTGGATCAGCGCATCCGGTTCCTGATCGCGCGTATGGATGAGCTTGAGCATTTCAGCGAGATACAGCGGGACATACAAGCCCGCTTGACGCATGTTGAAACCCGTCTGCCAGAGGCGGGGGCATATGATCAGCTTCAAACGCGTCTCGAAACCATTACATCGCTGCTCTCGGAAGACCAGCGCGGGCCAGATACGACTGCCCAGCTCGACCGCGTGGAGCAACGCCTGCAATCCATCACGGACAAGCTGGAAGGTATTGAAGCAGAGCAACGTGCGCCCAATGGATTTGAACAGGCCTTTGAGCGGATTGAAAGCCGTATCGATGACCTGGCGAGCCATGTGAACACGCTGGAAGATCGCGTGGCGAACCTTCCCGCGAATGAGGGAGCTTCGGATCTCGACAATGCCCTGTTGACCCGGCTTGAGCAGCAAGTCGTGGATTTGACGCGCTTGGTGGAAACGCGTTCAGCCAGCGGTGAAACAGACCATTCTGTGTTTGAGCTACGCGAAGAGGTGCACGCGCTTCGCCAGCAAATCGCAACCCTGGCCACGCCGGAAGATATTGAAGCGCAAGTTCAGGCACTGGCTGCAAGCATTTCTCAGCCGTCGGCCCTCATGGACGATGCGCAGCTCAGTCAGATCGAAGACCAGATTTCCGTTCTGGCGATGAAGCTGGATCAGACATCGGACCGCATGCTTGCGGCTGAAGACATAGAAAGCGCCATTGCCCGCATGGACGCGCAGATCTCTGGCAACAAGGAAGAGATGCTGCGCACCGTGCAAATGGCAGCGCATGAGGCAGTAGAGGCGGCGACCCGCAAAATGGGCGTTGGCCAAGCGCCTTCTACCAAGCCAATTGAAGATGCGATTTCCGAGCTTCGCAATGATTTGCAGAGCTTGCTCTCCCGTGGAGAGCGGGATGCAGATCATTCACTGGATGAAGTGAAGCACACGCTGTCTACTATTGCGGATCGCATTTCTGCGCTTGATGAAGCGCGCACGAAAGTGGGTGCGACACCAATCGGCAAAGAACATCAGAAGCTTGTCGGCGACAATCATGCACGCGGTGTGCTTTCCGCATTTACAAAGCGTCACCGTCACAGCAACGCAGAGCAACCCGAGCAGGGTGTCGAGCTAAGCCGAACTCGTGACAAGACAGCCGACTTTATTGCAGCAGCACGCCGTGCAGCGCAGGCGGCGGCGGATGAGGTGAGGGCTGAGGAAGCAGCAGGCGGTGTGCAGCCGAAGCGCAAGTCCGCAATGCCGGATCGCGCGCGTCGCCTCAGAGACTATCTGCAAAGCCACAACGAACAGCCAAGCGTTGAAGTGCCGGACCATCTTAAGTCCCAGAGCGCACACGCACCGCATGCTTCAACCAATCCTGCCTCAGATGCGGCCTTTGATGAGGCGGTGGAACTGACAGAGGAACTGATTGTCGATCAGCCTCAGGCGGAAGAAGACAAGCGCAAAGGCTTGTTCAAGCTGTACAGTCGCAATCCAGATAAGAAGCCAGCTGCAGAACAGGACAACGAACAGGGCAACAACAGTCGACGCCGCGCCGTTGTTTTGGCCGTTGCGGCTGTCGTGCTGACCCTTGGTGCTTTCCAGGTGTTCAACTCGGGCCTCTTGTCCGGCAGCGATGACGCTACACTCACAGCGCAGACTGAAAGAGTTCAGGAAGAAGTTGAAGCGCGCAACGAGTTTGCCGAGCCGACTTCAGAGCAGGGCGAAGTAGTGGTGGCGGAAGTAGATAGGCCGCCCTCGCAGCCGACGGAATTGCCCAAGGATGTGATCTTTGGAGATATGGGTGATGTGGGCACAATCACTGCACCCAAGCCAGATTCAAAGCAGTTGAACAATGAGCCGTTCGCTCAGCCAACTTCCGCAATGGCTGAGAAGTTGAGCGTTGACAATGCGCCGCGTCCGCAGGTCTCCACGACCGCCCCAGCCGCTCAGGAAACAGCACCAAAGCAAGCCGAACCTGCAGGCGCCATGCCTCCGGAAGCGGTTGGCTCTTTGGCACTGCGCCAAGCTGCTGCCAATGGCGACGCTGCAGCACAGTTTGAAGTGGCTGTACGCTTCACGGAAGGCGAAGTCGTTACCGCGGATTTGGATCAAGCTGCATCATGGTACCGCAGAGCCGCCGCTCAAGGGCTCGCCCCCGCACAGTATCGTCTTGGCATGCTCTATGAGCGCGGTCGTGGTGTGGAGCGTGATCTTGAAAAGGCACGGGATTGGTATTCCCTTGCTGCTGCGCAGGGCAACATCAAAGCGATGCATAACCTTGCCGTGCTTTATGCGGAAGGCGTCACGGGTGAGCCGGACTTCATTGAGGCAATCCGTTGGTTCCGCATGGCGGCTGACTACGGTGTAGCAGATAGCGTCTTCAACCTGGGCATCTTGACTGCACGAGGTCTTGGCACCCCACAGGATCTGAAAGAAAGCTACAAGTGGTTTGCAATCGCCGCGCAGCAAGGTGATCAGGGCGCTGCCCAAAAGCGCGATGAGATCGCCAACATGCTGTCAGATGAAGATCTGGCTGCGGCCCGCGACTCCGTTGATCGCTATGCGCGCAAGAAGGCTGACCCGCTGGCCAATGAGGTGGAGAAGAAGCCATCTTGGACCATGAGTCCGGCCACCCCAATTTCCTTCAATATCCCCGGCCAGATTCGACAGGTTCAGGAGCGGTTGCAGGGACTTGGGTACGATCTTGGGTCCGTAGATGGACGCATGGGACCGCGCACCTTGCTGGCAATCAAAGACTTTCAGCGCCGCTCGGGACTTAAGCCAACGGGCGTTGTTGACGGCGAACTATTGAATGCGTTGAAGGCGCAGTCGATTTAAACGGTCTATAAGCGCTTATCTGCTAAGACTCGCGTTGACACGAGAAACGCTCTCAAGCATTAAACCCACAACTTTCGACGCGCATCCGATGTAATCGGTTCAACCGGCCTGGTGACGCCTTGCAGATCTACCTACCCATTGCCGAAATTCCGATCAATATGTTCATGATCTTTGGCATGGGCGGGGCCGTGGGCTTTCTCTCTGGCCTGTTCGGCATTGGTGGCGGCTTTCTGCTCACCCCCTTGCTCATCTTTTCGGGCATCCCGCCAGCAGTGGCCGTTGCAACGGTTACGACCCAAACTGTGGCCTCATCCTCTTCTGGTGTGCTTGCCTATATCCGGCGCAACGCGATCGACTTCAAGCTGGCTTTCGTGCTGCTTTGCGCTGGTATTGTGGGCTCCTTCATAGGTGTCTGGCTCTTTGGTGTGTTGCAGGAACTCGGGCAGCTCGATCTGGTGATCTCGCTCGCTTATGTGACGTTTCTTGGAGCCATCGGCATCTTGATGCTTGTGGAGTCCATGAAAGCCATCTCCCGCAAGCGTACCGGTGGGCAGGCTGAACTCCGCCGCCCTGGACAGCACAATTGGGTTCACGGATTGCCCTTCAAAATGCGGTTCCGCCGCTCGAAGATTTATGTGAGCGTCATTCCGATTTTCGTCATCGGCAGTACCATTGGCTTTCTAGGTTCGATCTTGGGCCTTGGTGGCGGCTTCATGATGGTGCCAGCGCTGATCTATCTACTGCGCGTCCCAACCAACGTGGTGATCGGCACCTCGCTGTTGCAGATCCTTGTGACCATGGCCGTGGCGACAATACTGCACTCCATCAACACGCAGACCGTTGATGTTGTGCTGGCGCTTACTCTCATGGTGGGAAGTGTTATAGGTGCTCAGTTCGGGGCGCAAATCGGCCAGGGTATTCGTGGCGAGCATCTGCGCTTGATGCTGGCCCTGCTGGTGCTGTCTGTCGGCCTGCGCTTTGCCTTCAACCTGATTGTGGAGCCAAGTGACCTGTACTCGGTCACCATCGATATGAGGCTGCCACAATGATGAAGCAGCTCCTCATCTCCTGTGTGGTTGGTTTTGGTCTGGCGTTTGCCGCGCCAATGCAGTCTCAGGCTGAAACGCTTGTGTCCGCTCTGTCGTCTGAGGAGGTGAACATCACCTCCAACTTTACCGGCACCGACATCACTGTCTTTGGCGAAATCACGCGCGATGCTGCCACCGTTCCTCGTTCTGGCCCCTATGACATTGTTGTTGTCGTTGAGGGGCCGCCTGAGCGGGTAACGACCTGGCGCAAGGAACGCATCTTTGGTCTCTGGATCAACGCCCATTCCAAGACCTACACCAATGTACCGTCATTCTACGCGGTACATTCAACGCGCCCGCTTCAGGAAATAACCGAGGATGATACGCTTGAAGACCAGCGGACAGGCTTGGTGAACTTGCCGCTTGCGCCTTTTGGTGTGCGCCTGAGTTCGGCGGAAGATCGCCGGGCGTTCAGAAAAGCTTTCTTGCAGGAGCGCGTTGATCTTGGCCTTTATGCCGAGCGTCCAGACACCATCAAGCTTTTAAGCCCCACTTTGTTTGCAACGAGCATCCCGATTCCGGCCAATGTGCCCGTGGGCGAGTTCAAGGTAACCACGTTTCTTTATAATGGGGGCGTGGTGCTGTCCGAAGGGCATCAGGAACTGACTGTGGCCAAGAAGGGGTTTGAGCAGTTTACCTTCGATCTGGCAAATGAGAACCCGGCCCTTTACGGCGTCATTGCCGTCATCCTCGCCTTGTTCACGGGATGGCTTGCAGGCGTCATCTTCCGGAAGGACTGACAGTTTTCTAAAGGCGTAGTGCTTGAAGAGCGCCCCGCTACGGGCATGCCCGAACCAGCCTAATCCGCAATCAACTTGCTGGCTGTGAATGGGAACAGGCGACCAGAGCCCAGCATGAACACGGAAAATCTCTTGCCCTCAAAAACGGGCTTCCAAGCTTCGTCCATCACGTTCAAGCCACCAGTGAGCGCACCGAAAGAAGGCATGATGAGGCGATTGCCGTTGGTCGCAAAGCAGGGCCTGCGAATGCTGCGACCGAGGCGTCTAACCTTTGCCACCGGATGCAGGTGACCACACACTTCCCCTGTGATTGGGCCTTCTGTCGGCTCGTGGCGGAAAGTGAGGGTGCCCATTGTAAGCTCGTCACAGCGATCCCCGCCAACACTCTGCGGAATGACAGGATCGTGGTTGCCGGAAATCCAGACCCACTCACGCCCAAGCTGGATCATGGAGAGCATCGCGCGATAGGAGCGCGGCAGGCGGTCGGCACCATCTGCATCATGGAAGCTGTCACCCAGAGCGATGATGCGGCGTGGCCGGAACACTTCCACCAAGGCTGCAAGGCGTTCCAGAGTTTCGCCCGTATCGTAAGGAGGCAGCATCACGCCCCGTCGGGCGAAGGACGAGCCTTTTTCCATGTGCAAGTCGGAGATGATGAGTGCACTTTGATCGGGCCACCACAGCGCTCCGCTGTCATGCATGCCAACAATTTCGTTACCGATCGCCAAATCATGGCACACGGGAACGGTCATGCGTTTTGTGTTCAGCGCGCGGGCAGTAATCACTCCATTGCCTCCAGAGCAAGGTCATCTGCAGCAGAAGCCAGCAAGGCTTCGTTGGTTTCGCCATAAATTGGTTCGCGACCGATCTCAAGCAGAACCGGCACCGCGAGTGGAGAAACCCGTTGAAGAAGGATAGGATCGATTCTTCCCTGAATTCGAGTGAGAAAAGCTGACAGGCGCGAGATATCCAAAAGACCTGTGGCAGCATCTGCCCAAGTTGCCTTCAGCAGCAGGTGATCAGGTTCATGGCTGCGCAGGACATCGTAAATCAAATCGGAGCTTATGGTGACCTGCCGTCCCGTTTTCTCTTGCCCGGGGAAGCGGCGTTCTATCAATCCGGCGATAACCGCACAGGTCCGGAACGTGCGCTTCATCAGGCTTGATTCCGACAGCCAAGCGTCAAGGTCATCGCCCAGCATGTCTGCGTCAAACAACTGGTTCAGGTCCAGACGCCCGGTCTCGATGGCCGATCCCATGTCCTTTAGCGACCACAAGGCCAGAGCATAGTCCGAAGCCACAAAGCCAAGCGGGTGGAGCCCGGCCCGGTCCAGGCGCCGGGTCAGCAGCATGCCGAGGGTCTGATGGGCAAGGCGGCCTTCAAATGGATAACAGACCATGTAGGATTTGTTGTTGCGCGGAAAAGTCTCTACCAGCAGGCGATCCTTATTGGGCAACTTTGACTTCAGTTTTTGCAGTTCGAGCCATTCCGCGACCTGGTCGGGCAGTTTGTGCCAATCATCCGGATGCGAAAGCATCGTGCGTACCCGCTCTGCCAGATAGGTGGAGAGCGGGAACTTCCCCCCTTGGTAGGAGGGGATCATGGGGTCACTCGAGGTCGCCCTCGAAACGTAGGCTTCATTTTCGTTCAAGCCCTCAAAACGCAGCACTTCGCCGCCGAATATGAAGGTGTCTCCATGGGTGAGCTGGTCAATGAACCATTCCTCAACCTCACCCAGCATGCGGCCGCCGCGTCCAAGCGGCTTGTTGCGGCGCGCACTTTGCGGCTTCACAAGACGGACCTTGAGCATGGCATCAGCGACGATGGTGCCCACATTAAGCCGGTACCCCTGCGCAATTTTGGGGTGTGAAACGCGGTACTTGCCTTCTTTGGTTTGTCGAAGCCGGGCAAAGCGGTCGTAGACTTTGAGCGCATAGCCTCCCGTGGCCACGAAGTTCAAGGCTTGATCAAACAGCTCTCGGGTCAAGGTTCTGAAGGTGTGGCAAGTCTTGACTTCCGCATAAAGCTCGTCTGCGTCAAACGGTTCTGCGCAGGCCATACCCATGATGTGCTGGGCAAGGACATCAAGCCCGCCATGGCGCAGGGGCGGTGTGTCTTGCTCGCCTGCCGTGGACGCCGCTAGCGCTGCTTGACACTCCAACACCTCGAAACGGTTGGCGGGCACCAATATGGCCTTGGATGGCTCATCCATGCGGTGATTGGCGCGGCCAATGCGCTGAGCCAGCCGACTGGCGCCCTTCGGGGCGCCTACGTTGATTACAAGATCGATGTCACCCCAGTCGATGCCCAGATCGAGAGAGGAGGTGCAGACCACCGCTTTCAGCTCCCCGCGCGCCATGGCCTCTTCCACGCGTCGGCGCTGTCCCACATCCAATGAGCCATGGTGCAGGGCGATGGGCAGGGTGTCCTCATTGATCCGCCACAGCTCCTGAAACAGCACCTCTGCCTGAGAACGGGTGTTCACAAAAACCAATGTAGTCTGATGGTCCCGTATTTCCTGATAGATTTCACCTAGAGCGTAGTGAGCGGAATGACCCGCCCACGGCAGCCGCTGCTGAGTTTCCAGTATTGAGATGTTAGGTGTGACCCCCGTTTTGGCCAGCACCAGATCGGCAAGGTTGGGCGTTTCGGCATCAAGGCCTTGGGGCATCAAGAAAGCCCGAAGATCATCCGGCTCTGCCACCGTTGCGGATAAGCCGATACAGCGCAAGTCCGGCGCGATGGTTCGCAATCTCGCCAGCCCGAGCGCCAACAGATCACCGCGTTTGGAGGTGACCAATTCGTGCAGTTCATCGAGCACGATCGTCTTAAGATCCCGAAACAAGCTGGCGCTGGTTTTGTCCGCCAGAAGAAGGGAAATCTGTTCTGGGGTGGTCAGGAGAATATCGGGCGGCTGTCGTTTCTGACGTTGCCTTTTGTGCGCAGGAGTATCCCCGGTCCGTGTTTCCATCCTGATTGGAAGCTTCATCTCGGAGATCGGGACTTCCAGATTGCGCTTGATGTCCGTGGCCAACGCCTTCAATGGCGAAATGTAGAGTGTATGAACACCCCTTGGCGGCGCTGTCTCGCGGTCGCAGTCGGAACTCAGTTCGATCAGGGAGGGCAGAAAACCTGCCAGCGTCTTGCCTGCGCCGGTTGGCGCAATGAGAAGAGCTGATTTTCCGAGCTTGGCCTTCTCAAGCAGATCAAGCTGATGGGGGCGCACATGCCATCGGCGGGACTGGAACCAACTCTCAAATTTTTCCGGTAGCACGCGGCCGCTCTCCTGCCTGATGACTCGCCACGACTTATAGTAGGGCGCAAAGTTTCATGCTACGACCCTTTCTTGAAGCAATCTGAGGAGAGTGGACGTGTCGGTTGCATCCTTCTGGGATCCAATCAGGAGTATTTTGGAGAACCGCAAGGCGGGTCTCTACTGCATTCCAGGTGACTTTTATGTGGACCCGCACGCCCGTGTTGAGCGGGCTATCATCACTCATGGTCATGCTGACCATGCCCGTTCAGGGCATGAGCATGTGTTGGCCACCTTTGAAACCATCGAGATCATGAAGGTTCGATCCGGAAAGAACTGCGCCAAACACTTCCAAAGCGTGGCGCTGGGTGAGACCTTGCGTATTGGCGATGCGCTGGTGTCATTGCATCCTGCCGGTCACGTGCTCGGTTCGGCGCAGGTCTCGATCACCTACAATGGTTACCGTGTCGTGGTTTCAGGGGATTATAAGCGCGCACCTGACCCGACTTGCCTTGCCTTTGAGCCAGTGCCTTGCAACTGCTTCATTACCGAGGCGACTTTCGCGCTGCCGCTATTCAACTTGCCTCCAGCGGAAGAGGAAATCGGCAAGCTGATGCGGTCCCTAAGCCTCTTCCCCAACACAGCTCACGTAATCATGGCTTACTCCTTAGGCAAAGCGCAGCAGATGATCGCGCTTTTGCGCGAACAAGGGCATCATCAGGAGGTCATGGTGCATCCCAGCGTCTGGGGCGTTTGCCTGCTCTATGAACGGCTCGGTGTGCCAATGGGGGCGCTCCGACGCCTGCCAGAGGTTGCGACAAAGGAGTTCAATGGCGTTGCTGTGGTGCCGCCGGGAAGCCTTTCCATGGGCTTTGAAGAACAATTCGGTGACCATCGCTCTGTCTTTGCATCTGGTTGGATGCACACCAAAAAGGGGCGAGGCAGAGGAAAAGCGCATCTGCCGCTGGTAATCTCTGATCACGCCGATTGGAGTGATTTGTTGCGAACCATTCGCGATACCAAGGCTGAAACGGTCCTCGTGACCCATGGGTCAAAGCAGGCACTGAAGGCGGCTTTCAGCGCATCCACTGTGAATTGTGAGGGATTGGACATGCTTTAGCACCTGCTGATGAATATTTGGCAGGGAATAACAAAGAGACCTGATGACATTCGACCTCAAATGCTGTTTTTATTTTTTCAGGGCAGCGCAACAAGGTTGCAGAGCCCGCTAAACATGTAAATCACAGGGCGTGATTAATGAGTGATGAGAGCGATGTAGAACTGCAGCTGTCCGAGCTGTTTGACAGATACGCAGACGGTTATGACGACTATGATGCTGCAGCCATTGTAGATTGCTTCGCTTTTCCATGTGTTGTCTGGCAAATGGATCAAGGGCATGTCTTCGCAGACATTGAAGAGCTGACGGAGAACATCGATGCGCTGTTGGAAGTGCATCGGGAAAATGGGGTTACCCAGTCCACGTACGAAGTCATTTCCACCCACATCTCTGGTACCACAGCACATGTAACGCTGGACTGGCAGCAGGAAGATGATGACGGTGAGGCTGTTTTTGACTTCACTTGCCATTACACGGTTATCCAGATCGATGATGCATGGCGCATCATGAACATCGTGAATGAGCCGGCCTGACCAAAGGTGCTAGGCCAATGAGGGGGAGGCCTTGAGGGCATTTGCAGAGCTTTGTGAAGCGCTCGGTTTGGAGACAAGCGAAGCGCGGCAGAGTGCCTATCTCAAGGACTTTCTCTCCCATTCCTCCTCCCTCGACGCCGCCCATGCGTTGGCGCTGTTGGCTGGCACTTGGAAACTAAAGCCAAGTTTGCCGCCACGTGCCGTAAAGTTGCTTGCAGAACGGACGTTCGAACCGGAACTCTTTGAGCTTTCCTACAAATTCTCCGGAGATCTGGCTGAAACGCTGGCGCTGATGTGGCCGGGCGACGGCGTCTCGGGGGATAATGCGCCCGGGCTATCTGCCGTAATCCAGAGTTGGCAGCAAACTGACAAAAGCGAACAGATAAATCTGCTTGCATCTTTACTGGATGAAATGCCGCGCGCTGGACGGCCCATGTTGCTGCGCTTGCTGCGAGGGACAAAGCTTCCAGTCTTGCCGCCTGTGTTTATCTGGCAGGCGCTTTCCGAGCATTCAAATCAGAGTGCTGAGGCCATTTCGCAAGTATGGCGGCAACACCCGCACCCTCCCGTCTCCTTAATGCGCTGGTTAAACGGTGAGGCCGAGCAGCCAATAACGACTGGCAGCGTGCCTAAGGTTCACGGGGTTGCCTGGCAGCCGCTGGAAGCTGAGGACATCGGAAGGCTGGATCTTGCTCGCTATGCCTATAAAGGCCAGCCGAGAGGGATGAGATGTATCGTGCTTCGCGCAGAGAACACGGAGTTTCATGACCTTGAAGGCAACCTGATCAAACCTCCTGGGAAGGTCGAGTTGCCAAACTCATTGGCATCTGGTGCCTATGAAGGAATTTTGTGCTGTCGGAACAAGAACCGGCTGCTGCCTGCAAAAGAGATTGAAAGGGCGCTTGGCTCAAACACACAACAGTGCAGGTGGTCGTTCGTGCCTCTGGGGCTTTCGGGCTCTTCCCCTGAGGCGCTAGGCTACGTGACAGCTGTTGGCTTGGGGGCGGACGCAATTGAGGCTTTCTGGAGATCTGCGGACACTGAAGCCATTACACTGGTGCCATTGGACAGGGAGGCAGGGCTGCCTTGCTACCTGTTGAAACGCCCGAGCCAACAAGTGCGTGCGCAAGTCATGCATGCGGAATTCGCCAAGGGGCTGACCAGACCCGGCCCGGTTCTGTTGTCGTTTGGCGTTCCCAGCGACGCGGCTGGCGGGTCGCTGCTTCCAATTGGTAAGGCGCTGCTTTCTGAGAGACCAGAGGCATGGCGGATTGTTGCCAGGGTCTTCAAGGAGCATACATTGGCGCGGTTTGGCCCATTGCGGGAGCTGGAGCAGTTGCCTGAAACGCAGATGGTCTTTCAGCTTAGCTTTAGCGATGGTCACGCTGCCCCGCGCCGCAAAGCAGGAATTGAGCTTTCTGACTTGCAGCTTGAGGAGTTTCTACCCGACGCTGATCCCGATAATTTGACAGTGTTAAAACGCCGATTGGGCCTCTAGTAGTCTAAAACTGTTGCTAAGCGGATTCCCTTGGGGCACCAATGTGGCGGCAGCGCTTGAATCCGGAGGAACCATGTCTGAGCAAATCGATTACTTCTATACCCATATGTCGCCTTGGGCCTATCTCGGGCATCAGGATTTTCTTCGTTTGACGAAGCAATACCAAGTGAAAGTTCACTTTCGTCCTGTCGCGCTTGGTCAGGTCTTTGAGCAAACCGGAGGTTTGCCACTTGGTCAGCGCCACCCAGCACGTCAGGCCTACCGCTGGATCGAGCTACAGCGCTGGAAGGAGAAGCGTCAGGTTGCGCTCAATTTCAAACCAGCTTTCTTTCCTACCAATCCTTTGCCATCTGATCTGGCGGCGGTTGTTTTGCAGGAAACCGATGGGCCAGTGGGGCAATTTTCCCTAAGGGTGTTTCAGGCAATATGGGCGGAAGACAAGGATATTGGGGACGAGCAAGTTGTATCCGACATTCTCTTGCAGATGGGCCTCAAGGCGGAGGAGGTCATGGAGAAGACGCGTGATCCCCACATCTTGGAGGCTTTCGAAGAGAACAAAAAACTTGCAATATCAATGGGAGTAGTAGGGTCACCGGCTTATGTTCTGAAAGGCGAGCCTTTCTGGGGCCAAGATCGGTTGGATCTACTTGAGGATGCACTCCGGTCTTCGCGTGCACCCTATAGTCCTTTGTAGAATCTTCAATGGACCTTAAACTGACCTAAGGTAGTTGGATGCAAACATGCATTTCTGACAGATGCGGTTGAACACACTGAAGAGAGACTATGGCAAAGCCACTCACATCCCTGATCGCGATAGCGCTGCTTGCTGCCAGTGCGGGAGTTTCCTTTGGCGTTAGCGCAGAAGAGGTAACAGCTCAGGCTCGCGACGCGCGCTTTGTGCTAACCGAGACGGCCACGGGTGTCATGCGCCTCGACCAATCGGACGGTACGATATCGTTCTGCGAGGAACGGCAGGGCAAGTTGGTGTGTACACCGTCAGCAGATGCCGTGTTGGCCTATGAGGCGGAAATCGCGGTTCTGGAAGCGGAGAACAGGCAGTTGCGCGAAGACCTTGCCGACATCAGCACCAAACTGCGCGAGCTTGCGACCATTGCAGATGCCAAGGGTATAAAGCCGGTCTTGAAAGAGAAGGAAACCACCACCTCATCGAACGGCTGGTTTGGTCCTGATGAAGAGGAAAAGCTGGATCAGGCGCTTGACTTTACAGAGAAAGCGATGCGCCGCTTCTTCAATATGGTGGAAGGCCTGCGCCAGGATTTTGATAATCCTGCGCCTCAGGAGCCTTCAAGCGAGTAGTTTGGGTGTTCCAGCCTTGGCAAAGTAAAGGCCGCGGAACTTCTCTGCGGCCTCTTTACATTCGGTAGGTATCTTTGGATCAACTTGCTTGAAGAGACAGGATCTTCTCTCGCACATCGTTCTCGATCGGCACAATACTGCGCTTCTCAAGATCCATCGTCAGCGCGACCATGTCGCAAACCGCAGCAAGTCGGTTGGTGCGTGACTCATAAATGTGATGGCGCAGACTGAACACGTTGTTCTGCACACCGGTGAAGCTGGAAAGCACCACAACAGCGTCACCAGTTTTCAATGGGCTGATCCAGGTCAACTTCTGCTCCATGGCAATACGGCCATAGTAGTTCTCATCAAGCCAAGACGTTTTCATGGGCGTGCGTTCCCAAGCATGGCTCACTGCATCACTGATCAGGCCAATGGCAAAGCCATCATCCGCTTTGCCCTCTGGAGTTACATCGCGAGACAGAACGGTGCCGCGGCATGTCACGGTGGAGCCGTTGGATGTTAGGTCATCAATTGTGGGCTTGCCGACGAACGGTGAAGGCGACACACCCCTTGGATTCGCCTTGGCGTTCATGGTGTCCTCAACATCCTTGAACCGGGTGCGGAGCTGTTTGGCGGCGCTTTGGTTCGGCGTGTAGCCATCAATGGCCGTTGCTGAGATTTCGTTGGTGGATGTCTCGATCATCTCGTGGACAACACTGAGCATATGCGGGCCGTCGAAAGCAATGTACGACCGGATCTTGATTGGAACCGCTGAGCGCAATTCAGCGTGGTAGCGCACATGGCGTACCCGACGCGGACCGGCAACAGCATCACTGAAACCTGTCAACAAGCGGAACTGACGATCTGCCTCTTCAAACTTTGCAAAGTAAAACTGAACATTAAGATGGTCGTTCTCATCGCACTCCCATGTGTTCACGAAAGACAATAGTGTTTCAAGGGCAGGCATTGCTTATCCTTTTGAATAGATTTGGCCAGAAATCCGGCAAATAGACAATTTTCTTTATATGTAGGCGGTCAGCGCCGTGGACCAAGCCGGTCCTTTATAAATGTATCTATACTTTCCCCGCTAAGTTTGGCAAGTCCGAGATCAAAACTTTGAAACACGTGACATCCGTTTGGATAGATTTCCACGTGAACTTCGCAGTTTGTGGCCTGTAATCGCGCCGCCAGGAAAAGACTATCATCAAGTAAAGGATCTTCTGTGCCTACAGTTACAATCGTAGGTGGTAAGTCATGGAGTTCTGCATACAAAGGTGAAACTTCCGGGTGGGTTTTATCCGGTCCTCTCAGAACGTAGTGTTTGGCAAATAGCTCAAGGTCTCTAGTATTCAGAAGTAATGGACGAGTGCCCCAGTTTCGAGCACTCGGCGTCAAGTTGAGATCATAGAAACCAGCTGACAGGATTGCCCCCTCGAACGGCGCCTTTTTGTGGCTGTCGCGAAGTCGGATCATGGTGGCGAGCGCGAGATTTGCCCCAGCACTTTCACCGCCGATGAGTATTTTTTGCCATTGGTGCTGTTTCGCACCTTCCCCTGTAATCCATAGGGCCGCAGCCTCGCAGTCCTCCAGGCCCGCAGGGAAAGGGTACTCCGGTGCCAGCCGGTACTCGACTGACACGATGTCAATGTCGGCGCTGGCGGCGAGGGCTTCAAGGTACGGGTCTTGGTGAGCACACGATCCAAATACGAAGCCGCCGCCGTGGATATGCAGCAAGACGCCCTGAGGGTTTCCTGATGGGGCCTTGAACAGGCGCAGCGGTATCGGTGCCTTGGGGCCGTTGATGCTCAGCATGATGGCTGTCGGGCTCATTTGTGGCGCGGGAAAAGCTCCCAGTCCTTGAAGGCGGCGCTCCCGCGACACACTCGGTGGAAAGCTCCACTGATCGGGGAGGGCTGTCATTTGCGCTTCCAAAGCTGCATTGAATTGACGGGCCTCTTCCTCAAGTTCTGTGGAGATCGAAATGTGAGGAAATGAGAATGTCATGACTGGTCCCTTAACTAGGCAAAAGCACTTGTGGGCTGTAGTGTGCCGACGCTGCCATTTTGTTGCTTCAAACGTGAAGACTACGTGAGAAAGGTTAGTAAACCCATGCGAAGTTGGAAGGGTAACGTTGCCTCAACTGAGGTCTGGACACTGGATAGTGCCGAAGCACCGCTTCGCCAAAGCATGGGTCGTTTGCTGGTACAAACTGATGGCATCGGCTTCTATGATATAAGTCAGGAAGTCTCTGATTGGTTGGGGCAAGTTGGTGTTCGTGATGGATTGCTGACCATTTTCATGCGTCACACATCTGCTGGGCTTACCATTCAGGAAAACGCTGATCCTGATGTGCTGTTCGACCTTAAAACCGCTATGGATCGTCTTGCGCCGGAAAATGGTCCGTGGAGGCACACCATCGAAGGGCCTGATGACATGCCCGCCCACATCAAGAGTGTGATGACTGGCGTGCAGCTGCAAATCCCTGTTCTTGTAGGCCAGTTGGATTTGGGCACTTGGCAAGGCATCTACGTGGCAGAATATCGCAGACCGCCGCACCGGCGTTCGCTAACCTTTGTTTATCAAGGGACCCATATCGCCGATGCGCCCCTATAAATACCGCTAAGAAGCAGAGTGAGCGCGCTGTGCTGGGACGTAGCAGGATTTGTATTTTTCCGTCGCCGCGATCAGAGCTTCGGTCAGACCGGGCTCGCTCATTGTGTGACCCGCGTCATCCACGATAGTAAAGTCGGCTTCTGGCCAGGCTTGGTGCAGATCCCATGCGGCTTCCACCGGCGTTACCACGTCGTAGCGCCCCTGAATGATACTTCCGGGGATATGGCGGATGCGATCGATATCTCTCAGGAGCTGGCCATCTACCTCAAAAAAGCCTCGATGCTGGAAGAAATGGCATTCAATCCGGGCAAAGGCGATTGCCATCCTCTCTTCGCCGAACTGGTCAATGCGGCTAGGGTTTGGCATTAGGGAGAGCGTGCTGCCTTCCCACTGAGCCCAACGGCGCGCTGCTTCCCGGCGCTCATCTCTGTCATCCCCGGTCAGGCGCTTGTAATAGGCCGCAACGAGGTCGGCCCGCTCCTCCTCTGGGATATAATCACGGTAGGCTGCGAAGTAGTCCGGGAACAACGCGCTGGCTCCCTTTTGATAAAACCACTCTACCTCTTGCCGGCGCAGCAAGAAGATGCCGCGTAGTATGAGTTCCGCAACCCGACCGGGGTGGGTTTGGGCATAGGCAAGCGCGAGCGTTGAGCCCCAAGACCCTCCAAAAACCTGCCAATTTTCAACACCAAGATGAAGCCGCAAACGTTCGATGTCAGCGACGAGGTCCCACGTGGTGTTTTCACGCAGCTCCGCATAGGGCGTGGAACGGCCGCAGCCGCGCTGATCAAAGATCACGATGCGATAGTGCCGGGGATCGTGGAAACGGCGCATCGCCGGGCTTGAACCGCCTCCCGGTCCACCATGAAGAATAACAACCGGTTTTCCCTCGGGGTTGCCTGACTCCTCGAAATAGATCCGATGAAGAGGGCTCACATTCAAATAGCCACTGTTAAAGGGCTGGATGGCTGGAAACATGAATGAGCCCATGCGCAACGCTCCGCAAAAACTAAATGAAATAGTCGTACCTTCCCACCTGACGGGACTAGTTCATCCCCGCCAGGCAGATAGAAACCAGCCACAACAGAAGGGCTGAAATGAGAGTGACTTGGCAACCTTTAAGATAGGCGGCGGTCAGCGCCTCGGTTTCGGGGTTTTGGTTATCCTCTACGTCGCGGCTGGTCAATTGGCTGGAAGATGGAACCGTTGCATCTGAGTGCTGTGTCTGCGTTGTGGTTTCAGTTCCTTTGATCAACAAAAAGCCAGCAAGGAGGAAGGTCAAGAGCGCGCCATACTTGAAAGACACTGCTGGATCGAAACTCAGTCCGGCCATGATGAGGAGGGTGCCGGTCGAATACAATATGCAAGTGCGTGCAACAGTCATTGCTGCTGTATGTCCGTCGTTGTTCATTGTGTGCTCCACAGTGACGTTACGGTAACATCCAATCATAACCCTAGTAGGGGTGAAAAACGCAATTGGATTTTTTGATTGATGTAAAAATCCACTTCACATGGTTGCGAGCACTTGAAATCAAAGTAGTTCTTATCCCGTGAGTTGCTGTGAATAGAGTCGTTGAGACAACTCGGCTCGGACTATGCTTAAAATACACAACTAAAAGTTGATATTCGTGTGAGTGGGGTAGTAGTCGCTTCAAGATTGTTAAGATGTTGATTTTTTGCGAATATTCACATCTGACGCAAAGTCGCGTATCCAGACAATAAAAGCGCTACCTCAGATGTGTCACTCGGCTTTGATGAGCTAAGTCTTCGGCTGAGGAGGGGCGATTTTCAAAGATCTAAATCTCAACGATTTGGGATGTTTACCAAACAGAACAGATTATCTTCTATTGGAAATTTTCGGATTATATGAGTTTCATTTGAAAGTACATAAATTGAAATCAATTGTTTCCATGTGCATTAGTGGTTGCCTTATGCAATTCTAAGTGAAAATTATTGACTTATTGCTTGCTACTTTCGTTGGTAATGCCCTATTACTTATAGGGAAGGGTGTTGCGGCGCAGCAACCGCAGCACGAGGAGGAACGTCAGTTGCACTTACTCAAAATGTTGAGGAGGGCAACGTCCGTGTTTGCTGGACCTGAGACTAGGGAGACCTGACGTCTGAAAGAGGTCGTGCAAGCTAAGCTATGAAGGAGCACGGCGTGCAAACCGAAAAGCAGAACTTCGTCATCGCAGATGATCACCCGCTTTTCCGCGGGGCAATGCGACAGACAATCGAAAAGCTCTTCACTGGCGCATCAATTATCGAAGTTGGCAGCCTTGAAGAGGTTACCCAAACGCTGGACCGCGAGGAGGACGTGGATCTGGTGTTTCTGGACTTGACGATGCCCGGCATGAGAGGGTTCTCAGGCCTTATGTATCTTCGCGCTCAATATGTAGGCGTCCCGGTGTTGGTGGTATCTGCCACAGAAGATCCTGCAACCATCCGCAGCTGTATTGAGTTTGGCGCATCGGGCTTCATTCCGAAGTCCCTTGGGGTAGACGTTATTCAGGAGGCTGTTTCCACGGTCATGGCTGGGGGTGTTTGGACGCCGCCGGATATTGACTTGAGCGTGGAAGACGAAGCCTCAAAAATGGCAAGGCGCTTGGCGAGCCTCACGCCGCAGCAGGTGCGTGTGTTGATGATGCTAAGTCAAGGGCTTCTGAACAAGCAGATCGCCTATGAGCTGTCCGTGTCGGAAGCAACCGTTAAGGCCCACGTATCTGCAATTTTGCAGAAGCTCGGTGTTGAGAGCCGGACGCAGGCTGTCATTGCCGCCGCTAAGATTGAAGCTGGCCAGTGGCAGCAGATGGCGAACGCTCTGGCCTGATCAGCCGTCGTGGCGCACAGGACTTGAAACAATAGGCTCCGGACCTGCTGGTTCGGAGCCTTTTTCGTCTTGGCGTGTATGTTTCAGACGGTTTCCTGAGCCGCTTCATCCAGCTCGGACTTGCGCCTTGCAAGATGGGCCCGAAGTGCTGCTGGCTTCAGTGGCTTGTTGAGGATCAGGATGTTTTTCTCCTCCGCCTCACCGCGTACGTCTTTGCTGCGGTCAGCCGTGATCAAAATGGCCGGAAGGTCATTGCCAAACTTCCACCGCAACTGGCCAATGGCTTCAATGCCGGTTCCCTCATCAAGATGATAGTCCGCAAGGATGATGTCTGGCAGTTTGCCGGTCTTGTGAACGTTCTTGGCAGCGGCTATCCCGCTTTCAGCGCCGATGACAGTACAGTTCCACGTGTTGAGGAGGGTGGTCATGCCCTCAAGGATTTTCGGCTCATTGTCGATGGCCAGTACCACCAGTCCATCCAGCTGACCTGCAGTTTTGCTGGCTGCAGGTGAAGCCGCCACCTTCGGCAGGTTGCCAGCAGCCTTGAACTGGACCGAAAAACGGGTCCCCTTACCAACCTTAGAAGTAAGCGAGACCTTGTGATCGAGAACGCGGCTGATGCGCTCTACGATGGAGAGGCCAAGACCTAGTCCAGAGGCGATACGTGCGCCCGAGTCGAGCCGTTGGAACTCCTTGAATACGGCTTTCTGTTGTTCTTCGGGGATGCCTAGCCCCGTGTCAAACACCTCCACAATTCCAAGTGAAGGCTTTCGTTTTCGGGTGGCGACCAATACCCCACCGGTTTCAGTGTACTTGATGGCGTTGGAGATGAGGTTTTGCAGCAGGCGTCGCATCAGGCGCCTGTCGGAATGCAAGGTAAGGTCCGTTGGCATGACCTTAAGGCGCAATCCTTTCTCCTCTGCAATCGGCCGAAATTGGGTCTCCAGCGGTTTCAGAATGTCGTCCAAACGGAACACCGAGAACTCAGGTTGGAACGTTGCCGTATCGAGCCGAGAGATCTCAAGGACGGTGCCGATGATTTCCTCTACCGATTCAAGAGAGGCTTCAACATTGCGCACCAGATCACTGTTGGGATTGTTCTGGGTGGCAAACTTGTCGCTCAGCGCTGAGGAGTAGAGCTTTGCCGCATTAAGTGGTTGCAAGATGTCGTGCCCCGCCGCAGCCAGAAACCGTGTTTTGTCCTGGTTTGCCAACTCAGCCTTTTGCCGGGCCTCCATGAGTTCGTCATTAACGCTTGTGAGCTCTGCTGTTCGCTGGCGCACGCGCCGCTCTAGCGTCTCGTTTGCGTGAGCAAGCGCATCTTCCGCCATCACGCGCTCTGTGATGTCGCTGTAGGTGATCACCAATCCGCCATTAGGCATCGGACTGGTGCGCACTTCCAGCACGTTGCCGGACATCATCATGCGTTCCTGATAGGTGTCTTGAGCGCCGATGAAGTTGCTTAGACGATCGCTGACAAGGTCGGCCACCACACCGTCGCCAAACTCTCCTCGTTCCGCGCTGTATGTCAGAATACGCTCCAGCGGCACCCCCACCTGACCGAATTCGATGGGCAGGGACAGGATCTCGCGGAAGTTGCGATTCCAAAAAATGAGATGCAGGTCGCGGTCAAACACCGCAAGGCCCTGTCGCACTTGGTCAAGCGCCACCTGTAGCAGGTCGCGGTTGTATTGGATGGCTTCGGTGGCATCGTCCAGAAGCTTTATGGTGCCTTTGGTGTTCGGATCTCGGCGCTTGAAGAGCAGGGAAAGCACGAGGCGGGCGGAAGCCGAGCCGATGGCGCTTGCAAGCAGCTGTTCGGAAAAACGAATGAGACGGGCGTCTGCCTCCTGATACTCGTTCAGCTCAATGCCGTTGTCGCGGGCATAGGTATCAAACGAGCGCTGGGTGCGTTCCTCACCAATGTACCGCGCGATGGTGGCCTGAAGATCGCCGGTCGTAATCGCGGTGCGCCAGAGCCTGAGAGCAGGAGGGGTGTGGATCTCCGCTGGAACGAAAACATTTGCCTGCAACCGCTCGATGGACGTTGGCTGGCGGCTCAGTGAAAACGCTACGTAGCAGAAGATGTTGAAACCCAAGCTCCACAACACGCCGTGGATGAAGGGATCAGAGATGTCCGTGAAAAACAGCGCTTCAGGGCGCAGGGCCGCAATGCCGAAAAGGCCTGTTTCCAGCAGTTCGGGATTCAAAATGCCTTCCTTGGCGAACACCGGCAGCAGCAGCGTATAGAACCACAGGAAGAAACCGCCCATCATGGCGGCTTTGGCACCCCGCGCCGTTGCCCGGCGCCAGATCAGTCCGCCAAAGAACGAGGGCGCGAATTGGGCAATCGCCGCAAACGACAGCAGGCCAATTGAGGCAAGGGCTGCGCTATCGCCTGCAACCCTGTAGTAGATGTAGCCCCCCAGTATGATGATGAAGATCGACATTCGCCGAATGTTCAAGATCAGCTGGCTCATGTCCTCACCGGAAGAGGCGATGATTTCATCTTCTGTCCGGCGCCGCAGAATAAGAGGCATCACAAGGTCATTTGAGACCATGATGGAGAGCGCCACCGTTGTAACGATCACCATGGCAGTTGCGGCAGAAAGCCCGCCCACGAAAACCACGAGGGTAAGCAGAGGCGCATCAAAAGTGCGGGGCAGTGCAAGCACGAACATGTCCGGATTAACGCCAGACGAAAAGAGAGCCATGCCGGCCAGCGCAATGGGGATCACAAACAGGTTGATTGCAATCAGATAGCTTGGAAACAGCCAGGAAGCGCGGCGCAGCTCGTCGGGACTGTTGTTTTCAGTCACCGTCACGTGGAACTGGCGCGGCAACAAGACGATGGCGAACAGGCTCAACATGGTCAGGATCAGCAAGTTGCTGAGGTTTGCGCTGTCAAAGATCAGGGCGCTTTTCACCCCTTCTTCGCTGGCCTTTGCCAGCAGTTCGCCCGGCCCGTCAAACAGCACGAATGTGGCCCAGATGCCGACCGCAAGGAAGGCAATCAGCTTTACCATCGCCTCCATGGCAATGGCCAGCATGAGGCCTTCCTGATGCTCGGTGGCATCGGTGTGGCGGGTGCCGAAAAGCCAGGTGAACACCGCCATGAAGATGGCAATCAGGAGGGTCTCGTCACCGAACACGTATTCCGGTGCTACCGAGGTGGCCATGATCGGGTTCTGCACAATGGTGCTGACCGAAAGGGACAGTGCTTTCAGTTGCAGGGCGATGTAAGGCGTCATGCCGATGACGGCGATCAACGTCACCATGGCGGCGACCATCTGGCTCTTGCCGTATCGGGCCGCAATGAAGTCCGCTACCGAGGTAATGCGCTCACTTTTGGCAAGATGGATAATGCGCCGTAAAAGCGGGTAGCCCAAAAAGAACATCAGGATCGGGCCAATATAGATGCCCAGAAACTCGATGCCGCTCCGTGTCGCCAGCCCGACGGAGCCGAAAAAGGTCCAGGAAGTGCAGTAGACTGACAGGGATAATGCATAGATCAGCGGTCGGCCTGCACCCGAAAAACCCTTGAGCCTTGCTGCTCTGTCTCCATAGCTGGCGACGAGAAAGAGGAGCAGTATGTAGGCCAGTGCCACAAGCACGACCACCCAGCCCTGAAGCATAGTTACCCCGCGTCTTTAATGGGTTATTTTTAGGCTTTTCGAAAATCACAGTTGACCGAACTTCATGGAAAGGCAAGAGTCTTGCCATATAAAGAGAACTCGAGCGCATAACCACGCACATGATAAGTTTGTGGAGGCCGGACTTGAGCAATAACAAAGAAGAAATCAAAAAGCTCGCTCACCGGGATTTTCGTGATTCCAGTCCAATTAAAATAGAAAAACCGAAGCTTTGGCAACGTATCCTTTTGTTTTTACGTTCAAATCGGGACATTAGTGACCCGAGGGCTGTGTCGGTCTATCTCGATCACAGGGCGGCATTTCTAGTGCAGAAGTCTGTGCTGGAATACACCCGATACCGAGCGGGGCGGCACTGGCCGGTTTTGTCGGAGGACAGAGCATTCCTTTATGCCTTGGAAAAGGCACGGTGGTCCAACTACGCCATTGCATTGGACTATGTTAGCGAAATGGCGCTGAACTCTTTGCGCCGAAAGAGCAAGCATCCGCCGCAGGAAATTGCAGGCTTTTTGGGGAAATGCGCAAATACCATAATGCAGAGCTATGGCGACATGACTGCCATGCCCTGTGAGGAGTGGCGCAAGATGACGTTGAACACGCGCTATCGTCTTCGTACGGCTGCAATGGTCAATGCGCGCCCTGTTCAGGATATTCCGGCAGGTCGGTTCTCAGAGTTCTTCGAAAATCTACCCATCCACTGCAAGCTCGGCGGTCATGATGAACTCACTTTGCTCAACAGCATGCGCGTTCACTTGAGTCAGATGCACGATGAGTTTCGCTGGCGCAGCGATGCCTACGCCTTGGAGGCATTTATTGTCTCTCCAACATCGTCGTGCGCACAACCCAAGCGAGAGCCGCCCAAACCCCGGCATTGAGCGTGTGTGGGCCTTGCAATTCTACGCTGTACAAATACTGGAGCATTTGCGTTCTAAATGTTGAGAATAACGCAATAAACTAAGTCTTGCCCCTAATGAGGGCTCTTCCGTTCCTTGACGAATGGGTTAGTCTGTGAGCCGGAAAAAACACGGCCGTTTGATACGGGGGGATGCATCGCATGCAAGGAATTGAGGGGGTGCTGGGAACGTTGCGTTCGCAGGCGCTCAGTGCGCCAGAAAGTGGCATTGTCGAGCTCGTCAATGCAGGGAGGGAGCAGGAAAATCTCATTCCTCTTTGGGTGGGTGAAGGAGAGCTTCCAACACCGGATTTCATTTGCGAGGCAGCCTACAAATCCCTTCGGGATGGCGAGACCTTTTATACCTATCAGCGTGGCCTTCCAGAGTTGCGAGAGGCTCTGGCGAACTACCATGAAAACGTGTACGGGCGGCCTTTCTCGTCTGATCGCTTTTTCGTCACCGGGTCAGGTATGCATGCAATCCTCATTGCGCTCCAAGCAACTGTATCCGCAGGGGAAGAGATTCTCGTTCCAAGCCCTGTTTGGCCAAATTTGGCTGCCTGTGCCGGGATAGCAGGAGCGCATCCTGTCTTTGTCCCAATGCAGTTTTCTGAGGGGCGGTGGGAGCTCGATATGGAGCTTCTCCAGGCGTCGGTTACCTCAAAAACCAAGGCCCTGTTCATCAACTCTCCTTGCAACCCGACTGGCTGGGTTGCTACCCGCGAAACCCTCGCCGAACTCCGTGAATTCGCTCTGAAGAACAACCTTTGGATCATAGCCGATGAGGTCTATGGCCGGTTCGTATTCGGCGAGGAAAAACGTGCGCCATCTTTCTACGATGTGGCTCAGGATGATGACCCAATTCTCTATGTGAACACGTTTTCGAAAAACTGGGCCATGACAGGATGGCGAATCGGGTGGCTTTCCTGCCCTAAGGGGATGGGCCAAATAGTGGAAAACCTTGTCCAATATTCCACTTCTGGCACTGCGGCATTTATGCAGCGCGCGGCAGTTGCCGCATTACAGAACGGGGATGAGTTTCTGCAATTTCAGGTGGAGAAGGCGCAAAGGGGTCGCGCGCTCCTGACCGAGCGTTTTGTGAAACACTCGCGGCTAAACCTCTCTATGCCTGACGGGGCGTTTTATTTGTTTTTCTCGATAGATGGCTTGGCTGACTCTCGTGAAACTGCTTTCGCAATCCTCCGTGAAACAGGGGTTGGGTTGGCTCCCGGTACAGCCTTCGGGCCGGGCGGGAAACCGTTCTTTCGGTTATGTTTCGCCCGCGATATAGGGCAGTTAAACGATGCATCAAGACTATTATGTCGCTGGATAGGTGATTGACCGGAGAGTCTGCATACGGTAGCACCTAGTCAAAATACCCATCCACCTTTGGCGTAAGTCAAAGGACGCAGTATGTACCAAGGAACCACATCATGGATTCAAGTGCGCGTCTAGATAGCGTACTCGACACGGCCGCAGACGGCATTGTTGTGACCGATAAGGCCGGTAAGATCCTGCTCTTCAATAAGGCTTGCGAGAAAATGTTCGGCTACTCAAGCGATGAGGCCGTCGGGCAAAACGTGAGCATCCTGATGGGGGCCAAGGACGCACACGCGCACCACAGCTACATGCAGCGATATCTGGATACCGGCGAGCGCCGTATCATTGGTATCGGGCGTGAGGTAATGGGCCAGCACAAGGATGGGACGCCAATCCCGCTTGATCTGTCCATCGGCGAGGCAAAAACGGCTGACGATCACCAATTTATCGGGATTGTTCGCGACCTGCGCTCCCGCAAGGAGATTGAAGCCCGTCTGACAGAATTGCAGGCAAATCTCGTCAAGATGACCCGTGTTAACGCGCTCGATGAAATGGGCGCTGCCATCGCGCACGAGGTCAATCAGCCGCTCACGGCAATCATGCTCTACTTGCAGACCGCTGCCCGGCGTGCCCGCACTGCGGAAAATCCGGACGCTCAGCTCGTCAAGCTGATGGAAAAAACGGTCGTTGAAGCGGAGCGTGCCAGCAAGATCATCCAGCGCATGCGCAACTTCGTCGAAAAGCAAGACTTGCGCCGCAAAGATGAAACGCTTGCAACAGTGGTTGATGAGTGCATCGAACTGGTGAGCGTCGGCATCGATGTTGAAGATGTTGAAATTACGTCAACCTTTGATGATTACTCATATAAGGCGAACATTGACGGCGTACAGGTCCAGCAGATCCTGGTGAACTTGATCAGAAACGCGGCTCAGGCCGTTGCCAAGTCACCGGTCAAGCGTGTCCTCATCGACGTCGAGCTTTCTGAAGACAACGTCTTCATTCGTGTAACCGATACGGGTCCAGGTCTCAGTCCGGAAGCAATTGATGGGCTATTCAAAGCATTTTCTGGGACAAAGCGGCGCGGTTTGGGTGTAGGACTTGCGATTTCTCGCAGTATAGCGCAGAACCACGGTGGGGATTTGTTTGTAGAGCCGAAGGAAGAGGGCAAGGGTGCCACTTTCGTTCTTCGGCTTCCGTCAAAGTAACCAGTGCCACTCTTCTTGATTTGGTGGCACAAACAAAGACAAGAGAACTGAAGGACCAAAGTGATGACGTCTGCACCGTCTGTGATCCATATCGTTGACGACGATCCCGCGGTTCGTGACGCGCTTTCGTTGCTCTTCGAAACCGAAGGCTTCGAGGTCGGGGCTTATGCAAACGCAGAAGAATTTCTGAGTGCCGTTGAAACGACTGTACCAAACTGCGTACTGCTCGATGTGCATATGCCTGGACGTTCAGGTATCGATATCCTGAAAACGCTGAACGCTGAAAAATTTGAAGCACCAATCTTCATCATCTCCGGTCAGGGCGATATCCCAATGGCCGTGGAGGCGATCAAGTATGGCGCATATGACTTCATCGAAAAGCCATTCGATGTTGATGCAATCATCTCTCGCGTGCGTGAGGCGATCTCTTCTGTGACCCGCGCTGGCGCACATGGCCAGTTCAATTTCCCGGGCGCTGAAAATCTCACGCCTCGTGAACGTCAGGTGTTGACAGAGATCACTGCAGGTTCTTCCAACAAGGAAGCTGGCCGCAATCTCAAGATTTCTCCGCGTACGGTGGAAGTTCACCGCGCTCGCATCATGGAAAAGCTTGGTGCGCGTAATGCGGCAGATCTCGTTCGTATTGTACTGACCGGCGAGCCGCCTGCGCAGTAATACTGACGTACATTTACTTAGAATCTGTCAAATAAAAGTGCGTGATCACCCTTGAGTGGGTAATTACGCACTACACCATTGTCTGTGTTGTATATAAAGGCGTAGAGCCTAAACTACGACTAAGCGCTGTATTCTGTATAAACCGGTGGCGCTTCCGTAAAGAAAGACTTGGTGTAATCAGTGATCTACGTCATCGAAGATGATGCTTCAGTCCGGGATGCGATCAGCTGCCTCTTTGAGGAACTGGGACTGAACACCAAAACATACATTGATGGCGAATCTTTTTTTGAGGCCTCGCGCCCCAAGCAATCCGATATTGTCTTTGTCGATCTTGCCCTGCCAGGAATGGCGGGTCGCGACATCATTCGCAAGTTATCCGCAGAAGGTGGGCCGCCGCAAATTGTCGCAATGACTGGCTTGCCGCGGAGAGATCTAGATCAAATTTTTATTGATGGTTTTGTGCCGAAAATTGTACGTAAGCCATTGGAAGAAAAGAGCTTATTGCAATTTATTCCGGTTTGATTTTAGCGGGCAAAGCTTTGCGCCACATCAAAAAAACTTCCCAAAAATCTCCAAGTTAAGTGGTCTTGCGGATTTTGACGTTGCCAAGAGCCGCGTACTTCTGCAATTCATGCTCGTAACAACAGAGCGTCGATATTGACGGGTGTCGATGCTCTGTATTTCGAAGGCTTTTCGAGATAAGGTATATCTTGGATGTTGCTTTCGGAGTGCATTATGCACCTGAGAGTTCAGGTGCGAGGAGGGAAAATGGAACGGGTTTTGTACGCTGGGTCTTGTGCGGCGGATGGTGCTACTTCCTTGACTGACATCGATAATGACATGCACCGTGAGAGTGGCTCCAAGAGCGGCTCAGGTCGCAAACATCGCTTGGGTTCACACGAAGTCCTGTTTTACGAGGGCGACCGCGCAGACCGCATTTACGAAGTGCTGGAAGGCGTGATGATGCTCTACAAGCTGCTGCCGGATGGCCGCCGACAGGTGGTTTATGTCCTGCGCGCTGGCGACATGCTGGGCTTCACCAATCACGACACATTCGACTGCACCGCAGAGGCGCTCACCGCCGTAGAGCTTCAGGTTTACGAAACCCGTGAGGTGGCAACGTCACCGCTGCTTCAGCACTACGTCAATCGATGCCTGCTTTCCCAGATGGAGCACCTGCACGATCACACCGTGTTGTTGGGCCGCAAGTCTGCCATGGAGCGCGTTGCGACGTTTCTGATGAGCCTTGTGCCGGATCGCGGTGGCGCAAACTGCTCAGGCCCCGCAAACCCCGATGTGCCTGATGCGCGGTCCGTTGTTCTTTCCATGACACGCCAGGAAATCGCTGACTATCTCGGCCTGACAATTGAAACGGTGAGCCGCGTCATCTCGCAGCTGAAGCGTAAGGGTCTGATCAAGGTAGAAAAGCAGGACAGCATCCAGATCCAGAACGTCTGCGGCATTTGCCAGCTTACCGGAATGCACTAAGGACCGAGCGGAAAAGGCTCCCCGCAAAGCAAAGTGGCCGGATCACACGGCCACAGAATGCCGCGCAGCGTTGGCGTGCAGATAAGCGTCAAATGCCGCTGCCACTACCCGAACGTAGCGCTCGCCCACTTGGGTCACCTTCACCAAACTTCCATCAATGGACACCAGTCCATCGGCTTGCAACGGTTGAAGCTGCGCAAAGCTTTCAGCAAAGCCGTTGAGGTTCAGCCCGAACCGTTCTGCAGCCTCTGCGATGTCCACCTCGTAGGCGGTCATCAGCCGTTCAATGATGTGAGCCCGGCATAGATCGTCCGCGTCGACGGCAATCCCTTTCTTGATTGGCAGTGCGCCATCTTCAACCTGACGGGTCCATTCGCGGGTCTCATGTATGTTCTGGACATAGCCCTTTGGCAGGAAGCCAATGGAGCTGGGTCCAAAGCCGAGCAGGGTTTCGGCCTTGTCGGTCGTGTAGCCCTGGAAGTTCCGCTTTAGCGTTCCGTCATTCAAGGCGACGGCCATGCTGTCTTCTGGCAGCGCGAAATGGTCCAGCCCAATCGCGGTGTATCCTGCAGCGATAAGCGCATCTCTTGCGATATCTGAAAGCTCGATACGCTCCTGTGTTTTTGGAAGAGCATCTTCGCTTATCAGCTTTTGGTGTTTCTTGAACCATGGCACATGAGCATAGCCAAACAGGGCAATGCGGCCCGGTGCTAGCTGTTTGGTCAGGTCCACGGTTCTGAGAATGGTCTCGGATGTTTGATGCGGAAGCCCGTACATGAGATCAAAGTTGATCTCGCTGATGCCAGCACCCCGCAGGGCCTTACAGGCTTCTTCGACGCACTCGAATGACTGAACCCGGCCGATACTCTCCTGAACGGTCAGGTCAAAATCCTGCACACCAAGGGAGGCGCGGTTCACGCCGGCCATCGTTAGTGTCTCAGCAAGGTAGGGAGTGACGGTGCGCGGGTCCAGTTCAATGGCATGTTCAAGATCTGGCAGAAATTCGAAGCCGGACTTCAGCAGCTCGAATGTCGCCAAGAACGCTTCTCGCGGCAAAAGGCTCGGCGTGCCACCACCCCAGTGAATGTGTTGAACAGGGCGTTTGCTTCCTAGCTTCTGCAGCACAATTGAGATTTCTTTTCGAAGTGTCTTCGTAAAAGCGACCACCGGCTCATCTTGCTTTGTGGCTTTCGTGTTACAGCCACAATAGTGGCACATCTCACGGCAAAACGGCACATGCAGATACAGCGAGAGGGGTGTGTCCTCTGGTATGGCTGCAAGCCAGCCCTCGTAATCTGCGCCGGAAACGGCCTCAGAAAAGTGAGGAGCGGTTGGATATGAGGTGTAACGAGGAACGCTTTGCGTTGCGTAACGTAATTCGAGCGAAGTCATATCGGTAAAATACGCAGAACCGTTTCAATAACTTTGATCCTTATCAAGCTCCCCGAAATTTCGTAGATTAGAACCTCTCTCATCCCGTGTGACTCGCGATTTTTGCTGGCGGGGAACACTCTCTGGCGCCGCAGCGCAAAATCCTTTCAATATTCACAAAAATCGGAGGTTTTATGAAGCTGTTTGATGGCGTTCATTTTGGCACTGCAACAAAGACGTTCAACGCCCTTGTCATCGCCGGTTTGGGCGGTGCTTTTTTCGACCTTCTCGGTCTGCCTGCCCCTTATCTTTCAGGGGGAATGATCGCCGTCGCGGCTGCCGCCTTTCTCAGTGTTCCGCTGGAGTTTCCGGAGCTACTGAAAAAGGTCGCCATGGTCGTTCTTGGCATATCCATGGGAGCGGGTGTGACCCCGGAGGCATTTGAGCGTGTTGGTTCATGGCCGATCACAATTTTGCTCATCGGGCCAACCATGGGGCTGATGGTCTTTGCTGCCTACCAGTTTCTGAGCAAGTTGTGCCACTGGCGCAAGGACGCCGCTTACTTTTCGTCGATTCCCGGCACTCTGGGGCTGGTCGCGGTGTTGGCAGAAGAGCGGAACTCCGATTTGCCGCGCATAATGACCGTGCAGGTGTTCCGGTTGTTTGTTTTGCTCGCATTTCTGCCAAGTCTGTTGGTTTCCACCTCAGAGCCAGTTACGGGAGCGGTTGTGGCATCGGTGCCATACTCAACGCCCTTTCAAATGCTCATCCTTGTTGCTGCATGCGTCCCAATGGCTCTAATTGCCGACCGAATTGGTATACCCGCAGGTCTGCTCACCGGCGCCTTTATTGTCAGCTCAGCGCTCAACGTCACGGCGACAGTTCCGGTTCATTTGCCCTCATGGGTTGAGGTGCCGGTCTTCATGTTCTTCGGGGCCATGATCGGGGCTCGTTTTGGGTCCACCTCTCCGGCTCAGGTTATGAGCTGGCTACGGGTTTCCATTGGCTCGTTTATGATCGTTTTTGCAGTCTGTGTCGCCGTATCTGCTGTCGCGTCTTACTTTCTGGATTTGTCCTTTGGGCAGCTTGTGCTGGCCTATTCGCCGGGGGGGCTGGAGGTGATGACGCTGCTTGCGTTCGTACTCAATCTAGACCCGGCCTTCGTCGCAACGCACCAGATTCTTCGCTACATCGGGATGCTGTTCGTTTTGCCATTTGCGACCCGACTGGTATTAGGGCCTAAGACTAAAGTTTAGGGTTTTCCCCTTATAGCCTCTAGACCTCAAAAATATTTCGATTTAGAGCAATTTTATCTTAGGGCGCCCCGGGGTTTTTGACTTCGATCAAGGGCGTCGTATGGCGCGGTAACTAAATATACCGAGAGATTCCAAATCTAAGTTTTGTCACAGTGGATGGGGCTAGCAATATGTCAGAACGAAGAGCCAGATACCTGTCGCTAGAGGAGGGGGGATTTGCTCTTCTTCTCGCTGCAACAGCCTTCCTGTGTTTGATCATCGCAGGAAAGACCTTTGACCAAGTGTTGGCGTTCCACGCCAGCTTGATTTCGCTTGCGGCAGCAGTCGGCACCTTCTTCATCTTCCGTCGCTATTTCGATGGCGACACCATGCCGATCCCGCAGGAGGTCGACGGTAAGCCAAACTACAACATGGCGCCGGTCGAATTCGCTGCGTGGGCATCAGTTTTCTGGGGTATCGCAGGCTTCCTCGTAGGCCTGATCATCGCTCTCCAGCTGGCTTACCCGGCACTCAATCTTGATCTCCCATGGACCCACTTCGGTCGCATGCGTCCACTGCACACCTCTGCAGTGATTTTTGCGTTCGGTGGTAACGTACTCCTTGCTACCTCCATGTATGTGGTGCAGCGTACCTGCCGCGCAAGAATGCCTGGTCGCATTTTGCCTTGGTTTGTGGTTCTGGGTTACAACCTGTTCATTGTCGTGGCTGGTACCGGTTATCTCCTCGGTGTCACCCATGGCAAAGAGTATGCTGAGCCAGAGTGGTATGCAGATTACCTTCTCACCGTTGTGTGGGTGTTCTATCTGCTGCTGTTCCTCGGTACGCTTTGGAAGCGTAAAGAGCCGCACATCTACGTGGCCAACTGGTTCTACCTCGCATTCATCGTAACGATCGCGGTTCTCCATGTGTTCAACAACATGGCGCTGCCGATCTCAATGTACTCCTCCAAGTCCTACATCGTCTGGGCTGGTGTGCAGGATGCGATGGTGCAATGGTGGTACGGTCACAACGCGGTGGGCTTCTTCCTGACCGCAGGCTTCCTGGCCATCATGTACTACTTCATCCCGAAGCGCGCTGACCGTCCGGTATACTCTTACCGCCTGTCTATCGTGCACTTCTGGGCACTGATCTTCATCTACATCTGGGCAGGTCCACACCACCTGCACTACACCTCCCTGCCACAGTGGGCATCTACCCTTGGCATGACCTTCTCCATTATCCTCTGGATGCCTTCTTGGGGTGGCATGATCAACGGTCTGATGACGCTTTCCGGCGCATGGGACAAGCTACGTACCGACCCTGTACTGCGCATGATGGTTGTGTCCGTAGCGTTCTACGGCATGTCCACCTTCGAAGGTCCGGTCATGTCCATCCGTGCAGTGAACTCTTTGTCTCACTACACAGACTGGACCATCGGTCACGTACATGCTGGCGCACTGGGCTGGGTTGGTTACATTTCCTTCGGCGCGTTGTACTGCCTCATTCCGTGGCTCTACAACAAGAAGGACGTTTACTCCCTCAGACTGGTGGACTGGCACTTCTGGGTGTCTACCCTCGGTATCGTTCTGTACATCTGTGCGATGTGGGTATCCGGCATCATGCAGGGCCTGATGTGGCGCGCATACGACAGCCTCGGCTTCCTTGAATACTCCTTCATCGAAACCGTGGACGCCATGCACCCATTCTATGTGATGCGTGCTCTGGGCGGCGGTCTGTTCCTCCTTGGTGCACTTATCATGGTCTACAACCTCTACATGACTGCACGCCATGGTGAGAGCGCAGAAGCCGTTGCCGCACAGCCAGATGGCCGTCTGGCAGCAGCCGAGTAATCAGGGGAACAGCTAATGTCTGCTTGGAAAAAACACGAAATATTCGAAAAGAACTCGCTGATCCTCACCATTGGCATCGTGGTCATGGTGTCCATCGGCGGTCTGGTGGAAATCGTTCCACTTTACTACCTCAAGAGCACCATCGAGAAGACGGAGGGGATGCGTCCTTACACCCCTCTGGAGCTTGCTGGTCGCAACATCTATGTGCGTGAAGGGTGCTATACCTGTCACTCACAGCAGATCCGCCCATTGCGCGATGAGCTGGAGCGTTACGGCATGTATTCTCTGGCAGCGGAGTCCATGTATGACCGTCCGTTCCAGTGGGGCTCCAAGCGTACCGGTCCGGATCTCGCTCGTGTCGGTGGCAAGTACTCTGACGAATGGCAGCGCGACCACCTGATCAACCCGCGGTCCGTGTCTCCAACTTCCATCATGCCTGGCTACCCATTCCTGGCTGAGAACAAGTTGAACACCCGTGACATTCAGGATCACCTTGAGCTGAATGCAATGTATGGCGTGCCGTACACTGAAGATCAGATCAAGTACGCACGAGCGGACCTGATTGCACAGGCGGATCCAGAGCGCGGTGACATCGATGGCTTCGAGGAGCGCTACCCAGGTGCATTGGCACGTTCATTTGACGGTGATCCTTCTCAGATCACCGAAATGGACGCGTTGATTGCCTATCTGCAGATGCTCGGCACTCTCGTAGACTTCGAACTCTACGACAACAACGCGAACCTGCGTTAAGGAGGCATCATGGAGTCAACCTATAACCTTCTGGCCAACTTCGCGCAGACAGGTGGCCTTCTGTATTTCATGGCGATTTTCGCCGGTGTTGTAATCTATGCCGTTTGGCCGGGGAATAAGGAGCGCTTCGACGATGCAGCTCAAATCCCGCTTCGGGAGGACGACTAATGGGTGAGCTGAAAAAAGAAGTCGATGAGCTTTCCGGCGTTGAAACCACTGGTCATGAGTGGGACGGCCTGAAAGAACTGAACAACCCTCTGCCAAAGTGGTGGCTCTACATCTTTTACGCCTCGATTGTATGGTCGATTGGCTACTGGATTGTCATGCCATCTTGGCCGCTGGTCTCCTCCTACACCGCAGGTGTAATTGGCTACAGCCAGCGCGAAGTCGCCACCCGTGAGTTCGATACGGCAATGGCAGAGCGCGCAGAAACTGGATCCAAGCTTCTTGAAGCTTCGCTGGACGAAATTCGCAGCACACCAGAGCTTCTGGAGTTCGCCATGGCAAGCGGAAGCGCAGCATTTGCTGACAACTGTGCGCCATGTCACGGCACCGGTGCTACGGGTTTTGTGGGATATCCAAACCTGCAGGACGACGTCTGGATTTGGGGCGGCACCATGGACGATATCGCTCAGACGATTTCTTACGGTGTGCGTTCTGAACATGAAGACACACGCTTTGGCGAGATGATGGCGTTTGGTCGCGATGAAATCCTGAACAAGGAAGAAATCGCAGCAGTTGCCAACTACGTTGCAGCCAACCTTGCTGGTTCCACCCCGGAAGAGGGTGCTGATCTGGCTTTGGGTGAAACTGTTTACGTCGACAACTGCGCAGCATGTCATGGCGATGAAGGCTTGGGAAGTCCTGAGCTGGGCGCGCCGAACCTGACCTCACCGAACTACCTCTATGGCAACTCTGTAGAAGCCATCGAGGCACAGGTGTACAGCCCACGTCACGGCGTCATGCCTCCGTGGATTGACCGCCTCGGCGAGACCACAGTTAAGTCTCTGGCGGTTTACGTTCACTCTCTGGGCGGCGGTCAGTAACAGCTTATCCGAAAACGAGGAACGGGGGCGTCCTGAACGGCGCCTCCGTTCTGCCACTTCAAATAATAAATTTGGTACGGGCACGACCATGAAAACGAACGCGGATCCCACTGCTCAGCTAGATGAAGACACTTGGTTTGTCTCGGCTGAGAAGGTTTATCCTCAAGCGGTGAAAGGGCGGTTTCGAACTATTAAGTGGGCGATCTTGTTCGTCACACTGGGCATTTATTACTTTCTTCCATTTGTCCGCTGGGACCGGGGTGCTGGGGCACCTGATCAGGCGGTATTGATCGATTTTGAAGCTCGCCGCGCCTACTTTTTCTTTATCGAAATCTGGCCTCAAGAGGTCTACTACCTCACTGGTCTTCTTGTTATTGCTGCTGTTGCTCTGTTTCTAATGAATGCGGTCGCTGGCCGTGTGTGGTGCGGCTACTTGTGTCCGCAGACCGTTTGGACAGACTTGTTCATGAAGGTCGAGCGCTTCTTTGAAGGCGATCGCCGTGACCGCATCAATCTGGATAAGGAGCCATGGACCGGCACCAAGATCGCACGCAAGACCGGCAAACACACCGTCTGGCTGCTGATTGCCTGGTGGACCGGCGGTGCCTGGGTGCTCTACTTTGCTGATGCACCAACTCTTGTCTATGAACTTGCGACCGGTCAGGCCTCCCTTATTGTGTATGGTTGGATTGCGATCCTGACCTTCACGACCTATTCGCTCGCCGGTCACATGCGTGAGCAAGTCTGTACCTACATGTGCCCTTGGCCGCGCATTCAGGCAGCTCTTACCGATGAGTACGCACTCAACGTGACCTACCGCGCCGACCGCGGTGAGCCACGTGGTCACCTGAAGGAAAACAAGAAGCGTCTGGAAGAAGGCTTGCCAGCCGGTGATTGTATTGACTGTCACCAGTGTGTGGCTGTGTGTCCAACCGGCGTTGATATTCGTAAGGGCAGTCAGCTGGAGTGCATCCAGTGCGGTCTGTGTATTGATGCCTGCGATAACATCATGACCAAGGTCGGCAAGCCAACCGGTCTGATCGCCTATGATACAGACATCAATATGGACCGCCGTGAGCAGGGTCTGGACCCAATCTACAGGTTTGTTCGTCCTCGTACGATCATCTATGTGGGCATCATCGTGATTGCAGCAGGCATCATGCTCTACACGTTGATCAACCGCCAGATGATGGACCTGTCTGTTGTACATGACCGTAACCCGCTCTATGTAACGCAGAACGAGGGTGTGGTCCGTAATGGCTACACTTTGAGATTGCTCAACAAGGAAAGTTCGGCTCAGGACTTCACGCTCATGGTGCGCAGTCAGGACGGCAATTTCCGCGCTGAGGTCGTGGGTGCAGACACCAACTCAGATGGGTCTATCACTCTCGAGGTTGGTGCAGACCGTACCCGTCAGGTTCGTGCTCTTGTGTTCTCTGAACCAAATGCAACCCTGCCGGTTTCAAGTGCGCTGGACTTCGTTCTCACAAACAATGAGACGGGCGAGAGTGTCTTGATTACGGACTTCTTCCGTACGGCGGAACACACAACACAATAGGGCTCTTAAAAGAGCCCATCCCCATTTCTGCAAAAGGTGAGGCAATGACGCTGACCATGGATAACAAAGGAACCAAGAAGCCACGCCAGATCACTGGCCGGTTCGTACTCGTTTGCTTTATTGTCTTTTTCGGCGTCATCTTCGCCGCCAATGCAATCATGATGTACTTGGCTATCGGCACTTTCCCAGGGCTGGAAGTCGAGAGCACCTACGAAGTGAGTCAGGGCTATAATGATGAAATCGCCCTGGCCGAAACCATGAAGGCAAAAGCCTGGAAGGTTGAAGCTGATATCAAGCAGGCTTCAGATGGCTCCGTTCAGATCCTGGTTCTGGCGCAGGACAAGAATGGCGCGCCAGTCTACGGCGATGAATTCACGGTCAAGTTCCAACGTCCAACAAGCACCAACACCGACACCGAACTCACCCTTCAGGAGCAGGAAGCTGGGCGCTATGTTGGCAATATCGCCGAGCTTGGCCACGGCAATTGGACCGTGGTGGTAGAAGCCTTCAGTGCAGAAAGCGCCGAGACACCTGTCTTCCGCTCGCGCAACAAGGTCTTCTTTAAAGAACAGTAAGGGCGGCCATGAACGCTCACACCAAAGACTGGGAGGCCTTTGTCACCCAGAAAGACGACGGCACAGCTCACATGGAGCTTGCCGTCGATGGCATTACGTGTGCCGCTTGCATTTTTGAGATTGAACGCGCTCTGACCAAGGAAGAGGGCGTCAAACACGCCCGCGTTAACATGTCCAGTCAGCGCCTCTCCGTAGACTGGGATCAAAGCACATACGAGCCGTCGCGGCTTGTCAAAATCATGGAGATGCTGGGGTACAAGGTGTACCCGTTCGATCCTGCGCAGGTGAAGGCCCGCGGCGATCGCATCGGTAATGAGCTCTTGCGTTCATTGGCAGTCTCCGGCTTCGCTGCCATGAACATCATGCTTTTGTCCATTTCCGTCTGGTCTGGCAACACTTCCGACATCGACGTTGAAACGCGCGACTTCTTTCACTGGATCTCTTTTCTCATCGCCTTGCCAACGGTTGTGTATGCAGGGCGGCCGTTTTTTCGTAGTGCGATCATCGCCATCAAAAGCCGCCGCTTGAACATGGATGTACCGATTTCCATCGGTGTTCTGCTCGCCACCGGCTTGTCGGTGGTGCAAACCTTTCAATCCGCCAAACATGCCTATTTCGACAGCGCGGTAATGCTGCTGTTCTTCCTGTTGGCCGGTCGTTATCTCGATCACATGATGCGCCGCAAGACGCGCGCCTTTGCCGAGAATATCGCCACGCTGAAGGCCGAGAGCGCCGCCAAGTTGTTACCTGACGGCTCCACCAAGGATGTGCCGCTGTCAAAGCTGGAGCCCGGCGACAAGGTGTTGGTGCGGGCTGGTGAGCGAGTTTCCGTTGACGGCGTGGTCCTGGAAGGCACAAGCGAGATTGACCAGAGCCTTGTGACGGGAGAAACCCAGCTGCAACCAGTGGAGGCTGGGGATGCGGTTTTTGCAGGCACCATGAACGCCAATGGCACGCTCACTCTCGGGGTCACGGCGTCTGCCAAGGGAACTCTGCTGGACGAGGTCAACCGCCTCTTGGAAACCGCTCTTGAGGGGCGCTCTTCCTACGTACAGATCGCCGATCGCGCTTCCCAGCTCTACGCGCCTGTTGTGCATCTTGCTGCGCTGGCCACATTCCTTGGCTGGACCTTTGCCGTCGGCGCAGACTGGCAGTATGCCCTGGTCATTTCCATATCGGTGCTGATCATCACGTGTCCTTGCGCATTGGGACTTGCCATTCCTGTTGTTCAGGTTGTGGCAAGTGGTCTGTTCTTCCGCGCACGCGTGCTCTTGAACTCAGGCGATGCGATCGAGCGCTTGGCAGCGGTGAAAACCATCGTCTTCGACAAGACCGGCACTTTGACGCTGCCTGAACCAGCTCTTGGTGATGCTGGAGGCATGAGCGCAGAGGATCTTGCTCTCGCAGGCCGCTTGGCGCTCAGTTCCAAGCATCCCTTGTCCAAGGCTTTGGCCAAGGCGACCGGCGAGCTGAAACCAATCCCGGGAGCAAGTGAGGAAACGGGCAAAGGTGTGCGGGCTGTCTTTGAGGGGCAAGAGCTGTTGCTTGGCGCACCTGCCTACTGCCGCATCCCGCAGGACATGGTTGAGGCTAAGCGGAGAGAGAACCCCGGCAGTTCGCTGATTGCGTTCCGCAAAGGAGAAGAGACCTTTGCCTTGCTTGCAATTGGCCAGTACCTGCGCAGCGACGCAGTTGAGACCGTGACGCGCCTGCAGGCCATGGGGTACACGCTGGAGATGCTGTCAGGTGATCGCGTGGATGCTGTGGCCGACATCGCCAGCCAGCTTGGCATCGATACGTGGCAAGCCGAAGTGAAACCACAGGACAAGATCGCCCGGATCGAAGCGTTGAAGGCGGAAGGGCATAACGTGTTGATGGTGGGTGATGGCCTCAATGACGCGCCAGCTCTTGCGGCCGCAAACGTGTCCATGTCGCCAGTTTCCGCCGTACACGTCAGTCAGGCCGCAGCAGATGCGGTGTTCCTGGGCGAGGATCTGCGCCCAGTGGCCAACGCCCTTGATATTGCGCGCAAGTCCCATCGTCTCATGCAGGAGAATTTGGGTCTGTCCGTGATTTACAACATGATTGCTGTACCAATAGCTGTTCTTGGGTATGTAACGCCATTGGTGGCGGCGTTGGCCATGGCAGGTTCCTCGGTTATAGTGACCCTGAATGCCGTGCGCCTGCAGTTCATGTCCAAGTCGGAGAAAGAGGACTAACAACCAATGGAAGTATTGCTCTACCTGATCCCAGCTGCATTGGTGCTTGGTGGCTCTGGCCTCATAGCCTTCATGTGGTCCATGAAGAACGGTCAGTATGATGATCTGGAAGGGGCCAAATGGCGCATTCTGGATGATGGGGATCTGCCCGATGGCCATGCCCCGACCGTGGGGTCTGATCCGAAGTAGGAAACAAGACATCCGTACTACAGGCACAAAAAAACCGGCGCAAAGGCCGGTTTTTTGTTGTCTTGATGCAAAGGGCTTAACCACCCGCCGCATGATGAAGAATTGCCGTTGGCTGTTCTTCGTCAACCACATTGGTGCTTTGCTTGAAGGAGATGCCCAGTTCGTTCCATACATCAACCAGAGCCTCAGTGAGGTTGTTGATGAGCTCGTCGGTGTGAGCAGGGCCGGGGGTAATGCGCAAGCGCTCAGTGCCCCGAGGAACAGTTGGGTAGTTGATCGGCTGAATGTAGATGCCATGCTTTTCGAGCAGCATGTCAGAGGCCTTCTTGCAAAGGTCAGGATCAGCTACGAGGATCGGCACAATGTGGGTGTCGGAATGCATGACCGGCAGACCAGCCGCACTCAACTTGTCCTTTGTCACCTGCGTCTGGCGCTGCTGCGCGTCGCGCTCTACGGAAGACTGCTTCAGATGGCGAATGGATGTGGTGGCAGCTGCAGCCAGGCTTGGCGGCAGGGCAGTGGTGAAGATGAAGCCCGGTGCGTAGGAACGGATCGCGTCCACAACAGCATTGCTGCCTGCAACGTAGCCACCCATCACGCCAAATGCCTTTGCCAGCGTTCCTTCGATGATGTCCATGCGTTCCATGACGCCGTCGCGTTCGCAAATGCCAGCGCCACGAGGACCGTACATGCCAACGGCGTGAACCTCATCAATGTAGGTCATGGCGTTGTACTTTTCGGCCAGGTCAGCGATCTTTTCGATCGGCGCGATGTCACCATCCATGGAGTAAACGGATTCAAAGACGATCAGCTTCGCGCGCTCATTCCCGGCGTCGCGCAGCAAATCTTCCAGATGTTCCACGTCGTTATGGCGCCAAACCTTCTTTTGAGCACCGGAATTGCGTACACCGGCGATCATGGAAGCATGGTTCAGTTGATCAGACAGGATGAGGCAATCAGGCAGCAGCTTGGCCAGCGTTGAAATTGCCGCTTCGTTTGAGACAAAGCCAGAAGTAAAGACCAGGGCGTTTTCTTTGCCGTGTAGGTCTGCCAGTTCTGCTTCAAGCTGAACGAGTGGGTTGTTTGTGCCCGAAATGTTGCGGGTGCCGCCCGCACCTGCGCCCATGGTGTGAATGGCATTGGCAGAGGCCTCGATCACCTTTGGGTGGTGGCCCATCGCCAGATAGTCGTTGGAGCACCAAACAACAATCTCGCGTTTCTCGCCATTGCGGCGCCAGATTGCGTGTGGATGTCTGCCCGTGATGCGCTCCAGATCCGCGAATACCCGATATCGTTTTTCCTCCTTGAGGGACGAGATCGCCTCTTCGAAGATACTCTGGTAATTCATTTTCTGTTCCTTGCTGATACCGGGTACTTTAGAGCATTGCTAAACTACTATTAGTGCTTTCATACGCAATTGTCGTAGGACAAGTTGCCGCAAGCCCGTGCGCTGTGGATATGCGGATTAGCCTTACGCACTTACCACAATTTGCCCCTCGTTGGCATAAAAAAGCTGATATTCCTCAAGGCGCCAGCAAAATTCTGGAGAACATCCACGGGTCATTTCCCCGCAAGATTGAGTTTGTTAAAAAAGCGCTGCTAAACTCCCTGCGTAAGCTAAGGAATAGGCCGTTGAGTATCGATCTGGCATCGCTGTCGTTTCTGGTTGTGGAAGACAGTGCCTACATGAGAACGATTCTGCGCACCATGCTGCAGGGCTTTGGTGCGCGCAAAATCGTCGAAGCAGAAGACGGTGCCTCTGGCCTGGAAGCCATGGAGCGCGCGAACCCGGACATCCTGATTTTGGATTGGGTCATGCCCATTCTTGATGGGCCGGACATGGTTCGCATGATCCGCACGCCGGATAATCCGTTCGCCTACATTCCAATCATCATGGTGACTGCTCATACCGAGCGCAGCCGCATCATCGAAGCGCGCAAGCTTGGTGTTCACGAGCTGTTGTGCAAACCGATCTCCGCCAAGTCGCTTCATCAGCGCATCATGTCGGTCATTTTGCAGCCTAGAGATTTTGTGAAGACGGCAGGCTATTTCGGACCGGCGCCGCGGGCGATACGCAACCATAAGAAAGCTTGGAAGCCTCAACCCTCAGCCGGGTCGTAATTGGCTTGGCTTCGACGTCAGGTTGGAGAGGGACTTAAGAAAGCGCGCCGCCATCTCTTATGGGGGCGAGATGGCGGCGTAATTAGCGATACTTTCTGAAAAAATCAGTTCGCTGAAAGCGCAGAAAGCTGGGTTCTCGCCTCTGCCCACTTTTCAGAGGGCAGCTTGGTTGCAAGGCGGATCAGCTCTGCAAAGTCATTTTCTTCCAGTTGGTACTTCAACAGCATCAGTTCGGCTTCTGAAAAGCCGTCGTCCTGAGAGTATTCGTACTCACTCGTTACTTGTTCCATTCGAACTCTCCTCAGCAAGTCCCATTCTGGGACCGCTACTCACTAAGCGCAGACGGCCACATGCCTGAAATTGGCAGGTGGTGGTGCTACATGAAATTCGACAGGGCGGGGGGATTTCCTGTCGCTTGCCCCGATTGCAAGCTCAGGGTGGCAAGCAGCCCTTTTCTTGTAAACTCACAAAAGGCGCTGATCGTCGGGAGAGGCCGTGAAGTGGAACAATGGTCACACTAACCAAGCGGGAGGGACTCACTCTTGGTTAGTTACCACGCGCTGCGCTCTGCTCCTGCGTGTATTGAAGCCGTGAATTACTGTGGAATACGAGGATTACCATGGTTAATGTCTTGTTAATTTCATCGATTCGAATGCGGCAAAATAAAGTGTTTGTTGGCGTGTGATTTGTAGTATCTCCCGCTTAAACTGTAGCGTTTTGCGAATTGCAAAGTAGTTGCAAGCAAGAGACGTATATTTGAAAACAATTCACCTGTTTCAACTTGAAACACAGCGCAAGGTCAGGTTGCTCTCTGAGTGTCTTACATCTGACAAACACAATGACGGGACTGTTGCGTGACGTGAGGTTGCCTGTCCATCTCTTGCTCTCCACCGGCTGCGATAGAGCCTTGCGGACAGGATGATTGACAAAAACAACGACAACTTCTGCCGCAGCGATCGAACCAAAATCAAAGAGGGATAAAGGGGGGAGGAGAATGGTGCTGCGAGGGAGGATTGAACTCCCGGCCTCTCCCTTACCAAGGGAGTGCTCTACCACTGAGCTACCGCAGCTTAATCTGAAGGCTTTAGAGCCTTCCATTCTACTGAACTTACTGAGTTTTTCCAGTCTGTTCTGTGTTGCGAGGCCGTGTCGCCCCGGAACGAGGAGGCTTTTGCCATAACGACCGGGGGGGCGCAAGAGCTAAAATTTCCAATTCTGTGGAATTTGTCATGGCTGGGGAAATCTCATGGGTGAATGATACGTTGGCTTACTGAAGGACGCTTGGCATCAAGAGGGCATTAGTGTAGGTGAGACCGTCATGAACGAGGAAAAACAGCCAAAAACCGCCGATCCGGATGGGTTGGAGAAAAAGCAAAGCGAAAAGGATGCGCGTGCTGAGCGCCTCGCTGCAGCTTTGCGAGACAATTTGAAACGACGGAAGAAGGCTCAAAAGACAGGGCGTTCCTCCGAGAACTAACGGTTTTCCGGCTTAGAAAAACCGGTAAATCATCATAGCTGGGTGGGGGCTATGTTGTTCACATGACGAGCACGTCACTGATGGGGCGTCATGTTAAGGCCATATCCATCCTTATAGAGGACCATAATATCTCCTCCGGAGTTTCGGGCGGTCTTTTAGGGTAATTTGATTAATGGACAGAATTAAAATCGTCGGTGGCAACCGGCTCAATGGTGTGATCCCAATTTCTGGCGCGAAGAATGCCGCTTTGCCTTTGATGATCGCATCCCTTCTGACGGATGAAACTCTGACTCTGGAAAACGTTCCGCGCTTGCGCGATGTGGCCCAGCTGACGCAGATCCTCTCCAACCACGGTGTCGACTATTCTGTCGATGGCAAGCGGGTCGGTCAGGATTCAATGCGAGGTCAGACTTTGCACTTGTCCGCAAGCGATGTTGTAGACACCACCGCGCCTTATGAGCTCGTCTCTAAAATGCGTGCCAGCTTCTGGGTTATCGGCCCCTTGCTTGCCCGGATGCACGAAGCGCGCGTTTCCCTGCCGGGGGGCTGTGCCATTGGCACGCGCCCAGTCGATTTCTTTATAGATGGCCTCAAGGCGCTTGGCGCCCAGATGGACATTGATCAAGGTTATGTGGTGGCCAGGGCCCCGGGCGGCCTCATTGGCAACCGCGTTGTGTTCCCAAAGGTATCTGTGGGGGCCACCCACACAGTCATGATGGCTGCAACCTTGGCCAGGGGCGAGACCGTCATTGAAAACGCCGCGCGCGAGCCAGAAGTTGCAGATCTTGCGAACTGCCTCATCGGCATGGGCGCGAAGATTGAAGGCGCTGGTACAGGCACCATTCACATTCAGGGCGTCGAAAAGCTCGGTGCTTACCGACACCCGGTCGTGGCGGACCGCATCGAAACCGGTACCTACGCCATGGCAGTGGCCATGACCGGCGGTGATGTGGTTCTGGAAGGTGCGCGTGCGGAGCTTCTGCAAAGCGCTCTGGATACGCTGGTTCAGACAGGGGCCGAAATCACCAGTGTCGAAAACGGCCTGCGCATTTACCGAAACGGTGATGGCATTGAGCCTGTCGACATGCGCACCGATCCGTTCCCGGGCTTCCCGACCGACCTTCAGGCGCAGTTCATGGCTCTCATGACCCGCGCCAAGGGCACCAGCCGCATCACGGAAACTATCTTCGAAAACCGCTTCATGCACGTTCAGGAACTGGCCCGCCTTGGTGCCAATATTCATTTGGACGGGCAGGTGGCAACTGTTGAAGGCGTGGAACAGCTTCACGGCGCTCAAGTTATGGCAACGGACCTTCGTGCTTCCGTTTCTTTGGTTATCGCGGGCCTTGCAGCTGAAGGCGAAACAACCGTGAACCGCGTCTATCACCTTGATCGCGGTTTTGAGCGTCTTGAGGACAAACTGTCCCGCTGTGGTGCTCAGATCGAGCGTGTTTCCGGCTAATTCATAAAATACAGAGTCACCCGATTGTTTTCAGCGGGCTCTGACGTTACCTGTACATGTAGAACGCGAGGCGGCGATATCGGAGTTCCGGAATCGCCGTCTTTCACATGACTCGGGGTATGATAATGAAGCTTCTCGCGCTTGACAGTGAAGACCTGACTGTAATTTCCGCGATGTGCCAGGATAGTGTCCTGAAGGTTGGTGACATTCAGTACCTGCCAAAAGAAAAGCGGCTTATCGTTGCCATGAACCGCTTCGCTTGGGATGCTGACACGGCAAAACAACAGAAAAATGAGCGCCGCAGATCCGTTCTTGCACTATCACGTGTTGAAGCTCTGCAGGTTCGCAATATAAAGCAAGAGAATAAGGACGGCATTCTGTCGTTGCTTGCCATCACATTTGACCCGGATGAAGATCCGGCCGGGCGTCTCACTCTCGAGTTCTCCGGCGGTGCGGTCATGGCAGCGAAGGTGGAATGCATTGAAGCGCAGTTGACCGACTTGGGTGCAGCTTGGGGCACTGAAAATCGCCCTCATCACGAGCTGGACTGAGCCGCGCCACTGCCAGGAACTGAAGTTAGGGAATAAGATCGTGGCCGTTAAACTCTCCTCAGCATCGCTGAATTTCGAAGAAGAGATCAACCGCCTGCTCATGAGCAAGCGCGAAATTTCTGAGGATGTTGACCATATCGTCCGCGATATCCTGCGGGATGTTGAAGAGCGTGGTGATGCTGCCGTGCTCGAGTACACGGCCAAGTTTGATCGCTTGCCTGCAAAAGGCATGTCTGAGCTGGTTGTGACAGCGGATGAAATTGAAGCAGCAGTGGCCAAGGTTCCCGAGGAAACCTTTGATGCACTGAAACTTGCTTGCGACCGCATCCGCTCGCATCACGAAAAACAGCTTCCGGAAAGCTCAAGCTACATCGACCCGATTGGCGTAGAACTGGGCAGCATCTGGACGCCGGTGGAGGCCGTGGGTGTATATGTGCCGGGCGGACTTGCCAGCTATCCTTCTTCCGTTCTCATGAATGTGGTGCCGGCAAAGGTTGCAGGCGTTGAGCGCATCGTCATGGTGGTGCCAAGCCCTGATGGCGTTCTGAACCCGCTGGTTCTGGCCGCCGCAAAGCTCGCTGGGGTCACGGAGATCTACAGGATCGGCGGCGCGCAGGCCGTGGGCGCGCTGGCCTATGGCACCGAAACAATTGCTCCGGTGAACAAGATTGTTGGTCCGGGGAATGCCTTTGTTTCCGCTGCAAAGCGCCGGGTGTTCGGCCGCGTCGGTATCGACATGATTGCCGGACCCTCTGAAATCCTCGTGGTGGCTGACAAGGACTGCAACCCGGATTGGGTGGCAGTGGACCTCTTGTCTCAGGCAGAGCATGATCCGGTTGCTCAATCAATCCTCATCACCGACAGTGAAACCTTGGCTGATGAGGTGGCGATTGCCGTTGAAAAGCAGCTTGAGACATTGCCGCGCGCAGAAGTTGCCGGTCAGAGCTGGAAGAACTTTGGCGCAATCATCTGCGTTGAAAACCTTGAAAAGGCAATGGAACTTTCAAACCGGTTCGCACCGGAGCACCTCGAGCTTTCGGTTGAAGATCCAGACGCACTGCTGCCATTGATGCGTAACGCTGGCGCTGTATTCTTGGGCCGGTATACACCTGAAGCCATTGGCGACTATGTGGGGGGCTCAAACCACGTGCTGCCAACCGCACGTTCGGCCAAGTTTTCATCGGGCCTATCCGTGCTAGAATTTGTCAAGCGGAGTTCCATTCTTCGTTGCAATCCGGATAATCTGGCTCAGATTGGTCCGGCGGCTGTCAAGCTTGCTGAAGCTGAAGGACTGGGCGCTCACGCTCGCTCAGTGGCAATTAGATTGAATCGATAGGCAGAGTTCGCCCTGCCTGACTGGAGTAAGACACTGATGGAAGAGCAGGTGCCAACGGTCGATGGAGGCGGTCAACAGATGACACAGCGCCTCATCGAGGTCGTGCTGGACCCCGATTCCATCCAGCGCGCCAGCAAAGACGTGGAGCGGGAGCGGAAAATAGCCATCTTCGACCTTGTCGAGGAGAACTTCTTTTCGCCAATTGGGGCTCCAGAAGGGCCATATCGCTTGGATTTGGCCATGATAAAGCGCCGCCTCGTCCTCATTGTGCGAACAGAGGACGGGCAGGAGCTGACGACGCACATCTTGTCGTTGACGCCGTTCAAGAAGATCGTTCGCGACTACTTCATGATTTGCGAAAGCTATTATGAGGCGATCAGATCGGCGTCACCAAGCCAAATTGAAGCCATAGATATGGGCCGTCGTGGTGTCCATAACGAAGGTGCGGGCATTTTGAAGGAACGGCTGGACGGGAAAATTGATGTTGACCATCAGACCTCCCGGCGCCTCTTCACTCTGTTGTGCTCCCTGCATCCAAAGGGGTAGCACATGGAGCATGAATTGCAGATCCGGCCCAGTGCGGTCCTTTTCATATGCCGTATGAATGCGGTGCGTTCGCCCATGGCTGAGGCGCTCACCAAAATGCTGTTTCCCAAACAGGTCTATGTCCGCTCCTGTGGTGTCTTTGCCGGCGAGCGAGACCCGTTCGTGGATGCGGTCATGGACGAAGCGGGCATTGATATGAGCTTTCACGAACCCAAGACCTTCGAAGACTTGGCGGAGGAGGGGTTCGATCTCATCATCACGCTCGCACCAGAAGCTCACCATATGGCGCTCGATACCCATCGCACACAGGCGGTCGAGGTCGAATACTGGCCAACGATTGACCCGACAATCGTCACCGGCAGCCGCGAGCAGATCATGAACGCCTATCGCGAAGTGCGCGATGCGTTGCAACTAAGGCTGAAGAAAAGGCTGGGTTGGCAACCTGCTCCGTCAGGCTAGCCCTACGGCAGTTTGAAAGCTGAGGCGGATTAATAGGCCTTCCGGCGGATATTGGTAAAAACAACCTGTGACAACGCCGCGAAATCCGGGTAAAACTGCGGCAATCCACCTCTAACAATTCAGAGTTTGCGGTTCCCTTTCGGTGACTAATCCGTTAGGTTCCGCGCAACTACGAGAGAACTATCAGGAATCCTAATGGCGAAAGAAGAAGTCTTGGAGTTTCCGGGCGTTGTGACCGAACTCCTTCCAAATGCGACTTTCCGCGTAAAGCTTGAAAACGATCACGAGATCATTGCTCACACTGCTGGCCGTATGCGCAAGAACCGCATCCGTGTTCTGGCGGGCGACAAGGTGCTCGTAGAAATGACACCATACGACCTGACCAAGGGTCGAATCACATATCGTTACAAGTAGTAGTTTGCGTATGGCCCTTGGTCATACCCATACCCATACCCATCGGTTTTGAGGAGCATTCATGAGCGACAAACCAACGCTCGTTCTGGCATCCGGGTCTCCCCGTCGTCTGGCGCTGTTGCAACAGATCGGCATTGAACCGGACTTCCTGCTTCCAGCCGATATTGACGAGACACCGGAGCGGGGCGAGAGCCCCCGAGCTCTGGCGTTGCGTCTGGCCCGTGAAAAGGCAACTGCGGCCCGCATCATGGTGGAGCGGGACGAGGCAAAGAAAAACTCTCTGATCCTCGGCTCAGACACTGTCGTGGCAGTGGGGCGCCGCATTCTTCCAAAACCGGAAAGCACCGAACAGGCATCTGCCTGTCTGGCGCTTTTGTCCGGCCGCGTGCACCGGGTCTACACTGGGTTGTGCGTCAACACCCCGGCGGGCAAGAACCGCACCAAGCTTGTTGAAACGCGCGTGCGTTTTCGGCGGCTGTCCAAGCAGGACATGGCAAACTATCTGGCCTCCGGCGAGTGGCGGGGCAAGGCAGGTGGCTATGCCATTCAGGGCTATGCAGGTGGTTTTGTGGCCCGCATCATCGGGTCCTATTCATCCGTCGTTGGCTTGCCTCTTTATGAGACGGCAAGCCTGCTGCAAGGCAACGGTTATGATACGCAGGCCACGTGGGCGCAGGCAGGCGTTCCCGCTTAACGCACAAAACCACCCACCGTTTTGACATAGGTTGCGTCGTAGCTTGAAAGCATGGCTTTCAAGTCTGTTGACGCGTCCCCATAAACCACCATGGCTTCAGGGATCATCAAAGCCTCGAACCGTGCTTTGAAGTGGGTCAGAAAGCGCTCGTGGTAAATCAGGGCGGTCTCATTGCGATCGACGGTAACAAACAGTTGGCATGTTTGGCTATCTTCCGACAGATACCAGATCATGGCGAGTGTGCCGGGCAGGTTCTCCTTGTAGGCACCACACATTTCTTGCATCAGCCCTTCAAAGGCTGAAGGGTCGGTCGTGGTTACGCGACTGGTCAGTATCCAGGAAATCTCAGAGGTCATAGGCAACTCCCAACTCCTACGCGGTACTGGCCCCTCAAAACCGCGTCGTCCCGCACTTGTCTTCATGTTTGTCCCACTTAAGCTTTCGTTCTGTGGGCACCGTGACGGCTTGACCTATCTCTTTACTCGCTGAGAGGTTAAACAACCTGTCTACCGGAAGCAAATGAGCCAATCTGAGGAGAGGGTTATGGCAACGAAACACACTTCCAAAGAATGCCCCATCTGTGAGAAGGCTGCTCAAGAAGAGTTCGCGCCGTTTTGTTCGGCCCGATGCCAAAAGGTGGATCTCAATCGATGGTTGTCGGATCGTTATTCGATTCCCGCGGTGGAGCAGGAGCCAGATCTTGATGAGTTGGAATCGGATATACCACCTCAGTTGCGTCACTAGTCGCGCTCACTATGCGCACTGGATGCGTTTTGGTGTGTCGGTTAACCGGATTTAAGCGGTGACAAGGCGCTTTGCAACGTAACCGTGTCTTGTTCCCTTCATCAACTTTCAACAAGATACCCCCGCATCTTTAAGAGCCACGCACTGCCTCGGCGCAAAACCCTGCGTGGCCGTAAAGTAGATGGGGGTTTTTTATGCGTAATCTTAAGAAAGTTCTTTTGGGCGGCGTACCTGCTCTTGCACTGACGGTTGGGCTGACCGGCACAGCGCTGGCAGATTATTCTCTGTCCATCCTGCACCTCAACGATCTTCATTCGCGCATTGAATCGATCAATAAGTACGATTCAACCTGCGGCGCTGAAGACGAAGCCGAAGGCAAGTGCTTCGGTGGCATCGCGCGCATCAAGACAATGCTTGATCAGCGCCGCACCGCGCTTGAGGGCGAAGGCAAGAACTTCGTTACGCTCGACGCTGGTGACCAGTTCCAAGGCTCACTGTTCTACACCACCTACAAGGGTGAGGCAGCCGTTGAGTTCATGAACGGCCTCAGCATTGATGCCATGGCAGTGGGTAACCACGAGTTTGACGATGGTCCTGCAGCACTGGCCAAGTTCATCGATGCGGCAAACTTCCCGGTCCTGTCGGGCAACATTGACGTCAATAACGAGCCGCTTCTCAAGGGCAAGGTGCCAGGCATCCTGATCCTTGAAAAGGGCGGTGAGAAAATCGGCATTGTTTCTGCTCTGGCTGAAGACACCAGCGAGACCTCTTCTCCGGGTGAAGGCGTACGCTTCATCATGGCGGAAGACTACCTGAAGGGTGCCGTTGAAGCGCTTGAAGCCGCTGGCGTCAACAAGATCATCGCGCTCACCCACGAAGGCCTGACCCGCGACAAGCAGATTGCGGCGGCTGTTCCGGGCATCGACATCATCGTGGGTGGCCACTCTCACACGCTTCTGTCCAACACGCAGGAACGTGCAGAAGGCCCTTATCCGGTTCTCGTAAAGAACCCGGAAGGCGTTGAAGTGCCAATCGTTCAGGCATATGCCTACGGCAAGTTCCTTGGCGAAATCGAAGTAACTTGGGATGATGAAGGCAATGTCATCAAGGCAGAAGGTGAGCCAATCCTTCTCGATGCTTCTGTTGCTCCGGATGAAACCTTCCAGGCCCGCGTTGAAGAGCTGGCAGCGCCTATTGAAGAGCTGAAGTCCAAGGTCATCGGTTCTACTTCCGAACTCATCGACGGCGACCGTGGCTCCTGCCGCGCCGGCGAATGTTCAATGGGCAACCTTGTGGCCGACGCGATCCTTGACCGTGTGAAGGATCAGGGCGTTGAAATCGTCATTCAGAACGGTGGCGGTCTGCGCGCCTCCATCGACGCTGGCGAAGTCACCATGGGCGAAGTTCTCACCGTTCTGCCGTTCCAGAACACGCTGGCAACCTTCCAGCTCAAAGGATCCTACATCAAGGATGCGCTGGAAAACGGCGTCTCTAAACTGGAAGAGGGCGCAGGTCGCTTCCCGCAGGTTGCTGGCATCAAGTACAGCTTCGATCCATCCAAGCCAGCTGGTGAGCGCATTGTCTCCATCGAGATGGCGGACGGTTCTGCGCTCGACATGGACAAGGTCTACGGCGTTGCAACCAACAACTACATGCGTGGTGGCGGTGATGGCTACAAGGTCTTCGCGGAGCATGGCCTGAACGCCTACGACTACGGTCCAGGTCTTGAAATCGTTGTTGCTGACTATCTGGCAGCAAACGGCGACTACAAGCCTTTCACTGACGGCCGCATCACCCAGGTGAAGTAAGCATGTTCAAATGAACCAGAAAAGGCGGGCTCAGGCTCGCCTTTTTTGTAGGCAGACCAGCGGAGCGCGAGGCGTCATCGCGCTTGCCGGTTCTCCCGCCTCATTCAGGATTGAGCAACCTAACCTCAAGATGCTCCCAAATTGCAGGGAGCCGGTTCTTCTGGCCGCCGTGTAAGGTGTGCGCGCCATAACCCCGGCCACATTGCAAGAGGGCGCGCTCATGAACGCTGAAGACATTCTGAAACAAGCCTCCATGCCCATCGCGGCTCCCGCCTATCCCAAGGGGCCGTACCGCTTTATCAATCGCGAGTTTCTGACCATCATCTACGAGAGCGATCCGGATGCCATTCGCGAGGCGTTGCCAGAGCCGCTGGAGCCGGATGGCTCCAATACGGTGATGTTCGAAACCATCCGTATGCCGGATTCCGCCGGGTTTGGTGACTACACCGAGGCGGGGTTGGTTATCCCGGCCAGGTTTGGCGATCATCCCGTCAACTTCACTCAGCAGATGTTCTTGGACTGCTCACCGCCCATTTACGGCGGGCGCGAGATTTGGGGTTTTCCGAAAAAACTTGGCTATCCCAGATTGTTCGTCGAAGGGGCAACGCTGACCGGTCATTTGGAGTTTGATGGCACCACCATCGCCATTGGCACCATGGGCTACAAGTATCAGCATCTGCTTTATGATGTGGAGCATGGCACCAAATGCCACCCGGATGCGATCTTGAAGAAGCTGCAGAAAACCCAGGTAAACCTGAAGATCATCCCGGATGTTGATGGCTCGCTCGCCATTGCTCAGCTCGTGGCCTATGAGGTTGCCGACATCACGGTGAAGGGCGCATGGTCTGGCCCTGCCGGTTTGCAGCTCTTTCACCATGCCAATGCGCCGCTCGCCAGCTTGCCGGTGAAAAAGGTGGTGGGAGGTCTGCACTTCATTACAGACCTCACCTTGCCCTATGGCCGTGTCTTGCACGACTATCTCAAGTAGCTTCAACTGCTGGTGGAACGGGCCCAGTCTGCAAGTAGCTGATCAAACTCCGCTGGCTGTTCCAGCATGGGCGTGTGGCCACTTTCAGCCAGTTCCTTGATGGTCAAGTTGGCAAAGTGGTCTGACACGGGTTCCCAGCACCGCGTGGGTGCCACGCTGAAGTCCTTCTTGCCCATCACCAGCAGAACCGGGCATGTGATCTGCCCCGCAGCGTCAGCCATGTCGAAATTGGCGAAGACATCGCCCCAGAGCGCATCAAAAAGCGGGGTGTGCATGGTCAAGCCCTCCCACAGCCAGCTCTCATCATAAGTGGGGTCAGCCCATCGGCGCGCCTGCAAAGCGCAGCAAATGTGAGCAAACTTGCGCGCCGGGTCGTTCTCGATCATGGCACCAAGCTGCGCAATTTCCTTGCCGAACTGGGCTTTGCGCTCTTCACTTGCTTCTGCGGCAAACCTGGCTTCGGCTTCTGCCTGATGAGCCGTGCCAAGGTCTGGAGAAAGACCAGCCAGAACGAGCCCTTGCACAGGGCCGGGATAGCGGCGGGCGTAGTCAAGTGCCATATAGCCGTGACCGGAGTGGCCAAGAACAAAGGTGTGTTCCAGCCCAAGTTCTGCCCGCAGCCAGTCAATGTCCGCGCTGATCACCTCAAGCGCGGCGTCTTCCAGTGTCACCGGGCGGCTGGAGGGCGCGAAGCCTCGGTGGTCGACAAGGTGCAGGCGGAAGGTCGAGCGCAAACACCTTGAGAACACACGGTCATAATAAGCACTGCTGCCAATCACGAGAAGGTTTGGGCCTGTGCCTTCAGATTTAACGGAGAACTCAAATCCGTCACGACGGAACACGTTGGAAACCTGCATAAGGTCGCCTTTCAAAAATTGGGTATGGGGAAGGGTTGCTGATCAAATCAGCTAAAAAGGGGAGGGATGTGCCGCTGCCGGTGCACTCTAACGACTGCACAAGGCGCAAACTAACCTCCTGTGAAATCGATGTAAATCGAAAAACGCAGCGGCAACCGGTTGTTTGTCGCCATCAAGACGTGTGGAAAAAGCGCGTCTTCAGCTTTAATGTTGAAAAACTGACAAGAGGTGCTGGACAGAACCGAAATCCCTTTCTATAACACGCTCACTTTCGCGGCACGGACATTAGCCGGCCAGCAAAAGCCCGGATAGCTCAGTTGGTAGAGCAGCGGATTGAAAATCCGCGTGTCGGTGGTTCGAATCCGCCTCCGGGCACCATTTTTCTCCCTTGAAAAGTTACATGTTTCCCGCGTCTCATGACATGAGGCATTGCGGGATTGTCTGTTTGTCATCCTTCTCGTGTGTGTGATTTCCACATTCTGGATGGTTTTGTCCTTAAGCCACTCATTCTTTTGGGTAATGAGCGCTGCAGATGCGCGCTGTGAGGCCTCTGCCCCGTCACGTTGGCCTTGTTGCCATAAGCCCGCACAAGCCCTCAAATTTGAAGGTATTTGGTATCCTGTTGGTGGCGCCAAGTCCGGACAGTCTGCCGATGTCATCGTCCACGTATATCTAAAGTAGCAAAAACACCTATAATGAACTGTCATAATCTACACCTAACGTATGGTTGTATTTTTCACCTCCCAACCTAAGGAGAATGACATGCAGTTAATTGTAGGGAATCGTTTGACAGATTTCGCGGAAGCGACTGGTGCCATCACTGCACAGGCCGCCATTGAGCGTCTCGCTCAGAAGAGTGTTGAGGGTGGATTTGTTATTGGTCAGGGTGTTCGCGACGAAGATGCCCGTGTAATTCGGGTGTTGGGCCAAGCGACCGGTGTAGACGTTCATGTGTTTGAAGAGGATGGCCTGCGGGCTGGGCGCTCTGTCTGCCACAAACATGACCCGGTCAACGAGTTGATCTCCATGCCGCGTAAGGTAGAGGAAAACGTCTTTGAAGCAGACATGCTCATGGATGATCGCAACGAGATCATGTCTGACCACCTGACAGGCTTGCATCTGCAAGGCATGCTGCTGATTGAAGCTACACGTCAGATGTTCATCGCCGTTGGCGAAACTCAGTATTCTCATCTGGGCGTTCCAAAAGGGGGCTATGTGGTCTTCAATCGTCTGGATACGCGCTTTGAACAGTTCGCCTTCCCGATCCCAACCGTCATCCGCCAGTCGGTGACGAACATCGAGCAGCCGCGCAGCGATCGGACCAGCTTCTCCGCGCACATCGAGCTGTTTCAAGAGCAGGGCCGCGTTGCGAGCACCTATGTTGAGTACACTATTTTCGAAGCCGCATCCTTGAAGCCGAAGGAAGAAAAGTTGGCCTGCAAGGCGGTTGAATCTGTCATGCGCCGGGCTGAAGACGCTGAGCTCACCATTGTTGAAGAAGGCTTGACTCAGAGGAAAGCAGGATGACTTCGGCAGCACCAGTGAATTCTGAAGCTCAGCCTGCGGGCTATGCTTTCTTCGATGTTGACGAAACCATTGTCGTTGAAAAGACCATGTTCACCATTCTCCATGTTCTTGGAGAAAGGTTTAAAGACCTTGATGCAAGCGGTTTGATCGAGCAGCTGCATCAACTTCGGTCGCTGGGTCGTGAGCGGGCGGAAGTAAATCGTCATTTTTACAAGGGACTTGCCGGGCTGCCCAGAAATGAAGTTGCAGCTGCAGCGCGCTCCTATATTTGCGACCGCATTGCAGAAGACGGATACCGGCGTTTCTTCATTCGAAACACGATCGCGCAATTGGAGGCCTTGCGGCACAAGGGGGTTGAACCCGTGTTCGTGTCCGGCTCGGCCTGTGACTTCCTGGAGGCGCTTGCTGAGCACCTTGAGGTGAAGCATGTTTTGGCGACGAAGCTCTTTTTGTCTGAATCGGGGCATTACACCGGTGAAATCGCAGGGCGTTGCATGATCGGTCATGGCAAAAAAGAAGCGGTGACCGAGTTTCTGGCGGCGCGGGCCATGGATCCTGCGTTGTGCTTCGGCATTGGCGACCACCCATCGGATGCTGACTTCATCTCACTACTTGGGAGCGGGGCGATGCTGACCGGCAACGCCGAGTCCGAGCGCTTGGCCCGTCAGCACAATTGGACACTCATCGATAACGATTGGCCTGCAAAGGAGGTTGCTTAATGTTTGGGACGCGTTCTCAACTGCTGCCACGTGCCGTTCTTCTTACGGGCCTTGCCGCGTGGATGACCGTCGCTGTCTTGAATAACATAACGGACACAGGGACCAACCTCATTCACCTTGATAACATGCTGTCCATGCGCTTGCTCATTGAGGATCCCATTTTCGGGAATGGGCTGGAATGGCGAGCATGGAACGGCGTTCCTGCTCAGGCGGTTCTCTGGATTGTGATCTGTTGGCAGGTCCTCACAGCCGCCGCGTTGTGGTGGGCCGCTGTCAACATGATCGGGGCGTTCATGAAGGGTGGGCGGGATGAAGCTTGCCTGCGCGCTGTCAACCTGGCGCTCTCGATGTTCCTCGGTCTGTGGCTTGTGTTCTTGTGCGGTGGGCTCTGGTTTGGCTACTGGATGAAGCAGGGGGCTATTCAAGGCGTTCATCTGACGTTGGTCATCGTTTCCTTGATGAGTTTGACCTATCTGAACCAACCGCTTCAGGGCAGCGATACGGACCTTTGACCACTAAATCTGATTGGTCCTATTGACAGCGAGCTGAGGAGTCATATCTTCATCTTACGTTAGAAAGGGAAGGCATGTCGACTCAGCTCATGAAAATCGGCGAACTCGCCAAGCGGGCAGGTGTAAGCCACAGAACGGTTCACTACTACGAGAACCGTGGTCTCATCTTTCCGGTGACCCGCGAAGGCGGCAGCCACCGGATGTATGAGGAAGAGGCTCTGCTCCGCTTGGAAAAGATCGCAGCCTTGAAGCGTCTCGGGCTCTCTCTTGAGGAAATCGCGGATGTTATTGATCTGTATTTCCAGTCTGAAGACGGCATGCTGGACGGCAAGAAGCGCGTCATTGAAATGCTGCAGGCGCAGTTGAAGAAGGTTGACGATCAGATTGACGAGCTCTCCAATTTTCGCAGTGATCTGATCCGGAACATCCGCCACATGGAGCGCCTCTACGAAGAGGCCAAGCCTACAAAAAGCTGATTTCTTCTGGGCACGCGCGGAAATGCGCGTGTTCATTTTTACCTAAAATCTACACTTCACGTAAGGTATAGAAATGACCCGTTCCAACTTACTGATGGCCCTTTTGATGCTGACCGGCATCATCGTGGTGGGCCAACTATATCTCACCATTCCCATGATCAGTGCCATTGCCGCCGAGTTTTCGGCCGAAACGCAAACTGCAAGTTGGGCGGGTACAGCTTTTGGTTTTGCCTATGCCTGCGGCTTTCTGGTGTTTGGCCCTCTGTCAGACCGTTTAGGTCGGCGTGTTGTTCTGGTTGCAGGGCTCGTGGCAGTGGGGCTGGCCACCTTCCTGCTCAGCCTGTCCGCAGATATCTCCCAGTTCCTCACCGGGCGCGTGGTGCAAGGATTTCTTGCAGCCAGCTTTCCTCCGGTAGCACTCACGGTGATCGCCGAGGCCTTGCCGTTGGAAAAGCGTGCATTTGGTATCTCCTTGATGAGTTTTGCGTTCTTGATTGCAGCGCCGCTCTCGCAGTTTTTCGGTGCAGGGATCTCTGAGACCGCCACCTCAATCATGTTCATGCTATCGCCGCTCTATGTGATCATGGCCGCAGCGCTCCTCATGGTCGTCCCACGTGATCAGCGCGCAAAGCCAAACGCTGCAGGCAAGCCGCACAGCCACCTCTCGGAAATGTTTGCAAATGCCATGGTTTCAACCAGCTGGCTGGCAGCGCTCACCGTTCTGCTCGGGTTCGTGTCCTTCCAGGTCGGGACTGTATTGTTGGCGCAAGACGGTGGGATCAGCGCGCAGACAGTGCGCCTGGCGGGCTTGCCTCCCTTGGCGCTCAGCTTGTTTGCTGCCTATCTGTCCAAGCGCTGGACACCATCCGTTACCGGCCGGGTTGGCATGGTTGTGGCCGCGCTCGGTTTGGCCGTTGCCGTCATTCCTGGGGCAATGATTGCCGCATCCGCCATCATTTCCGCAGGTGTCGCACTGGCCGTCCCCGGCTTGATTGCCACCATCGCCGGTGCAGCAGCAGATCACAACCGCGGTCTGGCCATGTCGGTTTACACCTTCTGCCTGTTCGTCGGGGCGAGTGTCGCCCCTCCCTTGGCACTCAGCCTGTCCGGCATCGGCACTGCGGCTCTGTTCGGGCTTCCCGCCGCCGTGCTCTTGATTGCCGCCCTCATCCTGACGCTAGCCGTCTCAAGACGCGCAAAAGCCCATTCCCTGCAACCTGCTACAGGAGAACGTTGATATGAAGACCGCAACTCTGCTTGCCCTCTTGTTCCTCAACGGCGAACTGCCGGAAAACTTCCGCACTGTTGGCGAAGCCGCCATCACCGCAGATGGCGTGCCAGCCACCATCACCCGCGCCGAGCGGACTGACGGCCAAAACTCAGGCATCGGCGGAGAACACATCTCTCAAGTGGTTTCGGAAAACGGCAAGCTGCTTGGCTATGTGCGCATGACCAAGGAAATGGCTCAGCCTGCCAAATTGCCGGATCAAGAAACCGCCCACGCCGTTGCGATGGAAGTTCTGCGCGAGCATGCCCCAGAGCTGCTGGAGGCTCACAAGGTGCACTGGATCGCGCCACATGATGAAACCATCACGGTCATGGAAAACGGTGAACGCAAAACCCTCACCCTGACAGGCATGAAGGTCAAGATGCGCGCCACAACTTCAGACAAGCTTTGGTTCTGGGTGATTGTCGGCCCCAACGAGCAGGTGATGGTGTTTGAGCGCGACATTTACTGGATCACGATCCCGGGTCGTCGTCGCACGGAAAAGTGGCTCCATGACAGTTGGCTCGCCGAGCATCCGGATGTGGTTGCCGCTCTGGAAAAGGACGCCAACAGCTAACGCACCCAACGCCCCGTGGTGCGTGTGAAGGTGGCTGCCCCATCCCAAGCGGTAGTGGGAAGGGGCAGCCACCACTTTCATCAAGGGGCGTTAGATCGTCACCGTCCCGCTGTCTGTGCCATCGTCCACCTGAACAGTCAGGTTGGTGGGGATGGCGTCAAGCGTTGCCGCAAGCTGGAAGTTCTGGCCGTTCTCCGCTCCGTCCGCATCCACCTTCAGCTCGCCGGTCAGGCTGTTGTAGTTGACATAGTCCTGCACGTCCGTTGCCACTTCAAACAAGCCGGTCAGGTCCACCACATCGCCTTCTGCGCCTGAATAGTCGGCAATCATGTCGGCCGCGCTCAAGCTTGAAATCACGAAGGTGTCCGCGCCTTCACCGCCGAACAGGGTATCCGCGCCAAGCCCACCGTCTAGTCGATCATTGCCGCTTCCTCCCATCAAAACATCAGCGCCTTCCGAGCCAATGGCAAAGTCATTGCCTGTGCCCAGGTCCACAGTGTATCCCTTGTAGGAAAGGGTCAGATCCACGATGTCATGGCCGCCCATCATGAAAAAGCCCTCAACGTCGGCGTAGGAGCGGGCATCTGTGAACACCACAGCCTCATTTGCATCGCTGCCCAACGCCACATCGTGGGTGTCTGAGGTGCCGGTCACATCACCCATGAGTTGGGCCGTCTCGCCGCTTGCGAGTTCAACCGTTTCTCCGGTTTGGGTCAGGGTCAGCTCGTTCTCATTGTCAACGCTTACCAAGGCTGTGGTCTGCAAGGTCGCAGGCTGCGCTTCCCCATCGCTCACAGTGTAGGAGAGGGTGAGGGAACCCTCATAACCATCGGCCACGGTTACAAGCCAAGTTCCGGGTGTGGCACCGGTTGTCACTTGCGCCTGCGCATCTTCCGTCCCCACCTCCAGAACGGAGAGCTGCGTGGAATCCGCGTCCGCAATGTTGGTAAGCAGCTCAGCCTCAGTCAAAGTAAACTGAGCTGCGCCTTCCTTGTTCAGGGTCAGAGGTGCCGTTGCCTCGGGCTGGGCATTCACATTGACGGAGAACGCAGTGCCATCACCCGTGCCCTCGGTTGTCTTGGCCGTGGCCGTGCCCGAAAGTACACCGTCGAAGTCGGCAGGCAACATGGCCACAAGGCCCGCAAGCGTTGCTACAAACGCGGCCTCGCTGCCATAGGCACTGCGTGCGATGGTGACACTGCGACCATCCGGTGAGAGCGTTCCCGCGTTAAAGGTCGTCCCCTTGGGCAGGTTGGCAAAGGTGAGGCTCACCTCCTCCAGTGTCTCGGTGGATGGCCCCACCATGTCTGTAATGGTTGCGCTGAGGTTCAGCGTCACCGGAAGCACTTCGCCGGTTTGGGCGGTATCCTGAGTTTCAACATGAACGCTCACATCCGCTTGCGGTGTGATGGTGATGGCCAGTTTTTGGGCCTCAGAACTTTCCGTTGCATTGTCCGCGCTCTGATCGGCAACGGTCGGCTCGGAAGAGACCGCAACGACAGTCAGCGTGACAGGTGCCGCGCTGTCTTTGGCCGGCAAGAAGCTCACCGCACCAATGTCATCAGCCGCAATCTCTGCGGTGTCCGGTCCTGTGGCCACCGCAGTGCCATCAACAAGGATCTGCGCGCCATCTGGCACACCAGAGATGGTGTAGTGCGAGATCACCTCGGCGGGGTCGGTCACCTCGGCTAGAATGTTCAGTGCCACCGCCGTGTCTTCAAGGCCGGCGGCATCTTCAACAGTAAGGGTCGGCGCATCCGCATCCGGGGTCACCTTGAACAGGAAGTCCGCAGTCCCTGCATTGGTGTCGCCGTTGGAAAGCTCCAGCGTGTTTACCTCCAGCGTCAACCGCACCTGTTCGGGCAACACAACGCCATCCAGACGGGCGTTGGCGTCCTTCAGCCCAATCTCCAGTCGGGAATATTCGGCAGGCGACATTGTGAAGCTGCGCAAGCCTTCACTATCAAGCCCATTGTCCGCCCCCACATTCACGCTCATGAAATCGGGGAGGCCAGAGAGCGTGATGGTGTAAATCTCCGATCCATCCGTGTCTGGCGTTGCCGTTTCAATCACGCTTTCAAGGAGCGCCGTCATGTCTTCAAGCGCGGTTACCACGGGCAGCTCTTCGCCGCTGTCGGAGCCTTGTTCCAGGCCGGGGTCAAATGAAATCTGGCCCACATCCGCAATGGCTTCCACGGGCACCGTCACGGTGCTTGTGGTGCTCGCGCTGGAGCCATTGGGCTCCGTTGAGCTGACGGTCACCTTGATCGGGATGTCCCCGTGAAGATGCTGGGTTGGGATCAGCTTCAGGCTGGTAACGGAACTTGAGATCTCGTAGGTGAGAGTTCCGCCAGCTTGAGAGATGGGCGCAAGCACTTCGCCGCTCGCATCCGCCAACACACCTTGGCTTGCAGAAAGAGACAGCAGCATGGTGTCTGCCAGCGTTTCGCCCGGGTCCACCAAGCCCACATTGATGAACACCGGAATGGCGGTGTCTTCGCCGCCGCCGGGGCTGGTAACCCGCACACGCGGCGCATCGGCAACCGGGTCCACGTAAACGGTTGTCACCTGTTCCACCACTTCTGCCAGCCCGTAGCGCACATCCATGGACATGGAGGTCACTGTGAGCTGGTCCAGCCCATCAACCGGTGTGTCAGCGCTCGACATGTGCTTCGGGAAGGTGATGAAGTAGGTGGTCTGCGCATCCGCCACCGCATGGTTCAGGAAATAGGAACCTGTCACCGGGTTATAGGAAAGCGCATCCGCTGGCTCTGCGCGCAGCACCGATCCCGTCGGCACTCCCGTGATCTCAATGGAACCCTGCTGCGGGATCTTGGCAAACTCCCCGTCATAGTTGTTCAGCGTAATGGTAAAGGAGGCTTCCTGATCTTCCACGCCAACAAGGGGAGAGATGGTTACGTCCGGCGGCTCGGGAAGGGTGATTTCCGGCGGTGAGCCGCCTTCACCTTGCGGGGTTTTCTCTTCCACGCGCACATAAAAGTCCGCCTGAGCAATGGCAACGCCTTGCAGGGCCGCTGCGTCTGCCACATTGGTGCCCGTTGGAATGCGCTCATCGTTCTCCACCACAATGGCAGAAAGGGTGAACTGGTAATCCGTTGTCTCAGACACGTTCACCGGAATGAACTTCAGGTTGCCAATGTCGGCGGCGGACACGATCACGGCACCAGCGCCCGTGTCCACACCGTTCGCAAAGGAAACGGATGGCGCGGCCGTTATGCTTCCCGTGCGTGTTGCCATGGTAGAAAGCGCATCACCGGAAATGATGAAGTAAAGGTTCTCCGACCCATCGTAGTTGATGCCATCGGGCATCATTTCGGTCATCAGGCCGCCAAGGCGCACTGCCGCGCCATCTTCACCATTCACAACGGTGTCCAGGGTGAAGGCTTGCGCGTCCGTACCGATATAGGCCGCATCCGGCACAATCACCGTTGGTGTATCCGCAACACCGCTCACCTTCATGGTCAAGGTGCCGGTTTCCGTCTTCACCGGGCCGTCGGGATCGGTCGCTTCGCGCACCTGATATTGAATGCCCAGTGTGTAGTCCTCGTTGCTGTCACGGGGAGACAGGATGTGAAGGGTGCCAACCACGGCAGAGTCCACAGTCAACTGCCCGTTGCCATCAGCGAAAATCTCGATACCACCCGCTTCCGGGTCGCCAAGGAAGAACCGTGCCTGCTGTCCAACTGTGTTGGGAAGACCCTCGCCGAGTGTCAGGATCACATCGCCTGTCAACTCTTCCGGCGAGCCATCCCGTATGTCGATCAGGTTCCCGTCAATCGACGGGTTATACGCCACATCCTCCAAGAGGTGATGGGTCTCATTCGGGTTGCCGCCGTCAATGGAGGGCGAAATGCGAATGACCAGCTCACCGGTATCAGTTTGCCCGGTTTCCCTATCGTTGAGTTCGCGCGTTAAAACGCGGGCCGTAATCGTGGTCGTGCCATCAACACTGCGCTCCACTTCTCCTGTTTCGGCATTGGCCGTCAAAACGCCGGAGAAGTGCTGCGGAATTCCGCGCAGCACGGCGCTCTCCCACTGGCCGTTTTCAAGCGCCCAGTTGGTCATGCCGGTCTTCGGCTCCACACCCATCAATTTTGCGGGCGTCAACTCACCGTCTTCGGTGCGATAAAACACCACCACGCCCTTGGGTATGCCATAGATCCCAAGGGTTTCTATGGTTTCACTGCCCTCACTATCCGGGTTGGTCGGGAACAGCGGCACGTCCACCCAACCGCCTGCGGCATCCACTGTGGCTTCGCTCACCACAAACGCATCAGGCAGGGTGGAAAGGTCATTAACCGCTTCAACGTCAATATCAACGCCAACTGAAACGGTTGTGGTGGCTTCCGTTGCATTCTGCATGTCCCGCGCATCGGTCACATTCAGATCGACGGTTATGTCGCCAAAGAAGCCGGAGGAGTCTTGGCCTGGCAAGCTGTCGCTTGCATCCACATCCCGGTCATCGTGGGCAATCGGGGTCAGAAGCAAGCTTCCCTCGAAACTCTTTGTTTCCGGGGTGAACGTCACGGTTAGCTGGCCCGTCTGCGCATCATAAACCGCGCTGGAAATCTTGCTGGCTTCTGCACCAAACAAGCTTGGGTCGACAGTCCCTTCTGCATCATAGGCAAACCAAAGGTTCGGCAGATTGTTCACCACAAGGCTCGTCAGCTCTTCGGAGCCATCAAGGTCCGGCGTTGAGGCTTCAAGACCCAAGCTGATCGAGCGGTCCTCGTAAATTTCAACGGTTGGCACGTCTTCGCCAACGCTCACAGAAACCGGCGTGTTCGGGTCGTTATGGGGTGTTGTGTCAAAGCCATCATCGGATGGGGTCAGAGTGACGGTCAGGTTCGCCTGAGCAACCGGGTTCACGGTGATCTCGGTTTCAAAGGTGATGGTCACCGTGTTGTCTGAGGTGTCATATTCGTTGTCGCTAGCTTGAACCGTCTCAAAGACTTCAAGCACACCGGTCACCTCAAACACACCGCTATGATGCTCAGGGTAGGTGATGCCGAGGTTCTTCACGAACGCTTCATAGTCTGCGTTGCTCACGCCCTCCGGCTGGCTTACCACATAAACGGCCTTGCCCTGTTCCGCGAGGCCACGGGTAATGGTGCCGTGCTCAGCAGACTTGGAGGAGAACAGGGTCACATCGTTTGCAACCGACAACTCATCGCTGCCACTCTCACCCGTGGCAATGGTCAGGATCAGCGGACCATAGCGCTCAGAGCCATCCGTGTCCGACAGGCTGAGGCTGGTGATCCGCAACTTTGAGCTTCCTGCGCCCTCCAATGCTTCACTATGAACCTCATCCTGCGCAGTAAGCGTCGGATCACCCGCCACCGCATCCACGTCAACATCAACGGCATCACTGACAGTTGCGGTAGAGGAGGGCAGGCCGCTGGCCACATCCACCGCGGTTACGGTGGCGGTCAGTTCGCCGCCTGTAAGCGAGGCGATGTCGAGGCTCTGTCCACTGTCTGGCGTCAGGATCAGATCACCGACCCAGTTGGTAACGCCCGCCTTCAGGGCAATGGTCAGGGCACCTGTCGACCCATTGTAGCTTGCGGACTGAATGTCGTCGGCGCCTGTGGTGAAGGTCGAAAGGTCTACAGCATTTGCGCCGGAAAGGGTTGGCCAGCCATCGGGCACATTTTGCAGCACGATGGTTGTGAGGCTTTCTGAGCCATCCGTATCGGCGGTCTTTGCTTCAATGTGCACCGTAAACGGAGCACCTTCCTTGACGATCTGGGTATCGCCGCTGGAGCTGTGCGCCACAACCGATAGCGCGATTTCTGGCTCGGCAACCGGCAACACGCGCACGGTAAAGGCAGTGGTGTCGCTGCCCTCGTTGGTGTTGGCGGACAAGGTGCCGGTGACCTTTCCGGAAAAATGCTGCGGTACACCAGCGAGCACCAGAGCTTCCAGTTCAGCTTCCGTCCCTTGCCACAGGCCAGTCTGAGCATCGTAGCGGCCGCCATTGAACGTGGCCCCTTGCGGCAAGCCGGAAAACTGGATGCTGACGGGTTCGTTCAGTACCTCAGACCCATCGCTGTCCGAAACGGAGACGGAGAGGTTCAAAGGGATGGCGCTAAAGGTGTCTTCGCTCACTGTTTCATCCTGCGCCGTCAAGGATATGTCCTCGCGCGCGCGGATGGTCACACGGCCACTGGCGGTTTTGGTGCCCTCGCTGGTCACCACCGTCACGTCATAGGTGACGGGTGTCTCTGGCTGGCCCTCAGGCGCACTTGTCGTGCTGTGGTCCTTCGGGAACCTCAAGCGCAAGTCACTTGCCTGCTTCGCGCTGCCGGTCCAGATGCCCGTCTCGATGTCCAGTGTACCTCTGTCGGCGGTGGTGCCTTCCGGCAGGCCATTAAAAGCGATGGTTACCGTGTCCGGAGTGGTGTTCGTCCCTTCCGAGCCGTCACGGTCAGTAATGTTGGCCGAAAGCTTCAGGTCAACCAGAACACCTTCACTACTTGCGTCCTCGTATGCCGTCACGTTTCGTGCTGAAAGGTCAATATCCACCTCATGCGCCACGGTAACAGCAAACGGCAGTGAGGCGATGCCGTTTTCGTCAGTGGTTATGGTCAGCTGGCCGTCGATCACGCTACCCGGGTTGGTGGTGGAATAGTCTGCAGGCAGCTTCACGATCACTTCGCTCAAGGACGCGTGGTTGCCAAGGTAAGTGAGCTTGCCATCCGTCAGTGGCGCAGCCTCGAAAGACTGGCCTCCATTGGTGGAGATCTGGGTGCTCTGCGGCAGCCCTGACATCTCCAGCGCAATCGTTTCAATGCTCTCCGAGCCATCAAGATCCGTCGCCGCTCCGTCGAAGTAATCGTCGAGCTTGATTTCAAGGCCCGCGCCGGTGCGATCCGTCTCTGTAAGGGCAATGGTCGCCACCTCGCCTGAGGTCTCCATCGCTTGCGCATACCCAAGAGAAACATCGCCTTCCACGTCAACACGCAGCTTGAACGGCGTTGCGGTGCTGATGCCCTCGTTGGAAGTTGCGGTGACTTCACCCACCAGCGGCCCCTTGTCCGACTGTGTGGCATAGTCAGCCGGGAGCGTCAGCACGATGGTGTCGAACGCGCTTGGCGAACCTGTAAAGCGGAAAGTGCCGCTGCCATCGATCTCGCCAATGTTTACCGCGGCACCAGACGGCAGGCCTTCCATCACAAGGGTGATGCTCTCGATCAGTTCCGAGCCGTCCGCGTCCGTTGCAATCACGGCGATGTTGTCGGCAAGGTTCACGGTGATCGCGCTGTCCGTTTCCGTCAGGTGGAAATCACGGGTCTCGATGTTGATGTCAACGGTCGGCTCAATCGAGAGCGATGTTTCGAAGGCCAGCTGGCCTTCTGCCCCTTCAATCACCGTCGAAAGGGCGATGGGCTTGCTCTCGACCAACCCGGTTCGATAAAGCTCCACGTTGTCGATCAGTGCGCCAAAGGCGTTGTTCAGCGCTGCATGTTCTGTAAACGCCAACCGGTCCAGCCCGCCGGTGCCTTCCACCTGCAAGCTGATTGTTGACCAGCCCTTGCCCCATTGCGGGTTCACAGAGGCAATGGTCTCGCCGTTCCACGTCACATCGAAGGCGCTGGATTCCCACACCCGCGTTGCCACATCAAAGGTAAGCTGATAAGTGCCACCGGCCTCGGTTTGAATGTCCTGATAGACCGTGTCCACCTCCCGTTCCGCATCCAGCTCCATGAACTGGTTGCCGTCGGTCGCGTTGATGCCAACCCCGGTGTTCTGGATCTCAATTCGGCCACCGCTCCAGCCGGCTACGCCAACACCATCCACGAAGGAGCCCCACACCTTGCCGCCCAGATCAACAGTTTCGAACGAGCCGTTGAATATCAGGTTCTCACCGGAGATATCGCCCCGGTTGGTGGTGGAATAGTCTTCAGGGAAGGTGAGGGCGAGGGCGTTGGCCTCGTTCACGGTGCCGGTCCATGTGAGCGCGCCAAGGTCCAGTGTTCCGCCATTGGCGGTGGTGCCATCGGGCAAGCGGTCAAAGGTAATGGTGACCGCATCCTCCGCGTTCCAGTCCGCGCCCAATTGGCCAAGGTGTACTGCACTTGCCGAAAAGCCAACGTCAATGGTAACGCCCTGACCATCTCCGTCTTCTGTTCCGGTTGCGTCCTCCATGATCCGATCATTGCCGATCTTGAAGGCCAGCGTTTTCTCGCCGCCCTCATCCGTGCGCATGGTCAAATCACCAAAGACGGATAGCTCATCGCTTTGCGGTGAAATCGGCGGCAGAGCCAATACCAGACCCGCAAGGGTCGCTGCTGGTCCTGTGTAATTCACCGCGCCGTCCGAAACCACACCTTCCATAAACGTGGCCCCGCCGTCGGTGGAGAACTGCGTTCCGTGAGGCAAACCGGTGAGATTCAGCGTCAGCGTGGTGAGCGCTTCAGAGCCATCCGCATCTGTTGCTGCGGCAGAAAAGTAATCGGCAAGCGTCACCAAAACCGCGTCGCCGCCACTGTCTGTTTCCGCAAGCATCACTTGCGCATCCTCGCCAGAGGTGTCCATGGCCTGCGTATAGTCGAAGGCAAGGTCTGCCTCCGCACTCACAAAAATGCTGATGGGCTGGGTTGCGCTTGACCCTTCATTGGACTGGGCCCAGATGCTACCCGTAATTTGTGTTGCCGGATTTTCCGTCGAAAAGTCCTTGGGTAGGGTGAACTCAAGGGCCAAATAGTCGTGAAGGCTCCCTGAGAATGTGAAGACACCCTCAGCAGAAATCTCTCCGGCGCTGGGCACCGAACCTGCGGGCAGGCCGTGAAGCTCCACATCTACCCGCGTAATGTTCTCGGAAAGGTCGCTGTCCAGCACCGCAACCCGCGCGTGGTCCGAAAGCGTGAAGCGGATTGCCTCATCGCTCTCCGAAAGCCGCACGTCCTCTGTCACCACGGAAATGTCCTGGGTCGCTTCCACCGTCAGCGTTGCGTCCGCTGTCATTTGCCCTTCCGGGGTCGTTACCGTGGTGGTGTAGCGGATCGGCCCATCTTCAATCAACTCTGCCTTGGTAAGCCGCACGTTGTCCAACAGCGCCCCGAGGGCATCGTTCTGGGTGTCCAGTTCCGAGAACGTCAGCCGATCCAGGCCGCCGGTGCCTTCCACTTGCAAGGTGATTGTCACCCAGTCGCGCCCTTCCGGCACCACCGTTGAAATCACCGTATCGTTCCAGCTCACATCGAAAGTGCTGGTCCAGAGGAACTTGGCGGAAACGTCAAAGCTCAGAAGGTAGACTTGGCCTTCTTCGGTCTGCACTTCCTGCGAGATGCTGTCCAGACCCCGTTCTGCATCCAGCTCCAGCCATTGCTCGCCGTCGCTGGCCGTACCGATCCAGCTGGTCTTTTGTAGCTCCATATCGCCACCCGACCAGCCCGTCAGGTTCTGCTCAGCGCTGAACGCCTTCCAAACTTGTCCATCCAGACTGTCTGCCTCAAAAGAACCGTTGACGATCAGGTTCTCGCCGGTCGCCTCCCAGTGGTGTGTGCTTGCAAAGTGTTCCGGAAACGTCAGGGTCAGCGCGTTGGCTTCGTTCACGGAGCCGGTCCACGTCAGACCAGCCACATCCAGCGCGCCGCCGTTTGCGGTGGTGCCTTCCGGCAAGCGATCAAAGGTTATGGTCACCGTATCCGGCGTGTCCGCCGTACCTTCAGATGCGTCGCGGTCCGTAATCGCTGCTGAGATACCCAGCTTTACCGCGGTGCCTGCGCCAGAGGCATCTTCCGTCCCGCTCACATCATCAGAAGTCAGCTCAATGTCCGCCTCATGGGCCACAGTCACCCCAAAGCTGATGCTTTCCTCGCCGCCTTCATCTGTGGTCGCGGTGAAAACACCCTGAATGTCGCTCAACGGGTTTGTGCTGGAATAATCCGCTGGCAGCGCCAACACCAGATTGGCCAGTGTGCTTGCCGCACCATGGTAGCTCAGTGAGTTGCCCAGCATGTTTGCGCTGGAAAACGTCTCGCCGCCATCCTTGGAAAGCAGCGTGCCTTCCGGCAGATCGAAGATCTCAAAGGCGATGGTGGCAAGGCTTTCGGAGCCATCAGTGTCTGTCGCTTGCGCGGTGAAATAGTCACCCAGATGCACCAGAAGGGCATCTGCGCCACTGTCCGTTTCGCTAAGCGCAATAACAGGGGAGCCGCCAGAGGTATCCACCGCATCTGTCAGCCCAACCGAAATGTCTCCTTCTGCAGCCACTGTCAGGCTGAACGGCGTCACACTGCTTGTGCCTTCGTTGGAGATTGCAGAGGCCGTGCCGCTGAGTGTTGCGGCGGGATTTGCCGTTGAAAAATCCTTGGGCAATGTCAGGCTCAGGTCCGCAAATTCTACCTGTGTGCCGGTCCAGCTGAAGCTGCCATCTGGGGCCAAAGTACCTGCGCTCACCTGAGTGCCCTCTGGAAGGCCGTTGAGCGTGACGGAAATGCTCTCCAGTACTTCCGAGCCATCCGCATCGGTCACCTTCACCGAGACAAGGTCGCCAACCATCACCGTCAGCGGTGCATCTCCTTCGGTGTAGGCTGCGTCTTTGGCCTCTATCTTGATGTCCTGCGTGGGGGTGACTTCCAGCGTTGAAATGGTGCGCTCTGCCCCTTCCGGCGTCATCACCGTGGTGCGCATCACGATGGGCGCATCTTCCATCACCACCGCTTCAAAAAGCTTCACATTGTCGATGAACGCTCCGAACGCGCTGTTTTGTGAGGCAAGCTCTGTAAAGGTCAGCCGGTCCATTCCGCCCGTGCCTTCCACGGTCAGCGTAATGGTTTCCCATTGCCGCCCTTCCGGCACAACGGTGGAGATCACCTCGCCATTCCAGCTCACATCAAAGGTGCTGGTGTTGTAAAACCGCGTCGATACATCGAACGAAAGCTGGTATTGCGTGCCTGCCTCGGTTTTCACGTCTTGGTGGACGGAGTCCACCCCTCGTTCCGCGTCCAGCTCCATCCATTGCTGGCCGTTGGAGGCCGCGTGCCCCCAGTGCGTGTTTTGAATCTCGACCCGCTCGCCCGTCCAGCCGGGCACACCGTCTCCGCCCACGAAAGAGCCCCAACCGGTAGCCTCCACATAGGTGTCTTCAAAGGAGCCGTTGATAATCAGGTTGTCGCCAAATGTTACCTGCTTGGCGGTGGTGGAATAGTTTTCAGGGAAGGTCAGCGCCAACGCTTTGGCTTCGTTGATCGATCCTGTCCATTTCAGTGCCCCCATGTCCAGCGTGCCGGTGTTGGCGGAGGTCCCGTCCGGCAGGCGGTCAAACAGAATGGTCACGGTGTTCGGGGTGTCGCCATGGCCTTCGGAGCCGTCTGCATCGGTAATGTTTGCGGAGATCGCCAGTTGCACCGTCGTGCCACCGCTGGCCGCTTCTGCTGCCGTCACGTTCTCAGCGGAAAGCTCAATGTCCGCCTCTGGCTTGACACGAATGTCAAAGCCCTGCGTTGCCCGGCCATATTCATCAGAATAGGCCGAGAACAGTCCCTTGATGGCACCTGCGCTGGCATAGTCCGCTGGAATTTCCAGAACCAGTTTGCCAAAGACTTCCGCCGGGCCTTTGTAGCTTAGTGACCCGCCGGAGATGGCCGCGCTTGAAAAACTCGTCCCCCCATCCGTTGAAAACCGGGCACCATCGGGCAGACCGCTCAGGCGCACTTCCACCGTGATCAGGGATTCCGACCCGTCGTCATCCTCCACCCGCATGCCAAGATAGTCCGAAAGCCGCACCTGCAACGGCGCGTTGCCCGCATCGGTCTCCTGCAAGGCTATGGTCGGCTTGGAACCGGAAAGGTCCATGGCTGCGGTCACGCCCACCACCACATCACCCTCTACAGGATCAAACGCCTCAAGCGGAATGAAAGCCTCATAGCCATGGGCGTAGGCCTTGGTAATCTGAAATGTGAACGCCCCAAACTGTGAACCCGCGCCGAATGTGAGCGACATGCCTGCAACTTGCGCGCCTGTGCCGGAAAACACCCAGCTTCCGTCTGCATATTGCTCGCCATCGCTGGAGCTGGTTTCACCTGGTAGGCCTTGCAGGCGAATGGAGACGCTCTCTGCATTTTCAAGGTCTGTCAGTTGTTCTCCAACAAGACCGAGGGCCTCTGCCATGGAAACGGTTGCGGCACCGTCGGCACCCGCTCCTTGACCCGCCGAAGCAGCAAGCGTTCCTGTACTGGGGTTGCCAACTTCCATGTGAAAGACGCCTCGGGAAACGTCCCCCTCATGGGTCAGTGGCACTGAGCCAACCACAAACCCTGTAAAATCAGAGGGCAGTTGCAATTCCAGCGCCGCCGCTTCTTCCAGGGTGCCCATCCAGATGCCGTTCTCGTTCAAGCTGCCCAGGTTGACAGCGGAGTAGGGCGGCAAATAGCCAAACTCAATGATGATCTGGCCTGCGCTGGGCCTGTCGCCAAGGCTGCTTTCGTGCGCCTCTCCGCCTTGCTCTGTGATGCTGCGGTAATAGTCAAAATCAACTAGGGGACCAATACCGATAGTCTTTACGCCTTGCTCACTTTCCAAAATGCCGGTCACAGCACTATTGGTGTAAGCAGATCCGGCATTGTCTACCGATCCCTGCGTGCTCTTGTTGTCTCGGTCCTGTTCAGTGGCGTTAAGTTGTTCGTTGTTATCAGCCATTCTGTTACTCTCGAAACTGTACTCTAAGGTTTTGTTTGGGTTTACTTGTTTGTCGGGAGAAAGCCTTCGCCCATCTCTATTCACCGTGTTTCCTGTCACGCTCCCTTGTCAGGCACGCCTCGTGGGGATGTTTGCAAGATGCAACAATGCGCGCGAAACATCCCAAGTGCCTGCCATGGAGCCGGTGCCCGGAAGTACCTGGGTTCACCTGTGGCGCACACAGCGCCTGTTGCCGTTGCCGCCGTTCAGGGCAAATTGTTCTCTTTTATCAAAGCCTCTGCGGGCTGTTGGGCGCCATTTGCCTTTTGCAAAGGCCAAGCCGCTCTCTGCTGGCTGTGCGGGGCGCGCCCTGCTTTTTTTCCGTAGCGCCGATGTTTTTTCTTGGGCTTCTGGGGTCTTTTGGGTCCCTCTGATCACTGCCCTATGAACTTTCTGGCGCTAATGCAGGAAGCATGCCTGTTCATTTGCTGGGTAAACAGCAGCGCAATCGGTTGGGCGAGTAGTTTGGCGTGCAGTTGGCTGAGCGGGGGAGCGAGCAGTTGGGCGTGGAGTTGGGCAAGCGGTTGGCGTGGAGTTGTGCGAGTAGTTGGGCAAGTGGTCGGACGAACAGTTGGGGAGGCGGCTGGGCGAGCGGTTTGGTAAGCGGTTTGGTAAGCGGTGGGGCTATGAATTGGGCAGGTGTTTTGGCGAGCGGTTGGAAAGTGCTGCCCTATGGCCGTGATCCCAATCTCTGTTTCCGCCTCACTCTCCAACGTTGGTCATCTCACCCCTCCCTGTTGCCTGTCATTCTGGGCTTGACTCGGGATCCAGCTGTTTGGCTCGGCGGGAGAGGGCGGTGGTTGTTTGGAGTCTTAGCGCTGGCTGGTTGAGCGTTTGGGCAGTAGACGCTCAGCACTGTTCCTTCCGTCTTACTCTCCCATTGTTCATCCCAACCTCTGCTCTCACCGCCCCATCTTTCGGCGATCATCCCGGCCTTGACCCGGGATCCAGATAGGTGGTTCGACAGGAGAGGGCGGTGGTTGCCGGCTCGGCTTCTCACACAGCTGTCTTGCTGCCCTCTGTCCCACTGTCCTCACGCTTTCGGCCCGCCGTGTTAGATCGTGCGCCGATTGCTTGAACGCGTGCTGCCTGTCTGGCTGACTGCAGGCTTAGTGCCTGCACACCCCACGGAGTGGCCTGTTGGATGTCATGTGTGTATGTTTTAAATGACGCTTTGTTCAAGTGCTGGGGGCATTCTGCGTTAGCACGTCGGGGGCCTTACTCTGCTCCTTTCGCCTTACTCTCCCATTGGTCATCCCAACCTCTGCTCTCACTGCCCTATCTCAGCGCTGTCATCCCGGGCTTGACCCGGGATCCAGTTGTGTGTGGTTCGGCAGGTGAGGGCGGTGGTTGGGTGAAGGCAGAGCTTTTGCTGGCTGAGCGTTTGCTGACTTTACTCTTGTTCCGACCCGCGCCGTTTGAGGGTGTGTTGCCTGCCCGCCCTACTGAGTGGCCTGTCGGATGTCATGTGCGATTGTTTTAAATGATGCTCTGTTAAGCTCTTTTGAGTCACGGCTCTTGGTCAGCTTTGCCTCTTACTATTCTGCGTCTTCTGCGTCCGCCTCCGCCCCGTCTCTCGTCGGTCATCCCGGCACCGCAGATGCTTTTTGTTTTGCGCGGGATACCGGATCTGCGTCTCGCTGCGCTCGCCTTGTCCGGCATGACGGTTGTGGTTTGGTTTATCGGATATCTGTTTAGCTCTTCGTCTGCTTCATCTATTGGCTGTCATCCCGGGCTTGACCCGGGATCCAGTTCTGCGTTCGGCGAGTGGGGGCGGTGGTTGCCGGCTTGGCTTTCCATTCAGCTGCGTTGCTGCGCTCTGCCCCACTTTGCTCTCGCTTGTGGCCCGCCGTGTTACATCGTGCGGCGACTGCTTGAACGCGCGCTGCCTGTCTGGTTGACTGCAGGCTTAGTGCCCGCACACCCCACGGAGTGGCCTGTTGGATGTCATGTGCGGCTGTATAAAATGACGCTTTGTTCAAGTGCTGGGGCATTCTTCGTTAGCACATTGGGCCTTACTCTGCTCCTTCCGCATTACTCTCCCGTTGGTCCTTCCACCTGCGCCACATGCTCTCGGTTGTCATCCCGGACTTGACCCGGGATGCAGTTGTGTGGTTCGGCAGGTGAGGGCGTTTGGTGGTCGGGGTTTGCAGGAGCGCTTCTGTGTTTGCGTGCGTTGATGCTTAAAATCCGCGTTTCGTGCAAAGCAACGCAAATTGAACGCATGGGTTATTCCCGCAGGTTATGCTGTTTTGCGTGCGGCACACTCGCGGTCAGTTGCGGTCGTGGCAAGGGGATATCTTTTGTTCGGGCAGCGGCTCTTTTCCTCTCCTCTGCATTATTGCATTGTCCTGCCGCGAGAGGAGGAGAGGGGGATAAGTTTTTCGCGCTTGGCTAAGGCGAGCCTTCCATGGGTTTGGCTTGAAAGGGGGACAAGTAGACGCGTCCCGCGGCTGCGTTGTAATTGCAGAATGCTTGTCGTCCTGCGCACGGTGAGGGTGGCGTTAGGTGCAGTCCAGAGTTTGCTGTCCCCCTTAATCTCACGAGTGCGAGTTGTTTTCCGCGTTCCTAATCCAATTTGAGGCGTGATTGGCAGAGATGTTTTTGTTTTGCGCTGGATACCGGATCTGCGTCTCGCTGCGCTCACCTTGTCCGGCATGACGGTGTTGGGGTGGCTTGCAGGCCCGGCTTTTCATTCCGCCGCTCTGCCCCTCTGTCCCCTCAATAGCAATCCGCCGTGTTACATCGTGCGGCGACTGCTTGAATGCGGCCCGCTGCCCCGCTCCCTCCCACCTGCTGCTCGCCATCTCTGATAGCGCTCTGGATGCCATGCGCGGCTGTTTAAAATGACGCTTTGTTCAGTCTGTGGGATTGTCCCGCTCTCTGCGACACGTCGAGGCCTCCTCTTATTCGACGTCCTCCGCCTCATGCTCTGGGTTCTCATCCCGGGCTTGACCCGGGATCCAGCTGTGCGGCTCGGCAGGAGAGGGCGGTTGTTATTTGGAGGCGGATCGCTGGCTGGCTGAGCGTTTGCTGACTTTACTCTTTTCCGGACCCACGCAGACAGGGTCGCGTGCCGCGTGTCCGCTGGTCCCGCATATTTTGGGCAGTGATGCGCCCGCCAGCGGCCACACTTCTCTGGTCCGTAGTTTCTTTTTATTTTGCGCTGGATACCGGATCGGCGTCTCGCTGCGCTCACCTTGTCCGGCATGACGGTTGTGGGTGGGTTGAGCGGTTAGGCTTTCCATTCAGCAGCTCTGTCCCCTCAATGGCAACCTGCGGTGTTCGCCCGAGCGCCTATTGCTTGAACGCAGGCCGGCTGCCCAGCCGCCGTCAAACCTGCAGCCTGCCATCCGTGATCGGCCGCCGAATGCCATGCGCGACTGTTTAAAATGACGCTCTGTCCAGCCTTGGGAGCCGCTCCTCTTGGTCAGCTTTGCCTCTTACTATTCTGCGTCTTCTGCGTCCGCCCCGTCTCCCTCCGCCTCCCGCTCGCGGCGATCATCCCGGCCTTGTTCCCTCGGCTGTCATCCCGGGCTTGACCCGGGATCCAGATGGGCGGTTCGGCAGGAGGGGGCGGTTGTTGGTTAGAGGCATTACGCTTGCTGGTTTGTCATTTGCCCGGCCTCGCGGAGGCGGTTTGCGTGCTGATCTTCCGCCCGCGGATTGCGTGCTGCGCGTCCGCTGTTCGCGGACCGACTGGGCAGCAATACCGTTTGGGCCACGTCGCCATAGCCGGCGGCCTTCGTTTCTCCGCTCCGCAGTTGCTTTTTGTTTTGCGCTGGATACCGGATCTGCGTCTCGCTGCGCTCGCCTTGTCCGGCATGACGGTGGTGGGGGGGAGCGGTTCGGCTTTCTACACGGCTGTGTTGCTGTCCTCTGCCCCACTTTGCTATCGCTTGCGGCCCGCCGTGTTACATCGTGCGGCGACTGCTTGAATGCGGCCCGCTGCCCCGCTCCCTCCCACCTGCTGCACGTCATCCATGATCGGCCGCCGAATGCCATGCGCGGTTGTTTTAAATGACGCTTTGTTCGAGTGCTGGGGGCATTCTTCGTTAGCACGTCGGGGGCCTTACTCTGCTCCCTTCGCCTCACCCTCCCATTGGTCCTCCGCCCCACGCGCTTGCCTGTCATCCCGGGCTTGACCCGGGATCCAGATGGGCGGTTCGGCGAGAGAGGGCGGTGGTTGGTTGGAGGCTTAGCGCTGGGGCCTGAGCATTTGCCCGGTCTCGCGGTGGCGGTTTGCGTGCCGATCTTCCGCCCGCGGATTGCGTGCTGCACGTCCGCTTACCAGCCATTTTTTGGGCAGCAATACCGTTTGGGCCTCGTTGCTGCCGGCAGCGGCTTTGGTTTCTCCGCTCCGCAGTTGCTCTGTGCTGGATACCGGATCAGCGTCTCGCTGCGCTCGCCTTGTCCGGCATGACGGTGGTGGTTTGGCCGATCGGTTCGGCTTTCTACACGGCTGTCTTGCAGACATTCGCCCTACTTTGCTCTCGCTAGCAATCCGCCTTGTTACATCGTGCGCCGACTGCTTCAACGCGGGCCCGCTGCCTAGCGGCCTCCCGCCTGCTGCCGGCTGCCCAGCCGCCGTCGAACCTGCCGCACGCCATCTCTGATAGCGCTCCGGATGCCGTGCACGGCTGTTTTAAATGATCCTTTGTTCAGTCTGTGGGATTGTCCCGCCCTCTGCGACACGTTGAGGGCTCCTGTCATTCTGCTTCAGTCTCCGCCACCTTTTTCGGTTGTCATCCCGGGCTTGACCCGGGATCCAGATGTGCGGCTCTCCAGGTGAGGGCGGTTGCGGTTGGGCTGGGGAGAGCGGTTTTGTGGGAGGGGTTATGTGTGCGCTGTCTGTGCTCGCCTTGTCCGGCATGACGGTTGTGGGAGTGTGTGCGCTCGTTGTGTTTTGGTTTTGATTTTGTGTTTCCACATTGGGTTTTGGGTG
>NZ_JAQZAJ010000004.1 GCF_028737195.1 Pseudovibrio exalbescens | reverse complement strand
TTCGTGTTTAGCGGAGACTTTGGACAGGACGTCATTGTCGACTTCGGCAATGGAAACGACAAGCTGGAGATCGAAGGCCTGACCGAGCTGTCCGATTTCACCGGCAATGCCATGCAGGTCGGCAGTGATGTCATCTACACAGACGGCGACAATACGATCACAATCGAGAACGTGACTTTGTCTGACTTGCAGGCTGATGATTTTGCCTTCAGCTAATTAATCAGCAAGGATTTCTCTCAAAGACAAAGGCGGGCGCAGCAGGCGTCCGCCTTTTTTGCTGGCAACGGAGATAGGCCAGCTACGAAACCAACCAGCCTGAAAGCAAAAAACGCTGGCGCGGGATCTAACCCCTCACGCCAGCGTTTGTCTTATCGGATCATGGTTTGAACCTTAGAAGTGAACTGACTTGGCGTCCAAAGGCTTTTGCAGTGGAGGCGCGAACTTGGTCAGGTCGATCCCTTCCACGGCTTCCTTGTACTCCTCAATAGTTGGTGTTCTGCCCAAAATGGCGGAAAGGACTACAACCGGGGTAGAGGCCAGCAGAGACTCGCCCTTCTTGTCATCGGAATCTTCCACTACGCGGCCCTTGAACAGACGCGTGGAGGTTGCCAGCACGGTATCACCTCGGGCGGCCTTTTCCTGGTTGCCCATACACAGGTTACATCCTGGACGCTCCAGATACAGAATGTTCTCATATTCGGTACGTGCAGTGCTTTTTGGCGCAGCATCGTCGAACTCGAACCCGGAATACTTCTGCAGCACGTCCCAGTCGCCCTCTTCCTTCAGCTCATCGATGATGTTGTAGGTCGGAGCAGCAACAACAAGCGGCGCGTTGAACTCCACCTTGCCCTTTGTTTTCTCTAGGTTCTTGAGCATACCGGCCACAATCTTCATATCGCCCTTGTGCACCATGCAAGAGCCGACGAAGCCGAGGTCGACCTTCTTCTCACCACGGTAGAAGGAAACCGGGCGGATGGTGTCATGGGTGTAGCGACGTGACACGTCCTCGTTGTTGACGTCCGGGTCGGCGATCATCGGTTCATTGATTTCATCCAGATCAACGACGACCTCCGCAAAGTACTTCGCATCAGCGTCAGGCTTCAGCGCTGGCTTCTCACCGGATTTAATCTCGGCAATGCGCTTGTCCGCCTTGTTGATCAGACCTTGAAGAACTTGCGCTTCGTTATCCATGCCCTTGTCGATCATCACCTGAATACGCCCCTTGGCCAGCTCAAGAGAACCAATCAGCGTTTCGTCATTGGAGATACAGATCGAGGCTTTTGCCTTCATCTCTGCAGTCCAGTCAGTGAAGGTGAAGGCTTGGTCTGCCAGCAGCGTGCCAATATGCACTTCAATCACGCGGCCCTGGAAGACGTTGTCGCCATGCTGCTTCAGCATTTGGGCTTGCGTCGCATGCACCACATCACGGAAGTCCATGTGCTCAGCCATGGAGCCCTTGAAGGTTACCTTCACGGATTCCGGAATTGGCATGCTTGCCTCACCGGTCGCCAGCGCCAGTGCCACAGTGCCGGAATCTGCACCAAACGCCACGCCCTTGGACATGCGTGTATGGCTATCGCCGCCAATGATGATATCCCAATCATCAACGGTAATGTCATTCAGCACCTTGTGGATCACATCGGTCATTGCATGATACTCGCCCTTGGGATCGCGGGCTGTAATCAGGCCGAACTTGTTCATGAACTTCATGAGCCGAGGAATATTTGTCTGCGCCTTCAGATCCCAAACAGAGGCCGTGTGACAGCCAGACTGGTACGCACCATCTACAGTTGGAGAAATGACGGTAGCCGCCATAGCTTCCAACTCCTGAGAGGTCATCAGGCCCGTTGTATCCTGAGAACCGACGATGTTTACCTTCACCCGCACGTCGGAGCCTGCATGCAGAACCTTGCCCGGTGTAGAGCCGACGGCATTTCTGTTGAAGATCTTCTCAACGGCAGTCAGGCCCTGACCTTCATGGGAGATTTCCTTGGAAGGTGCAAAGACCTGCGGTGCTTCAACGCCAAGTGTTTCGGCCGCAAATGTCTGCAGTTTCTTGCCGAACACGACAGCGTAGGAGCTGCCAGCCTTCATGAACTCAACCTTCTGTGGGGTGAAGGCAGAGGACACATCAACCAGTTCTTCGTCGCCGTCTTCGCTGAGAAGCTTTTTCGTCTTGGTGTTGATCTTGAACACAGTTCCAGTCTCAACGGAATACTTCTGCTCCAGAATCGGGCTGTCATCATTGTTCAGGATTGGCTTGCCATCTGGCCCCAGCTTTTTCACCCAGTTCTTGAGGTCAATGCCGATACCACCAGTCACACCGACGGTTGTCAGGAAGATTGGAGAGATGCCGTTGGTTCCAGCGACAACAGGCGCGATGTTGACGAACGGTACATACGGGCTGGCGGGCTTGCCAGTCCAAAGCGCTACATTGTTAACACCGGACATGCGGGAGGACCCAACGCCCATGGTGCCCTTCTCAGCTACGAGCATGACGCGCTTGTCTGGATGCTGCAACTTGAGCGCTTCAATTTCTTTTTGCGCCTGTTCGGAAATCATGCACTTGCCGTGAAGCTCACGGTCAGAGCGAGAGTGTGCTTGATTGCCCGGGGACAGAAGGTCGGTAGAGATATCGCCCTCAGCAGCGACATAAGAAACGACCTTGATCTCTTCTTCGACCTCGGGAAGTTTCGTGAAGAACTCTGCCTTTACGTAGCTCTCGAGAATGTCCTTTGCGATTTCGTTGCCCGCCTCAAAAGCTTCCTTGAGCCGGTCTGTGTCGGCATCATAAAGGAATACCTGTGTCTTCAGGACATCGGCCGCCTCATTCGCAATATCAGCATCATCACCTAGGGCCAGGTCCAACAGAACTTCAACTGAAGGACCACCCTTCATGTGCGACAGCAGCTCGAATGCAAATGCACGTGAGATCTCCGCAACAGCTACATTACCTAGAATGATCTCTTTGAGGAACTTGGCTTTTTCACCTGCAGCGCTGGTGGTGCCAGGAAGAGTGTTATAGATGAAGAACTTCAGAGAGTCTTCGCGGTGCTCATTCCCGGCATCCTTGATCTGCGCAATAAGCTCACTGACCAACGCGCCATCGTCAATCGGCTTGGGGTTTAGGCCCTGTTCTTTGCGGCTTTCGATTTCTTCCAGGTAGGCGGTGTATAGACTCATGATCATCCCCGAAAACTCGTGTTGGTCTTTTGTTCATCGCCCCTTTTGCGAAGAACGCAGAGTCGGAGCGATTTAATTGTATGCAGGGGTATACTAAAAAGTCAGCAAATTGCAAGCTTCGGCGAGCGCAAACAGGCGTTTCTACACGACACCATAACGCTTCAGCCTAGTTTCTAGAACAAACTGGTCAGAAGATCCACGTATTCGTGTAACCATCCTCAAATGCCGTTTATCTGTCAAATGCAAAACTCGCCGCAGGCACTTCGGCCAATGCCGGACTGAGCGCAAGTTCAAGGCCATCAGTCTTTGCGCAACAGCCTGCCAAAATATCTAGCATCGATAAATATATATTGCGGGTATAATGTAATTTTCATCACTTATACCCCAGCGGCACCCTTCATCGACTTCACACCTTGTTAACCTCTGCCTACCTAATGCTTTCAAGTATTAGCATGTGGCAGCGTGGGACTAATCATGAAAATCAATGGCATAGCAGTAAATATAGTGGCGATGCTGGCCCTGGAAATTCTACTGATTACAGACTTCTGGTATATCAACACTGAAGAGGCACATGCTGCGACGAGCACATCTGAGCTGGTGGGTGTGGCAATTCTACTTCTCGGTACCATTCTAATTGCGACCTCAATTTGGGGCCTAGTAAAAGCCTATAAGTTTCAAGTCTGGCTGCAGTACTTCGCTCAAACCCTGAAGGACGGAAAAAACCTTCCCGAATATGGTGACGCTCCCCGGACAGGCGTTTGGGCAACGGCTGTCGAGCTGCTCATTCATCTAACCAATGAACGCAACGAGGTAAACCAACAGCAGCAACAAATGCAAAGCCTTCAACTACAGGAAACAATGGATCGTAGCGAGAACGCCCGCAAGATCGTTGCCGAACATGATGAGTTCGCAACAGCGCGCTACGCAAATCTCAGCACCACCATTCAAGAGGTTCGGTCTTGGGCAGAGGGTTTCCACAGTAGAACAGAAGAGGCCGAGCAGCACGCAGCGGCAACTCTGAGGGAAACCGAGAGAGCCGATCAGGCAGTACAGTCAGTGGCTACGGCAGCGGAAGAGTTGTCCATGTCCATTGCGGAGATTGAACGGCAAGTGGACCTCAGCTTGAAGGCCGTTGATCAAAGCCAGGAAGCCATTGGCACATGCCGTGAACAAGGCGAGCGTTTGAACCACTTGGCATCTGATGTTGCCGAGTACTGCAACAACATTGCTGAAGTTTCGAACCAGACCAAGCTTCTGGCCCTCAATGCATCAATTGAAGCGGCGCGCGCTGGTGCGGCTGGCGCTGGATTTTCTGTCGTAGCGGAAGAAGTCAAGCGTCTGGCGGAGTACACTGAGCAAATCGTGGAAGATCTGAATGCACACCTCAGCCAAGCTGGCGCGGCAACGGCCGCAAATCTTGACGCAGTGGGCACAATCAGCAAATCCATGGAGGATGTTTCGGTCTACTCAGCCGCGATCAGCACGTCAATCGCTCAGCAGACAGCCGCAGCTCATGAAATCAACCTGGCCTGCAAGGATATGGTTGAGCGCGCAGACATCGCTACCAAAGACGTTGCTGCAACGGCTGAGCGCGACCGGCGCACCATGGAAGAATCCGGTGTGCTGCTTGGCAACCTCGGCTGCCTTTCTGCTTCCATACTGGAACTGCAAGCCGAGACTGCTTGCTTCTTGAAAAAGGTCGAGGCGGTTTGAACGAGTTGTGAGGACGGTCTAGATGATCTCGTCCTCATCATAAAACGGATCGTTCTCAAGCTGCGTAACGAGGCTCTCGATTGTATCGATGGCCTCGTTTTCACTTTTAGCCTCTGCAAGATGGTAGAGCCCATCTCCCTCATAAACCACCGGCAGGTTTGTGCGTCCGATGATTATACCGTCAATCTGAGCTTTCACTTGCTGCTCAACTTCGCCAAACGGATCGGAGATAATGCCAAGCACTTCGCCCTTTTTCACGAAGGTCCCTGTACGTTTATAGCTTCGAAGCAAGCCGCCCGCAGGCGAACGCTGCCACCTGCTGCGATAACAAATGACCGGATTTTCCTTTGGCTGGGCAATACCGCGCCCGGATATCATATCCAGATGGCGCAGCACGCGCAAAATACCTGAGGTACCTGCGCGAATGGCCATCTCATCAAACCGCAGACTCTCCCCCGCTTCAAACAAAAGCACCTTCGTGCCGTGCTCCGCAGCAGCATGACGCAGTGAGCCTTCGCGCACCTTGGCCAGCAGTGTAACCGGTGCCCCGAAAACCCGTGCCAAATCCATCCCCGCTCTGTCTCTTGGCGCAATTCGAATTTGCGGCAAGTTCGTGCGATGGATCGCGGCGGAGTGGAGATCAATACCGTAGTCAGATTTCTGAACGACCTCGGTGAAAAACAAGTTGGCTATGCGCCCCGCCATAGAGCCGCTCTCTGTTCCCGGAAAGGACCTGTTCAGATCCCGACGGTCCGGCAGATAACGAGATTGGTTCATGAAGCCGAAGGTGTTTACAATCGGCACCACCAGGAGCGTGCCACGAAGGCGCGACAAGGCCTTGTTTTGCAGAAGTCGGCGCGCAACCTCAACACCAATGATTTCATCACCATGAACAGCGGCACTAACGAAAACAACCGGACCAGGCCTCTTGCCATGAACCACATGCACTGACATCGCAATTGGGGTGTGATCAGACATGGTTCCTATTGGCAGCTCAACGGTTTGCCGAGTACCTGAAGGAACAGACTCATCACCAATTCGAAAGCTTTCACGCAGCACAGGCTCTACCCCTTGCCTTTGGTTTTCGTCTTGCCGACGCTTGCGTTCCGCGCAATGAAGTCAATGATCTTGCCCGCCACATCCATGCCGGTCGCCTTTTCTACACCCTCAAGCCCCGGTGAAGAGTTGACCTCCATGACGACAGGCCCTTCCTTGGAACGCAGCATATCTACGCCGCAGACATTCAAGCCCAATGTCTTCGCCGCACCGACAGCTGTTGCACGCTCTTGAGGCGTGATCTTCACAGTACTTGCTTTGCCGCCCCGGTGCAGATTGGAGCGGAACTCACCCGGCGCACCTGTGCGCTGCATCGCGGCGACCACCTTGCCACCAATGACGATTGCGCGAATATCGCTGCCTTCGGCCTCTTTTACGAACTCCTGCACGAGAATGTTAACGTCCGCACCGCGAAAGGCCTCAATGATTGACTTCGCTGAACGGTCTGAATCCGCCAGCACAACACCAATTCCTTGCGTTCCCTCGAGCAGTTTAATGACCAAGGGAGCCCCCCCTGCAAGACGAAGAACTTCCTCTGACTGTTTTGGATAGTGCGCAAAGGCGGTTGTCGGCAGACCAATGCCATCGCGTGCAAGCAACTGCATGGAACGCAGTTTGTCACGAGAACGGCCAATTGCGACTGACTCATTAAGCGGAAAAACGCCCATCATCTCGAACTGACGCAACACAGCCAGGCCGTAGAAGGTAACTGACGCTCCAATTCGAGGAATGACTGCATCGTATGCGGGTACTTTGGTGCCACCATAGTAAATCTCAGGGCGTCTTGATGCAATGTTCATTGTACATTGAAGTGTATTCAGAATATCAAGCTCGAAACCCCGCTCTTCAGCAGCTTCTTTAAGACGCCTGTGAGAGTAAAGGTTCGGATTTCGGGATAACATTGCAATTTTCATCGATACTCTCCACGCAATAAATCAAAAATCGCCAATCAGGCGACCAGTCTTTGGGGCTTTGTTATTTAAGAATACGCTGCTGTCAGCTGAGGGCAACCGGACGTCCGGATAAAAATGACTTTGAAGCATTCACAAGGACGTTGCGCCCCTTAAAAGCCGTACGACCAAGGATCATGTCAAAGCCCATGTTTTCACGATTGGCCAGAGACACCTCAATATGCCACTTGTGCCAACCGAGCATGAGGCTAGTCTTTACGATGTAGCGCTCTTCAGGCACACCGCTGGTATTTTTGATCATACGCTGATCATGAATAGCAGTTTCTAGTGTAATGGCACGGTGCTGGCCCTTGAGCGCCGGTATGGTGAACCGTAGCCACGGCACGCCGTTACGTGTAAATGTCTCATCTATCCGGCTGTTAAGAGCAGAGGTTCTAGCGCCAGTATCAATCTTGGCTTTCATTTCTGAGATCTTAAAATCCGGGAGGGCGACGTACTCACGCCAGCCAATAATATCTGGCTGCAAGTGCCCTGATTTGACGCCACGCTTCATGGAAGGCTTCCTTTTCACAAGAAAACTCCCTTGGTTGCCGCAGTTGTTCCCTAAGTAGTCGGTGAATCAAAGCGCAATTTGGCGGAGTGTTCGCGTCAAATGACGTGAAGTTCAACAAAATGGAATACGGATGAATACGTACAGAGCCTTTAATGGCACGATCCCCCCAATCGCACAACCTGCTGGTACAACTCCTACTTACAGATAGTGGGCAAGCTGGTGGTGCGGTTGTCACCTATATGTACCCAGTTCCGCGGTGAGACAGCGGACTGGCGACAAGTATATCGATAGGGCGTCGCATACCACGGAAGTATGGCAGGGCTTTTGCTGTCCAGCACAAGGTCGCCTTGCTCTGTCACCACCGTCAACACTGCATGACCACGCTTTTCTCGGTCAACCCCGACAGTGACAAGGAGTGTCTCCATGGGCCAACCGAGAGCAAGGAGCAGCCGGCGTTTTTCGAGAGCAAAGTCCTCGCAGTCCCCCGCACCCTGCTTTGGGAAGGCCCATTGCTCTGCAATCCCATAGAGCACCTGATCAGGAACACGATTTATTGCTGCATTAACCTCCCGATTGACCTTCTGAAGTTGCGCCCACCGCCGAACATCAAGCCGAACTCCATTTGGAAACTCACCCGCGCCAGCGCTTTCACATTGCGCGGGGTTGTCCTCGCAGAATGCATCAAAACCTTTTGGGGCAGGGGCAGCACCCTCAATTGGCATGAACCTTTGGGTGTCAGTTTCTCGTTCTGAAGCATCAGCAGAAGGTGTGTTCAGCACTTCCTCAGCCAAGGCTGAAGCCTGAACCTGCAGAAAATGCAAACCGGAGATATCAGACCCCAAGAGCAAAGGCTGCCCAAGAGAAACTGAGAAGGCGAGGATTGGCACAACCAATAGGAATCGAGGAATGGCGGACACGAGGCACCTCTGCTGCTCGAAACCGGCTTCGGACATACGTATCCGACGCCGGTAGCGGCAGGTTAGCCAAGCCGTCTCACCATCACATTAAGGAGTTAGTGGTGTTTTGAAGCAGGTTTTAAAGACTACCCTTTATTTATCAGAGAGGGATCATTGTTGGCCCATGCCATCACTTTGGGATTCATGATCCGGAACCACAGCGGCGGAATGGCGGCCAAAACAAAACACCCCGGATATCCACTTGGCAGCCTTGGCAGATCGGGGAAGTTCCGAAGCACCTGATATGGACGAAGTGGATTGGAGTGGTGATCCGAGTGGCGCTGCAGATGGAAGGTCGCCAAGTTGGAGTAGATATGGTTCGTGTTCCAGGAATGCCTGGGCTGACACGGCTCATATCGACCGTTTTCCATTTTCTTGCGCTTCAGTCCGTAGTGCTCGACATAGTTTGCCTGCGTTAGGCCGTACCATCCAACCACATGGTGCACAATGATGAAGGGCAGAACCCCCGGGCCAAACCAAACAACGAGACCAGCCGCAATGGCAAGCGTGATGGCGTATCCTTGGAGAATGTCATTGCGCCACGACCAAACAGAATGGCCTTTCCTCTTGAGACGCTCCGCCTCATGATGCCAGCCACGCACAAAACCACCTGGAATTTCTCGGAGCGCAAATCTGTAAATGCTTTCTCCGAAACGCGAGCTCGCCGCGTCCTCAGGTGTTGCCACTTGAACGTGATGACCTCGGTTGTGCTCGATGCAGAAATGTCCATATCCAACCAGCGCGTTGCTGATTTTCGCCCCCCATTGATCAACCTTGTTGGTCTTGTGCCCCAGCTCGTGGCCAACGGTCAAACTATTCGCGTGAAAGGTACCAACGCCCACTGCAAAGACCAGCACAGCCCACAAGGGTGGGCTGTAGGTGCCAACAACCCAGACAGCCGCGAAGAAAGTCAAGTAATAGATCGGAATGATGCAAAAGAGCAGCACGCGGAAATAGGGATCCTGTTCAAGACGGTACATCACGTCATCCGATGGATTGTAGGGATCCTCTCCCAAAAGCATATCCAACAGCGGCATCCCAACGAAGAAATAGATCAAAGGGAAACACAACGCTGCCAAAAACCCTGTCTCTACGTAGACCAGCATTGAGGCAATGGGCAAAAATGCCGTCACAAATGCAATCAACCAGAGATAGCGCTTCCCATTTCGATATCGAGCGGCGTTATTCGTCAAATCATTGAGCTCTGCATGCATAGATAAACCCTCCCAAGATCACCTATAAATCACATATTACGCTAGGTTATATATTAAACACATCAAATCAAGTAATAAACCAAGGGGGAGCATCACTACAAAAAGAGCGACCAATACTTAGGGCTTTTCTGCATTATAACTGTGAGTAATGACAAGCCACCAAGTCATTGCCTATACTCGGTAAAGTTGCAAAATCCAACCAAGGAACGGTCTGCGTGTTTAAAGTTGATACCTCAGCTCCCATTCTGGTCACCGGTGCTTCAGGCTATGTTGCCGGATGGATCGTCAAAAGCCTTTTGGAGGCGGGCGCAACTGTCCATGCGTGTGTCCGCGATCCCGGAAATCAGACCAAGCTGCAACATCTCAGCAACCTTGCTGAGCGCACCAACGGCAAACTGAAGTTTTTTGCTTCTGACCTGTTAGAGAAAGGCTCATACGCAGCCGCCATGAAAGGCTGCAAATTTGTGTTTCATACTGCCTCACCGTTCACGATCAGTGTGCAAGACCCCCAACAGGAACTCATCGATCCTGCCTTGAAGGGAACCACCAATGTTCTTGAACAGGCGAACAACACGCCTTCGGTGCAACGTGTCGTGCTTACAAGCTCCTGCGCAGCGATCTTTGGAGACAACGCCGATATAGAAAACACACCAGGTGGGGTATTCACCGAAGAGGTATGGAACACTTCGTCATCACTCTCACATAACCCCTACTCTTACTCCAAACGCCTCGCGGAACAGAAAGCATGGGCAATAGCCAAAGCGCAAGACCGCTGGGATCTCGTGGTCATCAATCCCTCTCTTGTAATTGGGCCAGGCCTTAATCCAAACGCCACGTCAGAGAGCTTCTCACTCATCCGCCAGTTCGGCAACGGCACACTGCGGCATGGGGCGCCCAAATGGGGCATGGGCGTCGTTGACGTCCGGGATTTGGCAGAGGCTCATCTCGCCGCAGCCTTCACACCAGAAGCGCATGGCCGCAACATCATAAACGGGCACAACACCGATTTCTTCGAGATGAGCAAGATCCTTCATCGCACTTATGGAGATAGCTTTCCGATCCCCAAAACCGCTGCACCAAAGTGGTTGATCTGGCTTGCAGGCCCGGTGGTCAACACCTCCATGACACGGAAGATGATTGCTCGAAATGTGGATGTGCCCTTTAAGGCGGACAACACCAAAGCCGTTAAGGAACTGGGCGTTACCTATCGTCCCCTGCGCCAATCACTGGAAGAAATGTTTCAGCAGCAAATAGATGCAGGTGCTTTTGCGAAAAGCTGACGCCTAAAGCATAACGATTGCTGTTCCTGCTAGTGTCAGAAGGACATTCGCCAACGCATAGGTACCTGCATATCCCAAGGCAGGAACTGTACTCTTGGCCGCCTGCTGAACAATTCCGAGAGCGGGTGTACTGGTCATGGCTCCGGTAAGCGCCCCGAACAGAAGTGCTGGGTTCATGTTCAACGCAAAACGGCCAAAGGCATACCCCACGAGAAGCGGAACACACGTTACCACCACCCCGCAAGCGAACAGGATCGGGCCGAGGGAAGCAAGCGCGCCGACAATGCCACCGCCCGCATTAAGGCCAACCCCCACCATGAACAGCAAAAGTCCCAGCTCCATGAAGATGAAGCGTGCGGCGGCGGGCATACGGCCAAATGTCGGCCGATTGGCGCGCAGAAAGCCAACGCAAATGCCTGAGAGCAACAAACCGCCAGCGTTGCCCAGCCCAATATCGATACTGCCGATCTTGACGGTAATCTGACCAATGATGAGGCCTGCGACAATGCCCGCGGCAAAGGTCAAGAGATCCGTTTCAACGGCTTTGCGGTCTTCTGCTCCTAGGTGCGCGATCAATCGGTCCAACGCCAGGCGCTCCCCGGACACAATCATCACATCGCCTCGCTGCACAACAGTACCTGGTGAGACCGGCATTTGGATCTGAGAGCGGGTGAGACTAGAGAGAAAGCACCCGAACTTGTCGTAGATACCGATCTCTGCCAGCGGCTTGCCAACCGAAGCCGGGTTCGTAATGACAATCTCCGCCACATCAATTTCCGCGTCGATAAGATCTTCATCAAGAATATCTGCGGTCAAACCGGGAAGCTTGTGGGCCTCGGCATGCTCCTCAGGTGTTGCAAATACAGCAACCTTGTCGCCCATCTCAACAATTGTGTCAGAACGCGGCTCGATGAGTTCAGAGCCGCGCTTCAAACGATAAAACGCCCTGAGGTTCGCCGACTGAGCCCCGTGTCGCGACAAGATCTCATCAAAAGTCTTTCCCGCCAGATCAGGATCATCCACCGCATACGCCCTCAAAATGGGACGTTTCACCCTGTACTTCTCCCGGTCGCTTTTGATCCCACGCTCTTTGGAGAACTGAAGGGCCGCAGCCACCAGGTCTACTCGAAGAATACTGGGCAGGATCCTCACCACCATCAAGAGCCCAACAGTACCGAAAATGTAGGTAATGGCGTATGCAACACTGATGTTCTCAATGAGCGAACGGGCAGTTGCCCCCTCGGGTACCCTTACAAGCCCAGAAGTTACGGCGTTTTGTGCGCCCACAAGAGTAGGTGTACTTGTCAGACTACCCGCCATCAGACCCGCGGCGTAGCTGCTCGGCAGGTCAATCACGGCGGCAAGACCAAAGACAAGACTGAAGGACACCGCCGTCATGAAGAGGGTCAGCACCAAATAACGCGGCCCATCAAGGCGCAGCACGTTCAATATCTGTGGTCCGGCCTGCCAACCTACCGAATAGATGAAAAGCGTGAAGCCAAGAGACTGAACAATCGGATCTAGCTGGAAGTTGTAGTGCCCAAACACAAGGGCGCACAAAAGAACACCGCCGGTAACGCCGATCTCAAACCGCGCAATCTTGATGTTGCCTATCAGATAACCAAACGCAATGATTGTGAAAACGACAAGAAGGGAGTTGTTATGAAACAGCTGTGCAAGATCAATGATCATAATGTCTTTGCTCTCCTGCGTGCCTGTACCAGCTCTGGTTTCCGAAGCTGAGAGTTCTCTCAGGGGGCACTCGGAAAACTACCACGCAAGAACCTTTAAATTTGTTGGATCGTTGAGATCAAGAATTGATGCATTCGCGCTACACCCTTGTGACACCTATCAAACCCTCCCCAGAACGATAACCGGTGCCAACAGGAGTTTGCTTGCTCAATGCAACGGATAGGCAAGTTTTGTTAAGGAGACGATAACTTTCGCGCGTATCTTGCAGCAACTACACAACTGGTTTTGCAGTATCCCATCTTTCGAACATCATGCGCGCCAACAAAAAGCGCAGGCCCATAACTTGCCTGCGCATGTATCGCGAATATGCTTGCCAGATTAGAGGTCGCTGTGATCCACCTGATGGATCAAGACTTCCTGCCCCTTATCGACTTCAAATAGGGTGTAAACAGGATCTTGGGTCTCGTCCTCAGCTACAGGGCTTTGCTGCTGGTTCCGCTCCATAAGCTCCGCAACAATGAATACTCCAAAGACCACCGCAAGGGCGATGGTGCACACAGCAATCTTGTCACCGATATTTAGCGACATAACGCTTTCCTTCATGATTGTTTTAGTGCTGCCCACCTGAAGTTCAGGACGCGGGCCTGTGGCTCCTATTTGCATCCAGCGTAGTTAACGAAAACCTACTTCACATATCAATACTTGAGTTGATAGAGATAAATACTCAACTAAAGATAGAATACAGGTTACATATCTGCAATATAAACCATTTATCTCTTTATAATCACGATGTAATGATGTGGAGATTAATATTCAAAAGACCTATAAAACATCAATGTAAACTACCAATAAGCTGACGTAATCGTAAAGTAATAACGGTAATATTGGGGATTATGAAGAAAGCTTTGCCTGAATCAAATATCCATGTTCAACAGCAGCTCTGAACTTCATGCCGTTGAACAGCTGCACACAGCAACACATCCTTGTGGCGAGTTAGAGATGTAGCTCTCTCATGCTCTTTGGGAGACGACTATTGCCAAAGGTAGCGGCACTTTCAAATGAGCACCTCATCAATCAAATGAACAAAGAATTCGAACAGGGGCGCGCGCTATACTTACTTAAAATTGTAGTATTTGCATCCACATATACAAAATGGAGGGAAAGTTCTATCAAACCGGCAGCATATTAATATACCACAACCAGATTTTAACCATTGATTAGTAAAATTTACTGAGTGTGGAAGACAAGCCTACGAATTTTCACCCATATGATTTGGTAGAAAAATATGTCGCTGTCCAGACTCCCACTCGCTTGGAAGATCGCCCTTCCCTCTGCTGCCGTCTTCATTTTTGCTCTTCTGCTTGCAGCTTACAATCTCAACGCTCTCTACTCTTCGATGGTGTCAGAGCGCCAGGACACCATCAAGCACATTACACATACCGGCATGTCTGTCCTAGAGCACTTTCACAAGCTGGAGACCTCTGGCCAGCTGACACGTGAGGAAGCACAGGCAGAAGCCAAAGCAACCATCAACGAGATGCGGTACGACAACGGAAACTACATCTTCGTTTACAAATATGACGGCACAAACCTTGTAACTCCAGGCAGCAATCTGGAAGGCAAGAACCTCATCGGACTCAAAGACGAAAATGGCGTCTTAATTGTCCGCGAGCTGATTGAACGCGCGAAGCAAGGCGGTGGTCGTTTGGCCTATGTCTGGCCGAAAGCCGGTGGCACAATCCCCTACGATAAAGAGAGCTGGGCAGAAGGTTTCGCGCCATGGGGCTGGATGATCGGAACAGGCGTCTATGTTGATGACATTCAGGCTGCCTTCTGGGAGCAGGCCGGGATCTCACTGGGCCTTACAGCGCTCGGGTTCGCAGTGGTCGGTATCATGGCATGGAGCACAATTGGTGCAATCAACAAGCCAGTCCTGCGTCTCACCGACAACATGCAACGCCTGGCTGAGGGTGATACCTCTGTTTCTGTCGAGGACACCGATCGAAGCGACGAAATCGGCCGCATGGCAGCAGCAATGCAGGTCTTCGTGGAGAACGAACGCAGTCGAAAAGTGATGATGGAAACTCAACAGCGGGAACAGCAGGAAGCGTTGCAGCGCGGCGAGGCAGTGCAACAACTCTGCGCGGACTTTGATGTCGAAGTTTCCGAAATGCTTCAGTTCGTTGCCGCCTCTGCACAAGAACTCAAAGCCGCATCCACTCATATGGAAGGCAATGCTCAGAACACAACAGAGCAGAGCCACCGCGTATCCTCAGCCTCCGCACAGGCCTCTTCCAATGTTGAGGCAGTTGCCTCTGCAGCAGAGGAGCTAGCAGCCTCAGTGAGCGAAGTCAGCCGGCAAGTGCAGAAGTCCAACGAAATGGCGCACCAAGCCAGCAGCGAAGCTGTAAGCACCAACGACCGTGTCTCCAAGTTGGCCGAGTCCGCCAAACTCATCAGCGAAGTCGTCACCCTCATTCAGGCCATCGCGGAACAAACAAACCTGCTGGCTCTCAACGCCACGATCGAAGCAGCGCGGGCAGGCGAAGCAGGCAAAGGCTTTGCGGTGGTAGCAGCAGAGGTGAAAGAACTGGCCAACCAAACCTCCAAGGCGACAGAGGAAATTGACAAGCAGGTCTCTGACATTCAGCAGGAAACAGAGCACACTGTGGCAGCAATCGAAGTCATCTCCCGCACGATTGAAGACCTTTCCTCTACCTCTGCCCAGATAGCGGCGGCTGTCGAACAGCAGCACGCAGCCACACAGGAAATTGCAAGCAACGTCACTCAAGCATCACGAGTGACACAAGAAGTATCCGAAAACATTGGCTCCGTTGCTCAGTCCGCAGAACATACCCAGCAACAAGTCGGCATAGTAAGTGGATCTTCAGAAACTCTGCAGCAACGCGCCGATGCACTACAGGATCGCGTGAAAGGCTTCCTTGGCGCGGTACGGGAAAAGTCAGTCGTGAATGGCTAAAATGAAGTGTTCTTAGACTTCGGGGCCGCCGGATCTTTTCGGCGGCCTCTAATCCGGATCAGTGTGATTGCCTCATGTGCACACACCCCACCCTGCAACTCAAACGATTAATTTTTACCAATCAATAAAATAAATCTCCTTCTTTTATTTTTGGTTGACATACGCAACCAAACAAACTCCCTCGATTTCAGGTGAGTAAATCTCGCCATTAATCAAATATTGAGCAATTTTTACTCATAATACCCAAACTACTTGCTGCAACCTTTGGGTAAAAACATGTCACTGGCAAAACTTCCGCTAGCGTGGAAGATCTCTCTTCCCGCTGTTATCGTTCTCATTTTGGCTATAGGCCTTTCAATTGTGAACCTCTCCGCCATCCGCAGCTCCATGGTCGCGGAACGCGTCGCGAGTATCAAACACCTCACCGACAGTGCGCGTTCCATTGCCGAAAGCTTCCACAAAAAGGAGCTTGCGGGTTCTCTGACACGAGATGAGGCCCAATCCCTCGCGAAGGAGGCCATCGGTGACATACGCTTCGACAATGGAAATTACATTTTCGGCTACGAGTCTTCAGGTACAGTAATTATTCTGCCGAACAAGAAGCTCGTCGGTAAAAACCTGATGAACATGCAAGATCCGAATGGTGTTTACCTTATTCGGGAGCTGATCAGCGCGGCTCAAAACGGCGGCGGGCAAGTGAGCTATATGTGGCCCAAAGCGGGATCTGACGTGCCAATCAATAAGGAAAGTTGGGCGGTTGGTTTCGAACCATGGGGCTGGATGCTCGGCACAGGCGTTTACACCGATGATATTGACGCCGCATTTTGGGGTCAGGCAACACGTAACATCATTATTGGGCTGATCGGCTTCGCGATCGCTGGCGCGCTGGCTTATGTTACTGTGCGTTCGGTCAACAAGCCAATTTCTGATCTCATTGAAAACATGCAACGTCTTGCAGACGGCGACAGCAATGTAGAAGTGAAGTACGAAGACCGAACCGACGAAATCGGCCGGATGGCGAGTGCAATGCGCGTGTTCATCGAGAACGAACACAACCGAAAGGCTCTTGAGGAAGCGCAACAGCGTGACCAGCAGGAAGCTCTGCAGCGCGGCCAGGAAGTTCAAGAACTATGCGCAGGTTTTGATCTTGAAGTCTCAGAAATGCTGCAAATAGTCAGCAGCGCGGTTCAGGAACTGCAAGGCGCTTCCGGGAGCATGGCGGGCAACGCTGAAAACACAACCACCCAGAGCCAGCGCGCCTCAGCAGCGTCCTCGCAGGCCTCATCCAACGTTGAGGCTGTGGCATCGGCCGCAGAAGAGCTTGCTGCTTCTGTCAGCGAAGTCAGCCGTCAGGTGCAAAAGTCCAACGACATGGCCCATCAGGCCAGCAAAGAAGCAACAAGCACCAACGACCGCGTCGGCAAGCTTGCACAGTCAGCAAAGCACATCAGCGAAGTGGTCACCCTTATTCAAGCTATTGCCGAGCAGACCAATCTGCTGGCGCTGAATGCAACCATCGAAGCTGCCCGCGCAGGGGAAGCCGGTAAAGGCTTCGCAGTGGTGGCAGCTGAGGTCAAGGAACTTGCAAACCAAACTTCGAAAGCAACTGAGGAAATCGACAAGCAGGTCTCTGAGATCCAGCAGGAAACCAACCACGCTGTAGCTGCAATTTCTGCAATCTCTGCGACCATTGAGGATCTGTCTGGCACATCAGCTCAAATCGCAGCGGCGGTCGAACAGCAACACGCAGCAACGCAGGAGATCGCGAGCAACGTGACACAAGCCGCCCGCGTGACCACTGAAGTGTCTGAGAGCATTGTCTCAGTGTTCAACAGCGCTCAGGAAACGCAGCAACAAGTGGACGTTGTAACCGGCTCTTCGGATACTTTGCAGTCTCGTGCAGACCAGCTACGTGACCACGTCAGTAAGTTCCTCTCTTCAGTTAGGGATCGCTCAGCAGCATAGTTCTCCGCAATCGAAGACCAGAAGACATCAGAAGCCGCCCCTAGCCGGGCGGCTTTTTTTATCTTGCGGCTGGGAATGGAAACAACTCAGGATCGCTTAACTACACTGGCGGCACACAATTGACGCAGCGACACCAATGCCCTATCGCTAGAGCGGAGCTACAACCGCCACCCGCCATAGGTGTAGTTTCCAAGAAAAACACAAGCACTGAAAAACAGTGAGTTTCAAACAATGTCAAACCTGATTGTTATCGCCTATCCATCCCTCGAACAAGCCGAGGATGTGCGCAACAAGCTGTTCTCATTTCAAAAGGAATACCTCATTCAGATGGGCGATGCAGTCATCGCTGAGAAGAAACACGATGGCCACATAAAGCTTCACCAGATCTTCAGTACAACAGCCGCAGGGGCTGCAACCGGCAGTCTATGGGGGCTTCTAATCGGCGTTATATTCATGGTGCCCCTTGCAGGTGTTGCAGTGGGCGCGGCTTCAGGAGCACTTGCAGGCGCACTGAGCGACTTCGGTATCAATGACAAGTTCATGAAGGATGTCGCAGACAGCCTGCAGCCAGGGAACGCAGCGCTCTTTGTCCTCATCAACAAGATTACCATGGACAAGGTTCTGGCAGGGCTTGAAGGCACAGGCGGCGTCATCATGCAAACGTCCCTCGACCATTCAAAGGAGGAGGATCTGCGAAAGGCTCTGGCAGACCATATCTCTGAAAACCCGAAGTGAACGCCCAACGGTACTGATGGTGTTATGCGCCCGAGAACAAAAAGGACGGTGGGCAATGACGGTTAACAAACGAGACGAACTACGTTACTCGCTACTGGATAGCGTTTTTGCGGGACGCGATGTCAACAAGCCATTGCCCAAGTACAAGTTTCCAGAGAACGAACACAACGCCCGCGAAATTATGCAGGTAGTTCTTGATGAGCTTTATCTGGACGGCAACCCAAGGCAGAACCTTGCGACCTTTTGCCAAACCTGGGAGGAGGATGAAGTTCACCGCATCATGGACATGGCCATCGATCGCAACATGATCGACAAGAGCGAATATCCGCAAACTGCAGAGCTGGAAATGCGCTGTGTCCACATGCTGGCTGATCTCTGGAACTCTCCCGAGGCAACTGTCACCGTTGGAACCTCTACGGTCGGCTCATCAGAAGCCTGCATGCTCGGCGGCCTTGCTGCCAAATGGCGCTGGCGCGCCCGCCAGAAAAAGGCTGGAAAACCGACAGACAGGCCAAACCTTGTTTGTGGTCCGGTACAAGTTTGTTGGCACAAATTCTGTAAATACTGGGACATTGAACTGCGCGAGCTGCCCATGCAGCCGGACGCCTGTCACATGACTGCAGAAAGCATGCTTTCTGCTATTGATGAGAACACAATTTGCGTTGTCCCGACCTTCGGCGTCACCTACACCGGTCAGTATGAGTTTGTCGAGCCGCTCTCCAACGCTCTTGATGCCTATGAAAATGAAACCGGCATCAATATCGACATTCATGTGGATGCGGCCTCCGGCGGCTTTCTTGCCCCCTTCTGCGCCCCCGACATTAAGTGGGACTTCCGTTTGCCCCGGGTCAAATCCATCAGCACCTCCGGCCACAAGTACGGTCTGGCCCCACTGGGCGTAGGATGGATCATCTGGCGCGACGAAAAAGAACTCTCCGAAGACCTGATTTTTTCGGTCCCTTATCTGGGTGGACAGGTTGGAACTCTGGCCATCAACTTCTCCCGCCCCGCTGGCCAAGTGATCTCGCAGTACTATCTCCTCAACCGGCTTGGCCGAGAGGGTTATCGCCGCATTCAAATGGCTTGCTACGATACGACACAGTGGCTCGCCGAACAGATCGAACGGCTCGGCCCCTTCGAGTTCATCAATACCGGAGATCCGCAACAAGGCATTCCCGCCGCCTGCTTCAAGGTGCGAGACGATGCCACCCTGCCCTACTCCCTCTATGACCTGAGCGCGAAGTTGTTAGAGCGCGGATGGCAGGTGCCAGCCTTCAAGCTGCCCGCAAATGTTCAAGACACCGACGTGATCCGCATCATGATCCGCCAAGGTGTCAGCCGAGATCTGGCCGCGCTGTTACTCGAGGACATGAAACGCACGATCAAGCATTTCGAAAGCCACCCTGTAGCTTTGCCAATGACGGAGCAAGAACGCGGCGCATACAAGCACAACTAATGGCCGCGGCGAGGTAGGACCAGCCATGACGGAAGTAACAGCGAGCAAGCAGACCACCAAGAGCGTTGCTCAAACGGTTAAGCTCTCAGTGTTCACACTCGCCATAATGAACGTTGCTGCTGTTGTCAGCCTTAGAGGGCTTCCAGCCGAGGCCGAGTATGGCCTCGGATCAATCTTCTATTATTTGTTTGCCGCCGTATTTTTCCTCATACCTGTTTCTCTGGTTGCTGCAGAGCTGGCTTCAACTCTTCCGCAAAAGGGCGGCATTTTCCGCTGGGTCGGCGAAGCCTTTGGCCCGCATATCGGCTTTCTGGCAATCTGGTTGCTCTGGATCGAGAGTACCATCTGGTTTCCAACCGTGCTGACCTTCGCAGCGGTCTCATTGGCATTCATTGGACCCGACCAGACATGGGACCAAGCGTTATCCGCCAACAAGTTCTATGTGCTTGCCACCTGCCTGATCATCTACTGGGGGGCGACACTGGTGAACCTGCGCGGCGTTGCAGCTGGAGCCAAGCTCTCCAAGTACGGCGCGTTGATTGGAACGATCATACCCGGCGCTATCATTATCCTGTTCGGCATACTCTGGGTGCTTTTGGGCAACCCCATTCAGATGCCAATTAATAAGGCCGAGCTTATCCCCGACCTGACCCAACTCAACAATTTGGTTTTGGCCTCAAGCATTTTCCTGTTCTACGCAGGCATGGAAATGAATGCCGTACACGTGCGCGAGATTGACAATCCCTCTCGCAACTATCCCCGTGCAATTTTCCTCTCCTCGGCCATTACTGTAGCGCTGTTCGTCCTCGGCACCATGGCGATCGGCTTCATCATTCCCCGGAGCGAAATCAACCTCACCCAAAGCCTTCTCGTCGCTTACTTCGACTATTTTAATGCTTTTGGTCTGGGTTTTCTGGCGCCAGTCATGGCTATAGCGCTCGCCATCGGCGTGCTGGCAGGCGTCTCCACCTGGATTGGCGGACCAAGCCGCGGCCTCCTTTCCGTTGGACACGCTGGTTACCTGCCCCCGTTCATGCAGAAAACCAACAAGAACGGCATTCAGATCAACATCTTGCTCATTCAAGGCGGCGTCGTAACACTACTCGTGCTGCTGTTTGTGGTTCTTCCGAGCGTTCAGGCCGCCTACCAAATCCTCTCCCAGCTCACAATCATGCTCTATCTGATCATGTATGTGCTGATGTTCACAGCAGCCATCTACCTGCGCTTTCGCAGCCCTAATTTGCCGCGCCCATATAAAGTGCCTGGTGGCACCATTGGCATGGTGGTGATTGGAGGCATTGGCTTGGCCGGAGCGCTTCTTGCCTACGGTCTCAGCTTCCTGCCCCCCGCCCAAATAGCCGTCGGCAGCCCTGTTGCCTGGGTCGGCTTGTTGGCTTTGGGAAACATTGTTTTTGTTGCGATACCTTTCATCATTTACGCTTTGCGCAAACCAAGCTGGAAGACGGCAATCGACGAAGACACTTTAGAACCATTTACATGGCAACGCCCTGCAGAGCCGCAAGCGAAGGGCAAGTGAGATGCCCCTACCCTACACCGCAAAACAGCTGCAAGCTGCTGTTCAAACCGGGTTCTCTGTGGCTTTAAAGTGTTCAGGCGGAAGCAATGCCAGCTACATCCCCTATTTGGCTTCTGTTGACCCCAACTTGATTGCCGTCACCATCGTGACAGTGGACGGGAACACCTTCGCAGCAGGAGACAGTCAATACCAGTTTGCTATCGAGTCCATATCCAAAGTCTTCACGCTCGCGCTCGTCATGGATCAAGTCGGCTCTCCAGCCCTCAGAGCCAAGGTGGGTGCGAACCCCACCGGCATGCCATTCAACTCGGTCATGGCTCTCGAACTTGCTAAGGGCAAACCCATGTCTCCTCTGGTCAATGCTGGCGCAATTTCTACTGCCAGCCTAGTCAGCGGAAAGACACCGGATGAGCGTTGGCAAAAAATTCTCGCCACGCAGTCCGCCTTTGCAGGGCGTGATCTGGTGCTATCAAGCGAGATCAACCAGTCCGAACAAACAACCAACTTCCATAACCGTGCCATAGCATGGCTGCTTTACTCCGCTGGCACATGCTATTCAGATCCGATTGAGGCGCTCGACATCTATACCCGCCAGTGCTCTACCCTGATCTCAACCACTGATCTGGCGGTGATGGGGGCTACTCTGGCCAACAAGGGGAAGAACCCAATCACAGGAAAGCAAGTGATTGGAGCTGAAAATGTGCGGCATATTTTGGCGGAGATGATGATGGAAGGCCTCTACACAGCATCGGGTGATTTCGCTTACACCGTCGGCCTTCCGGGAAAAAGCGGTGTCGGCGGGGGCATCCTGGCGGTTGCACCAGGCAAACTTGCGATTGCTGGCTTCTCTCCCCCTCTGGATGCGAATGGGAACAGCGTACGCGGGCAGGCCGCCGTCAAATCCATCGCTGAAGAGCTCAAACTTAACCTGTTTGAAGCCTGAGTATAGGCAGCTCGTACTGCTGCCTTACCCCTGATGTTCTACGCGCCCCCAATCGATCTTGGCCCAGATGCGCTCATAAATGAAGTAAATCATAAAGCCCAACCCGGCGTTCACCAGAGCCATCAGGCCCCCAGTCCAGTAAGAGCCCGTAAACAAGAACCCAACAATCATCATGACGACCAGACCCGTGATTTGCCAAAAACAGGCTTTAACAATCGTTCTAAACTGCGTGTCCATTTTTACTCCATGATTCCATAGGCTTACGCAGTCTTTACACCTGAAACACGATGTTCAGGAAGGCATTATATTATTTACAATTATTATCATATGAGCAATAAAATAAACTATGACTACTAAAATAGACAAACGTGAGAGAGCTGCTCGCTTTCGTGTGCGCCTGCTGCAAGCATTAGAAGCTGCAAAAATGAGTCAGAGTGCCCTGGCACGGCAAATTGGCGTGGAGCGCTCCACAATTTCACAGGTAGTCAACAGTGAGGACGCGCGCCTTCCAAACGCTCATGTGGTTGGGGAATGTGCTGCAGCACTCAACGTTAGCGCCGATTGGCTCTTAGGTCTCACTGACAAGCCCGAACAGGCAGGCGATTTGCTCCGCACCTCGTTTTCCATGACGAGAGCCGCCAGAGCCGCCGCTGACGAGGAGATCTTCAACTGGCACCAAGAGGCGACGGGCTACAAGATCCGACATGTGCCCGCCACCCTTCCGGATATGCTAAAGACCCGCGGCGTCCTGCGCTGGGAATACGCCACCCATTTCAAGGGATCTCCAAAGGAGGTCATTGCCGCCTATGAAGAACGGCTTGACCTTTTGAAAGGTCGAGGATCCGACTACGAGATTGCAGTCCCACTCCACGAGATTGAAAACTTCGCGGCGGGCCAAGGCTACTATCAGGGGCTCCCCGCTGACATTCGCCGCAAGCAACTGGAAACGATTTTGGATGTCTACGATGAGCTGTTTCCCGCACTCCGTGTATTTCTGTTCGACGCCAAGCACATCTACAGCGCCCCTATAACCGTTTTTGGTCCGCTGCTGGCAGTGGTTTACATTGGTCAGAGCTATCTGATTTTCCGCGAGAGCGAACGCGTACGCACACTCTCTCATCACTTCGACACGTTGGTGCGAGAGTCCGAAATCGACGCGCGCGCCATTCCCGATTTCCTGAACGACCTCATCGCTCGGCACTTCTAACGGAGCGCGTCACCAGCGGCTTGTTGGGAAGCACCAGAAGTTTGTGCAGAAAAAAATTGAGTTCCCTTGGCATGATCTGCTGAAACCTTGGAACTTGACGCGGCATGTGTTGTCTCAGGTAGTTCATTTGGTCGGCGGCCCGGAAGAAATCGATTTTGGTGCGGCTCCATGCATCAAAATAGAATGCGTAGTCCCAATAAACCGCAGCCACCATGTCAGTTAAAGAGCATGCTAGCCGCTCTGGCATGGAGATGTGATCGTGAGTAAGTCCGCGCCCTGCGTAAAATGGTGCGCCCCAACAGTGAACTGACGCTCCAGCCATCAACGCCTCAAAACCCAATTGGCTGGAAACGCAGTGTACTTCAGTGGCGACATCAAAGAGCAGCCATGGGTTTACGCTTTCCTGCAACAGCTGCACACGCGTGTCTCGCAACAGCTTATCGGGAATACAGCCCTTCTTTCGGCCCGACATTACATCTGGATGCGTTTTGACGATGACGGGGCGACTGGGGTAGGCCTCCAGCACATATGCCAGCATTTCCGCAAAGCGGCCCTCACTCGCTTGAGCACCCGAAATGGACATATCGCCAAAGGTTTGATCAACACACAAAACAGCGTTCTCAGTATTAAACGACAAGATAGACGCCGGATGGAGGTCCCTTTCAAAACTGTTGTACTTTGAGAGCCCCAAAGACTTCAGGGTTTCAATAACTTGAGCACCAAGTGTATCGCCGTGAGCATCTACCCTGCTCGCTATAAGCTTGTCGAGACGCGTTGCCTGCTGTGTGTCGTAGTAAATGCCCAAATCGTCATAGAACAGGGAAGCCGATGGCGATGTGGGCCCAGGGTAGATGGAACGAAGAAAGCCGTCTTCGATTGCCAGATACCTAAGACCATTATTCTTGGCATAAAGGCGCGGATCGTTGACGGCAGGCTTGTTGCCCCATCCCGCTACGGCGACCACACCCGCGGGGGGTTTCTGCGTTCTGCGAAGATAGACTGGATCCAAGCCCGTGATCTGAGAAATTTCGTGGCGGTAAGCCCAGACACCCGATCCAATTACCGCTACTTTCGCCATGATCCGTCCCCTGATTTGGGAAGGAGAGTAGGATGCCCTTGTGCTTCAGAAAATCCGCAGGTTTTCCCAGCTCAAAAGCACCGGAGTCCGGCATCAGCGAAGCAACCCCTGGATCTCAAAGGACCAATTTCGGGAAAAGTCGAGAAACAAACTCTGAAGCGAGCCCATGTATTTCTGTTGATGATACAGCAGCCAATACTGCCGATGCATTTCTCCCGGCACATGGATTTGGCAAACACGCCCCTCTTCCAGCGCATGAGACGTTGATAGCTTGGACAGGCACGCATATCCAAGATTTGCGGTGACCGCATTGATAATTGCCTCATGGCTATTCAACTCAAACGAGCAGTGCCACTTGGGCATTTTCGGCGCAAGATTTTGCAGGAAGAACTCTCGAGTTCCAGAGCCGGGTTCTCGGAGCAACCAATCTGAGGCGTTAAGTTCGCCGAAGTCTTTGATGCGCTTTGAATTGAGGGGATTATCCGGAGCACACAGCACCACCATCTCATCTTCATGCCAAGGTTCAAGAACGAGATCCGGCTCATCAACGCGCCCCTCAACAAAAGCCAAATCCAGCTCGAACCCCAGCAACATGGTCACGATCTGAGAGGTATTGGCAATCTCCAAGGTCTGCTTTTTGTGTCCGGTTTCGGCTCTGAAATGGCCGAGCAAATACGGTAGCACGTGATTGCCGATCGTGTGACTGCCACCAATGCTCAGCGCGCCAGCCAACGGATCCACATCACTCAAAAGCCCTTCAATCTCCTCGGAACGAACGAGAAGCTCAGAGGCGAGTGGCAACAACCGACGGCCTTGCGCATTTAGGTGAAGTCTGTTGTTCAACCGATCGAACAACCTCTTGTCGAGGAGGCGCTCCATCTCCGAAAGCGCCGTACTTACCGCGGGCTTAGAGAGATGAAGCCGTTCCGCCGCAGAGGTAACAGATTGCTCCTGCGCCACGGCAAGAAAGACTTTTATTTGCTTCAAGGTCACCGTCATGGGAACAGACTTTAACATGTTTCAATTTTTCGAACAGGTGTTTTTGAAGTTTCAAATATTCAAAACAGACAGGAAGGGATATTCATAAACCCAATGTCCAAATGATTGGACCGCCCCTTCAGAGCCGAGCGACCATGAGCAAATCCGCCCTCAAAACTAAACTGACGGCTATTCCAACCCCAATGGCCGGCCTTGCCCTCGGTATCGCAAGCCTTGGATGGTCTTGGGAGAATATGGGCGCTTTCCAAGGGCAGCTTCAGCACTTGAGTGCAGCCATCGGCGGCGCCATGCTCTTGGCACTAGCTCTGAAGTTCTTGATTGTCCCAAGATCTCTGCTTGATGACCTGAAGCACCCAGTGGTTGGCAGTGTTGTGCCCACCTTTGCCATGACCAGCATGATACTCTCAAAGTCGGTTGGAGATTACTCAGTCATGCTGGGCTCAGGGATTTGGCTATTCGCTGTTGTGCTTCACCTTTGTTTTCTTGCAGGTTTCATCTTTCACCGAGCAAAACAGTTCCATTTCCTTCACATGGTCCCCAGTTGGTTTGTGCCTCCCGTTGGAATTGTCGTGGCCAATGTGGCGTTTCCTGAAGTTGAGGCGCTACGCCCAATTGCCAATGCCTTACTTGTATTTGGAATGGCCAGCTATGCGGTCATGTTGCCGATCATGATGCACAGGCTGATCTTTCACTGCAAAGTACCAGACGCGGCGAAGCCAACACTGGCAATCCTGGCGGCACCAGCCAGCCTGTGCCTGGCTGGGTACCTCACCATGAACCCGGACCCTTCACCAGTGATTGTTGGTCTGCTCGGAGGCATCGCCGTGTTGATGACCATGCTCATCTACATGGCCTCAGGGCGCTTGCTGCGGCTATCCTTCTCCCCGGCCTATGCTGCCTACACCTTCCCGCTCGTTATCGGGGCAACTGCGATGTTCAAGGTAGCAAACTACATGCAATCTCAGAGCCTAAACCTCGAGTACGTGGAGCAGGTACGATGGATTGCAACCATCGAGCTTTATATTGCCACGCTGGTGATCATCTACGTGACAGCGCGCTATCTTTGGCACTATTCGCCGCTCCACAAGATAGGGCCAGCTGCTCAGGAACGCCAAGCTTAAGGCGCTATAGAGTTTCAATCAGCTGCTCGATGATGGCTGCAACCCCATCTTCGTCATTTGAAGGTGCCTGATACAGCGCAACTTTTGCGATGTCTTCGCGAGCATTTGCCATAGCAAACGAGTAGTTCACGCTTTCCAGAAGGGTGCGGTCATTTCCACTGTCCCCGAACGCGGCTGCGTGCGACCAATTTAGGCGCATGGAGTAGAGCAAGGCCTCAGCCGCCCGAGCCTTGTTCAAGCCCTTGGGAACAAACTCCAGATAGGTGTCAGTCGTTCGGAAGCAGTCAATATGCTCTGCTATTTCAGAGGGAAGCCCTGAAGCCACAGCATTGAGAGCCTCATCACCGCCAATGGCCATAACCTTGATGGCCTCATCCAGTTGCTTAGGCTCATAGCCGATCTGACGAGGCTCCTGATTTAAGAACTCTACGCGCTTTCGGGTGCGCTCGTTGTCCTCAGCCGCGCACCACCCTTTTGCATCATGAATGGTCATAAGCACGTCATGACGACCGAGATAGTCGCAGAGCGCAAGAGCAGCTTGTTCCTCAAAACGCCCGGAAAGAGTGATTTCCCCGGTCACTGTGTCCCCCCGCACACCGCCATTAAGGGCAATATACGGCCCAACCAACTCCAGCTCCTCGCAGAGCGCCTCTACAACATTTGCTGGCCGACCTGTCGCCAGCACAACCGAATAACCCAAGCTTTGAGCGGTCTTGAGGGCCTCTCTACTTCGCAAGGATATCGCCCCTTCGGAGTTAACCAGCGTCCCATCAAGATCTATGAAGAAAACTCTGATATGGCGCGCTGCTGCGTGAGGCGAGAACATGTGGCGTAATCCGCGTTGACCCAATCAGAATTTTCTAAATGGTTTCGCGGTAGTTTTCCATAAGGGCAGCTGCGCAAATCGCGATATATCTGGGCAGCACTCAGGCCGGTATCTCCTTTCCATCCCAAGCAAAACACTTGCCTGTGTCTGCAGCTGTCAACTGATCAAGCACGGCCAACAGGCATTGCGCGGAGTGATTGGCAGAAAACAGTTTGTCTTCGGGTACGTTTCCCTGAAATGGCTTCGAAAGTCCTGTATCCACGGTTCCAGGATGCAAGCCGACGACCATGCCCTCTGAGTTCTTCCGCGCGTATTCGATGCTTGCAGATTTCAAGATCATGTTCAAAGCAGCTTTTGAAGCCCTATAAGAGTACCAACCGCCGAGGTGATTATCGGATATGCTGCCAACACGTGCCGAGATTGCGGCAAACTGTGCCCTTTGCCGCCGGTGCAGCAAAGGTAGAAAGTGCTTGAGAACCAATGCGGGGCCAATCGAGTTCACCGCGTAGATCTTCGCCATGTTCTCAGCTGTCAGATCACGCCAACTTTTCTCAGGCATGGAATGATCATCATGGAGCATCCCCGTGGCGACGATGACCCGATCAACGCCACCATCCGGAATTGATTTGGCAGCCGAGATAATGGATGCCTCCTCTGTGATATCCAATTGCCCAGGGACGACGTTTGGCTGATCAATGCCGCAGGGCTGGCGAGATAACGCGATCACTTGCGCGGATGGGTAACGCCGAACACTCTCCTCCACCAAGCTCCGACCAATCCCACCTGAAGCACCGACGATGACGATCCGTTCCATGCCGTTTCCTTACTTCTTGTTTGTTGACCAATATGTTACGCCTGCCAGCAAACGAGAGATCAGCTCCGCCGTTGCCTTCTCTAGGATCGGCCTATCCTTGCCCATTGGTATTGCGCGGGAGACAAATTTCAATCCCGCCCTATCCTTGGGGTCAACGTACTCAATCAAAGGCGATGTGCATGGCTTCCACCAATCTTGTTGTTGTTCTGGGCGATCAGCTCTCGATGTCTCTGTCCAGCCTGAGGGACGTGGAACGTGCTGACACCGTTGTCCTGATGGCGGAGGTGGCCGCTGAAGCTTCCTACGTAAAGCATCACAAGAAAAAGATTGCATTCCTGTTCAGCGCGATGCGCCACCACGCGCAGGCGCTGGAAGCAGATGGCTGGCGAGTGGACTACGTAAAATACGGTGCTTCGGGCAACTCAGGCACCCTGTGTTCAGAAATCGTGCGCGCTGCAAAACGTTGGAACGTGGATCGCGTTTTCATGACAGAACCTGGTGAATGGCGCCTCAAGCAAGAGTTTGAAGCTCTTAAACCTGATCTCGCCTGCCCTTTGGAAATGCTGCCCGATGACCGGTTTCTATGCAGCCACGCTGAGTTCGGGCAATGGTCCAAGGGCCGCAAGCAACTGCGTATGGAGTACTTCTATCGCGACATGCGCCGCAAGACAGGGTTGCTTATGAACGGTGATCAACCCGAGGGAGGCCAATGGAACTATGATCAGGAGAACCGCAAACCCGCGGCCGACGACCTGTTCATGCCAAACCCGCCCCAGTTCGAGCCAGACAGCATCACAAAAGAAGTGCTTACATTGTGTGAAAAAGAGTTTGCCGATCACGTTGGCGAACTCTTCCCGTTTTGGCTGGGCACGACAAGAGAGCAAGCAGAACAAGCGGCGGATTACTTCTTTGAGCAGGCACTCCCATTCTATGGCGATTACCAGGATGCAATGTTGGTAGGACAACCCTTCCTCTATCACTCAGTCCTGTCGCCCTATATCAATTGTGGTCTCCTAGACCCGCTCGAGCTTTGCAGGAGAGCCGAGGAAGCCTACAAGAAAGGCCGAGCCCCTTTGAATGCTGTTGAAGGCTTCATTCGGCAAATCATTGGGTGGCGGGAGTTTATCAGAGGCATTTATTGGCTCAAAATGCCAGAGTATATCGAACTCAATGCCCTGAATGCGCATCGCGACCTACCGGCCTTCTATTGGACCGCCGACACGCAAATGCTGTGTCTCAAGGAAGCCATTGGCCAAACACTTCAACACGCCTACGCCCATCACATTCAACGCCTGATGCTCCCGGGAAACTTCGCAATGCTTGTGGGCGTTGCACCGAAACAAATCCACGAATGGTATTTGGCAGTTTACGCAGACGCCTATGAGTGGGTTGAGCTTCCCAATACCTTGGGCATGAGCCAGTTTGCGGATGGGGGCATTTTTGCATCAAAACCCTATGCGGCGAGCGGAAACTACGTGGCAAAAATGTCCAACTACTGCGACAGCTGCACCTACAATGTGAAGAAGAAAACCGGCCAAGACGCATGCCCAATGAATGCTCTGTACTGGCACTTCCTCTCTCGCAACGAAAAGCAGTTGGCCAAAAACCCACGCATCGCGCAAATCTACAGCACATGGAACAGAATGTCTGACGCCAAGCGAAAAGAATACATCGACAGCGCCGACGCTTTTCTGCAAACGCTGACGTAGCCAATCAGTCGAAGGGAAAGCTCATCTGGTTCTTCTTGGAACTGGCTGCCTTGGTAGTGCGACGGTTGATCTGTGCGATGCCGCTCCGGCGACTGCCATGTTTCTGCTGGATGGCGTTAGCCTGTGACCGGAAGGGCTCGCCTTTCCGGACAGCCCATAGCTTTTGCCGCGCTTCCTTTGCTGCCGTCATGTGGTCCACAATAGGCAATGGATAGGATTTATCAAGGACCTGTCCCGCGCCCTCCCACTTCCAGGGCTCCTGCAAAAAATTGTCAGGCACCTCGCGCAGTTCAGGGATCCACCTACGCACAAAGGCTCCGGAGGGATCTTGATCATAGCCCTGCTTGACGGGATTGTAGATGCGAATGGTGTTGATGCCTGTTGTGCCGGACTGCATTTGAACTTGCGGCCAATGTATGCCCGGTTCGTAATCGACAAACTGGCGGGCAAGATGAAGCCCGGGCTGCCGCCAATCCAACCACAGGTGATACGAGGCAAACGCCATAAGCATGGCACGCATTCGGAAGTTCATCCATCCTGTAACTCGCAGATAGCGCATGCATGCGTCAACAAAGGGAAATCCGGTTTCACCCTTCTGCCAAGCCTTTAGAAGCTCCACATTTTCCGCGGTGCGGAGGCCATCGTATGCGCGATGTAGATTTCTTGTCTCAATCGAGGGCGCATCTTCGAGCTTCTGCATGAAATGGCAATGCCAATGCAGTCGTCCCGAGAACGAGGCAAGCGCCCCTCGCCAGCCCTCAGGCGGCTGTGTCATCTGCTTTAGCTCAACTTGGCGGTTCCATGTTGCCTGAGCGACCTCGCGCATAGATATGCAGCCGTAGGCAAGGTAAGTCGAAAGCCGAGAACAACTGTTTTCCGCGGTCAAAGGGCTGGACATGGCTTTCCTGTAAGGACCGGCGCGCTCGAACAAGAACGAGTTCAAAATGCGAAGGCCCTGCACCCTGCCCCCAATCTGCCGACCTTGGCAAGGATCGCTCACGAGCCCCAGTGACTGCGCTCTCGGCAAAGATGACCCGTCAATTGACACAGGAGCCAAGGCCTTGGGTGCTGGCGCAGCCGGCTCGCCCATAACTCGATCCCAACGCCGGGACCACCCGCTACGGTCTTTCAAACCACGGATCACACCGAACTGTGGCAGCTGATACCATGGTATGTTGCGCGCTTTGCACCATGCGGAGACCTTCTTGTCGCGCGCATAGCTCCAGCCATTCCCCGTCTCCTCGTGAGACCACAACCGTTCGAACTGATAAGTGCGTTGGAGCTTGGTGAATACCTCCACAACATCTCCGAACTGGACCAGCAACGGCTGGCCGAGATTGCGCAGAGAAGTGTCCAGGTCTACAAGGCATTCCGTCACAAAGGCCCACTGCCGGGCTGACGCATCAGGCTGCGCCCACAGCTCCGGCTCAACAATGTAGACCGGCAAAACAGGGCCTCTTTGCGCAGCATTGAACAGAGGGGCGTGATCGTCAACACGAAGGTCGCGTTTAAACCAAACGAGTTCCATTGGTGAGCTCTTATGTTGTTTATTGGTCTACGCTTTTCATCATTAATGAGATCAAACTGGAAACGTATGCGACAACTGAGAGCTGCGTTGCGATTTCTGCAAGAGACTTCGCCATTCTGGCAGTCTGCGGCTTTTATCGGGGGCAGGTCACCCGCGCAGGCCACCCCAACAAAAAGGGGCCCGGATGTTACTCCGGGCCCATTAAAAATATTCGCTCATCAAATGCCGATGAATGGCTGCAAAATGCGATTTATTACGCCCTTGAACTCCAATGGCGCGTCCGTGTAAATCAAGCAAATGCAGTCTTCGTCAGTATCTGCAATCGGCTGGTGATCGATCTCACCATCCGCTTCCTGAACATCCCCGACCTTGTACCGCCCGCTCTCATCACTGTAAGAGCCTTGCATCACCATCGTGAGCTCATAGCCGCGGTGACTGTGGGTGGGTGTTACGAACCCCGGAGAGAGCTTCAACAAGCGGGTCTTTTCGCCCCGATTGCCGCCGACGGGCAATATGAACTGTTTGATACCAGGAGCCACTGATTTCCAAGAAAGCTCGCTGTAATCCTTGCCAAGCAGCAACTGCAATGGCTCCGGGATATGTGAAAGGTCCGGCGTTGACTCTATCCTTTCCATCGCGGCATCGCTGCTGGGCTCATTTTCTATGCGGAGCATCAGATCATCGAAAGAACCGGAAGACATTGGCACGCCATCCAGCTCGTCAATCAAGGCTCCACCTACGGCCTCAGCCGTGAATACACGCTGGGCACACCGCTTGCACATGTGGATGTGGCTGGCCACGAAGAGACTCGCCCCTTCTGACAAGGCACCAGCCGCATAACTCATGAGCATTTCATCACTGATGTGGTGATTGATCATGTTTCAAACTCTGCCAGTTTCTTCCTTAGCCGCCCAAATGCCAGTCTCAGTCGTGATTTGACTGTCCCCAAGGGGAGCTGCAATCGGCTTGCTATTTCCGCATGTGTTACTTCTTCATAAAATGAGAGCCGGACCAGTTCCGCTTGATTAGGCGGCAACTCAGCCAACGCTTCATTTATGATCAAAGACATCTTCGGCTGATCAACGTCCCTATCTTGGCTACCGTCATCTACGAGTTCGGCTTCAAAGAAGTGTTCTTCCTTTTGAACGAAGCGCTTCTCCCTGCGAAGACGGTCAATGCGATGGTTCCTAGCGATCGTGAAGATCCAGGTAGATGCAGCGGACCGGGATGGATCGTAGAGGTGAGATTTGCGCCAAACAAGCACAAACGTCTCTTGAACCATTTCCTCAGCCATCGCTTCATCAGTTCCGGAACGCATGTAAAACTGCTTCAACCGTGGGGCGAAATAGTCATACAGCTCGCGAAACGAACCCCGATCTTGCGTCGCACTCATCGTTGCGAGCAATTGGCTTAACCTGTTGGGCGGCACAGAAGTCCCCCCGCTGGGTGACGCAACAATTTCCCGTTGTTGATAGGGCACAGACTCATCCTATGATGCTCGACACTTTTTACTTACGTGTGACAGAGCCCACTGGATCACTAAACAAGACTGAAGCGTTCATGTGATCCAATACGCGTTAACCCACATACGAATAACAGATTGAAATCAGGGAACAAGTCTTAATGAAGATTGCGGTTATCGGGTCTGGTATTTCGGGTCTATCAGCAGCGTGGCTACTCTCCAAAGCCCATCACGTCACTCTTTACGAGAAGGATGACCGTTTAGGCGGGCACTCCAATACGCAAAGTGTGGCGGTCGATGGCGAGAGAGTGGACGTCGATACTGGGTTCATAGTTTATAATGAACGGACCTACCCCAACCTAACAGCCTTCTTCGACCACATGGGGGTAGCAACAGACGCTTCTGACATGTCCTTCGCTATTTCCGCACAGCAAGGCGCCTATGAGTATTCTGGCTGCGGTTTTAATGGACTGTTTGCGCAACGGAAAAACCTCTTCAGCCTCCGTTTCTGGAGCATGTTGAAAGACATCAAACGCTTCTATGACAACGCAGCAGCGGATGCAGAAAGGCTGCCGCCAGACTACACCCTACGGTCTTATTTGAATGAGCAGCGCTACTCCGAAGGGTTTATCCATGATCATCTCATTCCAATGGGGGCGGCCATTTGGTCCATGCCAGCGGAACGGATGATGGCGTTCCCGTTTCAAAGCTTCATAGGTTTTTGTCAAAACCATGGATTGATCCAGTTCCGCGATCGCCCGAAGTGGCGAACGGTAGCCGGAGGCTCGAAAAATTACATCTCAAAGATTGCCGAAGAAATTTCCGGCTCCATCGAACTGAACACGGCAATCACTCAGCTGAACAGATTGCCAGGTTTCGTTGAGATCGTTGACCGCAACGGGGACAGCCAGCGCTATGATCATGTTGTCATAGCGGCGCATTCAGACCAGGCCCTTCGCATCCTCGAAAGCGGAAGCCTTGGCGCCAGTGACCAAGAACGCGCGCTTTTGGGCTCGATCCACTACCAGAAGAATATTGCGCTACTGCACACTGATAAGAGCCTGATGCCGAAAACACGCAAAGCTTGGGCAAGCTGGAACTACCTCAAGACCGAGGAGGAAGGCGAGACCAGCCTCTGCGTTACCTACTGGATGAATCGGTTGCAGAACCTAAACGTGAGCAAGGATCTTTTCGTTACGCTGAACCCTACTCACCAGCCCGCTGAAGGCACTATCTTGCGCAGCATGGTTTACAGCCACCCCGTGTTTGACAGCAACGCGCTCAAAGCTCAATCTAGCCTTTGGGAACTGCAGGGCCACAACCGCACATGGTTCTGCGGCGCTTATTTTGGACATGGGTTCCACGAAGACGGGTTGCAGTCAGGATTGGCTGTGGCTGAGGCGTTGGGGAACGTACGCCGTCCGTGGAATGTTGAAAACGAGTCTGGCCGCATCCCACTGGTGCAAGCAGGGATATCTGCAACGGATCGGCAGGCGGCGGAGTAGAAGCAATGGCAGCTTTCACAGCGGCAGCAGCTGCTCCGACAACAGAGCCAGCAGCTTTCTATCTGGGTGATGTCGTGCATACCCGTCACCAAGACCTGAACCATAGCCTGAAATACAAAGTATTCTCTCTACTTACAGATGTAGACCGCCTGGAGGAGCTAAATCAGGTAAGCCGTCTTTTTTCGGTCAACAGGTGGAACCTTTTCAGCTTCTGCGAGCGCGATCACATGGAGGCTGGAGAGGCGTCGATACGTGGCTTCGTTGAGAAACTCCTGATCGAAAACGGCCTTCATTTCCAGGCCGGCCGGATTGATCTGCTCGCCTATCCGCGCTTCCTTGGCCATGCCTTCAATCCGCTATCGATCTTCTATTGTCACGACGTCGATGGAAAGTTGCGAGCCATTTTGTATCAAGTCCGCAACACCTTCGGAGAGTGGCATCACTACCTCACCGAGGTGGAGCAGGATCAGGTGGCCTACGACCACTCCTGCGACAAGAACTTCTATGTATCACCTTTCATTCATATGGAGTGCACCTACCACTTCAAGGTGCGCAAACCAGATGAAAGCGTTTCCGTGGTAATCCGTCAGACCGACAGAAACGGTCCCATGCTGACAGCTGCCTTCAGAGGTCAGAGGCAAAAGCTGACGTCAGGCAAACTGCTATGGTTCGCCCTACGATATTTTCAGGGTGGCTTCAAAATACTGGCTGGCATTCATTGGGAGGCTCTCAAGATGTGGGCAAAGGGAGCCAAACTTCAGCCAAGGCCCGAACCGCCGGCTCGTCTTGTAACTAAAATGTCATCAGAAACAGTAACATACGGCAAGGAAGTCCAATGAGCATTGATGAGAACCGTGTCGCCGTAACCTCCGCTGAAACAAAGAAATCTCACGGCCGCCTCCCAACAATGAACCTCTGGCGTCGGATGATCGTTGCAGTGCTGCGGCATCTGGAGCGAGGCCACCTCACACTCGTTTTTCCTGAAGGAAACCGCGCCGAGTTTGGTGTGAAGAGCACCAATGCTCCCAGTGTTGAGGTCCGCATTCACAACGAGCGTACTTTCCGACGCCTTGCCCTTGGTGGGCACCTTGCGTTGGCTGAATGCTATATGGAAGGGGATTGGAGCTGCTCTGACCTGACAGACCTATTTGAGCTCTTCCTGATCAACACCAAGAGCTTCCGTGGCATCCACTTAAAGGGAACCACCACGCGATGGCTCAACCGCATCATGCATTGGATGAACTCCAACACAAAGCGCGGCAGCAAGCGAAACATCGCGTTCCACTATGACCTCGGAAATGCCTTTTATGAACAATGGCTGGATCCGAGCATGACCTACTCCTCTGCCTACAACTACGATGGACAGATGCCGCTTGAAGTTGCCCAGAGACAAAAAAACGACCGGGTTCTGGATCTGGCAGGTGCAACGACGGGGCATCGCATTCTTGAGATTGGTTGCGGTTGGGGTGGCTTTGCCGAAACTGCAGCGCAGCGTGGAGCTCACGTTCACGGTATAACGCTTTCAAATGAGCAGCTGAATTACGCCCGGCAGCGAAGCCTGTCTAAGGGGTTTTCTGACAATGCGAAGTTTGAGCTTCGGGACTACCGAGACACCGAAGGAAGCTATGACCACATCGTTTCGATCGAGATGATTGAGGCGGTCGGAAAAGACAACTGGGACCACTACTGTTCCATCATCCGCGATCGTCTCACCGAAAAAGGTTCGGCGGTCATTCAGGCGATCGTAATCGAAGATGCCCGCTACGAGCAGTACAGCAAGAGCGTTGACTTCATCCAGAAGTACATTTTCCCAGGAGGCATGCTTCCCAGCCCATCGATCCTGAAGGACATCATCAGCCGATGTGGCCTGAAATTGGTCCATGAGGAGTATTTTGGGCACGACTATGCCCGTACCCTCGCCAAATGGAACGAAAGCTTCATGGCGGCTTGGCCTCGTATTTCCTCAATGGATTTCGATGAGCGCTTCAAACGGATGTGGCAATACTACCTTGCCTACTGCGAGGCCGGTTTCAAGGCGAAGTCGATTGATGTCGGCTTCTACAAGGTGGTCCGTGCGTTCTAGGCGAGATCTTACCCTCTATGCATTGCCGGGGTTGGCCACCGCGCTGCCAACCCTCCCGGTGCTTGTCCTTCTTCCGCAATACTATGCGACCGCAACAACATTGAGTTTGGCGAGCATTGGCCTCGCCCTTCTCATTGCCCGTTTGCTGGACATGGCAACAGACCCTGCTGTGGGCTGGCTGATGGACACAGTCCCCACACGCTGGGGCCGTAGAAAACCATGGATGTTGCTCGGCGGTCTTTTTGCTGCACCAGCGCTTATCGTTTTATCGCTTCCGTCTGCGGATACCACCCTCTTCCAACTCGCCTTGTTCCTATGTGCGCTATATGTGGGGTGGACGTTTTTCTCCATCCCCTACAATGCACTGGGCGCGGAGCTTGCCCGGGATGCATATGAACGAACCCGCTTTGCCTCAGCTCGCGAAGCGGCAACTCTGGCAGGCATTGTTCTTGCCAGCGCGTTACCAGTCGTTCTCAAGGCTGCGGGTGTTGTAACCGAGGATCAGTTCTTTGCCATAGCCATCATCACAATTGTGACCGGCGCTATAACAATAACCATGCTGCTCGCAGTGGTCCAAGAGGATGAACATGTTCCGCCCGCTCCTGTCCATCAGACGGAGGCGCAATGGCGTGGTTTCTTCGCCAGTTTGAAAGGCAACACCCCGTTCGTGGTCATTTTGTCTGCGTGGTTCTTTAATGGCCTGGCGAACGGAACAGGGACGGTTTTGTTTCCGTTTTTCCTGTCAGATGCGCTCAAGACCACGGACCAGCAAAAAAACCTGCTGATTTTTCTCTATTTCTTTTGCGCGATCGCAGGGCTGCCGATCTGGCTGGTGCTAAGCAAGCACTTTGACAAAGCAAGGCTATGGCTATGCTCAATCATTATTGTGTCCGTGACCTTCACCACTGTGCCATTTCTGCCAGAAGGTGCAGTGCTGGAGTTCGGAATTATCTGCGTGATTACTGGGGTGTGCCTTGGAGCTGACCTTGCTTTGCCCGCCTCCCTGTTCGCCGACGTGACAGATTGGGACGAGCTACAAACAAAGCGCAAACGTCGGGGCATCCTCTATTCGTCGTGGACGCTGGTCGCGAAACTTTCGCTGGCACTGGCAGCGGGCTTTTGCCTACCTCTTGTTGGCGCTCTGGGCTTTACGCCGGGCGCTGATAACACCCCAGAAGCGTTGACAGCACTGGCTGTGATCTACGCATTGTTGCCTGTATCATTGAAAATGGGAGTATTGTGGCTGATGTGGAGGTTCCCGATCACGACGAAAGCGCACCGGTCCATACAGCGTCGGCTGGAAGTCAGAGAACGCGCCTAACTGATGGATGCGCGTTTCTTGACCCAACGTATCATGCTGCCGATTACCGGGATGCGGGTATAAAAGTGGGTGCTCGCATCCCAATAGTCATAGTGGGCAGAGATACGCCCCTGCGCATCAAAGTGTAGCTCGGTCATGCCGCGCACACCCCAATCACCCAGGCGCTTCTGGTGGCACGTGAAATCCCAACGCATGAAGCAAAGCCCATTGGACCATGCGAGATCGAGGATCTGAAACTTCGGTTGTTGAACATCATGGAACATCCGATGCAGGATCTTTTCGACCATGTCCCGGCCACGAACATCATTGAACGGGTCAATGAAATGAACGTCGTCGGAGATCATTCCGTGAACCGCATCTATGTTTTCTGGCGAGACCGTTTCGAAGAATTTTGCGTATGCGAGAGCCGTTTCCTCTGCACTTTGTAGTTCCTCAGTGCGTGCCATTAGCGCAGTAGTCTCCTCATCATGCGGAAGTAAAGTGAATATGGAAGGTGCCTTAGCACACGCAGGATCAGCGCCATTTGCCATGGGAATGCAATGTCAAACGTGCCTTTGCGCATGCCTTTGATGATGTACGAACCGGCCTCATCAGGCTCTATGATGAACGGCATCTCAAACTCGTTCTTGTCAGTTAGCGGAGTGCGAACGAAACCGGGGTTTATAACGGACAGCTGAATGCCGACCGCATCAAGTTCGGGCTTCAACGTTTCACACAGGCTGATTAGAGCAGCTTTTGTCGGACCATAGACCGACGCATTCGGTAGGCCTGCGTACCCGGTCAAGGATGAGACGATGCCGATTGCACCGCTGCCGCGCTCCGTCATCGCGGGAAGCACGGCTTGCAGCGTGCGAACAGCGCCACCGTAGTTCACGTCCATATGTCGCATGGCCTCACCGGCTGTGAGAACGCTCAATCCACCGGGGGTATAGACCGCCGCGCAATAGATTATCAGCTCAGGCACACCAACTCCGCGGCACACTTTGTCGAAGGAAGCCCGGACACTATCTTCATCGGTGACATCTACCGGTACAGAAACGAGCCCTTGAACTTCCTCCGCCAACTGATCAAGAGCTGCTACACTCCGCGCGCTGACCGCGACTTTGACGCCAGCACGTCCCAATTGCTGTGCAACTGCCGCACCAATGCCGGAGCTCGCTCCCAGCACCCAGGCTGATTGCCAAGGTAGAACCCGTTCAGCCATTCCTAGCCCTTACACCTGAAGAAGATAGTAGAACCGTCTTGCGCCTTGAATCTAAGCCCGACCCAGCGCCCTCGGCTATCGTACCACGCCTCGGTATCGATTTGCCCAGTGTACTGATAACGGGTTGCATTGATGGTTCGATTTTCGCACTGAAGCTGCTCCGTGCCACGGTTGCGAATGCTGACGTTACTGATCTTACCGGTCAAAGTATTGAGTACACGCCGCTGCTGGAGCACGCCGGGGTTCCAGTGGTTGGATGGGAATATGTTACCTGATACACTCCGGTTCTCCCCATTGGCAGTCCACACGAACTTGTTGCCCTGTCGCTTCCCAGCAAGGTCCTTTTTTTCACCATTGTTGTTCAGGTCGACTTCCAACGCTTGCAAGGTGCCGTTACTCCAGCGTTCGTTTGCACTGTAGTTGAAACGATAAACAGGGATACCAAGGAAGCGGGCGCGCAAGCGCATGTCGACACTCACGTTCAGATTAGCCTCGGAACCAGAAAACCGCGTTGTGTACGTTCCAATAGGCTTGCCGTCGCGCTCGACTGTGAAGTTGATGTTTGATGGGGCCGCGAGCGCCTCAGCACTTAAAGCACCGGCAAAAAGAGCACCTATCAGAGCAGATCTGTAGCTGGGCATGATTGCATTCCCTCTGTTTTTGTTGTTCTCGCTACGCGTCAAAACATCGCAAGGATCACCCTATTCCGTCAACAAATCCAAGCACTCCTGCATATTCGGGAGGAAAACAGGTGTTGGAGACACTTAAATGGATCCATGGCATCAGGACACAACAACAGAAGAAACCTACGACCTCTCACTTGTGACGCTACCAATAGCGCAAAGAAAAAGGCCCGGAAGCGATTGCTTCCGGGCCTTCTCACTATGTTTGGTACTTTTGATTATTCAGCTGCAGTTGCAGCCTTTTCCTTCTTTGCCTTTTCAGTGGCAAGATCGGTTACATCGTCGGTGCGGCCTTCAACGAAGGTGCGACCGTAGTAGGCATCGAGCAGAAGCTGCTTGATTTCGGAGATCAGTGGGAAGCGCGGGTTTGCGCCGGTGCACTGGTCGTCGAATGCTTCAACAGCAACTTCGTCGAACTTGGCGTTGAACTGATCTTCCGTGATGCCGAGGTCCTTCAGGCCTGCTGGAATGTCCAGAGCCTTCTTGACGCTTTCAATCCACGCGATCAGCTTTTCAACCTTCTGGTCGTTGGAGTCACCAGCAGCGGTCAGCTTCAGGTGATCAGCAATTTCAGCGTAACGGCACTTCGCAGTTGGGCGTGCATACTGTGAGAATGCAGTCTGCTTAACTGGGTTGTCGTTCGCGTTGTAGCGGATCACGTTGGAGATCAGCATTGCGTTTGCCAGACCGTGAGGAACGTGGAAAGCAGAGCCGATCTTGTGCGCGATGGAGTGACAGACGCCCAAGAAGGAGTTAGCGAAAGCAACACCAGCGATTGTTGCGCCGTTGTGTACCTTTTCGCGTGCGATTGGAGACTCCGCACCCTTTTCGTAGGATTCTACCAAGTTCTCCTTGAGCAGCTTCAGAGCCTGAAGAGCCTGGCCGTCGGAGTACTCGTTAGCCAGAACAGAGACGTACGCCTCGGTTGCGTGGGTGATCGCATCGATACCACCAAACGCGGTCAGGGACTTCGGCATGTTCATGACCAAGTTCGCATCAACGATAGCCATGTTTGGCGTCAGTTCGTAGTCGGCGATTGGGTACTTGATGCCAGTTTCGTCATCGGTGACAACCGCGAACGGAGTAACTTCAGAACCGGTACCAGAAGTGGTTGGGATCGCGACCATCTTGGCCTTAACGCCCATCTTCGGGAACTTGTAAATACGCTTGCGGATATCCATGAAGCGCAGAGCAAGATCGGCGAAGTCAACATCTGGGTGTTCGTACATGACCCACATGATCTTCGCGGCATCCATTGGTGAACCACCGCCAATTGCGACGATCACGTCTGGCTTGAAGGAGTGACAAAGTTCAGCACCCTTGCGCACGATAGACAGTGTTGGGTCGGCTTCGACGTCATAGAACACGTCAGTTTCCATACCCAGCTTCTTCAAGGTCTTTACGGTTTCATCGGTGTAACCGTTCTTGAAGAGGAAGCCATCGGTTACGATCAGCGCACGCTTGGCACCCTTCAGATCTTCCAGCGCGATTGGCAAGGAGCCACGGCGGAAGTAGATGGATTCTGGAAGTTTGTGCCACAGCATGTTTTCAGCTCTCTTTGCAACGGTCTTTTTGTTGATCAAGTGCTTCGGACCAACGTTTTCGGAGATGGAGTTACCACCCCAAGAGCCGCAGCCCAGCGTCAGTGACGGAGCAAGAGAGAAGTTGTAGAGGTCACCAATACCGCCGTGAGAAGCAGGAGAGTTGATCAGGATACGGGCCGTTTTCATGCGGTTACCGAATTCCTTGACGCGATCGCTGCAACGGTCCTGGTCGGTGTAATAAACGGAAGTATGACCAATACCACCCAGAGCGACCAGCGCCTCAGCCTTGGTGAAGGCTTCGTCGTAGTCCTTGGCGCGGTACATAGCCAATGTTGGAGACAGCTTCTCGTGTGCAAATGGCTCCGCATCGGAAGTGTCAGACACTTCACAGATAAGGATTTTGGTGTCCGCAGGAACTTTCACGCCTGCCATCTCAGCGATCTTAGGAGCTGGCTGGCCAACAATAGCGGCGTTCAGGGAACCGTTCTTCATCAGAACGTCCTTAACGGCCTTAACTTCCTTGCCCTTCAGAATGTAGCCTTTGTGGGATGAGAAGCGCTCTTTAACCTGCTCGTAGATCGCATCAACAACGATGACCGACTGCTCAGAAGCACAGATCACGCCGTTGTCGAAGGTCTTTGACATTAGTACAGAGGCGACCATGCGCTTGATGTCGGCGAACTCATCAACAACCACAGGGGTGTTACCAGCACCAACACCGATAGCAGGCTTACCGGAGGAGTAGGCAGCCTTCACCATGCCTGGGCCACCAGTTGCAAGGATCAGGTTGATATCGTCGTGGGTCATGAGTGCGTTGGACAGCTCAACAGAAGGAGTATCGATCCAGCCGATGATGTCCTTCGGAGCGCCAGCCTTGATAGCTGCTTCAAGCACGATGCGAGCTGCTTCGTTGGTGGCGTTCTTTGCACGTGGGTGTGGGCTGAAGATAATGCCGTTGCGGGTCTTCAAGCTGATCAGCGCCTTGAAGATCGCGGTGGAGGTTGGGTTCGTGGTTGGAACGATACCGCAGATCAGACCGGTTGGCTCAGCAATGGTGATTGTGCCAAAGGTCTCGTCTTCTTCAAGAATGCCGCAGGTCTTTTCGTCCTTGTACTTGTTGTAGATGTACTCGGAAGCGAACTGGTTCTTGATAACCTTGTCTTCCATCACACCCATGCCGCTTTCTTCAGCAGCCATGCGTGAGAGTGGAATACGATTGTCAGCTGCTGCAAGAGCGGCCGCACGGAAGATCGCATCTACCTGTTCCTGAGTGTACTCAGAGTAGATTTTCTGTGCTTTTTTTACGCGCGCGACGAGGGCGTCGAGTTCTTCGCGATTACTGACCGGCATGTTGATCCTCCAATAGCCCAGTGATTGGTCACAGGGCCGATTACAGAACATGCTTGTCACATAATCCTGTAATCGAACGCCAAGCCCGGCGTTAACCCCGTAGTGACTAGGACATTAGTGTAACAAAATGGCAGGAGTCAGGATGATCTAGATCAAACATTTGAGATATATGAGGAGTTGATCTGAAATTTTTTGGTAGATTTGTAAATAATCGCTCAAACCCAGACATGGGATGATGAATTGACACAAATTGGTAACATATTGAAACATTAAAAAATACGCGTTTTTGCGCACTTTCTACGTTCAATTACGCAGGAACTTTAAATTTTCTCTAAGTAACCTAGTCCATAGATGTATACAATTTCATGACAACTTCCTCTCTCGCAGAGGTGATTCTCGCTTTGGCTGTAGCTTAAAAAGGTACGGGAGCCTCAAACCAGAGAAACTCACCATTTGCCGGATGATGTAGCCCAAGCTTGTGGGCGTGCAAACAAAGCCGGTTAGATGCAGCCAGCGCCTCCGCACCCGCATAAAAGCGATCTCCAAGTATGGGATGCCCCAAACTGAGCATATGCACTCTAAGCTGATGTGAGCGTCCCGTTATCGGGCTAAGACGTACGAGCGCACAGGCTTCTTCACGCGCCAACACTTCCCATTTGGTTTGTGCGGATCGCCCCAACTCGTGATCCACCATCTGGCGAGGCCTGTTGGGCCAGTCGCACCGCAAAGGCAAGTCAACAAGCCCCTCATTCTTTTCAGGCTGGCCCCAGATGCGTGCAATATAGGTTTTCCTGGTCTTGCGACGCTCAAACTGCAGCCCAAGATGCCGATGCGCCTGCGCGTTCATCGCCATCACAATCACTCCGGACGTATCCATATCCAGACGATGAACGATCCGGGCGTCGCCAAATTTGCCCTGAGCGCGCCGCTCCAGACAGTCCTTCAGATGATCCGCCTTGCCAGGCACGCTTAGCAAACCACTGGGCTTGTTCAAGACAAGGATGTCATCGTCCTGATGCAACACATCCAAAAACGGCTCTGTGGGCGGATTGTAAATGAATGGGGGATTTGGGTCAGCCATGCTGCGCTTATACCCACGTTCAACGGCAGGTCAATCCCACACCACGTATCACTCGGCCCCTCCGGTTCACCTGCCTAATATTGGTTCTTTAGTTGGAAATTTATGAGGATCAGAAAAAGGCATCTTTACTGATCACGTAAGCAGCACTAGCTTCCACTATACGTCAACAATCAACCACTCGAATATGGGTAAACATCCCACCGCAACGGAGGAAAATCGATGAGTGTTGAAGCAATTGCTGCTGGCATCAAAGACAAGGTCGCTTCCAGTGGCTTTGACAGCTCAATCAAGTTCGACTGTGGCGACGACGGCATTCTCGTCATCGACGGCACAGAGGTTTCTACAGGCGACAAAGACGCCGATTGCACAATCGCTGTAGCTCTCGAAGACCTGCAGGCAATCATCGACGGCGATCTCAACCCAACCGCCGCATTCATGCAGGGTAAAGTTAAGGTTGATGGCGACATGAGCGTTGCCATGAAGCTTGGCGAAATCATCTAAAAATGGCAGATAGCGCGAGTACCAACACAGACTACTTGAAGGTTGCAGCAGAGACCGATCAAGAACTATTTGGAATTTCCGAGCTAGCCTTGGAATTCAATGTGTCCACTCGCGCTATCCGCTTTTATGAAAACAAAGGCCTTCTGTCCCCTAGACGTGTAAACGGTCACCGCATTTTCACCAAACGCGACCGCGCCCGCTTGGCCTTGATTTTGCGGGCAAGATCTATCGGCTACTCTCTCGGCGAAATTTCTCACTACCTTGACCTCTACGGTCACTCTGGCAGCGGCCAGCAGGAGCAGCTCAAATACCTGATCGAACGCACAGCCGAGACCATCGCGGATCTTGAGAACCGCAAAGCCATGATCGAGCAGACTCTATCTGAACTAAAGGCAATCAACGCCGAAGCAAGACGCTGCATCAAAGAGCAACGCAGCGCCTGAGCACGGTCATGTAGTTTAGTTTGGCAGCTTATCTGCCGGATTATCAGCAATCAGGTCCAGCATGGTTGCCCACTTGTTGATATAGAGCTGGATTTCCTCATCAGTCCGGAACATCGCGTCCAGCATTACGAAGCCCGACATCATGCTTCTTGAGGCGGTAAGAATGAGATCAATCGACACGATGCTGGTGTTGCAAACCTTTAGATAGTCCGAAATTACCTCTTCTGTGCGCTCGGCATAAACGTCGATTGAGGGCGCAATCTTGCTCCTCAAACTCTCCTCTGTCCTAGCGGCAACCAGGATCTCGAGCAACGCGATGAACTCAGGCGAGTGCATTTGATTCGCCCACCAATCCCGCATCAATTCTGAAATCTTGAGCGGACGCCCCGTGTTTTCACTTATCCACTCCAGTGTCAGTCGGAGAGATTTGTCGAGAACACGTTCCGCAACGAAGACCATCAGGTCTTCTTTTGTTTTGAAATGATGCTGCAGTGCGCCCTGCGAGAACGAACTGGCCTCGGCGATTTTCTTAATGGATGCACTATGATAGCCCTTTTCATGCAAACATTTGATTGCCGCCAGCACAATATCGCGCTTCATACGGTCGCTTTTCTGCGCCTGATGCGACTTCTGCCCCTCGTCTGCCACCATGATTCCGTGCTTATTCATTTTTCCCCTCAAAGTGTCTTGTAAAAAAACCATATGTATGTATTTTTTTCAAGAGCTAGGTTTAATCACTTAAACAGCGTTCTTTGGGAGGAGAAACTATGTATAGGGATAACCAGACCGTTATGAGCACCGCTGGGTTGAAGAGTACTGGCACCACCGTGGTAATCGGCGACCCTCATCCTGCGTATGCCGCAGCGTTGGCAGGCATCTATGCATCGGCTCATCCGGGCGTTTCAATCTTCACCACAACATGCTTCAATGAGCTCGCCTCTCAAGCTGCAGCAAATCCGGGTGCCATCGTTCTTGTAAATCCCAAGATGGACAACGCTCCAGGGCTGAGCACCACTGTCACGCTGCGCGAGACCTGCGACATCTCACGGCTTATTGTCCTCATCGATCAGGACAATGCGGGTCTGGGCGCGTACTTCATGACCCGCGGCGCACAAGCGGCCGTGTCAAAGTCAGCAGAATTCACAGCGCTTCAGGACATTCTTCTGCGCGGCGCACAGGACCTTTCTCTGGACAAAGCGAATGACGATGAGCCAGAGGCCTTCACGCTGGACTTTTATGAAGGCCTCGCCAACCTGACAAAGCGTCAGGCAACAATTCTGAACTATCTGAAGCAAGGCAAGCTGAACAAGCAGATTGCTCATGAGCTTGGCATCTCCGAAGCAACCGTCAAGCACCATGTGTCCGCACTTCTGAGCGCACTGGGCTTTTATTCGCGCAGTCAGCTTGTAGCGATGATCAACGAGCTTGGCATCAACGTAGACTATCGTCCGCGCAGCCGTGCGCGTTCAAACCTGCGCAACCTGCAGGACTATCGCGGCAAACCCGGAATGGTGAACGGGAATGCTGCAAATACTGTTGCCCCTAGCACACTGGCAGCAGTTCACGCCTGAAAAAGGCTTTCCTCCTGAGAAACTGTGAAAGGCCGGCTGCTCGAGCCGGCCTCTTTTTGCACTATAAGACGATCAGCTTTGGCGAAGCGTGCGAACAGCGCGCTCAACACCGCGCAGCTCAGCCAAGCCGCGAAGACGGCCAACAGCCGGGTAACCCGGAGCGGACTTCATCTTCAAATCGGTCAGCATCGCATGGCCGTGATCCGGGCGGAACGGAATAAGATCAGCCCACCCTTCAGCCTTGCGGCGCTCTTCTTCATCAACCAAAGCACCGATTACGCCAACCATATCTACGTCCCCGTCAAGATGATCCGCCTCATGGAAAGAGGAAGGATTCTCTTCACGCTTGGTTGCGCGCAGGTGAACGAAATGAATCCGGTCTCCCCAACGCTTCGCCATGCCGACCAGGTCATTGTCCGGACGAACACCAAGCGAGCCTGTACAGAACGTAAAGCCGTTTGCAGGATCGTCTACGGCCTTGGAAATATACTCATAGTCACTCTCGGTCGAGCAAACGCGCGGCAGACCCAGAAGCGGACGAGGAGGATCGTCAGGGTGGATCGCCATGACCGCGCCCTCTTCGATGCAAACCGGCACGACTTCTTTCAGGAACAATGCCAGATGCTCGCGCAGCTTGTCCGCATCAATACCATCATAAGCGCTTAGATGCTGACGCAGCTGTTCAACGGTATAGCTCTCTTCGGAACCTGGAAGCCCAGCGATGATTGTCTTTACCAGCTTGTCTCTGGCGGCCTCATCCATGGCGTCAAAGGCAGCCTTTGCGCGTGCGACTTCATCAGCAGTGTACTCATCTTCAGCACCCTTGCGTTCAAGGATGTAAAGATCAAAAGCTGCAAAGACATCCGCATCAAAACGCAGGCACGTCGCACCCGTTGGCAACTCAAAGGTCAGATCTGTACGCGTCCAGTCCAGAACCGGCATGAAGTTGTAGCAAATCTTTGTAATGCCGCAGGTCACAAGGTTGCGGATCGACTGCTTGTAGGCGTCAATGTGCTTTTGAAAATCGCCTGTGCGCGTCTTGATATCTTCATGGACCGGGATGCTTTCGACCACAGACCAAACCAGACCAGCAGCTTCAATTTCATCTTTGCGCTTCTGGATTTCTTCAACTGGCCAAACAATCCCATTAGGAATGTGATGCAAGGCCGACACGATACCTGTTGCGCCTGCCTGACGAATGTCAGCAAGGGTTACAGGATCATTTGGACCATACCAGCGCCATGTCTGTTCCATGTGCTTTCTCTTTTTGGTTCAGAGGGCATCTTGCCCTGGTTTAAGCTTCGCGCACTGCCGCCAGAGGGTCAGCATCAAACAGGTACGCATCAAATGCAGGATCATCGACATCCGAGAGTTCCAGCAGGGTCAGGCGAACATTTTCCAGATGCTGCCACATGGCCTGACGTGCCATCTGCGGATCACGACATTGCAGGGCTGTCAGAATAGACTGGTGATCCTCCAACCATTTCTGCCGATAGCCACTGTCAAACACCCGGTCATGAAGTCTCTCCCACATGCGAGACCGGTTTCGCATGCCCCAAAGGTTATCGACGGACGCCACAAGAACGGAGTTCTGACTGGCAATAGCAATTTGGCGATGAAACAACTCATCTGCGTGGTAGGCATCTCCACCTGCTTCCAACTCAGCGCGTTCCTGATCAAGAAGCTCTCGCATCCGGATGATATCCGCTTTGGTCACCATGGCTGCTGCAAAACCAGCGATGTTGCTTTCCAACAGCTGACGTGCCTGCAACAACTCGAAAGGCCCGATATCGTCCGCCTTGTCCGCATCACCCTCACCGCCCGGCAATCGAGTGACATAAATGCCGGAACCCTTCCGGACATCAACAAGCCCTTCAACTTCAAGCATGATCATTGCATCACGTACCAGCGAGCGGCTCACTCCGAGTTCCTCTGAGATCTGCCGTTCGGTACGAAGCCGATCACCAATGGCATACTTGCCCTGCGCAAGCTCTTCGCGCAAAGAAGCAGCAACATCCTGATATCGACGCTTGTTGACGTCCAGTGTCATCTTCGGTGTCCTATCAGCGCTCGTCTTTCAAAGTGGCGTAGAAGTCTGAAAGCAGCTTGAACGCTTCTTTCTTGGTCTTCTTGTCGGAAGCGATAAGACCCTTACGGTTCCAGCCACGCTGATACATGTTCTGACGGCGCTCCACGCGGAAGTCGTAGAGGATCCAAGGAGAAATCCCCTTTACAAATTCACGCTCTTTCAAAGTCGCAATCTGCTTGCGGTAGACTTCCGCCATGTAGGCCTCACTGAAGAACCCTTTCTCCAGCTTGCCTTCACCAATGTAGCCATCTGCGCCGGTTTCAGAGATAACGACAGGCTTTCCTGGGTCCGAGTTGTCGAGGAACTCAATCAGGTCATCGAAGTTCTCTTCGTACCAACCGTAATACTCGTTGATACCGATCACATTGATGTACTGCGCGAGGCGGTCTTCAATGCGGTTCTTGGTGTGGTTGACCAGACAAGCCGCAGAAGTAAGACGGGTACCATCCATGGAGTTGGCTGTATCGACCAGCCCCTTCATGAAGGCAAGACGCTCATCCGTATCCGGATTTTCATTTCCCACCGACCAGATGATAACCGAAGCACGGTTACGGTCCCGCTTGATGAGCTCGCGCAACTGGTTATCCGCATCCTTGAAGGTTGCAGGGTTCTTGAAATCGATCGCCCAATAAACCGGAATTTCTTCCCACAGCATGAAGCCCAGCTCATCAGCCAACTTGGCTGCGCGCTCATCATGCGGATAGTGTGCAAGCCGCAGGAAGTTACAGTTCAGCTCCTTGGCATGCTCGAACCGCTGCCGCAGATCCTCATCGGTCACAACCTTACCCTTGAACTCGTCGTCCTCATGAACTGAGATGCCCCGCAAGAACACGGATTTACCGTTGAGGAAAAGCTCCTCGCCAATCTGTTTGATCTGACGGAAACCCACACGATCGGTCACACGGTCACCGCCGAAGGTGGCAACTACATCATAAAGACGAGGCGTTTCTGGAGACCAAAGCTCAGGCTTGGCCTCAACAACAAGGCTACCCTTACCGTCTGCATCCACTGCGATCTCGGCGGAGATACCCAGCTCCTCAATGGAAACAGCAACAGAACCAGACGCCACACCATCTACAGCTACATCAATAGCAATGTTGGAGTAGGCATCGTCCGGCAGCATGCGAACGAACAGGTCCTTGATGAAGGCTTTCGGAACCCGATAGAGGTCCACATCGCGGTAGATGCCACCATAGTTGAACCAATCGGTGTTGCGCATAGGAACGCGATCCAGCGTACGGGTGTTGTTCACCACGAGCATGAGCCAGTTCTGGCCCTGCTTTACGCGATCAGTAAGTTCCACATTAAACGGGGTCGAACCACCATAGTGGTTTCCCAAAAACTCACCATTCAGGAAGACTTTACAATCGTATTGAGCCGCCCCGACGCGCAAGAAAAGGCGTTCATCGGTTGGCAACTCGGCAAAGTCGATGGAGCGGGTGTACCAAGCACTACCTTCAAAGAAATACCACTTTTCTTTGAGCATGGACCAGCAGGATGGGACGGGAACCGTCTCACCTACATAGGGATCATAATCATATGGCTCAATTTTCTCTTCAGCAGGCTCTGGCTTGAGGGAGAACCATTTCTGGCGAAGCCCGGTGTCGAGAAGATCGACGCAGAAGTTCCAATCGCCATTCAGCGATTCACCTTCGCGACCACCGACGAAGATAAGACCTTCATAATTGAGGTTCTGCTTGTTGAACGGAACATCATAGTCTTCGTCGTGCAGACAGGCCAACGCGTTGTCGGCACCTTCCATGCGCTCTAGCATCGTCTTCTTACTACCTCAGTTTGGCGGCTCACCCTTTTCAAGAAAACCGCTTCGAAACACTCTTTGATCAACCAGTGCCGCCCGAATTGGTGGCGTCACATCTGTTCGCCCACCCAAATCAACCATTCAGAGAATATGGTTGACCTCTTGCTGAGGTTTTCGGCCCTCAGCCCACCCGCCGGAGGAAAGCGGGTAAGCTGAGGCCCTACTTTATCAAAGCTCACGATGGGACTGAGCGTGCAGTGATCATTTCACTTTTTGGTTTGCCAACACATCCAGAATCTGGCGCGCCGACCCTTATACATTTCTATAATCCGCCCTCATTGTCAAACCATTTTATTATATTGGTTGACCAATATCGAAAAATGAGCGAATAAGAATACACAGAGCTAATTCGGCAGATTCTTGCGGACTATGGGTTAATGCTTACTCTTCCGTAATCATCGGATTGGCCCTCAAGATTAGGCCTGACATCGCCTGATCGCTTAATTGGTCGCCCAACGTAAATGATGAGCGTCCGGCGACCCGGCGCAAGTCCATCATCAGGGAAGAGAAATGAAGGCGCTGACCCGTTTCGTAAATAGTTTACTCAGCACAGTTACGGTTTTCGTTTTTGCTGTGCTTGTTGTTTGTGTTGTGTGGCAGGTTGTGTCGCGCTTTATCCTTGGTCAGCCCAGCACGGTGACCGATGAGATGGCGCGGTTCATGTTCATGTGGATTGGTCTGATTGGCGCGGCGTATACGCTGGGCCAGCGCCGCCACCTTGCCATTGACCTTTTGACCGGCTCTCTTGTCGGGCGCACCAAGCTGCTGTCCGACCTGTTCATCACCCTGGCCATTGCCGTGTTCGCCATCACCATCATGCTTTATGGCGGCTCCAATCTGGTCACAAAGACCCTCGCCACCGGCCAGCTGTCTCCGGCCCTGCGCATCCCCATGGGCTACATCTACGCAGCCATTCCGTTCTCCGGAGCCGTGATCCTGTTTTACTGCGTGGAATTCGCAATCGGTCTGATCAACGGCACCGGCACCGGGCCCAACGATCAACCCGTCGAAGACGCCGCTGAATAGCAGAGAGTTAGAGAGATCCCCATGGAACTGCAAAGCGCACTTATCCTGTTTGGCGTATTCGCCGTGCTGGTGACCTTCGGCGTGCCGATTTCCTTTGCCATCGGCTTGGCAACCGTCACCTGCATCACCGTTCTCATGTCCTTCGACCAAGCCGTGTTCGTGGTGGCACAGCGCATGGCCACCGGTCTGGACAGCTTCACCCTTCTGGCCATTCCGTTCTTCATTCTGGCCGGCAACGTCATGAACCGGGGCGGCATCGCAGCCCGCATGATCGAGCTTGCCAAGGTTCTGGGCGGCCGCCTGCCGGGCGCACTGGCCCACTGTAACGTGCTGGCCAACATGCTGTTTGGCGCCATCTCCGGTTCGGCCGTGGCATCGGCTGCTGCGGTCGGCGGCATCATGTCCCCGCTGCAGAAGAAGGAAGGCTACGACCCGGCTTATTCCGCAGCCGTCAACGCCGCCTCTTGCCCAACCGGCATGCTCATTCCGCCATCCTCCACCTTGATCGTCTACTCCCTGATCTCAGGCGGCACCTCTGTGGCCACCCTGTTTGTGGCGGGCTACATTCCCGGCATTCTCATGGGGCTGGGCGTAATGGTCGTGGCCGGCATCATTGCCGCCAAACGCGGCTATCCCATCATCCCCATGCCGCCCATGAAGGAAGTGCTCTACAAGACCCTCGACGCCATCTTGCCCCTGATGCTCATTGTCATCATCATGGGCGGCATCATCGGCGGCATCTTCACCGCAACGGAAGCCTCCGCGGTGGCCGTGGTCTACTCGCTCGTACTTGCGGTGTTCATCTACCGGGAAGTGAAAATCACCGATCTGCCAAGCGTGATCCTGGAATCGGCCATCACCTCTTCCATCGTGCTGCTGCTGATCGGCTGTTCCATCGGCATGTCCTGGGCCATGGCGTTCTCCGACATTCCTTACGCCATCGCCGATGCGCTGGCCAATGTCTCCCAGAACCCGCTGATCATCATGCTGGTCATCAACCTGTGCCTGCTGGTCATCGGCACCTTCATGGACATGACCCCAGCACTCTTGATCTTCACGCCAATCTTCCTGCCGGTGGCAACCGAGCTCGGCATGGACCCGGTCCACTTCGGCATCATGATGACCTACAACCTGTGTATCGGCATCATCACGCCGCCGGTGGGCAGCGCCCTGTTCATCTCATGCTCCGTGGGCAAGGTCGCCATCAAGGACATCATCAAGCCGATGCTCCCGTTCTACGTGGCCGTGATTTCAATCCTCATGCTCGTCACATTCGTCCCGGAAATCAGCCTGTTCCTACCACGGGTAATCCTGGGATACGGAGGGTAACCTCCCTCACTTCTAAAGAAAAACAAGAAAAAGGCCTGCTTTTTGCGGGCCTTTTTTGCATTGAAACGAAATGAACCACTTCGAGCTCAGAACGAGGCTTTCAGGCCAAACCAGAACTGCCGCCCTGTCTTGTAGGGATACTTATCGTCCGCAGTCGCATTGCCCGTGTCATCGAGAAGATTATCAATACGCGCCGTGACAACAGTCTTGCCCCATTTGTTTTCCGAGAGCGTAAACGCTGCGCCTGCATTGACGAACACGGTTGGATCGTAGTCATGGTCTACATAGACGTCATGCCTGATGGTTTCCCCATCGATCTCCAGCTCGATGTTCTCATTGCTGTCTTTTACGCCCTCGTAGCCCAGTTGCCATGCTGCAGCTGTCCAAAGGCTGAGCCGGTTTTCAAAGAACCCGCCTTGCAACCGAACAGAACCGCGGACCGGAATATCCATGTTCCCGGTGACCTCATCAAAGCCGGGACGGGTGTATGAGCTCCCCTTGTAGTAGATGTAATCGTCGTACTCGATTTCGTCGTAGTACCCCCCGCCAGTCTTGTGCGAGTCCGACCATGTTGCCGTAGCGCTCAAGCCCAGGCTTTCCAATGGTCCCCAGCTCAAATCATTCCATCCACGGGCGTATTCAACAGAGACACTGCGGTACCGGCTTTTGCCATCGTTGGTGGGATAGGTATGTTCCTTGGACGAATCCTGACTTTTGACGATCTGGTCTGCCCCCCAGCGTTGGACATAGTTTGCCCGAAGTTTACCGCCGAGCCATGGCAGATCATCATAGGTGAAGCCAAAAGCAAATTCGTCGTTGTAGGGCGTACTCAGACCAAATTGGTCGTAATTGGTATTGGCGAAGTTTTTGAAATGCTGCCAGCCGTCACCACCGTCTTCATTGCTGACGACACCGCCCTCGATTGTACGTCTGTAACCCCTAGTGTCCGGTATTTTGGCGTTTAGCGCATAGCTCAACATCGCATTGTCGTAGTAGCGGTTAAAACCAGTTGTGATGGTCAGATTATCAGTGGCGAACCAGCTGGCGCGCAAACGCGGCGCAACAGTCAGGTTTTCCAGATAGTCTTCATAGTCAAAACGCACACCCGGCCGGAACTCGAAGTCCCCAAAGGTGAGGTCCAGCTCGCTCCAAAAATCAAGTTTGGTGAGACCCACTGTGACGTCATAGGGATCTCTGACCTGCTTGTATGACAGATACCCCTTGTCGTCGTAGCAGAAGGGGTCGTTTGGATCGGAGCAGGTAAAGCTGCCGGTGCGTTGACTGGTATAAGTTGTTACGGTCTCCGGGCGCTCTCGCCGCAAGATTGTGCGAGAAAAACCACCACCGAAGTGGAAACTCTGGTTCAGAATGCGCGTTGAGACATCAAAAGACCCTCCGCCGCCATACTCATCCTGATATAGATCCCCGCCGCCGCCGTAACCACACTTGACAGTGGTCTCACTTGGCACGTCCTGACACACGTCAGACAGTTCATCCAGCACAACACCTTTGTAGCGATAGCGCGCGTCGTAATAAGTGCTTTCTTCTTCGTCCCGCCCTTTGCGCGATGTGTTGAAGAACAGCTTTGTATTGAATGTGGTTTCTGAGAAGGCCCCGATGTCATCCAACTCCTTTGTAAAGCTGAGAGAGTTGGTCGTACTGTCGCCCTTCAGAACCACGCCGTTGTAGTATGTGTTGTGGGACTCAAACTCCTGATCATAGAAATTGATCATGCTGGAGACATTGATGGTGCCGAAGTCCCGTTCAAGTTCCAGCTTGTTCAGGACACTGGTGGAGAACGTTTGTGTTTCGGCAATCTCGTCAACGTATTCGGGCTGGCGGTCTCTTGTCGTCTGCGCGCTGCGTACGGAGACAGAGGACAGGAAGTTGAAGCCTTCCAGAATGGGGCCTGAAATCGCCAGAGCGCCGTTGTACTTGCGAAAATCAATCGGATCTATATCGCGAGGGTTTTCACCGTCCTCCGTTGCCAGCTTGTAGTTGGTCAAAGGACTGCCGGAGCCCTCCGCCTCTAGAAACCCGGTCCATGTATCTGATGGAGCGAGTGTTTCCAAAGAGACAACACCCCCTTGAAAGTCGCCATACCGTGCAGAGATGTTGCTGTCTTCAACGGTAATCGATTCAACCAGCGACTGAGGCACATAAACCGTTTGAGAGTGCAGGGAGTACAGCTGATCAGGCAGAGGCGCGTATGAATCGTCAATCAAGCGATTGTTGGCTTCAGAATGCCCGCCCATACTGTTGATGCCGACCCCGTCCAAAACGAAATTGTTCTGATCAACGCCAGCTCCTGAAATGGAAAACTGCTCAGGCCGAAGGTCCTGCAGTGTACTCGCGCTTTCCCCTGAATCTTCCGAGGTGTCATCAACCCACTGCACATTGGGAAGCATGCGCAGCACGGAGTTAACGTCGCCGGAGCCATCCCCACTTGTTTTGATTTGCTCTCGTGTGAGAACAGTCTTGCCCTGAGCTGCGTCATCTCCACCACCAAGAATGCCTTCAACGGCCCCGGCACCTGTTGGCTGTGACACCACGATTTCTTCAAGAACGGTTTCTTCTGCTTCCTGTGCCAATGCTGGTGTCACCAGGGTGAGCGCCGACGTGCACAGGAGCGCTCTGACAAAGCGCCTCTGAGTTGTTGCCAACAAAATTGCCCCCGCAATATTTTGTTTGATTTTCGGATGTGGGCTGGGTGGGGGCAGCGTGCAATCACACGCAAGAGCTGCCTCTGCCTGGCTAGTTGCAACTCACTATTAATTTTAAGTAATGGATTGCAACTAAAACCTGACCTAAATCGTCATGTATTACTCAATGGAACCAGATTGGTGGAAAACTGCGGATTTGTGCCGTTGCGACACCCCGATTCCGACTTTGGGCGCTAAGCATTTACACGCACCCGATCGCTGCAAGCAGGCGAAATTGATGAGAATCGCGCAACTCTTTGACAACGCTAGGCACCATGACAGCTTTGTAAATTATTTTACACACCGCAATAAAATTCAGTATTGAGAGCGTGCTGAAATATTGGCCAGCAATTTTCGCCGGACCTCACAGTGCAATCCATTCCTTTTCAGCAAGGACGGACAAGAAAAAATGCAGCAATGCAATGGGAATTTACTAAGGAAATCCCATCAAATTCCGCGCATACAAGTAAGGGTGGCGTGCCCTTATTTTGTCTCAGTGGCTAGTCAAGCCTGAATTGTTCTCGTATAAAGCCGTTTTTAATGCCTTTATGAAGTGCAATTGCGCTTTCATCATTCCCGCGATGAAGGGCAGGACACAGCTTCCACGCGTGGAGCTGTGGTGATCCGGTTCCAATTTCAATCAGGGGGTGTTTATGTTTGTAGAGCAAACAACCGGCTGGACGAGACGCGCTGTCTTCTCTGCTGTTATCGCCATGGCCGCGATGGTTTCCTTATTCTGTACTTCCACCGTAAAGGCTGCTGACCCGCTCAAAGTGGCTGCGATCTACACAGTTCCCGTGGAACAACAATGGGTTGGGCGCATTCACCAAGCGCTCAAGGCCGCACAAGAGCGCGGCGACATTACCTACGTTTACTCTGAAAACACCGCCAATACAGACTACGAGCGCGTGATGCGTGAGTACGCTGAAGCGGGCAACCAGCTCATTGTTGGAGAGGCCTTTGCCGTGGAGCGCGCCGCCCGTGCGGTTGCAGCGGAATACCCGGAGGTTGCCTTCCTCATGGGGTCATCGTTCCCGGCGGCAGAGCCAAATTTTGCCGTGTTCGATAACTTCATCCATGAACCAAGCTATCTCACCGGTATGATTGCAGGAGCCGCCTCCAAGTCCAACAAGATCGGCATGGTCGGCGGCTTTGCCATTCCTGAGGTGAACCGCCTCATGCATGCCTTCATGGCTGGCGCGCGGGAAACCAACCCCGACGTTGAGTTCATGGTGACCTTCATCAACTCCTGGTACGATCCGCCAAAGGCCAAGGAAACCGCCTATGCCATGATCGAAAACGGTGCGGATGTCCTTTACGCAGAGCGGTTTGGCGTATCTGACGCAGCCAAGGAGAAGGGCATCTTCGCCATCGGCAACGTGATTGACACTGCCGCCGACTACCCTGGCACCATTCTGGCCTCTGCCATCTGGCACATGGAGCCGACCATCGACAAGGCCATTGCTGCGGTTAAGGACGGCTCCTTTACCGGTGAAGACTATGGCGTTTATTCCTTCATGGAATTTGGTGGCGGCAGCTTGATTGCCGACGAAACCCTTGTCGATGCCGAGACTCTTGAAGCTGTAAAGGCAAAAGAAGCGGCCATTCTCGACAAGTCGTTCACCGTCGAGATCGACGACACCGAGCCCAAGTCCACCATGTAACCGGGCCTTTCGGACTTCCAAGAGAGATGGTCGGGCGGTCTTGCCCGACTGTTTTCCGGTTCGGCTCTCCGGTTCTCGAAAGAGCCGTGTTCAGGTCAGGTGAGGGCATAATGGCGCAAGAAGATCACGAAAGGGAGATGAGTCAGAACCTGCTTCTGGCTTTGGACTCCATTACCAAGCGCTTTGGAGACCTCATTGCCAACAAGGATGTTTCGCTGGACTTGCACGCCGGTGAAATTGTGGCACTTCTGGGCGAAAATGGTGCGGGCAAGACCACGCTCATGAACATCTTGTTTGGGCACTATGTGGCAGAGGAGGGCGCAGTGCGGGTGCGCGGATGGAACGGCGACATGCACGTTCTGGAGCCCGGTGCTCCCCACGCCGCGCTGGACGCTGGCATCGGCATGGTGCATCAACACTTTACATTGGCTGAGAACCTCAGCGGGCTTGAGAACATCGTTTTGGGGACTGAAAGCCTGTGGGCGATGCGCTTTTCCCGCTCAAAGGCCCGTGCCAAGCTGGAAAGCCTGATGGAGGCCTCTGGTCTGGAGGTTGATCTGGATGTAAGGGTCTCCCGCCTCGCTGTTGGCGAGCGTCAGCGGGTTGAGATCCTGAAGGCGCTTTATCGCGACGCCCGCATTCTTGTACTCGACGAACCAACCGCAGTGCTCACGCCGCAGGAATCCGAGAGCCTGTTCGCCACCCTCAAGAAGCTGTCTTCACAGGGCCTCGGCATCATCTTCATCTCCCACAAGATGGCAGAGGTGCTGGGCCACTCAGACCGGGTTGCTGTACTGCGCAGCGGCGAAATCGTTGCAGATCTTGCCACTTCGATATGCGACAGGCAAATGCTGGCGGACCTCATGGTGGGCCACAGCGTTGAGGCCGTCCAGCGCACTCCGGGCAACCCGGGCAAGCCGCTATTGGTGCTCGACAAGGTGAGCGCGGGTGAGGGGCGCGAGGCGCTGGACCACGTCTCCCTGACGTTACGCCGCGGCGAAATCATTGGCCTCGCAGGTGTTTCCGGAAATGGCCAGTCCACATTGCAGCAGCTCATCTCCGGCCTGATACCGGCCACCAGCGGCACACTGAAATTGGAAGGCAAGCCGTTGCCGGCCAAAGCAAGCGCTGCCATCAGGCAGGGCGTTGCGCGCATTCCTGAAGATCGTCACCACGATGGCATCGTGGGCTCCATGTCCGTCGCCAGCAATCTGGTGATTGAAGAAATCCGCCGCCCCGCTTATCAGCGCTTTGGGCTGCTCCGGTACGGAGCCATCAAGCGCCGGGCAGAAGCCGCCATCAAGGCCTATGACATTCGCTGTCCGGGGGCCAAAGCCCGCGCACGCCTGCTTTCAGGCGGCAACATTCAGAAAATCGTTCTGGCCCGGACGCTGGACCAGCATCCCGCACTGGTGCTCGCAGCACAGCCGTCTCGCGGGCTTGATGTGGGGGCGACCGCAGAAGTTCACCGCCGCTTGCTGGAAGCGCGCGATAGAGGGGCTGGGGTCTTGCTCATCTCCGAAGATCTCGACGAACTGTTCCAGCTTTCCGATCGCATTGCGGTCATTCACCGTGGCCATCTTTCCGAGCCCATCCGCACGGAAGAGCTGGATAAGAGCTCCGTGGGTCTGATGATGGCAGGCCATGAGCTGAAGAAGGAGGAAGCGGCATGATCCGGTTCGAACCGCGCGAGCACGTTTCTTCCACCTATGCTTTTCTCGTGCCTGTCATTGCGGGCATCGCCGCTCTGGCCTTGGCCGCTATCCCCATTTCTGCGGCGGGGGCGGATGTTCAAGGGGCTTTCATTGCCATGGCAAAAGGCGCATTCGGCTCGCCCTTCGCCATTTCCGAGCTGCTCGCCCGCGCCACGCCCTTGATCCTCACAGGCCTTGCGGCTTCCATCGCCTTCAAGGCCAAACTCTGGAACATCGGGGCCGAGGGCCAGCTTTATGTGGGGGCTCTGGCCGCTGTCGCCGTGGGCTCAGGTGCCATCGCGGCGCCGCCCTACATCATGATCCCGCTCATCATCGCTGCTGGCATGATGGCGGGCGGCACCTTGATGCTGGTCCCGACCCTTTTGAAGACCAAGCTTGGGGCTGATGAGGTGGTCACCACATTGCTCCTGAATTTCGTGGTGCTGCTGTTTGTGCAGATGATGCTGGAGGGGCCGATGAAAGACCCCATGGGCATGGGCTGGCCTCAGTCCGAGCCCATTTCTGCAGCGGCCACTTTACCCAAGATGTTCCCGCGTCTGCGCGTTCATTGGGGCCTGGTCATCGCTCTGGTGTCGGCGCTCATCGTTTTCATCATCATGACCCGAAGCGTCTGGGGCTTTGAAATCCGCGCGACGGGAGAGAACGTCTCCGCCGCCCGGCATGCGGGCATCCCCGTCACAGCGACCTACGTCAAGGTGGGGCTTCTTTCCGGGGCCTTGGCTGGCCTTGCCGGTGTCTCGGAAGTAGCGGGCCTCAAAGGCTACCTGACCGCGGATCTGTCGCCCGGTTTTGGCTATACCGGCATCGTGGTTGCCATGCTGGCGGGCCTGTCGCCCCTCGGCGTTGTGGCTGCGGCCATCTTCATCGCCGCCGTTTTTGTGGGGGCGGACAGCATGAGCCGCGCCATGGGCGTTTCCAATTACATCGCAGATCTCATCGTGGCGCTGTCGCTGCTCTGTGTGCTGGTCTCGGGGCTGTTCGTGCGGTTCAAGGTGCGGTTCGTCAGGCCCAAGCTGCCAAAGAAAAAAGAAGCCGAGGAGTTCTGAAATGGAATACGTTGACATTCTGACCTCCGCCAGTTTCTGGGCCGCTGCCATTCGCATTGCCACACCGCTTATCTTCGGCGTTCTGGGAGCGCTCATTTGCGAGCGCGCTGGAGTGCTGAACCTTGGCATTGAGGGCATTTTCGTTGTCGGGGCCATGACCGGCTGGATGGCGGTCTGGCTTGGGGCCGATCTTTGGACCGGCGTTGCTGTTGCGGCCGGGTGCGGAGCCGTGTTTGGCCTGCTCCATGGCATTCTCACCGTGCCCCTTGGGCTGTCACAGCACGTCTCCGGCCTTGGCATCACCCTGTTTGCCACCGCCGTGAGCTACTTCACCTATCGCACGGCCTTGCCCAACGTTTCCTCACCGCCGCGCATTGAGGCCTTCCAGCCGCTGGATGTGCCGGGGCTGTCGGACCTGCCGTTCATTGGCCCGGCGCTGTTTCAGCAAACGCCCATGACGTTCCTTGCACTGGCCCTCGTGCTGGTGGTTGGATTTGTGCTTTATCGCACGCCGCTTGGGCTGGCGATCCGCGCCGTGGGAGACAACCCCGCTGCTGTGGAAGCCCAGGGGCTCTCCGTTTATGGCCTGCGCATTGGCGCTGTCATGGTGGGCTCCGCGCTTATGGCTCTGGGCGGTGCGTTCCTCACCATGTCCGCGTTTGATGCTTTCTTCTTCGGCATGATCAATGGGCGCGGCTGGATCTGCATCGCGCTGGTGGTGTTTGCATCGTGGCGGCCCGGCAAGGCGCTACTGGGAGCGGTGCTGTTTGGTGCCTTTGACGCCTTTCAAATCCGCCTGCAAAACGAAGTTGGCGGTGCCATTCCCTCGCAGATCTTCCTCATGATCCCCTATGTGCTCTCCATCGTGGCGCTGGTGATCGTTGCCCGCAAGGCTGACTATCCGAGGGCGCTTTTGCAACCTTACTTCCGGGGGCAGCGCTAGCCCGAAGGCGCGCCCCATTACTCAAGATTACTCGTGACGACAGGCAGACCTCATGTCTCTGGATCTACTGGTTAAAAACGCAACACTCACCACCGGTGAAACCGGCATGGACATCGCCGTCAGTGGCGGCAAGATCACCGCCATCGAGCGCGGCATAACGGCAGAAGCCGGTGAGGTGCTGGACGCACAGGGCTATCTGGTCAGCCCGCCGTTTGTGGACAGCCACTTCCATATGGACGCAACGCTTTCCCTCGGCCTGCCACGCATGAACGAAAGCGGCACCTTGCTCGAAGGCATCAGCTTGTGGGCTGAACTGAAGCCGCTTCTCACCGTAGACGCAGTTGTCGAGCGGGCATTAAAATACTGCGATCTTGCGGTGTCTCAAGGCCTTTTGGCCATCCGCAGCCACGTGGACATTTGCGATGATCGGCTTCTGGGCGTGGAAGCGCTTCTTGAGGTGAAAAAGAAAGTCGCCCCCTACATCGATCTTCAGCTGGTCGCGTTCCCTCAGGACGGCTACTACCGCTTCCCCACTTCCCAAGAAAACATGAAGCGCGCGCTGGATAGGGGCATGGATGTGGTCGGCGGCATCCCGCACTTTGAGCGGACCATGGAAGATGGCAAGCGCTCGGTTCGGGCGCTGTGCGAGCTGGCAGCAGATCGGGGCCTGATGGTGGACATGCACTGCGACGAGACCGATGATCCCCTGTCCCGTCACGTGGAAGCGCTGGCCTATGAGACCCAAAGACTTGGCCTTCAGGGCAGAGTGGCAGGGTCGCACCTCACTTCCATGCACTCAATGGACAACTACTACGTCTCCAAGCTGCTGCCGCTCATGGCAGAAGCGGGGGTCTCTGCCATTGCCAACCCGCTCATCAACATTGTGCTTCAGGGGCGTCACGACACGTACCCCAAGCGCCGGGGCCAGACCCGTGTGCCGGAACTGCGCGCGCACCACATCAACGTGGCGTTCGGCCATGACTGCGTGATGGACCCTTGGTATTCCCTCGGCAATGCGGACATGTTGGAAGTGGCGAGCATGGGGCTGCATGTGGCTCAGCTTACCAGCCGTAATGACATGCGCTACTGCTTCGATGCGGTCACCAAGAACCCGGCCGGGATCATGCAGCTGGAAGGATACGGTGTTGAGCGCGGCTGCAATGCGGACTTCGTGCTGCTGCAGGCACGGGACACCATTGAGGCCCTGCGTCTCAAAGCCGCCCGTTTGGCCGTTGTCCGCCGAGGCAAGGTCATTGCCCGAAGCGAACCACGCACCACACATCTTTCAATCGAGGGCCGCCCCGCAAATGTGAACCCTGCGGACTACCAGCCCAAAGACGCATGACGCGCTGAGAGCAGCCCTCCCACCGGACCAGGTCTCGGCTTGAAAGCTGAGGCCGGGTGAGGCGGGGGGGGGCTGACCGGTCCTCACAAAAGGTGAGGGGTATGCTCAGAATATACAATTGGACCTTGTGGGACTCAGCGGGCATGGTCCTGCCCATGACAGATACAACGCTTTCCCCAAAGAGCGATGCCTCGCCAGCCAGCCGCAGCAATGCCCCAGCCACCCAGGTCGCTCTCTCCACCTTTTCCGCAGCACAAAAGGTGCAGCTTTCCATCATTATTGTAGCGAGTGCAGGCGTCGGCTTGCTGACCGCCTCTGCTTTGACCCCATCCATGGCGGCGGCTTGCGCACTGGTCGTGTTCTGCATTGGCATGTGGGCGACTGCCGTCGTCCCTCTGCACTGGACGTCCCTGCTGTTCTTCCTGATTGTGGTTGTGTTTCAGATTGCCCCGGCACAGACGGTGTTCTCCGGTTTCGGCTCTTCAACATTCTGGCTGCTGTTTGCCAGCCTGGTTCTGAATGCCTCCATCCGCTTTACCGGACTCGATCAACGCGCAGCAGTGCTGATTGCACGGCTCCTTGGAAGCTCCTATCGCGGCGTTTTAGGCGGCGTCATCGTGTTTGCCTTGGCGCTCAGTTTTGTCATTCCATCCGCCATTGGCCGCATCGTCATCATGGTGCCCATCATCATCACGCTGGCCGGACGCATGGGGTACGGTGAAGGCTCTAACGGCCGCACGGGCATGGTGCTCGCAGCTTCCTTTGCCACCTTCATGCCAGCACTCACCATTTTGCCTGCAAACGTGCCGAACCTCATCCTGTCCAGCATGGCGGAGACGCTCTACGGCCACCAGATTTCCTATGCAGACTATCTGCTGCTGCACTTCCCCATTCTTGGTGCGCTGAAAGCTGTTCTCATGCTTTTTGTGATTGCCTGGCTGTTTCCGGATCAAGACCCAACCCACAGCGCCAAAACCGATGGCCCGGCCGCGCCGCTTTCCGGTCACGAACGCCACCTATTGGCCGTTCTTGCTCTTTGCCTTGGGCTCTGGCTGACGGACAGCATTCACCATGTGTCACCGGGCTGGGTTGCCATGGGCGCTGCAATCTACTGCCTGCTGCCCCAAACAAACCTTGCCGCCAAAGACTGCTTTGAAAAGCTGAACTATGCCTCCCTGTTCTTTGTCGTTGGGTTCATCGGCCTTGGCTCTGTTATCTCCGAAACGGGACTGGGGGAGGTCTTCGTACACTCCATCTCAGCCTACGCTTCGTTTGACCAAAGCGCACAACTGTGGAATGTGAGCGTGCTCACGGGCATCTCGTCGCTTGTCGCCCTTGTCACCAACCTGCCGGGCGTTCCTGCTGTCATGACACCCATGGCGCAAGACCTTGCGGCCCTGACCGGACTTCCCCTCTCCACCGTACTGATGACGCAGGTCTTGGCGTTCTCCAATGTGTTCTTGCCCTATCAGGCACCGCCACTGGTAGCCGCCATGCAGATTGGCAACCTGACCATTGGAGCCGTGACCAAGGTGTGTCTCACCCTGTTCTTTCTTGGGGCGTTTATCCTCTGGCCGCTTGATCTGCTCTGGTGGCATCTGCTTGGCTTGGTCTAAACTGCAAGGCAACCATCCAGAGCGCGATGGCAACCGGAAAGATCTCTGATGGAAATCTATCAGCTGAAGACATTTGTGAGTGTGGCGCGGGAGGGCAGCATCACCCGCGCCTCAGAAAAGCTCAACCTGAGCCAACCTGCCGTCAGCGCGCACATCAAGGCCATTGAAGAAACACTGGGCCTTGAGGTCTTTGAACGCACCGCCCGCGGGATGGTGCTCACCAACGCGGGCGCACGTCTTCTCATCAAGGCCGAAGCCACTTTGAGTGTCCATCAGGATCTCATCGCAGAAGCCTCCCGCATCAAGGGAAGCATCACCGGCAAGCTCCGCATCGGAGCAGGGGATGTGTCCAACGCCGAGGCGGTTGGCCGCTTGCTGACCCAGTTGGCGCAGCGCTGCCCCGAAGTTGAAGTGGAGCTGCAACACGGCTTTGGTCCTTCGGTGCTAAATGGGATCAAGGATGGGTCGCTGGATGCAGGCATCTTTAACCGCTCCCACGCCGATGATCCTGACCTGACCACCGTGGAAATGTCCCACTTCAATGTGTATCTTGCCGCGCCGAAGGGGTCGGGCTTCACACCGGGCGAGCCGGATTGGGCCCGTCTTGCAGACATGCAGTGGATCTGCCCGGCCAGCAACACCTGCTGTGGCCGCACGGCGGAAAACCTGTTTGCTACCCATAACATCCAGCCCAAACGCATCATCAGCATCGACCGGGAAAGCGTAACCCGAACCCTTGTTGCAGGCGGGGTCGGCGTTGGGCTCTTGCATGCCGACACGGCCAAAGAAGCCGAAGAAAATGGCGAAGTGGAGCTTGTCTATCAAACCCCAACCCACGTTCGGGTCCTGTTCGCCCATCTCAAGAGCCGTCATAACGATCCGCTCCTCCAGATTGCACGGGGTTTGGCGCAAGACAGTGCCCACGCGCCTGCTGCTGGAAAAGCAGAGCCTTACTGAAAAGCCTCTTGGCAGCTGTTCAATGCTCAGAGTTTGGCGATCTCGCGCTGCAGATCGTCAAAGTGCTCATCAAGGTAAAACTGGAACCACACCGCGAACTCATCGCGAGAACTGGCCAGCTCTTGCCGAACTTGCGCGAGGGACACACTGCGGACCCTTTCCACCTCGGAAGGAACAGGCGAAGGGGCCTCATCGGTCTTGCAAAAGAACACATGCACCAGCTCGTGTTCAGTCAACCCGTTCCCGCAATCGGCTTTGTACAGCGTTGAAAATCCATGGGTCAGCGGGGCTTCAAACCCCAGCTCTGCGCGCATGCGCCGGCGAGCGGCCGCTTCCAACGGTTCGCCGGGGCGCGGATGGCCGCACGCCGTGTTCGCCCATTTTCCGGCGCTATGGTATTTGGCAGCGGCGCGCTTTTGGATAATCAGCTCACCCGCGCTGGTTACTGCAAACACAGAGACGGCCCTGTGCAGCCTTGCATCCAGATGCACCTCCAGCTTGCCTGCCGTACCGATTGCCTCGTCGTTTTCGTCAACGAGAATAACCGTCTCCTTGTCATCAGGCAGGGTGTCTGGGTGCATGGTCATTTTTGTCTTTCATGGCGTGATCTGTTGCGGTCGTAAACCACGGAATCGTCCAGAAACGCAAGCTTTACCTTCCGGCGGGGCTCATGCTTCCTTCAAGATGCCGTCCTTCAGGTGCAGCCGCCGGGTTGCAAGCTGGTCACGAAAGCCAGCGTTGTGGGAGATAACGATCATGGCCTGCGGCAACCCCAGCAGGATCTCAAGGAGCCGCGCCTCGTTGGCCTCATCCAGATCATTGGTGGGCTCATCAAGAAGCAGCACCTCCGGTTTCATGGCAAGAACGGAGGCGAGGGCAACCAATCGCTTCTCACCGCCGGAGAGCTTGTAGGTGATGGCATCGCGCAAGTGCGACAGGTGCAGATTGCTAAGGATTTCTTCTGCAATGGCAACGGCTTCAGCCTTGGAAGCCCCAAGGTTCAGCGGACCAAAGGCGATGTCTTCAAGAACGGTGGGGCAGAACAACTGGTCATCCGGGTCTTGAAACATGTAGCCCGCCTTGCAGCGCACCTCATGAAAATCTGCCTCCTCCCGTCGCTCCCGTCCAAAGGCAGTTATGGTGCCGCCCTGCGGATGGTGAAGCCCCACAAGGAGCCGCAAAAGGGTGCTTTTTCCCGCCCCGTTAGCCCCGATGAGCGCCAGCCTTTCGCCGGGTGCCAGCGTCAGGCTGGTGCCATTGAGCACAGGCGCGCGGCCGGAATAGGCAAACCGCAGGTCTTTCAGATCAAACAGCAGAGCCACTGAAAACCTCCAGACCAATCAACACCACAAGAGCGCCGGAAAAAACGAGAGCAAAGGTAAAGTCGGCCTTGGAGTAGCGCAGATCATCCAAAAGGTAGAGCCTGCCATCAAACCCTCGGCACTTCATGGCATCAAGGATACGCTCCGAGCGATCAACGGCCCGCACCAGCAACATGCCCACCAGATACCCGAATGACCGGTAGGTGTGCAGAGTGTTTTTGGGCGTGAAGCCGCGCATCTTCATGGCAGCGCGCAGCCGGGTGTATTCCTCCTGCAATACGCTGATGTAGCGCACGGTGAAAAGCATGAGATGTACAAGTGTTTCCGGTGCTCTGAGCCGCGCGAGTGCATGGCCAAGCTGCCCTGGCTCCAGTGTCCCGACAAGCACCAATACCATGAGAATGATGGCGTTGGCCGTCAGGCCGATCTCAACCGCCTTCCAGATGCCGGTCGTGGACGCGTCGAACCCGAACAGGGTAAAGGCCGCCGGTCCCGCCGTGGTGAACGGCAGCAGCACCAGCATGAAGATGATGAAACCATCCATGGCGGCCATGCGGCGCAAGGTCTTGCCAATGGGCAGCCCCTGCACCAGCATGAGCGTAGCGGGCACGGCCAGAGCGACGGCAAGTGCCAGCGGGCTGGAGAGCGCCACAACACAAACAGCAAACACCAGAACACAGATCACCCGCGTACGCGGATCAAGCCGCTGCAGAAGACGCGATTCAGCGGTCGCGGTGTTCAACGTTGCCCGTTCGCTGCCAGCCAGATGGCCCATTCAGGTTGTCTCCTTCAGCTTCCGCCGGGCGGCGATGTAAAAGCCAACGCCAAAAATCCCGAGGATGTAGCCAATGCCGCCCAGAACGGTCTGGAGGTCGGTCTTTTCCTTGTAGGCGATCAACTCTCGCTGCAATGGGCGCACTTCCTTGCGCACCGCCTCAGCAATCATTTTGCGCTGTGCCTCTTCAAAGGCGGCCAGATCAAACGAAGGCTGAGCTGTAAACGCGGTTTGTTCCGCCGCAGGGCTTGCAGCAGGGGCAACTTCCGCACCTGAAGGAGAGGCCGTGGTATCACTGGCCAGACCTGGCTTTTCGGCCCAGGAGAGCGCATTTGAGCCGCCCCGGTCAAAAGGCACGTCGTCTGCCGGTAGCTCCGCCTGCGCAACATGGCCCTGTCCAAGATTTGCCTTGAAGATGTGGGGCACCTTGGCGGTTGGCACATAGGTGAAGAAACCTTCCTCATCCGTTGTGGTTTCGCCAAGCTTCGTGCCGTTGTCGTCAAAGACTTCCACCAGCGCTCCAGCGGCCATATCGCCATTTGAAAAACCCACTTCCCCTTCAATGGCCGAGCCGCTGACGAAAACGGAAGTGATGACCTTGTGCGCCTCGGCGGGCGTTGAATGCCAACTCAGGCAGGCGAACAGCACGAAGACTGCGGTTGCAAAGTGTTTCATATTGCCTTTCCCGGTGTCAGAGCGCCGAAAAGCTCCGGCTTCACCTTGGTTGCAAGATACACCGCCATGCCCGTCAGAACAGCTTCCACGGCAATCACCGGGATGTGGGCGAAGAACACCAGCTTTGCCGCTGGAATGAACGCCTCTCCCGAAAGGGCCAGAGACGCCCCCACCAGCACGGTAGTGAAGGCAATGGCAAGCCCCCCCGCCAGCCCGCCCCAAAGCGATGCGACGAAAGGCGAGCCGCGCACCACGCCCGGTCGGCAGAGGACGCCAGCCAGTACCGCGGCAAGGGCGATGTTGGTGGTGTTGACGCCCAATACGGTGAGCCCGCCAAAGCCAAAAAACACGGCCTGCAAGAGGAGCCCAACGAACAGGGCGGGAAATGCCGCCCAGCCCAGAACAAGCCCGGCGAGCCCGTTCAGGATCAGGTGCACACTGGTGGGTCCCAGAGGGACATGAATGAGCGAGGCGACAAAGAAGCAGGCGGACAGAACGCCCGCTGCGGGTATCCGCTCCAGCGGAAGTTTCTTGAGGCCCACGGCCACGCCGCCAGCGGCGATCAGTGCCCCGCCGATGACGACGGGGCTGGAGAGGGCACCATCAACGATGTGCATGGGCCGTTTCCTTGAACAGGTTGAGAGCGTTGGGTTCAATCCATGGCATAGGCACGCACCCAGATTACCGCATCCTGCGAAAGCTCTTTGCCCTCATGCACTTTGTCCGGACCAGTACCAAGCGCGGCGAAGCCCCAGAACCCGGCCTTGGGCACACCAAAGGTAAAGGTGCCATTGGCATCGGTCACCGCGACCAGAGAGCCCCCCGGCAAAGGAGAAGCCGTTGCTTCCGAAGCGCGGTTGTTCTCCATGTCGGGCTCTGCGGCCATGTACTCAATCTCGATTTCGGCACCGGCCACCGGCTTGCCATCAGACAGCACCTTGCCGCTGAAAGTGGAGCCCGCCACGATGTTGGTGGGCCGGTTCAGCGGAATGATCTCCGTTTTCAGCCCTTGCGGTTCCATCCAATCGGTCGGCACCTCACTACGGTTGAAGTAAGACTTGGTGATCTGCTGAATGAAGATGTCTTCGCTGGCCTCAAAGTAGGGGGCAGGTTCCACCACCACCACATAGTCGCCAGAGCGCTTGACCGGCAGCGTTGCCTCGAAGGCCGAACCGGCATTTTCTGAACCTTGAAACGAAATGGGCTTCAAGCTGCCCATAAGATCAATCTTTTTGCCACGGTTGATGGCATAGACCGCTTGCGGCGTTTCCATATCCATCACATGGCCGTTTTCGAAGGGATGCCAGAACACCAGCTTCAGCGGCAGGTCTCCTGACTCTTGCAGGTTCACTTCAGGCGAATAGGCGAGCTGAAAGTGGGCCTGTGCGGGCAGGGAAGCCAAAATGGCGGTTGCAGCAAGGGCGGAAAGCCCAAGTTTTTTAAAAGACATAGGTATCGTCTCTCCATAAGTCCGGCAGCGCCGGGTGCTAGGAAAGGACGAAGGGGGAACGGCAAAGAAAGAGAATACGGCTCAAATCTTTGGGCCTGCAGCTCATTTCCGCGCCAGACGCTCACCCCGGCGTCCGGTTGGATCCAAGGGCTTGCCCCTTGGCGATCAACGGCAGGTCTCCTGGCTTGCGGGTCGTTGCGAATTGGCTTTCCTTCCCGGAAGAAACTCCTTCCAGTGGTCTCTCAAGCCTCGCTCGCCGCTTACAGTTGCGGGGGCAGCCACGGATTTGGTCCCTGATGGGTACGCCGCACCGTGTTCCCTTTTAATCCCAGTAACGCATGTTCCTGAGAACCAATTGACGGGCGCAAAGGTGCCCCGACTTCAACTCAAAAGTCAATCGCTTCTAACGTGGGGGCGTGGGCAGCCCCGCCTCACATCCGATGTGGCCAATGCGGGTGCAGGTCATCAATTACATAGGCATGGCGGTGGGTACGCCCAAATCGGCGATCGCCCTGCGAAAGGTGCGGATCATCCCTCGACATTTCCGGGTGAGAATGCACCAGAGCTTCGCGGTCGGAAGCAGGCCAGAGCCACAGGCTCAAAATCAACCCCAGCCAACACAGCGCCGCCAGAACAACGAATGTCGGCCCCAAGCCAATGCCAGCGCCCAACCATCCGGCAAGCGGATAGGTCAACAGCCAACAGGCGTGGCTCAGGGCAAATTGCGCGGCAAACAGTGCGGGGCGGTCCGCACTGTGCGAAGACCGCTTCAAAACCCGGCCCGACGGTGTTTGCGCCGCGCCATATCCAAGCCCCATCAACGCCCAAAGCACCAGAAGTGTCTCATAGCCGGTTGTGAAGGTGCCCACAGACATGAGCACCGCCATGAGCGCAGCGCCCGCCTGCATGACAACACGGTCTGGCACCTGCTCCAGTACAGCTGGCAACACCAACGCTGCCACCATGGAGCCACCGCCAAAGCAGGCCAGCGCGATGGCTACATCACCCGGTTGCAGGCCGTAGGACCCTTGAACCAACACCACCGTATTGACGATCACCATGGCCCCGCCTGCTGCAACGCTCAGATAGATTGCCAGCATTCCGCGCAGCCGCGGTGTGCGCAGATAAATGTTGAGGCCAGATGTGAGCCGCTTACCGAAGGGCGCAGCGCCCTTGGCCCTGGGTGAAGGCAACACGACGCTGAGCACCAACAACGCAGAGGCAAGGAAGCCAATTGAAGTGCCCCAGAACAGGCTCTGGTAACTGGTCACCAGCAAGATAACAGCGGCAACAGAGGGCGTCAGAAGGTTCTCAAGGTCGTAGGCCAGTCGGGACAGGGAGAGCGCGTTGGTGTAGGTCTTTTCGTCCGGCAGAACCTCTGGAATGGTGGCCTGAAAAGTGGGCGTGAACGCAGCAGAAGCGGCTTGCATGATGAAAATCAGCAGGTAGATCTGCCAGATCTCCGTCACAAATGGCAGCAGCAACGCCACACTTGCGCGCACCAGCCCAAGCGCGACCAACACCGCCCGGCGGGGCAGGCGTTCGGTAAACACAGCGCTCAGTGGCGCAAGCCCCACATACGCCACCATCTTGATGGTGAAGGCCGTTCCCAACACCAGCCCAGCCTCTTCTCCCGCCAGATCGAACGCGAGCAACGACAACGCGACCGTGGCAAGGCCAGTGCCAAACAGCGCGATCACTTGAGCCGCGAAAAGATACCGGTAACGCCGGTCAGCAAGAGGTAGGAGAAGCTCCATCGGGTGCCTTTTTGCGCCTGTGCTCTTCACAGGATGCACGAAAGCATATCCCATTACGGGCAGATCGAAATGGCACAAAGGTTCAACTGAATTTCAGAGGATACCCTGCTGCACGGCACAAAAAAGAAACGGCTTGCCAGCAGAGGAGGAGCGCGCAGGCAAGCCGTCAATGGGAGGTTGGATGATCTGAAGATGGGGGGCACACATCCCGATTTTTAGTAGGGAGTGTTGCTTAACCGACCCGTTTAGCCGTCCAGCCGCTTGCTGGTGTCTTCTTTAAAACCCGCATGGGATTTCTTCAAAAAGGCTTTGCGCCAACTCTCGCTGAGAACAGCGGTGTCTGCAAGCTTCTGTGCCAAGGCTGGGTCAAGACGTGGATTGAACCGGGCAGCAATCACATCCGCGAGCACCAGATCCTCATGAGGACGGTCCAAGAGGCTCATGGTATCGCCCGCGCGCGCGCTGCCGCCTTCAAGAACGCGGTAGTACCACCCCGTAAATCCGGTCTTTTGAAATCGCATGGCCATGGAGGCAATACCCGTGTGTGAGACCAGCTTCCAGCAGGGCTGGCGGCCCTGGCAAATCTGCACCCTTGCGCTGCCCAAAGAGAAAACATCACCAAGGCACAAATTGCTTTCGGTCAGGCCCGTTGTGGAGATGTTCTCGCCAACTGCACCGGGTTTGAACAGGGCCGCATGCTCTGGAAACTCCTCTGCCCACCGCGCGTAATGTTCGGCAGCATAGTGATGCAGTGCCTTTTCCGGCCCGCCATGAACCTCCAGATCCGCTTGCTCATCCTCTAGAAAACCGAGTTTGTTCAACTCCAGCGGCCCTTCCCGATACTTTTTGCGTATCGCTGAGGGCGCCTTGTCCTGCCACAGACGTTCCGATTTGCCTACGTAAAGGCCGGTAATGCGCGCTGAAAGGGTCATAGCCAGTCTCCTGTAAAGGTGGCTAGTTCCTACGCTCTCTCCGCTCAGTTGTACAGCTTGAAGCGGAGTACAAGATTTTCAACAAAGCGCAGAAAAGGAAATTTCGGTCTTTGAAGAAGTTAGCTGTCGAATACAACCGTCTTGCTGGATGACAGGTCTTCGCCTGCTGCGATGACTTGACTGGTTAATAGAAGGTTACCGAAAAACCTGTATAAAACTTTGTTTTCCGTACTGTTTCTGATGTGCCTAGTGCAATTGCATCATGCGTAAAAGTAACAACTATGGCATTTAAAGGGCAAATCGTTCTCATTTGGCTCTTTTTAGGGCCATTGTTCGGAAGGCCCTAGAATGAAAAGCTGCAGCACTCGCGCACCAAAATATTCAACTCTTTCGCTTAGACCTTTTTTGTTGGCAACCACGGCAATAACAATTCTGTGTGTGCCGACTGCCAAGGGCATGGCTGCTGATCTTGATCTGTCAAATGAGGCCCGAACGATCTCGGATGAGCAAACGTTCAACAGTGTGATTGTGCGCGACGACGCGTCACTAACTATTGATAGTTCAGGTAAACTGATCGCTCAGGATGGACCGTCCGGATACGGAAGGGTCGATCTTGGGGGCAGTTACGCAGACAAGACAACTGTGCTGAGTGTTAACGGAGGCACTTTAGAGGCCGAGAGTTCGCTCCATGTGAGCGGCGCAAATGTGGTCGCAGAGTTCTTGAATGGAGCCTCCGCGAGCTTTGGTCAAGTTTGGGTATCTGACACGTTTTACCAAGATACAACAGCCTACATGCGTATTGATGGTGTAGGGACAGAAGTAGAGTTCAGGGGCACGTCATTCGTCGGCCAACGTGACACAGGGTATCTGGAACTGAGCAATTCCGCGAAACTCTCCACACAGGGAGATTTTTGGTTGGGGCACCTCAACGGTACGGCCCACATCTCCATTTCATCCGGCGCAGTTTTGAGCAGCAAGAACCTTGAAGCTCAGTCGGGCGGTGCGGTTGCTGTTAATGTGGACGGCGGGACCATACAAGCACTTGAAGACAATGCCTCTTTTATCTCAGGCTTTGACTCTAACGATACATTTACATTGTCCGGTTCTGGGCTGACTTTGGACACTCAGGCCTTCAACGTGGGAGTACAAGCCGATCTTTCTGGCGATGGGGGCCTGACCAAGACCGGTACCGGCACGCTCATATTGACCGGTACCAATACATATTCGGGAATTACTTGGCTCAACGAGGGTACTCTACAAGGTACGGCAGATAGCCTCCAAGGGTATATTTCGTCCTCTACAGGAACAACTCTCACATTTGATCAGGCAACGAGCGGCACTTCTTCTGTAAGGTACGTCGGGGATGGCCGCCTCGTAAAAACGGGTACCGGCACTGTCACACTGACAGGGACCAATAGCCATACGGGCGGCACTGTTGTTGAACAAGGGACACTATCTGGCCGAACGTCCAATCTGATTGGTGACATTTCCGTTGCAAATGGCGCAACGTTGGAGGTGAACCCTCCATCGGGCTCTACTGCGGATACCAGTTTTACAGCAAACGTTTCGGGTGAAGGGCGCCTTGTGAAGACCGGGCCAGAATCGCTTGTGCTAGAGGGGCAGTACACCCATACCGGCGGCACCCGCATTGAGGGCGGATCTCTGGTCGTAAAGTCAAGCAACCTGCAGGGCGATATTGATATCTCAGATGAGGGCTGGCTGAGATTTTATCAAGAAACCAGTGGCACTCACACTGGCAACATCACTGGTGGCGGCAAAATCGACAAATACGGGTCCGGCACTCTCATACTGACTGGCATGAATACCTATACTGGCGGAACGACAGTCAGCAAAGGCACTCTGGCGGGCAATACCGACAGCCTACAGGGGCAGTTTGCGCTCTATTACAACTCCAATATCCGTTTCGATCAGGATACCGATGGCACTTTCAACGGTGACATCTGGGGTAATGGAACGGTCACAAAACGCGGTACGGGCACGCTCACTTTGACCGATGAGATCAATGTTTTCAATGGGGTCACCATTGAAGAAGGTCGGCTTGTTGGCACCACTGAGAATTTGAAAAGCAGTGTCGACGTTGAGAGTGGGGCTGAGTTCGAACTGGATCAGAATGATGACGGCACTTTTTACGGTGTCATCAGTGGTGAAGGCAAGCTGATCAAGTCTGGCGAGGGCGACATCACTCTTACGGCCGCCAACACCTACTCCGGCGGCACCTTGATCAATGGCGGCGTTCTTACAGTCTCTCACATCAGTCAGCTCGGTACCGGTGCCATTTCTTTGAATGGGGGTACCTTCCGCACGACCGGCACAGAGGCAATCGAGCTCGATAACTTCGATCTGGATGGCGCGAATGGAACGGTGGATGTTTCCGGCAACACCCTGTCGCTCACCGGCGCAGTGACCACCGCAGGCCGTCTTGAAAAAACCGGTCTGGGCGACCTCCACCTTGATGCCGCCAACAACGTTGTTGGTGGCACGACAATCGTCAGAGACGGCAAGCTGGTGGTTGGCTCTTCTTCTGACAAGAACACGGCAAGCCTGCAAAGTAACGTTGAAGTCGAAGGCACGGGTGTTTTGGGTGGTCATGGCTCCATTATTGGCAATGTCACGAACAACAACGGCCGAATCGCGCCGGGCAACTCCATTGGCGTGACGACCATTAACGGCAACTACTCTGGCATTGGCGTGCTGGAAATCGAGGTGGAAGGCAACGTCAATGCCTCTCTTGCCAAGGCCGATCAGCTGGTTGTCACAGGTGATGTGGACATCAGCGGCACCACGCTTGAGCTGGTGATGACGCCAAACGACTCCACCCAGTGGGACGTTGCCCCAACAGGTCCGTTCATCATCCTTGACAATCAGGGCACAAACGCCATCACCGGCACTTTTACTGAGGTAAAGGACATCAACGACCTGTTGTTCCTTGATGAGACGCTTGACTATGCATCGGGCGATGGCAACGACATCTCCCTGACCTTGACCCGCAACGATGTAACCTTTGAAATCGCGGATGCCTCGGTCAACCAGAACGCGGTTGGCGCGGTTATTGGGTCCATGGACACCTCCAATGCGGTCTACAACGCTGTTGTGATGAGCACCTCCTCTGAAGCTGAGGCCGCCGCCGCCTATGACAGTTTGTCCGGCGAAATCAACGCTTCCGCACGCGGTGCGCTCATTGAAGACAGCCGCTTTGCCCGCACTGCGGCTGCCGATCGCCTCTATGAGGCCTCCGCCGGCGATGCCGCCCGTGTCGGGTCTGACCTGAGCACCGAAAAACTCGGCAGCCTTGCGCTGTGGAGCCAGGCTTTCGGCAGCTGGGGCCAGTCTGATGCAGATGGCAATGCCGCTGAAATGGACCGTTCAACCGGCGGCGTCATGTTCGGTGCGGACGCGCTTGCCTTTGGCACCGCCCGCGTGGGCGTGATGGGCGGCTACAGCACCTCCAACATGGATGTGGATGACCGCCAGTCTTCCATGGACAGCGACAACTACACCATCGGCGCTTACATCGGATCGCAGTTTGACCAGTTCAAAGTGCGCGGCGGCATGGCGGCCACCTGGCACCAGATGGACGGTAAGCGCGCTGTGTCCTTGGGCGGCGGTACGTTTACCGACAGCGTGACCTCCGATCAGGATGCCATGACCTATCAGGCCTTCGGTGAACTGGGCTACGGCTTTGATGTTTCTGGTGTTTATCTGGAGCCATTTGCAGGCCTTGCCTATGTCAACCTGGAGAGTGACGGCTTCACCGAGGAAGGCGGCAACGCAGTTCTGACAGCAGATGACCAGAGCGATGACGTTTTGTTCACCACCCTGGGTCTGCGGGTTGCGTCCACCTTCATGCTTGGCGACACCGCCATCACCGCACGCGGCATGGCTGGCTGGCAGCATGCATCTGAGGAAACCATTGATTTCACTCAGAGCTTTGCATCCGGCGGCAACAGCTTCACCGTGGAAGGGACGCCAATTGCACAGGATGTTGGCCTTGTGGAAGCAGGCTTTGCAGCAGCCCTCAGCGATCGCGCCAGCGTGGGCGTGACCTACTCCGGTCAGATCGCATCGGATGCCCAGAACCACGGCCTCAACGCCCGGTTTAACCTGCAATTCTAAGGGCTTATTCACCAACCCGGCGTCTTCAGAAATCCATTGGGTTTCTGAAGACGCAGAAAACAGCTAGTATTTTCAAAGGGAAACTTTTGATAGTCTAGGCTGGCTACCTGAGGTGAATTCACCGGTCTGGGTTGGGAGAAACGCATGCAGGTCATAATTGCCGACGACAAGACGGATTTGGACGCCCGGGCCGCTGAACTGGGCGTTCAGCTTATCAAGAAGGCCATCTCAGAGCATGGCCACGCCAACATCATTCTGGCCACAGGCACAAGCCAGATCGGAATGCTGGAAGACCTGGTGAAACCTGAGCACGACGTGCCCTGGGACAAGGTCACCGCGTTCCATCTGGACGAGTTCGTGGGCATTGCAGACGATCATCCCGCCAGCTTTCGCAAGTATCTTCTGGAGCGCTTTGTAGCCCATGCGCCGGGCGTGGAATTTGTGCCCGTGGAAGCAGACGCCGAGGATATGGTGGCAGAACTGACGCGGCTCACAGATCGTCTGGACCAAACCCGCATCGATCTATGTTATTGCGGAATTGGGGAAAATTGCCATCTGGCCTTCAATGAACCACCCGCCAACTTTGAAAGCGGCAGCGCCTTCATAGGGGTACAACTTGATGATGTCTCCCGCGTCCAACAGGTAAAGGAAGGCTGGTTTTCCGACCTGGACGCCGTGCCGCGCACCGCGATCACCATGACCATTCCGCAGATGATGAAAGCAGAGCAAATCATTTGCGTTGCCCCAGATGAGCGCAAGGCGGAAGCCGTGAAACACACCATCAGCGGGCCGGTGGACCCGATGTACCCAGCCTCCATTTTGCAGACCCACCAGAACGCGGTTGTGTTTCTGGATCCTCAGTCCGCCGGTTTGCTGGAGACAGCGTAAGATCTGACCCGACTAGATGAGGGCTGGGTGAGCCTTGGGGACCGCCCCCAAGGCTTGCAGGTTATCCCCGCACCCGGCCTCTTGCGGTGAAAAGTTATGCCCGCTCGACCCAATGGCCATAGCGGCAGCGGGCTTTCCCTGTCGCACAGAACGTCATGAGGCGGTGCGCCTTGTACAACGTTGCGAGTGATACGCCCGATCCATGAGCGCTCCTCAGCTTTCTTCTTCTTCCAGATAGCGTTTGAGGCGTTCGATGTCGGTAATTCGTAGCAGGGAATTTGTTTTTTCCACCAACTCAAGATCGATAAGCTGAGTTACGGCACGCCGATACACCCGTTCGGAGCAGCCAAACCGCTCGGCCTCCCGAAACACCTTGTCAAACTGTACCGCTGGCCGGTTTCCCAGCTCCCGTTCCAACAGGTCTTTGGCAATGCTGTAGGCGAGGGGGAACATGAACTGGTTCGTGAGATGCTGGGTAACATGGTGGTAGGTTTCCGCCATGCACTGCGCCAACCAGATGATCACATTTGGCTGCTCCTGCATAACGGTCGCCAGCGCGGCGGGCGGAATGACGACCACCTCCGCATCCTCATCGCAGCAAATGTCGAACTGAACGGGCCGCCCGTTCAGGAACTCGATCTCGCCGTAAAGGCGGTCACCGGGCCCAAACCGGCCATGGCTATATCTGCGCCCGTTCGCCGCAGTGTAATTCACCGTACATGTGCCCTTGGAGAGCCAGTAAAGCTGATCGATCTGCTGCCCTTGCCGCAGCACAAAGTCCCCTTTTTTCAGGGTTTTACGGAGGAAGCCGGACTTGGATATCCACTCGGTCAAATAGGCCAGGCCCGCATCAGCCTGCTGCTTTACGCACATTTTCCTCTGGCAACTCCCACTGAGGCGGACAAATGTCCTGTTTTGAATCCCTAGCGTTATTTACCGTCCCTTGTGAGGAATGCACAGGGAGAAAATGATGACCGCCCACATTAACGCGGAGATTGGCGATTTCGCCGAAACCGTTCTTATGCCAGGCGATCCATTGCGGGCCAAATTCATCGCCGACACATACCTGCAAGATGTGCGCGAAGTAACCAACGTGCGCAATATGCTGGGCTTTACAGGCACTTACAAAGGAATGCCACTCTCCGTGATGGGACACGGAATGGGCATGCCTTCCATTTCCATTTACGCTCATGAGCTGATCCACGAATACGGCGTCAAGAAGTTGATGCGCATTGGCAGCTGCGGCGCGGTTTGCGAAGAGTTGAAGCTGCTGGACCTTGTTGTTGCAACAGGGGCAAGCTGCTCCTCCTCCATCAACCGGGAGCGGTTCTCAGGTTATGACTTTGCAGCCGTACCAGATTTTGCGCTGCTGAAGGCCTGCGCCGACACTGCGGAGAAACTGAAGCTTTCGCCCGCCTTCGGCAACATTTTGTCGGACGATCTGTTTTACGGGTCGAGCCCGGCGCTGCTTCCAGCCATGCAGAAGATGAACATTCTGGCGGTTGAGATGGAAGCGGCAGCGTTGTTTGCCATTGCGGCCGAAGCGCGGGTTCAGGCGCTGTGCGTGCTCACCGTGTCAGACCACCTGATCACTTCTGAACAAGCCACCTCGGAACAACGCCAGACCAGCTTTAACCAGATGATGGAACTGGCACTCGAAACCGCCTTTGAGGTCTCCAAATGATAATTGAAGCAATGGGCTATCTGGCCTCGATCACGATCATGATTTCCCTTTTGATGGGCAATGTGGTTTGGCTGCGCGTGCTGAACATGATTGGCTGCATTTTCTTCACCGCCTATGGCTTCGCCATCGAAGCATGGCCCGTGGTGTTCTTGAATGGCACCTGCGTGTTCATCAACCTCTACCACCTGTGGAAGCTGAAGAAGGACGACCTTCGGCCTTTGAAAGTGGTGAAGGCTTAGAGCTTTTCAGCGTCAAGATAAGAAGAACAGCGACCAAGATCAGACTATGCCGGAGGGATGAGCACGCCTCCGGCATTTTTGTTTGGCTGAGGACGATTCAAGAGCCATCGTCTTCGGTAAGCGGACGCACGCCATACAAGGTGTAGGCTTCGCGCATCAGTTGCTCTTCTCCCTTGTCCGGAAAGAGATTGTAGCTGGGTGCCCAGATGCGCTGAACTTTCTCCACCTGAACGCAGATGATGTTGCGGATCGGATAATCCGGCCCCGCCTTTTCCAGAAGCGGATAGGCGATTTCCTGAAACCCCGGATCGCCCAATGGAATGACCTTAGCTACCCCCTTGACTTTAAACCCCTTTTGCCGAAATACGTCGACGAAACTCACGCACACCTTGTTGTAGGTGTTCAGGTTTCGAATACTGCCACGCGAGGCAATGTCGGCAATGATAAGACGATCACTGCCATAGGCGCAGAACATTTCCTTGGGGCTTACGGTTGGAAATCCATCCGCGTCCACGGTCGCCAACCAGCACAAAACAGAGCGATTAATGTCGTCGCGCACGGCGTCATTAAGGTGCATTGCCAGTATCCGATCAAATTTGGGAAAAGACAGAAAAACCGCCGAAAATCATGCGCTTGCCATCAAAGGGCATGTCCATGTCGGGATCTGAAAAAACGGGATCTTGCCAGACCTTGGCTGAGCCTTCCTCCCGCGCTTCCTTGGAGGGCCATACCACCCAGCCAACAGCCACCGTTTCATCTGGCTTGCAGGCAACCGCTTTCAAGAACGAGGTGACCTCGCCCTCCGGCACATCCGCGCCCCAGGCATCCAGCACCTCTGTGGCGCCGTACTTTTTGAAAACCCGTTGTATTTCAACACATTTTTCTTGATAGGCGGCTTTGTTTGCAGTCGGAACTGCAGCCACAAACACGTCCACATAGGCCATTGTCTTTCCCTCGCACTGTTCGGTTGCCGCAAAGGAAAGAGTGCCCGAGATCCAGCCCGGGCACAAGGACCTTATTCCTGTAAATGCTAAAGGGAAATCAAATGGTTATCCCAAGAGGTTCCAGGAACTTGCGCTGTCAGCTCCAGATACTCGGAGGTGCCTTCGGCAAAACGCAGGCCGCCGGACCCGTCGGAGATGAGAAAGAACTCCTGATCGAGCGGGGCAACACCGCACCCGTCTGCAACCGCTTGCGCTCCGAGGTAATCCCCGGAGGATGCGTTCCAGAACAAAATCTTACCCCCTCTCGGGCAGGAGGTGACGATGACTTCGCCGTCGCCGCTGGCGGTAACGCTGCCGACGTAGTTGCTCAGCTGCGCTTTAATTTGCTGTGGCATTTCATGGATGCGGGGCGTGCCATCCAACGTGAAGCTGGCGATGAGCGGGGGTAATTCTGACTTATCCCCCTGATACTGCCCGCCAACCCAGACGCGGCCGTGCCCATCCATGGCCATATGGCGCAGGGATAACTGGTGCAAACTTGGATCAAGCTCATGACGCGCGCGGATCTCCCCGGTTTGCGGGTGGAGGAAGGCAACGCTTGGCAACATGCTGTCGATATTAAGCTTTTCCCGATCACGATCAGGGCGGGTATGAATGCCGCCATTGGCAATGACCAATGATCCGCAGGTGGGCGAGAGGAGAATATCGTGGGGACCAATCCCGCCGGTCTCCATTTCCCCAATCCGGTGCGGGCGCGCACCTGTCATATCATAAAGCCCAAGGACACCGCGCTTGTGCACCCAGTCGTTTTCCGGGGCATAGAGCACCTTGCCGTCTTGGGAGAACACGCCGTGGCCGTAAAAGTGGCGGTATTCCGGTGCGGTGAACATGACCGGCCCATCTCCAGCCATGCCATTGACATACATGGCAAAATTGCCCGGCCTGCGGGCAAAGGCCACCAGCCGCGCCGTTTCCCGGTGCCATGCGGCAGAGTGCCCTCTGTCTGGAAGGGGCGCTTCGAAAACCGATGAACCATCTTCACGCATTACACGGAAAGCAAAGCTGCCATCTGCCTTTCGAAACGCGCTGGCAAACAGCGGTTCTTCTGCGTTGGTTTGAAACAATCGCGTATTTTTTGCGTTGGCCAACGCAACGCCGCCGGGAACGAGCGTGGTCACTGCCAACCCGAAGAGCCCTTGCAGCAAACTGCGCCGGGAAAGGGGGAGCGCCCTAGTCACCATCGAGCGCATTGAAGCCTCCGCTCAGCGCGAGATAGCCGGCGACATTGTTGGCCAGTGTGTCCTTCAACCCATCAATGACCAGTGTCAGGTAGACCAGCTTCTTGCGCTCCTCAATGTCCTTGCCGATGACCCGGATCGGGCCGCCGAGTTCTTCAATGACGCGGGCTCCATTTTGGAACTCGAAGTTGAGGCTGTCCGCTGCCCATGCGCCGTCTTCCGGCAAGGCATCCATGTAGCCTGCCGCGATCAGCGCTTGGTTGATGCCCTCAAGCGAGGAGGCCATGTAAAGCGCCCCATTATGACTGCGCGAGAACGGTGCGCGGTACGGCTTGGCCTTTTCCACCGAGGGGCCAATGACTGGCAGCAGGATTTGATCCTTGATCAGCACCAGCCCAGTAACCATTGAGTTGAACATGAGTTCCGCCGCTTCCTTGTGGGTCTGCACAAGGGCGTGGTCGCTGGCGGGGGCGCTCAAGGTTTTGGAAAAGCCTTCAGGGTCGGCCCATGCGGCCTCAAGCTCCTGCGCCGTGCCCACCAGATTTCGGGTGAGGGCAACCGCATAGGCGCATTCGAAGCTTTCATGGTCGCCGCGGGCGAGCTGCAAGGTGCCGTCGGTGGCAAAGCCGAAATGCTCCAGCGCGGTGAGACCTTGAAGCGCAACGGACTTGCCCGCAAGGCTTTCGGCGGTGGTGACGCTTGGGTCTTCAGTGGCCATGATCTTGTTCAGCTGCCGCGCGATCACGCCGCGCCGGTCTGGCAAGAAGGCAAGACGCTGTGCGCGGTTGTTCTCTGCCAGCGGGCCGAAGCGCAAAAAATCCACCCGAGCCAATTGGGCAATGCTGCCGGAGAGCGCCTGACGGAAGGCGTTTTCGCTCTCTGCCGACTGCCCAGAATGGCACAGAGCCCCTGTGGCTTGCTCCAGTCTCTTCAGCTTCTCAGTGAGCGCTGAGGTCTCGGGCCGTATGTATCCCTCAATCAGAGCAGGGGCAAAACGGCTGTAGTCTGTTGCGTACGTCTGTGGCCGTTCAACGGCGGCCTCCTGGGCCCAAACGGCCAAGCCCCCACCAAGGGTGAGGGCGGCTGAAAGCGCGATGGTTGCCAGTGTCTTGCGCATCACAGGGACTCCAGAAACTTGATGAGCGCTTCGCGGTCCTGCCGCTCCATGGCGACCACCGACTGCTTGGCGGCTTCTGCCTCTCCACCATGCCATAGCACAGCTTCCAGCAGATTGCGCGCCCTGCCATCATGCAGGAAGTAGGTGTGATCGCTCACGGTTTTGGTCAGGCCAATGCCCCAGAGCGGCGGCGTTTTCCACTCCCGGCCCGAAGCTGAGCCAATGGGCCGGTCATCCGCAAGGCCTTCGCCCATGTCGTGGAGCAGAAGGTCGGTGTAAGGCCATATGAGCTGGAACCGGTGGGCCTTGGTGGGCGCATCGCGGCGGGTCACGTATTTTGGAGTGTGGCAGCTGGTGCAACCGGAGGCGTAAAACAGCTCCTTGCCGCGCAGCACTTCCGGATCATCCACGTCGCGGCGGGCCGGAACCGCCAGATTCTGCGAGTAGAACGTGACAAGATCCAGCACCGGATCGGGTGCTTCCGTATCCCCCAAACGTTCCTGAACGCCGGAGGGTTGGGCATAGCAGCTTTCCTGTGCCTCGGTGCAATCGCCGTAAGGGTTTGGGGCGTCCGGGGTGGAGATGCCGATGTCGCCGTTGAAAGCGCCTGCGGACTGGGCGCGCACCGTGGCGTTGGCCCCTTTCCAGCCAAAGCGCCCGAGGATCATGGCGTCTTTGTCTGCGTCATACACCCAGCTGGCGCGGCCAGAAATGCCGTCGCCGTCCTCATCCTCCGGGTCCACCTTGGCCAGAATGTCACCCTCATGCACTTGTTCAAGCAGCCCGAGGCCAATCATCTGCGGCGCAACCCGAGGGGAAATCAAGGTGTTGGGCCCAAACGGCCCAAAGCCCGGATTGTCGATGCCATAGGTTGGCTTGCGTAGCTGCACCACGGTGCCGTCTGCAAGTTCCACCGGCACGTCCTCATAGGAAATGGTCATCTGGCCTTCACCGGGAAGACCGGGCACGGCAAAGGCCTGAAGCTGCCCGCCGTAAATGGGGTGGGGAATGGACGCGGCCATGCCGCTCTCCAGAAGGGCCTTCTGCTCTTCTGTTTGCGGCTTGACGGAAAGGCGCAGGAACATGGATACCGCGCGCTCACCCGGTTCTGGCGGGCGGCCGCGGCCATCCTTCAGGTGGCAGCCTTGGCAGGAGCGGGCATTGTAAAGCGGACCGAGGCCATCTGAGGCCTGCGTGGAAGAGGGCGAGGACACCCACAGCTTCTTGAAGAGGCCGTTGCCGACCTTGAAGTCCTGCTCTTCCTCAAAGGTGATGTTCTGGGTTGGGTGGGAAAAAGCATCCCGGTTGACCATCTTGCGCGAGGTGCCCGCGCCGCCTTGCATCAGCTCGTAAGCTTCTGCAGCTGAGAAGTCTTCGGCGGGCGCAAGCACCGCCTGAATGCGGGCGCGGTCTTTTTCGGAAAGATCATCCCGGTGCGCAAAAACACCTTCAGCGCCGGACGGGGCGCTGAGCGAAAAAAGCAGTGAACCGGTGATGGCTAACGCGGCAGTTGAAAGAAGCGCGGCTTTACCGACCTGTGGCATGATGGGGCCTTAAATTTTTGAAAACGTGCAGCAATTTGGAAAGAGAACAAGGCGGGAAGGAAAGAACAGCCCCGGACTGACGCGTCCGGGGCTTTCACTGGCTCTTATTGGAAAACAGCGGATGGGTTATCCAGAGAGTCAGAGCCTTCAAAGGCGATGTCTTCCAGCTCAAGCACCTTTACGGCACGCTGGATGGAAGCCGTCTGGTCGATCAGCGCGTCGATGGCCGCCTGTACAACCGCGTTGCCTTCTGCGTTGCCTTCGCCAATCATCTGATCGTAGGCCTCAACCGTTTCCGCGCGGGTGTTGACCGCTTCAAACGCCGCAAGCGAAGCCGCCAGCTTTGCTTCCAGCTCCTCGGCAACAGCCGGGTCTTTCGCAGCAATCAGCTCCTTCAAGGATGCGCCGGAAACTTCCGTGCCATCGATGCGGGTGTAGCCGCCGTGGAACACGTTGTTGATGCCAACCACATCGTAGTAGTGGGACATGTGCGTGTTGTCGGAGAAGCAGTCATGCTCTTCCTCCGGGTCGTTCAGCATCAGGCCCAGCTTCATGCGCTCGCCTGCCAGCTCGCCGTAGGACAGAGAGCCCATGCCGGTGAGAATGGTGGCAACCCCGCCAGCTTCACCCTTGTCTGCCAGTTCCTTGCGCGCGTCGCCGCCGTCTTTCCAGTTGGCAACCATGTCTTCCAGATCGGAGATCAGCAGGTCTGTCGCCGCCTGAAGGTACTGAATGCGGCGCTCACAATTGCCGCCGGTGCAGTTTGCCGGATCAAAGTCCGTTGCCGGGCGCGTGCCTGCGCCTGCGTCGGTGCCGTTCAGATCCTGCCCCCAAAGCAAGAACTCAATGGCGTGATACCCGGTCGCAACGTTTGCTTCAACTTCACCGGCTTCCTGCAGCTGGTCTGCCAGAAGTTCTGCGGTGATAACCGTTGCATCAATGGTTTCGCCCGCAGCGGTGAAGGTCGGGTTGGCGATGACATTGGCGGCGTAGTAGGGGTTTTCTTCGGACTCGACGCCGTAGGAGGCATCGGTGTAGTCGATCATGCCCTCGTCAAGCGGCCATGCGTTCACCTTGCCTTCCCAATCGTCAACGATGGCGTTGCCAAAGCGGTAGACTTCGCTCTGCTGATACGGGTTGCGGGAAGCCAGCCACGCTTGGCGGGCAGCGGCCAACGTTTCCTCAGAAGGGTTGGCCACAAGGCCATCGATGGCGCTCTTCAGGTCCTTGGCGCTGGCCAGGGAGTCTTCATAGATCGCCAGTGCGATGTCGCCGTAATTGTCCAGAACGTCGGTGGAAGTGGCTGCGCCCGCTGCGGTGCTGGCCATGATAACGGCGGATGCGGAAAGCAGTGCTGACTTGATCAGTCGCATGTGGTGTCCCCTGTTGCTTGCGCTGGTCGTTGCTTCTTCCGCGAATATTCGAAGGCTCCTTGAGCGACTTTGCCGGGTCAAAAAACCTGCGAATAATTCGCAAAAACTCGTCTCTGGGTTGGGACTATTCCTGCCTCACTCCGGCAAAGTCAACAAAACCTTTGATTTTTCAATAGTTTAGAATTGTTATAATATAAAAGTGACGGTCAAGCCCTTGAAAACATGCGAATTATAATCATTCGCATTTCAAGGTGGGCGGTGGATAACTTGATTGTAAGAGTGAAGTTTTGATTCTGACCACCCTGCAAGCGCGGATTTGAACCTACGCGTTACTATGTAGCCCCCACCGAACCACACCGCCGCCATACCGGAGAGGTGAACGCGCCATCCGGTATCTAGAGCCGCGAGCACTGAGCTGAGGGAGAGGCCGGGCTGGATCCCGCATCAAGTGCGGGATGACGGCAGTGGGGAGGGGTGACGTCCTAAGGATGACCGAGGGGGTGAGGAAGCGTGAAGGCGGAAAGCAGTGGGAGGCGACGCGCGGAGAATGACGGTGAATGGAGGCAAAGGTTTGAGAATAAGGTGGGAGACGCTGCCCAAACCGCCACCGTCATACTAGACAAGATGAGCGCTGCCCACACCACCCCTGTCATGCCAGAGAAGATGAGCACCACCCCAAACCACCACCGTCATACCGGACAAGGTGAGCGCAGCGAGGCGTAGATCCGGTATCCAGCGCAAAACAGACAGCAAAATCGGCACCACCGCTGCGCCTATGAGACCCAGCCCCAACCACACACAGCCGTCATGCTGGAGAAGCGAAAGCGCGCATCCGGTATGCAGAGCCGCGCGCACAGAGCGGGGTGAGAGGCCGGGGTGGATCCCGCATCAAGTGCGGGATGACGGTAGTGGGGAGGGGTGACGTCCTAGCGATGGCCGAGGGGGGAGGTGAGCGCGGGGGACGACGGCGGAGGGGGAGGCAGAGCCCGGAGAATGGCACGGGAAACGCGAGCGTGGAGGAGGAAAGCAGTGGGAGGTGACGCGCGGAGAATGACGGTGAATGGAGGCAAAGGTTTGAGAATAAGGTGGGAGACGCTGCCCAAACCACCACCGTCATACCGGACAAGGTGAGCGCAGCGAGGCGTAGATCCGGTATCCAGCGCAAAACTTACGGCAAAGCCGCTACCACCGCCGATCCGGTATCCAGAGCCCCACGCACAGAGCTGAGGGAGGGGCTGAGGTGGATCCCGCATCAAGTGCGGGATGACGCAAGTGGAAAGGCAACGCCCTAGGCATGCCCCGGTGGGGCAGAGAGGACGTTACCTTCCAGAGGGGTTAGTCCGTCAGATGCGCGGCGTGGAAGCGCAGGTGATCCTCGATGAACGAGGCGATGAAGTAGTAGCTGTGGTCGTACCCTTCTCGCATGTTGAGCGTGAGCGGGTAGTTCTTTTCCTGCGCGGCGGCCAGAAGGGTTTCCGGCAAGAGCTGTTCTGAAAGGAACTGGTCGGCATCCCCCTGATCCACCAGTGCCGGGATCTGGACATCTGCATTGCGCATCAACTTGCTGGCATCATACTGGGCCCATTGGTCCCGGTCCGGCCCCAAATAGGCCTCCAGCGCCTTTTCGCCCCATGGGCAGTTCACCGGGTTGCTGATGGGCGCAAAAGCGGAAATGGAGGTGTAGACCTCCGGGTTGCGCAGGCCCAGAACGAGCGCGCCATGGCCGCCCATGGAGTGTCCGGAAATGGCGCGTTTGCGCGAAACGGGGAACATCTCCTCGATCAGTTTTGGCAGTTCCAAATACACATAGTCGTACATCTGGTAGTGCCGGTTCCATGGTGCCTGTGTGGCGTTTACATAAAACCCTGCACCGGTGCCAAGATCATACCCCGGATCGTCGGCAACGGCTTCACCGCGCGGGCTGGTATCCGGTGCCACAATGGCCAGCCCGAGTTCCGCCGCCACCCGGTGCGCCCCCGCCTTTTGCATGAAGTTTTCATCCGTGCAGGTGAGGCCGGAAAGCCAGTAAAGCACCGGCACCTTTGCACCTTGAAAGGCCTGCGGCGGCAGGAAGATGGCAAAACGCATTTGGCAATTGAGCGCGCTGGACTGGTGCGTGAACTGCTTGTGCCAGCCGCCAAAGGACTTTGAGCTGGAGATGTTTTCGAACGACATGGTGCACCTGAGAACAAGAATGTTATTTCAAATGGGAGAGCCGCGCAGCTTGCCCGCCGCTCCCCATCATGAGCGGGTTATTGGGCGTAGTGAATGACAGAACGAATGCTCTTGCCTTCGTGCATCAGGTCAAACGCTTGGTTGATCTCCTCCAGCGGCATGGTGTGTGTGATGAAATCATTCAGCTTGAACTCACCGCGCATATATTGCTCCACAATACCCGGCAGTTCGGAGCGGCCCTTGACACCCCCAAAGGCGGAGCCCTTCCACACGCGGCCGGTGACTAGCTGGAATGGACGGGTGGAGATTTCCTCTCCCGCTCCGGCCACGCCGATGATGACGGACTCGCCCCACCCCTTGTGGCAGCATTCCAGCGCCGAACGCATGACGTTGACATTGCCGATGCACTCGAAGGAGTAATCCACGCCGCCGTCGGTCATGTCGATGATGACCTCCTGAATGGGCTTGTCGAACTTTTTCGGGTTGATGCAGTCGGTCGCGCCAAGCTTCTTGGCGAGTTCAAACTTGCTCTCGTTGATGTCGATGGCAATGATGCGGCCCGCCTTTGCCATGGTGGCACCAATGATGGCTGAAAGACCAATGCCCCCCAAACCGAAGATGGCGACGGTTGCGCCTTCTTCCACACTGGCCGTGTTCATGACAGCGCCGATGCCGGTGGTAACACCGCAGCCAAGCAGGCAGACCTCCTCAAGCGGTGCGGCCTTGTTCACCTTGGCGATGGCGATCTCAGGCAGCACGGTATACTCGGCAAATGTGGAGCAGCCCATGTAGTGATAGATTGGCTTGCCGTTCTGGCTGAAGCGGGTGGTGCCGTCGGGCATCAAACCCTTGCCCTGCGTGGCGCGGATTTTTTGACAGAGGTTGGTTTTGCCTGACATGCAGAATTTGCACTCGCCGCACTCGGGCGTGTAGAGCGGGATCACATGGTCGCCGACAGCCACAGAGGTGACACCCTCGCCAACGGACTCCACAATGCCACCGCCTTCATGACCGAGGATGGAGGGGAACACGCCTTCCGGATCGGCCCCGGACAGGGTGTAAGCGTCCGTGTGGCATACACCACTGGCAACCACCTTGATGCGCACTTCGCCCGCTTGCGGCGGCATCACGTCAACTTCCTCAATGGAAAGAGGCTGCTTTGGGCCCCAGGCAATGGCGGCTTTGCACTTGAGTGTTTCTGGCATGTGGATCCTCATCGGTTGAAGCGACGCTGCCGGGCCGGACAGCAGGCAGTCGCAAGCGCCTACGGGTTGTTACGTTAGCGGCAGTATAACTGATGCCCTCCTTGTGATAATCGGGATAAAATGCAAATTACTTTTACCAGTGGGTAACAATCTCCCGCACACCGGTGCAGAACAAGGATGACGCATGCAAATCTGGGAAGGCGTGAGCGAGTTTGTTGCAGTGGCAGAAACGAGCAGTTTTACCGCCGCGGCCAAACGGCTGGGCATTTCCACCGCCCAAGTAAGCCGACAGGTGAGCGCCTTGGAGCACCGGCTTGGCATCAAGCTGTTTTATCGCACAACGCGAAAGGTCTCGATGACGGAGGCCGGGCAGCTTTACTTCCAGCAATGCCGCCGGTCGCTGGATGGGTTGGAGGAAGCGGAGCGCGCCATCACCAACCTGCAGCTGACCCCGCGCGGCCTGCTGCGGCTGACTGCGCCTGTCACCTATGGCGAGCGAACCATTGCCCCGATCCTGAATGATTACCTGCACCGCTATCGGGACGTAGAAGCGCAACTGCACCTGACCAACCAGATGGTGGACCTGGTGGCGGATGGCTATGACCTTGCCATTCGGCTGGGCAAGCTGGAGGATTCAACGCTGATGGCGCGGCGACTGACATCGCGCACGTTCTATGTGTGTGCCTCCCCGGACTATCTGGCCCGACACGGCGAGCCCCACGCGCTATCCGAGCTGGACCAGCACCGCTGCCTTTTGGGAACGCAGGATACATGGCGGTTTCAGGAGCAAGGCCGCGCCCGTTCCGTGCGGGTGAAAGGCAAGCTGCGCTGCAACAGCGGGTGGGCTCTGGTGGACGCTGCGCTGAAGGGCATGGGGCTGATCCAACTGCCAGACTACTATGTGAAAGACTACATCGAGGCCGGGGCGCTGGTCTCGCTTCTGGAACCCTATCAGGAGCGGGAGGATGGCATTTGGGGCGTCTACCCCCACAACCGGCACTTGTCGCCGAAGGTGAGCTTCTTTCTGGACCACCTGACAGAGGCCTTGAAGGGGCAAGAGGCGGGCTGACATGAGCCTGCTACACGGCGGGGAAGGAACCCAACCCACCACCGTCATGCCGGAGAAGCAACAGCGCGCGTCCGGTATCCAGAACCGCGAGCACTGAGGTGTGGGCGAGGCCGGGGTGGATCCCGCATCAAGTGCGGGATGACGGCAGCGGGGAGGTGAGCGTGGAGGATGACGCAAAGGGGGAGGTGACGTCCTAGGGATGGCCGAGGGGGGAGGTGAGCGCGGGGGACGACGGCGGGGGGAGGCGGAGCCCGGAGAATTAGACGGGAGACGCTAACCAAACCACCACTGTCATACCCGACAAGATGAGCGCTGCCCACACCACCACAGTCATACCGGACAAGGCGAGCGCAGCTAGGCGTAGATCCGGTATCCAGAACCACGAGCACTGAGCTGAAGGAGAGGCCGGGGTGGATCCCGCATCAAGTGCGGGATGACGGTGGAGGGAGAGAATGCGCACGGCGAGGTGACGCTGGTGGGTGTTTAGACCTGAAAGCCGTTCTTCCCCTTTTACCGTCATACCGGACAAGGTGAGCGCAGCGAGCCGCCGATCCGGTATCCAGAACCGCGCGCACTGAGCTGGGGAGAGGCTGAGCTGGATCCCGCATCAAGTGCGGGATGACGCAAAGGGGGAGGTGACGTCCTCGAGATGGCCGAGGGGGGAAGAGTGAACCGCGGCGCGGGTTTGGCTCTATAACCTCAGGAAAGGCAAAGGGTCATGATCACAGTATTTTACGACGGGAAATGCGGATTGTGCGCGCGGGAGATCAACCACTATCGCAAGATTGCGCCGGAAGGTCGGATCACCTTCGCGGATGTGGCCACCTATCCCCAATGGCTGGATGGGACAGGACTGAACCAGGCGGATGCGCTGCGCTACCTGCACGCAGTTGATGCGGCGGGGCAGGTCCACAAGGGGGCCTCAGCCTTCACCTTGATCTGGAGCGAAATCGACGGGTGGCGCTGGCTGGTGCCGGTGGTGCGCGCCCCCATCATCAAGCAGCTCGTCGACGTGGCCTACGCTGGATTTGCCCACCTGCGGTTCAAAATGTACCGGCACTGCCGCGTTGCGGAGCTGACAGAACGCTAGCTGACAGGCAAAACAGGAAAGGCCGCTGAGAAAACCCAGCGGCCTTTTTTGTGTCCCAATACACCCCACCTTTAGTGGCGGTTTTTGACCTTGGCGTTATTGGAGAATCTCAACCCGGCTGATGCGCGTGCCATCTGGAGAGGTGGTGCGCAGGTGTACCGGCGTTGCGACTGCAGGCGGGGTGGCTGCATCATAGGTCTGCCAAGTGCTGCCGCCATCCAACGAATACTCGATGGTCAGGCCCGGAAACGCCGCATTTGCCTGCAGTTTGCCATCCGCCACTGTGGCACCCGGCACAGGCAGACGGTAGGAAACGCCGCCCCGATCAAGGCGCGCCAACTCGCGCTGGCCCAAGAGGTTGGCAAACCGGTTCCAGTCAGCGCGCAGCGCGTCGTGGTCCACATGGTTGGTTTCCCCGCCAACATATTCGCGGCCCGGTTCATAGTCTTGTTCCCATGCCGCCCGGTGCCACGCCCGCTCTGCAACAGACAGAAGACGCGGGAAGATCATGCTGTCCATCTGCGCGTCGGTGCGCACCGTCTCGCTCCACAGCTGAGCTGAAAGGCCTGTTGCACCCGGCCATTGCTTGTCGCTCTTGGCGGTGAAGTGGTTGCCATCCCGGTCAACGGACGTTTCCGCGTTTTGTGGCAGGTTGTCCGGCGCAAAGCTGAAGACCTTGGCCTCATCACTGAAGCGTGTGGCCCAGTAATACCCGCGCTCTGCCGGGTTCACCTCGTACGGCATGTCCAGGTAGACATAATCAGGGTTGGAGAGGATCACCTCAAAGCCCTTGTTGGCCCAATCCTGCGCACTGTCAAAGCCACCCCAGAACAGCGTATCCCAGAAGTTGACCCGCACCGTGTCAACGGCAAAATCCGCAGCGGAGCTGGCGTGCTTCAGACCATCCTGCCATGCCTGCATGGTGGAAATGCCGTTGTCTTTCAGGATCTTGCTCACCTCAACAGCGAAGTAGCTGGCAAGCTCGTCCACATCCCCAATGGTACCGGCATCGACCATGGCCTGACAGACCTGCGACTTGGCCCAAGGCTTGTCCTGAACGCTCTTGTCGATGGTTCCCTTCCATGGCACCAGCTCGTCGTTGAGGTCCTGATAGCCCCCACCAAGGTAGATGTTCTTGGCTTCATCGCCGCCAAAGTGCCATGTGGTCAGCGGCACGCCTGCCTCTGCATGCATGGCGGCAATTTCACTCACCACCTTGGTAACAAAGCGCTTGGACGAGTCCAGACACGGGTTCAGGTAGCTTTTGCGATCATAAAACTGAACGGAAGTGGTGTTGGAAGTGTCCGTTGGATCGACAAGGCGGAACTCGTTGGCCGCAACCTCGTTGCCTTCCGACATGTAGCGCTGGTAACGCGCTTCCATGGAAACCACAGCAGCACGCGCGTGGGCGGGCATGTCAATTTCCGGGATCACCTCGATGTGGCGGGCCTTGGCATAGGCCAGGATCTCCAGATAGTCCGGGCGCGTGAAGTGACCAGAACCGAAGTTGTCACTGTTCGGGCCAGAACCGAGCTGTGGCAGCAGACAAGTGGTTTCGGAGGGATCGTGACAGCGCTTGCTGCCCACTTCGGTCAGCTCTGGCAGACCGGGCACCTCAATACGCCAGCCTTCATCATCACTCAGGTGGAAGTGGAACTTGTTGAGCTTGTAGGCGGCCATCTGATCGAGCAGACGCAACACGGCCTGCTTGGAATGGAAGTTGCGGGCCACATCCAGAAACGCTCCGCGATAGGCAAGGCGCGGCGCATCTTCCACGCTGAGGTGGGGCAGGGTGAGGCTGCCGTCCGCAGGCAGCACGGAGAGCATGGACTGAAGGCCATAAAACAGGCCCGCTTCATCGAAGCCGACCACATCAACCCCCTCGGGCGTAATGTTGAGGCGGTAGGCGCCGCTCTTGGCAAGGTCGCCGTCAAACCCATCAGCGTCAACACGGCCCATGACCGGAGCCCCTTCGCCGCTGAAGTTCAAACCGGCACCTGCCATCTGCTCGCGCACAACGCTGAGCGATGCCTCAGAAAGACCCGAAAGAGACAGGTCAAGACCATTGGCAATGTCAAGGTCTGCCGCGCCAACCTCTAGCTTCATGGGGCTTGGAATGATCTGCCCCCGCAGCGCGGTCGCATCGAGCGGAGAAACGTGCTGATTTTTCTCGAAACGGCTTTGCGCGGTCATAAGAACATTGTTGTCCTTGGTGGTGCGCTTCCAGTTATCGCCGCTGATTGGTGCCAAAAACGCGCTTAGGTCTTCCGTGTCCGTGGCCGCCAGAACCTTGGGCTCGGCTCCCTCGGCGACGGCATACCAGCGCGGCATGAAGTCCGTTTCAAACAGCTGCCAGTACTCCCCGATGTAAGGCAGCGTGATGGACGCGCCCGCGGCAAGACCGGTGAACTTGTCTGTAGGTTCAAGCTTGTGCAAGTCGCCCGTAACGTGGGTGATCGTGAACTGATCGCTGTCCAGCTTCAGGATTTGGCGAATGCTATGGAAATACAGCGCCCAGCCGGTGCCTTCGATGGCGGTATCACCATTGGTCAGGGTCAGATTGACGGTGTTGCATGACCCCCAATCAGCGCCCAATGACGAACAATCAACGCCATCTTCAGCAGCCTGATTATCGAGGACCTGAAACTTGACGGAGATTTCGCTCAAGGCATCCACCAGCTGATGTGGTGTTTGATCGGCCTGAGCCGTAGAAAGGCCCAGCAGCAAGGGAACCATCGCTGCCAAAGGTCCTGAAAGATTTCGCATTCGCCACCCCACGAGTTGCAGTGAGCCTTGCCGACGCCGTTCACCCGAAAGGGTTTCGGCGGAAGGTTCACCAAACCATTAAGTCCTAAGGAACACCGCAGGTTCGGTTGACGACGCGTCCTCCCATTCAGGCCTTGCCGTCTCCTCCCATCATCTGCGGATTTCAGGAATTTAGCATATCCACCTGAAATATATCGTCGTTTCTCAACTAAAGGTGGTGGTCTGTGGAAGACCGAACCCACTGGCTCCCCTAGGTTATGAGGGTGTTGGGACGTTTATTCTTGATGGGCCAGCCTGTTAGAGCAATCCTAAACAACAGTAGGTTTACGTAGTGTCATGAGGAAGGGTTTATCAGGCCACTCGGTGAGCGGCGCTTTGTTCTCAAAACTTCGAGATGAAGATCTAACGGTCGGGCATATCCATGGAGAGATTGGTTGTCTCGCGAGGCGGCGAATGCCAAATGCGGTTGATTGCCGGCAAGGAGGATGCCTCCCGGCCTGTTTTGGTGTTGGGCCGCAGCAATCGATCTTTTCGGTCCATTCAAATCGATCGTCTGAACGCGCAGCTGCGGGATTGGGGCCTTGCGATTTGGCGTCTGGAGCCACGACCGACACCGCCCACGCAGAACGCCACTGAACCGGCTCACAGCTCTGCCGCGAAATCTCGCAGGGGCGGCTTGAGGGCGATGACACGCGCCATGAGCAGCGCCCTGCCCAAAGTTTTTGGCGGCTATCCGGGTTGGACGGACTATTTTTCCCCCAGCTTTGCGCAGGCCGCAGATCGCAGGGATGAGGTCCGCTCCATGCTCGACCAATTCCCAGTTTCTGCTCGGTTTTTACTGCTTGGACATTCCATGGGCGCACGGGTTGGCACCTATCTGGACCGCCATGCTCGGGTATCAGGCCATATCGCGTTCGGTTACCCCTTCCAGAACCCGGAGGAAGGCCCCGCCCTGTCACGGGTTCATCACCTGCGCAAGCTGAAGGTGCCGACCTTGATCATTCAGGGCCGAAGCGATGCCTATGGCGGCGAGGAGGTGGCAACCAAATACCGGTTCAGCCCCTCGATCTCATTTCTGTTTGTCGAAGACGATCACAGCTACAATTCTGCGTGCCAGACACTGACACGGCACATAACGTCCCGCGTCAGGGCCTTCATTTTGGAAACGCAAGACGGCCTGCCAAGTGCGCTTATGGCAGGCCGCGGGAGCGGTCAATCCGATCAACTGGACGGAAAAGCAGGGAAGTTGAAGTCTTCACGCACCTTGACGCTGTCATAGATGATGGTGACGTCCGTGATCTTGTCCAGCTCCGGCGTAAAGCAGAACAGGTCAACCACATCGATGGTGCGCGGCAGTGCGCCGGTCACCTGACGGTTGTAGCGCGCATGCAAGGCAGCGCGGGTTGGGTTTTCCGGACTCACCATTACCGATTGCACCCGAATGGATCGGTTGGAGATCTCGGTCAGGATGAAGGTATAAAATTCCTTTGCCCGCTGCTCTTCGAAGATGGGTGAGCGCACACGGGCATCGCTCGTGAACAGCTCCAGCAGGTAGTTCAGATCATTACCTTCCAGACGCCGGGCATATTCACGGCACATTGCTTCTGCTTTGGCGGTCCGTTCCGCGTTCTGTTCAGCGGCGATCATGTGGTTTCCTCCTGTGGTGCTCATCTGTTTTGCGCCGAGTATAGGCAGCGTTTTTCAGAATCGAAAGCACCGGATTTTTCCTGAGGCGCGTAGAGCGCGTGTAGCGGACCGGAAAAAAGCCATGGAGTCCGAAGAGGTTATTAGCCGTTAAAACTCCCTCAAGAAATGCCCTGCTACTACAAAGGAGCATTTTCATTTGAGCATTCAAATCAATTATTTCCGGCTTTTCTTACGAGTAAAACATGCTTCCAAAGCCCAAGCTGATCGAGATGGAAAACAGGGCGCATCCACGTCGGGCCTGCCGCTGGCGCGCCGTTTTGTTGGTGGAGCCTTTTAACCGCGCGTGCGTGGTGGAAGACATCGGCGAGGGCGGATGCCGGATATCGGTCAATCCCAGAGATCTGACAATCGGGTCCCATGTGGTGATCAACGTTGTGTCCAAAGGCACGCGGTTTGAAGGCATCATCCGCTGGATACAAGGCGATGAGGTGGGCATTGCCTTTGAAGGCGCGCACGCCGGGGTCGCACCAGCCCTTGTCTCTACCGGGCACCAACCCTAAGGACCACAGGCCGGGACGCCGCTGTGGCACCTCGCCTGAATCATAAAAAAATCCCCGCCGTGATCGACCAAATCGCGGCGAGGACTTCTTTTGTCACTACGAAGTTGCGGGCCCTTTTCAGGGATAGCGGGGGGCTATCCCTGTGAGAACCTATGGTGCAACTTAGGCTCCGAAGATCGGCAGGAGACCTGCGATTTCCAGGAAGGCAACGATGAAGATCAGTATGCCAAAGCCGAACACCAGAGCCATGCGCGGCATGCCACCTGTAACCTGATACATGTTCGGGTTACGCTTGCGGCAAATCATCACCATGACGATTGGGGAGAGAAGGCTGAAGATGACCAGTACAACGCCTGCGTAGCCAATCGCGGTGATGAATCCGTCTGGATACAAGATAGCCAGAACCACAGTAGGAAGGAATGCAATTGCACTTGCCTTCAGCTTGCCGTCCCAAGTGTGCTTATCGAAGTTGCACAGGTCACAAATGTAGTCGAACAGGGAGAGAGACACACCCAGGAAGGAGGTCGCAACTGCCATGTTGCCGAACACCTGCAGAGCAGTAGAAATGTTCGCGCTTACACCTGTTTCAGCCAGTGCAGCAAGGATGTTACCAATGTTACCACCATCTGCAATAATCTGTGGGAACTGCTCGCGTGGAACGTTTCCAAATACTGCCAGCATCCAGCAGAAGTAGAAACCACCTGCGATCATCATCGCATAGATCAGTGCACGACTCGTCCGCTTAGGGTCGAGACCGAGATAGTTGGTAATGGTAGGCACCGTGATCTGGAAGCCGAAGCTGGCTACCATGAAGCTAATTGTATAGAAGACGTAAGGTAGTTGATCGCCAAGATTGACCTGAGGGAACAGGATTTCCGTTGAAGAGTTGGAAATCAGTCCACCAAGGCTCATGACGAACGTAATGACCATACCACCGATAAGAACGGTGTTCACACGGTCCACTGCAGTCGCACCCAACATCACGATGGAGATGAGCACCGCCGCGAAGATGAAGCTGGCCATGCCGGAGGACAGGGCAAAGCCATCGCCAAGCAACGACAGGGAATATGTGATTACCGAGCTACCGCCGGAAATGTAGGCATAAGTGAGAACGTAGCACAAGAAAGCAACGGACAAGCCATTGATCAAGCGACCGAAATTGCCGAGCGTGCCTTTTGCGATACTGTCGTAGTTCGAGTCCTTAGGGAAGTGCAGTGTTGCTTCCATGATATACATAGACGCGCTATGCATGATGTACGCAACGGCTGCCATGACCACCAAGGCGATGGTGAACCACACACCACTGTTTGCCACGGGTAGAGAGAAAATGCCTGCACCCACACCTGTGCCCGCTGCAATAACAGCAGCGCCCAGAACAGTGCCTTGCGGCGAGGCCTTTTCTTTGGTTTGAGATTTTGCAGTTACATCAGTCATTAAGAGCCTCCCAACTCCGAAAAATTCGAGATCTGACGTGAAGGTTCAAATAGTTGCTTCGTCAAAAGCTGCTGAGTTGGGGTTCCCATAATTCCTGGCCCAAGAGCTGATGGTTAGTCAGCTTAGTCTTCCCGGTACAAATGACTTGAGGGGAGCCTGTGGCCCCCCTCTGTCACATAAGGCCTTATAGGTCGCTGGTATTCAGCAGTTTAACGTAAGGACCTTAGATTTCGCTAAAGCGACCGGTGAAGAAGCGCAGTACCTTTGGTTCGTATTCGAACTTCAGGCCACGGATGCTATCGCGGTTCTTGTAGAGCTCGATACATGCGTCTGCGACGTAGTCCATGTGAGCGTAGGTGTATACGCGGCGTGGGATCGTCAGACGAACGGTTTCGAGCTTTGGACGGTGATGGTCGCCAGTTTCGATGTTACGGCCAGCGGAAACGATACCGCGTTCCATGGTACGAACGCCGGAAGTGCGGTAGATCGCAGCTGCCAGAGCCTGTGCTGGGAACTGGTCCTGCTCAAGGTGAGGCAGGAATGCACGTGCGTCGAGGAAGATCGCGTGACCACCGTATGGCTTAACCATTGGTACGCCAGCTGCATCGAGACGCTCGCCCAGGTAACGGATCTGGTTTACGCGGTGTGCGATGTAATCGTACTCAACGGATTCCTTGATGCCGATCGCCATGGCTTCCATGTCACGGCCAGCAAGACCACCGTAAGAAGGCATACCTTCGAACTGTACAACCATTGCCTTAGCTTCGAGGAACAGATCGTCGTCGTTCAGGCAGAGGAAGCCACCGTTGTTGGTCAGACAGTCCTTCTTACCGGACATGGTACAACCATCGCCGTAAGAGAACATTTCGAAGAGGATTTCCTTGATGGACTTGTCTTCGAAGCCTGCTTCACGCTCCTTGATGAAGTACGCGTTTTCTACGCAACGGGTTGCGTCGTACATCACCTTGATGCCGTGCTTCTTACAAAGTTCGCTAACAGCCTTGATGTTTGCCATGGAAACAGGCTGACCACCAGCCAGGTTCACGGTTACAGCAAGACAGATGTAAGGGATCTTGTCTGCGCCAACTTCGTCGATCAGCTTCTGCAGCTTTTCGAGAGAAACGTTACCCTTGAATGGAACGCCGTCCATGTCTGGGTTGTGAGCTTCGTCGCAGATTACGTCTACGAACTTCGCACCGTTACGCTCCTGGTGGAAACGAGTGGTGGTGAAGTACATGTTGCCTGGTACGTAGTCGCCTGGCTTAATTGTCAGAGAAGACAGGATGTTTTCAGCGCCACGACCCTGGTGGGTTGGAACCAGGTGCTTGAAGCCGAAGTATTCACGAACAACTTCTTCAAGGTGGTAGAAGTTTTCGGAACCAGCGTAAGCTTCGTCACCAATCATCAGACCGGCCCACTGCTTGTCGGACATCGCGGAAGTACCGGAGTCAGTCAGCAAGTCAATGTAGCAGTCTTTGGACTTGATCAAGAAGGTGTTGAAGCCAGCGTCCTGGATAGCCTTTTCACGACGTTCCGGGTCAATGAAGTACATTGGCTCTACGGATTTGATCTTGAACGGCTCCGGCATGAACTTTTTCATTGCATCTTCCTTTTCGTACAAGTTTGATCTTAAGCAGGCCCATCTGCTTAAGAATGATGGATTGCCTGATAGTTCTTAAGTAATTCTGGAATCATTGCATGAACAAACTCCCATTTGTTCATGTAATGCAGATGCGACATCTTTAGCTTCGGCTTTGTGTTGCATGTGAATTACATGAGCTATACTGAACAGAAGTTTCAGAGTTTCTCAAGTAAGATCTAATGCTTATTTCACCTCGTTTATTCTTCGCTGTGGAAAATATAGTTTGTCTATTTTCACATATATACAGGCGTAGAGCCCCATTCACGTAAGTATAAATATAGGCATCGCCTACATTTTATTACGCGTTTACTTGATTATCGATTTGTTGGACGGTGCCATGCAGGACACAAAACGGACGGCGACTGACCGCCAGACAAGACTTACCCGCATCCTCAACTGTTTACTTCAGAGAGGATCAAGTATTTCCATCTACTCAAGAAACCCAGAACAGCAACTTTGAACCAAAACTGCGACGCCGGGAATGTTGAGACCCATTTTGTTTGGAGGAAGTTTTCTGGCTTGGCCTTGGAAGACTTGATCCCGTCAATTCTTCTTGGCAGCGCAGAAGCAGCAACCTCACGTCCAGAGGAACAGGCGCGCCCCGCCTATTCCCGGGCACGGTGGTTACCGAGCAGGAAAGTCGTAGGCAACGGTCACATCATCGATGTGCCAGAGGAGTTTAGAACTCTTTATTTGGGTGCAATACTGCTGGTGCCAGCGCATATGTCAACCTGCGATATAACTATGAATTTTCTTCACGTTTTGGATTTTGTCATCAAATATATTTTAGTCAAGGGAAACCGGGGAGGCTACGTGATCATGCCTAGCTGCGAACTGTTAGCAACTAGGCGGACTCTTAGATAAATCGGCTGAAATCTGCGATTCTTCCGTGATACTGCGAGAATTAGGGGGATTTTGAAGAAGTTTTTCCTCAATGGAAAGAATTTCACCTGAAAAACCGCAGTATTTCGCGCAAATCTCTGATATTTAAGCCTTATTCCGCAATTCACACGAGCAACCTGTCTGTGAGCGCCTCCATGGAGAGTGATTCACTTTCTGTGGAATCATGTGCTTTCGTTTTCGTAATTGTTGGAATCATTCGCCCCATTTCTTGGATATCAGGCAACCATTAACCCCTTCGCAGGATGAGTGTTGATACGTAGTTTAAATCATCATGTTTTCACGTAAAGGTGCCGCCCGGCGCGGACCTTGGGCGTAATTCTCTAGGTTTAATCGCCGCCATTGCTGCAACTCAAAAATCTAACAGCTCAGGTGCCGTAGCGGAGACGCAGGTTCATGTGGGCCGCGCATAGGCGCAGGAAATTAAGTGATGACCACTTTGCACACCACTGTGCGCGCGGATGCGTCCGCGGCTCAGGGCATGGCGCTCATGACGCTCAGCATGCTGTTGTTCGTCAGCGTCGACACCATGGCCAGATACCTGACACAGGACTACCCCGTCTTGATGGTGGTCTGGGCTCGGTTCTTCGTACATTTGGCGTTGATGCTCGTCTTTATCTTGCCGCGCATGCCTGCCATCGCCCGGCCAAAGAACCCCACTGTCATCTATGCCCGCGCGTTGCTGGTGTTCATTACCACCGCGCTGGCGGTCGCCGCATTTCAGCTGATGCCCGTGGCAGACTTTCACGCAATCAGCCTGATCTCCCCCATGGTCGTGACCGCCCTTTGCGCCCCCATGCTGGGAGAACGGGTTGGCCGGACCGCGTGGGGCTGCATCGCGGTGGCGTGCATAGGCGCTGCGCTTGTGGTCAAACCGGGCCTGTCCACATTGGGCCTGGGCACCTTGTTTGCCCTTGGCTCTGTGGGGACGTTCGCCCTTGGTGCCATCTTCACCCGCATCGCCAACCGCCATGACACGCCCATGACCGTGTTGTTCCATACCGCGCTGTTGTGCGGCGTGCTGTCCTGCGCGGTGCTGCCGTTTGTCTGGGTCACTCCCGATCTGGATGGCTGGGTGATGATTTTTGCCATCGGGCTGGTCTCGAGCCTGGCCCAATACTGCTCGGTGAAAGCCTTTGCAGCCGGGCCCGCCGCCCTGATCATGCCCTTCAACTATACCGGTCTGTTGTGGGCCACTCTGGCGGGTCTATTGATCTTCGGGGAATATCCTGACCACCTGACCATTTTGGGTGCCATGATCATTGCCGCCTGTGCGGCCTATATGTACGTGCGCGAGGGCCGTTGAACATTTATGCGCGTGTCAGGCGCTGGTTCCACGAAAAGGGCAACCGGCTGGTTCGAATGTACCAGCCGGCCAAGGCACCTTAACGGGCTTGATAGGAAACAATGACGCCAGCGCGCCCCCCGGTTTGCATGAAGCCGGACTTTGCGTATTGAACGAACACCGAAGTCAACTCTGTGCCGTTAATTTGCATGTCTTCGATTGGACCAGACATGGCTTCCTTGTCAGCCCAGATCTCCCCACGGTAGCCGGTAGAGCTGGACGGGTTGTCATAGTTCACACCGCGCACGCCGAAATTGTCGACCAGATCAGCATGAATGGCTTCATAGTCCTGAACGCTTGCCTCAGGCGCGTTGATGTCGCACATGGGCGCGCCAAAACGTTCGCCAAGGTCAATGCGCACATCAACCCCGGTCAATTTGCCTTCATAAGCCGCGGTCATAAACGGCACTTCAGTTGCTTCAGCCGAGGGGGTGAAGCCCATTTCTTCGATGGAAGCGCCTTCAATGATGCTGAGGCACAGCTCGTTGGCGTCCGCAAGAAATGCGCTTTGTGCAGATGCTGCGCTTGAAATCATGGCAGCGCCCACAAACGCTAAGGTAAAGGTCTTCTTCATGTGTTTGAGTCCATTTTCAATATTGGCTTAAACCGCCGTGAAATATGCGCTCTACATCATTTTTATCGGCAACCTCAAGCTGTAACTGACCGTAACTTGCAAGTAATGTGAGGAATCGGCGTTTTAAGTGCAGTCGGGTTGCCGCGAAAGTTCATCACCGAACTAAGGAGCCTCTGGGGGAACAAGAACCGCTGCACCGGATATGCGGCCCCGCCTTAAATCATCAAGCGCTTGATTGGCGGCTTGGAGCGGATAGGTGACCCAATGCGTTTTAACGCCTGCTTTCCTCGCAATGGGGAAAAACTCCTCCCCATCTTCACGGGTAAGATTGGCAACGGACAGCAGCTCCCGCTCTTCCCAGAGCAACGCGTAGGGCATGGCTGGAATGTCGCTCATGTGAATGCCGCCACACACCACGCGGCCGCCTTTGCGTACGGCTTTGAGGGCCAACGGGACGAGATCGCCAACCGGGGCGAAAATCAAGACCGCATCAAGCGCCACTGGCGGCAGCGCCGTTGAGGGGCCGACCCACGTGGCCCCCAAGGAGCGGGCAAATGCCTGCGCTTGATCATCCCCCTCGCGGGTGAAAGCGTAAACCTCCCGACCTTGCCACAGGCAAACCTGTGTGACGATGTGGGCTGCTGCTCCAAACCCATAAACCCCAACCCGCTGAGATTCTCCCGCCTTCTTCAAGCTCCGCCATCCAATAAGGCCCGCGCACAAAAGCGGTGCCAGATCAATGGCATTTGCCTCCTCGTCCAACGGGAACGCATAGGCGCGATCGGCGATGGTGTGGGTGGCAAAGCCACCGTCGCGGGTGTAGCCGGTAAACAAGGGGGCATCACAGAGATTCTCCTGATGCCGCGCGCAATAGGAACAGCACCCGCAGGTATGCCCGAGCCACGGAATGCCAACCCGCGTCCCCAGTGCCAGATCGCGCACCCCGTCACCAAGCTGGTCGACCCGGCCCACAATCTCATGCCCCGGTATCAGCGGCAGCTTCGGGTGGTCCAGATCACCATCCACCACATGCAGGTCGGTCCGACACACAGCGCAGGCTTCCACCTTGATCCGGATTTCGCCGGGGCCGGGGACAGGGTCTGGCCAGCTCTCCAAGGTAAGGGGCTCTCCCTTGCCGTGAAACACCATTGCTTTCATGGCAGTCTCCTTGAATGGGCGTTAGCCGCTTGGCCAAGTGGTGGAAGGAGGCGGGGAGATGGTAGTCTCCACCCACGTTCCTTCGCGGGCTGAAGTCTTCCTGACCTTAAGGCAACGCAGTGCGCGGCGGCAAGTGGAGGCACCTGACAATGGCACACCCCCAAACGACCCAGCCCTCCGGTCCCGTCAGCCTTTACTTTTATGGCGCGGCTCAAACCGTCACCGGATCGTGCATTCTGGTGGTGACGGAACGGGCGAAAGTGCTGGTGGATTGCGGCATGTTTCAAGGCTCGAAGACGGAGCGGGAACTGAACTACCGCGCCTTCCCCTTCGACCCCGGTGCCGTGGATGCCGTCATTCTGACCCATGCCCACATCGACCATTCCGGCCTGCTGCCAAAGCTGGTGAAGGCGGGCTTTGGCGGACCGATCCACGCCACGGAGGCGACGCGGGACCTTTGTTCTGTCATGCTGCCGGACTCCGGCCACATTCAGGAAATGGAAGTTCAGCACCTTAACAAGCGCAACAGTTGGCGCGGGCGCCGCCGTGTCGAGCCGATCTACACCGCTGCCGATGCCATGCGGACGCTGCACCAGTTCGTCTCCCAGCCCTATGAAACATGGGTACCGGTGGCCCACGGCATCCGCATACGGTTTTGGAACGCGGGCCACCTGCTGGGCTCCGCCTCCATTGAAATGGAGCTGGTAGAAAGCGAGCAACGGGTGCGCCTGCTCTTTTCCGGTGACATTGGCCCCGGCCACAAGCTGCTGCAGTATGATCCGGAAGCCCCGTCCGGTTGGGACTACGTGATTTGCGAGAGCACCTATGGCGATGAAGATCGGCTGGGAATCTCTGAGAGCCAGCGCCGCGGCATGTTGCGCGCTATCGTCAAGGAAGCTTACAAGCCAGATGGTGCGCTGATCATCCCGTCGTTCGCCGTGGAACGCACACAGGAACTTCTGGCCGATCTGGTCTGGTTGATGGACAGCGGCAAGGTTCCGCAAGCCCCCATCATCATCGACTCGCCGCTGGCGACCCGGGCCTCTGCCATCTTCCACGACCACGCCAACGAACTTGAGCACGGCGATGTGATCCACCGAGCCATGACAGCACACCACGTTCGCTTTACCGAAACGGTGGAGCAATCCAAAGCCCTTGATCACATGCACGGGTTCCACATCGTGATTTCCGCCAGCGGCATGTGCGAGGCCGGGCGCATTCGTCATCGCTTGAAAAACTGGCTGTGGCGGGAAGAGGGCACCATCTTGCTGGTGGGCTATCAGGCGGCGGGCACCTTGGGCCGCGTGTTGGAAGACGGGGCAAGCACCGTGCGCATTCAGGGCCAGGAGCTGGCCGTGCGCGCTCATATCAGAAAGCTGGACCTTTACTCCGGCCACGCTGATGCGCCCGAACTGGAAGCTTGGATCAAGGCCCGGTTGCCGATCCGAAGTGGCCTGTTTCTGGTTCATGGGGAGGATCAGGCAATCAAAGCCCTGCACCAACGGGTCGGCCGGTTCCTGCCGGAGGGGCGGGTGATCGTGCCAACCCTTGATGTGGCCTACGATTTGACGCCACAGGGACCAGAACTGAAGCTGAATGAGCTGCCGCCACCACGCCTTGCCCCAATGCATCTTGGACACGGGGATTGGAACAACGATTTTCAAGAGCTGCTGCTGGACATGCAGGATGAACTGCGCAATGCGCCAGACGACAAAGCGCGGCGCGTGTTGCTGCGCCGCATCCGGCGAGCGCTCGAAGAGCATCGGCCCTGAGCCCCATTTTGCGCTTTGATGTCCTGTCATTTCGCCCACCAGCCCCAAGCCCCCAGATATTAATTGTTCTCTATTTGTTCACAGCTTATTACAGCCAGCCGCTTTCACAATCCGTGGCTTCTGGTAGGTTTGATGTCGAGGGCAAGAGCGCCTGCAGCCCCTGCCTCCTACCTTTAATTGAACTTCTTTTATTCATGTAAAACAAAGACTTGGAGGCCTGAAATGGCAACAACAGTCAAAGCGAACCTTCAATTGATCTATGTGTCTGACATTGAACGCTCTACAGCATTTTACAAGGCCCTGCTGAACGACGAGCCGGTCATGGAGGTGCCCCGTTACGTGGCTTTTGGCGTGGAAGGCAAGGCGCTGTTTGCGCTCTGGTCTGGCGCAGAAGCACCACAGCCCGGCGCACCCGCTCATGGCGAGATCGGCATCATGATGCCAACGGGAGATGACGTGGACCGGCTTTATGCCGAGTGGCAGGAGCGCCTTGATCTGGACGTTGTTCTTGAACCAGTCACGGAGGTTTTTGGCCGCACATTCATGGTGCGCGATCCGGACGGTCACATGATCCGCGTCAGCCCTCTGGACTAGAGCCTGAGGCGAGCGCCACAGACGAGACCTAGGGCGCTAGGTTTTATTAGCCTGCTAATACCATTGGGCAATATTCTGGAAAGGGAATGGGCATAGACTAAGAGCAATGTCTGGGCCTTCTGGTGAAGGCCCTTGATGGATCGTTACGCCGCGGCGGCTTGCTGCCCCTGACCATGCCAGCCTTCCGTGGCAACGCCGGAACCAAGGCGGTGATCAGTCATGGTGCTCAGTTTTCTGTCGGCTCTTGGGGGTATCGGCTTGTTTCTGGTGGGCATGCACCTGCTCACCAGTGGCAGCCGTTCATTGGCAGGCACCAGCATTCGGTCCGCGCTTGCCCGGTTCACCTCAACCCCGCTTTCTGGCGCGGTCACCGGCGCTGTAACGACCGCCACCATCCAGTCTTCAAGCGCCACAACAGTGGCTGCGGTCGGGTTTGTCGCTTCAGGGCTGCTCACCTTTCCTCAAGCGCTTGGCATCATCTTCGGTGCCAACATCGGCACCACGTTCACTGGCTGGATTGTTGCCGTTCTTGGCTTCAAACTGGACCTTGGCGAAGTGATGCTGCCGCTTGTGTTCGTCGGTGCCCTGATGATGCTGATGGGCAAGGGCCGGCTTGCGAGCTTTGGCAAGGCGCTGGCCGGTTTCAGCCTGCTGTTTATCGGCATCGACAGCATGAAGGATGGCCTTGATGCTTTTCAGGGCATCGTGACGCCAACGGATTTTCCGCAGGATACGCTGTTCGGCCGCCTTCAACTGATCATCATCGGCATTGTCATAACACTCGTTACCCAGTCTTCAAGCGCCGGGGTCGCGACCGCCTTGGCGGCGCTGGGGGCAGGAGCGATCAACTTCCCGCAAGCGGCGGCCTTGGTCATTGGCATGGATGTGGGCACCACGTTTACCGCCGCCCTTGCCACCTTGGGGGGCGGCACCATGGCGCGCCGCACCGGCTTTGCACACGTCATTTACAACGTGCTCACCGGTGTCATGGCGTTCTTCCTGCTGGTGCCATACGCCAAAGGGGTTGAGCAGTTCGTGGCAGATGGCAACGGGCAAGTCGCCCTTGTTGCTTTTCACAGCATCTTCAATGTTCTCGGCGTCGTGCTCATTCTGCCGTTCGCAAAGCCGTTCGCCCGGCTGATGGAGTGGCTGGTGCCCGAAAAGGGCGAGAGCCTGACAAAATCGCTGGACCCGCTCTTGCTGCGAGAGCCCAAGACGGCGGCGGATCAGGCGGGCGCTGCGCTGACCCAGCTTACGCAAGCGGTGGCGGACCATCTTGCCGCGGCCCTTGAGGAAGAGCGGACCGGCCCGACCTATAGCCGCGAGAGTTTGCTGAGCGCGCTCGATGAAACACGCGGGTATCTGGACCGGATCAACGTGCCCCCGCAAGATCCGGTTCTGGCTGGCCAAACCAACACCCAGTTTCATGCCCTAGATCATCTGGCGCGGCTGTTATACCGCTGTGACCAACGAGAGCGCATCAAGGCTCTTGATGAAGATCCACGGCTTCACCGGTTGAAAGGGCTTGTGGCCAAGGGCGCCAGTTTGTTGGCGACCCCGGACGAAGATCGCCGCGGTGCCGATGAACTGAACCACTTGAGAAGCCTTTTGAGGCACCAGCGAAAAACACAGCGAGACAACATCATCGCACGGGCCGTCAGCGGCGAAATCAGTGACGAAGATGCGGCGCGCCACCTTGACGGACTGCGCTGGCTCCACCGCGTCAGTTATCACCTCTGGCGCATCAAGGTTCATCTCAATGGACTTTCCAGCCCAGCCTTGCTTGCCCCTTCTGCCTCACGAGAAGCCGAACTGGAGGTGAAGGCGGACTAGCGCTTCACTCTCCCATATGCCGGGGGATGACCTTGAGGCCATCTTCAATGCCGGAGGCGGGGTATTGGATCAGCGTATTGCCCTCTTCAAGGCCGCTGAGGATTTGAGCATGGATGCCGTTGTTCTGGCCCACTTCCACGGTCTTCAGCCGGGCGATGCCGTCTTCCACGGCGAACACCGCCCAGTTGGTGCCATCACGAAACAGGGCGTTGGACGGGATCTTCAAGGCGTTATCGTTCTCCCACACGACGATTTGCGCCTCGATGCGGTAGCCGTGGCCAAGGCTCTGCCGCGTCTCGGCCGGGTCGGTAAAGTGGACCACCGCGTTGACCCGCTGTTCCTCCACCCCAAGAGCGGAAAACTTGGTAAAGCCCCATGGGTCTACCCGGTCCACCACGCCGTTCAGCGGTTCATCCCCGCCCCAGGCATCAATGATGACCCGGTCCCCTGCGGAGACCTGAACTGCGTCCGTTGACAAAAGCTCCACCACAATTTCCAAATCACTGGTCACATCCCCAATTTCCATGATGGGTGTGCCAACGGGCAGGGTGGTTTCGCTCTTTTGCATCACTTGCAGAATGCGCCCGGTGGCCGGGGCGAACAGCGGTATGCCTTCCATGGCATCAACCTGAGCGGCATGCGCCGGATCGTTGAAGCTGATGAGCCGGGCACGGGTGTTGGCCAGCTCCGCCTCGCGCATGGAAATGGCCGCCTCCGCCGTATCCATTGTGGCCTGGGCAAGCCGCGCTTCCCGCAGGGCGCGCTCATAAACCACCTGACTGACAGTGCCCGAGTCGATGAGTTTCTTTACCCGGTTCAGGTCGCTTTCGCGCAGCTCCATGTCGGCAATGGCTTTGTTAAGGTCCGCACGGGCCACGCGCAGCGCCGCCTCAGCCGCCGTTACAGCCGCGCGGGCCTGCTCACGGGTGCGCACATCCAGGGCAGAAGGGTTGGTGGGCAGCATTTGCGCCACCACCGTTTCGCCGCGCACCACCGGGTCTCCCGGCAACACCCCGACACGCAGCAGACGGCCCGTGACCGGCGTTGACACTACATACGCATCATGCACACGGGTTCGGCCCTCTTCGGTAATGGTCACCACCATGGGGCCGCGTTCGGCCACGCCCATGTCCACCGGCGTCGGCTGCGGCCAGAACGAATAGGTCAGCGCGGCGCCCAGCAACACCAGAGCCCCAGTGGTCAGAATGAGCCGTGAACGTTTCTTCTTCGCCACGCTGCTACTCCCTTGTCTTCAAAGCAGTAATGATGTCTGCCCGGTCCACGTCGCGTTTCACCAGCCAGCCAGAAAAGGCCGCAGCAACCAGCACGGCCAACGCTGCACCGCCATAGCTCTTTGGCGCAAAAACGACAGGTATTTGATAGATATCGGTGCTGAAACCCGCCGCAACACCGTATGTCAGAAAATAGCCCAACACCGCACCAAGGGGCAGAGCCATCAAGGTGACAACCGCCAGCTCGCCCAAAAGCACAAAGCTGGCTTCGCCCTTGGTAAAGCCAATGACCCGCAAGCTGGCAAGGTCGCGCCCCCGTTCAGCCTGCGCAATGCGCGCCGCGTTGTAAACAATGCCAAAGGTGATCACCCCAGCAATGGCCGCCATAATGAACCGCATGGAGCCTGCGCCGGTGTTCATCACACGAATGAAGGCCTGCCGGGCATCTTCCTTGAGGCTTACACCGGCCACGGAGGGCATGTCTTTCAAAGCCCGATAGACAAACCCAGCTTCAGCTGCATCAATGCGCAGGTAGGCACCGGACACGCGGCCGGGCTCGCGCATGGCCTCGTTCAGGGCAGAGAGCTCCATATAGGCAGGCGCGCCAAGCAAGCTTTCGGTGATGCCAACCACCGGCACGGACAGGATTGGCCTGCGGCCCTCATGCACATCCACCTGAATGGTATCGCCAACGGCGGCCCGAATTTCCCCGGCCAAAGACTTGGAAAGCACAATGCCGTCGCTCGGCATTGTCAGCGCGTCCTCGTTCTTGTCAACGGCGCGGTTCAGACGCGGCTGTGTGACCAGCCCGTTGACGCCGCCGCGATAGCTCTCCACACCGTTGCGAAGGGTTGCAGAGACACTTCGGGTTGGTTCCACCTCAATCACGTGGGGCAGGCGCTGCAGCTCGTAAATCACCGTATCCGACAGGGGATCGGTGAAGGTGACGGTCACATCGCTGCGGTCCAGAACGTTGAAGGTCAGATCCAACGTCTTTTCAAAGCTTGAAAACAGCGAGATCATGGCAACAGCCAGCGCCATGCCCGCAGCAATGCCGAGCGTGGAGCCCAGCATGCGGCCCGGCTGCCGTGTCAGTCGGCGCAGCACCATTCGGCTTGGCTGGTCCAACAGGCGGCTGAGGGAAGCGCCAATCCGGCCGGAGCGGCTGTAGTCTGCCGGGGCAGGGGGGCGCATGGCCACCGCTGGGGTCAGCGTAAAGACACCCCTCAGCACAATGAAACCGCCCGCCGAGGCGGCCAATACGCTGGAGAGCACCCCAATGAGGAACGAGGCAGGTTCCACCCGAAACACCAGCAGGGGGAACTTGTAGTACTCAAGGTAGATGTCCACCATGCCGCGCCCGGCCATTGTGCCGAGCACGCAGCCCATCGCCGCCCCACCTGCCGAAATGATGAGGATCAGCTTGAAGTAATGCAGTGCCACCTCAAAACTGGTGTAGCCAAAGGCCTTGAGCAGGCCAATCTGCTCCCGTTCTGCCTGCACCATGCGCGAGATGACGATGTAAAGCAGAAACGCCGCCACGGCCATGAACAGCGGCGGCACTGTCTGGCTGGTTGAGCGCATGCTGTAGATCTCCTCCATCACGAAGCGGTTGGAGGTGTGATCCTTGACCAGATACGCGCCCCGGCTGCCATAGGGCTCCAGAATGCGGTCGACTGCGTTGAGTACCGCCGTTTCATTGGCGGAGCGCGACAGGGTCAGCAGGGCTTCGTTAAAGGCGCCTTTCATGTCATAGGCGGCTGCGAGGGCGGTTTCGTTCATCCACAGCGCCCCAAACCGGCTGTCATCGGACACCAGCTCACCGGGCGCAACGGTGTAGAGAAACTCGGGCGAGTGCACCAGACCAACAATGTGAAAGGTGCGCCGCGCGCCGTTCATGGTGGCAGACAAAGTGTCCCCGGGTTCAAGCCCGTGGGCTCTTGCAAAGCTGTTCAACAGCAGGATCTCGTCGGCCCGGTTGCGGGCCAGCCAGCGCCCGGCGGTCAGGTCCGGCAGGTTCAGCCGAGGCGGCCCTGCGTCTGGCACGGACAGCGCCTGAGCCCGGATGGGCAAGTCCAGCCCCTTGATGTCTACCAGAGCCGACCCGTTGACCCGGCCTTCCACCGCAGAAACGCCAGGCACTTCTGCGAGGTTGCGCAGCATGTGCAGCGGGGCACGTACCACCGGCGCAAACACGTTGGCAAGCCGGTTGCGCTCATAGTAGGCAAGGCGCGTCTGGTCCAGCGAAGTCACGATGCCGGACATCATCACCAGCAGCAATACGCCCGTGGCAATCACGGCGCTGATGGCAAGGGCCTGTCCCTTCATCCGCCACAGATCGCGTCCCAGTTTCTTGTTGAGCGGGCTCATGGCATCACCACTCAATCTGGTCGGGTGTCAGTTTGTGGGTGTTCTTGGTCACTTCACGAATGGCCCCATCTGCAAAGTGGATCACGCGGTCCGCCATGGCGGCAGTGTTGGCCGCGTGGGTTACAATCAGCACCGTGGCCCCCAGCTTCTCGTTGACCTCCTTGAGCACCTCCAGCACCGTGCGCCCTGTGGTGCTGTCCAGCGCACCGGTCGGCTCATCGCAAAACAACACGCGGGGGTTTTTGGCAATCGCCCGCGCAATCGCGACACGCTGCTGCTCGCCGCCGGAAAGTTGGGCCGGGAAGTGGTCGACCCGTTCCTTGAGGCCCACCAGTGCCAACGCGTCCTCTGGCGCCATGGGATCATCGGCAATCTCGGTAACCAGCTCCACATTCTCATAGGCGGTCAGGCTGGGCATGAGGTTGTAGAACTGAAACACAAAGCCCACGTGCTCGCGGCGATAGGCGGTCAGTTCCGCATCGCTCATGGCCGTTAGCTCATCGTTTTCGAAATATGCTGTGCCATCGCTGGCGCGGTCCAGCCCGCCAATGATGTTGAGAAGGGTCGATTTTCCGCTGCCAGAGGCCCCAAGCAGAACAACGATCTCGCCGCTGGGGATCTCCAGATCCACCCCGCGCAGCGCGTGTACGGCGGCCTCGCCCTCCCCATAAACCTTGGTAAGGCCCGTGGTTCGGAAGGCAAGAGGAACGGCGTTCTGCGGCATTGCGATGGTTCCGGATCTGTTAGACCGACGTCTCGGGCGGCGGGCAACTCGTCATTTATGACCAGATGGTCATCTAAGCACCCGAGTTGACGATTCGGTCAAGTAGAATCGATTCTGCTCGGGCACGCAAACAGCACAGACAAGGGTTTTGCAGCCTGCATCCGACGCTCAGCGCAGGTTCACTGCTCACGAGGCCTTCGCGATTTCGGTCCTTGGCTGCATCAAAAGCAAACCATAGAGCACGGCGGTGCCAAGCGCGCTCCAGAAGGTGTAGCCGAGGGCGATGCCCATCATGCCCAAGTGGTTCACGGCAAACGGCGCGGAGGCCGCTGACCCCACAAGGCACATCACCATGACCAGCGATGGAAGCCGGTGTTGTCCGTGCATGGCCAGCAGCGCTGAGGCTGGACCGAACACCCCACGGAAAAAGATGACGGCGCATACCACAAGAAGCACCGGCAGAGCCTCTTCAAACGCGGGACCGAACAGCCCGAGCACCCACTCGCCCAACAGCACGCACCCCGCAAGGACGGCCAATCCGTAAAGCGCTCCAAGGCCCTGTATCTGCAAGATGCCTTTGGTGGTGCTCAGCCCCTTGGCGTGCTGCTCATAAACCCGCGGCAGCAAAAGCATGTAAAGCGCACGCATTCCAAAGCCCGCCAGAGAGCGCAAGCGAAAACAGACATGCAGCATGGCCACCTGTTTTGCGGGCAAGAGCAACAGCCCAGCCAACAGGATTTGCACCTCAATGAAAAAGTCCCAGACCAGCGTGGTCACCACCCATGGAGGGGCGGACCGGCGCCATTCTGGCCGCTCGGTGTTGTCTGGCGGGCCGCTTCCAAGGGGCACAAAGCGACGCACGAAAGTCCGGCTCAGCAACAGCGCCGCCACATTGGCAACGGCAAACAGGAAAAACAGGCCCGAAGCGTTTTGCGGCCAGGAAAGGGCACTGGCTCCAAGGAGCGCACCCGCAAACAACAGGGGACGAAAGGCCACTTCCGGCAAGGCAGCGCGGACCTGCTGGTCAAACGCCACCAATACCGCACCGAAAAACGACAGAGAGGCGATGGCGTAGGCAGACAGCGCCAACACGGCGGCTGTTGCCCACAAACCCATACCGGAAAGGGGCGTTGCCCACGTCAGATAGGCCGCGCCGAGGGGCAGCACGAGCACAGTTACCAGCGCCCGAAGCTGGCCCGTATCCCGGCACAGGCCGCGCAGTTTTGCCAGTTGATCCGTTGCCTTGAAACGAGAGGCAAGCACCGTGGCGATGGAAGAAAAGCCAAGCCCGATCAGCTGCGCCATCACCGCGTTTGCCGCAAGCAGCAAGGAAAACAGCCCCAACACCTCGCCAGACCACATCCGGGCAATCAAAAGGTTCGCGCCAAACATGAGCACCGCCCCAAACAGGCGCAGGGCAAAGAGCGAGGTAAACCTTTGCAGCAAGGTGGAAATCTTCATGGCCTAGCGCCCAGTGCGTGTTTTGAGCGCAGACAGGAGACGATCGGTCTGCTGCTTGGCCCGGCGCAGGGAAAAAACGCCACGCGCAACGAGCGCCGCCTTGAGGCTGGCGCTGAAATGATAGTCCTCGGGGCATTCCATCTGCACGCCGGTCTTGCCAAGAAAACCGCTCTTGAACTGATGCAGGCCGGCGTCAAGGTCGTTGCCCCCAAGGTCATACCACTTGATGGCTAGGTCCGCGCACAGCCGTTCTGCCACCGCCCAGTGCAGGGCATAGCCCGCCCGTAAGGTCAGCGCGTCATCGCTGGTTGCGCCATAAAGGTAAGCGGCGGTATCACCGCAACGATGAATAACCGCTGAGGCACATAACCTGCCGCTGTGTTCTACATGCACAAAGATTGGCTGCAAGGCCGCCGGTGCGCTTTGGCAAAATGCAGGCAAGGTCGCAATCGCGGAATGGTCGGAAAAGCCCTTGCGCGCCAGCATCTCCTCATAAAGCGCCATGAAAGGAGCAAGCCCCTCATCGGCGTCGGTCAAGCGCACGGAGAAGGCGTTTTTCTCTGCTTTCTTCAGGTTGTATCGCCATTTTTGCGAGAGCGATTGGCGCAGGCCGCTCAAGGGCTGGTCCACATTTACAAAGTAACGAGCGGGCGCGGGCAGTTTTGCCCCGCCACGGAAGCCCAGCCGCTCCAACGCCTCAACGGCCGCGCCCGGCCACGAAGGCTCCGCCCGTGGCATCACGGTGAGATGCAACCGCCGACGCCCGCAAAGTTCCGCCTTTAAAGCTGAAAGAACTGTCTCAAGCCGCGCCGGGTCAGCAGGCTCACCCGCTTTGCGCCAAACAGGGCCCCATTTGACGATGGCAAGGCCGCCGCCGATCACGGGCATCTTCAACAGAACAACACCTGCACCGCCAAGGACTTGGCCGCCTTGGCTCACCTTGAAAAAGGCACAGCGATGGGCACCCCATCGCGCCTGCAAGAACGCGGCAGATTGCTCATGGAGCGCATCGTCAAAACCGCTCAAAAGCCCGTCCCAGTCAGCAGGGGAAAGGGCTGCCAGCTCCACGGCTGCGGTTTGCGCACATGCTGCTCGCCGGGCTAGAGAAAGTGTGTTCACGGGCTCACCTGCCTGTCTTTCTCCCGGCTTTCCTCTTGCTTGAAAAACAGCTTCTTTAAACGACGCTTAACACCGGAAAGCGACGGCATCAGCCGCCACAGTGTCACCAGCGCGGGCAGGGGGTCTTTCCAACTCCACACCATGTGGAGGTCGGCACGGAACGCGCTGCCAAGCGCCACGCCAAAGCGCTTGACCATTGTGGCAAAGCCGATTTCGCCTTTCATCTGCGCAACAATTGCCGCCAGCAGCTCGCCTGAAACCCAGACATAACGCATGCCCGTACGCCCCTCTGTCAAAGAAGCGACGGGGTGGGCGGTGGTCCGCACCCCAAGCGCCTTGCTCACCAGCAAAGGCCCCAGAGCCAGGCCCGCAGCTTCTGGCACATTCAGGTTGCCAGCAATACGCGCGTTGATTTCCAGAAAGCTGATCGCGCCCGTGCGCTCGTCCACCAGATACTGGGCACAGCCGATGCCGTCATACTCAAGATCCGCAATCAAGCGCATGGTATAGGTGCGCAGCGGCTCCAGCGGGGGAATTGTCTCTCCCTCCACCGCAAGACCAGAGCCGTCCGGACTGTCCGTGCGCAAAATGACGGCCTGCACATGGCGGGTCAGAACACCCTTTTCCGCTGCAAAATAAAGGTTGTAGCGCCGCCCACTGAAGTGCTGTTGCAGCACCAGGGCAGAGCTGCGGTTGTGCCACAGCGCCACAAGAGCGTCCACTTCCTGCGCCGTGTGCAGCGTCACCGCTTTCTTGCCGCCAAGCCGCTGGGTGGAAAGTTCCGGGCGCACCACCAGCGGAAAACCGAGTGTATCGCAGGCAGCTTGCAGCTCCTCCGCCGAGCGGGCCAGCGCAAACGGCGCACACGGCACCTGAAGACGGACACATCTTTGCATCATGCCCACCTTGTCCAGACAGGCAGAGACCAGCTCCGGCTCCATCATGGCGACAGGGGCAAGGGCTTCCACCCGCTGCCGGTGGCGCACGAAGCAGGTCACGAACTCTTCTGAAACCGGAAACAGCAGCGTAATCTGATTGCGCGCTACATAGGCCTCCAGTGCTGTCAGGAATGCGTCTTCGTCCTTCAGCAGGCTGGGGTGGTCCCATGTGGCGTTGGCATGGCGGCTGAACTCTGCCCCGCCGTCGCTGCCTTCCAGCCCCACGGTCAGGTGGTGCCCGGCAGCACCGAGGGTGCGCACCAAGGTCAGCGTGGGCCGATAGTTGCCAAGCAGCAGAATGCGATGTCGATCAGCGGTCATGAACGCGCTCCTTGCCGGTCTGTCAAAAGCTCGGTGAGCAGCAGAAAAACGGTCATCAGGTGAAAACCGGCCCAGCACACGATGCCGAAGAACTTGGCACTGTCTTCCAGATAGACCAGAACCGGCGACAGACTGTGAAACACCTGATCCACCGCAACGGATATGGCAAGGCCGCCCACCCCGAGGGCGAGCACCCACCACTCCTGACAGAGGATCAAACGCCAGTTCAAGGCCACATAAAGCAGCGCCAGCCCGGCAGTAACGCCAAGCACTAGCGCTTGCGGCAGGCCAAGGGAGGGCAGCACCAGTTCATGCAGAAGAAATGCATCATCAAGCGCGAGCCATCCGGTGAAAACACTAGCGCACACGGCAAAGCGCAGCGCCGGGGCCGAGGCCTTGGCGGCATAAAGACAACAAGCCGCGATCAGGCATGCTGCCGCCGTACCGGACCACAACATGATGCCAAGATTGGAGATAAAGCCGTAGTAAACGTGGCAGCAATCGCCTGAAAGCTCCGCCGCTGTCAGCGCATCAAGAAACATCCATTTGGGCTCGGCCCATGGCTGAATGAACACTGCGCCAAGAAGCAGGCCGGTAAACCCGACAAGAACCCCTGCCAGCGCTGCCTTGGCCTTGCCGGTCAACGGGCCAAACAAGAAGGGGGCACGTGTTCTCATGCGTCTTTTTCCCGGCCCAGCAGCGCCCGTTGCATATGGCGGCTGGCTCTGTTTGCTGCATACAGAAAAGCCATGACACGGGGGCGTTTCAGCGCCGCGCGCTTGGCCCGCTGTGTCACCTTGTGCAGCAGCGCAAGCCCCTGACCGCGCAAGGTTATCGGCAGCATGCTGTCAATCAGGATGGTATGATCTCTTGCCCATTCGCGCTTGTAGGCCTCATCGCCGCGCATCAGGTCATAGTGTGTGATGCCCGCGCGCGCTGCCAGCTCCATGGTCTGGATCAGGAGCAGTTGTCCCGGTGAGTGCTCGCGGTAGGCGTCCTTGTTGAACGCGTTGATGAGCACGGAAAGGCGTTTGTTCTCGGCAAAGCACAGAAAGCCTGCAATCATCTGCTCTCCCACAAACAAACCATAAACCCGCATGGAGCCAAGGGCTTCCGGCTGGTTCACTGCGGCTTGCAGGTGCTCGGTCAGCTTGGTTGGCGCGCCGCACGCGGTGCGAAACGGGTTCCGGCTCCCGCGCTCATCCAGTTGGTCGGCTTTCCACCGCAGCATCAGGGCCACGGCAGCTGCCCGGTCACACGCCCGGCGTAAACCTCGCAGATGAACAGGCCCGTTGGTCTTCAGTTTGCGGTGTTTCTGCGCAAGCCGTCGGCGCGTGTTCTTGCCCCGCAGTCCGGCGTAGAATCGGGGCCACGGCCACTCAACGGCCAGATGGTGGGCAATGCCCGTCTGTTGATGGCTGCCAAGCTGGGCAAAAGGGTTGGTCCGTCCGCCCAAAACGGCAGGCTGGCTTCGCAGCAACACCCCGTGAACGCCGCCTACATGGCTGGCAACCCGTTGCAGAACCTGTTCCCAGTCCTGCGCGGTCATGGCCTCAAACAAGCGCGGCGCAACAAGGGGCGCGCAGTAATCATTGACATCATCGCCCTGCCAAGCCAGCACCTTGTGGCCCGCAAACCGGCGTTCATGAAGCGGCACCATGCCCAAAAGCTCTGGCCCGTCGTGAACCATCACGAACAGGAGCGGGGCGTGGTGATGGGAGGCAGTCAGCTCGCACCAAGCCGCCATCCAACCGCTTTCTTGAAACGGACAGGTTTGCGCCACTGCCAGCAGGGCCTGCCAGTCAGCCCGCACCTCTTGCCAGTGCTTTCGAATGGACACGTGAAAGCCCTTCACGGTTCCCAGCGAAACCGCGCTGCCTTGCACCAAGTCAGGCTGTTTTTGGGCGCTCATGCCCGTATCCAGCGCCAACACACTCAATGATTGCCCCGAGTCGATAGAAGTCGTTGTTTTAACCTAATAATTATTTCAGTGATGAAATTACTAAGAAGTTGTCAGGGCTCCTGTTTCAAAGGGTTATCAGCTGAAGTTGGCGGGCATGGTTAAGGAAGCCTTTCGGTGTGCAACTCGCACGCGTGCGAGAAGGCTAACAGGTTCACAACCAACGGCTTTTGTCAGGTGGCGGAAAGACATCGCCCACCGCACACCCGGCAACCGCGCACCCAGCGACTGCGATGAGGCCGGGTGCGGGCCAAGGTCACGCTGCCTTGTGCTGGGTGCCGCCCCCAAGGAAGCTTTCAATCTCGCCAAGCACGGGAAAGTTGCTCAGGTCCTTCTGCAAGGCAGGCTCTTGCAAGAGCTGAGCAACCCCTTCCAAGACGCCAACCAGCACCGCCTGCAGGTAGGGTGAGACATTCATCTTGCCAATCAACAGCCCCGCCAGCTTGCCCAGAAGCGGAAGAGCAAAGTTCAGGATCATATTGCTGGATTTCACGTTGGCGAGGGCACCGGAGATGAGGGTGTCGATTTCGTCGCTCTGCTTTGTCCGGCCCATGAGCGTTTTTGCAAGCTCCTGATCCACGCTGGTGCAAATGTCGCGCAGCGCAAACAACACCGCCATGGTGATCTCACGGGCTTCACCAGCGGGCACCAGATTGGGCACAACGGTCGCGGCCTCATCCAGAATGCCTTTGGCCAGATCGAGATCGTTCTTGATGGACCGCCATTCGGTCGCATCTGGCGCAGCAGGCCCTGCTGCTTTCGGCTGTTGCGGCGGCTGTGGCTTCGGCATGGGGTGCGCCGCGGCGGGGGTGTGGTTCTGGCTGTGCGGAGCCGTGTGGTTCTGGGGTTGTGCGTGCATGTCAGACCTCTGGTTTTGTTGGTTTGTTTTGAGGTTGTGAAAAGCCACCCCTGACAGGTGGCAGGAGGCCGCGCGCAAGTGTGCGGGCAGCAAAAAGGAGTGTGATCTGACGCTCAAGCCCCAGCTTCAAGGCCTCCTGCGTCACGGGCACCGCGGCTGCAAACGGCGTTCTCGCCAACAGGCTCAGGCCAAGGTGGCCAGCTGCCTTTAGGCCCAGCCCCCGCGCCATTGCATGGGCCAGCCCGTGGGCCTGTTGGCCATGGGCCTGCAGAGTTTCAAGGGTCGGGGTGCAGCCATTGGTGCCCTTCAGTGCGGGGTGGGCCAAAAGCACGTCGCGCTCCGTCCGTAGCTCCAACACGGTCAACGGCGCAGAAATGTGATAGGCGCCAGAAAGAAACGCCAAGCGGATCAACCCATTGTAATAACCGCGAAGAACCAAGGGCGCTGTGCGGGCCACACCTTGGCGGAGGGCTGGTCGAGGCGCGCTCATGAGCCGGCCCCTTTCTGGTGCCGCTGTTGCGGCCCGGCCTGCACAGGGCCGGAGATCACCGACTTCAGCAGGCCTGCCGCCACCTGTTCGATTGATTGCGTGGCCGGGCTGAGGTTCGCCTGATGAAACGCGCCTTCAATACCCTGCCATTGAGATTTGGCCTGGTTTGCCTGATCGGGGGTAACGTCCCTCTGGCGCGCTTGAAGGTCAGATACACCGATGGCGGTCAGCGCGTCTTCCAGCGGCTTCAGGTTCAGCCAGTTCAGAACATCGTTCTCAATGGGCCCAAACACCTCTTTCTTCAGCGAGGAAGGGATCAACGCACCAATCTTGTCGGTCAACCAGCTGATGCCGTCGCCAATCCAGTTCGTCAGCGCCGACCCGCCGGGAATGGCGTTTTCCAAGGTGCGCAGCGGCGAGGTCACGTCCTCCAGCTTGCTCAGCACGCTGTCCAGATCCCCTTTGACGCTGTCGAGGGCAGGCTGAACGCTCTTCAGATCAGCGCTCAGGCTTTTGTTCAACGGTTTCAAGGCTTGAGAAAAACGGCCAAGGGCCAGTGCCAGTGGCACCAAGTCCGTGTTGGTCACCTTCAGGGCCGTGCCAAGGGCGCTTTCCAGGTCACGAGCGGGGGCGCGCAAAGCATCTGGCCCCATCACGGCGGCAACATCGTGCAGCACCGTCTCCGCGAGCCCCACCAATCCATAAACCTTGGCGAAATCACCGGAAAAGTCAGCGGCATCACCCACGAACTCTTTCAGGATGTCGAGCGCCGCAGACAGCTCACTGAGCACCGCACCAAGCGTTGTCACGATCGGTTCAATGGTTTCGTTCATCGTGCCAGTAAGGCCGTCGAGAGCCTCGGTAATCTCCGGCATCACTGCCTGAAGCGCCGCAGTGGCTTCGCCCACAATGGGCACCTCATCCACGGCCGTTAGCAGCCCTTCGATGGTGGTGACTTCAGCCGCAATCTGTTGAAGCTGTGTGGTTATGCCCTTGGTGTCAGAGAGGATGCCGCTGAAGCTCGCCACGGTCTTGGAGAGCGGGTCCAGCAGGTCGAGCAGGGGCTGCAAAGCTTCAGGCAGGCTCTGAAACGCCTGATAGACCTCAAACTCGAAAAGGGCAGGAGGGGATGATGGCAAGCCAGGTGTCCTTATCGTGGTTTTTTGCCATGACACCAGTTCAGGTGGTATTTTTGAAGCTGCAACCGGTTGCGTTTCATGCAAAAGCCTTGCGTGAAGCACCCATCAAAATTTAGAGCCTACTGAAACAGCTTGGTAACCGGATGCGGAACGCGAAAGGAGCCATGAGAGAAAACAGGCGTGCTTTCGTCATGTGACATGCAGCTATTGCGGGTCATAGGGGGCTTGATCAGTTCGGTCACCTGTTGGGGTGCCGCGCCCCAGCAGGAGCCAATCCAGCGAAACATTCAGGAGTTCAGAGAGGGCGATCAAGTGTTCAACAGAAACCTTGCCGCCCCGAAGCCAGCGCGACACCGTGCTCACATCCACATTCAGCGCACTGGCCAATGACAGTTGCTTGGTCCACCCCTGCGCATGGGAAATGGCTTGCAAGCGCTCGCCCCAATGAGCCGCTTCCCTTTTGTCAGTCAGATCCACCATTTGGGGGCGTGCCTTGGGGCCGACCAGAGAAACGGGGCGTTCGCGGGCCTTTCGGGCTTGTGCATCCGCAGTGGGCGCTGGCAACGGTCTCATGCGTCTTTCTCCACCCGCATCCATCTAGAGCATGAAGGAAAGACGCAGAAACTGGCGTTTGGTGAAGGGCGCATACTGCGCTTCCTCCATCAAACGCTGGACCAGCGTGGCAAATATTGGTGAATTTTACTAATCTTTTCTAAGGGAATTGCAGGTAGTGCTCGAACCATAACCTTGACCAAATCATGGCAGAGCAATGCGTTATCCTGTTAGTATCCTGCGCCTGAGTGTGTTCATGTTCTTCATCTTCGGTGGCATCGCGTCAGCCCATGCCATGCAGATATTCGCAAGCCTTCCCGGCGGCAAGATCATCACGCTTGATGTGGAATCCTCAGATTCCATCGAAGACGTGAAGACGAAAATCAGCGACATGGAGGACATCGACCCCGAGGACCAAATCCTCAGCTTCGGCGGGACAGAACTAGAGGATGGCCGGACACTCTCCGACTATAACATCAAGAAAGAAGCCGTCCTCGTTCTGACCGTAAAAGCAACGCCTGGGGAAGAAGGGAGCCTGGACAGCGAAAGCAAATCCGCTGTCACTCTCATCGAGAACGAGCTTGGGGCCGACCTGCGCTACCAGATGGGCGAAAGCAAGACCATGCTTCAAGGGGCGTCAACACGGCTATTGTCCGGGGCCTTGCAGCCAAACAAGGGCCTTTACCTGACGAACTTCTTTGCCAGTAAAAATGGCAGCGCAGCCCACGCGTTCGCCAACTTCTTTGCGGCAGACGCGGGCGACCTCTACCACACGATTGTCAGCGGAGACTTCGAAATCGAGGGCAACTCGGAAGGCACGTTTACCGGGCGTTTCGACATGCGCGCCGCGATAGAACGGCATTTTTCCGAGCGCTCCGCCCTCGCGCTTTATATGAGCGTGGATGGCAGCCAGTCGCACATCGACGGCACCTATAAAGGCCACGCAACGCGGGTTGGCGGCGGCCTCGGCATTTATGGCGTGTCACGGCTGACGCAGAAAATCACCATCGGGGCCTTTGGTTCCGTAGGGCTGGATTACAACCGCTTCGATTTGGAAGCCGACAGCATTGCCATTGAAACGGAGGAAGTTAGCGCCCGTTATCTGGCTGGTGCCACACTCTCTGGCCGGGGCAATTGGGATGGCTTCAGCATCATTCCGCAGCTTTCTGTGGTGAGTGGCACCTCGGATCTGGACAAAGTTCCCTTTGATACGCTCGATGGCAGCACAACGGGCAAGATAGACGTCAGCGGCGTGACACTGACACGGATTGCTCTGGAGCCGGAGATGCGTTTTGCCATGCCATGGGGAGAGCGGGATGAAACGCTCAATGCCAAATACGGCTTTGTCGGCGCGCGGGCAATCTGCGAGATGACCCATGAAGGCTCGGGCAGCTCAGATTGCGGTGCAGGCGCAAATGTAGGCATCAAGTACAATTTCGCCAATGGTGCGGGCCTTGTTGCGGCAAAAGTAGCCTACGAGTTCGTCGGCGATCTTGAACGCACCTCCGCGACCTTGTCTCTGGCCCGGCGGTTCTAAGGCAGGCAACCGGCCGCGCGCCCCTTCAGGGACCGCGGGGCTCCCTTTGCGTAATGGTCTAACCTTAATTGGCTGACCGTTACGGCATGATCAAATGATGCGTTTTAATACTTTTGTTCATGATATCTTAACGAACGACCAGAGTTTCAACTGAAAATTACATGACTCGGGTGAATTAGGGCTTTGGTGGTCAAATAACGTGTGCTAGCAGCACATGTCCCGGCGTTCACTGGGACCAACACTAGTAAAATTAGGGGCTCCCTCATGACTACCGAAACTGAAACGCTTGCCGCAGCACCAGCTGCTGGCGCGCATATGATCTATTGTAACACTTGCGGTCAGAGCATGGCTCAGACAGCACCGAACTGCCCAAAATGTGGTGCACCAAATGCCTTGGCTGGTCCAGAAACCTCCAACAAGTCATTTGTTGCAGCGCTGCTGCTCTGCCTGTTCTTTGGCATATTCGGCATTCACCGCTTCTATGTTGGCAAAATCGGCACCGGCATTTTGCAGCTCATCACTTTCGGTTGTTTAGGTATCTGGTCTTTCATTGACCTGATCATGATCATTGTTGGGTCCTTCAAGGACAAGCAGGGTCGGCCGCTCAACCGATGAGCACTGTTCCTCAAGCTCCACTCCACAACGGGTGGAGCTTTTGCACCTATTGCGGGCAAAAAATCGCCTTTGCTGCCCCAACCTGCCCGAAATGTGGTGCCCCCCAGCCAAAACGCACCTTGGCGGGCAATGCCGACATCAGCCCAAAGAGCTACGGCGTGTCCGTTACCCTGTGCGGCGTGTTTGGCATGATTGGCATCCATCATTTCTACATGGGCAACATTGTTCATGGTCTCGTCGACCTTGGACTGTTTCTGGGCTGGCTCGTGCTGCTTTTCGTCAGCAGCAACCCGAGCGACGTAGAGCTGCTGTTCGGATTTGCGTTTTTTATCGCAGATTTCATTCACACCTCCTGGGTGTTCATTTTGCTGATCTGCGGCAAAGCCAAGGATGGCAAGGGACGCCTCGTGGCCATTCCCAGTTCCCGCTAGGAGTTCTCTCCTAGCGGCTTCCTCAAAGACACCTTAGAAAATCCTTGGGGCTCGCCCCCGTCGCCCGCTTGAAACTGCGGGAAAAATGGCTCTGATTGGCAAAGCCGCAGGCTTCGCTGATTTGCGCCATGGGTTCACCTGCGCGCAGCATCTCTTTGGCCCGTTCAATCCGACGGCGCACCATCCAGCCTGCCGGAGACACGCCGGTTGAGGCCCGAAAGCTGCGCTGGGTATGGAACTCGCTCATGTCCACCTCTGCCGCCAGCTCGCGCAAGGTTACGGGCCGGCCCAGATGCGCGTCCATGAACTCCCGCAGCAGAGAGAGCTTGCGCGGCGACAAACCGCCACTGAGCTGTTTTTTGTGTTCGCTCAGCGCTCGCCCGTCGGAAAACAAAGCGTGCACGATTTCGCTGATCGCCTCATCCGCGTGGCCTGCCGCCCCATGCACAGAGGCCAGGTGCAGAGCCCGAAAACCCTGCGACAGCGCTGGGGTTTCGAAATAGGTCAGGTCCGTCAAATTCATGAGCCGCGCGTCCTTGTCGAACGTCTCGAAGTAGAGGCGGCGGAGTTCCTCATCGCTCAGGTAAAGATGAATGAACTCGAACGGTGTCGTGATCTCCCATTCAGAAGTGCAGCCCTCCGGCAGCACCACAACAGCACCTTCCCAACCGCGCGCCGACACGCTGTCAACGCGGCGCGTGCCCGTTCCGTTTTGCAGGTAGAAGCTGAACGTGTGCCCCTTCGGTGCCGTGTAGAGCATATGGTCGTCCTGATTGCGCCAAATCGCCGTTGAACGGTCAGCACCCAGGTCCATCGCACCCACAAGGCGGGCGCACGGCGAGCTGGACAAGAAACGGGAGACGGGCTGAGGGGCGCGCATGGCTGGACTTCAAGATGCTTTCTTCATGACTGGGCAAAAAAACTATAGAGCACCGCCATCGCAGCGCAAACCGACATGTGCACACGCTTTGGTCGAATACCGCAAGATCATGCAAAACTGCTGCACTGGATGTGGCTATGTGGAAGCAGTCATTTATTGGAGTAAGCATGAACGCGCTGTTATTCGCTGTCACGGTGCTGATCTGGGGTTCCACCTGGATTGCCATTTCCCTGCAGGTCGGGCCGGTCCCGGTCCTCGTTTCTGTGTTTTATCGTTTTGCCCTTGCCGGACTTGTGTTCCTGATTGGCCTTGTCCTCATGGGGCGTTTGAAACTGCCTCAACGCAGCGAGCAACCCTGGATCTTAATGCAGGCCCTGTGCCTGTTTTCCTTCAATTTCATCATGTTCTACATGGCGGCAGAACATGTACCATCCGGTGTCATCTCCGTTGTATTTTCGTTCGCCACGGTTTTCAACGCGCTCAATGCCCGCCTGTTTTTTGGCGACCGCATAACCGGCAAGACCGTTTTTGCTGGCAGTTTGGGCGTGCTCGGCTTAACGCTGCTGTTTGCGCAGGAACTGACGATTTCTGCCAGCACCGATACCCTCATCGGCATTGCCTGCGCCCTTGCCGGAACACTTTTGTTTTCCCTCGGCAACATGGTGTCACGGCGCAACTCTTCCACAGGCCTGACGCCTGTGCAGGCCAACGCCTGGGGCATGCCCTATGGCGCGGCGGTGTTGCTGGCGCTCATCTGGATCAGCGGCACGGAGATTGTCACGCCGCCCACGATCACTTACTTGGGGGCGCTGATCTATCTGGCGGTTTTCGGATCGGTTGTTGGCTTTACGACCTATCTGATGATGGTTGCGCGTCTCGGTTCTGCCAAGGCCGCCTATGCGACCGTGCTGTTTCCCATCATCGCGCTGGCGCTGTCCACCGTGTTCGAGGGCTACACCTGGAGCTGGATCAACGGTCTGGGCTTGTGTCTGGCTTTGCTCGGCAATGTGGTCATGTTCTCGCCACAGGGGCTGTTCTCCCGCCGCCGCCTTGCTCCAGCGGAGTAAGGGCAGGGGCCAGAACAGAGGGATGGGGGCTCTTCTGTGCTTTGAACTCAAAGCAAAGAGCCCCTTCGCCGACGCACCGCGCTTCTCCGGTATGACGGTCATGGTGTGTTGGGCGGGCGTTGCGGGCAAGGAGGTGATCGGCAGAAGGGATCGACGCTCCTAAAGCGTATGCCTCATGCAGATGACTCATAATCTCCGAGAGAGTTTCATCGGGCCTCGTCTTTACGGCCATCAGTAGATCGTCATCCGCCATGCGCTAAAGGTTCTTGGATCGGGCATGGCAAACGGTACGCTGAACCGTGAAAGCTGTTCTCGAAAGGGCCTATGACCACCGGGGGTTTCTCGTATCTCACTCTGTTGGAACGCTTATCCCGCAAGAAGGCCGCGAGTTGATATCGCCGCGAAGCCTTTGAAGAGCTCTATGAAAGGCGTTTGCACTCTCTGCTGCATCAACATCGACCTGTTGTGCTAACAAGACCGGGTATCCCTCAATTATCCGGGCCAACTCGCGCTGGCAAGGCCGATTTTGCGGATGCTGCGCAGTGGGAGAATGCCAGTTTCCGTTTTTAGGCTCTTAATGAATACATGCCTGATTTTCGGCGGTGCCGTACTTTAAGCATGCTACAAACGCCGCATGCTATTTGACCTTCCAGACCACGATACTCTGTATCAGTCCCTTTTGGACCGCAACGCCGCATTTGACGGGCGGGTTTATGTATGTGTTTCCTCGACCGGTGTGTTTTGCCGTTTGACTTGTCCGGCCCGCAAGCCAAAGCAGGAAAACTGCACATTCTTTGGCACGGTCGGGGAGTGTATCGAAGCGGGCTATCGCGCCTGCAAACGCTGTCATCCGTTGCAGCCTATGGCTTTGGCGGACCCTGCGATTGCAGCATTGTTGGCCGCGCTGGACGAGCGCCCCAATTACCGCTGGCGCGAGGGGGATATCGCGCGGATGGGGTTCGATCTGTCCACGGTTCGCCGCAGCTTCAAGCGCCAATTCGGCATGACGTTTCTGGAGATGGCGCGTCAGAGGCGGCTTCGAGAAGGGTTTGAAACACTAGCTGAAGGCGGCGCGGTCATCGAAGGCCAGCTTGATGCAGGTTTCGATTCTCCCAGTGCGTTCCGGGCGGCGTTCTTGAAGCTGATGGGAAAGGCACCGGGCAACCTGTCCTCGGACCCTTTGCTGTTCGCCGAGTGGATCCCGACACCGCTTGGCGACATGATCACCGTTTGCAGCAAATCGCAACTTCATCTTCTTGAGTTTTTTGATCGCAAGGCACTGCCGAAAGAGCTGGAGCGGCTTGATACCTTCGTCAAAGGCCGACTGGGCGTCGGACGAACAGACCCGTCGGAGCAGATCAAGGCCGAACTCGCCGCTTTCTTTGAGGGCTCGTCGTCAGACTTTCAAACCCCGCTCGCCTATCACGGATCGGATTTCAGCGGTGCCGTCTGGGATGCGCTCAGGCAAATCCCAGCGGGGCAAACTCGCAGTTACTCTGATATCGCCGCAAGCATCGGTCGCGCCTCAGCGGTTCGCGCGGTCGCCCGTGCAAACGGGGCCAATCAGATCGCTCTGGTCATTCCTTGCCACCGTGTCGTTGGCGCTGATGGCTCGCTGACTGGCTATGGCGGCGGCCTGTGGCGCAAACAGAAGCTCCTCGAAATCGAACGGCAATATCTGCCATAAAAAACAAAAGGACCCCCTCATGTCGCAAGCTGAAAAGGCATCTCGCTTCGCGGACCTGCACCAAAAGGGCAACCCGGTTGTGCTTTACAACATCTGGGATGCAGGGGGCGCGCAAGCTCTGGCGAAGGCCGGTGCCCCTGCCGTAGCCACCGGAAGCTGGTCCATGGCCGCAGCCCATGGCTACGGCGATGGAGAGGCCCTGCCATTGGACTTCTTCTTGAACATCGTCGAGCGAATTTGTGCTTCCGTTGATGTGCCTGTGACCGTGGATTTCGAGGGCGGATATGCGACCGAACCTGCCGAGGTTGCCCAAAACGCACGCAAGATGATCCGCGCCGGGGCCATTGGGATCAATTTCGAAGACAGAATCGTCAAGGGCGAAGGGCTTCATTCCATAGAAGCACAGGCTGCACGTATCAAGGCAATCAAAGCGGCGGCCGCTGACGAAGGTGTTCCCCTGTTTCTGAATGCCAGAACGGATCTGTTCCTCGGGACAGACCCAGCCACCCACGAAAGCAGTCTGGCAGAAGCGCGGGAACGCGAAGCCGCCTATGCAGAGGCAGGTGCGGACTGCTTTTTCATACCGGGGTTGACGGAGACAGCGTTGATCTCACGCGTTGTCGATGCGGCAACATTGCCTGTCAATGTCATGATGATTGGCGATCTGACGTCAGTCAAAGACGTGGCCGCCTTGGGCGTCTCCCGAGCGAGCTTCGGGCCTGCGCCGTTTATCCAGTTTCTTGCCGACTTCAAGAAGGCCTACGCTGGCGTCGTCAGCTAGAGCATGTGCCAAGCGCCCATGTGGAAGCGCCCATGTGGAGGCGGCCTCGGTGCCGGATCGTCAGGTTCCATGGAATTTTGAGATCCAGGTTTCGCTACCCCGGCGGAGGCACTTCGGAAAATGCTCCCGTTTGCTACTGAAGACGTTTGCTGGAGCATAACAAAAAAGGCAGAGCGTTTGCCCTGCCTTCTTCAAACTCAGTGCAGTCTCTCTTGATGAGAGCTGAAAGCCTTAGAGAGCTTCCAGGTTACCTGCGGAAGACTTGCCAGAGCGGCGGTCCTGAACGATTTCGTAGGAAACCTTCTGACCGTCAGAAAGCTCACGCATGCCTGCGCGCTCAACTGCGGAGATGTGTACGAAAACGTCGTTTCCGCCTTCGTCTGGCTGAATGAAGCCGTAACCTTTGGTGGCATTAAACCACTTAACTGTACCAGTTGCCATATCGCGAATCCTTTATAGTGCGCGTGTTGACGGTGACCAAACCGGGTCACTTTCCGATCGAATTCTGGAAAATAGCTTCGTCAGCTAGCGCACTTGGGCGCGAGGCATATAAACAGCAATGCCAAAAAATCGATGCCCCTCATGTAGCGATAAAAGATGTCGATATCAAGAACAACTTTTCGGTGACTTTACGGGCATACCCCCTAAAACACTGGTTGAAATGGCTGTGCCGACACTTTTCCATTCCTGAAACGGCGTAGCTTCTCGCGCTCTCACAGGCAGAATTGTTTTCTGCTAAGCTGCAAAACCAAAGCAAGCCCCTTGGGCAGTTTACCGCAAAGCAAAGGGTAGCGCAGGGCTGGAGAACCGCCTGCAAAAGCGCGTGAGTAGGGAGAAACCCGACTAGATTTATCGCCGCGCACCCAAGAAATGTAGGGGTAACACTCGCGTTTGTTAGAACGCGCTAAAACAACGACAAAACATGCGGAGCGCCAGATGCCAGAGACAGCGCAGGAAGCCCCAAACCTTCGGGAACTTCCCGTTTCACAGACCCCGGAAGTAGATTTTGTCCGCATCAGAATCGCTGGAGATTCCGGTGATGGCATCCAGCTCACAGGCACACGGCTGGCAGAAAGTGCCGCCCGGTTCGGCAACGACATTGCGACATTTCCGGATTTTCCGGCGGATATCCGCGCGCCGTCTGGCACGGTTTATGGCGTTTCCGCCTATTCCCTGAACATCGGCGAAACGGAAGTGCTCACGTTTGGCGATGAGTCTGATGCTTTGGTGGCGCTCAACCCGGCGGCCTTGAAAAAATACATGGGCGAGTTGAAAAAGGGCGGCCTGCTCATTTTCGACAGTGGCAGCTTTTCGGCCCGCGCCCTTGAAAAAGCAGGCTATGAGAGTGATCCGCGGGAAGATGGCACCTTGAGTCATTTTCGCCTGCTGCCGATCGACATCACCGAGCTCACCACGTCGGCGCTTAAAGAGAGCGGTGTCAGCGCAAAGGACGCAAAGCGCTGCAAGAACATGTGGACCCTTGGCCTGATCCACTGGTTGTTTGAGCGCGAGATTGACGCCCTTGAGAGCTGGCTGACGGAAAAGTTCGCCAACAAGCCGGAGATTGCCGAGGCCAACTTGCTGGCCCTGCGCGCCGGGCATCTTTATGGGGAAATTGCCGAGCTGCCCGCCGACATTTCTCAGTATCACATTGCCCCAGCTCCCTTGCGTGCGGGCGAATACCGAACAATCAATGGCAATGAGGCCATGGCCTATGGCCTTTATGCTGGCGCTACGCTTGCGGACCTTGAGGCGTTTTATGGCTCTTATCCCATCACGCCAGCTTCGCCGCTGCTGCACACCTTCGCCAAGCTGAAAGAGCTGGGGGCGCTCTCCTTTCAGGCAGAGGACGAAATTGCCGCCATCGGATCGGCCATCGGTGCGTCCTATGCCGGCCATCTGGGCATAACCGGCTCCTCCGGGCCGGGTATTGCCCTTAAAACGGAAGCGCTCGGCCTTGCTGTGGCAACGGAACTGCCACTGGTTGTGGTCAACGTTCAGCGCGGCGGCCCTTCCACCGGGTTGCCCACGAAAACCGAGCAGTCTGACCTGTTTCAGTCTGTTTTCGGGCGCAACGGCGACACGCCCATTCCGGTGATTGCGGCCTCACACCCTGGCGACTGTTTCGAGGTTGCCGTGGAAGCGGTGAAGATTGCCACCAAACACATGACGCCAATTTTCGTGCTGTCTGATGGCTACATTGCCAACGCTGCCGCTCCTTGGCGTTTACCCGATCTTGGTGAAGGTGATTTCGCGCCGTTTCCGGTGACAAAGGCCACCGATCCGAATGATTTTCAGCCGTTCAAGCACGACCCGGAAACCTTGGCCCGGCCGTGGGCCGTGCCCGGTACACCGGGCCTTATGCATCGCATCGGCGGGCTGGAGCGCGAGGAAGGGCGCGGCAACATCTCTTATGACGGCGACAACCATCAGCGCATGACGGAGATTCGCGCAGCCAAGCTGCAGGCCATCGCCAAGGACCTGCCACCGCAAACGGTCGAATCCGGCGCCCCTTCCGGCAAGTTGGCGCTGGTGGGTTGGGGCTCTTCTTGGGGCCCAATCCGTGTGGCAACACGCCGGGCGGTGCTTCAAGGCAAATCTGTATCGCACATTCATCTACGCCACATCTGGCCGCTGCCCCCCAACTTGAAAGAGCTGTTGGCGGGCTTTGAGGAAATCGTGGTGCCGGAAATGAACAATGGCCAGCTTGCCACCTTGTTGCGGGCCGAGCTGGGCCGCCCGATCCGCAGTGTTTCCTGCGTGAAGGGCCGCCCGTTCCTGGTGCGCGAAATCACCGAGATCATCAACAACGTGGTCGGAGGCTGACATGACCAAACTGACGGTAAAAGACTTCGCTTCTGATCTGGACGTGCGCTGGTGCCCGGGCTGTGGTGACTATGCGGTGCTCAAAGCCCTGCAAAAAACGCTGGCAGACGGCGGCTCCACGCTGGAAGACACGCTTGTGGTCTCTGGCATTGGCTGTTCCTCTCGCTTGCCTTACTACATGGCAAGCTATGGCTTCCACTCCATTCACGGGCGCGCGCCAACGCTGGCCACAGGGGCCAAGCTGTCCAATCCGGATCTGGACGTCTGGGTGGTGACCGGTGACGGGGATGGGCTGTCTATCGGCGGCAATCATTTGCTGCATGTGCTGCGCCGAAATGTGGACCTGCAGGTGGTGCTGTTCAACAATCAGATTTACGGCCTCACAAAGGGCCAGTTCTCTCCCACTTCCAGGCAGGGGACCAAGAGCCCAAGCTCTCCAACAGGCTCCATCGAAACGGGCCTGAACCCTTGCGTGTTTGCCCTTGGGGCGGGTGGCCAGTTCGTTGCCCGTTGCATCGATACGCAGGCCAAGGTGTTGCAGCCGGTGCTGGAAGCGGCCAAGGCGTTCAAAGGGACCGGGTTTGTGGAGGTGCTGCAAAACTGTGTCATTTACAATGACGGCATCTTTGATGGCTTGAAGGACAAGAAAACCGGACCGGATCACACCCTGCATGTGGAACACGGCCAGCCCATGGTCTTTGGGGTAAACAAAGACAAGGGCCTGCGCGTGGCAAAGGGCGGTTTTGGGCTGGAAGTGGTGCGGCTTGAAGGCGGGATCACACAAGAGGACCTTCTGGTCCACGATGAAACCAACATTCATCTGGCTCAGGCCTTGGCAGCCCTTGGCGAGAATGAGGGTGAGCCGGTCGTCATCGGCGTGCTTTACCGCCATGAAAAGCAGGAGTTCGTGGAAGGCGCCAGGCACGGCTTGCCGGAAGCACCGCTTTCGCGTGCGGAAAAGCTGAAACGCCTAGGTGCCACCTTGCGCAAGGCCGAAACCTGGCAGGTGAGCTAACCCCTTTCGCTTGGGTCTCCTTCACTCACCCACTACCACCACTGTCATACCGGAGAAGCGAGACGCCGATCCGGTATCCAGAGCAACACACACGGCAGGTGGTGAGGGGCTCTACTGGATCCCGCATCAAGCGCGGGATGACGCGGGTGTGGGGTCGCCCACGCCTTGCAATGACGGCGTTAACCTTTTCTGCCAAGTTCATACTTGGCAGCTGCCAATCTTCAGTGGGGCCATTATTCCTATGCACTTCCGATCCTCTTGCAGATGGCGTCAACGACTATTGCTTAAGAACACGTGGGAAAGCGAAGGGCACCAATAGCATATGAAGTGCATGCCGCATGCACCATAAAAGACGAGTTCGGCCCCGGTGGGCCGCTCGGCGGGGCGCGGCATCGGGAGCCTCGGCCATGTGTGGTCAAGATTGTTGCCGCCCACACCTCTTTTTCAGTCTCGTGTCTACACTTGAGCCGCATCTTCAGAAACTGACGCAAAATGCGCCGGTTTCATTCAAACCGACGCATCTTCAACGCAAACTCAGGGAAGGTTACTTACCGACCTCTAAATACGGTTTTGGCACCTTGGCCTTGCCGCCATAGGCGTAAACGGTGTAGCGCGTTTCAGCATCAGGCTCGCCCATTCCCAGAGAGCCCAGTGGCATGCCGGGAACGGACAGCCCACGGATCTCGGGCTTTTCTTCGAGCAGCTTGGCGATCGCCTCCAGCGGCACATGGCCCTCAAGCACATACCCGTTGAGAGTTGCCGTGTGGCAGCTCATCAGGTCATTCGGTATCCCCGCCTGCTGCTTGATCGGGTGGAGGTCCTCCACACTGGTGGTTTTTACAGTGTAGCCAGCTGCGCTCAGCGCATCCGCCCAATCTGTGCAGCACCCGCAATAGGGGGATTTATGCATATGGACTTCACCAAGGGACTGAGCAACCGCGTGGGAGGCAGGCAGGATGAAGAGGCCAACAGCGAGAGCTGCGGCAGAAGCTTGAATTTTCATGTATTTATCTCGATTACCAATAGGTTTCAGGGTGTTAGAGGGTCTGAAACTCAGGCAATCGGAGGGCGCAGCAGGAAAAAACGGTTGTAGCTCGCAAGTTCTGGCTGGGCAACGCGCGCAAATACGGGCGTTGCCATCTGGAAGCTCAGCCCTGCGGCGGCGGGGATAAAGCTGCAAAACGCCATGCAGTCGCCCATGGACGAACTGCCGTTTTCTTGCCCGTGGTCGCAACATGCCATGGCGCTCATGGGGCCACCGTGCTGGCTCTTGTTGCCCAGCTCATGCCCTTCCACAGACTGGGCGGCGGCATGTTGCGTTGCCGGTGCAGGCATGCCGCCAGACGGCATGAAGCCGCCAGCAAAGCTGTGCGTCAGCGGGAGCAGAAGCATAAACAGGGCGACGAGAAATCGGAGCATGCGCCGACACTATCAAGAAGATTTCGCCAGTTCAAACAAGGAACTATTAAATTTTCGTCATAGTGGAGCGCTGTCTTGAGAACGCCGGAACAGCACCTGCGCAGCCTTACTCAGATGTCGTGGCGGTGCCGTGGCTCTGCTTCATTCGCTCAAGTTGATCCTTGAATTTCACGCAGGGATCAACCTCATCCACCCGTCCCGTGAACCAGATGTAGTCGTAAACCTTCGGGTCGAAACTGGCGTAATCCTGAGGATTTTCGAGATCGCGCTGAACCTCCACTGGCGCAATCGCAATGCGGCTGCTGGTGTCATCCAGATAGTAGGGCACCCCGCGGTCAAGACGAATGTGACCATTTCCTGCGATCAGAACAGACCCCTGGCCGTCATCAACGGCGCGGCGCATCAACATGCCCATGAAGGCATCCTTCAGCCGCTGCATGGGAACAAGCGGCGCAACGCTCTCACGCCCCAAGATGCCGCAATGCGCATCCACCAGTTCTTGCTCCAAACTCTGAAGCTGGTCTGGCCGGTAGTCTTGCTGCCAGCGCAGTTCATCTGCCATTTCCTTTGGAAGATCAGAGCCTTGGCCAACCGCTTTAAGCAGATCTCGGGACGGACCACCCGGCACCATGTGAAAGTCGTAGGTGAGGGCGACTTCCGCAATGACCTGATAGATTTTCCAGTCGGGCCAACCGCGCTCACTCCAGCGGAGCGCCGTGCCCAGCTCATCAACGGTGGCCTTTTCCGCCGCAGCCAAGACCTCGCGGTGCTCAGGTTCCGCCATTTCGAACACCACTGTCCGGCGACTGCCGGCTTCTCCCAATGCCGCCATCACCTCGGCCTGAATGCGATGGTGACGCGGGTTGTCGTGGCGCTCTCCGAGAAGCACGTGGTCCTTGGAAAGGACGCGGGACATCAACTCTTCACGGGAAATTTGTTCCCCTGCAGCAACATCCCAGATTGTTTCGGCAAGAGGGTGGGAGTTGAGCAGCAGGTCTTCCGCACCCGGCAGAGCCTCACCTGCAAAAGCCGCGTTGTTTAAAATGAAAGTCATTGCAAGGGCAGCAAAGCGCTTCATCTCTCTCTCCAATGCACTGGCCACATGACGTTAGAGCTGGCTCATCAGAACGTCATGGAGTTTTTTCTGTTTTCGGATGAAGTGGCGGGACAAGGACACCAAAGTGATGGGCCGTCTGGCTGGATATCCCCTCCCTATAATACATGAGTTCATTACTCAAGTTATTTGACTCTTCCTACTCTTTAACAAGGTGGACGTCCTTTAGAGCTCGGCAAGAACATGTTCAAGGGTGCCGCCCCCAATCGCCTGAACTGCGGGATTATCTCAGCAAAACGCAACTAAAGCTTGCAGATTGAATCTAATGCTATCTATAGTATTAATAGCGCAACAATTTATATAAAATTCTCTCTATTGAGTCTTATTACTGGTATTCCAAGATTATGAATATCTTTGGTTGTACTTATTATCTAAAGAACTACCACAGATTTAGTTTTGTAGATTTTTTTTGAAAGTATCCACTGCATTAGGCGCACATATTGCGCTTTATGATGAAAGATAGTTCTTTGACTTTACATCGCTGAGGGGTGACTTCACCTTAAAGGCGTTCCACGGAATGCGGCTCCCGGCTCCTACTGAACTGCCGAACCTGTGCTTTGCCGCATTGCATGATGCATTCTTCCGTGGGCCGGTTAGATTCCGGCATGTCCCAAATGAACTTTTTCTAGGGACTGAAATCAATGTCTTCTCTTCTGACGAACACCTCCGCAATGGTGGCACTGACCACCCTTCGCAACATCAACAACGACCTGGCTGACACTCAGAACCGCATCTCCACCGGCATGCGCGTGTCTGACGCTTCTGACAACGCTGCTTACTGGTCCATCGCAACGACCATGAACTCCGACAACGATGCACTGTCTGCAGTACAGGACTCCTTGGGTCTTGGCGCTGCTACTGTCGACGTCGCTTTCACCGCAATGGATCAGGCAGTTGACGTTGTAAGCGAAATGAAGGCAAAGCTGGTGGCTGCTACAGCTCCGGGCGTTGATCGTACAAAGATCCAGTCCGATCTTAGCGAACTGCAGAACCAGCTGCAGACCATTGCTGACTCTGCCAGCTTTAACGGCGAAAACTGGCTCTCTCAGGACGTTACGACTACACCAGCTGATGCCGTGAAAACAGTTGTAGGTGGCTTCACCCGTGACGCAGCAGGCAATGCCGCCATCCAGAACATCTCCATCGACACCACCTCAATTGCGCTGGTTGATACTGGCGGTACTGCTGGTCTTCTCAATGCCGCGCTGGCAGGCGTTGACGGTACAATCGTGACCGGCGCAAATATGCTGGACTTCGACATCTCTGCCGCAACGGACTCTGCTGCTGATCTCGCACAGCTCTCCGCTCTGATCACGGGTGTTGATGGTGTCCTGTCGAACATGACCGATGCAGCTACCTCTCTGGGTTCAGCAAAGTCCCGTATCGACATGCAAACTGAGTTCGTGAAGAACCTGTCTGACGCTGTTGATCGTGGTGTTGGTCAGCTGGTTGACGCAGACATGAACGCTGAATCTACCCGCCTGCAGGCTCTTCAGACCCAGCAGCAGCTCGGCATTCAGGCTCTGTCCATCGCAAACTCCGGTTCTCAGAACATCCTGTCTCTGTTCCGTTAATCGGAAAGACTGGACACCTGAAACTGGTGGACTTCGAGCGGCCATCTCCTTACGGAGGTGGCCGTTTTTTGTTGCCTCGGGAAGGGGCACATAGCACCCACCAGCGCGGTTGGCAGCTCACCAACTTACTGGTGTTAGTTAGGCCCCACAAAATCCAACCATAGTTTTCGCCGCTCTCTCTCAAGAGGGCGTTTTTTGTTTCTGCTTCTCACATCAATAGGCCCGTTTGGGTAGCTGAGCGTGCAACCAGATTCGCACTGATTCAGGCATTACAACCTGAAATAGCCGCGTTTTATGCCTTCGGGCACGCCTTGATCCACAACACGGATCGAAAAATTCCCTCTTAAATTGCGAAGCTGATTATCAATGCAATCCTTGGTTGCTTCTATCGATATTACTGTTTAATTCCAATATCGTAGATGTCATTGCTAGGCAGCGGCGGAACGCGCAAGCGGCCACAACCTAGCCAGCCGATCTTTCAATAAATGCAACTTTGAGGAGTTTTGTTAAGCCTCGCGCAAGGTTTGGTAGGCGTCATTGGTTGCGTAACGGGCTGCTACACAACCTAGCAGTGCATGATGCTCTTAACCCGTTGCCACCGGCAGTTAGGCCGGAATGTCCCGATTTCTCTTCTTTATGGGACGAAATACTATGTCTTCTCTTCTGACGAACACCTCCGCAATGGTGGCACTGTCCACCCTACGCAACATCAATAACGACCTGGCTGACACTCAGAACCGCATCTCTACCGGCATGCGCGTTGCTGACGCTTCTGACAACGCTGCGTACTGGTCCATCGCAACCACCATGAACTCGGACAACGAAGCTCTGTCTGCTGTTCAGGATGCTCTGGGTCTTGGTGCTGCAACCGTTGACGTTGCCTTTACGGCCATGGACTCCGCAGTTGACGTCGTAAGCGAAATTAAGGCCAAGCTTGTTGCTGCCACCGATGACGGCGCGGACAAGAATAAGATCCAGTCTGATATCAAAGCGCTTCAGGAACAGCTGCAGACAATTGCTGACTCAGCGACCTTCAATGGCGAAAATTGGCTGTCTCAGGACATATCGACAACCCCAGCTGACGCCGTTAAAAGCGTAACTGGTGGCTTTACACGTAACGCCGCCGGTGCCGCAGCTCTCCAGAACATTACAATCGACACCACCAGTATCGCACTTATTGATACTGGCGGGACGACTGGTATCCTGAACTCGGACATGGCTGAAGTCACAGGCGCAGCAAACATTGCTGGTGCAAACATGCTAGACTTCGATATCTCTGGCATCACCGATTCAGCAGCGGACCAGACAGCCCTAGAAGCCTTGATCACCGCAGTAGACACAAAGCTTGGCACGATGACCGACGCAGCGACTGCACTGGGTTCCGCCAAGTCTCGTATCGACATGCAGACCGAATTCGTGAAGAACCTGTCTGACGCTGTTGATCGTGGTGTTGGCCAGCTGGTTGATGCAGACATGAACGCTGAATCCACCCGCCTGCAGGCTCTTCAGACCCAGCAGCAGCTCGGTATTCAGGCTCTGTCCATCGCAAACTCCGGTTCTCAGAACATCCTGTCTCTGTTCCGTTAATCGGACAGGCAGGCCGACTGAACCCGGTTGCCTTGATGCGGCCGTCTCCGAAAGGAGGCGGCCGTTTTTTATTGTCGGGTGCCCGATTGCTGCCTGACTGGCGTTCTTTTGCGCGCTACTTGCTCTCGCTGCGGGCTTCTTGAAGTTTGCGCTGACGCATGAGGGAGAACAACCCAGCCCCCACAATGAGGGCCGCACCGAAAACGGTCGCGCCGGTTGGCAGGTCGCCAAAAACGATGAAACCCACGGGAATGGCCCAAACCAGCTGCAAATAGGCAAAGGGCTGAATGTCGCTGGCAAGGGTGAGAGACAGCGCTTTCATCAGGCTGAAATGCCCACAAATGCTGGAAATGCAAATGGCACCCAGCAAGAGCCATTCGATGTCCGCCAGCGCGGGAAGGTGTTGCACGCCCATGTAGGTGCTCAGCACGGCCCCCACTGCGCCCACGTAAAAGAAGTGTGTGACCGCGCCATCATAAGCGCTCGCCATTCGGGTGAAGAGCTGATAGGTCGCGAAACTGAACGCGGCAGCGAGCACCACCAGAGCCGCCGGCCCCCAGATTTCACCGCCCGGCTGCACGATGATCAACAGCCCGATCAGCCCTACGCACAGGGCTGAGACACGGCGCCAACCCACTGTTTCTCCAAGGAAAAGCGCCGCAAGCGCTGTGGCGATGAGCGGATGCGCCATCATCACGGCGGTCACTTCCGCAAGTCCCAACAGGCTGAAGGATATGGTGATCAACGCGATTTCTGCAAAGAGCAGCACACCGCGCATGAGCTGAAGCTTCATGTTCCCGGTTCGAACAGTTGCTTTAAGGCCCTTTGTCGTGGAGGCGGCCCACAGCACGGCCACCACAAGATGCACCCAGAAACGCACCATCAAGATGAACCAGACCGAGTGGGTCTCCACCAATTGTTTGGTGATGGCGTCTTGAAGGGAGAAGATGAAGGTTGCCGCTATGGCACAGCTAATGCCGAGCACACGGGTGGGAAGAACGAGCGCCATGGGCACATCCATTTACGAAAAGCCCAGAATAGGGCGGGCAGAGGGGGAATGATAGTACCCGGCGGGAAATTGTCGGGTCGCAGTAAACGTGAAGGTTAAACGCATAACCGACACGGTGCCGCTTTGCAAGGCGCAACCTGATCAGACAAAAAAGGGGGAAGTGCAGCGGAGAAAAACGCGCCTTGGCGCGCTGTCCGATGGGGATACTGTTAGCTCTTGCGGTGTCAGCCGTGGGGAGGGACGGACTGAAACCGGGCCATGAGCTGGTGGGTGCTGACAGGCGTGAAGTCCCATCGATCCACCCCCACATCGCAGGAACGGCCAAGGTCAGGCAGCGTACCATGTGAATGGCCGAACAGGTGAATTGTGCCCTTGTTGTCATTGGGCCAGGTGCGCCAAGCGTAGTGGCACATGAAGTATTCCTGCGCCTCATGAGAAAAGCGCAGCATCTCGGTAACCGCCAGCTCGGGTGCCTTGGGGTCGTGAGATTGCCACGGCAGCGCCTTCACGGCGTCTCCGTCGTGGTTGCCAACAACAAGGCTCTTGGTGCCATTGAGAGCGTCAAAAGCGGCGCGCGCTTCCCCTTCGGTTGCCCGGTGTGCGAAGTCGCCCAGCACGAATACATGATCGTCCGGCCCAACCACAGCGTTCCAACGCTTAATCAGTTGCTCTGTCTGGTGCGCGCGGTCCTTGAAGGGGCGGTTACACAACTCGATGATGCGCTCATGCCCGAAGTGATGGTCAGAACTGAAGAAGTACATGGGCAGCCTTGTCATTTATGCTTCGCGGGGCAGTTCAACGGTGATGCAAAACTGGCCTTCATCTGTTTCACCCAGAAAGATGGCGCCGCCATGCGCCTTTACAACCTGATGGACAATGGACAGGCCAAGGCCAACGCTGGAAGAACGAGTGCGCTCATTGCTGTCGTTGCGGAAAAACGGTTCAAACACGCGCTCATGCAGATGCGACGGTATGCCGGGGCCCGGATCGCTGACAATGATGGTGAGCTTGTCATGCATATGGCTTTGCAGGCGCACGGTGGCCGCCCCGCCATACTTCAGAGCGTTGTCAATGAGGTTGGTAAACGCCCGGCGCAGGGCCGTTGGGCGTCCGTTCATCACGGCCCGGCCTTCCACCGCAAGCTGCACCTCGCCGCCGCCGCCAAAAATGCTGTGGGCCTGATCGGCCCGAGCTTGCCGCTCGGGGATAAAGGCGACCCGGCTCCCGGTATCTGTGTAGTCATCACACAAGGATTGCAAAAGCGCCCCGAGCGAGAGTTGTTGGGGTTCTTCCATGCGCACATCAAAGCGCAAAAAGTCCAGCGATGCGGTAATCAGCTGGGTCATTTCCTCCACATCATGCAGCATGCGATTGCGCAGCGCTGCGGAGTCGATCTGCTCCAACCTCAAGCGCAGGCGCGTGGCCGGTGTGCGAAGGTCATGGCTGATGGAGGCCAGCATGCGGGTCTGCTCGGAAAGCATCTCGGCACGGGCGTCTTGTTGCAGCAGGATCTTGTCCTGCAAGACCACGGCTTCTTCCGTGTCCCAGGGTTTCAGGTCCGCCCGGTCGTCTTCCGCCAGCGCACGAAACGGCACGGCCACGTAATGGGCGAGCATGCGTCCCACCACCAGCACCAGAATGACAGCGAGGCAAGACAGAATAACCACCACCGGCTCCGTCATCCGGTCTTTCCAGACGAGGGGCGCGGTGATCAACCGTCCGGCAGATGTGCCATCCAGAGCGGGCAGATAGAGCACGGCTCGCAAGTCCTGCCGGGAGATGGCGCGCACCAAATCGCCGAGCTGCCGCGCCGGGTACTGGTTCAGATCATAGTGGGCGCTGATAAGGTCGGGTCGGCGCGGTTCATCGTCAAACAGAACGAACAGTTTGAGCGTTCGATCGCCTCTCGCCATCACCACAGGCAGTTGACGGCTGTTTGCCGGGCTGATTGCAACATCCCCGGCAGTTATCTGCAATTTTTCGGTAGCAAAGGGTGCGGGCAGGGGGCGGCCACGCTCAAGGTTTTCAAGGTATTGACCCAGCTCGGAACCCACCTGAAACGAGGCTGCCAGCGCAATCTCCCGTTGGTTGAACGCATTCACGGCCATGCCGATGACAAAACAGATGGCGACGGCGGTTGCGATCAGCAAACCGGCCAGCCGCTGCTCCAGTTTCTTCGGCATCAGGTCCAGTGAGAGTTCAAACAAGGTTGAGGTCTTTCTGCGGCGCTTTCGCCTGTTTTGTTATACCTGCTGCACGGGCTGGGAAAACAGATAGCCCTGATGGCGCACAGTGCTGATGAAATCCTTGCCCGGTTCCGTTTGCGCCAGCTTCTTGCGCAGGCGACTGATGAGAATGTCGATGCTGCGATCATGGCTCTCAACCGCCGCGCCGCGCAGCACCTTGCCCAGTGCATCACGGGAGACCGGCTTTTGCGGCGACTTGACCAGCGTCAGCAGGGCATCAAACTCGGATGAACTGAGGTGCACCAGCACCCCGTCAGGAGCCTTGAGATGGCGCGTGGCCTCATCCAACACCCAGCCGCTGAATTCGTAGCGCTTCACCTTGGGCACAGCCTTGGGGGCGTTCGGGTCTTCCGTCCTGCGGAAAATGGCGAAGATGCGGGCCTGAAGCTCGCGGGGATTGAACGGCTTTTCCAAGTAGTCGTCGGCCCCAAGTTCTAGCCCCACAATCCGCTCCGTATCGCCAGTGATCGCAGAGATGATGATGATTGGCAACTTTGAGCTTTTGCGCACCCGCTGGCACAGAGCCAGGCCGCTTTCACCCGGCAGCATGATGTCGAGAACCATCAGGTCCACTTCATTGGCTTCCAGCACACCATGAGCTTCCTCCGCAGAATTGGCGGTCAAAACGGTGTAGCCACGATCTTGAAGAAACTCCGCCGTCAGGCTTGCGATTTCTTCATCATCATCAACTATGAGAAGTGTCTTGTTTGAGGTCATCATACCCGGGGGTGCCTGTTTTACAGCTCAGGGGAGCCCAACACTTGATTTATATAGCAAAACTTGTCTCTAGTGCGAGTGTATACGCTGCCCTTTGCGACACCTCACACGACTAATTTTGCGCAAATGCGCGATCTCTACGTACTTGTAGCTAGATTACCAAACAACGTCGAATCTCTTAGAGCTTTAATCTGGGAGGAAAACCATGGTCCAATCGCTTCTTAAGGGTGCCAAACTCGTGCTCGCACTTGCACCCTTGTGCGCCTCTTTGGCAAGCCCCACCACGGCAAGTGCCCAGCCAACCTCCGAGGTGCTTCACTACTGGACGTCCGGCGGAGAGGCGGAAGCCGTCAAGGTGCTTAAGGAAGCTTTTGAGGCCAATGGCGGGCGCTGGATTGACGCACCCGTTGCCGGTGGCGGCGGAGACGCACAAGCAGCGGTTCTGCGCGCCCGTGTGCTCTCCGGTGATCCCCCTTCTACCGTGCAGATCAAGGGCCAGAACATCCATGAATGGGCGGCGGCAGGCACGCTGAAAACACTGGATGACGAAGCTGAAGCGGGCAACTGGGACGCCTTGATCCCGGAAGTCTTGAAACGCGTGGTCAAGTATGAGGGCAGCTACGTTGCCGTGCCGATCAACATTCACCGCGTGGACTGGCTCTGGTCCAATCCTGAGGTGCTGGCGCGAGTAAACGCCGAGCCGCCGAGAACTTGGGAAGAATTCAACGCAACCGCGGAGAAGCTGAAGGCGGCGGGCTATATTCCGCTCGCCCATGGCGGACAACCTTGGCAGGATGCGACCTTGTTCGAAGTGGTTGTGCTCGGCATCGGCGGGGCGGACTTTTACAAGAACGCCCTTGAAGAGCTGAACGAGGACGCACTGCGTTCTGACACCATGGTCAAGGTGTTTGACCAGATGCGCAAACTCAGCACCTACGTGGACCCGGGCTTTCCGGGCCGCGAATGGAATTTGGCCACCGCCATGGTGATGCGCGGCGAAGCGGCCATGCAGATCATGGGGGACTGGGCGAAAGCGGAGTTTCTGGCAGCGGGTGAGGTTCCCGGCGAAGACTTCATCTGCACGCCGACGCCTTCCAACAACGGCTTCATTTTAAACTCCGACAGTTTTGCCATGTTCCGCGTGCCCGGCGAGGATGTTGCCGAAGGGCAGAAACTGATGGCCTCACTGGTACTTGATGAGGAGCTGCAGCGGGCCTTCAATCTTCTCAAGGGCTCCATCCCGGCCCGAAAGGGTGTAAGCTCGGAAGGGTTTGACCCTTGCGCCCTGCAATCCATGGAGGCCTTGGCCAGCGCAGAAGAGAGTGACGCACTCGTCAACTCCCTTGCCCATGAGATTGTGCAGGACGGGGCGGTGCGCGGCGCCTTTCTTGATGTGATCACTGAACATTTCAACACGGATATGTCTTCTCAAGAGGCTGTCAACTTGCTAGCAGAAACAGTAATGCTTGCGCGCTGACCCAACGCTGGGATACGCGGGCAGGGATCAGCCATAATCAAGCTCTGCTCGTGCCCTATCCAGAGAGAGAACCCATGTCCCACCGGCCTGCCGGGAACAAGCGTCCGTCTGTGCTCGACAGACTCTCAACTGTTCTACCCCAATTGGTGGTGGCACCGTCGTTCTTGCTCATTTTGTTCTTCGTCTATGGTTTCATCATCTGGACGGGCTACATCTCCTTTACCAACTCGCGCATGCTGCCCAGCTATGAACTGGAGGGCTTTCGCCAGTACCTGCGCCTGTTCGCCATGGACCGGTGGGATGTGGCCTTTAACAACCTGCTGATCTTCGGCGGTTTTTATATCTCCCTTTCCATTGTCATCGGGTGTCTTCTGGCCGTGTTGCTGGACCAACGCATCCGGGTGGAAGGAACGCTGCGGACAATCTACCTCTACCCCATGGCGGTGAGCTTCATCGTCACTGGCACGGCCTGGAAGTGGATGCTGAACCCGTCACTCGGCATTGAGAGCTACATTCGCGGCCTTGGATGGGAGAGCTTTCGGTTTGACTGGATCGTTGACAAGGACATGGCGATCTATGTGGTTGTGATTGCCGCCGTCTGGCAGGCCTCCGGCTTCGTCATGGCGCTGTTTCTGTCGGCATTGCGCTCGGTGGATCAGGAGATCATCAAAGCGGCGTATCTGGATGGTGCCAGCACGACCCGCATTTATCTCGGCATTTTGCTGCCCTCGCTGCGGCCTGTGTTTCTTTCAGCTTTCGTGATCCTTGCGCATCTGGCCATCAAGAGCTTTGATCTGGTGGTGGCGCTGACGGGCGGGGGGCCGGGCTACGCCTCCACGCTGCCAGCAAACTTCATGTACGAGATGACATTTCGCCGGAACCAAATCGGGCTTGGTGCCGCCTCCGCCGTGATGATGCTGCTCACCGTGGCGGCAATCATGGTGCCCTACCTCTATTCAGAATTGAGAGGGAAGCGGCATGGCTAGAGCAGAACGACTGCCCGGAGCAACCGGAAAGCGCCGTTTGTTTGGCCGCCTTTTCATCTGGTCGTTGTTGCTGTTTGCAGCACTGGTCTATCTGGCCCCGCTTTATGTTGTGCTGGCCACATCACTCAAGGATCTGGCAGAGATACGGGCCGGTGCGCTGCTCGATCTTCCGCACGAGCTGAACTTCGCCGCATGGCAGGCCGCTTGGTCCGAGGCCTGTATCGGCGTGCGCTGTGAAGGGCTCAAGCCGTATTTCCTGAACTCGCTGCTCATGTCCATTCCGGCGGTGATCATCTCCACGGTGCTTGGCGCGCTCAGCGGCTTTGCGCTTTCCAAGTTTCGTTTCAAAGGCGCAAACGCCATCTTCTCGTTGATGCTGTTCGGCTGCTTTATCCCGTTGCAGATCGTCATTCTGCCCATGGCGCAGACCCTGGGTTTTCTCGGCATTGCCAATTCGATCAGCGGCCTGATCCTGGTGCACACCATTTACGGTATCAGCTTCACAACCCTGTTCTTCCGCAACTTTTACGTGACTATCCCCGATGATCTGGTTAAGGCGGCCACCATTGACGGTGCCGGGTTCTTTCGCATCTTCTGGCGCATCATGTTGCCGCTGTCTCAACCCATTGTAGTGGTCGCCATCATTTGGCAGTTCACCCAGATCTGGAACGAATTCCTGCTCGGTGCCAGCTTTACCAGCGGCGGTGCGCAACCTGTCACTGTTGCGCTGAACAATCTGATCAACACCACCACCAGCGTCAAACAATACAATGTGGACATGGCCGCGGCGCTCATCGCAGCGAGTCCAACATTGCTGGTCTATATCATCGCAGGGCGTTACTTTGTACGCGGCCTTACCGCAGGGGCCGTCAAGGGCTAGGGACAACAAGAACACAAATGGCGACGCTATCCATCGAACAAGTCTCGAAGGCCTTTGGTGACACGCAAGTGCTCAAGGACATTTCCCTGAGCATGGAAGATGGCGAGTTTCTCGTGCTGCTCGGCTCCTCGGGTTGCGGCAAGTCCACGTTGCTGAACATGATTGCCGGGCTTGAACACGTCACGTCCGGCCTGATCCGCATCGACGGGGAGGTGGTCAACGACATCCACCCCAAAAACCGCGATACGGCCATGGTGTTTCAAAGCTATGCGCTCTATCCCAACATGACCGTTGAAAAGAACATCGGCTTCGGCTTGGAAATGCGCGGCGTGGGCAAGGCAGAGCGCAAGGCAGCGGTAAGGGAAGTGGCGGAGATGCTCCAGATCGAGCATCTTCTGGACCGCAAACCCTCCCAGCTTTCCGGCGGACAGCGCCAGCGGGTCGCCATGGGCCGCGCTTTGGTGCGCCGCCCAAGGATTTTTCTGTTCGACGAGCCCCTATCCAACCTCGATGCCAAGCTGCGCGTTGAAATGCGCACGGAGATCAAAAAGCTCCACCAGTCGCTCAAGGCAACCATGGTCTATGTCACCCACGACCAGATCGAAGCCATGACGCTGGCCGATCGCATTGCCATCCTCAAAGACGGCCGCATTCAGCAGGTCGGCACCCCCGCGCAGATCTACAACCAGCCCGCCAACATGTATGTCGCCGGGTTCGTGGGCGCGCCCGCCATGAATTTTCTGAGTGTGGAAGTGGCCGAACAGGCGGGCGACCTTGGCGTGGTGTTGCCGGTCAAATGCGTGGGAGAGACCGTCAAACACTTCATCCCACTGCCCAATCCGGAGCGGTTGCAGGGCCGCATTGGCCAGCCAGTGGTCATCGGCATCCGGCCGGAGATGATCCTGCACGCCTCTTGGGCCGCCGCCACTCAACCGATCATAAGCTGCGACGTCGAGCTGCTGGAACCCACCGGCGCAGACACGCTCTGCGTTATCGAACTGGCCGGGCAGGCCGCCAAGGCCCGTGTTTCGCCCATGCTGGCACCGCAGCCCGGAGAAATGATCGAGCTGGCCGTTGACACCTCCCGCATCTGCCTGTTTGACCCTGACACGCGCGACCTGATCGCCTGATTTGAGCTCGGCTAAGCAATCCGCAACAGCCGCTTCAGTTTGGTCTGAAAACCGCCGCGCTGCTCCTTGCGGTTCAGCTCTGCCTGAGAAATCAGGAAAGTGGTTTGCACCACATACCGCTCGCCCTTGTAGGAGGGGTGACCGTGCCAGCTGTTGTCCGCGCGTTTGAACGCAAACACATTGCCGGCAAGCGGCGATACTTCCTCAACATAATCCTCCATGTCACGCTCGTTGTTGAGCGCACGGATTGCTCCGCCCTGCGCATCCTCCCAATCTTCGTTGAGGTAGATCAGCATGGTGCAGATTTTCGACTTTGAATCCCGGTGAATGCGACCATCGCCATGCTTTGAAAGGCGGCGTACCGTGATCATCCGGGGCTTGTCCTTCAGGTCCAGATCCAGCTTTTCCGAAAGGATGTCAGCCAGTTCAGGCTTGTGCAGATCCTCTATCAACTGCTTGAAAGCACCGGAAGCTTCAAGCTTGGAAAGGGGGAGATAGCCCGGCTCGTTGATATCGGGATAGTCGCGGCGAATATCCGCGGCCTGCTCTTTCGTCAGAACCCCTTCACCCACAAGATAGCGGTAGGGAGTCGTGCGTGTACTAGAGGCTCTAAGAGCGTCAAAATTCAGCATTTTCTGGCTTCCCCCTGAGGCGCTTTATGCCCCTGTATTGACAGGCTGCCAGATATACCACGCCAGAAAACCGCCCAAAATTCGCAGTTATGGCGGCGCAAATTCCGGGATTGGTTTTTAAAGGGCACCGCTTCCAGTTGGCCGGTCTGAGGGTGTTTTGCCCGGCCTGAAACGCCATCAGCCCCGAGACGTTAATCTCGAGGCTGACTGGGAGGTTAAATGTCGATGGGCATCGCCGGAGACAAAGGGGAGAGAGCTTGAAACTCCAGCGACGCCCTTCGGGAGGCCCTGATCAGATCAGAGCAGTCAGGTCATTGGCGAGCTTGTCATGGCTATCACCAACAACGAGGTGCAGTGCTTTGTCACCCGCCTGCATTACCTGGACGCCAGCCTTCGACAGTTCGCCGACGGAGACCTTGGCAATGTCGCGTACTTCGACGCGAACACGGGTGTGAGCAACAGGCTCGGCTGCAACGAGGTTCGCCTTGCCGCCCAGCTGTGACAGGATGCTGTCTGCATCGAAGGCACTTGCTGGAACTGGAGCGTCTGCGGCTTGGCTACCCATGTTGCGCAGGTAGATTTCCATGTCGGTCTTCAGGTTTTCGGAGGCAGTACCGAAGATCGCCTGAGCGCCGTTACCTACACGGACCACACCACGTGCGCCGAGCTTTTTCAGAGCTTCATCATCCACCTTGGACACGTCCGCTGTGCTGATGCGCAGGCGGGTGATACAGGCGTCAAGGTTCGTGATGTTGTCTGCACCGCCAAAGGCCTTGACCAGAGCGGCAGACATTTCGTCTTCGCTGCCAGGTACGCCAGCAGCTGCACCTTCAATCGCGTCTTCACGACCAGGGGTCTTCAGGTTGAAGGTGGTGATGAGCACGCGGAACACCACATAGTACAGCGCTGCATAGCCCAGACCGAAGACGACCAGCATCCAGCCCTGAGTGGACAGCGGATACAGCAGGATGTAGTCGATGAAGCCGTGAGAGAAGGTCATGCCGTGCTTGATGCCGAGGATGATCATCAGCGCGTAGCCGATACCAGCCATCAGAGCGTGTACAACGTACAGCAGTGGAGCAACGAACAGGAATGCGAACTCGATTGGCTCTGTAATACCGGTCAGGAAGGAAGTCAGAGCTGCGGAGATCATGATACCGCCAACCATGGTGCGGTTTTCAGGCTTCGCGCAGTGCCAGATCGCAAGAGCTGCTGCAGGCAGACCCCACATCTTGAACAGGTAGCCACCAGCCATGTTACCAGCGGTTGGATCGCCAGCCAGGTAGCGCTGGATTTCACCGGTTACAGTCTGACCAGTTGCCGGATCAACGTAGGAACCAGCTTCAAAGAAGAATGGCACGTTCCAGATGTGGTGCAGACCGAATGGGATCAGAGAACGCTCTACAATACCATAGATGAAGAAAGCGGTTTCCGGGTTCTCGTTGGCAGCCCAGTTGGAGAACGCATTGATTGCGCCGCCAATTGGAGGCCAGATGAATGCCAGAACCACACCAAGAGCGATTGCGGAGAACGCGGTAATAATGGGAACAAAGCGCTTGCCAGCAAAGAAGCCGAGATAATCGGGCAACTTGATGCGGTAGAACCTGTTGAACATGGACGCGGCCACGCCGCCGATCAGGATACCACCGAACACACCTGTGTCGATGGACTGAATGCCCATGATTTGCTTGGTTTCAACGCCGATTTCGGCTGCGATCACACCCATGGTCGCAAGCAGAACACCGTAGCCAACCACAGCGGCAAGACCAGCAACACCATCGTTGTTGGTAAAGCCGAGCGCCACGGCAACGGCAAAGATGATCGGCAGGTTGCCGAAGATCGAGCCACCGGCTTGTTCCATCAGGTGGTTCACGATATCCGGAATGAAGAATAGGTCAGCAGCACCAACCCCAAGAAGGATACCTGCAGCTGGAAGAACTGATACTGGCAGCATCAAGGACTTACCAACCTTCTGCAAGGCTCCAAAGCTGTTTGCAAAAATGCTCATTTTTTGTCCCCCAGAGATGGATGGCGCGTTATTGGCGCCGATCCCTCTGATAAATTACAAGTAATTCCAAGTGGAACGACTTGCTCCCACGAATACTCCGCAATCACTTTTGTGACTTGAGGAGCTCCTTAACATCACTCGTATCCGCGCAATCAAGAGCTTCCTTTGCAAGCTTCTTGGATTCCTCCATGGATACTGAGCGAACCTTGTGTTTGACCTCAGGAAGGGCTGGCACTGAAACGGAAAGTTCTTTCACGCCAAGGCCGATGAGAACGGATACTGCTTCGACCTGACTTGCGAGGCCACCGCAGACGCCGACCCATTTGCCTGCCTTGTCAGCAGCCTTCACGGTCATGTCGATCATGCGCAGCACAGCCGGGTGCAGGGCATCCGCGCGGGAAGCCAGACCAGGGTGGCCACGGTCAATCGCCATGACGTATTGTGTGAGGTCGTTTGTACCGATGGAGAAGAAGTCAACTTCTTCTGCCAGTTTGTCTGCCATCAGGGCTGCGGACGGCACTTCGATCATGATGCCGATTTCCACGTTCTCGATGCCCAGATTGGCTTGTTCTTCTCGCACCAAGGCCTTCACAGCTACCAGCTCGTCCAGTGCTGCGATCATTGGGAACATGATGCGTGCATGCCCCTTGTTCGCCTGAGACAGAATGGCGCGTACCTGACGGCGCAGGATGCTGGGACGCTCAATGCCGATGCGGATGCCGCGCACACCAAGGAACGGGTTTTCTTCCTGTGGCATTGGCAGGTAAGGCAGAGGCTTGTCACCGCCCACATCCAGCGTACGAATGATGACAGGACGGTCCTTGCCCATCACTTCCAGAATGCTGCCAACCTTTTCAGCCTGCTCTTCTTCAGTCGGCTCGGTCAGACGTTCCAGATAAAGGAACTCGGAGCGCAGCAGGCCAACACCTTCGGCCCCGGCCGCAACAGCTTTTTCCGCGTCTTCAAGACTGCCGATATTGGCCGCAATCTCGATGCGCACGCCGTCTGTTGTCACCGCAGGCTTGTGAGCGTCACGCTGGTACTCTTCAGCCAGCTTTGCTGCATCCGCGATCTTCTGGTTGAACGCTGCCTGTTCTTCATCAGAAGGGGCAACCTTCACCTTGCCGCGCTTGGCGTCCAGAAGCAGCACGGTGCCGTCTTCCAGATCCATCATTTCTTCTTCAACATTGACCAAGTACGGCAGGTTGTTGGAGCGTGCGATGATGGCTGCGTGGGAGGATGCGCCGCCATGAGTGGTGCATAGGCCCACGATCTTGGTCAGGTCAAGCGCCACAATTTCTGAAGGGGTGATGTCTTCCTGCAGAAGGACGGTGCCTTCCTCAAGAATTTCATTGCCTTCATCAACACCCATCAGCTTCTTCAGGACACGCAGGCCAACGTCACGAACGTCGGTTGCACGGCCAGCCAACAGAGGATCGTCCATCTTGGCAAGCGTCTCAGCCTGCGCTTCATAGGCCAGCTTCCAGCTCCATGCAGCGCTCTGACCAGAGGCAATGTCTGCCAGTGGCTTTTCAGAGAGTTCCGGATCTGCCAGTAGCTGAATGTGGGCGTTAAACACCTCAGCCAGCTCTTCCTGGCCGTTTGCATTCAACCGCGCAATCACGTTCTGCAGGTCTTCCATGCTGGCTTTGACGGAGGCCTTGAAGGCCGCACGTTCTTCAGCCGCACCCATGCTTTCGCGGGTTACTTCTGGAAGGGCCTTGCTGTGCTTCACCAGCTTGCCGATGGCACGGCCGGGAGATGCTGTGAAACCAAGCAGAACGCCTTCTTCGCCAGATTTCACCTGAAGAAGAGGGGTTTCCTTGACCACTTCTGCCTTTGGAGCGGTTGGAATCTCGGAGATTTCTTCGCCCAAGCCACTTTTCACCGCAGCCACGATGTCGGCAACTGCCTTTTCAGCACCTGCACCCACCGCCTCGATTTCCAGCGTGTCGCCAAGCTTGGTCTTCAAGGACATGATGCCGGTAACACTGGCGCCGCTGCAGCTGTTGCCGTTGACGGTCAGGGTCACATCAGCGTCAGCCTCACGCGCAACAACAGCCAGACGGGCCGCCGGACGCGCATGCAGGCCGGTTGCATTCGGTATCTGCACGGCGCCGGTCGCCTTCGGCCCGCTTGGCTTTGCTGGTGCATCGGTTGACGCAGAAGGGCGTGTTGACGGCGCTGGCGCATCGGCCGGATCGTTGCCGCTTGCAACGGTAAACAGCGGCTGAGACAGATCGGTCTGCGCGCTGTTATAAGGCATCGCGATGTTGATCTCCTGACCGCTGGTTATGACGATCGCGGACTGTACGGAGACACATTCGCGAGCGATGACATCAGCATCGAACTGAATGAGTGGCTGGCCAGCCTGAACACTGTCGCCTTCCTGTGCCTTGAGCTCGAAGCCTCGGCCCTTCAGCGCCACGGTATCCAGACCGATGTGCATGAGAAGTTCAACATCACCCTGTTGGATGGTTACAGCGTGATGAGATGGGTGGATCTGTGTGATCTTGCCTGCGAAGGGGGCGTAGAGCACGGTGTCAAGCGGATCAATCGCGACACCATCACCCATCATCTTTTCTGCAAACACCGGGTCAGGCAGCTCAGTAATCGGCTGAACCACGCCTTTCATTGGCAGCAGAATTGAAAATGTGTTGGTTTGGTCCCTCACCGTTTTTCTCCCGGTTTCTAGGTAGTGCCTAGATTATGGAGGCCCGGTTATGCTTCCGAATTTAGAACGGGTCTCACTACTAGTTGGGGAGATGATCGGTACGAGGGGGGCGCACAACAATACGCATTTTGCCGATTGTTACGCGTTGTTACGTTTTGTTACAAACGGAAACCTTCGTTTCTGTTTTGTGTCATTTGTGAAAGTTATGTTAAGCGCGCCATATATTCTTTATCATTCTTCAATAGGCGCATTTTTATTTCCAAACAACGACCAGCTTTACTTCTTCATTGCTTCTATGGTCGTTCTTGGGGCGTCCGCGTACCGAGCATCACAGTAACAACAGCCTAATACATCACACTGGCCGTTCATGGTCAAAAAGATAAAGCAGATCCGGTTAGTGGGCCATGAAGATGAGAGAACAGGATTCGAAACCGGCCCGAAATGGACACTTCCGCAAGTCTATCGCGCCATTGCCTCCAAAAAATGACAGTAGCGAACATCGCAGACGAGGCGAAGATAAAACGGAGCACGGCCGATCCCGCGCTCCTCTGGCTTGGCTTTGCCCTTGCTTACCACGCGCAGGCGGGAGCCGGGGGCGCAGCTTGATCGGTGGCGGTCGCATTGGCAGCCATGGCGTCTTGTGAAAGCGTATCGAAAACCACGCGCTCTTGGTTTGGCGTTCCGTTCCATCGAGCTTGCAAGTTCTGGAACTGGTTCCGCACACCGGCGTTGGCATAGTGCATCTTGCAGTCATAGGCGCGCTGATCAAAAGCATCTCCTGGATCGCCGTGCGGGCGATTGGCATTGTTCGGGCCAACCACAAGGTTGCCTTGCATCCACGCGAACAAGGAGAACATCACGTCATTGGCTTCGTTATGGTCTCCATTATCTTCATCGACATAGGCGGCAGCCAGGTCGTTGGTATTGGCAAAACTGCCGATGTTTGCCTGACCAATGAGATTATAGGTGTCCAAAAAACCTTGAACTTCCGCAAGCGTTACGTATTCACCCACGCCATAGCTGATGAGTTCCTGCCATGGAATGATGTGATGCCGAGACTGATTGGCCTGCAGGGCATAGGGAACATTCGCTTGCCACGGATAGTTGGGGCGTTGTTGCGCGGCTGCAGTGCCCGCGGCCAGTGCAGTCAGGGTGAGCGCAGTGGCTGTAAGCACAAGCTTTGTTTTCAAGCTGTTTATTCGCATGGTTATCACTCCACGGTTGTAGGGGCCGTGAGATGACGCCTGCGTCCATGCTTTGTGAAGATGCAAGCCAAGGTTCCATAATGCGCATTATGGGTTGCTCGCATTTGGTAACCGTTATGAGCATCAATCCTTGCTCGGACACAATATTCCGTTAGGGTAACACGTGCTATTGTCCCTGCCGCGCGCCTGTTGGGCCGCGCAAACAGAATAGCAGCTCATTTCAGGTCGTCATGATCCGCCGCTTTCGATGAAGTGAAACCGGGAAAACAACAATAAGATCCGGAGGTCTCTCTAAGATGCGAACAAGATTGATCCGCCTTCTGGCGGCAGGTGCCTTTGCGGCGTCTCTGGTGGTTTCTGCCGCCGCTCAAGAACAGGACAAGCCCAACATCCTCGTGATCTGGGGCGATGATATTGGCACTTGGAACATCAGCCACAACAACCGGGGTATGATGGGCTTCGAAACGCCCAATATTGACCGCATCGCCAAGGAAGGCGTCTCCTTTACCGATTACTACGCGCAGCAAAGCTGCACCGCCGGGCGTGCCGCTTTCATTGGCGGAAGTGTGCCCGTGCGCAGTGGCATGACCAAGGTGGGCCTGCCGGGTGCTGAGCAAGGATGGCAGGAAGTGGATGTCACCATGGCAACCATCCTCAAGTCGCAGGGTTATGCGACAGGCCAGTTCGGCAAGAACCACCAGGGCGATCTGGATGAACACCTGCCAACCAACCATGGCTTTGATGAGTTCTTCGGCAATCTCTACCACCTGAATGCGGAGGAGGAGCCAGAAAACCGCGATTACCCAAGAGACATGGTTCTCAAGAATGGCAAGACCTTTCTGGAACAGTTCGGCCCGCGCGGGGTGATCCATTCCTGGGCCAATGAAGACGGCACCCAGAGAATTGAGGATACCGGGCCCCTTACCAAAAAGCGCATGGAAACGGTTGATGATGAGACCGTTGCTGAGGCCATGCGCTTCATCCGTGAGGCCCACGAAGCCGGTATGCCGTTCTTCGTGTGGTGGAATGGGACACGCATGCACTTCCGCACGCATGTGAAGGAAGAGCATCAGGGCCTGTCGGGCCCAAGTGGCAATAACTACCATGACGGTATGGTTGAACACGACATGCATGTGGGCCAGCTTCTGGATCTTCTGGACGAGCTGGGGATCGCCAACAACACCGTTGTGCTCTACTCCACCGACAACGGCCCGCACTACAACACCTGGCCCGATGCCGCGACGACCCCGTTCCGCAGCGAGAAGAACTCCAACTGGGAAGGCGCTTACCGCGTACCGGCCTTTGTACGCTGGCCCGGCGTTCTGCCTGAGGACACCACACTGAACGGCATCGTGGCCCATGAAGACTGGCTGCCCACCTTCGCAGGCATCGCCGGGGCTTCAGACATCAAAGAACAACTGCTTGAAGGCGTAGAGCTGAATGGCCGCACCTACCGCAACCACATCGATGGCTATGACCAGTTGCCCTATCTGAAGGGCGAAGTGGACACCTCCCCTCGCCGCGAGTTCTGGTATGTGAACGACGATGGACAAATCGTGGCCGCGCGCTTTGACGATTGGAAAGTTGTTTTCCTGGAAAACCGGGGGCAGCGGTTTGGTGTTTGGCGGGAGCCGTTTGTGGAGCTTCGCGTCCCCCTTTTGTTTCACCTGCGCCGCGATCCTTTCGAGAAGGCACAGCACAACTCCAACACCTATGAGGATTGGTTTCTGGATCGCCCTTACGTGATTGTTCCCATTCAGGCGCTGGCTGCGGAGTTCCTGCAAAGCATGCAGGATTACCCCCCAACACAAGAGCCGGGCTCCTTCAACCTCTCCACCATTGAACAGAAACTGCGTGAAGGATTGGGCAATTAGGCGATGCATGTTTCATTAAAAACTCCATGTCCGGGCGGCGCTCGTCGTCCGGGCAACATCGTGTGGGCGCTCTGTCTTTACACCCTGCTCGCAACCACGCCTGCCCTCGCCTCTGAAGCGGAGGGCTTCATTCCTCTTGACGGCGGCACGTTCACAATGGGGTCTGAGGCGCACTACCGGGAAGAAGCTGCCACCCGGCAGGTGACCGTCGGGCCGTTCTTGATCAAGGCAACTGAAGTCACGAATGCCGAGTTTCAAGCCTTTGTTGAGGCAACAGGCTATGTGACAACAGCCGAACAAGCGCTTGATCCTGCAGACTATCCCGATGTTCCACCAGACCTGCTCAAAGCCGGCTCCATGGTGTTTGCCGAGCCCGCTGAGAAGCAAAATCTTCAGGATTTCCGTCAATGGTGGCGCTATGTGCCGGGAGCAAACTGGCGGGCTCCTTCTGGCCCTGGCAGCACCATTCAAGGCAAGGAAGATCATCCGGTTGTTCACGTGTCACCGGAAGACGCCCGCGCCTATGCCAAATGGGCAGGTGGACGCTTGCCCAGTGAAGCGGAATGGGAGTTCGCCGCCCGTGGCGGGCTTGACGGTGCGACCTACACTTGGGGCGATAGCTATGACCCGTCTGAGGGTTGGAAAGCAAACACCTGGCAAGGGCTGTTTCCCAATGTGGATCTGGCGGAAGATGGCCACCATGGCACCGCGCCCGTGGGCTCCTTTCCGGCAAATGGCTACGGGCTCTATGACATGGCAGGAAACGTTTGGGAACACGTGGCGGACTGGTGGGTGCCCGGTCATCCGGCGCGAGAAGAGATTGACCCGCAAGGACCACCAGAAGCAATTGCCGCCAGTTTTGCCAATCAAGCTGTAGGCCCCATGCATGTGGTCAAGGGGGGCTCATGGCTCTGCGCCCCATCCTACTGCCTGCGCTACCGTCCCGCCGCCCGCCAAAGTGCCGAACGCAGCTTAGGTTCTAACCACATCGGGTTCCGCATCGTGAAAGATGTAGGCGAGGAACATTGAGGCCCGCTTGAGGTCCTCTTTTGCCATACCGCGCTTCTCTCGCCTCTCTCATCAACCCCGACGCTCGCCTACCCAAAGGCGTCCTCCCGCACTTGATGCGGGATCCAGTAGAGCCGCTCAACACCCACCGTGCGTGCGGCTCTGGATACCGGATCGGCGTCTCGCTGCGCTCACCTTGTCCGGCATGACGGTGGTGATGTGTGGTAGCGCAAGAGACCTAGCCAGCGTACCGCGCATATACAGTCACGTTGCAATGCTGGCGTTCCTTGGACAACTATCCTCTCGGTTGTCGCACTGAGCTGCGCGCAACCCATCGTCCTCCACCATGCTCGTCCCAACCACCGGCGTCCTCCACCATGCTCGTCCCAACCACCGGCGTCATCCCGCGCTTGATGCGGGATCCAGCCCGGCGTCTCACCACCTGCCGTGCGTGTGGCTCTGGATACCGGATGTGCGCTTCGCTTCTCCGGTATGATGGTCATGGTATGTTGGGAGGGCGGAGGCTCAGCAAACGAGCTGCGTTCTCACCAAACTGTGATGGCGAAACCAACCATTGCGCGGTTCCGGCGTTGACGTGCCGGGGCACTCTGCCCATCTCATTGCTAATGCGCCCACGCAAGCCATCGCTGGTTGCGCAAGCGCATGGGGTCAACTAAGTATTGTGCCTCGCCTTTTTTGGGAAACACCTGCTGTTTTTATGGTTGGTTGGCTTTGGAAGCGACCAACGCAAGGAATTAGCAAGAAGAGCAAAAGGAGATCGGCCGCTCATGACCGATAACAACGCGTATCAGCCACCAAAGGTTTGGGTTTGGGAAAAAGGTGAAGGCACCTGGGCAAGCATCAATCGCCCGATCGCCGGTGCAACCCACGAGAAGGAGCTGCCAGTGGGCAAGCACCCGCTCCAGCTTTACTCTCTTGGCACCCCAAACGGCCAGAAGGTGACGATCCTGTTGGAAGAGCTGCTGGCTCTGGGCGAAACTGGTGCCGAGTATGATGCATGGCTCATCAAGATTGGCGAAGGCGATCAGTTTGGTTCCGGCTTTGTGAGCGCAAACCCCAATTCCAAGATCCCTGCGCTGATGGACCACTCCGGCGATACGCCGATCCGAGTGTTTGAGTCCGGTCATATTCTGCTCTATCTGGCGGAAAAGTTCGGCAAGTTCCTGCCAACCGACCACGCCAAGCGCACCGAAGTGATGAACTGGTTGTTCTGGCTTCAAGGCTCCGCGCCTTACCTCGGCGGTGGCTTTGGCCATTTCTACCACTACGCCCCTGAAAAGATCGAGTACGCCATTAACCGCTTCACCATGGAAGCCAAGCGCCAGCTTGACGTTCTGGACCGCCACCTTGCTGAAAACCGCTATTTCGGCGGCGACGCGTACACCATCGCCGACATGGCGATCTGGCCTTGGTACGGCAATCTCGCCCTTGGCAAGCAATACGGCGCTGGCGAGTTCCTCGAGGTTGAGAGCTACAAGAACGTTCAGCGTTGGACCAAGGAAATTCTTGAGCGCCCTGCCGTTCAGCGTGGCCGTATCGTCAATCGTTCCTTCGGTGAGCTGCATGAGCAGCTTCACGAGCGTCATGACGCCTCCGACTTCGAGCTGCGCACGCAAGACAAGATCGGCGAAAAAGAAGAGAACTAAGCACTCAGATGGAAGGCCCCACTTCGGGGCCTTCCCCTTTTTCAGGCGGGCACCGCGGCTTCCTGCGCAAGCCGACCCCGCACCTCCTCCGGCATCTGCCGGAGCATAATGGTCTGGCCATCCCGTGCGGGACGGCTCAGCACTTTCCGCGTATCAGGCCAGACCTCCAGTCTGCCCTCCTGCATATAACCCTGCAACGCGCTGCGGGGCACCCCGAGTGCCGCGCCCAGAAGCCGGTCGAGCCGTACATGGCACCCGCTCGTGTTTACAAGGCTCAGCTCCGCATCCTCGCAAAAACGAGCGTTCTGAAGCACTTGGCTTACAATGTGCACCCCTTCTGGCGGGTCGATACGGGCCGAATGTTGACGCAGCCGTCCGGCATTACAGGCTAGCGCCATCAAAGGAGCCGAGAGGTTTGCCTCCATGGCTTCCAGGAGAGCGGGCGGCACGCTTTTTACCGGCGACCTTTCAAAAACCGGCAAATTCCAGGTGGCATTGCAACTGGTGCATTTGTAAATCAGCCAGGCATCCAACCGCTGACTGTTGGCATTCAGCCGGGCTTTGCCGCTGAATGAAAATGCCCGTGCCCGGCCGCATCCGCCACACATGTGCCAGGGGCGCGGCGCGGACAGAGGCGTAAGGGTCCAACGGACCTTGAGATGTAAAGACATACCGTCTTGGCCTTCCAAAAAACGGAAGTCCACCAGACGGGCACCAAGAACGGCGTGGCCGGTTGAAGGAAAGCGGCAGACAGCGGTCTGCCAAAATGGCTTCATAAAAAGCGCAGCAGGTGTTGCCAAGCCGGTCTCAACTGCCACGCGGTGAACGCACAAAAGGGAGCAGCGCCCAAAGGCACTCTCCGGTTCACGAGGTGTTCAAATTGAGACCAGCTTTACAAAGGCAAGATTGCAACCTCTCCGCGCGTATGAAGCGATCCGTTCCTAGCACAGCCCACGAGCGCAGAGAAGTTTTTTACGCAGGGAAATCAGGCCAGTGAAGAAGAAATCATGGAGAGAATGGTCAAGGTGCCAATCAATTCCTCATGATTGGCGCTGGTAAAGCGCACTGCGCGCGCGCCCGCTCGTTCCACTGTTGGCACCATCACCGCGGCATCTGCAAAGATCTGCTTGTTGAAGTGCACAGTCACATTCAGCGGCGTGATACATGGGCCCTCTGGCTTTGCCGAACCGGCATTTTTCAGAGCGGCGGTTACCTCTGCTTCAATGAGTTCGCGGGCGGCTTTTGGCGACAGGCTGCTGGCCACGCTGCCCCCCAGCGCTTCCTTCACAACAATGCGCCGACTGGATGGAAACTGACCTGCGATCTCCTTGGCCAGCTGATCATCCCCGCTTACCGCCAGCAACGGCACGCCAAGCTCTGCAGCAAACCCGCCGAAAATCGTTGGTTCTCCGGCTTGCACGCCATTGATCTCAATGCGGGCAAAGGCGAGGCCATTGATGGTGTGCGCCAAAACGCCCTGATGGTCAGCAGAAGCATGGTAACCAATGAAGATCGCCCCGTCGCAAGAGGCATCCAGCCCCTGCCCCATGGAGTGCGGGCGCGGACGACCGGACACAACGCGGGCCCGAGGGTCCAGATCCTCCACCATCATATTGCGAAGAGGCCCGTGGGAATCTGCCACGATCACCTCGGTTGCGCCTCCGGCAAACGCGCCGCGAATGGCCGCATTGGCTTCCTCTGTCATCAAACGGCGGGCAGTTTCGTATTCCGCGTTGCCTCGTGTGCCTTGAAGGGCTTCGGTCACACCCGCCACGCCTTCGATATCTACGGAAATGAAAATTCGCATTCTCTTTGTCTCGTCTCTGGAAGAAAGCGCGGCAGGTCCGGGCTTGGGCTGCGCCAGCACCGGTTGGGCCGCACTCTGTTTGGAAAGCAATGCAACCAGCCTAGGCGATCTGGAAGGAGAGTGCACCATGGGGCGCGGCCTCATGCACCGAAGAATACGCAGGCCCTAGACCGCAAGAGAACGAATGGCATCCTGACCATTTGAAACCGGGGCCAGTGTTTCCTGCGCATTGAACTGGGAAAGGAAGACCTTGCCCGTCAGCTCCTCAAGAAAATGAGAGCGTTTCAGCCGGTCCATCACCGGGCCTTTCACCTCTGAAAGATGCAATTGAATGCCCATGTCCTGCAGGCGGTGGTTGATCGCCTCAAGGCTCTCTAACGCGCTCATATCCACCTCATTGACCGCAGAGCACATCAGCACCACATGCTTTAGCCGGTCTTCGCCCACAACGCGCTCGTAGATGTAGTCCTCAAGGAACCGAGCATTTGCAAAGTAAAGGCTCTCATCAATCCGGATCGTCACCAGCTCCGGCGAGGTCAACACGCTGTGCCGATTGATGTTGCGAAAGTGCTCCGTGCCCGGCACCAACCCCACCTCCGCGACGTGCGGCCGAGAGGTCTTGTAAAGAAACAGCAGAATGGAGATGGCAACGCCCGCAGAAACGCCCAGTTCCACACCAAACCCGAGGGTGAGCAAGATTGTGGCGGCAACGGCAGAAAAGTCTTTCTTGGAGTAGCCCCAGGTGCGGGTCAAAATGCTGAAGTCCACCAGAGACAACACTGCCACGATGATGGTTGCCGCAAGAGTGGCCTTGGGAAGGAAGAAAATCAGCGGCGTCAGGGCAACGGCCGCAATCGCAAGGCCAATTGCGGTGTAGGCACCGGCAGCGGGCGTCTCCGCCCCGGCATCAAAGTTCACCACGGAGCGGGCAAAACCGCCTGTCACCGGATAGCCCCCGGTGAATGCGGCGCCCAGATTGGCAGCCCCCAAGCCGATCAGTTCCTGATCCGGGTCGATGCGCTGACGCTTTTTGGCCGCCAACGTTTGTGCCACGGAAACGGACTCCACAAACCCGATTATGGAGATGAGCAGGGCTGGCACTGCGAGGGTCAACAGCAGGTCTGGCGAAAACGAGGGCACCGTGAGCGGCGGCAGGCTTTGCGGCACCTCGCCCACAATGGCAACACCCTTTTGCGCCAGACCAAATGCCCAGACGGTCAGGGTGGTCGCAACCACGGCAGCGACGGGTCCGGCTTTGGTGATGACATCGGCAAGCCGGGGCTTGACCCCAAAACGGTGCAATAGGGGCTTCAACCCCTTGCGAACCCAAAACAAAAACGCGGTTGCAGCCCCCCCTATGGCAAGGGTGATCAGGTTTGTTTCCGGCACGTGCACCGCCAGTGACCAGAGCATTTCCAACAGCGTGTGCCCATGGGCGTTCACGCCCAGAATATGCTTGAGCTGGCTTGCCGCAATCAACACTCCAGACGCCGTGATGAACCCGGCAATAACCGGATGCGAGAGGAAGTTTGCCAGAAAGCCCAGCTTGAACACGCCCATAAGCAGCAAGATGGCCCCGGAAAGCATGGCCAGTGTGAGCGCGGCAACGGCGTAGCCCATGCTGCCTGCTTCTGCCACATTGCCAATGGCCGCCGCCGTCATCAGCGACACCACGGCCACCGGACCGACCGCAAGGGCGCGACTGGTGCCAAAGATCGCATAGAGCACGATGGGAAGGATGGAGGCGTAGAGCCCCATTTCAGGCGGCAGGCCAGCGAGCAGCGCGTATGCAAGCGACTGCGGAATGAGCATGATCGTCACAATGATTGCTGCAATCATGTCATTGGAGAACTGGTGTTTGTTGTAGGTGCGCCCCCACTCGAACACGGGGATTTTCCGGCGCAGCGCATTCCAAAACATCAAACTGCCTTTACCTAAAGAACTTTGGGAAAAAGTCTGGCAAGTACAACAACTTGCCAGACAAGGTGCTAGCGAGATCCAAATCTGGGGAGGGTGTTAGTGACCGGAGTTGGTTGCCACTTTCACCTTCTCAGGCTTTGCCAGCCATTCTTTCCCGCGCAGCATGGCCTTCCAGTAGATCGGCGGCAGGATCTGCTCTTTCAAAAGCCATGCAAGTCGGGAGGGTTTCTTGCCGTTCACCAGCCATACGGGGAAGCTGGGGAGCAGCGTGCCGCCATAGCCAAACTCGGCCAGCACAATCTTGCCGCGCTCTACCGTGAGCGGGCAGGAACCGTAGCCATCGTATTGGGCAACAGGGGACCGGCCCTTGATGTCGGCGATGATGTTTTCTGCCACCACAGGGGCTTGCTTGCGCGCCGCCGCAGCGGTCTTTGCGTTGGGCGCGTTCATCACATCACCAAGGGACCAAATGTTTTCAAAGGTCTTGTGGCGCAAAGTGGCCTGATCCACATCCACCCATCCGGCTTCATCGGCCAGTGGAGAGACGCGAATGAAGTCTGGTGCCGTTTGCGGGGGGCATACATGGATCATGTCAAAGGACAGCTCCACTTTTTCAACGGGCTGGTCTGGCTTCTTCACCTCAAACCAGGCCTTCTTGGCCGGGCCGTCAATGGCCACAAGGTTATGGAAAAACTTGAGATTTGAGCCGTAAAGCTCGATGTATTCTTCAAGCGCCGGCACATAATCCTTGACGCCAAAGAGCACACCGCCCGCATTGCAGAAGTCGATCTCGATGTCCTTCAGCACGCCTTGCTTGAGCCAATGGTCCGCCGAAAGATACATGGCCTTTTGAGGCGCACCGGCGCATTTGATCGGCATCGGCGGCTGGGTGAAGATGGCCCTTCCCTTCTTCAGGCCTTGCACCAACTGCCATGTGTAGGGCGCAAGGTCATAGCGGTAGTTGGAGGTGACGCCGTACTTGCCAAGCGTTTCCACCAGTCCATCGACCTTGTGCCAATCCAGTTTGAGGCCCGGACACACCACCAACCGGTCATATTTGACCACCCGGCAGCCATCCAGAACCACGGCATTGTCCTTGGGTTCAAAGGCCGCAACGGCGGATTTCAGCCAATGAACGCCCTTTGGAATGAGAGAACCCATGGTCTTGGCGGTGCTGGCGGCGTTGAAGATGCCCCCACCCACCATGGTCCATCCCGGTTGGTAGTAGTGGATGTCCGCCGGGTCGATCACCGCAATCTCCAGATCGGGCGCACGGCTCTTCAAGGAGGCGGCCACGGCAATGCCCGCAGCACCACCGCCCACAATCAGCACATCATAGGAGGCATCTGGCCGGTCCGTCGGCGTTTTGCCGCCATTGGCGATGCGACGCACCACCCCGGCCATATCGTAGCCAGCGGACTTCGTTGCGGCCAGTATGTCTGCAACACTCATGTTCTCAGCTTGACTGAGCGACCAGAGCGTGGCGCAGCGGGTGCCTGTTCGGCAATAAGCAAAGGCGGGCTTGGGCACCTCGCGCATGATCTTGCCGAACGCTACTGCGTCCTCGTCCATCACCTTGCCCGAGACCACGGGCTGATAGCGCACTTCAAGCCCTAACGCTCTGGCAACATTGGCAATTTCATCGAACACAGGCTGGTCGGCACCCTCCCCGTCCGGACGGTTGCAGATGATGCTGCGAAAGCCGAGATCGGCGATTTTTTGCACATCACTTGCCGTGATCTGCGGGCTTACCGACAGCTTGGCCGAGATGGTTTTCACGTCCATGTGGTTTCCTCCCCATTTGTTCAGCCTTCTGATGTCAGATCGCGTTGACCGGCACCTTCAGCATTGGTTTTCCATCCCGATCGGTGGGCACTTCTCCGGCGCGCATGTTCACCTGCAGGGATGGAATGATGAGCTTGGGCATGTCGAGCTGCGCATCGCGCTCGCGGCGGAACTTGATGAACTCCTCGCGGGAGCGTCCACCGCCGACGTGAATGTTATTGGCCTTCTCTTCGGCAACAGTCGTCTCCCACTGAATGTCGCGTCCGTTGGGGCCATAATCGTGGCACATGAAAAGCCGCATCTCATCGGGTAGAGACAGAACTTTCATAATGGAATCATAGAGTTCACCAGCATCGCCGCCGGGAAAATCTGCCCGCGCCGAACCACCGTCCGGCATGAACAGGGTGTCGCCGACGAAGGCCGCATTCCCCATCACATGCACCATGCAGGCGGGCGTATGCCCCGGTGTGTGCAGGGCAAAGGCTGTCATCTCGCCAATCTTGTAGGTATCGCCGTCCTTGAAAAGCTTGTCGAACTGGCTACCGTCCCGCTGGAACTCGGTGCCTTCGTTGAACACCTTGCCGAAAGTGTCCTGAACCACCGTGATGTTCTCACCAATTCCGATCTTTCCGCCCAGTTTTTGCTGGATGTACGGCGCGCCAGATAGGTGATCTGCATGCACATGGGTTTCGATAAGCCATTCAAGTTTCAAGTCATTCTCTTGAATGTAGGCAATCAGCGCATCGGCATTCTCATAGGAAATCCGTCCTGCGGCATAGTCGATGTCCATCACCGCATCCACCACCGCACAAGCATTCGAGGCCGGGTCCTTCACCACATAGCTGATGGTGTTGGTTGCCGGATCAAAGAATGCTTTGACCGTGGGTGTTTCTTGCATGTTCACTGCGTATTCCATCCTGCTTCCCTCCCAGAAAATCTATTATTTTCAGCGCGTTAAGCCCTGCAGGTCTTAAAGCCGAACAGCGAGTAGAGTGGGCAGAAGCCCGTTGCCGAGACCACAAGCATCACGCAGCCAACCACCAACGCGCCGTAGAAGAACAGCGGCGAGGCAAACAAGGCCAGATTGGAAAGGAAAGGTGCCAGGATCAGCGCAACACCAAGGGCGAAGCGGATAAAGCGATCGGTTTTACCAACATTGAGTGTCATCTGAAGTATCCTCCGACTACGGTTTCTCACCGATATCGCGTCGGAAGGCAGGCTTCAGTGACTTGATCACCAAACTCCAATATCCATTAGTCGGGGTAGGAGATGAACCGGCTGATTGAAAAGGAGTGGACGAACGCGAGGCCGCGAAGGCCCGAGCGGAGCCGTGCGTTGAAAATGCGTTGGTTTGAATGAAACCCGTATTTTATGCGTACAGCCCTCAGACTTCGGTGGCCGCCAATTTTTCAAGCGCTGCCCGGTCGGTGATCTGGATCGATCCACGGGACTGGGTGATCCACTCCCGCCGCTGGAACTCCCGAAGCTGCCGGGAGATCACCTCGCGGGCTGTGCCCAGCTCGGCTGCCATCTGCTGATGGGTGGCGCTGATGGCATCTCCCGCGCCCGCCAGTTCCACCAGCTTATGTGCAAGGCGAATATCAATGCGCTGGAACGCGAGTTCCTCAATCACCATGAACAGGTCGGTGATCCGCCGTGAGTATGCAGAAAACACAAATCTGCGGAATGTTTCCGACTGGGCGATCAGATCATCGAAAACCGAACGCGGGATGGCGACGGCCTCAACCTCGGTCTCGGCAATGCCCTCTGCCGAATAGTCCTCATAGGCCAGCAAGCACGCGGTTGTCAGCACACAGCTCTCTCCGGCATGAACCCGGTAGAGGATGATCTCACGCCCGCCCTCGGAAAGCTGCTGAACCCGAACCACACCACTCAAAAGGAGGAGAAGATTGTCTGGCGCTTTGCCCGGCCCGAAGATGACGGTGTCCTTTGGAACTGAGACAATTGTGCTGCGCCCCACCAAAAGATCCCGAATGGGCTTCTCAAGTTGAGAAAGACCTTGAAACCGATCAATCCAATTCATGGTTTCCGTTGTCATGTGCTGACATCCTCCTGATGGCAGACAACCTAGCCCATGCTCTTTCGGCTTGGAATGCATAAATGCAAGGGGCCTGAGTGCCCGCCTTCGGTCGCGTTTATGAGATAAATGTCGAACCTGTTCGAAAAATTCGCATTTTGCGGGTTTTTCCCAATTGGCCCGCGGGATTTGGGCGGGTTACGCAGAAGATCAGCTCATATGCACGGGGAAGGAGAGCAGGATGCGCAAGATCAAGTTTGGCAGCGAGCGGGAAGTGCCTGTGCTTGGCATGGGGACCTGGATGATTGGCGAAGGCCGTTCAGACCGCCGGGATGAGATCGCCGTTCTGCGCGAGGGCCTTGAGCGCGGGCTGGAAGTGATCGACACCGCCGAAATGTATGGCGATGGCCGCTCTGAAGAGCTGATTGGCGAAGCGATTGAAGGCCAGCGCGACAAGGCATTCCTCGTCTCAAAGGTTTACCCCTACAACGCCACGTTTGATGGCGTGCTGGCGGCTTGTGAACGCACGCTGCGCCGGCTGAAGACCGAATACCTTGACATGTACCTGCTGCACTGGCCGGGAAGTGTGCCACTGCAGGAGACGATTGATGCCTTCAAGTGGCTGCAAGAACGCGGCTTCATTCGCGATTGGGGCGTCAGCAACTTCGACCCCATGGACATGGAGGAGGTCTGGGCCTGTGATGGCGGGCAGGACTGTGCGACCAACCAGATCCTTTATAACCTGACCCGGCGCGGCCCGGAATTCGACCTGCTGCCGCTCATGGAGGAAAACAACACCCCGGTCATGGCGTATTCGCCCATTGAGCAGGGCCGATTGCTGCGTGATCACAGCTTTAACGCCGTTGCCAGGGAAGCTGGCATGACGCCCGCGCAACTGGGCCTTGCCTGGGTACTGCGCCGCGCCAACATGCTCGCCATTCCAAAGGCCAGTCATGTGCTGCGCCTGCGCGAAAACAGGGCTGCTCTGGACACGCAGCTTGGCAACGATGTTCTGGCGCAACTGGATGCCCTCTATCCGGCCCCGACACGGCCCGTTTCGCTGGAAATGCTGTAGGCTCGTTCCCAAGCCCGCCTCAAACTGGAGTTAAACTCAAGCGTGTGCGGGCTTGCGAACGCGGCCTCATGTAGCTATTCCAAACCACTGTTGAATCCATTTCTTGAGGTCGGCATGGCGAAGAAAAGCAGCATGGAACGGGTAGCAGAGGCGGCGGAAGCAACTGGGCTTGAGATCACGATCTTGACCATGCCGGACAGCACCCGCACCGCAGAAGAAGCTGCGAATGCGTGCAAGTGCGAAGTGGGGCAGATCGTCAAATCCTTGATTTTCCAGCGGGAAGACACGGAAGAGTTCGTGCTGCTTCTTGTTGCGGGTGACCGACAGGCGGACCTGGAGGCCGCAGCGACCGTTGTTGGCGGACCGCTGACGCGGGCAGATGCCAAGCGCGTGCGCAAGGAAACCGGCTTTGCCATTGGCGGTGTTGCCCCGATTGGCCACATGTGCCCGGTCGCCGTTTACATGGACCCTGCCCTGCTGAACCACGAGATTGTTTGGGCGGCAGCAGGCGCACCCAACGCTGTTTTCTCCGTGTGCCCTGCCAAGCTGAAGGCCGCCGTTGGCGCGGCAGTGCTGGCCTAGGGCGCGCGCACCCCTTCCGGGACTGGTGCAGGCGTGCCGTTGTCAAAGGTTGTGCCATGAGGGGCATGGGGGCCAAGGGGGCAAGGGAACACAAGGGCCGCCGGTTCAGCCCCAAATGGCCAGAATGAAGGGGCTGACCCCATAGGCGAAAATGGCAAAGCCGAACATTGCCGCAATTCGCCAGAGCCAGGAGGCTTTGCGCCAAAAATCCATGACCAAGACAAAACAATAGCACGCCAGCGACACCGTAAGAGGGAGCGTCGCGATGCTGAAAGCGATAATGAACTGGGTCCGGGTCCATCCAAAATAGACCCCGAGAAAGCCGGCGACGGCTGGCGGGCACCAAAACAGCAGTGCCCAAATGGCATGCATGTTGTCGCCTTCCGGATCTTCTTTCTCTGACATGATGCCCCCTAAAAACTGCGCCCAGCATAACTCAACGAGACAACGAGTAAACACGACAAGGCAACCTAAAGGTTTGGTGCCAACAGTCCGGTTGAAGCTTACATGGGTCAAACGGGCGAGAGGTGGCTTGACCAAACGATGGGAGCCGCCATGGAACGGTACATGCGTGCCATTGTCCTCTTGCCTTTTTATGGGGAGCCCTCGACACTTTGCGGTGATCGTCTGCAAGGGGGCAATTGATGCATAGTGAACGGCAGAAAATGGCGGCTGGTGAGTGGTATTGCTGCCTTGATGACGAGCTTGATGGGCTGCGCCGCAGGGCCCATGAAGCAGTGCATGAGCACTGCACCCTCCCGCCACAAGAGCGGGGCTTTATCAGCCCAAAGCTGCGGGCGCTTTTGGGCTCGTCCACCGACAGCACCCTCATCGAAAGCCCGTTTCACTGCTCCTATGGCTTCAACATCCATTTGGGCGCGCAGGTCTATCTGAATGCCGGCTGCACAATTCTGGACAGCGCGCCGGTGCGCATCGGGGACCAGACCATGCTGGGGCCAAACGTGCAGATCTACTGCGCGCAGCACCACAAGGACCCGGAAAAGCGGGTGGCAGGGCTGGAAATTGCCAAGCCTGTAACCATCGGGTCCCGTGTCTGGATCGGCGGCGCGGCCGTGATTATGCCGGGCGTGTCGATTGGCGATGAGGCAATCGTGGGCGCAGGCGCTGTGGTGACAAAGGACGTTGCTGAAGGCGCTACGGTTGTGGGGAACCCTGCCCGCCCTCTGCCATGTGCTCAATGAGGGCCCGCACCCTGCTGCATTAAACCCAAAAGACAGGCCACCAACCGGGGCCTGTCTTGCCGTTTGAGGAGAATTAGGCGCGCGAGGTGCGCGGCCAATGGCTAACTCAAGCGCCAGCCCTTGTTCTTGAAGCCTTGTGCGGAGTTGGTTTGCATGGTTTCAACATCGATGATGTAACCCGGCAGCTTCAGTGTGCCGCCAGTGGTGGTTTCAAACTCCAGATCCATGTCAAAAACACCGCCGAGCTTCTTGATGAGGGCTTGGCCGCCGCCTTCAACACTGCCGGAGGAGATGAAAATCCTTGTGACTTTTGGGTCCTGCTCCAGCGCGCGGGTCGCGGCGACAAAGCACAGCATATAGCCCAGCCCTTCCCCCGTCGGGTTGGTGGTCATGTAACCGAATTGGGCCCACATGTCGGCGGGCAGTTGGGCCTTGGCATCATCAAAGTCGATTGTGGTGGTAAAGGACACCGAGGACTGGTTGTCGGTATCGCCGTTGAAAACCCCAACCAGCCAGTCCCCATCCTGACTGACATTGAAGGTGTTTTCTTCACTTTCGAAATTCCACGGCATGGCACGAACCCCGTCTTCGGCATAATGGCTGTTACAGCCCTTGACGCCAGCACAGACGGCTTGTGAAGCGGACCAGCGGCGAGGCGGCGGCTGCAAAGCTGCTTCATCCAGCCGCATTGCCCAAAATTCAACTTGTGATAGGTGGCGGCGTCATTGCGTGTGCGTAATGCTCACGCCCCAATGCAAATAACCCCCCGGACCTTCCAGCCGGGGGGTTAGACCAATCCACGGCCCTTCCAAAACCGTGGACATGGTACCTCTGGTTCCTTAAGTGGAGACTTGGGCAGTAGGAACCAGAGGATCTCTTTTAGCTGGCAATGGCTTCCTTCTTGATGCCGTCCAGCACGTTGATCTTTTCGCCGTATACCGGGCGCAGGGCCTTGACCACATCCATCCGGGTTACCAGACCAATCACCGTATCGCCCTTCATCACAGGGTACTGGTGTGGGCGGCTGACGATGGCTTCCTTGGCCCGTTCTGCCAGCGGCTGGGTGGCAAGGCGTGTGGCATACCCCATGCCGGTGGTTGGGTAGAGGGTTTCCTTGTCGATGCTGAGGTACTCAGCCAGCTGAAGGACGCTGTCGCCTGCTTCAACCGTTTCCACTTCCCGGCGCATCAAGTGCTGTACCTGACGGTCGGTGTCGGGCATGTAGTCCTGCACCCACAGTTCAACCAGGACATCTTGAACAGAGAAGAAACCGAGAAGCTGCTTGTCCTTGTCGACAACAGGAGCACCATTGATGTCGTTGTCGAGCAGAGTGTCGAGGGCGGTGCGCACGGGGAGATCAGGTGCCAGAGTGATCGGTTCAGCGTGCATGATGTTTTCGATGAGCAGGTTGTCTTTAAGCATTTTGATCTCTCCAATCGTGGCCGCCTTCTTGTCGAACAAGCGCGTGATTTGGACCTCAGGTTGTTTCGGTTTGGCGAACTGGTAAATCCGCCAGTTGCTGAGGCCGACAAGCACGGCGCCCCCAACGATGTTGCCCAGTGTCACGGGGATCAGGTTCGCGACAATGAAGTTGTAAAGCGTCAGATCACTGTACTGGCCAGGCGTGGCCCCTACGGACTGCCAGAACTCTGGTCCCGCGAAGTTCTGGATCGTGATACCCAGCGGCACCATGAACATGTTGGCGACGCTGTGCTCAAAGCCGGTGCTGACGAACATGGCCACTGGCAGAACAACCATCATGGCTTTTGTCAGCATCTGCGTGGAACTGAATGTCATCCAGATTGCCAGACAAACCAGCATGTTACACAGGATGCCGAGGGCGAATGCCTGGGCCGGCGTGTGGTGCAGTTTGTGCTGGGCAATGTTGAGTGCATTTAAGCCCCACTGCCCGTGGTCCAGTTGGTAAAGGCCTGCCATGGCAACCAGCAGAAGAAGCAACATGGCCCCGAAGAAGTTGCCGACATATACCTTGGCCCACCCTTTCAGCATCTGAAACGAGGTGATCTGCCGGTTGGCTCTGGCAATTGCAGAGAGAACCGAACTGGTGAACAGTTCCCCTCCGCAGATGACCACCAGAATGAGGCCCATGCTGAACGCAAGCCCTCCGGCCACCCGGGTCAGTCCCCACCCCAGGGCCTCACTGCCCGTGGTGATGGTGATGTAGAAGACGAACGCGAGGCCAATGAACACTCCGGCCATGACAGCCAATCCAAGGGTCATGGCGGTCGGTTTTGAGGTTTTGGAGGAAGCGTAGTGTTCTGCCTGCTGCATCATCTCCGATGGACTGAACTGGGAAAGTTCAACCACTTTCAAGTCAGATGCCATACAGGTCTCCTTCGTTTTTTAGAGAGCCTGTGCGACGCTTGGACTTTTGAAAAGCTGCGTACATAACTCTTTGATCTCCTTCGGTTTTGAGCCCCATTTGCGTTTGGGATGACCTCAGTTAGCCGGATGTGACCTGCCGAGTAAAATTGATTGTTTTTCGGAGTGGATTCAGTAAAATTGATGTGCTGTTCAATCCCCTCACCGAGCGTCCCGCCCTATGCGGAAGCCATTCGGGCAACTAGGAAAATCAAGAAATGCGCTATTCGTTGAAGCAGCTGGCTGTGTTTGACGCCGTTGCAAGCAGCGGCAGCGTCAGTCAGGCAGCTGATAAGCTGGCGTTGACACAGTCAGCGGCCAGCATGGCGTTGTCACAATTGGAAAAAACACTGGGCCGCCCCCTGTTCGAACGGCAGGGGCGTCGGTTGGTACTCACTCACTGGGGCCTGTGGCTGCGCCCCCGCGCAAAGCAGCTTCTGTTCGATGCCAAGGAAATTGAACTTGGCTTTTACGATCAACACCTTATCAGCGGTGAGATCTCCGTTGGGGCCAGTCAGACCGGCGCTGAACACCTGGTACCGGACCTTATCAGTAATCTTGATAGGGAGTTCCCTGAGTTACGTATCAATCTGGAGGTGCGAAATACGGAACGTGTGACCCAAGGGGTACGCGAGTTCCGCTATGACCTGGGCATCATCGAAGGGCGCTGTGATGACAGCCGCCTGCAGCAGGAGGTCTGGTGTCACGACCACCTGGTGATTGTGGCTTCAAAGCACCATCCTTATGCGGCTAATGAAAGAGTGAGCCTGACCCAGCTGGAACAGGCCAAATGGGTGCTGCGCGAACCCGGCTCTGGTACACGTGCCATCTTCGATGCAGCGCTGTTTGGCGTGCTGGATGATCTGGACGTCTGGCGTGAATATGAGCACGTGCCAGTGCTGCGGGCGTTGATCTCCAACGGCCCTTACATCAGCTGCCTGCCCTATATGGATGTGATCCAGTACATCGAAAGCGGCGAGTTCGTGATGCTCAATGTGCCGGAGATCAAAATCGAGCGGATGTTGTCCTTCGTCTGGCGGACAAATGCCGAAGAAAACCCGCTGAAAGACGTGATTTTGCGCGAGGCAAAGCGCATGATTAAGCAAAATCCGATCAAGATGTAACAGCGGCAGATTATATCAGGATAACTGATAGTGATCACGCGCAACTATTTGATATATCAATACAAGTTCTCTGAAGGACAGAAAAACCTAATTATCTATTTGATTTAAATGAACTATTTGCCGCTGAATCCGGACTGTTTCAGCGGCTTTGTTTTGCGGATTTTGCGAAGTAAAGCCGCAAAAGCATCGTATTTCCTGCGCCCCACCGGCAGGCATCAGAGATCAGAAAACCACCTATCTATTTGACTATAATGGTGATTTTTCTGGGTCTTAAGCAGGTGACGTAGCGCCCCCCTAACTGGGCCTGGCTGCCAGTTTTGTATCAGTTTTCCTGATTTGAACTTCCATCTTTAGTGATATTTCACAGTACACTAACCCGTTGAATCCTCGCGTTTTTTCTACGGGAAATCGACTAGTTTTGGCCCGGCGCTGCAACACGCATGACGTGTATAAACCGAAGAAAAGCGCATGAAATCCGCGCGGCTCGTCTATCAGGAAAATAGATAGATCCATAAAGATCCGTTATCTATCTGACAGATATAGAGGATTCGGCGCATGGCATGATCGCAAAACACCCATGCCCGCCTGTTTGGAACCTATAGAAAAAAACGCAGCGGCTCGGGCCACTGCGTTCTGCATTTCATCAGGTTTTTTGAAAGTCACCTTCAAGGGTGCTGCTAGATTACCCTACGAAAGTTGAGAGGTCGTCCAAAAGGGGGAATTATCTCGCCCAAACAAACGGTTTTATGGGAAGTTGCGCCTGAGAGCGCTTAAAGGTGCTGCTTGAGATAGGCCGCGACCTCTGCCTCAATCTGCTGATGCAGCGCCGCCCGGTCCACCTCTGGCGCGTCCTGGCAGATCAGGGCTGCTTCTGCGGCAATGGCAGGTGGGCATGGGTCAATGAAAACGAAGTGCCTGCCGGGCACGGTATGCGCCGTGGCCAGATCGCCAAGACTGGAGGACACCAGCTCCGCGTTGACTTGCGCGGGCATCAGGCTGTCGTTCTCAGGGCGATAGAGCAGTACCGGAGCCTGAACCCTTGCCAGACCAGAGCCATCGAACATCATGGCATGAGGATCGAACAACACCACGGCCTTCAGACGCGGGTCTGCGGTGGGCTGCCATGTTTCCAAGGCGCGTTGCGCATCGGCGCTCATCAGCCAACCATCAGGTCCGCACGAGCCCACGTCGGCCGCGCCTTCCCCCGCGCAGTAGGCCGCCGCAGCGGCAAAGTTGGGGCTGGCCCCAGCAAGCACCAGAGCAGTGTACCCACCCGCCGAGTAGCCAATCATGCCGACGCGCTCGGGATCAATGGACGGCGCGAAGCGCTCATCCGCCAACATACTGCTGATGACGCTTCTCGCCTCCTCAGGCCGTTGACGGAACACTTCCGCGAGCGGCTGAGGCGGCATGCCGAAAGCATCGCCCTTGTGGGTTGGCGCCACAACTACAAACCCGTTGCGGGCCAGACTGGCTGCAAGCTGCCGGTGGGCCAGCGGGTCCGATTGTCGTCCATGGGAGATGACCACCAGCGGAAAGGCCTCGCGCGTTGATACCGCGCTGTCGCGTACCGCAGCAATCTGGAACGGCCCCAAAGACCACGGCTCCCCCTGCTCTTCGGTTGGGTACCACACCAACGCGGTCAGCGGCTCGTTGTCGGTCTGCACCATGATGCGCGTAACGCCGGCGTTGAAATTCCCCTCCTGCGCGCCCGCCAATTCAGGCGCGACAATCAGAGAGAACAGAAACGGGAAAATGCTCAGAAACTTGGGCACGGGTTCACTCCAGTTCACTGCGCGCCGCCAAACGGGGTGCCGCCAAACGGGGTGCCGCGGTGAAACTTAAAAACTAAAGAAACGCTTAGGTGTCGGAGGGGTCTGCGTCCGACGCGCTGATATGTTCCAGTAGTTTTGCCAGAAGCCCACCCAATTGTCTCTGCTCTTTTTCGGAAAGCCCGGCAAGCCCACGCTTTTCGTTTTAAATGTGCCGCGGCAAGACCCGCTCCATCCTCTCACCCCCTTCCTGGGTTCAGCGCAGGATGAACCTGCGGCAGACCTTGGGGCGGGTCGGCTTGAGTTCGCACGGGGCGCGGGTGCCTCGGCGGCGAATGTACACTTTGTGGAACTGGAAGGGTCTGCGCATGCGTCCAATATGGGCGGCGCCGTGGCCTTCACCTGCGCGCTGATGCCGTTTTAAAGGCCTGAAACTAGAAAAACCTCCGCTTCCGGGGAGGCTCACATGGGCCAAACAGGGAAGCTGAGGTTTTTTGTCGGAAGGAAGCGGTCTGTTTCAAAGGGCCCTGATCGGGCAGACACTTTTCCTTCTTATAAGCTCTGAGAGACGAAGGCGATTAGCCCAGTTCAGAGAGTTCGCGCTTAAGAGCAGCACGGGAGCGGCCCATAGCAGCCAGAGTAACATCGTCCATCTTCAGCAGGGTCTGTGCGACCTGACGCTGAGCCTGCATTTCGCGAGCACGGATTACACGAGCTACAAAGCGGGACAGACCAGACTTGTTTTCAACGTCGGAGCTCAGAGCGCCATCAAATACAGCAGTAATAGACATTTCGTATCCTTTCGTTTCCCTCTCGGGTGGGGGAGCTTGGCGCTTTTCTTGGGAGCGCCTTTTCGCTACACCCTGAATATGGACGAATGGCTTACGGATAAAAACAGACCGAAACGCAGTTCCGTCATGCGTTTCACGCATAGTTAACCTAAAATACCACCAATCTCGAGCACGTCGATGCATAGCTCACGCTAGCGGAATACGGATATTATCATTTATTTTCAGTAGGATAGGCCATAAACCCGTTGTCATGGGCACTTCATAATCGATTATCAGGAACCCTAGGAGGCGCGAGGGGCAATGACGGGAAAGGCGCAAAACCAGCATGCCCTGCATGAAACGCAGCTCTACCCTCCACCTAACGCAGAGCTGAACCCGTGATGTTGCCCGAAAAACAGCCAAAAACGATGACCTACGCCCAAGTGGGGCGCACGCGCTGAGCGCTCCGGCCACGCTCCCGGCACGCCGCCGACAGACTCACCCCACAACATCGCGGCTCAGCCCCCCCCTTTGAACAGACACAAAAAAGGCCCGCGCCCTCATGGAGGCGCGAGCCTGTTTGTCTCTTCAAAGCTCTCACAGGGTGCTCAAGCGGCACACGCTTGAACCACGCCCGTAGGAGAGCCTCAGAGCTTAGCTTGCGTTCAGAGCAGCTTCTACGCGCTCTTTAACGTCCGCTGGAACCCAAGATGCCCATGCATCGCGGTTGTTCTTCAAGAACTCGACTGCCGCCTCATCCGTGGACGCACCAGTGTCCTGCATGTAAGCAAGAGCCTTGGAGATGTCCGCGCTGGTGGTTTCGTAGTTCTTCAGGAACTCAACGATCTGTGGTGCACTCTCAGCAAACTCGGTGTTTGCGTAGGTGTAGATCTCGGTCAGTGGCGTTTCCACCGCAGCCTTTACCTGAGTTGGATCGCTTTCTGCGTTCATGGCGTCAAAGATTTCCTGATCGAACTCAGGCTCTTCGAGCTGTACCAGCTGATCCTGTACCTTACCCAGAACCCAGGTTGGGCCCCAGTAGTAGAATACGATCGGCTTCTTGCGCAGGATGCTGGATTCGATGGCTGCTGCCATGGATGCACCGGTACCTGGGCGGAAGTTCACGAAGTCATCCGTCAGACCGTAAGCGTGCATCTTTTTGGTGTTGACCACCTCACAGCCCCAGCCTGGTACGCAGTTGTAAAAGCGGCCCATGCCTGGCTCTTCAGGATCGGCAAACACTTCCTTGTACTTAGGCAGATCGTAAACAGACGTCAGACCCTTTGCTGGCGCATCTTCGCCCTCAACAAGGTACTTCGGAATAAACCATGCCTGAAGCGCATCCGGGAAGTTCACGCCCAGATTCACAACCTTGCCAGCTTCTTCAACTGGTGGCAGGGCATCGCCAAGCACGCTCTTCCAAACTTCCATGGTGACGTCAATGTCACCACGCACCATGCCGTTCAGCATTGGAATGGTGGAGCCTGGAATTGAGTCCGTCTGACAGCCGTAGCCGTTTTCAAGGATGAACTGCGCAACGGAGTTGTGGAACGCGTTAGAGTCCCAGTCCAAGCCAGCAAAAACAACCGGACGATCGATCTCACACTGAGCCTCGGCAGCGCCTGCGGGAGCAACTGCGAAGGCAGCAGACAGGGCAATACCCGCGGCAGCTAACTGAATGGATCTCATGTAATAACCTCTTTCGTGTCCAATGAAAAACAAGTGCCTTATACTCGAAACAAGTAATTTTGTAAAACAGCAGTGATACATTATGGGATTTGAGAGAAATAAAAACCTATTCAAAACAGCCCCATAATTCAAATAGTTCGAAGCATCTTTCAAGTATATAACTATAAATTTAATCGATTTTATTATCATCTCACGGAATGATGCGCATGATCATGTATTACATTGGATTTTCTCGAATGTTTCTTTACGTTTTACGGCGCAAGCACTTGTTTCTGCAAGAAAACGTCAAGCAAAAAAAATTCCAAAAAAAGTGCCTGCCGCACCGGATAACGCTGGGTCACTTGCGCGATTCTCTACCCATTTTTATGAGGTTCCGCCACCTGAGGATAGCCTTCTGAAGGAGGTGCATCTGGTGCGCGCATTCAGAATGAGAAATTCAAACCGCGCATGGAAGCAACGAAATTCCCTTTATTTTTCTGAAGGATCGCTTCCAGCATATGCATAGGTAAGCCGCCTCCCGAGCACGGAAGGTGAGGAACGCACACCCTACAAATACTTGCCCCATCGTCAACAATGACTTGGCTATCATGGCTCTCAGCGAGCCAACAGATGAAAACTACTATGCAATCGCCAGAGACCCGACGTCAGCTACGCAAAGCTACGATCTCTGCATTGTGTACATTCCCATTTGCATCCCCTTATCGTTCATTAAAAGTGAACAGTGTGGCCATTCTTTGCCTGATTGTCTTAGCGCCAAATCCGCGCATATTAGGGTCATCACGCAGGGAACGACTGACCACCGGGCGCTTCAATCCAGCCTGGATCGTCAACCAAACAGGGCTCTGCCACAGACACACATGCTTAGATCCACCGCCTGAAAGCGGCACACAAGGAGACCGGAAATGTCCAATAAACTGGAACTGCTGACCCCTGAAAATTCCCAGATCATTTTCATCGATCACCAGCCACAGATGGCATTCGGCGTTCAGTCCATCGACCGCCAGACCCTGAAGAACAACACAGTTGGTCTCGCCAAGGCCGCGAAGATTTTCGACCTGCCAGCGACCATCACCACGGTTGAGACCGAAAGCTTCTCTGGCCACACCTATCCAGAGCTGCTCTCCGTGTTCCCTGATGCGCCGCTTCTGGAGCGGACCTCCATGAACTCTTGGGATGACCAGAAGGTGCGCGACGCGCTGGCCAAGAACGGCCGCAAGAAGGTGATTGTTTCCGGTTTGTGGACCGAGGTCTGCAACCTGATGTTCTCTCTCGATGCGATCCGCGAAGGCGGCTACGAGATCTACATGGTCGCAGACGCTTCCGGTGGCACCACCAAGGAAGCACACGACTACGCCATGGAGCGCATGGTGCAGGCGGGTGTCATTCCAGTCACATGGCAGCAGGTTCTGCTTGAGCTGCAGCGCGACTGGGCCCGCAAGGACACCTATGATCAGGTCATCGGCCTTGTTCAGGAACACTCCGGCGCCTACGGCATGGGCGTAGATTACGCCTACACCATGGTTCACAAAGCCCCAGAACGCGCTGAGCACGGCCCCAAGCTCGACCCAGTTCCAGCCAAGTAAGGCTGAACAAACAGGACAGACCGGCCCCCAAAAACAAAAACAGCCGGTCTGCCCGCCCCGAACTCCTGACAATAGAAGCAATCACAACTGACCGCACCGCGTGCGGCTGGAGCCTTTGCTATGCCTATTCAACGCCGCCAGTTTCTTGCGGGCACCGCTGCCCTTCTGGGCTCTGCCCCTCTTCATTCAGCCGTTGGCCAAACGACCGACGCCTATGCTGACCTCGTTGTGCTTGATGGCCGCATCACCACAATGGACCCCAACCGCCCGGAAGCCACGGCACTTGCCGCCCGTGATGGCAAGTTCATCAAGATTGGTGACGAGGCGGATGTCACGCCCTTGATTGGCCCGTTCACGCAGGTGGTGCGCGCCAACAAGAAGCGCATCATTCCCGGCCTGATCGACAGCCACACCCACTCCATTCGGGGTGGCGTAAACTATAATCTGGAAGTTCGCTGGGACCATGCAGACAGTCTGGAAGAAGCGCTGCACCTGTTGCGCATTCAGGCAGAGCGCACGCCGGAAGGTCAGTTCATCCGCGTTGCTGGTGGCTTCTCCGAGTTCCAGTTCAAGGAAAAGCGGTTGCCAACCGTGGCGGAGCTGGACAGCGTTGCGCCGAACCATCCGGTCTTGATCCACTACCTCTACAAGATGACGCTGCTGAACAGCCGCGCGATCTCATACTTCGGCTATGACAAGGAAGGCCACCCAACCTACCCGGGCGGCGTGATCGAAAAGGATGCGAACGGCGATCCGACCGGCCGTCTCATTTCCGCACCGTCCGGCCTGCTCATGTACAAGACCCTGAGCCAGGCCCCGAAGCTATCGATCCGCGACCAGATCAACTCCTCCATGCAATACATGGACGAGCTGAACTCCATGGGCATCACCTCCGTGTCTGACGCCGGTGGCGGCGGCATGGAATTCCCGGATGCGGACCCATATCAGGTCATCAACCACATGCACCGCGAGGGTCTGCTGACCACGCGCATCGGCTACCACACCTTCCCGCAGGTGAAAGGCCGCGAGTTCGAAGACTACCAAGACTGGACCGACCGTTTCACGCCGGGTGAAGGCGATGACATGCTGCGCCTCATCGGTGCAGGTGAGAACCTGTCATGGGCTTCCTACGACTTTGAGATCTTCGGCGAAGAGCGTCCGGACATTGACCGGAACGCGGAAGAGATCCAGCACAAGATCATGACCTTGCTGGGTGAAAAGGGCTGGGCGTTCCGCCAGCACATCACCTACGACGAGACCGGCGATCGCCTGTTGAAGGTCTATGAAGATGTCAAACGCGGCGCGGGCCTCGTGGACGGCTGGTTCGTTGACCACGTGGAAACCTTCTCTGAGCGCAACCTTGAGCGCATTGCAGAGCTGGGCGGCGGTGTGGCGTTGCAGAACCGCTTGCAGTTCCAGGCGGAGGACTTCGTCAAGACCTATGGCATGGAGAAGCTGAAGAAGACGCCAAACTTCCGCTTTATCATGGACCTTGGCATCCCGATGGGCGGCGGCACGGACGCAACCCGCGTGACTTCCTATAACCCATGGTACTCCATCCAGTGGATGGCCACAGGCCTGTCGCGCGGCGGCATGCGCATGTACGACGATGACAACCTGCTGACCCGTGAAGAGGCGCTGCGCGTCTGGACCGTTGGTTCTTCCTGGTTCACCGGAGATTCCGGCAAGAAGGGCGCCATCACCGAAGGCCAGCTTGCAGACTTTGCCATTCTGGATCGCGACTATTTCGCGGTCACAGACGCGGAAATCGCACGCATCACCTCTGCCCTGACCGCAGTTGGCGGCCGTGTGGTCTACGCCAAGGATGAGTTTGCCACGCATGACCTCAGCCATGTGCCACCCGTGAGCCCGAACTGGTCACCGGTGGTCACCTTTGGCGACAGTCGCGACGCCAAGTAACCCGGATGACGGCACCTTTCAAAGCTGGTGCCGCCGCCCCTCTCTTTCGTGAGCCAGTAGACTACGAACATAGACGGTGGCCCGTGTTGGGGAATGCAGGCCACCGCTTTTCCTCGGCGCTCCTGAGAGCCGACAGAACAACGGAAGGAATAGCATGGCCGACGTAGACCTAATCCTCATGAACGGCAAGGTGACCACACTGGATCCGCAGCAACCTGCGGCGCAGGCACTTGCAATCAAAGACGGCCTGATTGACGCTGTCGGAACAAACGAACAGATCATGCGTCTTGCCCGTGAGACCACCAAAGTGATCGACCTTCAGGGACAGCGCGTCATTCCGGGCCTCAACGACAGCCATACCCACCTCATTCGCGGCGGCCTTAACTACAACATGGAGCTGCGCTGGGAAAACGTGCCCTCTGTTGCCGATGCCCTGCGCCTCTTGAAAGAGCAAGCCGACCGGACACCTGCCCCTCAATGGGTCCGTGTTGTGGGCGGCTGGTCGGAGTTTCAGTTCGCCGAGCGGCGCATGCCAACGCTGGATGAAATCAACGCTGCGGCTCCAGACACGCCGGTTTTCATTCTTCATCTCTATGGGCGCGCCCTGCTGAACAAAGCGGCGCTGAACGCGCTTGGCATCACCTCTGACAGCCAGAACCCTCCTGGTGGCCTGATCGAAAAAGACAGCCATGGCCGCCCAACAGGCATGCTGATTGCCAAACCGTCCGCACTCATTCTCTATTCAACGTTGGCTCAGGGCCCAAAACTCCCGCTTGAAGACCAGATCAACTCCACACGCCACTTCATGCGTGAACTTAACCGCCTCGGGGTAACCTCCGTGATTGATGCGGGCGGCGGCGGCCAGAACTACCCTGATGACTATGAGGTTATTGAGCGCCTTCGCAACGACGACCAGCTGACCCTGCGAATTGCCTACAATCTGTTCGCGCAGAAGGCGGGCGAGGAGCTGAGCGATTACGAACGCTGGGTGGCCATGACAGAACCGGGCGCTGGTGATGCGTATCTGCGCATGAATGGTGCCGGTGAGAACCTCACCTGGTCTGCCGCCGACTTCGAGAACTTCCTTGAGCCACGGCCGGATGTGGCCCCGCACATGGAAAAAGAGCTTGAACCCATTGTTGAGTTGCTGGCAACCAACAAATGGCCGTTCCGCATCCATGCCACCTATGACGAAACCATTGACCGGTTCTTGAGCGTCTTTGAACGCGTCAATGGCCGTACTCCATTTGAAACGCGGTTCATTATCGACCACGCAGAAACGGTGTCCGAGCGCAACATTGAACGCATCAAGGCACTGGGCGGCGGCATCGCCATTCAGCACCGCATGGCGTATCAAGGCGAGTACTTTGTTCACCGCTATGGCGAGCGCGCAGCAGAGGCAACACCGCCTGTCACCAAGATGCTGGAGATGGGCGTGCCGGTCGGTGCGGGCACGGATGCGACCCGCGTCGCCTCCTATGACCCTTGGGTGGCGCTCTACTGGCTCACCACCGGCAAGACCCTTGGCGGCATGCGCCTTTACCCGGAAGCCAACACGCTGGACCGAGAGACCGCCTTGCGCCTCTGGACCAACGGTTCGGCGTGGTTCTCTGGCGAGGCGGAGCAAAAGGGCACTCTGAGCGCAGGCAAATACGCCGACCTTGCGGTTCTTTCTGCGGACTATCTCACGGTTCCTGCGGAGGAGATCAAGCAGATCAGCGCTGAATTGACTGTTGTGGGCGGGCGCATTGTTTATGCCAGCGGCGCGTTTGCGAGCTACGATCCGCCGCTTCCGCCAGCCAGCCCTTCATGGTCTCCGGTGCTACATATGTCTTCGCCGGCACAGCGCGAGGGTGTCTATGCACCGCCGCAAGCAATGGAACGGGCGTGTCATGATGGCTGCTCGCATGGCTGCGGCCTCCATGGCCACCAGCACCAGATCGCTTGGGCCACCCCTATTCCAACCAAAGACCTCAAGAGCTTCTGGGGCGCGCTTGGCTGTTCGTGCTTTGCGGTCTGATAAGGAGTGCCGGAAATGAACGCGACCCCCTATCTGGTATCGCTCGGCATTGGGCTTGGTGTTGGTGCGCTTTATGCCTTGCTTGGCACACGATCCCCGGCGCCGCCGGTGATCGCGCTGCTGGGCCTTCTGGGCATGTTGGTTGGAGAAACAGCGGTCTCGTGGGCGCGAGACCAATTGACTGTCGACCAAGCTGCGGCCGAATGCCTGCACGCAAAGAGCTATGCCACCGGTTGCAAGCCCGCAGCACCGGCATCACCGCAGCAGCTCACCGCGACCGATCAAGGTTCGAAGGAAAGCTGATCCGGCCCTATGGTCTTGAAGTCAATGGCGGCTTTGTCCGCCCCCGCCACAAGGAAACCGCAATGTCCACCACAACACCCGTTCATATCACCCGCGAAACCACCGAGACCAAAGGGCAGTACATCGCCCGGGTTGACGCGATTGCCGACCCCGCCGAATTGACGTTCTCCATTGCCAGCGAAAAGCTGGTCATCGCCGATCATACCGACGTGCCTGACAGCATGCGCGGCATGGGCGTTGGCCTTCAGCTTGTTGAGCGCCTCGTGGCCGATGCTCGCGAAGGAAACTACAAGATCCTGCCACTGTGCCCCTTTGTGAACGCGCAGCGCAAAAAGCACCCGGAGTGGGCCGATGTCTTCCAAGGCTGACCCCGTCACCCCTGCGCCGAAACCGGGGGCTTGGGCCCCTTTCTCCCACAGTGCGTTTGCCGTGCTGTGGGGGGCAACCGTCATCTCCAACGTGGGCACATGGATGCATGAGGTGGGCGCGGCCTGGCTCATGACCACCTTGAGCCCCAGCCCGCTAATGGTCGCATTGGTGCAAGCAGCAACCACATTGCCCGTGTTTCTGTTTGCGTTGATTGCCGGGGCCCTTGCAGATCTGGTGGACCGGCGCAAGATCCTGCTTCTGGTCAACATGCTCATGGGCGGCACCGCCGCCCTGTTTGCGGTGCTGGTGGCTCTGGGCGCGATGACGACGAGCCTGTTGCTCATCTTCACCTTTCTGTTCGGCACCGGCGCGGCCTTCATGGCCCCAGCGTGGCAGGCCATCGTGCCTCAGCTGATCCCCAAAGAGCAGCTTTCCTCCGCCGTGGCGCTGAACTCCATGGGCATCAACATCAGCCGCGCGATTGGCCCGGCGCTCGCCGGTCTCCTGATCTCGCTGGTGGGCCTTGCCGCCCCGTTTGCGTTGAACGCCTTGAGCTTTATCGCCATCATCGGCGCTTTGCTCTACTGGCGGCCCGAAAACAAGGCCGAGAAAACCCGTGTCATCAAGGAACCTTTCATTCCGGCAATCCTGACCGGCCTGCGCTATGCCTTCAACAGTGTGGCCCTTACCTCCACGCTGGTGCGGGCAGTGGCGTTCTTCCTGTTCGCCAGTGCCTACTGGGCCATGCTGCCTTTGATCGCCAAGGACGTTCTGCAAGGCGGCCCAGATCTTTACGGTGTGCTCATGGGGTTGGTGGGCGCAGGTGCGGTGATGGGCGCGCTGTTGCTGCCCTCCATACGCGCGCGGCTGGACGCAGACCAAACGGTGATGGCCGGTTCCCTCGGCACCGCTGCCGTGCTAATCGCCTTCGCCTTCATCCCATCGGTGTGGGCCGCTTATGCGGGCGCTCTGCTGGGTGGCCTGTTCTGGATCTCCGTGCTTTCCAGCCTCAACGTATCGGCACAATCTTCCTTGCCGGAGTGGGTAAGGGCCCGCGGCCTTTCCGTTTTTCTCACCGTGTTCTTCGGGTCCATGGCCTTGGGCAGTGTGGTCTGGGGGCAGGTCGCCTCAAGTTTCAGCATTCCTGCTGCGCTCGCAGTTGCGGCATTGGGCCTTGCGTCCTGTGTATTCCTGACGCGCAAGTGGCACCTGACCGCAGCAGGCGACCTAAACCTCGCCCCCTCCCTGCACTGGCCGGCGCCCGTTGTGGAGAGCGACGTGGAACATGATCGCCGACCGGTGATGGTCACGCTGGAATACACCGTGGCCGAGGGCGATCAGCCCGCATTTCTAGACGCAATCCAGCAGCTCGCCAAAGTCCGCCGCAGAGACGGCGCGGTGGATTGGAACATCCTGCAGGATGCAGAAGACACGCAAACCTGGGTGGAGTACTTCATAGTGCCAAGTTGGCGGGCGCACCTGTTGCAGCACGACCGAGTAACGCATGATGACCGGGCCATTCAAGACGCGGTGAACGCCCTGAACCGGGGCCGCAGCGGGCCCAAGGTCCGCCACCTTCTCGCTGCTGATCTCTAACCTGAAACGCCCCGCCTTGTCTCAAAGCGGGGCGTTTTGCGATTGCTGAGCGCTGAGTTTTAGCCACAAGCATAAAAAAAACCGCTGAATCTACGCGGTACTGCCTAATCTACACTATTGAAATTCATGGAAATTCTGACAGGCTCTGGCTCAAAGTACGAATCTGTCAGCTAGACTAAGTAGAGCTACACATATCGCAAGCCTAAGAAAAACATTATCTACGCCAGTCTTCCAGGGCATGAAGACTGAAGACTTAGGCATTACATGTCCCTTCCAAACAAGCTGCAATAATATGCAGCATTTATTGGTGTATTCCGATGAAGTTCCACTACAAATTTAGTCCACCCGTCTTTGGCGGTTCTGTGGCTATGATTGCATTGCTTGTGCTGACCGGGGCCGCGTGGCCCACTGAATCGCAACAGTTTTACTCCGCCATCCAGTCGTGGATCGAAACCCATGTAGGTTGGCTGTATATTCTGGGCGTTGCAATCTTTCTCATTTTCATTGTGTTCGTGATGGCCAGCCGCTACGGCGACATTAAGCTCGGCCCGGATCACGCAGAACCCGACTACAGCTATGGCAGCTGGTTCTCCATGCTGTTTTCTGCTGGCATGGGCATTGGTCTGGTGTTCTTTGGCGTTGGCGAGCCGGTCATGCACTTTCTCGCCCCGCCCGATGTGTCGCCTGAAACCATCGAAGCTGCCCGCGAAGCGCTCAAGATCACCATGTTCCACTGGGGTCTGCACGCTTGGGCAATCTATGCTGTTGTGGCGTTGTCGCTGGCCTACTTCACCTATCGCCACCAGTTGCCGCTGCTGCCGCGCTCTGCGCTCTATCCGCTCATTGGCGAGCGCATCTATGGCCCGATCGGCCACGCGGTCGACACCTTCGCCGTTATCGGCACGCTGATTGGTGTGGCGACCTCCCTCGGCTATGGCTCCATGCAGGTGAACGCAGGCCTGAACTATCTGTTTGGCGTGCCTGTCTCCACCAACATTCAGATCCTTCTGATCGTTGTGATCTCGCTGATGGCGACAGCCTCTGTGTTCTCCGGCCTTGACCGCGGCGTGAAAAAGCTCAGTGAGCTGAACCTCATGCTGGCTTTTAGCCTGTTGGTACTGATCCTGATCGTCGGCCCAACGGTGACGCTGCTGCAGACCTTGGTGCAGAACGCCGGTTCTTACCTCAGTGACTTGGTGAACAAGACATTCAACCTCTATGCCTACGATCGCAAGGACGCTTGGCTGGGGGGGTGGACCCTGCTCTACTGGGGCTGGTGGATTTCCTGGTCACCATTTGTTGGCACGTTTATCGCCCGCGTTTCCCGTGGCCGTACCATTCGCGAGTTCCTCGTCGGCATCTTGTTTGTGCCAACCGGTGTTGCGCTGATCTGGTTCACCATCTTCGGCAACAGCGGCATTGACCTTATCATGAATGGCGGGGCCACCGATCTGGCGGAAGCGGTCAACACGGACGTGTCCGTGGCGCTCTTCAAGTTCTTTGAATACATGCCTTTGACAGAAATCCTGTCCGGCATTGCCATCATTCTGGTTGTCGTGTTCTTCGTGACCTCTTCGGACTCCGGCTCGCTGGTCATCGACAGCCTCACCTCTGGCGGCGTTACCGATGCTCCGGTATGGCAGCGCATTTTCTGGGCTTTGCTTCAGGGTGTTGTGGCCATTGTGTTGTTGTGGGCGGGCGGTCTGGCTGCTTTGCAAACGGCAACCATCGTCAGCGCGCTGCCATTCGTTCTGGTCATGCTGGCCATGTGCTTTGGCCTTTACAAGGCGCTTCAGGATGATGCGCTGCGCATGCGCAACCTGCAAAACCACCACACCACGGTGCAATACACCAAGACGACGGTGGATTGGCAAAGCCGCATCCGCAGCCTGAACTCTCGTCCGACCCGGCGCGACGCCAACCATTTCTTGCGCACCGTTGCAAGACCTGCGTTGGAAAACGTCCGGTCCGAGTTTGATGAGCAGGGCTTCCGGGTCAAGTTGACCGGCATCACGAACCTGCGTCTTGAAATCCAGCAGGCAGACGAGAACGTCTTCGTCTATGCCCTGCGCAAACGCTACTTCACCACGGCCCTCGCAATGGGTCCGGGTGAGCTGGTGATGGATGAAGACACCGAAGAAGCCGAGGACAGCCGCGCAGAAGAAGATGACGGCACCTTCTACTACCGTGTGGAAGTGTTCCTTGAGCAAGGCGGTCAGGAGTACGACGTGATGGGCTACACCGAAGAGCAGATCATTGCTGATGTGGTGACCCAGTACGAACGCTACCTGCAATACCTGCACTTGTCTCACGCCGAGCTGGTGTAACCAACGCCAAGGCACCTTGTCTTTGAAAAAGAAAAAGCCCGGATCGTGGCAGATCCGGGCTTTGTTTTGTGGGGGTGGCGCTCCCCACAAAAAGCATGCGTCTTCTGTGGCGGAAGACGGATGCAAAGTACAGGGCTCGTCAGTCGGAAAGCTCTGATCGAACCTGTGTCAAAGGTTAGTCAATATAAATGTGCGCCCGTCCGTGGGCTGGGCTTGAAATTGAATGCCCGTTTAATATGGAGACAACATAAATGGGCGGCGCACTGCTTCGCATGATGCAATTGCACTATGCAGGTCGAAAAAATGCACTCTATCCATTATTCTTTTGGTCTAGTTCGCGCTGGAAAACACCCGTTCCTACGGTCACTGGGTAAGTGATGTTCGCTTTTTGAGAGCATAGCGCAGCACCAACCGGCCGCAGCAATCGTCAGGCTTTGTCTTGGCCCCAAGAAAATCGGCCCGAATGCGCTGAGATGGTTCCGACAAGGCGCACAAGTTCCGTTTGCGAGTTGACGCCAACCCGGCCCGTGGCATTCTGCATGTGATTGCGCGCCGTGTTGTAGGACATACCCAGGCTGTCCGCTGTCTCCCGAAGGGTCGCCCCATTGGCAAGGCCCAGCACCAACTGGCTTTGTTTGTGGGTCAGGCCCAACAGGCGCTGGATCAACTCCTCATCGGCCTGTGGCAGGTCTCTCGGATCGAACAGGGTTATCAGTGCAAGGTCTCCCTCCACCATGAAGAACCGATGATAGTCCGGCGCATCGTAGAGCGAGTGGAGCGGCAGGCCGGAGAGCATGATGCCGGGCGCGAAGGCATTGGTCAGCATGATTGGCCCTGCGGGCAAGCGCTTGGTCAACGTTTGCACCAAAAGGCTTTCAAGCAGCAGATGATCCTCACTGCGGATGGCAACAAGTTGTTTGCCGTGCGAAAGCTGAAGAAGGGGCGAGGTTCGAAGGTACTGCTCTGCGCTCTTGTTCATCACCTTCACCACACCGCCTTTTGCCACAATGAAGGAGGGCGTTGGCAACTGATTGAGCCAGAACGTTTCGGCTTTCATCAGGGCCTCCTCGGCCCGTCGCGCATTCATTTCCAAGGACAGCTGATAGGCAGACTGCGCGAAAGGCATCAGGCGCTCTAAAGTACCCTCCAGGTCCAAGAGAGCATTGCCATTAAATCCCCGTGGGAAATTCACATTGATCTGCGCGGTGTTCACGCCCTCGCGCTTCAATATGATGGCGCTGGAGTTCTCAATGTTGTTGTGCCTGCGCAAAAATTCATGGTTGTACTCGGTGTTCTCAAGCTGGGAGAACTGCGCGTATCGGTTGAGCCGCATCAGCTCTCCGAGTGGCGCTTTTAGCAGCGCTGCGCTGTTGGGGTTGCCATGGGCTACCCTTGCGAAATCCTGAAGGAATGTGGGCGCGGCATTCAAGGTTTCAACATAGGGGTATTCTTGCCCATTACCGCCTTGATGCTGAAGCCGAAAAACAAAAATCACCTCATCGTAGCGTTTGGCAAGCGGGCGCAACGCATCTGTGAGATGCCCGCCGGTCATGACGGCACCGTACATGCCCTGTACGATTTGAGAGGTGAGTTCATCCATTCCAATTTGCCCCAGCGTATTGCGCTACAAACCGTGTGCAATCCCACAGTTTTGTCACAATTCATAAATGGCACAAGTGGAACGATGGAGTTACATCTGTTGTCCACATCAGCTTGAAGAAAACTACTTTTTGGAAGAAAATTGCCCGGCATGAGCTGAAATTGCACTGACAACCCGAACCAGCTCGGTTTGAGAGCTCAATCCTGCCCGTCCTGCCGCATTTTGAATGTGATTGCGGGCTGTATTGTAAGAAATGCCAAGGCTGTCTGCGCTCTCTCGCAGCCCCCGCCCCTTTGCCAGTTCAAGGATCAGTTTCGTCTGTTTGTCGGTGGTGCCCAAAATGCCGCCAACCAACTCCTCCGGTGCTTGTTGAACATCGGCAGGATCAAACAGTGTCAGCAGCATGTGTGTGCTGTCCGCCATGAAGAAGCGGTGGTAATCCGGTGCCTCATAGAGCCCATGCAATGGCAGGGCCTGCGCCATCACACCCAGCCCCTTGGGATGGTTCAGCACCATCGGGCCAACCGGCACATGCTGTGTCAGGCAGGTAGCGACCATATCCTGCAAGTTCTGCTCATGGTCCGTGAGGGAGGCATTCAACATGTTGTGCCTGTCCAACCACAACATCGGGGAAGCCTTCAAGAAGCGTGTTGCCGCCTCGTTGAACGCCTTCACCTTGCCGCCTTTGCCAAGAATGAAGGCCGGCGTGGGAATTTGCTCAAGCCAAAACCGACCGCAAACGTCAATCGCCTGCTCTTGCTGGCGCAAGTGCATTTCATGGGCATAGGAATAGGCAGAGCGCAAAACGGGCACAATGCGCTGCATGGTGCTGCGCAGCTCATCATAGGAGTTGCCGTTATAGGCCTTCGGAATGTTGGCGACCAATTGGGCGGTCTTGGTGCCCTCGCGGCGCAAGATCACCCCAACGGCTTTGGCAATCCCATTATGCTTGATCAGGAACTCGCGATTGTAGGGTGTCTCCTCCAGCTCGCGGAAATCCTTGTAGGCGTTGAAATCCACCAGTTCATCAACCGGAGCCTTCATCAAGATCGGTGCCAGCGGATTTTGATGCGCGACACGGATGAAGTCGTCCATATAGGCCTGTGTGCCGTTGACGATGAAGGCATTCATATTGGCGTTTTGCGGTACCGTGTGGTCTTGCAACCGACCGGTAAACACGACCTCATCATGCTGGGACGTTAACGGCCGCAGCGCTTCCGCCAACGGACGCCCAGTCAGCATGGCATCATAGATCTGATGCATGAGCACTGTGTCTAGAGCTGTCATTTCAGCGTTGCTACCCCAAGTGAATGCCTTGCAATTTAATCAAATTGCCTGCTTATCCTGTGCCGAAACTGACCACGCTCAGCTGCGCCCCCGGTCCGCCCCTGCCCGCATCATGGTAAAGCACAACCCAGCGACAGCATAGTTCAATATGCTGATTTGCATACTGGCGATATGGGAAAAAGCGTAGGCAAATCACCCCATAGGGGGAGTCGGGACAAAGGAATCGTGGTTTCGCTTTTTATTTCAACCTATAAGCGCCAAGCGTATGTCACAGACAGCTGCTAAAACAGGGTTAATAAAGCGTTTCAAATGACCCGCCGAAAGGCGGCCTAGCGTCAACCCTTTTTTTGACCAAATCCAAATCCACGACAAATTTCCGCCGCAATCCCTCAGAGATGTTGGGTTTTCCTGAGTTAGTATCTACTACATATTGTTTTCCAGAGGCTATTGGGGGGATGAAGAGGCCGTTCGAATTTCACCCCATTGGAGCCACCCGTGAAACCTCAAGTCATCAAGCGTGACGGCTGTCGTGTGCCGTTTGACCCTGTCCGCATCAAAGACGCCGTGCTCAGCGCAGCACCTGCATCTGAAGGTATGGGCCAGGCTTATGCACAAGATGTAGCGCAGGCGGTGACCGAGCAGCTCAATGCTGCTGATGAGGTGAACATCGACGCGATCCAGAACGCGGTTGAAGACATCCTGATGGCCGGTCCGCACAAGGCCGCTGCCCGTGCGTACATCGAGTACCGCCATGACCGGGATATCGCCCGCGAGCGCTACAGCAAGCTGAACGAGGAAATTCGCGGGCTCATTGACCAGAGCAACGCGGAAGTGCTCAACGAAAACGCCAACAAGGACGGCAAGGTCATCCCGACCCAGCGCGACCTGTTGGCGGGCATTGTCGCCAAGCATTATGCCAAGCGCTACATCTTGCCCCGCGACATTGCCAAGGCGCACGAGACCGGCGAGATCCACTATCACGACATGGACTACGCCCCGTTCTTTCCCATGTTCAACTGCATGTTGATTGATCTGGAAGGCATGCTGACCGGCGGCTTCAAGATGGGCAATGCGGAAATCGGTACGCCCAAGTCCATCTCCACCGCCACCGCTGTCACGGCCCAGATCATCGCGCAGGTTGCCAGCCACATCTATGGCGGCACCACCATCAACCGCATTGATGAAGTGCTGGCCCCCTATGTATCGGCTAGCTTTGAAAAGCACTTGGAAGTCGCTGAAAAGTGGGAGGTCAAGAACCCGCGCGCCTATGCGGAAGACCGCACGGAGAAGGAATGCTACGACGCGTTCCAGTCGCTGGAGTACGAAGTCAACACGCTGCACACGGCCAACGGCCAGACCCCGTTCGTCACCTTGGGCTTTGGCCTTGGCACCTCCTGGCAGTCCCGTCTCATCCAAAAATCCATCCTGCGCAACCGCATGGCGGGTCTTGGCATCAACGCCAAGACAGCGATCTTCCCGAAGCTGGTGTTCACCATCAAGGATGGCCTGAACCTGCGCAAGAACGATCCGAACTACGACATCAAGCAGATGGCGCTGGAATGTGCGTCCAAGCGCATGTACCCGGACATCCTGAACTACGACAAGGTTGTCGAGGTTACCGGCTCCTTCAAGGCACCCATGGGCTGCCGCTCGTTCCTCAATCCCTATGAGGAAGAGGGCAAGGAAATGCATGATGGCCGCAACAACCTGGGCGTGGTCAGCCTCAATCTGCCGCGTATCGCGCTGGAAGCCTACGGCAAAGAAGAGCGGTTCTTCCAGCTCCTCGATGAGCGGCTGAAGCTGGCGCGCCGGGCCCTCGACACCCGCATCGAGCGCCTGAAGGGTGTGAAAGCTCGTGTTGCGCCAATCCTTTACATGGAAGGCGCGTGCGGCGTTCGCCTCAAGGCTGACGACGACATCTCCGAGATTTTCAAGAATGGGCGCGCCTCCATTTCTCTCGGCTACATCGGCCTGCACGAGACCATCAACGCGCTTTATGGGGGGCAAGGGCACATCTACGACAGCGAGGCGCTTCAGGAAAAGGGTCTTGAAATCGTCCGCCGCCTCAAGGCCGCCGTTGATCGGTGGAAGGAAGAGACAGGCTACGCCTTCAGCCTCTATTCCACCCCATCAGAGAACCTGTGCAGCCGCTTCTGTGCGCTGGACACTAAGGCGTTCGGCATGCTCGACGGCGTCACCGACAAGGGCTACTACACCAACTCGTTCCATCTGGACGTGGAGAAGAAAGTTTCGCCCTACCACAAGATCGAGTTTGAACAACCCTACCCGGAAATCGCATCCGGTGGTTTCATCTGCTACGGCGAGTTTCCAAACATGCAGCGCAACATCGAAGCACTGGAAGATGTCTGGGATTTCTCCTATGACCGCGTGCCCTACTACGGCACCAACACGCCCATCGACGAGTGCTACGACTGCGGCTACACCGGCGAGTTTACCTGCACCAGCAAGGGCTTCCAGTGCCCAAGCTGCGGCAACCGCAACCCCGGCCGCGTTTCCGTGATCCGCCGTGTCTGCGGCTATCTGGGCAACCCGGATGCGCGCCCTTTCAACTTCGGCAAGCAGGAAGAAGTGAAGCGGCGCGTCAAGCACCTCTGAACGACGTTTGACACTTAGAGGTTCCGATGAATTTCCATCAGTATTACCCAATTGATGTGGTCAATGGTCCCGGCACGCGCTGCACCCTGTTTGTCTCTGGGTGCGCACACAAGTGTCCGGGGTGCTATAACGCGCGCACCTGGAAGCCGGAGAGCGGCGCACCATTCACCAGCGCGGTTGAAGACCAGATCATCGCGGACCTGACCGACACCCGCATCAAGCGGCGGGGTCTGTCCCTGTCCGGTGGCGACCCGCTGTTCCCGAGCAACGTGGAAGCCATCGCCAATCTGGTGGCCCGTGTGCGTCGGGAAGCGCCGGGCAAGGACATCTGGATGTGGACCGGCTACACGCTGGAAAGCATGACCAGTGCACAGCGCGAGGTGCTGCACGACATCGACGTACTGATCGACGGCAAATTCATTCAAGCGTTGCACGATCCACGCTTGAAATGGCGCGGCAGCGCAAACCAACGCATTATCGACGTACAGGATCAAGGCGTTGAGGATTGCACGTTTGTCCCGTCGCGCGACGCCCTTTTCTCGCTGTCTGTTCCCCCATGCCCGCAGGCCGTTGCGGCGGAGTAATCCCCGCCGGATAGGGGCATAACTCAACACGGCTTTAAGTCTTTAAAAACGCTAGGGCTAATTTGTTCCGGTGTTTTATCGCGGATTCACCTCTGAACTCCTAATCTTGCGCAACAACAAGAACAGGAGTTCAGAGATGAAAACCCTACTGGCAGGAACATTGGCGTTCCTTGCGCTGTTTATTGTCCAGACTTCAGCGCAGGCGCAGTCTTTGGAAGGCAGCGTCTCGGTTGGCCACGCCCCGCTACCGGATGCCAATGTAACCCTTTGGCAAACAAACGGTTTGAACGGGCCAGAACAGCTCAACGTGACCACCACCAAGGCGGATGGCAGCTTTTCCTTCAAGCAATTTGATGCAATCTCGGCACAGGGCAGTTTCTATCTTCTGGTCACAGCACAAGAGAACAAGAACCTTCTTCTCCTGTCGGTTCTGGGCACAGAGTTTCCAGAGAAGGCGGTGGTGAATGAGCTGACAACCGTTGCCAGCGTTTTCACCCACGCCCAGTTCCTCAAGGACCACAAGCTGGTCGGTACACCGCTTGGCCTTTCGATCGCAGCACGAAACACCCCAAATCTTGTAGACCCCGCCACCGGGACGTGGGGTGATGCGCTGCTCGATCCGCTCAACAGCACGCAGAGCACCACACTTGCCAAGCTGAACACCATGGCGTCCCTGCTGACAGCCTATGCCCTTTCCAAGGATTTGGACTGGACAGGAACCTATCAGGATCAAGTAGACGCCACACCGGCTGATAAAACCGCCGCCCGCACCACACTGGATGTGGCGGTAACGCTGGCACGGGCACCTTGGCAAAATGCAGAGCAGACTTTCAAGCTGTTTGAGACTGCCTACCCCATGAAAGAGGGCCTGCTTCGGCGGCCTGCGCCCTTCCAGCCCTATCTCCAGTATGCGCCCGATGACTTTGCGTTGGTGCTGCGCTTTGCCGGGGGCGGAACCTACGCGCCGGGGCGTCTGGCCATTGATGCGCAAGGCAATGTGTGGAGCGGTCAGAACTGGATGCCCGGTTCCCAGTCCAGCGTCGTGCACAATATTGGCGGCGGCTTGACCAAACTCGCCCCCGATGGAACGGCCCTTTCACCGCCCATCACGGGCTTTACTGGCCAGCGCGTAGATGGCGTGGGCTGGGGCACGGGTGTTGACCAGACCGGCATCTGGGTGGCAGCCCTGAACAGCACCATCAGCAAGTTCGACTTTGACGGCAACCTGATTGGCACGGAAAAGGACGCAGACCTCACCGGCCAGCTAGGGGAGCTGATGGGGGTCGCAACCGCGCCCAATGGCGATGTTTGGATTGCCGATGGCTCCAAGGACCAGCTGGTCCATTTTCCGGGAGGAGACACCAAACAGGGAAAGCTGGTTCAAGTTGAAGGCCTGAAGTCGCCCTTTGGCATCGCTGTTGACGCGGAAAACCGGGTCTGGGTGAGCAACTCTCAGTCCAACACCGTGCTGCGCTTTCCTGCCGATGATCCCAACGCCGTTGAAAGCTACAGCGTGGGCACCGGTGTGCGCGGGGTGGCGCTGGATTCCTCCGGCAACCTGTGGGTCGCCAGTCTGCTGGATGTGGGGGCGGAGCCACCCGCCATTCCCGCTGGAACACCCATCATGAAACAGTTCGAGCTGCTGGCAAAGTCCATGGAAAAACAGCTTGTTGGCGGTGAAAGCTCCGGCGTTGTCAGTTTGATCAGCCCGTCTGGTGAACAGGTTCATCCAAAGGGCTTTAACGGCGATGGCAAGATCAACGTCCCGTGGGGCGTTTCCGTGGATGGCCACGATGATGTCTGGCTCGGCAATTTTGGTGGACGCGGCGTCGCGCTTCTGGCGGGCGTTAAACGCAGCGATGAAATGCTGGATGTTGATCCGGGCGATGTGGTTCACATTTTCCAAAGCGGAAGCATTCAGATGGTAACGGATGTTGCCATCGACCCGGCAGGCAACGTGTGGCTTGCAAACAACTGGAACGATGCCGAGGTTGTGGTGAGTGACGACCCCAGCCGCCCTTCCTCCACCTGGGCTGGCGGCACCGGCATCGCCGTGATTTACGGCGCGGCCAAGCCCGTCGAGACCCCGGTGATGGGGCCCGTAAACGTTCCCGTTCAATAAGTTAGCCGGATACATCTTCTAAGCGTTACGCGGCGGACGCACGCGCCGCGTAAACCCTAGTTCAAACAGCTTGGTGCTTTTTGCCGTTTAAGCGCTATAGTTTTTCGCAAAAAGGCCGGAGAATGCCGATGATAACCGCTGTGCGCCAACTGATTGGCGCTCTAGCACTTCTTGCCCTTGTCCCCTTGCCGAGTTGGGCCGCCCAGCTTCAAGGCGTCGCCACGCTTGGCGGCGAACCTCTGGTGGCGGCCCCGGTGATCCTCTGGCAAACCGATGGCGAGTCAGGGGCCGACCAGCTTGGTGCCGCTGTGACCGATGAGAACGGCAGCTTCACCTTTTCCCGGCTCGACGGGGCCAATGAGGATGGGCTGTTCTACCTGACAGCCGCCCACGTTGAGAACAATCAGGTGATGTTGATGTCGGCCATTGGGCCGCGCTTGCAGGAGCAGGTTTTCATCAACGAGCTGACCACCATTGCCACCATCTTCACCCATGCCCAGTTCATGAACGGGGTGGACATTCGCGGCAACCAGCGGGGCCTTCTCATTGCCGCTGCCAACATGCCCAATCTGGTGGACCCACTCACCGGCACGTGGGGTGAGGCCGTGCTGAGCCCGCTGAACGCTAGAGAAAACAACAGTCTTGCCAAGCTCAACACCCTCGCCAGCCTGATCACGGCCTATCACCGCACCGAGGATGAGGTATGGGCCGATGCCTTTGAGCGTCTGGCCCTGCCCGTTCAGCAGGACCGCTCTGTGCCCCCCACCACCATTGATGTGATTGCAGCCATTGCCCAGCAGCCATGGATTGGGGCACCAGACATCTACGACCTGTTTGACCGGGCCTTTCCGGTGCCCGAAGGCGGCCAGCGCCGGGAGGCCCCGTTCGTGCCTTACCTTGATTTCCGACCACGCGACTTTGCCATGATCCTCGCTTTTGCCGGAGGTGGCATCAACGCGCCTGCGCGGCTGGCCGTAGACCGCTGGGGCAATGTGTGGAGCGGCCAAGTGTGGATGCAGGGCTCCCTGTCCTCTCCGGGGCAAAACATTGGCGGCGGCCTTGCCAAGCTCGGCCCCAACGGCGAGCCCAAATCCCCCGCGCCAACAGGATGGACCGCTGGCGATCTCAACGGGGTGGATTGGGGCGTGGCCAACGCCTACGACGCCATTTGGGTGGGGTCATTGAACGGCGAGATTTCGAAATTCAATTTTGCCGGAGACCTCATCGGCACTTCTGAAGATTCCAAGCTGAATGGCGAGATACAGCAGATTACGGGCGTTTCCGGCGCAGCAAGTGAAGACGTCTGGGCCGCTGACGCCCAAGGCAATCAGCTGATCTACTTTCGAAATGGCAACACGGAGAACGGCAAGATCATCGTTGTCGATGGGCTGGACCGCCCCTTTGGCGTGGTGGTGGATGACGAAGACCGCGTTTGGGTTGGCAACGGCGGCAGCGATACGGTGCTGCGTTTCAATGCGGGCGACCCTTCCAAGGCAAAGAGCATCAAGGTGCCCAATGCGCCGCGCGGCCTTGCCATAGACTCCCTTGGCAACATCTGGGTGGCCAGCGCTTTGTCGCCTGACACGCCGCTGCCTGAGCCTCGGGAAGGCGAGCCTGCCCTTTCAACGTTTGACCGGATCATTGAGCAGTTCCTTGCGGAAAAAGACAGCCATGCCCCGCAGGGACGCATTTATGCCATTCGGCCCGATGGTGAACTGATCACGGCAGAAGGGTTTGCCGGTGATGGCGCGCTGGACATGCCATGGAGTGTGAGCGTTGACGGCAACGACGATATCTGGATCGCCAGCCTCTGGAACCGCAGCGTTGTGCTGATGGCAGGCGTCACCCGCGGCGAGACCTCCCTCAACACTCAAGTTGGCACCGTGCTGCACAGCTTCCAGAGCGGCAGCATAAAGGGCGTGACCGACGTGGCCACGGACACCGCCGGGAACCTTTGGATCGCCAACACCTGGGATGACTTCTCGCAGGCCCCGGAAACCTCCAATCTGGTGGGCCCGCGCAAGATTTGGCGCGGTGGCGGTACGCTGGCCGTTATCTACGGTGTGGCAACACCTGTTCACACGCCCATCATTGGCCAGACACGGCGTCCTTGACCCCTCTGTCTGCCGTTCCTGCAAAGCGCGGGCGCCCGCCCGCAGTCCTTGGCTTACTGTCTTCGGCCCCAGCTTGTTCGTAGGCCCTATGCCCCGCACCTCAGTGCGGCGGGGATAGCTTTTTTCAATGCCCGGAAAGCATTCGGAAACCACGTTTGAAACAGGTCTGGTTATCCCCTTCACACCAAGCAAAACGGCGGGTCTTCGCCTCTTGGATAGCTGGGAAGGAGAACAACAAATGCCCTATCCCCTCACCATGGCGGCCAACCCAGAAGCGCTGGCACCGGGTCAAATCGCCTTTTCGGAGACCTTCATTCAAACCACGCCAATGGCTTCAAGCCTCGGCATTGCCTGCAGGTGCGGGTACTGGATGGCCGTGGCGCACCTGCCCCTTGTCATCACCTACGCGGCAGAAGGGGCCTTGGTGGCGGAAGTCTTTGATCGCACCGTAGCCCCTGAGATCTTTAAAGGTTTCCAGATGTTCGCCCGGATGAGGGCGGGCCAGCGCTTTGATGAAACGGTTTTCTTCGGCAGCGTTTCCGGCTGGGGCTGTCAGGCGGTCGGCTATACGGAGCTGCGCGGTTTCTTCGAAGGGGCCTCGACCCGTTTTGCCCTGCAAGACGAGGAAGACGGCCCGTGCAAGGTGCAGATCACAGAGAACGCCCTGTCAGTTATGCCCCTTTGAAAGGGGGAGAGACGGCAGCCCCGCCTGAACAAGCCCGGAGCTGCCAAACCCGGCAGCTCTGATATACCAAAAACGGGGTACTAACCAAAAATCATTCTCATATTAGCGTCTTCACGAGAAAGTTGAACGCGACAGCGCAAGCCCGCTAGAACAACTTCCCTTCTCCAATACCCCGCATGGAATGAGATTGTAGAAATTGCGCAACAATAGAATGCATTTCCAACATTTTTCTCTGAACTAGGTTTTACTGCTTTTCTTTTTGCCCCTTGCGGCCCCCTATGGGAATTTTATTCCAAAGCCGCTATATAGAGCCCAACGCACTTCATCACTCAAGCAATCAAGGTTTAATCATGCGTGCTCTTGTTGTAGCAGCGGCTCTTTTGACCGCGATCCCGGCAGCTCAGGCTGACACCATCCGCGTTGGAATGTCCGGCGGCTATTTCCCATTCACCTTTGTTCAGCAGGACAAACTTCAGGGTTTTGAAGTGGATGTCATGAACGCTGTCGGCGAAGTCACCGGCGACGACATCGAGTTTGTGACCATGAGCTTTTCCGGTCTGGTTGGGGCGCTGGAAGCAGGCCGCATCGACACCATTGCCAACCAGATCACCATCACGCCAGAGCGCGAAGCCAAGTTCACCTTTACCCAGCCCTACGTTTATGACGGTGCGCAGGTCGTGGTGAAGGACGGCAATCAGGACGAAGTAACCGGCGTTGAGGCCCTGAAAGGGCGCTCCGTTGCGGTGAACCTGGGCTCCAACTTCGAGCAGCTTCTGCGCGAACTGCCCTATGCAGACGAGATCGACATCAAGACCTACGAGAGCAATCTGGCACAGGAAACCGCTCTGGGCCGCGTTGATGCCTTCGTCATGGACCGTGTGAGCGCTGCACAGTTGATCAAGGAAACACCGCTGCCGCTGGCCCTTGCTGGCGAGCCCTTCTCCGAGATCCGCAACGCGCTGCCATTCCGCTCTGACGATGAGAGCAAGGCGCTGGCTGCAAAGGTGGACGCTGCCCTCACCACGCTGAAGGAAAACGGCAAGCTCGCCGAAATCTCCCAGAAGTGGTTCGAAGCGGACATCACCAAGAACTAAGAGGGCCTCTGCTTCCTCCCAAGCAGCGAGACCCCAAGCGTAGAGAGTATCCTGATGCGAGCGCTCGACTTTGAGTACATGCTCGGGCTGGTGCCCGTGCTCCTGAAATACGTGCCCCTGACCCTTGGCATGGCCTCGGTCTCGATGGCACTGGCGCTCGCATTGGCCTCTCTGCTTGCGATTATCCGCGTGGCGGGCATTCCGGTTCTGGATGGCATCACGCGGGTGTTCATCTCTTTCTTTCGCGGCACACCGCTCCTGGTTCAGCTGTTCCTGTTCTATTACGGCTTGCCACAGCTGCTGCCGATCCTGACCGCGCTGGACGGCGTGAGCGCCGCGATCATCGGCCTGACCCTGCACTTTGCCGCTTACATGGCAGAAAGCATTCGCGCCGCCATCCTTGGCGTGGACCGCAGCCAGTGGGAAGCCTCCAAGGCCATAGGCATGTCCATGGCGCAGATGATGCGCCGGATCATCCTGCCTCAGGCCTCCCGCGTGGCCGCACCAACGCTGGTCAACTACTTCATCGACCTGATCAAGGGCACCTCGCTGGCGTTCACCCTTGGGGTGACCGAGCTGATGGGGGCAGCCCAGAAGGAAGCGGCGGGCAGCTTCCTCTACTTTGAAACCTTCATCGTGGTCGCCGTGTTCTATTGGGTGATCGTTGAAGCGCTCTCCCTCTTCCAGCAGCGTCTGGAAGGCAGACTGTCGAAGGCATTTGTACGATGATCAAGATCCGCGGCCTCACCAAGATTTACAATGGCACGCCTGTGCTGAACGGCATCGATCTGGACATCGAAAAGGGCGAACGCATTGTCATCATTGGCCCTTCTGGCACAGGCAAGTCGACGCTGCTACGCTGCCTGAACTTTCTCGACACGCCGGATGGCGGAGAAATCATCTTCGATGATGAAACCATCGACGTGACCAAGGCCAGCCCGAAGGACATTCAACGCCTGCGCCTGCGCACCAGCTTCGTGTTTCAGAACTACGCCCTGTTTGCCAACAAGACCGCCCGCGAGAACATTGCCGAAGGTCTTTATACCGTGCGCAAGTGGGGCCGTGAGGAGGCGCTGAACAGGGCGGATGAGATCCTTGCCACCATTGGCCTTGCGGACAAGGCGGACGCCTATCCTGCCGCGCTTTCGGGTGGTCAGCAGCAACGCGTTGGCATTGGACGCGCCATGTCTGTTGATACGGACCTGATGCTGGTGGACGAGCCGACCTCCGCGCTCGACCCGGAATGGGTGGAGGAAGTGCTGCAGCTCATGAAACGGGTTGCCGACCAGCACCGCACCATGCTGATCGTTACCCACGAGATGAGCTTTGCCAAAGACATCGCTGATCGGGTGATCTTCATGGAAGGCGGCCGGATCGTCGAGCAAGGCCCACCCTCAAAGATCTTCTCTGCACCGGAGGATGATCGGACCAAGGCATTCCTGCGCAAAGTGTTGCCAAGCGCTTCCTGACGTGTCGTAGTTTTGTAATTCTTAGGTGTTGTTAAGGCGCTCAACTCAACTAGTATTAGAATAAATTCCATTTTCGGGTTTATTCTTGGATTGAGTTGGGAGCCAAATGAATATTGATCGCATTTCTTCTGTTGGCGCGACTGTAATCGCACTTGTTGCGTTGTTTGCGAGCCAGTTTCCACCGCTCTACACCTACTTCCAGCAGGGTGAGATTGAAGAGAGCGAACTTGCCGATTTTGCGCTTCGCTGCGGAAAGTGGGGTGTGTTTGCCACGGCCAAAATCCCCTATCAGAACGTGGGAGATGGCTATGCGACCGTGCTTTCCATGCGATTGGCCATTGCCGACAGCAGCGGCAAAGTTGTGGCCGCTTTTCAAGACCCCGGCGTTCAGTCCAAAACCAAAGTGGATATGCTTGCTCGGCCCGTGTTTGAGCCCTTTGTCAGCCGCGGGATAGCGCCGACGGAACAATGGGTTGCCAGTGCCGTCTATCAGCCAGACTGGTCGAGCCAGAACATTGAAACCTTCCGCATTTTGTTTCAGCGGCTGGAGAGTGCCATCGAGTACGCTGATCTCTCGTTGGATGCAGAGCCTGCCTACGATGTCGACCCGGAGATCACCGAGAATCTGAGCAAGGCTTATGAGCCCTTGATCAGGTGGGCTCAAAAAGGCGCGTACAGCATTGTGCTTGAAACGATCTGGAACGATGAGGATGGCGAGCGCCATACCATTCAAAGCACTACATCTTTTTCATTGGATGCCAACGAAGCAGCAGCACTCCAACGCTACTACACTGCGGACAATCTGAACGAAAACCCAGACTTCTATAACTCCTGCAGGATTGCGCCGGACCTGAAGAGAGTAAGCTACTCCTCTTAGCGCCCGGCAAGACACGAGGCGCGGTATGCCGCGCCTTTCTCGCCTTACCTATGCTTTGTCGTCCAAGTACCACATGCGGGCCAACGACTGATCCTTGCGCAAGAAGTGGTGATAAAGCGCCGCCACAACATGAAGCGCCAGAAGGCCCATCAGCAAACGCACGCCAAGGCCATGGCCCGCCCGGGGGCCAACTTCAGTAAAGTCTGGCAGAGGCCCAGCTGTGACATCAAACAGCACATCCGCGGCGCCGGTAAGTGCCATCATGCCAATGCCACTGATACACACGAACAGGATCAGGACATAGGTCAGCGTGTGAACAATCCGCGCCAACCGGTTTTGCAAGGCGTTACCCTCTTGCGCAGGCGCTGGCTTGCGGTCTGCCACCAGCCACCAACCAATACGCAGCACAGTGAGCACCAGAATGCCGAGCCCCATGGGCACATGGGCGGCCAAAATGGTCTTGCGCGCCACTTCGGAGGACGCATAGCCCGACAAGAAGCCTGAGGTGAGCAATGCAACGATCACCGCAGCGCTCAGCCAATGCAGAGTAACAGCAACAGTGCCGTACTGGTTCGGGGTGCTTTTCATGTCCGTCCTCATTTATTTATATAGCATGCTATATATCATAAACATAGCATGCTATGCAACTCTGTGTTAGACTGAGCCATGGAGTTTTCTAAAAACCGATCTGCCGGATACTTGGCCAACCTCATGGCGCGTCTGTTTGCCGAAGGCCTTTACGAGCGCATTCGCCCGCTTGGCATTTCGCCCGGCCAGTTCCCTGCCCTTCTTGAACTCTGGGAGCGGGGCAGCTGCACACAAGCCGATCTCGTTCGGGCCACAGACGTGGAGCAAGCCACCATGGCTGCCACCTTGAAGCGCATGGAACGCGATGACCTCATTCATCGCAAACCCCACCCGGATGATTCCCGCGCGCGTGTCATTTTCCTCAGTGAGAAAGGCAAGGCAATTCGGGAGGCTGCCTATGAGGCGGCCAAAGCACAAAATAAAGCCGCCCTTGCGGGCTTGAGCGATGAAGAGGTGGAGCAGTTCATCGACCTGATGCTGAAGGTGATCGCCACCATGCGCAGCGAAAAAGAGCACTAAACCCACAGCTCCAGCGGTTTTCCTTCACAAAAACACTGGTGATTTACGCAGGAACCATTAGAAGGCTGCGAATGCGCCCAGGCTGCTTCGCCTGTCAGCGCGTGAACCCGAAAAAGAAACGAATGCGCCCAGGTCTATTCCGCCTGCAAGCGCCAGGAGTTCCCTATGACACCCAATCAGATCTCAAGGCAGCGCCTTGAGGGCTTGTTCTTTCTCGCCCTGTTTGCGGCGTGTATTCCCACTTCCAACTGGATGCTTGCAAACGTTGGCACCGTGTGCCCGTCCAACGGCCCGTGCCTGATCCCTGTCGGCTTTGGCTTGATGGCACCAAGCGGCGTTGTTGTTGTCGGTGCGGCGCTTTTGCTCCGTGACCTGGTGCAGCGCCGCCTTGGTCTCAACTGGGCCATTGTGGCCATTGCCGTTGGTGCGCTGCTGTCGTGGATGGTGGCCCCACCTGCCATTGTAATTGCCTCCGTTGTGGCGTTCCTGCTGTCGGAATTTGCCGATCTTGCCATTTTCACGCCGCTGCAACGACGCGGTTTGGTGCGCGCCGTGGTGCTGTCCTCGCTGGTGGGACTGGTGCTGGACAGCGTGATCTTTCTGCAGCTCGCGTTCGGCAATCTGGATTTTCTTTTGGAACAGATTGTCGGCAAGGCATGGGTCGTGTTTGCCACCATCCCATTGGTGGCGCTGATCCGTCGCTATGACGCCCGCCGTGGCCTGCAACCCGCTTGACCCCCCAATACACAGAGGCGAGACAATGACCCATTCCGAACAGGGCCTTGGCCAACTTGGCGTTTCCACCCCATTGCCACAGAGCCCGGAAGAAGCCGTGCTGGAGCGCGTGCCCAACCCACACGAAGACACGAACTATGTGACCCGCTTCACCATGCCGGAGTTCACTTCCATTTGCCCGGTAACCAGCCAGCCGGACTTTGCCCACCTTGTGCTGGACTTTGTGGCCGACAAATGGCTGGTGGAGAGCAAGAGCCTGAAGCTCTATCTCCTGTCCTTCCGCAACCATGGCGCGTTTCACGAAGACTGCACAGTGGCGATTGGCAAGCGCATCGTAAAGCTGATTGAGCCGCGCTGGCTGCGCATTGGCGGTTACTGGTACCCGCGCGGTGGAATGCCCATTGATGTGTTCTGGCAGCATGGAGAAATCCCCGCTGGCACGTGGGTGCCAGATCAGGGTGTTCAGCCCTATCGCGGACGCGGATAACCAACCATCTGGCTGCAAAACTCGCTGCGCCGGTTTTCAGGAAGCCGGCGCACGCGCGCCCTTTACCCTAACGACAGCTTCAGTTTTTAGTTGTAGTGTTGCGCGCAACCTTGGGCTGATTTGGCCCCGACCAAGGAGCGTGCATGTTTGCCAAGCCGAAACTCCTCATTGCCCTTGCGCTTACTGCCTTCATCGCCGGATGGGGCCTTTATGATGTTGCCAGCCTTGCCGCCATCGCCACCGAGTTGGTAACCGTTCAGTTCACCTCTCGCGGATGGTTCATCATGCTTACGGTGAGCTTCCTGCTCCTCATCAGCTTTACCATTGCGGTGAGCCGCTATGGCAACATCAAGCTGGGCGCGGATGACGACGAACCTGAGTTTGACGTGGTGTCCTGGCTGACCATGCTGTTTTCCGCTGGTATGGGGGTGGGCCTGCTGTACTGGGCAACCGCCGAGCCCGTAACCCATTTTCTGACCCTGACAGAGCAAACAGAAGAATCCTTTGCCGCAGACAAGGCGCTGTTTCTGACCAACTTTCATTGGGGTCTGCACGCTTGGGCCATCTACGCAATGACAGGGCTGGTGATTGCGTATTTTGGCTTTCGCAAGGGCGAGCCAAGCGTCATCGGGGCCCCCATTCGCCATGGCTTTGGTGATCATGTGCTCGTACGGGCCGTGGCCTGGCTGAGTGACCTGCTGGCGATCTTTGCCATTGCAATCGGCCTTGGCGGCTCAGTTGCCATGGGTGTGTTTCAAGTGCAGGAAGGGCTGAACATCATGTTTGGACTGGAGGGTTCCGGCATGACCCTTACCGTCCTCGTGTTTGCAGCCTTGTGCCTGTGCTACTTTCCCGCGCTCGTGGTGGATCTGGGCAAAGGCATGTCGCTGTTGGCAAACCTTGCCATGGGCATAGCCATTTTGCTGCTTGTGTTCCTGCTGCTGGCAGGTCCAACCCACTACATCATGGGCGGGCTGGTGCAATCCATCGGCGAATATCTCTCCAGCGTGGTACCCCATGGCTTCCGAACGTTCACCTTCCTTGACGAGACGGTCAATGACTGGTTCCAAGCCTGGACGCTGAACTACATGGTGTGGTGGCTGGCGTGGGCTCCGTTTGTGGGCGTGTTCATTGCGCGCATTTCCAAGGGCCGCACAATCCGCGAGTTCTTGTGCGGCGTGATTTTGGTGCCAACGGCGTTTTCTGTCATCTGGTTCGGAGTGTTTGGCGGCGTGGGTTTTCATGCTGCGCTGGTGGACACGGTGCCCATTCTGGAAGTGACACGCACCAATCTGGATGCAGTGACTTACTATGTGCTCGACATGTTCCCCTTGCCGACCCTGACCAGCATCGCAGTAATCATCGCCACCTTCCTTTTCATTGTAACCAGTGTGGTGAGTGCCGCTTTCGTTCTTTCCATGTTTTCCTGCGAGGGGGATGTTAATCCGCCGTCGCGGGTCAAACTGGTCTGGGGCGTGATTTTGGGCGGGCTGGGCTTTGTGATGATCCTGACCGGAGACGTGGCCACGGTGAAAACAATCATCGCCCTTGGCGCACTGCCGTTTGTCTTTATCGTTTGCCTGCTGGTGGTCGCCTTCTTGAAAACCCTCAAGGCAGAGGAGAGTGTCAAATGAGCGAGTGGCTCGATACGATCATGAACATCGAGGTCTTCGCGTTCATCGCGCTTCTCGTGTGGCTGTACTTCGCCCCGATCGGAGTAGACAGCAAGGACCGCAAGGACAAACCGGACTGAAAAGCCATTCAGAACAACAGCGGTATCAACGTAAGCGCGTTGAACACTGAAAGCATGCTCAAGAGCACGAGACTGGCGGTGTTGAGGATCATCAACAAAACGATGAACCAGCGCTGCCAACCCTGAAGCAACAAGGCCAGATACATGTTGCAGAGTGTTAAGATCATGAAGAGCGCGAGCCCCGTGCTGCCGGGCAGCTGCGCGGCAAACACCGAGTTGGGCAGCTCGAACAGCGAATGCTGGGCCACCATGTAAAGGCCCGGCACAGCCACATTGATGAACACGGCATAGATTTGCCAGTTGTCGCGGACCTTGTTCTGCCCTGCCTTTTTCATCAGCGTCGTGCCCCCCACCAATGCTGCCTATCCCCTTAATGTTTAGCGCCATTCAGCCAGCACCTACACATCGGGTATTTACTTAACACTTGAGACCGTTACCCTGCGCGGTCTTGCCGCATATACCTATCGAGTCGGGCCCCGCCATGTTCAAAAGCATTTCATCAACGGCAGTCTTCGCCGGTTTCCTTGCCGCATTTGTTGGCTTTGCCAGCTCCTTTGCGGTGATCATCCAAGGGCTGCGCCAGGTTGGCGCGACACCCGAACAGGCGGCTTCCGGTCTCATGGTCCTGTCCATCCTCATGGGCGGCCTCGCCATCCTTTTAAGCCTGAAAACGAAGATGCCCATCAGCATCGCATGGTCAACGCCCGGTGCCGCCCTGCTTGCCTCGTCCGTGCCTCTTGAAGGCGGCTTCGCGCTCGCGACCGGCGCTTTTGTGGTGGCAGGGCTTCTGGTGGTTGTGACCGCCTATTTTCGCCCCTTGGAGCGGCTGATTTCTGCCATTCCGACGAGCATTGCGCAGGCCATGCTGGCAGGCGTGTTGATGGTGTTGTGTCTGGCACCCGTCAAAGCCGTGGCAAGCCTGCCGCTGGTCGCTCTGCCCATCGTGCTGACATGGCTTATCGTTGGCCGCATGAACAGGATCGCCGCTGTGCCGGCGGCTGTTGTTGCCACCGCCATTGCCATTTCCTTGACCACCGACCTTTCCGGCATGGCCACGGCCACACTGGTCGCAACGCCAATTCTTGTGTTTCCAGAGTTCAGTTGGGCCGCACTTGTGGGCATCGCCGTGCCGCTTTACATCGTTACCATGGCCTCGCAGAACATCCCCGGCATGGCCATCCTGAACAGCTTTGGCTACAAGCCCCGCTCCGGCCCAACCATTGGCGCAACGGGGATTGCAACCATGATCGGCGGCCCTTTTGGGGCGCTGTCCGTCAACATGGCAGCCATTACCGCCGCCATGTGCGCGGGCGAGGAGGTTCACCCAGACCCTGCAAGGCGCTACTGGTCTGCCGTCTTCGGCGGTGTTCTTTACATTTTTCTCGGCATTTTTGCAGCGGCCGCGGTGGCGTTCATCTCACTCTCGCCGCCAATCCTGATCGAAGCGGTGGCTGGTCTCGCTCTCATCGGTGCGCTCACCGCTTCCATGAGCGGCGCGCTTAAAGACACCGAAAACCGGGAAGCCGCCATGGTCACATTCCTCATTGCCACATCCGGCGTTTCCGCGCTCGGCATTGGCAGCGCGTTCTGGGCGCTTCTGTTCGGCTGTGCAATGGTGGCACTGAACCGGGTCCGACACCGGAACCCCGCCTGAGCCGGGCCGGAATGCCCGCAGAAAGTGTGCTTCGCCCCCTGTTGACCCTTGGCGCAAATCTCTATATTAGAATTATCTAATATTTAGAGCATCACGCAACAGCGCGAACGCGCCGTGCAAAGTGGACAGGGACATGGAAACAAGCTTTACCCCCCTCGCCTCGCTGGCGGGCGGCATCTTGATTGGTCTTTCGGCCGTGCTTCTTTATGCCGGTCTTGGCCGGATTGCGGGCATCAGTGGCATTGTGAGCCGCCTTCTGCCGCCATCCGGCAGTGCAAATGAACGCGGCTGGGAGGTGACCTTTGTCATCGGCCTCATAGCCGCACCGGTGCTCTTTCAACTGCTGAGTGGCGGCCCAATCCAGCAGACCTTTACCGCAGGCCTGCCCTTGCTCGCCATTGCCGGAGTGCTGGTGGGCTTTGGGTCCGTTTATGGCAACGGCTGCACCAGCGGCCATGGGGTCTGTGGCATTTCCCGTTTGTCTGTGCGCTCCATTGCAGCAACGCTCACCTTCATGGCGACCGGTTTCATCACCGTGTTCGTTCTGCGCCATCTTGTTGGAGGCTGATCCCATGGCACGACTTCTTCTCGGCCTTGCAGCAGGCCTGATCTTCGGTTTCGGTCTGGCGCTTTCGGGCATGGACAACCCGGCCAAGGTGCAAAACTTCCTCGACCTTGCTGGCACGTGGGACCCAAGCCTCGCTTTTGTGATGGGCGGGGCAATCGCGGTGGCCATGCCTGCGTTCTTCTTCTTAAACAAGTTGGAAAAGCCATTGCTGGACAACAGCTTTCACCTGCCGCTCAAAGCCGCAGTGGACAAGCGCCTTCTGGCTGGCGCTGGCATTTTCGGCATTGGCTGGGGTTTGGGGGGCCTCTGTCCAGGACCTGCCCTGTCCTCTGCCGGACTTGCAACGACAAGCGCACTTGTTTTTGTCGCCGCCATGATCATCGGCATGGCAGTGGCCCGCCGCGTTTAAAACGCCCCACTTCACCGGATGTCCTGCCGGGCTCGCGTCTTCTTCGTGGGAGGAGCGAGCCCCGGCCCTTGTGAAAGCCTGCGCAGATGATTAAGTATTTCTCCCAGTTACTCACTCAGCTGACTGGAGAAAAACGCGTGTCCATACGCCAGCTCACCCCTGACTTTTTTGTTGCCGGTCAGATTACGCCGGAAGATGTGCCTGCCCTTAAGGAGCACGGGTTCAACGCGCTGATCTGCAACCGCCCGGACGGGGAGGATTTTGGCCAACCCACCGTGGCCGAAGTGACCAAGGCCGCCGAAGAAGCCGGCATGGAACTGGTGTTTATTCCCGTTGACCACAGCTCTGACCTGATGACCGCCGCGCTTGAAATGGCTGAGGCAATCGACCGCCTGCCCGCCCCCGTGCTTGCCTACTGTCGCAGTGGCGCCCGGTGTACAACATTGTTTCAAGCAGCCCAATCCCTGCCCAAAGCAGGCTGAGCCGTGAACAAGCTGTTTCTCAGTTGAATTCCAAACTGGATTGCCCCCTGAAACCGCGCTAAACGGGTGAACGTGTTTCACCCAAGCGCCGGAACAGGAGCTCCCTCAGTATGCGTCTTCTTCAGGAAATGGTCCAAGGCCTCAAGAACATACAGGCTGGCCTGCAGAAGCTGTCTCCGGCAAAACGCCTTACGCCAGAGGCCATGGCCTTACGCGCCATGACGCCGGAAGACTTGATCTTCCGCATCTGGGCGGCAGAGCCTGAGGACTTATCCATGTTTTCCTCTGGCTTTCTTCAGGTTGTCGCGCCCGATGCCCTTAAGGCGTCGCTGCAGCAGGCGCGCAGCGTCTATGGCCCTGCGGTGGAGGTCGCCCGCGACCACAAGGGGCCTGGCTATCTGGTGACCACGCAGGACTTTGTTTTGCCTGTGCTTTTGGACCGCGCGCGCGCAGGCCACGCCTCTGGCTTTTTCATCAAGTCACCGCGCAGCAGATTGACCAACATTCAGGATATTCTACAGGCGATGCGTGAGCTTGCACCTCGCCATAGCCACCTGCTGATCAAGGATGGCCACGTAGAAGCTCAGTACAACGCGCAGGTGCGCCTCGCCATTGGCTCCTCCTTCAAGATGTGGGTGCTGGAGGCACTGCGCGCCAAGTTGAAGGCTGGCAACCTGAAGGCAACACAAAAGCTGCGCTTGTCAGAGGAGTTCGCCTCCCTGCCCGGCGGCCTTGTCAGTGGAAAGAACATTGGCGGCCTGCAGAGCGTGAAAGCGGTCACCCAGCAAATGATTGCCAATTCAGACAATTCTGCGGCAGATCTCATCATCAACCTGGTGGGAGCACGCACTCTGGACGGCGCAGACGGACGGACGCCTTTTCTGACCACACGCCAGTTCTTTCAGCTCAAAGCCGACCCAGCCCTTGCGGACCGCTATGCCGCTGCCAGCACTGACGAGCGCCTTGCCATTTTGGCCGAGCTGGCGGACCGCCCACTGCCGGGACCGGATGCTGCCGCCCTTCCCTACAAAGAAGGCCTGCAGTGGTATGCAAGTGCAGAAGAACTCTGCGAGATCATCGAGAAAGTGGGCGATGACCCCGCCATGAAAATCTTCCTTGGCGCGGCGGAAAAGGCCGACTGGCACCATGTGGCCTATAAAGGCGGCAGCGAAATTGGCGTGCTGAACTTCACCTATCAATTGGAAACAAAAGGCGGTACAAAATACCGCCTCTCCGCGACCTGGAATGACCCATCGGCCCCCATCAACGAACCCAAGGCCCTAGCCCTGATGGCGAGTTTGTTGGAGGGTTTTAAAAAAGCCTAACGGGTTAAAATTGTTTGTAGCGACGCGTCCAGACAGACCTGCTTTCCTGCCTTTCTAGCTTCATTGACTCTACGGCGAGCCACCTCTACTTCACGATCAGGGTCGTGAAGTCCAGTATGTTTAGCCCACACCCAAGGCTGCGTATTGGCCTCTAAGCTATTATTGTACTCTTTTTGATAGCCAGTTTGGAAAAAAGTAAAGCCGGAAATGCTCACACTATGTACAGGACAGCGTAACAAATAGGCTATAGCAGCTAAACCTGTTGTTGGAGCGTACCCTCCAAGATCTTCCACTAGTTCATTATAAAAAGAAAATGGCAGTACCTTTAGTTCAACACCGAACTTACTCAAGGTATTAGAAGCTCGATAAAACTTCCCTCCAACACCTAAATAAGTAGCGTGTGGAAAAACGACATACTTCACGTGTTCTTCGAACAAAGCATTCTTGGAAAGATTTCCTGCACTTCGCTCTCCCGTTTCCTCCAAATTGTGGAACAAGACTTTGCCAATCGCTGGAGCTCCAAAAACGTTTTCCGGCTTGGAATGAAGAAGGCGATTCATAACTATCAAGTAGTCAAATTGGCTAGCATCTAACTGAACATGGGTACCCTCGAGAGGCGCTGCAGGTCCTACCACAGCAATTCTCTTCGAAGTGAAATCACGCCCTTGCATAACGTGGCGACCGCCAATATTGGATGCCATAAATCGAAAGCGATTTACTGCCATCTTTAGTAATCTAGTCTTACCCAAAATAGTCTAACCGCCCAAACTAAAACCCGAACATTCGGGAAAAAAAGCTATTTGCTGAGTTTGTCCCTGCGTAAAGAAACTCGTTAATACTAGCATGTTCAGCCTCTGAAAATCGACTTAGCCGTTCTAGATCACCAGCCGACAGGTTCTTCAACCTCTCAAGCGAGACAACACGCTCATCATCTCCCAAGCAATCACCAACCAATGCCGAAATCTTCGGAGTATTGGATTCAACAGCAATAAAAGGTGTAGAAGTAAGAAGACACAAGGTAACTGTATGAAACCGCCCGGTTACAACAAGTTGTGCCTCACCTATGCGTTTCAAGAAACTGTGAAAGTCCGATGTCGGCTTATACAATCGCGTAGCCGGAAAAACACCTAGCGACTTTTTGATTTTTTTCCTTCTTTTTTCCAACCAGGTTGGTTTCCTCTGCATACTCTCAAAGACGAATGAGTGTTTGTCGGCGAAGGCCTTGATCTCACGGGAATATGACGGAAATACACTGTCGGTCGCCAACTTCGTGGTTCTTTCACCGCATGCTTCTGGCCGGAAACTCAAATCAACCATCGATAGATCAGGCGCGATTTCACAATTGATACCGTTTTTTTCCAAGTATTCTTTACTTCTACTTTCTCTAACCAAAATTTTTGAGAATGAATTTAAAGCCTCAAAGGCTTGGTCATCGAGATTAAATAATGAACTATTGACCAGAAACGAGGGAACTCCTAACTCCTTTGCAAATCTGGACAACCCCAGTAGTTGCCTAGCTCGGGGCCGCGAATCTACTGTATGAATCGAACCCTCACCGTTGACGACTATCGCATCTAACGACATTGATCGTAACCTTGCTTCAAAGGGTGACCAGTCGCTTGCCACTGGCCAGAAAAGGCAGGGCTCTGAAGCGTGCTTGGCCAGTAAATTCGTTAGATTTGTCATAACTAAGTTGCAACCGTGATGCAAAGTGGGCGAGGTGTCATTAAATAATGCAATTCTCACTTCATTATTCCCTTTCCAAAGCCTTTCAATGCACCAGTGAGACTAGCCAGTACCGTTAATGGAGACCTATGCCCCGCATCTGCCGCAATAATTTCCCAACCATTTTTAGAAACTAAAGTTTTTGCGAACAATCTTTCAGCGGCAAAGTCATGTTGGCCAAAGTTATGGTGCTTCTCGTAATAGCTTTTGGTTTCTTTAAAGTCGAAACCGTACAAGGTGACAGAGTACGGTTGGAATCGACTGATTAAATCCAAAGCCATGCATCCTACTGAAGGCCTAGCGCCGATCAATGCAGATAGTCTCGACCAATACTCACTAGGATAAACAATTTCTTCATTATCCGGTAAATTTACTTGCTTTGGGGACATTCCAATACGGTAGCGGTAGTTGGCTCTCTTTAGTACCGGTGTCATTTGATCTAGTACACTAAAACACCAAATGTCGGTTTTCTTGCCATGAGATCGAGCAGAAGGAGATACGACGCCCCGATTCAATCTTACAACAATGTCATGAGCGTCAATGTCTCGCCCAAATGAAGTTCTAAGCAAGGACTGCGCATTACCAACTATTGCGACACGATTTCCTCGCACTTCTTGCTCGATCTTTATTAAGTCCATCTATCAGCGGCGCTCCGAACGCTCGGTATGACTCGTCTACCATCTTGCTCCGCCATCCAATCAAACAGGTCAGAAAATGCGCGCTCATACTTATCTATAACTGGGAACAGCTCTTCGGCCTCGGACAGCGAGCTAGCCACAGGTATTTCGAGGCCCGAACTTTCAATTAAGCCTCTAATTTTATGTGTATTTCCTTCAAGTGCTACGAACGGAGTTCTTGCTTTGCAAGCTGCATAAACCGCGTGATGTCGCCCGGTTATGAGAACTCTCTTAGAAGACAAGAAGTCAATAGTTTCCTGCCATGTCCCCGCTGCCAAATCTAGGTATTCGTAGTTCTCAAAAGAGTTCACAAATTTAACGAACTTGCCCATTTCCTTGCTGTAATAGTCTGTTACTGCTACTCCATGCCTGTTTTGGTTTCGCTTCGGATGTACAGTGTCTCCAAAGAAAAATGACGCATCAATAACAAAGTCTGCTAGTACATCATGGCTAGCTCGCAACTCATGTTGGCTGAGTACATCGCGTGTAATGATACGATCTAGTTTTCGCAATATACCGTCATAGTTGCTGGTATTATTTGCCCAAACAGTGTTTACGAGAAATGCGGGCGCACCGAACTCCACAGCTGCTTTCAGGGCTCTCATTTTTTTATGGAAATTTGGGCCATTATCATGCATTGCTCCTTCACCATTTACCGCTAACGCATGGAAAGGCTCACCATAGACTGCAACTTGCCAACCATTCTGAATTGCAGCCTTGCGTAAACTTTCGATGACAGCAGTACAACCGCAATGGTAGCCGTCATGACTACCCAATATACGCAACTTCGGCTTACCAGTACCAGAATACTTGACTAGAGGCGGGTTAGTATACTCCCAATCCCGCTCTTTATCTTTTCTTAACCCAAGCTTTATTCGAGCGGCATCGAGTTTTTTCTTAATACTCATTTCAGCGACCATGGATTTTTTGATAGACTGAGGGCAGGGATTGTGCCAATCCAGCAATCGTACCTACCACATAAGCCAACTTTTTGGATGCTTTCAGAAGGACCTTGCGCCAGCCTTTGTTTTGAACCGCCCAAGCGCCCAAAGCAACAAATAACAGGCCAAAAGCCTGAACCAAACGCCCAGCCGCTTTTGGCAGTATCTGGATGACAGCGACAGCCATGCCTTTTCGAGATCTCGAGATATACCCATGCACAGCGGCTACCGCCTTTGCGCGTTTGATCTGATATCTTAACGTAAGGCGCTCGGCAGGTATTGTTTCTTTGGTTATAGCATCAGGCACCCAAACAATGCGATAACCAGCATCGGTTACACGGTAAAACAGCTCTAAATCAGTGCCACCGCTGAACCTCATGGTTTGATTAAAACGATACTTTTCTTTAGTGCCATCAACCAGTTGAGCTTTTATAACAACATTGTCAGTGCCAGCGGACGACATCTCGGTCCCGCCTACACGTTTGTTTCTCGGTTTGTTGAAGTACCAATCCAGATTTGCCCCGGGCTCCGGAGTTGATTGAGTCCAGCCGTGGAAAACATCAGCAGGCCAAGTCTTCATTGCCCGCTCGATCTCTAAGAGCCAGTTCTCATCAACTTGCTCATCATCATCAATGAAGCCAATCCACTCGGGTTTTAATGCAACGGCAGCCTCAATGGCGGTATTGCGGGCGAATGGAATGCCCGGCTCAGGTTCATTGACCAAAAAAAACTGAACTCCGACGGCTTCTTCAAGCGCCGAAACGTACCCTTTTTCCAGAGGCTCAGCATTGTTGTTGCAGACGAGAACAGACAGTTTCAAACTTGGCGCGCTTTTTAGGCGCCCAATTGCTATCATACAGGCCAACAGCATTTCCGACCTGCCGCGTGTACACACGCACAAAACTAAATTTTGCTTAGTCACCAATTACAATTCCGCCCCTCAGGAAACTAATGCATGCGGCTTTCAAGCATTTTAAGAATGCGCATGAACCGGGAAAACGATTGCGTTGCGGCAAAGGCAAAGCCCTTCCAACCTGCAAATATGAAACGCCGCACAAAAAGATACTTGAACATCTCAACTGGAAATTCAGTGATCAACCTCAATCTCAGCTGCCACAAGGGTTTCTTTTCCTGCGTCTGTGCTGCGAGATCTGAGGTGTAATTCAATTTTGCAATCGTATGTCCCCAGTTGCGAAAGGAGTAGTGGTACTGCCGAGCGCTCAATATACCCACGCGATAGCCATCATCGACCTGCATACGATCATAGGAAGGATCTAGCTTGATGCGCGCGTGCTTTAGATTGTAAAGACGCGGGACCTTGCGGTAGTCAGCAAACAGGCGGGGTTTTTCGTCTCCAGGAAGCACCATGGTATTTCGAATGAGGAAACAGACTTCTGTAGGCTCATCGTTGTTGAAGAGCTGCAGTATCTCGTCCTTCAGCTCTGGCGTCACGACTTCATCTGCGTCGATGTAAAACACCCAGTCAAATGCGCATTGTTTTTCGCCAAAACTTCTTTGCGGACCGAAACCGCCCCAAGGGTTATGTATTACCTTAGCCCCAAACGACTCAGCGATCTCTACCGTATCGTCGGTCGAGCCAGAATCCACGACGATGATTTCTTGCCCCAGCCCCTGCACGCTTTTCAGCGTTCTCGCTATGCGATCGCCTTCATTGAGACTTCTTATTAGCACAGATAATGGTGCAGGTTTCCCTGACATGGCACTAAGCTCTTTTTCTAGAGATCATTAGCGGGTACATATCGCGGCAAAATTTGACCAGATCAAGAGCCTCCCAGGACTGAGAAGCTTTTTTATGGAAAAGGCACGGATTATGACGGAAATCAACAGCAATGACGCTGACGTAACTCTTTGCATTACAAGTTGCGGGCGGACGGAGCTTTTGCAAAGAACACTGAATAGCTTTCTGCCTTCCCATAGGGATAGCTTCAAACGAATGTTGGTGATTGATGATGCCAATAGCACCCAAGTAAAAAACTGGCTCGAAGAAACTCATCCAGATGTAGAAGTGATCCTGAATCACCCCCAGTTGGGCCAAATGAAATCCATCGACAAGCTATATGATATGGTGGAGACCGACTTCATCTATCACGGTGAAGATGATTGGTTGTTCGACGGCGAAAACACGATCCCTTCCTGTATGAAAGTGCTAGAAGCAGAGCCGAACGTAAGTGTCGTAAGTGTTCGAAAGCTATCAGATCTGCAGGAGCGTTTTCAGAAAAACTGCATTCGCAAGGAAGTAGACGGGGTTCGCTATGCGTTGATGCCTTTGGATATCCACCCGGAATGGCTGAGTTTTTCGTTCAATCCTGGCCTGACCCGCTTGAGCCTCTGGAAGAGGTACGGGCCCTATGCCAAACACGTAACGGAAGAAAGAATTAGCATCGCAATGAAACGTGATGGCCTCATGGTTGCTTTTCTGGACCCAGGTGCATGCCATCATATTGGTGATGGACAGCATGTAGATGATCCAGCTCAACCCATCAGGGCGAAAACCTTTCCGCAACGTATGAAACGCTCGGTTATGAAGCGAGTAAACAGGTTGCGCCGCCGTCTGGGCGCCGATGTTTGATCCCTTCACCCACAATCGGATCGATCGCTAACCTGCGGCGATTTATCTGTGTGGGGATCATGAGCTGTGGCGGAATGCCCTTTGGCATGGCATCGCAGCGCCTATAGGGTCGCGTCTCAGAAAAGACCTCTAAACACCGGAGCGAAAAATGGCCGAAATCGAGCGCATGGAAATCAAACAGCGCATGAGCAAGATCGTGAAGCACAGTGGCACGGTTTATCTCTGCGGACAGGTGGGAAACCGCGGCGACAGCGTTGAAGAGCAGACCAAGGAGTGCTTGCGCCGCATTGACGCGCTTTTGGAGCAAGCCGGTTCCGATCGCACACGTATTCTCCAGGCAATTGTCTGGCTTTCCGACATGGCCGACTTCGCTGCCATGAACAACGTTTGGGATGCTTGGGTACCAGAAGGCCACGCCCCTGCCCGCGCTTGCGGCGAAGCCAAGCTCGCTTCCCCAGAGCTGAAAGTGGAAATCATCATCACAGCTGCCTGCTAAGGCACTGCGGAGATTGAACAAAGGCGGGACCAGCTCCCGCCTTTTTCTTTAGAGAAAACACCCTTCGGGCATGGTCCGCTGCAAATTAAGCCCGGGCCGGAAGTCCATGAATGGAAAAATGTCCCGCTCGGGCTCGATGCCCGGTGCCAGCTCGATGATCTCTAGCCCTTCATCGCTTAAGCGGAACACTGCGCGCTCGGTTATGTAAAGCACTTCCTGCCCAGACTGCCGGGCAAAGGCGCCAGAAAAGGTAATCGCCGCCACCTTTTGGGTGAACTTGCGCACCTTTCCCGGTTGGATCACCGCGAGCTTGCCGCCTACAAAAGCGACCTTGGCCCCTGCCGCATCAAACGTGCCGCAGAACACCACCTTCTTGGCGTTTTGGGCAATTTCGATAAAGCCACCCGGACCAATCAAATTGCCGCCCAGATGGGACACATTCACGTTGCCGTGCCGGTCCGCTTCGCCCATGCCCAAAAAGGTCACGTCAATTCCGCCGCCTGAGTAGTAGTCGAACTGCTCGATGGAAGGGATGATGGCGTCGGTGTTGCTCGCAGCCCCGAACAAGGCATCGTCCAGCATGCGGCCATTATGAATGCCCTGCTCAAGGCTCATCCAGAGCCTATCGCCAATACCTTGTTCTGCAACAACGCCAAAAATGCCACCGGGAATACCGAACCCGAAGTTGAGCGAAGCATTCTCCTTCAGTTCAAGTGCGGCGCGGCGGGCGATGATGCGGCGCTCCAGCTTGGCGGGAATATCTGCCGTTGCCTCCCCAAGATAGGCCCGTTTGGCACCAGAAACGGTAAGGTCGTAGGAGCGCCCATAAAACTGAGGTTGCTCGGGTGCGGCAACCACACCATTGACCATGATGCCCGGAATGCGCACGTGCCGGGCGTGCAAGGCACCTTGCGCCACCACCTGACGCACCTGTGCCAGCACAAGCCCACCAGAGTTGTGGGCGGCAAGAGCCATGGAGTGAATGTCCATGTCGATGCTCTCTTCCTCCGGGCTGATGTTGCCCTTGGTGTCGGCATAGGTGCCGCGCACAATGGCCACATCCACCTTGAACGGCTTGTAGCGGAGGATCTCCTTGCCATCCACCTCCATCAGCTCCACCAGATCTTCGGTGGTACGGGCATTGCACTTGCCCCCCTGCTGACGAGGGTCAACAAAAGTGCCGAGGCCCGAATGGGTGAACAGGCCCGGACGGCCCGCGCCGATTTCCCGCAGGAGATGCTGCACTACACCGCCGGGGAAGCAATAGGCCTCCACTTTTTCGTCGCGCACAAGCTGCTGCATCTTGGGCGACCAGGTGAAATGAGCGGCAATGACCCGCTTCACCATGCCCTCATGGGCAAAGCGGTTGGTGCCCATTCGATCGCGATCACCCAGCCCGAGAGAATGAACAAGCGTCAGATCCCTCGGATGTCCGGTCTCCAAAAACCGCGTTTCGATGGCCTCCAGAATCTCCTCAGCGGAGATCATCCCTGCGCCATTGCCGGATATGGCAATGGTATCGCCATCCTTGATCAGGGCGGCCGCGTCTTGGGCGCTCAAAAACTCTGCTTTTGCCATGGGTTCAGTCCAGTTGGTGGTTCGCTCTAGCGGTTGGTATAGGTGGGTCTGCGCTTTTCAAGGAAAGCTTGAACGCCTTCCCTGCAATCTTCCGTTCCGGCGGCCTGCGCCACCGCGCTGGCGTGGTGCTGCGCCATATCCTCGTGCATGGTGTCGAGAAGCCCCTTCACCAGAGCCATGGCCGAAGGGCCGTTGCCGGAAAGCTGCGCCAACCACTCCGCAGTTTTGGTTTGCAAGGCCTCCTGATCTTCACAGACAGCCGTGACCAGCCCCCAGCTCTCAGCTGTTTGGGCAGAAATCGGCGCCCCCAAGAGGGTGAGATGACGCGCGCGTGAAACCCCGGCGATCTCCGCCAGACGGCGCACGCCCATCCAGCCGGGGATCATGCCAAGCGTGACTTCCGGCGTGCCGAACTTGGCGCGTGCCGTACACAGGCGCAGGTCTGCAGCCATGGCCAGCTCCAGCCCGCCGCCAAGGCAATGGCCGTTGATGGCCGCAATGATCGGCTGAGGCAACTTGCGCAAGCGCTCAAACGCCTCAATGCCAAACAGTATCCAGTCACGCCCCATATCGTGCGGCGTCAGGCTGCCCCATGCCTCGATGTCTCCGCCGGTGCAAAAGAACCGGTCGCCTTCCCCGCGCAGGACAATGGCCCGAAGGTCTCGGTCCCCCCGCGCTTCCTCGCAGATCTTGCCAAGGTCTTCCAGCATGGCATAGGTCAGGGCGTTGCCCTTTTCCGGGCGGTTGAGGATGATCTCGCCATGGGCTTCATGGCGCACCCATCTTGTCTGCTCACTTAACTTCATGTCATCCCCACTGGCTCAGCAAACGGTGGTCATGCGGTCGATGCAGGTTGAAAGCACATCATCTTCATTCTGCAGCCACCAATTGTTTTTTGAGAATATTTCCACCTCGACAGGCCCTGCGTACCCTGCCGCCTCCACCCAACGCCGAATTTGGCGCAGGTCCACAACGCCATCGCCCATCATGCCCCTGTCCTGAACCAGATCGGTGGTGGGCACCAGCCAGTCAGACACATGGAAGCCCAAAATGCGGTTCTGCTTGCCGGCACGGGCAATGTCGCGCTCCAGATACTCGTCCCACCACAGGTGGTAGACGTCCACCGCAACGCCGAGACCCCCGCTGTTGTGTGGGTCGAGCGCCTCACACCAGTCCAGCGCTTGCCCTAACGTGTTGAGGCAAGACCGGTCCCCGGCTGTCATGGGGTGCAGCGGCTCCAGCGCCAGAGGCACACGAAGCTCTCGGGCGGTTTCCATCAGCTCGGCGACACCGTCCTTTACTTGACGGCGCGCGCCCGCAAGATCCTTGGAGCCTGCAGGCAAGCTTCCCACCACAAGGATGTAGCAGTCCGCGCCCAGCAGCGCTGCGGTCTCAAGTGCCCGCTTGTTGTCCTCAAGGGCCGCCCGGCGCGCTTGCTCTGTTTCCTGCGGAAAGTAGGTGGAGCGGCACAGCCCATTGACCTTTAGCCCTGCGTCATTGATCTGGCGGGCAACCGCATGAACCTCGCAGCCTTCAAGATCGCGGCGCCACGGCACGATGCTGCCGAAGCCATGACGGGCGGCGCGCTCAATCACTTCAGAAATCGGACTGCGATGCCCCAAGCTAGCGGTATTGAGGCTTAAGAGCGGGCTGTTCTTTTCCAAAACACGCATGGGAACTCAACAATCTCCCCGCCGTCAGAAATTCGGGATGGTGAGGCCACCATCAACCAAGACAGCCTGTCCAATGGAGTAGGGCATCTGGCCTTCGGCCATGCTCACCACGTATTTGGCAATGTCTTCTGGCTGGCCCCAGCGCTTCATGGGCACAAGGCCTTCCGCTATCAGCTTGTCGTATTTCGCCTTGGAGGGGCGCGTCATTTCCGTCTCGATAATGCCCGGCTGGATTTCGTAGACCCCAATTCCTTCTTCCGCCAAACGCAGGGAGAACAGCTTGGTGGTCATGCTGGACGCCGCCTTGGAGACACAATACTCACCGCGGTTCAATGCCAAAGCCACTACGTTGCAGGAGGTTACGTTGATGATGGCGCGGTGCTGGTCGCCAATCTGGCCCTGTGCCAGCATGTACTTTGCCGCCCGCTGGGTGAGAAAGAACACAGCACGGGTGTTGACGGAGAGGTTGTAGTCGTAGCTGTCCACCTCAACATCCAGAATGTCGCCTCGGTTTTTCACCGAGACACCAGCGTTGTTCATCACAACGTCAAGACGGCCCCACTTGTCGAGCGCGGCGGCAAACAGCACGCAATGAAGGTCCAGATCCGCAACATCACAGGCAAAAATTTCGGCATCTCCCCCCAAAGCCTGGATGTCCCGCGCCGCGCTTTGCAGCAAAGCGATATCCTCTGCGCCGTCGCGGTCGTTAAGCAGAACATTGAAGCCCGCCTTTGCCAGCGCCACGGCACAGCCTCTGCCAATGCCTCTGGCAGCACCGGTAATAAGGGCGACGGGGCGTTCGGAAACAGTCATCTGTGATACTCCACGGTTGTCTGTTGCCATTAATTAACTATCCAGTTAGTTAGTACAAGCAGTGATTTTACCAACAACGCACTCGCAGCACCGTTGTGTGACTGGGAAAGATCACTGGAATCAATAGGCTCAAGGTAACGTGAACGGAATGAATTATTGTTGCATTGTTCAAGTTGCCCCGAGAAAAACAGCGGAAGCCGTGGCAGCAACAGGGATGATGGGCAGCAACACAGGGCGTGTGTCCATCCCTTCAGAAAGACATGATGACAGAAACCGACAGGCCTAACCCCATGAAGCAGCGTCGCAACGCAAAGGAGACACGCCGCAAGATTTTGGAGGCCGCGCGGGATGAATTTGCCTCCGCCGGATTTGAAGGCGCGCGCGTGGACCGGATTGCAGAGAGTGCGGGCGTGAACAAGAACATGCTCTACCACTATTTCGGCAACAAGGATGCTTTGTTCTCAGTGGTTCTCGACGAGGCTTATCGCGACATTCGCCAGCAGGAAGCTGCCTTGGAACTAGACCACTTGTCCCCTCTGGAGGCGATCAAGGCTCTCGTTACCTTTTCATGGACCTACTACCTCAAGAATCCGGAGTTCATACGGCTGCTCAACGCGGAAAACCAGTTGCAGGGCCGCCATGTCAAAGCCTCTGCCGACACTAGGCAAATCAACCAGACCCATCTGGTGCGCATGAAAGAAATCCTGCAGCGCGGGCGAGAAGATGGCTCACTGCGCGATGATATTGACCCCATACAGCTCAACATCTCCATTGCCGCCCTCGGTTTTTTTTACCTCATCAACCAGCACACACTCTCGACCGTGTACCAACGCGACCTGATGAGCAATGAAGAGCTGGATGAGCGCCTGCGGGTGATGCAAGACACGATCTTGTGCTGGGTTCGTCGCTAGGCGCGGCACTTATCCCCCGCCTTGGCAGCGGCACTTAGACTGAAGTCCTCTTGCTTTCATGAGGAATGACCGCGCCATGAACCCGTTCTTATCCATCGCCCTTTCCCTTCTGCCCGATCTGGTATCCGCCCTTGAGCCGGATGAGGAGAGCGTTTCCACCCGCCGCATCAGCCGCGTGATCAAAAGCGTTACGGGAGCAACGGATCCGGAAAAGATCCGCGCGGCCCTGGAGCACGACAGGGAACTGGAGGTGCAACTCACCCTCGCCCTTGCCAAATTGAATGCCGATCTTCAGGCCAAACGCCTCAATGCCTCAGTCAAGCAGGCGGAAAATGCGCGTCAGGATGCGATGGCGCGGCTCGACCGGCATTTGGCAGACCAGCGCGAAGCGCGTTCCGCGTTTTCGACACTGGCAAGCAGTGCAAATCCGTTTGCTTGGGGGCCTGTGGCGGTCTCCATGGTTGTCACTCTCGGCTTCTTCGGCATTTTGGCTGGCTTGCTGGTGTTGTGGCAAGCGCCGGTTGAGGCCAGCAACCGAGAAGCGTTTCAGTTGCTCAACATTGCCATTGGCGCTCTGACAGCGGGCTTTGCCACCGTCATCAGTTTTTGGCTGGGCTCCTCGCAGGGGTCCCGCGCAAAAGACGCTGCCCTTGCCACCCCGGTGCGCCAACCGTTTTCTTCCCCCTCACAGCAGCTCACACCCCTGCAGCATTCACCCCAGCAGCTTTCGCCCCAGCAGCTTTCGCCCCAGCCCGCCTCTTTCACACCCCCCGCAACACAAGAGCGTTTTGACGCGTGCGTCGAGATTGTCCTATCTCATGAGGGTGGGTACGTGGACCACCCGCAAGATCCGGGCGGCGCGACCAACTTCGGCATCACGCTTGCCACTCTGCGCGACTGGCGCGGCGATCTCGCCTTGTCCGCCGAGGATGTGAAGGCTCTGTCTCGCACGGAAGCCAAGCAGATTTACCGGGCGCGCTACTGGCAGGCCCTTTCATGTGATCAGCTTCCTGCTGGCCTTGATCTGATGCTGTTTGATTTTGGCGTCAATGCCGGACCGGGCCGGGCGGCCAGACTGCTGCAACGCTTGGTGGGGGCCGCGGAAGACGGTGTGATTGGCCCCCGCACCCTTGCCGCAACTACCGAGTTAGCGACCCGTCGCTTGATCAACGCCTATGCGGACGCCCGGCTTGCCTACTACCGCGGGTTGTCGCATTTCAGCAGCTTTGGCCGCGGCTGGACAAACCGGACAGAGGCTGTTCGCAGCGCCTCCCTTGGCATGGTGATTGACTGACCTGCGCTCTGCCCCCCTGCGCCCCTGCGCCTTGTGCCTTGTGCTTTGTGCTTTGGCCCCAAAAACTAAGTGAGGCGTGTTCGCCTCACTTGTCCCCGCAGTTAGGGAAAGCAGCTCTTCCCTGCTGCGAAAAGTCACGTGAGCACTGGACGTTTCTCCTCCCATCGTGTAGGCACGCTCTCCCCCTTCTTACCGAGAGACCATTCAGGCGAGGCGAGCATGACCCCTACTTGCGCAGGCATTGATTTTGGCACGTCCAATTCCACCCTCGGGGTTTTCACCGGCAACGGACCGAAGCTCGTCCCCGTGGAAGGCGAAGCAACCGACATTCCCACCGCGATCTTCTTCAATTTTGAAGAGCAAGAGACCGTGTTTGGCCGTCAGGCGCGAGCAGACTATATGGACGGCTTTGAAGGCCGCCTCATGCGCTCGTTGAAAAGCGTGCTCGGCTCTGCCCTCATTGAAGAAAAGACCCCCATTCTCGCAAAGTCCGTCCCCTTCAAGGAAATCATCGGCATTTTTCTCGGACACTTGAAGGAAAAACTCACGCATTTTGCGGGCGGTGACGTCTCACAGGTGGTCATGGGCCGTCCCGTGCATTTCGTCGATGATGATGCAGAGGCCGACCGGGCCGCTCAGAACACGCTGGAAGAAATGACACGGGCACAGGGTTTCAGCTCGGTAGCCTTCCAATATGAGCCCATTGCCGCCGCGCTTGCCTATGAGCAGCAAGCCACCCGCGAAGAAGTGGTTCTTGTGATTGATATCGGCGGCGGCACTGCCGACTTCTCCGTGGTCCGCGTCTCACCAGAACGCGCAAAAGCAGCCGATCGACTGGATGATATTCTTGCAAATACCGGCGTTCACATCGGCGGCACAGACTTCGACCAGCTGCTTTCCATGGCGCAAGTCATGCCTCATATGGGCTACAAGAGCTTGAGCCGTGACGGCAAGCGGCCCCTGCCGTCAAAGTACTACTTTGAACTCGCCACCTGGCACTCCATCAACCGCATGTACGACCCAAAGATCCTCAGAGAACTGCGTGAAGTGCGCCGCGAAGCTGCCGAACCCCTTCGGGTCGACCGGATAATAGACGTGGTGACACATCGGCAGGGCCATGCGCTGGCAGGCCTTTGCGAGCAGGCGAAGATTGACCTGTCCGACGCGGCGGAAGTGACCGTTTCCTTGCCCCTGAAAGAAAGCGCGCTGTCGCTGCCGCTCACCAAGGCAGAGTTTGACGCGGCCATAAATCCCTCCGCTGAAAGGCTTTCCGAAGAGATCGACACAGCCCTTTCCATGGCAGGCGTGACCGCGCCGACCATCGACTGCGTGTTCCTGACCGGCGGCACCACCCGTGTGCCCCTGCTGCAATCCATGTTCCGCGCCAAGTTTCCAGAAGCACAAATCGTGGAAGGGGATGTGTTCGGCGCTGTGGGAATGGGCTTGGCGCTGGACGCGCACCGCAAGTTCGGCAGCTAGAACCAAACGCGCAGGCCTACTGTTCCGTAGTGCGCGCCGCCGTCCGTATCACTAATAAAGCCATAGGCCCCAGAGCGGTGATGGAAGCGGAACATGAGCTGAATATGCTCATACTCCGGCAGGGCAAAGGTGATTTCCGGAGCGAGGTAGTGAAGCAGGCGGTCGCCGCCCGCCTTCCCGCCCCGCGCTTCTTCCACGGGGGTGATCTTGTCCGCGTAGTTGATGCCCGTTGAAACGGCAACAGAGGTGTAAAGATACTCGCGCCATGGAAACCCGTCGAAACGCAAGTACGCGGCCAGCCACACTTCCGTTACATGTTGCTGCCCATAACGGCGCGCGATCCCCACTTCCGGTTCAACGTGCACCATGTCCCAGAGCGAAAGAATGCGCTTGGACGCCGCGCCAGCCACAATGAAGTCATTGTCGTAATCCCATGTGTGCGGCGGATGCGCCTCCGTGAAAATCTGATACATGCCGTCTTTCACATAGGAACCGTTATAGATGGACACCGCACAGCGGCCTTCGCAAGGCGTAAACAAGCCATACCAGCGAAAAGCGAAATCGTCCTGTGTCAGCGCATCGGCCTTGCCTGCCGCCTGCTCCGGCGGATCAGCGGCATAAACACCATTTGAAACATTGAGAATGGCTGCCAGCAAAAACGCGCCAAGGATGCGCGATAAACGCCAAAAAAACCGGCGCAGTTCTGCGCCCCCGGTTTTGACAGGGCTGAGCACTGACCAACGTCACTCCGCTTGCACCGTCGAAGGCGGGTAAGGCCTTCGAGTCGGATAGGATCCTTCAGACCCTAGTGCTAGCAGGTTCGCGCGCCGCCATAGCCCCCGACTTCTTTGAGTTTCCAGAGGCGAAAACGGGCAGTCTGTGGTTCAGTTGCTCAACTCGTTGATAATCGGGCAGTCAGGATCCTCACTGCCCGGGCAGTCCTCAGCCAACTCGTGCAGGGTTCGCTTGAGATGTTGCAAGGAGCGGATCTTTTCATCCACTTCACAAATTTTTTCCAGCGTCATTGCCTTGACGCTGGAGCTCGTTCGTTCTTCGTCCTCATAGAGCGAGAGCAGCGATCGGCACTCCTCGATGGAAAAGCCAAGGTTGCGCGCTCGTTGCAGGAACTGCAGCCGTTGCACGTCTTTTTCGGAGTAATCGCGGTAGCCATTCTCGGCACGGGCCGGACGGATCAGGTCAATCTCCTCGTAGTACCTTATGGTCTTTGCCGCCAAGTCAGAGCGGCGAGCTGCTGCACCAATATTCATGGGTCCAACCTCCAGAGGGAATCGCCTGAAGGCTCCGGAAAGCCCGGAGCCTTTAGCCAGTTTACAACTTAAGCTTACGTAACCGCAACGCGTTTGATATCACCGAAACAGATGACAAGCTCATTGCCGCTGCCGCAAGCATGGGCGAGAGCAATGTACCCGTGAGAGGATACAACAGACCGGCGGCAATCGGTACCCCACCTGCATTGTAGACAAAGGCAAAGAACAGGTTCTGCTTGATGTTACTCAGGGTCCCTTGCGCCAGCACACGCGCCTTGGACACCCCGTTCAGGTCTCCTGAAAGCAAGGTTATGCCCGCGCTTTCAACGGCGACATCTGCCCCTGTGCCCATGGCAATGCCCACATCCGCTGCCGCCAGCGCTGGTGCGTCATTCACGCCATCTCCGGCCATGGCGACCTTGCGGCCCTGCGCGTGCAACTCGTCAATGAGCTGTTGTTTTTCCTCTGGCCGCACGCCTGCACGCACTTCATCAAGGTTCAGCTCCCGCGCTACGGCGTTTGCCGTACGTTCATTGTCTCCTGTTGCCATGACAACCCGCAGGCCCTCGGCCCGCAGCCGTGAAATGGCCTCTCGGCTGGTTTCCTTGATGGGATCGGCAACCGCAAGCAGACCAGCCACTTCGCCGTTGACCGCAATGATCATTACGGTCTTTCCCGCGTCCCGCAGATCATCCGCCACGTTGGCAAAGGAGTCCGTTCCGATGGTGTTGGCGCTCATTAGGGCTGCATTGCCGAGCAGCACCTTCTTACCTGCCACAACACCAGAAACGCCCTGCCCCACATGTGCATGAAACTGGTCGACAGATTGAAGGGCCACACCCCGTTCTGCCGCACCTGCAACAATGGCATCCGCCAGTGGGTGTTCAGAGGCTTTTTCCAGCGAAGCCGCCAACCCGAGAAGTTCGTTTTCGCCCGAAAATGAGAGCACCACCACATCCGTCAGCGTCGGTTTTCCTTCGGTAATGGTGCCGGTCTTGTCCAGCACCAGCGTATCCACCCGCGCCATGCGCTCCAGCGCTTCTGCGTCCTTGATCAAGACCCCGGCCTGTGCCCCCCGCCCGGTCGCGGTCATGATGGACATGGGCGTTGCCAGCCCAAGTGCACAGGGGCACGCAATGATGAGTACAGAAACGGCAGCCACGATGGCATGTGCTAGAGCTGGAGAGGGACCAAACAGCGCCCAGATTCCGAACGCAACCACCGCCACCAGTACGACAGTGGGCACAAACCACCCGGCAACGCGATCTGCCAGCCCTTGAATGGGGGCCCGAGAACGCTGCGCGTTGGCAACCATGCCCACAATCTGAGAAAGCACGGTGTCTGAACCAACGGAAGCCGCTTCAATCACGAGCGTGCCGGATTTGTTCAAGGTGCCGCCGGTTACGCGATCGCCCCTTTGCTTTTCCTGGGGCACAGGCTCACCGGTAATCAGGCTCTCGTCGACAGATGACATGCCTTCGATGACAATGGCGTCTGTTGGCACGGCCTCACCCGGACGCACGCGCAAAAGATCTCCGGCAACGATGTTTTCCAGCGGGGCATCATATTCTTCCCCATCCGGGAGAACGCGCCGCGCCGTCTTTGGCGCCAAGTCCATCAACGCCCGTATGGCATCACCCGTGCGTTCACGGGCCCGCAGCTCCAACACCTGACCGACAAACACCAAAGCAACAATGACAACGGCCGCCTCAAAGTAGACCGGCACGTGCCCGGCCTCGGTCTTGAGCGTATCCGGGAAAATTTGCGGGAACAGCACGGCAACAACGCTGTAAGCAAATGCAGCGCCCACCCCAAGCATGATCAAGGTCCACATGTTGAAGTGCCGTGTTTTCAAGGAGGTCCACCCACGGGCAAAGAACGGCGCTGCCGCCCAGCCAACGACGGGCAGAGCGAGTATCAACTCCAAATAGAGCGATAGGGTTTCGCCAATCCACGAGCGAATGGGCAGTCCCACCATTGGCCCCATTGTGATGACCAGCAGCGGAATGGCCGCGCCGACACTCACCCACAAGCGACGGGTAAAATCGATCAGCTCGTGGTTCGGCTCATCGGATACACCGTCCATCGGCTCCAACGCCATGCCGCATATCGGACATGTGCCAGGCCCTTCCTGTACAATCTCCGGGTCCATGGGGCAGGTAAAAAGGGCGGACTTGTCCTGCGCCTTCGCGGCTTTTTCCTTGTTGCCAGAAAGATAAAAGTATGGATCGGCCTCGAACCGGTCATGGCACTTGGGATTGCAGAAATGGTAGTCCTCCCCCTTGTACCGCAACGAGGGTTTTCCGGCACCAAGAGTAACGGACATCCCGCAGACCGGATCAATGGCGGTATTGTTTTCATCCCCTGCAAGCCCCACGGGGGCGTGGCCGCCAGCTCCATGGCTGCCACAACATGCGGCATGGGAAGCCCCCTCATCGGAGGGGGAAGACTGTTGATTGCTCATGGCACACCTTCTTTTTCAACTTGTTATGGCGAGCCTAAAGGTTCCAGTGACTGGAAGGTCAAGCAGTCTATTTCGCGTTTTTTAGAAGAGCCAGCTCAAAAGCAGAGCATGCTTTTTCAAAGCCTAATCGGCCCCCAAAGGATGCGCCCACCTTGCCGCAGTCTCCCAGATGAGGCCGCGGCACTAAGGCTCGCGGAACGCCCGCGCCATGCTGTCTTGCAAGGGCTCAAGCAGGTAATCAATGAAGGTGCGGTCCCGCGTGGTGATATAGACCTCCGCTGGCATGCCCGGCGTTGCCTGAAAGTCGATCACGTCGGCTATAGCTTGCGGGTCCAGCTTCACACGGGCCACATAAACATCCGAGGCCGTGAACGAGCGGCGTTCATCTGGCAAGGCATCAGCGGAAACATAAATCACCTGCGCTGGCAGCATGGGGGTCGTTCTCTGGTTCAGCGCATTCATCCGCACCATGGCCTTCTGGCCCTTGCGCACATTGTCGATATCCGCAGGGTGAATGTTGGCCTCAATCACCAAATCGTCCTGCAACGGCAGGATTTCCATCAAGTCCTTACCGCTTTCTACAACCCCGCCAGCCGTGTGATAGCGCATACGAATGACCGCCCCCCGCACCGGCGCTTTGATCTCGATGCGCTTCAACACGTCTTTTGCCGCAAAGATCTGCTCACGCACATCATCTAGGTCCGCATTGATGGCCTGCAGTTCATCAACTGCAAACTGCGAGGCCTCATGACGTGCTTTGGCGATCTGGGCGCGGGTGCGGGCAATGCGCTCCGTTGCATCTCCAATTTCCGCTGTAATGCGTCCAACCTCGCCGCGCAGGTTCGCCATGGCCCGCTCCAGCCCCAGCACCTCCGACTTGCGGATCAAGCCGGACTTTAGCATTTCCCGTTTCGTCTCAAGCTCTTCTGCAAACAGCGCCATCTGCTCTTTCACGGCCACCCGCTGGGTCTTGCCGCCTGTCACTTTTTCTTCCAGCGCATCAATGCTCTGTTGCAGGATGTCAATTTCACTCTGCAACCTTTTGGAGCGCGCCTGAAAGGTCAGTGCCTGATTGAGCAAGATGGCGTGTATCCGCGGGTCATCGCGGCGCGCTTCCAACCCTTCTGGCCAAGAGATCTGCGTGATGCCGCGCCCCTCATGAACGAGGCGCGTCTGAACCGCCTCAAGACGCGCTTGCCGGATTTGCAGGCGGGCCAGGTTGGCCTGCGGAGCAGTGGGATCGAGGCGCAACAGCACGTCGCCCTCTTCCACGATGTCCCCTTCCCGCACCAGTATCTCTTCGATGATCCCGCCTTCAAGGTGCTGAATGATCTTGTTTTGGCCCGTTGCCACAAAGCTGCCGGTTGCAACAACGGCCCCGGCCATGGGGGCTGTTGACGCCCAAACACCAAAGCCAACAAAGGTCACCAGTACGACCACGAGACTGGCCAGAATTGGAAAAGTGGTGCTGCGCGGCACATCTTCGTACCAACTGCTATCGAGAATGAGGCTGCGCGTGGTCATGATGTCGGCTCCAGCTGGGCCCGGGGCGTTGCTGCGGTCTGATCAAGGGTCGGGGTCGCATTGGCCACTGGCGCGGGGCGCCGGCCTGTTACCAGCGGCAAAACGTCATCGCGCACCCCGAAGGCCTGCACGGTTCCGTCTTTCAACATCAGGATCTTGTCGGCACAGCGCAGCAACTGGGGCCGCTGGGTGATGGCCACCACCGTAATGCCTTCCGCCTTGGCGCGCCCCATGGCCTCGCTGAGCGCCTGCTCTCCCGTGGCATCCAGATTGGAGTTCGGCTCATCCAAAACCACCAGCCGCGGCTTGCCGAAGAAGGCGCGGGCAAGACCAATGCGCTGCTTTTGCCCCCCGGAAAGGGGCGAGCCATCCATCGCCACTTCTGTCTCATAGCCCTGCGGAAAATGTGAGACCATCTCGTGAATATTGGCCATTTGCGCAGCGTGGAACACCTCGGCGTCCGAAGCGCTTTCTCTCATGCGCGCGATGTTGGCCTTGATGGAACCGGGAAACAGCTGCACATCCTGCGGCAGATAGCCGACATTTTCGCCAAGCTGGCGCGGATCCCAGTTGCGCAGGTCCATGTTGTCAAGACGCACGTTTCCAGCAGTGGGCGCAATGGACCCCACTAGCATTTTGCCCAGTGTAGACTTCCCGGAGCCTGAGGCCCCCACAATCGCCAAGGCTTCACCCGGTGTCAGATCAAACGACACCCCATTCAGAATGACGCGCTTGTTTGGCGGCGGCACATAAAGAACCCGCTCCACCGCCAGCGCCCCTTTTGGTTCCGGCAAGCGCAGGCGGCGCACATTGAGCTGGGAGGTTTGCAGCAAAGTTCGGATGCGCCCGAATGCGGCACGCGCGGCGATGAAGCTCTTCCAGCCTTCAATGGTGCCTTCCACCGGCGCCAAAGCCCGCCCGCCAATGATGGAGGCGGCAATAATCATGCCGCCAGTGATCTCGTTGTTCAGCGCCAGCCACGCCCCCCATCCCAGCATGGTGATCTGGGTGCACAAGCGGATGAACTTGGAGATCCCCGCCATCACCACATTTCGGTCTTGCCCAACCACTTGAGACTTCAGCGAGTTCGCCGTTTCGCGCCCCCACAGTCTCACGCTCTCCGGTATCATGCCCATGGCATTGATAACCTGCGCATTCCGCGCCATGGCATCGGCTTGCAAATTGGCGCGGGCGCTGAACGCCCCGGCCTGACTGAACGGTATTGCGGTCAGCCGCTGGTTGATCCGCGCCACGATCAGCAAGATCACAATTGTCCCCGTAACGATCAGCCCCAGATGCGGATGCACCAGAAAAACTGCCAGCAGGTAGATTGGCGCAACTGGCGCATCCAGCATGGTCAAGAGCACAGAGCCTGTCAGGAAGCTGCGCAACTGCTGCAAGTCCCCAAGCGCCTGAAATTCCCGGCTTGATCCGTTGTGGGAGGCTTTGGCTGCGGCGCTCAGCACGGGTGCGCCGAGCCGCGTCTCCAGGTCCACGGCAACGCGCATCAACATGTATCGCCGAAACATATCAAGCAGCACATGGGCAAGGATCAGCCCTACCACGATGACAGTCAGCATCACCAACGTATCCACGCTGCGACTGGTCAGCACCCGGTCTGAAATCTGGAAGAGGTAGATCGGCAGTGCCAGCACGAGAATACTGGATGCAAACGAGAAAAGACCCACAACAAGGAGGTGCATTTTTGCCCGAACAAGAACGGAATGCAGCACCTGCCGAAAATCAAGGTCGGTCTCCTCCTGCTTTTTCTTCGGGTTCGAAGGCGGCTTTGCATAGGGACGCGGGAGAGGCCCGTGCAAGCCCGCAAGCAACCGCCCCTTCCCTTGCCCCTTTGAAGCCACCGCCCCCGCAGCAGAAAGCCCGCCGAACACAGGTGCAATGGCATTCTTCACGCGCCGCAGGCCCAAACGCACCTGCACTTTCCTCAATCGCCAAAACCTGCCTTTGGTTTCCGCGCGATCACGCGCCGTGCCCCACGCTGCAAAAGTCACATCAACATTGCTCAGTGTCATAAAGACCTACTTCTGGATTAAATGCCTTGTAAAAATCTAGGTAAGGAGATCAGAAAACAGGTCTCCCGCGTTGAGTGAGGCAAATGCATAGCCCCCCTCGTCCGTCGGCCCGCTGTCCTCCCCTCCTGTGAAAGCAATAACTTCATTCACAAGGTCTCCTGCCGACTTGAGCTGAGAAGGAGCGGAGGCGCTGTCCTCCACCGAGATGTTGACCTGAATGAGCAGGTCTTCCTCGGAGTAGGCGCCGCCCAGATACTGAAACCCGGACTGGCTGTCGTAATCGATGATTTCCGCCTTGTTTCGCGCAAGGTTTGCGCCGCCGCTGCCGTAGTTTGGTGTATCAAGCTCCCCAGTCGCAGCGCCCTCGCCGATGATACGGCCCGTGTCCATATCGGAAAGGACATTCACCTGCTCGATGACATTCAGGTGATAGCTGTTTCCTGTGACGAACAGCACCTTGAAATCAGTGGAGCCGATCTGAGGAAAGCCGAACTCGAAGCCGGCTGGCTTGTAGGTCAAAGAACTTTCGTGTTGTGCTATCCCGCTAAAAAACGCCGATGCCTCGGAGTCCATTGGTTTGAACAGCGAGCCGCCACCAATCGTCTTGATCTTGGCATCGTTGATGAGGCGGTTGCCTTGCCCCGCATCGGTCAAGCCAGAAGCTTCCCAGGACACCCGGTCGGCATCCAACAGCACATTGCGCTGCGAGATGTAGTTGAGATCAAAATAGTCGCCTGCGGTAATGATCATGTCGTAGGCGGACACATCCTTGATCACCTGGGCCGCATTGACCTGCGTGTTATCGCCAAGCGACACGTAGCTGCCGCCTGCGTTCAGCTCGTACTGGATGTGATCATTGTCAGAGAGAAAATTGTACTGCTGCACAACACTGACGTTGTAGAGGTTCCCCACCGCCACATCCACGTCGAACGAATAAAGCGCTGATGCTCCAGATACATAGGAAGAAATTAACGTCTCCCCCGAGCTGCTGATCTCGCTGGCGTTGAACAGGGTGGGTTCGCCGGTGCTGGCCGCCTGCTGTGTCGTTTGTCCAGCGCCCACATAAACGTTGCTCTGAACAATGGCGTTGGTGGCGTAGTAATCCCCCATGACCACCACCGATGTTTTTGCCTCAATCAAATCGGCAATCACGGCAACATTGGTTGCTTCGTTGTCGCCCAAGGCGACACTGTGTTCAGGCGCTTCGGGCTCTTTTGAACTGACGGGGGCTGTTTCTGCCTCCGCGTCTTTTTGTGCCTCAAATTCTGTTGGGTCATAGGTGCCGGTGTTCTCACCGATCTTCACGGTGACGTCTTTGAACCCGTTTTCAGCACGGGCGACCTGCCCTTGCGCAGCCTCTTTTGCAAGCTCAGGTTCGGGTTGTGCCAGCTCAGCGAGCAGTCCGGGCACCACCGCCGCCTCGGAGGCTTCAACTGCGCTCTGAAGCACTGCCTCTGCAGATGGAAGCTCGCTTGCTGGAGCCCAGACCACATGGTCCTGAACCAGAACATCGTCATCCTGCAGCGCGTTTTCCTGCTCAATACCGACATACGTACCCGGTGCGCTGAAGAAGTCGTAGTTCAGCTCTACATCCAACTCCCAGTCGGTAACCGGCGCGGGACCATCAAGGGGTCCAGACGGCGCGGTTTGCGCCGGAGCATCAACGGGTGGTTGGCCCTCTGGCCCAACAACAAGGCCGTTCAGAGCGGGAATGAAATCCAAGGAAAGATCCGGCACTGCGATCGGCACACCCAGAGGGTCCGCGCCAACCGGTGAGGCGTTGGTGGAGGGCAGCTCTTCCGGTTCGTCCGTGCGCCATGGCTTTACGTCCACCATTTGCTCAACGAGAACGTCTTCAAAGCCGGATATGGCGTGGTCGTAGCGGATGGATGTTGTTGCAAGGTCTTCCCTCAGCTTGAGATACCCGAGGAAGTGCCATGTAATTTCGTTGATGGATTGCGACAGCATCTGGGTTGCCTTGACTGTTGGTCTTCAAAGAAGACCTGCGCGGATAGTCTCCGCGCAGGCTTTGGTTCAAGGGGCAGATCAAGATGCCATGTCGTCTTCGCCAATGACGTTGACCGTGGAGGAACCGCCCACCACAGACACCTCGATGGAGTTAGCCTGAACATTGGCCCCCATGACGATTGTCTGATTGAAGGCAGAGGCCACACCCATGGCATCGGCCGTGGCGGAGGTTGCCGCGGCGATGGACATGTCGTCACCGGCAGAGAAGTCGAACAGGTCTTCTGCATCCAGAATGCCGTCACCGGCCATCGCAACACCGCCATCAACAGAGACCATCTGGTCCATGTCCGTGCTGTTTGCCGAGATGACGCTTGGGTTTTCGATGTAGTCCTGATCGGCCAGGCTGTTGGTCTGTTCAGCTGTGAAGACGGTGTCAGTGCCGTCTTTGTAGCTGTTCAAACCCGGAAGCTGTCCGCCGGACGGGGTCACGGACAGATCCAGACTATCGTCGTCGCCCACAAACAACGCCGTGTCGTTACCGCCGACAAAGTCAACGCTGGCCGCGTTGGCTTGAGTGTTGCCGCCGGAAAGCAGGGTCTGGTTGAAAGCAGAGACTTGAGCCGACGCATCCGCTGAGGCCAGGGCCTTTGCTGAGACACTGTAATCGTCGCCCACGGTGCCGCCCGCGTTGAACTGGCTGGCGCCATCATCATGGATGCCGTGCTGCGCAGTGGCTTCGCCGCCATTGGCTGTGACGTTTTGCGCCACATCGCTGCCGCTGGCGTTGGTCACCACCGCATCGACGATCTCATCACCATCATCGGCACTATTGGCCTGAGCCAAGGTAATCAGCGTGTCCGCATTGCCTGCCATGAAACCAGAGGCCAGCGCCGCTGCCCCACCGGTTGCATCTTCACCGATGCTCACGGAGTTTGCGTTGGAGGCCGTCACTTCAACAGCTGCATTGTTGATCTGAACGTTTGAGCCCGTCCGGATCAACTGATTGAAAGCTGAAGCCTGAGCAACGGCATCTGCACTTGCATTGGTTGACCCAGACACGGAGGCGTCATCACCCGTCTCATTCGGCCCACCCATGGACAACATCTGGCTGGAACCATCGCCAACGAGACCGGACCCAGCGCTGGCGCTGCCGCCTTCACTGGCAACGTTCTGGACCAGACTCCCGTCATTGGTGACCCTTGCACTTTCGACGTAGTCATAGTCGCTGTCCAGCAAGTTGGCCTGCTCGACTTCAATGGTGGTCTCCGCCGACAGCGCCACTCTCGGGCCAACAATCGGGCCAGCGACGGAAGAAGGCAGGCTGCCATCACTGTCCTCGCCCGTGGAAAGCGAAACTGCGTCGCCGCCCACGACACTGGTCGCCGCCGTGTTCTGCTGGCCATTGCTTGCCACATTGATGGACTGCCCGAAAGCCGCCGAGCCACCGCTGGCATCCGCTGACGCATCAGAGGCCCCTGCGATGGTGGAGTCATCGCCCACAGTATCGCCGCCAAGACGAGCCCCATCTGGTGCCGTGTAGTACTGGTCGATGCCGTCTCCGCTGGAAGCAGCGCCGCCGGTGCTGCCCACGTCCTGATCAACGGCACCGTCATTGGTAACCGTTGCCCAAGTCACCTCATCCGTGTCGGATTCAAGCAGGTTCTGTTGGGTAAGCGTTACTTCAGCATCCGAGTCAGCACCAATGAAACGCGGGGCCTGCGCCCATGTATCCTGAGAGGCACTGTTCTCCCCAGCAGTTGCCGCGCTGTCGTCACCGCCAACGATGTCAACTGAGGCCTGGTTCAACTGAACATTTGAGCCAGTGCTGATGGACTGGTTGAAGGCCGACGCAACTGCAGTTGCATCCGCGCTTGCCGAGGCACTGCCGGAGATCGCGCTGTCGCCGTTGACATCCTGTGCCCCCAAGCTGCCGCCATTGATCTGGCTGATGCCATCTTCACTTGTGGCCGAACCGCCCACAGAAGAGATGGTTTGGGACAAGGTGCCAGCATTCACAAGCTGAGCATCGTTGATGTCGTCATTGTCCGTGCTGTCATTCATCTGCTCAATGCTGACAACCGGATCGATCTTTGGCGTGATGCCGCGCAAGGTTGGCATGTCAACACTCACGCCATCATTGCCTGCGGAGGCTGACACGCTATTGCCACCGGTGATAGTAGCGTCTGCCTGGTTGGCTTGTGTGTTGCCACCGGTTGCGATGACCTGATTGAACGCACTGGCCGCCGCAGATGCATCAGCACTTGCGGAGGTTTTACCGACAATGCTGGCATCATCCATCACCTCAGCGTCGCCGCCGATCTGGCTGCTTGCCTCAACCTGCTGAATGCCATTTCCGGCAGTTGCAGTGCCACCAGTGGAAGCAACGCTCTGTTCAACGATGCCGCCTTCCTGATTTTCAACCAGAGGCGACGCGATGAAATCATCGTCCTCGGCAATGTTGAGCTGCCCGATGTTCTGCTCGGCCTCAATTACGGTCAGACCATCTGGAGCACCGCCATTCACTGCACCCACGGATGCACCGCTTTCCCCTGCTTCAGCAGAAATCACATGCCCGCCAACGGTGGACGCGGAAGCCTCGTTGATCTGCCGATTGCCGCCTGTCGCCAAAGCCTGATTGAACGCCGTCGCCGTTCCGGATGCATCCGCACCCGCTTCTGAGCTTCCAACGATGGAGGCATCATCGCCAACGCTGCTGAAGTCGCCGATGGTGCCGGCTGATTGCGACACGCCATCCAGCGCTGTAGATGTTCCACCCGTGACCGTCACTGTCTGCTCAAGGTTGGTCACCGGCTCGTCGGTGGTGCCGTCGAACGGATTGTTTACAACCGTCGCATCCGTGATCTCATCTTCGTCTGCCAGGTAGTTTGCGCTTTCAATGGCCTGATCGGCCCCCACCGCAAATGAGTCCGAAGACCATGCCACATCGCCAACCTGCGCCGCATTCTCGCCTGCGGTTGCCTTGGCGGTGCTGCCGCCAACCATTTCAACGGCGGCGTCATTCAGCTGAAGATTGCCGCCAGTTGTGAGCGCCTGCTTGAATACAGAAGCCCCGCCGATTGCATCTGCGGACGCGGAGGTGTGGCCGCTGATGCTGGTGTCGCCTTCTGTTGTGCCATTGCCTACACCAGATCCGGAGGCAATGCCATTTCCCGCGTTGGCAATCCCGCCATTCACGGTCACACCTTGCGTGACAATGCCTTCACTCGGGATGCCGCCATCAAGGTTGTCACCATCATTGAGAACCGTCGCAGATGAGATCTCATCTGCGTCTTCCGCCATGTTTTCTTGGGCAATGCCCGCGGCCTGAGTGGAGCCAACAAATGGGGCCATCAACGCACCGCTGTCAGCAGCAATGGTAGCACCATTTTCTTCCGCACTTGCGGCAGCGCGGCTTCCGGCAACCGAAGAAATCGCCGCAGAGTTCGCCTGCTGGTTTGCGCCACTGTCAATGTCCTGCGTGTAGGACATGGCAACGCCTTGGGCATCCGCAGAAGCCGATGCGGAGCCACCGATGCTGGCGTCGCCACCTACACCAGACGCCCCCACAAGGCCGCCAACATCAACCCCTTCACCGGCAGAGGCGGTGCCACCGTCAACGTCAACCGTTTGGGTGAGCTGACTTGCGTTGGTCACGCTGGGTGTTTCCACCAGGTCTTCATCGTCAGTCAGCTCATTCAGCTGCTCAACGGCTGAGAACGAGGTTGCGAAAACATTTTCAGCGCTGCTGATGGAAGAAAGCTGCGCCGCCCCATCGGTTCCCGCGCCTGCGCCGCCACCTTGAGCAACGTTCACATCAGCGCCCGTGACGGAAAGATCAGCCGCGTTGATCTGGGTGTTTTCCCCGGTCGCAAGCGCCTGATTGGCTGATGTGGCAACGCCTTGTGCGTCCGCGCTGGCAGCGGCGCTGCCTTCTATGGACAGATCGTCGCCAACACTGCCCGCTGCGCCAACTGCACCCCCGCCAACGCTGTTGATGCCATCACCTGCGGTGGCAACACCGCCGTCAACGGTCACCGTTTGAGTGGGATTGCGCGACACATTGCTTTCGCTCAGCACCGTCGCGTCAAGAATCTCATCCGCATCATCTGCGGTGTTTGCCTGCTCCAGGCTCACCGCACTCAGCGTTTCCAGCTGAGAATCTGACGCCTGACCGCTGTTGAAGGACGCGCCCTCACCACCAGACGCAGATACATCGTAGTCACCGCCCGTGACCGCAGCCGAAAAGGCGTTCTGCTGAACGTTGTTGCCCATCTCGATGCTTTGGACAAACATGTCCGCTCGGCCCGCAGCATCTGCGGAGGCTCCGGCCTCACCCGAGATCGAAAGATCATCGCCGACGTTTCCGGCGTCATTTACGTCGGTAATCCCGTTTCCAGCTGCTGCCGAGCCGCCATTCACACTGACGGTTTGCCATGGGTCTGCCGCGTTGGACAGCTCAGGGGCTTCAACCAGATCGAAATCGGAAAGCTCGTTGGTCTGATGCGCGGCCAATCCGGCATCATTGCCCGGATTATCGGTAGGAATGGGCATTTGCCCATCAACGTCGTTGATGGCGTCTTCAATCGCGTTTTTCAGGTCATCAATATCAACTGACATGCCTTGGCTCCAATAGAGCGGTCTGGCGGGCGTTTCAAAGCGACGATCTTCTACGTCATCGGGTCGAACGGTCCAGCACCGCGTGTTTCCTGCAGCGTTTGTGCAGTCGCCCTTTTTCGGGAACAGACCAGAGACAGCCCAAGCGTCGTTCAGGCAAAGCAACACCCTTCCTGAAACCTATGGTTTTCAGGTCAGCGACGCTTTACTGTCTCGATCCCTTGATCCTGTTGTTGCCCTGCCCCCACATCTTCTAATCGCAAAGATGACCTCGGCTAAAAGGACAAGAGAACGCCAAGGCGGGCACACTAAACAAAACGAACACCCGGTGCGGCAAACAGTGTAAAATCACCCGTTATTTTTTAACCTTGTGTTTTTACTGGATGAACTGCGCAGAATAGGCCTGTTTTGACCATGGATATCGAACAATCTATATATTCAATTTGAATATTTACATCATTTCTCGTAGTGCTCGTTGCGCAAAACATCCATTGCAAAATTGAAACATACATGACTACTCCAGAAAGCTGCTGTTATCTGGAGGCTAATCGTTGTTATGTGCCAATCGCATGTAAAATCAGCTTTACTGGTAAATTTTCACTCGATATCTACCAGGTTGACTGGGAAATAAAGCATTACAAGCACACATCAACATTGGTTCACCACCCATTACTTAGGTGATTTGTAATGCACCTCACCCAAAAGACGTGGAGGCAAGTTCTGTAAAATGCCCTAGACTCTTAAAATGAGTGAGTGGGAGGATGCCAAAAATGCCCGAGGACGAGCCACTTCAGCCCGATTTTGACGCCCTGCAACGCATAGCCCAAGAAAAGGCTGGAGAGCGAAACCTCATTTTCGCGCTTATTGGCAACATGAGTTATTGTTGGTCAAACAACGAAAGCATGTTCATTTACATGCTGCAGTATCTCATGCGCACCGATGAAATCACCGCGACCATCGTTTTCGGCACCTTGAACACGACCCGCGCCCGCTTGGATCTGGTTGAACGGCTGGCAGAGGCCAAGCTGACTGATCCAGAGGTGACGCGGCAGCTGCGCCGCATCATTCGGCTTTTTAATGAAAGCACCCGCCTGCGCAACGAGTTCAACCACTCGGTGTTCAAGACAGATGCTGAAGGGGCCATTACGCACACGCACTCCATGCGCATTCAGCGCAAGAACGGTCAGTTGCACTTGGGAGAGGTTAAACCTGTTGATCAAGCAAGGATTGCATCCATGGGAGCCTCAATCAAGAAAATGGTCAAATTGAACAGAGAAATCTGGGCGTTCCTGCCAACGCTGAAGGCAGCTATGCAAGCTTGATGCACACCTAATACGGGTAGCCCATGATAAATCATGGGTTGCGTCGGCAGGGCATCATCGTGCTTACATATAGGGCCCTCAACACCTTGATTTATATAGATAGGCCATTGCGGGAGGTTGTCTTGATCAAGGCCCGCCTGGACGGGCAAAAGACGATCGCAGCAGCGTCGCATCCTTCGGGGTCCATGTGTAACACGTCTCTCCGACGTCCCTGAGATGCGGCGCTCTGCACTTTCAACTTGCCGCGCGTTAAAGGGCTTCCCAGCGTCCAGTCCCAAGGAAAGTCAGAACCTGCTCCTCATAGGGACGGATGTGAATGTGGTGCTCTTCCAGCCAGGCATCGTTGTAATAGGTATTGGCATAGCGCTCGCCGCCATCGCACATGAGCGAGACAATCGAGCCCTCGTCCCCCCGGGCCAGCATTTCCGCTGCCAATTGACAAACGCCGTAGAAGTTTGTGCCAGTTGACCCGCCGGGGCGCCGCCCAAGTGTTTTTTCAAGCGCACGCATGGCCCCGATGGAAGCCGCGTCCGGGACTTGCCGCATTTCGTCAATCACCGTTGGCACAAAGGATTTTTCGCAGCGCGGACGCCCAATGCCCTCAATGCGAGAGCCGCAGGTCAGCGTCAGGTCATTTCGTTCCTGTGCGTAGCAGTCATAAAACACAGAGTTTTCAGGATCCACCACCAACAGTTTGGTGTCTTCACAGCGGTAGCGAATGTAGCGCCCAATGGTGGCCGAGGTGCCGCCTGTGCCGGGGCACATCACCACCCATTTTGGCACCGGGAAACGCTCGCTGGACATCTGCTCAAAAATGCTCTCGGCAATATTGTTGCTGCCGCGCCAGTCGGTTGCCCGCTCCGCATAAGTGAACTGATCAACAAAATGCCCACCGGTGTCATCGGCGAGCTGCTGAGAGACCGCCCCAATGGTGGTCGGGTCTTCCACCAAATGGCAGGTCCCTCCGTAAAACTCGATGGCTGCAATCTTTTGTTGAGAGGTCGTGGCGGGCATCACCGCGATAAACTCCAAGCCCAGCAGTTTGGCGAAATAGGCCTCGGACACGGCTGTGGAGCCGGAAGAAGCCTCAATGACAGGCTTGCCTTCACGGATCCAGCCGTTACAAATCGCGTGAAGAAACAAGGACCGCGCCAAACGGTGCTTCAGGCTGCCGGTCGGGTGCGTCGACTCATCTTTCAGATAGAGATCAACGCGTGTCAGGGCCGGAGCATCGACCCGAAAGAGATGCGTATCCGCGGAGCGATTGTAGTCCGCTTGAATGAGTTGAACAGCTTGCTTGCGCCAGGACGTCATTTTGGAAGGCTCTGTATGCAGGGCGGCAGACCGTTGGCTCCGCTCTTGTGGTTGTCATGAGGCAACTATAAGAGACCAAACCACCCGGGCGCCAGCCAGAACCTGCATATGGTTAGGGAGAACTCACTTCCATTCTCCCCTCCCCTCGCTTGTCGGCATACCTTGAGATCAATGGCGCGGCGGCGGCGCGTCCACTTCTTCCAAGAGCACACCATAACCCCACAATGTGCGCAGCAACGCCAGCACCTTGTCCCGTTCCTTCTGATCCAAAGAAACACCGTTGCGCTTGTAGTGGCGGAGCTTCAGCTGCCGGTCACCCAAGAGGTCAACATCAACAATCTGAATGTCCGGATCGATGACCGCCACATCGTAGTTTTGCGCCAGCTTTTCGCGCACTTCCCCATAGCCACGCTCATTATGGATCGACGAGACTGTCACATGGGAATCCTTCGCATAATCAGAAATGGCAAACATGCGGAAGTCGCGGATCACCTTGGGGCTCAGATACTGCTGAATGAAAGACTCATCGCGGTAATTGGCCCAAGCATCCTTTATGGCCCCCTTCCAGTCTTTCTTACCGGCAATCTCCGGCAACCATGCCCGGTCCTCCTCCGTCGGATCCAGGCAAATCCGCTTGATGTCCTCCATCATGGCGTACCCCAAAGCATAGGGGTTGAACCCAGAATACCTTGGATCATCAAAGCTGGGCTGGAACAGCACGTTGGAGTGATTGTGCAAGATCTCCAACATGGCACCATCTGAGAGCAACCCGCGCTGTTGCAAGGTGTTGACGATGTGATAGTGCACGAAACAGGCGCAGCCCTCGTTCATCACTTTGGTCTGGCGCTGCGGGTAAAAGTATTGGGCAATGTTGCGGACGATACGCAGGATCTCTCGCTGCCAGATTTGCAGGATCGGGCTGTACTGCTCCAGAAAATAGAGGATGTTCTCTTCCGGCAAACGCAAGGTGTGTTTGCGTTCTTCCGCTTCCTTTTGCGCCTCGGACTTTTGGCCCTCAGGTCCGGAATAGACGGTTTGCCACAGGTAGTTCACGGTGCGCTCTTCGTAATCCCGGCGCTCCTTTTCCTTCTCCTGCTCGGCCTTCAGGGAAAGTTTCTGCGGCCGGCGATAGCGGAAGACGCCATTGTTCATCAACGCATGGGCCGCATCCAGAATGCGCTCCACCTCGTGAACGCCGTGGCGTTCTTCGCACTTGGCAATGTACCCCTTGGCAAAGTTGAGATAATCAAGAATGCCTTCCGCATCAGTCCATTGCCGGAACAGGTGATTGTTCTTGAAGAAATGATTGTGACCAAACGCAGCATGGGCCATGACCAGCGTTTGCTGGGCCATGGTGTTCTCTTCCATGTTGTAGCTGATGCACGGGTCGGAGTTGATCACGATTTCATAGGCCAACCCGCGCAGGCCCTTTCGGTAACTCACCTCGTCGTTAACGAAGTGTTTACCAAACGACCAGTGCTGATACATCAGCGGCATGCCGATGGAAGAATACGCATCCAACATCTGCTCGGAGGAGATGATCTCCACCTGGTTGGCGTAAACATTCAGCTCAAGGTCCTTTACCGCCACTTCCTCGATGGCGTCATAGGTGCGTTGCAACACCTCGAAGTTCCAATCCGCCGTAGTGAAGAGCGGCTCGGCCTTGGTGGTCTTCACTGCTGTCATCAGGCCGCTCCACTCATTTTCTTGGCAAACAACTGACGGAACACCGGATAAATGTCCGAGGGGCTGGCGATCCGCTTCATGGCGAAGTTCGCCCAATCTTCCTTCACGCGTCGATACCCGCGCCATAGTTCCATGCCGTTCTCTTCGCCCTGGAACAACTTTAGCTCGGCCTCATCCAAAATTTCGATGTAAGCGAAATACTGACACCTCTTCATCACTTCTGCGTTCAACAGCTCCACACAGGTGTCCGTGTCGCCGGCAAAGTTCTCACCGTCCGACGCCTGAGCGGCATAAATGTTCCATTCCGACGGTGGGTAGCGCGCGTCAATGACCTCCAGCATTTCCTTTAAGGCCGTGCTGACCACGGTGCCGCCGGTTTCACGAGAATAGAAGAACGCTTCCTCATCCACCTCCTGCGCATTATGGGTGTGGCGAATGAAGACCACGTCGATCTTGTTGTAGCGCCGCTTCAAGAACAGATGCAGAAGCACGAAGAACCGCTTTGCCAGATCCTTTTCCCGCTCGCCCATGGAAGCAGAGGTATCCATGAGGCAGAACATGACCGCGTTGGCATTGGGCTGTGGTTGCTGCTGAAAATAATTGTACCGCACATCAAGCGGATCGATATAGGCGATCACCTTTTGCCGCCGCAATGTCTCCTCCAGCTCCTTGTGCAGCCGGATCAAATCCTTTTTCTGCTTGGAGGTCGGCGTCGAGACAGCTTCCAACTTGAAAATCTGTTCCTGCAGCTCCCGGACTTCCTTCTGGTTCGGGCGGCGCAAGGCCAGCCGTCGCCCAAGGGAGTTGCGCATGGTGCGGCCAACGTTGATGTTGGTTGGAGACCCGGAAACCGAATAACCGGCCCGGCGCGGTTTGAAGGTCTGCACCTCTTTCAAACTGTGTTTGATTAAGTCAGGCAGCTCAAGATCTTCAAAGAAGATGTCCAGAAACTCTTCGCGAGACAGGGCAAATACAAAATCGTCCTCCCCTTCCCCGCTGTCACTGCCTTCCTTGCCGCTGCCACCGCCCCCTTGTTCCGGCTTGGCAATCCGGTCACCAGAGCGGTATTCCTTGTTTCCGTTGAAGACGTAGTCCCGGTGGCCTGCGTCCCTGGCCCGACGAAACACCGGTTCGGTGATGCCCTCGGCAGGTACAGAAATGCGTTCGCCCTGATCCACATCCGAGATGCCGCGTTCACGCACTGACGCGTCGACCGCTTTCTTGATGTGTTTGCGAACTCGCCGTAAAAACCGTCGCCGATTACCCAGGCTCTTGTCCTTCGGGTTCAGGCGCCGGTCGATAAAATTGGCCATTAGCTACCTTCTGCTGCTCTGACTCCGACCCTGCGCTGCATCGCGCCCATGCGGCCCGGGCCATGCATCGTTTCAAACTCAACGACACATGACCGGCCCGGAACCGCTCAGGTTTGCGGAGTGTTACCCCGCCTTGTTGACGCGCATGTACCATTCCACCAGACGCTGAACCTGGCGCCGGGTATAACCGCGCTCAATCATCCGAGAGACAAACTCGTGGTGCTTGGCATCTGTCTCGCGGTCTTTCTTGGAGCCAAAGCTGATCACTGGCAGCAGGTCTTCCACCTGACCGAACATGCGCTTTTCAATAACGCGGCGCAGCTTCTTGTAGTTCTGCCAATCCGGGTTCTTGCCGCTGTTTTCCGCGCGGGCCCGCAGCACAAACTTGACGACTTCGTTTCGGAAATCCTTCGGGTTTGCAATGCCAGCAGGCTTCTCGATCTTGGAAAGCTCTTGCTCCAAAATCTCACGGTTGAACATCTGCCCGGTGTCCGGATCCTTGTAGTCCTGATCTTCAATCCAGGCGTCAGCATAGGCAATGTAACGATCAAACAGGTTCTGACCGTAGTCCTTGTAGGATTCCAGATAGGCCTTCTGGATCTCGTGTCCGATGAACTCCGCATAACGCGGTGCCAACTCGGATTTGATGAAGTCCAGATACTGCTGCTCTGTATCCTCCGGGAACTGCTCCCGTTTCACCGCCTGCTCCAGAACATACATCAGGTGCACGGGGTCCGCGGCAACTTCCAAGGTGTCGTGGTTAAAGGTTTCCGAGAGCACCTTGAAGGCAAAGCGGGTTGAAATGCCGTTCATGCCTTCGTCAACACCGGCTGCATCCCGATATTCCTGAACCGACTTGGCCTTAGGGTCGATGTCTTTCAGGTTCTCGCCGTCATAGACGCACATCTTGGAGTAAAGCGTTGAATTCTCATGCTCATTCAAGCGGCTGAGAACGGAGAAGCGCGAGAGCAACTTCAAGGTTTCCGGGGCACACTGCTCTTCTCCAAGTGTACTTCCCGTCAAGAGCTTCTCGTAGATCTCGGTTTCTTCGGTAACCCGCAGACAATACGGCACCTTCACCACGCTGATGCGGTCAAGGAACGCTTCATTGTTCTTGTTGTTCTTGAATTGCTGCCACTCGGATTCATTGGAGTGGGCAACGATCAAGCCTTGGAATGGGAACGCGCCAATGTTTTCCGTGCCGGTGTAGTTGCCTTCCTGTGTTGCGGTTAGCAGCGGGTGCAGCACCTTGATCGGCGCTTTAAACATCTCAACAAACTCGAGAAGCCCTTGAGTTGTCCGGTTCAAGCCCCCCGAATAGCTGTAGGCATCCGGATCATTCTGGCTCAGATGCTCGAGTTTTCTGATGTCGAGTTTCCCCACCAGCGCGGAAACGTCCTGGTTGTTTTCATCGCCCGGCTCTGTTTTCGCAACACAAATCTGACGTAGCTTCGACGGGTACAACTTTACGATCTTGAAGCGGGAAATATCGCCTTCGAATTCATCGAGTCGCTTTGTGGCCCAGGGCGAAATCAGCCCTGTGAGAAGGCGCTTTGGAATATTGTATTTGTCTTCAAGCAGATCGCCCGTTGTTTCGCGGTCGAACAAGCCAAGGGGAGATTCAAAGACCGGGCTGATCTGTTCGCCAGCTTTCAAGACATAAATCGGCTCTTGCTCAACGAGGTTTTTCAGAATTTCCGCCAGGCTGGACTTACCGCCCCCCACAGGCCCGAGCAGGTAGAGGATCTGCTTGCGCTCTTCCAATCCTTGAGAGGCGTGTCTGAAGAAACCCACGATCCGCTCGATGGTCTCTTCCATCCCGAAAAGGTCTTTAAAGGCGGGGTAGCGCTTGATTGTACGGTTCAGAAAAATACGACCGAGACGCTGATCGAGGCTTGTGTCGATGACTTCTGGCTCCCCAATAGCAGAAATCATGCGCTCCGCAATCGTCGCTCGCATGGAAGGATCATCACGACAGCCGAGGATGTAGTCTTGCAGCGACATCTCCTCGACTTTGGTCCGATCGTAGATTTCAGAGTATAGAGAGAACACATCCATCGGGGGAATCCTTTCGTTGTGTCAGCCTCCAAATTCTTGAAAACTTTGCTTACATATAATGTGGGCGCATACGCTAGATTAGCAACTCAATAGATATTGAACGCAGATTATTTTGGGTCAGCTGAACTTACTGCTTTGTTACACTCTTAATTTCGCCGGTGATTACTCCCGGGCGTGGTAAAACAAAACTTCATCCGGCGCGCTGCTTTCAACAATTCATCAAAAACTATCGAAAGCCGAGTCGGGGTACCTTTCAAGTAAACAGCCTCTACGTCATCTTCACAAGATGAACCTTCGGCCATCTGGACACTTGGCAGCTGCCAAGTTGCATTCTTGCCATGCTTTGTTCGAATAGACGCGCCACAATGATGTAGCTATGGTCGACAAAACTTCGAAACTGTCTGGGTAGCCAATGCGCACATCACAACCAACATTGGTGGAGATTTCCACGCCAGGCGGTCAGATCGTCGCTCACGATTGGCCGGGCTCATCACCTCCCGTTCTCCTGCTTCATGCAACTGGCCTGCACGCTCATTGCTGGGACTACATCATTCGCCGTTTGCCGGATGTTCGTTTTCTGGCGGTAGACGCGCGCGGTCACGGCAGGAGCCAGCAGGTCAACGGCCCAATGCTGTGGGATGAATTGGGCGAGGATGTGGTAGCTGTCCTAGATGCCGTTGATTTTAAGGGCGGCTTTGGTGTTGGCCATTCCATGGGCGGGGCCTTATTAGCTTATGCAGCAAGCCAGCGTCCGACACTTTTTCAGCGCCTGCTGTTGCTGGACCCGGTGCTGTGGCCACCCTCTGCCAGTGCAGGAAACCCGCATGAGATGAACCCGGAGGATCATCCGGTTGCGGGGCGCAGGTCTAAGTGGCGCGACCCGGATGAAATGCTCTTGAAGTTCCGAGGCAAGCCGCCGTATTCCAGCTGGAACAGGGAAGTGTTGAAAGACTACTGCCAGCACGGACTGATCGAAAACGGGCAAGATGGCAGCTGCCAACTGGCGTGCAATCCGGCGCGTGAAGCCGAGGTTTATGTCAACGCCTGCGGAACCGAGACCTATAACGGTCTTGCCGACATCAGCTGTGAGACCACCATTGTCAGAGCCCGCGACAAGAACGGACAAGACGGCCCGCTTTCATTTGGCTTCTCGCCAACTTGGCCAAACTTGGCAACTGCCATCCCCAAAGCCCGCGACATCAAGCTTACGGAGGCCTCGCATTTTTTCCCTCAAGAACAACCAGACTCCATTATCACCATGATCACGCAGATGATCGCCGGTGACCCATTACACTGGACTGATTCCGAAGGCCTCTATGGGTAAGGCCAACTTGGCAGCTGCCAAGTCCCGTGCTGCAGCCATCAACCCGGGCATATGCGTTTACATTTTGGTAAGATTTAAATGGGGTAGAGGCGCGGCCTTGCACGCTCCAATCATGGCCGGAGCCAGACTTGGCACTTGCCAAGTCCTACAAACTCCATAGTTGACTTTGGGGCAGCTACTCGCTTCCCTTAAATGGAAAGTGAGCAGGGGAGGGGACATGGGCAGACGGGTTGCAGTCATTGGCGCCGGGCCATCGGGTCTTGCAGCATTGAAGAACTTCAAGGACTTCGGCTTCAACGTGGTGGGTTTTGAACGGGGCAGGGGCGTGGGCGGCAACTGGCGGTTCGATGACGAAGCCGGTCATTCCAGCGTGTTTGAACACACCCATATCATCAGCTCCAAAACGCTGTCTCAGTATGAGGACTATCCCTTTCCCGATTGGGTCGCGGATTATCCCTCCCATCAGGTGCTGCGAAATTATTTTGAGGGATACGCCGCCACTTTTGGCCTCATGCCGCACATTCGGTTTCAAACGGAAATTGAACAGCTGGAGCCGGACAGGGGAGGGGGCTGGCGATTGCGCTGGATGGATCATAGAAAAGCCGTCCATGGCGAAGATAGTTTCGATGCCGTTTGCGTTTGCAATGGCCATCACCACACGCCCCGATATCCGGATTACCCAGGGGAGTTCAATGGCGAGTTCTTGCACTCTCATGAGTTCAAGCGTGCCGAACGCTTCCGGGGCAAGCGCATTCTTGTGATCGGCGGCGGCAACTCCGCTTGCGATGTGGCGGTAGAAACCGCCCGTGTCTCCGCCCGCACCGTGATCAGCTGGCGTCGCGGGTATCATCTATTTCCGAAATTTCTGTTTGGGCAACCCATTGATGTTTTCATGAAACGGTTCGGTCATGGGCCATTTTGGCTGCAAAAGAAAACGCTCGCTTTCCTGCTGTGGTTGGTTCAAGGCAGCAACCGAAAGATCGGCCTGCAAGACCCTGATCACGAAATTCTTGCCACCCACCCAACGGTGAACTCGGATCTTTACAGCGCAATCCGCCACGGCGATGTTCAGCCAAAAGGCGACATCGATCGGTTACATGGTGCTACGGTGCATTTCAAGGATGGGTCGCAAGAAGACTTCGACACCATCATCGCCTGCACCGGATACAAGATCCAACATGCTTTCATCGATCCTTCCCTCTTTGACTTTTCAAAGGGCACCCCACGGCTTTACATGAAGATGATCCCCGAAGACGCCCCAGGGCTTTACTTCATGGGTCTGTTTCAGCCGCTTGGGTGCATCTGGCCCGGGGCCGAGTTGCAATCGAAACTGGCCGCCCGCCACTTCGCCGGCTTGTGGTCGCCAAAGGCTCCCCTTTCAGACCTCATTGATCAGGAAATCGCCAACCCGGATGTGAAGCAACTCAAGTCCGCGCGGCACACCATAACGGTTCATGATGGGAACTTCCGCAAACGGTTGAAGAAGGAACTGGCGCGCAGCACTCCCGCGTCGGCACGCAAGCCAGATCAGGATGCCGCGTGAAGACGGGCTTTGAATGTTTGTCGCCGCCGATTGGAACAAGCGCCTCCCTGTTTTGACCAAAGAACCTACCTATCTCCTAAAGGGAAGATCGTAAACGGGTGCGCGCACCCCTAATCATCGAGGAGTTGGGAATGAGTTTTGGGCATTGGAGGTTCATCACCAAACATCGGGCCATAAAGTCCGTTTGGGCTGGCGCTTTAGCTGTGGTCGCGGGGTTTGCCTTGTCGGCTGTGGCTGGAACAGCGCAGGCGCAAACCCGCATTGCACCTGAAACCGTCACCAGCGGACTGAACCATCCATGGAGTGTCGCGGCCCTTCCGGGCGGTGGCTTTTTGGTGACCGAGCGCGACGGCGCACTCAAGCATGTCACTGCGGAAGGCGAGCAAAGCGTTGTGTCTGGAACGCCGAAGGTTTTTGCAAGCGGGCAGGGCGGTTTGCTCGATGTGGTGCTCAGTCCCAACTTTGCGTCAGATGGCCAGATCTTCCTCAGCTTTTCCGAACCAACCTCAGGGGGAGCGGGCACATCGGTGTACCGGGCCACGCTTGAACGTTCAGGCGATGGGTTTCAACTGAAAGATGGACGGGTCATCTTTTCAGGAAACAACATCTACAGGGGAGGGCGCCATTTTGGATCGCGTCTGGTGTTTGCGCCAGACGGAACCTTGTTCATGACCCTTGGTGACAGAGGCGACCGGCCAAGTGCGCAAAACACCCAGAACCATGCCGGGTCAGTCCTGCGTCTGACCATGGATGGCGCGCCAGCACCGGGCAATCCCTTTCTTGGTGACAGCAGCTATCAGCCGGAGATGTGGTCCATCGGCCACCGCAATCCCCAAAGTGCGGCCCTCCATCCCGAAACCGGCGTCCTTTGGACGGTAGAACATGGCGCCCGTGGGGGGGATGAAATCAACATTCCCGAAGCGGGGAAGAACTATGGATGGCCGGTGATCTCCTACGGCCGCCATTACACGGGAGGCCGCATCGGCGAAGGCACATCGAAAACGGGCCTGGAGCAGCCGATTTATTTCTGGGATCCTTCCATCGCCCCGTCCGGCATGGCGTTCGTGACCAGCACCAAGTATCCGGACTGGAACGGCAACCTTTTGGTTGGTGCCTTGCGTGGTCGTCACCTCTCCAATCTGTCATTGGACGGCACAACGGTTACCGGCGAAAGCAGACTCCTTGCTGAACTGGGAGAGCGCATCCGCGATGTCAGGCAGGCGGATGACGGCTTCATCTATGTGCTCACGGACAGCAGTGATGGCCAGTTGATCCGCTTGCTGCCGCAGTAGGACGCAATCCTTGCTCCGGGGGTGTTGTTTCCCATCTCCGGGGCAGGGGCCGCGAGTTTCTGGCCCGCCTCTTTTCACCGCCTGCGCATTCAACCGCCAGAGAGGAAACACCTACGCCATCACCCCTGAGCCAGCCCGAACAGCGAGCGATGCAAAGCCAGCTTTCCGTCAACCGCGCGGTCGATACAAGCCAGGAAGTAACCCGCAGGCCGCGCCAGTTGGTCCGGGTCGCGCAGGGCCTTTTCCGCCGTTGTCACAAGCACCGCCGCCGCCAAATGTTGGCCCACTCGGGAACACGCACCGCGCCATCCCGCTTCCGACAAACCAACCAGCAAGCGCAACTCGCTCGTCCGGCCCATCAAATCCCCCCAGGAGCGGAAGGCTCCGCCCAGAATATCCTGAGTTTCTCGGGTCGCCGTGTTGATCAAGCCAATAGAAACTTCAGAAAGTAGCGGCGAAGTTCCGTCCGCATTAGGCGGCACAGATGGCTTTGCCTTGGGCGGTTCAGCACTTGAGCGCGTTCGATCTGTGGCACCAGACTTGCGTAAATGCTCCTTTTCAGGAGCTTTATAAAAGCCGTAGGCTTTTTTTGATTTGAAGTCATCGACGTTAGGAGATGGCCGCTCATTACTTTTTTTAGAGTTTTGAGGGGTTGTAATATTATATGGGGTGACATCAGTGTCAGGTGCGCCCGACATTTCTTCAAAAGAAGTTTCACTTTCAGCGGCTGTAGCCTCTCCTTCTGCCGCAGCTTCATTCGTGCCGAATGCGGCAACAATGGCTTCGTAAAGCTGGGAGAGCCTGTCTGCCTTGAGGTCGTTCGGGATCGCACTTGCGAGAATGACTGAAAGCTCCGCCTCATGCTCTTCAAGGCGCAGGCCCTCAAGGGCCGCGACCGCCAGAAGGTCGGCAATGGCGCGGGACAGGCGGGTCACATTGCGCTTGGCCTCCTGCTTGGCCTTCAGCTCAGCGCTAAACGCATCCGCAATGCCTTGCAGTTCCTTGATGCGCTGCCGGGCCGGGGAGAAGTCCAGGCCAAAGCCGCGGTCGATATCGCCGCTCACTTCGTTACGGTAGATGAAGCGGCGTCCGGTCGGGCTGTCGCGGTAGGCCAGAATGCCCGCTTCCACGAGCTTCTTCAGGGACCGTGCCACCGTGCGGGTAGAACGCCCCACATAATCCGCCAGTTTCTCGTTGGAGATGGCCACCAGCGGGCGACGGTCCTGTTTCCAGTCGTCTGCCTTGGTCAGCCCGAGCAAGATATCGAGAATGTGATAGGTCGTGCCTTCAATGCCGAGCGCGGGCGCAGCCTTTTTCAGGGTAATCGCCACTTCAGCCTTCGTGGTTGCCACGATGTCATTGGCCATGGCGAGCCGTTGACTTTCCACCATGGCTGGCGTCAGCCGGCGGAAGGTCGCCACCGAGATCTGATTTTGCATAGTGCCACCGTTCACCAAAGCCATTGGCCTCAGTGTTCCTCACGGAATTCCATTCCGCCTTTGGGGATTAACGGGTACAACTGCGCATCAGGCCGCAAAAAGGCATTTCAGGCCCACTTGGCAGGCTTGATTCGGAACGCATCTCGAAGTAACGTGAAAATGCAAATGAGGGTTACGACGGGCGTCTAGCTTGTTGTACCGTTGAATTCCGGTCTTGCTGATTGCCGTCAGCAAGGCCGTTTTTCATTGGGAGCGCTTACCTCATGAGGCATCCTCCGTCTGTTTCCGTGCTTCAAACTCTTCAAGCAGCTCCGGCAGCCGTTCTTTCAGGAACGCTGCCAAGTCTGGCTGTTTGCGGGCGTCCACCTGAAAGCTCAAGGTCGCGCCCTTTGCTTTCATCAGAACCCGCTTGTTGCCGAGCCATGCCTTTTCCGAGGATGCCGTTGCCGCGGCAGCCTTGGCGTCAGCGACGCTCACAACAGCAGGGGAGGGGGCCTGGTTCACAAGCTGCCCCACCTCTTCAAAAATCATCATGAAGCGCTCATCGCTGGAGGAGCGCTTGTACTCTTCGCTCTCCATCAGCACTTCAATGGGCCCATTCACACCGGCGGGCAGAGCGCCCTCGTGAAAGTGAGAGGCCAGTTCTTCCCAGCGCGGGCGGCCAATACGCGGTGCAGGGCCAACCTTGCGCACGAATTCCTGCGGCAACTGGCCCATCAGGCGCAACAGCTTGGACACCGTTGTGGCGTCCTTCCCGATGGCCTTGGAGATGATGGTTTGCGGGTAGTCCGCCGCCAGCCGCGAGGCAAACAGCGCCGTCTCGATAAAGGACAGGTTCTTGCGCTCATGGTTTTCCTGACCTTGCGCAATCAGAAGTTCTTCATCGCTCAGTGGCTTGATGATCCCGCGCACCGGGCGGCCAAGCTCATGACAGGCCCGCCAACGGCGATGCCCGAACGCAATCTGATAGCGGCCTTCGCTGGTCGGGTGCGGACGGGCCAGAATGGGCACCTGCTGTCCATTGGCCTCGATGGATTGTTTGAGCGCCTCGAAATCGGCGTCCACTTCCACCACCATCCGATCCGCCACGAAGGAAGGCTCCAGCAGCTCCGTGTCCAGTTCACGGGCCATGTCGCCTTCTTCCAGCAACTTGCGCAGCTCTTCGTTTTCCTTCTCCACATTGGAAAAGGTGTTGCGCATGGACTTGATGGCACCGGCAGAAACGCGCTTGGACGACCCAAGCCCGGCTTGGGCAGGGGCGGGATCCTTGACCAGTTCGGACGGATCCACACCGCCAAACATGGCGCGCATCTTCTTGGATCGGTCGCTGGCTTTGTTCATGAGCGTCCCCAAACCTGCTTGATCAACTGATAAATCTCGGTGTTTACCGCGTCGACAGACTCCAGCGCGCGGTTCAAGGTGTCTCGGGTCACCATGCCCCGCTCCACCTCATAAAGGCTCTTCTTCTCAAGGCCTGCATTGGCGATGGCGGTGGTTTCCACCACGGCGGCGGCCAGCACATCCTCGCCAAACAGCCCGCGCAACAGCGCCGCCACATTCACCTGTGGCAGGTCGTGCGGGGTGTGGCGCGTCAACAGATAGCGCACGAAATCGTGGTGCAGGGAGCCACCCGCCTCTTCAATCACCGCCAGCAGCTCGGAGGTCATGGAAAGGAACTGGTTCATGGATGACACATCCAGCATGGCCGGGTGCACGGTAACCACCAGCCCGGTCGCCGCATAAAGCGCGCCCAAGGTGAGGTAGCCCAGCTGCGGCGGCGCATCGATAAGCACCACATCGTAATCATCTTCCACCTCTTGCAACACGGTTGCCATGCGGCGGAAGAACATTCCGTCGCCGCGGGAAAGCCCCTGCGCGATGGCTTGAGGCGTTTCGTGCTCATATTCCATCAACTCGAGGTTACCGGGGACAAGATGAAGGCCATCGAAGTAGGTTTCGCGGATAACTTCGCGCAGCGAGACCCGTTCCTCGTCATCATAGCGGATGGCCGCATAAAGGGTCTGGTTGTCGTCTACATCGAACTCCGGCTGGTAGCCGAACATGGCCGAAAGGGAGGCCTGCGGGTCAAGGTCAATGGCCAGCACACGCAGGCCTTGAAGGGCCAGATATTGGCTCAAATGCACGGTTGTTGTGGTCTTGGCGGACCCGCCTTTGAAGTTCGCCACGGCGATGACTTGCATCTTCTCGTGCTCGCGCCGGCGCGGGTCGAATTTCAGGGCATCCGCGGGCCGTTTGTCCGCCAGATACTTGCGCAGATCGTTGATCTGTTCGAGGGTATAAATGCGCCGCCCGTTTTCCAGCCGATCGGGGATAACTCCCTCGCCGTTGAGCGAAAGCTGGCGCAAGCTGGATTCGGCAACGCCCAAAAGGTTGGCCACGTCACGGGAAGAGAAGGTTTTCAGCTTCTTCTTTGCTTCAGGCGGGTACATTTTCTCGCGCAGGGATTGCAGCTGGCGTGACAGCAGCGCAGAATGGCGCGAGATCTTCTCCGCAGACGTTTCGTCGTGTTCAGCATTGAGCAGCATGTTGCCTGTTTCCTCGTATGACGGTTTTAAAGGGCCCGAATAGAAAAATCCGTCACAGCGCATAGTTTTCTTTTTTAATGGCGTCGTCAATGGCTTTATAGTTAACGCAAATTAACCATTGTGGCCAACACGTTATCCCGGCGAGTTATTTCCACTGAAATGACCATGCGCGCCTGTCCGGAGCCCGGTTTCACACCGCTTCCCTTCACCAAAATCCGCAGTTTTCTGCCATTTACAGCTGTAGTCGCCTCAGGATGCAGTCCTCCCCTGTTTTGGTCGTTTCGCGGTTGGTTTCCTGTGCATTTTCAGTAATGCGCCTCTGTTTCTGGCCTGAAAACCGGCCTCCCTGTGATGAATCGCAACGCTATTTTTGACGGCGCCCTTGCGAATCTCCGTGCAGGTTCAAGCCTTCCCGGTCCAAGGCTCAGCGAAAATTACATCCCCGTTCTGGGGAGTGTTGGCGGGTGCAATACTCACGTAGTCTGCGCAGATCATTGGCTTCCAAGTTCAGTGCTTGCGTAGGGGAGGGCACCAATGGTCAAGCTGCTTGTGGTCCAGACAGGACTGCATAACGAAAGCGCGAATGCGCATCCGGAAAGACGGGCCATCGCGGCGTTGTTTCAGGGTTTTGATCTGTGTTTTTTGACGGATGGTCCGGTGGGTGCGCCCCCCGTGGCGCCGCTAGGGCCGGAGGTGCGCGGTCTTGCGCCCGGCCATCGCCTCGACCAAATGCTCGAGAATGTGGCACCGGGGCTGAAGGCGCGCTGTCGCCGGCTTGCTAAAAACCCCTTTGGTCGCTCCTCTCAACCAGATTTTTCCAGCATCTTCGAGCCATTTGCAAAAGCTTTGGCGACCCATGGCCTGACGGCCCAGGATCATGTTCTGGTGCCTGATTGCCACCCGGGTCTCCTTCACGGGTTGACCCAGTTCTATGACCGTTTTGGTGCTTCCGATTTGCCCCGTTTGCACCTGCGGTTTCGGGACTGGCGTCAACCCGGCCTCTATCTCTCCCGGTTTCAAGCGACCGAGCGGCTGTCGCCCCTCGTATGGCAAGGCCATGCCGCCCTCTACACGGAAACTGAGGAGCATCTGTTTTACCTGAAGGCCACGTTGAACCTGCCCATGCGCGATGTGCTCGTGCTGCCCCGGCGCATCTCACCGTTCGATCCGCCGGTTCCCTATCAGCCAGCGCTGCCCGGAACGGCCCCCTTGGTCATCGGTGTGCTGGACCCGCCCTCAGCCTCCAGCGGCGGGCCCCGGCTGGCTTCAATCCTGTCCAACATTGCCCGGCTCACGCTGGAACGTCGCGGGCCCCAGTCTTTCCATTTCCTGCTTGCCGCCAGCAGCGCCGACCGCACCACGGGCGTTTACAAGGGGCTGGCGCGGGAAGGCCGGTTTGGAGACAAGGTAACCGTTGAGTTCCTGCCCGCGCCGCTTCCCTGCCGCGCTTATGCCGAAGCCATGGCCCGCACCGACGCCCTGCTGCTTCCTTATGAGGATGGCAGCCATGAGATCAACGCCGCTGGCCGGGTGCTTGATGCAGTTTTTGCTGGACGCCCGCTGGTGCATACCTCAGACATGGCCCCGCAACGCTTCTTGAGCACCAAGAACGCGATCGCCGCCTTGTCTGATCGGGACTTCGCCAAGGCCCTTCTTGCGCTGTGGAGCCACTACAGCACGTTTCGGGCTGGGGCCGAACAAACCCGCATATTGGCTGCGCAAAGTCTTCATCCAGCGGCCCTGCACAAGGGGTTTCGCTCTGCTGCAGCACTGGCGGCAGCCCCTGCCATCCCCATGCGCCCGGCTGTTGCGGTCTCCAGCCGTCCATTGGGCGGCGGCGTGGGTTTCATCGGCCTTGGATAGCGCCCCCAGGCCTTGTATCGGCTGGAATAGGCCGGGCGGCTGGCAGAAAAAGGCTGTTGTGTCCCCCGTTCACCCCGCCTTTACGCAGCGCGGGTAGTCTGTTACGCCAGTTGCAAAACCAATTGGTGCACCAGTAAACCGCGAGGTTCTCATGAACGAAACCATCACCGCCATGGGCGGCTATGAAGCCTTGGCTTTGAATGTGATCAAAGCGATTGTCTTCCTCATTCTCGGCTATTTCTTCGCCGGCTTTGCCAGCCGCATCGTGCGCGACCGGCTCGGCAAGGTGGAGCGTCTCGACCAGACCCTGGCCGTGTTCTTCTCATCGCTGGTCCGTTGGGGTGTGCTGGCGGTTGTGGTCATCGCCGTTTTGCAGCTCGTCGGTTTTCAGGCAACCAGCCTCGTTGCCGTTTTGGGTGCGGCGTCTCTTGCCATCGGCCTTGCGCTTCAGGGCACCTTGAGCGATGTGGCTTCCGGGGTGATGCTCATCATCTTCCGGCCCTACCGTCTGGGCGACTATGTGGAAGTGGGCGGCACCGCCGGAACCGTGAAAGAAATCAACCTGTTCGTCACCGAGTTGGCAACGCCGGACAACGTGCAGATCATCATGCCCAACTCCAAGGCCTGGAGTTCGGTCATCACCAACTACTCCGCCCATCCAACCCGGCGCGTCGACATCACCTTTGGCGTGGATTACAGCGATGATGCCGACAAGGCCATCGAGCTGATCACCGCAATTGCAACCTCTGATGAGCGTGTCCTGAAAGATCCGGAGCCATGGGTCCGTGTCGTGAACCTTGGCGAGTCTTCGGTAGACATCACCGCCCGTCTTTGGTGCAACAGCGCAGACTATTGGGATCTGAAGTTCCACATGACCAAAGCGGTAAAGGAAGCCTTTGACAAGGATGGCATTTCCATTCCCTATCCGCACCGCGTTGAGGTGGTCAAGAAAGCCTCTTGAAGGCCTAGAAGCACATAAGGGGCTCCGGGCCCCTTCCTGCTTTTATCGGGTTACAGTGTCACGTCGCCCTGCTCAAGGGAGCCAAAGCCCTCCTGCAGCGGGCGGCTCATGCGCACATAGGCTACACCGCGCTTGTCAAAGGGCGCGCTGTCCACCCTCATACCAAAGCGCTCATAAAACGGGATCGCGGTTTGCCGCGCGTCGCACCAGAACTCACTTGCCCCAAGGGCCTCAACCTGTTCCATGGTGTAGCGAACAAGCGTGCTGCCAATCCCGTGGCCCTGATATTCGGGCAGAACGGCGAATTTGCGCAGCCGCGCACCACCTTCGTTCAGGAAGATGGACGCCACCCCAACCAGCCAGCTCTTGTAGTAGGCACCAAAATGCAAGCCGGTATCATCTTCCGACACCCGCGCCGCGTCCATGGGAAGGTCCGGCCACAACACCCTGTGGCGGATGGGAAGCGCCACGTCGGCGGTAATGCGGTTGATGACGATATCGTCGCGCATGCCCAGTGTTTTCATGTGTTCTTATCGTTTTAGGGCGGTCAACTCGCCACCAGTTGCTCAAAAAGCTGCCCTTGAAACCCATAGAGCCCCCAGTTCAACTGCGGTTCGGTTTCAATGGCGCCCGGCTGTGCGCTGCGCACCATGCCGAGTGAACGCCTACGGCTCAAACCGCGCTCACGCAACAGGCGCAGGGCAACCATGCCCGATCTCCCCATGCCACCCCGGCAATGCAACAGCACCGAGCCTCCATGACACAGACAATCATGTATGCGCGCACTCACCTCAGCCCAAAACTGTGTCATCACCGGGGAGGGCACATCAAAATCCCGAATGGGGAACTGTACCCACTCAATACCACGGTCTTCCAGCATCAGGCTCATGGGCGCACTGCGGGCGTCCAGCGCTTCGGAAGGCTCGGTCAACGACACCAGCATCTGCGGATACCAGTTGGTGATCACATCAAGGTCATCGGAAAGGGGATTACGCAGGCCCGGTTGCGGGGCAATACCAATCCGGCTCCCGTTTGGAAGTGGAATGCTTGCGATTTTATAGGCTTCCGTCATGAAAGAACCCGCCTTCGTGTCACAGTGCTTGCCCTTGTCTGGGCCGTCAGCTCTTTCTTCGGAGAACTGATCTCAACTTTTATAGCTTACCTTTGGTCAGCCTTCGGCAATTCTGTTGCCGTTTTGTCTAGCAAGACCACGGTTTCATAAAAGTTTCGCGACACATCCTAGTATATTAGGGAACTCTTTCAAACGTGGAACCCCCCGGAAACCTACGCCATAAACATAAAAGAATTTAATCAATTGAAGAATTATTCAGAACGCGTCAGTATTTGAACTGCTTTTGTTTCAGCATGAAACAGCCATTAAACAAGAGTTTACGCAGATAAAAAATGCCCGCCATCACGCCCGACGCCACTCTATACCCAAGCACGCTTCATGGATCGGGATTCGCCAGCCCCGCTCTCAGTGTCGTTTTAATGGGAAGTGCCTGAGGGCTTTCAAGAGCGCGGCACCAGAGCTACCCGGCCGCGCCCTTGAGCAGTAAAGCTCACTTTGCCTTTTGCTTTTTCATCTGGCGGATTGTCTTGCTCAGCCGCTTGTTCTTGGACTTGCGCTGCGCCAGCACTTCTGAGTTCGACCGCTCTTCCTGCACCAGCTTCTGCCAGCGGTCATAGCGTTCCTGCTCGATCACCCCGCCTTCAATGGCCGGGCGAACCGCGCATCCCGGTTCACTCTTGTGCTGACAATCGCTGAACCGGCACTGCCCCACCAGCTCCTCAATGTCGGAAAACACTTCGGAAAGGCCTTCCTGCACATCGGCAAGCTGAATTTCACGCATTCCCGGCGTGTCCATCAGGCAAAAGCCTGCGGGCAGAATGTGCAGCTGGCGGTGGGTGGTGGTGTGCCGCCCCTTGCTGTCATCCTCGCGAATATCCCGCGTGGCCGCAATCTCATGCCCCGAAATGGCATTGACCAAGGTTGACTTGCCCACACCGGAGGAGCCGAGAAACGCCAGCGTCTGTCCAGGTTTCAGCCAGTCGCCCAGCTTTTCCAGCACATCCGGCCCCCGTGCATCCAAAAGCACCACCGGCGATCCAAGCAAGCGGGCTTCGTCCACGAAGGTCTGCGGCGCGTCACACAGGTCCGCCTTTGTCAGCACCAGCACGGCTTGTGCGTCCGAGTCTGTTGCCAAGGCCACAAACCGTTCCAGCCGCGCCCGGTTGAAGTCTTGGTTGCACGAAGTCACAACAAAAACCGTGTCCACATTGGCCGCAATCAGCTGAATGTCCCAGCCTCTGCCCGGTGCCTTGCGCTTGAACAGGCTCTTGCGTTCCAGAATGCGGCTGTGGGGGGGATAGGCCTTGTTCAACATGAGCCAGTCGCCAACGGCCACGTTGGGCACCACCGGCAAATGCTCTTCAATGCCTTCGCCCTTCACATCCACGCCGCTGCGATGAACGGCGGTCACACGCACGGGCGGAGACGTTTCCATCTCTTCCACGCTGGTTTGCTGCGCGAAAAACGGCTGCCAGCCAAGGGTTGCAAGCAGTGTCATGGGTTTGAAGGCCTTGAGGAGCGGAGCCTTGGGCACATAAGCAGAATAATCCCGTGTCATGGGGTGTTTGTCCGATAGGTAAGCATAAGGCACGGCCTCATGCAAAAACATGTCATTATGGGAGAAATCACAGGTCTTTCCGCACGACGGGCACTCTGCGCGACGCGGCATTAGGAACTGACTTGTTTTGGGGGCGCCTTCGCCTCCCCACCTTATCGGGACATAAACTCTCCAAGTGTCTTGCCGCCAGTTAAGCGCGCAAGGGGGAAGCTGTCAATCTCCTCAACTTCCCCAAAGACCGGCGCGCCGCCCTTGCCCCGGTGATGGGGCAGGGGCGCGCGCCACGGTTGCAACGTGTACCTGCCGCCCATTGTCGACAAAATGGTGCAAAATGTAGCGGGAAAAGACAAGGATCTGGAAGGATACGACAATGACTCCCGCACCTTAACCGATTAAATTTAGCGCTGTGCTCAAGAAAGTTGGGAGGATCACATCATGATGCCCCCAGCGTTCTATTGGTTTTTACGTAGTTGCCACAGGGCGGGTCACAGACTAAGCGCTGCGCATACAAACTACCTGAAAAGCAAGGGGGGTAGTGTTTTTCCGAAATAAACGAAAACCGCACGGAAGTTCTATGGATTGCATTTCATCAGCGTGTAACAGTCAGCTCTCTATTGCCATCTGAGAGATCAACAACTTTCATAACTGATGAAGAACACTCAATTGACACTGCGCGCTCTTCTGGTGCCACCTAAGGCCGTCAGGGCGCGGAATTATTGAGATCCAACAGGTACTTCCAAGTGCCACATTCCTGGACGGGCGGACCATAGATTTCGAAGAGTGAACGTGCATCGAGCGCATATATGAGGTTGAATTATGATTATTGGAGCTCCTAAGGAGGTCCTTGAGGGTGAGCTGCGCGTCGCGCTGACACCGGAAAGCGCCAAGCAGCTTCAGAAGCTGGGCTATGAGGTTGCCGTGGAAAGCGGTGCCGGCAAGGCGGCCAGCTTCTCGGACGCAGACTACGAAGCAGCCGGGGTGAAAGTTCTCCCGGATGCAAAGACCCTTTGGGAAACAGCGGACATCGTCAGCAAGGTACGCCCACCTGAGGAGGCAGAGCTGGAACTGGCACGTGAAGGCCAGATCCTGATCTCCTTCTTCTGGCCAGCGCAGAACGAAGAGCTGATGAAGAAGTTCGCTGACAAGAAGGTCACCGTTCTTGCAATGGACATGGTGCCGCGCATCTCCCGCGCGCAGAAAATGGACGCTCTGTCCTCCATGGCCAACATTGCCGGTTACCGCGCTGTCATCGAAGCAGGTAACAACTTCGGCCGTTTCTTCACCGGTCAGATCACCGCTGCGGGCAAGGTGCCACCAGCAAAGGTTCTGATCATCGGCGCAGGCGTTGCCGGTCTTGCGGCCATTGGGGCCTCCACCTCTCTGGGGGCCATCACCTATGCGTTCGACGTTCGCCCGGAAGTGGCTGAGCAGGTTGAATCCATGGGCGCCGAGTTCGTGTATCTGGACTTTGAAGAGGAACAGCAGGACGGCGCGTCCTCGGGCGGATACGCTTCCGTTTCCTCTCCAGAATTCCGTGCCGCACAGCTGGCCAAGTTCCGCGAACTGGCACCGGAAGTTGACATCGTCATCACCACCGCGCTCATTCCGGGCCGTGATGCGCCAAAGCTCTGGCTGGAAGACATGGTTGCGTCCATGAAGCCGGGCTCCGTGATCGTCGATCTTGCGGCAGAAAAGGGCGGCAACTGTGATCTCACCAAGATGGATGAGAAGGTTGTCAGCGAAAACGGCGTCACCGTCATTGGTTACACCGACTTCCCAAGCCGCATGGCAACCCAGTCTTCCGCGCTTTACGCCACCAACATCCGTCACATGATGGACGACCTCACCCCTGAAAAGGACGGTCAGCCGAATGTGAATATGGAAGATGACGTCATTCGTGGTGCCACCGTCACCCATGAAGGCGAAATCACCTTCCCGCCTCCGCCGCCGAAAGTGAAGGCAATCGCTGCGCAGAAGAAGCCGGAGGTGAAGGAACTCACACCAGAAGAAAAGCGCGCAGCCGAAGTTGCCGAGTTCAAGAAGAAGACCCGTCAGCAGGTTTCCCTTCTTGCAGGTGGTGGTGCCTTGATGCTTCTCGTGGGCCTTGTGGCGCCTGCCAGCTTCATGCAGCACTTCATCGTTTTTGTTCTGGCGTGTTTCGTCGGCTTCCAGGTCATCTGGGGCGTGGCGCACTCCCTTCATACGCCTTTGATGGCCATCACCAACGCCATTTCCTCGATCATCATTCTCGGCGCGCTGCTGCAGATTGGCTCGGGTTCATGGCTGGTCATTGTTCTTGCCGCCCTGTCAGTGTTCATGGCCGGCATCAACATCTTCGGCGGCTTCCTCGTCACCCGGCGCATGCTCGCCATGTTCCAGAAGTCTTAAGGGGGAGCTGAACAATGGAATACGGTTTCACCACTGCTGCTTACGTTGTAGCAGCCGTTCTCTTCATCCTGTCTCTGGGCGGCCTGTCCAATCAGGAAAGCGCAAAACGCGCTGTCTGGTACGGCATCGTCGGCATGGCACTGGCTGTCATTGCAACCCTAGTCGGTCCCGGTGCGGGCCTTTGGGTTCTCTCAGTCGTGCTCATCATTGCAGGCGGCATCATCGGTTACTTCGTCGCCATGCGCGTTCAGATGACCGAAATGCCACAGCTTGTGGCAGCCATGCACTCGCTCGTGGGTCTGGCCGCGGTTCTGGTCGGTTTCAATGCGGACTTTGAACTGTCCCGCGTTCTGGCGATGGACGAAACAGCCCGTCAAAGCCTTGAAGGTTTTGCAGCTGTTCTGGCACACAAGACCCCGGTCGAAGTCAGCATTTTGCGTGTTGAAGTCTTCCTTGGTGTCTTCATTGGTGCGGTCACCTTCACCGGCTCCGTGGTTGCCTTCGGCAAGCTCGCTGGCAAGGTCACTTCCGCAGCAACCAAGTTGCCCGGCGGCCACATGCTCAACGCAGCAGCAGCACTGGGCTCCATCATCCTCGGCGTCATGTACTTCAACGACGTTTGGGGTGTTTGGGCGCTGTTCCTGATGACGCTGCTGGCGCTGTTCATCGGCTACCACCTGATCATGGGCATCGGCGGCGCAGACATGCCGGTTGTTGTGTCCATGCTGAACTCCTACTCAGGTTGGGCAGCCGCTGCGATCGGCTTTTCTCTGGGCAACGACCTTCTCATTGTTGTGGGTGCGCTCGTCGGTTCTTCCGGTGCGATCCTCTCCTACATCATGTGTAAGGCCATGAACCGTCACTTCGTCTCCGTTATTCTTGGTGGCTTCGGCGGCACTTCCGGGCCTGCACAGGAAATCGAAGGCGAGATGGTTCCGGCAGAGGCAGACTATGTCGCCGAAACCTTGAATGATGCCGACAGCGTCATCATCGTTCCGGGCTACGGCATGGCAGTGGCACAGGCTCAGCAGACGGTTTCCGAGCTCACCAAGCGCTTGCGCGCCAAGGGCAAGAACGTCCGCTTTGCGATCCACCCGGTTGCGGGCCGTCTGCCCGGTCACATGAACGTTCTTCTTGCGGAAGCCAAGGTGCCTTACGACATCGTCATGGAAATGGACGAGATCAACGAGGACTTCCCGGACACGGATGTTGTCATCATCATTGGTGCAAACGACATCGTGAACCCGGCCGCACAGGACGATCCGAACTCCCCAATCGCTGGCATGCCAGTTCTGGAAGTTTGGAAGGCAAAGAACGTCTTCATCTCCAAGCGCGGTCAGGGCACCGGTTACTCAGGTATCGAAAACCCACTGTTCTTCAAGGAGAACTCCCGGATGTACTATGGCGACGCCAAGGCCTCCATGGACAAGCTCCTGCAGTTGGTAGATTGATAACCATAACAAACGAACCCCGCTTGTGCCTCACAAGCGGGGTGCTTAAAATTGTATATATTCATTTTATACAACCTGAGGCAGCACCGTGTCCAAACCAGTTTTCGAAAATGTCTTTACCTTTGAAGGTCGGCGAAACCGCCTGAGTTATTTCCTTTTCACTTTGGCTCTTGTTGGCATGTTGGTCATTGCCACCATCCTCGCCTCCACCACTATGACTTTAGGCGCCTCCCGCTCCATGTCACTCTTGCTGGGTGTTTTGGGGATACCTTTCTCCGCACTTTTTGTGGTCATGAGCCTCGCCGCCTTTTTTCAGCGGTGCCACGACATTGGTTGGAGCGGCAAGCCCCTGCTCATCATCTTCATTGTGTTAGGCGCAGGCTCGGCGCTCTTGGGGCCGATCTTGGGAATCGTCGCGGGACTGGCAAGCTCCGGGGTTACGCTGGCGCTTCTTCTGATGCCTGGCACGGATGGACCGAATAAGTATGGCCCGGATCCGAAAAAAGCGCCGCTCCAAGAGGGCGCTTCCGTCCCTAATTGATTGCGCAGATGGGGACACTCTGGTGTCCCCATAGCATCACCCAAGACCCTTAGCGCCCCGCTGCTCTTTGATGCCCACCCACTGACGTCATTCTGGGTCATCCCGCACTGCAGTGAAATAAGGTCACGATGCCACGACGGCGATACTTGCACACCTGTCCTCTCGGCTCTCGCACCGCGCCTCTCACCTCCTAAGGCGTCATCCCGCACTTGATGCGGGATCCAGTAGAGCCTCTCACAACCCGCTGGTGCACACAGCTCTGGATACCGGATCAGCGCCTCGCTGCGCTCGCCTTGTCCGGTATGACGGCAAAAGGGGACGAACCGCTCTCAGACCCAAACACCCACCTCCGCCATCCCACACCGTGCACTCATCACCACCGTCATCCCGCCCCCGAGCCGGGATCCAGTCAGTCATCCCACCGTGCACCTCTCACCTCCTAAGGCGTCATCCCGGCCCCCGAGCCGGGATCCAGCCGCCCGGCTTCCCCAAACGCACGCACCTCTGGATACCGGATCAGCGCCTCGCTGCGCTCGTCTTGTCCGGCATGACAGTGAGGGTAGGCGGTGAGCGCGGAAAGTCTCATGAGTACCGCAGTGAAATTAGGTCACGATGCAAGGATGGCGATCCTTGCACACCTATTCTCTCGACTCTCGCCCTAAGCCTACCATCCCCACCACCGTCATCCCGCACTTGATGCGGGATCCAGTAGCGCAGCCGGCGCACTCGAAGCGGTTACCGCCCACCAGTCCAGCTTTGCCTGGGCAACAGGCCTAAGCCTTCAGGCCTTTCACCGCGATGCGATCGAAAATGTCCGCGATTGCAGCTTCCAACTTTGTGGGATCACGCTCAACGGCCGCATAGGTCCTCAAGCCCATCAACTGGGTTTGAAGGTAGGTCACCAAGTCGGTTTGCATCCCCTCCGGCTGGTAAATCTCCCCGGCCTTCAGTGCCTTCTCAACGTATTGGCCATAGACCACATTGAGCTTGTCGAGCAACGCTTTGGTGCAAGCGCGCAGCTCTTCATTATTGCTCAGCTCGTGTATCGACATGGACAGCATACAAAGCGGCGTCGGGTTGGACGTCTCCTCCATGCCGATCACCCCCCGAAAGAACGCGGTGAACCCGCCGAGAATCGTGTCGTTTTGCTGCATCCGGGCATGCAGATCCTGCGCAACCTCAGCTTCATAAGCTTCTAGCGCCAGCTTGTACAAATTGCTCTTGCTGCCGAATGCGGCGTAGACGCTTGCCGGACGCATATCCAACCGCTGCTGAATATCTCTGGTTGAAGCGCTCAAAAAACCCTTCTCCCAAAAGAGCATCATCGCTTCGTTAAGTGCTTCTTTTTTATCGAACTTTGGGGGGTTTGCCATCACTACCTCTCGTACTTCCTAGAATATTGCTTGACAGCGCCCGGGGTTCAAGCCATTTTCAACTTGATCGATTGATCAAGATGAATAACCAAGTGGACATTGGCAATACCATGAACAAGATCACTACGAAGCTCACCCTGCTGATCATCGCCATGGCGGCGGTTTTATTCAGCCATGCAAACTCATTCGCCGAAGAAATTCCGGGGCGCAACTACGCCAAGATCGGCGACTATGAAATCGCCTATCGCGAGTGGGGCACCTCCGGCACGCCGATTATGGTCATTCACGGCATCCCGCTCAACACCGTGTTGTGGAGCAAGGTTGGCCCATTGCTGGCAGAGCAGGGCTACCATGTTTTCGCCCCCGGTCAGCTTGGCTTGAGCCACACCAAAGGCCCGTTTGACGCCGACTACTCCCTCAAAGGCCAAGCGGAACTCATGACCCGGTTTGCAGAGGAAGTCATTGGCAAGCCATACATTCTTTATGGGCATGATCTGGGCGGCGGCGTTGCGCAAATCATGGTCACCGATGCAGACCTGAAGCGGCGCAATGAGGTTTCCAAGATCATCATTGGCAACGCAGCCGTTCTCGACATGTGGCCGGTTCCAGAAGCCATTGCGGCAATCGAAGCGGCCAAGAGCGCTGATGCCAAAGCCATCTTCACCCCAGAAAAAGTGGGCGAAATGGTCACCGCCTTCGCCTCCGCCGGCCTGATGGAGCCAAGCAAGACCCTCTCCCCTGAAATCCGGGCGGACCTTCTAGCAAACTATGCGGAAAACGACGAAACCCGCCAGCACTTCATCAACTATCTCAAGGCCATGGACAACAAGTGGACAGTTGAAGCCTCTCCCAAGATGGTCATGTGGAACCGTCCGGCAATGCTGCTTTGGGGCGTTAACGACAAGTTCCAGCCGCCCTATACCTCTGGCGTCGCTTTGGCGCGCATCATGCCCCACGCCCGTTGGGAGTACCTGCAAGGCGCTCACTTCTATCCCCTCGAAGTCCCACAGGAAGTCGTGAATGCCGTCGTTGCGTTCGACCAGCAGTAACCGCGCCCTTGCGATGGAGACCTCTAAGATGTCACAGATGTTTACTCCTGCCGAGCTAGAAAAGCTCGCCATGTCGGGCCACCAGCGTATGCTCGCTGCGGCAAACTCCGGCTCCAATGAAGAGCTGCGCCAGGAGTTCGACCACGTGGTCGGCCTCTACACCGACCTTCACCGGCTCTTCAATGGATGGATGACGTCCATCATCACCTTCACCAGCAACACCTTCGGCCATGACAGCGCCAAGGCGATCGTGGCTGTTGAGGACCTTTTCGGCAACTACGCCGACACCTCTTTCTCCCTTGCCTCCATTCGCAGCCTGGTTCGCGATGCGGCAGCGCGGTTTCAGGAAAGGCTGGACCTAGGCGATCTTGATGGGGCAATTGAGTTCTATCTGGAAGTCGAAAAGGGGGCCAAAGACCTTCACGACTTCTATCGGGACTACTGCGGTTCCCTTCTAACAAACGTATACCGCAATCATGGCGTCGATGCCCTGCAAGACTGCCTTGAGTACAGCTGCGAGAAGGATTGGCTGGATTGGTATGCAGGCGTTAACAAACTGCCGCCCAAGGAGCGCATCATTGCCACGCTGGAGTTTTACGCAATTGCCAACTTTGGCAAACTGCGCATCACCGAGGAAGGCGACTGGATCCACGCCGTTCAGGACCCCTGCGGAAGCTGTGGCCGCCAGCAGCGCGGCGGGCGCTATGAAGAGCCGTGGAACCTTGCCATCGTGGAAGAAAAGCATCCCTTGTCCTATGGGCAGGGCGGCAACACGGTCTACCGGGCGCACGTGGCCATGATGCACCACATCATGCCTATCAAGCTGCATGGCGGCCCATGGCCCCACAAGCAATGCCCACGCAGCAAGTTTGGCACCTGCCACATCCGCATTCACAAGGAAAATCCATATCAACCCGTAGCCAACGAAGACATTCATTGGTCTGACTAGGTCCTTTCCAGAGGGAAGGGGGAGACCCCTTCCTTCTGCTGTTAAAGAGCATTGCCATGAAAGAAGCACTTGTTGCCCGCGCGGTGTACAATCGAAACAGTGACATCAAGCTGGTCGAGTTCATCCGCACGCTGCCTGAAGATAAGATTGCAAAGCCGCGGGGCGGCTGCATTGCAGGCCACGTTCAAGCCGACATTTCCCTGAAAGACCTTCTGGGCCACATGGCCCTTGGCGGCGTCTTCCTGTATCAACTGCTGCACAGCAAAGGCATTCAGGCAGATTATGATCAAGCCCTGTTAAAGATGCCGGTGCGTTCCATGCGTCCAAGCCCCACCATGTCATTGGACGGTATTATCGACCTTCTGCAGTCCTTTGATCACGCTTTGGTCAAGTTTGCCGAAACCATTGACCTGTCCAGTTTGGATGTCACCGACTTCAAGCCCTACAACGAGGCCCGCGGCCCCGGAGCACTGGGCTACAGCGCCATGACATGGCTGGAACACACCTACTCCCATCAAATCCACCATCGCGGTCAGATTTCGCAAATCCTCAGCGAGCTGGGCGTGGGCTATGACCTGTCTCAGTTCCGGATTTACGCGTTCGAGAGTTGAGTGCTGAAAGAGCCAACACAGAAGGCCCCGCACTGGGGCCTTTTTGGTGGGGGAGGGGTTGAGCTACGACACGCGGCTCTGAGCACCACAGCGGATGGGGGGGCCCACACATCCCTCCGTCATCCCGCACCGCGCTTCCCACCTCTCAACCGTCATCCCGCACTTGATGCGGGATCCAGTAGAGCCTCTCACAACCCGCTGGTGCACACAGCCCTGGATACCGGATCAGCACCTCGCTCCGCTCGCCTTGTCCGGCATGACAGTGAGGGAAGGTGGTGAGCGCGGAAAGTCTCATGAGAACCGCAGTGAAATAAGGTCACGATGCAAGGATGGCGATCCTTGCACACCTATTCTCTCGACTCTCGCCCTAAGCCTACCATCCCCACCACCGTCATCCCGCACTTGATGCGGGATCCAGTAGAGCCTCTCACAACCCGCTGGTGCACACAGCCCTGGATACCGGATCAGCGCCTCGCTCCGCTCGCCTTGTCCGGTATGACGGCAAAAGGGGACGAACCGCTCTCAGACCCAAACACCCACCACCGTCATCCCGCACTGCGCGTCCCACCCCTCGGCGTCATCCCGCACTTGATGCGGGATCTAGTCGCCCGGCCTCCCAACACCCACGCACCTCTGGATACCGGATCAGCGCCTCGCTACGCTCGCCTTGTCCGGCATGACAGCAAAAGGGGAGGATTGGCTTTCTGACCTCAACACCCCCCAGCGTCATCTCGCACTGCGCCTACCATCCCCTACCGTCATCCCGGCCCCCGAGCCGGGATCCAGTCAGTCATCCCACCGTGCGCTTCCCACCTCGCCACCGTCATCCCGCACTTGATGCGGGATCCACCACCGCGGCCGGCGCACTCGAAGCGGTTACTGCCCTCAGCTTCTACTCGAACTCCGAGTAGGACAGCTCGCCCGCTTGGCTGGGGGAGACGCCGAAGTAGCGCTTGAACTCCCGGCTGAACTGAGCCGCGCTGTCATAGCCCACCTTGAGCCCGGCCTGTCCCGCGCTCTCCCCATGCCGCACAATGAGCGACTTGGCTTTGGTCAGGCGCACTTTCTTGATGTATTGCAGCGGCGCGTCAGACACCGTTCTCTTGAACGCCCGGTGGAAGGACGACACGCTCATGCCCGCAAGGCTGGCCAGGTCCTCAACCTGTATCTTTTCCGGGTAGTTGGCGTTGATGTAATCCACCGCCTTGGCCAGCCGGTTGCTCACCGTCTCCCGTGTGGCAAACGCCCGCAAGGTGGAACCGGCCTCCGTGTACAGCATCCAGTAGAGCAGCTCTCGCACCAGTGAAGGGCCTAAAATGCTGCTGTGGCGTTCATCGCCAAGCGCCTCGCATAAACGGCGCAGGCTGGCGGCAATCTCTGGCGTCATGGGGAATGTGGTGACGCCCAGGTCTTCCCGACTTGCGTTCGCCGAGGGGGCGGAAAGTTCGTCCAGCTCATCCAGCAGCGCTCGAAGCTGGGGCATGTCCAGCTCAATGTGCATGCCGCGAATGGGCTCTTGCGGCGAACACAGCGCCTCGCAGGCAATGGGGTAGGGGGTTGAAACAAGCAGCCCATGGTCCGGGCCATATTCAAACCGTTTGCCGCCAAACACCCCCGCCTTGCGCCCGGAAATCATGAAGGTCAGGCCCACATGGTACATCATCGGCGTTTCCGGATGAACGCGGGACATTCTGAAGATGGAAACCCCTTGAACGGGCGCGCACAGAACGCCATCTCCATCAAGTTGTTCGAATACTTTGTAAGGTTCCTGCATCTGTTCGGCCATGGTGTGTTGCGTTTCCTCCGGTTTGCCATGTTGCCTTCAGCCCTACAACAAAAATATGCCTCAAGGCAGAATCATGCAAATCATCTGCAGGATCCTGTATCGCAAATTCCGGCAGCGGCTCTTAAGTTTCGCTCACATGATCACGGGCCACAAAGGAAATACCCAAGGATAGCCGCGCAATTGCGCCGCCACTCCAGCTTCCCAGTACACAGGGAGATGGGACACTTCCTGCCGAGCCCTGCACAAATGTGATAACCCGCACCCGCCCTTCAGCAATAGCGGGTGCCCGACACCCATCGGCCTTTGCTCTCATGAAATGAGCAAAGCGCCGGATACAACAGCAGCCTCTGGAACCTTGCTTCCAGAGCACTGTGTCAACTGAGCAAACAAATGGAGTGCTCCATGCAATTCACCTATGCAAACCCAACCCGCATCGAATTCGGTCAGGGCAAGATTGCAAGCATCAAGGACGCCATTCCTGCAGATCAGAAAGTTCTGGTCATCTACGGCGGCGGTTCCATCAAGCGCAACGGCGTCTATGATCAGGTCAAGGAAGCGCTTTCCGGCCACACATGGGTGGAGTTCTCAGGCGTTGAGCCAAACCCCCGGGCTGAAACGCTGGACAAGGCAGTGGCTCTTTGCAAGGAGCAGGGCATCGACTTCATCCTCGCAGTGGGCGGCGGCTCGGTCATCGACGGCTCCAAGTATGTGGCCGCTGCGGCCAAGTATGACGGCGCTGGTTGGGACATCATGGAGCGCAAGCACACCGTCACCGACGCACTGCCGCTCGGCGCGATCCTGACCCTGCCGGCAACCGGTTCCGAGTCCAACCAGGGCGCGGTCATCACCCGCGGCGAAACCCAGGACAAGCTGGCGTTCATGTCTCCAGCCGTGCAGCCGAAGTTCGCGGTCATGGACCCAGACGTGATGAAGACCCTGCCAGAAAATCAGGTGGTCAACGGCCTTGTGGATGCATGGGTTCACATCTGTGAGCAGTACCTCACAAGGCCCCACGCGGCCAAGGTTCAGGACGGCTATGCCGAAACGCTTCTGCGCACGCTGCTGTCACTGGCCAACGACTTTGACAAGCGCGACAGCGACGAGTGGCGCGCCAACCTGATGTGGACCGCCAATCAGGCCCTCAACGGCCTCATCGGCACCGGCGTGCCCCATGACTGGGCAACCCACATGATCGGCCACGAGCTTACAGCGCTCTACGGCGTGGACCATGGCCGCTCGCTTGCCATCATCCAGCCATGGCTTCTGCGCAACCAGATGGAATTCAAGCAGGCCAAGCTTGAGCAGATGGGCCGCAACGTCTTCGCGTTGGAAGAGGGCGACGATCTGGCGGAACGCACCGTTCAGGCCATTGAAAAGTTCTACCACTCTTTGAACGTCAAGACCCAGCTGGAAGAATACACCGGCACCCGCGAAGAAGCAGTCAACGCCGTTGTGGAGCAGCTGGAGCGCCACCAGATGGTGCAGCTGGGCGAGAACCAGTCCATCACCCTGGACCGCTCCCGCGAGATCCTTGAAAAGGCCGTTGCCTAAGCGCTTGTTTTAAAAGCACCACATCACCCCAATCTGGCCCGCGCCAGGTTGGGGTTTTCTCTCCCTCCACCAACCAACCCGGCCTGCACTTAGCACCCTGCGCCTTTCACCCCTCAGCGTCATCCCGCACGGCGCCTACCATACCCACCACCGTCATCCCGCACTGCGCCTACCATGCGCCCACCTCCGTCATCCCGGCCCCCGAGCCGGGATCCAGCCAGTCATCCCGCACCGCGCGTCCCAACCCCACCCCCGTCATCCCGCACTTGATGCGGGATCCAGCCGCCCGGCCTCCCCAAACGACCGCTCCCCTGGATACCGGATCAGCGCCTCGCTGCGCTCGCCTTGTCCGGTATGACAGTTAGGGTATGCGGTGAGCGCGGAAAATCTCATGAGCACCGCGCATTTACTGTCACGATGCAAAGACGACGATCATTGCACTCCCATCGCACTGTGCGTTCCACCTTCTCCTGCGTCACCCCGCACCGCACTTCCCACCCCTCGGCGTCATCCCGCACCGCGCTTCCCAACCCACCTCCGTCATCCCGGCCCTCGAGCCGGGATCCAGTAGAGCCTCTCTCCACACCCACGCACCTCTGGATACCGGATCAGCGCCTCGCTGCGCTCGCCTTGTCCGGCATGACAGCAAAAGGGGAGGAACCGCTCCCAAATCTCAACACGCATGAGTGTGATTCCACACCGCACTTCACTCCCCCCACCAGCGTCATCCCACCGTGCGCTTCCCACCTCGCTAGCGTCATCCCGCACTTGATGCGGGATCCAGTAGAGCCCGTCCCGCTTCCGGATTTACGCCTTTGAAAGCTGAGTGCTGAAATAACCAACGCAGAAGGCCCCGCGCTGGGGCCATTTTTGTGGGGGGCGGGTAAGCCACGAAACGCGGCTCTAGACCGCCGGAGCGGGCGGACGCCCCGAAAAAGCGATGTGCCTAGTGCAGCAAACGGAACGAGCAAGAGCCCCCCGCACCGCGCGCCCCACCTCTCAATCGTCATCCCGCACTTGATGCGGGATCCAGTAGAGCCTGTACCGCTTCCGGAATTACGCCTTTGAAAGCTGAGTGCTGAAAGAACCAACGCAGAAGGCCTCGCACTGGGGCCTTTCTTGTTGGAGAGGGATCAAGCCACGAAACGCGGCTCTAGACCGCCGGAGCGGGCGGACGCCCCGGAAAAAGCGAAGTGCTAAGCACCGCAAACGGAACGAGCAAAAGCCCCCCGCACCGGAGTGCTCCACACCAACGTCAATCCTCATAGGGAAAGCCTTTGAGGCCGAGATCATCCCAGAGTTTTTGCATCATAATAGCTGTCGCCGCGTCGCGCCAATCGAAACGGCTCCAGTAAAGCAACCCTGCGGTCTGCAAGCGGGATAGTACTCCCTTCTCGTCGTCTATTCTTCTGTCGTGTTTTAAGTAAAAAAACTTCTCCATATCTTCACTGTGTTGATCGCGCTTCAACTCAATATTTCCATGCAAGATGGTATCCCGGCTTCCTAGCGTCGGGTTTACACTGTCCTCATTCCTGAAAAACCTTATGGCCGAGATATCGGCTCCGGCTACAGTTAGGCCTTTTGCCTCTGCAGCTGCATAATAAGAATCGTTCAGTCCTTGCAACGCTGTGATTTTAACTCCATCAAGAACTGCCCCAGTCAAATCCGCCTCACGGAACTCAGCATAGTTAAGCATGCATCCCCGCATGCGCACAGCTTTGAGTTTTGCGTTTCCAAACCTGCAATTCTGCAAATCGCTTCCGTTGAACAGCGCCCCTTCGAACTTCCCACCTTTAAAGTTCGCACCGGAAAGATTGGTTTCGCGCAGGTCCAGCCTATACTTTTTCTCCCACTCAACCTTCACTTGTTCATCTGTTCGGCGGCCAATCACGTCAATGGCCGCTTGAATGTCCGTTCTCGGCTTTGGCAAAGGCATCAAAATAGAACGTGCCTCTAGTTTTCCTGCAGGCCCGTTTTCTCGGATGTAGGCCGTCAGGATTTCCATGATCTGGATATGGTCGCGGAGGCTGTCTTGCGCGATCCGTTCCAGCGCATAGATTGACCCGATACGCACCTCCAGATTGGGCAGAGTTTCTGAAAAGACTTGCCAGTCGCCTCTCTCCGTCACCTCTTCTTCTTCGTTGAGTTCAAGGGGCTTGCCCTGCCATTCAATCTCAGTGCGCTCGGTTTCAATAAGCCCGACCCGGTCAACAATCTTGATCGGCCGCCCAATGCGGTCCACGGTGCGCTCCGCGCCCAACCCGGCCACAGCCTTGTTGATCTGGTCTGTGATGTGGCTTTGCTCCGCCGTGTCAGCTTGCTTTTGCGCCACGACCGCGCGCCAGACCACGAAGGGCGCACCAACAATGGCAGCGACAACAAAGCCGATGTTGCGAATGGCTTCGTGGTTTTCACTGAAGCCAAAAACGGCCTGTAGAAACCCAATGACGGCAACTATCGCAGACAATATGAGAAGAGCGCCCAACAGCAAGATAACGAATCCGAGAAGGGTACCTACAAAACGATTGCGGTCCGGCTCGAATGTGAACTGGAACCCCAGCCAGCTCAGAAGGTTTTGCTTCGTTTTCTTTTCTGTCATGCCCGGTCCAAATCGTCATGGCGCGCCCTGCCGGACAAGGCGGCAGAAAGCGCAAAAATGCTCGTTAAAAATGCTTTGTTTGAAACACTGCAACCGTTGCCGGTTGGTCCGCCATTTTTATGCGAGCTGCAAGCCAGCGCAAGCAAGCCGTCCCGCCATCAACAGCACAAACGGCCCAAATCAAGGGTTCGCTGTGAACGCGCTACAGGTTTTGCGGGTGAAATGCACGGCAACAGGCGTTCCTGCAAAGGAATTAATCTGTCGCCCGCTCCCTAAAGCAGTGTTTTCTTGTGGCTTGTGCGCAAAGGGCACAGGCGTTGCGCGGCCTTTAGCCTGCTCAAGAAACAAGCCAAACAACCGCAAGAAACACTTGAGGCTTTACGCCTCACAACCCTAGAAATACCAGTGCGCTTGTCCGCCTGCGCAAATTCTTGCGCAACGTGACGCAGTTCTTTTCCAAACGAATCATTGGCTTCTACTTTGGTTTCAGTCAAATGAGCGTGTCGAAAGGGCGCTAAAGCCCCCATTTCGCGTATTCCAAAACAGCACAAGCTTCTTTGGCAATCGTCGGTCGGCTGCCCGTCACCCATGAGCAATCGGCTCGTGGCCGTGGCAGTGCCCGAGAAGCAAATGATACAGAAGGCTGCAGGTCGGCATGAACAAATACACCTCAACAGATGGCGCCACCACCACGCCACAGGTTCAAAGCGGACTGATGATTGGCATCGGCATTTCCGCAATGTTCGCCCTTTGGAATTTCGGGCAGGGGTTCTTTCACGCCTATTTCCCGCTGCATCTGGAAGCGCTGTCTTTCACGCCGGTTCAGATCGCCTTCATTGTGGCCTTGCCAAACCTCTTGCGCATCATCGCGAGCCCGGTTCTCACCGGCCTGGCCGACCGCGCCGGGCGTCGCCGCCATTCCATTGCCCTGTGTTGCATCGGCTATGCCGCCGCGTTCGTCGGCATCATCATGGCGGATGTTTACCTCATGGCCGTTGCCCTGATGGTGCTGGTGTCGCTGTTCAACGCGCCGGTGCAACCGCTCATGGACGCCTACGCCTATGAGGCCGTGCGCACGCGCAACCTGTCTTATGGCCCCATGCGCGCTGTGGGCTCGGCTTTCTATGTGCTTTCCACGCTGGTCGGTGGTTTTCTGGTGGCGCTTTATGCCCCCACAGACCTGATGTGGCTTTTGGTGCTCGGCACCTTGCTCACCGGGTTGATTGCGCCGGTGCTGCCGGGCATGCCCTCTGAAAAACCCCAGCACGGCAAGCGGGAGTCCCTTTGGAAGGCGCAGGAACTGCGCCGCGTGGAGCTTCACCTTGCGCTGCTGGCCACCGGGCTGGTGCTGGGTGCCTTTGGTGCGTTCTTCTCCTTTGCCAGCATTTTCTGGCTGAACGCAGGCATCGAGCCCAGCATGGTGGGCGTGTTGTGGGCGGCTGGCACCATGGCCGAGATCGGCGTTTTCGTGTTTGGGGCGTGGTTCCTGCGCACCCTTGGCGCACGCAACATGATGCTCATTGGTGCGGCGGCCGGGGTGCTGCGCTGGTTCCTGTTTCCTTACGCCACCGATCTCTGGATGGCTTTGGGCCTGCAAACCTTGCACGCGCTGAACTATGGCATGCTTTATCTGGGTCTCATGAGCTACGTCGCCTCCGTTGTGTCCTCCGAACGTCTTGGCACCGCGCAAGGCATGACACAGACCTATTTCGGCGTCTGCGTGGCCGGTGCGGGCATCGCCAGCGGTGTGCTGTTTGAACTCTCCCCGGTCTGGACGTTCTGGGCCATGGGCATCCTCTGCGCCATCGGTCTCACCATCCTGCTGGTCATGGGCCGCAACTGGGGCAACGCTCGGGTTTAGCCGTTCCGGCGGCCTCAAGCCACTCTCGGCCTCAGCGCCAGTCAGCTCTGTCGCTCTCGGCTTTGGCGCTGCTCTACCTCTGTCGCTGTCGGCGCTGTCTGGCCGCTCGGGTTTTCAAGCACACCTGCTTTCGATGTGCTCACCATACCCGCCGCCCACATCCGGGGGGATAAGTTTAACTTGTCCCCTCAAGCGGGTTTCGTGCTAAGCGCACTCGTTGACGCTCTTGCGGCGGGTCTCTCAGGTAAATCCTAGGGCTTTACGCCAGGCGACCGCCCCCAACGCACAATCTACGCGTTTCATTCAAAATCATTCAAATCCGCGCAACCCAACGCAACCCCACATCCGCACCGCCTCAACCGGAGCCCATAACGCGGCTACCGTCGGGCAGGTCGATTTCCCTTGCTCGCAAACACACCCTTCACATGAAAGATGTTATGCTCTATATTTCATGTGAAAGGAGGGCATCATGACCCCATCATTACAGGCAGCAGCCGTTCGGCCTTCGCGCTCGGAGGTTCTGAGCAAGGCCGTATTGCGGGCAAGTGAGCGCCTCGGCATGACCGCCGAGGGACTGGGCAAAGCCATTGGCGTCAGCCCGGCCTCCATCTCGCGCATCAAGAGCGCGCAAAAGCTCATTCCCGAGGGCTCGAAAGAGTTTGAACTCGCCGCCCTGATCGTGCGCGTCTTCCGTTCTCTGGACGCCATCTCCGGCGGTGACCCAAACGTAGTTCGGGAATGGATGCGCAATGAAAACAACGCTTTAGGCGGAAAGCCGATCGAGAAGGTGCAAACCGTCAGCGGCTTGGTAGAGGTTCTAGGCTATCTGGATGCGCGCCGTGCAATCCTCTGATCTGAAGCCTTATTCAAAAGCCGTCTGGCGTCTGGTTGAATCCCAGCATCAGTTCGCCACCATGAAGCTGGTGGACACAGTCGAGGAGCAAGAACTGCTGGAAGACATTCTGGAGGAGACCAAACCGACGGTCCCTCAAGAGTGTCAGCACCTGCACTATTTGCTTTCCACGCCGTTCCGCTATGGCAGCCCATACCCACATGGCTCGCGGTTCCGCCGGGCAGGGCGGACCTTGGGTGTCTATTACGCTGCCGAGCACATTGAAACCGCCCTCGCAGAGCTGGTGTTCTACCGCCTTTTGTTTTTTCAAGAGAGTCCGGCCACACCTTACCCTGACAATGCCGCAGAATTTACAGGATTTGCTGTCACGGTAGAGACTCAGGTCGCCGTTGATTTAACGGTGCCGCCGTTCTCTGCCGAAAGAGCCAAGTGGTTGGATTTAATGAGTTATAACGCCTGTCAGTCCCTTGCCGACACCGCCCGCGAGCACGGTGCGGAGCTGATCCGCTACCAGTCGGTTCGCGATCCGGAGGCCCGCGCCAACGTGGCCGTTCTCACCTGCAACGCCTTTGCAGATCCCGGCCCAACCCAGGCTCAATCGTGGCGCATTCGCATCCAGCAGGGCGGTGCTCAGGCGGTCTGCGATGGTCCACGCAAGCGCATGGATTTCCCAATCCAGTTGTTTGCAAACGACCCGCGCATCGCCCGCAAGATTGAAGAGGCTCAAAGCTGATGACCAAAACTCAAATTGTATTCGTCATACTTACGCTGATCGGTGTTGGTTGTGTTGTGGCCTTTCAAATGATCGGCAGCACCGTCGACGAAAACGGGCTCTTGCGTGAGCCATTTTTCCTCATCCCCATGGGCTATCTGTTCCTTGCCGCCGGCCTTGGCGGCTTGGTGATCATGGCATTGAAGCGCGGCCTGCGCCGGCTCACCAAATGAGCTAACCCGCTGGAACCACAGTGCCTTGCGCGATTGCACAGACCTTCTCGGCCCCATCGGCCAGAACAAAGATTGCGCAGGAGCACACGGCTTGGCGTTTGCCGGAGGCCTCTACCTTTGCCCGCGCAATCAGCGTCTCGCCAACCGCCGGGCGTACATAGTTGATCTTGTATTCAGAGGTCAACGCGTTGCCGCCAAGGGCAATGCCGCCCGCAAAAGTGATTGCATTGTCAGCAAGATAGCTCAGCACACCGCCATGAACAAAATCATGCTGCTGTTTCAGTTCGTCCCGAATTGCCAACGTGATTTCAGCAGTTGTTGGTGTCGCTCCTGTCAGTTCCGCTCCAATGAACTTCGAAAATCGCTGCGCTTCAAAAACGCCCTTGGCAAAAGCCAGTATGTCCATTTGCTTCCCTCCCTGTTTCTGGAAGGAAGGCTAGCGGCCGCCATAGCACCCGTAAATTGAACCGTTAGACCTAATAGGCTTTGCTATCCGGCTTCGCCTTCAAGCCACAGGACTGCTTTTTCCGCAAGAGTTTCAGCATGTTCTGCCACATCAAGCGGCAGCACACCGGGCTCTTCAGTTGGGTTCTCAAGCGTGGCAAGCTGGCTTTCCAGCAGCGCGGGCGGCATGAAGTGCCCTTCGCGCGTTTCCATGCGCTGCTGCAACAGGTCTCGAGAGCCGTAAAGGAAAATGAATTTGAGATCAGCACCGGATGCACTGCGCAATCGATCACGATAGCTCTTCTTTAGCGCGGAGCACGCGGCAACCGCACCATGGTCGGGCGCAGCAAGAGCATGGCCCACCTGGTCCAGCCAGGGCCAGCGGTCTTCATCGGTCAGTGGAATGCCTTCAGCCATCTTGCGTTTGTTGTCATCGGAATGCAGCGCATCGCCTTCGATATACGGCAACCCGAGCCGGTCTGCCAAAGCACGACCGACTGTGGACTTGCCACATCCGCTTACACCCATCACGACAATACGCATGGAAATCCTGTTCCTTCTCACCATTCGGAACGCGGTGTACCACACTGTGCCACAAAGAAAAGCATGGCCAATAGGGGAGGCGCGGAAATTCTGGGCGTTTAAAACAAAAAAGAGGACTGGCGCGCCACACACCAGTCCTCCTCGGGTTCAGTGATATGGCCTCACTGTGAATTGAGTAGAGCTTCCACTTCTGCCGCTGTAGGCGCGGCAGGGGCAGCGCCGATCTTGGTGGTTGCAAGCGCGCCGCAGGCCGCAGCGTAGCGGACGGCCTCACCAAATGGCAAGCCGGTATGCAGGGCGTGTGCAAGACCGCCATTGAAGCAGTCACCAGCAGCCACGCTGTCGATGCTCTCAACTTTGAACGGCTTGATGAAGCCGGTCTCACCATAACCGCTGTAGTACACCCCGTTGGCACCCAGCTTCACGATGGCGGCAGATATGCCTTTTGCATGCAACTTTTCGGCAGCCTGCTGGGCCTCAGCTTCGTTGGTTGGCAGAATACCGGTCAGGATATGAGTTTCGGTCTCATTGGGCGTAACCACATCAACGTTTTCAAGGAAGCCCGCAGGCAGCCCATGGGCAGGCGCTGGAGCCGGATCAAAGATCACCGTTCCCCCGGCTGCCCGGCACAAGGCCGCCGCTTCAAGGCAAGTCTCAACCGGCACTTCCAGCTGAATCATCAGGATCTTGGCTTCTTCAATCACCGATCTGGTGCGCGCCACATCAGATGAATCCACGGCCATGTTGGCACCGCCGATCACCGTGATGCTGTTTTCCGCATTCGCATCAACGCCAATCACGGCAATCCCGGTAGCCGTGTTCTCATCCACCATGACATCCGTCAGAGGCACGCCAAATTCCCGCAGGTTATCAAGTGCAAGCTGGCCAAAGCTGTCCTTGCCAACCCGGCCAATCAGCGTGGTGTCGCTGCCCAGTTTGCGTGCTGCCACGGCCTGGTTACAGCCCTTGCCGCCAAGACTGGTGGTATAGCTTTGCCCATGCAGGGTCTCGCCCGGCTTTGGCAGACGCTCTGAACGCGTGATGATGTCGACATTGATGGAGCCTAGAACCGCGATGGACATGGCTTTCCTACTTCCTTACCGATTGACGGATGACGAGTTCTGGCACGAGCTGAATGACAGGGGGCATGTCCACCTTGTTGTCCAGGTGGTCGATCAGCGTTCTGGCAGCTTCCAGACCCAGCTCGAAACTCGGTTGCTTGATTGTTGTCAGTGTTGGCGTCATGTAGCCAGCATATTCAATATCATCGTATCCCATAACAGAAATGTCCTCAGGGATACGCAGGCCTCGCTCCTGTATCGCATGGTAAGCGCCAATGGCCATGAGATCGTTGAACGCGAAAATGGCTTCTGGCATCTGACCACGCTCCAGGATCTGGGACATGGCTTTGTAGCCCCCAGAAACGGTGAGGGGCCCAGAAGCACTCCATTCGGCGTTCACTGGCAAATCAGCTGCAGACATGGCCTCAAGATAGCCGCGATGACGGTCGATGGAGCGTGGATGGCCTTCCGGGCCCTTCAGGCAGCCTATTTTTTTCAGGCCGCAGGACAGCAGGTGGTTGGTGGCCAGACGACCGCCAAGAACAGAGTCATCCTGCAACGTGCAGGCATGTTCCTGCGGCGCTGAATCCAACACCACCTTTGGCAGGCCCTTCACTTTTTGCAGGGCCTCATTGAACTTTTCTTCGGAGCGATTTGTCATGACCACCAGCGCATCAATGCGCTTTTGAACAAGTGTGGTCAGGTTATCGAGCTGCCGGTCAATCTCATTGCCCGAGTTGCACAGGATCAGGCTGAAGTTGTTTTGATAGCACCCTTCCTCAACCCCGCGAACAACCTCTGCAAAGAAAGGGTTCGTACTGGAGGAAACCAACATGCCCAGATTGTTGGTCCGGTTCATTTTCAGGGCACGGGCGAGAGTACTTGGGTGGAAGCCGAGCTGGTCGATCGCCCGCTCTACACGTCGGGTTGTCGATGGGGACACGTACCGTGTCTTATTGATAACGTGAGAAACTGTCGAAGGTGACACGCCAGCTGTTTGAGCTACATCTTTGATACTGACCATCTTTCCCCACGCCTCGTCTGGTGGACCCGGCACGGTGCGCCGGGTCCGAATCTATCACAGCACTAGCTGATGTATTACTTGGTTACCAGCTTCAGTGGAACAGGAGTGTAAGCTTCTACGCTTTCACCCTTAAGGATCTGGTCTGCAGTGATGATGCCGATGGCACCGATCATGCTAGCCTGCTGTGCAACAGTCGCCAGCATGGAGCCATCGTTTACCGCTGCAACGCCGTCATTGGTGCCGTCAAAGCCGACCACGATGATGTCGCGACCAGATGCTTCAATTGCCTTTGCTGCACCCAGAGCCATTTCATCGTTGTGTGCGAACACAGCGTTGATCTCTGGCTGTGCCTGAAGGATGTTTTCCATCACGTTCAGACCCTTGGTACGGTCAAAATCAGCTGGCTGGCTGGCAACAACTTCGATGCCTTCCACTGCTGCAACTGCCTTGTTGAAGCCTTCACCACGGTCACGAGCAGCTGACGTACCTGGTACGCCTTCCAGCTCTACAACCTTACCGGAACCGCCAAGCTTTTCAGCGATCAGCTTACCGGCCATTTCGCCGCCCAGAACGTTGTCGGATGCAACGTGAGAGACAACTTCACCACGGGACGCGCCACGGTCCAGGGTAACAACCGGAATTTCCTTGCGGTTTGCAGCGCGGATCGAGCTGGAAACTGCGTCAGAGTCGGTTGGGTTGATGAGAAGGATCTTGATGTCCTTGTTCAGAACGTCTTCAACGTTGGCAAGTTCTTTGGCTGGATCGTTCTGGCTGTCGAGAACAAGCAGTTCGTAACCCATTTCCTGAGCCTTGGCTTCAGCACCGTCCTTGAGGGTGACGAAGAATGGATTATTCAGGGTGGAGACAACCAGTGCCATGGTGTCAGCTGCCATTGAATGAGCGGTGGAGCCCAACAGCATTGCTGTACCGACGGCGATTCCAAGTAGTTTCTTCATTTCAATCTCCCGATGAAGTGGCCTACGTGACCTAACCATTTGCCTTGCCACGGCTGTCAACAACAACCGCGAGAAGGATCACAGCGCCCTTGGCGATCATCTGGTAGTAAGATGATACATCCATGATGTTCAGGGCGTTGTTCAGCACGCCGATAATCAGCGCACCGATGATGGTGCCAATAATTCGACCACGGCCGCCCATGAGGCTGGTTCCTCCCAGAACGACTGCGGCGATGGCATCCAACTCGTAACCCAGACCTGCTGTAGGCTGAGCTGACTCCAAGCGAGCGGTCAGAATGATCCCCGCCAGAGCTGCCAGCGTGCCACTGATAGCGTAGACGGTAATTTTGACAGCTCTTACATTTACGCCGGACAAACGTGCTACGTTTTCGTTGCCGCCAATAGCGTAAACATACCTACCCAACTTGGTGTGTGTAAGAATAAACCAACAGATGATTAACACGACCGCTGCGACGACCACAGGGTTAGGCAAACCAAAGGTATAGCCCGCACCGAACTGATAAAAGCTCTCTGCAACGTCGAAGCTGCCGGTCGAGATTGGGCGACCCTCAGTATAAACCAGGGTTGCACCGCGGATCATGGTCATACCAACAAGTGTGGCAATGAAAGGCTGCACCCCGGCATACGCGATGATGACGCCACTGGTTGCGCCAAGCGCCGCGCCCACCAGCAATGTGGCAAACAAGGCCAGCACCAAGGGGGTGTCCATGCCGATCAGACTGGCGCAGACGGCGCCCGCAAAGGCAAGGATTGAGCCCACTGACAGATCAATACCAGCCGTGATGATTACAAAGGTCATGCCCATCGCAATCACAGCGTTGATTGAGGTCTGACGCAGGATGTTCAGCATGTTGTCAACGCCAAGGAAGTTGGCATTGATCACCGAAACGATTGCCATCAATAGCAGAAGGCCAATCAGCGATTTGTTGTCGCTTGCGAATTGTTTAACGTTCATGGTTCCTACCCGTTTTCTGCGCGCTTACTGGCCCGCTACAGCGCAGCGCATGATGCTTTCCTGGTCGGCTTCGTCCCGAGAGAATTCACCGGTCAGCTTTCCGCTGGAAAGCACCAGAATCCGATCTGAAATGCCCAAAAGCTCAGGCATATCGGAGGAAATCAGGAGTATGCACAGACCCTCGGCCTTGAGCGTGTTGATGAGTGAGTAAATTTCCCGTTTGGCGCCGACGTCGACACCGCGGGTTGGCTCATCAAGGATCAGGATGCGCGGTCCGGGGATCAGCGATTTGGCGATGGAGACCTTCTGCTGGTTACCACCGGACAGGTTCTGCACCAGACTTGCGCCACCTTGTGTCTTGATGCTGAACGCCTTGATGAACTCGTCAATGGTGATCTCTTCAGACTTGCGGTTCACCATGCCCATGCCATTGGTGAACTTGGCAATGCCGGTCAGCGACATGTTGGAGCCGACCGGATGCATCTGAATGAGGCCTTCGGACTTCCGGTCCTCTGTCACATAGCCAATGTGATTGGCAATGCCCTGACGTGGGTTGGAGATCGTCACTGCTTTCCCATCAATCTTGATGGTGCCACTTGTGACGTGGTTGGCTCCGAATATGGCCTTGGCCAATTCGGTCCGGCCGGCGCCCACCAGTCCGGAAAAGCCAACCACTTCACCCGCCCTTGCGCTAAAGGAAACTTCGTGGAAGCCTTTTGCTGAAAGTTTTTCGACCTCTAGCCGAATGTCACCGGGCTTTGCCGGAACGAATGGATACTGGTCGGAAAGTTCGCGGCCCACCATGTGCCGGATCAGATCATTTTCCGTAATCTCGGCGGTTGGGCCGGTGTGGACCATCTGACCGTCGCGCAGAATGGCGATGTCCTCACAAATCTCAAAGATCTCTGCCAGACGGTGAGAGATGAAGACGAGGCCTTTGCCCTGCGCTTTTAGGTCAGCCACGACCTCAAACAGGATCTTGGCTTCAATATCGGTCAAGGCGTCCGTCGGCTCATCCATGATGATGACTTCCGCGTTGAGCGACAGGGCCCGTGCGATCTCAACCATTTGCTGCTGAGCAATGCTGAGGGAACCCAGGGGCGCGGCAGGGTCGATGTTCTGCTTGAGCGCCTCAAGCCACTTCTTGGACTCGGACTTAACGTAGTCCCACTGGATCTTTCCAAGCTTCGTTGGCTCGCGCCCAAGGAAAATGTTTTCAGCAACGCTGAGGCCTGGCAGGAGGTTTAGCTCCTGGTGGATCACTGCGATGCCATCATCAATGGCCTGACGGGCACTGGTGTAGTTTACCGTTTCACCCTTGTAGGTGATGGTGCCAGCATCTCGTGCATAAATGCCTGCAATGATTTTCATCAGGGTTGACTTGCCCGCACCGTTCTCGCCGGCGAGGCCAACAGCCCGGCCCGGATGGATCTCAAGACCAACGGACTTGAGAACATGAACCGCGCCAAAGGACTTCTTGATGTCTTTAAGTTCTAATAGGGCCGACACTTCCGCTTACCCTCCCAAGCTGCAAGTTTGGTCGTTACGACTTAAAACGAAACGCCAGCGTAGAAAATGACGTTTGCGTAAGGAGTACACTCCCCGGTGCGCACAACGGCCTTACAACTTGCTGTTTCTTTCTTGAAATCATCATGGGAAGTAGTGGCGACGGCAATGTCGGTGCCTTGCGCATCCGCAATGCGCGCTATGAACGCCATGACTTCCGCGTGGTAGTCGGGCTGTTGCTCGACCATTTCTTTCGCGATCAGAACACGTTCGATCTGAAGCTCACCACCAATGGTCTCGGCCACATCAAGCATGCCAGGCAAGTGACGACGGACCGCAAGATCGATCCGCTCGGTACCTGCTGGAATTGGCAGGCCTGCATCACCCACGCAGATGCCATCGCCATGGCCCATGCGGGAAATGATGTCGGAAATAGGTGCGTTTTGAAGAACGCTTTTTCTCATGAGGGCCGCTCCCAAACAGATCATGAATCGTGTCGTTGGAGGCATTAAAACCCCAGACAAACGTTTGCGCAATCGTTTTCCTACTTATATATCACTGCTAGGGAGAAACTCTGACCTTAGGGAATCTTTATGACCACTGAATTACAGCGGGTCAATATCTAGGTGTTTTGTTGAGCCATACGCTACCTCTGAAATTTCAGGGAACAGGATTTTTCGAGTGAGTTCCGCTAGTTAATATCTCACGAGCCAATACCTCGACTGGGGCCACCAAAGTAAAACTCAAGTTCGAGAATACGCGCACTGAGTGCAATCCCACCTCACTGCTGCAACTTTGAACAGGTCTAATATATTTCAAATAATTTTCATCTGTTGTGGGCAGTTCACCTGTTTTGAGTGAATCAGGATCACATCAAAGGCCCAAGCCTGCACTCAACGCTACGTGGAAACGCGCAGAGACCGCCATTTCACCCGTTGCGCATTCGCTTTTCATCCGACCTGTTTTCAGTCGAACTGGACGTCTCTGCCCCGGTCGACCTGACAGCGGTGCCTTGGCGAGGGGTCTGCAGCAGAAGAAATTTTCCAGGAGCAAAAACTCAAGACACATTCCAAGTTGTTTGCGCTTTGAAAACCAGCTTGAAACACCCTCTCATTAACGCCACCGGGATGTTTCGGCCCTGCGGGGCCGGAACATCTACCTTGGGCCGACGCCTTCAAAAAGGGTGGTCAGTACGATCTGAAGCGCTTGTTCATCGGTCACCTTGCCGCCTGCGCGCAACTCCCACGCCGTGAACAGCAATGCATCAACGGTTGATCCGATCCATTCTGGCGGCAGATCCGGGCGCAAGACGCCCTCGGCCTGCGCCTCGACAATGAACTGAACCATCTCCTTGTCCCGCTCCGCGAGCTCCTGAGCGCTGAGAACCTTGGGCGCAAGTTCATCCCAATGCACGCCAACAAAACGAAAGTGTTCAGCCTTTGGCAGGAGCGCTGCAACCAAGGCCACGATGGCCTCTCGACCGCGCTGCCCGGTTGCCTCCAAAGCGGCGATCTCTGCCGCCAGTACCTCCAGAGAGTCAATGAACACAGCCAGTATCAACGCATCGCGCGTGGCAAAATGCCGATAAAGCGTGGCCCGCCCAACCCCTGCGAACTTTGCAACCTCACTTAAAGACGCGCCTGGATTTTTGAGCAACAACTGCCGCCCTGCGCTAATGAGGGCATTTCTGGATTGTACGATGCGTTTGTCCTGCTGCGTCATTGGAGCCTATCGAGCGAGAGAATTTTATGAGACATACTTGTATCATATATTGTTATTATGATACAAGTATGTCTCGAAAATTAGAAGCCCTGAGGACAACTCACCTCACCACTGTCTAGGTCAATTCATGAGCAGATTTGCTCGCCTACCGTTCCACAGGGGCAAGAATCGGGTTCTAGGAGAAAAAAATGGCAAAGCGTCTCTTGTGGCTGCTTGCGGCTTTCATGGTGTTGGGTGGCGTCTTGGCATTTCTTTCAATGCAGGAAGACGAACCGGAAGTAGCTGAGGACGAAACTCAGGAGGAATCCAGGCCACTTGTGAGCGTGGTGCCCGCAAACATCACTCGGCATCAGGGATATGTTTCCGTGTTCGCGGAAGTGGACCCGCGTTGGTCCATTGACCTCAAGGCACGCGTTTCAGGCACGGTGCGCAGCGTCTCAATGCAGGCTCTTGCGGGCAAGCGTGTGACCAAGGGCACGCAGATGGTGCGCCTTGAACAAGCCCCCTACAACGCTGAGCTTGCCAATGCACAATACGAGTTGGCCAACGCAGAGTTCACATTGCGCCAAAAGCGCAACAAGAGCCGCATTGCCGAAAACGACTGGCGCGCCAGCCGTCCCAATGAAAACCCACCGGAAATGGCCATACACCTTCCTGAGGTGCAAGTGGCTGAAAGCGCCGTAGAAGCAGCAAAGCGCCGCGTTGCTTCGGCGCAATATGATGTGGACTCCACGACGATTACCGCCCCGTTTGATGGCATCATCACCAGCCGTTCTGTGAGCATCGGCCAGAGCGTATCGGCAGGGGACACCCTGTTCACGCTTCTGGATGACAGCCAACTCGACATCCATGTTTCTCTGGACGCGCGCCAATGGGCGCTGCTTGACAAACGTTGGAGCGACAGCCGTGCCCGCATTCTGGATGAGAGCGGTGCGTTTATCGGAACAGCGACCGTGCAGAGCGGAGGTGGGTTTCTGGATCGGGAAAGCCGCCGGTATCAACTGTTTCTGGAAGTGGACGGCACCGAAAACCAAGGGGCATTGCCGGGCCAGTTTGTAACCGTCGCTCTGCCGGGACAGGCGGTCGACAACACACTGGAAATACCGGAGAGCGCGCTAACCCCAAATGGCTTTGTCTGGTATGCCGACGAAAACGACCTCTTGCGCCGGTTTGAAGCCCGCGCGCTGTTCCGTAACGACGGCCATGTGGTGGTACGCCCACCTGAAAATCTGGTGGAAGAGGGCTCCTTGCGTGTTCTGGTCATGCCAATGGCTGCTTACCTGCCGGGCCAGAAGGTCAAGCCTGTTCTTGAGGAGCGCTAACCCATGACTGCGCTGACAAACTGGTTTATTCGCAACCCGGTTGCGGCCAACCTGCTCATGGTGTTCCTGCTCGTGGTGGGGGTGACCTCCCTCATGACCATGCGCATCGAGGGATTTCCCAAGATCCCTGCGGACACGGTGGTGGTGACGACCACGCTGCCCAACGCCTACACCGAGCAAGTTGACCAGCAGATAACTCGCAAGATTGAGAAAGCCATAGAAGGCTTGCAGGGCGTAAAAAACATCCGCTCCGTCTCTGAACCGGGCTTCTCCAGAATTCGCATTCAAAAGGTGAATGGCTACGAGCTGCAAAAGCTGCTGGATGACGTGCGTCTCAAGGTGGATGGCGTGTATGACCTTCCCAAGGATTCCCGCCGCCCGATCATCGAAACCAACAATTTCGATGTGCCCGCGCTCTATGTCTCCATCCACGGTGAGACGGACCTCAAAACGTTGCAAAGCCTTGCGCGTTCGTTGCGCCTGCGCTTGCTGGCAGGCGAGGAGATATCTCGCGTCAACGACTGGGGGCTTCAGGGACAAGAAATTGCTGTTGAGCTGAAACCCGGCACGCTCGAGAGGCTGGATCTGACCATCTCAGAAGTGATGGCAAAGATTCAGGAAAGCTCGCTCTATTTTCAGGGCGGCACGCTGCGCCGGGAAGGGGGATACATTTCCCTGCGCGCAGATAGCCAAGCCTATTCGGTAGAGGATTATCGACAGATCCCGCTCATCGAATGGGCAGATGGCTCCACCACCTACCTCGGCGACGTGGCAACAATCACGGATGGCTTTGAAGAGGTAGACTTTCAAACCCGCTTCAATGGCCTTCAGTCTGTTGGCATGGAAGTGCTCATTGGACGCAAGGACAACCTGCTCGACGTTTCGGCAGAAGCAAATGAAATCATTGAGGACTTCAACCGCACACTGCCGGAGGGCGTGACTGCAGAGATCTGGGGCGATTCCAGCACTTACATCTCTGACAGGTTGCAACTGCTCAGCTCAAGTGCCGTGCAGGGCCTGTTTCTGGTGGCGTTGCTCTTGGCGATCTTCCTCAATGTGAAGCTCGCTTTCTGGGTGGCCATGGGCATTCCAATTTCCATGGCCGGCGCGCTGGCGGTTTCCACGACAGGCTGGATCGACTATTCGCTCAATGACATCACCACCTTTGGCTTCATCATTGTGCTCGGCATTCTGGTGGACGATGCCGTGGTGGTGGGTGAAAGCGTTCACGAACAGCGCCGCCGATTTGCTGATCCCATCAAAGGCACGGAAATCGGCGTTGAGCGGGTGTCGATTGCCACCGTGTTCGGTGTCTTGACCACTGTTGCGGCGTTCGCGCCCATGCTGCTCATCGACAACCCCTTGGGCAAGGTGCTCGCCAGCTTTGCAGGTGCGGTGATCCTTGCGCTGCTTTTCTCCCTTCTGGAGAGCAAGCTGATCCTGCCAGCCCACCTTGCGCATATCTCCATTCACAGTGAGACCAAGAAGTCTCTGCCCGCGCGCCTTTGGGGACATGTGCAGCGATTTTTCCGCTCCGGGCTGTTCGGGTTTCGCGACAAGATCTACGCACCGGTTCTCAAGGTTGCTCTGGCAAATCGCTACGCCGTGCTGGTGCTGTTCTTTGCCGTTGCTACCTTTGTCTTCGGCTTGATGGCAACCGGGCAGATCAAGTCCACCTTCTTCCCCAATGTACCGGGGCAGATTGTTTCAGTGAGCATGGAGATGGACTCCCGCGCACCGGTGCAGCTGACACGCAAGAACGTGGAGATCATCGAACAAGCAGCGCTGGAACTGAACGAAGAGTTTGCACAGCGCGTTCCGCAGAACAAACAACCCATTGAGCACCTTTTCACTTACATGAGCGGGGCTGCAAACGCCTCCCTGTACATGGAGCTTATTCCTTCCGAACAGCGCCCAGACCTAACCACCCGCGACATCATGGAGGCTTGGGAACAGCGGGTTGGCCAGTTGGAGGGCATCTCTGAAATCTCGTTCTCCGGTTTTGAAGAGTTCAGCGGCGGCTTTGAAATTCGCTTGCTTGGCGAAAATGCTGAGCTGTTGCGAGCCGCCTCAGCTGAAGTGCGAGATAAGCTTGCCAGCTTCAAAGGTGTGAGCAATGTGCGCGACACATTCAACTCTGGCCAGCCGGAACTGCGCCTGCGCCTGAAGCCAGAAGCACGGCATCTCGGGTTCTCTTCGGAACGCCTCGCCAGCCAGATTGGCTATGCCTTCGGCGGGGGTGAAGCACAGCGCATTCAACGAGGCACCTCGGAAGTTCGTGTGGTGGTGCGCTCCGTCCTGGAAGCCCGCAACACCATTGAGGACCTTCTGCAGCTGCGCCTCAAGAGTGCCGACGGCACATGGATTCCGCTGCAGGCTGTGGCAGATGTAGAAGCCCGCTATGTCAACAATGAAATCACCCGGCGCAATTCCTCTCAGATCTCGCTGATCTCGGCGGATGTAAACCGTGAAGTGGTGCCCCCGGAAGAACTCGGGCAAGCGCTGTTCGGCGCGTTTGCTGCGGAGATCGAGGCCAAATATCCGGGCGTTGAGCTGAAGCAAAGCGGTGAGCTGGAAGACATTGGAGAAATGAAAGGCGGGTTGCTGCGCGCCTTCATCATCGCCGGGCTTCTGATCTACATCTTGATTGCAGTGCCGCTGAAATCCTACTGGAAACCCTTGCTCATCATGTCGGTGGTGCCCTTTGGTTTCGTTGGGGCGGTCATTGGCCATGGCATCATGGACCTGCCGTTCTCGCTGCTGTCGTTCTTCGGTGTTCTGGCTCTGATCGGCGTGGTCGTGAATGACTCCCTGGTGATGATGACGTTCTATCTCCAATCCCGAGAGGAGGGCATGTCTCACGAGGATGCCACGTTCCGCTGTGGGGTAGACCGGTTTCAGGCAATTTTCCTGACCACAGCCACCACGGTGGTTGGCCTGATCCCACTCATGAGCGAAACCTCGGAGCAAGCGCGCTACCTGATCCCAGCGGCTGTGTCTTTGGCCTATGGCGAAATCTTTGCCACGCTGATCACCTTGATCCTGATCCCGGTTCTTCTTTCCATTGGAGAAGACATACGCCGCCTGATCTGGGGCAAGACCAAAGAGCCATCCTTTCCGGCTGTCGAGCCTGGAACACTGGAGACACCTTCAAGCGTTCCTCATGCGCCACATGAGCGCGCCGACCCCATAGACGCGTGAATCCCGTGCATCGCGCAGCAATATTTTGCAGTGCGATGCACAAATCTCAGGAAAACACAGAATATGAACTCTTGGCGTGTTGTGTCAGGACATATGCTACCCTAGGTGTTACGCTGGCGAATTAATTAGAGTTTTAGGGAATTATGAGCCTACACCGTCCAGTGACCAGCGTTATTCCAAAGTACCGGGCATTTCTTGGCATCGATGATCAGATGCTTGAAACAGCTCGCTCGCTTTGGTCTGAACTTGAGCCGGCACTGGAACCGCTCCTCTCCGAATTCCACAACAAGACCGATAAAGTGCAGGGCCTCGGCGAACGCACCGCGGCCCGACGCCCGGCTTTGATCCGCAAACAAAAAGCACATATTGCCCTTCTCTTGAATGGAAAGCTGGACGGGGCCTATGTTGCTTCAACCATGCGTACGGCGCTGGCTCACCGAGAAGAGGGCCTGCCTCTGGCATGGTACATCAACTCCCACGTGGTGATCGGAGAGATGATCTGCAAACACGTTGCCGCTTGCCATGAGGGGGATCCGGTAAGGGCGAGGGCGGCTGAAGACGCCATTTGCAAGCTGGTCTCACTGGACATCGCTGTCGCTTCCTCCGCCTATGAAGCTGTGCTGCTGGATTAAACGAGGCACCTAGCGCACCAAAATCTTGTTGCTGAAGTTTTCCACATCTATGAATTGCGCAGATTTTAGCTCAAGTTGCGCACTCTACATGGCGCCATCCTAGTCAACTCAAGCGGCAACAGGTTCTATTCAAAGGCTTTTCTGAGAGCTACTTGATCAATTCTCCTATGAACCCACGAGAGTTTTCCCACTGGCGTTGCTGATCAATGCATTAATTTAGAGTTCGCTTAAGCATGCATCATCCTTATCAGCTTGTTTCGTAGAGTTAGGTTTGCTAGTCAATTCTTAGTTGTGGCGTTGTTTATGTTAGCGAGAGATGGACCTTTACTCGGACCTAGACAGTATTGTTCCCGATTATCGTCGTTTCCTCGGCATTACTGAGGGCGATTTGACTGTTCTGTTGTCCATTTGGCCTCACATTGCGCCAGAGCTGGACGATGTTCTGGTGGCGTTTCACGACCGCACGAGTTTGATTGACGGTCTTGGCGATTACACCTACGCCGAACGCAGCGCTCTGATAGACAAGCAAAAAAGAAACATCACCATGCTGTTTACGAGCCGCCTTGGTGAAGACTATGTGCGTTCGACCATGCGCATGGCGATCAGCTATCGCGTGCGAGATTTGCCATTTGGTTGGTACATCGCAGGCTCCGCCGTATTTTCCGAACTGATCAGAGCAAAAATCCTCGGCGCAGCGGGGCTAGATAATGCGCTCAAGTTTCAAGCGCAGGAGGCCGTTCTGAAGCTCGTTGCGCTGGACACAGCACTGGCTGCATCTGCTTACAACGCTGCCCTCCTAGACTAATCCCATCGCAAGCGCATAAAAAAGGCCCCCAAGAATGGGAGCCTTTTCACTTTATGGGCCATGTTGTGCGTCAGGCGGTACGGATCGCCTGCACGAAGTCGCTCACCGTATTCTGCAGGTTGGCGGACTTGGCAGAAAGGTCATTAGCGGCAGAAAGAACCCGCTGCGCGTTTTCTTCGGTCTCAGAAGCGCCTTGCGTCACCAGAACGGTGCTTTCGGACACTTCCTGCGTACCCTTGGCCGCTTCGCTGACGTTATGAGCGATTTCCTGCGTGGCTGCACCCTGCTGATCAACAGCTGCGGAAATCTCGGAGGAGATGGCGTTGATTTCGCTGATCACCGAACCAATTCCGCGGATTGCCGTTGCCGCTTCATTGGAGACAGTCTGCATGGAGTTGATCTGACCTGCGATCTCTTCCGTTGCCTTGGAGGTCTGGTCGGCGAGGGACTTCACTTCAGAAGCCACGACCGCAAACCCTTTACCCATTTCACCGGCACGGGCCGCCTCAATGGTGGCATTCAGCGCCAACAGGTTGGTCTGTTCAGCAATATCGCTGATGAGACCCACGATCTGACTGATACGATCCGTTGTTGTGACAAGGCTTTGAACGGTCCCGTCCGTTTGCGTCGCTGCACCAGCTGCGCGCTCTGCAATCTCGCGAGACTTGTTCACCTGACGTGCAATCTCGGAGATCGACGCTGCCAGCTCTTCCGAGGCGGCTGCCACGGAACGCACGTTGGTTGAGGCTTCTTCAGAGGCCGCTGCCACTGTCGCGGCACTGCGGGCACTGGATTCAGCCGTCATGTTCAGGTGAGAGGCTGTGCCTTCCAGATCCCCGGAAGACCGGCTGATTGTCTCCAGCACCTCACTCACGCTGCCATCGAAATCCAGGATAAGCTGGTTCACGCGTTCGACACGGCGCTGCTTTGCAGCTTCTTCCTCAGCCTGCTGTGCAGCTAGCTGTTCTTTTTCAATCGCATTTTGCTTGAAGATCAGAACCGCATCAGCCATTGCGCCGATCTCATCCTTGCGTCCAACACCTGCGATCTCAACCGCGTTGTTGCCATGCGCAAGACTTCCCATGGCGCCGGTGATGTCGCGGATTGGCTTTGCAACCATCTTTGTCAAGAACACGCCGAGAACCACAACCATGACCAGAGCTGCCAGCACCACCGCGATCGAAGCAGAGATGCGGAACTGGGTGAGGTTGGCATAGGCAACGTCACGGTCCATGGACAGTGCCACATACCAGTCAACCGGCAAGCCATCAATGGCGCGGAAAGTGACCAGCGAGGTGCCATCGCCGTCCTCGACCTCAGAAATCTCATTGGAGATACGCGGCGCACCCTTAGGGTAAGCCTCATTCAATGTCTTGGCGATCAGGCGGCTATCGGAATGAACAAGGATCTTGCCAGAGTTTGAAACGAGGAAGGCGTGGCCCGCCCCGTTAAGGTCGGTCTGTTGCAACATGCTCACCAGACGGCCAATGTCAAAGTCAGCGCCTGCCACACCCATCAGACCGCGGCTCCCGCGCACTGGGGAAGCGACGGAAATGATGAGTTCCTGAGAGGAAGCATCTACATAAGGATCCGTAAGGACCGCTGAACCCTTGCGCGCGGCATCCTTGTACCAAGGGCGCACGCGTGGATCGTAATCGGCGGGCATGTCTGAAGCCGGCCAGATATGAAACTTCCCGGTTTCTTCACCGATATAGGAAGCCTGAAAGTTCTCCTCCATGAACCTGTGCTGGAGCACAGAACCCACATTCTCATTGGCAGGCACTTTTCCGGCGGTCTCGGCCACCGCATCAATCAGCATGATGCGGCCCTGAAGCCAGTTGTTAATGCTGTTCGCCGTTGTCTGCCCCACGTTATCCATGAAGCTTGACACTTCCTTTTTGATGGAACTGCTTTGCAACGCATCATTGTAGAGCGCGAAAGCGGCAAAAACGAAGAAAACGGCCGCGGCGGCAACCAATAGAGCTTTCGTCATGATGCTGTCGAGCAGCTTGACGGAAGCCGTTTGCTGAGAATGTGAAGATGTCATTTTAGGCCCGGATTTTCAGTGATCGAATTGCCCCTAGGGTAGCGATGCAAACCCTAACCAAACATTTATGGGTTATTTTTATTCACCATAATGGCAGGGGTTTTCCCGCATGTCGTGCAGGAAGTGGCCTGATAACCGTTAAAGTAAGCAATTTTGACATGAAAATGATAGAAAAAGCCGTTCCAGAATAAGAGTTCTTCGGCGGCGCAAATCAAATTCGGGATTTACTGGTCGATTATTGCGAGGATTCGTTTCATCTTTCCAAGGGTAAGCATTGACCAAAAAGAAGGGCCCGCACCGTGATGCGAGCCCGAGACTTAAATCAAGTCATGTATAGCGTGAGTTAGGCAGAACGGATTGATTGGACGAAGTGTTCCACTGTTTCACGCAGGGTGTCGGACTTGCCGGAAAGGTCATGCGCCGCAGTCAGCACCCGTGAGGCGTTGTGCTTGGTATCGGAGGCACCCTGCTTCACCAAGACCGTGCTTTCGGAGACTTCCTGGGTACCCTTCGCCGCTTCACTGACGTTATGGGCAATCTCCTGTGTGGCACTGCCCTGTTGGTCGACAGCTGCAGAGATTTCGGAGGAAATGGCATTGATCTCGTTAATGACGCTCCCGATGTCACGGATCGCTGTTGCCGCTTCATTGGAGACCGACTGCATGGAGTTGATCTGACCTGCGATCTCTTCCGTTGCCTTGGAGGTTTGGTCGGCAAGCGACTTGACCTCGGAAGCCACGACCGCAAAGCCTTTACCCATTTCACCCGCGCGCGCGGCCTCAATCGTTGCGTTCAATGCAAGAAGGTTGGTTTGCTCTGCGATATCGCTGATCAAGCCAACGATCTGACTGATGCGGTCCGTCGTCGCCACAAGGCTTTGAACGGTGTTGTCTGTTTCGGCAGCCGCGCCGGATGCACGCTCTGCTATTTCACGGGACTTGTTCACCTGACGAGCGATTTCGGAAATGGAAGCTGCCAGCTCCTCTGATGCCGCAGCGACCGAGCGCACATTTGTTGACGCTTCTTCGGAAGCTGCCGCAACAGTGGCCGCGTTCTCGCTTCCAGCGTCCGCCGTGGAGGTGAGGTGGGTTGCCGTGCTCTCAAGCTCGGAAGAGGAGGAGGTGATAGTCCCCAGAACATCGCCCACTGCTCGGTCAAACTCGCAGATCAGCTCGTCAACGCGCTCCATCCGGCGGCGTTTGGCTTCTTCCTCTTCAGCCTGCAGAAGGCGCATTTCTTCCTGCTCAATGGCATTTTGCTTGAAGATAAGCACTGCTGACGCCATTTCGCCGATCTCATCCTTGCGATCCGTACCAGACACATCAACACCGTGGTTACCCATGGCGAGGATGGACATGGCCTCGGTGATCTTGCGCAGCGGCTTGGCAACAATCTTGGTCAGACAGAAGCCCAGTACGACAATCATCAGCAACGCCGCTAGACCGGTGGCAATGGCTGCTGACATGCGGAAACGCGTCAGGTTTGCAAATGCCACATCCTTGTTTAAGGACAACGCGACATACCACTTGACCGGAAGGCCAGAAATTTCCCGGAAGGTAATCAGCGCGGTATGGTCGCCTTCAACAACCTCAGAAATCTTTGCGGAGATGGCAGGCGCGCCCTCCGGGTAGATATCCGTCAGGGATTTGTCCATGAACTCACGGTTGCTGTGAACCAAGACCTTGCCGGTTTCAGAAACAAGATAGGCATGGCCCGCACCGTTCAGGTTGGCCTGCTGGAGCATCTCAACGAGTTCGTTGATTGTAAAATCGCTGCCGACAACACCCGCAAGGCGGCCTTCATGGGTGCTTGGCGCGGCAACGGACAGTGTGAGTTCGCCATTTGCAGTCGCCACATAGGGTTCGGTTAGAACCGCTCCGCCTGCACGAACCGCATCCTTGTACCATGGGCGGGTGCGTGGATCGAAGCCATCCGGCACCGGGCCTTTTGGCCACATGTGAAACTGTCCATCCTGTGTGCCCATGTAAGAGAACTCGAAGTTCTCGGTCATGAAGTCACGCTTCAATGCGGTGACAGGATCCTCACCCTCTTCCAGGTTGGCGGCAATTTCAGCCACAGCCGAGGTCAACATGATACGGCCTTGCAGCCAATTGTTGATGCTGTTTGCAGTGGTGCTGCCAACACTGTCCAGATAGTTGGAAACTTCTTTGCTGATTGAATCGCTCTGCAACGCATCGTTGTAGTAGGCAAAGCCAGCGAAAACCACAAACACGGCACCAATTGCAACAATCAGTACCTTGGTCATGATGCTATTGAGTATGCTGATGGATGATCTCGCTGAAAGATGTGCTCGTGACATGGATCGAACTCGATTTCTTGTGTAACTGGTACAACCTAATATATCTATATGCCACCTATTGAAAGTATAGATTAGTTAAGATTTCCAATATCCCCCAACTGTTCTTCACATTGCATAGTATTTTAAAATATAACTAACATTGATACATCCATAAGAGCGTTAAATGATAGACCCAAAACTATATGTATAGACACTTATAAATGTCGTCATCTACGACAGTGACACACCCCAAAGCCCCTTAACGACCGAGTACCAACACCAAAAACACGAAGTGACACGTACGTGTGAGGACGGACCAAGCCCGAACGAGAACAATCAGCACTTTCGCACAATCACCTAAGCCTCTGACATTTCATCTCAAAAAACGTCATCAAAAGTTCACTTGAACCCTAGAGGTAAACGTTTACCTTCGCCCCTCGAGATTAACGAGGATGACTGTCCACCATGGCCGGTTCAACGACCATCAAAGATGTTGCACAACACGCAGGTGTTTCTGTTGCCACCGTCTCGCGTTTGCTGAATGGCAAAGGCAAAGGGCGTGTGAGCACTGAAGTTGCCGCTAAGGTGCATGCCGCAGTGGAAGCTCTTGGCTATCGGCCCTCTGCGGCCGGTCGGTCGTTAAAAACCCGCCAAACGCGCAATATCGGCATCCTAATTCCCTCGCTTTCCAACCCTGTCTTCGCTGAAATCTTCGCAGGGGTGAACGATCATGCCCGCCGTGAAGGCTACACCTTGCTCGCAACCGTTTCCGAGTATGACAGGGAGCTGGAGCTGGACGGCATACAGACATTCCTGAACCATCAGGTGGACGCCGCAATCCTGACCGTGACCAACCCGTCCCAATGCGAAGGTTTGGCGCTGTTGAAAGCCGCAAAAGTACCCTCAGTGCTGGTGTTCAATCAGGAAAACGATGCAACACGCGATGCCATGCCGCTGGTGACCGTTGACAATGAGCAGGTTGGCCGGGATGTGGCAAAGAAGCTGATCGCCTTGGGGCACAAGTCCATGGCCATGATCGCCGGGCACTTTTCCGCGTCAGACCGAAGCCGCGCACGCCGCATGGGCTTTGAACGCGCACTGACGGAAGCGGGCTTGCCGAACCCTCGCGTGTGCGAAGTGGATTTCGTAAGCGCCGAAGTTGCCAGCGCGCTGGACAGTCTGAATGTGGGCTCTGCCACCGGCCCGACCGCGCTGTTTTGCTCCAATGACCTTCTTGCCATTGCTGTGATGAAGGAGCTGCGCCGCCGCAGCGTCCGCGTCCCCGGCGATGTCTCTGTAATCGGGGTGGATGGCATTGCCATCGGCTCCCTCATGTCTCCCACTCTCGCATCCATAACCCAGCCGTCGCGAGAGATGGGTGAAAAGGCTGCTGCCCTCGTGCTCAGCCAGTTGAAAGGGGAGGCCTGTGCTGCAACGCAGTTGCTTGCCCACGACTATCAAGAGGGCGAGTCGGTGGGGCCGGCTGCAACCAAGTCCCCACCATCGTCCTCAGACCCATTGCAACCAAAAGCATGAACAGGGGTACTGTTATGTTTTCGAAGGTACTGAAGTCCGTCGCGCTCGGCGCAACTCTCATGGTTAGTGCGCCTTTCGCTTCAGCGCAAGCGGCAGACGCGATTTGCTACAATTGTCCTCCTCAATGGGCAGACTGGGCAGGCCAGCTGAAGAACATCGAGAAAGAACTCGGGTATGTTCTGCCACACGACAACAAGAACTCCGGCCAAACCCTTTCCCAGCTGCTGGCTGAAAAGGACAACCCGGTCGCAGACATTGCCTACTATGGCGTGTCATTTGGCATTCAGGCCGGTGAAAAGGGCGTCGTTGAGGCTTACAAGCCAGCGCATTTCGACGAAATTCCGGAAGGCCTGAAGGATCCGGAAGGCCGTTGGTTCACCATTCACTCTGGCACTCTGGGCTTCTTCGTGAACAAGGACGCTCTGGGCGGGGCACCAGTCCCAACCTCATGGGCCGATCTTCTCAAGGAAGAGTACCGCGGCATGGTGGGCTACCTTGACCCAACCTCCGCATTCGTCGGCTATGCTGGCGCAGTTGCCGTGAACCGCGCCATGGGCGGTGATTTCGACAACTGGCAGCCGGGCATCAACTGGTTCAAGGAACTGGGTGAAAACGACCCGATCGTTCCAAAGCAAACCTCCTATGCCCGCGTCCTGTCCGGCGAAATCCCGATCCTGCTGGACTACGACTTCAACGCCTACCGCGCAAAGTACACTGACGAAGCCAATGTTGAGTTCGTCATTCCAGCGGAAGGCACCGTTGTGGTTCCCTATGTGATGAGCTTGGTCAAGAACTCTCCGAACCCGGAAAAGGGCAAGGAAATCCTTGATTTCATCATGTCAGACAAGGGTCAGGCTGTTTGGGCAAACGCGTTCCTGCGTCCAGTGCGCGCCTCTGCAATGTCTGAGGAAGCGGCTGCCAAGTTCCTGCCAGAAGCAGAATACGCCCGCGCCAAGCCAGTGGACTACGCCAAAATGGCGACAGCCCAGGAAGCTTTCAAAGAGGCCTATCTGAACGAAGTACGCTAATCCGCACTTCGTCTCCCCCTTCAGGGTCTCCCACCCATCGGCTCTGAAGGGGCTTTCAAAACGCGCTACAAACGCGCGCAGCCCATCCCAACTCTCTGGACCTATCCAATGAAACACTCCTCGCTTTCAATGGGGCTTTTGCTGCTTCCGGCGAGCATTCTGGTTCTGGCGTTCTTTGCGCTGCCCATGGTGCAACTGGTGATCACCGGTGCCAGCGGAGAAGAGGGGCTGGCCGCCTATTGGAGCATCCTGACCGTGCCGCGCCACCGCGAAGCGCTGATTGCAACGCTGGTGCTCTCCCTCGTGGTGACACTGACCGCGCTGGTCATTTCCACCATCGTGGGCGTGTTCTTGGTACGCAACAAGTTTCCAGGGTCCAATCTGCTTGTGTCCATGCTGACCTTCCCGCTGGCGTTTCCCGGTGTCGTCATAGGCTTTCTCATCATCATGCTCGCGGGCCGTCAGGGCCTCATCGGAACGGTGAGCCAAGCGGTGACCGGCAGCAAGCTGGTGTTTGCCTACTCCATGACCGGCCTGTTCCTCGGCTATCTGTACTTCTCGATCCCACGGGTGATCTTGACCGTTATGGCGGCAGCCGAGAAGCTCGACATTTCGCTGGAAGAAGCCGCGCGTTCTCTGGGTGCGAGCCAGTGGCGCGTCATCAAAGACGTGCTTCTGCCCGCTTTGAAACCCGGACTGATTGCTTCAGGCGCCATCTGCTTTGCCACATCCGTTGGCGCGTTTGGCACGGCTTTCACACTTGCAACCAAAATCGATGTGCTGGCGATGACCATCTATACCGAGTTCACGCTTGGCGCGAACATGGCAAGTGCCGCCAGCCTTTCCGTTGTGCTGGGGCTGATCACGTGGGCCGCGTTGTTCATTGCGCGTTCGCTCTCCGGCAACAACGTTGCCGCAGCGGGGTAGGGACCATGCAACGCAAGACACTGTTTTATTCCGCGCTCGCGCTTACCCTTCTCACCGTGGCCTTTCTGGTGGTGCCGGTAATCATGTCCGTCATGGCGGGCCTGACAAAGAACTTCTTTCTCGGCATCAAAAGCGGCCTGACGCTGGAATGGGTCGTGCAGGTCTGGGACCTCTATCAGGACACCATCTGGCGCTCCATGGGCATCGCCCTGGCATGCCTCATCATCACGCTGGTGGCAGGTGTTCCAGCCGCCTATGCATTGGCTCTTTCCAAAAGCCGTTGGGCGCGCATCTTTGAGGAAACGCTAATCCTGCCCGTTGCCATTCCCGGCCTTGCGATCGCACTGGCGCTGATCCAGACCTATGGCGGCTTTCGCGAATTCCGCATGAGCTGGGCGTTCATTCTGGTGGGCCATGTGCTTTACACCCTGCCGTTCATGGTGCGCTCCGTGCTGGCGGTACTGTCCTCCATTCCGCTCCATGAGTATGAGGAGGCCGCTGCAAGTTTGGGGGCCGCCAAACGCCGCCGCTTCTTTGACATTGTGGTACCCAATGCCATGCCGGGCATTTTGGCGGGCAGCTTGATGGTGGTGACCCTTTCAATTGGTGAGTTCAACCTCTCGTGGATGCTTCACACGCCGCTGACCAAGACCTTGCCGGTGGGGCTGGCAGACTCCTATGCCTCCATGCGGCTGGAAGTGGCCAGCGCGTACACCCTTGTCTTCTTCATCATGATCGTGCCGCTCTTGATCGCCATGCAGAAATTTGGCGAGACGGGCCGCGCACGCAAGTCAGCCCGGCGCTGACGCTGAGTTTCAAAGGATCTTTTCATCATGACGATGACCCAGACTGGCTCCGGCAGCACCGAAATTTCCTTGATGAACTGCGCAAAGAGCTTTGGCGGCCAACAGGTCCTCAAGCCTGTGACGCTTACGATTGAGGCCGGTGAAACGCTGGTGTTGCTTGGCCCTTCCGGGTGCGGCAAGACCACTTTGCTGCGCATCATCTCCGGCTTGGAAAGCCCGGATAACGGAAGCGCGGTGCTCTTCAACGGTGAGGATGTAACCCGTCTGCCAATTGAAAAGCGCCACGTGGGCATGGTGTTCCAATCCTACGCGCTGTTTCCCAACATGACCGTGCGCCAAAACGTGGGGTACGGCCTGACAACGGGGCAGGGCAACGAACGTCTTTCAAAGGCCGAGCGGGACGCCCGTGTTGAGGACATGCTCAAGATGATGCGCATCCATGAGCTGGCAGACCGCTCCATCGATCAACTTTCAGGGGGACAGCGCCAGCGTGTGGCGCTTGCGCGCGCCATCGCGCCCCGTCCCCGTGTGTTGCTGCTGGATGAGCCACTGACCGCGCTGGATGCCACCTTGCGTGATGACCTGCGCATGGAAATCAACGCCCTTTTGCGCAGCCTTGGCATTACCGCCATCTACGTGACCCATGACCAAGCAGAGGCCATGGCCCTTGGCGACCGGATCGTGGTGATGAGCAAAGGCACCATCGAACAGATCGGCTCGCCGGAGGAAATCTACCACCAGCCCGTGAACATGTTCGTTGCAACCTTCATCGGCGCAACCAATGCGCTCTCCGGCAAGTGGACGCGGGAGGGATTTGTGCCAGATGGGCAGGAGAAGCCTGTGGCCACGCCGCGCTCTTCCGCGTTTGGCGGCAATACCCTTTGTTTCAGGCCGGAAACCATTGAGCGGATTGAAGAGAGCCACAACGCAGACGGCAGCCTTGAGGGCACCGTGAAAACGGCAGCATTCCTCGGTTCCTGCCACAGGGTTGTGGTGGAAATGCCCGGCGGGCAGCGCCTCACGCTTGAAGGGGCATGGGCGAGTGCGCCAGCGCCGGGTGACGTGTTCAAGTTCAAAATTGACGAGGGCGGTGTACTGCCCGTTTGGAGTACAAACCAATGATCATTGCGCAGCTTACCGACCTTCACATCAAGGCGGAGGGCCGTCTTGCCTACGGACACGTGGATACGCTCGGGGCACTGGCAAGGGCAGTCGACCATCTCAACGCCTTCCAACCGGCAATCGACCTTGTGGTTGTGAGCGGGGACTTGGGTGACTACGGCACGCGTGAAGAATATGCGGTCCTGCGCAAGGAGCTTGACCGTCTGTCAATGCCCTACCATGTGATCCCCGGCAATCATGACGACTACCGCGTCATGCGCGAGGCGTTTTCCGATCACGACTACCTGTCACAACAGGGCGCACTGACGTTCTCCATTGAGCGGGAAGGCCTTCGGATCATTGGCCTCGACAGCTCGGTTCCCGGTAAGTCCGAGGGTCACTTTGGTGCAGATAAACAGGCATGGCTGAAAGCCGAACTTGAGGCCCACGAAGACCAGCCGACACTGATCTTCATTCACCATCCGCCGTTTGAAACCGGCATCAAGCACATGGATCGCATCATGCTGCAAAATGCTGACGAGGACTTTTGGCCGCTGTTCCGCGATCAGGTGCAAGTGCTTCACATTGCGTGCGGGCACGTTCACCGCAACATCGATTCCATGAAGAACGGCATTCCGGTAAGCATCGGTTCATGTGTTGCGCATATCGTTACACTGGATCTGGATCCTGAGGGCGCTTCCTCCTTCACCATGGATCCGCCAAGCCTGCGACTGTTTTATTGGAATAACGATACGCTGGTGTCTCATCAGAGTTTCATCGGCAACTTTTCCGGGCCTCACCCCTTTTTCGGCCCGGATGGTAAGCTGATCGACTGATCTGTCGACTGGCTGACCTCCAGAGAGGGGCGGGCGTAGCGCGCCCCTCGACCCTTGCTTTCCGAAAGCTAACGCAGCGCTTCCTCCCATATCGGCTGTTGCAGCTTGAGTTCGGCCTCCATGAACTCACGGAAAACCCGAACACGTGCCGGGGTATGGCCCGTGCTTGTCTGCACTGCATAGATGTTCCAATCGGGTAGCAGCTCGACCTCTGGCAGGACCACACGCAGCGCGCCCTGTTTTAGCGCCTCATGCGCATGCCAAAGGGACAAGGCCGCAATACCGAAACCATCCAGCGCAGCGGCGGAAAACGCCTCTCCGATGTTTGACTTGAAACGTCCACTGACACGCACGTTCTCCTCACGCCCGTCCGGGTGACGGAACCGCCAACTGTTTTTGTAGCCATCCACCAAACACTCATGCACGCTCAAGTCTGCGGGAGTTGAAATCGGCGGGTGCTTTTCCAGATAACAGGGCGAGGCCACAAGAACGCGCCGACAGGGGGCAAGCTTTTTGGCGAGGAGCTGAGAGTCTCGAAGCACCCCGATACGCAAGGCCAGATCGAACCCGCCCTCAACCATGTCCAAGACCGTATCACTGAGGTTCAACTCCAGCTCAAGTTTCGGATGCAAGTCCATAAAGCGGCGCAGATGCGGCATGATATAGAGCCGTCCAAACGTTGCGGAGGAGGTGACCCGCAAGGTGCCGGAGACCTCCGCTTCGCCAGATAGCTCGGAATACGCTTCATCCATGCTGGCGACGATATTCGTGGCGTGTCGCAAAAAGGCCTCGCCATCGGGCGTTAGCGAAACGGAACGCGTGCTTCGGTTCAAAAGGCGGGTGCCCAGAACATTCTCAAGCGCTTTTATCCGCTGCGTCGCCGAGGTTGGAGAGAGCCGGAACTCCCGGCCCGCAGCACCAATCTGACCCAATGCCGCGATGCGCGTGAAGAGTTGAATAGATTTCAGATCGAAACTCATTATTTGGATTTTCCAAATTCTTTTTGCGCAACAAGCGATATTGTTTCGATTTTGCCAACCTCTTATGTTCCGGTCAACATCAATCGTGTGCTGTAAGCGAGGCAATAAGTAATTGTCTCTAATAAGCTTTAGGGCCTCGCTGTGGCCGCACACCAGAAAAAGGAATGACCTGTGACTGTTCCAGCCATCTCGCGCGAGGCCCTCATCGAAGCCATGACGTTTCGCCATGCAACCAAGGTTTTCGATCCGGCACGACACATTTCAGAGGAAGACTTCAACACCATTTTGGAGGCCGCACGGTTGTCTCCAAGTTCCTTCGGCTTTGAGCCCTGGCAGATCCTTGTCATCGACACGCCAGAGCAACGTGAAAAGCTGCGGGAGTTCTCTTGGGGGGCGAATGGCAAGTTCAGTGGTTCTACCGGTCAGCTTGGCACCGCAAGCCGCTTTATGGTGATCCTGACCCACACCGAAAAGCAAATGCGCCATGACAGTGACTACCTGCAGACTTTCATGCGTGATATCAAGCAGCTTCCAGAAGATGCTTTGGCGTTCCGCACGACCGCCTACAAGACGTTCCAGGTGAGCGACTTCAAGATTACATCGCCAGAACAAATCAGCGACTGGGCTGGAAAGCAGGCCTATATCGCCCTTGCCAACATGATGACTGCGGCTGCGCTGCTTGGTATCGACTCCTGCCCAATTGAAGGGTTTGACATGGACGAAGCAAACCGAGTGGCACGAGAAGACTATGGTGTAGACACCGACAAATACCGGGTTTGCGTGATGGCCGCCTTCGGATACCGCGCTTCCGAACCGTCCGTCGAAAAGACACGCCGCCCGATGGCGCAGATTGTGCGCACAATCTAATTCATTGGGAAAAATATAATATCGGGACGGTATACCTTCGCATTCACACGTAGGCCACTTCCCTTGCCCCAATAAGTTGCTGGTTTATCGTAGAGGGAGAGTCGTCTCCCTCCTTTTTAGTCGGCTTTGTTAGCTGGGATAAGAGCGCCAGCACTGTTTTCTGGGTTGCCTGTTTTGGAGGTCAGTAATGGGGCCCAAGCCAACGAAAGATGAATTATGTCGGAAAAAATCATTATTGTTGCCGAAATCATTTCCAAACCAGGTGAAATCGAAAACCTGAAGGCAGAAGTTCTCAAGCTCATCGAACCTTCGCGCGCGGAACCTGGCAACATTTCCTATGAACTTCATCGCGACCTAGAAGATGACAATAAGCTAGTCATGATCGAACAGTTCAAAGACGAAGAAGCTTTCGAAAAGCACGCAGCCTCTGAGCACTTCCAGTCGTTCGGTGAGAGTGCGAAGCCATACCTGGCGGGCGTGAACATCAAGAAGCTCAACCGCCTCGCATAAGCTCCCGGCTTCCAGAGAGCAGGAAACCTCCAGCCGCTAAACGGCGGCTCGGAGGTTTTGTTATTACCAGTTACCCTGCCACCTGCCCCTTGTGCAGCTTTAGCGGAAACAGAAAACATGTGGTTGTGGCGTGTGCGTAGAGCTTGCCATCCTCAACCCCATGCAGGTAGCCCTCGGCTGTTGCCATTTGCCGTCCTGAATGGATCACCTTGCCCTGAGCGCGCAATTTGCCGGTGCTCGGCAATATGGCGCGGGTGTAGTTGAGGTTCAGCTGTGCGGTGGTGTAGCCAATGCCTTTTGGCAGCGACGTGTGAACGGCAATACCCACGACCGTATCCAAGATGGTGGCGGCAAATCCGCCATGCACAAACCCCATTGGATTAAGCAGGAAGTCCGCAGGATAGGCCTCTACAATGGCACTGCCTTCTTCCAGCGCGAAGGGCAGGGACATGTTGACCGTCTGCGCAATGGGGGGCGGGGCGCCGATTTCGCCTGCGGCGAGGGCACGCATGTACTCCAGCCCGCTCATGTTCATGGCCGCTTCAATGTTGAACTTGGCCACCGCGTATTCATAGCTGCGGCTCTTGGTTGTCAGCGTGTCGTTGTTGTCCATTGCATCCTCCTCTTTCGGGGAGGAACCTATGGGCGGAACCGCAGCCAGACAATTGCGCCTTTAGACCGGTCACGCCGAGGTATCGCGCAAAGCCGTGCGAAGCTCCGCCTGTAGCAGCTCCACGAAGCTTTTTGCCGCAACCGAGACGTAACGCCCCGGCGGATGAATGGCCCAGATGCTCATGTTTGTTGTTACTGGGTACGTCGGGAGCACCTGTACCAAAGTGCCGGACGCCAACTCCTCGCGAATGCTCCATTTGGAGCGAAGAGCGATGCCAAGGCCATTGACGGCAGCAAACTTGTCGATTTCGGCGCTGTCTGTGCGCAGCGTTCCTGACACCAGGATGATCCTTGGTCCATCTGCGGTCTCCAGTGTCCATTTGTTCTGACCGGCAAAAACCATACAGTTGTGGTCCTTCAGGTCCTCGGGCGTTTGCGGTGCCCCATATCTTTCAAGATAAGCCGGAGAGGCCACCAACACGGAGACATTGTCACCCAGCTTGCGTCCGCGATAGCTGCTATCGGGAATGTTGCCGATGCGAATAGCGAGATCAAACCCCCTCGCAGCGTAGTCTTCCACGTGATCGGAAAGAGACAGGTCCAGTGCCGCCTTCGGATAGCGGGTCAAGAACGCCTCGATAACGGTTGGCAGAAACAGCCGCCCGAAGAATGACGGCGCCGTAACACGCAAAGATCCTGTTGGCTCCTGCGAGCGCGTTCCAACGCTGTGCCGGGCTTCCTCGTAAGCCTCCAGGAGCACCTTTGCCCGTTCCAGAAACTGACGCCCCTCATCGGTGAGTGACAAGCTCCGCGTGGTTCTGGTGGCAAGCGTACAAGACAAGGTACGCTCCAGGCGCGCAAGACGCTCACTTGCCAGATTAGGCGTAATGCCAAGCGCCTCGCCCGCTGCGGAAACAGAGCCCAGCTCCGCTATGCGTTCAAAGAGTGCAACATCTTCGATTTTCATTTTCCGATAAATCCGATAAGTGTTTCCTCCACACTCCTGCTTTTTTTGATAAATGCAAGTGCTAGTGTGCAACCGACAAAACAGTCCTCACCGAGTAAGGAAAGACAAAGATGGCGACAACGGCAATCGTTTATCACAGCGGCTATGGCCATACCCAGCGTCAGGCAGAAGCAGTACGCGACGGCGCACAGAGTGTACCGGGCGCTGAGGTGCTGTTCTTCCATACCGACGAGTTCGAAGGTGAAGGCGCAGATGCGGCTTGGGCGGCACTTGATAAGGCTGACGCTATCATCTTTGGCGCGCCAACCTACATGGGCTCAGCCTCTGCGCAGATGAAAGTCTTCATGGACAAGACCTCCGGTGCATGGATGGAGCAGCGTTGGGCCAATAAGCTGGCCGCTGGCTTCACCAACTCCGGTGCAATGTCCGGCGACAAGCTCAACACCCTGATCGGTTTCTCGCTGCTTGCAGCTCAGCATGGCATGATCTGGGTGAACCTCAACCTGATGCCGGGCAACAACAGCTCTCAAGGCTCTGAAAGCGACCTGAACCGCGTTGGTGGTTTCATCGGTGCCATGGCGCAGTCCAACGTGGACCAAGGCGCAGATGCCATGAGCGAAGCGGATCTGGCCACAGCCAAGCACCTTGGCCAGCGCGTTGCCACAATGGCGGCGAAGCTTCGCTGAACCGGGTAGGTGGTTCCCCCCACTTGTTCGAGGGTGGGTACTCGACCGACATCTTGGATGACACGTGCATTCATGCATTGCCCAGGAGAAGGCCCGCGTTTCCGCGGGTCTTTGCTGTTTACCGCCAAGACCGATTTGAACCATCAGGATTTAAGCGATGACCAACAAGACAATTGAGCAGATGATGAGCCGCCGCTCCGTGCGCGCCTTTACTGGCGAAGCGGTCAAGCAGGACGATCTCAACCTGATCCTGAAAGCGGGCCAGCAGGCTCCAACCTCCATCAACGGCCAGCAAATCTCGCTTGTTGTGACGCAGGACAAGGAGACCATCAAAAAGATCGCTGAGATCGCAGGTGGCCAGCCGCAAGTTGCGGGCGCAGATGTGTTCATCACGGTTGTGATGGATTATGTACGGCCGGGCTTTGCGACCTATCTGGCCGGCGAGGAAATTGTCATTGAGAAGTCCGCCGAGGGCCTGCTTGTGGGTGCCGTTGACGCTGGCATCATGACCAACGCCTTGCAAACAGCCGCCGAAAGCCTCGGCTATGGCTCCACTGCAATTGGCGGCATTCGCCGTGCACCGGAAGCCATGATTGAGCTGCTTGGCCTGCCTCAGCGCACTTTCCCGATCAACGGCCTGACGCTTGGCGTACCAGACAAGGCAAAGCTCTCCGGCGTGAAGCCGCGCGTTCCATTGGAGAGTTTCGCCATGTTTGAAAAGTATGACGCGCAGAAGGTCGCCGACGGCGTCAAGCGTTATGAGGCAACTTTGCAGGAATGGTGGAACGAACAAGGCCTGCCGGAAATGCCAAGCTATTCCGCCTCTACCGCAGGGTACTACAAGAGCATTTACTTCCCGAAAGTGGCGCCGGTTTTGAGGTCACAAGGCTTCGATATGGAGCGGCCTGAATGGATGCCGGAAAGCGATGTCTTCGACGGATAAGCCAATCCGCCGTCACCCTAAAAACAAAGCCCTCCGTCTCTGCAAAGAACGGAGGGCTTTCGGGTTCAGCTGGCCTCAACTTCTTCTTTGGCGGAGAGCGCATTCAGCAAAGTAAGCACGTCCCCTGCACTAAACTTGTCCTTGGCTTCTTCAAGAGCCGCACAGAGCGCTTTTTCGTAGTCAACCCTGGCCTCTGAAAGACGCTTGCGCCCCCGGTTCGTGAGAACAGTATAGATGCCGCGCTTGTCGTCAGGGCACAGGTCTCTCACCGTATAGCCATTGTTCTCAAGCCGCCCGACCAGACGGGTGACGGAACTCTGGTTCAATCCCAGAAGGCCAGCCAATTCTTGCATACGCAGTTCAGAATCCTTGGCGACCTCCAAGAACTTAAGGGCACGAAACTCCGAGAGTCCGATGTTGTGTTTGCGCTGCATATCCTTGGCGACAAAGCTTTCGACAAAATCAACCAGGTAAATCAACCGCTCCCATGCGGCACTCTGGAGGGACATGGTATTGCTCGCTTCCTGCGCATCGATTCATTTAGACTTTTTATATATGCACATGCAAATGAATAAGGAAAGAGGCAGAGCGCGTTGCGAAGAAATTACGAGGGTTCATCAATTCCCCAAGCGCGCAATGCCGACCATAATATGACTTCGGAAAAACAAAGAGTTATGCGCCCAGCAGGCCAGAAACCATGACCGGGCGCAGAATTACTTTAAGCAGGTTCACCCGAACAGGCGTCCGTATCCCGTCACCGCTGGCTTTTCTGAAAGCGCGGAGAGCGTATCCCAGAACAGCACCTGGTTTGCAGAAGTCATGGTGACATTGAGGTTCTTTTCGACGGCATCGATAATCCCCACAGCGCGCTGGCCATTGCCAGCAACGAATACGGTATCGACATCGTTTTCTGCGACCACTTTGGCAACCCAATCATAAAGCCCGGCAGGGGTGATATGCGGCTGTCCGCTCGGCAAACCACAAGGCCCATGGTAAGCAACAGGAACGCCAGCCTTCTCAAAATAATCCGCCCCCTCTTGGGACAGAGCATCATCAAACCAGGGTGGATTGATCAAAGCCAACCGTTTGGTCCCAAGCTTCTGAAAGGCCTTGGCCGCAGCACTGCAGGTTGTTGTAGTGGGGATGCCGCGCAGAACCGGCTTCAAGCGCTCAAGCAACGCGGCCTCGCCGTCCGGCCCGTGTTTGTAGGCAGAACTAGTAAAGGCAAGGCCGATGGCGTCCAGAGGAGAGGTGGCGAGGGACGCAACCGCCTCATCCAGATGCGGCGGCGCAGTGAAAGCTTCAACCGGCTGGTGAGCAATCTTCTCGTCCATGACACCACCGGCGCGCATGGCGGAAAAGTGCACGCGCCCGCCGTGAATAGACACCTCGCCGCCCGCCATTGCGCCGAACTCGGCTTCAGGCCCCACATCCGCGTGAGGTACAATCACGCCAATGCGGGCAGGGGCGCTCCATCCATCAGCCTTCCATTGCTTTTCAAGTACAGCGTCCATCAGTGCAGACCTCCATTAAAACCGCATGAAGCTGGATTTGGCCAGCCACATTCGGAAGGGTTCAAAACCATTTTCCACTTCGTGAAGTTGCGGGCGCATGGCCCAATGCTCTGTTGGCACAGCGAAAATCTCGTAGGAGCGCGAGTAGTTGAAACCACCTTGTGCAGCGCCGTCTCTGTCCACCGCATAGACAATGCGTGAGACACCGGAATAGAGCGCAGCCATGTAACACAGGGCACATGGCTCACCGGAGGCGATCAAGGTCAAACCGCTCAGACTGGGGTGCTGACGGTGCTTGCACGCGTTTCGGATGGCCACAACCTCTGCATGAGCGGTCGGGTCATGGTCTTCGGAGACACGGTTGACGCCGCTGCCATAGACCTTGCCGTTTTGGTCGGCAATCAGCGCTGTGAACGGAATGCCACCCTTTTCGACATGCTCGATAGACATGTCCACCGCCTGCTGAACCAGACTGTGAATGACGTCGTGTTCTGTTTTTGAGGGCATGAGTACTGCGCTCCCTGATAGTCTTTCGGAATTGGTGGGAGGGGAGACAAGGCTGGCACCGGGCATTCACCCCCGCGGCGAACACATGACTGAAGCTCACTAAGAACCTGTTCATGCGTTAACCGCGAGGACCAGTGCCCAAGGACGGCATCAAGCACCGAAACGACGCCAGCCTTCGATCCCGGTTGACTTAGCCGTTAAGCTGCTTGCTGTCTGCCAGCTTGAGCCAAACAACGCCGCCGATGATCACAGCAAGCCATACACCCTGGTAAAAGGTCAGGGTCTGGTCCAGCAGGATGCTGCCGAAGACCGCCGCACCGATGGCGCCGATACCTGCCCAAACGGCGTAGCCAATACCAACATCGATCTGCTTCAAGGCCACACTCAGGAAGTAGAGCGTAAGCAGGAAGAAGATGACCGCAGAGATCGACCAGCTCAGCACCGTGAAGGCCTGGCTTCCGCCAACGCTCAAAGCGTACCCTATCTCAAAAAGGCCAGCGAGGAGCAGAGCCAGCCATGCCTTACCGTGACTTTCGGTTGTTTCGTTGCGTTCTGTTGTTGCCGACATTTTAAAATTCCTTCTCTTGAAGCTTGAGGTTTGCGGGCTGAAAGCGGCCGCTTATGCCGCGCCCGTCAGACGCAGACCGACAACCCCGCCAACCACCAGGAGGATGCCAAGGGCTTTCTGCCAATTGAGACGCTGATTGAAGAACAAAGCGCCCAGGATCACGATCCCGACCCCGGAAACGGAAGTCCAGATTGCGTAACCTACACCAACGTCGAAGGTGAGGAGCGCGAGGCTGAGGAAGAACGTGGCAATTGCACCAGCTACAAGAGTTGCCGCGGTCCATTTGACATTTGTGAAACCTTTTGCATTACCTGCTGAAATCGCAACAGCGATTTCAAAGATCACTGCAACACCAAGATAAAACCAACTCATGACATACCTTTCTATGCTTTTGACTGAGTGAGGGGAGTGGTTGAGTTTTGGGCAGTTGCCTTCAACAGCCCGGCTTCTTGAAGGGCGGCGCGCAGTTCGCCCTCCGACGGAACGCCTTGCAGGCGCCTGTCTCCGATGAAAATGGTTGGAACAGCCGAGATGTTTGCTTGCTCCTTGGCCTGCTCCAATGCCTTGCGATGGGTGAACGCATAGGTGCCCTTGTCGAGAGCTTCGCGCAGCTCCGCACCATCCAAGCCGACTTCTTCGCCTAGCCGAACAATGACTTCGATGTCGCCAATGTCCTGCTCTTCTTGAAAGAAGGCCCGCAAGAACCGATTGGAGTAGGCCTCGCCAAGGCCCTTTTCCTGCGCCAGCTGGAAACCCTCGAACGCTTTTTGCGTGCGTGGTTGAGGAGAAATTTGCGGAAGCTTGATCGGCACACCGAGTTCCTCAGCCATGGGGTAGACCGAGCGCTCCCATACGGTGGGCAGGTATGGATCCTCGACCCGGAGCGTTGGCACCGGATCGGGACGCAGCTCATAAGGCCGCCATTCGATAGGCACATCGTGACCGTCGATGACACGTCGAATGACCGTCTCAGCCAAGAGGCAATACGGGCACACATAGTCGGTGTAGACGACAATGCTGTTTGATGGGTCACCGGTGTTTTTGTTGTACATGCAAATATATCCTCAAAAAAATTTGTGATCAGGCAGCCCGGAACTCACGCTCCTTCGGCACTGATCCCTTGCCTGTCACCATCAAGGGGTGCTGGGACTGAACCAGACACACAAGTTCCGAGTGCTTGGGGTTAGAGAAACGTGTCGGCTCTCCAAGGTATTCCATGGACCGACCCTTGGTATGCGGCTGATGGACCGCATCGCTGAAACCGTCGAATTCGAGCGGTTCAATCTTGTAGAGCTTGCAAAGCAAGCTATTGAAAACAGGTGCAGTCTTCAGCCATTGACCGTCTACTTTCACCTCATTGTACCAATGCAGAAACACCTTGCCGCCGACCAATTTTTCCAGGCTTGGTGTGGTGATGTGGTTCTGAACCTTAGAGGCCACAACACGGCACGGCACACTGGCGGCACGGCAACATGCAGCATACAAAATGGCCTTGTGCAAACAGAAGCCACGCCCGGCATTGATGATGCCGGAGGCCTTCAAGCCGTCTTTGCTGATGTCCGTTCCAAACACCTCGTAGAAGATGCCATCGCGGATCTTGTAGTACAGCGTGACTGCCACGGACCGGTCGGAATGATCTTTCCGACCGAGTGCATGCTTCACGTAGTTCTGAACCCCAGGGTCGAGATAATCCAGAACCTCGCCGGGCTGGCACTCGACACCGAGAAAACTAAAGTCAGTGTCCAAACCAAAATGGTTCAGAGCAACGGACGGGTCTTGATTGGAGTGGATGTGCGACGTGCTCATGCTCTGATCCCCATCATGGCTGCAATTCGGGAGCGCTGAATGTCGTTTGTTCCGGAGTAAATCGGTCCCGCCAGAGCATTGCACACCTCAGCGCCAAGTCCGTTTTCCGCCAGAAAGCCGTAACCACCGAACACATGGACCGCGTCAATGGCCGTGGACAGGGCGCTTTCGCTCACATAGACCTTTGCAATCGCAACATCGGTCGTCACGTCTTTGTTCTGGCTGACCTTTTCCGCTACGTGCAGGATCCAGTTGCGGCTCATTTCGTAGCGCATTTTCATCTCTACGATCTTGTTGGCCACAGACTGGAAAGCCCCGATGGACGTGCCAAATTGCTCGCGGGTGTTGGCATACCGAACACACCGGTCAATTCGGCGCTTCATTTCGCCGACATTCATCATGAAGGAATAGAGGATCTCACGCTTCATGACATAGCTCAGGATCAGGAAACCTGCGCCTTCGCGGCCAATGAGATTGGCTGCCGGAATGCGGCAGTCATCCAGCGTCAGCTCGCTGAGGGGAGAAGAAATCAGACCAACCTTCTTCATGGTTGGCCCAATCTTCACGCCCTTAGTGGTTGTTGGCACAAGAAACGCGGAAATGCCGCCTGCCTTGCTGTCACTGGTCTTGGCGTAAACCACGATCACGTCGGCGATCGGGCCGTTTGTTACGAATGCCTTGTGGCCATTCAGGACGTACTCATCTCCATGCTTGGCAGCCGTTGCCTGCATGGAAACAGCATCAGACCCGGCACCAGGCTCACTGATTGCGTGCGCACCGATCAACCGCCCGGCGGAAAGATCAGCCAGATAGCGGGCCTTGAGATCCTCGCTACCGAACTGTTCCAGCGCTGAAATTGTGCTCGCCAGATGGGTCGCAACGGTGAAGTTGAGGCCTGAATCCTGAGAAACCTCTCCCAGTGTTTCGCAAAGGGTCAGCATGCCCTTCAAACGATCGTTGAGGGAGAAGGCTTGATCTACAGCCGCTTCGAAGAACCCGGCATCGGAGATTGCCTGCCACTTGGACCGGGGAAATTCTGTCTCGGACGGCGCGCCCTCATTGATTGAGGGGTCGAGCTTACGAAGAGCTGAAACCAGCTCTTCGAAGCGCGCAGAAGGATTAGTTGAGAGCATGACGCTCGCACTCCTTTTGGCTTAGTAGCGGGAGAACCCTTCTGGGTCGAGCTTATGTCGTTCATCGCCGTTCAACGGCGGGTTGAAGACGCTCACGAGGTGCATGTCTTCGCCTTCGTTCGCGACGAGAATATGCGGGTCATGTTCATCGAGCGCATAGATGTCGCCAGGCTCGATGTTGAAGACGATACTGCGATCCTTGCTATAGACCTTGCCACTACCGGAAATGCAGTAGCAGGCTTCCAGATGACGCTCATACTGCAAGCGAGACTCTGAACCAGCATTTACAACAGTGTGGGCAACAGTGAAGCCCATGTTGTCCTTCTTAGTAATCAGACGGTGACTAGATCCATTGCCCCAGTTAACGCCCTCAAGTTCATCTTTCTTGCGGTAGAACATTACTCTATCCTCCTAATAGATATCTGGTTAAAACTAGGCGACTGCTTTCTGTTCATGCTTCAGAATGAAGTCGTCTATGGCCTTCACACTCAAAAAATCCTCCGGTGCAAGGTCCATTTCGTTGATCGGCAGTGAGAAAGTCTCTCCCAGCCATGCAATCAGGCGTACCAATGCCAGACTGTCCAAAACACCCGAGGCCAACAGGTCATAGTCCTCAGGGATTTCATCGGCAGAGACATCTGTGGTCAGTTCGCTACAGATGAAGCTGCGAATTTCATGGGAATAAGTCATGAAGTTGTTTCTCCGGCTTCTTGGAAGAACCCGGCAAGTGACTTGCGGTCTGGCTTGCCTGTTGAGGTTCTCGCGAGTGGATCACTTGTAATTTTGTAAAGGGAAGGTATCGCTGAGCGTGGAATGTGCTCGGCACAATAGCTGCGCAGTGTAAGGCTGTTCAACTTTGCACCAGGGGAGACCTGCACCACAGCAGCCAGCTTTGTGCCTGCAGCGGCGTCAGGTAGAGGGATCACGGCAGCCGCCTCCACATCCGGATGGGAGGTAAGGGCGATCTCGACATCGACAATGTTGGTGCGGACGCCGCGAACTTTCACAATAAAATCGCTACGGCCTTCAAGGTAAATCAGGCCATTTTTCTTCATGCGGACCAGATCTCCGGTCTTGTAGAACGTCTGAGCAACGCCCTCTACAACCCGGGTCAGAAACGCATCTTCGGTTTTTACAGGATCTGTGTATCCAGTTGCCTGAAACGGCGTAGAAACAAGCAGTTCACCGCGGGCGATATCGTCTGCCTCTGGCTCATCCGTCGGCTCCACCAGAACTTTCACATGAGGGAGCGGCATGCCAACCGGCATCACCTCAAGGTCTGTCAGCTCCTCAGCATTGCAAGAAAAGATCAGGCTGTCGTTGGTTTCGGTGGCCCCATAAACATTGCGGAAGATCGCCTTCGGAAACATATGGGCCAGCTGTAGGCGCTGTTCTTTGGAGAACTTCTCGCCGGTCATGATGACGTTCTTGACGAAGGGAGCCTTGAAAGCCGCGCTGCCATCTGTCTCCGCCAGCATTCGATAAAGCAGCGGAACACCTTCGATCAGGTCCGGCTTATGCTTGGAAACCAGCGCCCGCAGATACGCCCCATCTGCACCTTTTGCAGGATCTGCCAGGACCGAGCAGGCCCCAATGGAGAGCGGGGTCCAGATCTCAAGCAGGGCGAGATCGAAGTTCAGCGGAGCGTAGCTAAAGACCTTGCTGTTCTGCACTAAGGAGAACTGTTGTTTCGCCCAAGCGAAGAAGCTCTTCAACGCGTTTGCGGGAAGCATCACACCTTTAGGTACGCCAGTGCTGCCCGAGGTGGTGAGTATCAAAGCGCAGTTGTCGGTGCTTTTGGTAAAGCCCTTGCCACGCACTTCCTTCAGAATCTCGATGGTTCCGTGCGCATCAAGGCCGATCTGCGCGAAGATCGCTGCATCTTCAAAGACCTTGTCGCATGCTTTGTCACCAAGACCTGCGGGCACAATCATAACCGGATGGCCGTGGTGCCAGAGCGCCAGGATCAAGGCGAGGGTGCGGGCGCTTTTTTCTGCAAACAAAGCAACACGGGAGCCAGAGGGCAGCGGGAGGTTTTCGACCTGATGGCAGAAGGCACCATGCAACTCCAATAGGTCAAGATATCGTACCTCGCCATCATCGGTATGCAACGCCACCGCTTCTCTAACCTTTTGAAACTCCTCCAAGAAACCTTGGCTCAATGTCTCGCAGACCATAGCACGTCGTTCTCTCTGTCTCGTGGGGCAACTCCTGCCCGATTGCTTGCGCATACAAGTATATTTGCTGATCCCTGTCAACATGCATGTGCAAGCAATTTTATGAACTTTCGATGGCAAAGCGTGCTCGAAATAAGGCCTAAAGCTGCGAGGTACCCACAACAAGGCGGCAGGAACAGGCGCTAACCTATTGAAAATGCGTAATATGCGTTTTCACGCCCGCTAGGCATCCCTGAATTTTCGTAGAACTAATGATATGCGTGAATCTACGTGCCACCCAAATCTTGCATGCATTAGACACTTAAGCATCTGAATATACGTGTAACCACACGGCGCGCATGTCTGAGAGCTATGCAAGGCGTGAGCCGAGCCTTGGGAAAACGGCATAAAAAAGGGACCGCGCTCGTGTATTCAACACAAACACGGTCCCTGCTCAATTGGTAGGGGTAGCTTGGATCTCATGCTGTTGCGGGAATCAAACCTCTGATTCTCGATTAGCAAGACGGCCGGAAGGGCAGGTGGCGTTGCCAATCTTGCCCCTCAGGCCCATTGGGGCATTCGTTTTTCGGGCGACAGCCGCAATCTGAATACCAAAGCGGATCATAGTCCCGACGCTTCAACATTCGGTCCGGAGATCCGGAACGCAGGCGAGCGAGCGTGCCAATGAAGCTTGAAAAACTGGCGTTACGAAACATAGCTCACAACCTCAAACTCGATTTCGTCATCATCATGAAAATAGAAGCGGCGCCCCGGCTCATAGTCCCCGTGATTGTGGGTTTTGATGCCATCAGCCAGAATGCGCTTTTCCGTTGCATCCAGGTCGTCAACCACGATGGCAACGTGGTTCAGGCCACCACGGGTGATGTAAGTGTCTTGTCCAGGCAGCTGATCCACATCGGGCTTTGCGTAGAGTGCGACGTAGCTGTTTTCATTGCCAACGTGCACCGCATAGCCTTTGTCTTTGGCAGGACCGGACCATCGCACATGCCAGCCAAACCATTTAATCAGTCTTTCAGCGGTTGCATCCGGATTGGTGACGGTGAAGTTTACGTGTTCCAAAAAGCTTGTTGTCATCTCGTTTCCTCGGGGTTTGACAGCAGATGACATCCTGTTTAATTCCTCAAGTTAAGTTGAGGTCAAGGACTTTTTTGGGGGTGCTGTGAAGACTGCGAGGAGCCCGGATCTGCTGACGATTGGCGAGTTGGCAGATAGAACCGGCCTGTCCGTTTCCGCCATCCGGTTTTACGAATCCAAGGGACTTGTGACGCCAGCGCGCAATGCAGGCGGTCAACGCCGTTTCATGCGCGCCGATATCCGGCGTCTATCGCTCGTACTTGTTGCGCAGGAGTTCGGTTTTACCATTGCCGAGATTTGCGAACAGATGGCAAGTCTCCCCACAGGGCGTGCGCCCACAAAGAAGGACTGGAGCAAACTCAGCACGCAATTTCGACGCCACCTTGATGAACGCATTGCAAAAATGACCCGACTTCGCGACAAGCTCGACAGCTGCATTGGCTGCGGGTGTCTGTCGCTGCAGTCCTGTAAACTTTACAATGCGGGTGACGCTGCCGCCGCTTATGGCCGTGGCCCGCGCTACATCATTGGCGACAAGCCCATTGTCACAGAACCCAAGGATACAACCAAGGCATGACGAGCCTCTCTCAAAACCGGCGTATCATCCGCCCAGTTACGCTTCAAGACTATGAAGAGGTCGTCGATCTCTATTTCCAGCTGACGGAAGGCCGCCCCGTTGCTTCAGGAGCAGAAGGTCGTACCCACTTCCAAAAGCTGCTCGCGCATCCGGGAACGGTGATCTTTGGCGCAGAAGTTGATCGCTGCATCCGATCCATGGCAACGCTGCATCTCTTGCCCAACATGACCACCCTTGGCAGGCCTTACGCGCTGGTTGAGAACGTGGTCACTCATGAGGCATACCGCGGGATCGGACTGGGAAGGGCTGTCTTGGAAGCCTTGATCGCGGCTGCTTGGGCAGAAGGCGCCTACAAGATCATGCTGCTGACCGGCAAGCAACGGACGGCCGTTCAATTCTATGAAAAGATCGGATTTGTTGCTGACCAGAAGCACGGGATGGTTCTGCGCCGCGATTGAAGGAGCGGGAGCCCACGTGAAAAGCCCGGTTCCATACATTACCAAGAACCGGGCTTTTTAGATTGCTCAAACCTGCAAGGCAGGCCGTAGACGCGAGAGCGCGTCCTCCATCATTTGCGGACTTGCGGCAGTCAGCAGCATGCCCTCAGACATGGTTGGACGATACCGCTCGCCAGTAATCAACTGCGCCGCGCCTCCCGCTTCTTCAACAATAAGCGCCCCCGCTGCGTGGTCCCATGGCTTCAGGTTGGCAGCCAGGCAGAAGCCAATTCGGCCTTGCGATACCAACCGATACTCGTGACAGGAACACCGCAGGGAGTTAAGGCGATTGAACTCCGACAAACGCGCTCCGACCGCCAGACGCTGGTCAGGCGACAGCAGGTACAAGGGCACCATGCCAGTAAGAAGCCCCGGCCCCTCAAGACTGGAGATCTTTCTGGTATGACCCGCTGCTGTTTGAAACCGGCTGCCAGCACCTTTTTCCGCGCAGATCCAGTCATCCAGAACTGGGTCATAGAGCAGGCCGAATACCGTCTCACCCTTGTACGTAACGGCGATAATAACGCCGAAGGTCGCAAGGCCATTGGCGTAATTCCAGGTCCCGTCAACGGGATCGACAATCACGCAAATGTCTTCACGGTCAATCAGGGAGAGCCGGGACGGATCATCGGAGACCGCTTCCTCACCCACCACAGCAGCACTCGGCAACAGGCGGCCCACAGCCTCAGTCAGGCGCTCTTCAGAGCGTTTGTCAGCGATGGTCACCAGATCATCGGGCGCAGTCTTGCTGTCGATCTGCGTGGTTTCCAAGTTCCGAAAGCGCGGCATGATCTCTTCACGAGCGATCTGCCGCACTTCGTTGATCAGCGCTTCATAAAAGGCTGGTGTCAGCTTCATCAAGCTACTTTCGCCAGTTGGGAGCGGTAAGCCTGAAGGGCTTCCGGCTCGTCGGTTTGAATAACACTCACACCTGCGTCCATGAGACGGCCCCATACGGCTGCAGGTTCTTGCGCACCCAATGTGTCCGTCAGGCCGCAACAGGCAACACCATCCAGCGTGTTAACCCAGACAGCCAGTCCCGCCTCACGAAAGCGGTCCGCCCGTGAGGCAATGGTGTTCAGGTCATCAAACTTGGTTTCAACGATGGAAGCACCCGTTTCAGCAAGCAAATCAATGAGTACGTCCACATTGTGCGCTTCAAAGCGTGTCATTGGCATGACCATGACCCCATTGGCCTGTTGCAGTTCCAGCAGGAGTGACGCTTGCTCGGCGGTCTGCACCTTCACCTTCAAGTCCACATGCTCGCTCATGCCATAGTCTGAGACGAGCCGGGACGCATCGGTAAGATCGCGGCCGATCTTCACATCGATGTCGAGATAGACACGGTCCTTGGCCGCTTCCAGAGCCTCTCCAAGTGTCGGGATCAGGTGCTCCGTGAAGGGTTGGTTTTCACCACCATCGCGCGCCTTGAGACGCAGCTCTTTCAGCTCCGCGATGGTCAGGCTTTCAGCAGGTACATCCATGCCGGCCATACGCTCCAGAGTGTCATCGTGGCAAATGAACAGAACATCATCACGAGAGCGGCGCACGTCGATCTCCACGATTTCATAGCCTGCTTCAGCCGCGTTGAGGATCGACTGGACGGAGTTCTCAGGTGCGTTGTGCCACGCGCCCCGGTGGGCCACGATGGTTGGGGTAGCACGGACGCCGCGGATAAAGTCGCGATAAGGTTTCATCTCAATATCCTTTTGTTCTTGATTGGCTTAGTCGCTGCGAAGGGCGTCGCCCGTGGCGGCGTCGAAAAAGTGCAGCTTGTCTTCTGGGATGGTGATATGAACCCATTCACCACCGCGAATGGGTTCGCCCAATTGCGTTGCAAGGCGCAGGGTCTGACCGTTCTCCATCTCCACCACCATGGTGCTGTGGGAGCCAAGATCTTCCCTGTAGGCCACGTGCACTGGAATGCCGCTTTCCGTAACCTTGATGTGTTCCGGCCGAATGCCGACTGTCACATCCCCGCTGGTTTCAGTTGCCGCAAGGCGCACACCACCCACGCTCACCGCACCGTTCGAGGCTTGAGCCTCAACAAGGTTCATGGGAGGGGAGCCTATGAACCCCGCGACAAAGGTATTGGCAGGCTTGTGGTAGATGTTGTTCGGGGTGTCAAACTGCTGAATGCGACCGTGATTGAGGATCAGAATGCGGTCAGCCAGCGTCATGGCCTCAACCTGATCATGGGTTACGAAAACGCTGGTTGCGCCAATGCGGCGGTGCAGGGACGACAGTTCCATGCGCATGTCGTGACGCAACTTGGCATCCAGATTTGACAGCGGTTCATCGAACAGAAGCACCTGCGGTTCACGCACGATCGCGCGGGCAATCGCAACACGCTGGCGCTGTCCGCCGGAAAGCTCTGAAGGTCGGCGATCAAGGTAGTCACCCAGATTCACGACGTTTGCAGCCGCCTGAATCCGGCTGGTGCGCTCATCCTTTGGCACACCAGCAACCTTCAGCGCGTAGCCAATGTTGTCTGCTACGCTCATGTGCGGGTAGAGGGCATAGTTTTGGAAAACCATGGCAAGGCCACGGTCCTTGGGCGGGATGTCTTGCACCTCGCGCGACCCGATCATGATCTTGCCACCGGAGACTTTCTCAAGACCGGCGATCATGTTGAGCAAAGTGGACTTCCCACATCCGGACGGACCGAGAATTACCGTGAACTCGCCAGATGCAAGGTCGGCAGTGAGGCCCGGAATGACCGGCGTTTTGCTGTAGGTCTTTTGCAAATCGACCAGATGAATGCCTGCGGCATGGGCTAAAGCGGTCATGATTATTTCTCCGAGAGAACCAGCCCGCGCACAATGAGGCGCTGGGTCAGGGCGATCAGAACGAGCGGGATGGCGGTGACCATGATGGCGCCGGCCATTTGCAACGGGAAGTTGGGGATCTCGTCTTCTCCCATGCCGCTATCCAATGCGGTGAGGCCCACCACAGCGGTCTGCATGTCGGGAGAGGAGATGGAGACCAGTGGCCACATGTAGGCAACCCACCCACCAATAAAGAGATAGATGAACAGGCTGAGCAGCGGTCCCTTGCTGAGCGGCAAAAGAATGTCCACCATGAAGCGCAGAGGGCTCGCCCCATCCAGAGTGGCCGCCTTTGCGAGATCCACCGGAAGGGTCTTGAAGTACTGCACCATAATCAGCGTGCCAGTCCCTTGCGCCATCAGTGGGATCGCAGCACCGGCGTAGGTATTGAGCAGGTTGAGCTGCAAATCCAGTGGCGCTCCGAAAAGAGTTTCCCAGGCACCACCCAGATTGGCCACCGCGTTGATGGGCATGGCAACGTTGGCCGCGACCTGATAGGCCGGGATCACCATGAGATCGAGCGGCAGCATGATGGAGGCGAGCACCGCAGCATAAATAAATATGCTGTAGCGCGGCGCAAAGAACACCACCGCGTAGGCCGTGGTGAATGCCAGAAAGCAACGCCCGAATGCGGAAACGAAAGCCACCACGAAACTGTTGAAGGTCTGCCGTGGCAGGAGCGTGAGTTCCCAGACTTGCTGGAGGTTTTCAAAAAAGTGGGTCCCAGGCACCAGCGAAAAGTTGTTGCGCAGGAAGTCGCCATAACTTTGCGTTGCCGTGATGACCACGAAGACAAGAGGTGCCAGAACAAAGGCACAGCCAGCCAGAAGAAGCAGTGTCGCCGTGGTGTTGATGGAGCGGGTATCTTCAATCATCTTTCGTATTTCACCCGTTTTTCGACGACCAGATACTGGAACGCGGTTACGGCAGCGACGACGATCATCAGCATGGCCGTTTGTGTGGCTGCACCGGACAGGTCGTAAGCTTTGAAACCATCCACGTAGATCTTGTAGACAAGCAGATTGGTGGCGCCGCCAGGGCCGCCTTGGCTCATTGTGTCGATCAGTGCGAACGAGCCAGACAGACTGTCAGCAATTTCCAGCACCACCACGATGAAGAGCTGCGGGGTTAGCAATGGCAGCTGAATGTCAAACAACCGCCGCCATGGGCCCGCCCCATCAATGGCTGCCGCTTTGTGAAGCGTGTCTGGAATGGATTGCAGCCCGGTAAGCAGGATGATGAAGGTGAACGGGATCGCGCTCCAGATGTTGGCGATGTAGATCATGATCCACGTATGCACCGGGTTGATGCGTGGGTTCCAAAACCCCGGAAACATCTCGTTCAGCGGCGCAAGAATGCCCATGAACGGGTTGAAGATGAACAGAAAGATGACACCGATAGAGGCAGCAGCAACAGCCTTTGGCCAGATCAGGACGTTGCGCGCCAACGGCGACATGCGAATGCCGCGATCGGCAGCAAGTGCAAGGACCAGAGCACAAATGATGGAGGTGGAGGACGCCACAACCATGTAGGTCAGCGTGCGCCAAAGCGACGTCCAAAATTCAGGATCGCTCAGGACACGCTCAAAGTTCTGCCAGCCCACGAACTGGGAGCCGCCACCAAAGGGGCGCTCCAAATAAAACGACCAGAAGAACGCCAGAAACACCGGCAGATAGAAGAAGAAAAACAACACCACAAGCTGCGGACTAGCCAGCCAGAGCGGAAGCCATTTGTTTCTGTAAAAGCGGTTTGACATGGAAGTCGGCCTTTAACGGGAAAAGGGGGCCGGATGCACCGGCCCGCCATGGTTCGCGTGATTGGGGAGTTAAGGCAGTTCAACGCCGCGGTAGGTCTGTTCGAAGCGACGCAGCAGGGCATCACCACGGGCCTTGGCTGCATCGAGGGCCGCCTGCATGGTCTGGCCGCCGTTAAAGGCCTTTTGGGTTTCTTCCATGAAGATGTCGCGGAACTGCACGTAGAAGCCAAGTCGCAGGCCACGGCTGTTCACGTCACCCGGCTGGTTCAAGGAGTTCACGCCCATTTCGGCGGTTGCAAACTCTTTCATGTCCGCCTTGCCGCTTTCTTTAAGCTTGGTCAGCGCTGACTGGGTGACAGGCATGTAACCGGTCATGCGGGTGAACTCGATCTGCACGTCATCCTGGCGCAGGTAGTTCAGGAACGCTTTTGCAGCTTCCAGCTTTTCGCCTTCGTGGCCCTTCATGACCCACAAGGACGCGCCACCGATCAGGGTGTTGCGGCGCTCAACTCCTTCATACATTGGCGCCATTGCGATCTCGACCTTGTCGCCCAGAGCTTCAAAGGCAGAACGGTAGGAACCGGTAGAGGCTTCCATCATGGCGCATTCGCCCTGATTGAAGGCAACGTTGTACTTGCCTGCCTTGGTGTCCTGATTGAGCTTAAGGAGGCCTTCTTCGCGCCACTGGGCAAGGTTGTTCAGATGGTCAGCAACCGGGCCTTCGTTAAAGATGTATTCGGCATCCAGACCGCCGTAACCGTTGTTGTTGGAAGCAATTGGCGCACCGTGACGGGCAGAGAACTGCTCCAGAACGCGCCATGGATGCGCATCTGTGGTTACAGGGCATTCGTGGCCAGCTTCCTTCAGCTTGCGCGCCGCTTCAACCATTGCCTCATAGGTGGCCGGCACTTCGGTAACACCAACTTCGCCCAGTTGCTCCATGTTGGCATAGAAGATCAGCGTGGAGCCGTTATATGGCTGGGAGAACAGCTCACCCGTGGAGGTCTCGTAGTAAGAGCGTGCACCAGTCAGATAGTCGCCCCAATTGACGTCTGGCATGATGTCCTGAACTGGAACCACAGCATCTGAAAGCATCAGATCCAGCGTGCCCGCATCAAAGAACTGAATGAGAACCGGGTGCTTGCCAGAACGGTAGGCCGCGATCGCCTTCTGCATGCCGGCTTCATAACCACCCTGACCGATGCAGTTTGCAGTGTGTTCTTCCTGAGACGCGTTGAACGCATCGCAAGCGGCCTGAATTGCAGTTTCTACAGAACCGGTGTTGCCGTACCAGAATTCGAACTGCGCAGCGTTAACCGCTGTGGCTGCAGTGGAGAGCATCAACGCGGATGCTGCGATCTTCAAGAGTTTCATTTGCGCCCCCAAATTGTTTGGACCAGAAGTGAATTGGCGCGGCAGTTATCACAGTTTCGGTGTGACAACATAATGACACATAAAGTGTGATAATAAGCTCAAACTTAAGAAAACTCATGGGAAACAGGCGACAATCCAGAAAGATAAATCTTTCATGACGCCATTTCCACACCTATGCTGTGATAATGGTACATCTGTCCTACACTCCACGTCATTTGATTCGAGCCCCATTTCTAAGAGGGGGCCGCAATGCCGACGTCGCCTCTCGGAATGAGCGTCATCTGCTTTCGGAAATTCACCGCAAGCCGGGGCTGGCGCGGGCGGAGCTGATCAGCCACCTAGACCTGACCCAGCAATCAGTGCATCGCTTGGTCGAAACGTTGGCGGAGCGTGGCCTATTGAGGATCGGCGATCCGGTTCCACCAAAGGGGCGAGGGCAGCCGAGCCCGGCCGTGTTCCTCAATCCGGATTACGCCTACACCCTCGGTATCTCCGTGAACACGGACAAGGCGGGTGTCTGCCTTATGGACTTCGCCGGAGGCCATGACACCCTAACCGTTGATATCGAAGGCCTGAACAGAGAAACCGCACTGGACCGAATAGAGGAGGCCGTCGCCAAGCTGATTACGTCCTCTGGTCGTTCGGAAGACAAACTCTTTGGTGTTGGCTTTGCAATTGCGGGCTATCACGTTACCGGGACACAGTATAATGCACCGCTGCCTTTGCAGGATTGGTCCCTCATCGAGCTGGGCCCCTTGCTTTCCGGCCGCTTTAAAGCGCCGGTCTGGCTCGAAAATGGGGCTAACGCAGCTGCAATCTGCGAAAATCTCATGGGGGTGGGACGGCACATCTCCGACTTCGCCTACCTGTCATTCAACTATGGCTTCGGCGGCGGCGTCGTCGTCAACGGCAAACTCATGCGCGGCGCTCATGGCAACGCCGGTGAGTTCAGCGGCATGTTCGATGATGAAAACAACTACAAACGACCGGCACTTGAACTGCTGATCCGACGCCTGAATGAGAATGGCGTCTCCATTACCTCTGTTGACCGATTGAAACGCGAGTTCAATCCAGATTGGCCAGGGGTTGCCGAGTGGATTGAGGAAGTGGTGCCGAACTACAACCTCATGATGAACGCCATCTGCGCCATTGTTGATCCGCAGGCCATTGTCTTTGGGGGCGAAATACCCCGCGCTTTGGCCGAGGCTTTCATCGCCCGAACCCAGTGGTTCAGTCGTCCCAGATATGGCGTGCCAAGGGTGGTAGCCAAACCGATCATCTCCGAAATAGAACGGGATGCATCAGCAATCGGCGCAGCGGCACTGCCGTTTACCTCGGAATTTTTCCGCGGCAGTTAGATTTTCGGCAACGCTGCCGCTCATTGCAGCGTGGATGGAGCTGTTTGGCTCCGCGAGCGGCAACGTTGCCTTCTCACGAGAAAGAAAACCGGGAGGAGGCCCGACGAGAATGGGCCTGGGACTTTAAGGTTTTCCTTCTCGTTTCCCTGATGCAGGTGTTTGACAGCAGCTCAAAGATCGCTTTCGCGCGCATGTACAGGCTCGACTTCCTCAGTCACCAAGGAAGCGCGCCCGCAGAACCCACGACGGCGGCGCATTCTGCGGCAATGACCGTTGTCCTCGTCCTCGATGAGCCCTGTTCCTTCGAGAATCTCGACCTCTCCACCCTCAATTTTGAGCGCAAGCCCCTCTGTCAACGCGGTCGCCACCGTCGTGCGCGCGTGCGAGACGAGGCGCGAAAAGGTCGGGCGGGAAATACCCATCAGCTCGGCGGCCGTTGCTTGCTCCAGACCTTCCGCATCAGCGAGCCTCAAGGCTTCCAAGCCATCTTCTGGCAGCACAACAGCTCTCAGCTCTCGCATCGGGATGCCTTGCGGCTTGTAAAAGCGGACGCGGGTTTCTTCCTGGATGCGGCGCATCTTTCTTGGACGTGGCATTGTTGGCACTCCGTGTAATGAACTTATGTTCACTATAATATCCAGACCCTGAGTCGCGCAAGGATAATGAACATAGGTTCATTACATAGGCCCGCGCGGCAGGAACTTGCCCTTGGCCCACGCGAGAACATCCCCAGTCTCACTGCGAACTTCAGCAACAAGCAGGTGAAGATTACGGCGCTGCCCTTCACGTTTGGCGCGCACGCTAAGATTGCCCTCAACAGGGACAGGCTTTACATAGCGCACTTGAAGCTCAGCGGTGACGGCCTCCACGCCCTCAAAAAAAAGCAACTGCGCCATGGCACCGTCCAATAAGGTAGCAATCACACCGCCATGAACCTGACCGGCATAGCCTTGCACTTTGGTACTCGGCATGAACGGGGCTGAGACGGTCCCGTCTGAACTGGCAGAAAAACGCAGCGCTAAACCGTTCTCGACATTTTGTCCGCACACGCAGCACCCGCTGTGGGAACTCGGTGTATTGATGAATGCAGGATGGGACATGGTGCACTCTCTCTCGATTTGTTTATCGGAGCGCTGGACACGAAAAAGGGCCCAACGCTGGGTTAGGCCCTAACTTTAGATCCCACGAGTCAAGTGCGCCATGATTTAGAACATATGTTCATAATTACCATAGACAGCAAGCGTGTATTGTTGGTTCAGTGCGTCCCCTTGAGAGCCACTAACCATGTCGGCGACATACGGATCACCCTATCTGGGGAGTTGCGCGGAAAATTGTGAAAGCGTCAAGCTGCTGCAGCGTCCTCGCGCTTCATCTTCTGGTGCTCATCTTCAACAAGACCGATTTTCCAATAGCCCGAGATGTAAGTATCCTTGGCAGGAAGGCTTTTTTCTTTCAGCAAAAACTCGCGAAAACCCTTGATCACACTATGCTCACCTGCAATGCAGGTCTGGATCGGACCGTCGGGCCAGCTGATCGACTTCAGAAGATCAAGCTGCGCGGTTGACGGTTTGTGCGGGTCCGGATTGATGAGCCAGCGAACATCGAAGCCTTCGGGAATATCAATCGCCTGCTTGTCGTCCTCCGACATCACTTCGAAAATGGCGATGCCTTTCGCGTCCCGTGGCATGGCTTCCAGAGCCGCCGCCGCAACGGGCAGGGCGCTCATGTCCGCCGCGACAATGTAGTAGCGGGCGTAAAACAGCGACATCTTCACGGGCCCCGGTCCCATCAACATGAGATAGTCGCCCGGCTTGGCAGCCTGCGCCCAACGTGTGGCCGGCCCTTCATCACCGTGGGCAACGAAATCAATGTCCAGTTCCTGTGCCTCTTCGCGATAATGGCGGATGGTGTAGGTACGCACAGGGAAGGTGCCTTTTTTCGGCGGTCCCTCCTCAAAATGCGAGAGAAACTCCGCTTTGCTCCCCATGCCCTCTGGAAAAATAAGTTTGCAATTTGCCCCTTCCCGACCCTTCGGAAAGTCCTTGAGGCCGCCACCAATGAACGTGACGCGGATCATGTTCTTGGTCAGGTATCGAGCAGACTTGACCGTCAGCAAGCGGGGTCCACGTTTTTCAGAGGGCTGTGGCGCAGGCGCGCTGGGGGTTGGTGCCATTGTCGTGGCTCCTTTCTCCGGCATTGTTCTGTAGGTTTTTCTGGAATATGCCTAATAAGTTGAATTTCATACTCATATTTATTTCCAAGTACGCAGAAACGCAATACCCCATAGAAAGTTAGCCCGATCAAGGTGCAGCAGTGGATGTCCGCAGTCCTCTTTTAGGCGTTCGCGCGAGAAGGCTCGGGCTGGGTCTCTGCGCTCGCACGGGAAAAAAGAAAACCCGGCGGAAGACGCCTCCCACCGGGTTTCAATTCTCTTCATTTGCGGCAAAGCCTAGAGGTCTTCACGGGCCAGCGCATGTGCAGGAATTGCTGAGGTTTCCATCTGCACCATGCCGTTGCCTTCTACATAGACCCAGTTGCGATCGATGCTGGTGGCCAGATATTTGTCCATGTCCGGATGTTCCACTTCGTCCTGCTTGAAACGCGGCAGAACCCAAGCCTTCATCAGGAGGTAGTAAAGCCCAAAGCCAACCGGGAAGCCCACCAGATAGGAGTAGTCGATGAAGGCCACCGCCAGCACACCGCCTACAGCCCATGCAATCAGACCCGCCGGGTTCCAGCCGCCAAAGTAGCGGAATTGACCTTCTTCTTCAAAAAGATCCGGCACGTTCAAGCGGCGACGGCGGATGACAAAGTAATCGCAGATCATGATGCCGCCGAGCGAAGCCAGCATTCCGCCGTAGAAGCTGAGGTAGGTGAAGAGGTGATCAAGGATCAACCACGGCATGGCGATGGTGCCCACGATGGCCGCCAAAATCAGACCCATGAAGTAGTTGATCCACGGCGCGCCTGCGTTGATGAAGGTCAGCGCGGCCGGAATAAGGTTCGCACTGGTGTTGGTGGACCATTGCGCCAAGACGACCATCACCAACAGCACCACAAGAGTGAAACCCGCCCCTTGGCTCTGGATCACGGCGATTGGGTTCCAATCTCCGGCAGCGATAAAGGAAATAGCGCCGATAAAGGCAATCCAAACCTGCACCACAGGAAGCGCGAGAAACTGCGCGGCGAAGATGTTCTTGTTGCGCTTGAAGAAGTTCTTGGTGCCGCTCTCAACCTTGATGAAGCGCGTGATGTTAGGGATATCGACCGCTAGGGACGACCAGAACGCCATGTTTGCTACCAAAAGCGCGACCACTGACATTTCCGCGTCACCCACGAACGTCCAGATGTCCTTGCCACTTGCCGTCGCCAGGTTGTCCAGCGTGAAGTACATCCATACGGAGATTGCGAGGATGGCAGGCGCGGCAATCTTGGCCAGAAGCTCAACCGCGCGAATGCCCATGGCGGTGTTTGCCACCTGAAGCACCGCAAACCCGATGTACCACGGCACCCAGTTATCAAAGCCGGTCAGGTGCGCAAAGATGCCGTTCAGAGCCAGCGCACCAAGGTAAGTCTGGATGCCAAACCAGATCGCCGCCACCACGCCGCGTGTGATGGAGGGGATGTGGGTGCCAACCGTACCGAACGGCGCACGCAGGTAAACCGCGAAGGAGATACCATGCTCTGTACCGATGTCTGCGGTCATGGCCATGACAACACCGAGAAGCACATTGGCCGCGAAGATGGTGATCAGAACAGTGGAGAGCGGGAGGCCAGCTACGCCGCCTGCGCCAAGCTGGAATGTGGCGATGATCACCGCCATGGAAATCCAGAGACCGATATATCCTTTGTTGGAAATGGCGCGTTGATTGAGCCAAACGGGAAGGATTGCCTGTTCAAGTAGGCGTGACTTGCCATACGAAGTCTCATTCAGAACTTCGGTTTGCGCCATAATTCTGTTCCTCAGCAGTATAAAAATGTCTAGTGCAGATAATAAAATAGCCGGCACCAGTAATGCTTAAGCATTACTTGGATATGCGCACGAAAAAGCGCAGCACTGACCATTGCCAGTAACTACACTAGACGCACATGTGGACCCGATCCGGCCCGACTAAATTTTGCTGCTGAAGTCAGCTCTTTAACCTGATCTTCAAAAACGCGCAAGTACCCACATGAGATATTTTAAAGAACTTGAACTTGGCTGTTTGCCCCGCGACAATCATCTACCGGCAAGCCAAAGAGAACGTTGGGGCAGATCTCATGGAACAGCCATGACCGAGGCGGCGCAGCTTAGCCACTTAACAAAGCCAAATAGCAAGTCAGCGCCTCGGGAGGGGGAATCGAACCCGTTTTTACGTGCCGCTCAACCAGCCTCTTGAAAAGCAGGATCAAGTTTGATTTCTCCGCTTCTTACCCGCTCCACCACCACCCCTTCAGCCCAGGTTTTGAGCGCAGTGATAAGCGGCACAAGTTCCTCTCCTTTGGGTGTGAGGGTGTATTCAACCCGAAGCGGCATCTCATCATAGAGCTTGCGGGTCAGCAGACCGTCGCTCTCAAGGTTTTTCAGCGACTGTGTCAGCATTTTCTTTGAAACGCCCTCGATCCGGCGATGCAAGGCACCAAAGCGCACCGAGCCCTCGGCCAATGCCACGATGATGAGCATGGTCCATTTCTCGCCAATTCGGGTCAGTAGACCTCTGGACGGACAATGCGCCACAAAAGCGTCTGCTACCGGATTTTCAGGTTCTTGCATGGTTACCTCAAGGTACCTAGTTGACTGTAGAGACTCAAGCTTACACCTTGCAACCAATCTCTCATCAAGTAAAGAGGATGGCCTGATGACAACACCAGAGCGTATCGTGTTTTCGGTCGAAGGAGTGAAGGTGGTTGGGGATCTTCACCTTCCCGAAGGCAATGGTCCTTTTTCCTCTGTACTCGTTGCGGGGCCCATGACATCCGTCAAGGAACAGGTCACCGGCACTTATGCCCGCGCTCTTGCCGCACACGGTTTTGCCGCGCTGGCAATCGATCACCGTCATTATGGTGAAAGCGGTGGGGAGCCCCGCCAATGGGAATACTATCCGCACAAACTGGCGGATCTCGTTGAAGCGGTGGCTTGGTTGAAAGCAGATGCACGCGTGAACGCAAACAGGATTGGGGCGGTTGGCATCTGTCTTGGTGCGGGCTACGCATTGCAAGCTCTGGCGGGTCATCCGGATGTGAACGCCATCGCAGCGGTCGCAGGGTACTACCGGGATGTACCAGCCATGCAGGCGGCTGACCCGGAGGGTTTTGCCGACCGTGTGGCGCAAGGGAAAGCGGCGCGTGAGCACTATGAAAAGACCGGTGAGGTCGAACTCATCCCTGCCGTCGCACTGGAGGGAGACGCGGCAATGCTGCTTCAGTCAACCTATGACTACTATGCAGGCCGCGCCAGGCACCCAAACTACCGAAACGAGTTCGCCGTCATGTCGCGTGAGGCGTTCCTTCAGTTCGATGTGCAGTCGGCAGCTTCCAAGGTGAAACAGCCTTTCTTGATGCTGCATGGCCCAAATGCACTCAATCCATCGTGGGCGGAGAAGTTTTTCGACAACGTGCAGGGCCCAAAGGAACGAGCCTTCCTCACCTCAAAGGGACAGACGGACATCTATGATGACCCAAAGATCGTAGGCCCGGCCTCGGCGCACATTGCCCAATTTCTGGAGGAGAACCTATAGGGGCTGCACGTTTTCTGTAGGAATACCAAACGAAAACGGCGCGCTCGAAGGCGCGCCGGTTGGTCTTGAGCCGATTGTGGGGCTTACACCGCGTTACGCCAGCGCCTCTTTGAGGAGTTCGGCCACTGCAGCTGAAGACTGAGGGTTCTGACCGGTAATCAAGTTCCCGTCTCGCACCGCCTTGGGCGTCCAGTCATCAGAACGCTGGTGGATAGCGCCAAGTTCGATGAGCCGGGTTTCCAGCAAGAACGGTACATTCTTGGTCGCACCTGCGGCCTCTTCTTCGCTGTTGGTGAAGGCAGCCAATGTACGTCCCTTGACAAACGGCAGGCCGTTTTCGTCCCGCATTCCGCCAAACACCGCGGGCGCATGGCAGACACTGGACACCACTTTACCTGCCTTGTCGAACGCGAAGATCAAATCATGAAGCTTCTTGTTGAACGGCATGTCGAACACGGTGCCATGGCCGCCCGGCATGTAGATCGCATCAAATTCCTCCGCTGAGAACGCCTCAAAGCTTGGCGTGTTCTCAAGCTTCGCAATCGCAGCCGCCCATGCTTCTTTTTGCTCTTCAGAAGGCGCACTGTTCGGATCCACTGGCACTTGCCCGCCAACGACAGATGAGACTGTTACATCGTGCCCCGCGGTTGCGAGTGCCATGTAGGGCACGGCAAATTCTTCCAGCCACAGGCCGGTTGGCGTACCATCAAGCATGAAAGGGTTGCTGGTCAGGACAAACAGGATCTTGCTCATGGGGTATCTCCTTAAATAGGTGCGGGTGAGCGTGTTCTGTAAGTGGAGATAAGCCCGCCCTTTGTATTTCTCAAATTTATCCTGCTTATTCTAGATATTCATGATAGGAATATCTTATGCGATATGACCTGAACGCCATGAGAACATTCGTTACTCTGCTTGAGGAGCGCAGCGTGAGCCGTGCTGCGGAACGACTTGGGATCACGCAACCAGCGCTCAGCAACAGTTTGGCACGCCTGCGCGAGCTTCTTCAGGACCCACTGTTCGTTCGCGAGCGTTATGGCATGCGGCCAACAGAGAAGGCGGAGACCATTGGTCCTGTCATCGCTGAGGCACTGCGCCAGATTGATGGCGTAGTACAAGCGCAGCAGGACTTCGACCCACTCAGCGCCCACCGGCATTTCGTTATCGCGGCCAACAGCTACGTTGAATTCATCCTGATACCCGACCTCATGGCCCGCCTCAGAGAGCTGGCACCACACATCTCGATCCGGGTCATTCCTTTCGGAGCCAGCATATCCGAAAGTGGCTTGATGTCCGGAGACACGGCTTTTGCCTTGGGACGGATGGTAGACCCGCCGGACAATCTGGTGGTGCACCGCTTGTTTGAGGATGGCCTCCATTGCGTTGTGCGGGCAGACCTGCCGGGCATAGGAGACAGGCTGACCAAGCAACACTATGAGAACCTCAAGCATGTGAACGTGCTTCCGCCCGGCACATTGAAAGCAGGGTTGTTTCAAGTGCTGGAGCGGGAGGGATTGCACCGCGACCTTGCGGCGTCCCTTACCCACTTTCTGTCCGTGCCAGATCTCATTGCGGCAACGGATTACTGCGCGACCCTGCCGGACCGGGTATGCGAGCGACTCAAGAGCGATCCGAGACTGAAGATTGTCGCCCCGCCGGTGGACCTTGGACGGTTTCCGGTCGAGCTGGCCTGGCATAGCCGCTACCGCACCGATCCCGCCCACCGGTGGCTGCGCCGATTGATCACAAAAACCTTTGGAGAACTCTAAAATCGCGGTATTTGCACTGAGAGATATCTGCTGGTTTTTAGGGGGTAAAGCGGCTAGGACAAAGATATCTCAGAGATACTTCTCCCATTCTCGAGAAGCTCACGACTAAGAAGGGGCTGTCTATGAGCATTCTGTCGATCCAATCTCACGTGGCTTTTGGCCATGTTGGAAATGCCGCTGCGGTGTTCCCGCTCCAGCTGATGGGGCAAGACACCTGGCCAATTCATACGGTTCAGTTCTCCAACCACACGGGCTACGGCGCATGGACCGGACGCGTGTTTGATGGTGAAATGATCCGCGAACTCGTTGATGGCATTGAAGCGCGTGGAGCGCTGCCAAAATGTGATGCCATTCTCTCCGGTTACATGGGCGGCGCACCGATCGTGGAAGCGGTCGTTGACACCGTATCGCGCGTGCGGGCCGTGAGCCCAGAAGCAATTTACTGCTGCGATCCCGTGATGGGGGATGTGGGCCGAGGCATCTTTGTTCAGGAAGGCATCCCTGACCTGATCATCAACAAAGCCATCCCGCAAGCCGATATCATCACGCCAAACCTGTTCGAGCTTGAACTGGCTTCAGGACGCACCGTGAAGACCTTGGCAGATGCTCTGGAAGCAGCCCACGCGCTGCGCGCACGCGGGCCAAAGGTTGTGGTTGTTTCGTCCCTGCTGGTTGAAGAAACCGCAGACGACAGCATCAACGTTCTGGTTGTTTCCGGCGAGGGTGCTTGGATGGTGAAGACACCAATCCTTCCATTGCCAATCGCGCCAAACGGCGCTGGCGACATGTTGAGCTCTCTGTTTCTGGGCAATACGTTGCGCGGCTACAGCCCGGATGAAGCGCTGAGCCGCACTGTGTCCGCGCTCTATCAGGTGCTCAAAACCACCTTGGAAGAAGGCACCCGCGAGCTGCAGATTGTCAAAACCGGCTTCAAGCTGCTTGAGCCTGACACCTTGTTCAAGGCTGAGAAGGTCGCCTGATCCAGCCAAACGGCACATGACGCAAGGCGGGCAGGGGAGCGCTTTCCTGCCCGCCTTTTTGTTAGTACTCTACGCCTTTGAAGTTGTAGTGCACCAACGGATCCGCGCCGGGCGACAGGGCCGCACTTGGGGTGTAGATCGTGCCATGGTGTGACGTGCGACGCTCAAGATCTTCGGCCAAGTTATGCGCAAACCGCGTGTCGGCGGCCTTTTCACCGCACACAGACAAAATCACTTTGTTCTTCCGGTAGCCCATATCCATGAGCATGCTCGCCACATGATGCGGCTGAAGGTTCGGGCCGGGCACTGACGCATTGGGCCGACCAATCTCATGGCCATCTCCGTAGCCAGCAAACGCAATGCACTGATCCATGTCAGTGGTCATTTGGGGCGGGCTCTCCATGGGGAGCCACTGTCCATTTTCCGGATCATAAATGGCGTAGCCCTTTTCGCTGTGCACCTTGTAGGAGTAAACGGCTTCAGCCCGCGGCTTGTGTGACATGCCAAGTGTTTCGGTCGCTGCACCAATGATGCTTGGGTCATTTGCAACTACCACAATAAAATTACCCATGGGGCCCTCCAGATTTTTGTTGGCATCTGGAGGGACGAGAAAAGGCACCCGCTTGTGACCGATGTCATGCCAGCAGGGTTAACCAGTCGTTTTCAATAGGGCCTTGACGTGATGAGAAAGGCCTTCATTACGAAGCAAGAAAGCGTCTAGATCATTCAAATCGCAGCGGCATTTAAGCACAAACTTGTGACCAGCCTCCACACCGATTTTTAAAACCATACCGAGCAAACCTGTCGTAGAGGGTCACGTCAATTACATAACCACTTGGAGGTTAGCCCCATGAAGTTTCTAAAGGTCACCGCAGCCGCCGCACTGCTTTCTGCTTCTGTTGCATCCACCGCCCTTGCTGCCAACATCGTTGACACTGCCAAGAGCGCTGGTCAGTTTAACACTCTGCTCGCCGCTGCAACGGCCGCCGGTCTGGTAGAAACCCTGTCCGGTCCGGGCCCCTTCACTGTGTTTGCCCCAACCGATGAAGCATTTGCCGCGTTGCCAGATGGCACCGTAGAAAGCTTGCTTCAGCCAGAAAACAAAGATCAGCTTGTCGCCGTGCTGACCTACCACGTCGTGGCTGGGAAGGTTATGTCCTCCGATCTACAGGACGATATGACGGCAACGACCGTGCAGGGTAGTGATATCACCATCGATTTGGACAACGGTCCAATGGTGAACGATGCGAAGGTCGTTTCCGCAGATATCGAAGCGGATAACGGTGTCATCCACGTCATCGACAAGGTGATCTTGCCGAAATAAAGGTCGGGCTCAAGCCGGAACGATCCGGCCAGCCGCTAACTGCGGCTGGCTTTTTTTGCGTTTTCGCTCTGGCCTCTACAGCACTTCGACAAGGCCTTGGTTTAGTTAGACGAAAGTCGGCAAAGCCTTGATACTCTAGGACCGCAACCTTTAGGACTGCAGCTTCTCCTTGAAAAACGCCAATGTGCGCTTCCATGCCAACTCTGCGGCCTTCTCATCATACCGCGCCTCAGAAGTGTCGTTGTTGAAGGCATGGTTGACGCCCTCATACATGTAAATGGTGAAGTCCTTGCCGTGATCGGTCAACGCACTGCGGAAGTCCTCAATGCCCGCGTTAATGCGGTCGTCGAGCCCTGCGTAGTGCAGCAAGAGCGCGGCGGAGATCTGCGGCACCAGTGTTGTGTCTGGTTGCCTGCCATAATAGGAGACCGCTGCTTTAAGCTCCGGCGAAACCACGGCGAGATTGTTCACCAGATAGCCACCCCAGCAAAAACCAATAGCCCCAACCGCGCCTGTGCTGTCCGCTCTGATGCCGAGATAGGCCACGGCTTCCTCTGCATTTTGCAGGGTCTGCTGCGCGTCAAGAGCACGGATCTTTTGCCGGGCTTCATCCTCGTCGTCCGGCGTGCCGCCAACAGGAGAGAGGAAGTCTACCGCCATTGCCATGTAGCCCGCGATCGCAAGGCGGCGGGCGACATCTCTCAGGTGCTCATTCAAACCTCGGTTTTCATGCACCACGAGAATGGCGGGCAGCTTGTCCGTGTTGCCTGCCGGGCGCACGAGGTAGCCCTCAACCTTGCTTGTTGCCCCCTGAAAGCGCACTGTCTCACTCGATATGCGACTGTCGTCCGGTGCAACGAGAGCAGCCCGAGCCCCGTTAGCCTGTAGCAAAGGCACAATGGCTGCAGCAGCTGCGCTGGAACCGGCGAGCTTGTTCAACTGCCTCATGAAACCACGCCGGTCCAAAGTAAGATGAGTGTACTCGTCATAAGCCTTGATCATCTCTTGAGTAATCACAGGGCGGCTGTTTGGTGAGGTCTTGGACATGACAGGCTCCGAGAAGGGCGCTTGGCGCACTCGTTTTCTTTGGAGCTTAATGGGTCATTCCCTAAGGTCAACGGATATGATCACCCTCCTGCTGCTGAGGTTAACAAGACCATCAGCGAGGGGCACCGGCACCGATTTTTCTCTCCCTCAGTGCCATTAGTCAATTACGCCTAGTGCCACGCTGCGGGCCATTTCACCCAGAAGTCGGCGTCTGTGAATCCGACTAATACTTGCATCAGGTTTATTCACGACTTGGTGCCATCACATGCTTTTCGACTTTACTTTAGTGACCGCTGTGCGCCTGCATGATGGGAACCCCTGGGTCGCAGAGCGGCTGCGCAGAATTGGACGCTATTACACCGCTTTACCGCCGGTCATTGTTGTAGATTTCGGTTCTGAAGAGCAGTTCGCTACAACGATCCAAGACATCTGCAAGGAGCATGATTTCCAATATGTTCATGTTCCGGATCATGGCGTCTTTTCTTTGGCGCAGGCTCGAAATGCTGCCGTCGAGCACGTAAAGACTCCATTGATCTTTTTTACCGACCCGGACTTCTTTTTGTTCCGCAATAGCTTTGAACGCCTGCAAGGGCTTTCGAAGGATCTTCACCTTTGCGAAAACATGGACCGCATCATCAACTTGCCTGCCTATCATTTATCAAAGGCAACGACAGAGGCCTTTGATAAAGCCGAAGATAGTGATGCATTCTTGAACAAACTGGCGTTCAACGGCCTCTTTGAAAAGTTCGGCGGTTCATTCGAGTTCGTTGCACCCTATTCAAACATCTTTTTGATCCATAAGGACTACCTGAAGCTGGTGGGCGGATGGAACGCGATCTTTCGCGGCCACGGCTCTGAAGACTTCGACTTTCTGTTGCGTGCCATGCTGTTAACAGGCGACATCCCTCTTGCAAATGAACCGGGCTTTCATGGCTATGGTCCAACAAAGGGGCGCTTTTTCCATACGCGCGCTTACAGGGGATACCGCAGGATGCTTGAGGTCCTGAGCCTTCCCGCAGAACTCAGCGGCCTAAAGGCATTTCACCTTTGGCACGATAGAAATAAATCAGATCAATGGTTTCGACAGAATGACTGGAAGCGCGACAATCTCACTCGTGTGATGGAACCTTACCTGCAGGATCGCCGAAAGCTCTTGGAGCAGGACTTCCTTCCCACCTCATACAAGCCCTCGGTGCTTTGCATCATCAAGGATCCAGCCCACTATGAGTACCACCTGCCGCTCAAAAGCGCTGGCTACAAGTTGATCACCATGGGTGACTTTAGTGACACAAGCTTGAAATGGGCGACCAAGCTTATCAAGAGCCGCGCTATCGACGCGCTGGCAATCTACAATCCCTACATGAAAAGCCATTCGAGAGCCAAACCGTTGTTTGACCTTGCAAAACAACTTGGCCTTGAAACGTTGGTGATCGAAAGAGGTGCGCTTCCAAGCACAATCTACTACGCTGACGACATTTGCTATGCATCAGAAGATTTCTCCAAGGCCCGCTTTAAAGCTTACGAAGCAACGCCGGAACACCAGAGTGGCGCGAAGCAGTACATGGCTCAACTTCGAAAGGGAGCAGACACTTTGGAGGCGAACGCACCTTATGCGGCGACCCTTTCCAAGTATCCGCCACGCACTTGGAAAGGAAAACCCACTTGCTTCATCCCACTTCAACTGGAAGACGACACTGCAGTTACGCTTTTCAACGAAGGTTTTGAGAGCTATCAGAGTTTCCTTGACCAACTGCCCCAGCTTTGCAATCGGCATAAAGACACAACATTTGTCATCAAGCCTCACCCCTTGTCTAAACAAAGTACTCGGTTCGAGGCACCCAACGTCGTTTGGGCGGATCAGGAAGACAACATTCACTGCCTTCTGGAGCTGGCTCAGGCTGTGATCTGTTACAACTCGGGCGTAGGTTTGCTGGCGCTGTTACACGGCAAGCCCACCATCACTATCGGAAACGCCTTCTACAACCTTGTTCCAAACGCGCTCGTTGCATCTTCCACGCAACATGCATTCGTCCTGGCGAGCAACAGACCTGCGCCACCGAACCAGCCAGACCTCGAAAAACTGTGCGCATGGTTCCTGTACCAACGGTACAGCAGATTTACAGCAGATTTACAGCAGAGGATGTGATCAAAGAAACCAGTTCAAGGAAGATCCATCACTACAAGCGTATCCGGGTTACAGAACTGGCACTCTCCGGAAGTCGGCACACTCTCCCGTGGCAGGGCGAGGCACCGAGCTATGAGGCCTTCAGCTATGGCGGCGCGCGCGTGGGTATGCTTCATGAGGAACCGCAGCCCTTTGGAAAGCGGAGGGCCGAAGCCTCCCTCAAGAGCGCCAAGCACAAAACCGAGTTGGCAGTGGTTTCTCTGTTCTGGAATGAGGCGCAAGTTGAAAAGTACCTGACCGACCGCAAGGCATTTTTCGAGCAAGGCTCAAACAGTCTCGCCAGCAGATTGTGCTCGGCGTACATCAAGCTCTTTCCAGGTTGACCCAAAAGCAAAAAGGCGCCCCGGATGAGGCGCCTTCTTAAAACTCAGCTCAGTAAACCCGAGGGGTCTTACTTGGCCATGCCCTTGATGCGTTCGATCAGGTCTGCAAGCTGATCAGACTTTGCAGCCAGCTCTTCGTGCATTGGCAGAACTGCTTCAATGAACGGACCCTTTTCAACTTCGATGAACTTCACACCCAGCTCGTCCTGAGCGATCTGCGCCATCTTCTTGGTCTGCTCGTTGTAGATGTCGCGGTGGTAAGCCATCATTTCCTTACCAGCTTCCTGCAGTGCTGCCTGCTGATCTTCAGGCAGAGTGTCCCAAACCTGAGAGGAGATCATCAGAACACCTGGGATCATGGTGTGTTCGTCCTGAGAGTAGACTTTAGCTACTTCACCGTGACGTACGTCAACCAGAGCCTGCGGGTTGTTTTCAGCACCATCTACGACGCCCTGCTGCAGTGCGGAGTACAGCTCACCAAATGCGATTGGTGTAGGTGCACCACCGAGCAGTTCAACCATCTGAATAGCGGATGGGGAAGGCTGCACGCGGATCTTCATGCCCTTCAGATCTGCAGGTGTTCTGATTTCCTTGTTCGCATAGAACGAACGGGAACCATCCACCATGAATGCCAGGCCGATGAAGCCCTTGTCCTTGGATGCCATGAAGATTTCATCGGCAACGTCAGACATCAGAACGTCAAAGTAGTGTGGCTCGGACTCGAAGATGTAAGGCAGGTTCATGACGCCGTATGTAGGCTCGAAAGCTTCCATTTCAGCAGCGTTGGAACGAGCCATGTCGAGAAGGCCGTTCTGCACCAGTTCAACGGACTCACGCTGAGTGCCGAGCTGGGCGTTAGGGAAGATGCGCATCTTCAGTGCGCCGTCGGTCTTTTCTTCGACCAGGTCAGCCATGTACTCGAGAGAAATGTGAGCAGGGTTCTCTGTAGGCAGGTTGTGGCTTACACGCAGCGTCTTTGCGTCAGCGGTAGTCGCGCCAACCATCACGACTGAGGTCAGAAGCGCGCCGAGAAGATGTGTCTTGCGGAACATTAAATATTTCTCCCGTTGTATTCGTGGCCATCTGGCTCAGGGTACAGACGATCACCCTCGTTTACCCCAAGTGAGAATCGACTGCATGGGAGGAGATATCAAACCTTTTGCCCCATTTGGTCAACCTATTTTGATGCGCCTTAGTGTTATCACCTAATATTTCAAGGTGGGTCTCGCATGCGGAAAAACTGAATAATTCACTACAAAATCAGCATTTTTCAGCGCATACGTTATCTGACTGCCTTACCATACAAGAAAGGCCAGTCGTTAATATTGGACAACCACTTGATGAATGCGCGTGGAACTAGCGTCATGCACCCATCTCTTTCAAAAGGATATGTCCAAATTCTGCACGGGTTGTGACACCTGCAAATTTCTCTTCGATCTAGCTTAACAGAATGCCTCAGCTACTGACTAGCTTGGGAAGCTTTGGCATTGATGCGCTGAAGCAAGTCCGCCATCTGCTCGGACCGCCCTGCAAGCTCCTCATACATGGGCTGCACGGCCTCGATGAACGCCTCCTTGTTGACCGAAACAAACTCAACACCAAGCTCAGTCCTAGCTTCTTCGATCACCTTTTCCGTCTGCGCGTTATATAGCGCGCGATGATAATCCATCATTTCGCGCGCAGCTTGCCTCAGCGCCTCTTGCTGCTCTTTGGGCAACGTGTCCCAAACGCGCGTTGAGATCATCAACACACCCGGAATCATGGTGTGCTCATCCTGCGAATAGACTTTGGCAACCTCCCCATGGCGCACCTCAATCAGCGCCCGCGGGTTGTTCTCGGCACCGTCAACCAGTCCGGTTTGAAGGGCAGAATACAGCTCACCGAACGAGATCGGCGTAGGTGTCCCGCCCAACAGCTCGACCATCTGAATGGAAGAGGGCGCGGGTTGCACGCGTATCCGCATACCTTCGAGATCTTTCGGAGAGTTGATCGGGGTATTGGCATAAAATGAGCGGGAACCATCCACCATGAAGGCGAGGCCAATAAAACCCTTCCCTCTTGATGCCTCAAGGATCTCATCGGCGATATCGCTTGTCAGCACATCATAATAGTGCTGTTCACTCTCAAAGACGTAAGGCAGGTTCATGACCGCGTATGCAGGTTCAAACGCTTCCATTTCTGCGGCGTTGGAGCGGGCCATATCAAGTAACCCCTCCTGCATCAACAAAACGGTTTCCTTCTGCGTACCAAGCTCCCCCTCTGGAAAAACCCGAATGCGCAGATCACCATCCGTGAGCTCCTTTACGCGATCAGCTAAAAATTCCAGAGAGACATGCGCAGGATTCGCCGTAGGCAAATTGTGGCTCAGCCGCAACAATTTGGTGTTGGCCGCCACTGAAGAGGCAACCAGACAACTTGAGATGACAAACGAGAGAAGAAAGGGGGTCGCTCGCATTCTTTTTGTTTCTCCCAAGGGGATTTTAGCGCACACACCAGATTTACGCGTTTTTTGCTTGATGATCCACCCAAACCTCACGCAAGGTATATCAGCTTTATACCAAACGGGGCGTATCGGCCAAAAGGGCAAATAGGTCGACCAAAATTGCAATCTAAGTGTTCTTGCGGGCTGCCTTTGGGGGGCAAAGTCGCTAGCATTGCGGCAATTCAGTCGAAGTTGAAGGGCAAATTCGACGACAATCCGGGCACTGGCGCGCAGGTTGAACCCTCCCGATAATTGGCGGACCAATTGTAGCGACACTGCTGAACCCTTCAGTGACAGATGGATGATCGAAATGAAATCACTATCGAATATTGTTAATCGCTTACTCAGCACAGTTACGGTTTTTGTTTTTGCTGTGCTTGTTGTTTGTGTTGTGTGGCAGGTTGTGTCGCGCTTTATCCTTGGTCAGCCCAGCACGGTGACCGATGAGATGGCGCGGTTCATGTTCATGTGGATTGGTCTGATTGGCGCGGCGTATACGCTTGGCCAGCGCCGCCACCTTGCCATTGACCTTTTGACCGGCTCTCTTGTCGGGCGCACCAAGCTGCTGTCCGACCTGTTCATCACCCTGGCCATTGCCGTGTTCGCCATCACCATCATGCTGTATGGCGGCTCCAATCTGGTCACAAAGACCCTCGCCACCGGCCAACTGTCTCCGGCCCTACGCATCCCCATGGGCTACATCTACGCAGCCATTCCGTTCTCCGGAGCCGTGATCCTGTTTTACTGCGTGGAATTCGCAATCGGTCTGATCAACGGCACCGGCACCGGGCCCAACGATCAACCCGTCGAAGACGCCGCTGAATAGCAGAGAGTTAGAGAGATCCCCATGGAACTGCAAAGCGCACTTATCCTGTTTGGCGTATTCGCCGTGCTGGTGACCTTCGGCGTGCCGATTTCCTTTGCCATCGGCTTGGCAACCGTCACCTGCATCACCGTTCTCATGTCCTTCGACCAAGCCGTGTTCGTGGTGGCACAGCGCATGGCCACCGGTCTGGACAGCTTCACCCTTCTGGCCATTCCGTTCTTCATTCTGGCCGGCAACGTCATGAACCGGGGCGGCATCGCAGCCCGCATGATCGAGCTTGCCAAGGTTCTGGGCGGCCGCCTGCCGGGCGCACTGGCCCACTGTAACGTGCTGGCCAACATGCTGTTTGGCGCCATCTCCGGTTCGGCCGTGGCATCGGCTGCTGCGGTCGGCGGCATCATGTCCCCGCTGCAGAAGAAGGAAGGCTACGACCCGGCTTATTCCGCAGCCGTCAACGCCGCCTCTTGCCCAACCGGCATGCTCATTCCGCCATCCTCCACCTTGATCGTCTACTCCCTGATCTCAGGCGGCACCTCTGTGGCCACCCTGTTTGTGGCGGGCTACATTCCCGGCATTCTCATGGGGCTGGGCGTAATGGTCGTGGCCGGCATCATTGCCGCCAAACGCGGCTATCCCATCATCCCCATGCCGCCCATGAAGGAAGTGCTCTACAAGACCCTCGACGCCATCTTGCCCCTGATGCTCATTGTCATCATCATGGGCGGCATCATCGGCGGCATCTTCACCGCAACGGAAGCCTCCGCGGTGGCCGTGGTCTACTCGCTCGTACTTGCGGTGTTCATCTACCGGGAAGTGAAAATCACCGATCTGCCAAGCGTGATCCTGGAATCGGCCATCACCTCTTCCATCGTGCTGCTGCTGATCGGCTGTTCCATCGGCATGTCCTGGGCCATGGCGTTCTCCGACATTCCTTACGCCATCGCCGATGCGCTGGCCAATGTCTCCCAGAACCCGCTGATCATCATGCTGGTCATCAACCTGTGCCTGCTGGTCATCGGCACCTTCATGGACATGACCCCAGCACTCTTGATCTTCACGCCAATCTTCCTGCCGGTGGCAACCGAGCTCGGCATGGACCCGGTCCACTTCGGCATCATGATGACCTACAACCTGTGTATCGGCATCATCACTCCGCCGGTGGGCAGCGCCCTGTTCATCTCATGCTCCGTGGGCAAGGTCGCCATCAAGGACATCATCAAGCCGATGCTCCCGTTCTACGTGGCCGTGATTTCAATCCTCATGCTCGTCACATTCGTCCCGGAAATCAGCCTGTTCCTGCCACGGGTAATCCTAGGATACGGAGGGTAAAAAAATGAAAGCACTGAAGCACTGGTCTCATCTCTCCACCGATGGCAACCGCGTCGATCTTGAAGTCGACGGCCGCCACCTGTTCTCCATCTTTGTTCTGGAAGACGACGTTGTCCGCGTCCTGCTTCAGAACAACAAGGAACTGCGTCAGGGCCGCACCTGGTCCATTCAGCCCCACGGGACAACCGTTCCGTGGGAGGGACGGTCACGCCTTTCAACTGACGGCTTCTCGCTTCCGCAGTTCAAACAGGAAGTGAGCGACGACAAACTGGTCATCGAAACCGCCAAACTTCGCGTCACTGTGGTGACACCGCTCGCACTGATCTGGGATGCGAAGGACGAAAACGGCGAGTGGATCAACATCGCTGCGGACCGTCCAACGCATGCATACATGCTTGGCCTGCGCGATAACAAGAACTCCCACTTCCTGCGCCGTTACAAGAGTGACCGGTACTACGGACTGGGAGAAAAAGCAGGCAATCTGCAACGGAACGGTCGTCGCTATGAAATGCGCAACCTCGACGCCATGGGGTATGACGCTGAGACAACAGATCCGCTCTACAAGCACCTGCCCTTCACCATAACCAAGAGTGAAAGCGGCATCGCCTACGGTGTGTTCTACGACAATCTGGCCACATGCTGGTTCGATCTCGGCAACGAGCTCGACAACTACCATGTCGCTTACCGCGCCTACCGCTGTGAAGACGGGGATCTGGACTACTACTTCACCCTCGGTCCGACCATTAAAGAGGTCACAAAGGCGCAAGTGCGTCTGACCGGTAAGACAGCATTCCCTCCGAAGTGGTCTTTGGGCTATTCCGGCTCGACCATGTCTTACACCGACGCGCCCAATGCGCAGGAGCAACTTGAAGGCTTTATCGATCTGGTCGAAGAGCACGCCATTCCATGCGACAGCTTCCAGCTTTCCTCCGGCTATACTTCCATCGGCAACCTGCGCTACGTCTTCAACTGGAACTACGACAAGATCCCTGATCCAAAGGGAATGACCGACAAGTTCCTCAAGGCGGGCATTAATCTGGCGGCCAATATCAAGCCATGCCTGCTGACCAGCCATCCAGCCTACGGGGATCTGGCCAAGCGGGGCCTGTTCATCAAGGACAGTGAAGCCGACCAGCCCGAAATCTCTCTCTATTGGGACTCTGACGGCTCGCATCTGGACTTCACCAAACAGGAAACCATTGATTGGTGGAAACAGAACGTCACCGATCAATTGTTGGCCCGTGGCATTGGATCCACCTGGAACGACAACAACGAGTATGAAATCTGGGACTTCAAGGCGCAATGCGATGGATTTGGCGAACCAATTGACGTTGGCCTTATTCGCCCGCTGTTCTCCTTGCTCATGATGCGTGCATCAGAAGAAGCTCAGTTGGAGTTTGCGCCAGCAGAACGTCCATACCTGATCTCAAGAAGCGGGTGCCCAGGCCTTCAGCGCCACGTTCAAACGTGGACCGGCGACAACCGCACCGCCTGGAACAATCTGAAGTACAACGTGAAAATGGGCCTCGGCCTGTCCATGTCAGGCATCTACAACATCGGCCATGATGTTGGTGGCTTTTCTGGCGATCGCCCGGATCCGGAACTGTTTGTGCGCTGGGTTCAGAACGGTGTCATGCATCCGCGCTTCACCATTCACTCCTGGAACGACGACCATACGGTGAACGAAGCTTGGATGTATCCGGAAGTCACGCCGATGATCCGTGCGGCCATGCAGGTACGTCAACAGCTCCTGCCCTACTTCTACACCCTGCTATGGCGCGCCCACGTAAATGATGAACCCATGATCCGCCCTACTTTGATGGATCATGAAGACGACACCAACACCTTTGCGGAGAATGATGACTTCATGCTCGGCGACGACATTCTGGTGGCTTCTGTCGTCGAAAAAGGAGCGCGCACCCGTGAAGTTTACCTGCCAAACAATGGTACTGGTTGGTATGAGTTTGACACTGGTATTTATCACGCCGGTGGTCAAACCATAACAGTTGACGCCCCTCTTGAGCGTCTGCCACTGTTTGTCCGCGCAGGTACGGTAATTCCGCTGGCAAACGCATTTGCCAAGAACACAACTGAATGCCACGTGGAAGAGCTGGCCGTATTCCCGTTCCAGGGAACTGGTACACGCACCACAACCGTCTTTGAAGACGATGGCATCAGTCATCAATGGGAACAGGGAGAGCACTCAACTCTCGAAATACAATTGACCGGAAAATCATCCGGCAATGAGCTCGTCGTGAAACGGTCGGGCACCCTCGAGCCCGGCGAACGACAGATCACAGTCAGTGTTGCAGGACTTGGCACCAATGGATTGGATATTCCTCTGTCAATGAACGGGGAAACTTTGCCAAGCGCATCCATGACTTTTGCCCTCAGCGAATTTTAAAGGTTGATCACCAATGGGAACAGAATTCAAAGCTCTCGATTTGAACACGCTACCAAGCAGTGTCGAACGGCCAGCCTATGACCGCTCCAAGCTGAAGGCACGCGTTGCACACATTGGCTTTGGCGCCTTTGCCCGGGCTCACATTGCAATGCACCTGCATGAAACACTCGTTGCCAGTGGCGACGACTGGGGCATGCGAGTGATTGAACTGTTCGGCACACCGGACCTGTTCAACATGCTGGACGAAAATCAACGCCTCTACACACTTGTAGAGACCAGCGACGAAGGCAAATCCACCCGCCTTCTTGGCGCTGTGTGCGAAACTCAGCACGTTGCGCGGGATGGCATTCAGGCCATCATCGATGGTCTCGCAGAAGAAGACCTCAAAGTGATCTCAATGACGATCACGGAGAAAGGCTACTGCGTCAAGAATGAGCATCTGGACACGGACAACCCGATGATCCAGCATGACCTTGAAAACCTCAACACCCCAAAGACCGCAATCGGCCTTATCGTTGCAGCTCTCGCAAAACGGCGCGAACTGGGAATTGGGGCCGTCACCGTGATGTCCTGCGATAACCTGCCCCACAACGGGCATTTGACCAGTATTGCCGTACAGGAATTTGCAGCTAAGGTGGATCCGGACCTCGCCACTTGGGTGAAGGAAAACGTCTCCTTCCCGTCCACAATGGTCGACCGCATCGTACCGGCGCTGACAGATGAGTCCCGCGATATCGTCCGCGCAGAATTGGGCGGTCAGGCTGACCCGAACTGCATCGTTTGCGAACCGTTCCGTCAGTGGGTCATTGAAGACAACTTCAAGGTTGGCCGCCCGAAATGGGAGCTGGCCGGAGCGCAGCTTGTTGCCGATGTTGAGCCGTTTGAAGAAATGAAGCTGCGTACGCTGAATGGATCGCACTCCTTCTTGGCCTACCTTGGCTTCCTCGCTGGTAAGGAAACCATTGCCGATTGCGCAGCAGATCCTGTGTTCTATGCAGAAGCTCGCAAACTCATGGTTGATGAACAGCGCCCAACCCTGAACGTACCGGGTGATGTGGACCTTGTTGCGTATGCAGACATGCTCTTGAAGCGTTATTCCAACTCTCAACTGAAGCACCGCACCTGGCAGATTGCAGCAGACGGCACCCAGAAAATGCCTCAGCGCTGGTTGAACTCAGTCCGCTATCACCTTCAGCATGGAACTGATCATCGCCACCTGATCCTCGGAATCGGCGGCTGGATGAACTACATCAAAGGCAAGCGGGGTGAGGAAACCTTTGAGGTCGTGGACCCAATGAAAGATGTCCTTGCCGAGATCGTGTCAAAATATGGCGACGATCGCGAAGCGTATGTGAATGCTCTTCTGGCACTGGATGCAGTCTTCCCGGCTGATCTTGTGGCCAACGAGCAGTTCACTCAATCTGTCCACGCAGCCTATGCTGAAGTAGCTGACAAGGGCGCAGGTCAAGCCGTCGCCGACCTTGCCAACTAGACAGGTCCCAAACGTCAGGACCTCTGCGACCGGCCACGATTTGCTACAGGCGACAGATCGGGCCGGTCAGCTTCCTTCATCACACATTCAAGATGCAGGCCGCCGCCGTATCTTAAGAAAATAGAAGGCCAGATCGTTATGCAGCCATTCCTAGGAAAAGACTTCCTGCTTGAAACAGAAGCGGCTCAGAAGCTTTATCATGAATATGCGGCAGACATGCCGATCGTTGACTACCATAACCACCTCGATCCGAAGGCGATTGCCGAGAACCAGCAGTTTGAAGATATTGGCAGCACCTGGCTTGCAGGAGATCACTACAAGTGGCGTGCCATGCGTTGGGCCGGTGTGAATGAGCGCTTCATCACAGGCACCGAAACCACGTTTCGCGACAAGTTCAATGCCTATGCTGAGGTGATGCCAAAGTTTATTGGCAACCCGCTTTATCACTGGTCCCATTTGGAAATGTACCGCTACTTCGGCCTCGAAGGCACGGTTCTGTCTTCAAAGACGGCTGACCATGTTTGGGAGGCTTGTAACGCCAAATTGGCCAAGCCGGAGTTCGGCGCGCGCGGCCTTCTGGAAATGCAGAAGGTGGTCATGCTCGGCACCACGGACGACCCGGCTGACGACCTGCGTTATCACAAGCAGATCGCCGAGGACGCCAACATTTCCATGAAAGTGCGTCCAACCTTCCGCCCAGACAACGCATTCAAGATCAACAAGCCAGCTTTCCCGGGTTATATCGAACGCCTCGGCGGTGTTGTAGGTTTCGAAATCTCTTCCTACGAGAAGCTTCTTGAAGCACTCAAGCTGCGTCTTGATCATTTCGATGCGCACGGCTGCCGCGCCGCAGATCATGGCCTCGATTGCATGTTGTTCTCGCCAGTTCCAGGCTCAGCGGAGTTGGAGCGTATTTTCAAGCTCGGCCTCGATGCTGAGAGCCTGAACCTTGACGACATCACCGCATTCCAGTCTGCCGTGCAGGTGTTTCTTGGCAAGGAATACGCCAGACGCGGTTGGGTAATGCAGATCCACGTGGGGGCAACTCGTAACAATCGCACGCGCCTGTTCAAGGCACTTGGTCCAGATGTAGGCGTTGATGGCATAGATGACCGCGAGCTGGCAAATCCACTGAACCAGTTCCTTGACACACTGGATCAGGAAGACCTGCTGCCACGCACCGTCCTTTACAGCCTGGACCCAACCAAGAACGAAGTTGTCGTCACGACCGCAGGCAATTTCCAGGATGGCTCTATCGGCGGCAAGGTACAGGCAGGCACAGGCTGGTGGCACAATGACCAGCTCGACGGCATGGAACGCCAGATGACACAGCTGGCACAGATGGGTCTTCTCTCCCAGTTCTTGGGCATGTTGACCGACAGCCGCTCGTTCCTGTCTTTCCCGCGCCACGAATACTTCCGTCGTCTGCTCTGTAAGATGGTGGGAGAATGGATGGCAAAGGGCCATATTCCTGCTGATTTTGATCTGGCAGGCGGCATCATTCAGGACATTTGCTACCGCAACGCAGCTAAGTGGTTCCTCGAAGATTAAGACTTGGATGAATAGGTAAAAAGAAGCCCCGCAGAAGTTCTGCGGGGCTTTGTTTTTCAAGAAGCATAAATCTTGTCAACGAGTGCGCCATGCTTATCAAGCACACCAGCGCGCCTTACTTTCATGGTCGCGGTAAGCTCGCCAGCATTGATTGACAGGCCATCTCGAATAATCTGGAAACCTCTGATCTGTTCCGCACGGCCCACAGAAGCGTTTACCCGCTCAATCCCTTGACTGAGCGTCTCATGCAACTCTGGGGAGTCCAAGACCTTGTCCGAGGCAATTCCACGCGCCTCTGCAAACTCTGCGAGCGCTTGAGGATCCAACGACAGGAGTGCCCCCAAATAGTTTCGGTTGTTGCCAACAACGACAGAATACTCAATCAACGGAATACCACCGAGGAGCCCTTCAAGCTTGGCCGGGGCAATGTTCTTGCCACCTGACGTAACAATGATGTCTTTCTTGCGCCCTGTGATGAACAGATAACCATCACTATCGATATACCCAATGTCGCCTGTTCTCAGCCAACCATCATCAAAGACCTCATCGGTCGCCTCAGGATCGTGGGAGTAGCCCGTAAAATTCGCGCCGCCCCGGCAAAGGATTTCACCATCCTCGGCGATCTTCACTTCCATGCCTTCGATTGGCTTGCCGACAGAACCTATGCGCGTGTTTTCCGGAGAATTGAAGGTTGTCGCACCGCAGGTCTCCGACATTCCGTAGACCACGCGCAACACGACGCCAAGCCCCAGAAAGAACCGCTGAACCTCAACAGGAAGTGGCGCACCGCCGCTGATAATGATGTGCTGCTGATCAAATCCGATGGTGCGCTGAACCTTGTCTATAACCAATGCCTTCGCAATCTTTGCCTTGAAATCAAGCAGCGGCCCGGTTGCACGTCCCTCAATGCGGCGCTCGTACCATTCTCTCATGGTGCTCAACGACCACAATGCCAGCCTCTTCTTGAACCCTTCGGCCTGATCCAGACGCTCCTGGATCTTGACCATCATCTTCTCATAGACGCGCGGGACGCCAAAGAAGATGGAGGGTCTGACTTCTCTAAGGTCTTCTGGCACCTGAGGGATTGAGCGCGCAAAGTACACCCGATAGCCGTGATCGCTGTGCTGGATGATCGTACCCACCTGCTCCGCAACATGTGCCAACGGCAAATAGCAGAGATATCGATCTTCATTTGTCATGCGCTGGACTGAGGTCAGGCCGTTCGACTCCTCGCGCAGCGCACGATGGCTAAGTTGCACAGCCTTGGGTTTTCCAGTGGTGCCTGACGTATAAATCTGCAACGCGATATCTTCGGGCTCAATACGAGCGAGACGTCGCTGACGCTCTTCTTCCAGCTCCCCTATCGGGGCCCCGAGATCCATAAAGCTCTGCCAGTCGAGCTCCAAGTCAGAAGCGGGAGAACCATTAAGGCGCACTATTCGGCGCAGGTGCGGAAAGTCCTGCAAATGCTCCTCAAGTTGCGCCAGCTGCGCCTCATCTTCCACCACCAGAACCCGGCCCTCGCTGTGGCGCAGGATGTAGCGCACTTCATCGAGGGAAGCTGTCCAGTAGATGCCCGTGGGCGCGGCGCCAATCATCATCGCCGCGAGATCTGTAATCGCCCATTCCGGCCGGTTATAGCTCAGGATGCAAACCGTATCTCCGGGCCTAACCCCGCTGGCAATCAGGGCTCTGGCCGCCTGACATACTTCTTCAGCATAGCCGGTCCAGCTTGTGGGTTCCCACACTTGGGTGCCGCGAACATAGTACGCAGGATCAGAGCCCAATCTTTTAGCTGTGTTCAGGAATGCTACCGGAATGGAGACAAAGCCATCCGTGGCGCTTGTCGCTGCGCCGTTCGGACGTGAGATGCTCATACATACTCTTTCTTTATTGTTTTAGAATGCTGATATTCCAGCTCATTGCCTTTCAAATGGGGTCAGCAGATGGCAAAGCCCATAAGCACTAACAAGTAATTTTATTCATTCTTAAGCAGCTGATCCCAACAGAGCCAGACCGGCCTGCGTTACATCTGACGAGGAGCCGTCAATCCGCGCTTCATAGCAGGCAACATTTTGTAGCTGCTGCACATAGCTACGTACTTCAGGCCCTTCGCCGGGGCTTAAGAAGGTGCCATCGGTTTTTTGAAGGAACGGACTGCTTTCCACCATCAGTGAATTGATAAGGCCAGGCCGAGCCAACGGATTGATGCGGCGAAGCTCAATATCCTGCTCACCCCCGTCCGTTCTTGTCGACATGACCAAAGCCGTCAGCGGCACTTCACTGGTCGACGTGACCGAAAGCTCGTGGGCTTTATCTGCTGCCCGGTTCTTTTTCTTTGCCTTTTTGTGCTTGTTCTCGCCATCCATCGAAGGCGTAATGCACCAGGAATCTGCCGCCTGCGCAAGCGCCCGCAGCCCTGGCTTTCCAGTGAGCAGCATGCTGTGCTCTGTCATCAGCTGGGCGCGTGGATCTGCGAGCATGGCCTTGATCAGATTGTTTGCCCCAGACCAGTCCGGGCCAGCAATTGCCAAGGCTCGATCTCCAATCCGAATACAGGTCGCATCGCAAATAACGCCGCCGTCAAGCAAGAAGGCGTTTGCGAACTGCTGGCACACAAACTTCTCAATGTCATCCAGATGCGCCGAACAAGCACCACGGACAACACAAGACTTGCGGTTTTGCAGAAAGAAAAGGCCGCTGGAGCCGTCCAAGATCACTCGCGTCTTCCTGAAATCGCGAAAACGCAGGCTCTCCTGTTGCGTCTGATCCCATCGCCGAAGGGAGAACGGCAGTTCAGGCGCCTCGCCTTCAAAGATGACAATCTCCTGAAGCTCGTCAAGCGACGTGATTGAAGGATCAATCAGATTACGCAGCCGAACCTTTAGCTCATCAAGAACGGACTGGTTGTTTGATAGAAGCTTGAAAGACTTGCCCGATCGGCTGACGATCAACACCTCCTCAAGGAGTTGCTTGTTTTCAACCATGAGCTTACGGATATCGCGCAGTTTCATCATTGCGCTTCCACCTTTTTTCAATCTATCTCGAGATTAAATCGAGATTGAACTGCGTAAGTCGCCCCTATAGCAAGCTATCATCGAGATTCCTAGCAGGCTATCGAAGAGCGTTGCAAAATGGAGTTTCGCCGAGCGCTACCTGCCACATCAGAAATTGCTAGAGCGCTGTAATAGAGCTAAAACGGCACCAAGCCACTATCTAAGCCTAGGAAATACATGCAGATTACCCGCCAGCTGACGATCCCGGATCCAGTCCGCATCAGCCGCTACCAGCGCCTTCCCGAGCTAGGCCCAAACCTACTGTTCTTCAGCGGAGGCACTGCTCTGAATGGTATTTCCCGTGTTTTAAAGCACTTTACCCACAACAGTGCACACCTGATCACGCCGTTTGACAGCGGAGGCAGCTCGGCCACACTGCGTCAAGCCTTTGACATGCCGGCGATTGGTGATGTGCGCAGCCGCCTCATGGCATTGGCAGATGAAAGCTTGCTGGGACATCCTGAAGTCTATCAGCTGTTCTCACACCGCTTTCCGAAAACCGCCACGCAGAACACCTTGCGCCATGAGTTGGCCGGACTGGTTGGCGGAAGCCATCCGCTCATCACCGCCATTCCCATGCCCATGCGCGGCCTCATTCAAAACCAACTGCAATACTTTGCAGTCGCTATGCCAGCAGATTTCGACCTGCATGGCGCCAGCATCGGAAACCTGATCCTTGCAGGCGGGTACTTGAACAACAACCGTGAGCTTGATCCCATTCTTTTCCTTTTCTCCAAGCTCGTGAACACGTTAGGCCACGTCACGGTTACCACAAATGAGAAACTTCATCTGGCAGCCCGCCTTTCCGACCACTCGGTCGTCGTAGGACAGCACGCGATGACTGGTAAAGAGGTAGAGCCCCTTACCAGCCGCATTGAGGAGATTTTTCTCACGACCTCGCTTGAAAGCACCGATCCAGTCGACGTGCCGTTCCCACTGCGGCGGCAAGCTCTGGTCCGTCAAGCTGATCTCATCTGCTACCCACCCGGCAGCTTTTACAGCTCCCTCATGGCGAACCTCTTACCGAAAGGCGTCGGGCGCACCATAGCGGAAAACGGCAACCCAAAGGTCTACATCCCAAGCCTTGGCACCGACCCGGAGTTAAATGGGATCTCCCCCAATGAAGCTCTCCTGCGCCTGATCGATCAGTTAAAACGTGATGCGGGCGCCGATACGCCGACGAAGCAACTTCTGAACTTCGTATTGGCAGACGAAAGCTATGCAGCAAATTTTGACTTGGACTTGATGGAGAAGCACGAACTGAAACTTATCAGCGCACCGTTGACCTCTCAGTCGAACGCAGCAAAGTACGATCCGCAAAAACTCGTAGATTTCCTTCTCTCTCTGACATAACGATACGGCAATCTACATATAATCTTTAGTTGCACAAAACTTGACCAACCAAAGGCGGAGCATAACAATCGGCGACTCAATTGACTGAATCGGAAAGCTTCAATTGCCAAACTGACCTATCCCTTTTCTCAAAATAACCTATCCCATTGCCATACTCATTTTCACTTAGGCGCTGACATTTGTGAAAAAAGCCCATAAAAATTATTAGCTTCCGCCCTCTCATCAATTCGACATTTCTTAAATGACTAATTTTTGGTCACTTCAGCGCCGAAATGCACTTTAGTTTCCAATCCCTTGAGATATCACAGAATCCGCTCGTAGCTACGCGCAACCGACGCAGCATTTTCATCCAATGTGAACGGATAGCATCGATTTCTCGCCCAACGGAACTTCCAAGAAAACAAACGCCTTGACGGTAATCTGAGGACTAAGCTTACGTATTCGTAAGCAAGTACTTGTCCACGGCAAGATGAATTGGAAGACCATGTCCAGGCTTAAATTTCCCACCGCATTCACGATTTTGTTCGGGCTAATCATTGCGGTCGCAGTCGCCACGTGGGTTGTTCCCGCGGGGCAGTATGACCGAGTGATGAACGACGCATTAGGAAAGGAAGTCCCGGTCCCCGGGACTTACCAAACAGTTGAGTCTAACCCGCAGGGTATTGTTGATGTATTCATGGCACCCATTGCAGGTTTGTATGACCCAGTTTCCTACAGCGCAAACGCAATTGACGTTGCGGTTTTCGTACTGGTTATTGGCGGCTTCCTTATGGTTGTCACCAGAACCGGAGCCATTGATGCAGGTATTGCTCGCGTGATGTCCGCCCTCAAGGGCCGCGAAAACTTGATGATACCAATTTTGATGGCATTCTTCGCTGCAGGTGGCACCATCTACGGAATGGCCGAGGAGAGCCTTGCTTTCTACGCCCTAATCATCCCTGTGATGATCCGGGCGGGCTATGACTCAGTGACAGGCGTTGCAGTAATCATGCTTGGTGCAGGCATCGGAACCTTAGGTTCTACTATCAATCCATTTGCAACGGTGATCGCTTCCAATGCGGCAGGTGTACCGTTTACAGATGGCATTGTACTGCGCTTCATCATCTTGGCTGCTGGCTGGGCAATGTGTGTAGCCTGGGTGATGCGCTACGCTGCCAAGGTGAAAGCAAACCCCGACGCATCCGTAGTAGCGGATTTGCGCGAAGAACATCGCCAGCACTTCCTGCAAAACTCCAACATTGACGAAATTCCGGAATTCACCCGCACCCACGCAATCATCATGACTGTGTTTGCGCTTGTTTTTGCTGCCCTGATTTACGGCGTGGCAGCGCTAGGCTGGTGGATGGGAGAGATGTCAGCTCTGTTTCTGGCAGCCTCCATTCTGGTGGGCATTATTGCTCGCATGGGAGAAGCGGAGTTCGTCGACAATTTCATTGATGGTGCCCGGGATCTCCTTGGCGTCGCATTGATTATCGGTGTGGCCCGCGGAATCGTGGTCATCATGGACGCAGGCTCCATCACAGACACGATCCTGTTCTGGTCTGAGCAAGCTGTGAGCGGCCTCAGCCAAATCGCCTTCATCAATGTAATGTTCTGGCTAGAGTTGGTGCTGTCTTTCTTCGTGCCCTCCTCTTCAGGTCTCGCTGTGTTGTCCATGCCCATCATGGCACCTTTGGCCAGCTTCTCAGATGTGTCTGCCTCCCTCGTGGTCACGGCGTTCCAGTCTGCGAGCGGCCTGCTCAACCTGATCAACCCTACCTTTGCAGTCGTGATGGGTGGTCTGGCCATTGGCCGTGTCCCCTACGACAAGTGGCTGCGGTTTGCCATCCCACTCGTCCTCTTGCTCTTCGTCATGATCAGCATTGCTCTAAGTGTAAGCGTGTAGGACGGTACCGCCCCAAGAAACCAAAAGCAACAAGGGTATGGCCTATGAAACTCTCCGGAATAAGAACCATTTTAGACCGAAGCATCAATGACTGGACCGTACCACACGAACAACTTCCTCTGACCCACTGTGCGGTCAGAGGAGCCCCCACCGGGCAGATGTGGCCTGAAACCTGGACGCAGATCTATGGCAGCTATCAACTGGCCAGTTCCCCAGTGCAATCCACGTCAACGCCAGCAACCCCTTCAAGCTATGGAGTGTAAATGATGTCCAAGTTCGGCGTACATTCAGAGGTCGGTAAGCTTCGAGAAGTATTGGTCTGTCGCCCGGGCCTTGCCCATATGCGCCTGACACCCGGAAACTGCCACGAGCTTCTGTTCGATGACGTTCTCTGGGTCAGAGAGGCCCAAAAGCACCACTACGATTTTCGCCTTCGCATGGAAGAGCGCGGCGTCAATGTCCTCGAAATGCATACATTGCTTGAGGAAACCCTCAATGACCACGATGCCCGCAGGTGGATACTGGACCGTAGGATCACGCCCACCCGCGTTGGAGCAGGCATGGCCGAAGACCTGCACAGCTGGTTGATGGAACAACCCTCCAAGTTTCTGGCGGAACACTTGATCGGCGGCATCACAAGGGGAGAGCTGGGCTTCGAACCAAAGGGCGTTTTTGGCCGCTCGCTGGAACCCCAGGACTTCGTTATTCCGCCATTACCAAACACCTTGTTTACCCGTGACACCTCCTGCTGGATTTACAACGGCGTCACAGTAAATCCCATGTACTGGCCCGCCCGGCGCAATGAAACCCTCCTCACAACGGCGATCTATCGCTTCCACCCTCATTTCAAGGGCAAGGTGAACATCTGGTGGGGCAATCCGGACCAAGATTTCCACGAGAGCACCGTGGAAGGCGGCGACGTGATGCCCATCGGCAATGGCGTGGTCCTGATCGGCATGGGAGAACGCACCACACCACAAGCGGTGGGCCAAGTCGCACGGTCTTTGTTCGACAACAAGGCAGCAGAGCGTGTGATCGCCTGTCAGATGCCGAAGAGCCGCGCGGCCATGCACCTCGACACGGTCTTCACTCTCATCGACCGGGATAAAGCCACCGCCTACCAGTCCGTCTGTGATGAAATCAAATGCTACTCAATCCGACCAGAAGGCAAGAATGGCTATGTCGATTATCGCCAAGAGAAGGGCCATCTGTTTGATGTTGTTGGAGATGCACTAGGAATTAAGAAACTAACTGTGGTCACGACAGGTGGTAACGCGTACGATCAAGAACGAGAACAATGGGATGACGGCAACAATGTTGTGTGTATCGAGCCGGGCGTTGTTGTTGGTTACCGACGCAACACCCACACAAATTCGAAGCTTCAGCGGGCCGGTGTCGAAGTTATCGGCATTGAAGGCTCTGAACTTGGCCGCGGCCGCGGCGGCGGGCACTGCATGACCTGCCCAATCATTCGCGACCCTATCAGCATGTAGTCATCAGAAAGATTAATCGAGTAATACGGAGAGCAAAAGCATGGCTTTCAACCTCAAAGGCCGGAGCTACCTTAAAATCAAGGACTTCACACAGCGCGAAATGCTATACCTCCTCGATCTGGCCCGAGACCTCAAGCGCGCCAAATACACGGGCAATGAAGTGCAGCGCATGAAGGGCAAGAATATCTGTCTCATCTTCGAAAAGACTTCCACCCGAACCCGCTGCGCGTTTGAAGTTGCCGCACACGATCAGGGGGCCAATGTTACCTATCTCGATCCATCAGGCTCACAGATCGGTCACAAGGAGTCCATGAAGGATACCGCCCGTGTTCTGGGGCGCATGTATGACGCCATTCAATTTCGCGGCAAGTCTCAAACCGCGGTTGAAGAGCTGGCAGAGTTTGCTGGTGTGCCGGTCTATAATGGTTTGACCGATGAGTGGCACCCAACCCAGATGTTGGCTGACTTCTTGACCATGATGGAGCACACCGAGAAGCCCAGGAGTGAAATCTCCTACGCCTATCTTGGCGACGCCCGCAACAACATGGGGCACTCCCTGCTTATGCTGGGTGCGTTGATGGGCTGCGATGTCCGGATCGTGGCTCCCAAAGAGCTGCAACCAGATCCATCCATCGTGGAGTTTGCTCGTCAGACCGCTGAAAAATACGGCTCCCGTGTGATGGTCACTGATGACGTAAAAACTGGCACGGAAGGCGTGGATTTCATCCACACTGACGTGTGGCTTTCCATGGGAGAGTCTGCCGAGATATGGGAAAGCCGCATCAGGCTGCTGAGAGACTACCAAGTCAACAAGGCAGTCATAGAAGGCACAGGCAATCCGTACACAAAGTTCATGCATTGCCTACCTGCGTTCCACAACCGCGAAACCAAGGTTGGTGAGGAGATTTTCCAGAAGTTCGGCCTTCCGGCAATGGAAGTCACCGAGGAAGTTTTCGAGTCTGATCGCAATATCGCTTTCGAACAAGCCGAAAACCGCATGCACACCATCAAGGCCGTTATGGTCGCCACGATTGGAAGCTAAAAATGCGTATTGTCATAGCGCTTGGCGGAAATGCATTGCTTCGCAGAGGCGAAGCAATGACCGCCGAAAACCAGAGAAAAAACGCGCGTATCGCAGCTGAGGCACTTGCTCCATTGAACAACGGCCATGAACTGGTCGTCACCCATGGCAACGGTCCTCAGGTAGGCCTCTTGGCCCTGCAAGGCGCTGCCTACAAGGATGTCGAGACTTACCCTCTCGACGTCTTGGGTGCCGAAACGGTGGGGATGATTGGCTACATGATCGAACAGGAGCTTGGCAACGTGCTTCCTTTCGAAAAGCCGTTTGCCACCATCCTGACTCAGGTTGAGGTTGATCCCAAAGATCCTGCCTTTCAGGACCCAACGAAGTACATTGGGCCGATCTATTCCAAAGAAGAAGCCGACAAACTGGCCGCTGAAAAAGGCTGGGCTCTTAAACAAGATGGTGATAGCTGGCGCCGTGTAGTCCCTTCTCCACTGCCAAAACGAATTTTCGAGCTGCGCCCGATCAAGTGGATGTTGGAACGGGGCGTGCTGGTGATTGCAGCGGGCGGCGGCGGCATTCCGACCATGTACGATGAAAACAACAAGCTCATTGGCGTGGAGTGCGTCATCGACAAGGATCGAGCTTCCGGTCTGCTTGCCAAGGAGATTGATGCCGATGCCTTTGTCATGGCGACAGATGCAGACGCTGTCTACCTTGATTGGGGAACGCCAGAACAGCGCGCCATAAAATCTGCAACTCCGGAAGAACTAGACAAGTATGGATTTGCTGCAGGGTCGATGGGACCCAAGGTAGAAGCCGCCCAGACTTTTGTTCGCCTCACTGGGAAAAAAGCAGTCATCTGTACGTTGGACCAAGTGGCTCAAGCTATTGCTGGAGAGGCAGGAACCACCGTGGCCAACGATGCTGGTCCCATGAAGTTCCACTGATAGATTTGAGGTCCCGACCTTTTCGCGAGGTTGGGGCCTTCCGAATCAAGTCTTTCCAAAACAGTTCGGACCTCCGATGAAGCTACTCCCGGCATCACCGGAACCTCTTCATCTTTGGCTCAAGCGTATCGAGGGCTATCGAGAATTTTGACACAAGCTATACTGGCAAATATGAAGCGCACCGTCAGAGACCTGAAGAATTGGTCTGCTTGTGTATGAACTACAACCTCACGTCTATCGCTTACCTCATGGAATGGTAGACAAAGCCGCGCGTCGGTATGGGAGATAAGAGATGGATGGTTTGCTCTGGATTCCGATGAGCGAGGGCGCAGTTGATAAGCTGGCACCCATCATGCAGCACGCCTACCCACACCTTCCGGATGAGACGGTCGCCTTTCATGAGAAACGGGCTCTATATCCCAACGGATGCTTCGTTCTCGTTAGCGAGCAAGAGCCAGACGTCGTTCTGGGATACGTGATTGCGCATCCATGGCGGCTCAATGACATTCCGCCGCTCAATGAAACTTTCGGCAAGCTGCCCGGCGGAAGTGATGTGCTGTATCTCCACGACGTTGCGCTGCTTGCGCAGGTGCAAGGCGTTGGAGCCGCGCACGCCATTCTTCACAAGCTCGACAGCCTCGCCGCAGAAGAAGGCTTCAAACAGATCGCCATTACAGCGATCCCCCAGGCGATCTCCTACTGGCAGAAGAAAGGCTTCGAAGAGGTACATGTCCCTCAGTTGGAAGAAAAGCTTCTGAAGTACGGCATGGGCTCCAAATACATGCTTCATACAGTAAATGGAGAGGCACCTGCGGAAGAAGCCGACTAGATAACCGTGGCACGCTCCTTCACGGGCTCCATACAAACGAAAGTCGACGTTTGCGCGACGTGTGGCATCGCGGAGATCTTCTCACCAAGCACTTGCCGATAGCTTGCGATATCCTTGGTGCGGACCTTGAGCAGATAGTCGAAGCTGCTGGCGATCATATGGCATTGTTCGATTTCCTTGATACCACGCGCCGCTCGATTAAATGCTTCAAGCGACTGCGAGCGCGTATCGCTTAGCTTGACCTGCACAAACGCGATGTGGCCCGCCGACACCTTGCTCGGATCAATCTCTGCACGATAGCCCAGAATATACCCCTTTTCTTCAAGTCGCTTCATCCGCAACTGGCAAGGGGTCTTGGACAACCCGACCCGCTTTGCCAGCTCCGTAACGGTGATACGCCCGTCATCTTGAAGCACCGTAAGGATTTTCCGATCAAAGCTATCCAATTCGCCCAAAACACTCTCCCAGACTCATCGAAAGACCTAGTGATAGCACGTAATCTGGTCTAATTTCTTCTAATCATACAAATTCGAGGAGATACGACCAAGAGCCTTTTGATAGTATGCAAGCAAATACAAAGTCGATCATGAATTGGAGAGTACGATGGTCGCAACAATGCAGAAGCAAAACATCCGCACCGCCATTCGAAACGCTTATCTGGCAGATGAAGAAACCTGCGTGAGGGCGCTCGCTGCCTCCATCAAGCTGGATGAGACAGAGCGTCAAGCCATATCGCTGGAAGCAACAAGGCTCGTGCGCGAATTGCGGAGTACCACCTCACCAACCATGATGGAGAGCTTCCTCGGTCAGTATGGCCTGTCCACACAGGAAGGTATCGCGCTCATGTGTCTTGCAGAAGCATTGTTGCGCGTGCCAGACACAGACACCATTGATGAGCTGATCGCAGATAAAATCACACCCAGCAAATGGGGTGAACATCTGGGGCGCTCGACCTCGTCTCTCGTAAACGCCTCAACATGGGCCTTGCTGCTTACAGGCAAGGTCCTGTCTTCAGATAATCAGGGCATAGCTGGCGCGCTCCATGGCATGGTAAAGCGGCTCGGCGAACCGGTTGTACGAAAAGCCGTTTCGCAGGCGATGAAAGAACTTGGTCGCCAATTTGTTCTTGGCCGTTCAATTGAAGAAGCCCGCAAAAACGCCCGAACCTATGAAGACAAGGGCTTCACTTATTCCTATGACATGCTAGGCGAAGCAGCTCTGACTGAAGAGGATGCAAAGCGCTATCACAAAGCTTACGCCGACGCCATTGGAGAGATCGCAAAGGCTTGCACCTCCTCAGAAATCCGCGAAAACCCCGGCATTTCCGTCAAGCTCTCAGCCCTTCATCCGCGATATGAGTTTGCCAAGAAAACGCGCGTTCTGCAGGAGCTAGTGCCCCGAACTTTGTCGCTTGCCAAACTCGCGCGCGATGCGGGTATGGGCTTTAACATCGATGCAGAAGAAGCAGATCGGTTGGACCTATCCCTTGATGTAATTGAGCAAGTGCTATCAGATCCAGCACTTGAAGGCTGGGATGGCTTCGGCGTCGTGGTGCAGGCCTTCGGACAACGCTGCGGTCTCGTGATCGATTGGCTCTACGAGCTCGCTACAAAACATGACCGTAAGATCATGGTGCGACTGGTGAAAGGAGCCTATTGGGATTCGGAGATCAAGCGCGCGCAAACGATGGGTCTTGAGGGCTTCCCGGTCTTCACTCGCAAGAACAACACCGACATATCCTACGCTGCTTGCGCACAAAAGCTGCTCGCAATGACGGATCGGATTTACCCGCAGTTTGCAACCCACAACGCCCATAGCGTGGCCACCATTTTGGAAATGGCAAAGGCCTTGCCAAAGTCGTCCTTCGAGTTTCAACGGCTTCATGGAATGGGCGAAGCACTGCACGATATTACCATGCAGGCGCACGACACCCGCTGCCGTATTTATGCGCCCGTCGGTGCGCACAAGGACCTGCTCGCATATCTGGTGCGCCGCCTCCTGGAGAACGGCGCAAATTCTTCCTTCGTCAATCAGATCCGCAATGAGGCCATCTCGCCAGAAACCATTGCAGAGGACCCGATTGAGCACTTCGAAACCACCAGTTTGCCTATATACAATGATCGCATCGCCACTGCTCCGCGCCTTTTTGGCCCGCACCGCAAGAACTCACGTGGTTGGGACCTCAGTGATCCTTTGGCAATGGATGAATACCTCACTGAACTTAATGGCTTCAAACACAAACGATGGACATGTGAGCCCCTTATCGCTGCGCCAGTAGAAGGGACCAGCCCCAAGGACATTCTGAACCCCGCCGACCTCACAGATGTGGTGGGCACCGTTCGCAACGCTTCAGCCAACGATATCTCCAAGGCTCTCACAGCCGCAGAAGCCGGAGCGCAAGAGTGGGCTGCCTTGCCCGTTGCCAAGCGTGCAGAATTGCTCAACAAAACCGCAGACCTCTATGAAGAACATGCCTATGAAATCTTTGCCGTTCTGACCCGTGAAGCAGGCAAGAGCTACATGGACGCAATCAACGAATTGCGAGAAGCAGTAGATTTTGCACGCTACTACGCCCAGGAAGCACTGCGCCTTGAGGAAGAGCGAGGCAAGATCGCGGCTCGTGGGATCATCTCCTGCATCTCTCCTTGGAACTTCCCGCTTGCAATTTTCTCAGGGCAAGTTTTCGCGGCTCTTGCCGCCGGTAATGCGGTCCTAGCAAAACCGGCAGCACCCACACCTCTGATTGCCGCAGTTGGTGTACGCCTCATGCATGAGGCAGGCATTCCGAAGGCCTCCGTGCAGTTGCTCCCGGGTGGTGGCTCCGATGTTGGAGCCGCACTCACAAAGGACCCACGCATCTCGGGTGTTTCCTTCACTGGCTCCACGGCAACGGCGCAAACCATCAACAAAGCCATGGCGCAAAACCTGTCTCCAGCCGCACCACTGATTGCTGAAACAGGCGGCCTTAATGCGATGATCGTCGATTCAACCGCACTTCCTGAACAAGCCATCCGAGACATCATCACCTCAAGCTTCCAGAGCGCTGGCCAACGTTGTTCCGCACTGCGCATGCTTTATGTTCAAGAGGATGTCGCAGACCGCTTCCTCACCATGCTGTTCGGTGCCATGGATGAACTGGAACTTGGAAACCCTTGGTCCTTGAGTGTCGATGTTGGGCCTGTCATCGACGTTCCGTCGCAGGACAAAATCGAAGCGCACTGCGCCAAGTGGGCCGAGAAAGGCCGCGTTCTGAAGACCCTGAAGAAACCTGAGGGCGGATACTTTGTCTCCCCAACGGTTATCAAGCTTACAGGCATTGAAGAGCTGGAAGAAGAAATCTTCGGCCCGGTTTTGCATGTGGCTACCTTCAAGGCCGATCAGGTCGATAAAGTCATTAACGACATCAACGGAAAGGGCTTCGGCCTCACCTTCGGCCTTCACACCAGAATTGATAGCCGCGTTCAGCACATTGTGGACCGGGTAAAAACAGGCAACATTTATGTGAACCGCAACCAGATTGGTGCCATTGTGGGCTCTCAGCCCTTCGGCGGCGAAGGCCTGTCGGGAACCGGTCCTAAAGCTGGCGGACCACACTATGTGGCACGCCTCGTTGAGCCAAAACTTGCAGCAATCCGGCTTAGAGAGGAGTTACCGATTGTTGGCAGCGCCTCTCTGCAACAAATGCTGAATGAGATTGGTCAAAGGACCTGGACCGATCCGGACCGCTTCAACAAACTAGCAGCTGCATTTCCTGTACATCGCGAGCTGATTGATGAAGCCGAAATGACCCAAGTCTTCATCATGCCGGGGCCAACGGGTGAAACCAACAAACTCTCCAGCGCGCCGCGTGGCACTATCCTGTGTCTGGGCCCTAATAGAGAAGCCTTGGAAGAACAGGCCATCTGCGCCCTCGCATCAGGCAATGCGGTCGTGTTGGTAGGTGAGTTAGCATCAGAGCTTTCAGCAGAGCTAACAAGACTTGGCGCGCCCTCGGCTGCACTCGATGGCCACCTCTCTGCGGCATCGCTTAGCAAAGTGGAGCACGTTCACGCTGTAGCCAGCTTCGCAGAGCTTGCTGAACTCAAGGAGATGCGCAATGCCCTTGCCGAGCGCGACGGTGCCCTGCTCCCGCTGATCTGTGAGCGCGGTCAACCCGAACGCTACGCCCTTGAGAGGCACTTGTGCGTTGATACCACAGCGGCAGGAGGCAATGCTTCACTACTTGCCGCGGCTGAAAGCTAATTCACGCCCCCGTTTTCTGGAAATGGCGCCTAACGAGGTGCCATTTCTTTCTGGCCACACTTTCACTTGAAGCTCCACCCTACCAAGTATGAGTGGTATCCCTTAGCTCTTCTGCTAGGCTGCGAAACCAACACAAGGTGCAATCCTGGGACACACTGCACCTCGACAGAAACCACCTCATCTTCTCTAGGGATAAGAAATGGCTGATTATTCAAGGTTCATGCGACAGGCCAACCTCATTGGCGGCGAATGGGTAAGTGCCGACGATGGCACTACAATCGCAGTAGAAAATCCAGCAACCGGCGAAGTGATTGGTCATATCCCAAAGTGTGGTGCCGCAGAGACGTATCGCGCCATTGCAGCTGCCCAGCGCGCGTTTGAGAGCTACCGCGAAACCACAGCCAATGAACGTTCAGTCATGCTGCGCCATCTGCATGATGCGCTGATGGATCATCAGCAATCCCTTGCAGAGCTATTGACGACAGAACAAGGCAAACCTCTCGCAGAAGCGAAGGGCGAGATCGCCATCGGCGCCGCCTATGTCCTTTGGTACGCAGAAGAGATCCGCCGAACCTATGGCGAGATTGTTCCCTCTCCTGTCAAAGATCGCCGTCTGCTGGTGACAAAGCACCCAACAGGTGTGGTGGGGGCCATCACACCCTGGAACTTCCCAAGCTCCATGCTCGCGCGCAAGCTTGGTCCAGCACTGGCCGCGGGCTGCACGGTGGTGGTCAAGCCGGCCACAGTAACCCCATACTCTGCGCTTGCATGGGGTGTTTTGGCGGAAGATGCTGGCTTCCCCGCTGGTGCAGTCAACATTCTTACTGGCTCGGCTCGCGAGATTGGTGGCGAGATCATGTCCAACCCACTGGTGAAAAAGGTCACCTTCACCGGCTCTACCGAGGTGGGAAAGACTCTTATTCGTCAGTCCGCTGACACGGTGAAGAAGATTTCCATGGAGCTGGGAGGCAACGCACCATTCATTGTCTTTGATGATGCGGATGTAGATCGGGCTGTTGAAGGGGCGATTGCGTCCAAGTTCCGCAATTCAGGCCAAACCTGCGTTTGCACCAACCGCTTCTATGTTCAAGAAGGCATTTATGACGCCTTCCTTGCCAAACTGAAGGTGGCAACGGAGGCATTAAAGGTTGGCAACGGGCTTGAAGACGGCACACAACAAGGCCCGCTCATAGACACAGCTTCCATTTCCAAGATGGAAGACCTGATGAAAGATGCCGAGGCAAAAGGTGGCAGAGTGGTAACGGGTGGCAAGCGCCATGCTCTTGGAGGCCAGTTCTTTGCGCCTACCATCATTGCGGAGGCGAACGACACCATGCACCTCACCAAGGAAGAAATCTTCGGCCCGATTGCACCGATTTTCAAATTCAACACGGAAGAACAGGCTATCGCTAAAGCTAATGACACAGAGTTCGGACTTGCAGCCTACGCCTATACTCAGGATCTTGGCCGCGCCTTCCGTCTTAATGAAAAGCTTGAGTACGGTCTGATCGGGATCAACGAGGGGATCATCACCACGGTTGAAGCGCCATTCGGCGGTCTGAAAGAAAGCGGCCTTGGCAAAGAGGGCGGACATCAGGGAATTGATGACTATCTGGACACCAAATATACCGCCATCGGTGGCTTGAACCTCTAACAGAAACAGGGGGCGCCCTCCCGACGCCCCCTGCCTCTCCTCCCCAATTGGGAGTTTTTCTAGACGATCACGTTGCTATCCGAGTTACCGTCGTCGACGGCCACAGTAACGCTACCCGGAGTGCCTCCGCCAAAGGCGTCAATGGTGACCACATTGATGAAGTTTGCTCCATTTGTGTTGCCATCAACATCGACGCTCAGCTGACCAGTTGAGCTGTCAAAGTTCACATAATCGCTGACACTGCCCGACACATCGAAGAGACCTGTCAGATCGACCACATCGCCTTCGCCTGAGTTATAGTCAGCGATAGTGTCCATGGCATCAACCGTCGAAATCACGAAGGTATCTGCGCCAGATCCACCTTCCAGCAAGTCGGAGCCTGCGCCGCCCTCCAGCCGGTCATTTCCAGCATCGCCACGCAGTACATCGGAGAAGTCCGAGCCGACAGCAAAGTCGTCTCCCGACCCTAGCTGGCCCTCAAACCCACGCGATGCCTGCGACAGGTCCAGCAGGTCCTGCCCACCTGAAAGCTCAAAGGCATCAATGCCTTGGTAGTCCCGCGTGCCATCTACAATCACAACATCGTTGTCATTAGTACCAGAGGCTACGTCGTAGACATTGGAAGTGCCATCCGCATCGTCAAGCAGATCTCCGGTCACACCCGTCGTCACCTCAGCATCCGCACCACTATCCGTCAGTTGGATTGTATTGAGGTTGCTTACATTGATGGAACCGGTTGCCGCAGTCATTGCAGGCACACCAGCGTCATCCGTCACGTCAAAGGTCAGTGGCAATGCACCGGTATAACCTTCGTTGACGGTAACTTCCCAAGTACCCGGCGTGGTGCCTGCCTTGATTGAACCATCCGAAGATGTCAGCTGCACGTTTGAGACCGACAAGTTGTTGCCATCCGGATCCGTGGCTGTCGAAAGCAGGTCCGCTTCCGTAATGATGAACATCTCTTGTCCGGGCTCGTCCAGCACCACAGACGGCACATCTGGCTGCGCATTCACGTTGAAGCCGAAGTTGAAGATAGACCCCTTCCCTTCGCTGCTGGTACCCTGCGCCTGCGCCGTGATGTCTCCGAAGAAGTCAGAGGGCAACGTCACCGCAAGGGCGGTAAGGGCCGCGATGAATGTCACCTCATTCGCGAAGCTGGACCGGGAGACCGTCAAGGTATCCCCGTTCAACGAGCCGGAGTTGAAGCTCGCCCCCGCTGGCAGACCGGAGAAGACAATCTCCACTTGGTCCAGCGTTTCCTGATCAGGACCGACAGCGTCGGTAATCCCGGCCATTACATCAATTGGGACGACGGTTGGAGAGCCGTCCTGCGCCGCATCCGAAACGGCCACGCTCAGGCTCACATCCGCAGAGGGCTCCACGCTGATGGTTGAGTTCGAACTCTCAGACCCCTCAGAGGTTGTCACAGTGGTTACCATCTGAATCGGCGAGTTCACACCTGGCGCAGTTCCCGTGGAATAGTCTTGCGGGAAGGTGAGCGAGAGGGCATTGGCCTCCGCAACCGAGCCGGTCCATTCAAGCCCCGCAACATCCAGCGCACCACCATTGGCCGTTGTGCCTGTGGGCAATCGATCGAACGTAATGGAGACTGTGTCTGGTGTGTTCGCATCGCCCTCCGAACCATCTGCATCCGTTATGGCTGCAGTAATGCCGAGCGCAATAGTCACACCAGCACCATCTGCGTCTTCGGTGCCGCTCACGTCTTGTGTCACAAGGTCAATGTCTTCCTCAGGGGTAATCGTCACCACAAGATCAGCCACCGCTGATTCCTCTGTGGCGTTCGCGGCAGTCTGGTCTGCAACCGTTGGCTCAGATGATACTGAGACAACTTTCAACGTCACCTGACCGGAGTTGTCCGGTCCGGGCAAGAACTCCACGTTGCCAATATCAGCGGCGGGGATCCTCGCCTCTGAAGGCCCGGTTGCCACAGCAACACCATTAACGAGGATCTGAGCGCCATTTGGAACGTCACGAATGACGTACTCGGCAATCACCTCATGAGGATCGGTGACAGCACCGGAGATGCTCAAAGCCACCGCCGTATCCTCGGTTGTTGAGGCATCAGAAACTTCCACTGTCGGCACGTCCGCATCTGGAACCACCTTGAACAGGAAGTCTGCTTCACCAGAGTTTGTATCACCGTTGCTCAGCTCCAGCGTATTCACATGCAAGGTCAAACGCACTTGATCCGGCAAACTTGGGTCGAGCGCATCTGGTGTCCGGGCATGCTGGTCGGCAAGTCCGATTTTCAATCCAGCAAATTCTGCAGGCGTCAACGTATAGCTGCGCAGCCCGTCAGGCCCCAGGCCATTGTCGATACCTGCAGATACAGTGAGATAATCGGGTACGCCTAACAGAGTAACGCTGTAGACCTCAGACCCATCCTGATCCGGCGTCATGGCAGTCACCACGGAAGACAACATGGAATCCATGTCTTCCAGCGTCTCCACCACTGGCAGCAGGTCGCCGTTGTCGGTGTCTGTCGGCAGGTTCGGATCAAAGTCAATCTGCCCTGCATCTGCAACCGCCTCAACGTGGATGGTTCCAGTGCGCGTGGTGGATGCGGTATCCCCGTTCGGCTCCACGGAAGTCGCCGTGATACTGATGGGGAAGTCGCCGTGCAGTTCAGCCGTGGGCTTGAAGAACAGCCCATTCAAATCCGCAAGCGGCACATCATAGGTCAGTACGCCACCGGCATTGCTGCTCGGCGTAAGTGGGTTGCCAGCACTATCTGCAATCACACCATCTGTAGTGTTGATCTGGATTTGCGCTGTGGTGCCCAGCGTTTCGCCCGGATCAACCAATGCGACAGTAGCGCTTATGGAGATCAAGGTGTCCTCATTGCCGCTAGTCCCGTGCACTGTCACTTTAGGTGCATCGGCAACTGGCTCAACATAGACGTCGGTCGTCTGTGCAACACTATTCGAGAAGCCGCATTTCACGTTGAGCGACAACGAGGTGTGAGAGATTTCATCAACCCCGTCAAACGGCGTATTTGCGCTGGAAACATGTTCCGGCAATTGCAGCGAGAACACGGTAGCATCAGTTACGGCGTCTGTATTGATCACGAACGTGCCGGTCACTGGATTATACACCACTGCCGCCGGATCACTGGCCGTCAGTGTCGCGCCATTCGGAATTCCATCCAGCGTGATGGAAGTCTCTCCAGGCAAGCTGCCCCAGTCTCCGCCATAATTATTCAGCTGCAGAGTAAAGGTAAGTGCTTGATCTTCCACACCAGAGAGCGGAGACATGCCATCCACAGCATCCACCAGTGTCACATCCGGCACCGGTGGCAAGTTGTTGATGTCACAGCCATCACCGCCACCTCCAGAGGTTACGTCTTCAACGTGGACGTAGAAGTCGGCCTCGGCCACGGCAACACCATGAAGCAGCGCCGCATCGCCAAGCGAGATGCCGCCCGGAATGCTCTCATCATTTTCAACGACGATTGCTGTAAGAGTGAACTTGTAGTCTGTGTCTGCATTAACGTTAGACGGCACGAACTCCAGGTTGCCGATGTCTGCAGCCGAAACAATCACTGCACCAGAGCCGGTATCAATGCCATTTTGGAATGTGACAGCCGGTGTGCCGGTGCTGATGCCACCGCCACTTGGTACATCCGCAAGAGCATCGCCAGTTATGACGAAGTAGAGATTCTCAGAGCCGTCATAGTTGATCCCGTCCGGCAGGATTTCGGTCATCATCCCGCCAAGGCGCGTTGCATTACCCGCTGCCCCGCCCTTTGCCGTATCAAGCAGGAAGGCACCACTATCATCGCCGACATAGGCTTCGGCCTCTCCGCCCGCTGGCACGGTAATCGTCGGCGTGTCTGCAACGCCCTTCACGTTGAAGGTAAGTGTTCCCGTTTCCGTCTTTGTTGGGCCAGTCGGATCAGTCGCCTCACGCACCTCATAGGAGATACCAAGAGTGAAGTCCTCGTTACTGTCCTTAGGCGGCACAACCACGAAGTTACCAATCTGATCTGACGGGATAATCAACTCGCCGTCGCCGTTCAGAAAGATCTCCGTTGACGCCCCACCAGATGGATCATCAAGGAAGAACCGCGCCTCCTCGCCTACCGAGTTGGGTATTCCGGTCCCAAGCGTGATGACAACGTCGCCAGTCAGTTCTTCTGGAGACTGGTCGCTCTTGTCAATCAAGTTGCCATCAAGGTTCGGGTTGAACCGTTGATCTTCCATGATGTTGAAGGTCTGATTTGGGTTACCACCATCAACAGACGGTGTCACTTCGATGATCAGAGGCGTGTCCGCATTCTGCCCAGCCTCGCCGTCATTAAACTCGCGGGTGGTCACACGCGCTTCAATGGTTGTGGACCCGTCCGCACTGCGAACTGGAAGACCTGTTGCAGGATCAGCGGTCAAAACTCCTGAAAAATGGGTGGGAACACCAGAAAGAACTGCCGTTTGCCACTGGCCACTCTCAAGTGTCCAAGAGGTTGTGCCGTTTGTATTATCAACGGATGTGAGCTTGGCCGGAACAAGGTTCCCGCCAGCGTCGGTGTAAAAGACCACCATTCCCTTTGGAATACCATTTATAACAACGGCTTCAATTGTTTCCGATCCATCCATATCTGGATTTGTTGGAGCGAGCGGTATCGGCATAAAGCCACCGGCAGCATCCACTGTGTTCTCCGCCACCGGTGGCGGATCCGGCAACACCGAAGGATCGTTCACTGCCTCCACATCAATATCGACAGTTACAGATACTTGCCGCACATCCTGCACGCTGCCGACAGTATTGCGGGAGTCAACGACAGTCATCTCAACGCCGATATCACCAAAGAACCCGCTGCTGTCCTGCCCAGGCAAAGCATCAGCTGCATCAGCGTCTCGATCATCGTGGGCGAGCGGTGTTAGCGTTAGGGTCCCGTTGAATGAGGTTACCCCATCGACAAATGTCAAAATGAGATTGCCCGTGGTTTCATCATAAAACGCCTGCTGGATCTTGGAGGCTTCAGGACCCAAAATGCTCGGATCAACAATGCCATTTGATTGATATGGAAACCAACCATTGGGAATGCAGACCACAGTGATGACGGAGATTTCTTCCGAACCATCCGTATCTGGCGTACTTGCAGCGATCTGCAGATCTACACTGGAGTCCTCGTTAATCTCCACTATTGGTGTCTTGTCTCCAGGTTGCACCACAACATTGGAATCCGGGTCATTTTCCGGAGTGGTCACAAACCCATCTGACGGCGGCACAAGTGTCACCGTCAATTCAGCTTCCGCTTTTGGCTGCACGGTGACTTGCGTACTGAACGGCTCCACCAAGGTGTTGTCCGATGTATCGTACTCGTTATCGCCGCTTTGAGTGACCGGGGTATTCGTCTCCTTGACCTCAACAGTACCTGAGATGTCAAAAACACCACTGAAATTCTGCGGATAGGAAATACGCAGGTTCTGCACGAACCCTTGGAACTGGGCGTCAGAAACCCCGTCAGGCTGCGTTATCTCATAGGTTGCCGAGGTCGCATTGCTGCTGATCAGGGCGATATCGCCTCGGTTTGATGAAGCGCTAGAGAACAGGGAAACGTCGTTGCCAAGATTGAAGCTATCGCTTGCGGTCTCAGCCAACGCAATAGTTACGGCTATGGTGCCATAGCTCTCAGAGCCATCTGTATCCCCAAGGCGCAAACGATTGAAGCGCAAGCGCGACTGACCGACCGAGTTGAGATCCTCATTGGTTCTTTGATCGCTCACGCGAATGTCGGGATCATCAATCACCGCATCGACGTCAACCTCCACCGTATCACTTGCTGTTTCAGTGTCGGAGGGAAGGCCACTTGCGGTATCGATCGACGTCACCGTCGCCGTCATATCACCGCCCATCAACGTGCTTACATCCAGATCCGTATCGCCAGAAGGCTTCATGGTCAGACTACCCGACCAAGTCTGAAGGCCCGGCTTCAAGGTGATGGTCAGATCTCCCGTTGCACTATTGTAAGCGGCGCTCTGAACATCGCTGCCACCAGAGGCAAAAGCGCCGGAAGCAACGGTATTGCCATTTGAAAGGGCGACCCATCCGTCCGGTACGTTCGAGATAACGATGGTACTGAGGCTTTCAGATCCATCTTGATCAGGCGTTTGCGCACTGATGCTCACGGTGAACGGCATATCTTCCTTTGCAATCACCACATCACCAGCGGTATCGACAGCTGTCACGCTCATGGTGATTGTTGGCTCGGCAATCGGCAACACATTCACCTTGAATGTAGCCGTATCACTGCCTTCATTCGAGTTGGCAGTCACCTCCCCGCCAATTACACCGGAAAAGTGCTCCGGCAGATCCGTGATGGTGAGTGCGGTATACTCCGCAAGCGTTCCTGTCCATACACCAGTGTTTCCATCGTAGCTGCCAGCATTAAAGCTTGCTGCATTGGGCAAACCAGTGAATGTGATAGAGACCGGTTCAGCCAACTGCTCAGAAAAGTCGCTATCAGTAATGGCAAGACCCAGTTTCAAGGCGATCGGTCCACTGTCCTCATCGACAGTCTTGTCCTGCGCAGTGAGGTCAATATCTTCCGTTGCTGCGATATCGATTGTGGAGTTGACAGTAACTTGACCTTCTGGTGTCTCCACGGTGGTGGAGACTGCGATGACCGTCTCTGCCGTTCCAACAGGAGAACTTTCGGTTGAGAAGTCTTCAGGGAAGGTGAGCGCCAGCTGGTTGGCTTCAGCCACACTGCCGGTCCAGCTCAGCCCTGCCACATCCAGCGTGCCCCCATTGGCCGTGGTGCCATCGGGCAGCCGGTCAAAGGTGATCGTGACCGTGTCGGGCGTATTGGCATCTCCTTCCGACAGGTCCGCATCGGTGATGGCAGAAGAAATGCCAAGATCGACCGTAACCCCTGCCCCATCACCATCTTCCGTGCCAGTTACATCTTGCGCGGACAACTCGATATCCGGCTCGAAGTTGACCAGAATGCCGAACGGCGCAGAAGCCGTCCCGCCTTCATCGGTGTTGGCAGTAAACGTGCCGCTGATTGAAGTCTGCGGGTTCTCGGTCGAGAAGTCCGCTGGCAGCGACAGCACCAGATTGGCAAGGCCGCTGGCAGGACCTGTATAGGTCAGCGTGCCGCCGGAGATGTTGGCGGTAGAGAATGTTGTGCCGCCATCGGTTGAGAACTGCGCCCCATTGGGCAGATCGGTGATCTCGAAGCTGACGGTGGTCAAGCTTTCAGAGCCATCCGCATCCGTTGCCTGAGCCGTAAAGTAATCCCCCAGCGAGACAAGCAGCGGGTCTGTGCCCGTGTCGGTCTCATTCAGAACAATGGTGGGCGCGCCGGAGGACTGATCGACCTGATCCGTATAGCCAACCGCAACATCACCTTCAAAGGCGAGCGACAAGGTGATGGGTTCGGTCGGGCCGGTCCCCTCATTGGAGGTGGCCGTTACCGTGCCCTGCAACACCGGGCCCGGGTTCTGGGTGGAAAAGTCCGTCGGCAAGGTGATCTCAAGCGCGGCAAACTCTGCGGGCGTGCCGGTGAAGGTGAAATTACCATTCCCATCAAGCGAGCCTGCGGACACACTTGTCCCCGGAGGCAGGTCTGAGAACGTGACGGTGATGCTCTCGATCACCTCCGAGCCATCGGCATCGCTCTGGGTGACGCTGATGTAATCAACCGGCTTGAACGGAACCGGGGCGTCGGTTTCTGAAAGCGCAATCGGCTGGGTGTCAATATCAATGTCAGAAGCTTCCTTGACAGTGATGGTAGAGGTCACTGTCTCCTTGCCTTCCGGCGTGGCGACCGTGGTGGTCACCATGATCGGATCCGTGCCCCCCGACCCGCTTTCGGTTGAGAAGTCTTCTGGGAAGGTGAGCGCCAGCTGGTTGGCCTCGGTCACACTGCCGGTCCAGCTCAGCCCTGCCACGTCCAGCGTGCCCACATTGGCTGTGGTGCCGTCGGGCAGCCGGTCAAAGGTGATCGTGACCGTGTCAGGCGTGTTGGCATCTCCTTCCGACAAGTCCGCATCGGTGATGGCGGAAGAAATGCCAAGATCGACGGTAACCCCTGCCCCATCACCATCTTCCGCGCCAGTTACATCTTGCGCGGACAACTCGATATCCGGCTCGAAGTTGACCAGAATGCCGAACGGCGCAGAAGCCGTCCCGCCCTCATCCGTGTTGGCAGTAAACGTGCCGCTGATCGAAGTCTGCGGGTTCTCGGTCGAGAAGTCCGCTGGCAGCGACAGCACCAGATTTGCAAGGCCGCTGGCTGGCCCAGTGTAGGTCAGCGTGCCGCCGGAGATGTTGGCGGTAGAGAATGTTGTGCCGCCATCGGTTGAGAACTGCGCCCCATCGGGCAGATCGGTGATCTCGAAGCTGACAGTGGTCAGGCTTTCAGAACCATCGGCATCCGTGGCTTGCGCTGTAAAGTAATCCCCCAGCGAGACAAGCAGCGGGTCTGTGCCCGTGTCGGTCTCACTCAGAACAATGGTGGGCGCACCTGAGGACTGATCAACCTGATCCGTATAGCCAACCGCAACATCACCTTCAAAATCAACGGCAAGCGTCACAGGTGTGACCGTGAAGCCTTCATTGCTCGTCGCGGTCAGACTACCCTTCAAGTCCGGACCTGGGTTTTGCGTTGAAAAGTCAGTCGGCAGCGTGACAACCAAGGCATTGAACTCAGCAAGTGTGCCAGTAAAGGTCAATGTACCAGCGCTATCAATCACGCCTGCGGAGGCCGTCGTGCCCGAGGGCAAATCATTCAGCACCAATGTCAGGCTCTGAACTTCCTCTGATCCATCCGCATCGCTGACGGTGATCTGAATGAAATCTGCAGGCTTGACCGCTAGTGGCGCGTCTGTTTCCGTAGCCCTGATTGTATTGGCCGTTACATCGATGTCCTGCGTTGGGGCAATGGTAATGGCGAAATCAGAACTCTCGCTACCCTCCGGTGTGGTTACAGTGCTGGTCACAGCAATGGGCGTTTCAGGTGTGCCATCCGGCGAACTCTCGGTCGAGAAATCCGGCGGGAATGTCAAACTTAACGCATTGGCTTCGTTTACCGATCCAGTCCAAGTCAGATTGCCAACATCAAGTGTACCGGCATTGGCAGTTGTTCCAGCAGGAAGTCGGTCAAAGGTCAAGACAACCGTATTTGGGGTATCATTGTCTCCTTCAGATCCATCCTGATCAGAAATGTCCGCGGTGATCGCCAGCGCAATCGTCACACCCACATCACCCGGTCCATCAGCATCCTCAACACCGCTCACGTCCTTGGTAGACAGATCAATGTCCTCGGACGCCTGAATCTTGATTGTCGAGTTTACTGTTTCTTGACCTTCGGGCGTCGTTACCGTTGTGGTTACCTTGATAGGCTCTCCCGGTGCAAAGTCCCCTTTGACCAGCTGAACATTATCAATAAAGCCACCATAAGTATCATTCTCGCTGGCAAGCTCCCTGAACTCAAGACGATCGAGACCAGCTTCACCTGTCACCTTGAAAGTATGCGTGACCCATTCCGGTCCCTGCGCTTCCAACGTCGCGATCTTCTGATTGTTCCAGTAGACCTCTATGGTTTCAGTTCCGCCACGACGCGCCGCAATATCGACGCTAAGCAGGTATGTCTCACCGGTTTCCGCAGACACATCCTGAAAGAGCGTGTCCACTGCGCGCTCAGCATCAAGCTCTGCATACTGCTCACCCTCTGAAGCCACGCGCCCCTGATAGCGATCCTGAATTTCGATACGTGTACCGCCCCAACCAGGTACGCTGTTTCCACTCGGATACGATCCCCAATCGCCCTGTGGCAGATCGGGGTCTTCAAAACTGCCATTGACGATTAGATTGCTACCAGTGGGCGTAAAGACTCCGCTCTCGGTTGAGAAATCTTCGGGGAAGTTGAGCGCCAGCTGATTGGCCTCGGCCACACTGCCGGTCCAGCTCAGCCCTGCCACATCCAGCGTGCCCACATTGGCTGTGGTGCCATCGGGCAGCCGGTCAAAGGTGATCGTGACCGTGTCAGGCGTATTGGCATCTCCTTCCGACAAGTCCGCATCGGTGATGGCGGCAGAAATGCCCAAATCTACGGTCACACCAACGCCGTCGCCATCTTCCGGCTCGCAAACGTCTGGTGCAGATAGGATGATATCTGGCTCGAAGTTGACCAGAATGCCGAACGGTGCAGAAGCCGTCCCGCCTTCATCCGTGTTGGCAGTAAACGTGCCGCTGATTGAGGTCTGCGGGTTCTCGGTCGAGAAGTCCGCTGGCAGCGACAGCACCAGATTGGCAAGGCCGCTGGCTGGCCCAGTGTAGGTCAGCGTACCGCCGGAGATGTTGGCGGTAGAGAATGTTGTGCCGCCATCGGTTGAAAACTGCGCCCCATTGGGCAGATCGGTGATCTCGAAGCTGACGGTGGTCAAGCTTTCAGAGCCATCCGCATCCGTTGCCTGAGCCGTAAAGTAATCCCCCAGCGAGACAAGCAGCGGGTCTGTGCCCGTGTCGGTCTCATTCAGAACAATGGTGGGCGCGCCGGAGGACTGATCGACCTGATCCGTATAGCCAACCGCAACATCACCTTCAAAGGCGAGCGACAAGGTGATGGGTTCGGTCGGGCCGGTCCCCTCATTGGAGGTGGCCGTTACCGTGCCCTGCAACACCGGGCCCGGGTTCTGGGTGGAAAAGTCCGTCGGCAAGGTGATCTCAAGCGCGGCAAACTCTGCGGGCGTGCCGGTGAAGGTGAAATTACCATTCCCATCAAGCGAGCCTGCGGACACACTTGTCCCCGGAGGCAGGTCTGAGAACGTGACGGTGATGCTCTCGATCACCTCCGAGCCATCGGCATCGCTCTGGGTGACGCTGATGTAATCAACCGGCTTGAACGGAACCGGGGCGTCGGTTTCTGAAAGCGCAATCGGCTGGGTGTCAATATCAATGTCAGAAGCTTCCTTGACAGTGATGGTAGAGGTCACTGTCTCCTTGCCTTCCGGCGTGGCGACCGTGGTGGTCACCATGATCGGATCCGTGCCCCCCGACCCGCTTTCGGTTGAGAAGTCTTCTGGGAAGGTGAGCGCCAGCTGGTTGGCCTCGGTCACACTGCCGGTCCAGCTCAGCCCTGCCACGTCCAGCGTGCCCACATTGGCTGTGGTGCCGTCGGGCAGCCGGTCAAAGGTGATCGTGACCGTGTCAGGCGTGTTGGCATCTCCTTCCGACAAGTCCGCATCGGTGATGGCGGAAGAAATGCCAAGATCGACGGTAACCCCTGCCCCATCACCATCTTCCGCGCCAGTTACATCTTGCGCGGACAACTCGATATCCGGCTCGAAGTTGACCAGAATGCCGAACGGCGCAGAAGCCGTCCCGCCCTCATCCGTGTTGGCAGTAAACGTGCCGCTGATCGAAGTCTGCGGGTTCTCGGTCGAGAAGTCCGCTGGCAGCGACAGCACCAGATTTGCAAGGCCGCTGGCTGGCCCAGTGTAGGTCAGCGTGCCGCCGGAGATGTTGGCGGTAGAGAATGTTGTGCCGCCATCGGTTGAGAACTGCGCCCCATCGGGCAGATCGGTGATCTCGAAGCTGACAGTGGTCAGGCTTTCAGAACCATCGGCATCCGTGGCTTGCGCTGTAAAGTAATCCCCCAGCGAGACAAGCAGCGGGTCTGTGCCCGTGTCGGTCTCACTCAGAACAATGGTGGGCGCGCCGGAGGACTGATCAACCTGATCCGTATAGCCAACCGCAACATCACCTTCAAAGGCGAGCGACAAGGTGATGGGTTCGGTTGGACCGGTCCCCTCATTGGAGGTAGCCGTTACCGTGCCTTGCAACACCAGGCCCGGGTTCTGGGTGGAAAAGTCAGTCGGCAAGGTGATCTCAAGCGCGGCAAACTCTGCGGGCGTGCCGGTGAAGGTGAAATTACCATTCCCATCAAGTGAACCTGCGGACACACTTGTCCCCTGAGGCAGGTCTGAGAACGTGACGGTGATGCTTTCGATCACCTCAGAGCCATCGGCATCGCTCTGGGTGACGCTGATGTAGTCCGCCGGTTTGAACGGAACCGGGGCGTCGGTCTCGGAAAGCGCAATTGGCTGGGTGTCGATTTCGATATCAGGGGTTGGGTCAATGACAATATCGAAATTGCCACTTTCACTTGCCCCGTCACCTGTGACTGTAATTTCGGCCTCGATTGTACCGGAGTAGTCCGGCGGGAAATAAACCTCAAGTTCGTTTGCCTCTGTAAGCGACCCAGTCCACACCCCACCCGGTGCGAGCGTTCCGCCGTTCACAGTGGCACCAGCCGGCATGTCCGCAAACACGATTGTGACAGATGCACCGCCACGGCTCACCGATAGATTAAGCCCGAGATTGACGGTGGCGCCGCTATCCCCTGGCCCATCCTGATCCTCGAAGGCCCCCACCACAGACGGGAACCCAGAGCCGTCGTCAAATCCGAGAAAAATGTCTGGCGGATCCAAGTCGTCTCCGTCCGCCAGCTCCCGGTCTTCTATTTCAGGAAAGGCCAACTCGGTTGGCGGCAGGAGCGGGGAAATGGGAAAGCCCGGACTAATCTCTGGAATTACAAGGCTGAAATTACCACCGGACGATGCTTCCGTGGCCTGCTCCTCTACAGCAATAGCGCCAGTTTCCACGTTTCCATCGGCATCTTCGGTGGGAGGCAACAGCACCACGTTGATGGGCGTCTCACCAACAAAAAACTGTGGCTGCCCCAAGGCGCCGTCTTTCAAAATAAGCACAGTCCCGTCCGGTTGACGGAATAAGAGATCGTCACCAAGCCGAATGCCGTCAGCAATCGAAGCTGTTAGGGGCACACGAAAAACACCGTTCTCCGGCAGGACCCAATCTCTAGGGCTCTGATCATCTCCCTGAAGCTGCACAGTCTGGCCGCTCGGAAACTGTATAATCTGAAGACGAGCAGCAGCATCTAGACCACCACCTAAAGTAGATCCTGAAAGCTGGGATGTTTGCGAGGTCTCTTGGCCTGCTTGGGCTGAATTTCGTTCCACCATATTCTTCTTCTTTTTGTGAAATCACTATTCATTTTTCTATATGATAGAAACATAAACCAAAAACGAACAACAGACACAATAGTATAAACTTTCATGGTTAACATATTTTAATTATTAACTATAGGTAATTTGAAATTGAAGCCCATTTCAATACTCTTAAGACGAAGCGCCTTCCTCTTAGTAACAAGCGCGCTCAGACATCCAAAATCACTCATGCCGAGGCTTCCCCTCCCCCTGCACACTCTAAAAAATGAGAATAGTTGTTAAAATGTTTCCACAAAGGCTAAAGTATATATGGCATTACCTGAGGTAACTTATCGTATTGTAAAGTCACACAGATGTTTGCACTGTGTTTGGTACCTTTACGACTTGCCCGCCTTCTCATGATGGCGGGCTTTTTTTCTTATATGCGGCATATGCATTTTAGGTAATTACATGGAATGGCGCTCAGGCAGTCCGCCCGTCGTCATACTGACACATTTGAAGCAAACTGCCCTGAGCAACTATCATTACCCTCCAAAGGTCTGAGTTGGCAGTATGTAAGTTCCCCGCCAAACTTGAGCCAACTTGGTTCTGGGAGGAACGCACCATGGCACTCATTACACCGCTCTCCGCATGGCGTGAGGAGGAGCATGCGCTGTTTGCAGACAGCGTCGGCAAGTTCTTTGATAGCGAATTAGTTCCAAATATTGAGAAATGGAACGCAGAAGGCATCGTAGAGCGCAGCTTCTGGAACAAGGCTGGGGAAGCAGGCATAATGGGTGGCGCCATTCCTGAAGCCTATGGAGGCTTTGGCGGCGGCATCGCCTTCGACGCCATCACCGTCTATGAGCAGGCAGCGCGCAGTGATTTTGGCTGGGGTTTCGGCATTCAATCCATCGTCATGCACTATGTTGTCGCCTATGGAACCGAAGAGCAGAAGAAACGCTGGCTGCCGAAATTGGTCAGCGGCGAGATGGTGGGCGCCATTGCCATGACCGAACCCGGGGCCGGGTCAGACTTACAAGCTGTCCGCACTACAGCTGAAAAAGACGGCAACGGTTATCTGATCAATGGCTCCAAGATCTTCATAACCAATGGCCAGTCTGCAGACCTGATTATCATCGTCGCAAAGACAGACAAGTCTCAAGGGGCGCGTGGTGTCTCATTGATCTGCCTGGAAACGGAGGGGGCCGAAGGGTTTCGTAAAGGGCGCAATCTCAAGAAGCTGGGCATGAAAAGCAACGATACAGCCGAACTGTTTTTTGAAGATGTGAAAGTCCCTGCCGATCACCTGTTGGGCCCAGAAGAAGGCCAAGGCTTCTATCAGCTCATGAAGCAACTTCCATGGGAGCGCCTCATGATCGGCATTACGGCCCTTGGCGCCATTGACTTCGCTTTGGCGGAGACTATCCGCTATGTGCAAGACCGCAAGGTGTTCGGCAAACGTGTCATGGATATGCAAAACACCCGCTTCAAGCTTGCTGAAATGAAAACAAAGGCAGAGATGCTTCGCGCTTTCATAAACAACGGGCTTACCCTTCTAGAGCAAGGCAAGCTGGATGCGGCCAGCGCGTCCATGGCCAAATATTGGGGCTCAGAAATTCAAAATGAAATCATCAGCGAATGCCTTCAGCTGCATGGTGGCTATGGATACATGATGGAGTACCCGATCGCGCGAATGTATGCCGATGCCCGTGTCCAAATGATCTATGGCGGCTCCAACGAAATCATGAAGGAGCTTATCGCGAGGTCCATGGATGAGTAATCTTGCGGCACAAGGCGCTGGCACACTGGCCGGAGTTCGTGTCGTGGAGATCGCGGGACTGGGACCAACGCCCTATGCTGCCATGATACTTGCGGATATGGGGGCAGAAGTCATTCGAGTTGAAAGGCCTGGGGCAACACACCTTGTCCCACAATCACCCGACTTCTTGAACCGATCTCGTCACTTCGTGGAACTGGACTTGAAGGAACCCGAAGCACTGCACCTTGCAAAGGAACTGATCGCAAAAGCCGATGTGCTCATTGAGGGCTTAAGGCCGGGTGTGATGGAGAAAAATGGCCTCGGCCCAGAAGTTGTCCTCGCGCTGAACCCGAGGATTATCTATGGCCGCATGACAGGTTGGGGCCAGAGCGGCCCACTTGCCAAAACTGCGGGTCACGATATCAATTACATTGCGCTGACCGGCGCATTGCATGCCATTGGCTCTGAAGATGCCCCCACTGTTCCGCTCAACCTCCTCGGAGACTTTGGCGGCGGGAGCCTATTTCTGGTCACAGGCATTCTGGCCGCCCTATTCCACGCGGCCAGAACTGGCGAAGGCCAGGTGGTTGACGCCGCGATTACAGACGGCACCCTACATATGCTCACCCTTCAGCATTCGCTCATGCATTCTGGGCTTTGGCGAGATAGGCGAGCTACAAACATTCTGGATGGAACCGCCCCGTTTTACACCACCTATGAATGCGCAGATGGCGAGTACATTGCCGTAGGCTGTCTGGAGCCTCACTTTTACGCCCTGTTCATTGAAGGGCTTGGCCTCGACATCAATGAACTCCCCCCTCAGATGAATTCCAAAGAATGGCCAAAGCTGCGCCAACACTTCGCCCAGCGCATCAAGGCGCACAGCAGGGACCACTGGGAGCGGGTTTTTGCAGGAACGGATGCATGCGTCACACCTGTCCTGTCATTAACCGAAGCCAAGGCCCATCCTCACAATCAAGAGAGGCGTGCCTTCGCAGAGATAGATGGTATCGAGCAACCAGCCCCTGCTCCGCGCCTTTCAAAGACGCAAAGCTCAATAAGGGGCAATGCACCGGAGCAACCTGTATCGGCGGAGAAGGTCCTTGCACGCTGGAGCCAACCGCCAGCGGCAAGCACTATGTCAGCCAGAACAATGAGTGCTGACTGACGCCTGTGATGCTACATTTCATCGAAATCGATCAGAACGTCCTTGGTTAAGGGACGCGCTTGGCAGGTCAAAACAAAGCCCGCCTCCACTTCCCAGGGCTCAAGCGAGTAATTGTTTGCCATCTCCACTTCACCTTTCACCACCTTGGCACGACAGGTGCAGCACATTCCGCCTTTACAGGAGAACGGCAACTCCAGACCTTGCCGGTGAGCGGCGTCAATCACACTCAGGTCAGTTTCGTTCATTGCGAAAGAACGCTGCGCGCCATCCAGGATGACCGCAATTTCAACGCCACCTTCGGCGACGCTTTGAGCCTTGGCGGAACGCGGCTTGCCAGTGGTGCTGCCATCAGCGGGGGTAAAAAGCTCGAAACGTATCTTGTCTGGGGAGACGCCATGCCCCTCTAGCAGCTTTCGTCCGGTTTCGATCATGTCTCCTGGACCGCAAAGATAAAAGGCATCCGTATTTTCAAGATCCACCAGATTTCGCTCGATGAACTGCCGAATGCGTTCCCCATCCAAGCGGCCATGGAGCAAGTCAATGTCCTGCCCTTCTCGGCTCAAAACATGGGTAAGGGTGAAGCGCCCCAGATAACGGTCCTTCAGATCTTCCAGTTCTTCGCGGAACAGAACACTTGCACTTTCTTTGTTACCATAAAACAACGTGAAGCTGCTTTCAGGCTCGCGCTGCAAACTAGTCTTGATAATGGATAAAATCGGCGTAATGCCTGAACCAGCAGCAAAAGCCACATAGTTCCGGCCCTCTGCGCCATCCACTTCGGCAGTAAACCGCCCCTCAGGTGCCATCACCTCAAGGCTCATGCCCGCCTTCAACTGGTCATTGGCGAAGGTTGAGAACGTACCGCCTTCCACTTTCTTCACCGCAACGCGGATCTCATCGTCGTCAAGGCCAGAACAAATGGAATAGCTGCGCCGCGTGTCTTCCCCATCAACGACCGTGCGCAAGGTCAGGTATTGACCGGGCTTGAAGGTGTATTCGTCCTTCAGCGCCTCCGGAATATCGAAAAGGATGGAAACGGCCTCTGGGGTCTCTCTTCGCACATCCTTAACATTAAGCGTATGAAACCGGGACATGGTCCCTCCTCCCTCACAAACACTTGAAATAGTCAAAGGGTTCCAGGCACTTGGTGCAGCGATAAAGCGCCTTGCACGGTGTGGACCCAAACTCGCTCACCCGCTCCGTTTCGTTGGCACCGCAATGCGGGCATTGAACCGCCGTCTCACCGAACAACGCTCTCTTGGAGTTGGAGCGCTTTTCTGGAGGGGCAATCCCATAGGCCCTCAGCTTGTCGCGCCCTTCTTCGGTGAGCCAATCAGTCGTCCACGGTGGACTAAGCACGGTCTCCACCCGCGCTGCTGCAAACCCTGCTTCCTGAAGAGCCTTGAGAACTTCATGTTCGATCATGCGCGTTGCAGGGCAACCGGAGTAAGTTGGCGTAACAAGAGCGACCGGCGCTCCATCCGCTTCAACACGAACCTCCCGCAAGATGCCCAGATCGGCAACAGTGACAACAGGAACTTCTGGATCCGGAACTCGCGCCGCAGCCTCCCAGGCTTTGCGACGAATAGCCTCCCGGTCCATTGCTACAACGCGTCCCATGGCACTCACCAAGTCATACCAGGATAGGTACGCTGCATGTATTGCAGCTCGGCCAAGATATGGCCCAGATGTTCGGTGTGTTCGCCGGAACGCCCACCTGTCTGCATCCAATTGACCTTTGGCATTTCAAGACCAGCGTCCGTCAGGATGTTGTTCACTTCGGCTTCCCACTGCGGACGCAAGGCTGCGAGATCAACACCAACACCCGCCTCCGCCATTTCCGTGGCAAGGGCGTCCATCTCAAATAACTCGCCTGTATAAATGGCGAACTCATCCAGCGCATCCACCATTCGTTCCCGGCTTTCGGCCGTACCTTGCCCAAGACGGATCACCCATTCGGCCGAGTGGCGAACGTGATAATCAACTTCCTTGACCGCTTTGGCTGCGATGGCTCGAATAGTTTCATCGCTGGACTTGAGAAGGCCGTTCCAAAGCAGATCCATGAACACGGAATAAAAGAATTGGCGCGTGATAGTGTGCGCGAAGTCACCATTGGGACGCTCGACGATCAACGCATTCACGTAGTCGTTCTCATAACGCAAGAATGCTAGCTGATCTTCATCGCGTCCCAGCCCTTCGACCTCACCGGCGTAGGTGTAGAGTGAACGCGCCTGGCCCAATAGGTCTAGCGCAATGTTTGCCAGCGCCAGATCCTCTTCCAGCGTAGGCGCATGACCGCACCATTCGCCAAGACGCTGCGACAAGATTTGCTGGTCATCTCCCAGACGCAGCAGGTAATTGAACAAGGACTTTTTATCTACCATGCTGCACCTCACATATTCCCGACTTCCTCGGGGATCTCGTAGAAGGTTGGGTGTCGATAGATCTTCGATGCCGTTGGCTCGAACATCATGTCCTTGTCTACCGGATCAGATGCGACGATCTGGTCTGAGCGAACCACCCAAAGGCTTTGCCCTTCTCCCCTACGCGTATAGACATCGCGGGCCGCCTGCAGAGCCATTTCCGCATCTGCTGCATGAATTGACCCTGCATGTTTATGGCTGAGGCCATTCCGTGCACGGATGAAAACCTCCCAAAGTGGCGTTGGCTTTTCTGACATGAAATCATCTCCCAGTTATTATTCAGCTGCGGTCTTGGCAGCCTCAGCTGCAGCAGCCCGTTTCTCGGCAAAAGCGAGAGCTGCCTCGCGCACCCAAGCGCCCTCCCGGTGCGCTTTGCGGCGGGCCTTCATTCGGTCCCGGTTACAAATCCCATCGCCTTTCACGACACGCCAGAACTCATCCCAATCGATATCGCTGTAGTCGTAGCCTTGCTTTTCCTCATTCCACTTGAGGTTAGGATCTGGCACCTTCAGCCCAAGATAGTCGGCCTGCGGCACCGTCGCGTTCACGAACTTGTCGCGCAAACTGTCGTTGGAGAACCGCTTGATCTTCCAGTGCATGGACTGATCTGAATGGGTGGATTCACTATCATGCGGCCCGAACATCATAAGGGCCGGCCACCAAATTCGATTGATCGCCTCTTGCGCCAGCTGCTTTTGCTCATCTGTGCCACGGCACAGCGTAAGCAGGATCTCGTAGCCCTGCCGCTGATGAAAGCTCTCTTCTTTACAAATCCGGATCATGGCGCGCGAATATGGCCCATAGGAGCACCGACACAACGCGATCTGGTTCATGATTGCCGCACCATCGACAAGCCAGCCGATTGCACCGATATCCGCCCACGTTAGGGCTGGATAGTTGAAAATCGACGAGTATTTGGCAGCTCCTGTGAGCAGCTGATCAGTCAGCTCTTCACGGCTTACACCCAGAGTTTCGGCTGCCGAGTAAAGGTAAAGGCCGTGCCCACCCTCATCCTGCACTTTCGCCAACAACGCGGCTTTCCGCCGCAAAGTTGGGGCTCGCGTAATCCAGTTCCCCTCAGGCAACATGCCGACGATCTCGGAATGAGCGTGCTGAGAAATCTGACGGATCAGTGTTCGTCGATAACCCTCTGGCATCGGATCATTAGGTTCGATCTTCTGCTCGGCATCTATGCGTTTCTGAAAAGCTTCCAGAAACGCTTCGTCCTCAACAGTCGAGCCATCGGCTCCAATCAGACCTTGCGAATACATGGCGTCCCTCCCGCTTGTACCAAGCTCATAGGGATAATCATGTATTACAAAAACCAGACGGTCAATTAATTTTTCGCAACATATTAACTTTCAAGGACGCGAAACCGATTGCCTGTGCGGTCACTCGCATTTGCCAAAGTGCCGTCTGGGCCTTCGGCAACAGTAGAGAGCCACTCATCACTTGAAAAAGCGAGCGCCGAATAGCAATTGGCAACCAGACGACGCGCCTCGTCGCCTATCCACTTGTCTCCGATAACATCTGCCGGGAGCATAGGATCTCGCAGCACCAAACGCCTGAAGTCATGGATCAGCAAGGTTCGTGCTGCCATGGCGGAAAGTGGTGTGAGCTGTTCACCGGCTTTCAGAGTTTCATGGAGCGGACCATACACATCCATAAAGCGGCTGTAGTCCTCCTCCAGCTCATCAAGACTCCAGGCAACAACACCCAAAGCTTCTGCGTTGGAGGGCGCTTCAAGGCGGCTTGTGAAGATGAAATCCCCCTGTTCCAGAGTGGGAACTGGCAAGCCCTCAGACACTTCCGGGCGGATGAACACTGTTGGTGCCACAGCTCCGAAGCCACAAGCTTTCAGCTGGCTCCGCCTTGCATCCCGCCCCTCACCGGCCGCCTCCGAAACAATCAGGATCGTCCACGAACCTTCCCACTTCCGGTCAAGCGGCGCGTAGATGCGTTTGCTGGCCCGTTCGAACTCAGCACGCCCCGCCTCAGCCAATCGATAAAAGCTTTTGCGCCCGGAGCGCTCTCGGGACACCCAACCATCCTGCGCAAGGCGCGACATGGCAGCACGTACAGAACCCGCTTCGATTTGAAGCCTCTCGCAGATCTCAAGCAGCGAACCCAGCCAAACCTCGCCGCCACGCGGCAGCACAGCATCACCAAAAATGGTGATGATAATAGACCAAACCCGAAGGCGTTCGCGGCGATGTAGATGGGAAATCAGGTCCTCAAGGACAGGCTCAACGGGCAGCTCAGGCATACTCAGAGGCATCTCCGACCGGGCAGACAATGGACGGCCACGGCTCAAATCATGGATTCGTTTGGAGCAGCCTAGAGGGAACGTGCACCTGCAACAATAATCTGCGTAACAATTACCGCGTAGTCTTCACGACTTACAGGGCCATTCGGCCGGAACCACATGTAGTGCCAGTTCAACATTCCAAACAAGGACATGGTCACAGGCTTCAACAGCACGTCATCTGCATCGGCAAACCGCGGATTAATGCCGCGAATGGCATCGGCAAACACCACTACAAGACGTCGCTCAAGCGCCTTGATACTCTCCTGTTCCTCCGGACCAAGAAACTTCAGTGCATTGAGCTGCACCTTGTGCTCGTTGTCGGCATCCTGATAGCCGAGCAGCAAAGCAATGCAGAGTCCCATGAGGCGCTCCTCTGCGCCAGCCGTCGGCGCATCTGCCGCTTCAACGCGCTCGCACAAGTCCTCAAGGTGCCCTCTGATCACATCGTAAAGGAGGGCATCCTTGTTCTTGTAGTAGTGGTAAAGCAAGGCCTTGGACATCCCGCAAGCCGCAGCGAGTGAAGACATTGATGATCGGTCATAACCTTCTGCAGCAAACATGCTCGCAGCGGTAGTCAGGATCAATTCACGCTTCTGGTCGTAGTCAACCGCTTTGGTACGGGCCACTGGCTTCCATCCTTTTTCTGGAGATTGGCGACTTGCTAGCCGGTCAGGCGTTTATCGTCAACACGTTTGGCCTTTCCTACCGACCGTTCCATTGCACCTGGATCAAGCACCCTCACCTTCACGGAGATGCCGATCACGCTCTTCACATGGTGCCCAAGCTCCCGCGCGCTTTGTTCGCGCGCCTCAGCTCCCGCAGAGTCAGGCAGCGCTTCGCAGAAGACGATCATCGTGTCCATTCGCCCATCACGTACCAGTTCAATGCGGTAGTGCGGAGAAAGCCCGGAGCACTTTAGAACCTGCTCTTCAATCTGCGTTGGGAACACGTTCACCCCCCGCACAATCATCATGTCGTCAGAACGCCCGGTCACTTTCTCCATACGGCGCATGGAGCGAGCTGTACCAGGCAGCAAGCGCGTCAGGTCACGCGTACGATAGCGAATGATCGGAAATGCTTCTTTGGTGAGGGAAGTAAACACAAGCTCACCTTTTTCTCCGTCTGGCAGCACTTGACCCGTCTCAGGGTCAATCACCTCGGGATAGAAATGGTCCTCCCAAATATGAAGACCGTCTTTGGTCTCGACACATTCGTTCGCGACCCCCGGCCCCATAACTTCAGAGAGACCGTAGATGTCGACAGCGTGCATGTCGAAAGCATCCTCTATCTCCTTCCGCATGGCATTTGTCCATGGCTCGGCCCCAAAGATGCCCACCTTCATAGAGCTTTCACGGGGGTCTATACCGGCATGCCGAAATTCATCCAGAATGGAAAGCATGTAGGACGGTGTTACCATGATGATATCAGGACGGAAGTCCTGCATCAGGGTTACCTGACGCTCTGTCATCCCCCCGGAAACCGGTACAACGGTGCAGCCCAGCGCCTCAGCTCCATAGTGGGCTCCAAGCCCGCCCGTGAACAGTCCATACCCGTAGGCCACATGCACCATGTCCCCAGCACGCCCACCGGAAGCGCGAATTGAACGCGCCACAACGGATGCCCAGGTATCAATGTCCTTTCGAGTATATCCGACCACGGTCGGCCTGCCCGTCGTGCCAGAAGAGGCGTGCACGCGCGCCAATTTTTCTTTTGGCACGGAGAACATCCCGAATGGGTAGTTCTCACGAAGGTCCGACTTCACCGTGAACGGGAACTTTGCAAGATCAGAGAGCTGCCGCAAATCCTCCGGATGCACACCCGCATCGTCAAAAGACTTTCGATAAAATGGCGAGTTGTTATAGGCATGCGCCAGAGACCATTTCAGACGCTCCAGTTGAACGGACGCAATTTCATCACGGGATGCGGTTTCTATCGGCTCCAGATCACCTGGCCTTGGGGACAGGTCTAACATCGTGTTTCCTCCTCATGACGGCCCGGCGGCATCCTTGCCCTCCCATGCCAGGCACTGTTTTCTTTGTTCTTGAAACCGTTCAGACGCGCTCAAGCATCAAGGCAATGCCCTGCCCTACGCCAATGCACATGGTGCACAGCGCTCGGCGCGCACCGCGCAGCTGCATCTCTGTAGCTGCAGTCAGAGCCAGACGCGCACCGGACATGCCAAGCGGATGGCCCAACGCAATGGCACCACCATGTGGGTTCACGTGTTCCGCATCGTCTGGCAAGCCAAGGCGCCTCAGCGTCGCCAAAGCCTGAGCGGCAAAAGCTTCATTCAACTCAATCAGGTCTACATCTGAAATGGAAAGCCCGAGGCGCGTGAGCAGCTTTTCAGTAGCCGGGGCTGGGCCTATACCCATGATACGAGGTTCAACACCGGCAGTTGCCAACCCGGAAATCCGCGCCAAGGGCTTCAAGCCATAACGCTCCACCGCCGCCTCAGATGCCACGATCACCGCCGCCGCGCCATCGTTTACCCCAGAAGCATTGCCCGCTGTAACCGAGCCACCCGCACGAAACGGCGTTGGTAGCGAAGCAAGTTTCTCAATCGTCGTTTCTCTTGGGTGCTCATCCCTATCAACAACGATGGGCGCTCCTTTGCGTTGAGGAATTTCGATCGCTGTGATTTCCTGCCTCAAGCGTCCGGACGCCTGAGCTGCCGAAGCGCGCTGCTGGCTTCTATAAGCGAACGCGTCCTGATCTGCACGGCTGATGTTAAAATCCTTGGCGACGTTCTCAGCAGTCTCCGGCATGGAGTCGATGCCATATTGGCTCTTCATGAGCTTGTTCACGAACCGCCACCCAATGGTGGTGTCATAGACTTCGTTTGCGCGAGAATAGGCGGTTTCGGCTTTCGGCATAACAAAGGGCGCGCGAGACATGCTCTCCACCCCACCGGCCAGCATGACGTCAGCTTCACCCGCTTTGATGGAGCGCGCTGCCAGCCCAATTGCGTCCATACCAGATCCGCAAAGGCGATTAATCGTTGTACCTGGAACAGAGATCGGCAGCCCGGCAAGCAATGCCCCCATGCGGGCGACATTTCTGTTGTCCTCGCCCGCCTGATTGGCACACCCCATAATGACGTCTTCGACGGCTTCACCCGGGAGGCCGGAAGCCTTCTCCATCACAGCGCGTATCACATGGGCCAGCATGTCATCAGGGCGAACAGGCGCCAATGCGCCGCCATACCTGCCAATCGCGGAGCGAGTGCCTTCGCATATGTATGCGTGAATGGTCATTCCTCTGGTCCCTCTGGTAAATGTGTGCCGCGCACTTGCCTCGAATGACCGCGAAACTCCGCAATCAAACTGCCGTCCTCTTTGGTAACCCGGATGTCGTAGATGCCATTGCGGCCAAAACGGGTCACTTCTTCGGCCGTGGCGACCAGCATGTCGCCTTCAAATGCAGGGGCGACAAAAGTAATCGAGCAATGTTGCGCAACAACGCGGGGGTTGTAGCTGTTGCAGGCGAAGGCGAAGGCACTGTCCGCAAGCGCGAAAATGAAACCACCATGGGCAGTAGCATGCCCATTGCACATCGCGTTGGTCACTTGCATGGAGATCCGCGCATGCCCGGCGGCCACATGCTCCAGTGACATACCCAACTGCTGCGACGCTTCATCATCCGCCCACATGGACTGGGCACAAGCGCCAGCCAGTTCGTCAGGCGTCATGTCGCTCGGCCGTTTACCTAGCTCAGCGGACATGTCATTCCCTCCCGGAAAAGTTCGGGGCGCGCTTTTGCAAGAAAGCGCTCACACCTTCAGCGTAATCCGCGGATCGCCCCAGTCGGCGCTGGTAGTCGCGCTCCAGATCAAGCTGTTCATCCAGCGAGTTGGTCGCCGCCGCCTGCACCGCCATTTTGGTCATGGCCAGTCCAAGCGTTGGCCCAACCGCAAAACTTTCCACCATGGCGAGGGCCTCATCCATCAGGTTCTCATCCTCAACAGCACGCCAGATGAGCCCCCACTGCTCTGCGGTCTCCGCCATCAACGGCGCTCCGGTCAGCATCAGTGCCTTTGACCGAGCCTCTCCAATGAGCTGTGTCATTGTCCAGGTCCCGCCGGAATCAGGCACAAGACCGATTTTTGAGAACGCTTGGATAAAGCGGGCGGATTTCGCTGCCAGAACCACATCGCACGCAAGAGCAATGTTAGCGCCGGCACCGGCTGCTACGCCATTTACGGCGCACACGACAGGTTTTTGAAGCGAACGGATCAGCCGAATGAGAGGATTGTAGAAGGTCTCCAGCGTCGCTCCCAAATCAACGCCATCCTCCATCTTTGCCGGGTCTCGATCGCCGAGGTCTTGTCCTGCACAGAAACCGCGACCAGCGCCTGTCAACAAAACCGCTCTGACGGCACCGTCCTCTCCCGCCTCTTTCATGGCGGCGAAAAGTGCCCGATGCTGTTCATCGTTAAAGGCGTTCAACTTGTCTGGCCGGTTCAGGGTTATCACCGTGAAACACTGCTTCTTTTCGACCAGTACCGGTTGCTCTGCCATTGCCTGTCCCTCCCGAGTCTCAATCGCAACACCGCGGAAACACTTAGCTTTCGCTATTCAAATCGTTCGTTTTCTGCAATCAATATAAAATTATCTTGCATAATCCGTCCGGTCGGTCAATCATAACCGAAGAACGTGAGACAAATAATTTTGATCCATCGCTGCTACTCATTGCAATTTAAACGAGTGCTTGGATCGTTTGGGAGAGATAGATGAGTGAGTATTTCAAGACCCATCAGGAAACCCTGACCGCCGCCTGTGACGCGCTGCGCAAACGTGACTTCTGGTCGGCCTATCCGGAATCACCGAGCCCTCGCGTTTATGGGGAAACCGCAAAGGACGACGGAGAAGCTGCCTTCAAGGACCTCTTGGGAAAAACCTTTTCAATTGAGGGACATCCGGGCACAGGCACAGTCGGCAAAGAGGTGTCCCCCTATGGTCTGGCGTTAGATATCAAGTACCCGTCGGCCACCGTTGACGAGTTGATCCTAGCCTCGAAGGCCGCAGGAAAAGCTTGGGGTAAAGCCACAATCGAAGCGCGAGTTGGTGTCTGCCTTGAAATCCTGCACCGCATCAATCGTCACTCTTTCGAGATGGCCAATGCAGTGATGCATACAACCGGCCAAGCTTTCATGATGGCGTTTCAAGCGGGAGGCCCGCACGCGCAGGACCGTGGTCTGGAAGCGGTTGCCTACGCCTTCGATGAAATGACGAAGACACCGGGCTCGGCAACTTGGACCAAACCGCAGGGCAAACACGACCCGATTGTCATGGAAAAATCCTTCCGGGTAATACCAAGAGGCATTGCGCTCACCATTGGCTGTGCGACTTTCCCGACCTGGAATGGCTACCCAGGCATCTTTGGCAGCCTTGCAACTGGCAACACGGTCATTGTCAAGCCACATCCGATGGCAATCCTGCCGCTAGCGCTTACAATCAAGATTGGCCGCGAGGTTTTGGCAGAGGCAGGCTTCGACCCGAACGTGCTGCTGCTGGCTGCAGATGAGCCCGGCGCAGAAAAAACCAAGGACTTGGTTACCAACGCGGACATCAACATCATCGACTTCACAGGCTCCAACGCGTTTGGCAAGTGGGTTCGCGACAACGCCCCGGAAAACACGCAGGTCTACACCGAGGAAGCCGGCGTCAACTCCATCGTTGTGTCCTCGACAGATAACTTCAAGGGTATGTGCTCCAACATCGGCTTCTCCCTCTCTCTGTACAGTGGTCAGATGTGCACAGCGCCGCAGGCGATTTGGGTGCCACGAGAGGGAATTGAAACGGATCAGGGACACAAGTCCTTTGAGCAGGTAGCTGAAGGCATCAAGATCTCCGTCGACAAGCTGCTGGGCGATCCAGCCCGTGCTGCCGGAATTTGCGGTGCTATTGTTAATCCCGCAACGCTGGAGCGCGTCAAGCAAAGCGAAGGTTTGGGTGAGGTGGTACGTCCATCCACCGGCATAGAGGGTCTTGAAGAGGCGCGCACAGCAACGCCGATGATCCTCAAGGTCGATGCAGCTCACTCTGAGGCTCATCTGGAAGAACGGTTTGGCCCGATCAGCTTCGTTGTTGCGGTCGACGACACCCAAGATGGAATTGAGCGTGCAGCCAATGCCGCAAAGACAAAAGGCGCCATCACCGCGGGTATCTACGCAACAGACGAGAGCGTTCTTGATCGGGCCGCAGATGCATTTGCAGATGCGGGCGTCGGCTTGTCCTGCAACCTGACTGGTAGCGTTTTCGTCAACCAGAATGCGGCTTTCAGCGACTATCACGTGAGCGGGGCCAATCCTGCGGGGAATGCCTGTCTCACAGATTCCGCATTCGTGGCCAATCGCTTCCGCATCACTGCGGTACGCCGCCACAAGGCTGCTTAACGCAGCAGGAACGACATCACCCCTCGCCGTCCAGGCGAGGGTCCATTGGAATTCATGTTAGTTTTGGGAGGAATGACATGAAACTGAAAGAGGTCTTCAAGACGACCACGCTGGCCGCAGCAACCGCTGCCATGACCACACTCGCAACCCCAGCCTTCGCCGAGATCCTGATCGGCTCAACCCTTGCCATCACCGGACGCGCTTCGTTCTTGGGCGATCCGGAGGCCAAGACACTTGCCATGCTGGTGGACGAGGTAAACGCAGCAGGCGGTGTCAACGGCGAACCAATCAAGCTGATCCAGTATGATGATGGCGGTGACCCCAACAAGGCCCGGACCTTCGCAACTCGGTTGGTAGAAGATGACGAAGTTGTCGCCGTCATTGGCGGCACCACCTCTGGCGCCACCATGGCCATGATCCCGATTTTCGAGGAAAACGAGATCCCATTTATTTCTCTTGCAGGTGCTGTAGCAATTATTGACCCTGTAAAGAAATGGGTTTTCAAGACCCCGCACACAGATCGCATGGCCTGCGAAAAAATCTTTACCGACATGCAGGCCAACGGCATCAGTAAGATTGGCATGATTTCCGGCACCGGCGGCTTTGGCAAGTCCATGCGCGGCCAATGCCTTGATGTTGCAGGTAATTACCAAATCGAAGTGGTAGCCGATGAAACCTATGGCCCGTCAGATTCCGACATGACACCGCAGCTGACGAACATCAAGAACGCAGAAGGCATTCAGGCCGTGGTCAATCCCGGATTTGGTCAAGGCCCTGCCATTGTAACGCGCAACTATCGCCAGCTCGGCATTGACCTGCCGCTCTACCAGTCACACGGTGTCGCCTCCAAGAGCTTCATTGAACTGGCAGGAGACGCTGCAGAGGGCGTTCGTCTGCCAGCGGCCGCTCTGCTCGTCGCATCGGATCTCGCAGATGATGATCCACAAAAGCCGGTCGTCACCGGATACATCAAAGCTTATGAAGCCGCGACCGGTGAACCGGTATCCACCTTCGGCGGGCATGCATACGACGCCTTCAAAATGCTTGTTGCCGCAATGGAGACTGCAGGCTCTTCTGATCCTGAAGCGGTCCGGGACGCCTTGGAGAACACCCGTGGCTTCGTCGGCACTGGCGGCGTGGTCAACATGTCTGCAGAAGACCACCTTGGCCTTGATCTTTCCGCATTCAAGATGCTGGAGATCCGCGATGGCAACTGGACCATCGTTGAATAAATGCTAAAGCAGCGGAGGGTTTCGGCCTTCCGCCGCTCGCTGTGACGCATGAATGCTTCGGTAAATTCAAAACTTTGAAAAGGCTTGGGCGACATGTCCGAATTGCTGCAGTTCGTGTTCTCAGGGCTGACGGTCGGCGCAGTGTATGCGCTCGTCGCTCTCGGCTTCACGATCATCTACAACGCCTCTGAGGTTGTGAACTTCTCACAAGGGGAGTTCGTGATGCTTGGTGGAATGTTGACCGTCTTCATTTTTGAGGCAGGCCTGCCCCTGTGGGGCGCTGCCTTTCTTGCCATCTTCATCACCGCACTCGTTGGTGTTCTCTTGAACAAGCTGGCCATCGAGCCAGCTCGCGGTGCATCCGTCGTTAACTTGATTATCATCACAATCGGCGCATCCATCTTCCTGCGCGGCCTCGCTCAGATCATTTTCGACAAGCAGCTGCACCGCTATCCATCCTTCTCGGGCGATGACCCGCTCCACATTGCGGGCGCAACGCTGCTTCCCCAGAGCATCTGGGTCATGTTTGGTGCCGCCTTTGTTTTTGCGGGCCTCTATGCCTTCTTCACAAGAACCCTCACCGGCAAAGCCATCCTTGCAACGGCCAACAACCGCCTCGCCGCGCGTCTGGTGGGCATCAATACCAACTTCATCATGGCATTAAGCTTCGGCCTGTCCGCTGCAGTTGGGGCTACCGCGGGAGTTCTAGTCACCCCGATTACGCTCACCAGCTACGACATCGGCGTTATGCTGGCGTTGAAAGGTTTCGCGGCTGCCATGCTCGGCGGCATGGGCAATCCCTTCGGAGCGCTGGTCGGAGGCTTGTTCATTGGCCTCATAGAGGCAACGACGGCCGGGTACCTGACCTCCGAGTACAAGGACGCAGCTGCCTTTATTGTAATCCTGCTAACCTTATTCGTCATGCCGCAAGGCCTGTTCGGTGCAAAATCCATGGAGCGGGTGTAAACATGACAGCCTATCTGCCACCGCGGGTGCGTGCACTCATCATTCTGACGATCCTGATCGCACTGGCACCCATGTTGTTCCCCTCATCGTTCTACTATCGGGTGGGCACACTCATCTTCATCAACTCCATCGCTGTCATAGGCCTCGTCATCCTCATTGGCTATGCGGGCCAGATCAGCTTGGGTCACGCCGGGTTTTCAGGAATAGGGGCTTATGCCTGCGCCTTGGGGCCAGTCCATTTAGGCCTCCACCCCTTCGCAAGCCTTATTCTGGGTGCTGTTGTTTCAGCATTGCTTGCGTGGTTTGTCGGCCGCCCCATCTTGCGCCTCAAAGGGCATTATCTGGCAGTCGCGACACTCGGGCTTGGAATGCTCATATCCATGGTCCTGACCAACGAAACTCAACTCACCGGCGGACCTGATGGCATGGCCGTTGAAGGCCTCGGTCTTGCCAAGGCTGTCAGAGAAACGCTCGGTTTCAAGGTAAAGACCTCAGTTGTATGGTACTGGTTCGGAGGGGGGATGCTGCTCATTGGAGCATGGCTGGCCTTGAACCTTTACAACAGCCCTACCGGCCGCGTGCTACGTTCTCTGCACGACTCTGAGATTGCCGCCAAGACCGTCGGCGCGGATGTGGCCAGATACAAACTTGTCGCTTTCGTGATCTCGGCAGCATACGCCTCTGTAGCAGGGTCCCTTTTAGCGCTGTTCAATCGGTTCATCACCCCTGATATTGCAAGCTTCCTGCATTCCGTAGAGCTGGTCACCATGACGGTCTTAGGCGGCGCAGGTTCGGTGCTGGGTGGCATCGCCGGGGCAACCTTGCTCACCGCCCTGCCGCAAGTACTCACCATGTTTCACGAGTACGAACATGTCATGCTTGGGTTGATCATGATGCTGGTCATGATCTTCATGCGCGACGGCCTGTTGCCTACCCTACGCAAACTCATGCTCCGGAGGGCAATTCCATGACCCTTTTGAGCGTAATAGGCCTTGGCATCGATTTTGGCGGCATAACTGCTGTAAACGCGCTCGACTTCGACGTGCAGCCCGGCGAAATCGTCTCCATCATCGGTCCAAATGGCGCAGGCAAGACCACCCTGTTCAACATGATCTCCGGCATCTACCAGCCCAGCCGAGGGCACGTCGTGCTGGAAGGTCGGGACGTTACGGACATGGAGCCGCACAAGCTGGCCGAACGAGGGATGTCACGCACCTTCCAGAACCTCCAGAGCTTTGATCAGATGACCGCCCTGGAGAACGTTATGGTCGGATGTCACATGTCGGAGCGCAGCCCCATCTGGGCGGATCTTCTGCGCCTCCCCTCCAGCAGTCGGCGCAACCGGCAAACACAAGAAAAAGCCATGGCGCTGCTGGAACGCGTTCACTTGGTAAAGGCAGCACACATGGAAGCATCTTCCTTGTCATACGGTGCCCTCAAGCGCATCGACATTGCACGTGCGTTGGCTTGCGACCCGAAAATCTTGTTGCTGGACGAGCCCGCAGCCGGATGTAACGCCGTGGAAACGGAAGAGATCGACGAGCTGATCGCTGAGATAGCAAAGGAAGGTGTCGCGATTTTACTGGTTGAGCACGACATGAAACTGGTGATGAAAATCTCCGACCACGTCATCGCGCTCAACTACGGAGAAAAACTCGCAGAAGGTAAGCCTTCGGAAATCAGCCGTGACCCAAAGGTGGTGGAGGCTTATCTTGGTAGCCACGGAGGAAAGGAGGCCGCTCATGCTCTCGGTTGAAGGCCTTCGTTCCAAGTATGGCCGCATCGAGGTGTTGCACGGCATCACACTCGAGGTTCACTCTGGCGAGATCGTTACCCTTGTCGGAGCCAACGGCGCAGGCAAGACCACGTTGCTCCGGTGTTTGTCCGGCGTGCAACCCGTTTCCCAAGGAACAATTCATTTTCGGGGAGAGAACCTGACGGGCACAGCGCCTCATACCCGCGTTTGTCAGGGCCTGCTGCAATCGCCTGAGGGACGTCAGATATTCACCAATCTGTCGGTTGAAGAAAACCTGCGCCTCGGGGCCTATCGCTACCGCGATGAGCGGGTTGAGAAAGACATGCAGGAAGCCTACGCGTTGTTTCCGATCCTGAGGGAAAAACGCAACTTGCCTGCAGGTGGCCTTTCCGGTGGGCAACAGCAGATGCTTGCCATTGCGCGCGCTTTGATGGGCCGCCCCATTTGTCTGCTTCTGGATGAGCCAAGCCTCGGCCTCGCGCCCATCCTCGTCGATCAGATCCTCGATACTGTAAAAAGCCTCAAGGAAATGGGTGTCACCGTCTTCGTGGTGGAGCAAAACGCCTTTGCCGCCTTGTCCATCGCGGACCGGGGCTACGTGATGGAAACCGGCCAGATCATCATGGCGGCTCCAGCACAGGACCTCCTTGCAGATGACCGTGTTCGCGAGGCGTATCTGGGTGTCTAATTCAATGAAGGAAGCAATGCCTGTAACCGTTGAGATCAAAGACGCAATCGCTGTGGTGCGCGTCAACAACCCACCTGTCAACGCCCTGTCCCATGCTGTCAGACAGGGCCTTCTCGCCGCGGTGCAAAAGGTTGAGACAGCAGAAAACGTTAAGGCGGCCCTGCTCATCTGCGAAGGCCGAACGTTCATTGCTGGCGCAGATGTGCGCGAATTCAACAAGCCTGCCCAAGAGCCAAGTTTGCCACAGGTGATTGATGCCATTGAAGCCTGCCCCAAACCCTGGGTCGCTGCCATTCACGGCAGCGCTCTGGGAGGTGGATTTGAAGTGGCTCTTGGCTGCCATTACCGCATCGCGGACCGCAGCGCCAAAGTTGGCCTTCCAGAAGTTACTCTTGGCCTCATTCCAGGCGCTGGAGGCACTGTCCGCCTTCCACGCCTCACCCCCATCTCTACCGCCTTGGAAATGATTACCACTGGAAAACCTGTTGCAGCCGAACAGGCAAAGGCCTTGGGCATTCTAGACGCCCTCATCACGGGCGATCTTCTTGAAACGGCACAGGCTTTCACCCGCGGGATTATCGAACACCCTCGCCCTCTGGCCACCCGAGACCGCGCACTGCCGCAGGCTGCTCCGCTTCCACAGTTCTGGGAAAGCGCATCGGCGGTGCTGACGAAGAAGGCCAAAGGACAAAAGTCACCTCTGGTTGCCTTGGAAGCGGTGAAAAGCGCTGTGGAGCTAACCTTTGAAGAGAGCTACGCCAGAGAACGGGAAATGTTTCTGCAACTGCGCACCTCAGATCAGGCCAAAGCCCTGCGTCACGTCTTTTTTGCAGAACGCGCCTCTTCCAAGCTTGAGGGGCTCGCCGACATCCGCCCCCGCCCGGTTGAACAGGTTGCTATCATTGGCGGCGGCACCATGGGAGCAGGCATTGCCCTTTGCTTCATAAACGCAGGTTTCGAAGTCACGTTGGTAGAAAGAGACCAGCCCAGCCTCGAAGCAGGGACTGACCGCATAAAAGGCCTCTTGCAGGCAAGTGCAAAACGCGGCCTCATTACTGAAAAAGCTGCCGAAGAAAAATTCAACAGTCTGCACCAAACCACCGACTACAACGATCTGGCAGAGATAGACCTCGCAATCGAGGCTGTCTTTGAAAACATGGCCATCAAGAAACAGGTGTTCCAGGCACTGGGCCAAGCATTGAAGCCCAAGGCCATTTTGGCGACCAACACCTCCTATCTGGATGTCAACGAAATCGCCCGTACCACCGATCGCCCAAGCGATGTAGTCGGCCTGCACTTTTTTAGCCCCGCGCATATCATGAAGCTGCTGGAAATCGTCGAGGCTGCGCCAACCGCCCCAGATGTGCTCGCCACAGGTTTTGCGCTGGCCAAACGTCTGGGCAAAATTGGCATTCGCTCGGGTGTGTGCGACGGGTTTATTGGCAACCGCATTCTGAAGGTCTACCGCAAACATTCCGAACGCCTGCTTTTGGAGGGCGCTACACCCCACCAAGTTGACAGCGCCATGCGCGCCTTTGGCCTCGCAATGGGTCCATTCGAAATGCAAGATCTTGCAGGCCTCGATATTGCTGCCGCACAGCGCACCGCTGCCCGGGAGCAGGGACAGGATGTGTTCGCCCCTATCTCAGACCGGCTGTGTGCCCTTGAGCGCTTCGGCCAGAAGCGCAGCAAGGGCTGGTATGTCTATCAAGAGGGGGCACGCGCGCCCATTGAAGATGAGGAGGTCAACGCCCTTATCCGAGAGATCGCAAACGAGTTGGGCACCCCGCAGCAAAGCCGCTCAGAACAGCAAATTCAGCAAGCAATCCTGCTGCCCATGATCAATGAGGCTTGCTTTATTCTCGAAGAAGGCATTGCCGCCCGTCCGCTTGACATCGACTTGGTGGAGATCCACGGCTACGGCTTCCCCCGCTGGCGCGGCGGCTTGATGCATTATGCGGATACCATCGGCACCAAAACCATCCTAAAGGCGCTTCAGACCATGGACGGCGTTGAACCAAGCCCTCTGCTTGAACGTCTGGCAACCACCAGCAGGTCCTTCGCCGATCTCGACTAGCACGCCTTACGCCGAACGCCTGACCCATACCGCCTGTGCGGTGTGGGGTAGCCACGACAAAACGCAGCACTATGCGCCATTGCTAAGGCTTTAAAATTCTTCAGTTTTTTAGGAGGAAAAAGCTGGCTGGGGTGGTAGGATTCGAACCTACGATACACGGTACCAAAAACCGTTGCCTTACCACTTGGCTACACCCCATCGCTGTGTGGCGCTTTGTATAGCCATCTCGTTTTGATTAGGCAAGCTCTGCCATTTCATTCTTTGTGAGAAACTCGCAATTGGTCCACAGCAGAAATACGCATGGCCCATACCTCCTCTCGCCTGCCTCCACCATCAGAATCTACCGAGCTGCCGCAATCGGTCAGCGGTCTTAGGCAGCTTATCTGTCACTTTCGCGTTCTTGACGCAAAAAAGCGTTTTCATACAATGTAGATAGAAATCGAAAGAAAGATGTCGGAGTGTGGCGCAGTCTGGTAGCGCACCTCGTTCGGGACGAGGGGGTCGGAGGTTCGAATCCTCTCACTCCGACCACTTATGCCAACAAAAGGCAACCGGCACCGGATAATTGCATGACTTAACCGCCTGAACCGCCCCGCGTCACTTGCTTGAGCAGTCCCTCGTAAGCATCAAACACCCGCTCTGCCGAAAACGCCCGAGCTCTGTCCGTCAGGTCTTCGGCAGGCTTGCGGTACTTGCTGAGGTCAACAATTGCCTTTGAAAGCGCGGAAGCATCCCCTTCAGGAAACAAGCGGGCAGCATCCGCGTCCCTGAGCAACTCCTCGTGAACGGGATGGTTTTCCGGTGCCACAACTGGCGTACCCAGCGCCATGGCCCAGGCCAGATTTCGGTCAAACCCATCCCCCGCTCTGGGCAAGACGAACACATTGGCCGCTCTCAGAAACCGCTCTTTATCTGACACTTCGTCATGTACGGCCACAATGTCTTCCAGTGCCAGATTTGAGGCTGCCTGTTTCAAGGCCTCCAACTCGCCGCCATCGCCCAAAAGATAGCCACGCACTTCCACCGCATAGCGTGCCACCGCCAGTGCTTGCAGGAAGATGTCATAGCCTTGCTTGTGGTGCAGTGGCCCCGTGGCCAAAACCACGGCACTATGTCCGGGCTGGAACCATGGTTCGTCTATGGGGTGCTCTGACCTCTCAAAAATATCAAATGGCACCATTGGATTATGGATAACTCGCACTGCGCCTTCAGTCAGCCAATCGCAAAGCGCCATCAACTCGCTGATCGAGTTGAACACGCACACAATGCAGTCCGCATCCTTGTAGCTGTAGGGCACAGCCAGAAGTGCTGTTTCCCGTCGCTCATCCTCGGAAAGGGTCGCATCCATGGAAAAGCCACGGTGTTCCACCGCAACCACAGGCACAGCAGGGCTACTGCGCAACTTGCCAGCAGCTATCGCTGTCGTATTGGCTCTTGCGCCATGGGAGACCACCACATCTGGCCGATCTTGCTCAAACAACCGCACCAAATCGCCCACCGCTACCGAGGCCTTGCCTCTGGAGAAGGCGGTGACATTCACCCGTGCATCCAACGTGGCAGAAGGGTGCAGTGCACCAGTAAGGCTTACCAGCGTCACCTCATGGCCCCGGTCCACCAGAGCAGAACTCAAATCAGCTGCTGTTGCTTCAATCTCGTCCCCTTCGAACGCTTCCACTACCATGCAAATCTTCATGAAGGGGCTCCACTTACCTAAAGTTGCGACCGTGGGAGCATAGGAATCCCTTTAAAACCCAGCAATTCCCGGTCTATAGCGGATAAGATCTAACCATTGTAAAGTTACCAATGGTCAGCCCGGTTCAGGGTCAGCGCAAACAAGCTCTGCCGAAAGAAAACAGCGCACTTTTCCTAACTTAACCCAAGATTTCATCTTTCTTTCGCGCAACACAATGCCTATGCTCCCGCCAAAATTTCGAGAAACATCAAGGACCACGTGCTGATCATGAACAGCCAAGCCAACTTTGTGTTGACCCTATCCTGCGGAGATAGGAAGGGGATCGTTGCTGCCGTTGCCAATTGCATCGCCTCTCAAGGCTGCAACATCTGCGAAAGCGCCCAATATGGCGATCCGGAAACATTGCGCTTCTTCATGCGCGTTTCCTTTGCCGCACCAGAGGGCATGACCCGCGAACAGTTTGTCGAAGGGTTCCGCCCGGTCGCAACCGCCTATGATTTCGACTGGGAAGTCCATGATCTTTCTCGCAAGCCGCGCGTTCTCATCATGGTTTCCAAGATGGGTCACTGCCTGAACGATCTGCTCTATCGCAACGGCACCGGCCAGCTGCGGATGGATCTGGTGGGTGTTGCCTCCAACCACGAAACATGGCGTTCCCGCGTAGAGCATGAAAAACTGCCGTTCCACTATTTGCCTGTCACCAAAGACACCAAAAAGGAACAGGAAGCGCAGATCCTCGAGTTGGTGGAGCGCGAGAAAATCGATCTGGTGATCCTTGCACGCTACATGCAGATCTTGTCTGATGATCTGTCGCAGGCACTTGCAGGCAAGGTGATCAACATTCACCACTCCTTCCTGCCAAGCTTCATTGGGGCCCGCCCGTACCACCGTGCTCATGCGCGCGGTGTAAAGATGGTCGGCGCAACCGCTCACTACGTTACAGCAGATCTGGACGAAGGCCCGATCATCGAGCAGGACGTGTCCCGCGTTGAGCACGCGCACACCGTGGAAGAACTCATCGCGCAAGGCCGCGACACCGAAAGTCAGGTTCTTGCCCGCGCAGTTAAATACCATCTGGATCACCGCATCCTTCTGAACGGTGACCGCACAGTGATCTTTAAATAGGAGGCTCCATGAGCGACGCGACAATCATCGACGGCAAAGCCACAGCCGCCTCCGTAACCGACGAAATCAGCGCCCGTGCAGCCCGTCTTGTTGAGGCGACCGGCGTCAAGCCAGGCCTAGCGGTCGTGCTGGTCGGCGAAGACCCTGCCAGTCAGGTCTATGTAAAAAGCAAAGGCAAGATGGCGCAAAAGTGCGGCTTCCATTCCGTACAGCACACCCTGCCAGCCGACGCGTCTGAGATCGACATTCTGTCTCTGGTTACCGAGCTTAACAACGACCCGGAAATCCATGGCATTCTGGTACAGTTGCCACTGCCAAAACACGTGGATGAAGGCAAGGTCTTGCAGCTCATCAAACCTGAAAAGGATGTCGACGGCTTCCACCCAGTAAACGTCGGCCTTCTGGGCGCAGGCCAGACTGAAAAAGCGCTTGTACCATGCACTCCGGCAGGTTCCGTACTGCTGGCCAAGCGCGCAGCGGGTGGTAATCTCTCCGGCATGAACGCAGTTGTGGTGGGTCGCTCGAACATCGTCGGCAAGCCGGTGGCACAGCTGCTGCTTCAAGAAAACTGCACTGTAACCATCGCCCATTCCCGAACCAAGGATCTGGAGGGCGTTATTGGTGGTGCAGATCTATTGGTCGCAGCCGTTGGCCGCCCAGAAATGATCAAGAGTGACTGGATCAAGAAAGGCGCCATTGTCATCGACGTCGGCATCAACCGCATCCCTGCCCCTGAGAAGGGAGAGGGCAAAACACGCCTCGTTGGAGATGTGGACTTTGCAAGCGCCAGCAAGGTTGCGGGCAGCATCACGCCGGTACCGGGTGGCGTAGGCCCAATGACCATCGCCATGCTCATGGCCAACACGCTCACAGCAGCGCGCCGCCAGCAAAATCTCCCGGACGAAGCCCCACTGTTCTAATAGGGGAAGCCATGAACGACATAAGCCCGGATGCAAAATCCGGGCTTTTTAATGATCAGTTGGAAGGTGCGGTGAGCTTTTCGGCCATCACCTGAATGGTTTTCACATAGACCCCGGCCTTATTCCAGGCGCGGATCACTTCGTGGTTCGGGGTTCCCGGCCCCCAAGGCTCTCCATAGCGCCAGCCATATGCCTGCAGGTAGTGGGCAGTGGAGCCCAAAGCATCAGGCACGCTGTACAGCAAGTCCCGCTTGCCATCGCCATCAAAGTCCAGCGCGAACTTGATATAGGAGCTGGCCAAGAACTGGGTTTGCCCCAATTCCCCTGCCCAAGCACCTTTCATGCGGATGGGATCCAGATCGCCCTTTTCAACGATAAGCAGAGCGCTGCGCAGTTCATTGCGAAAGAAGTCAGCGCGGCGGCAGTCATAGGCCAGCGTGGCCAGCGAGCGCATGGTAGACATGTTGCCGATGTTCCGGCCGTAACCTGTCTCAAGTCCCCAAATGGCCACAACAATTTCCCGCGGCACGCCAAAACGCTCCTCAATGCGATCAAACAAGGCCGCATTCTCACGCATCAACTTGCGCCCCTTGTTGATCAATGCGTTGTTGACCCGAAGCTTATAGAAGTCATCAAAGCTCATCTTGAAGGACTTCTGGTTCCGGTCGTAGCTGATCACCCGGCTGTGGTAGGTCACGCCGCCAAGCGCCATCTCAATGGTGCGCGGAGAAAATCCCTCCGCCCGGGCCTGCTTTTTGTAAGCCTCCAGCCATTGGTTAAACCCGGAAGAGTTGTTCCCGCAGGAGTTCACTGCCGCATGACTGGCACCAGTCATGAACAAAAGCGCCATCAGGCACAGTCCAACTATTTTTCTCACCTTGCGCACTCCGTGGGTTATACGCTTCTTATGATTCCAGCTTAATTCATAGGCACAGAAGGTAATCAGAAGTTTAGCACTCTTCGAAATCCGCTTAAAAGGAAAGCAGTAAGTGAATTTTTTTTCATCTGCTGACAAATTATTTGCTTTTTAACTTGATTAGATATCAAGCCTGTGTCCAACTACGGCTTCTGGGGCAAGAAATTGCGCACAACCTGACGAAACACTGATTCTGGGAGGAATTCAGCACGCGTTAGGTCTGGACTTCCCTTAGGGGAGCTATGGCTTTTCAGCGGGTGTTGATCAGACGATTCTAGCTCAGGGCCGAAGGGCTCTCAAACAGGCTGTGTGTCGGGTCACCAGATGCTAAATGGACCAAGAAGTTTAATCTGGAGGAATTAGGGGATGACTTTCTTGAAAACTCTCGCAGCTGGCGCGCTGCTTGCAACGGCTCTCAGCACAGGAGCAGTTGCAGCAGACATCAAACCAGCCGTGATCTTTGACATGGGCGGCAAGTTCGATAAGTCCTTCAACGAAGCGGCTTACCGTGGCGCAGAAGCGTTCAAGGAAAAGACCGGCGTTGCCTACCGCGAGTTCGAAGTCACCAACCCTTCTCAGCGTGAGCAGGCAATGCGCAACTTTGCGCGCCGTGGCATGAGCCCAATCATCGGCATTGGTTTTGCTCAGGCGGCAGCAATGGAGAAGGTGGCTCAGGAATTCCCTGACACACAGTTCGCAATCGTAGACATGGTCGTGGATCAACCAAACGTCCGCTCCATCGTCTTCAAGGAGCACGAAGGTTCTTATCTCGTCGGCATGTTGGCTGCGATGGCATCCGAAACCGGCAAGATCGGCTTTGTGGGCGGCATGGACATTCCGCTGATCTCCAAGTTCTCTTGCGGCTACAAGCAGGGCGCTCACGCTGTTAACGGCGACATCACCGTCTACAGCAACATGACAGGCACCACACCAGCCGCTTGGAATGACCCTGTGAAGGGCGGCGAACTTGCTAAGTCTCAGTTTGCCCGCGGCGCAGACATCGTGTTCCACGCAGCTGGTTCCACCGGTCTTGGCGTGCTTCAGGCGGCGGCTGACGAAGGCAAGTACGCAATCGGCGTTGACTCCAACCAGAACCACCTGCACCCAGGCTCCATCCTCACCTCCATGGTGAAGCGTGTGGATGTTGCTGTTGAGCAGGCACTCATTGACGCCAGCGAAGGTAACTTCGACACCGGCATCCAGTCACTGGGTCTGGCTGAAGACGGCGTTGGCTACTCCATGGACGAGTTTAACGCGGAACTCGTAAGCGCTGAAATGGCTGAGGCTGTTGAAGCTGCGAGAGCTGACATCATCTCTGGTGAGATCGTGGTTCACGACTACATGGCAGACAACGCTTGCCCAATGTAAGGGTGTGTCTTTAGAGATTTGAGAAACGCCGGGGTTCTGCCCCGGCGTTTTTTGTGGGGCATCACCCCATCAATTCGCGCCCTCTGGAACCGGAGCCAAATGTTTCCAGCGCTTCGCCAAGGATCATGAGCGCCCGCTCGAAGTCCTCATCACGCGCAATGTTACCAAGTGACAGGCGCAGCCCCTCATGGCGGTGGCGCTCTGGAAGCTGGAAGTAATGGGATGCGAGAATATCAACGCCCCTGCCCCTTAGATGTTCCTGCACCATCACGGAGCTTACGCCCTCCGGCATGCTCACCCAAGCGAACGGCTTTTCCGCTCCGCCCTTGACCGAGAAGCCCGCAAGCACACGCTGCAGCATGCTATACCGCTGTGCCAGCGCCGTCCTCTTCGCACTCAAGGTGTCAGCAATCGCGCCTGATCTGGCCCAATAACATGCGATCTCCGCTGCGACTGGCGATGCCATCCAAACACTCTCACCGATGAAGTTCCGAATGCCTGCTGTCCGCATCATCGGCAAATGCACAAACCCGACGCGCAGACCGGGGGCCATCACCTTGGACATGGAGCTTATCGACGCTGTAAGTTCCGGAAGAAGCTGGGAAAACGGCGCTGCTTTCTCGCTCAGGAATGGAGTATAGGGATCATCCTCAATGATCTTCACTCCATGGGCACCGCATGCCTCGGCGATCGCCACCCTTTCCGCCAATGTCATCGTATGCGTGGTGGGGTTCTGAACACTCGGCATTATAAAAAGCCCGCGAAGACCATAGCGCTTTGCTGCATCCCCAATCGCCTCTGGATCCATAGCGCCCAGTGAGCCATCCGACTTACGCAGGTTGGAGATTGGCATCAGCCGATATCCATCATGAACGGCGCTATCCAGCAAAGACGGATAGCACAGCTCATCAACGCCAATCACATCACCGCGCTCAAACAATCCGTTGATCAGCACCTTGATGCCGTGCTGTGCACCGCAGGTCACCAACGTCTGCTGTGCAGTCACGTCTCCGCCGTAATGCGCGTTGAAAAACTCGGCACCTGCACGCCGATGGTGCTCCAACCCCTCTGACGGGACATAGGCATTCAAACTGGCCAGGTCCGGCAGACGTGCAACTGCCATCATGGCTGCCCCCAGATCCGGGTTTAGCGCAGCGAATGCAAAGTTCCGCGCCAGATCCAGGTTGCTGCTGCCATCTACCGGAGGTGTCAGGGGCGATGGGGGCGCATCTTCATTAGCACACACAAACGTTCCACGTCCTGTTTCGCCTTTCACCAGCTTGCGCCGCTCCGCTTCCGCATAAGCGCGGCTGATGGTGCCAAGCGTCACCCCGAGTTGGTACGCCAGCTCTCGCTGCGGTGGCAATTTCTCTCCCGGCTGCAAGCGCCCATCGGCGACATCCCGTGCCAACATCTCTGCAATGGCAAGGTATTTAGGCCCTTCAGCCCCCTCTATGTCTGGCACCCACATTGTCATGGTAACAATAATTCCATTGACCAATACAATTACTCAGCTACCTCTATCACACGCATGTAGTCGCTTCAATTGTATGGATACAATCATCATGGATATAGCAACAATCGGCGCATTTGCCGTCTTCGTCGCGATCATGACGGGCACGCCTGGGCCGGGCAATCTGACGTTCATGGCGATTGGCACGAGTGCGGGCTACAAGACCGCGATCCCGGTCATATTGGCCTCGCAGATCGGCAGCATCTTCTTGAATCTATGCGTAGCTTTTGGCCTTGGTCACGTCATGGCGCAGGGTGGTCCCATCGTGACCGTGTTCAAGATCGTTAGTATGGGTTACATGACCTATTTGGCGTGGCGCATTGTCAACCTGAGCATCCAGCCCAAAGGCGCAGTATCTCTGCCCAGCTTTTGGGAGGGCCTGCTCATCCATCCGCTCAGCCCCAAAACATGGGCCATGAGCCTTGTTGCCTTCACAACGTTCTTTGCTGCCAACAATCTGGGGCAGCTTGAGAGCGCCCTTATTCTCACCCTGGGCTTTTTGGCGGGCGGTCTCATCTCCCACTCCTTGTGGGCTTTAGCCGGTCAGTCCATTCTGAGCGTCATTGGAGAGGGCAAGGTCCTGCGCGTCACGACCATCGCCATGGCTATGCTCATGCTGGCGGTGACAGCATGGTCCTTGCTGCTATGAAAGCAAAAAGCCAGCGGGTTGCTCGCTGGCTTTTGATCTTGTTAGCCTTTCGCCAACTTCTGAAGTGACATTTCGAAGAGCTTCTCCAGCTTCGTCCGATCTGCCTTTTCGACAATCCCGACCGGAGGTTGCGTGCTCTTGTTTTCATGGTCCACAAAAGTTGCCCCACGGCTGTGCGCACCGCCTGTCTCCACCACGAGACCGCATACCATTGTACGTGTTGAGACCTCCTCATCCAGTACACAGGCCGCAGCGAGCGTGTCAGGCATGATCAGGTTATCCTCGTCATACCAGTTCAGGCTGCGCTGACGGCCGTAGTCACAGATGCCTCGAGAAAAGTCCCAAAGCGGCCCTTTCGGCAACCGCGCCAACATGCCCTCAATGGCCGCGCCCGGAATGGCCGTCTGCAAGCAGGGCTCCCATGGGATCACCAGCGTGTTGCATGGAATTCCAAAAACCACTTCCGCCGCTTCCGGGTCGCAGTAAATGTTGAACTCTGCTGAGATCGTCACATTCCCCCGACCGCGGCAGGTCGCGCCCATGATCCATAGTCGCTTGATCCCCTTGGCGAGTTCAGGGGTTTCACCCAGCACCCGCGCAAGATTGGTCAGCGGTCCCAGGGTCAAGATCTCTACCGGCACCCCGCCCTTGCATGCATCTTGCAACTTTGAGCGGATCAAACCGACTGCGTCACGGGAAGTGATCTCACCACGATGTTCTGGGCGCGCTACACCGCCAAGGCCATCGCCCCCATGCACATCAGTTGCATCAATCAAAGGCCCCACCATGGGCCTGTCCGCACCCATGTGCACCGGAATGCTGTCTCCGGCAATCGCTACAGTATCAAGGATATTTATTGTGGCTTGCTCCAAGCCCACATTGCCAAAACAGGTAGTGATCGCATCCGGGCGCTTTCCCATCCCAATGAGCATGAGCAGCGCCAATGCGTCGTCTGTGCCGCCGTCTGTGTCGACGATGAAGTAAGAAGTCACGGAAGCCCCTATCCGCGTTGTTTGCCGAAGGTATTGAGCATGAGGTCAACAAACGCCCTGGCGTCTGCATCAAATGCCACATCCACGAGCCGCGTATCCGTGCCCCGACGCCGAACATCAATCACGGTGCGGCCCACAGTCAACGCACCTTGTGTCTCAATTGCAACCGGATGAGCTTGTGTGGTGATCACATTCGGCTCCACCAGATAGGCAACACATAGCGCGTCATGCACTGGCGCGCTATGGGCGATTTCCATGCGCTGGATCTTGTCATGAACACCAATGCGGTGCTCAACTACTGTGGCAGTTGCATCCCCGGCAGGTGTACCAAGCGCTCTGAGCGCTGCGCAGTCATCACGGGTTACCAAAGCCTTGTGGGTCGCATCCAGCGGCACCAACGTGATTTTCTCAAAGCCCGCTTTGAACACCACATCGGCCGCTTCAGGGTCTGCCCAGATGTTGAACTCAGCAGATGGCGTCACATTGCCATGCAGGTGCCCTCCACCCATGATCACAAGCTCCGGAACAAGGTCAACCAGCTTGGGGTAGAGCGTCAGTGCGGCCGCAATGTTGGTCAGCGGTGCAACTGGAACAAGCGTGATCGGATCAGTTGTGGCCCGATAGGTTTCGATGAGATATTCAACTGCACCGGTCTCCTGCTTGCGCGAGGTCGCCGGAGGCAGGTCAAGATATTTTCCGTGTATCTTATCGGTTAGATCATCCTTGCGGCGGGGCGTGGGGAAATCCGGGCGCGCAAACGGCTTGGCCAAACCTTCAAACACCGGAATGTCAGAGCGCCCAATTACATCCAAAACACGCAGCGTGTTTTCCGTACAATAGTGAACCTCAGCGTTCCCGTTCACGGTTGTCACCCCCACCAACTCCAAATCGTCATGGAGGGCGGCAAGCATTACAGCGACGGCATCATCTGTCCCGGTATCAACATCAAGAATGAGTTTTTTCATTTGGCCCCAATTTCTCCCTCGGGCGTAAAACACGTGATGTATTTACCCCTTAGGATTGTGTATCACCTTGCTTATGGTTGTCCAAGTCGGTTCACCATATAGCTTCAACAGTTTCAGGCCCTTATCATGCTTTATTCCTCGTGGTTTTCTAAAGATTTTTTCGAGGCACAGAGTCGCTTTGACGCAGCTTGCTCTGCAAAGGGGTTACCCTTGGAAAACCTGGCGTATCGTGGTTTCAAGAGCCTCAGCGGCCCGGTACGGACGCTGGTTGCAAGGCTGGGGCCGGACAACGCACGCAAGCGTCTCTTCATCATGTCCGGGGTACACGGAACAGAGCTGACCGCCGGCTCAGGCCTCCAGCTCTTCCTTCTGCACAAGTACGCTGATGAAAGGCCGCGCGACATCCAGCTCATCTTCATTCACGCCATCAATCCTGCTGGCGCGGTTCTCATGACACGAACAGACGAAACCAATGTTGACCCCAACCGCAATTACCGCGACTTTACTGCGCCTCTGCCTTCCAATGAAGACTACGCTGAGCTGCACAGAGCCATTTGCACGGACGCCATTGAAGGCCCGGAACGGGCAGTTCAAGAAGCGCCGCTCCTTCAATACATTGAGGAGAATGGCATCAGCGCCCTCACCCAGAGGGTTCTGAAAGGGCAGCACACGCACCCGATGGGCCTGTTCTATGGCGGCACTCACCAGACCGCTCCGGCACGAACTCTGGAGGAGATCCTGCAAGGATATGCCGCCTCCACCGATCATGCCACCATGATAGATCTACATACTGGCCTCGGCGCTCAGGGTGATCTTGAACTCATAGCGCTTCACAACACCCGCGATCCAGAAGGCACCACCTCGCTCATCGAAGGCCTCATGGCCAATGCCATGGATCAACTGCCTCTCAAGACAAAGCCGCGCAAGTACATCTATGAATTCGGCACAAAGCCTTTCTGGGATGTATTGGAGGCACATAGGCAGGACAACTGGTTAAAACGAAATCCCTATGTCGCCGACGACAAAGCACAGGCAATCAAAAACCAGCTCAAGAGGGCACTATTCATCGATAAAGAAGACTGGTGCCATAGCATCATCAAGCACACAGAAAATACAACCGACAAGATCCTCGCCGACTTGAAAGCGCTTTGATGCGGGAAAGGCGGAAGGCGCAGTCGCCGCCATACCGTGTGGGCCCCGCCACTTGGTTCTGAGTGCAACCGGGCCCACTAGACTACGCCCAACATTTGCCGCGCCACGGCGTGTTTTTGCCTTTGTGCGTTTGTTCTGCGCGGCATGCATGGTTGG
>NZ_JAQZAJ010000003.1 GCF_028737195.1 Pseudovibrio exalbescens | reverse complement strand
ACCCAAAACCCAATGTGGAAACACAAAATCAAAACCAAAACACAACGAGCGCACGCACTCCCACAACCACCCTCACCTGCCGAGCCGCATATCTGGATCCCGGGTCAAGCCCGGGATGACAGCCGAAAAAGACAGCGGAGGCGGGTGGGCCAACGGGAGGGCTGCGCGGAAGGAGCAGAGTAAGGCCCAATGTGCTAACGAATAATGCCCCAGCACTTGAACAACCGTCATTTAAAACAGCTGCACATGACATCCGACGTGCCAATCCGTGGGGTGTGCGGGCACTAAGCCTGCGGTCAGCCCGGCAGCGGACCCGCGTTCAAACAGTCGGCGGCCGATGTAACAAGGCGGGCCGCAAGCGAGAGCAAAGTGGGGCAGAGGACAGCAACGCAGCCGTGTAGAAAGCCGAACCGCTCGGCCAAACCACCACCGTCATGCCGGACAAGGCGAGCGCAGCGAGACGCAGATCCGGTATCCAGCGCAAAACCAACAAGCACCTGCGGTGCCGGGATGACCGACGAGAGACGGGGCGGAAGCGGAGGCAAAATAGGAGGAAGCCACGCCGACCAAGGGGAGTGGCTTCCAAGATCTGAACAGAGCGTCATTTAAAACAACTGCACATGACAGCCGTCGCGCGATCAGGGACGACGGGCAAGCAGAAGGAAAGCACGCCCCCGTCGGCGCAGGCCCGGACAAGAGTAAAGTCAGCAAACGCTCAGCCAGCAAAAGCTCTGCCCCATCCAACCGCCGCCCTCACCTGCCGAACCACACACAACTGGATCCCGGGTCAAGCCCGGGATGACAGCAGAGAAAGACGGAAGTGGGGTGACCGCGATGACCTACGTTAGAGACGATGTGAAGTCGTGGGGAGGTCCGCTCAAGGGTGGCGAGTAGGCGAAGGCCATGACAAACAGGTATCCGATCACCTCACAACCGTCATGCCGGACAAGGTGAGCAAAGCGAGACGCTGATCCGGTATCCAGCGCAAAAAAAGCAACCGAAGCATGGGGAAAGCGAGGCCGTTGGCGCCCGCGACGAGGTACAAACGGCATGACTGCCCAAAAAGTAGCTGGCAAGCGGAGGGCCAGAACGCGATCCAAAGCCACCGGGTTTCGATCGGCATTGGCTTCGGCCCAAGGCAACAGGGGCAAAAAGGCCGCCGGACCCAAAAGACAACAGGAACAAATAGCCACGGGGTCAAACAGGAACAGTCTTCCAGACCTGACGCCGCCTATTGTGTTGCCAGCCACTGACGAGCCTGGCGCTGTGCCTCTGAAATTTCGGCAGCGCTCATTAAATCAGAGATTTCACGGCGGTGATGCGTTGCTTCCCGGCACCCCTTGAGAGCGGCGATATTGAACCACTTGTGAGCGGCAACCAGATCCATGGCACCACCAGAACCGGATGCGGCCCGCAACCCACGATGCAAATAACCTTCTGGAACGTCCTGCCCCTCAGAACAAACCAATTGTAAAGTGCGCTCTACTCGAAAGGCCATACCCCCTCCTTACAAAACAAGTAAACACACCAAACTAAGTAAAATATAATCCTAAATTCATTGATAATTGACTTGGTTACTACATAATTACAATAATTATAGGCACAAATAACAAATAAATACTTCATAGAAATAAATATCATATCAGTAATTAGAGATCCCTCCCTCTTGGAGAACCTGGGGTTGGGCCCTAGACCATAGACGCAGTTTACGCATTTCCCCTAGTGCGCCGCCGGTTCCGCGCCTAAACTCGCAGTATATCCAAGCTTTCATCAAGACATCTGGGAGGGTACGACATGATGAAATCCATGGCATTGGGGCTGGCCGTTATTGCAGGCTTGAGCCTTTCAGCACCATCAGCTTTCGCAGCGGACGCAAAGGGCACCTGGCAGCGCTCTAATGGAACTGCCCGTATTCAGATCGCTGATTGTGGCAGCGCACTCTGCGGAAATCTCGTGTGGCTGAAAACACCGCGCAAGGATACCGAAAATCCAGACCCGGCACTGCGGACACGCAACCTGGTAGGGTCTCAAACCATTTTGGGCATGAAGCCTTCTGGCGATGATACCTGGAAGGGCAAGGTCTACAACGCAGAGGATGGCCGGACCTATTCCGGCAAAATGAAGCTGACTTCCGCGAATGAACTCAAGCTTGAAGGCTGCGTGTTGGGCGGCCTTATCTGCAAAGGTGAAACGTGGTCACGCATAAAGTAAGTTTACGTTTACACTAAAACGCTCTAAATAGACCGCCGTGATAAAGAGTATCTCCCCCGATATCCTTGGGGGAGATAGCCAAATAACAAGAACAAATCACGGTGTACTTATGTTTATCAAACATGCGCTTTATTCTGCCCTTGCTCTGCTTGTCGGCATGGGCACTACGGCAAGCGCCTCTCAAATCCAAGGACCATGGTTGACCGGGGACGGCGCTATCGTGCAAATCCGCCCTTGCAGCAATGGACTTTGCGGCAAGCTGGTTGACTTCCCCCCACCTCCCGGTGAGGTGAAAGAAGAAATTACCGACCGGAACAATGAAGACAAATCCAAGCGGGACCGAAAGGTGCTTGGCATCAACGTGATCTGGGGCATGTCGCCGGTAAATGAAACGAAATGGGCAGGCATGGTCTACGATCCCAAGCGCGGCCTTTCCGCCAAGGCGACACTGGAACTTCTGGAGAACGGCAAACTCAAGCTGACCGGATGCAAAAAGGTTGTCGTGGACGTGTGCAAATCGGAAGACTGGATCAGATCGGCCAGCAAGTGAGCGCAGGCGGCCGGGCGCAGAACCCGGTCGCAGGCTTGTCATCGGCTCTTTCAGAGCATGAGCTTGAAGCCAAGATGGCTCTGCTCAAACCCCTCCCGCAGGTAAAACCGATGAGCATCTACCCTCTGCGCATTGCTGGTGAGCTGTACCATGCAGCACCCCTTTTCTGCGGCGGTTTGCTTTGCATGCGCAATCATCGCGCGTCCAATCCCCTTGCCGCGCTGATCCGCCCGTGTGTGCATGCTCTCCACAGTCGCACGCGGCCGCCCCTGAAAGGCCAGCCCTTTTTCAAGGGTAAGCTGGTATGTGGAAAGCACTGTACCCTGACTGTCGACCGCCACAAAGATATCGGCCTCAGGCGCCTTTTCAATCTCTTTGAAAGCCGCCGCATAAACGGTCATGTCGTCCGTCTCAAGGGATGCACGCGCCCCCACTGCTGCAGCGTTCATGAGAGCAACGATTTGCGGGAGATCATCTCCGGTTGCGACGCGGATGGTGAAGGCAGGACCTGACATATGCTATTCCGGAACAGTGAGCGGGTGCTATTGGCACAACGCATTTGTGGGCTCGATACGATACGCGGCCCAGTTTGTAACACGGTGGCCGGTCGGCAACCACAAATGCGGCCACGCCACCTTGAAGTATCCAGAGCTAAGGACCTCAGGCGCTGTTAGTTCCATTGCGGCTGTGAACCGCTCGTCTTTTGCAGCCTGCGCCAAGGAACGCAGCTGCTGCCCATCCCCCTGCTCCCAAACAACGAAACAGGAGGCTCTGCCCGGCGTTGTCGGACGGAACTCGCGGATTACAAGACGCGCCTCGGGAAAGGCCGCTCTGAGGTTGCCGCCAAGGTATGAATCAAGGGCAATGAGAGTACCCTCAGCCACCGATTGGTCCCATTCCAGCAGCTTTTTCGCAAGCGCCGGATAAGGCTTTGCAACGCGGCATTTGGAGCCGCAAATTGTCCGATCAGGCGCAATGAAGTCTGGAAGGCGGATAAGGAATACAAGGCTGATGACAGCGGCAATGACAGCCATGAACCACCACAGCCGCTTTTCCGAATAGCCTCGAAACTCAACCAATGCGAACGCATAGATCGGCAGAAGCAGCAAGATCGGGTGCATGTGCCGCTCCTTGATGTAGGTGGCACCCGAAAGCAGCACACCCAAACCCGTTATGACTATGGCAACAAAGATATACCGGCCAATTAGCTGCGCGAGCGGAGAAAGGCTCCTGTTGCCTTCCACTCGTTCTCTTGTAGCCAGGCCGCCTGTCAGAAAGAACAGCGCCCAAAGCACAAGAAAAGGCATCGAGAAGCCAAGAAGACTGACGCTCAGCCTTCCCACTCCTTGAGCCGCACGGAGTAAATGGCTTTGCTGCTCGCCAACGACCATGACGTTGAGGCTATTGGACAGAAGGGATTGCTTGGCTTCAAACGTCCAAAGCAAGTACGGCGCATAAACAACAGCACCAACCAGGATGGCAAGCGGCAGCAGGTCCCAAGGCAAACGCTCCCGCCATGGGCGCAGTGAGACAACAGCAAATGCCAGCGCAACGGGAACCAACCAGAATGAATGCTTGGAAAGCATGCCAAGCCCTAAGACAACACCGAGAAGCGCGGCGCGCCACAAACCTGGCGCTTCTACAAGCCGGATAAAGCAGAGGAACGTTGCGCACACCGTTGCCATAAGAACAGCCGTGTGCGTCACCCCCTCATGGAGGTTGAAACCAACTTGGTAAAACAGAACCAGAGAGAACGTGGAGACGGCGGCCAGTGCTGAATCGCGAAGCGCGCGGCGTGCCAGAGCATAGAAGAACACGCCGGCGAGACAGACAAGACCGTACTTCAAGATCTGGAAACTCCAGATCGTCGGGCCGACAAGCTGCTGGATGAGATAGAGAAGCCATTCATACAGCGGCGGCTGCCGCAGCATGTACCCGGCATGCAGCTCCTGAACCAAAACGTTCTCGAACATGTCATCGATGCCGATGACGGGCGACGCGGCGGCGCGAAACAAGAGATTCAGCCCGCAATATCCGATAATCAAGGCAATCACGACTTGAGGACGCTGCAGCGCGCCATGAAAGCCGGTCAATTGCTCCTGACCTGCCTGTACCTGTTGAGACATGAAAAAGCCCGCGTTTGACAATCTGATCAAACGCGGGCTCTCGGTATTTATCTATCCTCTAGATCTAAGAGATTGCATGATCTCGAAAACCCAGTTGGCGCAGTTCGTCCCCAAGTCGCTGGTTTGGGTGCAAGACAAGGCCAAGGATTGAGGCACCGCGGGTTGAGATTGGCTTGGAGGTAACCCAAACAATCAGCGGAGCCAAAAGAACCGGCAGCGCAACTGGCAAGGACCAGCACAACGTCTCGATGGAAATGGAATAGCCAAATGCCAGCGCAAGCAGTGCAAACCCCGGCATCCATGAAGTTGCCCGCACACTCTCCCAGAGTGTCAAGGTGCCTTCCCCACGGTGCGCGGTAGACCAGCCACTGTCCCGGCCAATAAGGATCTCAAGGATGCCACGGCACTGGAACATCATCAGGATTGGCGCCAGCGCAATCGCCGCGAGCACTTCGAAGAAGTACCCCAGCATGACCGCAAGCCCTGACACGGCCCCCCGGCGGTATCCGGAGACATTGGCAACAGCAATCAGAATTTTCGGCAGGAACAGCAAGGCGACAATCATGCCCAGCAAGAACCAAAGATCCAGATCATTGACGGAAAGATAGAGGCGCAATGTACGTTCATAAACCGAAGTCGTGCCCAAGGAGACAAGGCTCAGGATAAGGAACAGACACCACAAGCCCGACGCCAGATAAGCCGTGATCCCAAGAGTGATGTTCACGCGGCTCCACAAGGTCAGCCCGTTTGCAAACAGAAGACGGGCGTGCTGCAAGTTGCCCTGGCACCAACGCCGGTCTCGCGCAGCAAACCCGAGCAGGTTGGCGGGCATTTCTTCATAGGAGCCTTCGAGCTCTGCGTCGCAACGCACCTGCCACCCTCTTCGGGCCAGCAGCGCAGCTTCCACCGTATCATGGGAGAGGATATGACCGGACAGCGGCCCCTCACCTTTCAGAACGGGCAAGCCACAGGACTGTGCGAAGGCACGGGTGCGGATGATCGCATTGTGCCCCCAGAACGGCCCACAGGTTCCCTGCAACACGGTCAAGCCGCGAGCAAAGGTGCGCCCATAAAGCCCTGTGGCGAAAGCAACGATTCGCGCGAAAACGGAACTGGCACCAATCACGATCGGCACAGTCTGGAGCAGGCCAAGGTCCCTCTCCTGCGCCATGGCCTTCACCATGCGCATCATGCATTGCGCCGTCATCAGACTGTCCGCATCAAGCACAAGCATGGTTTCATAGGCACCGCCACACCGGGTGACGAACTCCTTGATATTACCAGCCTTCCGACCTTCATTGGACACCCGGTTGCGATAGTAAACCGGAATGCCCGGATCCTGCGCAAGCTTGATGTGGCATTGACGCTCTTCGGCAACCAGCGTTTCGCAGCGTGTGTCCGACAAGACGTGAAAATCGAACTGGGTCAGGCACCCTGCCGCCATCAGATCATCACGCATGATGCGAATGCGGTTGAAGACTTCAGGCGCATTCTCATTGTAGATCGGAACAAGGATTGCGGTCTTGAAGGTCGGCATGGGGATGCCGTCCAGCGACGCACCAATGTCTGGTGGCTGGCGCCAGAACACACCCAGCAATGCCGTAACTGCACCCCAGCCGAGCCAGAACACACTGAAGAACACAAGAACCACGCGGCTCCAGTCGATATTGGAGATCGCGCGCGGACCCAAACTTGAATGAAAGAGCACTGCCGCTGCTGTTCCGAGAGCCAAAGCGCCCAGTACAACAATCATGCGCGGCAGAAATGCTTGACGGTTCCGCTCAGAACCGCTCATAGGCAAGAATCCTTCTGTCGGTTCAGCCGAAACGCGATGCGCAAGGTGTTTGCGAACCACTCAAGAACGGCAGGACGCAGCGGAGAAAGATCTTGCACAGGCATTGGCAACGGCGCAATTGGCCCCATCAGGGCGACAGTTTCAGTAGCAACAGATTTCATGTCAGACGGATAGCTAAGTTGGGAGGTCATGAACGGCCCCATTGATAGGCATAGGTTTCGGAAAGAACCTTGTCTTCAGATGCCAGATGCAAGGATAGCTCTGTAACAGCATCAGTAGACGGACGACGAATGTCGGCTGTAATGCGCAGACGCCCAGTGTCTGCGACAGGTTCGATAAGGATGAGTTCGGCTTTGCCGCCATGAACATCGAGCACGGGCTCAATGTCTTTAGCGGAGGCAAGCGCCACTCCTTCAAACTCAACTACAAACTTCCGCATGAGCGGATCATCGTCAGCCGCCGCATTGCCAGCACGTCCCATGCGGGAGCTATATACGCGTGCCATGTCATCGGCTTTTTGCGGCAGGTCTCCCCAGAGCAGCCTGTAAGACAGCTCCAGTTCATCGCCCGCTTTCACAGGCGCCTCCGGCTGCCAGAAAGCAACCGTGTTATCGTTGATTTCCTTGTCGGACGGCAGCTCAACCAGAACAACCGATCCCCGTCCCCAATCACCCGTTGGCTCCACATAAGCACTTGGGCGCAGCTCATAGCGAGCCTCAAGATCCTGATAGTTCTCGAACCGGCGATCACGCTGCATCAGGCCGAAACCCTTTGGCGTTTCCATGGAGAAAAAAGAGGTCTGAATATGCTTGGGGTTGGCAAGCGGACGCCAGATTTCCTGGCCATGACTTGCATGGATGAACAGACCATCGCTGTCATGCACTTCCGGACGATAGTCATCGAAGCCGAAAGAATCGCCCTCACCAAACAAGTACATGCTGGTTAGCGGCGCAATGCCGAAACGCTCGGTGTCCTTGACCACAAACAAGCGCGCACGTACATCCATCAAAGTGGCATCGCCGGGCACGATCTTGAACTCATAGGCGCCAAAAACGCTGTCGCTTTCCATCTCCGCATAGACGGTAAGCGGCTCGCCAGCAACCGCAGGCGGCGCAACGTAGAACGCAGTAAACCGCGGAAACTCTTCCGCATCACCCGTGACGGTGTTGACTGCCAAACCGCGTGCAGAAAGGCCATAACGGCTTCCCTTGCCCAGAGCACGAAAGTAACTTGCCCCAAGAAAGGCGACCAGCTCGTCCTTGTATTCCTTGGAGTTCAAAGGATAGTGCAGCCGAAACCCGGCAATGCCCGGCAACCTGCTCTCTTCCTTTGGATGCTCCGGAACCCCTGCGCCATAGATGAAATCATCTTCGGTAAAGGTCAGCGCAGTCAGTTTTTCACCCTCCGCCTCATAAAGGCGAAGCGGTTCATTGAAAAGCCATCCCGGATGGAAGGCTTGAAGCTCATAGTTATGCGCAGCGCCAGACCACAGAGCATTCTCCGGGTTGAAGCGGATTGCCCGATGCTGGTCATAACTCAGCCGGCTCAACCATTCTGGAATGGCTGGCGCATCTTCCGCAGCACCTTTGCCTGCGGCCTTGTCCTTCATCTTCTTAGTCAGCCAGTCGAAGCTGAAGGAAACTGATTCCAGCCCTTCTGCTTCAACAGCCCATGCAGTATTGGGGTGTATAGGTCCGGCCCCGACAGTAAGCAGCGCAGCGACACCTGCGCTCCCCAAAAGAAAATCGCGTCGATTCATTTGCAGCAAATTGCCCTTTTGCCTTATCTTCACCCGAAAAACTGGATAATACTCTTGATGTATAGTCGTTGCAGCAAACAGACCTGCGGACAATGCCCTCAGTAGTGACTTGTGCTCACTTCTGCTTGAACGCGCGAGAACTGCAACCGATACGCAAGACGCCGGGAAGACCAAAAAAAAGAACTGCTCCCGACCTAGGGAGCAGCTCTATACATGAACTGAGAATATATTGGGGCTCAATCTAGGCCAATTTTGGCTTTCAACATATCAGACACAGCTTGTGGGTTAGCTTTGCCCTTAGAGGCCTTCATCACTTGGCCCACAAACCAGCCGAGCATCCCCGGCTTTTCCTTAGCCTGCTCAGCCTTGTCCTGATTTGCTGCAAGAATCTCATCCACAATCGTCTCGATTGCGCCAAGGTCGGTCACCTGCTTCATGCCGCGCTCTTCAACGATCACAGCTGGGTCGCCGCCCTCGCTCCATACGATCTCGAAGAGGTCCTTTGCGATCTTGCCAGAGATGGTACCGCCCTTGATGAGATCAACAATGCCTCCAAGCTGTGCAGCAGAAACCGGAGAGGTCTCAAGCTCAAGACCTTCCTTGTTAAGGCGGCCGAACAACTCGTTGATCACCCAGTTGGCAGCCAACTTGGCGTCACGCCCCTTGGCAACTTCTTCGAAGAAGTCAGCGGAAGATTTCTCAGCAATGAGAATGTCGGCATCGTACGATGTCAGACCGTATTCGGCGATGAAACGAGCCTTCTTGTCGTCTGGCAGTTCGACCAGATGCTGAGCAAGATCATCAACATAGGCCTGCGTGAATTCCAGCGGCAGCAGATCCGGGTCCGGGAAGTAGCGGTAATCGTGCGCCTCTTCCTTGGAACGCATGGAACGGGTTTCGCCCTTCACCGCATCGAACAGACGGGTTTCCTGATCGATCTGACCGCCATCTTCCAGAATGCCGATCTGACGGCGTGCTTCATACTCGATCGCCTGACCCACGAAACGGATGGAGTTGACGTTCTTGATTTCGCAGCGTGTGCCGAACTCACCACCCGGACGGCGTACGGAAACGTTTACGTCCGCACGCATGGAGCCCTGGTCCATGTTGCCATCACAAGTGCCGAGATAGCGAAGAATGGTGCGCAGCTTGGTCAGGTAGGCCTTCGCCTCATCCGCAGAGCGGATGTCTGGCTTAGACACGATTTCCATCAGCGCAACACCAGAGCGGTTCAGGTCCACAAAGGACATGGTTGGGTGCTGGTCGTGCAAGGACTTGCCCGCGTCCTGCTCAAGGTGCAGACGCTCAACGCCCACTTCCACTTTCTCGCCGTCCTTCATGTCGAGGTAGATGATGCCCTCGCCCACGATTGGCTGCTTGAACTGAGAGATCTGGTAGCCCTGCGGCAGATCTGGATAGAAGTAGTTCTTGCGGTCAAAAACAGACTTCAAGTTGATTTCGGCCTTGAGGCCCAGGCCAGTGCGGATCGCCTGACGCACACACTCCTCGTTGATCACCGGCAGCATGCCTGGCATGGCCGCGTCAACGAGGCTCACATTCGCATTAGGATCATTGCCAAAGCTGGTGGAAGCGCCCGAGAAAAGCTTGGCCTCAGAGGTCACCTGCGCGTGGACCTCCATACCGATCACGATTTCCCAGTCGCCCGTTGCGCCCTTGATAAACTTCTTCGGGTCCGGCGTCCGTGTATCGACAATCGTCATGCGATCATTTTCCTGTCTTTTGCGTTGAAGCGGCCTTCCGGAGGGCCCCGTAGCGTAAACGGGAGAAGGCAGCCGCATGTAAACTCAATTGGCTTGGGTAGTCCGTTCTTTTCAAAGAGGCAAGAACAAAGCCTGCTGTTTTTTTGAACAAGGCAGGTTTATCGCCTAAAAACTGGCCCCGCGCTGTCTGGACCGACAAAGCGATTACGGGAAAGCTGCTAGCTGCGCGCCCAGCGCACGTAGATCGTGCGAACGATGAATGCAGCCAGCGCACCGCCAATCATGCGGAACGGAAACAGAGCCAGCGCGCCGCTCTCATGTGCTGGGAGAAACGGCATGCCAACAAGGCGCAGCAATGCCTCCAAAAACAAACTGACCGCTGCCGCAGCAAACCCAGCGATCAGATATTTACCAGCTTGATCACAGCCCCGCCCCATGAGGGCGCCAATCACAAGCGCAAGCGGGTTCAACAATCCCGCAAAGCCAATCAATACTGTCCAGCTGTCTGTCATGATCCCCGCCTCACCTGCGCTCAACACCTAGGTGTTTTCACTAGGCGGTTAGATAAGCACTCTCAAGTGTTTTTCGACCAGACCGGTGTTTTTTACGTTTTCGGCATGGTGTTGCCCAAATGTGCTAGCGCAGTGTTGGGGAGCCTTTTAAAGACAGAACCACCAAATCGTTGGAGTTTTTATGTCTTACAGCTTTGAGGCCCGGTAAAGCCCTGTCGGCTTACTGAAGAGACCAGACAGGGCCCGCACGAATATAACCGCTCACCCGTACCGCTCTTTTGTGGATGGGAACGAGCAAACGTGCCCACATAAAACTTCAAGAATTCAATGGACATTTCAAAAGCTGAACAGCGCATCATGCATGTGCTGGCGCAGGGCGGTCATATCTGCCTTGAAAAAGACGAGCGCGGTAAAATCATCGAGGTGAACTGCGTAACACGAGATGGATGGTTCATGAGCGGCATGAACCTTCTCCTGTTCCGCAAACTCAAAGCGAAACGCCTCATCAAAAGTCAGGGCGGCAAGCCCTACCGCGCAACCCGGCTGGGCCTGACACGCGTACGGGCCGAACTGGACAACCGATGAGTGATGGTGCCCCTGGTCACGACTGACCGGGGGCAACCTCAACCAACGCCGCAGAAAGCACCGGTTACTTAAAGAATAAAATTTCACGAAACTTGAACCTCTAGCCACCTTCCATGCAAGACGGTCGCTGATTTACGTTAGAAATAACTAATTTTCAAATTACCTGAAATATAGAATTGTTTTAAAGAAATATAATCTGCCCTCTATATTAATTTTTCGCAGTAAAAGATATCTAGGTACGTAAAACCACCCTCAACCCTACCCCGGTGAACTGCTAGTGATATGCAACTGTAAATAGTTTATCCGGGAGGAGGTTGTAATGTCTGGACAGCGGTCCCTTTTTGGCCTTGGCAACACGCAAACCATTGATGAGCCGAAGTCTGCAAACGGTTCGACTGATGCCAAAACACTCAATGAAATCCGCGCTCTTCTGGCCTCGCTGCGCGATTCCAGGCCATTGGAAGAAGGGCTCACCATCCCTGAGGATATCGTTGAGCTGGCGGCAGACATACAGCGCAAGATTGACCATTGGGATACGCAGACGCTGGAGCGCACCGTTGATTACTCCATCAACGCCAGTGAAGCCATGGCCTACACCGCAGAACTCAGTACGCATGTGCGGGCGACCGACGGCTGGGCGCAGACCATGTCTACCGGTGTTGAGGAGATGGAAAGCTCCATCAACCTGATCGCCGAAAACGCCAAGGCAACCGCTGACACCATTTCTGACGCCAACAACGCGCTGCGGGACTGCGAAACGGTGACCCATGCGACGCTGGAATCAAATCGGGAAATTGGTGTTTCTTTCGAGCGCATGCAGGAAGCCGGCGAGCGGCTGGCTGAAGCGGCCGACAAGATCTCAAGCTTTGTGAACACCATCGACGGCCTTTCCAAGCAGACCAATCTTCTGGCTCTCAATGCCACCATTGAAGCGGCGCGGGCCGGTGAAGCGGGCAAAGGCTTCTCAGTGGTGGCATCTGAAGTGAAAAACCTTTCCGGCCAGACCCAAAAGGCGACCGATGACATCAGGGCGCTTATCGACGACCTTTTGCAAAACCTCAACGAAGTCAACTCTACCGTGGAAAGTGTGGGCGGTCTGGTGGAAGGAAGCCTGCAACGCTCTGAAGAGGCCGCGCAACACATTACCCAAGTGCGCACCAGCGCCGGAGAGATTGACACGCAGGCCCGGCAAAACGCTGAACTGCTAGAACAGCAAAGTCAGGCCAATCATGAAATCGCCAAGGGCGTTGTGGAAGTAGCCCATCACTCGGCAAAGGCCAGCACGGCCATCGAGAATGTGATCCGCAGTGTTTCAGGATCAGAGAAGATCGTTGCCCAGCAATTCGACGAACTTAAGCAACGCAGTATTCCCGGCTTCGTGCTCCTCAAGGCCAAGGCGGACCATATCCTATGGAAGAAGCACCTTGCCGAGATCATGGCGGGCCTGAGCCAGAAGACCTCAGCGCAAATGAGCAACTACCACGAATGTGGCTTGGGAAAATGGTATGACAACATCACCAGCCCTGCCCTGATTGCGATGCCTGCCTTCCAGAACCTGCTTCCAGCCCACGAAGAGGTGCATGATCAGGGTAAACGCTGCGCTGACCTGTTTCATGGCGGCGACCGCAATGGCGCGCTTGAGGCTTATACCCGCATGAGCGAGGCTTCTGAGAGAGTGCTTGCCTGTATCGATGAGCTGATCAGGAGCTAACGGGAGAAATGGTATCAAAAAGCGCGGCAGGTTTTTGCCGCGCTTTTTGTTTAACTGGCCTTGGCTCACTCCCCGGCCTTCAACCATTCAAAGCGAAGGCCCTTGGCAGTGCGGTTCGGAAACCCTTTCCAATAGGAATGCCCCTCGCCGTAGCTGCCATCTTCTGACTGCTCCCAAACACCATCATTGGAGATCGGAACAAGCTCCAGATAGCTGGCCTTGTCGGCATCTTCCTTAAGGTAGAGATCCATCCACGCACTGGCAAAGTGCTGTGAGATGTTGTTCATGCGCACATTATCCCAGACCGCATCCGTATAGTGTTCGCTCACGTTAAACCCCAGCTCCTCATCGAAGCGGTAGGCTTCTCTGGGCGCGGGCATGGGCGCACCTGCATTGTGGTTGGCATGTTCGAAGGTCAAAAGGGCACGATCGACCGCCCCCGCCTCTTCCCAGATGGTGCGGATGCCGCCCTCATATCCTGAGACATCGTCCTCGGAACCGGCCACAAACAACATGGGGATCTGGATGCCCTTGAGACCATCCACCTCCCAGAAGTCGTAGGTGCGGCCCCACGGCGCGAACGCAATGGCCGTCTTGATGCGCGTATCAATGAGCGCCTTGTGGCTCTCGCTACCAGCCCGGTGGATGCCCAGCGTGCCAAATGGCGCGCCCCAAGACAGATCGACGGCTGCTTGTGTGACCCCGCCGCCCGCCGTTATCACCGCGCCGTAACCGCCCATGGAGTAGCCAATAAGCCCGGTGCGGCTTGTGTCCACCAAACCATTCAGGAACGAACCCTTTTCGGTCGACAGACGATCAATCTCATTGAGCACAAAGACCTGATCCAGCGACCGGTTCACCAGTGTGGACCCGAACGCTGCCTTGTCCCTGTAGGTGCTGTCCTTGTGGTCGATGGAGGCCACCACATAACCTTTGGAGGCAAGGTTTTCCGCAAGTGGCGACAGCAGGAACCGATTGCCGGGATAGCCATGACTGACAAGGACCAGCGGATAGCTGCCACGCGCCGGCGCAGCGTCCCGGCGCGCACGCCCTTCAAGCGCCACCTCGGTTTTGCCATCACGCAGGTAAGCAGTCAGGGTTGTGGACCCGGAGCTGCCCTCTGCCGCCGGATACCAGACCTCGACCGTGAGGTTACGGTCATAACGCGGCAACACGTCAGGTTCGGCACCTGCCGGATCCAGCGCCAGCACATTGATCTGATCCTTGTGCATCAGGTCCAGAGTGCGCACGCCCAGCGGGTAAGGGCCATAAGCTGCAAGTTCAGGCGCATCAGGCCGCTGACTATCAATTCTGTTTTCCGCAAACACGCTCACCGGCATCACTCCCAGAACCACTGCCAGCCCCAGAACCTTCTTGAATGAGGTCATTTACCCCTCCCTAATCATCAAGCGCGCCACATGACGATCAACTTAGAGTATAAGAGGAGCTGAGCAACCACCCTGCTGGCATTTATGAGCCGATTGATGCAGGTTTTTTGAGGTCTGAGGTTCTCCCGGACAAGAAAAGAGCTGATCCGGGATCCAGCACAAAAAGCGTGAACCCTTGCGAACACGGAACCCCAAGCGCTGTGTGCTGATCAACAGGTCCTGCTGGATCCCGCACCAAGTGCGGGATGACGGTCGGGGTGGGTAGAGAGTGCGGTGGGTCTTTTGGGCACGGAGTTTCAGCGACGCGTGGTCTCATGGGCGCTGATGCGGGGTACCGGTAGTCCGTCCCCTCCTCGCGTCATCCCGGACAAGGGGAGCGATAGCGAGACGCAGATCCGGGAGCCAGCGCAAGGAGCGTGAGCAATGGCGAACACAGCACCCCAAGCGCCGTGTGCTGACCAACAGGCCCGACTGGATCCCGCATCAAGTGCGGGATGACGGACGGGGTGGGTAGAGAGTACGGGATGACGGTCGGGGTGGGTAGAGAGTGCGGTGGGCCTCATGGGCACAGAGTTTCAGCGACGTGTGGTCTCATAGGCGCTCGCGAAGAGTTGGCAGTCCGCCCTCCCCCTCCTCCGGCGTCATCCCGGACAAGGGGAGCGGTAGCGAGCCGCTGATCCGGGATCCAGCGCAAGGGGCGTGAACCTATGCGAACACAGCACCCCAAGCGCCGCGTACTGACCAACAATCCCGACTGGATCCCGCATCAAGTGCGGGATGACGGTTGGGGTGTGTGGTGAGTACGGTGGATCTCATGGGCACGGGGTTTCAGCGACGCGTGGTCTCATGGGCGCTGATGCGGGGTGCCGGTAGTCCGTTCCACCCTCGCGTCATCCCGGACAAGGGGAGCGCTAGCGAGCCGCTGATCCGGGATCCAGCACAAAAAGCGTGAGCGCATGCGAACACGGAACACCAAGCGCCGTGTGCTGGCCAACAGGTCCGGCTGGATCCCGCATCAAGTGCGGGATGACAGTGGGGGTGTGTGGTGAGTACGGAGGGTCTCTCATGGGCACTGATGCGAGGTACCGGTGGGGGTATGGGATGCGCTTGCGCCTAAAACAAATAGGCCCCGGATCTCTCCGAGGCCTTAGTCATTCACATCAGGTTAGCAGCTTATTTGCTCCACCAGTTTTCTGGCTTGAAGGTGCCGGCAGCTTGCTCGATCACCTCACCCACCTGGAACAGGGTGCCTTCATCAAACGGCTTGCCAATCAGCTGAAGACCGAGCGGCAGACCATCCTTATTGAGACCTGCTGGAATGGAGATGCCCGGAACACCTGCCATGTTTGCGGTCACGGTGAAGATGTCATTCAGGTACATGGTCACAGGATCGGTGATTTCACCCGGTGCAAACGCTGCATCTGGTGTGGTTGGCGTCAGAATTGCGTCAACGCCGTTTTCCCAAGCCAAGTCAAAGTCGCGCTTGATCAGCGTGCGCACCTTCTGGGCCTTGAGGTAGTAAGCGTCGTAGTAACCGGCAGAAAGCACATAGGTGCCGATCATCACGCGGCGCTTCACCTCATCTCCGAAACCTACCGCGCGGGTGTTTTCGTACATCTCAACGATGTCGTTGCCCGGAACGCGAAGGCCGTAGCGCACGCCGTCGTAGCGGGCAAGGTTGGAAGAAGCCTCAGCAGGTGCCACGATATAGTAGGCTGGCAGGGCGTACTTGGTGTGCGGCAAGGAGATTTCGACGATTTCTGCGCCGGCGTCCTTAAGCCATTCAATGCCCTGCTGCCACAGCTGGTCGATGACTTCCGGCATACCGTCTACACGGTACTCCTTGGGAATGCCGATCTTCATGCCCTTGATGGACTTGCCGACAAAGCTTTCATAGTCCGGCACAGGCGCGTCAACAGAGGTGGTGTCCTTTGCATCCACAGAAGCCATGGACTTCAGCAGGATCGCGTTGTCACGCACGGTTCGGCCAATCGGACCGGCCTGATCCAAAGAAGACGCAAACGCAACCATGCCCCAGCGCGAACAACGGCCATAGGTTGGCTTGATGCCCACGGTACCAGTGAGCGCGGCTGGCTGGCGAATGGAGCCACCCGTATCGGATGCGGTCGCCGCGGCACACAGGTGGGCAGCAACCGCAGACGCAGAACCGCCAGAAGAACCGCCTGGAACCAGCGCAGTGTCAGAGCCCTTCCGACGCCAAGGGTTGACCACGTTGCCGTAGAACGATGTTTCGTTGGAGGAGCCCATTGCGAACTCATCCATGTTCAGCTTGCCAAGCATGACAGCGCCGTCGTTCCAAAGGTTCTGGGTGACGGTGGATTCATACTCGGGCTTGAAGCCATCCAGAATGTGAGAACAGGCCTGCGTGTGCACGCCCTTGGTGGCGTAAAGGTCCTTGATACCCAGAGGAATGCCTTCGAGCGGGCGCGCCTCACCTGCAGCAATCTTTGCGTCAGACGCTTTTGCCTGCTCGCGGGCGATGTCACCAGTAACCGTAATGTAAGCGTTGAAAGCCGCATTGGCGGTTTCGATTTCGGAAAGATACGCCTCGGTCAGTTCCGTGGCAGAGATTTCGCGGGCAGCGAGTTTTTCACGCGCCTCAGCGATAGTCAGATCGACAAGCTTTGTCATTGTCTAGTGTTCCTTGGAAAATGAGAAACAAGCGGAGATCAAGCGCGGGGCTTACTCAACAACCTTTGGCACCATGAAGAAGTTGTCTTCAGAAACAGGCGCGTTCTTGACGATGGTATCGGCATAATCGCCATCCGTCTTGCCATCACTGCGCTTCTTCATGCTCTGCTCAACAACAGAGGTCATTGGCTCAACACCATCGATGTTGACTTCATCGAGCTGTTCAACGAACCCGAGGATCGCGTTGAGTTCTCCAGTCATCTTTTCCGCCTGGGCGTCATCCACCTTGATGCGGGCCAGCCGTGCCACACGCTTTACCGTGTTCAAATCAACAGACATGCGCTTCTCCAACTCATCTCGGCACCTGCCGAGGTCAATTTATTGTAGTCAGCTATAAACAGGCCACGCCTTGGTTTTCAATGCGCCGCAGCGGGTCATCCTCTGCCATGGCCACTTTACGAGACTGACTAGGACCGTTATTAGAAGACACGCAACTCGCAGCTGGCGGCTTTTTCCATGAAGACAACAATCGGGCGTCCGAAAAACAATGATCTGACCCGCAGCATTCTGAAGACGACACTTCAGGAAGTGGCTGATCACGGGTTCCACGGCGCTCGTTTGGACCGGATAGCCGCCAATGCACAGACCTCGAAGCAGGCTCTCTACCGCCGGTGGCAAAGCAAAGAGGAATTGATCAGCGAGGCGGTGCGCTATGGGTTTTCAAGAATTCCCGTTGAACCGCCCGGCTCAGGGTCGCTATCCAGTGATCTGATCAGTGTTTCAGGCCACTTTCAGGAGGCGCTCGTGTCCTCCCCCCTCGGCAAGGCCTATCTCGCACTCTTGACCGAACCCACCACAGCAGAGGATGCAAGACTGATTGAAGGAGAACAACGCACGTTCTTTCGTCAGATGTTCGTCTATGCCGGGAATACAGCGGGCATGGAAGAAAAGATCGACCTCATTCTGGCGCAACTGCTCTACCGTTGCCTGTTTCAGCGCTCACCACTGGGCGCAATTGCCCTGAAAAACCTGATCACATCCACCGTGAAAGACATGTGATCCAAGGTGAACAGATCTGTACACTATCCATTTAAAGTCATCAAGCATCTGAAGTAAAACAGGTATTCTTGAAAATTCAGAGGAATTCCCTTGACTTCTGACAGGGATCTCACGGCGCCTCTCAGTCGCGTGAGGTCGTTTGATTGGCGCTTTTGAACACTCCCCGCCACATTCCAAATCGTGACAGGCGCCGGTCCCAGTGGACGATAGAGATCAGCCCGGTCATGGAGCAAGAAACAATCAGTTCGAAGCCACCCCATCGCGAAGGAAGCGATCCGGGTGAGAGGAACAAGAAACATGCCGATTAACGCGACATTCAAAGCATTTGCCCTGGCCACCATGGTGGCAGTCTCCGCTCCAGCGATGGTTATGGCAGACGAAGTAACCACCTACACCCAAGAGGGTATTGCAATTAACGGCACCGACCCAGTCGCTTACTTCACTGAAGGAAAGCCGGTACAAGGTACCGCCGAGTTCACCACAACATACGATGATGTAATCTGGCAGTTCTCCAGCGCGGAAAACCTCGAGAAGTTCAAGTCTGACCCGGCCAAGTATGCACCTCAGTACGGCGGCTGGTGTGCAACCGGCATGAGTTTTGGCGTCAAGCTGCCCATCAAATCTGACCTGTGGCGCATTGTAGATGGCAAGCTGTACCTCAATGCACATGATGGTGCCATGAAGCGCTTCAATGAAAAGACCGAGGAAGTCATCGAGAACGCCAACACCAACTGGCCCAACGTGAAAGACATTCCTGCGGACGAACTCGGCTAATCGGCCCCCTCAACCCTACCCGTAAGTTGTTCGCATGAAGAAGTCGCAGAGCGCCCCCTCTGCGGCTTCTCTCGTTTTCGAAACTAGCTCATTCCGGTTGCGCATCTGAGCGCATTTCACTTCAACCAGTCCAATTGGGAATGAGACAACACGCACTCGATCAGTATCAACACGACTCAATCGCTCAACACCCAAAGGTACGACAGGCGGACAGTGGGCACGGCGACAGGATTTGTTTCGAACTTGGCAAGAGCTGTAGAACGCGCCCTAACCATAACGCTCATCTGACGGCCTTCTCGCGCGTCCGTGATGCCCTTTGATTGGCATGAGCCTGAAAAAAACCGCAGAGTATCGTTGCAAAGAAACACAGCCGAACCGGCCCGCGCAACAAGATAGAAACTGACCCTCCCCCACACAGTCACGCTCCGGGTAGAATTGAGAGGAACCGACACATGCCGATCAAGTCAACTTTCAAAGCCATCGCTCTTGCAGGTCTCATGATGACCGCGGCTCCCGCCATGACGTTTGCAGATGAGGTGACCACCTTCACGGCAGATGGTCTTGCAATCAAAGGGACCGATCCGGTTGCCTACTTCACCCAAGGCAAGCCTGTGCCGGGCAAAAAAGAGTTCTCGACAACCTATGATGACGTGACTTGGCAGTTCTACAGCGCAGAGAACCTTCAAAAATTCGAAGCCAATCCGGAAAAGTATGCCCCGCAATACGGCGGCTGGTGTGCCACGGGCGTGAGCTTCGGTTACAAGATCCCGATCATGCCTGAAAAGTGGGCCATCGTTGATGGAAAACTCTATCTCAACGCCCATGACGGTGCTCATCGCCGCTTTACCGAACGCACAGATGAAGTGATCAACAACGCCAACACCAATTGGCCAACAATCAAGGAAACACCAGCAGACGAGCTGGGTTAATCCGTTGACCTTCATCCCCATCGACGACGAAAGCCGCGGCTCTGGAGCTGCGGCTTTTTCTTTTCAAGCTCAGATGACTGCTGCACTCGCCCGACTAATTGGCGGCAAACACAGAGATACGTTGGAACCGCTCGATGGCGCTTACCAATACGTTCTGTTTGACCGGCCATGTTTCGGGGTTCTGGACTAGAAAACTCTTGCCTCTCCACTCGTGATAGACCTTCACGAAAGTGTCGTTGACCTTGGCAAAATGAAACAGGGCCACTTCCCCCGTGCCTTTGCCATAAACACCGCCCTTCGGAGCATGGGGCGTATCCTGGCAAACCAGCAGAAACGTGCCTGAGCTGCCGCTCTCCGAGATCCGTTGAACCGTGGTGTTCTCCTGTCCGCAGATATCTAAGAAAGGCTGCAAGCTCATGGACAGATAGGCGTCCAGTGAAACGTCCTGATCCAGCTTGATGTAGTCGCCGCGCACGGCATAAAGCTGCGTCCAACTTTCGAACTTCTGCCCCTTGGGGATTTGCTCAAAGATGAATTCCGGGCCGTTCTGGTGACGAAAGTACTCGCTTTGACCAATAGGCTCCCCTGCCTTGATCCACATCGGCGGCGGATACGAGATGACAGCCTCATAAACCTGGATTGATTGTATAAAATCTGGTGCCTTGTCTTGCCGCTCCGCCGACAAGCTGGTTCCGGGCAACAAACCGCAGGCAATAAACCCGGCGCATATCAGCAAACTCTTCAATCTCATTGGCACCCTCACTCAAACCGCTTTCTCGTCCCAATCAGAACGAGCACCTTCGGGGCGCCATGTAGATGGGAACTCACCACACCCATAACGAGAAAAACGCCAGCTCGCGACACCCAAACACAAACTCAAACAAAAAAAGCCGCAGCTTTCGACTGCGACTTTGCAAGGCGTCAATGCGAAAAAGGCGCGTTTACTCTTTGCCGATCTCAACCGTTTCACCCGGCTTGAGGTCGGCAATGCGGAAGCCGTTGGTGCCCATGGTCTCAATGAAATGATCCGCACTTTGATCAAGAATTGGGAAGGTCTTGTAGTGACAAGGCACGATGGTCTTGAAGTTGAAATAGCGCTTGCAGGCCATGGCTGCCGTTTCCGCGCCCATGGTGAAGCGATCGCCGATTGGAACGATCCCCACCTCAGGCTGATAGATTTCATGGATCAAGGCCATGTCGCTGAAGATATCCGTATCCCCCATGTGAAGCAGGGTGGGTTCACCTTCCGCAATAACCACAATGCCATTGGGATTTCCCATGTAGGTCTGGCCGTCTCCGGCCTGCGCGGTGGAGGAGGAATGCTGCGCCTGGGTGAGTGCGACCTTGAAAGGCCCCACATCAACACAGCCACCTGAACCCATCGGATTGATGTTCTCAATACCCCTAGACTGCGCCCACATGCAGATTTCGAAGTTCGACGTCAACTGAGCGCCGGTTTCTTTCAAGATATGTAGGGCGTCTCCCACATGATCGTCATGCCCATGGGTGAGCAGCACATGGGTAACCCTTTCACTCACCGAGGCGACTGTTGCATCCTCAGGAAAGGTTGGATTGCCAGTGAAAAAGGGATCAATGAGAATTTTTGCGTCTTTAATTTCAACAGTAAAAGCCGAATGGCTCCAATAAGTCAGCTTCATGCCTAGCTCTCCCAATCGCGCACCAAGGAGGCCTCTCCCGACGATGCCTAATGCCGATCTTCCGTTGACGTAACATGATCAACGTCCCAACGTATACCTGAAGAGCTTTCTGTCTTTAAGTACTCATTGATCGCGGAGAAGGGTTTCGATCCGAAAAAGCCCCGATAGGCCGACAAAGGCGACGGATGTGCACCTTTCAGAACCAGATTCTTGGTTGGATCAACCATCTTTGCCTTCTTTTGCGCGTGCGCGCCCCATAGCAAATAGGCAATTCCCTCTCGCTGCACTGCCAACGCGTTCAGCGCGGCGCTGGTGAAGGTCTCCCATCCCTTCTTGGCGTGCGAACCGGCCTTGCCTTCTTCAACGCTCAAACTGGTGTTGAGCAACAGTACGCCCTGCTCCGCCCAAGCCTGCAAGCAACCGTGAGAAGGCACCGGAATGCCCTCATCCGCCTCAAGCTCCTTGAAGATGTTGCGCAACGAGGGCGGAAACCTGACGCCCTTTTCGACCGAGAAACTCAAGCCATGGGCCTGCCCCGGCCCGTGGTAGGGGTCCTGCCCCACAAGCACGACCTTTACCTTGGAGAACGGTGTTGCATTGAACGCTGCAAAACGCGTGTGCTTGGGCGGGTAGATGGTCTTGCCCGCTGCCTCCTCAGCTTCCAGGAAAGCTGCCAGCTTCTTGAAATAGGGCTGCTCGAACTCAGCCGCCAAGATGTTGCGCCATTCCGGTTCCAGATCCAACGGGCCCATGCCACGCCTCCAAGCTTTGCACTACCAGACTGCTTGAGACCACGCCCACGGCAAGGACGCCAGAGGGTTTGCCCGAAACACATGAGGTTTCCACTTTAAATCTGTTCATCTGAAGCGTGGCAATTGCGCAAGAACCGTGCTACAGCGCGCAAATGAGCACGAATACACCAGTTCTTTCCCTTGAAGAGTTTCAAGAGGTTCTCCCTCCCCAAGGTCGCCTGATCGGGCTTGATCTGGGCACGAAAACCATCGGCCTTGCCATGTCCGACATCGGCCGCAAGATTGCCACGCCCCTTGAAACCATCAAGCGCAAAAAATTCACGCTAGACACAGACCGCCTGTTGGAACTGTGCCAAATCCATGAAGTGATTGGCCTGGTTCTGGGCCTCCCGCTCAACATGGACGGCACAGAGGGCCCTCGCGTACAGTCCACCAAGGCGTTTGCCCGCAATCTGGCCCAGCGCACCGAACTGCCCATGGCGTTCTGGGATGAGCGCCTATCAACGGCAGCTGTCACACGCACCCTTATCGACGCCGATCGCTCCCGCGCCCGACGTGCCGAGCTGGTCGACAAGATGGCCGCAAGTTACATTCTGCAGGGGCTCCTCGACCGCCTTCAGCTGGGTGGTACAAGCTTCTTCGACTGACCCGCCACGACGCCGTTATCCGGCATCAACGAAAACGAGTAGCTCCATGCACACCGTGCTCATGGCCTTAACGCCAGTCCTCATGCTGATCGCAACCGGTTGGGCCATTGCCAACTACAAGATGATCAGCGCAGATGGATGGCGGCCCATGGAAACGCTGTGCTACTGGCTGCTGTTTCCTGCGGTGCTTTTTACCAGCGTGTCGGATGCCGATTTCGCCAGCCTGGATCTTGGAAGCTATGCCATCGGCCTCTATGGCACGCTGGCTCTGCTGTGTGTCATTCTTGTCCCCACGGGCGTGCTGTTGAGGCACCAGCTTGAGGTATCCGGCCCTGCGTTCAGTTCCATCTTTCAAGGAACAACACGGTGGAACGCCTTCATTGCACTAGCCATTGTATCCAATATTCTGGCGGATGAAGGCTGGACGCTGATCGCCATCACAATGGCGCTGCTTATTCCGGTGATGAACGTGCTCAGCATCACCATGATGACCTTCTACGCTTCCTCCAATGCTCTTTCCATCAAGTCACTGGTGATGGGCATCGTGAAAAACCCCTTCATCATCTCCATTGGAGCGGGTTTGATCGTCAACGTTACTGGCCTCGACCTGCCCGGCTTTATCGAAGACTATGCAGAGTTTCTGGGCCGCGCCGCTCTGCCTCTGGCGATCTTGAGCGTTGGCGCAGCAATTGACATGAAGTCCCTTCGCAAACCGGGGCCACGTCTTCTCATTGGCTGCCTATTACGCCTTGTCGTCGCGCCTGCTATCGCACTTGCCGTTGCAACCCTACTGGGCCTTGGATCCAGTGCGACCATAGCACTTGTGATTGCATTCGCGGTCCCAACGGCGGCGGCAAGCTATGTGCTCGCGCGCCAAATGGGAGGCGATGCCACGTTGATGGCAGAACTACTGGCCCTTCAAACCCTTGCCTCAGCCGTCACTGTTCCGCTGTGGCTCTTGTTGTTGGTTTGAGCCCTGGTCAGGCGACCACGTAGAGCCAGTCCACGATGCTGCGCGCGTCGTGGCGCGCATCAAGCATCCCATAGCTGGAGCGCCATTGTCCGGCAAGACGGCTGTCCATAAAGGCATCGGAGATGAAACTGGGGGCCGCTTCTCGCAGCGCGGCGGCGGCGGCCGTAAGTGCCAGCTGCTCGGTAAGAATGCGGGCACTGCCCGGATCGTCAATGCACGTGCGAGCGGCAGCCTGAAGCACCTCAACAGATACCTTTCCTGCCTGACCAAGCCGCCCTTCCAGATGATCCAGAACAGCCAGGAACCCGCTAGAATTCTTGGTCATGACACGCATCAGGTCGAGGGCCATCACATTGCCTGAACCTTCCCAGATGCTGTTCACAGGTGCTTCGCGATAGAACCGCGCCAGATCATGCTCCTCCACATAACCATTTCCGCCTAGGCATTCCATCGCCTCGCCGGTGACCACATTTGCTGTCTTGCAGACCCAGTACTTTGCCACCGGTGTGATGACGCGCAGGTAGTCACGCTCCAACTCGTTTTCCGGGGCCGCATCAAAGGCGCGAGCAAGCCGGAAGGCAAGCGCAGAAGCGGCGGCTACATCCAGTGCCATATCTGCCAGAACACGGTTCATGACCGGCTGATCAAACAGCGCCTTTCCAAAGGCCTGCCGATGCCGCGTGTGATGCACCGCCCGCGCCACTGCACCGCGCATCACACCAGCAGACCCCAAGGCACAATCTAAACGTGTCGGATTCACCATGGACAGAATGGTCTTGATGCCCTGCCCTTCCTCACCCAGCAGGAAACCATGCGCATCTTCAAACTCCACCTCAGAGGAGGCATTTGACAGATTTCCCATCTTGTTTTTCAGGCGAATGAGGTTCAGGCCGTTGACACTGCCGCCCTCCAGAACCCGCGGAACGAGGAAACAACTTGGCCCTGCCTCTGTGCGCGCCAGCACCAGAAAGGCATCAGACATGGGGGCAGAAAAAAACCACTTGTGGCCGTTTATGAGGTATTCCCCCTCACCAACCCTTTCCGCCGTGGTGACGATCTGGCGGAGATCTGTCCCACCTTGTTTTTCGGTCAGCCCCATTCCGAGGCTGACGCTGTTTTTTTGGGAGGCGGCGCGGAACCTCTGGTCATAGGTCCGCGAGGCAATCAAACTCTGCCATTTCTCGGCGATCTCAGGATTGTGTTGCAACGCCATCCCGGCCGCATTGGTCATGGTGATCGGACACAGGTGCCCCATTTCCACCTGAGACATCATGTAGTATCGCCGCGCCCGATTGAAGTGAGCGTTTTTTGCCCCCGGCTGGAGCGCGTCAACGGACGCACAATGCAAGCCTGCTGCAAACGAGCGCCGCATCAATGCGTGATAGGACGGGTGAAACTCGACGATATCCAACCGGCGTCCATAGGCATCATGGGTCTTGAGCTCTGGTTTGTGGACATTGGCCATGCGCCCCAGATCCAGCGCATCAGCCGCGCCGCATTGCGCGCCCATCTTGATGAGATCGGTGCGAACGGAATCAGAATCCGGCGCGTGTCCCAGAGAAGAGAAAACAAGCGGATCGCTCTCGCAAAGATTGTAGCCGAAGTAAGGAGGGGCTTGGTTCAAAACCGGTTGTCCAGCCCCATTGCTATTAGTCTTTGGCATAATACCGGCCCTCCTCCCTGCAAAGTTTCCGCTGGTTAATCAACGACATCACAACCTTTACCTGCAACTGCAAAAATATACTAGCGGTATTGCCTCTTTACGGTTGACCTCCATGAGCATATAGGGGTGTCTTCGATGACTACACACACAGCACATCGATCCACATCCTTTCCTCACCGGCACCTCCTCGGCATCGAGGGGTTGCAACCGCCGGAAATTCTCCATCTTTTAGATCTTGCAGACGAAGCAGTTGAAGTCTCTAGACAGGTAGAGAAGCAGAAGGCGGTCCTGCGTGGCCGGACACAAATCAACCTCTTCTTCGAGGCATCCACTCGCACCCAGGCTTCCTTCGAAATCGCAGGAAAACGCCTCGGCGCGGATGTGATGAATATGTCTGTCGCAACGTCCTCTGTCAAAAAAGGCGAGACGCTGATCGACACAGCCGCCACCCTTCATGCCATGCGCCCGGACCTTCTGGTGGTGCGACACCAGTCTGCCGGGGCGGTGCAGCTGCTGGCCCGCAAGGTTGGCTGCTCGGTGGTCAATGCGGGCGATGGCCAACATGAGCATCCAACCCAGGCACTTCTGGATGCGCTGACCATCCGTCGCCACAAAGGCGATATTGGCGGATTGACTGTTGCCATCTGCGGCGACATTCGTCACTCCCGAGTTGCTCGCTCCAACATCATTCTTCTCAATGCACTGGGTGCGCGAGTGCGCGTCGTAGCACCATCAACCCTCCTGCCCTCCGGTATCCATAACATGGGCGTTGAAGTCTTCACCGACATGCGCAAAGGCCTTGAAGGCTGTGACATCGTCATGATGCTGCGCCTCCAGAGAGAACGCATGAGCGGTGCGTTTGTGCCATCGGTCCGTGAGTATTTTAAATATCACGGCCTCGACAAGGAAAAGCTGAGCTTTGCCAAGCCAGATGCCCTTGTCATGCATCCCGGCCCCATGAACCGTGGTGTTGAGATTGCAGCAGAAGTTGCGGACGGGCCTCAGAGCCTGATTAAAGAACAGGTCGAAATGGGCGTTGCCATCCGCATGGCGGTACTTGAAGCCCTGGCGACACACCTGCCGACCAAGTGAGGAGCTGAGCATGGCTGAAAAGAACAATCCGCTCGTTCTGACCAACGCGCGGGTGATTGATCCTGCCTTGGGACTGGATGAAGCCGGTTCCGTACTCGTGCAGGACGGCAAGATTGTTGCAGTAGGCGCTGCAGCAAACAACCAAGGCGCACCTGAAGGTGCGGTGAAGATGGACTGCGGCGGCGCCATTGTCGCTCCGGGCCTCATCGACATGGGCGTTACTGTGGGCGAACCGGGAGCAGAGCACCGGGAAACCCTTGAAAGCGCAAGCCAAGCAGCCGCTGCTGGTGGCGTGACCACCATGATCACCAGCCCGGACTGTGATCCCATCATTGATGACCCGGCGCTGGTAGACTTCATCCTGCGCCGCGCCCGCCACACCGCCATCGTGAATGTCCATCCGATGGCAGCGCTGACCAAAGCCCTTGAAGGCAGGGAAATGAGTGAGCTTGGCCTGCTGAAGGAAGCAGGTGCCGTTGCCTTTACCAACGCCACCATTCCAGTCTCCAACTCGCAGGTGTTCGCGCGCATTCTCACCTATGCCCGCGACTTTGATGCCCTTGTGGTGCATCAGGCCAAGGACAAGGATCTGGCAGGCTCAGGCGTCATGAACTCGGGCCTGCGTGCCACGTGGCTGGGTTTGGGCGGCGTGCCGCGTGAAGCGGAGTTCATCGCCATTGAGCGGGACATGCGACTGGTCGCCATGACCAAGGGCAAGTATCACGCCCGTCTTATCTCCTGTCCGCAAAGTGCACGCGCCATTCAGATCGCCAAGAATGACGGCCTGAATGTAACGGCTGGCATTTCCATCAATCATCTGACGCTCAATGAAAACGACATTGCGAACTACCGCACGTTCCACAAGATGTCGCCGCCCCTGCGCACGGAAGATGACCGACTGGAAATGGTGAAAGCTCTGGCTGATGGCACCATTGACATCATTATGTCAGACCACAACCCGCAGGATGTGGAAACCAAGCGTCATCCGTTTGCCGAATCTGAAGACGGTGCGCTAGGGCTTGAAACCATGCTGGGAGCTGGAATGCGCCTCGTCCATAGCGGCGATGTGCCTCTCATGAAGCTTCTGGCGGCCATGACCTGCAATCCAGCAGATCGTCTTGGGCTCGAAGCTGGCCGTCTGTCGAAGGGTGCCCCTGCCGACCTGATCGTGTTCGATCCGGAACGGCCTTGGATTGTAGAGAAAGAAAAAATCCGCTCTCGTTCCAAGAACACACCGTTTGAAGACGAGACGTTGCAGGGCCGTGTTCTGACAACTCTGGTGGCGGGTCGCATTCTGTATAATATTGCAGCTTAACGCGCCACAACGGAGACCGAAGACGTGCCAGATCCAATCAGCTGGTCTTACTCACTGCCATACTACATGATTGCTCTGGCAATCGGGTACATTCTTGGCTCCATTCCATTCGGTCTCCTGATCACAAAGGCAGCCGGTCTGGGCGACATTCGCCAGATCGGCTCCGGCAACATTGGCACCACCAATGTGCTACGCACCGGCAAGAAGAGCCTCGCAGCCCTCACCTTGTTGTGTGATGCGCTCAAAGGCACCCTTGCTGTTGTCATCGCCTACATCTGGCTGGGCAATGACGCCGCCATGATTGCGGGCCTTGGGGCCTTCCTCGGTCACCTGTTTCCTGTCTGGCTGAAGTTCAAAGGCGGCAAAGGCGTTGCAACATACATTGGCATTCTGCTCGGCCTGAACTGGCCTTTCGCGCTGGTCTTCATGGTGATTTGGTTGCTTGTGGCCTTCATCACCAAATACTCTTCACTGTCAGCACTGGTTTCGTCTCTTCTGATCCCGTTTGTTCTTGTTGTATTTGACCAATGGCAACTCGCAGAAATCACGGGTTTGCTTGGTGTCATGCTCTGGCTAAAACATCACGAGAACATTTCTCGTCTTCTTAAGGGCACAGAAGGCAAAATCGGATCGAAGGGATAGTAAATGCCAACAGCCACGAAGGGCCGCGCGGTTGAACTTAGTGACGCGCAGCGGCTCTCCTGGCTCAGGCTTATCCGTTCTGAAAATGTGGGACCGCGGACCTTCCGCGATTTGCTCAATCACTTTGGTTCTGCCGAAAATGCGCTCGCCGCTCTTCCCGACCTGTCACGACGCGGCGGACGGTCCTCCTACAAGGTCTGCCCCGCAGACAAGGCGGAGGCCGAACTTGACGCTGTGAGCCGCTACGGCGCGTCCATGGTGGCCCTTGGAGAGCGGCCCTATCCGCCAAACCTGCGCGAAATTGAAGCGCCCCCACCGCTTCTTACCATGGCTGGCCCCGCAGATACCGCAGGTTCAAAGGCTGTCGCCATAATCGGTGCGCGCAATTGCTCCATGGCAGGCGCAAAGCTCGCAGCGACCTTTGCAGAAGAACTATCGCGCAACGGCTATCTTGTCGTCTCAGGCCTTGCGCGCGGCATCGACAGCGCGGCGCACAAGGCAAGCCTTCGACTGGGCACCCTGGCCGTATTCGCAGGTGGGATTAACGTGATCTACCCGAGTGAGAACCAGGCTCTGGTTGAAGCCTTCCACCAAAATGCGGGCGGCGTCGTGACGGAGATGCCATTTGGGCTCAAACCCCGCGCCAGAGAGTTCCCACGTCGCAACAGACTGATCTCAGGTATCTCGCTAGGGGTACTGGTGATTGAAGCGGCAAGCCGATCCGGCAGCCTGCACACGGCGCGCTTTGCTCTGGAACAAAACAGGGATGTGCTAGCAGTCCCCGGCTCTCCCCTTGACCCGCGATCTGAAGGCGCAAACCGGCTCATCCAGCAAGGGGCCGCCCTGATGATGACGCCCGACGATGCCCTTCAGGTGTTGGAAGCCAACAGCGCAAGCCTGCTCTCCCAAAATTTTGAAGAACCGGCAGGTGCCGAACATCCCGGCTATAACACTGAGGAAATTTCAGAGAATGATCGGCAAAGGCTTTTATATGCGCTCGGCCCGACGCCAAGCGATGTGGATGAAATAATCCGTTTTTTGCATATATCCCCTCAAGCAGCTCAGGTCATGCTGCTTGAGCTTGAATTAGCAGGACGCTTGGAACGTCACCGGGGAAACAAGGTTTCTCTCATCACATAAGAAACGTTGGGTAGGACGAACTACCCGTTGGCTACCTTGAGCTCTGTTTCAGGTGCTGCGCCTTTCTGACGCTCCTGACGAGCTTCTTCTTCAGCCATGGACAGAAGATAAGCAAGAAAACTCAAGTCATTAGAGCGAGCCATCTTGGCCAGTTCCTGACACATCTTCTCACAATAAGTTGCAGTTGCTACACGATCATCGTTGCTTGCGGCATTGAGGGGTGCGCCTTCACTCATGTTTCGCCTTTCCAATTGCTGGGATGGTACCAGCTAAACGTTTTCTCTTATGTTTTGTGAAATGCAATTCATGATTGCGCTAAGGAAATAACACTCTTCAATCTTGAGCGGAAGTGCAAAACCACTAATTACGTAGGGGTGCTTTATCAGGGTCTATGGCTTTTCCACTCTTGACCTCGCGCGCTGAAAAGGCCATTTGACAGCCGCGACTGTATCCGAGATTGTCTCGGATCGACTCACTTGCATCCTGTGCCCTGCACCAATTCATAGGCGAAAAAGTCGCGAGAGTTTGGATTTAGATGAATATCGTCATTGTGGAATCGCCGGCGAAAGCCAAAACCATCAACAAATACCTTGGGTCGGATTACAAGGTACTGGCCTCTTATGGTCACGTGCGTGATTTGCCCCCGAAAGATGGTTCAGTGCTCCCCGATGATGACTTTGCCATGTCATGGGCGGTGGATTCCAAATCACAAAAACGCCTCAGCGATATTGCCAATGCGGTGAAGGATGCCGACCGCCTCATTCTCGCAACCGACCCCGACCGCGAAGGGGAAGCAATTTCATGGCACGTGCTTGAGGTTTTGAAGAAGAAAAAACTCCTCAAGGACAAGAAAGTCGAGCGCGTCGTGTTCAATGCGATCACGAAAAACGCGATCCTTGAAGCCATGCAGAACCCGCGCGAGCTGGACGAGCCTTTGGTAGACGCCTATCTGGCGCGCCGTGCCCTCGACTACCTCGTGGGTTTCACACTCTCACCTGTCTTGTGGCGCAAGCTGCCGGGAGCCCGCTCTGCAGGCCGCGTGCAGTCCGTTGCCCTGCGCCTTGTTTGTCAGCGTGAAAACGAAATCGAAGACTTTGTCAGTCAGGAATACTGGTCGCTGCTGGCCAACCTGAAGACCCCATCTGCAGATCCGGTTCAGGCCCGCCTGACTGCGTTTGACGGCAAGAAACTTCAAAAGCTCAGCATTGGAAACGAGGCGGAAGCCACCAGCATCAAGACCATGCTGGAAGGCGCGAGCTTCCAGGTGATGAGCGTTGAATCCAAGCCGCAAAAGCGCAACCCGTTCCCGCCATTCACCACATCGACCCTTCAGCAGGAAGCTTCTCGTAAGTGCGGCTTTGCCGCTGCCCGCACCATGCAGGTGGCGCAGGGTCTTTATGAAGGGGTGAACATCGGCGGCGAGACTGCCGGTCTTATCACCTACATGCGTACAGACGGGGTGCAGATTGCGCAGGAAGCCATCCACAGCGCCCGCTCTGTGATCGGCAAGCAGTTTGGCGACAACTACGTCCCAGAAAAGCCTCGCTTCTACTCCACCAAGGCCAAGAACGCGCAGGAAGCGCACGAAGCGATCCGCCCAACGGATCTGACGCGGCACCCGCGAGATATGGCCAAGTTCCTTGATCCAGATGCAGCACGGCTCTACGAGTTGATCTGGAAGCGCACCATCGCCAGTCAGATGGAAAGCGCAGTGCTTGAACGCACCACAGCAGACATTGAAGCCATCAATGGCCCAAAGACCGCGGCCTTGCGCGCCACGGGATCCGTTGTGCGCTTTGACGGCTTCCTGACCCTCTATCAAGAGGGCCGCGATGACGAGGAAGACGAAGATTCACGCCGCCTTCCAGCCATGAACAAGGACGACGTCCTTGGCCGCACAGGCATTGAAGCCAATCAGCACTTCACTGAACCGCCACCACGCTATACGGAAGCGACATTGGTGAAGAAGATGGAAGAGCTCAGCATCGGCCGCCCTTCCACCTATGCAGCCACACTGCAAACCCTGCGTGATCGCGGCTACGTGGTTCAGGAAAAGAAGCGCCTGGTCCCACAGGATAAAGGTCGTCTGGTTACAGCGTTCCTGGAAGGCTTCTTCGAGCGTTATGTGGAGTATGACTTCACCGCGTCGCTGGAAGACCAGCTCGACAAGATTTCCGCAGGTGATTTGGATTGGAAAAAGGTCTTGCGCGACTTCTGGAACCCATTCCACGAAATCTGTGACGAGGTTATCAAGCGCTCCAACACGGAAGTGCTGGACGCCCTCAATGACATTCTGAGGGCCCACGTCTTCCCGGACAAGGAAGATGGTTCGGATCCACGCCAGTGTCCAAAGTGTGAGACCGGCCGCTTGTCCTTGAAAGTAAGCCGCTTTGGTGCCTTTGTTGGTTGCTCCAACTACAACAAGGACAAGAAGGACGGCAAGGTTCCTGATGAGGATCCGCCACACTGTGATTATACCCGCCAGCTGAACAACTCCGGTGACGGCGATGGGGACGCAGCTTCCGATGGCCCGAAGGTTCTGGGTGTTGATCCGGAAACCGGCCTTGAAGTCTCCTTGCGCGTTGGTCGCTTCGGACCTTATGTGCAGCTGGGTGAAGAGGCCAAGCCAAAGCGCTCCTCCCTGCCGCGTGGTTGGTCTGCTGCGGGCCTGGATCTCGAAAAGGCGCTCCAGTTGCTCTCCCTCCCACGGGAAGTGGGCGAGCACCCTGAAGACGGCAAGATGATTACCGCAGGCCTTGGACGCTTCGGCCCATTCGTTCAGCACGATGGGACCTATGCCAATCTGGATGGACCTGATGAGGTGTTCTCTGTTGGCATCAACCGCGCCGTTACACTTCTCGCCGAGAAGCGTGCCAAGGGTGGTGGTCGCCGCGCTGCAGCAAAACCGCTCAAGGAACTGGGTGATCACCCGGATGGCGGCGCAATTAATGTTTACTCCGGCCGGTATGGTCCCTATGTGAAATGGGAAAAGACCAACGCCACACTGCCGAAGGACACCAAGCCCGAGGACGTCACGCTTGAGCAGGCCATTGAACTGGTGAATGCCAAGGCAGGATCAAAAGGCAAAGGCAAGAAAGCCGCCGCAAAGAAAACCACCGCTAAAAAGGCCTCCGCTTCCAAGTCCGAAGGCGCTGCGAAGGGCGTACTGAAGGAGTTGGGCGCACACCCTGATGGGGGTGACATGAGCCTTCGTGACAGCGGCCGTCTCGGCATCCGCCTGAAGTGGGATAAAACTTTCATCTCCCTCGGCAAGGATGTGAAACCGGACGACATTACATTTGAACAGGCCGTCTCAATCGTAAACGCCAACAAGGCTTCCGGTTAAGGCGGTACACTCTGCCCGCAAAAAGGGCGCAAGCGCAGCGCTCTGCTGTACTGGAAGAAAAGAATTGAGCCGACACAAGCTCGCTGGAAAAAAGCACAAGGGACCGGCAGAAATGCCGTCCCGCGATGACATCCTTGCGTTCATCGCAGAAAACCCCGGCAAAGCCGGCAAGCGGGAAATCGCCCGCCACTTCGGCATTGTGGGTGCAGCTCGCATCCATTTGAAGAAACAGCTGAAGGAACTCGCTGAAGAAGGGTCGATCGAAAAGCGCAAGAAGCGCATGATCCGCCCCGGCGACCTCCCCTCCGTTTTGGTGGTGAACCTCAACACCCGGTCCCGTGATGGCGAGTTGCTGGGCACCCCGACGAACTGGGATCCCGAACATGGCAACCCGCCCAACATTCTGATCCTGCAGGAACAGCGTCGTGGCAAGTCCGGCCCTCAAGTTGGGGTGGGCGACCGTGCTCTTGTGCGTTTGAATGAACAGGATCCGGGGCCGCAAGCCTCGTATTGCGCCCGTGTAATCCGCAGGTTGCAGAAGCAGGAAAGCACCATACTGGGCATCCTGCGCATCGACCCGACAACCAAGGCGGTCCACCTGGAGCCAGTAGACCGGCGTGTCAAAGAAGTGGATATTGATCCACGGGACCTGAAAGAAGCAGAAGACGGCGATCTCGTTTCCGTTGCTGTTCACAAGGTCGGGCGCTACGGCATCGCTCGGGCCAGCGTTGAACACCGCATCGGCTCCATGAACTCCGAACACGCGGTCTCCGAAATCGCGCTTTACAGCCAGAACATTCCGAACGTGTTTCCGGATGAAGTGCTGGCAGAAGCCGAGAGCGCCAAGCCGGTCAAGCAGCAAAACCGGGAAGACTGGCGCGACATTCCGCTGATCACGATCGACCCGGCGGACGCGAAGGACCACGATGATGCGGTGTTCGCACAGGCTGATGATGATCCGGAAAACGAAGGTGGCGTTGTGGTTTACGTCGCTATTGCCGACGTGGCCGCGTATGTGACACCAGGCTCCGACATGGACCGCGAAGCGCAAAAGCGCGGCAACTCGGTCTATTTCCCGGACCGGGTCATCCCTATGCTGCCGGAGCGCATCTCAAACAACCTGTGCTCCCTTCGCGAGAAGGAAGAACGCCCTGCCATGGCGACGCGCATGGTGTTTGATGCTGAGGGCCAAAAGATCTCGCACACCTTCCACCGTGTGATCATGCGCTCTGCGGCCAAGCTCTCCTACCAGCAGGCACAAAAAGCCATTGAAGGCATAACTGACGACAAGACAGAGGTCTTGCTGGAAGATGTGCTGAAACCTCTTTGGCAGGCCTACGCGGTTCTCAAGAAAGGCCGCGACAAGCGTGCCCCACTCGAGCTTGACTTGCCTGAACGCAAGATTCTTCTGAAAGAAGATGGCACAGTGGACCGCGTGGTGGTGCCAGAGCGCCTTGACGCCCACAAACTGATTGAAGAGTTCATGATTCAGGCCAACGTGGCCGCGGCAGAAACACTGGAATCCAAGAATTCTGCACTGCTCTACCGCATCCATGACGCGTCTACGCCGGAAAAGCTTGAAAACCTGCGCGACTTCCTGTCGACCATGAACATCAAGCTGCCCCATCAGGGTGGTTTGCGCGCCTCCGTGTTCAACAACATCTTGGACCGCGTAAAAGACACGCCAAACTCGCCTTTGGTGAACGAAGTTGTGCTGCGCTCTCAGGCGCAGGCCGAGTATCACCCGCAAAACATTGGTCACTTTGGCCTTAACCTGCGACGTTATGCCCACTTCACTTCCCCAATCCGCCGCTATGCCGACCTGATTGTCCACAGGGCGTTGATTGCCTCGCTAAACCTCGGCAAGGACGGTTTACCTAGCGGATTTGAGGACAAACTCGAGGTGATCGCAGGGGAAATTTCCGCAGCAGAAAGAAGGGCAATGCTGGCGGAAAGGGAAACCATTGACCGCTTGATCGCCCTCTGGCTGGCAGACCAGGTCGGTGCCAAGTTCACCGGAAGAATCGCCGGCGTCACCAAATCGGGACTTTTTGTACGCTTGCAAGATAGCGGCGCAGATGGTTTTGTACCTGCTTCTACTATTGGGAATGATTACTACGCCTATGAAGAAGCGGCCCATGCACTGATTGGCAGAGCCACCCGTGAAACCTTCCAACTGGGAGATACGGTTGAAGTTCGTTTGGCAGAAGCAGCTCCATTCGCAGGCGCCTTGCGGTTCGAGATTTTGAGCCCAGGTAAGATTTCCTCAGATATGGGTCGACGCAAGCCGACCACAAAAAAGAAGAACTGGTCGCAACGAACAGGCAAGCCAGCGGGATTGAGAAAGTCGAAGTCTCGAAAGAAACGGTGAAACACGAATGAGTTTGCAGGAAAGCATCAGCCCTCCCCCAAAACGTGACGTGGCTTCCGCTATGGCCAAGGGAGGGCTGCTGAAGTGCCCCTCCTGCGGCAACGGCAAGATGTTTGAAAGCTTCTTGAAGGTCAAACAAAGCTGCGATGCGTGCGGTGAAGAACTACACCACCACCGCGCCGACGACGCCCCTCCGTACTTTACCATCTTCATTGTCGGTCACATCGTTGTGGCTCTGTGCCTTGCAGTGGAGATGGCCTTCTTTCCTCCCCTATGGCTTCATATGGCCCTGTGGCTGCCGCTGACGGTGGTTATGTCGCTCGCCATGCTGCCGCCCATAAAAGGCAGTCTTGTGGGCCTGCAATGGGCGCTGCGCATGCACGGCTTTGATCTAAAGTCAGAGGATGAGGAGGAAACCGGTGACAACACCTTTCACTCCGTCAGTCAGGCCTAGCGCACCATGAGCCAGGAAATACTCGACCGCCTTCAACGCGTTGATCGCATTCTTGATGGAGAGCCGCTGGTACCAAAAGATGCGGCAACGCTTCTTATTCTGGAGCGCAAGGCTGACGGTGACCCTCATGTTCTCATGGGCCGGCGCCACATGCGCCACAAGTTCATGCCCGGCATGTTTGTGTTTCCAGGTGGGCGCGTCGATCCGGAAGACGTCGGCGTTCGTTTTGCCGCGGACTATGATCCCACTGTGCAGTCAAAGCTTACCAGGGATCTGAAGGGCGAAGAAGAAGAGGACTACACTCGCGCCTTCGCCATTGCCGCTGTGCGCGAAACCTATGAAGAAGCAGGCCTGTTCATCGGTCGTCTGGACCACAACGATACAGAACCCTGCGGCCATGGTTTTGAAGCCTTTGACAACCGGTTCGTCATGCCGGACCTGAGCCCGATGCGCTTCGTTGCACGCGCCATCACGCCTCCTGGACGTCCACGGCGTTACGACACGCGCTTTCTCGCCGTCTGGTCAGATCAGATCGCCGACAGGCTCCCAGAAGGAACAGGGCCATCGGGCGAGCTGGAAGAGCTTCAATGGCTTTCTTTGGAGGAGAGCAAGCAGTTGGAGCTACCGCCAATAACTTTGGCCGTTATTGAAGAGCTGCAGAACCGCCTCGCGGAAGATCCGAAGCTGGAGCCAGATTATCCGGTTCCTTACTACTACTGGACACCTGAAGGGTTTGTTCGAGAAGAACTCTAGAAACACGCGTGTACTGGTAGTATTTGCAAAACACTGTGTTGATGCGTCGCAGCCTCTGCGGCGCTTTTTTTTTGCGCCTCATCCCTATTCCGTATTGTGCTCACCGACACACATGGGCTAAATCCTGAACGAACGTTCAAATGTTTGAGTAACTTTGAACCCAAAAAGAACTTAAGCCTCACCCCATTACTGAACAGGCAAACTGCTATGCACTCCCCCACCGCACGCGGCGGCGTTCTGTTTGACCCAAGACAACGACGCGGCATCGTTGCCGCCATCGGCGCGATCACCGCCGTCGGTCTTGCACTCTCCGCCAGCCTGCCCCTTCTTGCCCTCACACTAAGTGAACGCGGCATTTCAGAGGGCATGATCGGCCTGAACACCGCCTTCGCTGGTGTGGCTGCCATTGCGGCCACACCGCTCTGTACGCCCATCGCCCGCCGCTTTGGAACGCCACTCGCCTTGCTGGGTGCCGTGGTTGTCTCCGGCCTCGCCCTTCCGCTGTTCTTCTTTGCGCAAGAACTGTGGATGTGGTTCCCATTACGTATTTTGTTTCACGGCGCAGTCTGCGTGGCCTTCGTGCTCTCTGAGTTCTGGATCAATGCCCTTGCCCCCAGCGAACGCCGTGGCTTGATCATGGGAATCTATGCAACGGTGCTGTCAGCGGGCTTTGCAACGGGACCCATCATCTTGGCTACAGTGGGCACAACAGGGCCAGCACCATTTTTCGTGTCCGCCGTATTGATCCTTTTGGCTGCCTTCCCGATCATGTACGGCTTCAGAGCCAGACCAGACCTTGAAGAGAAGGCCACAACCAAGTTTCTCTCTTTCCTGCTGGTTGCCCCCATCGCAACCCTTGCCGGATTCTTCTTCGGAGCAATTGAGTCGAGCGCGCTTTCTCTGCTGCCGCTTTATGGCATCGGCATTGGATATGTTACCGCAACAGCCGCGCTTCTTGTCACAGCCATGACGGCCGGAAATCTGCTTTTGCAGATACCAATCGGCATGTTGGCGGACAAACTCGATCGGCGCATGATACTGCTGGTCTGTGCCATCCTGGGCAGCGGTGGCGCGGCCCTGATGATTCCCGCCTCAAGTTCCCCTTACCTCTTGTTTCCACTGATGTTTTTTTGGGGAGGAATTATCGCGGGGCTCTACACCATTGGGTTGACTCACCTTGGCGCCCGGTTTTCAGGGGCCAATCTGGCCTCTGCAAATGCGGCCTTCGTGATGATGTATTCCCTTGGAATGCTTGTAGGACCAGCCACAACCGGGTACGCCATGAAGGCCCTAGATAGCAATGGCTTGCCTATCGTGTTCGCAACTCTCCTGGGAGCGTACGTTTTAGTTTGCCTCATAAGGACAATTTGTTTACGGCTCTCTTAACAACAGATCTTGACTTTAAGCCGCTAATCAGTAGTGTGCGCGCTGAATTTCCTCTGTTTCGCTCGCACACGCGCCCGACGGAAATGATCCGCAGCGGGCATGACGAGCATGACAAAAACAATCCGGCCATGACCAGGCCGACAACCCATAGGACCCTTAGCCATGGCCAAGGCAACCACAATCAAAATCAAGCTGCTGTCTACTGCTGACACTGGCTTCTTCTACGTGACCAAGAAAAACTCCCGCACCATGACCGAAAAGATGGTCAAGCGTAAGTACGACCCGGTCGTTAAGAAGCACGTTGAATTCAAGGAAGCAAAGATCAAGTAAGGTCTTTTCTCCTCGACATGATCAAGGGTGCCCTCTGGGCGCCCTTTTTTGTTTGCGAAGACCGTTTCCGGACCGGAGCCAGACCCGGATCCCGCTTTGATTAATGGAGTTCACTTATTCAAGAGCGGTCTTCGGACACATCTCAAACCGCCTCAGCGCAATACTACTCCAGCTAAACGCGAAGGCCCCCTGCACAATCTAGAGAAGCCAAATACGCACAAAAGGTTGCGCACTTCCCGGCTAATAGCTCAGGGTGAGAAAAAAGGTATCCCCACACGCACTGCGTGCGTTATATCACTGACATATAAGGGGTATAGATGAATAAATTAGGAAGTGGAGTGGTGGTCGGCGCGAAGCGGATGACATGAGGAGGCCACTCTGAACCCGTTTCTGCGCCGACCAACCCCACGGACCCAGGAGATGCGGCGGACCTGAGCGCTCCGTAGGGTGTTTAAATTGTCCAAGTCCAGTCTCGGCAATCCTGCGCAAATGCGCGTCACCTTGTGTTAAATCTGGACATGCCCTGCAATTATCGTTTGCAATCAACGATACCATCGCAACATTTACGACTTTAGTAAAGCTTTAAGGTAAATGCGCTCCTGAAAAGCGAGGGGATTCTAGTTCTATGCACAACAAATAAACTCTAATTTCAATGAAGACTACGGAAACAAGGTGAGAACCACACCTTTTTATTAGAGGCAGTGGTTATCTTGTGGATCAATCAGGTTCAGCTGCACCTGATTCCGCCCACCATTTTTGGCGGAATACAACCCCTGATCGGCCCTCTTGACCAAGCTTGCAGTGGTCTCGTCTGTGGACTGAAGCGTTGCTACACCAATACTTGCGGTAATGGGTATCTTCTCGGTTTTGCCTACGACAGTGAACGGCATAGCCGCGATTTCGGCACGCAAGCGCTCTGCAACAGTCAGCGCAACTTTCTGATCAGTTTCCGGTGTGACAATAACGAATTCCTCACCGCCGTAGCGGCAAACCAGATCAAGACCACGCACGTTCCGGCGAAGCCGATGTGCGAACTCCACAAGCACCTCATCCCCCACATCATGTCCATACTTGTCGTTGATCGACTTGAAGTGATCAACGTCCAGCAAAAGCAGCGAGAGAAACTTGCCCTCCTTGATCGCGCGGGCGATGTGGGCACCAGCGTGATGCTCGAAGTAGCGGCGGTTATAGAGCCCTGTGAGCGCGTCCGTCACGGCCATCTCCACCGTTTCCTGCATGGCGCGCAAAAGCGCGTCGCTGGTCCGTTTCTGGCGCACCTGTGTCGTACACCTCAAAATAAATTCCGATGGGTCAATGGGCTGCTCAACGAAGTCATTGACGCCAATATCCATTGCCTTGATCAGGCGCCGCTTGTCGCGCTGACTGGACAAGAAGATTATCGGGATCATCCGGGTGTGCTCATTGGACCGTAGCTGCGCGCATAACCGCAATGGATCGGTGGCATCTATATTGCCATTGATCAGCACCAAATCGGGATCATCTTCCACGCAGCGGTAAACAGCCCTGCCCGGCCGCCCTTCAGAAATCACGGTAAAATGCCCGGCAAGATACCCTTCAATTTGCTTGACTGAGGCCAGATCACTGTCCACCAGAAAAACCGAGGCATCGGTCACTGGCTCCTGCAGTTCCGGCTCGCTCATTTGCAGGTTCAGATCCTGCCCCGTGCGTGCGCGCATGCGCAGCTCATCCATGGCCCGCTTCATGCGGATCAGATTACGCACCCGGATCACCAGTTCCACGTCATCGACAGGCTTGGATATGAAATCATCGGCGCCAGCCTCATAGCCCCGCAGTCGATCGCTCTGATGCTTGAGTGCGGTAATCAGGACAACGGGAATATGGGCTGTGCGGGGAGATTGCTTGATGCGCCGACAGACTTCAAAGCCGTCAATGTCTGGCATCATCACATCAAGTAGCACCACATCGAATGCGTTGGATTCCATGGCTTCCAGCGCTTCATGGCCATTGGAGGCTGTGGTGACCTCAAAATAGTCTGCGGCGAGCCGGGCTGCGAGCAGGCGAAGATTGGCTTCAATGTCGTCTACAACCAATATTCGACCTGTCATCTGCTATCCTACTCCAGTTACGCGGCCTCCCCGAGAAAGGAGCGGACCGTTTCCAAGAAACTTCCTACCGAGATCGGCTTGGAAATATAGGCCTCACACCCGCCTTGACGGATGCGTTCCTCATCGCCTTTCATGGCGAACGCCGTCACGGCCACAACGGGAATGGACTTCAGCGCATCGTCCTCCTTGATCCATTTGGTCACCTCCAGCCCGGAGACTTCCGGCAACTGAATGTCCATCAAGATCAGGTCTGGCACATGTTGACGCGCAAGCTCCAAGGCCTCCATGCCGTTACGTGACCTTAAGGTAGAATAGCCATGCGCCTCTAAGAGATCATTAAAGAGCTTCATGTTGAGCTCATTGTCTTCAACAATCAGCACTGTCTTCTGCATTTCCATTCGAATCCCGCAGGTTTTTTGAACGATCGACGCTTATAACCGAATGATCATTCAAACGAAATGATAGCCTTGCTCAGCATCTCGCACTAGGGTTTTGACAATAAGTTAAGGAAGAATCGTTTCGGAAAGGCAAACAAGCGATGAAAGGAACAAAATCCGGCCCCATGACGCAGGAAGCCGCGGAAGAAATCGCCACAAGCGCACTGTCTTACCTCGCCCAGAACCCGGAATACCTCGGTCGCTTCCTATCTCTGGCAGGTATCGGCCCCTCGGAGATTCGCGAGGCAGCCCAAGAACCCGGCTTTCTGGCCGGTGTTTTGGAGTTCTACATGCAAGACGAGCAGCTGCTTCTTGCTTTCACCGAGACTCAAGGCCATCGGCCGACAATGCTGGCCGCCGCCCACCTGACACTGGCGGGAGGGGTGGACTACTTTGCCGGAGCCTGATCGCCCCTCGCCGCAGTTCATGAAGGAAATTGAAGGCCTGGAGCTTACATCACGTCCGCTGATCATCTGTGATGCGGACGAGGTTCTGCTGCACTTCATTCGGCACATGCACGCCCTGGGCCAGGAACAGGGCATCGCCCTTAGAGAACCCATTTATCGCCTCCACAACAATCTGGTGGAAACAAAAACGGGTCGCCTTCTCTCAAAGACCGAATGCGACCGCTTCATTTCGCAGTTCTTTGAGACAGTGGTCCACCGTCAGGATGCGGTTGATCATGCAGCGCTCCAGCTGGCCGCCCTGCGTGAGCATGTAGACATCATCATTCTGACCAACCTTCCGGGAACTGCGAACCGGGCGGCACGCATCAAGCTGCTGGCAGAGCTTGGCATGGACTACCCGCTGATTACCAACTCAGGCCCCAAAGGCGGCGCGGTTGCCGAACTGGGAAAAGGCCGAGGCTCCAACCCGGTGGTCTTCATTGATGACAGCCCTCAAAACCTGATTTCGGCCAGAACAACAGCGCCCCATGTGCAGCTGGTTCACTTCGTGGCCGATCCTGTGTTCTTTGTGGGCGCACCTCAGATCGATGGCGTCGCTTTTCGCTCCTGCTGCTGGATAGAAACCGGGGCATACTTGAAGGAAGTGTTTGGTTTGGCGTAGAAGACGAGGACATAATAGGAACAAATCCAATCACTGGTCTTGCTTATGTCCATTCCTGCGACCCAACCAAAGGCACTGTGCCGCGATTGTGGCAACCGCTTTGCCCCAACTCGGAACCGCTGCCCTTCTTGCGGCAGCCCTCGCATGGTCGCACATCCAGAGCTGGACCAACTCTCCATCGCCCATATTGATTGCGACGCGTTCTATGCCGCCATCGAAAAACGCGACAACCCGGACCTGATTGACAAACCAGTCATTGTTGGCGGCGGGCGGCGGGGCGTGGTCGCGACCTGCTGCTATGTCGCCCGAATGTATGGCGTGCGCTCTGCCATGCCCATGTTCAAAGCTCTTGACGCCTGTCCGGATGCAGTTGTCATTCGCCCGCGCATGGACGTCTATGTGAGTGTGGGCCGCCAGATCCGAGAGGCCATGCAGCAGCTCACCCCTCTGGTGGAACCGCTGTCCATTGACGAGGCCTTTCTGGACCTATCCGGAACCGAAAAGCTCCACCACGGCACACCAGCGGAAATCTTGGTGCAGTTCGTCAAACGCATCGAACAGGAAATCGGCGTTTCGCTGTCTGTGGGGCTGGCCGCAAACAAGTTCCTCGCCAAGATTGCTTCAGATCTCGACAAACCACGCGGCTTTTCTGTCATCGGTGCCGCTGAGCGCAAAAGTTTCCTTGAAGACAAATCCACCAGCATCATCTGGGGCGTTGGAAAGGTGCTGCAAAAGAAGCTTGCAGCCGATGGCATCACAACGGTCGGCCAGCTCCAGCGCAAAGACCCCACCGACCTCGCCAAAGCCTACGGCGTCATGGGCCTGCGACTGGCGAAGCTATGCCAAGGTGAAGATGACCGCCACGTTTCCAACGAGCGCGAAACCAAAAGCATCTCCAACGAAACAACGTTCAATATCGATATCGCCGACCCCAGGGAACTTTCAGACATTCTCTGGGAACTGAGCGAGAAGGTGTCGTTCCGCGCTAAAAACGCAGGTTTTGCAGGGCGAAGCGTAATGCTGAAACTGAAGTCCAATGACTTCAAATCCATCACACGCTCACGGCAGCTGCATGACCCGACACAGCTGGCGGACCGTATTTTCCGAACAGCGAATGCGCTGTTGCAGCCGGAAGCAGATGGAAAAAAGCGCTACCGCCTTATCGGCGTAGGCTTGGCTGACCTGTGTGATCCAGCCCTTGCAGACCCGGAAGATCTTGTCGATGAACAGGCAGGCAAGCGCGCCAAGGCTGAAAAGGCCATCGATGCACTGAGAAACAAGTTCGGTAAGGAAAGCGTCGGTTTGGGCCGCGCTCTGGGCAAAGACCCGACTTCAACGGCCAAGGAGCGCTAAGCCCCTTGGTGTGCCGCAAGCAAGAACCCGCCGAGCAAATAGATTCACAAGAAACAATTCAACCAGAACCTCCGTTCAAACGCCGGTTACTGGCACTTGTCCTCGTTCAGGACCCTCAGATTTACAAGGGTTCCAGAGACCATGAAGGTGCCATAATCCAGCTTCAACTCGCGTGCAATTCCTCGGCTATCCATGAGAAACTGCAGCTCGTAATCCGGCGTCTGCTCACTCACGCCTTCAGGCATGTCCAGGTTGAAATAGGCGGAAGAAATGCGCCACAGTTGTTCTGCCGGCTCCGCTACAGGCAGCTTCGATTCATAAGAAATGACCTTCAGATTTCTTGTTACGGGCGTCATCACGGTGCTTGTTTCAAACAGCGTGCTTCCTGCCTCGCTGCCATCAAAGACCTTGGCCGACAGGAAGCGCTCGCCCCGCTGCGCCGCGTCTATGACCGCAGACAGGTGTTCAGTTGGAAACATGACATCTTTGGAAAATTCCAAGGACTGACCGGATGGCTGCTTCAGCCGGACTGAAGTACCTTGAGCCTCTCGGGTTGCCGTGCCGCGCACCTCCTCCGCCAAGGAGCTGTCGACAAAAGACCGTGTGAGAAAGCGCAGGCTCTCGCCGCCAGCCGTCTCAAACGACGAAATTCGCAAGTCGGTCACCTGCGACATTCCCATGTCAGAGGTCATGATCATCATGAAACGCACAGTGATTGCATGACCCTCGCACGTGTTCCCAGTGAACTCGTAGACCATGCGCCCACTGATCTCCGAGATGCCGGAGCCTTCCTCGGCATCCACGAGCTCCATATCGTAAATGGCCAGATGCGGTTGCAGGTCTGCGCTGTTGGCACCGCTACTGCCCAAGGCAAGCCAAGCCGCGGCCAATCCCCACCTCATGAGCCGAGAAGCTACTGTTCCTGTAGACATACAACCTCCAGATGACACATGAGTTTGCGGAATTGCTCGGGTTTCTTGGCTACCCTGTGTCCCGCAGCGGCATTTTCTGCATAAAGAACGCGCAAATGCAAATCCCAAAACCAATAGAACGGGCAGTTTTTCGTAAAGTGCATGAAAATTATACAGCCAATATGAATAGTAAGTTCCTGTCTTGCGCGCCCCACGATTCTTCGGCAATCTGCAAAACACTTTAAGCGCAAGTGCTTATAGTGTGCACTGAGGGTTATCGATGACTGCTGATATTGAAGCAAATTTGTCCGCTCTAGGCATCACCCTGCCAGAAGCTGCCGCTCCAGCTGCCAACTATGTTCCATTCGTGAAGATCGGCAACCAGCTGTTCATCTCCGGTCAAATCCCAATCAAGGACGGAAAGATCAGTTTTCAAGGCAAAGTCGGCGCTGATCTGACCACCGAGGATGGCGCAGAAGCGGCCAAGATTTGTGCCATCAACCTGCTCGCGCAAGCCAAGGCAGCCGCAGGTGACCTCTCCAAGGTCAGACTGGTCAAACTTGTCGGCTTCGTAAATTCGACACCGGACTTCGCAGAACAACCCGTCGTGATCAACGGCGCTTCTGATTTGATGGTCGCGGTTTTGGGAGAAGCGGGCAAGCATGCTCGATCAGCGATCAGCGCAGGCGCGCTGCCCTTTGGCGTCGCGGTCGAAGTTGAAGCCATTTTCGAACTGCTGTGAGCGTCATCTGGTTATTGGAACCAGCTGGCACACTTATCCGACAGAACTGATGACAGTGGCGGACCAAGGTTCGCCCGTGATCTCCGGAATGCGTGTATGAAAGATCTTTCGTGGCTCACAGAGCGCCCAATTGCGCATCGCGGCTACCACAACGACGAGAACGGCGTTATCGAAAACACGCCAACCGCCGTTTCCAAAGCGCTGGAGCGAAACTTCGCCATTGAGGTCGACCTGCAAGAGACCGCTGATCACAAGGCACTCATCTTTCATGATCATACACTGAACCGAGTTACCCATGCCAAAGGTGAAGTAGCCCACCGCACGCTTGACGAGCTTATGAAGGTCAAGCTGAAACGGACCCGTGACCCGATGTGGTCACTGCAACAGCTCCTTGAAGAAGTCAAAGGCGATGTCCCGCTGATCATTGAGGTTAAGTCACTGTTCAGGAATGGTGGTCAACGCGAATTTCTCTACGAGATTGTGGAGGCCCTGCGCCACTACAACGGGCCCTTTGCACTGAAATCCTTTGACCCCAAAATGCTGCGGGCTCTTAAAGACATGGCCCCTCACATTCCAAGGGGGGCTCTGTCCTGCTCGTTTCTTGAAAAGCCACAGCGGGATTTTTACAATCCCGTGCAGCGGTTCATTATCCGCTACATGCTACATATGCTTGGGACCAAGCCAGACTTCATTTCATACTGCATTCGCGACCTACCAGCCGTCGGCCCAAGCTTTCTGAAACGCACAAGAGACGTCCCGGTGATGGCTTGGACAGTCAAAACCCCGGCGGATCGCGAGAAAGCCCAGATTTTTGCCGACCAGATTGTGTTTGAAGGCTTCGACCCAGATCTGCCAATCATGTAATTGTTAGCCTTGGCCTCTTTGACGCATGCGTTAGAAACACTAGCTTAGCCAGTGTCAACGCGCATCCCCGCGCAGATGAACCGAGCAACAGGAGATCAGAGGCGTATGCCCGACGAAAACGCACCAGCCCTGCGCGCGATCTCGTCACTAAGAGAGATCGAACGTGCTCAATGGGATCACTTGGCAAACTCGGGTGCAAGAAGAATTCCAACCGAGTTTGAATCATCCTCTGAACTTCTTGAATCAGTCTCCGAAGAAAACAGCTATAACCCATTCTTATCCTGGGACTTTTTACAGGCACTGGAAGAGAGCGGCTGCGCATCCGTAGATACTGGCTGGATGCCGCACCACCTGATATTGGAGCAGCAAGGCGAAGTGCTTGCGGCAGTCCCCGCCTACCTCAAAAACCACAGTCAGGGCGAATATGTCTTTGACCACGCTTGGGCCGATGCCATTCATCGGGCGGGCGGGCGTTACTATCCAAAGATTCAATGCAGTGTTCCATTTACGCCGGTTACAGCACGCAAACTGCTTGTCGCACCCGAGGTGGACCAAGGCACCGCACGCCAAGCCCTAGTCTCGGGACTTGTTCACCTTGCAGACCGCTATAACGCTTCTTCCGTGCATTTAACCTTCATGCAGAAGCCGGAATGGGATGCACTTGGCGAACTGGAGTTCCTGCAACGTACCGACCAGCAGTTCCATTGGAACAACAACGAGTACCGCTCGTTCGAGGAGTTTCTTGAAACTTTGGCCTCTCGAAAGCGCAAAGCGCTGCGCAAGGAGCGCAGAGAAGCGCTGGCACACGATATCGAGATCGAATGGATCACCGGTTCGGACATCAAAGAACACCACTGGGACGCCTTCTATGCCTTTTACATGGACACAGGGGCCCGCAAGTGGGGAACACCTTATCTGAACCGCATGTTCTTCTCGCTTCTGGGCGAACGTCAGCCGGAAGATGTCTTGTTGATCATGGCAAAGCGCAATGGCCGCTACATCGCAGGCGCACTCAACATGATCGGCTCCGATACGCTGTATGGCCGCAATTGGGGGTGCATCGAGCATCACCCCTTCTTGCACTTCGAGGTGTGCTACTACCAGGCCATCGACTTTGCCATTCATCGAGGCCTCAAGCGCGTCGAAGCAGGCGCCCAGGGAAGCCACAAGCTGGCACGCGGCTACATGCCCAACACGACCTATTCCGCCCACTGGATTGCACACCCTTCCTTAAGAAACGCGGTAGCAAACTATCTGGAGCACGAACGAGTCGCAGTGGAAGAAGATCAGGCCTACCTGAAAGAGCGCGGCCCTTTCAAAAAACATCAGGACAATTCAACTTAAAGAACGCCCTCTAAGAGTCTGCTCTGACTCACAAAAAGGGCGAAGTTGAATCATTTTCTGAAGAACCCGCGTTTCTTGAATCATTTTCTCAACAAGCCGATTGAATCACATTATGAATGAGTTCAGCACCTATTGAACGCCGCAGCGTAACCCCAAAAAGATAATAGGTAATTTCAACTAGAGCCCGAGGGATGTCACCATGACTGCCTATGACGACCAGAACGTCTTTGCGAAAATTTTGCGCGGGGAAATGCCCTGCGAAAAGGTCTTTGAGGACGACAACACACTCGTAATCATGGACATCATGCCACGAGGTGACGGCCATATTCTGGTGCTGCCAAAGGCCCCTTCTCGCAACATTCTGGACATCGACAGTGACAGCCTCACATCCTTGATGGCAACCGTTCAGAAAATGGCTCTGGCTGTTATGAAGGCCTTCTCCGCTGACGGCACCACAGTTCAGCAGTTTTCAGAAAGCGCGGGCGGTCAGGTCGTGTTCCACACCCACGTGCATGTAATCCCTCGCTTTGACGGGGTCGCCTTGCGTCCGCACACTGGCGACATGGCTGACCCTGCGATACTGAAAGAGCACGCAGACAAAATCCGCGCTGTCCTATAGGAAGCGGCAGGCACAAAAACGCAGGCCCCACCCTTGGCAGACCGGTGGGGCTTTGCGGTCACGCTTTGGCAAGCACCTTGTCGAACCGGCTATCCATGCAGACACTGACATCAGTCGTGATGAAAGCCCCATCCTTGAACAGGGCGAAGATGGTAGCCGGACAGGCCGCAGCCTGCGCCTGCTCCAAACGCTCAAACTTTACGATCTTTAGCGGTAGCCCCCTCTTTTCAGCGGTCTCGCGCAAAGAGTGGTTCACGTACAGCTCCGTAAAGGGGCAGCGCGCGCTGTAGTAGGCCACCAGTCCCTTTTCCTCCGGGCCTTGCCCCGTGAGCGCAGCTGGCAAGAAGTTGGGCTCAACGGCGTTCTCAGAGAGCTTCAATGCAAGCAACTCAAAGCCCCAAGGCGAACTTGCTGCCACCTCGAAGCCCTGGCGCTTGAACCACTTTCCCTCGCCCATGAAGTGAAACTTCTTTTTCCCAACAATGGTAACAAGTCCATCGCGTCCCTGATCCCGCGCAGTCTTCAGAGCAACGTCAAGCAGCGCCTTGCCATGGCCCTGCCCCTTGAACTTGCCTGAAACCCAAAAGCAGTTGATCAGCAGATAGTTCGGCGCTGAAATCGGTGCCCATCCATGTTCGGCTGGCCCGAATTCAATGAACACCTTGCCGCGCTCATCCAGCTTCACGAACTCATAGCCATGAGCGAATTGTTCCGTGAGCCACGCCTTCTTGGCCTGATAGCCTGCCGCGCACTTGCTATCTGAAATCGCGCAGCAAATATGCTCGTCCGCGATATTCTCCGGACTGAGATGAATGTATGCCATCACCTGCTCCCAACCTATGGAACTGTGCCTGATAGCAACAAACTAGCACCCTCGCCCGGTCCTTCGCAGGACAGAAGTCAAAACCCCCGAGAATTAGGAGACTAAATTAAAGGCCTAGAACGCAAAAGCTCGAAAGCTCATACGACGACCAACCAACCGCTGATCAGCACAAGCTCCGCAGTGGCAACACCTGCCAGCAAATGATCCCGGCACAACTTGAAAGTCGCAAACCCCCAAGCCGTTGCGACCAAGCGGAGCCAAACCGGCGTTTCTGCAAGCGGCCCTTCAGGAAACAGGATCAGACGCGCGATGATGGCAGCAATGAGCGCTGTAGCGACAGCGCGCACCCAAACCAGAATTTCGCTTTCTTCATCAATGCGCCCGGCAGCATAGACCCCAATCCAGCGCCAGATGTCTGTGGCAATCCATCCTGCAAAGAAAATCATCAGGTACGGCCACCACCACGTCTGCATCATATCGCCTGTCATCAGATCCACCCCTTCCGCCGAGCGGTAAACAGCCCATAGGCCAACGTGCCTCCGACAAAGCCGGAAAGCAGAAGGTCAAATCCAGGAAACCAGAGATAAAAAACAGGCCCGAGGATCAAACCGAAGATCATGGCCATATGGTCTGAGGGAACCCTTGCCGCGCCCCACATGGAAATCAGGAAGTAGATTGGTGTCAACATGACCAGCGCCCCGGCCACGATGTCCGGCACCTGAGGCACAAGCAGATAGGCGATGGCCGTCACGATCGCCACAGACGAGTTCACAAAACTCACAAAACCCGCAAAAAACGGCAACCTCGCATGGCGTGGCATGTCTGGCAGTGTGCGCATTGCAAAAACCCAAGCGGTGACTGCCACGAAGTGCGACATGATCAACAGCAGCCAATTGGGGGTTCGCTTGCCATCTCGCAGTACCGGCATCAGGGCCACCGTCATGGGCATCAACCGGATGGACGACAAGGCAACCGCAATAGCAGCCGTTACAAGCCCGACGCCGGTCGACAACGCGCCGGTTAAAACCACGATACTTGGCAGAGCCCAAATGAAAATCGTCATCAACATGACTTGAAGCAAAGACAGATCCGCTTCTCGAGCCAAGCTTGCGAAACCGACAAATCCACCCATTAAGATGACTGTTGGAAGAGAAAGCGCTTTGCGCATTCCCAGAAAATACCAGGACAAAGTACTGCGAGTTTCCATGACTGAAACGGGATTGACCTCACTGGACTGGAGAACCATTCAGAACAGCTCGCAGATCTGAGAAACACTTCCCAAATGGCCAAAAAAGCACCCACTCTGGGTTTAGCCCTTACCAAACCTGCGACAATATATCATCCGTAATACTCCCTTATTATTTAAGAGGCAAAGGAAATTGCTGCGCAGTAAGCATCATTTCAAAAAATACAAAAGGGCCGGACTTCAAAAAGAAATCCGGCCCTTTATCATTTAGGTAGCTGTAACTAAAGCGTTATTCGGCGAGCGGAACCTTTGGCACGCTGGAACCACCCTTGGAGGACGTGGACTTGGCCGCCTTCTTGCGCTTTGGCTTCGCCGCTTTCGGAGCTGCCTTGGCCGGGGCCGCAGGCTTGTCCTCCACACTCTCAAGTAGCAACCCTTCAAGATCCTCGGAGACAGATACTTTCACAGTCCCGCCCCTCTTGAGCTTGCCGAACAGCACTTCGTCCGCCAACGGTTTCTTGATGTGTTCCTGAATGACACGGCCCAGAGGACGCGCACCCATCTGCTGGTCGTAGCCTTTTTCAGCAAGCCAGGCGACAGCCTCTGGCGTCAGTTCGAACGTCACGTTGCGCTCTGCAAGCTGCGCCTCCAACTGCATGACGAACTTCTCGACCACCTTGTGAATTACGGTGTCATCCAGATTGGAGAACGGAATGATCGCATCAAGACGGTTGCGGAACTCCGGCGTAAACATCCGGTTGATCGCTTCAGTGTCATCACCTTCACGCTTGACCTGGCTGAAACCGATCGGCGGCTTGGCAAGATCCGCAGCACCAGCGTTAGTGGTCATGATCAGGATGACGTTCCTGAAGTCGACCTGCTTGCCGTTGTGATCTGTCAGCTTGCCGTGGTCCATCACCTGCAAAAGGATATTGTAAAGGTCCTGATGCGCTTTTTCGATTTCATCGAGCAACAAGACGCAATGCGGGTGCTGGTCAACGCCATCTGTGAGCAAGCCACCTTGATCAAAGCCAACATACCCTGGAGGCGCACCGATCAAACGGGAGACGGTGTGACGCTCCATATATTCGGACATATCGAAACGCAGCAGCTCGACACCAAGTGTGGACGCCAATTGGCGCGCAACCTCCGTCTTACCCACACCGGTTGGACCGGAGAACAAATAAGACCCGATTGGCTTATCCGGCTCACGCAAACCCGCTCGGGCCAACTTGATGGAGGCCGCCAGCGCTTCGATTGCCTTGTCTTGACCGTAAACAACGCGCTTCAAGCTGTCGTTGAGGTTGGACAGAACCTCCGCATCGTCCTTGGAAACAGACTTCGGCGGGATCCGAGCCATTGTTGCGATGGTTGCCTCAATCTCCTTCAGGCCAATGGTCTTGCGACGCTTGGACTCTGGAATAAGCATTTGAGAGGCACCGGACTCGTCAATCACGTCGATGGCTTTATCCGGCAGCTTTCGGTCGTTCAGGTAGCGTGCAGAAAGCTCCACAGCCCCCTTAAGCGCATCATTTGTGAACCGCACATTATGGAAGTCCTCAAAATAAGGCTTCAGGCCCTTCAGGATCTCGATTGCATCCGGGATGGATGGCTCGTTTACATCCACCTTCTGGAAACGGCGCACCAATGCCCGATCCTTCTCGAAGAACTGGCGGTACTCTTTATAGGTGGTCGAGCCGATACAACGGATCGCGCCAGAGGCCAGAGCGGGCTTGAGCAGATTGGACGCGTCCATAGCGCCGCCCGAAGTTGCCCCTGCACCGATCACGGTGTGGATTTCGTCGATGAACATGACCGCGCCGGGATATTCTTCGATCTCTTTGACCACCTGCTTCAGGCGCTCTTCAAAGTCACCACGATAGCGCGTGCCGGCCAGCAGCGAACCCATATCCAAAGAGAAGATGGTTGCTGTCTTCAACACTTCCGGAACATCGCCAACAACGATGCGGCGAGCCAGGCCTTCAGCAATCGCTGTTTTGCCAACGCCAGGGTCGCCCACGTAAAGCGGGTTGTTCTTGGACCGGCGGCACAAGATCTGAATGGTCCGCGCGATTTCCTTGTCACGACCAATCAGTGGATCAATCTTGCCAGAGAAAGCCTTCTCATTAAGGTTCACGCAGTAAGCTTCAAGTGCTTCAGTTTTCTGCTGCTTGCCCTCAGAGCCGGATGCAGACCCTGCCCCGCCCGTAGGCGTCGCTTCGCTATCTTCCTCAACACCGCGAATAGGTTTCGGCTCTGTCATGCCGGCGCGCTTGGCAATCCCGTGTGAGATGTAGTTTACCGCGTCGTACCGGGTCATGTCCTGCTCTTGCAGGAAGTAAGCCGCATGACTTTCCCGTTCCGCGAAGATTGCCACAAGGACATTGGCACCTGTAACCTCTTCCCGGCCAGACGACTGGACATGAATGACGGCACGCTGAATCACGCGCTGGAAACCGGCGGTGGGCTTTGAATCCTCATCGCCATCCATCACAAGGTTTTCGAGTTCGGTATCGATGTATTCGACAATTTCCCGGCGAAGCTGATCCAGATCCACGTTGCAGGCACGCATCACCGCGGCTGCATCTTGGTCGTCAATCAACGCTAGGAGCAAATGTTCCAGGGTTGCATATTCTTGCTGGCGTTCATTGGCAAATGCCAGCGCCTGATGGAGAGCTTTTTCGAGACTGCGAGAAAATGACGGCACAGGCGCCCCCTATTACTTTTTCTCCATAACACACTGCAATGGATGTTGATGTTTTCGGGCGAAATCCATAACTTGCGTGACCTTCGTTTCAGCCACTTCGTAAGTGAAGACGCCGCATTCACCGACGCCGTGGTGATGAACATGGAGCATGATCCGCGTCGCGTCTTCCCGGCTCTTGTGAAAGAACCGCTCAACAACGTGGATGACGAACTCCATGGGAGTGTAGTCATCATTCAAGAGCAGCACCCTGTAGAGACTTGGCCGTTTAACCTTCGGCTTCGTCTTGGTTACAGTGACCGTTCCGCCATCACCACCGTCGTCCGGATCGTCTCTGCCACTCATATATTCCTCGTGCCCCATCATGTATAAATCCGGGACCTTGATAGTATTTAAACAAGAGCCCCTCGAATTCAAGGGGGAAAATTTCACCCTAGAACTAAATGATGTTTGAAATATTGTTCCCAACCCTGCTGCACTCAAGTTTAATTGATCAAACACCACTGTTTTTGGATCACAAACCGACAACAGACTTTCAGCATCTCCGCGAAAATGCTGCTCAACTGCCATTTTACTTACCTTCATGCCCAACTTGGTCTATCGATTGGAACCCACGTTCTTCATGTTAAATAGAGGCAGTGTTCCAGAATACAATCGGTGTCTGTTACCACACCACCCCTCTTCATCACTCTACTTAAAACCATTGTGCACGGTGTTTGCAAAATTCAAACCCAGAAACCGAGCATTTTCGTGGTGCATAAACCAAGTGATAAGCTGCTTTTGGATGGTAGTGGGGATAGCACCCCGCCGAAACACGTCTCATATATATAAAGTGTAGGCAACAAAAAGCCCGAGCCAATAGACCCGGGCTTTCCAATCAGCTCAATTTGAAACGGGAAAAATTACTTTTTGGCTTCAGGCATGATGTTGGAGAACGGCTTGTATGCATCTTTAGCCATCTCGCTGTACATCTCACCCAGCTTGGTCATCTCGGTGACGAAGTTCTCGTAGCTGGACTTGGCGTAGGAGTTCTGTGCTTCAAATGCCTTGTCCAAGGTGCCTGCCCCCATGACAGCAGACATGGCATCGCTGCTCTCTTTCCATGACTTCTTCTGATACTCAGAGAGCTCGTTGGAGACCGCCTGCATCCCCTTTGAGAGCGCGCTAATGCTCTCCATTACCATCTCAGAATTGTCCTTCTGGATTTTCTGAAGTTCTTCAAAACCACCCATCATACCAATGTCCCCAATATTTCAGAGAGTAAAATAGACCAACGCACCTGCGGTAGCCCTCAGAAAACTAACAGGAAACACCTATACCGCACCGCACAATAAAAGTCAAAATATGCCGCATCGCATTATTCAACTACTAACTGCTAGTGACGCTGCGTTAATTTTGGTAGGGGATAAAAACATGAAAATGATGCCGGGCATTTACACATTCGTAACCGCGTTTGCATCATTTTGGGCATGAAGCGGTTTGGGGGCTTTTCCTGATTTTTACACCCGCACGGATCACGCGAATCTCGCTTGATCTTGCAAGCCGTCGTTGAGTGCGCGTTTCAAACGCGAAAACAAATGCTTACTGCTAATGGGGCGAGTTATGGGTCTGCGTTTTTTTGGACCACTGTCACGTATCAAGAAGACTTTCAGCCTGATTGCTACGGCGGGCCTGGTTGCGACCACGTTGGTGGCAACAGCTACAGTAGCTGAGGCGAACTCAAAGTATGCGGGCGTCGTCGTCGACGCCAAGACAGGCAAGGTGCTTTATCAGGACAACGCCCACGCACGGCGTTTCCCAGCTTCAACAACAAAGATCATGACCCTCTATGTCCTCTTTGAGGAAATGGAAGCCGGTCGCATGTCTTTGAACACCCGCATGCGCGTATCCAAATACGCTTCTCAGCGCCCGCCAACCAAGCTCTGGCTTAAGGCAGGCGGCACCTTGCGCGTGAAAGATGCGATTTTCGCTCTGATCACCCGTTCAGCAAACGACGCCTCCACGGTGATTGCTGAACACATCTCCGGATCAGAAGCGGCCTTCGCGCGCCGGATGACAGCAACTGCGCGCCGCATCGGCATGCAAAATACGGTATTCAAGAACCCGCACGGTCTGCCAAACAGCAAACAGGTCACAACCGCTTATGACCTGTCGTTGCTCGGCCGCGCCATTCAGGATCGGTTTCCGAAATACTACAAGTACTTCAACACCCGCTCCTACAAGTACGGCAAGACGAGCCTGCGCAACCACAACCGACTGCTGGGATCTGTTCGCGGCGTTGACGGTATTAAAACCGGCTACACTCGCGCTTCTGGTTTCAACCTCGTAACCAACGTGGAACGTGATGGCCGCCACATCGTGGCCGTTGTCATGGGCGGACGAACTGGTCGCAGCCGCGACGCACACATGGTGGACCTGATCAACCGCTACTTGGGCAAAGCTAGCCGTGGCCCACGTACCGCGCCGCTTCTGCTCGCTGGCAGCCCGACTTCTCTGCCACAAACGCTGGCCGCGCTGCCAAACTCCAAGCCAAGCTTCGGTTCAGCAACAGCATCCACGCCGGTAATGGCCTATGCTCAAGCTTCAATAACACCAAGCACCAAGCCTGGCGGAGATCCGATCGCACAAATGCTTGAGAGCCACGAATCTCTGGCTCCAATTGCAAACCCAGAAGAGCCCATCAAGGTCGCCTCAGTTGCGCCAACCGCCCTTCCGGCTGCAGCCCCTGTCCAGAACGCTGCACAGCAGCAGGTACCGGCAGCAAGCGCCGAACCAGAGCCAAGCTGGCACGTGCAGATCTCCGCGTCTGCCAGTCAGGAGCAGGCCATTGCAATGCTAGAAAAAGCCCGTGCAGCAACCGGTGGAAAGCTGAAGCGCTATTCCATGTACACTGAGCCGGTCCGCACGAAAAACCAGACGCTGTACCGCGCCCGGTTCATTGGATTTGAAACGAAAACTGCCGCTTGGGACGCTTGTAAGTCCCTGAAAAGAGCAAACTACTCTTGCTATGCCGTATATCAGTAACTTGCGTAACGGTGATAACTAATGTCTGTTGAGAAGCCTATCCTTCGCCTCGTTGAGCTTAGCAGCAAGGACCGCGGAGCCGCCGCTGTCCGGATGAACTCTCTTGATCAGTCTGCGGTGGGCCGCTCGGATTTCCTCCGTGCTGGCCCCCGGGGAAAGACCAAGAATCTCGTAGGCCTCCTCTTCAGTCAGGGAGCCAGAGCTCGAAGACTGGCTATGCCCAGATGTGGAGTCCGACTGGAAGTGTACACGCCAGTCGGCGAACCGGCTGTCGAGATAAGTTTCGAATAGAGTCAGGCTGTCCTGATCTCCAGAAACTTCTCGCCAGAGGCTCTTCATGTCCTCCATGGACAAATCACTCAGCCTTTGGCCGGAGTAGCGTCCCGACCGCACCCGGCCATCCATCTCACCGCTGTCGTGATCCAGAGCCATCTCAAAGAACGCCGAACGCACTGAGGACTTTTGATTTCCTCGTGATGCGCCAAACGGATCGCCACCAAGCCCTCCTAGGTTGAGACCACGAAGGCCCGCAAACGGCGAAAAGCCACGAACGCCAAAGAGCGACAAGGCGACAGCTGCAAGCGGTATGGCAACGAGCCAGCGCCCTGTGACAACCAGAAATATGCAGACCGGTATCAGAAAAATTCCGCCAACCAGCTTGATTTTTCTGGCCAGTTCAGCCGGGTTGGACTTCGTGAAAGCATTCGCAAGATAAATGGAAAGGGCCAGAACCAGCCCTCCTGCAACCAGATAAGCCATCGCTATCGCATATCTCCAATCAGCAACTGAGCGCCCTTGTGGCCACTGTTGCTCAAATTCTCCAAGGCAACACGACCACCTGCCGAATAGGCTGCCACAGCTCCGAGGAGCTGGCGCAAGCGCTCTGCAGATTGTCTGTCAAATCGATGGAAGACCCCTTTGGTCAATCGCGCTACCTCTTTGAAGGTATGCTCCGCCAATGGGTCATTGCCCTCTTGAAACATGAATGTGGGCACGCCCAGCAAACCCAGTTCGCCGGCATGATCACACAACAGATCAGGCTCCTCCTCCATACAGTCACCGATATAGATCAGCGCCTGAACCTTTTTCTTTCGCGTCTCTGCGATGGTGTGTTTGAGGACTTTTCGGATCTGCGTCCTCCCACCCTGACAATGGATCCGCCCCATCATAGAGGCCAACTGAGTAGCATCTCTCGCCCACTTCGAAGCACGGCACTCGCCGAAGCCGCGAAAATAGACGAGCTGCACATCCAGACCGCCGACCTTGCCCGCCTCGTGGAACATTTCGGCCTGCAGGTGGCAGGCTTGATCCCACGTCGGTTGCCGGCTCATGGTGGCATCCAGTGCGAACACCAACCGGCCATTCTCACCGGCGGTTTTTGGGGCACCAATCGATCTGGCTGCTTTGAGGAACGCTTGAATGTCCTGAGAAGAAGAGGACTGCTCTGGGAGGTCGGTACGCTTTAAAAGCGCATCTTGCTTATCTTTCATTTAAAGGCCTCCAAACCCAACATTCTGAAAGGCTGAATGTCAGTATAAGTGCAAACACCACCGCTTACCAAGCCACTCCTGTTAACGGAAGCGGAAAGGCTTGTCAGTCATGTGAGGTAGGAAACCGCTAAAGCAAGATGAGAGAAGGCAAATTTCCTTCACAAGCGCAATCGAAAAAACGACATACAGCTAGATTAGGCAGAGCTCTTGAAGCTCCTGACGCATGCTCTCCGGAATATCGCCGGACACCGCTGATATGCGCATGTCCGCGGGAGCGTCTTCGGCCTTCAAATAGCGCCAGCCCTGAAATGGGCGGCGCGGCTGCTGATGCGTGTGTACCAAGTGCGGCTCCAAGACCAGCTCACACTGCTTGCGACCGCCATCGTCCTTAAGCACGCGAATATCGATGAGTTTTTGGCGCACCTGAATGGATCCCTTGATAACCCAGTAGAGAGAGCCACCATCAAGCAGTTCCTCTATTCGTGTGGGGACCATGCGGGTCGTATGGACTTGCTCATCAGAGACGCCCGCTGCGAGCGCCAGCACCTGCCGGTGCTCGATGTATTGCTGAAGCTGATCCGGGCTATCAACGCCCACGCATAATTTTACAAGATGCAATGCCATGGCAGCTGTTTATCAATATGAGCTTTGCAAGGAAAGAGCCTGCAACACACCTTTGGGTGATTTGGCCTACAAAAGAAAAAGGTGCAGACCGTAATCTGCACCCCTTCTATAGAAACCTTATTCGCCAGTCGGCGGGCCTTGGCTAGGCGCCAGCCCCTGCGAATACATAGATCAGCGCCAGCGCGCCCCCTAATGCGACAACTGCTCTCGCCGTCACGCCCCAGCAGGACTTCTGAACTTCCTGGTCCATAAAACACCATGAGTTGTTGTAAATAGCGCGCAAACGAAAACTCATTGCGCTGCGGGGGTGGTGATTAGCCCGTCTCGATCTGAGACGCAAGCCCCTAATTGACATCGAACTGCCATATTTCCTGTGGAACCACGCCCCACCCATCCGTTAACCTCGCGTTTACTTCTTGAGGACGTCACTAAGCAGGCGATAAAACATGGTGAATTCGTGTCAAGAGTATTTCGAACACACCCCGGGCAAGAATAGCGTGAAAAAACGGCAGAGAAAGGCCAAAAATGGAGCATTTGAGTCCATTTGATATCGGCGCATTGATCTTTTTTTTGTTCTGCTGGCTGCTCTACAGCTGGCTGATCTATGCAAGTCCATGGCGTGAAAAATCTCTCACTCACATGATGGATGCCTACCGTCACACGTGGTTGCGCGCCATGTTGTCGCGGCAGATGAGAATTGCCGATACCAACATTGCAGCAGGCCTTCAGCAGGGCACATCCTTCTTTGCCTCCACCTCCCTACTGGCCATTGGCGGCGCATTCGCCATTCTCAATTCAACTGACAAGGTGGTTGAACTTGCCAAAGAACTGCCGATCCAACTGACACCGGATCCTGCGCACTGGGAGACCAAGGCCATCGGCCTGATCGTCATCCTTGCCTACTCGTTCTTTAAGTTCGGTTGGGCCTACCGCCTGTTCAACTATGCCACAATCATCATGGGCAGTGTCGCTGACACGCAAGGCAAGGAGGATCCTGAAGCCTTGGAGAGAGTGGATCGAGCCGCAAAGTTTGTGACGCTGGCAGGGCGCCATTTCAGCCGAGGACAGGCCAGTCTGTTCTTTTCCGTGGGTTTTCTTGGTTGGTATGGCGGTCCGCATGTCTTTATGGCGGCAACGCTCTTTGTGTTTATGGTGCTGGTCCGGCGCCAGTTTTTCTCGAAGGCACGTGCAGTGTTGCTTTGACCCCCAAAAGATTCATGCAAGTCAAAACAAAACCCGCCCGGAGGACCGTGGCGGGTTTTTTGTTTTCATCCAAACGGATGGGAAAAATTACGAGGCGTTGGTTTTCAGGGCGCCATAAGCATCCCAAGCAAGCTTTCCTTCTTCGGTCTTGCAGTCGCTGCCGTGTTCAGGTGCCGTAAATACCGGCTGTGGCTCCTCAAACCCTTTCAGGTAATAAGAGCCCAGCGCCCCCGCATGGCAGCCCAGAATATCGGCAAATTCCTTGGAAGTCAGAATGTCCTGATTGAGGTCTTTGGAAAGGCCTGCGATCCGGGAAGCCTTGTTGACGGTGGGCCCAACGACAGTAAAGTCGAGGCGTGTCTCTCCCCCTACGTTTCCGAAGAAGACGTCTCCCGCATGAAGACCCATTCCCAGGCGCAAATCGGGCAGCATGGGGCAACTGGTGTCATTTGCGCGCTGGATCCCTTGCATTGTTTCCTTCGCTGTCAAAAGCGCCTGCATGGCCGCGACGCGGGCCCCCTCTTCGTTTTCATAGGGAAAGACAGAGAGCACTTCATCACCGATGAACTTTAGCACCTCACCGCCATTACGCTCGACGGCCTCAGACATGGCACCGAAATAAATATTCAATAGCTCTATGATCTTGTCGCTCGGCAGCTGATTGGACAGCTGCGTAAAGCCCCGCAAGTCTGCAAAGCCAACGATTGCCGAGATGCGCTCACCATCCCCACGCTTGATCTCGCCGTTCAATACACGCGCACCTGCCCGCGGACCAACATAGGTGTTCAGAACGGTTTCAGCCTTTTCTTTTAGGGCTTGCGCCTCACACAGCATGCTGAGCGGCTGGGCAATGGTCTCAAACGCCAAGATATCGGCGTCGTTGAAGCCAACGGACTCGCGCGTTGCCATACTCACTGTGCCAGGGGTGGCTTCAGAAAAAACAAGGGGCATGGCGATATAGTCCGTAAAGCCAGCTTCCCTCAGATCGGGCACAATGCCGAACTCGTTCTCTTGAGCTTCCTGTGTAATCTGTAAGCGCACTGACTCGCCTGTGTCGTGCACCACCTTTAGAGGGCTGTTCAGGTACATTTGCTCAAGTGCGGGCTCACCGCGATAATATCGCAGCTCTACTCCTTTTTCTAAGGTCCAATGAAAGCCCTTTGCGCGAAGTGACGGATGGAGGACCGGAATGCTGATCCACATCCGATCAACCAGCATTCCTGCTTCACGCGTGCGTTCCACCAACTCTTCAAGCACCTGCGAAATGTTCGGATAGAAGCGAGCTTTCTCGTAGAGCCAGCTCACGATATCAGCCGACAGAATGGCGCCATGGATGAACATGCGTTTCTCCGCGTAAAGCACTTGTTATTGATAGATAAGATCAATCCCCTTCATGTAAAGCAAGGAACGGGAAGGATCGAACAATCACTTCTGAACACACCGTCAACTGGCGGTTTGACACTCTAACGACATGGGTGAGGAGAAGTGGTTTGGACAGGCGGAGATGAAACACTCCAAGCCTCAATGTGGCACTCATGTCACATCCGGGAGGCGTAGATGCATTTAGTACCACAACCGAATTTTCGCAAGCCGCAAAAACATATCTCCATGACCGCGCGGCAATGTGGTGCGTTTGGGCAACAAAAAAAGCGGCCTCAAGGACCGCTTTCTTTCACTTCAGAACAGTGTCTTGAACCGCTAGTCCAGTTCTTTTGCGCTGTTCACGACGCGGCCGACCAAACCGTATTCAATGCCTTCTGCCGGAGACATCCAGTAGTCGCGGTCCGTATCTTTCTCAATACGCTCAATCGGCTGGCCCGTAGCATCGGCAAAGATCTGATTGAGGCGATCACGCATCTTCAGGATCTCTTTTGCTTGAATTTCAATGTCGGTCGCCATGCCGCCAGCGCCACCCGATGGTTGGTGCAACAGGAAACGAGTGTTCGGCGTACACAGGCGACGTTCCTTTGGCACTGAAACGTAAATCAATGCGCCCGCACTTGCGACCCAGCCCATACCAAGCATACGCACTTCAGGGCGAATGAAGCGGATGGTGTCATGAATCATGTCACCGGATTCCACATGGCCGCCCGGAGAAGAAACGATCACGGTGATTGGATCATCGGAGACCTGAGACAAAGCCAACAACCGAGAACAGACGTCCTGAGCAAGTTCCTGCGAGATTTGACCTGTGATCAGAACCGTACGAGCGTCAAACAGGTGCTTGTCCACTGGAATGGACTTTTCAGATTTTGCCGTTTCGCCTTCGTCATCAAGATAATGAGGCATCGGAGAGGAATAGTCCGTCATACGAGTGACTTGCTCCCTTAAAGATTGCTGCCGCCAGTTGCGGCGGGTGAAGTTACCTATTCTTAGAAGATGGGAGCGCTGCTCGCAAACACCAAACTATTATTCACTGAGATAGTCCCGGTAAAAAAGTGTGGTCCCAAAGCCCCTCCCCGTTTTCCAGCTCCAGTGCGACAAGCTGTCCTCGTGGATGCGGGAAAACGACAGCCTCTCGTTTGGTTATCTTTCGTTAAGCATGATCTAGCAAAGATCCGCCTATACCCGTTCACATCTGTAGAATTTGATAATTATTTTCGACGAAACTTTCTATGGGTAATGGGCATTTATAACTATTTGGGGCTGGCTTAATCGTGTCAGAAAGTTCGAAGGCTTCGGAACACTCCGAGGAGAAGGTGATTCAACCTGCCGCGTTTATGTCACGGCGGAAGCTTGGCACCTTGCCTCCTCTCGGGAAAATACCGCAAACCGATGCCCGGGTTCTGGCCAAGATCGAAATCCCTGTTTATGTGCTCGACCTTGAAAATATTCGCATTACATGGGCAAACCGCGCTGGCCTCGACTTCATGAAGTTGGACAGCGACACCTTCAATCACCAAGAATCGCTTGCCCTCCCGGCCCCCTTTAGTGATCCGGCCCATATTCGCCGGCTGCGCAACTACCTTCTTGCAAACACGGAAGACGAGGAAAGAACCGAGTCCGTTACAGTTGTTATCGATGGCCAACCGACGAACATCACCTGTGCGGTCGACGAACAACCCTTTACCGACGGCCGCCTCGGCCTTTTGGTGCAAGTCACTTCCATCTCAAACACGGACGTCTCTCAGTTGCGCATCGCACAAGCGTTGCTGTTCACCAACTCCATGATATCCATGTATACGGAGAGTGGCGAACTCATCTATGAGAACCCGGTGAGCCGTTTGCACCGCCCCAAAAGCGCAGCCAACCTGCCAGACCGCTTTTGCAATGATCGCGACTATCACGCCATTCGCGAAGCGCTGCAAACCCGCCTTCAGACCAATCTGGTCTGCCTGATGAAGGCCGGTGAAGGCAATCGCTGGCATGATGTGACGGCACGGCGCGGACACGATCCGGTAACCGGCGAGCAAACCATCCTGATCAGCGCAATTGATGTTACCAAACGCCTCGAAGCGGAACACGAGGTACGTTACCTCGCCCATCACGATACGTTGACGGGCCTGCCCAACCGCACCTATCTCGAAATTGCCATCAATCGCCACCTCGATGAGGCCGAACTCAACGACGCCCAGGGGGCCATGCTTTTCGTTGATCTCGACCGCTTCAAGACCATCAATGACACCCTCGGCCATCTGGTCGGTGACGACCTACTCATTCAGGTTGCAAAACGGCTTGAGGCGATCGGAAAGGACCTGGGCTTTGTTGCCCGCCTTGGCGGTGACGAGTTTGTACTACTGCTCTCAAACTTCCCGGATCATGACCTGATTGAGGAAGTTGCCGAACACATGCGCCAAGAACTCTCAAGACCGTATGTTGTCGGCGGGCACAATTTGCAAATCACCCTGTCTGTGGGCGTTGCACTCTATCCAGAGCATGGCCGCGACCTCGACACCTTGATGCGCAAAGCAGACCTTGCCATGTACCGCGCAAAGGATCTGGGGCGCGATCGATACTGTTTCTTCAATACCCGTATGGCAGAGGATGCTGAGGAGCGCCTGCGTGTAGAAAATGCGCTGCGCCATGCCATCAACAACGACGAGTTCGAACTTCACTATCAGCCCCGTCTCAATGCACAGAACAATCATATTACAGGGGCAGAAAGCCTGTTGCGCTGGCATCACCCATCACGCGGTCTCATATCCGCTGGTGTGTTCATCGAAGTCGCAGAAGAAACCGGGCTGATCGATGCCATAGGCGAGTGGGTTGCAGAAAACGCCATGCGCCAGCAAAAAGCCTGGGAGGAACAGGGGTATCCGGTCACCTTGTCCATCAACCTCTCCCCAGCCCAGTTCAAACGTGAACCCCTGCCGGAAATACTCATTGATCTGGCCAGCAAGCTCGACATCACCCCTTCCCGTGTGAAGTTCGAGATTACTGAAAGCTTGCTCCTCAAAGAGACCGCGACGACGCTGCATCAACTCACACAATTGCGCGATGCGGGTTTCCAACTGGAGATCGACGACTTTGGCACGGGCTACTCGAACCTGGGTTATCTGCAGCGATACCCCGTTTCGGCTCTGAAGATTGACCGCTCTTTCATCAGTGACCGAAAGCGGTGGCCGATCGTGCAAATGATTACCCAGATGGGACGCCTCTTGAACCTTTCAATCGTGGCGGAAGGCATTGAGACCCTTGAACAACTGGCACAGATCCGAACCGTTCACTGCCAAGAATACCAAGGCTTTCTGTATTCTCCAGCGGTCAGCGCAGACGAGTTTCTGCACCTCCTGAAACAGGATCGTCAGCAGCGGCGCACGGCCCGTCGCCTCTAACGGATAGCTTGCCGATCAATCTCCCTGATTCTTCAAGGACCGAATGGCTTCAAGCGCTTCCTCAGCACGCTCCTCGGGGACAAACACGTGGTCGTGGTAATACCCCGCCACCACATTTGCAGGTATTCCCTCAGCAGCAAGCGCATTGGCTATGGCGGCCGTAAGCCCAACGGCTTCCAATGAGGAATGGACAGATAGCGCAATATGCCGAAACACAGGCTCTGTAGGAGCCCCGGCGACGCCAGCCTGCTCAACAGTCAGGATGGCTGTGATTTCCTCACCCTCCTGAAAGGTGCCAATGGGATCGTATTGCGCCACCTCAGAGAGCGACAGCCTAGGGAAGCTGGCGAATACGAATCCATGAGGCTCCAGTGTGGCCTCCAGATGCTTCAGGATATCGCCAAGATCCCGCAGACCGCGGCTGGTGTTGATACGCATTCCAATCTCCAAAAAGGTGCGGGCTATAGGGTAAGCCCCTGCTTCCCGACCATTGTAAACAACCCAGTGGCAACATGCACCTCGCTGTTTTCATTCAGGCAATAAACGTCAGACTGAACAACGGTTAGCATTCGTCCGGGCTTCAACACCACTCCACGCGCAAGCAGCAAATCTCCTTCACCAGGATTGAGCAGGTTCAGCTTGAATTCAGCGGTCAGAACACCTGTATCCTCCGCCATGAGCGAAAGCGCTGACCAGCCTGCCGCCACATCCGCGATGCTGGATATGATGCCGCCATGAAAAAAGCCGTGCTGTTGCAACAGGCCATCCTTCTTTGGCAGCTCCAGAGCGACGGCTCCAGGCTTGATATCGGTGATGTTCGCCCCGATAAACTGCATCAAAGGCTGGCTGCGAAAGCTAAGCTCTACTCGCTCCCTCCAGCCCTCAAATCGCGGTGTAAAAACACTCATCACGCCCTCCCGAGGATGTCGGGAAGACCGTAGCAGGGGGCTTTAAGCCTGTCCCTTAGCCACTTGTCTGTGTCAGAACGGCAGACCGAACCACCACGCAGCCAGAAACAAGAAAGAGAAGAAGCCGACCACATCGGTAATCATGGTCACAAACACGGAGGACGCCAATGCAGGGTCCGCTCCAACCTGATTGAGCCCCATCGGTACCAGCAAGCCGAACAGGGCCGAACACACGGTATTCAGCAGCACTGCTGTGGCGATCACCATCCCGATCTCGGGGTTCGCAAACCAAACAGCGGCAATAATGCCAATCAAGATGCCGAGAACCACGCCATTGATAAGCCCTACGAGCAGCTCACGGCGCAAAACCCGGAACAGGTTTCTCTTGTTGAGGTCTTTGGTGGCAATTGCGCGCACTGTCACCGCCATGGTTTGGGTGCCGGAGTTCCCCCCCATGGAAGCCACAATCGGCATCAGGACGGCCAGCGCCACCATCATTTCAATGGTGGCCTCGAACATGGAAATAACGGTGGCCGCAAGAAGCGCCGTAAAGACGTTCACCACCAGCCATGTGATACGGGAACGCGCCGTTTCCAAAACATCGTCCGAGATTTCTTCATCACCCACACCGGCAAGACCCATCATGTCCTCCTGTGCCTCTTCCTGAATAACATCAACGATGTCATCCACGGTGATGATACCCACCAGACGGTCTGCTTCATCGGTTACAGCAAGAGAGACAAGATTGTAACGCTCGAACTTGCGCGCCACCTCTTCTTGGTCCTCATTGACCCGCACCAGATGTCGGGTCTCCTCCATGATCTTGGAGATCTTCTTGCTGCGCTTGGTGGCCAGCAGCCGATCCAAAGACACAGCACCCAAGAGCCGAAAGCCCGGATCGACAACATAAATTTCGTAGAAGCGCTCAGGCAGATCGCTTGAACCACGAATGTGGTCAATCACCTGCCCCACAGTCCAGAACGGCGGCAGGGCGATGAAATCGGTCTGGACCAAACGGCCCGCCGTATCCTCAGGGTACTCGAGTGCTCGGCGCAGCTGTGTGCTGTCAACATTGGGCAGTTCAGCAAGAATCTTGTCCTGCTCATCTTGCTCCATGTCTTCCAGAATGAAGACCGCATCATCGGACTCAAGCTCACCAATACCTTGCGCAACAGCTTCAGCTGGCAGATCTTCCAGAAGCTTCAGGCGAACCTGTTCATCGGTCTCCGTAAGCGCTGTGAAGTCGAACGCCTCTCCGAGCATTTCAACCAGCTTCACACGGTCCTCTGGAGAGAGCGTCTCAATCAACTCACCCGCATCTGCTTCATGCAAATCGCCGGCAAGGTTCTTCACCTGCGCGCCATCGTTCGCAGCAATGGCCTCTTCAACGGCCTTGACCCAAACGAGGTTCAAATGGCCATTGTCATCGCGAACTGGCATATCTGGGGCGCCTGTCTCAATCGCTTCTGCAAGATTATTTTCGACCAAGGGACCTCCAGACACCGGCGAATCCGGCCAGAGAGAGAAACTTCACTATGCGTTGGCTTATCTGCCCACAGAGCACAGAGCAACACCAAGTTGGCGTAGAGGCATTCCTAGCCACAGCTGTATTAAACGCTGGAACCATCAGGAATCCATAAAAACTTGGGAAAGGACATCGGATTTAGCTGCCAAGGTGTGCAGCCCTTGAAAGCAAAAATCCCCGGCTCTTTTCAGAGCTCGGGGATTTTGGTGCGGCCGAGAAGACTCGAACTTCCACGGGTTTTACCCCACAGCGACCTCAACGCTGCGCGTCTACCAATTCCGCCACGGCCGCTAAACTGTGGCTCGGCGGGTCAGCGGTGCTGTCCTCGCCGTCGGTGAGCGGTGTATAGCCAACTGCTATGTACCGCGCAAGGGCTTCGTCATAAGATATTCACAACAAGCCAAATTTTTTAGGAAATCAACGTTCCAGAGCCCGAGTTTTCCACCATAGGGCGCAATACCCTGCCCCTGCTATATGCGATCATCCTCGCGCGCCGGGCGCACTTCTGGCCGTCTTTTCAATATCTTAGTGATTTTGATGCCGACTTTATCGCCCACAAGCGTCACCTGCCCTTTCGCAACCGGAATTTTGTTTGCCAGAACCTCGACTTCGTCCTCTTCTGTCGCATCCAGCTCAATCACGGCACCACGCCCCATACGCAAAAGCTGGTGAACCGGCATTTCAGAACGGCCCAACACAACAGAAATATCAACGGCGATCTTGTCAAAGGTGGTCATTCGCAAATTCCAAGCCTAAATGGTCGGTACACATCCTTCGTGCGCAACGCTTGCACCCTACTGGATTTTGCGGTTATTCGCCATTAAGGATTCCAGTTGTTCTCACAATCAAGAAGACAAGTCAGAGCCATGGTAGATCGGCAGACCCTAGCCACCAGTTTTCATCCAACCGTTGAAACACCACCAGTAGAGTGGGTAATCGACGATGGTCTTGTGCCCTATGAGGTCGCAAGCGCTGAGATGGAGAGCCGTGTTGCTGCAATCGCAAAGGGTGAAGCCCGCGAACGTGTCTGGTTGTTGGAGCACCCGCCTCTTTACACAGCCGGCACCAGCGCGGAAGCGAAAGACTTGATATCCCCTGACCGCTTTCCCGTTTATGAGACGGGCCGCGGTGGCCAGTACACCTATCATGGACCGGGCCAGCGCGTTGCCTATGTCATGCTGGACCTCAAGCGGCGTACACAGGACGTGAGGGCCTTTGTGGCAGCATTGGAAGAATGGGTCATCTCATCGCTATGGGACTATCATGTGCGCGGCGAGCGCCGTGAAGATCGCGTCGGTGTCTGGGTGCAACGGCCAGAGAAAGGCGCAGGCGTTGAGGACAAGATTGCCGCCATCGGCATTCGTCTGCGCAAATGGGTTACGTTCCACGGCATCAGCTTCAACGTAGACCCGGATCTGGACCATTTCAGCGGTATCGTGCCCTGTGGCATCCAGCAGCACGGGGTGACCAGCCTTGTTGATCTTGGCTTGCCAGTCACCATGGAAGAGAACGACAGCGTTCTAAGGGCGCGGTTTGAGGCTGTGTTCGGGCCTGTAGAGCCCATAGGGGCAACGGGTTTGGCTGTTCCCTACAACTCCACCGAGACCGCTTAGAAAGCGATTCTAAACGGTCCATCTTGGGCCTCTCCAGGCCCAAGGCGTTCCACTTCATCAACGGATGAGAAGGTCGGCCCTTCAAGGGCCGCGGTCAGCAAGGCTTCCACCTTCTCGCGGGGGCCAGATACCTGCGCCTCTACACGGCCGTCCTGCAGGTTGCGCACCCAGCCAGACAGGTCCAAACCGCGCGCCTTTTGCTGAAACCAGCGCCGGTAACCCACGCCTTGCACCCGTCCTGAAATCATCACATGAACGCTAAACATGAAGCGCCTCCCGCAGCTCTTCGGTGATTGTGCTCCGCTAGAAAACAAAAAGGCCTGCCGAGGGAGTTTAGGCAGGCCTTGTGGCTCTAATCAAGCATCTTGGGTCTTGCGTTCTGCGTTCACGATAAACAGTGAAGCGCCGATGATCATGGCTGCACCGAGCCATAGATTGCCGGGTGGCACCCAGCCAAACACCAGAAAGCCGCAGAGCACATTGAGCGGCAACTTCAGGTGATCGAAGGGCTGCAGATATGCAGCATCGGCGCGGGCATAGGCCATGGCAAGTGTGCTGTTGGCAACCGCGCCCAGCAGCCCCGCCGTAATCACCAGCCACCATGCGGTGTAAGAGGATGGGATTTCAAAGCCCGCCCCTAAAGCCAGCGCCAAGTTGATAGGCGTCAGGAACAGCAGCAGATAAAGCGTTACGGATTGCGGGCTCTCATCTTCTTCCAACTTCTTCATGCAGAGGATGGATGCCCCCCAGAGCAATGCAGCACCGATTGGCAAAAGTGCGCCCCATTGAAACGCATCAGACCAAGGTGACAGAATGATCATTCCGCCAAAAAAACCCAGCGCTGTAGCCCCCCAGCGTGTCAGGCTCACCCCCTCTCGCAAGAAAAGCGCTGCACCAATGGTCACGAAGAACGGTGAGGTCATGAGCAGTGCAATGGCCTGCCAGATCGGGACAGGATAGGCAAGACTGGCAACCCACAGCTGAACGCCCAGCGCGGCCAGAACGACGCGAAGGACATGAAGGCCAAGTCGTTTCGTCTTGAGGCCGGAAAAGCCAATCCGCCAAACCACTGGAATCATCGCAACAAGAGAGATGAAGTATTGCCAGAACGTGGCACTTGGCGAGGCCAGCCCAAGGTTCATGGTAAGAAACTGCATGGCAGTGTTGGACAGAGCGAAGGCTGAACCCGCCAGAACCATCCAGAACGCGCCGGAAATGGCGCTTTTGCTGTGTGCAGCCATAGAAGCGTTGGTCATGGCAACGCCCTCGCCCACACGGGGAAGAAAAACAAGTTGTATCTCATGCTCTCTGATCCAATAGGCCCTTACGGGCAGCCCGAAATTGAATCAGGGCCTCATTCAGCACGAATGACAAAGGAATGCCCTCATGCCGAGTTTCTCTTTCATCCGGACTATGACCGTCGGTTCCGGGATCTCACCGGATCTGCTGACCCTCAACTTATAAAGCAGAGGCGCTCGCGGACTAGGAGCAGCAGCCCATTACCGCCGGTGGGGACTTCCACCCCGCCCTGAGAATGGCAATGGACTCACAAGGTCATGAATCGCATCACACTCCAGCATCTCTACCAGTAGAAAATCAGAAGCGCGAGTGCTTTTTTAGTATCACTGAAAACATCCTGCGGCTCACAGGCCCCATTTTTTCAGCTCATCAATGTACTGGGCTGGAAACTTCCAATGCTCGGCTGCTGGCACAATCTTGTCCCAAGCTTTGGCGTGAGGCTTGCCCGTTCGGCTGGTCTTGCCAAAGTAAACGATGGCGTTTCGTGTGATGTTGCCACAACGAACCGGCAGCAGAACCTTGTCCTGGGCGCGGCGAAACAGGGCCTCGGCACTGTCGACCACTGTCACATGCGCAATACGCAAGTCCCACAAGACGCCATGAACACGCTTTCCCGGTGCCTGCACCATTGAGTGGGTACCTTCGGAAGTAATGATGAAGCGATACCCATCCATAAACGCAGGACCAAGGCACTTGGCACCCGGGCACTTCGTTTCCATTTCATCTGGATGCATCATGCGTCCATAGGCAAAATAAACTGCCATTCGTTTCTCCAAAAACTGAAAGCCAAATGACCTCAGGCGACCGCCAGAACGTCTCCGAGTTGGACTGGTGTCTCGACGATCTGCCACGGCTTGTGCATTTCCAGCTCTTCACGAGAGCCGTGACCCCACATTACAGCGATGCTGCGCACCCCGTTTTCGCGAGCGGCAATCAGGTCATGCATGCGGTCACCAATCATCACTGCGCCGTTCGGGTCAACACTCTGCTGATCCAAAAGGTGGGCAAGCAACTCCACCTTGCCTTCAAACCGGCCATCCGCCTCACTGCCATAGACCTTGGAGAAGAACGGTGCGAGCTTGAAATGCTCTAGGACCTGCTCAGCCACAGGGCGCAGCTTGGAGGTGCATACAAAAAGTACGTGCCCGGCGTTTCGAAGTGTGGTCAGCAGCTCTGGAATACCGTCATAGACGTAGTTCTCATAGAGCCCCACCTTCGCATAGCGCTCTCGGTAAAGCCGAACAGCCTCATCAATAACAGCTTTCTCGGCTGTATTCAGAAGGATCTCAAAGCTCTTCCCCAGCGGCGGGCCAATGGTGAAGCGCAGCTCATCGGCCTCGGGAACAGGCGCCCCAAGGCCTTTCAGAGCATATTGCACGCTGGAAGTAATGCCGATAAACGGCTCGGTCAAAGTCCCATCAAGGTCGAAAAGAAACGTAGGCACAGCACCCTTTCGTGAGGTGCCGCCCACACCTCGATCATTCAAATTCCATGATGACCGCATCCACAGCGAGGCTGTCTCCCGGAGCGGCCTTGATTGCACTTACCACACAATCTCTTTCCGCGCGAAGGACGTTTTCCATTTTCATCGCCTCAACAATGGCGAGCTGATCACCCGCCTCAACCTTTTGTCCCTCCGCTACATTAATGGAAACAACGAGGCCAGGCATCGGACACAGAAGGAGTTTGGAGGTATCCGGTGCGACCTTCTCCGGCATCAATGCATCCAGCTCCGCCACACGCGGGGGCAGCACCTGCAACACAGCGGAGTACCCTGCCCAATCAAGCCGATAGCCATTCAGGACCGGGCGCACCTGCACCGAGATGTCCTCGTTGCCATAGCGCCCTTTCCAGATCAGGTCACCCGGAGCCCACTGCGAACGCACCGTACGCACGTCCCCATCCGCGCCAACACTCACATCCATATGAATTGGCGTTGCAGGCAACCCGTCATGAAGCTCTACGGGAACAGGAGTGCCGTCCACTTTGACCACCCAATGTGGACGTGTATGACCGGAATGAGGGCGCAAGCGCCCCGGCAGGTGATCCAAGCGTTCACGCTCGATCAGATGCATGGAGAGCGCGACGGAAGCCAGCACATTGCGGGCTTTTTCATCTACCTCTGTGACAGCAAATCCATCGGGGTATTCGTCTGCAATAAAGCTGGTCGAAAGCTCCCCGGAACGCCAACGCTCATGCTTCATCAACGACGCAAGGAACGGCACATTGTGTTGAATGCCATCGACGAGAAATTCATCGAGCGCGCTGCTCATGGCTTCAATAGCTTGATCGCGGGTTGGGGCATGGGTCACCAGCTTCGCGATCATCGGATCATAGAACATGGTGATCTCTGACCCTTCCACCACCCCGGTGTCATTCCGAACGATCACATCACCAAAGGTGCCTTCCTGTGGAGGGCGATAACGCGTCAGCCGACCGATAGACGGCAAGAACTTCCGAAACGGATCTTCAGCATAGATGCGGCTTTCAACGGCCCAACCGTTCAGCTTCACGTCTTCCTGCGAGATCTCCAGCTTCTCTCCGGCCGCCACACGGATCATCTGCTCAACCAGATCAACCCCGGTGATCAGCTCGGTCACTGGGTGTTCCACTTGAAGGCGGGTGTTCATTTCAAGAAAGTAGAAGCTCTTGTCTTGCCCGGCAACGAACTCAACCGTTCCCGCACTGTCATAGTCCACGGCCTTGGCCAGCGCCACAGCCTGCTCCCCCATCTTCCGACGGGTATCCTCATCCAGCAGCGGGGATGGCGCTTCTTCAATCACCTTCTGGTTCCGGCGTTGAATGGAGCATTCGCGTTCGCCGAGATAAATGACGTTGCCGTGCTTGTCGCCGAGGACCTGAATTTCAATATGGCGCGGGTTCTCAATGAACTTTTCAATGAAGATACGATCATCTCCAAAGGAACTCGCTGCCTCCGACTTGGCACGGGAAAAACCTTCCGCCGCTTCTTCTTCGCTCCAGGCAATTCGCATGCCTTTGCCACCACCACCGGCGGAGGCCTTGATCATCACCGGAAACCCGATTTCTGCGGCAATGCGCACCGCATCCTCTGGTGTTTCAATCAGGCCCATGTTGCCCGGCACGGTGGAGACGCCCGCATCAGCTGCAAACTTTTTGGAGGTAATCTTGTCTCCCATCGCCTCGATGGCCCGCGGATTGGGGCCTATGAAGGTGATCCCTGCCTCCTTCAGCGCCGCAGCAAAGGCTGCCCGCTCAGAGAGAAAACCGTAACCCGGATGCACCGCTTGCGCACCAGTCTGGCGACAGGCTTCAATGATCTTATCAGCCACGAGGTAGGAGTCGGCCGCAGGCGCCGGACCGATGTGAACGGCTTCGTCTGCCAGCTCCACATGCAGTGCGTCCTTATCCGCCTCAGAAAAAACAGCCACCGTCTTGATGCCCATGGCCTTGGCAGACCGGATCACACGGCAAGCAATTTCACCTCGGTTAGCGATGAGAATTTTTGAGAACATTCGGCCTATTCCCCCCAGGAGCTCGTTGTATTCCCCCCAAAACTTAAAGGGGTTTGTATGCGGGGATTTACATAAGTTCAACCTCACAAAAGGACTGAGATGCCCGACCGTTATCAAGGTGTTTTGCTAGGTCCTGATACTTTGAAAAGACGCTCCCGTTTTCCGTAAGAATGCGTTAGACCTGCTGCCAACCAAGCCGAACACCTTGTGAAAGGAAACTGTCAATGGACGCTATTCATCTTGAAGGTCTCTCCTTCTTCGCCTTTCACGGCCTCTATGAAGAAGAAGCAAAACTCGGACAGCGCTTTGTTGTGGATCTGACCTGCTGGGCAGACCTGACAGCCGCCTCCATGAGCGATCAGTACGAAGACACCATCTGCTACGGCACACTAGCAAAAACCGTTGAACAGGTCGTCACTCAGACCCGCTTCAATCTGATTGAAAGGCTCGCCGGGGCTGTGTGCGAGGCGGTGCTTGAACAAGACCTGCGCATCGCGCGCGTTCGGGTTCGGCTGAGCAAACCAAGCGCACCAGTGCCGGTGCACGCTGGCAGTTTTTCTGTCGAAATTACCCGTGATCGGATCAACAATCCAAGCTCTGCGCCCCTTCCCGGCATGCGCCAGCTTACCAGTGATTGAAGCCTGCGATCAGTGATTGCAAACACAGACATCTGCCACATCTAGGGTTAGGATCGATCCTTAATTGAGGCGTGGGGCTGAAGGCCGCACGCCCGCCCTTAGTCCATGAAGGGAGAACCTATGCCCAAAGCACTCACTCTCTTGTCATCCTTGCTGCTAGTTTTAGCGCTCACATCCGCAGCCGCCCAGGCACGACCAGACGTGCGCACTATGACCTGTCAGCAAGCCAAGGACCTTGTGCAGCAAAAAGGGGCTATTGTCCTGTCAACGACAGCTCACAACTACGATCGCTATGTTGCCCATCGAGGGTACTGTTCATTTGATGAAGTAACTCAGCCACAATGGGTTAAAACCAAAGACGTTGAAAAGTGCCGGATTGGCTCAATCTGCGTGCGCCCCTTCGAATGGGGCGTATTCAATTGATCATTCAGGGGGCCGCTTGGCCCCTTTCATTTAGGGTGACTGTTCAAAAATCCGACCTTCGTGCTCACGGCAACTTGAGCCCCCGGATTTAGCAAAGAGTGACTTGGCGGCATCACGCTCTATTCTTCAGCAATATCCCGAGCGTCCTCATGTGAGGCTACACCGGCTCGTGGTCAGTTTTGCGGATGAAGGAAGAATAGATGTCAGCAGCACACGCCCTCCTATCCATTCTCATGCTTGTTGTGACGGTCAGCGCGGCCTCAGCCCAAGCACGGCCAGACACGCGCACGATGACCTGCGAGCAGGCACGCAACCTGGTCAAACAACGCGGCGCGGTGGTTCTGACAACCGGTGCCAGAACCTTTGATCGCTTTGTAGTGGATCGCCGGTTTTGCCAGCGAGACGAAGCCATCCGCTCAGAATGGGTTCAAACCAAAGACATCAAGCAATGCCGAATAGGCTACACCTGCGTTCGTCCCTACGATTTTGGGATCTTCGACTAAAAAAGGGGCCAAACGGCCCCTTCTCACTCGGCGGCTCCTGCGGCTAGAGCGGTATATTGTCGTGCTTTCTCCAAGGCATTTCTTGCACCTTGTTGCGCAGCATTGCCAAGGCGCGTGAAATCCGCATCCGCGTTGCATGCGGCTTAATCACCTCATCAATGTAACCCCGTTCTGCTGCAACAAATGGGTTTGCGAACCGGTCCTCGTAGTCCTTGGTGCGTGCGGCAATCTTGTCTTTGTCGCCCAGCTCAGAGCGGTACAAAATCTCTACTGCGCCCTTGGCTCCCATCACCGCAATCTCCGCAGAGGGCCAAGCGTAATTCACATCGCCGCGCACGTGCTTGGAGCTCATCACGTCATAAGCCCCCCCATACGCCTTTCGCGTAATGACAGTGATTTTCGGTACGGTCGCCTCTCCATACGCGAACAGCAGCTTGGCACCATGCTTGATAAGACCGCCATACTCCTGCGCCGTACCCGGCAGGAAGCCCGGCACGTCCACGAAGGTCACAATTGGAATACCGAAACAATCGCAGAAGCGAACGAACCGCGCTGCCTTGCGGCTGGCATCGCTGTCCAGCACTCCAGCCAACACCATTGGCTGATTGGCAACGAAACCCACAGTGCGGCCCTCAACTCTGCCGAAGCCCACGATGATGTTCTTGGCAAAGCTCTCCTGAATCTCAAAGAAATCACCCTCATCGACGGTTTTAAGGATCAGCTCCTTCATGTCATAGGGCTTGTTTGGGTTATCAGGAATGAGACTGTCGAGGCTCATGTCGAGCCGGGCCGGATCATCATAGACGTCCAGCTCAGGCAAAGGTGCCTGATTGTTCATGGGGAGGAAATCCACAACGCGGCGGATTTGCAGAAGGGCTTCCACGTCGTTGTCATAGGCCCCATCTGCAATAGACGATTTTGTGGTGTGGATCGATGCTCCGCCCAGCTCTTCGGCTGTCACCGTCTCGTTGGTCACGGTCTTCACCACATCTGGGCCCGTCACGAACATGTAGGAGGTGTCACGCACCATGAAGATGAAGTCGGTCATGGCCGGGCTGTAAACGTCTCCACCCGCACAAGGCCCCATGATCACCGAGATCTGCGGAATAACGCCTGATGCACGCACATTGCGCCAGAATACCTCGCCATAACCGCCCAGCGCCGCGACACCTTCTTGAATGCGCGCGCCTCCGGCATCAAAGATCCCGATGATGGGCGCGCGGTTCTGCAACGCCATATCCTGTATCTTCATGATCTTTTGCGCGTGGGTTTCGGAAAGCGACCCGCCAAATACGGTAAAGTCCTTGGAAAACAGGTAGACCGTACGGCCGTTGATGGTGCCACAGCCAATGACGACACCATCGCCGGGTATGTGGGCCTCATCCATACCGAAATCGGTACAGCGATGCTGCACGAACATGTCGTATTCCTCAAAGGAGCCTTCGTCCAAAAGCACCTCGATACGCTCACGCGCGGTCAGCTTGCCTCTTGCATGCTGAGCATCAATGCGGCGCTGTCCTCCTCCCAGAGCAGCTTCGGCTCGACGCTTCTCAAGTTCAGCAAGTACTTCTTTCATCTCTCCACCCAGCTCCCAGAAATATCTGAGAGTGAGTAGCACGTAATAAGTGGAAGTATCTAGTTGTTCATTTGTTCAACGCGTCTTGACGCAGGGTTCTGCGCCTGCGCCCAGAACAAGAGAGCCCACACGTAAAAAGGCGCCCCGGAAGGCGCCTCTCATCACTCGCTACAGTAAAGCGGGCTTACTCGGCTGTGTCAGCCGAACCGGAATTGAGCTTGATGTAGTTCTCAATGCCCAGCTTCTCGATCAGGTCGAACTGTGTCTCCAGAAAATCGCAGTGACCTTCTTCGTCAGCCAGAATTTCCTCAAACAGGCGCATGGTCACGTAGTCGCCTTCCTCTTCACAGATACGGCGGGACTCGCTGTAGTAAGCCACAGCCTCCTTCTCGCCAATCAGGTCACCTTCCAGCATTTCGCGAACGGTTGAACCGCTGTGAATTTTACCGATCTCTTGGACATTGGGCGTGCCACCCAGGAAGATGATCCGGTCAAGATAGCGTTCTGCGTGCTCACGCTCTTCGATGGACTCTTCCATTTCCTTGGCTGCGAGTTTCGTCACACCCATGTCTTCCAGAAGCTTGCTGTGAAGCAGGTATTGGTTGATTGCACCGAGTTCCATCTGCAACGCCGTATTCAGGCGCTCAATAACCTTTGGATTGTTCTTCATCGAATGTCCTTCGCATATTTCTGGCAGATAATTGAGGCTGCGCCCCTCGGGGCGAGATGTGCCAGAGACGTTATGGATGTGGTCACGGGCTGTCTAGGATTCAAATCATCGCAGTTTAGCTGACTGGTTTTCTACACAGGAAACTGGGCAACCTCACAAACCGGCATCTTTCACAAGTTCTTTTCCGTTATGAAGCAATTGGTACGCGACACTGTCACCCTCCGGATCAACCAGTGCGACAAGTTGCACCTCATCTGCCGGGAGATCTTCAATCATAAGTCCTTTTCCTTCAGGCACATAAAAAGCATCGAGCCCATAGTCCACCCCAAGCGTCGTGAGCTTTTCAGAACTGAAACTATGGCTCTTCACCCGACCTTTAAGCCAGATGAGCCCTGCCTCGCCCTCAGCCCGATCAGAGATCACGCGCATCAGTTTGGCAGGCTTTCCCTCAGCCTGCGGCTCCAAGCCAACCCATAAGGTATCCGCGTTTTCAAACCGTGACAGGTCATCCTGTCGGCTCTCAGGCAAATCTTCAGAGGAAATGCGTGTCAGAGCAAGGTTCAAAATCACGTAGTCACCGCGCAGAAGATCTCGCGGATCAATGGGCCTGAGTTCAAGAACCACAGGCTCTCCTGCCCAATGGGTTTGAAGCCGATCGAACAGAGGCAGCAACACCAAAACGATAAGAACAACGGCCAGGGCGCCAAAGCGCAGAGCATCAAGCACGAAAGAGCTTCGTTTGTTCATGGCTCAAGCCCCCTTCTCAGCCAGATCGGTTGCGCGCCGCCGGCGCAGAAAGCGCGCGGTTCCGATGCCCACAACGATCAAGATCACACCGCAGATGAAGAAGAACAACGACTGCCCCAACAAGTCACCAATGGTTTCATAAAGCAGCCACAGGCTGTTGCCACACAGCGCAGCAATGCCGAGCAGAAGCCATCCAACACGATCTTGCGTTACGCCTCTGAGCACAACCAAAAGCCCGGCGGTCAATGAAAACACCGATGCAAACACGAGGGCAAACGGCAGACCAGGCGCAAGAACACTGGCCATCACTAGAGCCGTTATTGCTGTAGGCAACGCAAACACCGAAGAGCCCCGCACACACAAAACAAGACCAGCCACAAGTCCAACAAGCGCAATGAGGGCTGGCACAAACAGTTGCGGTGTCATGACTGTGAGCTCGGCATAGCTCCACATATGCTCCAGCAGCCCCTCACGTGGCATGTTCATCTCCGATACGAGGCTGTCATCAACAACCAGCATACGGAAAAACAGAACAAACAGAGCAAGGATAAGTCCTGCGCTTTGGAGGCTCATTCCAGACAGCCACAGACTCTGCTGCCACCGCACGCGGTCCTGCGCCCACCAGGTGCCAATCATGCCCACCATCAACAGACAGGCTGCGAGCAACACGGTTCCTTCAAAGGCAAAGACCATCTGCTCGCGAGGTAGTTGCGCCACCCAGCGGTAGTAAAGTGCGAAACCATAGAAGATGACAAACCAGCGCCCGACAAGATTAGGTTTCCAGAGCACGTGTCCAATCGCCAATGGCAGCGCTGCTGTTGCCAACCAGCCAATCCAAACAGCAGGCTGCTCATGAAACTGCAGTGTGAAAAGCGCGACCAGCGCGACCAAGAGCGCCATTCGGCTGCCCCCAAGGAACGCAGCAGCCAACGCACCCAGCGCGCCAAGAGCCAGCCCACCGGGCCAATCTTGCGGCAGATTGTAGATCTGACCAACCAGTGCCAACCCGCTGAAGAAGATCAATGAAGCCACCAGACAAAGGATATCGGAGAGCAGATCCCATCCTTTGCGTTTGCAGGCAAAAGCCCCACCAACGCTGACAACCAACAAGGACAGCATGCCGATCAGCTTCACCATTCTCGGGATAACTTCCCAGTTGGCAGCAATGAAGGCAGCGACAGCCAGCGCCAGCGCCAGCAATCCCACGCCTGTGATGACCATGGGCAAGAGATGGGAGCGAGAGGCGCGTTCACGCACGTCCTTCAAGATTGCGCGCGCCTGCTCGTCGTTGACCCAGCCTTCCTGCTGCCAACGGGGCAGATCGCGCTCAAGCCTCTGCTTGTAAAGTGCTTCTAACATGCCTCTCCATCAATCTTGGTGTTATTCCTTTGGAATGCTCTATGCACGTAGTTGGCTTGCATGTGCCTTACCGAGAAAACAGAAAAGCGCAGCCGAAGCCGCGCTTTTAAAGGGTAGATTACTTTTTTGCAGCCCTAGGCTTCAACCTGTACTTCTGGCTTGTTCAGAATAAGGCAAGCAGCTGAAAACTCTTCATTTTTGAAGCGACGAACACGAGCGGCCTCACTGTCCTGCCCCCAGTGTTCGATGTTCCAGTCTTCATCGATGTGAGCGAACTTCCAGATCTCGTCTTCACTGAAAGCCCCGTGGGCTGCTGCAAGCGCCAGCAACGCAGAGCCACTGATGCTGGTGATTGTGTGGATGGCAGAAAGTTCCAGCGGTGTGAACTGGTTTAGGCCCTCGCGAATATTCGCAGTAACCGTTTCATCCTGCTGCTGATGAATCAGGCCAGTGGTCAGCTTGAACTGCCCCTCAAACATCTCCTCACCCCAAGCCACAACCGGGTCCCACGCTTCGCTCTGGCGCTTCACCAATTCCTGTGGAGCTTCGGCGCGGTAGAACAGGTAGTCGTTGCCGGAATAACGTGCCACTTCATCCGCCACTTCGGAGAACCGGTCAGCCACAGCATCGATGGCAGAGTGGGCAATACGGGTCAGTGGCATGGTGATCGGGTCGATGTTTTCTTCCTGAATCTCCCATTCAGCGGCCACCGCCTCGGCAAGATACTCTTCGTCAAACATCAGCTGTTTGCGGCTTGGCGTCTTCACGGAGCGGCCATCCAGAAGAACGGCATAGCCCCCTTCAACCGCTTCTACGCGAACCTGCTCATAAAAGCGCTTTGGCAACTCGCGACGAGACAGCTGTTTGGCTCTCTCGACCGGATCTGCAGGCCCCTTGGCAATATCTTCTGCAATCTGTTCGAAGATGTCCCGCATCAAGCAATTTCCTTCTTCCAGCCCAGCACTTCATCAAGCGCCGGAAGCAACTGTGGAAATGCGTCAATCACACGGCGCGCCCCAGCCCGCTCCAGTTCACGCGGGACATGATAGCCCCAGCTAACGCCAATGGCGTGAACCCGGGCATTGCGTGCCATTTCCATGTCGAATGACGTATCCCCAATCATAACGGTGCGCTCTGGTTGCGCGCCCGTTTCACTCATGGCCTGCATCAGCATGCCAGGATGAGGTTTGGACGGTGCTTTGTCTGCCGTCTGCACGGTTATGAACTTGCCGTGAAGGTCGTGTACCTCAACCATGTGCGCCACGCCTCGGGAATGCTTGCCCGTGGCAACACCCAGAAGAACATCCTCTCGGGCACTCAAGGCATCCAACACCTCACGGGTACCCGGATAGAGCGGATCATGATCGAATCCGCCTTCTCGGCGCGCGATCTTTGAGGTTCTGTATGCGTCACACATTGTAGGGACCAGATGTGCGTTCTCCTCACCAACCAGGTGCAGGAACGCCGGTTCCAGTGACAGCCCCACGATGGACAATGCGGTATGACGATCCGGCATTGGCAAACCTACCGCTTCAAAGCCCACTTCCAAGCCATGGATGATGGTGTGCTGGCTGTCCACCAGCGTGCCGTCACAGTCAAAAACCACAAGATACATTGGCGTTGAGGTCCCTTCACAAAACCAAGAGCGGAGCGGGCCAGACCTTATTCAGGCTCGGCGATCTCCGGGTCGTATTCTTTCACATCGAACCCAAGAAGGTTCCATGTCTGCTGCATGTGCGGCGGCAAGGGCGCCGACACATCAATCATCCCCGTGCCAGAAGGATGTGGAATGACAATTCGCCGAGCAAGCAAGTGCAACTTGTTCTGAATCCCGCCCGGCAGGTCCCAGTTCATGATGTTGAAGTACTTGCTGTCGCCGATGATCGGATGGCGGATATGGGCAGTATGTGCACGCAACTGGTGCGTACGGCCGGTAACTGGCTTCAGGGTAACCCATGACAGCTTCTGACCGGATTGTTCTACCACGTTGTAAAGGCTCACCGCGTGCTGCGCCTCGTCCTCGCCGTGGCGAGCAATGCGCATCCGCTCATCTTCCTCACTGCGCGCCAGATAGGTCGAGATGCGGCCCTGACGCGGCTTGGGAATGCCAGCTACAATTGCCCAGTAGATCTTCCGGGTATTGCGGTGACGGAAAGACTTGGTCAGCTCCTGCGCTGCCTTGCGCGTCTTGGCAACCAGCAGGATGCCGGAGGTCTCGCGGTCAAGGCGGTGCACCAGCTTGGGCTTATTGCCTTTTTGATCGGTGAAAGCTTCAAGCATGCCGTCTAGATGGCGACTAAGGCCCGAGCCGCCCTGCACGGCAAGACCGGCTGGCTTGTTCAGAACCATCACATCCTTGTCTTCATAGAGCATCATCTGCTCGATGGCGGCGCGATCGTCTTCAACCAGTTTGCTTGAACGGGGCTTGGCGTTCTTGCGGTCATCTGCCTGCACTTCCACGGAAATCGGCGGTATGCGGATCATCTGCCCGGATTCAATGCGCGTGGAACTTTCGGCACGCTTGCCATCCACCCGCACCTGACCGGTGCGCAACAGCTTTTGCAAACGGCCAAACCCAAGATCTGGATAATGGGTCTTGAACCAGCGGTCGAGCCGCATGCCGTCTTCGTCTCTATCGACTTTTTTTGTTTGAATGCCACTCATGGGCTGGAATTCCGATTATATCGCCAAGCAGGCCAGTCAGCTAAACAGCGAGGCCACGCTTGCTCTGTTGGTTTGGTTGGCTTCCATGTGACAGCCCAAGCCTCCGAATGCAAGAGCTAGCTCAGAAAACCCGGTAAAAACTGCGATGCGCCTTGGTCTATGATGCATCTGGGAAACAGATCAGACGGCATGTAGCCTTAGGCCAGCACCTGCCGCGCCAGAGCCAAGCCACCAAACAATGCCGAGATCGACAGGATGACAGAGGCCAATGCATAGGCAAAAGCCAGCCATGGCTCTCCCCGTTCCCAGATCACGGCCACATCCAAAGAGAAGCTGGAGAAAGTTGTAAAGCCGCCAAGGAAGCCGGTCGCCACCAGCAAGCGGAGTTCCGTTGATGCGTTCAGCTTTTGTGCCAGAACTTCAATGAACACGCCCATCAGAAGCGAACCTAAGATATTGCAGGTAAACGTCCCCCATGGGAAACCAGCCCCCATCAGACGAAGACCAGCCAAGGTCATGAGATGTCGACAAACAGCACCCGCGCCGCCCCCGAGGGCAACAAGGACAAGGTTTTTCATGAGGCTTCCACTCTTTAGGAACGTTGGTTGGCTGTCGATTACGCGTCAAACATGGCAATGACAAGGGAAAACTTGACAATCCGTGAGGCCACGCAGACCCTTAAGGCTCTGCCGTTTCAGGAGACTGAGAGGCACCTTCCCTGTGTTTTGCCGCCCTCGCCATGCTGGCATAAATCCCTGATATCAAATCAGCATTGGCCGTTAAATGCGGCGCTTCCTCCTCCAGAATGCTTTCGAAAAGCAGCTCCAGATGCGCGTCAAGACCAGAGACACCTCCCCCATCCCGATCAACGCCGCGCAAGAGAGCAACCAACCGCTCAGCCGCATTGAGCCGCCCCCACAAGTAATCATGTTCCCGCCAACTGCGATTGAAAAACGCACCGAACGACTGCAACTGAGCGCCCTTCAGCACACTGCCATGCTCATTCAGCGCAACCGCGTCTTTTGGGCTGATACGGCTAACCGTCACCTCCCCCAGTTCGGAATGATCGGAGGTGTGCTGGATCGGCAGCGTGACAGCATCATAAAAAGCAAAGCCGATGTAAGCGCGCTTGATGGGATGGCTGGACAGGCTAGCTGCCAACTCCTCATCTGCATCACTCACAACTTCATCAATCAGCAGATCGAGATCGGCCAGCCCCATCCGCTTTTGAAGAAGCCTCAAGGCCCGGTCGAGCTTGGAAGGTTCACTGAGCAGCAAATGCAGCGCTTCGCAAGCCTCACCTGTTTCTGTGCCGTAAAATGCACGGCTCCACCGATATTGCAGATAGGTGATCAACTCATAGAGGCGCTCTTTCAAAACGCCCATGCGCTGCACACATGCCGCGTCCAGTTGCTCGCTTCCAAAGATCAAATTGAGTTTGCGAATGACAGAGCGCAGCCGCCTGACCCGATAATCAATATCCAGATGTACGATGGAGACAGCAGGCTCATCTCCACCAACCATGCCGGACGCATCCCCTTCCATAGTCAAATGACGCAGGATTGCCCGCTCGAGATGATGGGTAGCCTCTCCAACACCATCATGTCCGCCCAGACGCTTGATCAGCTTTGCCAGCCGGTGGGAGAGCAGGTTCAACCGCAGCTGTTCGTAGCCTGCATAGGAGAACCCGGCATGTTCTTTCGCCATGCGTGTTGCTTCCGCACGCGCCCAGCCAAGGGCCTCAGCGGGTGTGGTGCCTTCTCCGGGCAACTGCAGGATAACGTCCACTTCCCGGTCCACATGGGGCTTGGCGGCCGCAATAACATCCTTCAAACGGCGGATGTTGCGGTTCATCTCGTCGATCTCTTTCAGATCATCGCCTATGGGCTCATTTCGCGGAATATGGGCAAGCGCTGCCAGAATTGAACGAAAGAATCCCGGCGCTGCATAATCCTGCTCCTCAGGCTCACCCGTATCACCGGGGGTCGGGTCGACATACAGAAGACGCCTCACGACCTCGCGCGATGCAGCGCGCTCGCTGATGCTTTCAATGACAGGCTGGAACGGCTTGTTCATAACGACGCTACCATCAATAAACAGACGGGGCGCGCCATTTTCAAGCGGTCCCATGAGTTCTTGCTCGACAAACTGATCGCGGTGAGACCAGTCGGCGTTGAGGCTCTTCACCACCCTGTCCATTTCTTCCACGGAGGCTGGCGGAAATGCGCCGGGGAATGATGCTGTGGCTCTGGCGGCAAAAACATGGCTGGGCGCACAGTCAGCTACCAACTGTGACTTGATGCCATCGATTCCATCGTTGCGCGCAAGAAACTTGAGAAGCCGGCGATGCTCAATCTCATGGGTGCTGCTGTGTGCACTCAACGGCACGGTCCGTTTCACACCAAAGTAATCCGTCAAAGTGACGAACAGCTCCAATTTCTGACCCAGCGGGATAAGGGTGTCACCACGATCCTCCAGATCCATCGCATTGCATGCTTCAAGCATCCAGCGGGCAAAACGGGCACCTGAGAAGGGCGGCTCGAACCACCTACTAGACATGAACCAGTGCAACTTGCGCCGCGCCTCCGGATTGTCGGGGTCCTGCTCCAGAACCAGCCCCAATATTCGGCCGATAAAGGGTGCTAAAACGCGTTTTGCCAGCCGTGTCACGCCTCTCGGTTTCCCGCAGAGTTGGGTCACATCCGCCTTCTCCAGCCAGAAACTGCGGTGGGAATCAAGTGGGAGGTCATGAGCAATTGCTCGGGCCAGCATGATGCCGTTAATGCCACCGGCGGAAGCGCCGGAAATGGCATCGATCACCACTCTTAGGTCCAGATCAGGGTGAAGGGTTCTCAAGATATGATAGTAGGAGGCCGTCGAGCCCCTTAGCTCCGCCCCCGCGCCATCCAACGGCACGCCCTTTGCCCGCGCCTCTTCAAGCGCCTTGGAAGCACGTTGCAAGTTGAGAAGTTCGCGCGTAACGCCATGCATGTAAACGGCAAGTGAAACGCCGCCATACAGCACCAAAGCCAATCTGAGTTCTATCTGACGCATGGGCCGCTCACCTATTGCATGTGCCCAGTTTGCTCAGGAAAGGAGGCACTGGCAAGTGACGGGTATTCACAGACCGGTCAAGAAGAGCCGTTTCGCTCCCGCCGCAACCTCTCCCAGTATGCCAGCCGTTTGCGCAAGTCCCGCTCAAATCCGCGCTCGGGTGGGTCGTAAAACGTCTGACGCCCCATCTTTTCGGGAAAGTAATCCTGCCCGGAAAAGCCATCGGGCGCATCATGGTCGTACTGATAGCCCTCGTTGTAGCCCATGTCCTTCATCAGCTTTGTTGGCGCATTGAGAATATGCTTTGGCGGCACAAGCGAGCCATTCTCCTGCGCGGCCCTTCGAGAGGACTTGTAGGCTACATACACACCGTTCGATTTCGGCGCCGTTGCCAGATAGACGCAGGCCTGCGCCAAGGCCAGCTCTCCCTCCGGCGAACCCAACATGTGAAAGGCGTCCTTGGCGGCATTGGCTTGCACCAACGCGTTCGGGTCCGCCAAGCCGATGTCTTCCACCGCCATTCGGATCAACCGCCGGGCGATGAACATGGGGTCCTCGCCGCCGTCCAGCATGCGCCCCATCCAATACAGCGCCGCGTCAGGATCCGACCCGCGCACTGATTTGTGCAAAGCGGATATCAGATTGTAATGACCGTCCTTGGTCTTGTCGTAGATGGGAGCCCGGCGCTGAACAATATCTGTCAGGCGTTCGGTGTCGAAAATCTCGCCATCGCCAGCTGTGCGCCACACGTCTTCAGCAAGCGTAAGGGCCGAGCGGCCGTCACCATCTGCCATGCGGATGAGGGAAAGCCGGGCTTCCTGGTCAAGCGGCAGCGGCTTTTCCATTTCTTCCTCAGCGCGGGCCAAAAGCCCATCCAATGCCTCTTCATCAAGGCTCTGGAAGACCAGCACATGAGCACGCGACAACAAGGCCGCATTCAGCTCAAAGCTCGGGTTTTCCGTTGTGGCTCCAACTAGAGTGATGGTGCCGTCTTCCATCACCGGCAGGAAACTGTCGAGCTGCGCCCGGTTGAAGCGATGAATCTCATCAACGAACAACAGCGTACCGCGCCCTGTCAAACGCCGCGCACGCGCCGCTTCAAAACACTTCTTAAGATCAGAAACACCGGAAAAAATCGCAGAAATCTGCTCGAAATCCAGATCCGTTTCATTGGCCAGCAGCCGGGCAATGGTGGTTTTCCCTGTTCCGGGAGGCCCCCAGAAAATGAGGGAGCCCAACGACCCGGAGCGCAACATGCGGCTGAGGATGCCATTCTCACCAATCAGATGCTCCTGGCCAACGACCTCGCTGATTTTCGACGGGCGCAAGCGATCGGCAAGCGGTCTGTTGCCGCTTTTGTCCAAGCCTGCGGAAGAAAAAAGATCACTCATGGAAGAACTTCTAGCAGAAAAACGGAATTGGCCGGACTGAAAAGCCCGGCCATCCATACCTTAACCTCGAACTGACAGGCGGCGCAATCGACCATCCCGTCGGATCTCCAGCAGCCATCCCCGTGGCCGCTGGCGCGCAGCCCGTTCCAGTACCCGCGTGTTATCAATCTCAACGCCGTTGATCGCGACGATGATATCCCCGCGGCGCAGGCCGATATACTGAGCATTTGAGCCATTTTCGATATCGGCTATTACCACCCCATAGTACTCATCCGGCACGCGAAGTTCCTCTGCGACCGCTGGCGACAGGTTCATGACCGTCGCCCCGGAAAACGGGGAGCGTCCACCGATGTCTCGGGTATCGCGCGGGATGCTCTCAGGGGCGGCTTCCAGCGCCACGTCAAGGGCAACCTCATCGCTGCCGCGCAAAATGCGGAAGGTTGCCTCCGACCCGATCTGGCGCGTTGCAAGACGATAGCCAAAGGAATCTGGATCATTGATCTCGTTTTCACCAACAGAAACAATAAGATCACCCACTTCAAGGCCCGCCCGCTCTGCAGGGCTGTCGGGGAAGATGCGCGTCACCAACACACCGCGTGGGCGGTCAAGACCAAGACCGAGCGCAATGTCTGATGAAACCGGCTGAAGACTCGCCCCAATCCATGGGCGCCGGACATAGTCGCCATCCCCCGCAGCTGCTGCGACCACTTTCACCATGTTGGCCGGGATGGCAAACCCGATGCCATTGGACCCACCAGAGCGGGAAAAAATAGCGGTGTTGATGCCGACCAGATTGCCGCGCACATCTATGAGTGCGCCGCCTGAGTTACCTGGGTTGATGGCTGCGTCGGTTTGAATGAAAAACTGATAATCTGAAACGCCAACCTGCGTTCGCGCAACCGCAGAGACGATGCCCTGGGTCACGGTCTGGCCTACACCAAACGGGTTCCCGATGGCCAGCACCAGATCCCCCACCTCAAGCTGATCGGAATCCGCAAACGGGATGTAGGGAAAGTTATCCCCCTCTCCCTTGATCTTCAGGACGGCAAGATCAGTCCGCTCATCCTTGAGCACGATCTCAGCATCAAATTCGCGCCGATCGGAAAGCGCTACGCGGACTTCATCAGCGTCCTGAATGACGTGATGGTTGGTGATGATGATACCCTGATCGGAGATGATGACACCCGAGCCCAGAGAGTTCTGGACGCGCTTGCGGGTGCGCGGCTCACCAAAGCCACCGCGATCACCAAAAAAGCGGCGGAAGAACGGATCGTCAAAGAACGGGGAAATTCGCTGGCGTTGCTCAACTGTGCGAGTGGCATACACATTGACCACCGCTGGCGCGACCTTCTTCACCAGCGGTGCAAAGGAAAGCTGAACTTCCGCGTTGTTTGAAGGAACAACCTGTTCCGCGTGTGCGCTCGCGGAAACACCAAAGGCTGCAGACAGCAAGACACCCACCGCTACGGCAGCACTTGTGACCGAAGCACGAAAATCAATCATGATGAAAACCCCAAATTTGGCTGATCCTTCTTGGATCAAACAGAGGAAGCCTTCCACACATAGGGGCACAATATGGAAATGAAAAGGCTGATCTCCGGTTGTGGAAACCCACTCCAGAAACCAGCCTTAAATTTGGACGGGCAGGATCTTGGGGCCTATCCGGCCTTCACCTCCTCAAGATAACCAGAGACCAACTCTGACACGCGATTGGCCCGCTGATGCAACTGAAGCACGGCCTGCTGAACTTCATCAGCACCCTGCCCCGTCGTCCCGGCCATTTCGCTCACCTTGTTGATCGCCTGCGCCACCTCGGAGGACCCACCTGTGACCTGCTGAATGTTCAGCGAGATTTCGCCCGTTGTCTTGGCCTGCTCTTCGATGGCATTGGTCACGGTTCCCGCGACCTCATTCATCTGGGCGATCACCTGAATGACCTCGCGGATTGCCCCAACAGCATTCTCGGTTTCCGACTGTACGGCCTGGATCTGACCGCTGATTTCATGGGTGGCCCGTCCGGTTTGGTTGGCCAGCTCCTTCACCTCAGCGGCAACGACAGCAAACCCTTTGCCAGCCTCGCCTGCACGGGCGGCCTCAATGGTGGCGTTAAGCGCCAACAGATTGGTTTGCTCGGCGATATCGCTGATAAGAGAGACAACCTCGTTGATGCGGGCTGCCGCGTTCTGCAAGCCTGTTACCGTCTCCTGCGCATGACGCGCCCGTTGCGCCGCCTCATTAGAAATTTCATTGGACTTGGCAAGATCCCGGTCGATTTCGCCAACAGTGACGGTCAGTTCTTCGGTGGCTCCTGCTACGGCCTGAAGGCCATGCAGAGACTGATCCGAGGCAGCAGCGGCTGTCTGAGCTTCCGAGGCTGTAATCTCGGAGACCTGCGCCATCTGCTGAGCTGATCCCTCCAACTGGCGCAAGGCCTCATTCACATCCCCAATCACCTCGGTCACATTCTGATCAAAGGCGAGGTTGAGCTGCACAAGGCGTTCCGCCACCTGTGCCTGACGGAGCTGTTCCGCTTCACGCTCAAGTGTCAGCTCCTTTTCGCGGCGCAAGCCATCACGAAACGCCGCCACGTTGCCCGCAATCTCTCCGATTTCGTCACCACGCTCGGTGCCGGGAACATCGGTCTCCAAATCGCCTTCACGAATTTTGCTGATGGCGGTTGAAAGACGAGAAAGCGGACGAGTTATGTAGGCAGCGATCCCAAAACCTGCGGCAAGCACCACAACCTGAATGATCAACGCCGACGTCACGATCGAAGTGAAAACACTCCAGGAGGCCGCGTTGGCTTCATCCAGACTGATTTCAGTCACCACCGCGCCCGGTGTACCGTAAATATCAATGGCCTCGACACGATATTGCTTTCCGCCCGCCTCATGGCGCGCACTCTCAGCCAGCGAAGCCACAACGTCCGTGGCGAGGCCTCCGTACGTGCTCAGCAGCGGTGCGGATTGATCCAGCACCGGTGTCGAAAGCAGACGGCCTGTCCCATCCAGAAGGTAACTCTGAGCCGTTTCGCCAATGAGCAAGGGCTTGCTTAAAATTTCATCCCAGAAACTCTTGTTGAGCCGCACCATGACAACGCCGCTCAGCTCCAAGCCGCCAAACCCCTCGATATAGACCGGCGTTGCAACAAAGCGACTCGCCTCCCCACCAGCAGGAGCGTAAGGCGCGACATCAGACACAACCACCTCACCGGCCGGTGCCTCCAGGGCGGCTTGGTAGGTTTCATCCACCGTAGTTGCCTTGGTGGCCTCGTCGCTTGCGTTGGAGAGGAAGTCACCCGACTTGGTCACGGTGTAAAGCGCCAAACCGTTCATATCGAAGAACAGAATATCGGCGTAGTTGCCGTTCTGCCAACGCTTCAGAAAGTCCTGATGAATGCCCTCGTGCTTGGAGCCATAAAGACTGTCAGAGCCTTTAAGAACCGCTGCACGCTCATCGGCGCTCTCTGCCAAACCTTGGTAAGTTGCTTGAATATCAGCGAGATTTCCCGATAGCTCCGCCGCCAACGGCAGCTCTGCGATCAACTGGCCCATATTCGCGCTTGATGCCATTGCGACAAGATCGCTCTTGCTGTCATCGATGGCCCGCTGAAGCTGTTCTGCGCTATTGCGCGATGTGAGGGTCATCTGCACTTCGGCGCCCGCCTGAATGCCTTGCTGTGCCTCCTTTTGGGCAAAGTACCCAACACCTGCACTCGCAAGCAAGGCCAAGCCGATCACGCTGACCGGAACCAATACCTTAAGTGATAAGAGCCTTGATTGTTTGCCCGTTTCTGGCTGTTCTTTGTGTGTTGGCCGCACAATCCCCTCCGTAATTTTTCGGGGGCAGTGTACCCATGGAAAAGCTAAACAGAGTGTAAATGTCGGCCTACCACCTTTGGTGAAAGGAAAGGCACAAATGCACGCTTGATATGCAAAACCCGCGCTGGTGGGCGCGGGTTTCAACTAGATCAAACTCAAAGCAATCACTGAGGCTTGGTCAGGCCACACGGATGTCGTTGAGATAGTCCTCCACAAGACCGCGCAGTGCCTCGGATTGCTCAGTAAGGTTATTGGAGGCAGATAGCACATTCTCAGCTTCCGTACCTGTGTCCCCTGCAATTGAGCTTACCTTGGTGATGGACTGCGTTACTTCCATGGAGCCAGCCGTGACCTGCTGAATGTTGCTTGAGATATCGGTGGCTGTTGCCGCCTGCTCCTCAATCGCACCGGCAATGGCCGTTGAAACCTCGTTGATGGTGCCAATGACCTGAGAGATTTCCTTGATCGCCATCACGGCCTTTTCAGTTTCAGCCTGTACCGCCTGAATCTGCACACCGATCTCGCCAGTTGCTTGCCCCGTCTGGTTCGCCAGGCCCTTGACCTCAGCAGCCACAACGGCAAAGCCCTTACCGGCTTCTCCTGCCCGCGCTGCTTCAATGGTGGCATTCAGCGCCAGAAGGTTGGTCTGATCTGCAATGTCATTGATGATCGAAACAACCTCACCGATGCGCTGCGCCGCCTCCAGAAGGCCGTTTACAGAGCCTTCCGCATCAACCGCCATTTGCTTTGCTTCGGCAGATACATCTGCTGACCGGCGAACTTCGCGGTCAATTTCGCCGACAGTTGCAGACAACTCTTCGGCAGCTCCAGCAACGGCCTGGAGATTGACCAAGGACTGCTCGGAAGCAGAGGATACGGTCTGGGCTTCCGCATTGGTACGCTCAGACATGCTCGCCATTGTGCGCGCCGTGGTCTGCAAGGTGCTGCCGGCAGAACTGACAGAGCCGAGAATCTCTCGTACGCTCTGATCAAACTTCCGCGTCAGCTCTTCCATGTACTGACCACGCTCAATCCGCTCGGCTTGAGAGCGCTTCTGCTCTTCATCCAGTTCGCGCGCCCGCTTCAGCCCATTACGGAAGTTCTGCACTGCGCGACCAATGTCACCGATCTCATCCTTGCGGCCTGCTTCCTGAACCTCGATGTCCAACTCCCCTTCCTCGATCTTGCGCAGGGTGCGACCAAGACGAGAGAGCGGCGCGGAGATCTGACGTGCAAACAGGTAGCCAATCACACCAATGATCAAGAGAACCACGATGGAACTGATGACAATTGATTGAGCAAGCGCGTACACACCAGCCAGGGACTCAGCCACGGATGCTTCTGCGATCACGGCAGCCTTGAAGCCAGCTAACGATAGTGGCGCCGCAACAATGAACTTGCCCTGAGCTACCGTTAAGCCTTGGTCAGTTGCGCTGCTTGAAGCGTCAAAACCAGAAAGCGCCGCCAAAGCTTCTTCCGGCATAGACTGCCTTAGAGCCGTCGGCTCACTTGCCAGGGGCATATTGGAATAGATCTCACCACTGTCGGAGACCAGATAGGTCTGCCCAGTCTCACCCAAGCCGGTACGGTCTGCCAGAATGGCGTCAAAGAAACCGCTGTCGAGACGGACAACGATGACCCCTTCCCGGCTCGTGCCTGCCATTCCTTCAATAAAGACAGGGGTGGCAATGAAGAGTGATGGCGTGTCATTCGCCAAGCCATACTGCTGGTAATCGCTTAAGATCACCGTACCATCCTCGGCTTGTGCAGCCTCGGTGTAAGCACGCCCCAAACCACTTTCCAAAATGGCAGCGTCATCGGCTGTACGGAACAACTCTGCAGATTTTGTTACCGAGTAGAGGATGTGACCGTCATTGTTAAAGACGAGGATGTCGGCATAGCCGCCATTCTTGAAGCTTGTTACAAAATCGCCGTGAACGCCTGCATGCCGCCAGGAATACATGGTCGAATTGCCGTTCCCGGTAATCTCCACGCGTTGCTCGAGACTAGACCCATCCGGACGATAGAAAGACAGAACACTGTCGCGGTCTTCGCCGATATTGCGATAGGCGGTTTGAAGATCCTTCATCACCGTTTCCATCGCATTGGTCTTTGCCATGCGAAGGATGTCGGCTTCAATCTGCCCCATTCGCAACTCAAGCAAGTTGCGGCGAGACTCAGCCAGAAGCTCAAGCTCACCCTGTTTGGCCTCAGTCAAAGAAGCCTGTCCGTTGTGATAAGCCAAATAGCCAATCACAAGACTAGAGACAATTGCCAAACCCACCATGATGATAGGCAACCGAACGCCTATCCGATGAAACATATTTTGGTCTGCGGCCGAAACCCCAGCACCTAAATCCGTCGCGCTCTCCCGCATTGCAAAATGCCCCACTATTTTTGAAGTATGAAAAAACTAGGGATTGAGGCTTAACCGAAGCTTAAACCCAATGCTAAATCGTCTAACCAATATTGCGGGAATGCGGCTCTACGCCTTGAAATTACACAGGTATTCAACTTTTACGTGCAAATACGCACTAATCCGAATAAGGCCTTGAACTGACTTCGGACATCAAAAGCACCAAACAAAAAAGGCGCCTCCACTGGAGACGCCTTTTTTAAATTTATATCGGCAAAGCCTTATGCTGCGTTTTCAGCAGCTTCTTCTGCTTCAACGCGAGCACGGTCTTCAGCGCCGCGTGCTTCAACATCGCGATCGACCAATTCGATCACAGCCATTGGAGCACTGTCACCATGACGGAAGCCTGCCTTCAGTACGCGGGTGTAACCACCTTCACGTTCCTTGTAGCGCTCTGCCAGAGTGTCGAACAGCTTGCGAACCATTGCAACGTCGCGGATCTGAGAGATCGCCTGACGACGTGCGTGGAGGTCGCCACGCTTTCCGAGAGTGATGAGTTTATCTGCAATTGGACGCAGCTCTTTTGCCTTCGGAAGCGTCGTTACAATCTGCTCATGCTTGATGAGCGATGCAGCCATGTTAGCAAACATTGCCTTACGGTGGCTTGACGTCCGATTGAGCTTGCGGCCGGATTTTCCGTGGCGCATGGCCCTCTCCTTCAATTAACTACGCAGCGGTCGCATCGGACCACTTGGGGCCGAGGGCCCCGTTTAGCTTAATACTGGTGGTCTTCGTAGCGCTTAGCCAGCTCGTCGATATTTTCAGGTGGCCAGTTTGCCACTTCCATACCGAGATGCAGACCCATCTGCGCCAGAACTTCTTTGATCTCATTCAGAGACTTACGACCGAAGTTCGGTGTGCGAAGCATTTCTGCTTCAGTCTTCTGGATCAGATCACCAATATAGACGATGTTGTCGTTCTTCAGGCAGTTTGCAGAACGTACAGACAGTTCCAGTTCATCAACCTTCTTGAGCAGTGCTGGGTTGAACGCCAGTTCTGCAACGGTCTCTTCCTGAACTTCACGAGTTGGCTCTTCGAAGTTCACGAAGATGGAAAGCTGATCCTGAAGGATACGGGCCGCATAAGCGATCGCATCTTCCGGGACAACGGACCCATCGGTTTCAACGTTCAGGGTGAGCTTGTCATAGTCGAGAACCTGACCTTCACGGGTGTTCTCTACCTTGTAGCTTACCTTCTTAACTGGTGAATACAGGCTGTCCACCGGGATCAGGCCGATTGGCGCATCTTCCGGACGGTTTGCAGCTGCAGGAACATAACCCTTACCAGTGTTTGCAGTGAACTCGATGCGAACTTCGGCGCCCTCATCAAGGTTACACAGCAGCAGGTCAGGGTTCAGAACTTCAACGTCACCAACAGTCTCAATGTCGCCTGCATAAACAGCACCTGGACCCTGCTTGCGCAGAACCATGCGCTTTGGACCTTCATTGTCCATACGCAGAGCGATTTCCTTGATGTTCAGGATGATGTCGGTGACATCTTCACGAACGCCAGGGATGGAAGAGAACTCATGCAGAACGCCATCGATCTGGATCGCAGTCACTGCAGAACCCTGAAGGGAGCTGAGCAGGATGCGGCGCAGAGCGTTACCAAGGGTCAGACCATAGCCACGCTCAAGAGGTTCTGCAACCACAGAAGCCTTGAAACGCGGGTCGTCGCCAGGGCGTACGTCCAGCTTGGTTGGTTTAATCAGTTCTTGCCAGTTTTTCTGAATTGTCACGTTCTAATCCCCTCGGCTATCTCGTTGGAGCATAAAAGCCCAACTATCCGTTGCCATGGGTTGAAAACATGCCTGACGAAAAGTCAGACGCGGCGACGCTTGCGCGGACGGCAACCGTTGTGAGGGATCGGCGTTACGTCGCGAATGGACGTAATGACGAAACCACCGGCCTGCAACGCACGCAGAGCAGATTCACGACCTGAACCAGGACCACGAACTTCGACCTCAAGGGTACGCATGCCGTGTTCGGCTGCCTTGCGACCAGCGTCTTCGGCTGCGACCTGAGCGGCATAAGGGGTAGACTTACGAGAACCCTTAAAGCCGAGCGCGCCAGCAGACGACCAAGAGATCGCATTGCCCTGAGCATCGGTAATGGTGATCATGGTATTGTTGAACGTAGAGTTCACATGCGCGATACCGGAAGTGATGTTCTTCCGCTCGCGACGACGCACACGCGTCGAATCCTTAGCCATTCTTATTTCCTTTGATATCTACACCGCCGTAACAACCGGCGGCTCCACCTGACGAGCGCCGGTGAAATTACTTCTTCTTACCAGCGATCGCCTTCGCAGGACCCTTACGGGTGCGTGCGTTCGTGTGGGTGCGCTGACCGCGAACCGGCAGGCCACGACGGTGGCGCAGGCCACGGTAGCAACCAAGGTCCATCAGACGCTTGATGTTCATCGCTGTTTCACGACGCAGATCACCTTCTACGAGGTAGTCAGCATCGATCGTTTCACGGATCTTCAGGACGTCAGCGTCCGAAAGTTCATTGACGCGAGATGTTGCAGCGATACCGACCTTGTCGAGAATCTCCTGCGCGAACTTCGGGCCAATACCGTGAATGTACTGCAGCGCAATCAGGGTGCGCTTGTTCGTCGGAATGTTGACGCCAGCAATACGGGCCACGTTACTTCTCCTTTACGAGGAAACGACCATCGTCCCCTCTCCTAATTTCTGTCCAGCCACTCGCGAACGATATGACTGTAGACAGCAAAAAGTTACCCCGGTTTCCCAAGGAAAACCGGCGCAAATCGAAAATTCATCGATGTGCGCCGGTCTTTACTGTATTCCAAGTGCCAACGCAAGCGCTGACATGAAATTCCGCAGATATTAATCCGCGTTAAGAAAGAGCTGCATCAATCTGAGATGCGACCTCTTCGACGGAACGCATTCCGTCAACCTTCTTGAGCATGCCGCGCTGCTCGTAGTAGTCCACGAGCGGAGCGGTTTGTTCATTGTAAACGGCGAGACGCTTCTTCAGCGCCTCAGCGTTGTCATCGGAACGAACCTCGGCACTCTCACGAGCACGCTTTTCGATACGTTCCAGAAGGATCTTTTCATCGACGACCAGTTGAACAACGCCTTCAAGCTTGATGGCCTTGTCAGAAAGGATGTCTGCCAATGCGTCTGCCTGGGCAATGGTGCGCGGGAAACCATCAAGGATAAACCCATTCGCACAATCAGGTTCTTCGATGCGCTCGGAAATGATCTTGGAGATCAAATCGTCAGACACAAGGTCACCGCGATCAAGAACGTCTTTGACCTGAAGGCCAACTTCCGTCCCTGCAGCGACGGCCGCGCGAAGCATGTCACCGGTAGAAAGCTGGACAATGCCGTGCTTTTCGACCAGTCGAGCCGCCTGCGTGCCCTTGCCCGCACCTGGAGGGCCTAACAGAATAAGCCTCATTTACGTTTCCCCCTCAGCTTTGTTTTCTTCACGAGCCCTTCGTACTGATGCGCCAGCAGATGCCCCTGAACCTGTGAAACAGTGTCCATTGTTACGCTAACGACAATCAAGAGGGAAGTACCACCAAAATAGAATGGAACGCCCGTAGCAGAGATAAGGAACTCTGGAAGCAAACAAACGAGTGTGATGTAAATTGCGCCTACCACAGTGATGCGTGTCAGAACGTGGTCAATGTATTCTGCGGTACGCTCCCCCGGACGGATGCCCGGAATGAAGCCGCCATGCTTCTTCAGGTTGTCTGCTGTATCGGACGGATTGAAGACAATCGCCGTATAGAAGAAACAGAAGAAGATGATAAGCGCCGCATAAAGCACCATGTAAGCTGGCTGACCATGACCCAGAAGAGCCGTAATGGTCGTCAGCCACTCGTTACCACCGGAAGCATCAGCTCCTTGGAAGCTGGAAAGCGTCGCTGGAACGAGAAGAAGAGATGACGCAAAAATTGGAGGAATCACACCGGCGGTATTCAGCTTCAGCGGAAGGAATGAGGTATTGCCTTCATAAAGCTTGTTGCCATGCTGCCTTCTTGGATACTGGATCAGGAGGCGCCGTTGGGCACGTTCCATGAACACGATGATCGCAATTACAACGATGGACAGAATGATAACTGCCAGAATGATTGGAGTTGCAAGCGCGCCCTGACGACCGAGTTCCAAAGTGGAAGCAATCGCAGACGGCAGACCCGCAACAATACCCGCAAAGATGATCAGCGAAATACCGTTACCAACGCCACGTGAGGTGATCTGTTCACCCAGCCACATCAGGAACATGGTACCGCCAACAAGCGTAATCACAGCGGAGATGCGGAAGAACATACCCGGGTCCTGAACCACATTGGCCGCCTCAAGACCAACGGAGATACCGTAGGCCTGGAAGGTTGCCAGGATCACCGTACCGTATCGGGTATACTGGTTCATCTTTTTCCGGCCGCTCTCCCCTTCCTTCTTCATTTGCTCCAAAGAAGGAACAACGGAAGTCATCAGCTGAATGATAATGGAAGCAGAGATGTACGGCATGATGCCAAGAGCGAAGATCGCCATACGTTCCACGGCGCCGCCGGAGAACATATTGAACAGGCCGATGATGCCAGTCTGTGCCTGACCAAAAACCTGTGCAAGCGCTTCTGGATCAATACCGGGAAGCGGTATGTAAGTACCGAACCGATACACCAAAAGCGCACCCAGTGTGAACCAAATGCGCTTCTTGAGTTCCTCGGCCTTGGCAAAGGCAGAAAAGTTTAGATTTGAAGCAAGTTGCTCGGCAGCAGATGCCATTCCGCGCTCCGGTCAGTTTGGATACACCAAAAAAAAGAGCAAGGCCTATTCGGCCTTAGCTCCCTTGATTACGACCTTGCCGCCTGCCTTCTCAACTGCTTCAACAGCAGTCTTGGAAGCGCCAGCAATTTCGAAAGTCACAGCAGTTTTGAGTTCGCCGTCTGCGAGGAGACGGACACCGTCCCGTACGCGCTTGACAACGCCTGCTGCTTTAAGTGTTTCAACTGTGACCGGTGCGGAAGCATCAAGCTTGCCCGCTTCGATTGCAGTCTGAACACGGCCCAAGGACACTACGTTGAAGTCCTTGGCAAAGATATTGGTGAAGCCGCGCTTTGGAAGACGGCGATGCAATGGCATCTGACCACCTTCGAAGCCCTTAATGGCTACACCTGAACGGGACTTCTGACCTTTAACACCACGGCCGCCGGTCTTGCCCTTGCCGGAACCGATACCGCGTCCTACGCGGGTACGGTCCTTAACAGCACCCGGATTGTCCCGGAGTTCGTTAAGTTTCATCTGTTTTTCTCCCGGCTCTCGTTACGCTTCGTCAACGATACGAACGAGATGCTGAACCTTACGGATCATGCCGCGCACTTCAGGAGTATCCTTCAGGGTGCGACGACGGTGCATCTTGTTCAGTCCAAGGCCGATCAGCGTTGCGCGCTGATCAGCAGGACGGCGCAGCGGGCTGCCGATCTGTTCGACCGTTACGGTCTTTTCATTCGCCATGACACTAACCCTTGTTCATGTCTAAGACGGATCCCTACCGAGGATTAACCCTCGGAAGGAGCCGCTGCCGCTTCGTCGTTGTCGCGACGACGAGCCTGAATGGTAGAAACCTTGAGGCCGCGACGTGCCGCAACTGAACGTGGGCTGTCTTCCTTCTTCAGCGCTTCAAACGTCGCACGAACCATGTTGTACGGGTTAGAAGTGCCAGTTGATTTTGCAACCACGTCCTGAACGCCGAGCGTTTCGAACACAGCACGCATTGGACCACCTGCGATGATACCAGTACCCGCAGGTGCTGCACGCATCATGACCTTGCCTGCGCCGTGACGGCCTTCAACGTCGTGGTGAAGGGTACGACCTTCACGAAGTGGTACCCGGATCATAGACCGCTTGGCAGCTTCAGTTGCCTTGCGGATTGCCTCAGGTACTTCGCGGGCCTTACCGTGACCAAAGCCTACACGGCCCTTCTGGTCTCCAACAACAACCAGCGCAGCAAAGCCAAAGCGACGACCGCCCTTGACCACTTTTGCGACACGGTTGATGTGAACGAGCTTATCGACAAATTCGCTGTCGCGCTCTTCGCGATCCCGGTTGTCCTGTCTCGCCATATTATCGTCTTCCGTTCTCTCTTTGCATCGTTAGATGCAGATCAGAAATTCAGGCCGCCTTCACGAGCAGCATCCGCCAGGGCCTTAACACGGCCGTGGAACAGATAACCGCCACGATCAAACACGACATCCTTGACACCTGCAGCAATCGCACGTTCAGCGATCAGCTTGCCAACTGCTTCGGCCGCAGCCTTGTCAGCACCGGTCTTCAAGGAGCTCTTCACGTCCTTCTCGATCGTGGACGCAGCTGCCAGGGTCTTACCCTGCGCATCGTCGATGATCTGAGCATAAATCTGCTTGGACGAGCGGAAAACGGACAGACGAGGACGTCCATTCGCTACCTTTTTTAACGAACGGCGGACGCGAGCGCGACGACGTTCGAATTGATTGTTCGCCATGATCGGTTCCGTTACTTCTTCTTGCCTTCCTTACGGACGATGAACTCATCCGCGTATCGAATACCCTTGCCCTTGTATGGCTCAGGTGGACGCCACTCGCGAATATTCGCTGCGACCTGTCCAATCTGCTGCTTATCGATACCGCTGAGAACGATTTCGGTAGGCTTAGGGCAAACGATGTTAACTCCCTGAGGGATGTCGAACTTGACATCATGGGAGAAACCGAGAGCAAGATTCAGTGTATTACCCTGAACTTGGGCACGGTAACCAACACCCTGGATTTCCAGCTTCTTTTCGTAGCCAGATGTCACACCAGTGATAAGGTTCGCGATCATTGTACGGCTCATGCCCCACATAGAACGCGCTGCCTTAGTCTGGTTGCGCGGATCAACGCGGATGCCGTCATCAGTCATCTCGACCAGAACAAGGTCATTGACCACGAAGGAGAGTTCCCCCTTCGGGCCTTTGACCGCTACTTCCTGGCCGTTGATCGTTGCCGTTACCCCGCTAGGCACGGGGACTGGCTTTTTGCCAATTCGAGACATAGGATCAACCTGTCAGTTAATGTATTATATGTAGTGGTAGTGCCGCATCAGAAGACGCGGCACAGAACCTCACCGCCCACGTTCTTGTCGCGAGCTTCATGGTCTGCCATCACACCCTGAGGCGTGGACAGAATAGATACACCCAAACCGTTTGCAACGTGAGGGATGTTCTTCACTGAGGAGTACACGCGACGACCAGGCTTAGATACGCGCTCAATGGTGCGGATCACTGGTTCGCCATCAAAGTACTTCAGTTCAATTTCGAGTTCAGACTTACCGCTCTCGAAAGAGACGGTTGTATAGCCACGGATATAACCTTCCGAGGCCAATACGTCCAGTACCCGAGCGCGCAATTTTGATGCAGGTGTAGAAACCTTGCTCTTGCGGCGCATTTGTGCATTACGAATGCGTGTCAGCATATCGCCGACTGGATCGGAAATCGACATTACCGTAACTCCTTACCAGCTCGACTTCACGAGACCCGGGATCTTGCCCAGGGAACCCAGCTCACGGAGCGCAATACGCGACATCTTGAGCTTGCGGTAGAAACCGCGTGGGCGACCTGAAACTTCACACCGGTTGCGTACTCGTGTAGGCGCGGAATTGCGCGGCAGCTTAGAGAGCTGCAAACGCGCATTGAACCGCTCCTCAAGAGACAGGCTTTCGTCTTTGGCCTTGGCCTTCAACTCAGCGCGCTTAGCAGCGTACTTTGCTACAAGACGCTCGCGCCGCTTGTTCTTCTCGACCGCGCTTTTCTTCGCCATCGTCTGTCCTCGTTCCTTTCCCGTATACCGCGATTATTTGCGGAACGGGAAGTTGAACGCGCGCAGCAGTTCACGCGCTTCGTCATCGTTAGTTGCCGTGGTGCAAACCACGATGTCCATACCCCGCATGGAATCGACCTTATCGTAGTCGATTTCAGGGAACACGATTTGCTCTTTCAGGCCCATGGCATAGTTGCCGCGACCGTCAAAGCTCTTCGGGTTCAGACCGCGGAAGTCACGCACGCGTGGAAGCGCAATCGTGATCAGGCGATCAAGGAATTCAAACATCTGGTTACGACGAAGGGTTACCTTAGCACCGAGCGGCATGCCCTCACGAACCTTAAAGGTCGCGATAGACTTCGTCGCACGGGTAATAACCGCTTTCTGACCAGCAATCAAGCTCAGCTCTTCTGCTGCAGAACGAACCTTCTTGCTGTCACCAACTGCTTCACCAACACCCATGTTCAAAACGACCTTGTCAATAGACGGGATCATCATCGGGTTGGTGTAGTTAAACTTCTCCTGGAGCTGACCACGCACTACGTCAGAGTAGTGCGTCTTCAGCCGTGGGATGTAATTAGCGTCAGCCATCAATCACATCTCCCGAACGCTTGGCGATACGTACAGTAACGCCATCTTCGTTGGTCTTGAAACCGACGCGAGTTGGCTTGCCATCCTTAGGATCAACGATGGCAATGTTGGACAGCTGGATAGGAGCTTCCTTAGAAATGATGCCACCCTCGCTCTGCTGGGTCTGGCGTTGGTGACGACGCACCAAATTAACGCCACGCACGACAGCGCGATTTTCAGATGGGAGCATCTGGATAACTTCCCCAGTCTTGCCCTTGTCACGACCGGCGATTACGACGACCTTGTCGCCCTTTTTAATTTTCGCAGGCATCAGAGCACCTCCGGCGCAAGCGAAATGATCTTCATGTGATTTTTGCCACGCAGTTCACGAGGAACTGGGCCAAAAATACGAGTTCCGATCGGTTCTTTATTGTTGTTGATCAGCACGGCCGCATTGCGGTCGAAACGGATCACGCTGCCATCGGCGCGGCGGATATCCTTAGCCGTGCGCACGACGACTGCTTTCATCACATCGCCCTTTTTAACACGACCCCGAGGGATAGCTTCCTTGACAGACACTACGATGATGTCGCCTACAGAAGCGTACTTCCGCTTGGAGCCGCCGAGCACTTTGATGCACTGGACACGACGTGCGCCGGAATTATCGGCCACATCGAGGTTAGTTTGCATCTGAATCATGACTCGTCGCCTTGTTCTTTTCTCAGCGTCCTATGCAGGATCACCGGATGCGTCTTTTAGCTCGCTGCTTCCTCAGAAACAACGATCCAACTCTTATTCTTAGAGATTGGCGCGCACTCTTGGATGAGCACGGTATCGCCGTTCTTGTAAGAATTATTTTCGTCGTGTGCACGATACTTCTTCGTACGGCGCACAGTTTTCTTCAACAGTGGGTGCGTAAAGCGACGCTCTACCTTCACCGTAACTGTCTTGTCATTCGCATCGCTAACAACGACGCCCTGCAGAATACGCTTTGGCATCATTAGCTCCTTATGCGTTCTCAGACGTGCGCTTTTCGCGCAGGATTGTCTGAATCCGCGCGATGTCGCGACGTACTACGCGAACACGAGCGGTGTTTTCGAGCTGACCGGTTGCCCGCTGAAAGCGCAGGTTGAACTGCTCTTTCTTCAGGCCTTCCAGTTCCTCACGGAGCTGGTCGGCGGTCTTTGCTCTTACGTCAGTAGCCTTCATGGCCTATTCCTCTCGACTGTCCGATCACTCGCCGATACGTGTCACGAAGCGACACTTAATCGGGAGCTTGGCGGCCGCCAGACGCATTGCTTCACGAGCAATTTCTTCTGACACACCATCAACCTCAAACATGATCCGGCCAGGCTTGACCTTACACGCCCAGTATTCCGGGCTACCCTTACCTTTACCCATACGGACTTCGGCCGGCTTGGAAGAGACCGGTACGTCTGGGAAAATACGGATCCACACGCGACCCGCACGCTTCATGTAACGGGTCATAGCACGACGAGCCGCCTCAATCTGCCGAGCTGTAATACGCTCTGGCTCCTGTGCCTTCAAACCGTAGGCACCGAAATTGAGCTCAAAACCACCCTTGGCCTTGCCATGGATGCGGCCCTTGTGCTGCTTGCGGAACTTAGTTCGCTTTGGCTGCAGCATCGTATCTCTCGCTTCTCTATTCTGTCACGGAGACCGTGCAGCTTACGCTGCACGTTCCCGGCGACCGCCGCCCTGGCGTTCGTTCTTGCCACCGCCTTCAGTCGCGCGGCGTTCGGAGGCCATTGGGTCATGCTCAAGGATTTCGCCCTTGAATACCCAAACCTTCACGCCACATGCGCCGTAAGCGGTATGCGCGGTTGCGGTACCATAGTCGATGTCTGCACGAAGAGTGTGCAGCGGCACGCGACCTTCACGGTACCATTCAATGCGCGCGATTTCCGCGCCACCAAGACGACCGGAACAGTTGATCCGGATGCCCTGGGCACCAAGACGCATTGCAGACTGAACTGAACGCTTCATGGCACGACGGAAAGCAACACGACGTTCCAGCTGCTGAGCAATAGAAGCTGCAACCAGCTGCGCGTCCGTTTCCGGCTTGCGCACTTCAACGATGTTGAGGTGCACTTCCGAATTGGTCATGGATGACAGCTTCTTGCGAAGACGCTCGATGTCTGCACCCTTCTTGCCGATGACCACACCTGGACGACCAGAGTGGATGGTCACACGGCACTTCTTGTGCGGACGCTCGATGACGACCTTGGAAACTGCCGCCTGCTTCAATTCCTTGAGCAGGTATTCACGGATGCGGAAATCTTCATGAAGAAGATCGCCGTATTCGTTCTTGCTGGCGAACCAACGTGAATCCCAGGTCCGGTTGATGCCAAGACGAAGGCCAATTGGGTTAATCTTCTGTCCCATTAGGCAGTCTCCTCAACTTCACGGACTACGATGGTCAGGTTGGAAAACGGCTTCTGGATCCGTCCAACACGACCACGGGCACGTGGCTGAAAGCGCTTCATTACGAGCGCCTTGCCAACGAATGCCTCGGCGACGACAAGATTGTCGACGTCGAGATCGTGGTTGTTTTCTGCGTTTGCTACAGCAGACATCAAGGTCTTCTTGACGTCGCCTGCAATGCGCTTGCGAGAGAAGGTCAGGTCAGCCATTGCGGAGCTAACCTTCTTACCGCGGATCGATGCTGCAACGAGGTTTAGCTTCTGCGGGGAAACCCGCAGCATGCGGCATACTGCCTTTGCCTCGTTGTCGGCGAGCGTCCGCTCACGCTTCTGCTTGCCCATCGTTATTTCCTCTTTGCCTTCTTGTCAGCGCCATGGCCGTAGTAGGTACGAGATGGTGAAAACTCACCAAGCTTGTGCCCGACCATTTCTTCGCTGATCAGAACCGGAATGTGCTTCTGGCCGTTATAAACGCCGAAGGTCAGCCCCACAAAGTTCGGAAGAATAGTGGAACGGCGGCTCCAGGTCTTGATGACCTCGTTACGGCCGGACTCACGAACCTTTTCCGCTTTCTTCAGGAGGTAACCGTCAACGAACGGGCCTTTCCAGATCGAACGTGTCACGATCCGTCCCTCTTACTTCTTACGCGCATGACGTGAGCGAACGATAAACTTATCGGTCGCCTTGTTACGACGGGTGCGCTTACCTTTGGTCGGCTTGCCCCAAGGGGTAACCGGATGACGTCCGCCTGAGGTACGACCTTCACCACCACCGTGTGGGTGATCGATCGGGTTCATAGCTACACCGCGAACATGTGGACGGCGACCGAGCCAACGAGAACGACCGGCTTTACCGTAGTTCACGTTTGCGTGGTCTGGGTTGGATACCGCACCAATCGTGGCCATGCAGGTGCCGAGTACACGGCGCTGCTCACCAGACAGGAGACGGACAACCGTGTAACCGGCGTCACGACCAACGATCTGAGCGTAAGCACCAGCAGAACGTGCAATCTGCGCACCCTTGCCTGGCTTCAGCTCGATGTTGTGAACAACAGTACCGACCGGGATGGAAGCCAGCGGCATTGCGTTGCCCGGCTTAACGTCCACAGCCTGACCAGCTACAACCTTGTCGCCAGCAGCAAGACGCTGTGGTGCCAGGATGTAAGCCTGCTCACCGTCCTCATAAGAAATGAGTGCGATGAAAGCGGTACGGTTTGGATCATATTCAAGGCGCTCAACGGTGCCGACAACGTCGAACTTGCGACGCTTGAAGTCAACTACACGATAAGTGCGCTTATGACCACCACCAATGTTGTTTGCGGTCTTGCGGCCGGTGTTGTTACGACCACCGGACTTGGACAGGCCTTCAGTCAATTTCTTGACTGGCTTGCCCTTCCACAGTTCTGAACGGTCAACCTGGATCAGCTGACGACGGCCAGGAGATGTGGGATTAAATGTCTTAAGTGCCATTTTTTCCTACCTCGCCCTTAGAGACCAGTCGTCACATCGATGGACTGACCGTCCTCGAGGGTGACCACAGCCTTCTTGAAGTCGCTCTGACGGCCGAGGATGCCACGGAAACGCTTGGTCTTACCCTTACGGACAAGAGTGTTTACCGCTTTAACCTTTACGCCGAACAGGGATTCAACTGCTGCCTTGATTTCAGGCTTTGTAGCAGTGATAGCGACCTTGAAAACGACCTTGTTCTCTTCAGAAGCATAAGTTGCTTTTTCGGTAATTACCGGAGAAACGATCGTGTCGTAGTGAACAACCTTGCTCATTAGAAACGTTCCTCCAGTGCAGCAACTGCAGCCTTGGTCAGTACGAGCGTGTCACGACGCAGAATGTCGTAAACGTTGATGCCCTGTACTGGAAGCACGTCAACATTCGGGATGTTGCGGGATGCAAGACCGAAGTTTGCATCTACTTCTGCACCATCAACGAAAAGGACGTTAGACAGACCGAGACCAGCAAGCTGTGCCTTCAGTGCCTTTGTCTTTGCTTCGCCAGCCTTAGCTTCTTCAAGCACGATCAGGTTCCCAGCAGCTGCCTTTGCAGACAGAGCATGCTTGAGACCAAGTGCGCGGACTTTCTTTGGCAGATCGTGCGCATGAGAGCGTACGACTGGACCAAAGGCGCGACCGCCGCCCTTGAACTGAGGAACCTTACGGTTACCGTGACGAGCGCCGCCAGAACCTTTCTGACGAACGAACTTCTTGGTAGTACCGTTCACTTCAGAGCGACCCAGGGTCTTGTGCGTGCCAGCCTGGCGCTTAGCCAGCTGCCAACGTACAACGCGCTGAATCAGGTCTGTGCGTGGCTCAAGTCCGAAGATTTCTTCAGACACGGTGATCGAACCGGCCGCACCGCCGCCGAGGGTCTTGACCTCGAGTTCCATCACTCACCTTCCTTCCCGGTTTCGGCCGCAGCATCAGCAGCAGCCTGACGGATCGCACCTGGTAGTGGTGCTGCTTCCGGCAGTGCCTTCTTGATGGCGTCGCGAACGAGAATCCAGCCGCCCTTGGAACCAGGTACAGAACCTTCCACGAGGATCAGGCCACGCTCTGCATCAGTGCGTACAACCTTGAGGTTCTGCGTGGTAACGCGTTCATCACCGAGGTGACCGGCCATTTTCTTGCCTTTGAACACTTTACCTGGATCCTGACACTGGCCCGTTGAACCGTGCGAACGGTGAGAGATAGACACACCGTGAGAAGCACGACCACCACCGAAGTTGTGGCGCTTCATTGCACCAGCGAAGCCCTTACCGATAGAAGTGCCGGTTACGTCTACGAACTGACCGTTGACGAAGTGTTCTGCAGTGATTTCTGCACCAACGTCGATCATGTTTTCAGAAGTAACACGGAACTCGGCAAGCTTACGCTTAGGTTCAACCTTCGCTACTGCGAAGTGTCCGCGCATTGCGCGATCCGTATTTTTAACTTTAGCTGCACCTACGCCCAATTGAAGCGCAGTGTAGCCGTTCTTTTCTTCCGTCCGGTGGGCAACAACCTGACAGTTGTCCAGACGAAGTACCGTTACCGGCACATGTTCACCAGCGTCGTTATAGACGCGAGTCATACCCACCTTCTGGGCGATCACTCCAGAACGCATCTGCGTGTCCCCTTTGGCCGCCTTAGAGCTTGATCTCGACGTCTACACCTGCAGCCAGGTCGAGCTTCATAAGAGCATCAACTGTCTGAGGAGTAGGATCGACGATGTCGAGAAGACGCTTATGTGTGCGCATCTCAAACTGATCACGACTCTTTTTGTCGATATGCGGTCCGCGAAGTACAGTGTACTTCTCGATCCGCGTCGGCAGCGGCACAGGTCCGCGCACTTGCGCGCCGGTCCGCTTCGCCGTGTTGACGATTTCCTTTGTGGAAGCGTCGAGAACACGGTGATCAAACGCCTTCAGGCGGATCCGAATATTCTGACCGTTCATGACTTTTCCCTAGTGAGCAAGATCGGCAGCAGCCGTTCGTTTTTGTTAATGACCAGCTGCTGCCGTCAAACTCAATTCTTATTCGATGATTTCAGCAACGACGCCAGCACCAACGGTGCGGCCGCCTTCGCGGATAGCGAAACGCAGACCATCTTCCATTGCGATCGGAACGATCAGCTCAACAGAAACGGAAACGTTATCGCCAGGCATAACCATCTCAGTGCCTTCCGGCAGGCTAACAACACCGGTCACGTCAGTCGTACGGAAGTAGAACTGTGGACGGTAGTTAGTGAAGAATGGGGTGTGACGACCGCCTTCTTCCTTGGTCAGGATGTATGCCTCTGCCTTGAACTTCGTGTGCGGGGTTACAGAACCCGGCTTACAAAGAACCTGGCCACGCTCAACTTCTTCACGACCAACACCGCGGATCAATGCGCCAATGTTGTCGCCAGCTTCACCCTGATCGAGCAGCTTGCGGAACATTTCAACACCGGTAACGGTGGTCTTGGCGGTGTCCTTGATGCCGACGATCTCGACTTCTTCACCAACCTTGATCACGCCGCGCTCTACACGACCGGTTACAACAGTACCGCGGCCAGAGATGGAGAACACGTCTTCGATTGGCATCAGGAACGGCTGATCGCGTGGACGGTCTGGAGTTGGGATGTACTCGTCAACTGCAGCCATCAGCTCGGTGATCTTGTCCTTGCCGATGTTGTCGTCGCGATCTTCCAGAGCTGCCAGAGCAGAACCAGCTACGATCGGAATGTCGTCGCCTGGGAATTCATAGGAGGACAGCAGTTCACGAATTTCCATCTCGACGAGCTCGAGAAGTTCTTCGTCATCTACCTGGTCAACCTTGTTCATGAAAACAACCAGAGCAGGAACGCCAACCTGACGAGCAAGCAGGATGTGTTCGCGGGTCTGTGGCATTGGGCCATCAGCTGCGTTCACAACCAGGATTGCGCCGTCCATCTGCGCTGCACCGGTGATCATGTTCTTCACGTAGTCAGCGTGACCTGGGCAGTCAACGTGAGCGTAGTGACGGTTTTCGGTCTCATACTCAACGTGTGCAGTTGAGATGGTGATGCCGCGTGCACGCTCTTCAGGTGCACCGTCGATTTCGTCGTAAGCCTTGAACTCACCGAACTGCTTGGTGATAGCAGCAGTCAGAGTGGTCTTACCGTGGTCAACGTGGCCAATTGTGCCGATGTTGACGTGCGGCTTCGTACGGTCAAATTTTTCTTTTGCCATCGGATTTCTCCGTTCTCTCTGTAATCCCGTTGACTGTATTTTTTAGGTTCAGGCGTATTTCGCCTGAACCTCATCAGCCACAGCCTGTGGGACAAGATCGTAATGATCGAACACCATGGAATACTGTGCACGTCCCTGCGACATGGAGCGCAGGTTGTTGACGTAACCAAACATGTTGGCCAGCGGAACCATAGCAGTGATAACGGTCACGACACCGCGGTTTTCGGTACCTGCAATCTGCCCACGACGTGAGTTCAGATCGCCGATTACGTCACCCATGTAATCTTCAGGGGTAACAACCTCAACCTTCATGATTGGTTCCATGAGCTTTGCACCAGCTTTGGCGATTGCTTCACGGAAACCTGCACGACCTGCGATTTCGAACGCCATCACAGAGGAGTCAACATCGTGGTAAGCACCGTCAGTGAGGGTTACCTTGATATCGACCATTGGGAAGCCTGCCAGAGGGCCGGAAGACATGACGCTTTCGACACCCTTTTCAACACCCGGGATGTATTCCTTAGGAACGTTACCACCCACAACTGTGTTAGCGAACTCAAACCCAGCGCCGACTTCGTTCGGCTCAATGGTGAGCTTAACGCGCGCGAACTGACCAGAACCACCAGACTGTTTCTTGTGGGTATAGTCGACGTCTGCAACCTTGGTGATGGTCTCACGGTATGCAACCTGAGGAGCACCAATGTTTGCTTCCACCTTGAATTCGCGCTTCATGCGATCAACGAGGATGTCCAGGTGAAGTTCACCCATGCCAGCAATGATGGTCTGGCCGGACTCTTCGTCGGTCTTAACACGGAATGATGGATCCTCAGCAGCCAGACGGTTCAGGGCAAGGCCCATCTTTTCCTGGTCAGCTTTGGTCTTTGGCTCAACAGCGATCTCAATAACTGGATCCGGGAACTCCATGCGTTCCAGAATAACAGGCTTGAGAGGGTCGCAGAGCGTATCACCCGTAGTAGTATCCTTCAGGCCAGCGATAGCCACGATGTCGCCTGCGTAAGCTACATCGATGTCTTCACGGCTGTTGGAATGCATCTGCATCATGCGGCCAACGCGCTCGCGCTTTTCCTTGACCGTATTCATTACTGATGAGCCCTTGTTCAGGACACCAGAGTAAATACGGCAGAAGGTCAAAGAACCAACGAACGGGTCGTTCATGATCTTGAACGCAAGCATGCCAAGCGGCTCTTCATCAGAAGACTTGCGAACAGTTTCTTCTTCGGTCTTTGCGTCGATGCCCTTAATCGCAGGAACTTCGACTGGGCTTGGCAGGTAATCAACAACCGCGTCCAGCAGAGGCTGCACACCCTTGTTCTTAAACGCCGTACCACACATCACAGGAACGAAATCGCCAGCGATGGTGCCCTTGCGAATGAGCTCCTGAAGCTTCTCAAAGGTCGGCTCTTCACCTTCCAGATAAGCTTCCATTGTGGCTTCATCGACCTCAACAGCGGTTTCGATGAGCTTTTCGCGGTATTCCTGAGCCTGATCAGCCAGATCAGCAGGAATATCCAGCTCATCCCAGCTTGCGCCGAGGTTTTCACCCTGCCAGACGAGAGCCTTCATCTTGAGCAGATCGACAACACCCGCGAACTCGCTCTCAGCGCCGATAGGCAGCTGAAGGCAGAGTGGGTTTGCACCGAGGCGCTTTTCGATCATCTCCACACAGCGGAAGAAGTCTGCACCCAGCTTGTCCATCTTGTTGACGAAGATCATCCGCGGAACGTTGTACTTGTCGGCCTGACGCCAAACAGTTTCGGTCTGCGGTTCTACGCCAGCGTTGGCGTCCAGAAGAGCTACTGCACCATCAAGAACACGCAGGGAACGCTCAACTTCAATGGTGAAGTCAACGTGGCCTGGGGTGTCAATGATGTTAAGACGCTTTTCTTTCCAGTGCGCGGTGGTAGCCGCAGAAGTGATGGTGATACCACGCTCCTGCTCCTGCTCCATCCAGTCCATGGTAGCTGCGCCATCATGAACTTCACCGATCTTGTGAGACTTACCGGTGTAGAAGAGGATACGCTCTGTAGTAGTCGTCTTACCGGCATCAATGTGGGCCATGATGCCGAAGTTGCGGTAGTCCTCGATTTTGTGTGTGCGTGACATAGCGCCAGCCTCTTTCCGGGGATGTTACCAGCGATAATGCGAGAACGCGCGGTTGGCTTCCGCCATACGGTGCGTGTCTTCGCGCTTCTTAACGGAGTTACCACGGTTGTTAGCAGCATCCATGAGTTCACCAGAGATGCGACCAACCATTGTGGTCTCATTGCGGCCACGCGCAGCTGAGATCAGCCAGCGAATAGCCAAAGCCTGACGACGTTCTGCACGAACCTCGACTGGAACCTGATAGGTTGCACCACCAACGCGGCGGGAACGAACTTCGACCTGCGGCATTACGTTTTCCAGAGCAGAGTGGAACACTTCTACTGGATTGGTGCGGGTCTTGTTTTCGATGATGTCGAATGCACCGTAAACGATGCGCTCTGCAACAGACTTCTTACCATCAAGCATTACCGCGTTCATGAACTTGGTAACGACGATGTCTGCAAACTTAGGATCTGGAAGAACCTTACGCTTTTCAGCAGCGTGACGACGGGACATATGGCTATCCTCTTATTTCGGGCGCTTCGCGCCGTAATGGGAGCGACGCTGCTTACGGTCCTTAACACCCTGGGTATCAAGAACACCACGAATGATGTGATAACGCACACCTGGCAAATCCTTTACACGGCCGCCGCGGATCATCACGACAGAGTGCTCTTGCAGGTTGTGGCCCTCACCTGGGATATAACCAATGACTTCGAAGCCATTCGTCAGACGGATCTTTGCCACCTTACGCAGAGCCGAGTTCGGCTTCTTTGGCGTAGTGGTGTAAACGCGTGTACAAACGCCACGCTTCTGAGGATTTGCTTCCATAGCTGGAACTTTGTTCCGCTTAGGAGGATCCTTGCGTGGCTTGCGGATCAACTGATTGATCGTCGGCATACTAAATTGCCCTTTACCTAATGTTCTCGTCGAGTCTCACATCCAGTTAGACAAACGCAAACGCGCCTATTCCGCTTTTTTCTCGCGGAAGGCGCTGCGACACCAGAGGATCACGCGTTAACGCGATCATGAACTCGACGTATATTCGCCTATGAACCCGGCAGCGTTTAAGCTTCAGTATTTCTCAGCGTGGCGCCATAGAAAAAGGACATTGCTTACCGCCTGCCATGTGGTTGCGCGGAAACTACTCACAGTCCCATGTTTCGTCAAGTACCCCAGCGCAAAATAATCTCGGGTAAAGACTATATTAACGCCAGCCAAACTTGGTTAACGGACCGGGAACCTGCAGCAGCAACAAATGCGCAGAATGAGAGATGATCTTGTAATTTTCGTACCACATTCTCAAACAGTGTCATGCGCATTAATAGTTAGGCGGAACAAAGGCTCTCGCCCCTACCCCGCCTTTTGATTCCAACGATCCTCTAGCAGGACCCGTTGAATCTCTTAGTCGCGGAACGCGATCACCGCAACATTGCCGGCCATGGCATCATCATATGCCGAGGCAAACATGTCTTCTTCCGGGCGTTCGGTGACAATGCCGATCTGGTCGAGTTCCGCCTCGATGAAACCTTGCGCGGTCAAGGCTTCGAGGCCCCGACGCACGGCGCCATCATCATCGGCTGCGGTGACAAGAATGTTGAACGGAACGGCATCATCCGGGTGTCCATCTTCTTCTTCCCAGCCGCGACCGACAAGAATGTAAAGTACTGGCGCTTCGCCCGAGCCATTGAGTGAATTGGTGTTGTCTGTCTCAGCCATGATGGCCCCTCTCTTTAAATGGAAAAGGCCGCCCTGATACTGGGCGGCCTCTTTAGTTCTTGCAAGTCAGCGATCAGTCCAATCCGCCGCTGAAGTCTTCCAGCATCGCATCCGCAGTTCCTGCGGTTGATGCTGCACGGCGTGCATCCATGATCAGATCGTCGCGCAGGGTTGCAACCTTGCGGATCCGGTTCATGGTTCCGCCGGTACCTGCCGGGATCAAACGACCCACGATCACGTTTTCCTTCAGACCATCCAATGGATCGATCTTGCCAGCGACTGCAGCTTCGGTCAGGACACGAGTGGTTTCCTGGAACGATGCAGCAGAGAAGAACGAACGGGTCTGCAAGGATGCCTTGGTGATACCCAGCAGAACTGGAACCGCCTTGGCAGGATCACGAGCATTGTCGATCGCCTTCTGGTTTGCCTCTTCGAGATCGATGCGATCAATCTGCTCACCAGCGAAGTATTCGGTCTCACCCGGATCAGTGATCTCAACCTTCTGGAGCATCTGACGCACGATAACTTCAATGTGCTTATCGTTGATGCCCACACCCTGGAGGCGGTAAACCTCCTGGATTTCGTTGACGAGGTAAGCAGCCAGTGCCTCAACACCCTTAATGGCAAGGATGTCGTGCGGAGCTGGGTTACCGTCCAGCAGGTATTCACCCTTCTCGATGGTGTCGCCTTCCTGCAGGTGGAAGTGCTTGCCCTTCGGAATGAGGTATTCAACCGGCTCTAGGCTCTCGTCGGTCGGATCGATGATGATGCGACGCTTGTTCTTGTAGTCGCGGCCAAAGCGGATCGTACCATCGAGTTCTGCGATGATCGCGTGATCCTTCGGACGGCGAGCTTCGAACAGTTCAGCAACGCGTGGCAGACCACCGGTAATGTCCTTGGTCTTCGCGCTTTCCAGAGGAATACGCGCAAGAACGTCACCCGCATGAACGACATCGCCCGGCTGAACGGACAGGATCGCGTCAACTGACAGAAGCGAACGAGCGTCGCCACCACGTGGCAACTTCATTGGCTTGCCGCTTTCGTCCTGAATGACCATTGCTGGCTTCAGATCAGAACCGCGCTGAGACGAACGCCAGTCAATGACGATACGCTTGGTGATACCAGTTGCCTCATCGGTGGTCTCCTTGACAGAAGAGCCGTCAACGAGATCTTCAAAGGCCACGCGACCGGACACTTCGGTCAGGATCGGACGGGTGTATGGATCCCACTCAGCCAGACGCTGGCCGCGCTTGATGCTATCACCTTCGTCAACGTGCAACTTGGAACCGTACATCAGACGATGTGATGCACGCTCGTTGCCGTCGCTGTCGACCACGATGATGGACATGTTACGGGCCATGACGATGTTGTTGCCATCGGAGTCACGAACCACGTTGCGGTTACGTGTCTTGATGGTACCGTCGAAGTTGGCTTCGATGAAGGAGCTGTCAACAACCTGTGCCGTACCACCAATGTGGAAGGTACGCATGGTCAGCTGGGTACCAGGCTCACCAATGGACTGTGCAGCAATAACACCAACAGCCTCACCGATGTTCACCGGCGTACCACGTGCAAGGTCACGACCATAACACGCCGCACACACACCAGTCTTGGTCTCACAGGTCAGAACAGAGCGGATCTTGATCATCTGGACCTTGGCTGCCTCAATGGCATCCACGTCCTTCTCATCGATCAGCGTGCCCTTGGAAACGATCAGCTCACCGGTTGCGTTGTTGTAGACGTCTTCAGCCGCTGTACGGCCGAGAACACGACTACCCAGTGACGCAATGACGTTACCGGCGTCAATGATCGCCTGAACAGAGATACCGCCTTCAGAACCACAGTCTTCTTCAAGAATGATGCTGTCCTGAGCAACGTCAACCAGACGACGGGTAAGGTAACCGGAGTTAGCGGTCTTAAGCGCCGTATCCGCAAGACCCTTACGAGCACCGTGCGAGGAGTTGAAGTACTCAAGAACGGACAAGCCTTCCTTGAAGTTCGCGATAATCGGGTTTTCGATGATAGAGCCATCCGGCTTAGCCATCAGACCGCGCATACCGCCGAGCTGCTTCATCTGTGCTGGAGAACCACGCGCACCGGAGTGAGCCATCATGTAAACAGAGTTCATCTGCTTCTGACGACCGCTCTCTTCGTCAAACTCGACAGCCGAGATGCGCTTCATCATCTCGTCAGCGACCTTGTCGGTACACTTGGCCCAAGCATCAACAACCTTGTTGTACTTCTCACCCTGGGTGATCAGACCGTCGTTGTACTGCTGCTCGTATTCCTTGACCATGGTTGTGGTTGCATCAACCAGCTGCCACTTGTTGTCAGGGATAAGCATGTCGTCCTTACCGAACGAAATACCCGCGCGGCACGCATTCTTGAAGCCGAGTTCCATGATGCGGTCACAGAAGATCACAGTCTCCTTCTGACCGGTTGCACGGTAAACCGTGTCGATCATCTTGGAGATCTCTTTCTTCGTCATCAGCTTGTTACAGACGTCGAAAGGAACTTCGTGGTGCTTAGGAAGCAGTTCCGCAATCATCATGCGACCTGGAGTGGTCTCATAGATCTTGGAGACTGGCTGACCGAACTCATCAACGGTCTTGAAGCGGCCACGGATCTTGGTGTGAACCGTGATTGCCTTGCTTTCCAACGCGTGGTGCAATTCGCCCAGGTTACCAAAAGCCATGCCCTCACCTGGCTCACCTTCTGCCATAATGGACAGATAGTAGAGACCAAGAACAATATCCTGAGACGGCACGATGATCGGACCACCGTTCGCCGGATGCAGAATGTTGTTGGTAGACATCATCAGCGTACGCGCTTCCAGTTGGGCTTCCAGCGAGAGCGGTACGTGAACAGCCATCTGGTCGCCGTCAAAGTCAGCGTTGAACGCAGAACAGACAAGCGGGTGCAGCTGAATAGCCTTACCTTCAATCAGCGTAGGCTCGAATGCCTGAATGCCGAGGCGGTGCAGCGTAGGCGCACGGTTAAGCAGAACCGGGTGCTCGCGGATAACCTCATCAAGGATATCCCAAACTTCCGGACGTTCTTTCTCAACCAGCTTCTTGGCCTGCTTGACGGTTGAAGAGAAGCCCTTGGCGTCAAGACGCGAATAGATGAACGGCTTGAACAGCTCAAGCGCCATCTTCTTCGGCAGACCACACTGGTGCAGCTTCAGCTCAGGACCCACGGTAATAACGGAACGACCGGAGTAGTCCACGCGCTTACCAAGGAGGTTCTGACGGAAGCGGCCCTGCTTACCCTTCAGCATGTCGGAAAGCGACTTGAGCGGACGCTTGTTGGCACCCTGAATGACACGGCCGCGGCGGCCGTTGTCGAACAGAGCATCAACAGATTCCTGCAGCATGCGCTTTTCGTTACGGATAATGATATCCGGCGCACGCAGCTCGATCAGACGCTTCAAACGGTTGTTACGGTTGATCACACGTCGATACAGATCGTTCAGATCTGATGTCGCAAAGCGGCCACCATCCAGCGGAACCAGCGGACGAAGATCCGGTGGAATGACTGGAACGACGGTCATGATCATCCATTCGGGACGGTTACCTGACTCGATGAACGCCTCAACCACCTTCAAGCGCTTCGCCAACTTCTTAGGCTTCAGCTCAGTGGTTGCTTCAGCGATTTCCTGACGGATCTTTTCGCTTTCAGCCTGAAGGTCCATGCTCGCCATGATTTCGCGGATCGCTTCCGCGCCGATCATGGCGGTAAAGGCATCTTCACCGTACTCGTCCTGAGCCAGCACATACTCTTCTTCCGAGAGCAACTGGTGCTGCTTCAGAGGAGTAAGACCTGGTTCGAGAACAATGTAGTTTTCGAAGTACAGAACGCGCTCAAGATCCTTGAGGGTCATGTCCAGAAGAAGGCCAATGCGGGATGGCAGAGACTTCAGGAACCAGATGTGAGCGACAGGAGCTGCAAGCTCGATGTGCCCCATGCGTTCACGGCGTACGCGGGAAAGGGTGACTTCAACGCCACACTTTTCACAGATAACGCCTTTGTACTTCATGCGCTTATACTTACCGCACAAGCACTCGTAGTCCTTGATTGGACCGAAGATGCGAGCACAGAACAACCCTTCACGCTCTGGCTTGAACGTGCGGTAGTTGATTGTTTCCGGCTTCTTGATCTCACCAAATGACCAGGAAAGGATCTTTTCCGGGCTGGCAATCGAGATGCGGATATGATCGAAGTTCTGCGCGGGAGCCTGTTGATTGAACAGGTTCATGACCTCTTGCGACATCGGCTCTCTCCTAACATGCGCGGCCAGGGAGTTCGCGAACAGCGAACTCCCCAACAACCGGCATCAAGTGAATGTTCTGGGCGGGATGCGTCACTGGATGTTTATTCCGCAGCATCCGCAGCCGTTGCGTCATCGTTAACCGGTTGACGCGGTTCCTTATCCTGCAACTCGACGTTAAGACCGAGTGAGCGCATTTCCTTGACGAGAACGTTGAAGCTCTCCGGGATACCGGCTTCGAACGTGTCATCACCGCGAACGATGGCTTCATAAACCTTCGTACGACCTGCCACGTCATCAGACTTGACGGTAAGCATTTCCTGAAGGGTGTATGCAGCACCGTAAGCTTCCAGTGCCCACACCTCCATCTCACCGAAGCGCTGACCACCAAACTGCGCCTTACCACCCAGCGGCTGCTGAGTAACGAGGGAGTATGGGCCAATGGAACGAGCGTGGATCTTGTCGTCAACCAGGTGGTGGAGCTTCAGCATGTAGATGTAGCCCACAGTCACCTGACGGTCGAACTGTTCACCAGTACGGCCATCGAACAGGGTTGACTGACCGGATGGCTTCACCTCGGCGATGTTGAGCATGTCAACAACGTCTGGCTCGCGTGCGCCGTCGAAGACTGGTGTCGCTATGGACACGCCCTTCTTCAGCTGCTCACCCAGCTTTGCAATACCCGCGTCATCGTATTCCTGAACCGGGTCACCCTTGAGGTTGTCGCCATAGATCTCGATGACCTTGCCGCGAAGCTGCTCAATCTCACCGGTCTTGCGGTACTGATCGTAAAGCTCGCCGATCTTCTTACCCATGCCCGCACAGGCCCAGCCAAGGTGCGTTTCAAGGATCTGACCAACGTTCATGCGCGACGGCACACCCAGCGGGTTCAGAACGATGTCAACGTGCGTTCCATCTTCGAGGAACGGCATGTCTTCGTTCGGGTTGATCTTGGAGACCACACCCTTGTTACCGTGACGGCCAGCCATCTTGTCGCCTGGCTGGATCTTGCGCTTCACAGCAACGAAGACCTTGACCATCTTCATCACGCCAGGTGGCAACTCGTCACCACGCTGCAGCTTCTCAACCTTGTCGATGAAACGCTGCTCGAGACGCTTGCGGCTTTCGTCATAAGAACCGCGAAGAGCTTCCAGCTCGCTCATGAGCTTTTCGTCTTCGACCGCAAACTGCCACCACTGTGAACGTGGGAACTCGTTGAGAACATTACCGTCGATCTCAACACCCTTGCGGAAGTTCTTCGGACCACCAACAGCCACATGACCCATGATCATCTCGGCCAGACGGCCATAGACGTTACGGTCAAGAATTGCCTGTTCGTCGTCACGGTCCTTTGCGAGGCGTTCGATTTCTTCACGCTCGATGGACATCGCGCGCTCGTCTTTTTCCACGCCGTGGCGGTTAAAGACGCGAACCTCAACAACGGTACCGGACACACCTGGAGACAGGCGCAGCGAGGTATCACGAACGTCAGACGCCTTCTCACCAAAGATGGCGCGCAGAAGCTTTTCTTCCGGCGTCATTGGGCTTTCGCCCTTTGGTGTGATCTTGCCAACGAGAATGTCGCCAGGCTTAACCTCAGCACCCACGTAAACAATACCGGCTTCATCGAGGTTCTTCAGAGCCTCTTCAGAAACGTTCGGAATGTCGCGTGTGATTTCTTCAGGGCCAAGCTTGGTATCACGCGCCATCACTTCGAATTCTTCGAGGTGGATGGAGGTGAATACGTCATCGCGAACGATGCGCTCGGAAAGAAGAATGGAGTCTTCGAAGTTGTAGCCGTTCCATGGCATGAACGCCACGAGCACGTTACGACCAAGAGCCAGATCACCAAGATCAGTGGACGGACCATCAGCGATAATGTCGCCCTTCTCCACGCGGTCACCCACGTTCACCAGCGGACGCTGGTTGATACAAGTGTCCTGGTTGGAGCGCTGGAACTTCAAGAGGCGATAGATGTCAACCCCAGATTTGGACGGATCCAGATCCTCTGTCGCACGGATAACGATACGAGTCGCATCAACCTGGTCAACGACACCGCCCCGACGCGCGCCGATAGCGGCACCAGAGTCACGAGCAACAACCGGCTCCATGCCAGTGCCAACGTATGGTGCTTCAGCGCGGACCAATGGCACCGCCTGACGCATCATGTTGGAACCCATAAGTGCGCGGTTCGCGTCATCGTTTTCAAGGAACGGGATCAACGATGCAGCAACGGAAACCAGCTGCTTCGGAGACACGTCCATTAGGTCAACGCGGCTTGGCGGAACAAGAATGTTTTCACCAGCGTGACGACACTGCACCAGATCGGAAACGAACTCAAAGTCGTCATTCAACTCGGCGTTTGCCTGAGAAACGTAATACTTGCTCTCTTCCATTGCGGAGAGATAGACCACGTCACGAGACACCTTGCCGTCGACAACCTTACGGTACGGGCTTTCGATAAAGCCGTACTTGTTGACACGGGCGTAGGTCGCCAAGGAGTTGATCAGACCGATGTTCGGACCTTCAGGGGTCTCAATCGGACAGATACGGCCATAGTGCGTTGGGTGCACGTCGCGAACTTCAAAGCCTGCGCGTTCGCGGGTCAAACCACCTGGGCCGAGAGCAGAAAGACGACGCTTGTGGGTGACTTCTGACAGCGGGTTGGTCTGGTCCATGAACTGTGAAAGCTGAGAAGAACCGAAGAACTCGCGTACTGCGGCTGCAGCAGGCTTCGCGTTGATCAGATCCTGCGGCATCACGGTGTCGATCTCAACGGAGCTCATACGCTCCTTGATCGCACGTTCCATACGCAGAAGACCAACACGGTACTGGTTTTCCATCAGCTCACCAACGGAACGTACGCGGCGGTTACCGAGGTTATCGATATCATCGATTTCACCACGGCCATCACGCATGTCCAGAAGGGTCGCAATAACAGCGAGAATGTCTTCCTTGCGCAGCACGCGAACAGTGTCTTCACACTGAAGGTCCATGCGCATGTTCATCTTAACGCGGCCAACGGCGGACAGATCATAACGCTCCGCATCGAAGAACAGCGAATGGAACATCGCTTCTGCAGTTTCGATGGTTGGCGGCTCACCTGGACGCATGACGCGGTAGATGTCGAACAGCGCTTCTTCGCGGTTATCATTCTTGTCAGCAGCAAGCGTGTCGCGAATGTAGGCGCCGGTGTTCACATGGTCGATATCGAGGATCGCCAGGTCATGGAACCCGCGCTCGATGAATTCAGCCAGTGTCTTTTCGTTAAGCTCGTCGCCTGCTTCACCGAAGATTTCACCGGTGCTTGGGTCGACAACATCCTCAGCGAGGAACTGAGCATAGAGATCTTCGTCAGCAATCTTCAGCGCTGAAACGCCCTGCTCTTCGAGCTGGCGAATGGTACGCGCAGTGATCTTCTTGCCTTCTTCGACAACGACTTCACCGCTGTCGGCATCAATAAGATCACGATTTGCCTTTGAACCCTTCAGACGCTCAGCATCAAATGGCGCGCGCCAAGCGTTTTCGCCAATGCGGGTGTACTCAATACGGCGATAGAAGGTATTCAGGATTTCTTCGTGGTCGAGACCAAGCGCCATCAAAAGTGACGTCACTGGGATCTTACGACGACGGTCGATACGTGCGTGGACGATGTCCTTGGCGTCGAACTCGATGTCGAGCCAGGAACCACGGTAAGGAATCACGCGCGCGGCAAACAGCAGCTTGCCGGAAGAGTGCGTCTTGCCTTTATCGTGATCGAAGAACACACCCGGAGAGCGGTGCATCTGGGAAACGATAACACGCTCGGTACCATTGATGATGAAGGTACCATTGTCTGTCATGAACGGAATATCGCCCATGTAGACATCTTGTTCCTTGATGTCCTTGACAGACTTCGCGCCAGTGTCCTCATCAACGTCGAACACGATCAAGCGCAGCGTCAGCTTGAGTGGCGCTGCGTAGGTCATGTCACGCTGGCGACACTCGTCTACGTCATATTTAGGATGCTCGAATTCGTAGGATACGAACTCAAGAAGGGAAGTGCCTGCAAAATCCGAAATCGGAAATACGGACTTGAAAACGGCCTCAAGGCCTTCTTCAACTCGGCCACCCTCTGGCTTCTCGACCTGCAGAAATTGATCATAAGATGCCTTCTGCACTTCGATAAGGTTCGGCATGGCCGCTACATCGCGAATGGACCCGAAGTACTTGCGGACCCTTTTGCGACCGTTGAACGTCTGCGTCATTGTCGCTCCTCGTATCACTCAAGGTGACGGTTCGGCGAAACTACACTCTCAATAGTCACGCGCAATTTTGCGAAACCGTCCCTTTTGGGACGTTTACCCCGGCAAGGAAACCCGCCAGGGTAAGAAGGCGGCCCCGGATTTCTCCGGGACCGTTATATGAAACCCAAGAATTACTTGAGTTCGACCTTTGCGCCAGCTTCTTCGAGCTTCTTCTTCAGCTCTTCTGCTTCGTCCTTGGAAACTGCTTCCTTAACTGGCTTAGGAGCGCCTTCTACGAGCTCCTTAGCTTCCTTAAGGCCAAGACCGGTGATCGCACGTACTTCCTTAATTACGTTGATCTTCTTCGCGCCAGCGTCTGCCAGGATCACGTCGAATTCGGTCTTTTCTTCAGCAGCTGCACCTGCATCTGCACCACCAGCAACTGCAGCAACAGCTACAGGAGCAGCAGCGGAAACGCCCCACTTTTCTTCGAGCATCTTGGACAGCTCAGCAGCTTCCATGACGGTGAGGGTGGAGAGTTCTTCAACGATCTTTTCGAGATCAGCCATTTTCTATGTACCTTACTGTTCGAACCGCTAGGGTTTTGACAAAAATTAAGTGGTTCCGCCTTACGCGGCTTCGCCCTTTTCGGCATACGCATTGAAGACGCGAGCAAGCTGCCCGGCCGGTGCGCTTGTAACCTGTGCGATGCGGGACGCTGGGGTCTGAAGCAGACCAACAAGCTTGCCACGCAGCTCGTCCAGAGACGGCATTGTAGCCAGCGCGTTCACGCCAGAAGCATCCAGGTTAGTAGAACCGAGAGCACCACCAAGGATGACGAACTTGTCGTTTGCCTTGGCGAAGTTTGCTGCGACCTTAGGAGCTGCAACTGGATCGTCAGAATAGACAATCACGGTTGGGCCCTGGAACAGGTCGGAGATGTGCTCCAGCTCAGTGCCTTGAAGGGCAAGCTTTACAAGACGGTTCTTAGCAACTCTTACAGTACCACCTGCTTCACGTGCCTCAGCGCGCAGCTGAGTCATCTGGGAAACAGAGAGGCCTGCATAGTGCGCAACAACCGCAACGCCAGTGTTGGACAACACTTCGTTGAAGGACGTCACGAACTTTTGCTTTTCCGCTCTTTCCACTTGCCTACTCCATTTAGCGAAACCCTCAAGGGATTTCGCCGGTTAGCCTTTGCCGCTACGCGATCACATGAAGTGACCCCACAACGACGCTTAGGGTTCCTGTCCCCTCGCTCGCCGTTATGGCTGCAGCAAGGCCGTACGGTTCGAACCGGTAACCAACAAAGTGTTTGTCATCGGTCCTTCTCCATCTATGCAGGCCCGGTTGGCTTAAGTCGGCCCAAAAGGACCAACACCTGCAGTCTCGGACAGGGGCGTCAAATCCCACTAAGGAATTGACTGGAACCCCTCTCTCCTTAAAGAAGAGAGGGAAACTTAGTTCGCGTTACCGTTTATTCGGTAACGGAAGCAACTTCAACCTTCAGGCCTGGACCCATTGTGGAAGACAGTGCCACGCGCTTCAGGTAAGTACCCTTTGCGCCAGTTGGCTTTGCCTTAACAACAGCATCTACCAGTGCCTTGATGTTCTCTTCCAGCTTGGTAGGCTCGAAAGAAACCTTGCCAACACCAGCGTGGATGATACCAGCCTTCTCAACGCGGAACTGCACTGCACCACCCTTGGCATCGTTAACTGCCTTGGTGACGTCAGGAGTAACAGTGCCAACCTTAGGGTTTGGCATCATGCCGCGAGGACCGAGAACCTTACCCAGACGACCAACCAGTGGCATCATGTCTGGAGTAGCGATTACGGTGTCGAAGTTGATGTTGCCATCCTGAACTTCTTTAACCAGATCTTCTGCGCCAACGATGTCAGCACCAGCTGCCTTGGCTTCTTCAGCCTTGGCATCACGTGCAAACACTGCAACACGAACGGTCTTACCGGTGCCGTGTGGCAGCACACATGCGCCGCGAACCATCTGGTCAGCGTGACGAGGATCAACACCGAGGTTGATTGCAACTTCAACACTCTCGTCGAACTTTGCAGTTGCGCGATCCTTGACGAGGGTTACAGCTTCGCCAAGAGCATAAATCTTGTCGCGATCAAGGCCTTCACGGGCCGCTTTGGTGCGCTTACCTACTTTAGCCATTGATCTTACTCCGTAACTTCCACGCCCATGGAACGGGCAGAGCCTTCAACCATCAGCATTGCTGATTCAATGTCGTTGGCATTGAGGTCTTTCATCTTGGCTTCAGCGATCTCACGAACCTGCGCCTTGGTTACGGATGCAACTGTGCCGCGACCCGGAGTCTGGGAACCAGACTTGATGTTGGCAGCCTTCTTCAGGAAGAAGGAAACAGGTGCAGTCTTAACCTCGAAAGAGAAAGACTTATCAGAGTAGTAGGTAATTACTGTCGGGCACGGAGCACCCTTTTCAACGTCCTGCGTCTTCGCATTGAACGCCTTACAGAATTCCATGATGTTCAGGCCGCGCTGACCCAATGCTGGGCCGATTGGCGGGGACGGCGTAGCAGAGCCAGCCGGCACCTGAAGCTTTAGGTAACCTTCAATTTTTTTCGCCATAATCCTCTCCATTAAGGAATGGGTGTACTGAAGATACAGCACACAAGAGAGCGGGCGGTCTGGTCCGAAAGCGCACCGGCGAAAGTGCGCGAAACCTGCCGCCCCTTGTCAAACGGTTAGCCGACCTTGTCGACCTGACCGTATTCGAGTTCAACCGGGGTCGCCCGGCCAAAGATGGACACTGTCACTTTCAGACGTGCCCGCTCCTCATCGACCTCTTCAACAAGGCCGGAGAAGGAAGCGAATGGACCGTCGCTGACGCGAACCTGCTCACCCACTTCAAAACTGATAGATGGCCGCGGCGCTTCCACGCCCTCCTCAACCTGGCCCTGAATACGACGAGCCTCGGATTCGGAAATCGGCATTGGCTTCTTGTCGTTCCCCAGGAACCCGGAGACCTTTGGTGTATCGTTGATGAGGTGATACGCTTCGTCGGTCATCTCCATCTTCACCAGCACATAGCCAGGGAAGAATTTGCGCTCGCTTTCAACCTTGCGACCGCGACGGACTTCTGTAACCTTCTCCGTCGGGACGAGAACCTCGTCAAACAAGTCCTCAAGCCCCTGCTGCGCGGCTTTCTCTTTGATAGCCTCAGCAACCTTCTTCTCGAAGTTGGAGTAAGCGTGAACGATATACCAGCGCTTAGCCATTTTTTAAAGTCTGCTCCCAGTGCGAACTTTAGCCAGCAAGGCCAAGCACGTAAGAAATTACAAAGCTCATCAACTGGTCAGCCGCCAAGAAAAACAGGGCCGCCAGAAACACCATGATGAACACCATGACAGTGGTAATCACGGTCTCACGGCGTGTTGGCCATGTAACCTTCGCAGTCTCAGAACGAACCTGCTGTAGAAAAGTAAAAGGATTGGTTTTTGCCATCCGGTACCGGCCCAACTCACGACAGGTGGGCGCGTGAAGTGATCCACGCGCCCCCATGATCAGAAAAAACTTCTTTAAGCCATGTAGGCTCGCTTATCAAGAGTTAAATGGCAGGGGCAGAGGGGCTCGAACCCCCGACCTACGGTTTTGGAGACCGTCGCTCTACCAACTGAGCTATACCCCTGCATCAACCCGCCTTGGCGGATAGAACTCTTGCTGGCCCGGTTAGAGGGCCGGAGTCGCCGTGATATAGGCGACACCTTTGATCAGGTCAACTGATCTTATTCGATGATTTCAGCAACGACGCCAGCACCAACGGTGCGGCCGCCTTCGCGGATAGCGAAACGCAGACCATCTTCCATTGCGATCGGAACGATCAGCTCAACAGAAACGGAAACGTTATCGCCAGGCATAACCATCTCAGTGCCTTCCGGCAGGCTAACAACACCGGTCACGTCAGTCGTACGGAAGTAGAACTGTGGACGGTAGTTAGTGAAGAATGGGGTGTGACGACCGCCTTCTTCCTTGGTCAGGATGTATGCCTCTGCCTTGAACTTCGTGTGCGGGGTTACAGAACCCGGCTTACAAAGAACCTGGCCACGCTCAACTTCTTCACGACCAACACCGCGGATCAATGCGCCAATGTTGTCGCCAGCTTCACCCTGATCGAGCAGCTTGCGGAACATTTCAACACCGGTAACGGTGGTCTTGGCGGTGTCCTTGATGCCGACGATCTCGACTTCTTCACCAACCTTGATCACGCCGCGCTCTACACGACCGGTTACAACAGTACCGCGGCCAGAGATGGAGAACACGTCTTCGATTGGCATCAGGAACGGCTGATCGCGTGGACGGTCTGGAGTTGGGATGTACTCGTCAACTGCAGCCATCAGCTCGGTGATCTTGTCCTTGCCGATGTTGTCGTCGCGATCTTCCAGAGCTGCCAGAGCAGAACCAGCTACGATCGGAATGTCGTCGCCTGGGAATTCATAGGAGGACAGCAGTTCACGAATTTCCATCTCGACGAGCTCGAGAAGTTCTTCGTCATCTACCTGGTCAACCTTGTTCATGAAAACAACCAGAGCAGGAACGCCAACCTGACGAGCAAGCAGGATGTGTTCGCGGGTCTGTGGCATTGGGCCATCAGCTGCGTTCACAACCAGGATTGCGCCGTCCATCTGCGCTGCACCGGTGATCATGTTCTTCACGTAGTCAGCGTGACCTGGGCAGTCAACGTGAGCGTAGTGACGGTTTTCGGTCTCATACTCAACGTGTGCAGTTGAGATGGTGATGCCGCGTGCACGCTCTTCAGGTGCACCGTCGATTTCGTCGTAAGCCTTGAACTCACCGAACTGCTTGGTGATAGCAGCAGTCAGAGTGGTCTTACCGTGGTCAACGTGGCCAATTGTGCCGATGTTGACGTGCGGCTTCGTACGGTCAAACTTTTCCTTCGCCATAGGCGTAACTCTCTATCCAATCCGCAGTTCAGACTATCAAGGTCCTGAGGCACAGACTCAAACCAACGTCAAACCGCCCCAATTAAAACCTTTGAGGATCGCGCGTTCTGGCGCAGCTAAAGATTGGAGCGGGTGAAGGGAATCGAACCCTCGTCATCAGCTTGGAAGGCTGTTGCTCTACCATTGAGCTACACCCGCGAAACCAAACGGTGAATGGTGGAGGAGGTTGGATTCGAACCAACGTAGGCATAGCCAGCGGATTTACAGTCCGCCCCCTTTAGCCACTCGGGCACTCCTCCGAAACACCTCTAAGCAAAAGACAAATGAACCGCCTTCAGCTTAGCTAGCTTCGACAGACCGCTGTACGCCGCAAGCGGGTACCGCGTTCCTGTGGCGCGGTTTATGCAGTTGTAGACCCGCCGTGTCAACGGCCATCTGCAACAGATTGTGCAAAAACAACAGGAACACGAAACAAATCCTTCTCCCCTTTCCGGTCCACCGCCCGATTTATGCCCGAAACCCATTTCCGGCTCGCCAAGTTTTTCGCAGGAACCCGCGCTCTTTGGCTTTCGGTGCCCCTCGCCAAGCATTTGCCGCAAAAAGCTATCCCCATTGATCCGGCAAAGCTTTCCCATTGTCACAGGCCCTCCATCCGCCCTCTCGTGTGGATAAACAGCAGACAAGGATTCGGTTTTACTTATTGAACAGAAATGCGCAGCGCTGTATCGCTCACCTTCATGAGCCAGAACAAACGCCCCAAACAATTCAAAGATAAACCACAGGCCGGCCACCGCGGCGGCATACCGCCCTGGAAGAAGAAAGCCATGGGTGGCCGTCCCGACACGGACGACGGCCCCTTCTTCATCTACGGCCTTCACACGGTCGAAGCTGCCTTTGCCAACCCGGCCCGCACGCGCCACAAGCTGGTCATCAGCCAGAACGCGCTACGCCGCCTTGAAGAGCGCGGTGTAAAGCCAGACGTGCCCATTGAAATTGAAACACCCCGCGCCATCGACAAGCTCTTGCCAAAGGATGCAGTCCATCAGGGCGCTGCCTTGTTCGTTGATCCCCTGCCCCACTACGGCGCAGAGGAACTGGAACGCGGCAAGTTGGTGCTGGCCCTCGACCAGGTAACCGACCCCCATAATGTTGGCGCGATCCTTCGCTCTGCCGTTGCCTTGTCCGCTGATGCTGTCGTCACGACGCGCCGGCACGCCCCAGAAGAAGGGCCCGTTCTGGCAAAAACCGCCTCAGGCGCCCTCGATATGATCCGCCATGTCCGCGTGCCGAACATGGCGCGGTTTGTCGATGAAATGCGGGAACAAGGGTACAAGGCCATTGCACTGGACAGCGAAGGCCCAGCCTCATTGGAAAATACTGAGTTCACCGAGAAGACACTCTTGGTCCTCGGCTCGGAAGGAAAAGGCGTCCGTCACGGCGTGCGAGAAGCCTGTGACACCCTCGCCCGGCTGGACATGCCCGGCGAGATCAAGTCGCTCAACGTCTCTAATGCTGCCGTTCTGTCTCTTTATGTTGCCCGCATGAAGATGGGCCTCGGCTGAGCGCCCATCCCTACGCTTTGAAGGTTCGCGGCCTGCCAGCACCTGCTGGTGGGCCGTTTTTGATAGGCACCAAGGGCAAAATACAAATCGGGCTCGAGTGGCACCGCCGCTCAAGCCCTCCTCTTCACCAAACCGCTGCCATCAGAAGCGGTAGGTAATGCCGGCACCAACCAGCCATGGGTTCAGCTCCGCCTTGCCTGAGAGCTTGGTTCCGTCATTCATGGTGATGTCGTAGTCCGGCTCAAGGAAGAGCTTCTTTACATCCAGGTTCACACCCCAGTTGTCATCGATCATGTAATCGAAGCCGACCTGCAATGCAGCTCCCCACGTGTTTTCAATATCAAGATCGGACATGGCGTTCTTGCCGTCCTGACTATAGAAAATCGTGTAGTTCACCCCGGCACCCACATAGGGCTTGAACTGACCGAAATTGGTGAAGTGATACTGCAGAGTGAGTGTAGGCGGCAAAAGCCATGTCTCACCTACCGTTCCCAGTGCCGAAATCGACCCTTCCCCCTTCACATCGGCCCATGTGGTGCCGAGGATGAGTTCAGCTGCAATGTTATCCGTAAAGTAATAGGTGATATCCAGCTCTGGAATGACCGTGTCTGAGTAAGACAAGTCGGAACCAGCAATGCCATCCACACTGCCACTGTCCTCAGTGATAACGCCAAGTGCGCGCACACGAATCTGCCAAGGGCTCTTTTGTGATGCCGCAGCAGCCATCACCGCATCTTGCTGCGGGCTCAGGTCCGCCGCCAACGCCTGCCCGGTGGTGGCAAGCATCGCCGCAGCCCCCACAAGACCCATGGTCCTTTTCAAACCCATAATCTACCTCCAGAGTTCTAGGTTTTCTTCCCACGAGCAAAACAACTATTGGTAGCATTCACTAGGTACATTGAGTTGTATCAATTTGAGATTGGAAAAACTAAAAGGCACTGAAATTGCTTTAGTTTCCCGGCAAAATAGATAATCGATCCCCCACTCACCTGCGGATAACCAACCCGCGCACGCGCCGGACCAGCGTGACACTCAGTCGGATTCTCTACTTTTCATCAGGGACTTGTGGATGACGAGGCTTAGAAAAACCGCAGAAACCTGCCAACGCATTTACGGCGCAGGCCGCCGCTCAAGGTCCAGCTGTGAATTTCCGCAAAGAATTTTTCCAAAAGCATTTACAAACCGGCCAGAGCCCCTTAAAAGCCCCTCCAGCGACGCCGGTATAGCTCAGATGGTAGAGCACCTGACTTGTAATCAGGGGGTCGCGGGTTCGATCCCTGCTGCCGGCACCACGCTTTCCTTTATTAAAGTCAATGACTTAAAAGCCGCAAATTTGCGGCTTTTTGTGTATCCAGCACCCCTCAAAAAAGCTCCAGTAATCACCCAGTAAGCACGGCAAAATACGTCTCAGCAGAACAGCCCTAAACATTTAGAATGAACCTGTAGGATACTGTGATGTCTGCTCACCAAATGCTCTTGCCTTTAGAGCAAACATATCGTCATGCAACTGAGAAGAATGGCACCGAGCGCACATTGCAGAGCTATACCTGCATCTGGTGCATTGTGAAGTTCAGTCGGCGGCGTATCGGGTTGACTGATTGATGCCCAAATCCACATTTCAACCACTAAGAGATACGCCATCGTGGAGAACGATAATATCGTTGAGCTTGCGCGTTAAAACAGCGTTTTTGACGATCCCTGACTCAGTTGCTGCGCGATGGAGCGCGAGACTTGCTACAGCAGGCTATAGAACAGTAACTCCAGTGTGTGCTTGCCCGTTTCCGAAAAGATATGGATGTGGAAGGCCGCTCGCGTGTTGTGCGTAGCGGATATCATCCTGAAGGTCAGATCCAGACCGGGATAAGACCTGTTGCAGTCCAGGTTACGAAAGTCCGTAATCGCTCCGGCGCACCGGTTACCTTCCAATCTGCGCTCGTGCCGCCCTATGTTCGCAAAGCAAGAAGCCTGGAAGCCAGGCCTTACCCTGACTTTATCTGAAAGGCATCTCCAGCGGCGAAATGGATGGGTCTTGAGAGTTCTGGTCGGACCTGAAGCCAGTGGCCATTCTGCCAGCACCGTCTCCAGATTGAAGAAAAAGTGGGCGCAGGAGTATAATACATGGCGTCAGAGCGATCTTTGTAAGGATGAATAGATCTACATATGGGCAGATGGCATCTACAGTGCTCTTCGCGCTGAAGATGCCAAATTGTGTACGCTGGTCGTGATAGGCCCACTAACAACATAAATCAGGTGACCAGCGCTGGTTGGGAGCGTGCGCAACGGAAGGCAGTGCTTCAACTATGGTCCTAACTCCAATGCAACGCTTGCGAACCTGCCACCCTTTCAGCTGGAATATCCGCTGCACGGTGTTTTTGTTAAAGCCCAGAAATTGGCCACCGTGCTATAGCCGAAGGGAGGCTCCTGTGCGATGAAAGCCTTCATGGGCTCACTGAAAGCCGAGTTGACCTTCGATGCGGCCTTGGTTGGTTTATAATAAACAATGCGGCGCGGAACGTTGAACCTGATGCACAACTTCGTCAGCAGGATCACAACACCTTGTTCCAGAAAGCCTTACTGGACACTGCGGATCATTTGTCGTCCTCCGCGTCCAGCAAGGCCTGCAACGTTTTTTCGCGCCCCAACTCCAGCATTACACCCCATAGGCTTCCGGAAGATCGCACAGCCTTTACTCAAAGTGCTAACGAACATCAAGGGGATTGGCACGCAAGGCATTTTCCATGCCCTTCTGGGTATCGTCCACCCAACCCTCGATCTCGCTTGGTGTCAGATCATAAGTCCGGCTGGCCTCGGCCATGGTGGTCTTGCCCCGCATTATCTCTTTGGCAAGCGCTGATTTGCGCTTGGCTGTCCAACGTTTGATACCTTCTTCCAACGCTTCACTCATCGCTACCATTTTCCTCACTGTAGCATGAGCAGATTTTCACTGGGTCAATACATAAACGCGTTTGACCACTTCCATCAACGCTTTCTATCATGACGAACTAGTGAATCATTCAAATCGCAACAACTCAAAATGTTAACCAGAAATTGCAAATACTCTAGAACGAATTGGATGCGATGTTCAAAACACATTTGCGAAATCAGACAATTAAAGCTTTAGCGAGATATCGGCGCTAAAAGAACGCATTTCTAAAATGGAAAGCAATATCGTTAAGAATTTTGTTTTTTTATTTTGCAGGTAAGTGATGAAAGCATTTGATTTTGACCATCAACTAATCCATGCCTACGAGCACTTTTCGCGTTCATTCAGCGCTATTCGGGCGACTGACCTGAAATCAGAGATCGATGCCCAGTACGACGCAGGAAAATTCTGGCCAGATGCTCTCTTGTCGCTGAACCCACGCTTCATGGCGGGGCCGACGATCGATGAACTCGTAGCCACGGGTGATGTCGACGACGGCACGGGCAAAGTTTTCCGGTTTGGTGCCACACCTCTTCGCTTTCACCGGCACCAAGCTGAGGCCATCGCGAAGGCGAAGCAAGGAAAGAGTTATGTCGTCACTACCGGCACGGGTTCGGGGAAATCCCTGTGCTTCTTCGTGCCGGTTGTCGATGCAATCATTCGCGCGCGGCGCGCTGGAAAGCCGCGACGCACAATGGCAATCATCGTCTATCCGATGAACGCACTGGCAAATAGCCAGATGAAGGAGATCGACAAGTTCATCGCCGGTTCCGGTTTGCCCGATGAGCTCAAGCCGGTGGTCAAACGGTACACCGGCCAGGAAAGCCGTGAAGAACGTGAGCGCATAGCTGCCAATCCGCCCGATGTTCTCCTGACGAACTACATGATGGCAGAATTGCTTCTGACGCGTCAGGACGACCTGGACTCGAAAGTCGTCTCGAACGCGTCTGGTCTCGAGTTCATCATTCTCGACGAACTCCACACCTATCGCGGACGTCAGGGTGCCGATGTAGCTGTCCTCGTTCGGCGCCTCCGAGACAGGTGCTCGCCTGACAAGGAACCAATCTGCATCGGGACCTCGGCGACGATGGCATCCGAGGGATCGGACGAGAACCGCGCACTTGCTGTCGCGAGGGTGGCGTCGCGTCTGTTTGGCACCGATATTGGTCCAGACGCAGTCATAGATGAGTCCTTGCAGCGCGCGACCGACGACGCTCTGAAGACCGAGCACGTCCTCGGCGCTTTGAAGATGGTCCTGACGCAGCCCCTCCCGGACACACTTGATGACGAGACCCTGAGGCGTCATCCGCTCTCGGTTTGGGCCGAACTCGAACTCGGATTGGACGATGGGCTTGAGCTTCGCAGGAAGAAGCCGATCCCTTTCGAAGAAGCCGTAGAAAAGCTTTCTCTGGCCAGTGCGGTCGATACCGAAACCTGCCGAGACTATCTCGAAAAATTCCTGACCCGGGTAAGCCTGCCGGAGCATGAGCGCGGCGGTACGAAGGATGGGGCCTTTCTCGCCTTCAAACTCCACCGTTTCATCTCCGGTGCCGGTGAAGTCTTTACGACGCTCACAGCCAGTCCGCGTCGGATACTTCTTGAAGGGCAGCTGGTGGACCCCGAAACCCCACAAAACCGCCTCTACCCCACGCGGTTCTGCCGAAACTGTGGCCAAGAATACCATGTCGTGACCAAGGTAGACGATGATGGGAGTTTGCGCTTTCTACCCAGAAGCATAGACGACACGCCGCTCGACACTGAAGAAGACGAGGTTGCAGGGTATCTCTGTCCGGTAAGGCCCAACGATACTGACTTTCAGTTCACAGGCGAGCTTGAGGGTTACCCAGAAAGCTGGCGAGAAGAGAAAAACGGCATTGAACGACTGAGAGGCTATCGCAAGAAGCGTATGCCGGTGTCCTACGTCGTGGGTGCAGATGGTCGCCACGGAGCGGGCGGAAACGATTTCTGGTTCATCCCGGGGAAGTTCGCGTTCTGCCTGTGCTGTCATGACGAACCGGCGCAGGGGATGCGTGAACGCAGCAAGTTGGCGGGGCTCTCCGGCGAAGGGCGAAGCTCGGCAACAACTTTGCTCGTAGCCAGCGCCCTGGAGTGGATGAACAAACCTGATAGCGGCGTACCTGAGACGAAGCGGAAGCTTCTAGGGTTCACGGACAACCGCCAGGATGCAGCCCTGCAGTCTGGCCATTTCAATGATTTCCTGTTCGTGAGCCTGTTGCGCGGAGCCATCCTTCGCGCGGTCATTTCTGCTGGCTCAGGTGGGCTTGCAGAAGACGAGTTCGGCCTGCAGGTGGTGAAGGCACTCGGCTTTACTGCCGCCAACAAAGAGGCGCGCCAGCACTGGATCCTGGATTCGAATGCTGGTGCCATCATTCGCGAAGACGCCCAGCGGTCGCTCGCAAAGGTTCTCGCACATCGCGTCTGGACGGACCTGCGTCGCGGTTGGCGCTTCACCAACCCCAGCTTGTCTGTCCTGAACCTGATCGACGTGAATTTCCTCGGCCTCGAGGAAATCTCTCAGGATCGCGAGCGCTTCATGGACATCCATCCAGCGCTGGGAGACCTCAGCCTCGAACAGCGGCAGGCAATTCTAAAGGCGATTTTGTCCGCGATGCTCGAGGGTTTGGCTGTTCAGACCGAAGCCTTGGACCTGACTGTCCTCGACGGCGTGGCCCAGAAATCCCGAATGCTGCTTCAGGCACCTTGGGCCATTGACCAAAAGGAAAATCCGCGAGCGCGGTCCTCGCTTGTTCTGCGCGCGGGCAGCAAGAACGTCGTCACGCTGCGTGAAGAACAAACGCTTCTTCGGGCAGGTCCCAATTCACGGATCGCACGGCTCGTGAACCGGAAGTCCGTTCTCAGCATAAAGCTGAACAGGGATGAATACTACGAGTTCATGGAAGGGATGCTTGCCTTCCTGAGCGACGAAGGGCTGCTGGTGCCTGTCGAACTCGATAGCGATGTGACGGGCTGGCGCCTGTCACCATCTGCGGTTCGGCTTGTTCCTGGACCGGCCCTCGATGATGAAACCCACCGCGGTAACCGATATTTCCACGACCTTTACACCGCGATTGCCAGTGACCTTGGCGACGGGCGTAGTTCCTACTGGGGGCTGGAGGGACGCGAGCACACGGCTCAGGTTTCGCAGAAGCAGCGGGAATGGCGGGAATGGCGGTTCCGTTTCGAGCAGGACGACATGGACCATCTTGCAACGTCTGAGTACCGAACGGAAATTCGGGCGACCGGCGAGTCAGACCGGTTCCTGCCCGCGCTGTTTTGCTCTCCGACCATGGAACTCGGCGTTGATATTTCCGCCTTGAACGCCGTCTACTTGCGCAACGTACCGCCTACGCCGGCGAATTACGCGCAGCGCGCTGGTCGTGCCGGCCGATCGGGTCAGGCCGCGGTTGTGGTGACCTACTGCGCCTCGGGGTCTCCGCATGACCAGTACTTCTTCGAACGGCGCAACGATATGGTGGCCGGCGTCGTGCGGCCGCCAGCACTCGACATCACGAATGAAGAGCTGATCCGATCGCACCTGCACGCGGTGTGGCTTGCGGAAGCGAAACTGGCGCTTTCTCCCGACATCCCAGAGATTCTGGACCTTCATGCGGACAAATTCCCACTGAAGGACGACGTTCTGGCGGTCATCTCGAAACCAGCTCTGGTTTCGCAGGTACGGGGGCCGATGGCGCGTGTCTTGAACCAGATTCTCGCGTCCGACGGAGGGCAAACCCCGATCTGGATGGACGATCCAGACGAGTTCGTTCTTTACACGGCCATGAATGCCCCAAAGGAGTTTGACCGCGCGTTCGACCGTTGGCGGGAGCTTTATAGATCTGCCCGAACGCAATTGGCAGAAGCCAACAAGCGTTCGGAGATCACTGGGCTCTCGGGAGCCGACCGGCGCAAGATTAAAGCCGCGCAGATGCAAGCCCAAGATCAGATCGCCATCCTCGAACAAGGCAAAGCCTCGAATGGCTCCGATTTCTATTCGTATCGATATCTGGCGACTGAGGGCTTCTTGCCTGGTTACAATTTCCCGCGCCTGCCGCTCTACGCGTTTGTCCCTGGCGAAGGCAAGACGGGGTCCTTCCTGTCCAGAGCCCGCTTCCTGGCCATTTCCGAATTCGGCCCGCGCAGTCTGATCTATCACGAGGGGCGCGCCTATCGGGTCATGAAAGCCAAACTGCCGCCCGAGGTGCGTCAGGGCGATGGATCGGAATTGGTGACCAAAGATATCTACATCTGCTCCAACTGTGGTGCCTCGCATGAGGGCGAGGTCGAGCGCTGCCATGGGTGCAACAACCACATGGCGGGCGAGGTCGCCATCAAACAGACCCTGCGCATTGATAACGTCGAGGCTGCGCCGACTGAGCGTATCACCGCGAACGATGAAGAGCGCGTTCGGCAGGGTTTTGACATCCAGACCGTCTTCGCTTGGCCGAAAAAAGATGGTCGAGCCCAAGTGACCAATGCCAATTTCGTCTGCGGTGAAACTTCGCTGCTGGACCTTCAATATGCCAACCGCGCAGAAATTAGTCGCCTGAACAAGGGCTTGAAGCGTCGCAAGGCTGAAACAGAGTATGGCTTCTATATTGACCCAAGATCGGGTTACTGGGCAAAATCTGATGGCGAAGACAGTGATACGGACATTCCACCCGACGTGGTCAAGCCGGTTCGCATTGTTCCGATCGTCCGTGACAACAAGAATGCCCTTTTGTTCCGCTTCGAAAAGCCGGAGCAGTATGAGCCCGTGACAATCGCGACGGTTCAGCATGCTTTGCTGCGCGGAATCGAAGTGGTTTTCCAGTTGGAAGAAGGCGAAATCCTCGGTGAACCGCTGCCCGCGAGGGACAACCGTCGCGCAATCCTTGCCTACGAGGCAACGGAAGGCGGCGCCGGCGTACTCACGCGCCTGATTGATGACGGAAAGGCTATCAACGAGGTGGCGAAGACCGCACTGGGTCTGATGCACTTCGAGAATGTGGATGCTGCGATTGCTGCTGGTGATGCGGATCTGCTGAAGAAGAAAGACGGAAATTGCCATCGTGGCTGCTACCGTTGCCTGCTCTCCTACTTCAACCAACCGGATCATGAGCTGATCGACAGCTCGAGCCCGGAAGTGGCGCAATTCCTGATCAATCTTGCACGCGGCCAGATTTCCCTTGCTGAAAAACCGGCCGCCAGAACCATGCCATCACCATGGCTTGAGGAGTTCAGCGCGGCAGGCATTCCCCCCGTCGATACGATGCCCGCAAGCTTTGGTGGACGTGATTTTGAGTTTGTTTGGCGCGCATACGCGGTTGCCGCGACGACCGCAAACCTGACGGCAGAAGCTGAGGCGGACGCGCTGAACAAAGGCTGGGTCGTGTTTGGTCTGCCTTCGGCTCCGTCCGAGGGGCTGCCAGATGGCTTCATCAAGAATTTTGAAGGTTGATATGACCATTGATTTCACCCCTGGAGATCTCGTCAGAGCACGCGGCCGTGAATGGGTTACTTTGCCAGCACCCGGCGAGGGTTTGCTTGCCCTGCGCCCTCTTTCGGGCAATGAAAACGACATCATTGTTCTCGCTCCGGAACTTGAGCTGACAACGGTTGAGGCTGCTCGCTTCGATCTACCGGAAGATGCTCGTCCAACTGTGCAATCTAAGGCGGCGCTTCTCGCCGACGCGTTGCGATTGACCCTCCGTCGAGGGGCGGGCCCTTTCCGATCCGCTGCACAGCTTGCGTTTGAGCCTCGGGCGTACCAGCTGGTCCCGCTTCTCATGGCCCTTCGGCTTCAGGTCCCGCGGCTGTTGATTGCCGACGACGTTGGCATCGGCAAAACCATTGAAGCTGGTCTGATCCTCCGTGAACTCATGGATCGCGGAGAGGTCGATGCGTTTTCGGTTCTCTGTCCTCCGCACCTCGTGGACCAGTGGATCACAGAACTGAAGGATCGCTTCGGGATCGATGCCGTTGCCGTCACCTCCGGGACTGCGGCGCGTCTGGAGCGCAACCTCCCATTGGCGCAGACCCTTTTCGATGCCTATCCGTTCACGGTGGTCAGCCTTGACTACATCAAAGCCGAGAAGCGTCGGGATGGGTTCGCCAGGGCCTGCCCGGATTTCGTTATCGTTGATGAGGCACACGCCTGCGTCGGGACGCACAAGGGAAAGCAGCAGCGTTTCGACCTGCTCCAAGGCCTTGCGCGCGATCCTGAGCGTCGGTTGATCCTGCTGACAGCCACGCCGCACTCCGGAGATGAAGATGCGTTCGCTCGGCTTCTGTCGCTGATCGACACGGAATTCGGGACCGTCAACTTCGACAACCAGAAATACCGCGAGCGCCTTGTCAGGCACTTTGTTCAGCGCCGGCGCGTCGACCTGATCGAGGGCGACTGGGATGAGAACCGCTCGTTCCCCAAGCACGAGACCACCGAATATTCGTATCGCCTGAACGCCGAGCATCGATCCTTCCAAGAGGCCGTACTTGATTACTGTTTCTCGGTCGTATCTCGGGCCGGAGATGCGCAGAAGGATCGCCGTCTCGCCTTCTGGGGCACTCTAGCGCTGATGCGCTGTGTCGGATCATCACCCGCAGCCGCAATGAGCGCGTTGCGAAACCGGGCTTCCAATGAAGACGACCGCATCGAGCCGCAGATTTACGACGAAGATGGCGATGATGAAGACGCCGTGGACATTGAGCCAAACACTGTGTTCTCAAATGATCCCGCTCTCCAAGGGCTGCTCGACAAGGCCTGCGAACTTCTGACCGCCGAAGATCCCAAGCTGAACGCCCTCATCAAGGCTCTCAAGCCCTTGATCAAAAACGGCGCCAACCCCGTCGTCTTCTGCCGCTACCTCGCCACTGCGGAACATGTAAAAAAAGGGCTTCGGAAGGCCTTCCCCAAACTGAATGTGCAGGCCGTGACAGGTGAATTGACGCCGGACGAACGTCGTGATCGCGTCGCGGAAATGGCGCCCGAGGATGGTGGTGACGGGGATCAGCGCATTCTCGTCGCAACGGACTGTTTGTCCGAGGGTATCAACCTGCAGCAAGTATTCGATACTGTGGTCCATTATGACCTTTGCTGGAACCCCACACGGCATCAACAACGCGAAGGACGCGTGGATCGTTTCGGCCAGCCTGCAGAACTCGTTCGTTCAATTATGATGTTCTCGCCCGACAGCGCGATCGACGGTGCTGTACTAGATGTCATCCTTCGTAAAGCTAAGGACATCCGGGAAGCAACCGGTGTTACAGTCCCACTCCCTGATGAGCGTGGACCAGTAACCGATGCATTGATGGCCGCGATGATGCTCCGCCGTGACGGTGGCAATCACAAGCAGCTAACGCTGGACCTGCAAATCGGCGACGGCATCCAGGTGATGGAGACCCGCTGGCGCGACGCAAGCGAGAATGAAAAGCGGTCACGCGCCCGGTTTGCACAAAACGCCATGAAGCCAAGTGAGGTCGCTCCTGAATGGGACAAGGTGAAGTCCCTGCTTGGATCGCCAGCGGAAACGCTCGAATTTCTCGAGCGCGCGATGTCTCGGTTCGGGGTGCCTCTCGAGAAGAAGAAAGTACTGCAGTTCGCCCACGTGCATGCCCTTCAGGATAGCCTCAAGGAAAAGCTGGAGCAGCGTGGGCTGAAAGGCTCTGTGAAACTGGCCACGCAGGAACCGGTGCCATCAGGCGCTTCACTTCTGACCAGAACCCATCCGCTGACATCGTCCCTGGCAGAAAGCCTGCTTGAAGCCTCTCTCGACACCGAAGCACTGCCGGATCTGGGCATCGGCCGTGTCGGGGCCTGGCCGAGTGCCGCCGTCACTCAGATGACGCGTGTCGCTCTCTTGCGCATTCGTTACAAGCTTACCGTCCATGCGCGGCGTGAACGCCTTCTGCTGGCAGAGGAAGCCGCCCTCGTTGCCCTTGACAGCAATTCGGTAATCGCCTCTGGCAGCGAGGCGCACGCGCTGCTTGCCTCTCCCGCGACTGCTGATCTTGCGCCTGTCGCCCGCGACCGGATGATCAATACGGCGAAGGCGGCCCTTCCTGACCTGCTGGGCGGCCCGATTGCCGATTTCGTGCAACAGCGTGCCGCGGAGCTGGTTGAAGACCACGCCCGTCTTCGTGCCGCAGCCGGTTCTGCGTCGCGTGTCAGTGTCGACCCGATCATTCCCCCAGACGTCATCGGCCTCTTCGTTCTTGTTCCGGGGGAGGTGTAATCATGGCCCGCAAACCAATCACCGATATGACCGCGTGGCCGTCGCTAGGCCTCGAAGGCAACCTGATCGCGCCTGCGATGATCGCCAAGATCGATCAGCGCCAGGCAACCGAGCAATCCCCCGAGGAATACGGGGTTCGCAAAGGTCTCCAGATCCGCGAGGAAATCGCCACCGCCTTCCGCGTGGGCCAATCGCATTTCGACGCCTTTGCAAAGATTGAGCACCCCTCGGCCGCAGCAACCACGCGTTTCATTGCCGACTTCTTCAAGGAAACCTTCGGGTATTCCGACCTCGCCCTAGCAGCGGCACCGATCGCTCTGATCGCGTCCGACCGTGTACCCGTTGTGGTCGTCCCCCCGTCCGAACTGCTTGACCGTCGCAGCCCGACGCTCTCGACGGACAGGTCGCGCTCTCCAGCCTTCGCCCTTCAGGACTACCTGAATGATCGGGACGAGGCTCTCTGGGGCATCGTGACCAACGGAATGCAGTTGCGCCTCATGCGCGACAATGCCTCTCTGACCCGCCCGGCCTATATCGAGGCCGATTTGGCGCAGATGTTCACCAACGACGACATCGCGTCCTTCGCCGCGCTCTGGCTCCTGATACACCGGACCCGTTTCGGCGCCGCCGACACCCCGGCCACCGACTGCCCGTTGGAGCGCTGGCGCGAGGCAGGCTCCCGCGAGGGCGAGGCCGCGCGTGACCGCCTGGCAGACCAGGTCCAGATCGCGCTCAAGGTTCTGGGCTCGGGCTTCCTCGAAGCCAACCCAGAGCTCGCGGCCAAACTGAAATCGGGCGAGGTGAACCTCACCACCTGGTTCAACGAACTCCTCCGCCTCGTCTACCGGCTGATCTTCCTGATGGTCGCCGAGGATCGGAACCTCCTACACCCGGCGAAATCGAAGGCGGAGGCCCGCGCGCTCTACGCCGAAGGCTACAGCCTCGCAGCGCTCCGAAAGCAATGCTACCGCGCCGCGACTTGGGACAAGCACCACGACCGCTACGAAGGCGTCAAGATCGTCTTCAAGGCGCTCGCCAATGGCCAGCCAGCACTCGCCCTCCCGGCGCTTGGTGGCCTCTTTGCCGACGACCGTTTGCCTCATTTTGAAACCGCCCGCCTGCGCAACAAGGCCTTCATGGAGGCGCTCTACCGCCTCTCCTGGCTCTCGGACAAAACCGGCATGGTCCCCGTTAACTGGCGTGCGATGGAGACCGAGGAACTGGGCTCGGTCTACGAGTCCCTCCTCGAACTGCAGCCCCAGCTCGGCGATGATGGCAAGACGCTGGTCTTCGCCTCCGAGGCGGCCGAGCAGAAGGGCAACCAGCGCAAGACCACCGGCTCCTACTACACGCCCGACAGCCTCGTCCAGGCGCTGCTCGACACCGCGCTCGACCCCGTGCTCGACAAGACCGAGGCCGAGGCGGACGATCCCGCCAAGGCGCTGCTGAAACTCTCGGTCATCGACCCCGCCTGCGGTTCGGGCCACTTCCTGCTGGCCGCCGCCCGCCGCATCGCCACGCGGCTTGCGCGCATCCGGGCCACCCAAGATCATGGCGGCACGCCCTCGCTCGCCGATTTCCGCCATGCCCTGCGCGATGTTGCGCGCTGCTGCATCCACGGGGTGGATCGCAACCCGATGGCGGTGGAGCTGACCAAGGTCGCGCTCTGGATCGAGACGGTGGACCCGGGCCTTCCCCTCGGCTTTTTCGACGCGCAGATCCGCTGCGGCGACGCGCTGCTGGGGGTTTTTGACTTGCAGGTGCTGGAGGACGGCATTCCCGATGCTGCCTATAAGCCGCTGACCGGCGACGACAAGGAAACCGCGAAATACTACCTCAAGGCCAATCGCGACGCGACTGCGGGCCAAGGCGGGTTCGACTTCGGCACCGGTCAGGCGTCCATGCCCGAGGTGAAGCCGCTGGCGCTGGATTTCTCGGGCTTCCGCGACCTGCCCGAGGATACGGTCGAGCAGATCGGCGCCAAGGCCAAGCGGTTCAAGGAACTGCGTAAGGGGCGGACCTTTGTCCGCGCGAAGACGGCCTCGGACCTCTATGTCGCAGCCTTCGTGCTGCCCAAGGTCGGCGGGGCTCCTGCGGGGGCGTCGGCCCGCACCGTGCCGACGACCGAGGAGCTGTGGATGGCCCTCAATCAGGGCAAGATGCGGCAGGCGATGGTGGACGCGCCCAAGGCAGCGCGCCGTGCGCGGGCTTTCCACTGGCCGCTGGAGTTCCCCGATGTGATGCAGCGCGGCGGGTTTGACGTGGTTCTAGGAAACCCGCCGTGGGAACGGGTTAAGCTTCAGGAGCAAGAATTTTTTGCTACCCTTTCCCCCGACATTGCGAGTGCTGCCAACAAGACGGCTCGCGACAAGCTAATAAGATCATTGGCCGCAGCGCCAGAAGGTAGCCCCGAAAGAACTCTCCACAATGCCTTCATTGCGGCAAAGCGTGAGGCCGACGCGAGCAGTGAATTCGCCCGTCTTTCGGGAGAGGACGGCGGTCGTTTTGCACTTGCGGGTCGAGGTGACGTAAATACTTATGCTTTGTTCGCCGAACTCTTCTCCAATCTAGCGCGCCAGCGTGCTGGAGTAATTGTACCGACCGGCGTGGCAACTGATGCGACCACTGCACCGTTCTTTGCGCATTTGGTTGAGGCAAAGAGGCTTGCGAGCTTAATCGATTTCGAGAACTCCGCGCCGATTTTCCAAGCCGTACATCGAAGCTACAAGTTTTGCTTACTCAGCATTGGTCGGGATGAACCTGAGGCGCATTTTGCGTTCTTTTTGACTGAACCTGCACAGCTAGCTGAACCCGAGCGCAATTTCACTTTAAGTCCTGAGCAGATAGCGGCTATCAACCCAAATACCAAGACGGTTCCAGTATTCCGCTCTCGCTTAGATGCCGAACTGACTGCAAAGATCTATCGCAACGCGCCTGTTTTGATCGACGAGGGAAATAAGAAGGACGGCAATCCTTGGAGCGTTAGAGTCTATACGCGCATTTGGCATATGACCGAAGACTCTGATTGGTTCAAATCTGCTTGTGATCTCGAAAAAGACAGTTTCATCAGCAAGGACCCCGATCCACATATCCAAGAGGAAGTGGTCTGTTCTGAAAACGGTGCGGTAAAAAACGACTACGCTGAAAAAGATTATTTGCCGCTCTACGAAGCTAAGATGGTTCATCTCTATGACCATCGCTGGGCCGGATACATGCCGGATGGCACAAAATCTCATGATGTAACGCAAAACGAAAAAATAAACGATAGTTTTGACCCCTTGCCTCGCTATTGGGTGCCAAAAAGTGAGGTTGTTTCAAGACTCGTGTCCACCGACTGGCACCACGATTGGCTTTTTGGGCATCGTGGGCTTGCGAGAGCTACGGATGAGAGAACCTTCATTTCGTGTATAATTCCGATGGTAGCCGTTGGAAATAGCTTTCCAATCTGGATCCTTCCGAAGGAGATGGACCCTCGCAAGATAGCTAGCCTTGCAGCAAACTGCGCATCTTTGGTCGTCGATTTCGCTGCGCGGCAGAAATTGGGCGGGGCAAATCTTAATCTATACCTCTTATTTCAGTTCCCCATTCTTCCACCAGAATTCTACACCGAATCCCGCCTCGCCTTCATCACCCCGAAGGTGCTGGAACTCACCTACACCTCGCACAGCCTCGCCCCCTTCGCCCGCGATCTGGGGCATGACGGCCCGCCCTTCGCGTGGGACGAGAACCGCCGCACCCACCTGCGCGCCGATCTCGACGCCTTCTACGCCCGCGCCTACGGCCTGACCCGCGACGAGCTGCGCTACATCCTCGACCCCGCCGACGTGAAGGGCCCCGACTACCCCTCGGAAACCTTCCGCGTCCTCAAGGAAAAGGAAATCCGCCAGCACGGCGAATACCGCACCCGCCGCCTCGTCCTCGCCGCCTGGGACCGGATGGAAGCGAACGGCGAATTTACCGAAATGGGGATGTAGGCGATGGACGAGGATACTATTGAGGTCAGCCGAGACGGCTTGGCCAGGCTTCAATCTGCGGCGGAGGACTTTGCCCGCGCCGGGATTAAACTAATCGCAAGTTCAGTTATCGCCGATCTGCGCTCCCAACCGGCCAATGGAATCTTTGGCGATGTCGCGGCTCGTCACCTCTGGGATGAATACTGCTGGTCGCTGCAGGAGGGGCCGTTCGATGACAACATTGGCTGGGATGATGTCAACCTCGGCTCGTTCTCAGACGCTTTCGACGACGTTGTGCGCGCGGTGATCCTTTCCGAAGTTGAGAAACTGCCGAAACACGCCCAGACTTTCCTGAGCGCGCGAGCATACGAAGAGGACATCGATTGCGACGAGGAGGAATCCCTCGGTAGCATCTGGATGGATGGGATTGTGTCGCTCGTCCACGACGAGGTGAATACCCGTGCGTCACGCCGCACGCTCGACCTGATTGGCCCTGACCGCGGAGACGTTATCAGTTACGAAGTCGACGGCTCGGGTATGGTTTGGTCCATCCTGTCTGACAGAGACGAGGCGATGGATCTCATTGCCAACGGCTGCGACGCACTCATCGACCCTAAGGCTAATCTGTCCGAACTGGCTGACGAGTTGGTAGACGCCTTCATGGCATCAGCGGCTGAAGACGACGAGGGAGCCGTCTTCTCCATCTTCCTCGAGCACTTCGAAAACGAGGTGCGCATGCTGGTTCGCGAGAAGGACGTGATGCCCTCGCTAGAGGACATGAGGGCCAGACTGCTGGATCAATTGGACGGTTGACCATGGTTGTAATTGAAACGCCCCAATCCTTCGTGACCTGCCACGAGTGCGAACAGCTTGCATTCCGGAATGGCTATCGCCGGAACCATGGTGAGACCGGTGGATGGCGAAACTACAGCTCGACAACAGCGCAGGGTTCAATTTGGCTGGCTCGGGACAGTTCCGGCGCGTGGTTCCTCGCCCTGGATCACGCCGGAGTTATTGCAGAGATCGGGATTGAAGCGTCCGATGCAGCAGGACCGGGCCTCGCACGGTTCCAGTTTGCCTCGCTGGCACAGCTTTATGGCGTGATGCCGAGAGTTTACGAGCTAGCCGCAAGCCTCCCAGACGCACCGCTTCAGGAGTTCATCAATGAAACAAAAAATTTGCCAAGAAACACCGAGGCGGAACGGCTGGTGGTTCAACGTGTTGGACAAAATATTTTCCGCCAACGTTTGATCGAGTACTGGCAGGGCCGATGCCCCCTAACCGGAATCGCAAACCAGTCACTCCTTAGAGCTTCGCACATTAAACCATGGAGTGACTGCAAACACGACGACGAACGGCTCAGTATTTATAATGGCTTACTTCTATCCGCTTTTTGGGATGCGGCATTTGATAGTGGTCTCGTAACGTTCAGCAATGACGGGTATCCAACATTTTCAAAGCAACTAGATACTGCCGCGAAAGAAAGTCTTCGTTTCAATAAACCGCTGCTACTAACCGATCAGCATAGGTTCTTTCTTGAATGGCACAGGTCGAAGGTTTTCGAGAATAAAGCCCCCAATGAATAGCATTTGACATGCAAATCTAGTTTCTGGGCAGTAAGCGATAACGCACACGCCAACTCATCGATAGGCTTTGCAAAATGGCCGTCAGCGACCCACAAGACCTTTAGCACGCCCTTACTCCCGCTCCTGAGATGTTGCCCGAACTGTCTGAAACAGCATGGCTTCGTGAAGATCGCAAGTTGTAGCTCAAACAAAGGGCTGGACGAAAAAGTCAGCGGATAAGAAGTGCCCCTTATCCGCTGATTTCCGATGGCGTTTTGCTTCATACCGTTGAAGGTGGCATGCCCCGACATGCGCTGGAACAACTACATCTCCCTGACGCACCGAAGCCCAAGCGAGAGCGCACAAGCAATTCCATCCTCCGAAACCGTACTACCTGCCGGCCCTTCACACAGATTTCCTCTGAGGACGGGTGGTGCAATAACCCAACTCCTGCAAAGCTCACTATGAAGCCACCGAGGTTCATATCGCCTCTCAGGAACGGAAGGGGCTGGGAGACATCTTAAGGGCTTCTAGGGGATGGCAAGCTCTCAGTTCCTCCTTTAATAATTTCTAAAATTGAAAAATTGGACTGAAACCGATTCAAGAAAAATATTCGACAGTATTCGCGACAGAAATACAAAACGACGAACAAGTACTCGCCCTACGCAACCTACGAGCTAGAGCCCGGGTGTTTCAAAATGGCTTACTACTTTTCATTTCAATGCAGTGGAGTAGCAATGAAAAAGAAACAGCGCACACCTAAAGGTCCCGTCACCCGCGAAAGATTAGAGAATGCGGTCACCTTCATGGCCTGGGTGGTTTTGGAGTATGGCGATGTCTACGCCCCTATCTTCTACCGCCTCAAAGCCGAACTCGAAGCTTGGAAATGCCCTAGGGAAGAGGCAGAGAAGTTCCTGCAGGATCGACTTGCCGAGGGAAAGCCACCACACCTCCCGAAGTCATCCAAGCATGTTTGGGATACCAAACCGTGATCCAATTTGCAGCAGCCGAATGGCAGCATAAAAAGCAACGATTTCAAATAAAACTCGTGGCGGGGAAGCTCACCGTTTCTGAAACTCAACTCTTAAAAACCAAGAGAACAAGCTTCTCAGAAATCACACTTAGCTTGGCTCCACAGGATTAGACTACCAAGGGTATGTAAACTTCCCAGTAGCATCAACCAAATCGCTCATATCTCCATACCGATGCCCAGTCGGGCCGAAGCCCCTGCCCTATAGGTTCTTTCCAGCAAGGTCTGTCGGCGGGCACGGCGCAGCGCACTATTTGAGTGTTTTCTGGTGTTTGTAAAACCCATTTCCGTTTCTGTGCGCGCCATCATGAACCCCAATCGCTTAACGGGCTTAATGCTGCAGAAAGAGGAATGGGGTGTTCTGTTTTGTTAAGCAGAGTTATCAGCCATGCTCTCGGCTAGCGCCTTCGATCTGGCTGATAACAGAGACCCATCTGAGAACCGAAGACCACACACTATTGATGGCCTGACGGGTATCCATTTGGATCAATCGAGGGTCGAATGGTTCTCATTCGGTCCCTTGGACCCGGCCTGTAAGTTCACCTCGGTACCGCGTTCTGTTTTTAACTCCAGTTTGAACCCCGGCTTTTGGTAGAGGCGGCTGGCAAGTTTGTCTTCGGTTCGCTCAAAGGTCACCGCCCATTCGGTAGCACTTCGCGAATACCAATGCCCACGCTTCGTCATGGTAATTAGACCGTGGCGCTCGAGCTGTTGGAAGGCCCGTTGAACCGTGGACTTGGACATTCCCAGTAGCTTGGCCCCTTCCTCTAGGCTAATATGCAGCCGTCCATTGTTGAAGCCGTTGTATCGGCTTCTCAGTTCAATGAGCAGTTTGACAGAGGCAGGTCGCAGCCGCCTCCAATTTGGGTGTTGAACCAAGGCGTAGGGCAGCAGCATATACTGTCCTTCGTCCTTGTTGCGTCCATTGAGCAATTTCCTCCTAGGCATCGGCTCGCTCCTCTCGTTCGATTGTAATCCTGCTAATCAGGTTGATATCTGTTCTGACGATGTATCGGGGTGAAGCGTCAGCAAACACGCCCCCAAACCCCTGAGGCACTTGCTCGATGTCGATCAGGTATTTGCTGCTCAGCAAACCAACCAGTTCTCCCAATCGACCTTTGGGAAAGTGCTCCTCCCCAACCCCCTTTTGCCCAGCCTCGGCAAGCCTGTACAGCAGACCTGCGGCATCGCCAGAAAGTTCGTGCTCACGGTAAGCACCATGAACATCTGTGAAGCTGACAAGCAGCTGCTCGCTACGTCTCATTCTGTTCTTCCTTCCGCGCTCTTCTTGGAAAAACGGCATAGCTCCGCCGTTCACGAAAGCGGTCTTTCGCGTCCATTAAACAACGATGAGTAGAGTGAAGGTCTTGAGCCCCACGCCCGCGCTGGGGCTCAAGTCAAAAATATCAGGTTGTTTGCTTCAACCGTTGTTCGATCCAGGCATCCAAGTCTTCTTGCCTGTAGGCTACCCGCCTGCCCATTTTTACAAACTTCGGGCTTTCACCCGACAAGCGCATTTTCGCCAGTGTGGATGTCGATAGGCTAAGGTATTTTGCCGCCTGCTCGACATTCAAAAGCTTAGAGCTTCCATTGTACATCTTGATCTCCAAGTATTCGTCTACAGTTCTAAACGCCTTGCAGGGAAACTGAGTACTTGATGGTACTTGGAGAGTCCCGGGTTTTAAAATTTCATCAAATCTGATTTTTTAGGCCCGCCTTCTTCTCGCGAAGCCTTTTCAGTGAGGTGGAAACCCGATTTGCCAAACCACCTTTTGAATGCAGGAACCTTGCAACACCACGGCCCTCTTTGGCAGCATGCAGACAACACCACACAAGCTCTACAAACGGGGAAGCTTTGCCACTTGAGCCATCATCCTTGCGGCTGCTTACCGGGAAACCTTCACGTTCGGATACAGAAACAAGCTCATAAATCAAACCATCAAAGGCATTTTGGACGTTGTGCTCGTAAGCCGGATTATTTAATTCAGATTGGCTACGTCTAACCGCCCGCGATAATCTTGACACATCTTTATACAATTGATTCAGACAGAGATTTTTTTCTGTCCCCGTATCCAAATAGGTACTAATCAACATATCAAATGCTAGGCGCTGCCCATAGACAACGCATTGAGATTCATTGTCGCCATCCGCGGCAGAGCACCCTGTCAGTTCCTCTCTCAACACTTTTCGAAAGTTGTCAGTCGCCTTCTCTATTCGTTTCAGCCTTTTTCCTATTTCCGCTAGGCTCGAGGAGTTTTCGTGAATTGCGCAGTCGAAACAGAAACTATCAATTCTCTCAACAACAGCGTTGTAAGAGCAGTCATTCAGCGGAACCTGCATGATTTTGCTGAGTTCAGACCTGAAATCGGTTGACGACTTAAACTCCCGGTATCCCTCCAACGCCCCACCAAGAAGTCCTTCTATCGGGTTATGCTCCCTTGGCATGGTCTTTACCTCACTCGTTTCTTTGTTTTTCGGGATAGAAATGAAGTGTCAAGGCTCTTGATGTTTCCTCACTCGCTTGTTGCGCCGGGTCATTTGAAAGATGAGCGTACCGGGCGGTTGTTGCCGGTTGAGAGTGGCCCAGCAACTTCCCAATCATCGGCAAGGACATCCCTTGAGCCACGGCAAAAGACGCGAAGGTATGGCGCAGGTCATGGATGCGGACATCTTCAAGCCCTGCCTCACCGCGTATTTTCCGCCAAGGCTTTTGCAGGTTGATCAGGCGGCCCGTTCCCCCGTCTCCACAGATGACATAGGGGTTGCCGTGGAGCCTTGGCACCTCCGCCAGAACCGACATGGCAGGGGCATTAAGGTAGAGGGTTTTGGCTCCAGTCTTGGAGTCGGGCAAGCGGGCCTGCATCTTCTCGAAGTCAACGAACTCCCATTTCAAAGTCAGCACCTCAGAAAGGCGTGCGCCCGTCATGATGAGCAGCCGAACGGCAGCTATCACGTGCGGGCTTGGGTGCCATACCCAGCCCTTCTCATTCGCCAGCCCCTGCGTCTCGGCTTTTGAAATCGCCTCGCCCAAGCGCGCCAGTTCGGCAGCGGAAAGAAAACGCTCTCTGCGATGTTCCTTATATTTTGAGATGTGCTTGCACGGGTTGCTTCCGTCATTTCGATAACCAACCGCCTCGCACCAGTTGAAGAACTTGGACAGAACAGCAAGTGTTCGATTGGCCTCATAGGGCGTTTTGTTCAACTGATGGTGCACATGGGCTATTTGAGCGCGATCAACTTCTGTAATCGGAACGTTTCTAAGGGTTGGTTTGATATGAAGCCTGATGCTGCGGCTGTAATGCTCTTGTGACCTAGGCTTCAAATTGATCGCCACATGCTGCGTAAGGAACTCATCCAGAACCTCGTAGAGGGGTTTGCAGCGCCTTTGTTCATCGCGCGCACTCATAGGATCACGGCCTGCGGAAACCTCCCCCAGCAGCCTCTTGGCTTCCTTGCGCGCCTGGTCTGCGGTTATCTTCCCGTGGGTGCCAATGGTGAAACGGCGCGTTCTGCCGTTCCGCCCACCCAGCCTGTACTGTATGAGGTATGTCTTGTGGCCTGTTGGCGTCGTTTTAAGGCCAAAGCCCCTTAGGTGACTGTCCCATAAATAGGTGTCTTTCTTCTCAGGCCGGACACCATCTGCAACCGACTTTGATATGCGCATTGAGCTTCTTCTTGTTGGTTTTTAGCGCTGCTCCAGTAAGCACCCAGTAATCACCCAGTAAGCACGCTTGCAGGAAGCTTCAGGAACGTAGGTATCAACTGGTCGCGCTAACACCCCTTAATTATTAGGGAAACAGAAACTCAAGGAAAAGAGAGGAAACAGAAAAAACCCTTTGTTTTCAGACTTGTAATCAGGGGGTCGCGGGTTCGATCCCTGCTGCCGGCACCACGCTTTACTTCATTAAAGTCAATGACTTAAAGGCCGCAACCCTGCGGCTTTTTGTGTATCTAGCCTCCCTCAAGAAAGCGCCCGGCCGTAACGGGGCGAACGCTGCGTCGGCTGGCGTGTCCTGCTGCCCTTTCCAGCGACTTTTCAGTCACTCTCAGGCCGGGTTGCCTTGCGCAGCCTTTGCGTTTAATTCGCTAGGCACTGTCAAAGGATACGAGGCAGCAAAATCAGGTTCGATGGCCCCGTGATGGAGCGCAGCTTTGAAACTGCGATCCACTATCAGGGATGTGCCTGGACCGATGCCTGTTCTAAGGTCGCCAATACTCTTATATACTCGCCGTTACAGCTGAGCGTTCTTGCATGGGCAGCATCCAACCTTCTTTAATCTGCACAAACACCTCGTCGCCTGGGCTTACTGGGACTTCTGCAGGACAGGTCGCCAACAGATTGCACGGTTCACCATCACAGAGCTCGACCGAAACCAAGGTATTTGGGCCGGTATACCGGGCCGATACAACCCGCGCTTTTATCGATGATCCGGTCTCTTCGGCAATCAGGCAGTTCTCCGGCCTCAGGCAGACCTCAGCCGGACCGGAGGCAGAACCTTGCGGTGCATGAACAGTGAAATTTCCGCCCCCGAAGGCGACCTGGGCGGTCCCTGTGCCAGCTTCCAAGCAAACCACCGGCAAGACGGAGCCGCGACCGATGAACCGAGCAACATCAACGTCAATCGGCCTGTTGTAGAGATGTCGCGGTGTGTCAATTTGCCGAAGATCCCCGTCCATCATCACGGCGACCCTGTCTGCCAGAGCCAGCGCCTCCGACTGATCGTGGGTTACGAAGATCATTGTAGCGCCGGTCTCCCGATGAATTCTGCGGAACTCGTCCTGCATGGTTTCGCGAAGATTGGCATCAAGGTTGGCAAGCGGCTCATCAAGCAGAATAACCGAATTGCGGGCCGCCAGGGTCCGCGCCAAGGCAACCCGCTGGCGCTGTCCACCCGAAAGCTCCGCAGGCTGGCGCTGCGTGTAGTCCTGCAAGCCAACGGACTCCAGTGCCTGATCGACACGTTTTCGTTTCTCCGCGGCGGGGACACGGTCCACGTCGAGTGCAAATGCGACATTGTCCCAGACCGACATATGTGGCCACAACGCATAGGATTGAAACACCATGCCCAGCCCACGCCGCTCGGTTGGCACATGGGTCCGTGCGGTAGAAACCGCTGCCCCGTTCAGGTGAATTTCACCGCCGTCGAGCCCCTCAAAGCCAGCAATCAGCCGGAGCAATGTGGACTTGCCGCAACCTGATGGGCCAAGCAGGGCCACAAACTCTCCGGGCTCCACGTGCATGGACACATTGTTCAAAACGAGCTTTTCACCGAAGGATTTGCGAACATTGGAAATTTTCAGGCCTGCCATGGCAGAACTCCTTTGGGTAGCCAGCGCGCGATCGCAGTCGCAAGTGCGGCGGCAGCGAATGTTACGGCAACGGCCAAGACTGATGCGGCGGCGGCGCCTGTCGCGTTGCCCTCATCATACAGGTTGAACACAAGCACCCCGACGGTCTCATTTCCGCGGCTCCACAACAGGGCTGAGACGGTCAGTTCGTTATAGGCGGACAACACAACAAGGAGCACCCCGGCACCGGCGGCAGGTGCAACCGAAGGCAAGAGGATGCGCCGCATGCGCACCACAGGTCCCGCGCCAGCGATGCGCGCAGCCTCGTCCAATGCAGGATCCATGGCTTCGAACGCCGCCGTGACTGGACGAAGACTCAGCGCCAGAAAGCGCGCAAGATAGGCAAGAAGGATCAGCCAACCAGTCCCGTAGAGACCAATGCCCAGCACGGGGATGGGCCGCAGAAACGCCAGAATGAAGGCAATCGAGATCACAACACCCGGCAGTGCATATGGCAAGTCGGCGCACCGATTGAGCACCCGGGCCAGCCGGTTGCGGCGGTTGAGCATCATCCAAGCCAACGGAACAGCGATCAACATGCTCAGGACCGCGGATGCTGCAGAAAGCCATGCCGAATTGACAAAGGCGCGCCGGGCCGTTGAATTTGACAGCACATCTGCGTAATGCGAAATCGTCATTGTCTCCAAGGTCAAAGGCAGACCAAGGGCCTTTACAACGGATGTACCCATCAGTGCAAACACAGGCAGCACAGATGCAGGGATCAAAAGAAGCAGCACACTGACCGTAAGCGCAATCCTTGTCCGCTGCGACACCTTGAACTGCACCGGCATGCCCTGCCCGGACAAAACGACGCGCGCGCGAGCCTGTGCAAAGCCCTGAGCGGTAAGAGCAATCACCGCAATCAATGCCAGCAAGAGGGACAACACGGCCACCTCACCAAGAACAGAAGGGCCGAACCCGGACAGCCGTTGATAGATCAGAGCCGTCAGCATCGTGTACCGCCCCGGAATGCCCAGCAAAGCAGGAATGCCGAAATTCCCCACCGCCGCAGCAAAGGCCAAGGCGCCGCCTGCGAGAAAACTCGGCCGCAGCAGAGGGAACACGATCCGCCAAAGGGAGCGCATACTGCCAGCGCCCGCAAGGTTGCCAGCTTCCAGAAGATCGTTGGGTATCGACCGAAGGCCCGCGCGTACGGCCAAGAAAACGATCGGCATGTGCTCAATACCCATGAGCAGTATAATGCCTTCCCGCGAATAAAGCGGGTTGCGTGTGCCCGGCTCAGGCGCAAGGCCAATCGCTCCAAGAATAACGGAGGACGGACCGGTCAGCTCGAGCCACGCGAGGGCGGCAATCTGGGCCGGAACAAGCATGGGGACCAGCACCAGGAACGTCAAACAAGCGCGCCCAGCGGGCCGCGCTGCGCCAAGCACAAGCGCCAGATATCCTCCAAGAACGAGCGAAACCGCAGTGGCTCCCAGGCTCGCTTCGACCGTTCGATAGGCGGCCAGACGGGTACTTGGCGCAGCCATTACTTCCGCAACAGTCGGCAGCCCGGTTGTACCGATTTCGGCAAACAGGAGTAACAACGGTACTACGCACAGGCCCACAACATAGAGGGATAGGCCTGCCAGTAAAACCTTACTGCCCATTGCGCCGTTGGTGAGCGCGCGTGGAACGCGCGCCCATTGTGTGTTGCTGGACTGCACCACGGTTATCCCCCGAACAATTCGGCAAAGGTGCGTTTCAGATCATCTGTGGACTGCATCAGCTCAGAGGCGTCAAGCGGCATGATTTTCAAAGACGCAGGGTCTGGGTATCCTTCAGGAGCAGAAATGCCCGCACGGATCGGGAAGTAGTTCTGTGTTACGGCGTGTTCTGATGCCTGCTGGCTCAGCTGAAAATCGACAAAGGCTTTGGCCGCCTCGACATTCTTCGCAGAGGCAAGGATGGCAACAGGCTGATTGATCACGCTCACACCTTCCTCAGGGAAGACGAAATCCACTGGCGAACCCTTCAACTTCTGACCGAAAGCCATGTAGTCGATGATGATACCGTAGGCTTTTTCACCTCGGCTGACCGCATCGCGAACGGAGCCGTTCCCCTTGCCTGCGATTGCGCCGTTCGCTGCCAGCGCTTCGTAGTAGTCCCAGCCCATACCCTGTTGCTGTGTAACCGTTCCTACGTGCGCCAAGGCCGCGCCGGAATAAAGTGGAGATGGCATGATGACCTGGTTCTCGGCCGCTGGCGCCAGAAGGTCTTGCCAGGACGTCGGCTTGGGAACATCCATCCGCGTGTTGTAGATAATTCCAGTTGTAATCATCTTGGTCCCGAACCAGTACCCTTCCGGATCATACTGGCCGGCAGGCAGGGCAGAAACATCCGCTTCAGGATAGGGCTGCAACACGTCCTGCGCTTTGAGCTGCTCCATCGCCACACTATCAGCGATCAACAGAACGTCGGGCTGCGGGTTGCCGCCAGCAATTTCCGCCTGAAGCTTGTTCAGAACCTCTGTGGTGCCAGAGCGATACACGTCGACCGAGATGTCCGGGTGCTGTTCGTTGAACAGTTCCAGAACGGATTCCATCTGCGCAGTAGGCTGCGAGGTATAGAGCACGAGATCTGCCGCCTCGGCGGTGGTGACGCTGGCGACAACAAGCGCCGCCGCACAGGTCTTGCTAAACAACTTCTGAATCATAGGAGTATCTCCTTGGTGTGGACTCACCCGGCAGCCGGGCGCTTCCTCATATGTCAGAGCTGCCGCCCTCTTGCAACATGTGTTGCAAAAAATTCATAATCCCGCAACAACTGTTGCAAGAACTGAGCAAAGCTGATATCAGGCCCACATGAGCATTATTCGAACCCTTACGCCGACCTCCGGCAGTCTCACCGCCACAGAGCAGAAAATTGTGGCAGCAGTTGAAGCTGAGCCCATGAAGGCCGCCATGCTGTCAGTGGCCGCCTTGGCAAAGGAGGTTGGCGTGCATCGTTCCAGCCTTGTGAGATTGGCCCACAAACTGGGATTTGACGGATACCCCGAACTCCGCGCCCAAATTCACTCGGAGGTCTTTCGGGCAAATGAACCAGAAGAACGCCTGCGCGAACGTCTTGGCAACTTGCCAGTCGGCCAAGTGCTATCGGACTTGGTGAAGCGCGAAACCAATGCCCTTGCTGAACTGCAAACAATGATCAGCGAAGCGGATCTTGAAGCGGCAGCACATATACTCAACGGAGCTCAAAGAACCCTCGCCTGCGGTGAAGGGAGCAGCGGGTTTCTCGCAGATGTGCTGACCGATCGGCTCGGGCGCGTGGGTATGGTTGCAGAAAGCATCCCGCTCAATCCACGAGAAATTGCCAAGCATCTTGCGAGTGCAAACAGCGGGGACGCCTTTGTCGCAGTGGCCGTTACACGAATGCCAGAGGTCTTGGTGCGTGCCATGGCCGTCGCCCGCAACGCTGGCTTCCAGGTGCTGCTGATCACGGACACCAGCGTTCCTTTTGATGAAACCATACCCAACGTTACGCTGACTGTTCCGCGAAGCGCGGCCATTGAAGCACAGACGCTGGTTGTGCCCACCGCGCTGATATCAGCGCTGGTCCTTGCGGCAACCAAGTCTCTCGGAAACGAGGCTCTGGAAGCCGTAAAGCGCTATGGCGAACTGCGTCACTTGATCAAAGGGTCCTGAAGAATGCATGTCGTGCACTCCCTCAGCTCTGGCTTTGGGTACAAGGAGGCAGCCGCCTTCGTGATCGAACACCAAGGCAGGCGCGTGTTGCTTGATTGCGGACGCACGCGCACCTCGCAACCTGATCTCGCGGCGATCGGAAACGTTGATGCGATTTTAATATCGCATCAGCATGGCGATCATGTAGGCGCACTCTCCATGAGGTCCGCACTGGGCGATCCTGATGTTTACGCAACCCGGTTTGTGGCCTCGACACTTGGCATAAAGGCCATGGAGCTACCACTGGCGGGAGAGATCAGCGTTGGTGGTTTGCACATCCAGACCGGCGCCAATGGCCATGCCCCCGGCGGGGTGTGGATTCACCTTTCTGCGGGCGAAGAAAGCCTGCTTTATTGCGGCGACATCCTGCCTGATAGCGAGGTTTTCCGCTACCAGCAGCCACCAGCGGCCAAGTCCGTCATACTGGATGCGTCTTATGGACTGGAAGCGAGGCCGCAGAACGCCCGGCGCGCTGTGATTGACGCCCTAAGACACCAAACGGCCCCGGTCTTGCTTCCCGCACCAGCACAAGGGCGAAGCGTTGAAATCGCATTGGCGCTGCATCAAGCGGGCATGCGCGCCACCCTTTGCCCAAGAACGCGGGAGGCCTTCCAGCAAATGCTGTCGGACCGGCAAGTCCTCTGGCCCGAAGCTTACAGCCGCCTCCAAGCCCTGCTGGAGCAAGACAGTCAGGACGCCTCGATACACCTGTTGGACGACGCCATGCTCACAGGCTCCGACGCGCAGACCCTCGCGCTCAAGACACTCGAACAAAACGGCACCGTCTTTTTTACAGGGCATCTTACAGAGGGAAGTTTCGCCCATGGCCTGCTGCGGTCTGGGCGCGGGAAGCGTTCTGTCTGGCCCGTCCATCCCTCTATTTCACAAACCAAGAGCCTGCTCAAAGAGACGCAAGCCGAGCACTGTTTGCCCGCCTTCTGCGATGAGGACACGGCAACGCTGTTGCAGGGTGAACTGCTTTCCATTCTGGCCCAAAGTTGAAACCAAAAATGACAAGAAATATTCCCACCCAACTATTCTTCCTGCGGCACGGAGAAACCGATTGGAATGCCCTCGGTTTAACCATGGGGCAAGCAAATGTCGCGCTGAACCGGACTGGCAAACAACAAGCATTTGCGGTCCGGGAACAAATCGAACGCTACAATGTCACGTCAGTCTGGCGCAGCCCGCTCAAGCGCTGCCAGCAAACGATGCAGCTGGCCGTCCCTGGCCTTTCCCGCCTCCCTGTATCCGTACTGCCGGGCTTGGCGGAGCGCAACTGGGGGGTCTATCAGGGCAAAAGCGCTGTGCTCAGACCGAGCTTTTACGACAGCCCTCCCTCAGCAGAACCTTTTGACGCCTTTGTGGAGCGCGTTCGCGCCTCGATTTCGCTGATTGGCGACACTGACAGGCCGCTGGTGGTCTCACACTCCGGCGTTTTCCGCGCTCTCTGCCAGATTTATGGATTGGAAACGCAAAAAGAGTCTGTGCCAAACGCATTGCCGCTGCAAATAGAACCGGGCCAGTTCCAAATGTGCGCCTGACATCGCGCGCACCATGCAGGGGCTGCTGTAGGCGCAAACAGCATGGCCCCTCCCTCTTCATCGCTTCAGCCGTTGACGTGAAACAAAGCTCTTTCCTGTGAGCCCGGAGCTACGGACAGGGCAACGTCATTCCAACGCGCGGTTGGTTAAACAGGCCAGACACGGCAGAGACGAAGATAATCGGAAACAATTGGGTTGAGGTGGCGGGACAACATTCAAGTCCCCCTTCCCCATGCGTATTAAGGGTCGGCGCAGGAGTTCTATCCCTGCTGCTGGAACCACTCATAATCTGTTTGAAGCAAATGACTTAATAGCCGCAACTCTGCGGCTTTTTGTGTATCTGCCCCCTCACAAAAGCTCCATCCATCTTAGATTGCTATTCACTAGCTAATACACGCAAATTTCATTACCGCCATAAACATATTCGTCAACGCGCATTTAGACGATATCTCCTTAATGAGATTTTGCTTACTGTCATGATCCAAGCTATTTTGACCGCACAATACCAAGATTCACTAGTATACCACTATGAACAAAGGAATTAATGTTCAATCAAAATTCAGGACAACACACTCACAACTGAAAACGTCATAATTGCCCAAAATCAACTTGGCGCGATATGTAGGCAATAATGACTTCAAGATACTTTTTCATTCTTTTGCTTGTATTCTCTACCGTAGAATCCCATTCCAGTCCTCTATTGCAAGTAAAGCGGGGGCTTGCACAATTAGAGTGCTCGGCTCTATCCTCTGTTCTTGAAAAGGATAATTATACCCAATTTCTTCTGAATGGAGTTTCGAACCTTAGAACTGGCCTATCAGCTGCTGTTAGTGATGAATTATCAGAAAAAGAAAAAGGCGAGTTCATAAGAATTTTTGAAATTTATGAACTTGGACTGACCATAGACATCATAGTGGGTGCAATTTGGGCGAGTACCAATAAATCAATTCAAGAAACTCTTCCGAAGCCCGACTGGAATATACACACTTTCGATTCTTGGAAATCTCTGCAGCAGAAAAAAGCAACCCAAGAATACATCAAAAGAAATTGCGAAATATTAACCAAATAAAAGATTAAAAAAAATTTACAAAATAAATACATAACCTTTAATAATATATTTTATTTTAATATAAACTTAAGTCACCTAGAAATCCAACATTATCTATTTTCATTGTGAGCTGCATCGGCTTTCATGTAACATCATAACCAGATCACAAAACTCCTAACGGCCAAGGTTCGTACTCGAAACACGATACTGCAACAAAGGTAAAATCATTCGACCCAGTAAATAAATGCACGTTGAAATTTTCCAGGTTTACATAGTGATAGAACTATAGGAAGCCGCTTCACCGATCAGAAAGGTGAGGTGACAAGTGATTACAAAAAAAGTACACTCAACCTATGGGAGAACAATCTGCTTTATTGACCTTAAAAATTGATACCGATGAACCCGTTGAGCTGCGGGATTTCGTTGGCGCATTTACGTCGCTCGCCAACGAATTTGAGCGCTTTGTGCAAACTTCATACGACGATATCAAATCAGAGCCGCAAATGTATGTCCGCGAAGTGCGAAGCGGGTGTATTGAAGCTGATTTGTTTACCGGTTTGGCGGCTTTGGCCGGCGCCGCCGTGCAACACATGGATCAAATTCTAATCCTTGAAGATTTTGTCAAGCGATGGGGCCAGCGGTTCACCTTTCTTTCAAAAGGTACTGTTCCTGTAGGCGAACTCGAAACGATGAGGGAACTGAAAGATTGGGCGGATGCGGCAAAATCCATTGCCAGCGATCCCGTTGCAGGACATAGACTTGAAGCCGCTGACTTCGTAGATGGCAAGAAAAGAGTCCGAGCTTCTTTCAAGTTCTCTGCCCCTGATGCACGCACTGCGCTTCAACACATTGAAGATCGCAAAAAACTGTTGAACAGGCCGGAAACGAAGGCATACAAACGCGTTTTGATGGTGTTTACGCGCTCAGATGTTAACAACTCAAAAACAGGAAAGCGTTCTGGCGAACTTGTAAAGATTGAAGAACTATCTGAAAAACCGATGCCCCTAGTCTATGGATCGGAATTGGCGGAAGATCAAATCAAACATGAGATCCGTGAATCAGATGACAATGTCTATCACAAAGGTTTCATGGTGGATATTTGCGTTAAGGTCGCTAATGGAGGTAGGCCAGTCGCGTATTCTGTTACCACCCTACATCAAATAATTGACATTGGTGACTAGCTTGGCTGAATGGCCAAGGTTTCAATCGCCTTCAAGAAATTTAACATGAACTCAACCAAGAGCATTCTGGATTGCGCCCATTCCTAGCGCGCCTGTTTTTGTTTCCCAATAGCAGTTTCCGCCAACTAGGCGTACTTAGCTCCTGCGCGCTTTAACCCAACTTTCAAAACCGGTGTGGATCAAACACCGCTTTGCGCTTGTGCCGCTTTTACCGCTGCGCGGATCCTCCCTGCCCCAGATTGGCCTCGCTACCCCGTCACAACAGTTGGCCGCCTCTATGGCCCAAAACCACATACTGCAGCCCATCAAATGGGTGGGAATAATCGTTCCTACAGGGCTCCGGATCATAAGCCGGGCCATTGTCATTTGCGCGTTTATTGTACTTGTAGCCGCTGGCAAACCCACGGATCAGCGTTGTGCAGTTCGGGCTAATCAAGAGGCACGGCCGGTGACCATCAATCAGCCGCGTCAACTCCGGGCGCACGGCATTGAGCCTTAAGCGCAGTTCGTTGCTACCGTTGGCAGACACACCCGCCGCCCCCACAGCAAGGGTCATAGTCTCAATCGAAGCAAGCTGGCCCCTTCCTTGTCCGCGTCGCACTGAGCCATGGGACCTGCCCACGCCATGTTCTTGGGTACCCGGTTATAGCGCCGAGCGATCAGCTCATTAAGCAGGTCGGCAAGACACTCCGCACAATACTCTTGCTTGGAATAGAGAACTCGACTGGAATAGCACTCTGACTGCGAGGATTGGCAACCGCCATTCCCGAGGCTTTTCGCGCATTAAGAGCGCGATCGCGCAGACGATGCATGGGCCTGACCAGTCCTCCCCAGCCCGCCAAGTGCAAACACGAAAAAGGCCCGGTGCGCAGGGGCGAACCGGGCCTTTGGTCTTTGCAGCAATTAGGCTTTAGCGGCCAAGCGCCTCCCGGAAGATGCGGGTAGACTTCACCAGATCATCCGTCAGTCCATAAAGGCCGCCGCCAATGAGATACATGACCTCATTGCCATAGGTGGCCTGCATGTCTTCCACCCGCTCCAGCGTCATGCCCCCACCCGGCGTTGGGAACACGGTCTTCAGGTGGCCCCACGCGCTCAAGCACCCATCCACGATGGAAAGACACTCCTGCTTGGAAAAGCCAAATCGCCCGCCGTAGTTTGGGTAGACGGAGGAATCTGCCCCGCACAGGCGGGCGATCTGACCAAACAGCACCCGGTGGCTGAACCCTGACGCTTGGGAGGTCACATTGCCGCCCAGCAGAGAGGGATGCGCAATGATGGGCAGCGCGATGCTGTCATCATCGGCAATGGTGCGCATGGCATCAAACCCAGTAAGCCCCGGACACAGCAAAAGCGCCCCTGCCCCGGCCTGCTTGGCAAACTTTGCCCGCTGCATCACGGCCGTGAAGTCGCCGGAAACATTCGGCGCGTAAACGGTTTTGCCGCCCGTCTCCGCATTGGCCTTGTTGACGGCAGCAACACACGCTTCCACCCGCTCTTCAAACGGCGCCCACACCTGGTTGGCAAGACCGTGGTCATCCTTGATCACGTCCACACCGCCCAGAGCGAACTTGTAGGCCAGCTCTGCAAGGCCCTTGGCATCCGTGCCCATGGGCTTCAACGCGGTCTGGATCAGCGGCTTTTCGGGCACGCCCACCAGCTCCCGCAGGCCAGCAACGCCAAACCGTGGCCCCTTGAACTGCGCCATCATGGCCTCTGGCAACTCAAAGGAGGCCAGACGAATGCCGCTCTGGATGGAGGAGTTGCCGAAGATCACGTTCAAAAGCTGGGTCAGCTCGCCGCCCGCGGCATCCGGGTGATAGGAGATTTTCACCTCCCACACGTCCCCGCCCAAAGCCTCGGTGGAAAGGATCTGCCCCACCACCTCATCGGCAACAAAGCCCGGCGTTGCAAGGTTTGCTGGCAGCTCGATGGTCTGCTCAAGGGCGATGCCAAGCGCGCGCTTGGCAATCTCGTCCGCCTGTGCTGTCACGTGGTAGGTAACAACAAAACGATCCATATCAGAGCGCCTCCGCCTTTGCTGCCGAATGCACGTCATCAATCCGCGCCTCAGCCAGATCGTCGGCCGTGATGCCGGTCTTCTGCCCGCTCAGGGTTTCAACCGCCGCCACCAGCGCCTTGGCATCAAGACCATACTTTTCCATCAGGTACCCCTTGGAGGCCCCATGGGCAAAGGTGTCTTTCAGGCCCAGACGGATCAGCTTCTTGCCAACGCCCTCTTCCGCCATGATCTCGGAAACAATGCTGCCAAGGCCGCCGACGATGCTGTGGTTTTCAAGGGTGATCACCCCGCCATCCACTTCGCTTATGTGCTCCAGCAGCGCTTCCTTGTTGAACGGCTTCAAGGTGCTTGCATGCAGATGGCGAATGCCAACGCCTTTTTCCTTGAGCACAGCGGTCGCGCGCAGGGCTTCCTCGGTGCAGATGCCGGAGGTCACAACGAGCAGGTCCTTGCCTTCAGAAAGGCAGCGCAGCTTGTTGAACTCAAACGGGGTTGAGAACAGGCGCGGCACCTGCCCGCGCAACACGCGCACATAAACCGGGCCGTCCACCGCATCGGCCACCGGCAGCACGGTTTCCACTTCCGTGGCATCACCGGTTTCCAGAATGGTCATGTTGGGGATCGCCCGCAGGATCGCCACATCTTCAATCGCCTGGTGGGTAATGCCCCCCGGCGTGGTGATGCCCGGCAGGAAGCCCATCAACCGCACCTTGCGGTTGGAATAGGCAACCGAGTTGATCAGCTGGTCCAGCGGCCGGCGATACAGGAACACGGCGAACGTGTGCAGGAATGGCCGGTAACCTTCCATGGCAAGGCCGCCCGCAAAGGACAGCATGTTCTGCTCGGCCATGCCGCAGGAAACGAACTGATCCGGGTATTGGTCGCGGAACTTGTCCACCTCGCACGAGCTGGTCAGGTCAGCAGAAAGGCACAGCACTTCAGGGCGCTGGCTGGCAAAGTCGATAAAGGACTTCACATAGGGCTTGATTGCAATTTCCATCTCTATCGGTCCCTATTCGATCTCGGCAACATTGACGCCAAGCTGCTCGGCAATGGCATCGCGGAGCTCGATCTTTTCGTCCTCGGAGGTAAAGCGCACGTAGTGGAGCCGCGGGAACCGCTTTTGCAGGTAGTCCATCCCCTCGTAAGGAGAGGTCTTGGCAATCACAACCACCGGGCCGTCTTCGCTGCGCCGGTTCATGGCCTCACGCAGAGCTTCATGGTCGTGCCCGTCCACCATCACGGCATCCGCGCCAAACGCCTTCAGCTTGGCCACAAGATCACCGATCTCGGTTACAGCGCTCATGGCACCGTCACACTGCTGGGCGTTGAAGTCCACCACACAGGTCACGTTGTTGATCTTGTGGTGCGCCATGTTGGCAAAGCATTCCCAGGTCTGGCCTTCTTCAAACTCGCCATCAGACATGTAGACGAACACCCGGCCCTCATCGCCGCGGCGCTTGCGGGCAAACGCAATGCCGGATGCCATGGACAGGCCCTGAGCGAGCGAACCGTTGGTCACTTCCATCCCCGGAGAGTGCTCAGCGCCGATCATCTCAACAGAGGAGCCATCCTTGTTGAACATCTTCAGCCCTTCAGGTGCCATCCGGCCCACTTCAATGAGTGCGGCGTAAAACACCAGCGCGTAATGCGCCGGGCTGATGATGAAGCGGTCATAGTGCGGTGCAAATTCCCCGTGATACCCCGCCCCGGTAAAGGAGTTCGGGTTGTCTGGAGAAGGCACACCGCCAAACGGGGCGGGAATGGCCGGAGCAATGCTCGGGCCAAGGTTCAAAACGTCTTCGTAAAGCACAGCCAAAGTGTCAGCTGCCGAACACGCCTGCGAGAGATAACCGCCGTTGTTCCGGATCGTGTGTTCAAACACACGCCGCCTTATTCCGAGTGCAACGACTTCGGATTCCTGGTTTTTCATCGTTTCGTTCCTAGTGTTTAGCCAGCGGCGACCGTGTCTTTTTCCTGAAACAGCGCCTTCAGCCCTTCAGGAGAAGCTTCACACACGCCGCGCTCGGTAATCAGTCCGGTCACATACTCCGCAGGCGTCACGTCAAAAGCGTAGTTGCCGCAAGTTGTTCCATTAGGCGCCGTGTCCACCCATGTGCGGGTCCCATCCGGCCCAATGCCGTAAACGTGGGACTGTTCCGTGCCATCGCGCTGCTCGATGGGGATTTCCTTCACCCCATCCCAAACCGTCCAGTCGATGGTTGGCGATGGCAGCGCCACATAGAACGGAACGCCGTTCGCCTTGGCAGCCAATGCCTTCAGGTAGGTGCCGATCTTGTTGCACACATCGCCGCGCGCCGTGGTACGGTCCGTGCCCACAATGCAAAGGTCCACTTCGCCGTGCTGCATCAAGTGCCCACCGGCATTATCCGCAATCAATGTGTGGGACACGCCGTGGCTGCCCAGCTCAAACGAGGTCAGGCCACCCTGGTTACGCGGGCGGGTCTCATCCACCCAAACATGCACCTTGATGCCTTCATCATGGGCCTTGTAGATCGGAGAGAGCGCCGTGCCCCAGTCAACAGTTGCCAGCCAGCCCGCATTACAGTGGGTCAGGATGTTTATCGTCTCACCCGGCTTCTTCTTCGCTGCAATTTCGCGAATGATCTTCAACCCGTTTTCGCCGATCTGGTTGTTGATCTGGACGTCTTCATCAGCAATTTCGCCAGCAAGGGCGTAGGCCGCAGTCAACCGTTCAGCCGGGTTCACTTCCTTCAAGGCCGGACAAATGCGATCCAGCGCCCACTTCAGGTTGATCGCTGTCGGACGGGTAACGATCAGCTCGTCATAGGCAGCCTGCAGGTTTTCATCGCTGGTGTCCTTCTTCATGGCCAGCGCCACGCCGTAGGCAGCCACCGCACCAATCAGCGGCGCACCGCGCACCCACATGTCACGGATCGAGGTTGCTGCATCCGTCACCGTGTGCAGGTCAATGATTTCCAGCTCGAATGGAAGCTTGGTCTGATCCAGGATTTGAACCGTGCGCCCATCTTCTGCAACCCAGACCGAGCGGTAGTGTTTATCGCCAATTTTCATCTCGTTTCTCCCTCAGCACTGCTTTGCGTAGGCATTAACATCTGCAAACCCTGAGAAACTCTCAGGAGCAACCATAAGCTGGCGCGCCAGTTTCAGCGCCCGTGTTTCAAGTGAAGCACGCAGGTCAGCGTCTTCAATCTCCTTGAAGTCGGCAACCCCGGCGAAACCAATGATGCGGCGGTGCATTTCCAGACCCGCATTCACCAGCGTATCGATAAAGAGCGTACGGAAAAAGTCATCCTGCGCCGCTTTCAGGAATGCATCTCCATTGATGCCATCCTGATAGATGCTGCGCGGGTAAGCTTCACCCTTCTGCTTGTTGGTCCACAGCGTGCGGAACGTTTGCTCAAACACGCCCCAAGTCTCGACAATCTGCTCAAGCAACCAGCTCTGGTAGTCTTCCACCTCGCCAGCGCTCGCGCGGTGGCCCGGCTGCGCATAAAAGGCAAAGAACAGGTTGCCAATGTAGTTGCCAATATCAAAGGCCATTGGACCATAGAAACCGAACTCAGGGTCAATGACCTTGGTCTCGTCTTCCGTCACCATGATGGAGCCGGAATGCAGGTCACCATGAAGCAGCGCTTGCGCCTCACTCATGAACTTGAGCTTGTACTTCATGGCCACCTGAATGACCTCTTGATCAGACCAAAGGGCCTTGATCGCATCATCCAACTGAGGACTTGTCCAGTTGTTGCGTGGTGCATCAAAGAACGGCTCGGTAAAGATCAGATCTTCTGTAATCCGGCAAAGGTCGGTGTTCACGCAAAAGCGCTGCACGAGCTCTTTCTTCTGCGCCGATTCAAGGCCCAGATCAGAGGTGTTAAACAGCGTCTGAGCCAGGAACTCACCGATATGCTTGGCGAGTTTCGGGAACTTCTTGCCAGCGATCAGCTCCTTGCGCAGGATCACGTGTGGCGTGATGTATTCCATGGCGAACAGCGCCATCTGTTCATCATAGAAGTACGCCTCTGGCACCGTGTCGCCCGCATAGCGGCGCTCCTCAACGAGGCCATTGAACTCAAAAAACGCGCGGGTCAGCGGCAGTGGCCAGCTTTCGCCAGCGGCGCGCACATATGGCACAGCCTGCTTGACCACGATTGTTTTCATGGAACCGGACACGATGAAAACCAGATTGAGGTTGCCATCGCCAACTTCCTTCACCTCCCAGGTTTCTGGTGCCCCGCCCAAATTGAGGGCCGGCGGCAACTTGGAAATCAGATAATGCGGAAGGGTCTCAACAGTTTGGATCTTGTAGCCTAGTGGCGCTTCAACGCTCATTTTGCACCTATGTCTAGCAGTCGCGTGATCGGTAGGAGGTGGAGGCAGAAACCGCCTCCACCCGTGCGCAGCATCGCCTGCGTCCTATGGGAGCGGCATCCAATCGGGTGTCAGCGTATCGGACGTGGAGAAGCTGGCGACTTTGGCGACCAGATCATTCATGTTTTTGATGTCCAGCGCGTTCAGCATTTCCTGAGTGATCAGGACAGGTGGCACGGTCACCTGGCTGCCCGGGTTTTCACCGTTCATCAGGTACGCCAGCGCGCGAACGCTCACTTGCCCCATGATGGCTGGGTTGGTCGCAGTGGTTGCAACCCACGCACTGCCCGGCTCACGCATGGCCTGAATGTCCGAGTTGGAAATGTCAGCAGAATAGATCTTCACGCTGCTGGAAAGACCCGCTTCATCCACGGCAATCTTGATGCCCTTGGCAAACTCATCATACGGCGAAAATGCAACCGTGATGTCTGGGTTCGCGCGGAAAACAGCAGCGGCCTGGTCGGCAATCTGGTTCGGGATCGGGTTGTTCAGGGTGCCAAAACGCGCCACCTCTTCAATGCCTGGGAACTTTTCCTTCAGCTCGGTGAACACCTCATCACGGCGATCAAGTGGCGGAATGCCCGGCACGTAGACGTAGGCTGCCTTCCAGGCGTTGCCGTTGTCTTTGATGGCCTGCTCCAGGGACATGCGCGCGATCAGGTGATCGTCCTGATTGATCTGAGGAATTTCTGGGTTGTCCGCATTCACATCGAACGCCACCACCTTGATGCCGTTCTGAACGGCCATATCCGCCAGATCCTTCAAGGAGTCGGTAAACCCATGCTGGAGGATGATGCCGTCATACCCCTTCATGATGGCCTGTTCCAGCTGGCTGCGCTGGATGGCGGCATCCTGACGGGCATCATAAACATCCAGCTCAAGACCAAGGGCTTCGGCCTGCGCCCGAACACCTGACAGATAAAGCTCCGGGAAATCACCCTGCGACAGGTAACGAACATGCGCAATCTTCATGCCCTTACCTTCAAATGGGGACTTCACTTCCTCTGCTTGTGCTCCCGTCGTTGCCATCAAAGCGATGGAGGCAACTGCAAGGCCAAGTTTTTTTAATGTAGATTTCATCATTATTTCTCCCAGTTATGACGAAATTACCCGCGCTTTTTGGAAAGGCCGAAGGTGAACATCAGGGCAGCAACAAGCACCAGACCCTTGATGAAATCCTGCGTGTAGTAAGGCGTGTTCATCATGGTCAGACCGTTCAGAAGAACACCGACCAGAAGCGCACCGATGGCAGAACCTTGCGCATTGGGGCGTGCGGCCCCGAGAACTGCAAAGCCAATAAGCGCTGCAGCAACACCATCCATCAGCAGTGAGTTGCCAGAACTCACGTCGCCGCGACCAATGCGAGCCGCAAGCAGAATGCCGCCGATGGAAGCGTAGACACCAGACATGACATAGGCCACGTACCGGTAGAATTTGACCCGAGCCCCTGCCAGATGCGCTGCACGCTCGTTGGAACCGATGGCGTACATGACCCGGCCATGGCGGGTGCGCTCGAGGAACAGATAGGTAATGACCGCCAGCACCAGCATGATCACAACAGGCACCGGAATAATGTCAAACAAGCGAGCGCGGCCAAGGAACAGGAAGGCTTCGGTGAACTTGCCCGGTGCGGTTTCCCCGCCCGAAAGGCTCATGCCGGCTGCAATGGAACGGCCCTGCGTTGGAATGAGCTGCAAGCCAAGCAGAAGGAACATCATGCCCAGCGTTGCCAGAAGATCCGGAACGCGCATTTGCACCGTCATGAAGCCGTTCACGAGCCCCACAAGCACGCCCACACCCAGCGCGGTGAGAATGGCCGCCGTGGTGCCCCCATCAAAGACGATCATCACATAGGACGCCATCATCATGGAAAAGGCCGCCGTAGAGCCAATGGAAAGGTCAAACCCGTTTACCGCCAGCGTCGCCGTCACCCCAAGAGCCAAAATGGCCACGATCGACACGGACTGCAAAATGATGAACACGTTGATCATGCTCAGGAACGCTGGCTGAGCGATCGAGAAGAACACAATCATCGTCGCCAAAAGGACGAGGAGGCCATACTTGATGGCGTGATCCCGAAAGTTAGTCATCTGATCCTCCCGATCAGGCGTGAATGTCAGTTTCTTGAGTTTTTGAAGAGCTGAGCGCAGTAAAGTCCGCATCTGGTGCCGCTGCGATCTGCTTGATCAAGGTGGGCATATCGATCTGATCGATACGGTGATCGCCAACCAGATTGTTGTGGTTGAAAACGATGATCCGGTCAGCGATTTCAAGTGCTTCCTCAACGTCTGTACAAACCGCGATGGTCACCCGGTCCTTGGCGGTTTCGCGCAGCAACTTCCCGATCTGTCGACGCGAGGAAATGTCTACGCCCTGGAATGGCTCATTGAGCAGCAACACCCGGCACTCCTCGAGCATCCACCGGGCCACCATGACCTTCTGCTGGTTGCCACCGGATAGCGTCGACATCTCTGCGGTGGGGTCGGTGTATTTGACCTTGGTCAGGTCAATCACCTCTTTCACCCGCGCCTTCTCCCGATCCCGGTTGATGAAACTCAGCCAGGAGAAGCTCTTAAGAAAAGGCAGGCTTGTGTTGTTCTCAATCGAGAAGTCCGGAATGATGGCGTTATTGCCGCGATCTTCCTGAACCATGTAAACGCCGTCCTTGATGGCTTGATTGGGGGACGCTGCCCGCCACTCAGCACCATCCAGCATCACCGTTCCGCTGGCGAACTCGTGCATCCCAAACAGGCTTTCAACCACGCTGGCACAACCGGAAGACAAAAGACCGGTCAGCGCCACGATCTGACCCGTTTTCAGGTCGAGATCAAACGGCTTGGACCCTTCAGCCAGCTGAACCTGACGGAACACAACACGCGAGGCCTCCCCGCTTTGGTAGTCGTGCATGACTTCACCAACGGCGTGCCCCAGCATGGAGTGAACCGCGCCATCGTAATCCAGAGGCTTCTCGAACAGCCCCACAATGCGCCCTTCTCTCAACGCAGCAATGCGGTCGGCCAAACGGCGAATGTCCGACATTCTGTGTGAGATGTAGATGATCGCCACGCCTTGATCGCGCATTTGCTCCACCGCATCAAACAGGCGCAGAGCTTCTCGTTCGGAAAGACTGGAGGTTGGCTCATCAAGAATGAGCAGCCGCGGCTTGACACTCAGCGCGCGGGCAATGGCCACGAGCTGCTTGTCCGCTTGGCTCAGCTCCGCAACCTTGGTGTCCAGCGGCAGATCAAGACCAATTGTCTTGGCCACTTCCGCAGCGCGTTCATGGAGCTTTCCCTTGTTCACGAAGGCCGGGAACCGACCATCGCAAAGCTGATCAAGAATAAGGTTTTCGGCAATCGTAAGATCCTGAACAACACCGTCATTGATGATCTGGTGAACGGTTACGATGCCGCTTTCTCGTGCTTGCTGTGGTGTGTCGATGATGCTGGTCTGGCCATTGACGCTGATGGAACCCCCATCGGCCTGGTAAACACCTGAAAGGATTTTAACCAGCGTCGACTTGCCTGCACCATTGGCCCCCATGAGAGCGAGAACCTCGCCACCACTCACGGTCAGACTGATGTCGTGCAGCACGGTGTTGGTACCAAAGCTCTTCTTGATACCGGAGATTTCTATGCTGTCGGATTGTATCCCCATCGCCTCCTCCCAAAAGCAGTAGGGACAAGTTACATATGTTTTATACAAATGACAAGTGTAAAATATATCTCGAATTGATGAGGGAAATTACATAATAGCGCAACGCATGAGCCACTCGGCAAACCGCGCGATAGGCGCATCAGAATGCAAAAAGGGCAGGTTTCCCTGCCCCTTAGCCGTCATATAAAAATATGACCGATCAAACAGTGTTCTATTGCCCATTCAGCTCGTAGATCGGCGTCACGCCCAGATGCTTTCCAAGAGAGACAATCTGCGCATCACTGATTCCCGGCAGGTCCATTCCGGCCATCTTGCCCTGACAGTAAATCATCGCGGCCTTCTCGGCGGTCTCGATCAAGCCGAACGCATCATCAAGTGAATCACCCGCTGCCAGAACCCCATGGTAAGCCCAGAGGATCAAGCGGTGCGTCTGGGCCAATTCTCCTGACGCCTCACCAATGGCGAGAGAGCCCGGCAACATCCACGGCACAACACCAACGCCATCGGGAAAGAACATCAGACTTTCAGAGCACATCCGCCACAGCGTCTTTGTAAACGCCTCACTGGATTGATCGTGAAGATGGCTCATCAATAGCAGCCAGTCTGCATGGGTGTGAACGATCACCGATTGCCCCTTGTCCTGGCGCTCTGCATGCACCAGAAGGTGGGTGATCATTTCGCTTGAAGGCCGCCCCCCGCCAGCGTAGCCAGCGATGGGTGTAAACTGCGAACCATCTTCACTAAAGCGCACAAGACCCAGATCTTGCTCAGGATTTTCTTTCACATGCCGCATGAACGCGCCGCTGGCGGTCATCAGCATGTGCTGCCCGGCAAGAGCAGGCACCGGCTTTGGAAGATCATACCACTGGGTGGACGCCATCTCGGCAACACCCCATTCGGCCATCTGCTGCGGGTTCAAGCGGACACTTATGTTGCCCGCATTGCGCTCGCCCCACCCTTTGTCCCAAAGCGCATAGGCAAGCACCTTCAGTTCCTTCACCAGGTCAGACTGCAGCCAGGCATCATGACTAACCATCGAACACCACTCCCTTCTGCAGGATCAGGCAGCCATAAGGGCGCAGATCCGTGGTCGCAACAATAAGACTTGTTTTTTCTGCTAGGTCGTAAAAGGCGAACCGATCGATCGCTTCCCACTTGTGGCCCTTCTCCTCACTGGCATCCAACACCTTGAGGAAATCCTGCGCCGCTTCAGGCAGCTCCGCATCGTCGGCTTGCGCCATCAGCTTGATGGGGCAATCATCGAACCCGTCGACAGGAAACAGCGTGAGGATGGCCGCCAGAACATCACTGGCCGTCGTGCCCGGCATAGTGATCAGATGGCCGTTAGCCCGTGATGCAGCTGCAAAATTTGCATCAACAATCGCCAGCGTATCGCCATGCCCCATGGACGCCAGAGCATATAGCAGATCAGCAGACAGCAGCGGATCTATCGATTTTAACATGAGCCCACCTTTTACATTTGTCATTACTAAATACCATTTGTAATATGTCTCTGGCAAGTCTCCCGTTTCCTCGGAATGATTGGGAGTAGCAATTAACGCGAAACTTATGGTAAGGGCGGCAACTTGATCGATTGGGCTACGAGGCAGCGGGCGTGACCAGAAAAGAAAAAAGCAGTGCGATTTGGTTCAACAAGGACCCCATCTTGCATTCAGCATGGCTCTACTATCAGGAGGGCCTGAACCAGACCGATATCGCAGAGGTTCTGGGCGTTTCCCGCGCCAGCGTCGTCAAGTACCTGCAGCAAGCCCGCGAACTTGGGTACGTTCAGATCACACTGGATCAGGACCGCTATACTCAGGCGACCATCTCATCAAAGCTCAAGACCAAGTTCGGTCTGGATAATGTACTGGTCGCCCCGGCAGGTGACGGCCAAACCCATGTTCGCATCCGGCTTGCCCGTGCAGGCGCCATGTATCTCAGCCATGTTACGAAGGATAACGACACCATTGGAATCGCCTGGGGCCGCACCATTCACGAGCTGAGTCAGGCCATGCCCCGCAAGCCGCTAAAGAATGTCAGCGTGCTGCAAATGATCGGCTCCATGTATGCCCAATACAGTTTTGCCGCCGACGAGGGCTCCTCACTTATCGCCAACAGGTTTGAGGGCACCGGCATGAACCTCAATGTCCCGGCGATCGTCTCCAGCGCCCGCCTCGCCACGGAACTTCAGGCCGAGCCCATCGTGCGCTCTCATTTTGCCGTTCTGGAACGGTGCAGCCGCGCAGTCTTTGTGGTTGGCCACTGCTCACCCAATAATTCGGCGGTACGGGCCGGCATCATCTCGGAACAGGATATGGAGACCTACAAGCAGCTGGGCGCAACCGCTGTCATCTGCGGACGGTTTCTGGATGCACAGGGACAACCGGTTATCACAGAACTGGACCAGCGGATCCTTGGCATCAACCTCGCTCAGCTCCGACAAATTCCAAGCCGCATCATGATCGGCGGGGGCCCGAAGAACCATCAAGCGGTCCTTGCAGGCCTGCGCGGTGGCTATGTGACGGATTTGATCACAGACCATGAAACCGCAGACTTCCTGCTTGAGAACGGCTAGGGCGCAGCTCCCAGCACCCTAGGCACATTCAAAGCAGCATTCCATCCGCCTCAGGCACGCAGGTGCCCGAGGAAATCCGCCATGCTGGCCTCCAGATCCCGAGCATACTCAGAAAGCTGATTGGCCGATTCCAGCACGTTTCCAGCTGTCGTGCCGGTCTCACCTGCTGCTGCGCTCACACTGGTGATCCCAGAGGAAACCCGTGAAGTGCCCTCCGCCGCCAGCGATATGCTCTCGGAAATGACAGAGGTTGCCGCGCCCTGCTGCTCAACCGCGCCTGAGATCGCCGCCGATATGGCGTCCATCTCGGAAATCGTCGTGGAGATCTCCTCCATGCTTTCGCGAGAATGGCGCGTTGCCTCTTGGATCTCCGCAATCTGAGAGCTGATTTGAACCGTCGCGTTCGCTGTCTGCTCGGCAAGCGACTTGACCTCATGGGCCACAACGGAAAAGCCTTTACCCGCCTCCCCGGCCCGCGCGGCTTCAATGGTCGCGTTCAGCGCCAGCAAATGGGTCTGAGATGAGATTTTATTGATCAGCTCAATGATGTTGCCAATCTCATCCGCCGCCACCGTCAACGCACCAACCCGTGCAATGGCCTTCTCCGAGGCTGTCACCGCCTGATCCGCGGTCGTTGCCGCACGGTTGACCTGCTGCGCGATCTCGGCAATCGCCTGCGCCAACTCACCCGTGGAATGGCTAACACTCTCCACGTTCACGCTCGTGGAACCAGCTGCCTCCTCCACAGTGCTACTGATTTCAGCCGTTTCGCTGGCAGCCTTCTGCAAGGTGTCAGAGGTCGCCTTCAACCCACCGGCAGCAGCGCTCAAGGAGCCCGCAACGGTGCCAACACTCTCTTCAAAGCGAGAGGCAATGCCTTCAATGAAATTCTGCCGGTCCCGTGTCTTGGCGTCCTCATAGACCTCCAGCGCGATATCCATATCAAGGAACGTGACCTTGATCACCGCCTGCTGCAACCGACGCAAGAAACTGCCAGACCGAGCGGCAAGCACGCCGCCGCGAATCTCAGCTTCCAGTTCAGAGCAGATCGCCCCGGACAGATAATTGTAAGCGCCAATGTAATAGCGGGGCGACATGCCCAGCTTATTGTGGGCCTCGCCAATTCGCCTCACGGACGCAACATAGTCGTCCGTCAACTTGGCCTTTGCCAGAAACGACCAGTGCTCCGCCTGTTTGGACTTGGCATGGTCGATATGCGCCTTCGATTTGAAAAATTGTGCGGTCTCAGGAAAATTTTGCACATGCGCATAGAAAAGATCAAGAACCTTCGGCAAAACCTTCCGGATATACGGTTCCCCTTCAGCTAACGTCTTTAGATCATCCTCTGTGATCCGGTGAAACTTAAGTCGTTTTGAAATTTCGGCCTGCATAGATCGCCCAATCATCTATTTTCAAATGCACCACCCTCATGCACTTCATGCTTCCGAACACTATTCCGACATATCCTTCAAGTTGTAATATTACGCATTTTAAGTGTTCTAAGCTCTTACCCCACAGCTCCCTAGGGGTTATCACTGAGAAATTATTTACTGTTACATTTCAATGACAGTAAAACGCCTGTACCCCGCGACGTTTTATCCCTTGATGTGTATCAATGCCAACGCCTGCTCTTCCCCTCACCTTAAATCTGGGAACAATCAAGCTTGGCTTCTGCTGTTACGGATGGGCAGTTTCGTGCATGAGCAGGCGCTGATACGCACCTGAGGGGACAATTCATGAAATTGACCGGCATGACCGACATCGCCACCCGCATCATGGCAGTAGTGGTTTCAAACCCCGACCATCACTGGACCATAGAGAGATTCTCGCAGGTCTGTAGCTCGCCAAAACCGCAGATTACAAAAACCGTGCAGGCGCTCTCCGCCCATGGCTTCATCAAGTCCCGGCGAGGCCGTATCGGTGGCTTTCATCTTGCCTGCGATCCTGCCATCGTCACGCTTGGCGAGCTTATTCGTGCTGTCGAGCCCAACTTCGCTTTGACAGACTGCATGGGCTGCTCTGACAAAGCTACCTGCCCCTTTCTGCCAGTTTGCCGGGTTCGGTCGGCCCTTGCCTATGCGCTCAAGGCCTTCATGCGCGAACTGGACAGCGTAACCTTGAATGATGTGGCAAGCGACCGCGAAGCCTACGCGCCAATGTTGGCAGGCGGACCGCTGGCTCTCAGCGCCTAGCAAGCACCGCAGCTCTGCCACCAAACACAAAAAGCCCCCGCAGATCGCCGGACCTGCGGGGGCTTTTTCATTTCACGGCTGCGCCGATTGTTAGCCTATGAAGCCAATAACCATGACCCAGACAATAGCGATTGGCGCCACGATGCGAACAATCCACTTCCAGATCTGCAGATAGGAAAATGGCAGTTCGCCCTGATTTTCCAGTTCACGAGACACCTTGCCATACGCAAACCAACCCGCACAGATTGCCGTCAGAATGCCACCGATTGGCAGGAAGAACTTGTCAACCAGGAACGACAGGAAGTCAAAGAACGGCATGCCAAAGAACAGAATGTCGCCCCACACGCCCAGAGAAAGGGAACATGGAATGCCGATGGCAAAGATGACAAGGCCAACCACGGTGGAAGCTGCCTTGCGGCCCATGCCAAAGCTCTCAGAGAAGTACGCAACCGGAATTGCCAGAAGAGAGATTGAAGAGGTCAGCGCCGCAATCAGCAGCATGGCAAAGAACACCGCCTGAAACAGCAATCCAAATGGCATTTCGCCAAAGATCGCAGGCAAGGTGATGAAGGTCAGGCCGGGCCCCGCACCAGGATCCATGCCGAAGGCAAACACTGCTGGCAACACCAGAAGACCTGCAAGGAAGGCCACCATAAAGTCCAGAGAAACAACCCAAACAGACGAGCTGCGGATGTTTGTCTCAGGAGACAAGTAGGAGCCATAGGTGATCATGGCACCCATGCCCAATGAAAGAGAGAAGAAAGCCTGACCGAGCGCGGCTTGGATCATGTCCATGCTAATCTGCGAGAAATCAGGCTTCAGGAAGAAAATGATACCTTCCATGCCGCCCGGCAGCGTCACACTGCGGATCACAAGAATAATCAGCAAGATGAACAAGAGCGGCATCAAGGCCTTTACGGACTTCTCAATGCCTGATGTGACGCCCAAAAGCACGATCACAACGGTCATCACCATGAAGATGCCGTGATAAACGAGCGGCTCAACGACAGAACCCACCAGCGCCTCGAACTGGCCACCAAGGATTGCTGCGGAACCACTGCTGATTTCGCCAGTGAACGTCTTTACAAGATAGGCGATGGTCCAGCCACCAACCACAGAATAGAACGAGAGAATAGCAAAGGCTGTGATCACACCGAGCAGACCAACCGGCATCCAGCTCCGACCTGCCACGACGCGGAAAGCACCGACAGGGTTCAGCTTGGCAGCACGGCCAATGGCGATTTCCGCCATCATAACGCTCACACCAATGGCATCAGGATCTTGGAGGCCTTTTCAATGCCATCCGTCACGCCCTTGAGCACGATCACCATGCTCAACCCCATGAACAGAGCATGGTAGATGATCGGTTCAACAGGCGAGGACACCAGCTGATTGAACTGGTCCTCATGACCAACACCGGAGCCGCCCCCAAACATCAGGGCAAAGCTCTTCACGATGTAGGCGATGGTCCAGCCACCAACAACCGAATAGAAAGACAGGATGAGGAAGGGCGTCAGGATTGCCAGTATTCCAAAAATCACCCAGGGCCCGCCGCCAGTCTTCTTGAAAGCCCCGATTGGGTCCAACTGAGCGTAACGGCCTATGGCGATTTCAGCGATCATGGCAGAAAGGCCAATGGTAGCAACCATTGCAAGATAAATGATCAGGAAGGCGCCCCCACCCTCTGATCCGGCCAGGTATGGAAACTTCCAGATGTTTCCCAGTCCCACGGCAGATCCTGCTGCCGCCATGATGAAGCCAAACCGACTTCCCCAATGCTCTCGTTGCATCTTATTTTACCGTTTATACGAGCCCAAATTGGACGCCGGAGGTTGTTGCAATAAAACTGCGCAAAGCTACGACACTTGGCAATCTCTGCCTAAAAAGGCACCACACGACGAAATGAATCCGAAGGCTTATAGCGTCTTTGAGGCCTAAAAGAAAATGCACGGACCCAGCACTTTCCAAAAGAGTCCCCTTAGATAAACTCAACTTTATACGCAAAATACCGCATGAAACGATGAAAAAGCACCCCGCACAAAAGAAATGGGCCCCGAACGGGGGCCCAACTCATGTTATTCCTGAGGAATTGTCAGGGCTCAGTCAGCAAGCAATGCCTGCTTGGCAGCTTCGTATTCCTCGCGCAGCTGCGCAACGTAGTCGCCTGTAGACTGAATGCTCTTTACGCCGCCAACACCTTGGCCCGCGCCCCAGATTTCCTTCCACGCCTTTGCCGAGACGCCTTCCTTTTTGGAGGCGGCAGCAAAGTTCATCTGTTCTGGCGATCCGTGCTCCAGCGCATCCGGGTCCATGCCGGCCGCGCGAATGGACGGCTTGAGATAGTTCCCCGGAATGCCGGTGAAGTAGCTGGAATACACAATATCGTCGGAAGAAGACTCCACGATCATGTGCTTGTAGCCATCAACCGCATTGGCTTCCTTGGTGGCAATGAAGGCAGAGCCCATATACGCCAGGTCAGCCCCCATGGCCTTGGCTGCCAAAATGCCCTTGCCCGTGCTGATGGAACCGGAAAGCAGCAGAGGGCCGTCAAACCACTCGCGAATTTCCTGAATGAGCGCAAATGGCGAAACGCTGCCAGCGTGGCCACCAGCGCCTGCCGCCACAGCGATCAGGCCATCTGCCCCTTTGGAAATGGCTTTCTTGGCAAAACCATTGTGAATGACATCGTGCAGCACAATGCCGCCGTAGCTGTGTACCGCTTCGATCACATCTTCACGTGCCCCAAGAGAGGTAATGACGATGGGCACCTTGTACTTCACGCAGACCTCAAGATCATGCTCCAGACGGTCATTGGACCGGTGGACGATCTGGTTCACCGCAAAAGGAGCCGAAGGCGCATCCGGGTTCGCTTCATCGTATGCAGCCAGTTCCTCCGTGATCCGCTTCAGCCATTCTTCCAGCGCCTCTTTCGGGCGCGCATTGAGCGCCGGAAAAGAGCCCACAATGCCGGCCTTGCACTGAGCAATAACGAGGTCAGGATTGGAAACGATAAACATGGGTGCTGCAACCAGCGGCAGGCGCAGACGGTCTTTCAATACGCTTGGCAATGCCATGGGAAATCCTCTCTTAACTGTCTAGATCACGCAGCCACTGGGCAATGGCCTGTCCGATCTGCGGACCGGAGTCCTCTTGAATGAAATGAATGCCCGGCACAGTAACTTCGTGCTGGTTGATCCAGCTTCGGCAAAAATCTCTGAGCTTCCCGATCATGATGGCGCCCGGCTCGGCGTTGACGAACAGCTTGGGCACCTCGTTGTCCGCCATCCAGTTACTCACCGCCGTCAAGCGCTCATGCACGTCCGCCGGTTCTCCCGCCACAGGGATCTCCCGCGGCCACGTCAAGGTGGGCCACCGGTCTTCGCGTTCCTTGAACGGACGGCGGTACTCCTCGATCTCCTGATCACTCAGCGTGCGGACGATGGAGCCCGGCAACACCCGCTCGATGAAGAGGTTCTTGTCCAGAACCATCCCTTCACCCGCCTCCGACCGGAACCCCTGAAACACCGGCGTTGCGTCCTTGTTCCACTCCTCCCAGCTGGCCACCGGCCGGGCGAACCCTTCCATATAGGCAATGGCTTCCACGCGCTCCGGGTTGCGATGGGCCCAGTCGAAGCCCAGCGCTGTGCCCCAGTCATGCGCCACCAGCACCACCTTCTCCTGTGTGCCGATTACCGCGTCGATAAAGCCATCCAGATACATGGCATGCACATGGAAGCGATAGGTCTCCGGCCCCGGGTTTGGCAGCTTGGCGCTGTCACCCATACCGATCAGATCCGGCGCGATGCAGCGGCCGCGCCCTTCCAATTGCGGCATCACAGTGCGCCACAGGTAGGATGAAGTCGGATTGCCATGCAAAAACAGGATGGGCCGTCCTTCCCCCCGTTCCACATAGCTCATCCGTTCGCCAAGCACCTCTACATGGCGTTTCTGGTCTTGCCAGCTTGTCATTCTGGTTCCTCCTCCCCGGCGCTGCCGGGTCATTCAGGCGGGTGTCGCGCCCTCCTCCGTTACGAGCGGCCTGAGCGCCGCCCGCATCTTCTCCGAGAGCGGCACCGGCCTGCGGGTCATGCGGTCCACATACACATGCGTGAATGTCCCCTGCGCGCAGGCCCCCTCTTCGCCCTCAATGAAAATCGCGATCTCATACTCAACGCTGCTGCGCCCGATCTTCAGCACCCGCAGCCCTGCTACCGCTTTTTGCGGAAAAGAAAGCGGCGCGAAATACGAACACGAGGAATGAACCACCAGCCCAACTGTTTCCCCTCTTTCAAAGTCCAGCAGCCCCTTCTCGATCAGGTAGCCGTTCACGCAGCTGTCGAAATAAGCGTAGTAGACGACGTTGTTCACATGCCCGTAGACATCGTTGTCCATCCAACGCGTCTGCACATCGTGAAAGCTCAGAAAGCCGGACCGGGTATACGGCTGGGGCCGGGTCATAGCGCCTCCCTGTAAATGGAAAGCGCATCGTCATAGGACACGCGGCGCGGGTTGTTCACCAAAAGCCGGGTCTGGTCCATGGCGGCTTTCGCCAGCTTGGGCAGGTCGTTGGCTTCAATGCCCACCTGGGCTAGATGATCCGGAATACCCAGCTCAAAACATAGGTTCTCAAGGGCGCGGATGAAGCCCGCCGCCTTTTCATCCACACTACCGGAGATGTTCGGCAGAATGACTTCCGCCAACTCCGCATAATGATGCTTGGCCTCAGGCAGGTTGAACCGCAGCACGTGCGGCAGGATCAGCGCATTGGAGAGCCCATGCGGCACATGGAACTGCCCGCCAATGGGATAGGCGAGCGCATGCACAGCCGCCACCGGGCTGTTGGCAAACGCCTGGCCCGCCATCATCGCGCCCAGCAACATGCCGGAGCGAGCCGGAATGTCACCGCCATCCATGTATGCAGCACGGATATGCGTCCAAAGCTGCCGCAGCGCTTCACGCGCCAACGCATCGGAAATCGGGTTCTTCTGATGCAAGGACGTATAGGCCTCTATGGCATGCACCATGGCATCGATGCCCGTAGCCGCAGTCACTTCCGCAGGCAATTTGGTCGTCAGCTCCGGGTCCAGCACCGCCACATCCGCATAGAGCTGCGGCGATACAATGCCCATCTTGCTGTGGTCCTCGCGGGTCAAAATAGCAATCGGCGTCACTTCAGACCCCGTTCCCGCCGTGGTCGGCACCTGAATGAGTTGCAGGCGCTTTCCCTCCACCTTGCCAATGCCATAAAGCGCATGAAGCGGCTGCAAGCTGCAGCACAACACCGCCACCATCTTGGCCGTATCCATGGAACTGCCACCGCCGAGCCCAACAATGCAGTCTGCATCATTGGCTTTGGCAAAGCTGGCGGCTTCCAGCACGATCTGTTCAGAAGGGTCAGGCTCAACACCATCAAAGACAATAGGATTGAAGCCACCTTTGGTCAGCGCGCTCACGACGGACTTCACAAGGCCGGTCTCTACCACCCCCGCATCAGTGATGATTGCCACGCGCTTGCAGCTGAACCGTGTCTTGATCAGCTCGGACAAGCGACCAGCCGCACCATTTTCATTCACGATGAGCGGAACCGTTTCGAATTGAAATCCCATGAGACCCTCCTGTGCTCTAGGCCTACTTGGCTCAAGTCGCCTTGCGGCGTCGCACGCGGTTCAGCGCATCCGCAAAGACCGCCCCCACGCCGGGTCCCGGACGCGCCTCAACATCGCGCGCTGTCAAAACCTTGTAGTCCTGGGACAGAACCTGCACCTCTCGCACAGGCTTGCCCGTTTCGCGTTCGATCAGGTCCAACCGCAGTCCTGTTGGCTTGCCTTCCCAACGCTCTCCCCACTGGTTTAGCGCAATCAAAACGGGATAAAAATCCATACCCTTGTCGGTCAGGAGATACACGGAAGAGCGGGCGTCCTCTCGGTCCTTTTCCTTTCGAATGATGTCGGCCTCCACCAGCCGGTGCAGCCGATCCGTCAACACGCTGGTGGAAATGCCAAGGTTACCCTGAAAGTCGTCAAAGCGCTTCAGTCCTTGGAAAAGTGCTCGTAAAATCAATAGAGTCCAGGCATCGCCAATCAGCTCAATCGCCTGAGCGATTGCGCAGTCCATACCTGCAAAGCTGGTGCGTGTGCCTGCCATGTCGGCCCCTCATTTCACTTCGTTAAGCGAAGTAAAATCCAATCCAGAGCCACCCGCAACCTCTACCTTTGGTGCAACGATTGCTTTGACGCCTTAATTTCTCAGCGCCAACTTGAGCGTCAAGCCTGAGCGAGACCTTCCCTTTTCGTCACCCGATCGGAGGATCAAGCGCCTCAACATCTGGCTCGCGCCACAAACCAAACTGCAACACCAGCGCAATGATGAAGCTGAGCACGCCAACAAAGAAAACGCTTTTCACATCAAGCGCCATCAAGAACCCGCCACCAAGTGAAATGATCCCAGCACCAAGCGTGAACAGCGCCATGGTCACCCCCATGACCCAGCCCTGCTCATCATCGCGCGCGCTGGCAGAAAACAGCGACAGCATGATTGGGTAGGCCAACCCAAAAGCAGCGACCACAGGAACGAGCAGTATGTAGGACAGCAGCGGCAAGCTGTTGGCAGCATAGGTCAACACGAACACCGCCATGATGCCGGTACACACCTTCACGATGGGAAGACGCTGGTAAAACTGTGTCATGGTCCGGACCAACACTATGCTGGAAAATGCCATGACCAGACCAAAGACCACCAGCGTCAGGCTGGTCTGCTGGGTCGAGAACCCAAACCGTTCCACCTGAAAGTTGTTCAGGTAAATGTAAAAGGCGTTGAGGCCCATCTCCACGAAGAAGAACACCAGACAAAGCTTGACGATGGTAGGCCGCCCGCGCACCCGCCACAGAACGAGAAACACCTCGCTCGGGCCAAAGTCAATCTTCTTTCGGCGTTTGTTGGTTTCTTCAAAACCCTGATAAATCAGGAAAATATTAATCAGCACAAGGACGATGGCCGCCATGAACGGTAGCTGCAAGGAGGCGTAAGACCCCAACAGCTGACTGTCACTCAACCCGCCCGCAAGAAGCGGCCCCACCACCAGACCAAGTGCCACGAACGCGGTGATCAAACCGAGATTGAGGCTCTTTTCCTGCGGGCTACGGCTCTGATCGATCAGGGAGGCTTGCGCGATGGGCTGATTGCCCGCCGTAAAGCCAGCAACCGCCCGCCCAACGATCAACAGGATGAGGCTGTTCAGATAAATTGCCAGCACCGTCAACACATAGCCGACCAACGCACCGGTTAGACAAATGAGGATCCCGTTCTTCCGCCCGATGTAGTCTGACAGCTTGGAAATGTAGGCAGCACCAAAGAACCAGAAGAGATAAAACACACCCAGAACCACACCAAAAGTGGCCTCGCGGCCCAGCAGGTCATTCCCCTCCATAAGGAAAGCGGAGTCCTCGCGTAAAAGCAAAGTCGTCAGGATGGGGAAAATCAGCCCCTGCCCCATCACATCAATGAAAACAACCATGAGCAAGGCAAGGCGAGCGATACTGAACACGAATGGTCTCCTCCAGATGCGAAGGCTGGCGCGGCCCGACCCAATCGGACCAAAGGTGACCTTAACGGAGCCCCACCTCTCAAATCAATCCATTGCACGCGACAGAATTAACTCTTGCATTTTTCCAGAAAGCTTGGGGTTTCTCCTTGCTAGAAGTCGCCATTCACACTTATTAGACTAATTGAGAACTGCAGAGATGAAATCAGGGGCGAAGCTGCATTCATGAATCCCGTTTGGGCTATTGGACTGATGACCGGCACTGTGCTGGACGGCAACATTGACATTGCCATGATTGAGAGTGACGGCACCGCCGTTACCCAGTTTGGTGCATATACGCTCTCCCCGTACCCTGACGGACTGCTTGAACTGCTCACCGACGCCATGGAGGCAGCACGAACCTGGCAGTTTAACGGTCCAGAACCCGCCATCTTTGCCAAAGCGGAACGGGAGCTGACCCGCGCCCAGTCTGTTGCGGTCGCCAATTTTCTTCACGACCACAAAATACCCCGTAGCCAGATCGGCGTGATCGGCTTTCACGGGCAAACCGTGCTGCACCGACCAGCCGCACAAGGCATGGCTGGCGCCACCCGTCAACTTGGCGACGGCCCATTGATGGCAAACCTGCTCGGCATCCCGGTAGTTTATGATCTGCGCAGTGCAGATGTTGCAGCTGGAGGCCAGGGTGCCCCGCTTGCACCGGCCTACCACAAGGCGCTTATCGGCCAGCTTGCCGGACGTTATGATCCCAAGGATGTTGTGCTCCTTAATCTCGGCGGCGTTGGCAACCTCACTTGGTGGGATGGGTCAGACACCCTAATGGCGTTTGACACAGGCCCTGCCAACGCTCCCATTAATGACTGGGTAAAGCAGCACGGGAATAACTTTTTTGACAAGGACGGCCAGCTCGCCGCCAAGGGGACGGTTGATGAGGCCCGCCTTGTAGCAGCACTCGCCAATCCATGGTTCGATCAGAAGCCACCCAAGTCACTGGATCGTTTCAGCTTTACGAAAGATCTTGCCAGTGGCCTCTCCTTGGAAGATGGCGCAGCGCTTCTGACAGCGTTTTCAGCATCGGCAGTTGCCAAAGCCGTCGCTCACCTGCCTCACCGCCCCAAGGTACTTGCTGTTTGCGGCGGCGGACGCAAAAACCCGACGTTTATGCGCGAATTATTCAAACGAACGCAAATCGACGCAAAGCCAGTCGAAGCCTTTGGCTGGCGCGGCGACGCCATTGAAGCGGAGTGCTTTGCGTTTCTCGCCATTCGTTCCGCGCTGGGTCTTCCCCTTTCCTTCCCACAGACAACGGGCGTCTCTCGCCCCTGCGCGGGCGGAGAACTCTACGTTCCCACAATACTTTAAGCGGAAGTTCGGCACACTCGCGCACCAAGGTGACGCACAGCCGGAACCGAGTTATGCCCGTTCGCGTCAAGGCTCAAGCACCGGCTTGACGCCGGCATGAAGGGAAATCCTTCGTGTGGACCTGAACTGTTCACGCTGGGTGCACGCAGTGTTTACCGGAAGTCCCAGGCCTCAACATCCGCGACTTATCCCCCTCAGCCAAAGCATCAAACAATGATTGAATTAGCTTTACAATGCTGAAGGCCTATCATGCGTAATACCGGCACTTCTGCGATCTTGAAACGGAATTCAGACAAGTATTCCCGAAAGCGGGATCCATACCCTTAAGTCTTAACAAGCCAGCTTCCCGACCAATCCCACCAATACCAAGCAATCAACACACACCTACCTAACAAGCAAAAAGGGTGACCTGCCGCCGCACAGATCACCCCATATACAGCCTGCCCCCAAGCTGCAATAAAACAGTATAATAAAATGAATTAGGAAGAAATATATAGAATATATTTCCTGCCGTCCTAGCGAATACTATTCGCCTTTGCAGTGTTAATCATAATCGATTTGACGAACGTGAAAAGCCCCCCAAAGCAAAAAGCGGGCCCGTGTTGCCTTTGCGTCACTAGAGAGTTTTTCACCATAGGTGTTCATGAACGGAACGAGACAAGCAAATGCCAAGGCTTGGCCTCAAATACGCCAGCTTAGACAAGTTACAGTTCTGTGTCGCTTGTCACAGACCCAATTCTTCAAAACGGCATACTCAACTCACGAAACATTGGAAGGAGGCAGTCATGGCCTATAGCAGCAAAGCACAAAAGCAGTCTTTAGCACCTTACTTCACTGGGTTGGCCATGAGCGGCGCTCTTTGGACCACGTTGATCTTGATGGTCTTTGCGAGCCAGTAAGTCGTGACGAGACTTCACGCAAGGCAACCACATAGAAAATAACACCCTTCGCCGGATTTTAATTTTACTTCCATCATGCTAGGCAATTCCGGCGGAGGTACGGGACATTGAATCAAACATCCATTCAGCGACTGCATTTTGTCTCAAGCGGCACGCCGGAAGCAGACGCTTCAAAGGCTGAGCTGGAGACTATGTATGGCGCTGTACCAGCTGACCAAGCCGATGTGATCGTTGCGCTGGGCGGCGACGGCATGATGCTTCAATGCCTGCATCAATACATGAACACCGGCATCCCCCTTTACGGCATGAACTGCGGTTCGGTCGGCTTCTTGATGAACGACTACCGCCCTCACGGGCTGCTGGAACGCCTGAATACGGCCCAGGACACGCGCATCCATCCTTTGATCGTTGAAGCTACCGACAAGAACGGCGAGTTCTTCAAGGCGCACGCCCTGAATGAGGCTTCATTTCTGCGTCAGCGCCATCAAGCTGCCAAGCTGCGCATCACCATTGACGGCAAAGTGCGCATGGATGAGCTGATTTGTGATGGCATCATGGTGGCAACCCCTGCAGGCAGCACGGCCTACAACCTGTCGGCACACGGCCCGATCCTGCCCATTGGCTCCTCTCTGCTGGCCCTGACGCCCATCAGCCCTTTCCGCCCTCGCAGGTGGCGCGGCGCTCTTCTGCCCAACCACGCCAGGGTGGAGATTGAGGTGCTGGAGGCCGACAAGCGCCCGGTAAGCACCTCGGCTGACCATCTCGAATTCCGTAATGTCATCAAGGTACTGGTCTACGAAGACACCAGCTCTCAATGTGTCATCATGTTTGATCATGACCACGGCTGGGACGAGCGCATTCTGGCCGAAATGTTCAAGTACTGACCTCTCAAATTGCAGCGCAACACGCTGCGCAACTGTTGCGCATTCTGCACATATTTAACGGCTGGAGGCATTGCCTGCATGGAATCGGCACTCCATAATGCAGGCGGCTTGATCTTCTGGATCAAAACACAGGGTGGCGCGCAATGATTGACAAGAATTCACCAGCCGAAAAGGACGCGGAAGTGTTTCGCGCACCTTTGGATTTGTCAAAAAAGGTGCGCAAGCTCACAGCTGCTGAAGCAGCCCAGTTCGATCCCGTGAAGGCCGCAGAAGACGCGGTTGCCGAACTCTCCGAAGAATTCTCCAGCTGGATGGACAACGAGGCAAGAGATCTGCGGTCGGCGTGGGCAACAGTCACGAATGGCAACCGCTCCAAGGAAGCCTATGAGGAACTGTTTCGCACAGCGCACGACATCAAGGGACAGGCCGAGACATTGGGCTTTCCGCTGGTCGGAGAAGTAGCAGGATCGCTGACTGAGCTGATCTCAGCAATGCAGAGCGGTGAAATCCAGGTTCCAGAAGAACTTATCACACAGCACATTGCCGCCATTGCAGCCATGCTGCGCGAAGACGCAAGAGACGCTTCCAACATCACCGCACGCATTTTGGTTGAGAGTTTGGCACAGGCCACCGCCAAAATCCTGGGCCGCGATCACAACGCAGACACCCCAGACGACTTCAACACCTGACCCCGAAATGCAAACGGCGCCACCTGTGTGACGCCGCCAACCTATTGAATTATGAATTCTTTAAGCCGCTGAAAGCATGGATGAGACCCGCTCACGCGCACTCTCACGCGACGCCTCATAACTCAAGCGCACCAAAAGATCCTGCAGATCTCCCAGCTCTTCAAGTTCCAATGAATCCTGCTCATCTAAAAGCTCGGTAACGACCAGACGCGCCTTGCCCCAACGGTCCATGTTGAGCGTATCCGCCAAGGCCCAAGCCTCCAACGCTGCGACGAACACCGGATGGGTACGCTTTGGCAAGCCACACTTTGCGAGAAGCGCGGAAACTGTGGAACTCTTGGGAGACTTCAGGACACTGCTGACGTGGCGCTCGTTGACACCGGACAAACGCACAACTGCCCGCTCGAAGAACACAAGTGCGCCTGTGCATACCGCACGCAACAGCAACAGGCTCGTCATTTGGTGACTGGAAATAAGATGCTCGATCAGTGCTGACTGCTCTTCCTGCGCTGCATCGTAGGCAAGCGCAACGGTTGCACGGTCCTGCGCATCCGCCACAAGCCGTTGAGGAGACTGGGAATGAACACCATTGCTCACCAACGGATGATCGCGAAGCTCTTCTGTATAGCGGCGGATCAGCATGTGCCGAAGCGGCAAAGACAAGTCCTCTCGCGCCAACAATGCATCCTGAATGCTGCGCTCGCCGCCAAACCGATCGATGATCCGTTGGAACATGCGGTCACGCAACACAGCGCGCTTGTTGCCCAGAAGCTCCAAGATGGCCTCAAATGGCGCAACCTCGCAGATGGCAGCTGCAAGACCGATGGAAACAGGTTGCCGCCGCGCTATCGCGCAGACACGCGCCGCGCTGGAGGTCGCGACCAGATCGACCAGCTCGCCCTCAGAGATTGATGAAGAGGCTTCAAGAACAGGCAAGGCAACCGTTTCTTCATCGCACAACAGTGTTGAAATGATATGCGGCGGCGCCCCTTCCGCAGGCCCAAGAACCTCAGCCAAAGCCACCCTCACACTCACGTCAGGATCATCCAGCATAAAGGTCAACGCTGCCTCGGCAGAGTCCCTCTCCTCAGCGTCCATCTCAGAAAACAGATAGGCCTTTGCCAAGGCGGACACTGCTTGCGCCCTACTCCCAGCCGGAGCCGTTTGAACCCAGGTAAGAAAACTCGATACAATCATGGAACGCCAGACCACTAACACTAATACTCAACGACATAGCATTAAGCATATTTATTAATGTTTGGTTCACCATAAACATATTGTGGTTCAGGGACATAGGCGCACTTGCTTAGGCCTTGTTTGGCTTGATGGCCCCATAGTTCAGGAAGCCAGTAAGATCCAAGGGCGTCCCCGCAGGTCGAGGACGCGGCACGCCCGCCGCGCCCAGGTCCGCCGCATTATCTTCTTGGGCTGCAAAAGCTGATGAGATGCTTGCCGACACCGCCTCAGCCTGCTTGGTTTCATCTGTAGCTCTAAAGAGCGCCTCGAAAGGCGCGCCAGGATGACGGCCGCTTGTTGCCCAAGCGGTCAGAATTCTGCTTTGAATGACATCAGGCTCTGCCTGCTGGTCAGCCTTTTCCTTTGGCACCGGAGGCAGACCTCCAACCGCAGTTTCATCGACCTGCATTACCTGTTTGGCTGCTATCGTCATTTCCGTTTGCGCAAACTGGTTGACCAGACGGTCATAGACTTGGGCGACGCTGCGCGCCTCACCATTGCGCTCATAGAAAATCGCCTTGTTCGCCCGCGCTTGCTGCGGGAACAACGCCGAAGCGTCAACTTCCGGGGTTTGTTCGGCTGCCGAAATCAGTCTCGCCCCACCGCTGGCACCTAAAAAGTGTGCCACATACAACTCACCAGTTGACGGCGTCCGGTTCAGCTTGGAGGTCAACACCTCACGGTTTGCTTGAGTAAAGGCACCGGCAACCAACGCGGAGACCTCGGGATCCTTGCGAAGATCAAGGAGCTGCTCACGCAAATGGGGATTCTCAACAACGTAGTCGCCATCGGAGGTGACCTCGATGTGGCGCGCGTAGTCCTCCAGACCCAGCTCATCACCGCTCTTTTTAAGCGTTTCAAGCCAAGTACTTTCAATGAATTGGAAAAGCCCCGTAGCTGAAGACGTTTGCGCCTTGGCCTGCGGGTCCATGGATGACTCTTTGGCAGCAGCTTGAACCAGGTAGCCAAATGGCGTACCAGTTGCATGCGACGCGCTTTCGAAGGCGCGCTCTATCCGTGCTGATATGGAGGCATCCCCAGCGACCTTCATGGCCAAACCCCTTCTTAACCGTTAGTAAGAAATGCTTAATAATGGTTAATAAATAGTTAATTTTTAATTTTCCTAGCGTATTCATCCCCGAGTACTTTAGGATGTGGTCGTATACGTCATGTAACTCAAAGCCGAACCATGCCTCTTTTGCTAGTCTCAGAACTTTCGGAGTTAAGTAGCCTTGAAGTATCCAAGGCAAACATCCCAACATCCGTAATCCTTAAGGCTCAGACTGCAACACCCATCATACCAAAAGAGGCACCAAAAGTCGGGCTCGACTACTTCCTCAAGCTGGAAACGATAACCGAAGAACTCGTTCACAGCACACTGCAAGCGCACAAAGACCTTGAACTCTCTGGGGTTTGCTTTCCACTCACCAGTGCTCTTGAAGAACTAACGGCACTGGATGCACTCCTGTCCGTTCATGAGGCGGACCACTCTCTTCCAGAGGGATCGCTGAAAGTTTTTATTGAAATCGGCGATGTACCCGTGGCTGCATACAGTCTTTGCAACGCTGGGCTCTTTACCTCCCGCCTCGCAGGCGTTCTTTGGGACGCGGCCAAAGCAGCATCTGCTCTGGGGGCAATCGGCCGCCACGCCGATGCAGGCACCTACAGTCCCGCCCTTGTCGCTACTCAGACAATGACGCTGATGGGCGGAAAGGCACTTGGTGTCCCTTGCTATGACACACCAGAACGAGACGCAACGGCAGACGCCCTCCAGTTGCATGCACAAGCGGCAAAGGAAATGGGTTTCGACGGCAAAGCCGCCGCCTCCTACGCTCAGCTGGAAACCATAGCAACGGTTTTCGCCTAACAAAACTCAGCCAGACAGCTCAGATCCGACATCACTGCACTTCGTGCCGGAAGCCAAACGCGAGGTTTTTCCTTAGCCCGGCATTTCGACACTGTTTCGCTTTGAAACAACAGGACAACGACCTTGCGGACATGAGGCAGCTAAGGGTTACCAACCGATTCGGCACCAGTGCGCCTTATTCACAGCTGAGGCTATCTACAAATTTGTCGCGACCAAAAGCTAGTGTTGCAGAATTACCATCCAAAATGTGATCCACAACACACAAAAACCCTAGCATTTGCCTTATTTGAAACAAGATTGACCGTCGCTGCATAAGGGCCTGAGAGACCGGTGTGTCACATTGGACACATGCCGGCATGCCGTTGTGCCTGTCCAAAACCGTTTAACGGAGCGCGGAAAAGTGCTAAATCCTAAAACTATGAGCAACGTAGTCTACGGCTCAAAAATTCCCGACATTCCCCAGCGATGGGCAACCATTGCTGTCGGGCTAATACGGCGGAGATGAACCTTCCATCTCCGCCGCTTTCATATCCAGTGACTGACCATCAGCGCGGACGCTCAATCTGGAACACTTCGTTGATGACAGCGTAGTCCATGTAGCCCAAGCGCGCCAACGGACGAAGACGCGCCATATCAACCAGACCATCTACCAGAGCGTCATCGGAAATATGCACCCCAACAACCTGCCCAAGGATCAACCAGGAGTTGGTTTCTTTGCCTTCAAGGTCCACGAGTCTTTGAACTGACAGCCGTTTGCACTCAAGCGACGCTTTCGCCTCTCCCAAACGCGGTGCAGAGACAATATTACTCGCCACCTCAGAAAGCCCTGAGAGCTCAAACTCATTCACATCCGCCTCAACCATCTTGGAAGATGTGTTCATCTGCTCCGCCAGATCCATGGTCGCCAAATTGCAGACAAACTCGCCCGTCTCCTCCACGTTCCGGACGGTATCCTTGTAGCCGGAGGACGAAATCATCACCATCGGCGGCGTATCCCCAATGGCATTGAAAAAACTGTAGGGCGCCAGATTGGATACACCGGAGGCGGAACGGGTGGAAACCCAACCAATCGGGCGCGGTGCGACCAGTGCCTTGAACGGATTGTGCGGCAGACCATGGTGAGCATCAGTTTTGTAGAACATGGAAGATCCTAGCCATTCCAATGGGTGGTAAGAGACGCCACATCCGGGCGATCACGCTCCTTGGGCGCGACACTGGATGTACCGATATGAATGAAGCCTGCAAATTGTTCGCCCTCATTCGCTCCCAGCATCGCAGCAGCTTCCGGATCAAAGGCGTACCACTCAGTAATCCACTGAGCCGCAAAACCCATGCTATTTGCGGCGATCACCAGATTCATGCAGGATGCACCGACTGACAAAGTCTGCTCCAGCTTAGGCACTTTACTCTCAGGCTTGAAAGAAGCGATGACGCCTACCACGAGAGGCGCACGGGTGAATCGCTCCAGCTCCATCTTTTTGTGATTAGGCCCAAGCGGGCCCTCTTTCTCCTCCGCAATTGCGGCAAGCCGCTCTCCAACAACACGACGTGCTTCCCCCTGATAAACAACAAATCGCCAAGGGCATTGCTTGCGATGATCAGGTACACGTGCCGCAATCTGAAGAATTACATCAAGATCTTCGGGAGAAGGACCGGGCTCAACAAGTGTTGCAGCAAGCTGGGAACGTCGTGTCAGCATGAATTGCGTGACAGCAGAGTATTGATCGTATGACCGTGTCATGATTCTCGCTTTTGCAGAACAAATCTATAATTTGACAAAACTCATAGTCTGGAAACATGTACCCATCAATCCCAAGGGCAACGGGCATAGATTGGGCACAATTTTGCCGTATTTGAGCATTTCTGTAAAAACTTCAAGTAAACCTTTACAAATCGCTTTCAAATCTAAATGTGACAGGCTAGTTTCGAGTTCACCCTCGCGGCATGTTTTTTGTCGGGTGTCGCGTTGAGGTAACACTCAAAATAACGTGTATCAGAGAGCGCAAAACGTGGTGCTTAGAATAAAAACATCTGCTTGCAGAACCCTTTCGCGCATCACAGTGGCTTGTGTCACTGCTGCGTTTCTTCAAGCGGGCGTTTCTTCAGCGACACAGGCACAGCCGGTCGTTCCGACCGCCAAGCCGGATCTGCCGTTCGCGCCAGAAGTTCTCGACATGAACCCACGCGGCGGTGCGGCAGGACCAACGGGCGCACCTCCCATCAGCTATGATCCCCTCAGCGGCTATCAGGGCCAGTCTCTTGCACCAACGCTCGGAGCAGGAAACCTCACATATGCCCCGAGCTTTGCCTTTGAAGGGCAAAGCAGCGCTGAGGTCGATCAAGCAACCCTTTATCTCGTTGCAAAACTGACGGAAGACACCCCCAACCTTACCAAGGGTCTGGTTTGGCGTATCTTTAATGCCAATCCCCGTGAAGATGGCACCTACGAGCAAGCAGCCGTGATCAAGGATAGCGACGCAGAGGTTCGCTTGGACCCAGGTGTCTATCTGGTGCACACAAGCTTTGGCAAGGTGACAGCCACGACCCGGCATGAGCTGACGAATGGCGTTACAACCGGCACAATCGTTTTGAACGCAGGCGGTATCCGTCTGGATGCGGCTCTGTCGGGCGACCAGCCACTGAACGATGAAACCGTGCGCTTCGACATCTACGACATGACCTACGATGCCTTGGGCAACCGTAACCTGATCGCTGGCGATGTGAAGCCGGGAGAGCTGGTGGCCATCGGCGCAGGCACCTACCACGTGGTCAGTCGCTATGGAGACTTGAACGCCGTCGTACGCGCTGATTTGCACGTGCAGGCAGGGAAGCTGACCGAAGCCACACTGCACCACCGCGCAGGAGAAGTGACGCTCAAGCTTGTCAGCGGGAAGAACAAGATCTCTCTGGCAAACACCGCTTGGACCGTTCTAACACCAGGCGGTGACACCGTGGCCTCAGGAAACGGAGCCTTTCTCGACCTCACCCTCGCCGAAGGCACCTATGAAGTGCTTGCCCGAAATGGCGCGGTGACCTACCGGGACACCTTTGAAGTCAAGAGTGGTTTCAGGGACGTGGAAATCGAGATTGATACAGAAAAAGCTCAGCGCTAGGCTGAGCTTTTTGCTTTTAAGATCCGAGATCAGACCAAACTCTGCCTAAGCAGAGCGGCGCAGCTCTGGCGGCGCAAGCGCATGAACACGCTCATGCAGATGGTCGATCACTTCCTTCTGATTGCCAAACGTACTCAGCTCTTCAAAGGGAATTGCCTCCCCAACTCGAACGGAAATACGTGAGCCCACAATCCGGCGAAACTCGCGGATGAGCAAAGAAAGGCGCAGCGTCAGAGACAGGCGGCTTGCCATATGGAACAGTGGAGAGTTTTGCCCCTCAAAGAAGACCGGCAGAACCGTTGCTTGCGCAGAGCGGATAAGCTTTGCGGTAAAGGTCTTCCAAGGCAGCTCTTCGGCCCGTCCAAATGGCTTCTTGGCTGTCGCAACCCCGCCTCCGGGGAACACGATGATTGTGACGCCCTCTTTCAGCAGACGTAGCGCCTCCTGACGGGTGCGCATGTTATTGCGCAGCGCTTCGGCAGTTTCCTCAAAATCAACAGGAAGCGAATAAGGGCGGATCTCCGGAACCTTCAAAAGCTCGTTGTTGATGAGAATGCGGTAAGGGCGATCAAGCTGCTCGCAGAGCGCAAGCATAGCCAACCCGTCACCAATGCCAAACGGATGGTTGGCAATAACGACCAACGGACCATCAGGCATTTGCTTCGGAGGCCACGTAGAGCCGCTTACCGAAAGAGACACATTTATCAGATTAAGCAGTCCGCCCCATTGATAAGGCGTACTACCAACAATCTGATCCCTCCAAATTTCATAGAGACGCAGAAGCTTCTTCCGTCCAGATAGCCCCTCAACACCTCGAATGATCCAGCGCTTCAGCCTTGGATGGTCGGCGTTAGCGTAGCTGAATTCTGCGTATTCCAAATGTGACCTCCCCAGTACACGGGCATAGCCTAGGTAACGAACAATAAATAGGTCGCCACCTAAGCAAACAATCGTGAAACTCTGGCGACAGCAAGCGAAAAGAACAGGGTTGGCAACATTTTTTATCACCAACCCTGAGTGTCATCGGCAAAAAGTTTAGGCGCCTGCCTTCAGATCCGGCGCAATCGCCTCATCCTTCAGGCTTTCGATCGCCTCTTCCAGTCCCATCATTTTTTGGTCGCGGGAGCCAAGACGACGGATGCTCACCGTCTTCTCTTCTGCCTCACGCTTCCCAACAGCAATGATCACTGGAACTTTCGCCAAGGAGTGTTCACGCACCTTGTAGTTAATCTTCTCGTTGCGAAGATCAAGCTCACCGCGAAGGCCAGCCGCCTTCATGGCTGCATGAACTTCTGCCGCATACTCATCCGCATCAGAGGTGATAGCAGCCACTACAAACTGCTGCGGCGCGAGCCAAAGCGGGAAGTGACCTGCATAGTTCTCGATCAAGATGCCAAGGAAACGCTCCAAAGAACCACAGACAGCGCGGTGCACCATCACGGGCTGCTTCTTTTCGCCATCCTTGTCCACGTAGAACGCGCCAAAGCGCTCTGGCAAGTTGAAGTCCACCTGAGTGGTACCACACTGCCATTCACGGCCAATGGCATCTCTCAAGGTGTACTCGAACTTAGGGCCATAAAACGCGCCCTCGCCTTCCAGAATGCCGGTCTTGATGCGGCCACCAGAGTTTGCCTCAATCTCTTTGAGCACTTCACTCATGACCGCTTCAGCGTGATCCCAGACCTCGTCACTACCAACACGCTTTTCAGGACGCGTTGAAAGCTTCACCACAATCTCTTCAAAGCCAAAGTCTTTGTAAACAGACAGGATCAAGTCGTTGATCTTGTGGCATTCCGCGGCAAGCTGGTCTTCCGTGCAGAATACGTGCGCATCATCCTGGGTGAATGCGCGAACACGCATCAAACCGTGCAGCGCACCGGATGGTTCATAGCGCGAAACAGCGCCGAATTCTGCCATACGCAAAGGAAGATCGCGGTAGGACTTAAGGCCGTGCTTGAAGATCTGCACGTGGCCCGGGCAGTTCATTGGCTTGATGGCAAAGACGCGATTGTCTTCGGTCTCGGTGGAGAACATGTTCTCCCGGTACCATTCCCAGTGCCCAGAGGTTTCCCAGAGACCCTTGTCCAGAATCTGCGGAGCGTTCACCTCTTGATAGTCATCTTCAAGACGTCGGCGCATGTAATCGGTCAGATTACGGAAAAGCTGCCAGCCCTTGTGGTGCCAGAATACAACGCCCGGCCCCTCTTCCTGAAAGTGGAACAGGTCCATCTCGCGGCCGAGCTTGCGGTGATCGCGCTTTTCCGCTTCCTCAAGCATGTGAAGGTAAGCCTTGAGGTCCTTCTCGTTGGACCAGGCAGTACCGTAAATGCGGGTAAGCATCTCGTTGTTGGAATCACCACGCCAATAAGCGCCAGCGACCTTCATGAGCTTGAAGGCAGACCCAACTTGATTGGTGCTTACAAGGTGCGGACCGCGGCAAAGGTCAAGCCATTCGCCCTGCTTGTAGATCTTGACGGTTTCACCTTCAGGAATCGCATCAACGAGCTCGACCTTGTAGGCCTCACCCTGCTCAGCAAAATACTCTTTCGCTTCTTCACGGCTCCAGATTTCCTTGGTGAACTTTGCGTTGCGCTCAATGATCTGACGCATCTTTTTTTCGATGACCGGCAGATCTTCCGGCGTAAACGGCGTGTCGCGCTTGAAATCGTAGTAAAAGCCGTTCTCGATCACCGGACCAATAGTCACCTGAGTGCCTGGCCACAGCTCCTGTACCGCTTCAGCCATAACGTGAGCACAGTCGTGCCGGATCAGCTCAAGCGCACGCGGGTCATCACGGGTGATGATCTCGATTTGGGCATTGTCATCAATAGGATCAGAAAGGTCGCGCAGGTTGCCGTCAATCGCCATTGCCATGGCTTTCTTCTGCAACGACTTTGAAATGCTTCCAGCAACTTCCAGGCCGGTTGTACCAGCTTCGTACGCGCGCACCGAGTTGTCAGGGAAGGTCAGCTCAATCATATCGTCTCTCCAGCTCACTCCTGCAGACAAGGCAGGTAAGCGGTTTGGGGGTTACTTTGCCCGGGTTCCTTACAGAATTTTTGGGAGCTGGTCCAGTAATCATGGGTCAAGCTCAACAAATTCAGGAGATTGTCGAAGCAAAAAAACACCACCACACTAACCTTAGCGTAAAGGGTAGGTTCAAAGGGGTGTTTGTATGCCACAGGGAAGCGGAGAACTGCTGTTCGACCTGACAGAACTAAAGGGCACTCGAAAATCAACACCTCAACCAACTGGCATTCAACGCACCGTCCTCGAAGTGGCACAAGCTCTGTTCCAAGGCCACACCCCAGTTGATTTCATCTGCTTCCACGAAGCAACGCAGACCTACCATTATGTGGACCCTCTCAAGTTCTTCGACCATCAAGAGCCCTTCCCTTATTGGACAAGCGATTGCCTGGGACTTTCATTGCCAGAACCATGGCTGGAAAAGTACCAGTCTCGCCCTTTTCGCCGCGCGTTTCACAGCACTAAGCATGCAACTCAGCTGCTTATCGCCCGCGCGACAGGAAAACTGAACGGTGAGGCCCTTTTGGAACCTGTTACCGGCACCATGGCACCCATACTGAACATGGGCGGGATTGACACCCAGCTTCGGCTTTGCCGTTTTGCCGAGGCGCACGACCTTCTGGACCTAACCTATTGCTACATCCATGACCTCATCCCCGTTCGGGTCAAAATGGGGCACGTCACAGCTGGATCAGGCAAATGGCAGCAAGACCTGACCCAAGTCCTTCTCCGAAAGCCTCACATTCTCACCAACTCAGAGTTCACCCGAGATGACATCACACAGTTCCTGATCGAGCAAGGACTGCCGTTTCCACGACTGCTGCAAACAGTGGCCCTCGCCCACGAGCTGCGCTTTCCTCAACTGGAGACCCCGCGCCTCAGAGAGCTGCCGAACCACTACTTCCTGCTCGTTGGCGATATCAAACACCGCAAGAATGCCCTAACCGTTTTCAAGGCCTACGAGACCTTGGCACGAAGAGGTATGCCGATTGAGTTGCCTATGTTGGTTTTGGCAGGAAACATTGATCCGAAAGAACTGGAGCGCATGATCGACGACCACGAGCTGGAGACCATGGCGCGCTACATCTTTGTGGTACCAAGCCCGGATCAGCAAACACTGGCAGAGCTCTATCGCAAAGCAGAGGCGCTGATCTACCCCAGCCTGTTTGAAGGATTTGGCATGCCAGTTGGAGAAGCTCTTTGGATGGGCACCCCAGTGCTCGCCTCTAACACCACTTCGATTCCCGAAGTCGGCGGCAAGTTCGTTACCTACTTCGACCCTTACAGAACGGAGTCCTTGGTAACCTGCCTCAAGAAATTCATAGAAGCGCCAAGCAGCTTCCGGAAGAAAGTCCCGAAAAGAGAGGCATTGCGTAACTGGCACATGGTGGCTGAGGATCTCTGCCAGACCCTCACACGAACATGGCCCGGTCGGGCGAAGAAAGCAGCGAGTGCCGCCCATCGAACCAGCAACGCTGCAGGCTGAACAACCAATCTAACTTAGTTGACGGTATCCTGGCCGGATTTCTTGAAGATTTTCACGAGCCGGAAGTACTCACAGACCAACTTCATGTCCGGAGCGTAGACACCAAGACGCTCGAAATAGCGCTTGTGCCCCACTTGCCAATGCTCAAGGCTTAAGTCGCCTTCGCCCTCAAGTACGGCCCAGACCTCATCGATCTCATCAAAACGGCGGATGGACACGTCGATCAGCTCGATCACGCAGCCCGGTTGCCCTGCACCATCTAGCACCAGATACTGCTCTCCAGCTTTTGGAATAGGCAGACCTTCGCTCTCGTAATACTGCAAGTCACCACAGGTCGCCGTTTTCTGACCAATGAGAACAAGCTTCAGAAGTTCATCAGCAAGCTCTGGTGTATCGCCAAAAGAAAAGCTTGGAAGATCGGAGGGAACGGATGTCATCGTGTCCACCTTTCTAGCTACTCTCAGATTTGAGGGAAGGTGGTGGAGGAGGTTGGATTCGAACCAACGTAGGCATAGCCAGCGGATTTACAGTCCGCCCCCTTTAGCCACTCGGGCACTCCTCCGTCGCGTTGTCGGTGTCGACCGCGTCGTGTGGGTGGCCTTATGCGAATTCGTGCGCTGATTGTCAACGCCACTTTTGAAAACTGTCCACTAATTAGCCGTCATAGCCTTGGAAAACTCGGCTCATACCGTTTTTATGCCTAGCAAACAGCAGGTTATTCACATGCGATCCGGCTAAACCCTGACCTGCAGACCATGACCATAAGTAGCTTCTGGTTAACTGAAGCACATCAAACAACCACTGATTGCTAGACCTACAGCCCCCCGATAAATGAAATAGGCAAGCTTCCGCTAGGTGAGCGCCAAACCCATCCGACACGGCCAAACAAGAGATAACAATGACAGCCACGTCGTATTTCGTTCTTAGCCTCTCCGCACTGCTCGCGTTTACCGCCGCATCACAGGCTCAAGACCTCCTCGGAAAGACGCTGACCCATGCCTGGCAGGAAGCCAAGGCTGATGGCGAGGCAATAGAAAAACGTTTTGAAACGTTCTTTTGCGAAACAGACAAACTGGTCTGGAACGATGTAACTGAGATTTCTGCCCCGACGCACGGGGTAGCCAGTTATACAATGACGCAGATTTCACCCGATATCGCCCAGTTAACCTGGAGGGGATCACCTGAGAGCCAACAGCTTGGCTATGTCTGGACGCTCGATTTCAGTCAGGGAAAAGTCTATGGCGTGATCATCAACGCCGAAGCGGACCGAAACGTGACAGTTGAGGGAACCTTCGAGGTGCTCAGTGGGGTGACGCCCACCGAAGGACGTCAAGGGTGCCAGTAAGGAACCGTTACCCGTCCAGACGCGTTGCAGGGTCGATATGATCGCTGGTCCAAAGACCATAGCGCCACGGCGCATACCAACGCCCGGCAGAAGGCAGCAAATCTGGCACGGGGTCATAGCCGCTACCACCGAGTGGATTGCAACGGGTAATCCGAGACAGCCCCATCCACCCCCCGGCCCAAAAACCGAAACGGCGGATGGCAGTCTCAGTGTAGCTGGAACAGGAAGGGGCATATCGGCAGCCACGGCCCAAGATCATGGAGAACGTGTACTGATAGAAGCGGATCAAGCCGATGGCGATAAAGACGCCCGGCCCTTTCCTCTCTGTCACTTTAGCGTGATCTTTCTGGTCTTCCTGTGTTTTCGGAGATTGAGGACCGCAAGACATGCACATGGTTCAATCGTCCACGCCCGCATCGGCTTCGGCGTTTTCGATCGCCTCGACAACAGCATTGAAGGCAAGCATCGTGGAGGCATGACGGGCCTTGTAATCCTTCACCGGCGACAGAAACTCCAGTTCCGAGAACCGGTTGGTTGGCGGCGGACCATTTTCTTTCAACATGGCTCTCAACTGATCGCGAGCCTGAACCAACTCACCTTTGGAGGCTCCGATGACATGACGACCCAATATTGAGGCAGAGGCCTGCCCAAGAGCGCAAGCCTTGACGTCCTGCGCAAAGGCGACAACCCGATCCTTTTCCATACGAACATCTACTGATACAGTCGACCCACATAGTCGCGAGTGCGCCTTCGCAGATCCCTGAGGGTGCTCAAGGCGGCCGAGATGGGGCACATTGCCGGCGAACTCAAGGATCTTCTGATTGTATATGTCGTTAAGCATCTGGGCCTCTTGCTGGCACTGCGTCTTTCATCTATCAGATATCTAACCTATATAGGCCCCTGTGCCGAGTAGTTTTAGAGCCCTGACCATAGCCGCTTTTCTTAGGCGGATGAGTGAATTGGCAAATACAAAACACGTGGCACTAATCCTAGCAGCAACGTGGGACGTAAGAATTGAGGGTTGCACGAATACGTGGTGTGGCCTGATGATTTGAGTAACAGGGACCTTCCGGACAATAAACGTTCGCCGGGTAAAGTTGGAGAACACATATGGATGCTGTGCTGAGAACGGTTGAGAGCGAAGACCAAGAGCAGCTAAACAAAAAGCGCCGCCCAACCCGCGAAGAAGCTGAAAAAGCAGCACGCGTACTATTGGAATGGGCAGGTGACGATCCGGATCGCGAAGGCCTGATCGAAACTCCCAAGCGCATGGTCAAAGCGTTTGATGACCTTTTCGCAGGCTATCGCGAAGATCCAAAGGAGCACCTGGAGCGCACCTTTGAAGAGGTTGGCGGCTACAACGACATCGTATTGCTCCGCGACATCGACTTCTACTCTTTCTGCGAGCATCACGTCCTGCCCTTCAAGGGCAAGGCGCACATTGCCTATTACCCTTCCGACCGTGTTATCGGCCTGTCAAAGCTGGCGCGCGTCGTGGAGATCTACGCCCGCCGCCTGCAGACGCAGGAGAACCTCACCGCTGAAATTGTCGGCGCCATTGAGCAGCATCTTGCACCACGCGGTATCGCCGTCATGCTTGAAGCTGAACATCAGTGCATGGCCATGCGCGGCATCCAGAAATCTGGCGTGAGCACAATCACGAACCAGTTCACAGGCATCTTCAAGGAAGACCCAGCTGAGCAGGTACGATTTATGACTCTGCTGCGCGCGGGCTCTTAACTCCGACGGAAAATCACCAATCCCCGAAAGTCCCAATCAAATGTCTGAGACCAAAGACATGAGCGGTTTTGTGCCCTCCAGCGACCTCTCGAAAGAAGCCATGGAACATGGGCACATTCTTGCGCCCAAGTTCGATAAGGATGGCTTGATCCCTGCAGCTGTAACCCATTTCGACACGGGTGAGCTGCTGATGGTCGGCTATATGAATGCCGGAGCGCTGGAGCGCACAATCGAAACCGGGCATGCCTGGTACTGGAGCAGATCCCGCCAAGAATATTGGAAAAAGGGGGGAACTTCCGGCCAAGTGCAGGAAGTGGTCGAAATCCGTACCGATTGCGACCAAGATGCTATCTGGCTTCGGGTTCGAGTCGCCGGGAACGGCGCAACCTGCCACGTCGGCTATCGTTCTTGCTTCTATCGCACCATCAAGACAGACGAAGATGGCAATCCACGTCTGTTTTTTGCTGAAGCGGACCGTGTTTATGACCCTGATGAGGTCTACGGTAAGAAATAGTCGACGAAAGTTGAGTTCACTCAAGTGTATCTATGCCCTGGCCTTGTGAAACAAACGCCAGCTAGCAAGAACGGAGAGATTGAGTGTTAGCAAACTTTCCCCGCTGGCCTTCCAAGAAGGACGGCCCTGAAGAACGTACAGAAGGCCTGCTCGAAGGCGACATCGAGTTGCAAGACAAGCAGGAAAGCAGTTCGCCGCAAACCAAGCCAGAGCGACCAAAACTCGGTTTTGCTCTTGGCGGCGGTGCAGCTCGCGGCTGGTCCCATATTGGCGTGATCCGCGCCTTTGTTGAGAATGGCATTTCACCAGACCTCATATGCGGCACGTCCATCGGCGCGGTTGTCGGCGGCTGTTATCTCGCCGGCAAGCTGGATGAACTGGAAGAATTCGCTCGTTCATTGAGCCGTCGGCGGGTCTTCGGACTCATGGATCTGTCAATTGGCGGGTCGGGGCTCATAGGCGGTCAGCGCTTGCGTGCTCGGCTTGAATCCCATGTTGGTGACATGCTGGTCGAGGACCTGAGCCGCCCGTTTGCGGCCGTTGCGACAGAGCTTGGTACGGGGCATGAAATCTGGATCAAGTCAGGCTCCCTCGCCCACGCCCTTCGCTGTTCCTATGCGCTCCCCGGCGTCTTCGAACCTGTGACACTGGGCGGGCGCTGGTTGGTGGACGGAGCCTTGGTGAACCCGATTCCCGTCTCTGTCTGCCGGGCACTTGGTGCACGGGTCGTTGTGGCTGTAAACCTGAACTCAGACACTTTTGGCCGCGGCTCAACTGTGATCCATGACCTGCCCCCAGCCCCTCCTGACGCGCTGCCCGAGGTTGAGCAGCAGATGAAGGACGCCATGGGCAAGACCATGGGCAAAACGGCCAGCCGTATTTTGCGCCGCCACTTCTTAAATGGCAGATCAAACGGACTCCCTGGCATTTCCGGTGTGATGATGGACAGCTACAACATCATTCAGGATCGCATCGGTCGCTCCCGATTGGCAGGCGACCCGCCAGATGTGGTCATGAGCCTTCGACTGGGCCATTTGGGATTGTTTGACTTTCACCGTGCTGATGAAGCCATCAAGGTGGGCTATGAAGCTGGACTGAAAGCGCTGGATGAAACCCAGTCCTGCCTGGACCATATTCCAAGAACTCACGTCTAGCGCCCAGCACCAGTGGCGCGGCGCCTCAAGCGATGAAGCGGCGCGCCAAGGTCAGCTCAAGCTGTATGGATGTAGCTTCGAAGCTCTTCTGCCTCGCGCTCGATCTCGGCGATCCGGTATTTGACCACATCACCAATTGAGATCAGGCCGCAAAGCTTCCCGTTCTCGACAACAGGAACGTGACGGAACCGGCCTGCGGTCATCTTGCCCATCACGGAGTTGATGGTATCTTTCTCCGAACACGTGATAACGGTCTCGGTCATGTACTCCGTCACCGGGCGTTCCAACGCCTCGGAACCATGAAGGGCAATGGCCGACACGATATCACGCTCGGAAAGAATGCCAGCGATTACACCGGGCTCTCTGCAAATGACAACCGCACCGATACGGCGACCGCCCAAACTTGCAGCGATTTCCGCAAGCGTCTTGTCTGCGCTTTCCGTGAAAACCTCGCGCCCCTTGCTATTGAGTATAGCAGCAACTGTCATGGCATTCCTCCTCTTGCCCGTTCATCGCGCTGTGCTCACTGCCTAAAATGGCACTGTGATAACGCAAGGGTATCTTAGGCAAAAAGAATTCCTCTTGCATAGCCCCTACAACGTCGAGGAGCCATGACCATCAAGTGCTTGGGGTGAAGTGCCGAGGGACGGGATCAAACACAGGAAACAGCAACAAACCCGCCACAAAACCACCGACATGAGCCTCCCAAGCAATAGAAGAGCCCTCACCTGCCAATGGCGTAGACCACAGGCCGAAAAGCAGATTGATGCCGAACCAAGCAATGGTGAACCCCAGAACCTGCGGGTTTCGCAGAGCTTCCGCAAGAGGCCGTGCAGGCAACCTATAGGCGATGCTGTCTGGCGCACGAACCACCCCAAGCGGGCCACCGAAATCAAACACAAAACGGATCGCCCCTGCCATATAGGCTGAAATCGCTGCTGAAGCGCCAATAACGGGAACCTGGTCGCCCCAGTGGGTGATCAGGTGCGCACCAGCCCCGGCAATGGCGGTGAGAACCGAGAACAGCAGAAAACGTCCCGTACCAAACCGTCTGGCAAGAGCCGTGCCGAATATGGCCATCCAAAGCACATTGAAAATGACATGGGTCCAGCTGCCATGCAGGAACGCATAGGTCACAAAGCTATAGATACCGCTGAAAAAACCACCAGGCCACTGCGCTGACGATGCAACCTCGGGCAGATAGCGCACCGGCCAGAAAGCAAACATGAAAAGGCCGAGAAGATCAGTCTGCGGGTCTAGCACCCAGATGCGCAGGGCATGAATGCCGATCAGCAGCGCCGCCAGTCCAACAATCAAACCGGGTAGATTGAAAACAGGCTCGGATGGAGCAGCGGTTTCATTTTGGGACACATCAGGATCTTCCATGGGGCCTCTCAGTCATGTCGTGCCATTCGAGGTATGGTAGTGCGCTTTGCAGCGCAAGTTTATTTTCCGTAATGCAGCTGGCAACTAATGGAGAAAACTCACCCCCACCGTCAGCTCGGCACAATCTCGTCATGGCTGTATTCGCGCGGACGACTTCAACCTTACAGCGGAAACGCACTGTAAGAAATCACAGGAACACAGGCGAATTCCGCAAGCGTCAGGCCAGTTTTAGCCTGTATTTGTTAACCACCAAATACTAACCAGTTGACACAAAACCAAAGCGGAACGCGGCAAAAAGACTTAGAAATTTTGTCCTTCAGGATGAAAATACCCCGGAAAATCATCAGGTTGGCACGCCCCCTGCTTAGTAAGTGGCGAAGTCCGACGGATAGTTAATTTTGTCTATAAACAGGACACTATCCGGCGATTGCTTAATTCGGTAGTTAAAATGCCATTTGAGGGGACGCAGACAAATGAAACATGGCGCGACACGGACGCTCTATCAATACTGGGACGGGATCCGCGACAATCGCCCAGCACCAGAGCGCGGCGACATCCACCCTGCTGCAATAAAATCTGTTCTTGGTGACACCTTCATTTTGGAAGTAAAATCACCCCTTTCCTACAAGTTTCGCCTTGCCGGAACCCGCCTGTGCTCCGCATTCTGCAAGGAACTCAAGGGCCGAGATTTTCTCAATGGCTGGTCGAACAAGGACCGCGAAGCAATTGCTGCCGTCCTGTCCACCATCATCAAGGATCGCGCAGCCGCAGTGATCGGCATCCAGTGTGAAGCCGCTAAAGGCTACAAGCTGGATATGGAAATGCTTCTGCTTCCAGTGCATGTGCGCGGTGAAGGGTGCACCCGTGTTCTGGGCTGTGCAGTCCCCATGCAACGCCCGATCTGGCTAGGCTCCACGCCCATCACAAATCAGAGTGTCACATCGCTCCGCCTGATCTGGCCCGACGATGATCTGGATCTTCGGGACGTGCCAGTTGAAGTGCACCATTTCAAATCCTTCAGCCGCAATCGCTCACGGCCTGGTGTTACCATGGACACAACGCCTCAAGTTGAGCGCCCTGCTGCCGATGCTGCTTACGCGGGCACCTTTGGCCACGCACGACGCGTAAAACACCTGCGTGTTATCGACGGCGGGAAGCATGCCCTATAAAATTGGTGGGAAATTATATTCTGTTAACCGTGTGGTCCTAGGTTTCCATTAAGTTTAATTTGCTTAACCATAAATCGGAATGCAGAGGCTCTGATGGGGTCAGATAGATCGGCATCTAAAATCTTGAGCAAAATCGCCGCGAACAACCCAGATCGTCGGCGTTTTGCTCGTGTTAATGTCGACATTCTCGGGCGCTTCATGCTTGAAGATCGCCGCGAATACCCGTGCCAGGTGGAGAACATGTCTCCAGGTGGTGCTGCAATTATCGCTCCTGTATCCGGAACGCTAGGTGAGCGGGTCGTCGCTTACCTTGACCATATCGGCCGGGTTGAAGGCAAGATCAGCCGCCACATTGATGGCGGTTTTGCCATTGAATTCAACGCCACCCCGCGCAAACGCGACAAGTTGGCGAACGTCCTCACCTGGCTCGCCAATCGTGATGCTCTCAACCTGCCGGAAGACCGTCGTCACGAGCGCTTCATTCCCAAGAACAAGCTTACCAAAATCGTTTTGGCGGATGAACGGACATATGAGTGCCGAATTATCGACGTCTCCCTTTCAGGCGCCGCTTTGAAAACTGACGTCCGCCCTGCTATCGGCTTGGAGATTGCTCTAGGGAAAATGAGAGCCCGTGTAGTACGACATCTGGAAGATGGTATTGCAGTGGAATTCGCGTCGATCCAGAATCAGAAACTTCTGGAGCATCACATCGCACCAGATTGAGTCAGTTTGGGCCAAAGACAGGCCGGAATCGCACCCTATCCTAGGTTAGGGCCAACTGACCCAACACAATCCAGACTTTAAGACATTCACGGGTGAGCGTTAAACCAATTTCTTTGATTTGGTAAAGTCACCAGCAAGGTTAACCAGTCAACAATGGCAGCTTAGCCTTATATTAAGCTTGATTTGGCGTTTACCATAAACTCCGAAATAATTATATCAATTAAATCAGATAGTTATTTTAATAGCAATTTTATTTATTTTTGAATTAAATTTGAGTCTGATTTAAATATAAATTACATCGATATTTATTCTGATTTGAGTCAATCTCGACGAGAGCGTTTTAAAGGCTATAAAAGCTCCTCGACCAGTGTGTTCCGTGAGAAAAGCGGAGCACATATCAATGGCTTTCCATAAGAAAATAAAATCCGTTTGCGGTGCAGGCCTGTTGGCTATCGCGATGGGCGGAGCAAGTGCTGAAGCTGCACCTGCGCTCGGCCGGTTCATGCCTATCCTGGGTGAAACCAATGCCCCTTCCGGACACATGGAATTTTGCGACATGCGCCCCGGTGAATGCTCCGGCCCTGACGGCATGCCCGTCGTTGTCAAACTCGACGGTGAACGCTGGGAAGAGCTTGTCCAGATAAACATGAAGGTGAACAAAGCCGTACGCCCCACAACAGACCAAGCTCAGTTTGGTGTCTCCGAGTTCTGGACCTATCCGACCGATGGCGCGGGCGACTGCGAAGAGTATGTGCTGGAAAAGCGCCGCATCTTGATGGAAAACGGTTGGCCAAAGAGCGCTCTGCTAATCACCGTTGTGAAAGACACCAAGAATGAAGGCCACGCAGTGCTCAGCGTGCGCACGGATCAAGGCGACCTCATTCTGGATAACCAGATGCAGGCGATCCTGCCTTGGTACTCAACGCCTTATCGTTTTGTGAAACGCCAGTCGAGCCGTCACCCGGCTAAATGGGCCGCAATTTCTGACCGCCGCGTCTCTACTGTGGCAAGTATTTCCGAATAAGTCCCCAACCTCTATAAGAACAGCAAAGGACCCCGCTTGGGGCCCTTTGTTTTTTACGCAGGTCGTCCTAAAAGGCTACTGACCGGCCAACTCCAACCCGTTCCGGAACCGGCGCCAGTTTTGAACGTAGACGTCGGCAGAGCGTTGCAAACCCGCCACCTGCTCCTCGCTCAAGACTTTGATTACCTTTCCAGGCATACCCACGACAAGAGATCTGTCAGGAATGACCTTACCTTCTGGCACCAACGCGTTAGCACCGATGATGCAATTCTCGCCGATTTGCGCCCCATTCAGCACAGTAGCGCCCATTCCCACCAGCGATCGGTCGCCGATGGCACACCCATGCAAAATAGCCTTATGGCCGATCGTGCAGTTCTCACCTATTGTCAAATGGTATCCCGGATCCGTGTGAAGTACGGCGCCATCCTGAACATTTGAACGCTGCCCAACGCGGATCAGCTCATTGTCGCCGCGCAGCACCGCCCCGAACCAGACGCTTGCCTCATGGTCCAACTGGACGTTCCCAATGACCGCAGCATCTGGTGCAACCCAATACTCGCCAGAACTTGGCAACACCGGTTGTTTTCCATCAAGTCTGTAAAGTGGCATGCCCCCTCCTCCCGTAAATCTTTGTGTATCTTCAACGGGAAATGGGATGCAGTCAAATCGCAAAGGCAATGGTCAGCACGAACAATCCCGACAGGACACTCCACATGAAAGAGAGCACAGCTGAAGCCATAAGCCACCCGACTGGGCGCCGCTCTATCCAGTAGAGCCGCAGGCCATTGCGCATGAGGATAAAGGGGCCAGCCATCAAGATGAGAAGAACCGAACCCACTGCTTTCACCGCGTTGTCCATGGTCATCATGAACTTCGGCGCTTCGCCACTAACGAGCTGATAGAAACTTCCAACGATACCGGCCGTTACAAAACCTGAAAGAGCAATAACAACGGCAACAAACAAATTATCAAACACTGACTTCCCTCCAAAGCTTAACAAGAAGTAAAGCAAGGGATGTGCCAGCATAGCAGCTACAATCTTGACGCTATATCATTGAAATATATGGGCTTGCCCGCAGTCCCATTTTGATACGGCAGAAGTTCACCAGCACCCTCATCCCACTTCGGGACAGTGGGAACAGGCAACAAAAAAGGGGCCATAAGGCCCCCTAATCGTCGCATAATCAGCGAGAAGATCACATGTCTTCGACGTCGATCTCCAAGATCGCCATCTGGAAGTTCCAGCTCAGCTCGCCATCTTCCTCATCTCGGAAAATGATGCCGAGGAACTCGTCTTCCATATAGACCTCAGCAGAGTCGTCCTTACGCGGGCGCGCCTTGACGGCAAGACTTGGCGATTTGAAAGCCTTGCGCAGATAAGCTTCCACTTTGCGGATTTCATCGGGCTTCAAGGGCCTACTCCTGTAGATTTCTTATTGGTGTCTCGTGGTGAACCTATACAAATCCGCGCTGGTGCCAACCCCCGAAACAGCGATTATCCTTGTTTGTTTTTCGAAGGTTTTTCTTGACCTTCGCCAAGCATTTGATCCATCAGCCGGCTTGGCTGCGAGCATCCAGCCTCACCCACAACTTTTGCCGGAACGCCAGCAACAGTCGTACCCGGTTCGACTTGTTTCAGCACAACGGAGCCGGAGGCAACCCGCGAGCAATGGCCGATCTCGATGTTGCCTAGGACCTTCGCCCCTGCGCCAAGAAGAACTCCCTGACGGATCTTCGGATGCCGGTCACCCTTCTCTTTTCCTGTTCCGCCAAGTGTAACACCTTGCAGGATGGAAACATCATCATCCACCACAGCGGTGCCGCCGATCACAATCCCGGTGCCATGATCAAGGAAGATACCGCGCCCCATCGGCACAGCCGGGTGAATGTCCACCTGAAACACTTCCGAGCAGCGGCTTTGAAGATAGAACGCAAAATCACGTCGCCCCTTTTGCCACAACCAGTGAGCCAGACGATGGGTCTGCAGCGCGTGAAAGCCTTTAAAGTACAACAGCGGCTCAAGGTATCGACAGCAGGCTGGATCACGATCAAACACCGCCGATATATCGACCCTGAAGATCTCTGCGAGAACGGGCTCGTCCTCAAGCGCCTCCAGATAGGTCTGTCGAATTAGGGAGGAGGAAACCACAACATGGCCCAGACGGTCCGCAAGACGATGAACAATTGCGTCTTCAAGGGTGCTGTGATGCAAAATGGTTTCGTAAACGAAGGAGGCCAGTGCAGGCTCCGACGCCGCCATTTCCTCCGCTTCCTTGCGAACGGCTGCCCAAACCGGATCATGGATGGCCAGCGATTGCTCAGGATTTTTGGATGCCTGCGACATCAATCGGTCCTTTCACGCCACATACACGGCGAAAGTTTTAGCATGAAAACAGAAGCTGCCAAACCAACGCCACTCAATAGGGATGTGCTGAAACAACCTCTATTTCAAGTCCCGATAAATTTCCAGAGAGCCGGCTCAATTTGCAGTTAAGTATCCAACTCCATGCGAACGCTGGACAAAAATGGCATGATCGAGGCGGTAAAAATGTCGTTCTTGTCACCCGCGACCATGTGCCCCGCCGCCTTGACCTCAGTAAATTGTGCGTGAGGCACCATTTCGATGAACTCGTCGACGTGGTCCTGATTGACCAGCTCGGAGGTTGAGCCGCGGACAAGAAGCACTGGCAGCTGAAGCTGCTTTGCAGCATCAATCAAGGCCTTCTGCGTGGCTTCTGCATGGCGGGCATCCCGATTGCTCTGTTCAATGAAACGCGGGTCCCAATGCCAATAAAACCGACCGTCAGATTTGAGACGCAGATTCTTCGCAAGTCCATTCAAGGATTTGGGCTTGGGTCGGTGAGGCAGATACTCTGCGATCACGGCCGCCGCCTCCTCCACGCTGGCAAAGCCGTCACTGGCGTTCTTCGCCATGAACGAAACGACCTTATCCACCCCGCCCTTATCTAGGCGCGGTGTCACATCTACAAGGATCAAGCCTGACAGGGAGCCCGGCGCATGAGCCCCCTCCGCGATGATAGAGGCCAACCCACCAAGAGAAGCCCCAATGGCAATTGGGGAAATGCCCGTTTCCTTTTTGATTTGTTCGGCAACACTGACAACATCACGGCCAAAGTCTTGAAAGCTGTACTTGTCCTCAACCCATTCGCTGTCGCTGTGCCCACGCATGTCAAGACAATAGGCGCGCATGCCGGCTTCGACGATTTTCTCAGCTGTTCCACCCCAAGAGTGGCGGGTTTGCCCGCCCCCATGAAGCAGCAGGACCGGGGTCCCCTCGGAACCATAGGCATCCGCCGTCAGCTTGTTTTCGTCCGCACCGATAAACACGCGCACCTGCTTGATCATAAAAATTGCTCCAAAAATTCAAGGACACCCTGCTTGAAAACCTTGTCGCCCACTGCAACCATGTGATCCCTGTTCGGAATGTCGAGCACAGAGGCCTTAGGCATCAATGCTGCCAAGGCATGGGGGTCTCCTGCAACTTCGTCTTTAGTGCCAACTGCAATCAGGGTCGGAGCTGTGATGGTCGCGATTTCTTCCGCCAAGATCGGTTTGCGGGTCGATTTCATGCAGGCAGCAAGAGCGACACGATCAGACCCGGTTTGCTCGGCAAAGGCGCGGAAAGCCCGCCCTGTGCGGTCGCTTACGTCCGAAATCCTGTCTGCAAGGAGCGCTTCGACGATGGGCTCAGGGTTGCCCACGCCAGTGATGACGCCATAACCCATCCCCCCAAACACGAGTGAGCGGATACGCTCGGGCTGTTTAAGCGCACAAAAGGCAGAGATGCGTGTTCCCATGGAGTAACCCATGAAATCTGCCTTCTCAATTTTCAGGTGATCGAGCAGAGCAAGGGCATCATCTGCCATGATTGGCGCGCCGTAATCCTCCGGCGCATGGTACTTGTGGCTTTCACCGTGCCCTCGATTATCGATGGCAATAACGCGGCGACCATCCTTGACCAGCAAATCAACCCAGCCGGGATAAACCCAGTTCACGTTCTTGTTTGAGGCGAATCCATGGATGAGAAGGATGGGATCTCCTTCGCCCTCATCCAGATAGGCGAAGTTTGCACCATTTCTTGAAAACTGCGGCATTTTATCTCGACGTATACATTAGTGAGCTCTAATCTGACGGCAAGATATAGGGACTATTTCATAAAGAAAAGCGCTGAGATTGTCGGCATTTGACCAATTCACCAAGAGTGCACCCGCCAGCGCTTGGCAAGCAAGGTCGCTGCCCACTTACACCCACCTCAAAGGCTCACACATAAAAACACTTAGGGATAAGCTTAGTGGGCCTGTTCTTTTTGATTTTACGCGACTATTCTCGCGCCAACCTGAGAAATTACGGGAGTCTTTCCAGCAATGGCCGATAAATTTGTTCCCCACTTCCAGAACACAGAAGGGCACGATTCAATCGAAATCGGAGCGCGCGAGTTCATGTGCATCGGGGCCAAGCCTCCTTTCGACCACCCACACGTTTTTCTGGATATGGGCAGCGACAATGAGATTGTCTGCCCTTATTGCTCAACGCTCTATAAGCACAATCCAGAACTTGACACAGATGGTGCAAAGCCTGCCGATTGTATGTGGACACCGGATGCCGCCTGAGCGGTGATCTCAGAGATACGACAATCGGGACGATAGCATATGAGTACCATGCCCATCGCAATAAGCGGTGCTGGCGTTGCAGGAATGAGTACAGCCCTGCATCTGGCAAAAAAGGGACATGAAGTCCATCTGTTGGAGGCCGCTGCAGAACTTTCTGAGGTGGGCGCAGGCCTCCAGCTTTCCGCAAATGCATTGCGCTGCCTTGAGCCCCTGGGCTTGCTCCCAGCATTGAAGGCTGTTGCCACCGCACCCCTCAGCATCGAGATGGCGAATGGGCGCGCTGGCAGCAAGCTGACAAGAATTCCTCTGGGCACGCATGCTGAGGAAAAGTACGGCCTGCCTTATCTGGTAATTCATCGGGCTGATCTTCAAAATGTTCTCAAAGAGGCCATTCGGGCAGAACCGAACATAACTCTGCATTTGGGATGTCGCATCCAGAATGCCGTTCAACACGAAGACGGCGTTTCCCTGGAAGGTGGCCTTTGCGGAAGGCATCTTGAGACAAGATATGCCTGTTTGATCGCAGCTGACGGCGTGTGGTCGAAGATCCGCAAAAACGCCCTGAACCTGCCATCCGCAGAGTTCAGTGGTCGCGTAGCATACCGAACCACCGTGCCGATCGAAGGCGTTCCGGAGCATATGCGCAACACGACGGGCCTCTGGATGGGTAACAAGAGCCATCTGGTGCACTACCCTGTCCACAATGGCAGTATGCTCAACATCGTTGCCATCCGCCGTGAGGACTGGCACGAGGAGCACTGGGCTTACACGGCCTCCACGCTTGAGCTTCGCAAGGCCTTTGAAGACTGGCAAGACGAGCCGCGGCAAATCCTTGAGCTCAGCGAAAACTGGACACGTTGGGCATTGTGCGGCCTGCGCCCTGACGGCCCATGGCACAAAGGCCAAATCGCTCTGATCGGCGATGCAGCCCACGCCATGCTGCCTTTCATGGCTCAGGGGGCAGCAATGGGCATTGAGGATGCCTACATACTCTCGTCGGCTATCGAAAAGCTTGGAACGACCTCCGAAGCGTTTGCAGCCTATGAGAAAGCGCGCAAACCGCGAGTCGCGCGCGTTGTTCGACAAGCAATAAACAACGAACGCATCTACCACTTGCCTATGCCGGGTTGTTTTGCACGCGACATGGTACTGAAAACCAGCTCTCCTGAAAGCTTGCTGGCAAAGTTTGACTGGATATACGGCTGGAAGCCGGAAGATGATGCGCTAAACTAACTAGGGAATCTCGGGCCACCAGCCCAAACCTTCATTAGGCGGATCATATGAGCGAACAAGAAAAGAAGCCGGTCACTGCCGGCTTTGTCGTTGTGGGGGATGAAATCCTTTCGGGGCGAACCAAGGACAAGAACATTGGCTACCTGGCTGATTTTCTGACAGAGATCGGCATTGACTTGTCCGAAGTGCGCATCGTTCCAGACAAGCAGGAAATGATCGTTGAAGCGGTGAACACCCTTCGAGCCAGATACACCTATGTGTTCACTTCAGGCGGCATTGGACCAACCCACGACGACATCACGGCCGATGCGATCGCAGCTGCCTTTGGGGTGCCTATTGATAAGGATCCGCGGGCGATGGCGATCCTGGAAGCCCACTACCCTCCCGGTGAGTTCACGCCAGCTCGTCAGCGCATGGCACGCATTCCAGAAGGGGCCGATCTGATTGAAAACAGCGCCTCAGCCGCTCCCGGCTTCCGTATGGGCAATGTTCACGTTATGGCAGGCGTGCCTTACATCATGCAAACCATGCTTGACGCCATCGCACCGACTCTCGAAGGCGGGGATAAGATGCACTCGCAATCAATTGATGTGCCTTTGCCCGAGAGCAGAATTGCAGAAAAGCTCGCCATTGTTCAGGAAAACCACCCGAAATCCTCAATTGGGTCCTATCCGAAGGCAAAAGATGGCGTTTTCACCACACAAATTGTTGTCAGGTCCCGCAGTCTTGATGTACTTCGTGATGCCACATCAGCTGTCGAGGCTCTGGTCGCGGCAGCATTAGGCAAGTCGATCTGAGAGATAAGAAATGGACAGCACTCAACCTAAGGCCTTCCCTGTATCGTGGGACCAGTTTCACCGCGATTGTCGTGCTCTGGCGTGGCGCCTGGCTGACAAAGGCGATTTCAAAGCAATCGTCTGCATCACCCGTGGCGGCCTTGTACCAGCAGGTATCATCGCGCGTGAACTGGGGGTCCGGACCATCGAGACCGTTTGCATCGCCTCCTACCACGATTACGACGATCAGGGCGATCTGAAGGTAATCAAAGCAATCGATCCAAAGGTCATCGGCAACGATGGCGAAGGCGTGCTGATCATTGACGATCTGGTTGACACCGGCAAAACCGCACGGGTTGTCCGCGAGATGCTGCCAAAGGCCCACCTCGCTACCGTTTACGCCAAGCCTGAAGGCCGAAAGATGGCAGATACCATCGTGACAGAGCTCTCTCAGGACACTTGGGTTTACTTCCCATGGGATATGGGTTGGCAGTTCCAGCCGCCAATCTCAAAAGACACCGCAGGCTAACAACCTGCGACAAGGGTCTTCAAAAAGGCGTCCATAGCGGCGCCTTTTTTCTTTTGCAATGAACCCTGGCTGGAAACGTCACGGCCTCATGCCACCCGCCTCGATGATGTGCCAGCGTGACAAGGATGTATCCGCAACATCGCAAAACTCCATGTAAAGGCTGCGCCACTTGTGGTCAGGCGAAAATGTGGTGTGGGAGTCATCGCCTGCGACCATGCACAGGTTTGTATTCTTGAGCTGCACTTGCTGCTGGTCGTTGAACTCGAAATGCTGAAACGGCTTGGCAATCAGAAAAGGTTCGCGCGCGTCGCACACCTTGAGCATCAAGGCATTGCCGGAAAGCGCCGTGCCATTGTTGCCCATCACCGTGACGCAACCACCATAGGTCGGAAAGTAAAGCGTCCCATCCTCCCGAAACTCAACAACCTCATCGTGATAGACCTGAGGCCCTTTACAGTTGTGAGCCGTCAACGGCATGTCGAAGCGAACGTGCTCCCCACTGCCAACCACATCAATGCAGTAGCCATCGTTTGGCCGATCAAGCTTGTCAATCAGCTGGAGATACTGGGGTGTTTCGGCGAAGCTCTGTGTGCTCGCAAACAATAGGCAAAAGCTCAAAATCTTCTTCATGGGGCGTCTTCCCTAGCGATTGACGGGGTAGCGCCTTTTGCTGTTCTTGAAACAAAAGGCTGACCACAACATGCCCGTCAATTAGCTGCGCCCCGTCAAAAGACAAGTGACTTGAAAGCAGACGGTGTGTTCACACGACTTCAGCAAGACCGGTGACCTTGATCTCATCCTCAGACAGAGCACAAGTCAGCGCATAGAGTTCTACGCCTGCCGCACGCGCACGCTCGAAAACTTCGGCGTACTTGGGATCGATGTCAGAGGCAATCGAGACCCGGCGACAATCATCGCGCTGAATGAGGAACACCATGGCTGAGCGATGGCCTTCAGCCACCATTTCACAAAGTTCATCGAGGTGTTTTGCGCCACGTGCGGTAACTGCGTCTGGAAACTCAGCAAGTCCCTTTTCCCGAGAAAGGGTCACGTTCTTTACCTCAACGTACGTCTTCTTGCCCCCCTCACCTTCGAGCAGTATATCGATCCGGGAGTTCTTGCCGTATTTCACTTCCCGGCGCAGGGTGTCAAAGCCGGAGAGCGCTGGGATGATGCCCGCTTTGATTGCTTCTTCAACCAGACCATTGGGCCGGGAAGTATTGATACCGACCATGGCACCATCGATTTCCAGAAGCTCCCAAGAGAACTTCAGCTTTCGCTTCGGGTTGTCCGAAGGTGTCAGCCATACCCGAATGCCTTCTCTGGTCAAACCCATCATGGAGCCCGAGTTAGCGCAATGAGCCGTCACGACCTCACCAGTGCCATCCAACTGGATGTCTGAGAGAAAACGCTTGTAGCGCTTGATCAGGCGCCCGGTTACGAGCGGAACCTCGAACTTCATGGAAGAGCTCCAAATCGATTGATTGTTACTTGGACCAGAAATCCGGGTCCAGAAGGATCAGAACTGTAAACAGCTCAAGGCGCCCCAGCAGCATGGCTGCGCTCAGAATCCACTTCACAGCGTCAGGAAGCGGGCCAAACGTCCCAGAAGGGCCAATGACCGGACCAAGCCCTGGCCCAACGTTACCCACGCTCGTTGCCGCAGCAGAAACGGCAGTCACAAGATCCAGATGGAACGTGGAGAGGATCAAGGTCAGCAATCCGACTGTCCCAAGATACACGACAAGGAAAGCCAAAACCGAGAAAGTGAGCTCCGGTGTCAGGCGGGTGTTGCCATAGCTTTCGGAAATGACCCGGTTTGGGCGCACCATGCGGCGCATATGTGCCTTCACAGTGCCAAAAAAGACCAAGAAGCGGAACACCTTGATGCCGCCGGTAGTAGACCCCGTACAACCGCCAACGAATTTCAGCAACAACGCAAGGCCTATGACTGGCGCACCCCAAGCGGTGTAATCACCCATGGCATACCCCGTCCCCGTGACAACGGAAACCACATTGAAGGTTGCCTGAAGAAGCGCATCACTGAAGGCAACTGTCCCGCTCACCCCCAGATAAATGGTAAGCGCCAGCGCGATGAAAAGAAGAAAATAAAGGAAGGCCCGCACCTGAGGATCGCGCCACAACAGCATCGGTTTGCCGCGAAACGCCTGAATCACCAACACGAACGGAAGCGAGCCCACAATCATGAAAAACACTGCGATCCATCCGGTCATTGGGTTCTCAAAATAACCAAATGAGGCGTCATGGGTCGAAAAGCCGCCAGTGGAGACTGTGGTCAGCGAATGGTTGAACGCATCAAACATGGTCATACCAGAAGCCCAGTAAAGAATGATGCACAAGCAGGTGAGGAACAAATAGGTCAGGCCGATATAGCGGATCAACTCCACCGAACGGCCAACGATCTTCTCGCTTTGGTCAGAGCTCTCGGTCTGGAACAGCTGCATACCACCAATGCGCAGGAACGGCAGAAGCACGATTGCCATAACGACGATACCAACGCCGCCCATCCACTGCATCAAGGACCGCCAGACCAAAAGGCCGGGAGGCAAGCCATCCAGCCCCGACAACACCGTAGAACCGGTAGTGGTGAAGCCTGAAACCGCCTCGAAAGCTGCATCCACATAGGCAATGCCAAGCCAGAGAAACGGGATCGCGCCGAATGCCGGAATGGTAACCCAAGCCAAGGTGGTGAGGATGAAAGTCTGCCGCGTGTCGAGCCCTTCTTCCAACGCATTGCCCATGGCCACGACGAGCAGCAAGCCGACCAAGCCGACAATAAGCGCGGACATGACAAAGGCTTGCCAGTCAGCGTTACGCGCAGCAACATCAACGATCGCTGGGATCAGCATGGCGGACGCAAGGCCAACATAAAGATGGCCCAGAACGCTTAAGACAGGTCGAATTGAAATCACGGCCTAAACTCTGATCAGCGACCGGCGCTGTTTCTATGGAATTCCCCTAGGACTTGGCAAAATAGGCTGACTAACGGCTAAGCTGCAAGCCTTTACGGTCTTCGTGCTTAAGGAAGCTTCTGATCTCCACAGGAACCGGTGCCCCAAAAACAGAACGCTGAGGCCACTGATCGAAGAGCCTTACCGCCAGAACTCGGGGTCAAAAAGAACGAGAACCGTAAAGAGTTCGAGGCGCCCCAGCAGCATCGCAACGGAGAGCACGATCTTTGCGTTGTCCGGCACAGATGCAAAATTGCCAACAGGACCAACAACTTCGCCAAGTCCAGGACCAACATTGCTAACCGCCGTTGCCGCAGAGCTGAAGGAAGTCACCAAGTCCAGCCCCATTGCCGTAAGGATCACCGTGATCACCCCGACTGTAGCCATATAGACCACCAGGAACGCCAGAACCGAGAACGACAGATCCGGCGTGATTTTTGTATCTCCATAGCGCACCACGACAACTCGATCCGGCCGAATTAGCTTTTTCATGTACGCACGAACGGTACCAAAGAAGACGATGAACCGCAGCATTTTGATACCGCCGGAGGTGGACCCTGTACACGCGCCAAAAAAGGTGAAGGTCAGGATCAGGCCCACCATCGGAGGCCCCCACGCAATATAGTCCCCCAAGCCAAAGCCTGTTGTTGTGATGATGGAAGTCACGACAAACAGCGAGCTGATAAACGCCTCTGTGAACGCAACATGCTTATCGATACCAAGATAAAGGCAGATACCGGCACTGGATAGAAAGACTGTTCCAAGGAAAACGCGCACCTGCGGGTCTTCGAACAGCGCCCACGATCCCTGCCGCAAACTCTTGATCATCATTACAAATGGCAGGCCGGATGCCAGCATGAAAATGATGCAGACCAGAAGGGTGGAGTTATTGTCAAAATAGGCGAAGGATTCATCGTGGGTGGAAAAGCCGCCAGAAGACAGGGTCGACATGGCGTGGTTGATCGCATCAAAGGCCGACATCCCAGAGATACGATAAAGCACCGCGCATAGCAGCGTAAGCGCTACATACACACCGCCGATCCAACGCACCAAATCGCTGGCCCGACTGACTACTTTTTCACTTCTGTCAGAGCTTTCAGCACGAAAAAGCTGCATCCCTCCAATCCGCAGAAGCGGCATCAACACGATGGCCATGACAATAATGCCAACGCCGCCAAACCAATGAGACAATGAGCGCCACAGCAGCAGTCCAGGCGGAAGCGTATCAAGTCCAGTCAGAACCGTAGAGCCTGTCGTGGTGAAACCGGAAATGGTCTCAAACGCAGCATCAACGTAGCCAATTCCGAGGCCAAGAAACGGCAAAGCGCCAAATGCAGGAATGGTGACCCAGGCTAGTGTCGTCAGCAAAAACACCTGCCGCACATCAAGCCGGTCATTCAATGACCCGCCTAGCGCTGCAACGAGCAAAACACCAATCATGCCGACGATCAGGCTCGACATGACGAAGGCCTGCCAATCAGGGTTTCGCGCGGCCACGTCTACTATGGCCGGCACCAGCATGACCAATGCCAAACCAACATAGAGATAGCCGAGTATGTTCAAAACCGGACGAAGTGGGATCACGGTAACACTCAAACACTAGGCGGCGCGGCAAAAAGCAGCGCGCATTATACTGTTGGAATTAGAAGCGCTCAGCGATCGTCGGGATACGAATGCCCCGCCCCGCTCCAATCGAAGAGCATTTTCCCGTGACCAATGCCAGATACTCCCCCTCAAAACCAGATCTTTTATTGAGCATGGGCCATGCATGGGACGCGGACCCGCGAAAGCACGTGCCGCGAGCAAGCCTGCCTTGCTCGCAACGTAATTGCGCATACGTTGAAAGTTCCGGCGTATGGAACGCACGCTGATCGCCTTGAGTCACCTACGTCACCTAACCGACTCGTGCGCTTCACCACCCTGTTGATGAGATAACCACAGCTATCCAAGACAGCTTCCCGGCACAAATATTAGACAAATGACTTACGGCATGGTGTCACACCGGGTTTATACGCATATGTGCCCTAGTGAGTATTCCTAGGTTATTTTTATACTTAAAACAGTTCAAAAATACGATGCATCTGCGACCATTAAGCCACCTTAAAACCACTGGATTCTTGATTACCGATTATTGGAGCCGCAGAAACGGGCCACTTAGCCTGTCTAGGATTTAGGTCAAAAGTCGAATGCCCTGCGGTCGCTCAAGGCCAACGCTAGGTGATCTGATATTCCTCCAAGCAAGTTATACGTCTAAATACGTGCAGTTTTGTAAATTTTATACTTATTGCTCGAAGTCTCAGCTCTAGCTAAAAAAGCGGCGAAATTTAATAGTCTGAGCGGAGTACCTTCCATTACTTCCAGCTCTCCTCAGATTGACTTTCAGGTCACGCACATGCGCCCTGAAACATTTCGGCTACAATGGAGACTGTGCTGATATGCTTCAGCAGACAAAAGAAGACCAAGAAAAGTCTTATGGTGAGCTACATCGCCCTTCCAGCGAGTTTGCCACCCGGACTGAATATTTGGATCATGAACTGCAGATTATGAAGCCCCGTCGCTGGGCTTTGAACCTGCCATACCGCGACTTCCGCTTTGAGCTGGAAGACTTTGTACCAGCAATCGCAGGCACCATTGGCATCTCCGTGATGTACTCGGCTGTGATGACTGCCTGGGCAACGGGCCTCACCGAGAGGTGGGATCACGTGAACCTTGGTGCCGAGTGGATCATTGAAGTGGTCCGCATCGAAATGCTGATCCCTGCTCTGCTGTTTTGTATCATTGGTTCAGGTTTTCTGAACCCACGGGCAAACCTTGCGGGCAACCACGGCCCAATGATCCCGCTCATCGGCGTGATCGCGCTTGCAGGTGCTCACCCACTGGCGTTGGCCATTTTGCTCTGTGCGTTCGGTGTGCTGCTGAGTTACTTCAAGGGCGGTTCTCGCCTTGTGAACCTGACAAGTCAGGGTGTCGCGGGCGGTTTGCTTGTTTACTTGGGCTTCATGGGCGCCAAGGGACAGATCACATCGCTGTTCACCTGGGCAAGCGGCCTTCAGGCTGCACATGGCCTTGACTACAGCCTTGGCTATGTTGCTCTGGCCATTCTTGCGCTGAACATCATCCTTTATGCGTTCCTCGCCAAGATTGGTAAGCGTTGGCTGGCCATTCCTGCGTGTTCAATCGCCGCTGTTGCTGTAGCGCTGGCACTGGGCGCAGGTGTTGACCTTCAGTTCACCACGGCTCCGGGCCTGCCAAACATGAACCCTTGGTACTGGTGGGGCTCTACGGAGACCGGCTGGCAGCTTGGTCTTCCAAACCTCAGCCACTTCATTGCATCTCTTCCATTTGCAATCCTGGCTGTTGCCATGTGGTCACCTGACTTCCTTGGTCACCGCATCTTCCAGGAGCTGAACTATCCAAAGAACACCGACCGCGTCCTGATGGATGTGGACGACACCATGACTTGCTGCTCTTTGCGCCAGTTCACAGGTACGTTCTTCGGCGGTGGTAACATCACTTCTTCCTGGGGCACCTACATGATCCCGGCCGCAATTGCGAAGCGTCCAATCCCTGCAGGCGCAATCCTGCTCGGCGCGCTCTGCATCATCGTGGCAACCCTGGGCTACCCAATGGATGTTGCTGTATGGCAGCCTGTGATGTCTTGTGCTCTGCTGGTTGGCGTGTTCCTCCCACTTCTTGAAGCTGGCCTTCAGATGGTTCGCGACAACAACGACACCAACGCAGCGGGTATTTGTATCTTCGCAGCATTTGTGACCAACCCAGTGCTTGCTTGGGCGCTGACCATGTTGCTCGACAACAATGGCCTGATTGGTGACAAGGATCGTGCAGCGCGCTTGACCGTTGCTGACCGCATCATCATTCCAGGTGCAGCTGTAATCATCTGTACTCTGGCAATGGCTGCTGTCGGCATGCTGCCAGGCATTCCTGCACTGCTCTGAGGTCACTCACAGAACGATCGAAAAGCCCCGCCAAATGGTGGGGCTTTTTTTTGGAGCAAAAACGCTGCTTTTTGCCCTCTTGCCACCTTTCTACCGCGGCGTATTCTGACCGCGAGTTGTAGCCATTCAGGCCCACAAGGAAAAGCGGTGGTTTTTTGACATGACCGAAGCACCTCGCTGGCACGCCCTATCGATTAGTGACACTCTTCAGGCTCTGAGTGCGACTGAAAAAGGCCTCACCCAACTGCAGGTGGAAAAGCGCCTGCAAGAACATGGGCCGAACAAGCTGCCGGAGAACGCTGGCCCCAGCGCACTGAAACGATTCCTCGGTCAATTTCACAATGTTCTCATTTACGTCCTGCTTGGCTCTGCTTGCATAACGGCGCTGTTGGGACACGTCATTGATACCAGCGTGATCCTCGCCGTTGTGATCATCAATGCGATCATTGGCTTCATTCAGGAAGGCAATGCAGAACGGGCCATGGATGCGATCCGCCAGATGCTGGCTCCAAGCGCAAATGTGATCCGGGATGAACAACGAAAGAGCATTCCCGCCGACCGATTGGTGCCCGGCGACATTGTTTTGCTAGAGGCGGGCGACCGTGTTCCCGCTGACCTTCGCTTGACCTCCGCCACACGCTTGCAGGTGCAGGAAGCCATCCTGACCGGAGAGTCATTGCCAACGGAGAAAAGCACAGCCCCAGCGGACGCGGAAGCCTCTCTGGGTGACCGCTCATCCCTCGTTTTTTCTGGCACCCTCATCACAAAGGGGCAAGCCACCGGCGTCGTGGTTGCCACCGGCGCAGCTACAGAAATTGGCCGCATAAGCGGGTTGCTCTCCAATGTAGAACAGCTGACGACGCCCTTGCTCCAGCATATGGCCGCTTTCGCAAAGTGGCTCACGTTCCTGATCTTGCTCATAGCCCTTCTGCTTCTGGGCTATGGCGCGCTTTTCACCTCACTTGGCTTCAAAGAGGTGTTTATGGCGGTGGTAGGGTTGTCCGTTGCCGCAATACCTGAGGGACTGCCAGCCGTTCTCACAATTACTCTGGCCGTTGGCGTGAAAGCCATGGCAGAGAAAAACGCGATTGTCCGCCGCTTACCTGCCATTGAGACACTTGGTTCTGTCTCAGTCATCTGCACCGACAAGACCGGAACCCTGACACGCAACGAGATGATGGTGGCAAGCGCCGTCACAAGTCACCAAGCGTACATGGTCGAAGGTGATGGCTATACCCCTGTTGGGGCCGTCCTCAAGGAAGATGGAATGGCTTTGCCTGCGCCGTCCCTGTGTCTTCAGGCGCTAGCAAGAACCGTGGCTCTTTGCAACGACGCCTCCCTACATCGCGATGGAGCTGGCTGGGCTGTGGTTGGCGACCCCATGGAAGGAGCTCTGCTCACTTTTGCAGAAAAACTGGAAATAAGGCCATCACATGAGCAGCACGAATGGCCTCGTACCGGCGTAATACCCTTCGATGCGGAACATCGATACATGGCTTCTCTCAATCGTTCCATGGCCGAAGGCCTGCGGATTTTTGTGAAGGGCGCTCCCGAAAAGCTGCTCGCTCTCTCTTTTGCTCAGCTTTCAGAGGCGGGGCATGAGGAGCCGCTCAATACCGCTTACTGGCTCAATGAGGTTGAGCGGATCGCAGCAAAAGGGCAGCGCGTCCTCGCTTTTGCGATCAGGGAGGAACACAAGGAAGGCGAGCCTCTCGACGAGAATGAACTCAACGGAACACTTACGTTTGTTGGCCTTGTCGGATTGATCGACCCGCCGCGTCCTGAAGCCCTCCAAGCCATCTCCGAGTGTCACTCAGCCGGCATACGCCTGAAGATGATCACCGGCGACCACGCCAAGACAGCCGTAGCCATTGGCAGGCAAATAGGTTTGACCAGCAGCGACTTGGTGCTGACCGGCGCTGACCTCGACAAGATCAACGATGCCGATCTGAAAGCACGCGTGCAGGACTGCGATGTCTTTGCGCGCACAAGCCCAGAGCATAAACTCCGCTTGGTCATGGCTCTGCAATCCCTTGGCATGACGGTGGCCATGACTGGTGATGGCGTCAACGATGCCCCAGCCTTGAAGCGGGCCGATGCCGGTGTGGCCATGGGCCAAAAGGGCAGTGAAGCGGCCAAAGAGGCGGCCGAAATCGTTCTTGCAGATGATAACTTCGCGACCATCGTTGCCGCAGTCCGCCAGGGCCGAACGGTATACGACAACATCAAGAAAGTCATAAGCTGGACCCTGCCAACCAACGCGGGGGAAGCCATGACCATCATCGTGGCCCTTCTCTTGGGGCTAGCACTTCCTGTAACACCGGTTCAAATCCTTTGGATCAACATGATCACAGCGGCCACCTTAGGGCTGGCCCTGGCGTTTGAGCCCACAGAGACGCACACGATGAAACGGCCACCGCGCCCGCGCAGTGAGCCCCTTCTGACCTCTGGGCTTATCTGGCACATTGTTTTCGTCGCCATGCTGTTCATTGCCGGCGTCTTCGGCATCTATGCCTATGCCATTTCAAGCGGCTATCCGGTTGAACTTGCCCGCACCCTCTCAATGAACACGCTTGTGATCATGGAGATATTCCATCTGTTTTTTATCAGGCGGTTTTACAGTGTTTCACTTGATCTGAGCGCCCTAGTTGCCACGCCGATCGTGTGGATCACCGTGACCATAACCGTCTCCGCTCAGATCGCCATTACCTATGTTCCCGCTCTGCAGGGCATTTTTGACACCCGTGCCATGTCACTTGGTGACTGCCTGCTGGTCCTTAGCATTGGCATTGCGCTGTTTGTTTTGGTTGAGACGGAAAAGCACCTGCGGCGGCGTTTGTTAAAGGCTGATCAGATGTAAACAGCAGGTGTGGTCACGTTGGACAGACCACCCCGGCGCAACTGGCTGGCGATTTCTTCAACGCGGTCTTTTTCTGCGGCGGGCCAGTCCTGCGCTTCACCTCGCACCCCATGATGCTGAAAGGCATTGAGGCGCAGGTTCAGGCCTGGAGACAAGTCCAAAACAAAGTCCAGCAAACGATCAATCTCAGCAGGCACGTCTGTCATTCCGGGAATGAGCAGATAGCGCAGTTCGTGCAGTTTGCCTTCCGCATGTAAGAAGCGGGCCGAGGCCAAGACACGTTCGTTGGTGCGTCCGGTCAGTTTACAGTGCAGGTCACAATCAAAGCTTTTGATATCCAACATGACCCCGTCCGTGTATGGCAGCACCGACCGCCACGCGAACTCCGGCAAATATCCGTTACTATCAATGAAGCAGGTCAGATCGCGAAGGCTGACGCTTTGCTTCATCACCCCAAACAGCGCAGTGATGAACTTCAGCTGTGTGGTTGCCTCCCCCCCTGAAACCGTGATGCCATTCAAGAATGGTTTGTTCCGTTGGACCAGCTCCAAAACCTCACCAATGGTTACTTGAAAGACCTTGGGATTTGAGTTGATTGGGCAGACCTCCAAACACTGATCACACTCATCACATCGGGTCGGATCATGAACAACCCTGCCCCCGATCATGCTGAGGGCGCCGGTTGGACAGGCAGGAACACAGTCACCGCAATGGTTGCACAGGGCCATGGTGTGGGGGTTGTGACAATTCAGGCAGGCGAAGTTGCAGCCCTGCAGGAACAGGACAAGCCGGTTCCCCGGCCCGTCCACGCAGGAGAAGTTCAGGATCTTGCTGACCTTAGCCTCTGGTAAATTCATGGGCGATCACCCTTGGGGCTCGGTCCAGAATGGCACCGGTAACAGAGGCCTCTGCGCCAAGAACCGTGGTGTTGATGCGAGAGCCGCCGCTTTCCTTGAACTTCTGGATGTCTGACAAACGCACCATGTAGCCTGTCACCCGCACCAGATCATTGCTGGAGATGTTGGCAGAGAACTCGCGGAACCCCAGCGAGAATGCGCCTTTCACCAACTGGCTCAAAGCCTCCCGATTGTTGCGAATGGTCTCATCCAACGTCAGAATTTCGCTGACACCAGAGGTGTAGTAGCCATGGTGGCCCGCTAGCGCCTGAATGTGAGTGACAGGGTCCGGCTCGGAACCATAAGGAATGCGTACACCCGGTGTACATCCACCATCATCACTCAGGCCTGCTTGGGAGTGCAGCATCGCACGGCCGCGCCATACATATTCCATCTCCCGGCTTGCGACAGCTTCCGCCAATGCAGCCGAAATGCGATGCCCGAGGGAGTTTGCAGCATCATCATGACCATATCGTCCGGCAACGCCCGCCTTTTCCTGAAGCTCATTGACCGCTTCTGCCATGGCAAAGATACCAAACATGGCAGTAAACCGGTCTTTGGCTATCCAGCCTTCCTTGACAAGGAAGCTTTCAAAGAAGCGGGATTTTTCAAAGAGATGATTGACGCGGACCTGAGTGAGGCGAAAGTTCAGATCCACATAACGCGGCAACACGTTTTGGAAAAAATCTTCAACGCTGACAGAGCGCTTGGCTACTTCATAAAGGTTGATGCGCGTCAGCGTGGACGCGCCGCCGCACAAGGGCAGCGCGTTGTAGCAACTGGCAATGCCATAGCCTGCGGAATCAAAGATCGGTTGGTGCACCGGATGGTTGGCAATGTGCGGCTTCGAGCACTCAATAATGCTGTCGCAAGCCATCTGGAAGATCTCGTCACTGCTGACTTCAGGATCCCAAATGAAAGTCAGGTTCGGCGCAACTTGCTTGAGTTCTGAATCCACCTTCAAAATGGCACGCGCCACCTGGTTGTCAGAAGGCCCAATGTTGGCGTGCATGAAGGCATCTGGCAGCACACGGTCCAGATAGCGCCAGAACAGTTTGATCTTGCTGTAAAGCGCCTCTTCGCTCACACCGTCGCAATAAGGCAGCAACAAGTCATCCAAATGCCCCAAGAACACCGGCATGTTGGTAACAGAAGGCACGTGGTGATAGGCAATCATCAAGGAGTTGATGGCCTCATCAAGCGTTTGCGCGGGCTCAAGTTCAAGAAACTCACTGCCCTTCTTGAGGACGACCGAGTAGTCCGGCATCACGTAGCGCGGCTTGAACGGCGCATGCCCCTCGTACATGTCGCAGATCACGCGTTCCTCCAACGCGCGGGCTGTATCCTCATCCAGCTCGGGATAGGCCAACGAGTTTTCCGCCTCCAGCGAAAGGGCTCGGGCTTTTTGAGAGAATGACAGGGATGGGTCTTCAGTGATTGTCTTGAAGCGCGCTTGCAGCTCTTGCATGTGGCAGTTCCTCAATGGTCTTTGCCAGCAACTTACCCGAGGAACGGCATGTAAAAATTGAACTGGCGCAAAAGATCACTTCACGCACAGGAAAAATATCACATTTCAAGGAAGGATTTGGTGCGGACGGCGGGACTCGAACCCGCAAGCCTAACGGCGGCAGATTTTAAGTCTGCTGTGTATACCAATTCCACCACGACCGCTTGTTATCCTCTGGATAGCTGTGCGGCATTGGAAGTGCAAGAGGCGCTATGCTTTTTCCAATGCGCAAGCTCAACAAAGGCCGCGCACGTACACGCAAGGCGCCAAGAGCCTCAAGGGAACCTGATCTTCACAGACGCGCGCGGGCATGCTATCCCCGCATCCAATCATTCCTCCACAAAAGCACAGGTTCCCCTCATTTTTCGCAGAAAACTGAAGCAAGCCGCGCTATATAGAATGGGAAAGATAAGCCGCATCGCCGAGTACCCATCAGTTGTCGGGGAGCTCTTCTACGGAGAACCGGGGCTTGTATCGCGTTGTCGCCGCTGACTACAGTGATGCATCGAAGTCTCCGCTCAAGCTTCAAGATCTGGTGGCGCGGCCCGACAAAGGAAATTGGAATACATGGTCTCTTATATTGATGCCGCCACCGCGCCCTTGAAGAACACGGGTCAGATCCGCCTCTATGGCCCCGACGACTTTGAAGGCATGCGACGCGCGTCTCAAGTCACAGCTGCGTGCCTTGATGGTGTGACTGATTTGGTAAAGCCGGGCGTCACCACTCAGGAAATTGATGATTACGTCTATGAGTTTGGCAAGAAGCATGGCGCAGTTCCTGCGACGCTTCACTACCGCGGCTTCATGAAGTCTTGCTGCACATCCATCAATCATGTGGTGTGTCATGGCATTCCGGGCCCAAAGCCACTGAAAGAAGGTGACATCGTCAACATCGACGTCACCTTCGTACTGGATGGCTGGCACGGGGACTCCTCCCGAATGTATGGTGTTGGCAAGCTGAAACGGGCCTCGGAGCGCCTTATTGAAGTGACGCACGAGTCACTCATGCGCGGCATAGAGGCAGCCAAGCCGGGCAACACGACCGGTGACATTGGTTATGCCATTCAGTCCTACGTTGAAGCAGAGCGCTGCTCCGTGGTTCGAGACTTCTGCGGCCATGGCGTCGGCAAGCTGTTCCACGACATGCCGAACATTCTGCACTACGGCCAACCGGGCGAAGGCATTGAGCTTAAGCCGGGTATGATCTTCACCATCGAACCAATGGTGAACCTGGGCAAACCGCACGTGAAGGTGCTGAAAGACGGTTGGACCGCCGTGACCCGTGACAAATCCCTGACGGCTCAGTTCGAGCACTCCATCGGGATCACGCCCGATGGCTGCGATATTTTCACCACATCGCCAAAGGGGCTGTTCAACCCGCTGCACCCGGAGACCCAATAAGGCTCGGGCAAACCATGAGAAGGAGAGTGAGTTGTCGGAAGACCTCTTTGGCCTATCGGAAAGCCCACTCTCCCCGCGTGACCGCGGCTCTAAGGCAGGTAAGACCGCCAAGAGCAAAGAGCCGAAGCATTATCATGGCCACCGTGAACGCCTGCGCCAACGCTTTGATGAGGCAGGCGCGGAGGCACTCCAATCCTACGAACTTCTTGAAATGCTCCTGTTTTCCTGCATCAAGCAGGGCGACACCAAACCGCTCGCCAAAGCGCTGATCGAACGGTTTGGTTCCTTTGCCAAAGTTCTGGCCGCACCACGCGAACGCTTGATGGAAGTCCAGGGTTGCGGCGAGAAAACCGCGCGGTTCATCAAGGAGCTGCAGGCCGCCGCCGTGCTGTTTGCAAAAGATCAGGTGGACCCGCAAACACCCTTGTCATCTTGGTCTGCGGTCATGAACTACATTCATGCCGCGATGGCACACAGCCAGACCGAGGAGTTCCGTATCCTGTTTCTTGACAAGAAGAACCAACTGATTGCCGATGAGATCCAGCAACGCGGCACCGTTGACCATGCCCCGGTTTATCCTCGCGAGGTGATCAAACGAGCACTGGAGCATGGGGCCAGCGCTTTGATATTGGTACACAATCACCCCTCCGGCGACCCTACCCCTTCCCGCGCTGACATTGAAATGACCGCACGCATCAATGACGCGCTCAAACCACTCAATATTGTGCTGCATGATCACATCATCATCGCTCAACACGGACATGCAAGTTTTCGTGGGCTGAACCTGCTCTAAGCCGAAAAACAAACGCGTCAAAAACGGGCAGCACTACAGGCTCGCTCAAGACTTCTCGTGAATAATCCAAGCCAAAATATCCTAAAAATCCCTGCATATGCCACGCAAGGAGTGTGTTGAGCATGTCCGAAGTCTCTGACAAGCCAAAGAATTGGGGCAATGGGGCCGAGTTGGTGCATCTTCCCGAGTCCAAATTTCCCAAGCGCAACAAACTGGCGCGATTGATTGCCTTCGGCTTGCTTCTGGTAATCTGTGCCGCTCTTATTTCAGGCTACACAGCTTTCCAATACACCACGGAAAAAGCGATCATCTATGAATCTGAAAAAGAACAGCGACTGATCTCCAGTAACCTTCAGGTATACCGCGACAGCCTTGCTTACGAGGTGGAACGCATCGCTCTTTCGGAAAAGGCTTACAACACGGTGAAGTCGGGTGAGCGCAACCTGTTTCTGGATCAGGACCTCACGCCCACCAAAAACAACCGCGGCGACAGGGATGTATTTCTCATTCTGGATGCAGAGAAACAGCCTGCATATGCCTACCGTCAGGACCTTCCGTGGCATAACCGAATTTATGATGGCGCGCTGAAAGAACAAATTGCGCCGACCATCGACATGCTGGAGCGCAACCTCAGAACACACGTGGATCAGAGCAGCCTGCCAGCCCCTCTGCGCAGCGCAATGCCTATTGATTTGAGCATGCGCGACATCATTCGTTTTGATGGCGGCATTGGCCTTGCCACAGTTGCGGCGATTGCTCACCCGGGCAGCGAGGGGCAGCAAGCCCTTCGCCATGCCGGCTACCTTATCTGGATCCGCCAGCTCGACGCCGACCTCATGGACAATTTCGAATCCATCACCGGCATGCGGGACATCTACCTCACGTCCTCCCCGAACGATGCAGACCCGGACAGCGTTTCCGTGCCGCTGGAAAACGTGCGTGGAGATGTGGTGGCCTACCTGAGCTGGACCACTTCAGCAGCATCGAAAGCTCTCTACGACGAGTTGATGCCGTACATGTTGGCCGTCACCCTCGTCATTTTGGTGGTCGCGCTGGGTCTGTTGTATTCATCCGTGCGCTTGGCCGATCGTCTCGTTCAAAACGAGGGCCGCGCCCGCTTTGCATCCCTCCATGACGCCCTCACGGGTTTGCCAAACCGCACCTACTTCAGCGAAGCGCTCACCCCGATGCTGCGCAAGACCCGCATGAACAACAAGGTCGCTGGTGTGGTCTACATGGACCTTGACCACTTCAAGCAGATCAACGATAGCCTTGGCCACTTGGTCGGTGATGAGGTGATCTGTCAGGTGGCAGAACGTCTTCAAGAAGTCCTTCGACCCAATGATTTGCTTGCACGCATCAGCGGGGATGAGTTCCTCATCCTGCTGCCAAACCGCGCAGACCTAACGGAAATCGAAGAGGCTTGTTTTGAAATCGAGCAAGCGGTCACCAAGCCCTACATGGTTGAGAAAAACCGCATTCTCACCACAGCAAGCCTGGGTGTGGTCGTGAGCCCCGAGTACGGCCATGAGATGAACGAGCTGTTGCGCCGTGCTGATATCGCCCTCTATCAGGCCAAGGAAATGGGCCGTGCCCGTCACGTCGTCTTCCAACAGCACATGGAAGAGCGGATCCAGATGCGCCGCACCATTGAGGAAGAGATTGAACGCGCGCTGAAACGCAATGAGTTCGAAAACTTCTACCAGCCGATCATGGATGCAAAGGGTGAGCGCGCAGTAGCCGCAGAGGCCCTCATCCGCTGGAACCATCCAACCCGCGGACAGATCGCGCCGGGAACATTCCTGCATGTGGCGGAAGAATCTCAGCTCATTAACAAAATCGGTGAGTGGGTTCTGGAAACAGCCATGAAGGATGCCACCCACATGCCGGGCATTCAGATGTGCGTCAATGTTTCTCCAAACCAGCTGCGCCACCCAGACTTCCCACCGCTTGTGGAACGCCTGCTGCAAAAATACGAGTTGGAGCCAGGCCGGATTGAACTTGAGGTAACGGAAGAAGTGCTGATGAGCGAAGCTGAAAACGTCGGCGAGACGTTGAAGCAGCTTCACAACATTGGTGTCAAAGTCGCTTTGGATGACTTCGGCACCGGGTACTCAAGCCTCAGCTATTTGCGCCTTTACAACTTCGACAAGATCAAGATCGACCGCTCCTTCGTTGAGGATCTTGATCATGATGTGGACGCGCAGGAGATCATGCGCTCGCTTATCAACCTTTCGGAAGCCATCAAGATGGACATCTGCGTTGAAGGCATCGAGCGCAAGTCTCAGTTCCAGTTCCTTTCAGAGATCGGAAATCCGGTCCTGCAAGGTTTCTACTTCGCCCGTCCAATGCCGCTGACAAAATTCCGCCTCTGGCGTGAAGGGGAAGCGGAAAACGCTCTTGATGACATCGAGTTGGTTGAGGAGACCACCTAACCAGACTCACAAAATCCAAAAGCAAAGGGCGGGTGTCGAACCCGCCCTTTTTCGTTTCTACGCAGAACAGTAGGGATCGGTTAGCCCTTGGCCTTCAAGGCGGCTTGCGCTGCAGCAAGGCGTGCAACCGGCACACGGAACGGCGAACAGCTGACGTAGTTCAAGCCAATTGTTTCGCAGAAAGCGATGGAAGCCGGATCGCCCCCATGCTCACCACAAATGCCAAGCTTGATATCGCCGCGCCGCTTGCGGCCGCGTTCCGCCGCAATCTCAATCAGTTCCCCCACACCGTTGGTATCAAGGGAGACGAACGGATCCTTCTCCAGGATCTTGCGCTCCTGGTAGGTCCCCAAAAATGATGCAGCATCATCTCGGGATATACCGAAGGTGGTTTGCGTGAGGTCGTTGGTCCCGAAAGAGAAGAACTCGGCAGAACCGGCAATCTCTTCCGCCCGCAGCGCAGCACGCGGCAGTTCGATCATGGTGCCAATGGTGTAGTCCAGTTTAACGGACTGCTCTGTCTCGATTTCCTTTGCGACCGCTTCAATGCGATCACGCACGAAATCAAGTTCAGAGCGAAGGCCGACCAGTGGAACCATCACCTCCGGCTTCACGGAGACGCCGCGACGTCGGGAAACTTCGGCAGCCGCTTCAAAGATCGCCCGAGCTTGCATCTCTGCAATTTCCGGGAATGAGATCAGAAGGCGGCACCCACGGTTGCCGAGCATCGGGTTGAACTCTTCAAGTTCAAGCGCCCGCTCCTTGAGATCTTCCGCATCTACATTCATCTGCCGCGCCACTTCACCGATTTCATCCTCGGTCTTTGGCAGGAACTCATGAAGAGGTGGATCCAGCAAGCGGATGGTGACCGGCCGGTCTTCCATCAGCTCAAAAATCTGAGTGAAGTCATCCCGCTGCATGGGCAAAAGCTTGGCCAGTGCCTCACGGCGCTCTTCCTCGGTGTCAGACAGGATCATCTCACGAACGGCGAGAATCCGATCTCCATCGAAGAACATATGCTCGGTTCGGCACAGACCAATCCCTTCGGCACCAAAAGACAATGCCGTTTTTACATCCGTTGGTGTCTCGGCATTGGCGCGCACGCGCATGCGACGCAGACCATCGGCCCACTCCATGAGCTTCTGGAAGTCGCCAGAAAGCTCTGGCTGAAGCATCTTTGCACGACCAGCAAGGACCTGACCCGAACTGCCATCAATGGTAATGATGTCGCCCTTCTTGAAGGTTCTGCCATCTACCAGCATGACCTGCCGCTGCATGTCCACACGAATGCCGCCGGCCCCAGACACACAAGGCTTGCCCATGCCGCGCGCCACTACAGCCGCGTGACTGGTCATGCCGCCGCGAGAGGTCAGAATACCCTCTGAGGCATGCATACCGTGAATGTCTTCCGGACTGGTTTCTGTGCGAACCAGAATGACAGCCTTGCCATCCGCCTTTTCTGCTTCCGCCTCGTCCGGATTGAACACAATCGCGCCGCTGGCCGCACCCGGAGAGGCGGGCAGACCTGTGGTCAGCTCATCCCGTTCCGCAGCAGGGTCAATCGTTGGGTGAAGAAGCTGATCAAGTGAGCCCGGATCAATCCGAAGCACTGCCTCTTCCTTGCTGATCAGGCCTTCATCCGCCATTTCAACGGCGATTTTGAGCGCTGCCTTGAGCGTCCGTTTGCCTGTGCGGGTTTGCAGCATCCAGAGCTTGCCGCGCTCTACAGTAAACTCAAGGTCCTGCATTTCACGGTAGTGTACTTCCAGCTTGTTGCAAGTCGCCTGAAACTGCTGGAACACCTCAGGCATGATCGCTTCGAGGGAAGGCTTTTCAGAACCAGATGCAATACGCGCAGCTTCCGAAATGTCCTGCGGCGTCCGAATACCAGCCACAACGTCTTCGCCCTGCGCATTCACGAGGAATTCGCCATAAAGCGCGTTTTCACCAGTGGCCGGGTTGCGGGTAAACGCCACACCTGTCGCGGAGCCCTCTCCCATGTTGCCGTAGACCATGGCCTGCACGTTGACCGCAGTCCCCCACTCCTCAGGGATGCTGTGGATCTTGCGGTAAGTTTGCGCACGCGGGATCATCCATGATTGGAAGACGGCGCTGACAGCACCCCACAGCTGCTCTTGCGGGTCATCTGGGAAATCGCGACCCAGCTCTTCCTTCACCTTGGCCTTGAACGCGTCAACACAAACCTTCCAGTCTTCTGCGGTCAGGTCCGTATCGAGCGTATAATCTTTTTCATCTTTGATATCTTCGATGATCTCTTCGAAGTAATCATTATCAACGCCGAGCACGACGTCCGAGTACATCTGGATGAATCGGCGGTAGCTGTCATAAGCGAACCGCTCGTCGCCAGACTGTTCGGCCAGCGCACGCACGGTAACGTCATTCAATCCGAGATTCAAAACCGTGTCCATCATGCCTGGCATGGAGACCCGCGCACCAGAGCGAACGGACAACAACAACGGGTTGCTCGTATCGCCGAATGTCTTGCCTGTCAGCTCTCCCACAGCTTTCAGCGCCTGAGCGATCTGCTCTTTTAGCTCTTCAGGATACCTGCGCTCGTTCTGGTAGTAATGCGTGCAGACTTCTGTGGTTACGGTAAACCCTGGAGGCACAGGAAGCCCCAGTCGGCACATTTCAGCAAGGTTGGCACCCTTCCCACCGAGAAGATTGCGCATTTCAGCGGCGCCCTCGGTCCTGCCTTCACCAAAAACATAGACCCACTTGGTCATAGCACCCCCCTTTATCTGCAGTGAAATATCTTAATGCAAAGAGTAGCTGAGTATAGCAAGATGCATTTGGTGCGACCTTAGGGGTAATGCTTATCTCGCTTGAAAAAAACTATAAGATACAGGAGGCAAGAAAATCGGAGGATGGCTGCTTCACGGTATATTTAGCTTTTTTCGACCACTCAATAGGTTAGAGTATGTGGCAAGCTCCTCTGACTCATCATGGTGGCCCTGAAACCGCCATGCTTCTTGGTCAGACCATGCGATAGAGGATTGAGTCGACTGCGGCTCTCAACGAGAGAATTCAATGGACCATTCAAGACTTTGCGTCAACGACCGCCCTTCCCGCTTCATTCGGGTAAGCAGGAAAGCAGCTCTTCTCGCAGCGACGGTCGCTGTATCAACCTTGACGTGGGCCCACGCGGCCAATTTGAGCCCTGCGCAGATTACAACGCCATCTGCACAAAACTTCTCACTGGCTGGCAGCTACCTGTCAGGCCGCAGCGCCTTGCAGGCGCAAGATCTTGAGAGTGCCGCCCGCTATTTCGAGCAGGCTTTGCATCTGGATCCCGACAACTATTACCTGCAAGACCGCACCTTTGTGATGGCGCTGGCAGATGGCGACTTCGAAAGGGCCGCCCCGCTCATCGAACGCTTGCTTGAGAACGACGAGGATCACTTCCTTGCGCACTTCTACAAGTCCGCCAAGGCCATTGCTGAGGACGACTTTGATGCGGCGATTGAGGCCTTGAACGGAGGCGATATCAATCCGCTCTCTCGGCTTACTTTTGCAATCATGTCCGCATGGTCGGAGGCTGGCCGCGGGGCTCCTGAAAAAGGCATCGAGTTTCTTACAACCGTTGAAGGACCAAACTGGTTCGAGCTTTTCACCAGCTTCAATGCCGGCCTCATCATGGAATCCGCCGGAAACGGAGCGGAGGCACTGAAGTTTTACGAGGAGGCCTATGGGGCCGACCCTGGGGCTCTGCGCATCTCCAACGCCTATGCCCGCGCTCTGGCGGCCAATGGACGCCAAAAAGATGCGCTTGAGGTGCTCGACGCCTACGACCAGTTGGTGCCGAACCACCCGCTTCTTGTCGACACGCGCAAGGCAATCACCGATGGCGACATGCTGGAGCCGCTGGCTACCACTCCCGCGCAAGGTGTTGCGGAGGCTCTTTATGGTCTGGGCTCTGCCATCAGCCGCGATGGGGAAGAGCTTTCCGCCGTCTATCTCCAGACCTCACGCCTTTTGAACCCAGATCTGGATGCAGCCTCCATTGCACTTGGCACCCTGTTCGAACAGTTGGGAAACAACCACCGAGCCATCGAGTATCTTGGTGAAGTGGACAGCGCCTCTCCCATGAAGCGCGAGGCTGAGATCCAGATTGGACTTCACTACAACGCGCTTGAAAACCTTGAAGAAGCCCGCGAGCATCTGCAGGCACTGGTTGAGGAAGACCCAACCGACCTTGAGGCCGTAACTGCGCTTGGCAATGTCTTGCGGTCTCATTCTCTGTTTGAAGAGGCTGAAGTGGCCTACTCCGCAGGCATCAACACACTGGAGACCGTTGAACGCCAGAACTGGCCGCTGCTCTACTTCCGCGGCATTACCCGCGAACGCCAAAACAAGTGGGAAGAAGCTGAAGCAGACTTTCGTGAGGTGCTGGAGCTTTATCCGGATCAACCGATGGTGCTGAACTATCTCGGTTACTCTCTCGTGGACCGGGGCTTGAAGCTCGACGAAGCCCTTGAGATGATCAAGACGGCAGTACGCCTGCGCCCGACTGATGGCTACATTGTCGATAGTCTGGGCTGGGTCTACTATCGGCTTGGCCGCTACGAGGAAGCTGTCTCTCAACTTGAACGTGCGGTATCTCTTCGACCGCAAGACCCAATCATCAACGACCACCTGGGGGATGCCTACTGGAAGGTCGGCCGTAAGCTGGAGGCCCGGTTCAAATGGAACCACGCCCGAGACTTGGAGCCAGAACCCGATCACCTCAGCGAGATCCTGAACAAGATCAAGCACGGCATGCCTTTGGAAGAAACAACCAATATTGGACAAAACGCCAATGACGGCAGATAGACTTGCTGCAAGCGAGTTAGTAGCACCTTTTGAAACCACTGAGGTGGTGGAAACCGCACGGGCCAAGGTCAATCTGGCTCTTCATGTCACAGGCCAGCGCGAGGATGGCTACCACACGCTAGATAGCCTTGTGGTTTTTCCCGCGTATGGTGATGAGATAACACTGCGCCCCGCCGATGACATGACCCTGAGCATTTCGGGGCCCTACGCCGAGCCTCTGAACACAGACAGGTCCACAAACCTTGTTATGAAGGCTGCGTGGCTGATGTCAGAAAGTGTACCGGGCGCCCGTTCTGCACACATCCAACTGACAAAGCGCTTGCCTGTTGCCGCTGGCATTGGTGGCGGTTCGGCAGATGCAGCAGCTACCTTACGCGCCTTGGGCCGTCTTTGGGACGTTCATCCATCAAGCCACAATCTTGAGAAGCTTGCCTTGCGTCTTGGTGCGGATGTACCGATGTGCTTTGGTGAAAATCCAAGCCGGGTTCGCGGCATTGGCGAGCAGATCGAAAAGCTCTCCGCCGCTCCCAAAGGTGCACTGGTGCTCGTCAATCCGGGTATCGAGCTGTCAACACCCTCCGTTTTCCAAGCCTTGGAGAACAAACAAAACAGCCCATTGCAAACCTTGCCGGATAAATGGTCTGGCCCGCAGGAATTTGCCAGCTGGCTGCGTGCCTGCCGAAATGACCTTCAAGCACCGGCAACGTCCTTGGTGCCACAAATCGGCGATGTGCTGTCGCTCCTGGACGCACAGACTGAAACGCTTCTCTCACGCATGTCAGGCTCCGGCCCAACCTGCTTTGCGCTCTGCGCAACACTTGGCGAAGCACAGGCCGTGGCTAAGCGCATCAAGGAAAACCGCCCCGATTGGTGGGTTCAATCCGCAGCGTACTAACAAAAAACGGGGCCGTTGGCCCCATTTTTAAATCAAACCTTTTTTGCGTTTAACTGACGCGCTGGATGCAAAACTCAACGCTTTCAACCAGCGCATCCTTTGCAGCGCCATCAGGCAAGGTTGCCAAGGCTTCAATGGCAGAAGCGCCAAACTCCCGCGCTCGCTTGATGGTATCCTCCAAAGCCCCGGTGGTGCGGAGCAGCTGGATTGCATGCTCGAGGTCGCCATCTTCAATAATGCCGTCTTCGAGTGTCCGCTTCCAGAAGGCACGGTCCTCATCAGAGCCGCGTTGAACCGCATAAATGATTGGCAGGGTGATTTTGCCTTCGTGGAAGTCATCACCTACGTCTTTTCCAAGGTCCTTGGCAGACCCACCATAATCAAGGGCATCATCCACCAACTGGAAAGCAAGGCCAAGGTCCATACCAAACTTACGCGCAGCCGCGCGAATCTCGGCACCCTTATCGGCGATTTCCGGGCTCACCTCGGATGCAGCAGCAAACAGTGCGGCGGTCTTTGCTTCCACCACCTGCATGTACATCGGTTCATCGGTGTTCAGGTCCTGCGCCGCGCCCAGTTGCAGCACCTCACCTTCCGCAATAATTGCAGAAGCTTCTGACAGAATGCGCAGCGCTTCCAGAGAACCCACGTCCACCATCATCTTGAAAGCCTGGCCAAGAAGATAGTCGCCCACCAGAACGCTTGCCTGATTCCCCCAGAGCTTGCGAGCTGCGAGCTTGCCACGGCGCATGTCACTCTCATCCACCACATCGTCATGAAGCAGTGTGGCTGTGTGCATGAACTCGACGGCGGCAGCTAGAATGACATGACCGTCGCCTTCGTAGCCAAACATCTTCGCGAACGCGAGCGTCAGCATCGGGCGCAGACGCTTGCCACCGGAATCGATCAAGTGTCTTGAGATCTCCGGAATAAGTTCCACATTAGAGCCGGCTTTAGAAAGGATCAGCTCGTTAACGCGCCCCATGTCATCCGAGACGAGATCAACCAGACTCTGAATACTGGCTGGTTGTTTAAGGTCTTTTTGCAACTGAACGACGCCCACGTGTTGCCCTCTCCATTGACTTTTCCGGGACAATAGGTCCCGAAAGCCACTAGGGCAAGATCGGAACGCAAATTGATCGCAGATGTTCCTTGGCTAAAACGCATTTTCAGGTCGATCTGAACACAATAACGTGCCTAATGATCAGATCAGGGAGGGAATTGATGGAAGAACTGCTGCGCACGAACAACGCCGTGACGATTTCTTTTGTCGAAGCACTGCTCGGCGAAGCAGGCATCATCTTCTTCGTCGCAGACACCAACATGAGCATTTTGGATGGCTCTCTGGGTTTTCTCCCACGCCGAATTCTGGTACATGCCGACGAGATTGACCGCGCCAGACAGCTTCTCGTGGAGGCCGGCCTCGAATATGAGCTGAAGCGCTGACACAAAGAAAATGGCAGAAACGCCCGACACACTCCCAATAGACACCAACTTGGTTGAGCTGCCACAGACAACACTCGACAAGTTCCTTGATGGCCGCGTCATGATTGAGCAACCCGCCAAGGGGCGCCATCGCGCCGGGCTGGATGCAGTCTATCTCGCTGCCAGTCTGCCTGATGCCACCACGGGGCATGTGATGGATCTGGGAACAGGTGTCGGCTCTGCCGCCTTTTGTGCCGCATGGCGCCTGCCAAAGATCACAGTCACTGGTGTTGAAGTAGATGCGGTGGCGGCAAGCCTTGCCCGCCGCGGTCTGGCGCTTCCCGAGAACCAACGCTTCGCCGAACGCGTTACAATCGTGGAAGCAGACCTCACCGCCAAGGGAAGCATCCGCCATGCAACCGGTCTGCATCCATCGCAAGCCGATCATGTCATCATGAATCCGCCCTACTATGACAGCAGCCGTTTTCGCGTAACACCACAGAAGGAACGGGCCGCCGCACATGCACTGGATGAGCGTGGTGTTGAACCTTGGCTGCGCACCGCGAGCGATTTGCTGAAAAAAGGCGGGACACTCTCCGTGATCTTTCGGGCAGATGGCCTGCAAGAACTCCTGGACGCGATGCAAGGCCGGTTTGGCGCGGTAGATATCGTCCCCATACGCCCCACCGCAACCTCTGCGGCAACCCGCGTCATTGTCAGAGCCGTCAGCCAAAGCAAAGCGCCGCTTCAACTGCTTCCGGGCTTCACCCTGCATGACGAAACAGGGGACGCGTTTACCGAACAGGCCCAAAAGATCCTGCGCCACGGAAACGGCCTTGATCTTGTGTTCCGGCGCTAATCACAGATCGTACGAAGCGCTCCCCACTGAGCCCGCGCAATCAACCGTCGGTTGCTCTTGGTGCCAATAATTCCTTGATCTTGCAAAAGGGCCAATCGCTCCTGCGTTACTGGATGCGAGGAGAGCAACTCAAATTCGGTATCCTCCTCCATGGAACTTAGGAACGCCAACAATCCATCAGCCGGAATTTTCTTCCTGTTCAAGAGGTTGATGGCGTACTGATCGGCCTCACGCTCAATATCGCGAGAATACTTCTGGTTCAGCAAGTTCTGACTCACAACAGCCGCCAGGCTACCTCCTGTGAGGTCTCCGAGGAAAACGGAGACAACAATACCAACGCCAGCTGCATTCACGATGGACTTCATAGAATCGCGGTTCTTGATGTGCCCCATTTCATGGGCAAGGACACCAGCAAGGGCCTCTGGATTTTTCACCTCTTCGAAGATACCGGAGAGGATGAAAATGCGTCCTCCGGGAAGCGCATAGGCATTGGCAATCGGGCTTTTCAGCACCTGCACTTTGAGAGGAAAAGGCAGGTCCTCGTCATGTGACAAACGCGCCACCAATCGGTTCAAGCCAGCATCTCCAAGCGGAGACGTGCAGTGAACGCTCGTGCCTTTGAAGGTCTCCTCAACGTGTTGAGCCACCTCCTCTTCCACCCACAACGGCAGCATTCCCACAAGTTTTCCTGCCAGCAGCGGCAGCACGAAAATGAGGACAGCGGCAGTAAATGCGACTGCACCAAAGCCCAATCCGACGTAGCTCCAGTTTGTATTCCCCTCCAACGACTGGACTTGTTTGCCAAACCCCCTCTCCAAGCTCTGGCGGGTACTTTCTGCAACAACAGAGATCTCGCCCCTTTTCAGGTGCTCTGAAAAAGAAACATGAACACCGCCATGACCATCATTTTTCAGCTGAAAACAATCTGAGGTGGCGCGAAACAGTTCGGAGTGTGTTGCGCGATCCGTAACCAGAAGCAGTTGACCAAGCTGATAAAGCAGAACATCCCGCCGCACCGGGCTCTCGCCGTCATAGTAAAAGGCTTCACCTATGAAATGGCCACTCATATCGCATCAAACCCACTATCAAGCGCATCTGCAAGACCAACCCCAGCGACGCCCTCTTGTCTCTGGACCGAGCGCACATTGACAAGAAAATCAACGTCGCTCACATGAATGCTATTGAACCTCTTGCCCAGCAAGTAGACCTGCATGAAGTACATGTCCGCAAACATACCCACCGCGTAGAAAACAACAACAATGGGCAGAACGTTCTGCAAGCTCAGCATAAATAGGGAAAGAAGACCGCCTGTCTCCTCGACCTGCTCAGGAGATGGCATTGGCGTTCCATAGGTATTCACGATTGCCATGACACACCCCATACCAACCGCAACCGTCAATAGCGCGCCGAAGGTCGCCGCATATTGGTGCCGCGTTGAGAAGTCAGATTTGAGTTTGATGGCACCGAAGTACATGGAGCTCATCCGCAAGCGAAACAACAAGGCCTGCACCCACGGGTAAAACAGAAAGAAACAACCGAACAAAACGGCCATCAAGGCGAGCGGAACCAGAGTCACACCGACCATCGCAACCGAGAGGAATACGGCAAGAACAACCAATCCTCCGGTAACGAGCAGTGGAAGACGCAAAGCAGACCAATAGTCCGTTGCCCGCGCAACGTAAATGCATCTAACATCGCCAAATGCGCATGCCTCGTATCGATACCGGTCCAGTGCAGCCAGCCGCCATGGGGTCAATATCCCCAAGGTGACGATCGATCCAAATGACCACAGTAGCCAGCGCCAGACATACCCCCGCGCTTTGCTCTCCATCCCAAACCGCAGACCTCGCCAGCTTGTTCTGGTGAGTAGGTAGCGTTGTCGCCTGAAACTCACATAAGGCATCAAGATCAGGATCACTGAGAAAAAGCCGAAGCTGCCAATAGACCCAACGAACTGCCCAAAGAGGGGTAAAAAAGTAGCGGCCAGATAGGCTGGCAGCAAGATGGCAAGGGCGAGAAGAAAGCCAATGAACAGCTCCTTGACTGTCCCATGATACCTCAACCGGTCACCTAAAAATTGAGTGTTCGACCACAAGAAACGACGCAGCTTTGTTATTGCCCAAAACCGGTAGATACCAAGCGTCAAGAGCGTAAGACCCGTCCACTTCAGCAACGAAGGAACTACCGGATGGTCTTCATCAAACTCAACCTTGAACGTTTGGTTTGCGCCATTTGGTTGAGTTGGCGGGCAAAATTCATTCATGAAAAGCAACTCATTTTGAAATCAATACTGTTCATTGTTACAGGATCTATCAGCGTCCTTGAATTGGGAAAAGAGAGGGGCGCACCTACTCCTTTGTATCACCGCCGTTTGGCAGGGGCCACAGCGCGTACCTGCTAGAAAAATACGCAGATCCCCCTATGATACTTGGAAACAAGCGGTTGAATCACCGCGCATATGGGGGGACGAACTCATGGGGAAGAGCCAACTACCCAACTCAATTGAGGAGACCGAGCGCCTGCTGCAGCACGGCGGATATGTGTCGGATCGAGCGCTGGCAACAGTGCTGCATCTGTCTTTGCGTATGGGTCGCCCCTTGTTTCTAGAAGGCGAAGCAGGCGTCGGAAAGACAGAGATTGCCAAGGTGCTTTCTGCGGCTTTGAACCGCCCCCTCATTCGGCTGCAATGCTATGAGGGGCTGGACGTCTCCACTGCCGTTTACGAATGGAACTATGCAGCTCAAATGGTCGAGATCCGCCTTGCGGAAGCCGAAGGCAACGTTTCCCGCGCGGCTCTGTCGCAAAGTGTCTTCTCCCCGCGCTTCCTGATCAAACGGCCGGTTTTGCAGGCTCTCGAAAAGACGCCGGAAGGCGCTCCGATTTTCCTCATCGACGAGTTGGACCGCTCTGATGAAGCATTTGAAGCCTTTCTGCTTGAAGTGCTGGCAGACAATCAGGTCACGATCCCAGAACTTGGAACCATCAAGGCAGATGAACCACCGATCACGATCATTACAACCAACCGAACCCGCGAGATTCACGACGCCCTGAAGCGGCGCTGTCTCTACCATTGGCTTGACTATCCAGATGGGGAACGGGAGCTTGAAATTGTAAACCGGAAGGTGCCCGGCGCCTCCGAGCGCCTCGCCAGAGAGGTGGTTGCTTTCGTGCAGCGCCTGCGTGCCAAGGAAGATCTTTTCAAGCAGCCCGGAGTTGCAGAAACACTGGACTGGGCCACTGCATTGACGGAACTCAATGAGGTCGCACTAGATCCAGAAATGGTAACAGACACCCTCGGTACACTGCTCAAGTATCAGGAGGACATTGACCGCATAAAGGGCTCAAAAGCACATGAAATTGTCGAGGAGCTGCGAAGAGACCTTTATGGCCAGCCGGGCCTGAAAAATGAGCCATGACAGAACACGAAGCAGCCTCCCCGTCAGACAAGCGCGGCAAGATCACCGAAAACCTCGTCCACTTTGCGCGAATCCTGCGCAAGGCTGGGATGCCCATCGGCCCGGCAAGCGTGGTCGATGCCGTGGAAGCCGTTGAAATCTCGGGCCTGAGCAGCCGAGATGATCTCTACTGGACCTTCCATGCCGTCTTCGTGCGCAAGCGTGAACACAAGCCTCTCTTTGATGAAGCGTTTCGCATCTACTGGAAGACCCACGGATTGGTCGAAAAGATGTTGGCGATCCTCTCGCCCGTTGCGCCAAGCGGGCCCCGCGAACCCGAGCCTCCAAAGGCGGGGCAAACTCGCCTGTCACAGGCCTTTGAAGCCAACAAACAGCGCACAGCAACACAAGCCGCTCCCCAACTTGAGGTGGACGCCCGCTTCACCGTCTCAGAGCGCGAGGTCTTGCAGAAGAAAGACTTTGCGCAGATGACTGCAGAAGAGATTGCTAAGGCCAGACATGCGCTGCGCATGATGACGCTGCCTTTGGACAAGGTGCCAACAAGGCGGCTGGTAGCAGCAAGTCGCGGGCGCGTTGATCCGCGACGGTCCCTGCGGGCTTCACTCCGTTCAGGAGGCGACATCATTGAACTAAGGCACCGCCGCAGGGCGCAAGTTCATCCACCAATCGTTGCGCTCTGCGACATCTCCGGGTCCATGAGCCAATACACGCGCCTTCTGCTCCACTTTCTGCACGCACTGACTGAAAAGAGACGAGTACATACCTTCTTGTTTGGTACAAGGCTGACAAACATCACCCGGGCACTGGAAATGAAAGATCCAGATGAGGCCTTGATGGCCTGCACCTCTGGCGTTGAGGACTGGTCCGGCGGCACCCGCATTGCCCAGTCGCTCCATGAGTTCAATCGCAAATGGTCCAGACGTGTCCTTTCCGGCGGCCCGATTGTCCTATTCATTTCTGACGGTTTGGAGCGGCAGGAGGATGGCCAACTCTCAACGGAAATGGATCGGCTGCACCGTTCATGCCGCCGTGTTGTCTGGCTTAATCCTTTGCTTCGCTTTGAGGGATTTGAAGCCAAAGCGCGCGGCATAAGAGCTTTACTGCCGCACGTAGATGACTTCAGGGCGGTTCATTCGCTGGACGCTGTGTCCGATCTTTGCAAAGCACTTGATGGTTCAACCGGGTTTGCCAAGCAGTCTGATCCGCGCCTTTGGCTTGAGCGCTCGGCCTAACCCTCCTGCACCATTTTGCAAAAGCGACCGCTATCCAAAATGGTCCAGTCCGGCTGCCGGTGTAACGAAACACGGTAGATGGAGGATCCATCTTCCTCAGGCTCGGAAATCTCGCCAAAGGCATAAAGCCCGTCCCAAATGCATCCACGGGCATCAAAAGCCGGGTCTTCAGATACCGTGATCACAAGCTCCTCGCCTTGAGGGTCCTCCTTTGCATAGTCGAACACGAAGTGCTTGGCACCAGTCAGCTTTTCACAGGCGGCCTCATCCTGTTCCTTCATGGAAAGCAACAGGTGGATAATCAGCCCTTCCTGGAGGGGCGGCACCTTGGAAAGCAAAAACTGTGTGTCAACATCAACCTCCCAGCGTGGTATGGGTACCAAATCATCGTCAGGGGAACAAAACGGCAGCTCCAGCGCCTTGGAGGGGGCAGCGGAAACCAGCAGCATCAACGCCGCGCCAATGGGTTTGATCACGGAAACCTCGCATAGTCTTCCATTTGCAGCGCACGCAGCGCTGTGGCTTGCAGTCCGCATTGTACTGCCACGACCGGCCCCAATGAACCACCCTCATAAATCTTCATGGGCACTTCGCAGTCTGCGTCGCGAAATTTGATCCAAAGGCGTTGTGCGGCACGCAGTTGCTCTTGCACTGGTTCGGGCTTGGACTCCATCACCTGTTGATAGGCCGCATTGAGTTTCTCATCCCAAAGCTCTGTTTCGCGCGAGGCGCAAACACGCATGCCAAGGGACGTTTGCAGTTCTGGGCTTTCCTGACAGACGGTGAACACTCGGCCGATACAGCCGACGGACGCCGCAAAGGAAGTTCCTGCTTCAGCAAGGCACGCCTGCATGATGTTTCTGTCTTCCGGGGTGGGAGTGTTCAAATTGCTGCTGGCCACAGCGGCACCGGTAAAAATGCATCCGATCATTGAAATCGCTAGGAATTGGCGCAAGGTCGTCCTCCAATTTTCCCAGTAACTTATCGGAAAAATCGTAAACACCAAAATGACACGCCCTTGCTCCCATCCAGAAAATCGCGCTTAGCCTTTATGAACTCTCAAAGCCAAACGAAAAGGCCCCGCAGTTTCCCGCAGGGCCTCTACCTGAACCAATCGGCACGAATGCCGAGTTCTAACGCTTAGCGATAGTCGTAGTTACCGTCTTTCCACTCGTACCATACGTAACCTGGCAGTGTTACATCACCCTTTTCGTCAAAGGAGAGGTTGCCAAGCACTGTTTCGAACTCACCGGAATCCAGTGCTTCTACAACAGCGTCATAGTCGGTGGAACCTGCAGCTTCTACAGCATCAGCCCACGCTTGAATTGCTGCGTAGGTATAAAGTGCATAGCCTTCTGCAGTCTTGCCAGCAGCTTCGAGCGCCTCAACGACAGGTGCAGCTTCTGCGTTCTTGCGTGGGTCTGGAGAGAAGGTCATCAGCGTACCTTCACCTGCAGGACCTGTGATGGACCAGTATTCGTCGGTCACAAGTGCGTCACCGGAGATCAGGATGGTGTTCATGCCCTGATCAGCCATCTGACGCTTCATGAGACCAGCTTCAGTGTGGTAACCACCAACGTAAAGCACGTCGATGTTTTCCGATTTAAGCTTGGAAACCAGCGCGGTGTAGTCCTTTTCACCGGCGGTGTAAGCTTCGTAGACAGCTTCATCTTTGCCAGCGGCGTTCATCACAGCCTTGGTCGCATCAGCAAGACCCTTACCATATGCAGTCTTGTCATGAATGATGGCAATGTTCTTGTCGCCAAACTCGGTCGCAAGTGTGTTACCGGCAACCTGACCCTGTTGGTCATCACGGCCACATACGCGGTAGACACCTGGACCTGGACGTTCATCCGTGAACTTGGGGTTCGTGGAAGCTGGTGTAATCTGGATGATGCCCTCTTCAGCATATACTTGAGAGGCCGGGATAGAAGAACCGGAGCAGAAGTGACCAGCCATGAACACGGCACCTTTACCAACCATCTGGTTGGCAACGGCAACGGCCTGCTTCGGGTCACAGGCATCATCGCCAACTTCCAGAACTAGCATTTCGCCGTTCACACCGCCAGCAGCGTTGATGTCGGCTACAGCCTGTTCAGCACCTGCCTTCATCTGCGCGCCAAAGGAGGCGTACTGGCCAGTCATTGGGCCTGCAGTACCGATGACGATGTCTGCCATTGCTGTGCTGGATAGGGCAATTGCCGTAATACCTGCAACACTCGCCAAAATAGAGTTTTTCATTGTTACTCCCCTGATCTTAAGGTGATTTAAATCTCACTTTGTCAGCCCCTAAAGGCATGTGAAGAGGTGAATGTTTCCATCTTCCTCAAATCTTTGAATAAGCAGCGTCTCTCCACACCGCAGAATCCGAAGATCTTTCTAGGGGTAGTTGAACAACCCCCAGAAACTTTTGCAACCCAAAACTATGAGTTAATACTAATTTCAATAGGCATCGTCTTTGCCCTCTTTCAGCGTCCAGCTGAAAGGGCTCGTACGAGTATAAAGCCAACGATACTGGGTCACCATTTGCGTGGTCCGCGTCTTGCGCCACCCGAGCAGCGCAATACCTGTCAGCACCAGATAATCAACGATGAGATACTGCAGTGAAAGCAGCGGCTCTTCAAACAGTGCGAAAGACAGGAACCTAACCGCAAGGGTCAACAAGAACAGGAACCAGAACAGCAGCCACAAAGGCCGCCATGTCACTGCAATTGCTCGGCCCGTCGCATATGCTGCGAGGCCTCCAATGCCGCAAACGAAGATGATAAAGACAGGCAAGGAACTGCCGTAGAGAATACCCATGATCTGCTCCTCGCTCAGTGCCTGCCGCCTTCGAGATAGGCCGCCTTGACCTCCTCTCGAGACAGGAGTTCCTTACCGGTTCCGGTCATGGTGATGACACCGTTCACCATGACGTAACCGCGGTGCGCAAGCTTCAATGCGTGATACGCATTCTGCTCCACCAAAAACACGGTAAGACCGTCATTCTTGTTCAGCTCGTTGATGGCCTCGAAAATCTGCTTCACAATAATAGGTGCAAGACCAAGAGACGGTTCATCAAGAAGCAAGAGCCGCGGACGGCTCATCAGCGCCCGAGCAATTGCCAGCATCTGCTGCTCCCCGCCCGACAGTGTGCCGCCGCGCTGATTTTTACGCTCACGCAGGCGCGGAAACAGATCGAACGCCTTCTTCAAATCGTCCTCGAAGTGATCGTTCCCGGCAACCATGCCGCCCATCATCAGGTTCTCAAGAACCGACATGCGCGGGAATATGCGACGCCCTTCAGGCGATTGCGCAATTCCGGTTCGCATGATCTCATAGGTTGGCTTCAGGGTGATATCCTCGCCCGCATAAACGATGGAGCCGTTGCGCGCCTGAGGCGTGCCACAGACGGTCATCATCAACGTGGACTTACCCGCACCGTTAGCACCGATCAGGGTAACAATCTCGCCCTCGAACACATCAAGATCGACGCCCTTCAGGGCAATAATCTTGCCGTAATAGGTCTCAACGCCGCGGACTTTCAGAAGTGGCTCAGTTGCACTCATAGTCCCACTTCCTCCTCAATCTGATCCACTTCATCATCATCCACACCCAGGTAAGCGGCGATCACATGCGGATCGTTCTTCACCTCCTCGGGCGTTCCATCGGAGATTTTCACCCCGTAGTCGAGGACCACCACGTGGTCGGAAATCTCCATCACCACGGACATGTCGTGCTCGATCAAGAGAACGGAGGTGTCATGCTCCTTGCGGATGTACATGAGCAGTTCGTTGAGTTCCAAGCTCTCCTTTGGGTTCAAACCCGCAGCAGGCTCGTCGAGACAAAGAAGCTCGGGACCTGTGCACATGGCACGTGCGATCTCGAGGCGACGCTGGTCCCCGTAAGGCAGTTCAGCAGCTGGTAGGTCTGCCCGGTCAATCAGACCGGTCTTGTCCAGCCAGTACTTCGCCTTTTCAATGGCGTCCACATTGGCATGGCGATATCCGCCCAGCCCCAACAAACCACCAATGGTCCAGTTCGAAGCCACCATCAGCGGGTTATGCTGAGCCACCATCAGGTTTTCCAAAATGGTCATGCCACCAAACAGGCGGATGTTCTGGAAGGTACGAGCGACCTTTGCATGCGCGGAAATCTTGAAGTCGGGCATGCGCTCGAGAAGGTACTTCTCGCCATTGGTTCGGCGCATCACAAGGCGCCCTTCCGTTGGCTTGTAAAAGCCGGTGGTGCAGTTGAACACCGTCGTTTTACCAGCACCGTTCGGGCCGATTAGCGCCGTGATATCACCGCGACCAACATTGAACGAAAGGTTATCAATCGCCGTCAGACCGCCAAACCGCATGGTCAGATGCTCTACGGTCAATACCGGGTTGTCGTTCCACTGTGTCATCCGTGGCCCTCCTGTACCAAATCGGCAGAGATGCCCTTAGCGCTCTTGGACAAGGACACAGACGGCGCACGGGTTGAAACTAGACCTCTCGGTTTCCATACCATGATGACCACCATCAAAAGACCGAAGACCAGCATACGGTATTCTTCGAATTCACGGAAGAATTCAAAGCCGCCGATCATGAAGATGGACGCGATCACAACACCGATCTGAGAGCCAAGCCCGCCGAGCACCACGATCGCCAAGATCACAGCGGACTCGATGAACGTGAAGCTTTCTGGCGAGATGAAGCCCTGACGGGTTGCGAAAAAGGAGCCAGCAAACCCACCGAACATGGCTCCCAGCGCGAATGCCGTGAGCTTGGTGTTGGTTGTGTTGATGCCCAACGACCGGCATGCAATCTCATCTTCACGCAGCGCCTCCCAGGCCCGACCAATTGGCATCCGGCGCAAGCGCATTGTCACGAAGTTCGTCATCAGCGCCATGATCAGGATGAGGTAGTACAGGAAGATGATGCGGTGAATTGAGGAATAGTCGAGCCCGAAGAAGTCGGCAAACCCGCCCTCTCCGCGCGTGAACTCCAAACCGAAGAAGGTTGGACGCGGGATCCCGGAAATCCCATCGGGACCACCGGTAAACTCGTACCAGTTCAGCAAGACAACTCGGATGATCTCACCGAATGCCAGCGTCACGATAGCCAAGTAGTCCCCGCGAAGCCGCAGAACCGGGAAGCCAAGAATGATGCCCCAGAATGCGGCCAGAATACCCGCCAAAGGCAAGCAAATCCAAAACGAGAAGCCAAAGTACTGAGCCAACAACGCGTAGGAGTATGCCCCTACCGCATAAAAGGCCACGTAGCCAAGGTCGAGAAGACCGGCCAAACCCACCACGATGTTCAAGCCCCAGCCGAGCATCACATAGGTGGTGACCAGAATGGCAAGGTCGATATATTGGCGCGAGCCCCGTGCACCCAGCCAAAACATCAGTGCAAACGGCAGCGCAATTGCAACAATCAGCAGCAAGGGTTTCAAGGCCGCGCCCAGGCCGGAACCAGCTTTTGACTTCGGCATGAGGCCGGAAACGGCCGCTGCCACAGAATTGTCGGTTCGCCAAAAGAAAAGGTTCATAACAAGGCGGCCCGCAAACACCACGACCACAGCCATCGCGACGGCGAACCATCGGTATTCGATAAACAGTTCGGCTCCGCGGCCAGAGGCCACGTCTACCTTCATGCCGATCATCACCGCAGCGAGTGCGAGGGTGACGAGCGCCCCCCCGGCTGCATCCTTCAGACTGCTTTCAAGCAGACTTGGTTTTTTAACAGCTTGCATGATCAGACCTTCTCCACTTCCGGCTTGCCGAGCAGACCTTCAGGCATGAAGATCAGCACAATCGCGAGGATTGAGAAGGCGGCAACATCCTTGTATTCGACCGAGAAATAGCCAGACCAAAAAGTTTCAATCAGGCCAATCAGCAAACCACCAAGCATGGCACCCGGCAACGAGCCGATGCCGCCAAGCACTGCTGCGGTAAAGGCCTTGACGCCAGCTACAAAGCCAATGAAGAAGTCCACCACGCCGTAGTACATGAGGAACATGAGGCCAGCGACGGCAGCAAGCGCGGCTCCCATGACAAAGGTCAGGGAAATGGTGCGGTCCACATTCACGCCGACAAGCGCAGCCATCTTTCGGTCCTGCTCACAAGCTCTCTGAGACCGACCTAAAGAGGTGTGATTGATCAAGAAGGTGAAGCCAAGCATCAACACGACGGTGGAGACAATGATCAAGATCTGCATGTAAGACAGCTGAACAACAAATCCGGAGCCGTCAGCGCCCCCATCGGTCAACTGAAAGCCCCCCTGAACAAGGGGCTGAAGCGGCTTGTTGCGCGCTCCCTGCGAAATCTGGACAAAGTTCTGAAGTGCAATTGAGGCACCAATTGCGGTGATCAGCGGCGCCAGTCTGAATGATCCGCGAAGTGGCCGATAAGCAATGCGTTCGACCGTCCATCCCCAAAAGGCGGTCAATGCCATTGCGATCACCAAAACCAGCACAAGGGCTGCGATCAGAAGAAGCAGCGGCGTCGCTGCTGTAATTCCCAGTGCCACTATCATGATAAGCGCAATAAACGAGCCGATCATGAAAATGTCACCATGTGCGAAGTTGATCATCCCGATGATGCCATAGACCATCGTATAACCAATGGCGATGAGACCGTAAATCGATCCCAACGTTACGCCATTTATTAGCTGTTGGAGAAAGTAATCCATATTTTATATTGTTCCCCGATTGGATCAGCGGTTTTTTACCGTTCTACCCAGACGTCTCCACGTCTGGCCCCGCTTAACTTTTTAATAAGCCTCCCTCTCCAAGTAAATTACCTATACAGGTAATCACCTAAATTGATAATTTTCTATCGGAAAATGCGGCAAAAACGAATTTTTCATTCTCTAACCCCGCGTCCCCTGCCAATCACGTATTGACCAAGAGTTAGGTTTATGTCGCTAAGATTTTCCCGTTGAACCGCTCTTTCATTCAGGCATTCATCGTATCAGCGGAATCAATCAATAGCACGTGTAATATATCAGTACCAATGCAATCGTCAGAGAGTGATTTCGGCAAGAATGCAGTCTGCAAAAGGGCCTAACCCCCTCTGCTTGCGGCAGGAATGCGGGGGCAAATGCCCCCACCGACGAAAAACTAACTGGAAAATTTAAGTGTAAGCCCCTAGCTAGTGCTCAGGACAGACCTCCCGATACGCACGCAAGGCCTCGATACAAATGACAGCAACTGCAGCGAAGACGCCGATGACTGACCAAAAGAAAACGATAGAGGCAGATGACTTCCGAGAGGCCATGAGCCGTCTTGGTGCCTCTGTGAATATTCTGGCGTCCAATGGAGGTGCTGGACGGGTCGGCGCTACCGTCTCCGCCGTTTGTTCCGTAACCGACAGCCCACCTACGGTTTTGGTTTGCCTGAATCGGAATACATTCGTTAACGACATCATAAAGCGCAACGGCGTGTTTTCAGTGAACACGCTGATTCATGATCACACGGATCTTTCGGACGCTTTTGCTGGCCGCGATAATCTGGAAATGGATGAGCGGTTCGCGTTGGCAGACTGGCAAACGCTGCAAACGGGCTCTCCAGTGCTGAAGAGTGCCCGCGTTGCATTCGATTGCGAAGTGAGCGAAATCTCAGAGGTCGGAACGCACTCCGTGCTGTTCGGACGCGTTGTCGCAGCGAGCTGCGGCGAGAAGAGTAAAGCCCTCATTTATCTCGATCGCAACTACCACGCTCTATAGCCACCAAGCAGAACCCTAGGTATGCTGAACTGGTCTTTAAAAAGAACCAGACGAGCGTCCAATGGCAAAACTAAAAACTGGTGCACTCAATCTCATTTCAGATGTTCCCGGCATAGCCGTCGGGAACGCACACGACCCTGCTCTTAAAAGTGGCGCGACTGTGGTCGTACCCGAAAACCCTTCTGTAGCGTCGGTTGCCATCCATGGCGGTGCGCCCGGCACCCGTGACGTTGCGCTTCTGGAGCCGGAACAAACCGTGGCGCAGATTGACGCACTTGTGCTTTCAGGTGGCTCTGCGTTCGGCCTGGATGCTGTGGCTGGGGCGCAAGCACTGCTGGCAAAGCGGGGCAAGGGGTTTGCCATTGGCTCTGTTCGCGTACCTATCGTACCTGGTGCCATTCTCTTTGATCTTCTCAACGGAGGAGACAAGACATGGGGGCTTGATGAAACACCCTACCGTCACCTTGGATTACAAGCTGCGCAAAATGCAGGAGAAATGTTTGCCCTTGGCACTGAAGGTGCGGGCTATGGGGCAACGACAGCTAACCTGAAGGGCGGTCTTGGCTCCGCCTCAACGCTGTTGCCAACGGGTGGCGTAGTGGGCGCACTCACCGCCGTCAACGCTCTTGGCACAACCACGTTTGATGGTCTGCCGAACTTTCGAGCCGCATCTTTCGAAATTGGTGAGGAGTTCGGGGGACTGGGACTACCTGCAGACCTGCCTCCTCCCGCCGAAGGCATATTGTCCAAGCTGTCGAATGTCGAGAGCGCTGCGCAGCCAACGGCGAACACAACAATCAGCGTCATCGCAACGGATCTGATCCTGACCAAGGCTGAGGCAAAGCGTATCGCCATTGCGGCGCATGACGGCTACGCCCATGCCCTGTGGCCCGCGCACACACCACTAGATGGAGATCTGATTTTCGTGATGTCCACCGGCAGACGTGCCATGACGGATCCGGTGGCGGAGATGCAGTTGCTTGGCGCCTATGCCGCCTCAACCCTCGCACGTGCCATCGCACGCGCCGTTTATATGGCCACACCGGATCGGTCTGATGCGGTGCCGACCTGGAAATCTCTCTACGGCGGCAGGTAAACCCCTTCAAGCCACAGGCTTGTTCTTTCTCACCTTACAGCGCATAAAGAAAAGCGCCGCTCGTGGTGTTGGGAAGATGAGCGACGCTTTTCAGGGCAAGACGGGTCGGGGCACCTGTCTTGCCCTTTCTGTTTCACCCCTGCTTATGCAGGGGCGAGTTCTTTAGATACACCTGCCGTTTGCTTGTCAGCTTCGTTTTCAAGCTGAGCAGCGGATGGCTTGTGCGGACCAGAGCCCGACTTGTCCAGCGGGTGGTATGAGATCCGGTAGAACGCACAGTAAAGCGCAGGCACAGCAATCAGGGTCAAAATGGTCGCAAACGCCAAACCACCCATAATTGCCACTGACATACTGCGGAACATCGGATCCACGACCAGCGGGGCCATACCCAGAATCGTCGTGAACGCGGCCATGCAAACCGGTCGCAGACGAGACACGCTGGCCTCAACCACCGCCTGGAAGCGCTCCTTGCCTTCAAAGATCTGAACCGTAATCTCATCAATGAGAACGATCGCGTTCTTGATCAACATACCGGAGAGCGACAGCACGCCCAGGATTGCCATGAAGTCGAGCGGCAAGCCCGTTCCCAGCAAGGCGATAGTCACACCGTTGATGGACATGGGAACCATCAACCAGATGATCAGCGGCTCCCTCACCTTCGCAAACAGAAGGATCGAGATGATGATCATGGCCAGGAAGCCAAGAGGCAATGCGTTGCCCAACGATGCATTCGCCTCATTGGAGCTTTCATACTCACCGCCCCACTCCAAGGAGTAGCCGTACGGGAGAGGAATAGCCTCAATCTCACCGCGAATGCGGGCATGCGCAACGGACGCCAGCTCATCATCCGCGTTCGCCCCCATCACAGTCAGCGTCTTCACGCGGTCGCGACGCCGGATAAGGGTATCCTCGGTCACGGTCTTCACGCCGTCGGTTACCTGATCGATCGGCACGTAGGCACTTTGCTGAGAGCTCCATACCAACGTATCCATGAGGATCTCGGAGGCCGTCGTGCCCTCTGCCCGCTCACGGCGTACCATGATCGGAATGTTCTCATCCTCATCACGATAGCTGCCAGCGCGCATACCATCCGATGAGAACAGCACAGCATTCGCAAGGTCCTGACGTGTAATGCCAGCGATGCGAGCACGGTCTTCATCAAACACCGGCTGCAACACCAGCTCACGTTCGCGCCAATCGGTTCGAACATCGTACAAGCGATACTTAGGATCCTTGAAGATCACTTCCGCCTTGCCTGCAAGTTCGCGCAGCACATTGGCATCCGGACCCGAGAAACGCGCCTGAATCGAGGCGCCTGACGGCGGTCCATAGACGAGACGCTCTGTAAACACGCGTGCATTCGGGAAGGTCTGCGCACTGAACTCGCGAATTTTCACGGCCAGCGCATCGATCGTTTCCGTCGTGGACGTGCGAACGATGATCTGACCATAGTTCGGAGTTGCATCCTCTGGGCTGTAGGTCAGCATGAAACGCGCCGCGCCACGCCCCGCAAATGAGGAGGTATCCGTCACGCTGTCGAGTGAATGGATGTACTCATCAAGGATCTGCAGATCACGATCTGTGCTGCGCACATCCGCCCCCTGAGGCGCCCAGTAGTTCACATAGAACAGCGGTGTCGAAGAGTCGGGAAAGAATGCAATGCCCACATACTTGAAGCTGTACATGCACACGGCTGTCGTTGCCACCAACAAGATGATGGTGACCGGACGCAGACGCAGAGCCAGCACCAGAAGATTTTTGTAGGCTACATAGATCATGCCCCGATACGGGTCCTGATCTTCGCCAGACAGGCTGGTGATGAAGAAGTACTTGCCGAATAGCGGCGTCAGCAAGATCGCAAACACCCAGGACATCAGAAGTGAAATCGCCACAACCGCAAACAGCGAGAACAGGAATTCACCTGTTGCATCTGGCGAAAGCCCAATGCCCGAGAACGCCATGATCCCGATGATGGTAGCGCCCAGCAATGGCCATTTGGTCTGTCGCACAACGAGCGAAGACGCGGGAAGTGGTTTCATGCCGCGCTGCATGTTGATCATCATGCCTTCTGCGACCACGATCGCGTTGTCCACGAGCATGCCCATGGCAATGACAAGCGCGCCAAGCGAAATACGCTCCAGCTGAAGGCCCAGAATCTCCATCCAGAACACAGTCGCCATCACGGTGAGGAACAAGGACGTTCCCACCACAAGCGCAGCACGCCAGCCCATGAAGATGCCAAGGACTATGATCACGATTGCAACAGACATGGCAAGGTTGAGAACGAAGTCACTCACCGCCGTATCAACAACCACATGCTGTTCGTAAATCGGGGTGATCTCCATACCCAGCGGCAGGGTCTCCTGAAGCTCATTGATGTGCGCTTCAACGTGCTGCCCGACATCCACAATGTTCGTGCCGCCGATGGCGGAGATGCCAAGCGTCACGGCACGGGAGCCGTTGTGACGAACAATCTCGCTTGGATTGTCCGGCTCGCTCACATCCAGCGTCGCAACGTCGGAAAGGCGAACCATTGCCGTAGACCCAGGGCGCCCGATAACCAGATCAGCGATGCTGGTATAGCTATGGAAAGCAGAGTCCGTCACGATACGCAGGCGTGCATCACCGGCAAGGGTGGTGCCATTTTCCTGAACGGCATTTTCTACGCCCAGAACGGCCATAACATCACTCAAGGTGATGCCAAGCTGTGCCAAGCGGTCCTGAGATACGTTGATGCGGATCTCGTCCTGTGGTTCGCCAAGCACATCGACCTTGGCCACGCCTTCCACCGTCAGCAGCTCACGGCGCAGTTCCTGCGTCATGTTCCGGAACTGGCGATTGCTGTACCCATCCGCGGTAAAGGCATAGTACAAACCGTAGACATCGCCAAAGCTGTCAAAGACGATTGGATCCCGAACACCCGCCGGAAGGTCATTGCGAACATCGTTCACCTTGCGGCGTAGTTCGTCCCAAACCTGCGGCAACTCGTTCTTGTCGTAGGTGTCCTTGATTTCGACCTGAATACGGGAAAGACCCGGCTCAGAATTGGAGGTCAACTCGTCAAGCTGAGAAAGCTGCTGAATGGCTGTCTCCAGCTTTTCAGTGACTTCTTCCTCAACTTCTGACGCGCTGGCACCCGGATAGGCCGTAATGACCTGCGCAGTCTTAATCGTGAATTCCGGGTCTTCTAAGCGACCAATACTGGAGAGTGCCCAAATACCGCCAAGCAAGGCGATCAAAACAACCATCCAGACATTGACCGGCTTCTCAATCGAGTAGCGTGCAATATCCATTGGGATCTCCTGGTCCTACTTTACAGGCCGAACGACTTGACCCTCTTGAAGATGGCCAACGCCTGCAGTCACGATCAACTCACCTTCGTCAAGCCCTTCCACCACCGGCACGAACGGACCGAACAAAGTGCCTATTTTCACGTTGCGCTTGTTCACCGCATTGGTCTCTGAGTTGAGAACCCACACGAATGGCTCGCGCTGTGCATCACCCGTCACGGCAGAGGCAGGGACGAGGAACCCCGGGGTCCCCGCAAGGCCATACTGCTTGGAGCGGATCTTGACGCTTGCCGTCATGCCCGGAAACACGTTGATGTCCTCTGGGTGTGGCATTGCAAGGGTAATGCGATAGGTCTGTGTGATCGGATCTGCCTCGGTGGAATGCTCGCGATACTCCAGCTGGTACTCCTTGCCCGGATGGGCCGGAAACTCGGCGGTCATGGAAAGAACATTCTGTGCCCGCGCCTGCGCAAACAACCGCTCAGGAACATTGATGTCGATCTGGACTTCGTGGACATCCTGAACACGCACAACAGAGGTGCCAGGACTGATAATCGTGAAGTTATCGACCAGACGAGAGGAAATCACCGCATCGTAGGGCGCATAGATCTTTGTATAGCCAAGATTACGCCGCGCATTTTCCAGCTGAACGGAGGCAAGGTCGAACGCAGTCTTGGCGCTGTCATAAGCCCCTTGCGAAATCACTTCCTTGTCCTTCAAGGTCTCATAGCGATCAAGGTCCAGCTTGCGCTGCTGAATGTTGACCTCTGCTTCGCGTACCGCTGCCTCATAGTCGGCAGGATCCAGTGCAGCGATCAGGTCCCCTTTTTTCACACTCTGGCTTTCACGAATTGGCAGTTCTACAATCTGCCCACCAACACGAAATGCCAGATCGACCGTCTGAACCGCTTCGACGCGGCCCGTGAAGTTCCGGGTGACCAGTCCTTCTTCCTCAGATACGGCCATGACGGGTGCCGGACGCGGCTTTGCCTCTACCTGAGCGGAAGCATCTGCAGCTTCTTCCTGACAGCCAGCGAGCATGAGGCCCATTGCGACAAGCACAAGTGGACCACCCCACCAAGTCAATTTGGTCTTAGTACCTTTAGTATTCATAGCTCTTCCCAGGCTGGTACTCGGTTTTTGTTTAATCATCTGGATTGATCTAGGAGCTCAAGAAGCAGTTCTTTGGCTCCTTCGACGAGTTCCGGGCTTCTCGCCTCCAGTCCAAACGCCTCACGGGCGTAAAGCCCATCAACGAATACGGAGGCAAGTGCAGCAGCTCTTAAGTTCTTCGCTTCTTTGTTGACGGAGTTTGTCAAGTTCTGCGTCATTTCGCGGAATGGTTCCAACAGCTCGGAACGGCGGTCACTAAGGGAAATCAGACACACTGCCAAAACATCTTCAGAGACCCCTTGGTCTACTGTGAGCAATGCTCTCAATGTTGGATTGCTCAGGCCCTCTTCGCGATAGGTCCCAGACAATCTTTCAATCTCAGCTTGCCAGCAAGTGCACTGCAACTCAATCAAGCCTGCGATGAGCGCATCCTTGGAACGGTAGTTGTAAAGCACTCCGCCCTTGGACATCCCTGCACGCTGTGCAACGGCATCGATTGTCAGACCGGTCACGCCGACTTCCAATACGATGTCTTTCACTGCCTTCAGGATGACTTCTCGCGTTTCGCTGGCCACTTGATTTCCCTCACGCCACCAATAAAAGGGCGCACTTCGCCCTTCTGTACCGACTAGACGGTTTCTATACCGTCTAGTCGGTTTTTTTGTCAACTGCGTGATCAATGAAGAAGTGAATGGTTAGAATTGAAGCGAAAACCCTGCTCTCGGCCACAAATCATAGTGCAGTTGTTAGGCGAGAAAAGAAAAAGCCGGGAGCAAAGCCCCCGACTTTCAACCTTCTTGTGATTTTGATCACAATAATTGAGAGATTTACTCGGCCGCTGCCTTGAACTGAACCGTGCTTGGATCGTCATCAAGGTGAGCAATGAGCTCATCACGGCGAATCTTCGCTTTCTCAAGTGACGCCTTTTTTACCGGTCCATAGCCTCGGATGAGATCTGGTAGCTTGATGAACTCAAGAAGGAGACCGTAACTGGATGTGCCAAGCAAACCGATGGCGCGATTGATATCCGCTTCATACTGCTTGATCAGAGCCCGTTCTTCTCGGCGCTCCTCGGTATATCCGAAGGGGTCGAACTTGGTGCCACGCAGCCCTTTCAGACGAGAGAGAACCGCAAACGCCTTGAAGATCCAAGGACCGAACTCCTTTTTCTTCGGACGGCCCGTGCGCGCATCCAGCTCACGGGACATCAATGGCGGTGCCAACATGACCTTCAGCTTTCGAGGGTTTTCAAACTGGGCTGCGAGCTTCTGCTTGAACTCCGGATCAGAGTAAAGACGCGCCACCTCATACTCATCCTTGTAGGCCATAACCTTGTAGAGCATGTCTGCCGCTGTCGACGTCAGCTCCATGGTACCGGGTCCATGCACCTCATCCTGTTTGCGCAGCGCCGCAATCTGCGACGTAAATGCGCTTGCGTAACCGGTATTCTGGTAGGCCGTGAGCTCCTTGGCATAAAACGCAATCTTTTCGTCTAGGCTCATCGCTTTCAGCGCATCTTCACGCGGCATGGCCTTAAAGATCGCCTCTGCATTGGCATAAAGCACTCGCCCAGCGCGGAAAGCCTTGATGTTTGGCTTCACCGCTGCGCCGTTCAGGGTAATCGCCTGTTCAATAGACTCCGCAGACAGTGGCAGGCTACCGGACTGGTAGGCCAGCCCGACCAGCATCATGTTGGTAAAGATCGCATCGCCAAACAGCTTCTCCGCAATCGTTGCCAAATTGTGCTGAGAAAGTTCCAGCGAAGCCTCTTCGAGCGTCTTTACCATCTTGGCGTCAGCATAAGAGAGCGTCTGCTTCATCGCGAACTCTGCCGTCGGCGCAACTCGCGTATTGGCAAAGGTCTTTGTTCGTGTGCGGTGGGCAAGCGTAAGCTGCTCGGCTTTCGTGGCGACGAGCATATCGCTGGCCAACAAGATATCAAGCCGTGCTGGCGGCACCCGAGGCCCTTCAATTGTCTTGTCAGCCGCCGCAAACCGAATATGCGAAGTTACTGGGCCGCCCTTTTGCGCCAAGCCGGTCATGTCCAATGTTGAGGCTTGAATGCCATCCACATGCGCCGCCATGGCCAAAACTGCAGCGATGGTGGTAACACCCATCCCGCCAATACCGGCAATAAGCATGTTCCGTGTTTCATCCAAGTTGGCAGGCACCACCTCTGGAAGTGTCTCAATGAGACCATCCAAATCAAGCTCAACGCTCTTGGCCTTGCGCAGCGTCGCGCCTTCTACAAACACGAAGGACGGGCAAAAGCCCTTTACGCAGGTAAAGTCCTTGTTGCATGACGACTGGTTGATCCGGCGTTTTTCGCCAAAATGCGTTTCAAGCGGTTCAACAGACAGGCAGTTGGACTGGACGGAACAATCGCCGCAGCCTTCGCACACACGGTCGTTGATGAAAAGACGCTTGTCCGGATCGGGATAGAGCCCTTTCTTGCGCCGGCGGCGCTTTTCCGCAGCACAGGTCTGATCGTAAACGATCGCCGAAACGCCCTCAAACTGTTGCAGTTCCTTCTGCACCTCCATCAGATGATCTCGGTGCTGAACCGGCATGGAAATCGCGAGATCCCGGCGACCCTCATATATTTCGGGACGCTCTGACAGCAGCGCGATTTTGCCAACACCTTCAGCCTGCAACTGGCTCAAAAGCTCAGGAACCGTCAACTCACCATCATGCTCTTGGCCACCTGTCATGGCCACCGCATCGTTGAAGAGGATTTTATAGGTGATGGGCACCTTCGCCGCGACCGCCTGACGGATCGCCAGGATGCCGGAATGGAAGTAGGTGCCGTCGCCCATGTTTGCAAAAACGTGTTTGTCCTTGGCAAAGTGAGCCTGACCAACCCACAAAACGCCCTCGCCGCCCATGGCGATCTGGCCGTCCGTGGTGCGCCCCGCCACCTCGGTCATGGCGTGGCAGCCAATACCCGGCATGGCGCGGGCCCCTTCCGGGACAACGGTAGAAGAAGAATGAGGGCAACCGGAGCAAAAATACGGAACTCTGGAAGCCTTTTCGCCGTGCCCTTGAGCCCACATCTGCTGGCGCATCATGCGGTCCGCAACCGACTTCATTTCGTCTGTGACGTAATCCCGTGGCAGGAACGTCATCACCGCCCGCACCAGTTCATCCATGGAAAGTTCAAGCACATCGGAGAGCAGAGGATCGCCCTGCGGCGTCTTCTTGCCCCACACCTCTGGACGCTGCTGCTCTGACCAGCCGTAGGCCAGCTCTTTGATCTGCGGCTCGAGGAAGGCCCGCTTGTGTTCCACCACCATGATGCGCTCAACACCACGGGCGAACTCTCCAAAGCCTGCCGGATCCAGCGGGTAAGGCATGCCGACCTTGTAAACTGCAAGGCCGATCTCCTTCGCACGCTCATCGGTAATGCCGCAGAGTTGAAGCGCCTGGCAAAGGTCCCGGTAGGCCTTGCCGGTTGCGACAAGACCAAGGCGTGGCTTGCGCGCACCATAGCCTACATAGTCCAAACGATTTGCGCGGGCATAAGCCTGCGCTGCCGGCAAGCGGATATCACGCAGCAAGCGTTCCGTTTCAAGGCGGTTGCCAAGAAGCAGCACGCGGTTCAATTCAGCGCTCTTGTGCGGGTCCTTGTCTTCAGGCCAGATGAACGACAGACGCTCCGGGTCAACGGAAATGGTCGCCGAGCCGTCCATCGTATCGGCCAGACAGATCATCGCACTCCAAAGGCCTGCAAAGCGCGAGAGCTCAAAGCCATGCAGACCGAAATCCAGAACCTCCTGCACATCGGCAGGGTTCAGTACCGGCATTTCTGCGTGCTGGAAGAAAAACTCACTTTGCGCGGGAAGAATGGACGACTTCGCCAGATGGTCATCCCCAGCCAGAGCCAACACACCACCGTTGCGGTCCACACCGCTGGCATTTGCCTGCTTCAGCACGTCCCCGGCTCGGTCCACGCCCGGTGCCTTGCCGTACCAGATGCCGAAAACGCCGTCGACATTCGCGCCCTTGCCGTGCTGGCGCACCTTCTGCGAACCCCAGACCGCAGTTGCGCCCAGTTCTTCGTTGATTCCCGGCTGAAACTGGATGTTGAGTGGATCAAGAAACTTTTGTGATCGTTGCAGTTCGCTGTCATACCCCGCAATTGGGGATCCACGATAACCGGAGATAAAACCTCCAGTATTCAAACCCGCTGCATGATCAAGGCGTGCGCGGTCAAGCGCAACGCGTACCAAAGCCTGAATGCCTGAAATATAAACTCGACCATTTGTTGAGGTATACTTATCATCTAAACGGACGGTAGGCACATGAACATTCATAGTATGGGGCTCCTCCTCCCTACCGCAACCTGAGGCTTGTCCCTCCTCCTCATGGTTGCGAAAAGCTCACGTTCTCCCCCTTAGCATGATCCTTTTTTCTAGATATTTCTGTGCTAACATACCTGATATTACGTAACTAATCGAAATAAAAATTCCTACAGGGGCACATGAACGAAAATTCTCTCCTAGATTTATCGGACATTCGCGTGTTGAGAATCTTGCAACGGGACGCGTCCATGTCCATCGCCGATATTGCCCGGGAGGCAGGCATGAGCCAGACACCGTGCTGGCGTCGGATCAAGAAACTAAAGGAAACGGGCGTCATCAAGCAGGTCGCGGCAGTGGTGGACAGGGAAGCCGTCGGCCTCAATTTTCTGGCCTATTCCTTTGTAAAACTGTCTCTCCCCAGCAGGGAGAACATGGAACAGTTTGACAAACTGGTAGCTCGCTGGCCGGAAGTCGTGACCTGCGAACGCATCACGGGTGCCGTCGACTATCTGATCAAAGTGGTCACCAGCGATATCAAATCCTATGATGACTTCCTCAGATTGAAGTTGCTGGACAATGCACTTGTGAGCGACGTGCAGTCTCGCATCGTGGTTTCAACCATCAAGGAGACGGTTTCGCTACCACTTCGCGAAAGTTGAATTAAACTAAAGTTTTAGAGCCGTGTTTCGCACGGCTCCTGGATGACGCACTTCTCTTGCCACCTCTGGTCGGAAAGACTATCCATTGGTGAATTTTTTCGCTGCGTAAGGATCGCTCAGTGACATCCCTCTCTGGCCCGCGCGCGCTCGCCGAATTGCCGCTCAAGGCTTTGGCACTGCTTGGCCACTACGGCACCTACACGGTTGCCATCTCGCTCCTGCTTGGCATCCTGCTGCCGCATCTTGCGAGCACATTCAGACCGTTTCTGACCACGGCCATCTTCATCCTGATTTTTCTGAACCTTTTGCGAGTAGACACCACCGCGCTCCAAGCCCGTCTGCGCCGACCCAAACTGCTCATTGCAGCGGGTGTCTGGATGATGATCGTATGGCCCCTGATCTGCGCTGCTGGCGCGCTAGCCATCGATCTTGAGGCCCTTGCCCCCGGCGCCATGACAGCGCTATTCATTGCCACGGCCGCCCCGCCGGTCATGTCCGCGCCCGCCTTCATTTACATGCTTCGGCTGGATGGGGCATTCAGCCTTGCCCTCTCAGTTGTGACACTCCTGATCGCACCGCTCTCCTCCGCTATGATTGCTGCACTCATCCTGCCAGCAACGCTGAAAGTGGATCCCTTTGCATTCGCGCTGAACATGTTTTTCATGCTGGCGGCAGCCATTGCCTTGGCCGCACTTTGCCGAAAGGTGATTGGTACAGCACGGATCGCCGCCAGCGCCAACCACCTCAATGGCCTCAATTGCATTGTGCTGTTTGTCTTCGCAGTAGCGGCCATGGATGGCGTCGCTCACCTGCTGCTTACAGATCCCGCCGTGCCTCTGGTTTTCACCCTCATCACCTTTGGCGCGACCTTGCTCCAAATGGGCGTGACCGCACTTGTGTTCCTCCGCAGCGGAGGCAGCGATGCATTTGTCATCGCTCATTCAGTTGGAGCACGAAATCTCGGCCTCATGCTTGCCAGTCTTGGCGGCAGCATCCCAGAGTTTGCATGGCTTTACTTCAGCCTCGGCCAGCTCCCCATTTTCCTCATGCCCCTATTTCTTTCCCCTCTTGCGCGTCGTTTACGGCCAGTGGGCAACTTGCGTTGACAACGCCCTCGTGCTAGCGCCATGACAAGACTAACAAGCATGCTCTGGAGACCTTGAGATGAGCAATCCACTCGTCATCGCACCGTCCGTTCTGGCCTCGGACTTTTCAAAGCTCGGTCAGGAAGTTCGCGACGTAGCAGAAGCTGGCGCCGACTGGATCCATCTGGACGTGATGGACGGCCACTTTGTCCCGAACATCACCTTCGGGCCGGACTTTATTGCCGCCATTCGTCCGTACACCGACAAGGTCTTCGACACGCACCTGATGATTGAACCAGTCGATCCTTACATCGAAGCCTTTGCCAAGGCGGGCTCCGACTACATCACCATTCATGCGGAAGCCTCCAAGCATCTGGACCGCTCCTTGCAGGCCATCAAGGACCAGGGCAAGAAAGCTGGCGTTTCCCTCAACCCGGCGACCCCAGAAAGCAGCCTCGAGTATGTTCTCGACCGTCTGGATCTCATCCTCGTGATGACCGTGAACCCAGGCTTCGGCGGGCAGAAATTCATCCCTTCCATGATCGAAAAGACGCGCCGCATCAAACAGATGATTGGCGATCGTCCGATCCGCATCGAGATTGATGGCGGCATCACGCCCGAAACCGCCCCTCTCATCACACAGGCAGGTGCGGACACGCTGGTAGCAGGCTCAGCCGTCTTCAAAGGGAGCACCCTTGAGAGCTACCGCCAGAACATTGCAGCCATCCGTGCTGCCGGAGATGCAGCTCGTCGCTAGTCACACACACCTGATTTGAAACGACAAAAGCCCGCGAGATTGAAGCTTGCGGGCTTTTCCATTTTCAGCGGACAACATCTCAATAGCTATTCTGTGATGGAACGACGCCTAGTAGATGTCGCTGGAACCTTTAGTTGGATGTGACGACAACAAACTGGACACGTGCCGGGCAGCCTCTCCGAAGATCTGGCCATCCGCACCATAGGCCAAAAACCGGTAGCCACTTGCCACGGACGCGTGAAAATGCCTCTCACTGACGCAGTAAATCCCGGCGAACTTCCTAGCGGCCTCCGCCTTCTCAGCGATTTCCTTTTGCATGCTTAATGCATGATCGGCTTCGGGTGCCACTTCCCCACCGTTTGAGAGGGTCAGAGACAGGTCCGCGGGCCCAACAAACACACCGTCCAAACCGTCCACGGCTAGGATGTCATCCAACGCGCCAACTGCTTCCGGTGTCTCAATCATCGCCATGGCAACCGTCTCTTCATTGGCCGTTTCCTGGTAGCTTGCCATATCGCAATCGTTCAGCATGCAACCGCGGAATGCGCCGAAACTTCGCGCGCCAACGGGAGGGTACTTGCAAAACTCAACAAGTCGCTTGGCATCTTCAGCACTGTTGACCATGGGGGCAATCACCGCCTCCGCGCCCACATCCAGCATCCAGCTTGCATCCTGAAAGCTGCCAACGCACACGCGAACTGCCGCAGAAGCCTTTGCAGCAACAATAGCCGAAACGCAGTCCCGCGCCTCGCTACCGCGAGCCATGCCATGCTGCATATCAACCACAACACTGGAAAAGCCTGCGCGCACAAACGCTTCACAGACGACAGGCACCCCAAAGTTGCTCCAGGCGCTGTGAACGACACCGCCCTGCCTCAGCCTTGAGGCAAGGTTCTCACCACATGTTTGCATGTCTCCTCCCAAAGACAAAAAGCCAATTCACGAGAACAACGCGCGTAAAGCCAAGGCATTACACGCACATGCATGACCGTCACATCGAACGGCCTCACCCCGTGTTTGCGTCAGCTCAAGTGCGTTAAACGCTCTCCCTTACCTGCCGCTCCGCTTCAATCTGCATCTGCATCATGTTCCGGCGAATCTGGTGATGGGATTGGGCAACACCTGCCTTGGCAAAGTCTTCAGCAATGCGCTCAAAAACAACGTCATCAGCTTCTGGTTTCAGGTCCAGCGCCACCAACTCGGAGGCATAAGCATCAGCCGCTGCAGCGTCCATACCGAGCTTTTCTCCAGCCCACAGGCCGATCATCTGGTTGCGACGCGCCCTCGCTTTGAAAGCCAGCTCAGACCCGATTGCGAACCCATGCTCAAAGCTTTTTTCGCGGTTGTCGAAGGTCGTCATACGTTTTCTCCCGCTGTGCCGCACTTCTCCCAAAGTGCGGAGAGCCGACTCTCAGCTCACCGATTTCCCTTTAATTCTAGGCGATTGGCACGCCCACGTCAAAATGGCAGTTCACCGTATCTTGTCAGAGACTGTCGGCATTTGGAGGCACTCACGCCTATTGGAAAATGGCCATTTGTGCTTTGTCCAAAAGTCGGTTAACTTCCGCGCGCACGAGCGGGGTCCCGAGCCCGCTAAGAGCCATACCCCGCCGAGCAGGCCATGAACATGGACGCCGGTGCGGCGGAGGCTGGCGGCAAAGGGCCTTGCAATTGATGTTTCTCGAACACTAGTGGTACGCGCTAATGAACCGCCGCAGGCGAATTTACGAAGGCAAGGCCAAGATTCTTTACGAAGGGCCTGAGCCAGGTACACTGATCCAGCATTTCAAAGACGATGCGACGGCCTTCAACAACCAGAAGCATGAGGTTATTGACGGCAAGGGCGTGCTGAACAATCGGATTTCCGAGTACATCTTCACCAACCTGAACAATCTCGGCATTCCGACCCACTTCCTGCGCCGCCTGAACATGCGCGAGCAGCTCATTCGCGAAGTGGAAGTGATTCCGATCGAGCTCGTTGTCCGCAACGTGGCTGCTGGCTCGTTGAGCAAGCGCCTTGGCGTTGAAGAAGGCACGCAGCTGCCGCGCTCCATCATCGAGTTCTATTACAAGAACGATGAGCTGGGTGACCCGCTGGTCTCTGAAGAGCACATCACGGCATTTGGCTGGGCAACGCCTCAAGAGCTAGATGACATGATGGCTCTGGGCATTCGCATCAACGACTTCCTGTCGGGCCTGTTCATGGGTGTCGGCATCCGCCTTGTTGACTTCAAGATCGAGCTTGGCCGCCTTATCGAAGGCGACATGATGCGCATTGTTCTGGCTGATGAAATCTCTCCAGACAGCTGCCGTTTGTGGGACACCAAGACCAATGACAAGCTCGACAAGGATCGCTTCCGTCAGAATATGGGCGGCATGGTTGAAGCCTATCAGGAAGTCGCACGCCGTCTCGGCATCCTGATCGAGAACGACCGTCCACAGGGCGGTGGTCCTGTGCTGGTTAAGTAGTTCAGCCTCTCTTGAGACTGACCAGCGAACGCGAAGAAAACGGGGCGACATATGTGATCGCCCCTTATTTTTTCCTTTAATCGCACGCTTGTCCGGGGTAAGAGACCCTCGACAATTTGGCGCTGTTTTTCTGCGGCGCTCAGCGACACGACCCAATTCAGAGGACCAGACAAAACCATGAAAGCACGCGTGACCGTTACCCTTAAGAACGGCGTTCTTGACCCTCAGGGCAAAGCAATCGAAGGCTCTCTGGGCTCTCTCGGTTTTGATGGTGTTGAAGGTGTCCGTCAGGGCAAGGTGTTTGACATCGTATTGACCGATCGCGATGCAGAAGCTGCAAAGGCAGAAATCGAAGCCATGTGCGAAAAGCTTCTCGCCAACACGGTGATCGAGAACTACGCCATCGAGCTGCTCTAGTCTGAGGCTGAGTGCATGCAGGACACATCCAAAGCGCAACAAGATGATACCCGGAAGATCGTTCGCTTCCTGGCCATCAAGGCGGCTGTGTTCATCCTGCTACCCATGCTGCTCTCCCTCCTCGCAGTTTTAATCCTTCTGTAACTCATAGAAAGCTGAGCTAAGGTCCTATGAAGTCCGCAGTCATCATCTTCCCCGGCTCCAACCGGGACCGCGACATGATCAAGGCGCTGGAGAAAATCTCCGGACAGCCTGTCGCCACCGTCTGGCACACTGAAACCGCACTTCCGGATGTGGACCTCGTGGTCCTTCCCGGCGGGTTCTCCTACGGGGATTATTTGCGTTCAGGCGCTATTGCTGCCCGTTCGCCAATCATGCAAGCCGTCAAGGACGCTGCGGATAAGGGCCGTCACGTTCTTGGCGTTTGCAATGGGTTCCAGATGCTCACCGAAGCGGGCCTCCTGCCTGGTGCCTTGATGCGCAACGCCTCCCTGCACTTCGTGTGCAAGGAAGTGATGCTCAAGACCGAAAACACCAATACCGCCTTCACCTCCAAGATGGAGAAAGGCGCAGTATGGCGCTGCCCGGTTGCCCACCACGACGGCAACTATTTTGCGGACGCAGAAACGCTGGCCCAGATCGAAGGCAATGGTCAGGTTGCCTTCCGCTATGCAGACGGCACAAATCCAAACGGCTCCCTGAACGACATCGCCGGCATCACCAATGCCAAGGGCAACGTTCTAGGCATGATGCCGCATCCGGAAAATCTCATCGAAGATCTGCACGGCGGCCTGCAGGGCCGCGCCATGTTCGAAAGCGTTTTCGCGAACTTGGCAGCAGCCTGATCTATCTGAAAAAAAATACAGAAAAGCCCGCTCAGTGAGCGGGCTTTTTGTTTTTTCTAGGAACCGGCAATATCAGCCGAGCAACAGCTTCATGGCGATACCGGCGCCCCCCAGAAGCACAACAACAATCCAAGGTGCCAACTTCCATCGCACCAACAGGATGAAACCAGCAAGAGCCACTGCAAAGTCGGCGGGGCTTAGCACCGCGCTGGTCCAGACGGGGTTGTAGAGGGCTGCGCCCAAAATTCCGACCACCGCAGCGTTGGCACCGCGCATGGCAGCACGCGCGTCAGGACGAGCACCAATGGTGTTCCAGAACGGCAGCGCTGCAATGAGCAATAAAAAGCCCGGAAGGAACACCGCCAGTGTTGCCACCAGCGCCCCAAGAAGGCCGCCAATGGGCTCAGACATGGCCGCCCCGAGGTAGGATGCGAAGGTAAAGAGCGGGCCCGGCATCGCTTGCGCGGCACCATAACCTGCCAGAAAACTCTCGCTGCTCAGCCAACCGGTAGAGACCACCTCGGTCTGAAGCAAAGGCAGAACAACATGCCCGCCGCCGAAAACAAGGGCCCCGGCCCGGTAGAAGCCGTCAAAAACACTAAGCGCCGTATCGGAGGAGCCACCGGCCACCAGCGGTACGCCAATCAGCAAAAGCAGGAACACGGCAAATGAGATGCCTGCCGCAGTAACGCTGACCGGAAACCGCATATGGCTTTCGCCGCTGTCAGAGGGATCGCGCAACAGCACGAAACCGGCTACCACACCAAAGATGATGGCGAGAATCTGACCGCCTGCAGTTGCCAAAAACGTGACCACAAAAACCGAGATCACGGCAATGGCCGCGCGCTCCTTGTCCGGGCATAAGTTTTGCGCCATCCCCCAAACTGCTTGCGCCACGACGGCAACCGCCACCAGCTTCAGACCGTGAATAAGTCCAAGACCGACCGGACCGCCAAAGGCATCTGCACCATAGGCAAAAGCAATGAGGATTAAGGCGGAAGGAAGCGTAAACGCGGTAAAGGCGGCCAAAGCGCCAAGTGGCCCCGCACGCAGCAAGCCCAGCGCGAAGCCGACCTGAGAACTGGCCGGACCAGGCAAGAACTGACACAGCGCCACAAGGTCAGCATACCGCTCTTCGGAGACCCACTGACGGCGCTGCACCAGCTCGTCGCGGAAGTATCCAAGGTGCGCAATAGGCCCGCCGAAAGACGTCACCCCCAACTTGAGAAAGGCCGAAAAGACCTCACCCGGTGTGCCCTCTGTCTTTCCGTGAGAGCCTTCCTGCGGCTCTCTTTTAACTTCATTTGTCATTTCACCACTAAAACTCTTGTTAAACCACTGGCTCAAAAGCTTTAAGCCACCCGAGAGATCTCGAGTGCCGTGCCTTCATTCTTGGTCTCACGGGGTGAAACGCCATAGTATCGGCGGTACGCACGCGAGAGCGCTACGGGTGAGGCGAACCCAACACGTGCGGCAACAGATTTCAAAGGACGCCCCGCCTCCAGCTCAAGATGAGCCACGGCCAACCGCCATTCTGTCAAATAGGCCCCCGGCGTCTTGCCAAGCACCTCCTTGAACCCCGTCGCAAACTGGGTACGGGACATGCCCGCCACATCAGCAAGGGTTTCAAGACGCCAGCTTTTCTCCGGTGCCTCATGCATTGCAACAATGGCTTGTGCCAGCTTGGGATGCCCAAGTCCAGCGATCAATCCAACGTCCGCGACACCCGCCTTAATTGCATGCCTTAACAAGCGGATGACAACCACCTCGCAAAGCCTTCCGAAAACGGCAGGACCGCCACAACGCGGAACAGTGACCTCCTCAACCAACAGATCTGCCACCGATGCGAGGTCTGGTGTTTCACTCAGGTTTACAAGCACTTGCGCTGGCAACGCTTGGGAAATGAGGGAGCCCGGCCCACCAATCACCACAGAGGCCGCCACCAACAACGAGCGGTCCTTGCAAAGCTCGAACGCACCAGAGGCTTCGCTGTCCGCATGAGGCAGAAACACAAGTTTGCGATGCTGGGTCTGATGGCAGTCATAAATGAAGAAGTTTCCAATGGGAGTGACCTGGCCGCCGCTGGCGGTGATGGCCGCCTTGACACGGAACTTCTCGATAATGCCCCACAACCGATCAAGGTTTCTCTGCTCGGCCATTTCCGTACTCCAAGTCACCTTTTACGAACAAAATATAATCTATAGTTCGATATCCTACCAACAACTACCGAGAAGACAACACTCAAACTCTGGAGAAACGAAATGCTCATTCCACGCCAGCCTGTCCCTTCCCTCAGTGTTCCGCTTGTCGACGGCGGCACTTTTGATTTGGCCTCAGAGACACCTGAGTTCGCAACCATGGTTGTCTTCTATCGCGGCCTGCATTGCCCGATTTGCGCCACCTACCTGAAAGAGCTTGAAGCGCTGACGCCGCAGTTCAATGAAAAAGGGGTAACAACTCTTGCGCTGTCTTCAGATGACGCAGGCCGCGCAGCAGAATTTGCTACCAAGATTGGCGCGAATAACTTGCGTGTCGGGCATTCCGTTTCCCTGCCCAAGGCAAAGGAATGGGGCCTCTACATTTCAGAGGGCCACGGCACCACATCCATCGGCATTGAAGAGCCTGCCAAGTTTTCCGAACCCGGCCTGTTTCTGATCAAGCCGGATGGCACGCTCTACTTCGGCAACGTGCAGACCATGCCGTTCGCGCGGCCTGACTTCAACCCCCTGTTGGGCGCGCTGGATTTCGTCAAGGCCAAAAACTATCCGGCCCGCGGCGAATACACAGGCCCGGTAGCCTGACACCAGACCGCACCTGACAGAGGGAATAACTGCCTCGCCCCAAGCGGCGCGGCAGTTTGCGTTGGTGGTTGAAAGAATTTGAAAGGATTTGAACAAAACACGGATTTCTTGCATTGGCCCGCAGACCGTGACCGGAAGATGGGATTGCCGCCGCGCTGAAGGCACCAGATGCAGGATGTGGACCACCATTCGCCTTCGCGCTTGCCGGAACAGTTATCCCCCTCACCCGTGAAGCTGGTTACGCTGAGGAAGTCAGCGGCTGTGTCGCCACCTTCCACCCCACCGCACCTGCGGCGACGGTTTTGACGGCGCTGCCATCAAGGACCAGAAAATGGAAAGAGGCCCGATGCGCAACCGGTGCACCTGCCCCATCTCGCTGAAAATTGCGGCACCTGCCAGATTTTTCATCGACAAAACACAGATGTAGATTTCACTTTCCCGGCCCAATCTGCTAGGAGACACCTAACTTCGGTCCGGCGTCCCGCGCCCTTTCAAGCAGTCAGAAAGTGATGATCCAGAACACCGTCAAGATCACCCCCGAACTCATCGCAGCCCACGGCCTCAAACCAGATGAATACGAGCGTATTCTGGAGTTGATTGGCCGCGAGCCGACTTTCACAGAGCTTGGCATTTTCTCTGCCATGTGGAACGAGCACTGTTCCTACAAGTCCTCCAAGAAATGGCTCAAGACGCTGCCAACCAAGGGCCCCCGTGTGATTCAGGGTCCGGGCGAAAACGCTGGTGTTGTGGACATTGACGACGGCCAGACCGTTGTCTTCAAGATGGAAAGCCACAACCACCCCTCCTACATCGAGCCTTATCAAGGGGCGGCAACGGGTGTTGGCGGCATTTTGCGTGACGTGTTCACCATGGGAGCCCGTCCGGTAGCGGCCATGAACGCTCTGCGTTTTGGTGAGCCTGACCACCCACGGACCAAGCACCTTGTTTCCGGTGTGGTTTCCGGTGTGGGCGGCTACGGCAATTCTTTCGGTGTGCCGACCGTGGGCGGTGAAGTGGAATTCCACAAGAGCTACAACGGCAACTGTCTCGTGAACGCCTTTGCTGCAGGTCTTGCTGATGCAGACAAGATCTTCCTGTCTGAAGCAAAGGGTGTCGGCCTTCCGGTCGTTTACCTTGGCGCAAAGACCGGCCGCGACGGTGTGGGCGGTGCGACCATGGCATCCGCCGAATTCGATGACACCATCGAGGAAAAGCGCCCAACCGTTCAGGTGGGTGACCCGTTCACCGAAAAGTGCCTTCTGGAAGCCTGCCTTGAACTGATGAAGACCGGCGCCGTGATCGCCATTCAGGACATGGGCGCAGCCGGGCTGACCTGTTCCGCCGTTGAAATGGGCGCGAAGGGCAATCTCGGGATCGAGCTGGACCTGAACAAGGTGCCAGTGCGCGAAGAAAACATGAGCGCCTATGAGATGATGCTCTCTGAAAGCCAGGAGCGCATGCTCATGGTTCTGGAGCCATCCAAGGAAGATGTTGCTCAAGCCATCTTCAAGAAATGGGGTCTGGACTTTGCGGTTGTGGGTGTCACAACCGATACGCTCCGCTTTGTGATCAAGCACCACGGCGAAGTCATGGCTGACCTGCCGATCAAGGAACTGGGCGACGAAGCCCCGGAATATGACCGTCCTTGGCTGCCGTGGGCAGAACCAGCCGCCATTCCGGCCGACCAGATCGCAGCACCTGCGGACTACACAGAGGCGCTTCTCAAACTGGTCGGCTCCGCCAACGGCTCTTCCCGTCGCTGGGTCTATGAGCAGTATGACACCCTCATTCAGGGCAACTCCGCGGCCACACCGGGTGGTGATGCAGGCGTGATCCGCGTGGAAGGCACCAACAAGGGGCTTGCGTTCACCGTGGATGTGAACCCGCGCTACTGTTATGCCAACCCGTTTGAAGGGGGCAAGCAAGCCGTTGCAGAGACCTACCGCAACCTGTCCGCTGTTGGTGCACTGCCATTGGCAACCACTGATAACCTGAACTTCGGCAACCCTGAAAAGCCGGAGATCATGGGCCAGTTCGTGGGCTGCCTGAAAGGCATTGGAGAGGCCTGTGAGGTGCTGGAAACCCCGATCGTTTCCGGCAACGTGTCGCTTTACAACGAGACACACGGCGAAGGCATCCTGCCAACTCCAGCCATTGGCGCTGTTGGCCTGCTGAAAGACGTGACCAAGCGCGTTGGCAGTGCTTTTGTTGCAGAAGGCGAAACCATTCTCCTGATCGGCGGTCACGGCACACACCTGGGACAGAGCCAGTACATGGCTGAGGTTCTGGGGCGTGAAGAAGGCGCACCGCCACCTGTTGATCTTGCAAAGGAAAAGCGCAACGGCACCTTCGTTCGCAACAGCATTGAATCGGGCCGCGTCACAGCCGTTCACGACATTTCTTCGGGCGGTCTGGCAGTTGCTCTGGCTGAAATGGCCATTTCCGGTAAGATGGGCGCAACTGTAAAGCTTGACCTCGAAAATGTTCATGCCAAGATGTTTGGTGAAGATCAGGGGCGGTATGTCGTCACCATCACCAACGCCGAGCTGGCTGCCTTCATGGAAGACGCCATTGATCTGGGCATTGGGGTGGAAGAACTGGGAACCACGGGCGGCACGGATTTGAACTTTGCAAATCTGACCACCATATCCGTCAGTAAGCTGTCACAGGCTCATGAAGCATGGTTCCCTGAGTTCATGGCGCACGCCTGATCCAGCGAACACAACAGACAAACGCGCTTCCAGATCAGACGCGACTGGAAGCGCACATTTCAGGAGAGGAGGCGATCGCATGGCAATGGACGCGGCTGAAATTCAGAGCATGATCAAAGAGGCTCTGCCCGACGCCCATGTTGAAATTCGCGATCTGGCCGGTGACGGTGACCACTACGCAGCTGTTGTGGTTTCTGAAGCATTTCGGGGGAAGTCGCGTGTTCAGCAGCACCAGATGGTGTTCAAGGCTCTAAAGGGCCGTATGGGCGGAGAGCTGCATGCCCTCGCCTTGCAAACCTCGGCTCCGGAATAAGTTTCTGGACACAGCCTTCGAGCTGTGACATGCACGGGCGAACTCTGTAAAAAGCCCTAGGCAATCATCAATTTCTACAAGACCGTCACCAGACTTTGACCCTGGTAGACAAGAGGACGAACAAGTATGAGCGATATCAAGGCTTGGATCCAAAACGAAGTAGACACCAATGACGTTGTGCTGTTCATGAAAGGCACCCCGTCCTTTCCACAGTGTGGCTTCTCAGGTCAGGTTGTGCAGATCCTTGACTACGTCGGCGTAAAGTACGTTGGCCACAACGTTCTGGAAGATGATGCCCTGCGCAATGGCATCAAGGAATTTTCCGACTGGCCAACCATTCCTCAGCTCTACGTCAAGGGCGAGTTTGTTGGCGGCTGCGATATCGTGCGCGAAATGTTCCAGTCTCAAGAGCTGAAAGCCATGTTCAACGAAAAAGGCATCGAGACCACTCAGGAAGCCTGAGTGCCCGAACACCATCGTTGGCGAAATGACTTTATCGGCGGGCTTTGCTCGCCGATTTTCGTTTGAGATGAATGCAACATGAACGCGAAGTTCAGCCCCACTACAGTCAAGTATCGCTATGATGCCCTTGTAGTGAGGTCGGCAACACCTCACATCCTGAACGAAAACTGATTGGTAACGAGGGGCAAGACCATGAAAAAGCTGAGTAGCCTGGTCTTATCCGCCCTGTTTCTGGTGGCGGGCGCATATTCATTCCTGAACGCATCTCCGACGCAGCTTCGGAAGGTGGAATGCGCGCGCCTTACTGTGTTCACGCCCTACTTCACCATGAGCGCTGAGGCTGTGTGCCGATCTCATGGCGGTTTGGCCACCGAAGCCAAGACAACCGCACAAGAAAACCTCGTGATCCTGATGCGTGACAAGCCCATGGGCACCTTCCACGGCAAAGCCTACTACGAAGCCGACCACTAACCCGTCTTTTTGCAAACTTCTTCATCGGCTGCTCGGGGTTGCCCGCGCTTCATCGCCCGGCGACAACCGGATGGAGCGGCGCTTGTACATGGGACCGTCAATGGGCTGGACCTCCACAGGCGGCTGGTATTGACCATAGAGTGCCGCTGCAGCATCCCCGCCCCCCGGACACGGAAGCTGCTCCACGAGCGCATAAAAGGAACGCGGTGAGATGTTCGGCGGGTGCTGCTCCGGATAATGCCCCCCAGAAAGTACGGCCCCTTCAAAGGGCACTTCCCACAGCTCCGCCTTGTCAAAACAACTGCCCCGAAGATCCGTTGCATCCAGAATAACGGTTTGAAGATCGGCTTCCGTGAAATCCACACCGCGCAGGGCGCTGGCATAAAACGTGACATTGCGCAGCTCGGCACCGCGGAAAGAGGCCCGGTTCAATGTGGTGAGGGAAAAGTCCACATTGCGAATGACAGTGCCATTGAAGTTCACGCCCGTAAGATCTGCGCCAACAAAGCTGAGGTTCTCAAAGGTCTGCCCTTCGAAACGCCGCCCGGCCCATTTTACGTTGTTCAGATTGCGGTTCGCGATCTCGCCCCATGGCAGATCCTCATCCACCGACGAGCTGGGGAACCAGTCCTGCACGCTTGGCTTGACGTTCTCGCAGGCAGCAAGAGCCATGCACAGAGCGAGTGTGAGTGCTCGCCTGCGGCCGGTCCAGAGCCCATGCCCGCGCGAATCGTGCCTTCGTGCTGTCATGCCCTTAAGATGACGCCGCCGAAAAATCACGCAACGTGAGATATGATAAAAGCCAGATCTTGTGAACAGAGATCTGGCTTACCTATCAATAGCTTATTGTAGAAAATACGGAGATTTGGACCGCAGCTACTTCTGTCCGAGATCGAACAGATTGGCGGTCATGGCAAGAGAGGCCGCGCAAGGCTCCTCCGCCTCTGCCGCCTGAGCGGTCGACGCCCCCTCAGCTGGACGAAGATTTTCGAAGTCAAACAGCTTTGCATCATGCAGGTGAGACGGGCGTACATGGGCCAGAGCGCGCGCCATGATGCCCAGACGGCCCGGCGTTTCCTTTTCCCACTGCTGCAGCATCTTCTTGACTTCCACGCGCTGCAAGCCGTCCTGAGAGCCACACAGGTTGCAAGGAATGATCGGGAACTCCATGACCTTGGAAAACTTCTCGATGTCCGCTTCCGAGGAATACATCAGCGGGCGCAGCACCATGAGGTCGCCCTCATCGTTTACCAGCTTTGGCGGCATGGAGGCCATGCGCCCCCCGTGGAACAGGTTCATGAAGAACGTTTCCAGCGCATCATCCCGGTGGTGACCAAGAACGATGGCCTCGCAGCCCTGCTCGCGCGCGATGCGGTATAGAATGCCTCTGCGCAGACGCGAACACAGCGAACAGTAGGTGCGGTTCTCCGGGATCTTGTCGGTGACGATGGAATAAGTGTCCTCGCGCACAATGATGTGCGGGATCTGGTAGCGTTCAAAGAACGCGGGCAGAATGTGCGGCGGGAAACCGGGCTGAGACTGGTCAAGGTTGCAGGCAATAAGGTCGACGGGCAAAAGGCCGCGCCACTTCAGGTCCATCAACACCGCAAGCAGGGTGTAGCTGTCCTTGCCCCCGGAAAGACACACCAGCCAACGGGGAGCCTTGTCCCGCGCGTCCTTGGAGATCATGGCGTAGTCATCCATGACCTGCCGGGTCTCGCGCAGCAGACGCTTTCGCAGCTTCTTGAACTCAACCGAACTGGGCACCTCGCGGAACAGCGGATGGCAATCCGCATCCACGGCCGGACCAGTGGTTTCAACGAGGGGAGGAAGCTGCGTGATATCGTCCATGGCTCTTCGTGATGCCTTGCTAGATGGAGGTGGGTTGGGAGCTTGCAGCTCCATGCACTGAACGGGGCGCAAGATGCCCGCTGGACCGCCAAAACTCAAGCGCCAATACAGCGCCTTTAAAAAGAAAAAGGCCGCCCGAAACCGGGCGGCCAAGAAACACAAACTGCCACTGGCTATTAGCGGGAATAGAATTCCACAACCAGGTTTGGTTCCATCTGTACCGGATAAGGTACGTCAGAGAACGCTGGGATGCGATTGAAGGTCGCGGTCAGCTTGTTGGTGTCTACGTCTACGTAGTCTGGCGCATCGCGTTCGTTGGACTGGATTGCTTCCAGAACGATTGCGAGCTGCTTGGACTTTTCGCGAACTTCGATAACGTCGCCTGGCTTACACAGGTAAGAGCCAACGTTTACGCGACGACCATTCACCTTCACGTGACCGTGATTGATGAACTGACGTGCTGCGAAAACGGTTGGGACGAACTTTGCGCGATACACGATAGCGTCGAGACGGCGCTCCAGCAGACCGATCAGGTTTTCGGAGGTATCGCCCTTCAGGCGAGACGCTTCCACATATGCCTTGTGGAACTGCTTTTCAGAGATGTTGCCGTAGTAGCCCTTGAGCTTCTGCTTTGCGCGCAGCTGTACGCCGAAGTCAGACAGCTTGCCCTTGCGGCGCTGACCGTGCTGACCTGGACCGTACTCACGGCGGTTTACAGGAGACTTAGGACGACCCCAGATGTTTTCACCCAACCGGCGGTCAATTTTGTACTTGGCGCTATGGCGCTTAGACATCGCAGTTTCCTTTGCGTTGCATTATTCATATTAAAGGAAACGCGCCCTCCTTTTCCCCTTGAGCCCAGAGGCTTAGAGGCTGACAGAAGTCTCGACAAGAAGCGCCTGCCGGACCCCACGGGTGCGTAAAAAATCATGGCGGCACCGAGGTGGCACCGCCAGATCACCGGGGTTCTATTGGAAACGACGTCCAGAGTCAACGGCTTACCCCGCAAAAAAGCGCAGAATTCCGCGCCCCGCCTCCCCTAAAAGACCAGGAGAGATCCGGCACCGACCAGCACCGGCGTGACAGGCTGCCCCCTATGCCGAGATAAGGGGCTGACGCCGCCAGACCTCGACCTCGTAAAGCTCGTCGATGAGAAACAGGCCGCACTCCCGAAGCAGGTTTCTTAAACGCACCAGTTCCGCCTCCGAGAGTTTGGTGGGGTGCACTTCCAGCACCAGAAGCTGAACCTGCCGAAGCGCGTCTTTGTTCTCCTCCGCCCAGCGCAACTCGCTGCCCTCAATGTCGACGATAAAGCAATCAAACGACAGATCATGCTGGCGTTCCAGCTCTTCAATGGAATAGCCGGGCACTTTGACCGTCTTGCGCCCCTGACGACGGCACAGGCTGCTGCCCCCGATAGTGGGGGCCAGATACACGGTCTCCTGCTCCCTTGCGCTGATCACCCCATGCACAATGGAGAACCGCGCGCCATTGAGGTTTCTGTTTTGGGTGAGCGCTGTCACCGCCCGCGGATCAGCGTCCAGAACCACATGACGAGCCGGATCTGCCAGCCTGCGATTGATGACGCAGGAGACAACGCCAAGCCCGCCACCAAGCTCCAGCACATGGGCGTCACTGGAAAGATACCGCGTGATCAAGCGGCGTTCGTTCCACTCATGAGCGCCCACCATGAACCGACCACGGGACGCCGAGGAGGTGAACTGCTTGGGGATTTCAAAGCGCAGCCCTTCGGTCACAAAAAACCCACCCTTCAGGTCAAACAGATAACCCAAAAAGCGTTCAACTGGCCTCAGGTTGATATGGAAGTAAGCAGCAGCCCGCGTTAAGCGCGTGACCAGATAGGGTATGGAGGTCATCTACAATGTCCCGAAGATTCTTCGTCTGCGAGTCTCCGTCACAACCTCCGTGTTTGAAACTCCCCGAATTAAGCGGGCCAGAAACGGCGGAGGATCAGCCCGTAGCGGCGAACCGGAACTCCCCCATGAGTTGCACTTGCCCTCTTTCCTAGCGTCACCTAACGAAGATGACGGGAGAGACATATCGGGGGGAAGACATGATCACCGCATTGGGACCGGCCATCATTGGCGCAAGTCTTTTATCGGCCACCATTTACGGAGCCGCATTCAGCTGGCGCGATGCCTCTGCGCTCAAGACGCTCTTGAAAACCTTGTCGCTTGCGGTGGTGTGCGTGTTGGCGGCTGCCACCGATGCACCATGGCTTCTGGTGGCGGCTCTGGCGGCCTCAAGCCTTGGCGATGCCGCACTGGCAGCTCCCGGAGACAAACGCTTTCTCGTGGGGCTGGGCAGCTTCGCCCTCGCCCACGTCCTCTACATCATCCTGTTCTGGCAGATGATCGCCCAGTTTGACATGACCGTGCTGGCCATTGCAGGCGGCGTGTTTGGCCTTCTGGCCCTGTCAACAGTGTGGTGGCTTCTGCCCTTTACCCACGACTTGAAGCTGCCTGTAGCTGTCTATGTGCTCTTGATAACGGGGATGGGCGTGCTGTCTACACAGCTGGGCGGCTTGGTGATGGCCGGTGCCCTCGCCTTTATCGCCTCGGATCTGTTGCTCTCGCTGCAGCTCTTTCGGCTGCCGGATCGCCCGAGCCTGACCGTGCCGATCTCGGTTGCATTGTGGGTGCTGTACTACGGCGGCCAGATCTCGATCTTTCTGGCACTGACCGCCGCCTGAAACGGCGACGGTCCTAAGTTTATGCGCTCCTCGTCTGTCCTCGGCTGCTATTCAGCAGGCTGCGGGAATGGCGGACGCTTTTCGGTCCAGACAGAGCCTTCAATCCCGTCACCCAGTTCCGGGTGCTCGCTGATTTCAAAGTGCGGGTCTTCCCCCGCCTTGAGCTGCGCCAGATAGTCCTTGGTCAGCAACACAACCTTGGGCGAGAGCAACAGGATGGCGACAAGGTTGATGGTGGCCATCATGCCCATGGCCGCATCCGCCGCATCAAACACGGTCTGCACCGTCTGTTGAGTGCCCCAAAACACCATGCCCAGCGCCATGATCCGGAGAATGGTGATCCCCGGCTTCCAGCCATGCTCCAGATACACCATGGCATTTTCCGCATAGGAGTAGTTCGCAACGATGGTGGTGAAGGAGAAGAACAGAATGGCCAGCGCCACAAACTGCGCCCCGATCGGGCCAATGTGCGCAACGGTTGCTGCCTGCGTCAACGCCGTTCCGGTGACATCACTGTCGAACTCGTAGATGCCGGAGAGCAGGATCAAAAGTGCAGTTGCGGTACATATCACGATGGTATCTATGAAAACGCCCAGAGCCTGCACAAAGCCCTGACTGGCCGGGTGGTGCGGGTCTGGCACGGCAGAGGCCGCAATGTTGGGCGCAGAGCCCATACCCGCCTCATTGGAAAACAAGCCGCGCTTGATGCCATTGAGCATGGCCGCCATGACCCCACCGGCAACACCGCCCACCGCCTGCTCCCAGCCGAACGCGTGCGCCACGATGCTGTAGAGCATCTGCGGAATCTCGGTGATGTTCATGAGGATCACCAGCAAGGTGACCAGCACATAAGCTCCCGCCATGAAAGGCACCACAAACTCGGCAAATCGTGAAATGCCGCGTATGCCACCAAAGATAACGAGCGCTGCGCCGATAACCAGAAGAATGCCAGAGACATAAGGAGGAATGGAAAACGCGCTTCCCATGGCCTCGGCTATGGAGTTGGACTGAACCGCATTGAAAACCAGCCCGAAAGAAAAGATGAGCACGATTGCAAACACATGTCCCATGACAGGCTGTTTCAGGCCAACGGCCATATAGCGTGCAGGCCCGCCACGGAGCTGGCCATCTTCATCAACATACTTATACAGCTGAGCCAGCGTGCTTTCCGCATAGGCGGTTGCCATGCCAACCAGCGCCACCATCCACATCCAGAAGATCGCGCCGGGGCCGCCAGAGGTGAGCGCCACCGCCACCCCCGCAATGTTGCCGGTGCCGACACGCGAAGCCAGACTGGTACAAAGCGCCTGAAACGGACTGATGCCGCTGCGGTCTTCCTTCTTGCCTTTAAACAAGACATAGAAGCACTGTCTGAAGTGGATGAATTGGAGAAAATTCAGACGGATTGTGAAGTAGATACCTACTGCCAGCAAACCGTAGATCAGAATGTAACCCCAGAATACTGTATTGAGTGCATTGATTACTGATGTGACCAAGCTCAATCTCCCTTCCGGTTGTTGTTTATGTGTGTACCTTGACGCGCCAAAACGGTTCGCCGCCTTCTGCAAAACAAGAAAGCAGACCACACGAACACAGTCACGCTGCGTCACTTTCCTTGGTCACGCAACAGTTAAGGCGGCAAAGAGCTGCGAATTAACTGAAAATGCCCATGCTTCGAAAACTGAAGCTGGTCAGAAGGTAAGAGACGGAAAGTCCTTACCCGATGTGTACCTGTAAAGAGTTGTCGTGCATTCAGCACCTGCCCCTTGTGCAAGAACACGGTCAAGCTGACGTGCTACCGCAGGCGAAGGATCAATCCACGCCACAGGCCAAGGAGCAATCTGCTCCAGTTCCTCTAGGAGAAATGGGTAGTGTGTACAACCCAATACAACGCAATCTGTGCGTTTGTCTTGATATTCCACGAAGCACGGCGAGATCTGTTGCAGCAAGAGCGCAGTATCCACATCCCGGCCCGCCATTTTGTCTTCCGCAAGCTGGGCAATACGAGTCGCGCCAACAAGTTCCACATGAACGCCCTTGGCGTATTTCGAGATGAGGTCTCGCGTATAGTCACGGCGCACCGTTCCCGGCGTGGCAAGGACCGCGACAACGCCGGAAACTGTCTTTTCAGCAGCGGGCTTTATGGCTGGCACCGTGCCAACAATCGGAAACGAAAACCGCGCTCTGAGCCGCGGCAGCACCAGCGTGGAGGCTGTATTGCAGGCAATGACAAGAGCTGAGGGCTGCCACTTTGCAGCAAACCGAGCGACGACTTCTTCAATGTGATCGCCAAGAGCCCCCTCCTCCCAATCGCCATAGGGAAAGCCCAGGTCATCCGCGACATAAAGCAGGCCTTCATTGGGCCGGTTGCGCTGGATCTGACGGGCAACGGTGAGCCCACCGATGCCACTGTCAAAAACCATGATCCGACCAACAACATCGCACTGGCCGGGTTCAATGGTAACCGGATCAACGAAGGACTGCCGTTCACTCATTACCGTACTTGGCCGGATACTTTTCGAAGCTGGCAATCACACCGCGCAGAATGCGCACTTCATTGTCCGTCAGATCGGCCTTCTGGAAGATGTTGCGCAGGCGGCGCACCGTCACCGGCTTCTTTTCCACCGGACGGAAGAAACCGCGCACATCCAGCGCGCCTTCCAAGTGCTCGAACATACGCTGAATGGCTTCCTGAGACGCAGGCTCACCTTCATAATCGTCAAGCGTGAACGGCAGCTGGCCGGACGTTGCAGTGCGGCGCCACTCATAAGCACAGACCAACACCGCCTGAGCAATGTTGAGCGAGGCGTATGAGGGATCGACCGGCAAGGTGACAATCTTGTTGGAGAGCGCCACCTCATCGTTGTTGAGGCCCCAGCGCTCGCGGCCAAACATGTAGCCGGTGGTAAGCTCCTTCTGACCAAACGCCACCGCTTCGGCCGCAGCTTCGTCCGGGCCAACAACAGGCTTGGGAATGTCGCGGTTGCGCGCGGTGGTGGCAAACAGCAACTGAATGTCGGCAACCGCGTCTTCAACCCGGTCGAAGACCTGAACCGCATCAATCACATGATCGGCACGGCTTGCAGCAGAGCGCGCCTTTTCGCTTGGCCAGCCGTCGCGCGGATTGACAATGCGCAGATCATGCAGGCCAAAGTTCGCCATGGCACGGGCCACCATGCCAATGTTCTCGCCCAGCTGCGGTTCGCACAGGATGACAACCGGCGGGCGGGAAGGTGTTGGGGTTTGTTCCATCTCAGACATGCCGCTCAGATAGCGGATCGCCCTTTCAATTTCCAGCAAAAGCCGAAGACGCCGCGGAAAAAGTCACAGGGCCGCAAAACAACAGCCCCTGGCACCACACAGACCGCCCCTCCCCCATAAGTTGCAGGTGCTGACAAATTATCGGATCGCTAATAAAATTACCCTAGGGTAAGCTTCCGATATCGCCCGGAGGCATCGCCGCTGGCGGTGTTCCTTGTGCGGCGGGAAGGATGCAAGCCGCAACAACCTTTTAGGAGGGAAATGCAATGACCCAACAAGCAAGCGGTCCAATGATCACCTCCAGCATGACGCAGATGGTGGTCGACAAGTGGGGTCGTTTTCTGGCTCTAGGTGTACTTCTGGTAATCGGCGGCATGGTTGTCATTGCCATGCCACTGGCATCATCCATCGCCGTGGCTTTGGTAATCGCAGCGGTGCTTGTGATTGGCGGTGCCATTCAGATTTGGCACGCCTTCTCCGTGAAAGAGTGGAGCGGCTTCCTGTGGCAGCTCATTACCGGCGTGATTGCCATTATCGGTGGCGCGGCCGTTTATTATAATCCGGCGTTCGGCACAGCTGCCCTCACCCTCGTTCTTGCAGCGGTTTTCATCATTCAGGGCATCTCTCAAATCATGTTTTCCCTGAAACTGAAGCCGCACGATGGCTGGGGCTGGATCCTGACCGCGGGTGTCATCTCATTGCTCGCCGGTCTGTGCATCTTCTTTGAGTTCCCGCTTTCCGCGGCATGGGCCCTTGGCCTGATCGTGGGCATCTCCATTATCTTCAATGGCTGGAGCTACATTGCCATTGCGCTGACCGCACGGGCGATTTCCAACGCCCAAGGCGCGACCTGAAACGCATGACGCATGCAATCTAGAAACAGAATCGGGCAGTTCACGAAGAATTGCCCGATGACCCGTTTTTGGCATTACCAAGGGTCAGTTGATCCACTTACACCTCAAAATTGCGCATTTTCGTAGGATTAGAGCAGTTTTCCGGCGGTGTTAGCGCCTGAGAGCGCTATTCCGTGTTTTCCCATAGTGCTATACACGACCTGTCCAAACTATGGATTTCGAGCTGGCATCAGATTGCGCACACGTGTATACACGGAGCGAATTCGGGCTCAGGCCAATCCATTACAGTTCAAAAACACGAGGTCAAACCACCATGGCGAAGATCAAAGTTGCCAATCCGGTCGTCGAACTCGACGGCGACGAGATGACCCGCATCATCTGGCAGTTCATCAAAGACAAGCTGATCCATCCGTATCTCGACATCGATCTGAAGTACTATGACCTCGGCATTGAGGCCCGCGATGCGACCGATGACCAGATTACCGTCGATGCGGCGAACGCCATCAAGGAATACGGCGTTGGCGTGAAGTGCGCCACCATCACACCAGATGAAGCCCGCGTTGAAGAGTTTGGCTTGAAGCGCATGTACCGCTCGCCAAACGGCACCATCCGTAACATCCTGGGTGGCGTGATCTTCCGTGAGCCAATCATCATGAACAACGTGCCGCGTCTGGTTCCAGGCTGGACACAGCCAATCATCGTTGGCCGTCACGCATTCGGTGACCAGTACCGCGCGACTGACTTCAAATTCCCGGGCAAAGGCAAGCTGACCGTCAAGTTCGTGGGCGAAGACGGCACCGAGATCGAACACGAAGTTTTCGATGCGCCATCCTCCGGCGTTGCCATGGCAATGTACAACCTGGATGACTCCATCCGCGACTTTGCCCGCGCCTCCATGAACTACGCCCTGAACCGCAAGGTGCCATGCTACCTGTCTACCAAGAACACCATCCTGAAAGCCTATGACGGCCGCTTCAAGGACCTGTTCCAGGAAGTTTATGAAGCTGAGTTCAAGGAAAAGTTCGAAGCAGAAAAGATCTGGTACGAGCACCGCCTGATCGACGACATGGTTGCTGCAGCCATGAAGTGGTCCGGTGGCTACGTCTGGGCCTGTAAGAACTACGATGGCGACGTGCAGTCCGACACCGTTGCACAGGGCTTCGGCTCTCTGGGCCTGATGACCTCCGTTCTGATGACACCGGACGGCAAGACCGTGGAAGCGGAAGCGGCGCACGGCACCGTGACCCGCCACTACCGTCAGCACCAGAAGGGTGAAGAAACCTCCACCAACTCCATCGCTTCCATCTTTGCGTGGACCCGTGGTCTGGCGCACCGCGCAAAGCTCGACGACAACGCCGAGCTGAAGGACTTCGCTGAAACGCTGGAGCGCGTCTGCATCGAGACCGTTGAAAGCGGCCACATGACCAAGGACCTGGCGCTGCTGGTTGGCCCGGATCAGAAGTGGCTGACCACAACTGGCTTCCTGGACAAGGTGGACGAGAACCTTCAGAAGGCCATGGCTGCGAAGTAAGCCTTCAGGGTTCAAGAGAAAATCAGGGCGCTCCGAAACGGGCGCCCTTTTTTGTTGGTAGACTGCAACCGCCATGCAATCACCACAGACCGACCCCATTCCTACCAAAAACTGCAGCAATCAACGGCCACCACTTATGAGTTTAGAAGCGGAGAACGGTCATGCTGCGATGGGGCCTTGCAGCGTTTGGGGGACTTGCTGCAACACTGTACCTCACAAACGCATCGTGGATTGCAGATCTCGGCAGCACGGCCGAGGCGCAACTGATCGCCCACCGCGGTGTTCACCTGACCTATCACAGAGAAAATCTGGCGAACGACACCTGCACGGCAACGCGCATTGACCCGCCCACGCACAGCTATCTGGAAAACACCATCGCCTCCATGAAGAAGGCGGTGGAACTGGGCGCGGATGTGGTGGAGATTGACATTCACCCCACCACCGACGGCAAGCTGGCCGTGTTCCATGACTGGACTTCGGAGTGCAGGAGTAATGGCAGCGGCGAAACCCGCAGCAAATCGATGAGCGATCTCAAGGCACTCGATATCGGTTGGGGCTACACCGCAGATGGAGGCCAGAGCTTCCCGTTTCGCGGTACAGGCATTGGCTTGATGCCGGAACTTACGGAAGTATTCGACGCCCTGCCCGAGGCCAGATTCCTGATCAACTACAAATCCAAACAGGCACTGGAAGCCGAACGTTTTGTGGCGTTTCTTCAACAACAGCCAGAGCGGCTGGATCAAGTCTGGGGTGTTTATGGTCACCCTGTGCCAGTGAACTATACTCTGGCACGCGTGCCAAACCTTCACAGCTTCACAAAGCAGCAGACCAAGCAGTGCTTGAAGAACTATTTCCTGTTCGGTTGGTCAGGATATGTACCAAGCCAGTGCCGGGAAACGGTGATTGGCGTACCCAGCGACTACACATGGATGGTGTGGGGCTGGCCGCACCGGTTTGCCGCCCGCCTGAAGGCCCAAGGGTCCACGGTGATTGCCATGGGCCCGGTGGGTGACACGCAGGCAAGCGACGGTCTGGACAGCGAGGACACCTACCGCCCCCTTCAGAACTTTGAGGGCTACATCTGGACCAACAAGATTGAAGTGATCGGCCCGATTGCACAAACGGACAGGCCCTGAGAGGGGCCAAGGGATCTCATGCGTCTGGACCCGCCGCAGGCATGCCCGACTTGGTTGCCTCAAATGCCCGGTGGGCGACCTTGGTGGCAAGCTCCGGCGTACGGCGCATGAGATCCCGAAGATCTTCAAGACGCAGCACCAGAAACTGAGAGGGCTCCGTTGCGTAGACCGAGGCTGTGCGCTCAGCATCACCATGAGGCACCATCTCGCCGAAATACTGCCCCTGCTCCAGACGCGTTTGCCCATCTGGCGTGATGGCAACGACAGCACCGGAGGTGATGAGGTAAAGCGCATCTGCGCGCTCCCCGCGCCGAACAATCTCCTCATTGTCGACGGCGCTCTGTGATTTGAGCAGGTGCGCCACCTCCTTGATCTCGATGGCCGACAGGTCCTCAAACATGGGCACTTCTGCCACCATGGACCAGCTGACGACAAAATCGCGGGAGTTGATTTCACGCACGAAGGCCGTGCCGATGATGCCCACCGGCAACGCAAACAGGCAATACCCGGTAAGCATCACAATGGACGCCACCACCTTTCCCGCCCAGGTGATCGGCACCACATCGCCATAACCAACGGTGGTGAGGGTAGCAAACGCCCACCACATGGCATCTGGAATGGTGCCCAGCTTTTCCGGTTGGGCCTGGTGCTCCACCAGGTACATGGTGGTAGCGGCGATGAGGATGGTGCCAAAAATGATCACCAGACTGGCCATGATCGCCTTGCGCTCGGTAACCACCGCCGAGGCCAACGACCGCATGGCCGGTGAGTAACGGGCGATCTTCATGAAGCGCAACAAGCGCAGGATTACAAAGGCTTTCCATGTGACATAGTCGGTTAAGACCGCAAGGATGAACGGCAGAACTGCCAGCAGATCGATAATGGCCAGCGGCTGAATGGCATATTGCAGGCGCGCACGCCACGGCTGATAGCGGCGCAGCGGCGGATGCAGATCCGCGACCCAGAGGCGCAGCACGTATTCGACAAGAAAGATGAGACCCGCGCCCATATCCAGCGCAATAAGCAACGTTGGCCAGCCTTTGCCGAACCACGGCTCGGTCTCCATGACGGCAAGGCCAACGTTCAAGAGGATCAACGCCACAATGAACTTGTTGAGGTGCTTGGCAACGGGATGTGTCGTGGCACCTTTTTCAAGGATATCGTAGACGTCTTTTTTCAGCTGACGGGCCATCAACCGACCTTCCGTAAAGAGAATTGATTTTCGGCTTATAGCCAAAAAGGCTTTCAAAAACAAAAAAGGGAGGGGTGCGGCCCCTCCCTTCTCAACTGCCTAAGCGGTGGAGCCGCTATGCATTTTTCAATGCAGTCTCAATCGCTTCAACTGCAGCATCGGCCTTGGAGCCGTCTGGGCCGCCAGCTTGAGCCATGTCCGGACGGCCACCGCCGCCACGTCCACCCAGAGCCTCGGAGCCAATGCGCACCAGATCCACAGCAGACAACTTGTCAGTGAGATCGCTGGTGACGCCCACAACGATTGCGGCCTTGCCGTCCTCAGCCACGTTGATGATGGTCACAACACCAGAGCCCAAAGAGGTCTTGCCCTCGTCGGCCACGGACTTCAGGTCCTTCGGGTTCATGCCTTCCACAACGCGGGCCATCAACTTGAAGCTGCCAGCTTCACGCACACCGTTGTCGCCGCCAGCACCGCCACCCATGGCAAGCTTCTTCTTGGCTTCGGCCAGTTCGCGCTCCAGCTTCTTGCGCTCATCCAGCAACGCTTCAATGCGGGCCGGTACGTCGGCCGGGCTGGTTTTCAAAAGACCAGCGGACTGACGCATCAAGGCATCCTGCTGGGCAAGATACTTGCGTGCTTCCGTTCCTGTAAGCGCTTCAATACGGCGAACGCCCGCTGCCACGGCCCCTTCGGTCACCAAGGTCACAAGACCAATGTCACCGGTACGGGTGACGTGCGTACCACCGCACAGTTCCAAGGAGTAAGTCTTGCCAGCGTTGTCGCCTTCGGTTGCGAGCCCCATGGACACCACACGCACTTCGTCGCCGTACTTCTCACCGAACAGAGCCATGGCACCGGCCTCAATGGCCTCGTCCACTTCCATCAGGCGGGTTTCGACTGGCGTGTTCTGCAGAACGATCTCGTTGGCAAGGCGCTCGATGGTCACCAGTTCCTCATCCGCAACGGGCTTGGGATGGGAGAAGTCAAAACGCAGGCGTTCTGGCGTAACCAGAGAGCCCTTCTGGGCAACGTGATCGCCCAGAACTTCGCGCAGAGCTTCATGAACAAGGTGCGTTGCGGAGTGATTGGAGCGGATCGCCGTGCGGCGCGCATGGTCAACTTCCAGCTCCAGTGCGTCGCCAGCCTTGACCGCACCTTCCGTCACTTCGACGTGGTGGATGAACAGGCCATCGGCTTTCTTCTGGGTGTCGGTAACCGTGGCCTTGAAGCCTTCGCCAATCATGACGCCAGTATCACCGACCTGACCACCAGACTCGCCGTAGAACGGGGTTTGGTTCAAGACCACAATGCCGGTTTCACCAGCCTTCAGGCTGGCAACCTCTTCCCCATCCTTGACGAACGCCGTGGCAACACCTTCTGCCTTTTCGGTTTCATAGCCAAGGAACTCGGTCGCACCGAGCTTTTCCTTCAAGGTGAACCAAACCGCGTCCGTGGCCGCTTCACCGGACCCGGACCACGCGGCGCGCGCTTCAGCACGCTGGCGTTCCATGGCCTGATCAAAGCCGTCGGTATCCACGGAGATGTTACGGTTGCGCAGCGCATCCTGTGTCAGATCCAGCGGGAAGCCGTAGGTGTCATAGAGTTTGAAGGCGGTCTCGCCATCAAGCTGCTCGCCCTCAGCCAAGGAGGAGGTGGCGTCGTCCAGAAGGCCAAGGCCGCGCTCCAGAGTCTTGATGAAACGCTTTTCTTCAAGCTGCAAGGTTTCGGTGATGAGGCTTTCGGCACGCACCAGCTCAGGATAGGCCTGACCCATTTCGCGCACCAAGGTTGGCACCATCTTGAAGATGAGCGGATCGCGCGCACCGAGCAGGTTTGCATGGCGCATGGCGCGGCGCATGATGCGGCGCAGAACATACCCGCGGCCTTCGTTTGAAGGCAACACACCATCCGCAATCAGGAATGCAGTAGAACGCAGGTGGTCAGCAATCACGCGGTGGCTGGCCTGACGCTCGCCCTCCGCCTGAACACCGGTAAGGTTTTCAGAAGCGCCAATGAGCGCGCGGAACAGGTCGATGTCGTAGTTGTCGTGAACGCCTTGCAGAACAGCTGCAATACGCTCCAGACCCATGCCGGTGTCAATGGAGGGACGCGGCAGGTCGATGCGTTCTGAGGCCAGCTGTTCATACTGCATGAACACAAGGTTCCAGATCTCGATGAAACGATCGCCGTCTTCCTCAGGAGAACCTGGAGGGCCGCCCCAGATATGATCGCCATGATCATAGAAGATTTCGGAGCATGGGCCGCACGGACCGGTGTCACCCATGGCCCAGAAATTGTCTGAAGTGGCAATGCGGATGATCTTGTCCTCGGACAGACCGCCGATCTTCTTCCAAAGGTCGAATGCCTCCTGATCTTCGGAATAGACCGTAACCAGAAGTCGATCCTTCGGCAGGCCAAAATCCTTGGTGATCAATGTCCACGCATGCTCAATGGCCTGTTCCTTGAAGTAGTCCCCAAAGGAGAAGTTGCCGAGCATTTCAAAGAAGGTGTGATGGCGTGCGGTGTAGCCAACGTTGTCCAGATCATTATGCTTGCCGCCGGCGCGAACGCACTTCTGTGAGGACGTGGCGCGCACGTAGTCGCGCTTTTCAAGCCCCGTGAAAACGTTCTTGAACGGAACCATACCCGCGTTCACAAACATGAGAGTTGGGTCGTTGCGCGGAACAAGCGGGCTCGACTGCACAACCTCATGGCCATTCTTTTTGAAGTAGTCGAGGAAAGCCGACCGAATTTCGTTCACACCACTCATGAATTAGATGTCCGTCTCTTCTCACAGCTGCGGAACCAAAACGCAGGCCCGCCCTTGAATTGCATTAGTAGGAGCCGCAGTTGCTGCAACAACTGCTTATGGCTTTGTTGCGGTTTTATCTACACACAGCGCAACTGTCCATGCAATAAGCCCTTTGCATCCGGTTCTCCCGCCAAGAAACAGCCGAAATTAAGCGGTTTTAGCAAGGCACCTGCCGCACCTGCACCGTTTGTCTAAGGGCTATTGCTGCATTTTGCCCGGACCACCAGAAAGCCGCCGGGGATTCGCAACAGCCGCGACTTCAAAACAACAAAGCCGGCGACCTGCGGGCCACCGGCTTTGGGTAATACATGCATGAGTGGCGAGAAAGCGCCGTTGGCCGACTTACTCGTCGTCGCCCTTGCCCATATCAGGATCGTCAATCGCTTCGGCAATAAGGCCGGCATTCTGACGGACCGCCAACTCGATCTCCTGAGCAACCTCAGGATTCTCCTTGAGGAAGGTCTTGGAGTTCTCTCGGCCCTGCCCCAGACGCTGGCTGTTGTAGGAGAACCATGCGCCGGACTTTTCGACGATGCCGCCCTTCACACCAAGGTCGAGAAGCTCACCGGTCTTGGAGATGCCCTCGCCATAAATGATGTCGAACTCAACCTGCTTGAATGGAGGGGCAAGCTTGTTCTTCACCACCTTCACGCGGGTCTGGTTGCCAACGATCTCATCGCGGTCCTTGATGGCGCCAATGCGACGAATATCCAAACGCACGGAGGCGTAGAACTTGAGCGCGTTACCGCCCGTCGTGGTTTCCGGGGAACCGAACATCACACCGATCTTCATGCGGATCTGGTTGATGAAGATCACCATGCAGTTGGAGCGGGAGATCGAGGCCGTCAGCTTGCGCAGCGCCTGACTCATCAAACGCGCCTGAAGGCCCGGCAGGCTGTCACCCATCTCGCCTTCAAGTTCCGCCTTCGGTGTCAACGCTGCAACGGAGTCGATCACAAGCACGTCGATCGCCCCGGAGCGCACCAAAGTATCTGCAATTTCAAGCGCTTGCTCGCCTGCATCTGGCTGAGAGATGAGAAGATCATCAATGTTTACGCCCAGCTTGCGGGCATAGATCGGGTCCAGCGCGTGCTCGGCATCCACGAAGGCGCAAATGCCGCCCTGCTTCTGGGCCTCGGCAACAGTGTGCAACGCAAGAGTGGTCTTACCTGAAGATTCCGGTCCGTAAACTTCAACAATGCGGCCCTTGGGAAGGCCGCCAATGCCCAGTGCAATATCCAGGCTAAGGGAACCGGTAGAGACGGCCTGCACCTCAACAGCCTGGCCCTGCCCCATGCGCATAATGGAACCTTTACCGAAGGCCCGCTCAATTTGTGACAGCGCTGCATCGAGCGCCTTATTCTTATCCATCTGTGTGCCCTCGACAAGGCGGAGTGAAGTTTGTGACATGCGTACCCGTTCCTTATTTCATGACGGACCGACAGATTCAAAAGGTATGATTGGTGTACTCATTTTGTTCTCATTACGCAAGTCCTCATAACCCGCTGATCTCCAATGGAATATCAGGGATCCGTTCTTCAAGTGTTCTTCTTTGGATAACGCTGAGCAGGCAAAAAAGAAGCCTTTGGACATAGGAATCACACCAGTTGTCACGGCCTCTGGACACTGTTACGACCTTGATAATCAACATAATACGATGGTCACTAATACCATGTCCCAACCGACGAAGCTCGCAGTGATCGGCGCCATTCATGTGGACCGTATTGCTCATGCCGGACGCCCGATTCTCCCGGACACGTCCACTCCCGGAGAAATCTCTGGAAAACCCGGCGGAGTTGCTGCGAACATCGCACGCGCTCTCGCCCGGCTTGACTGCAACCCCGCTCTGATCGGCTGTGTGGGCAATGACCCCGACGGCCTGTGGGTGCGCAAACACCTGTCCGCCACTGGCATTGACGTGAGCACTGTAAAGGTGCTGGACGGCCAGCGCACAGGGTCCTACCTCGCGCTGCACCAGCCGGATGGAAGCCTTCATGCCGCCATTTCCGACAGCGAGATCACGCAGCTGATCCCAAAGCCGGTCGCGGGAAGCCTGACCCCAGCCCTTGAACAGGCAGGCATCTGGCTGGCCGAGACCAACATGGAAACCGAAATGCTGGAGGCAATTGCCGCCGCTAAGGGCGACCGCATTCTGGCGGTCGATACCGTCTCCAGTGCCAAGGCAACCCGGCTTCTGCCCATCCTCGACAAGCTCGACATCCTGTTCACCAACAGGCTTGAGGCGTCGTCCCTTCTGGGCATGGACGCGGATGCTCCGGCCGTGGACATGGCGCAAGCCCTGACGGCCAAAGGGTGCAAGACCATTGCCATTACAGATGGCAGCCGCCCGCTGATCTTGTCCGTGGACGGCAAGGAACGCGTGATTACTCCCCTCCCAGCAGAGCCCAAAGACGTGACTGGAGCCGGTGATGCCTTCATCGCGGGTTTCTTGAGCGCCTACAGTCAGGGCCTTGCTGCCGAACAAGCGGCCTACAGTGGTCTGGCTGCTTCCGCCATCACAGTCGAAGCCACAGGGGCCGCGCCGGACAGCCTGAGCCTCTCAGCCATCGCACAACGTCTTCAAAGTCACTGAGCCGAACAGCTCCTATAAAAAGGTAATGAGGAAATGACCAAGAACACAAAGATCCAGATTCATCACAGCGATGAAGTGGCACAGGCGCTGGCTGAGGGAAAGCCGGTTGTTGCTCTGGAATCAACGATCATCACGCACGGCATGCCTTACCCGCAAAACATTGAAACAGCACGCGAAGTTGAAGCGATCATCCGCGAAAACGGCGCTGTTCCAGCCACCATCGCGGTCCTCAAGGGCGAGCTGCATGTTGGTCTTTCCGACGAGAAGCTGGAAGAGCTGGCAAACGCAAAGGATGTGATGAAAGCTTCCCGCGCTGACCTGTGCACCGGCATTGCCATGGGCCGCAACGCTTCCACCACCGTTGCAGCAACCATGATGGCCGCCCACGCAGCGGGCATCCGCGTGTTCGCAACCGGCGGCGTTGGCGGCGTTCACTTCGGCGCGGAAACAAACTTCGACATCTCCGCAGACCTTGAAGAACTGGCACGCACGCCTGTACTGGTGGTCTCAGCCTTCGCAAAGGCTCTGCTCGACCTGCCAAAGACCCTTGAAGTGCTGGAAACCAAAGGCGTGGCCGTGATCGGTTACGGCTGTGACAAGATGCCAGCATTCTGGTCCTCCACCAGCGATCTGGACACCCCTTACCGCCTCGACACCCCGGAAGACATCGCCAAGGTTCTTCTTACCCGTGAAGCGTTCGGCACCCACGGTGGTGAACTGGTCGCCAACCCTGTTCCTGTTGAAGACGAGATCCCAGCTGAAGAGATCAACAAGTTCATCAAGCTGGCTCTGGCAGACGCTGAAAAGCAGGGCATCAAGGGCAAGGCAGTGACGCCGTTCATGCTGCAGCACCTGTTCGAACAGACCGACGGCCGCAGCTTGGCAACCAACATCGCGCTGGTGAAGAACAACGCGCGTCTGGCTTCCAAGATCGCAGTTGAATACGCAGCAAAGGCATAACGCCTCATGCATTCCGGTCACAGCGGCGCGCGCTGCTGTGACCCTTCCCTCCGCCCCCGCGCTGGACCTTCCCTTCCCCTGAAGGCTCTCCTAAGAATTTGACCCCGGTATTGCCGATGGGTATATGATCGGGACATGAGAGCGTTTCCGCAGATTCCACAGCGGCTTCTGACGGGGATGATTCCGACACATTTCAGCATGATGCTCTGGTGTTGCTCTGAACTCTTTGCACCAGAAACCTACGGGACCAACACAATGCGGATCGTTGCTTTAGTTGCGCTTACGCTGGCGCTTGCGGCTTGTCAGTCAGGCGCCCCACGAGGCAGCAACCAGCCAATTCTTCGTGCCGAGCCCGGCACCCAGTCCGTTGCCGTAAAGGCATCACCGGAGCAGGTTCGCCAGACACTGAAGACCAGCGCTGCCCAGAAAGGCACACTGGTGGTGCAGGATGACCCGAACATGGTGATCATTGAAAACGTGATGCGTCAGGCCAATCCGGTTCTGGACCAGGAGTTCGGACCATCTGACAACGGCGATCGCGTAATCCGCGTGCGCGTGCGTTTCTCCGGCAGCCAGTGCAACACACTTGTGGTGCAGGACGTGGCGCTGCTGAACAACGCCCACACTGGACTGGAGCAATCCTACAAGCTGCCGGGTGACAACAACACCATGCAGAGCCTGATCGGCCTGAAACAGAACGCGGAAGCCACCTCACAGTGCATCTAGGCACTCAGCTTCCATGAAGAAACAAAAACACCCGCCAAGGTTCGACCTTCGCGGGTGTTTTCGTATCTGGTGCGGAACAAGGCCAACTCAGCCCTTTGGCTTTTCCAGTATCTTCTCTGTGGCATCGGTGAGCGCGAGCGCGCTGTAGTCGCCGACCATCTGCACGACCGCATTGGGTTCCAGCTTGTCGTGAAGGTCCATGAGATCCTTGATGATGGCGATCTTCTGCTTCATGTTCTCAAGCGCCTGGCTTTCACGCGACAGCGCAGCACCACTCAGATGCGCGGCGCGCCGTTCCCGCAAGTCCTGAACCTTTTCCAGCAGCAGAAGTGTCTCCGCCTCGATCTTGTCGTTGCTGACGCGCTTGGACTTGAGCCACTCATGATAGTGTTTGCGAATGCCATCTGCCACCTGACCCAATTCATCCTTCACGGTGATCTTGTTCTGGCTGTCCACCTTGGTTTCCAGAAGGTCATTGATTGCAGAAAACAACTGGGTGCGGATCTTCTCGATCCGCTCTTGAAGCTCGGAACTGGGCTTGAGACGTGATGGCTTGGAAATTTCCAACTGGTCCTTGCCCGCATAGACCTGCCGCAGGACCTCGGTGAAGACATCGATGAAAACGTCAGCCGCTTCAATGGCCTTTGGACTGTCCATGATGGTGGAGAGGCGAATGGCCCCTTTCTGACTGACAACCCACGGCAAGGCGCGGCTGCCGCCCCGACCCGGTTTTGAGATCACCCCCAGTGATCTCAAGGCGTCCAGCTCCTCCGGCGAGACCTCAAAGGCATAGGCCTCCGGGAATTTCTCGAGGTTATTCTTGATGTTCTGAGTGATCTGCCGAGTTTCAACCTCGAACACCCGCGCCACATGGGCCGCGAGCATCACATGCTGACCGCGCAGCTTGAACACCCGCGGTCCGTCAAGAAGCTCTTCGTCCAACTCCGGGGTTTCCTGAGTAATTTCCGTGCTCATACATTCCCCCCTCGTTTGAGATCATTCCCAGTGATGTCAAAACACCCTGCCCTGAACGGCAGGGCTTAGCTACGTTCAGATGGCCCGTTCTACAACACGTCCTTCACGGTGGTTGCCAACTGCTTCAAGGTAAACGGCTTTGGCAGGAAGGTGAATTTCTCATCTGCCGGCAAGTTCTTCTCGAAGGCATCTTCAGCGTAGCCGGATACAAAGATGATCTTCAGATCCGGGCGGGTCTTGCGCAGCTCAATAAGCAGCGACGGCCCGTCCATTTCCGGCATCACTACGTCGGAAACCACCAGATCAACCGACCCTTCGGTCTCTTCCATGACCTCAAGCGCTTCGGTGCCAGAGCCTGCCTCATAGACCTCATAGCCACGGGACGACAGGGCACGCGCCGCAAAGGCACGAACGGCTTCTTCGTCCTCCACCAGCAAAATGGTGGCAGAGCCGGTAAGATCGGCAACGGCCTGCTTTTCTTCCTTGACCACTTCCTGAACCGGCTTTTCCTCCGGCACATGGCGCGGCAAGAAGATCCGGAATGTTGTGCCCGCATCAACCTCACTGGTGGCAAATACAAAGCCGCCGGTCTGCTTGACGATGCCGTAGACGGTGGAAAGCCCCAGCCCGGTGCCCTTGCCCACTTCCTTGGTGGAGAAGAACGGCTCGAAAATCTTGCCCAGAACCTCGTTGGACATGCCGTGACCGTTGTCTTCCACCTCAATGAGCACGTACTCCGCAGGCGGCATGCCGCGGGTGTTCTCATAGGTGGTTGAGGTCGGTTCATCCACGTTGCGGGTGCGAATGGTCACCTCACCGCCACCCGGCATGGCGTCACGGGCGTTCACGACCAGATTGACGATCACCTGTTCCAGCTGGTTCACATCCGCCATCACCGGCCAAAGGTCGCGGCCATGAACCACGTGCAGCTCGATCTTCTCGCCCACAAGGCGGTCCAGCAAGATGGTGAGGTCGGCCAGTACGTCCGTCAGCGCCAACTCCTTCGGACGCAGGGTCTGACGACGGGAGAACGCGAGCAACTGGCGCACAAGCCCTGCGGCACGGTTGGCGTTCTGCTTGATGTTCATGATGTCCTGGAACGCAGGGTCCGTTGGACGGTGGCTGGCCAGCAGCAAATCGGAGAAGCCTATGATGGCGGTCAGAACGTTGTTGAAGTCATGCGCGACACCACCTGCAAGCTGACCAATGGCCTGCATCTTCTGGCTCTGAGCGAACTGGGCTTCAAGGGCGCGCTGCTGTGTCGTTTCAAGCACGTAGACAACGGCCGCCTCGTCCTCAGCCTGACTGTCAAGAACAGCGGAGACGTAGAAGGTCGCCGAGCGCCCCGCCTCTGCCCCTTCAGACAGAGCAACATCCACCGGCGCGATTTCGCCTTGACCCTGCGCCGCCTTTTTCAAGGCCTCTTCCAGATCGGCCCGGCCCGCTTCCTCGACAAAGTCTGTCAGGCGCGCCTCGCTCTTCAGCCCATCTTCTTGCCCGAACAGGCGAACGAAAGGCGCGTTGGTGCGCTGAATGCGGCCATTCTTTTCAACGGAGGCAATGGCAACCGGGGTGTTGTTGAAGAAGCGCGAGAAACGCACCTCGGCTGCGCGAAGAGCTTCTGCGTTTTCTTCACCCGGCGAGCGGTTGAGTACAAGCGTGCGACTGTCGCCGGCCTGCCCCTCCGCGCCAAACGGAACCCGGTGCACGAGGCGAACGGGAAGCCCCTTGCCGTTGCGCGTTACCAGATCGATGTCGTAGGTCTCGGTCTTGACCTCGCCTTCCTGCCCGCTGATGGCACGAACGAGGGCTGCACCATCGCCGCGGACAATATCGGAAAGCGTCAGACCGCCAGCCACAAACTGGGTCAGGTCATATCCCAGCCAGTCGGCCAGCGTGGCGTTGAGATACACAATACGGCCTGCGGAATCACAGGACAGGAAGCCGGAGGGAGCGTGATCAAGGAAGTTGATGACACGCTGCAACTCCTGAAACGATGTCTCCTGCTCTTTTCGGTCGCGGGAGATGTCCGCGATCTGCCATACGGTGAGGCCTGCAGTCGCCTGGCCCGCCTTGTCGTGGTAGTTCAGCGGCCGCACACTGATGCGATACCACCGCGAGCCGCCATCCACGCGCCCAATGGCAGCAGGCAGGCGCACTTCCTCCTGAGCGCGGCGGTGATTGCGCACAGCCTTGGAAAGGCGGAAAATTGCATCGGCGGCCTCCGGATCGGCTGAAAACACCCGCTCAACCGTGCGCACGTCACCAGGACTAACAGCCCCGGTCAGATCCGCGTAGGCCTTGTTGGCATAGACGATACGGCCGGTCTGATCGACCAGAACCGCCCCCTCTTCGAGAGAATCCAGAAAGGCTTCTGCCAGCGGGTTGCCATCCCGCCGGGAAGCAAAGCGCAACAGGCCAATGGCACTGGCAAACAAAGAGAAAACGCCGACGACCGCAAGAATGCCCAAGAGCCCGAGAATGTAAGGCTCGGCCTGCTCGCGGCTCATCACGGCGATCACGGCTGTTGCGGCAGCAAGACCTAGCGCCAGCAACATAAGCAATCCGATGTTTCCTCCACCACCACTGCGGTCAATGACAGGTTCCGGTGGCCGAGTATCGGTCTCTTTCATCAAAATCTCTCCACGGGCAGCCCCAATTAAGCCCGGTTTCGCACTCCGCCTGAGGATTCAACGCAATGCACCAAGTTTCAAGCACGTCCCAGAGTTACGAGCGCCAATTTTTCTTCTCACGCAGCTGCATCACATAACCGATAACCTTTGCAACCGCTGCGTAATGCTCCTCCGGTATCATATCATTAATCTCCATCGTGGCATGCAGCGCACGCGCCAGAGGGGGATTCTCTACGATCGGAACACTACTTTCTTCTGCCAGTTCACGAATACGAAGCGCCAGTGCATCCACGCCCTTAGCCACACATTTCGGCGCTTGCATCTCGTCGTCATAGAAAAGTGCAACCGCGTAGTGGGTCGGGTTGGTCACCACAACCGTCGCCTTGGGCACTTCCGCCATCATGCGTTGCTGAGATCGCTGCGCACGCAACTGGCGGATCTTCGCCTTGATCTGCGGATCACCCTCGGATTGCTTGTACTCCTCCTTGACCTCGCGCTGGGTCATCTTCTGCTTGTTGAACCATTTTTGTCGCTGCCAAGCGAAGTCCAGCCCTGCCACCACCGTCATCAGAGCAAGGATTGCACCCACCAGCTGGAGCGACAAGTCCCTGCTTTCCTGAAGAATGTGCCCTGCACCGCGAAAAATGGCGGTTTCCAGCTGATCCTTCTGCGGCCAGACAATGAAATAGATCAGAGTCGAAACCACTGCGATCTTCATCAGCCCCTTGGCAAAGTTCATGAGACTGTCCTTGGAGAACAGACGCTTGGCCCCTGCCAGAGGTGACACCTTGTTGAGCTTGGGCTGGATGGATTCGGCTGTGAACACCGGTTTGTGCTGGACCACGTTGCCCACCACAGCCAGCACCATCATCACCAGGAGCGGCAGCGCCAGCACCACAAGAATGTGGGGGCCTGTGTCTTGAAGCAAGAACAACAGTCCACCGCCATCAACCGGAATGCTGTCAGCGTGCTCGAAAAAGCCCTTGAGGATATCGGCAATCCCGGCGGCCGTTGGCTGGGCAAAGAACGCCACCACCATGGCTGTGCCCAGCAAGGCGAACCAGCCGTTGACTTCTTGCGATTTGGGAACGTCCCCCTTCTCATGCGCTTCGGTCAAGCGTTTTTGGGAGGGGTCCTCGGTCTTCTCGGAGTCATCCGTTTCGTCAGCCATTCATGCTCCTACTGGATTATGAACGGCTGGAAGGCCGTTTCGACTTGCGTCAGATACCAGCCCATCATGGTGGCCAGCACGCCAAGCATCAAGAAAAGGCCAAGCATGATGTTCACCGGCATGGCGATGAAGAAGATCTGCAGCTGAGGCATGAGTTTGTTGAGCAAGCCCATGCCGAAGTAGAACGTAAGCCCCAGCACCATGAATGGCGCGCTGAGGCGCACCGCAATGGAAAACATCTGCGAGACCAACGCCACACCATTGGCTGAGGCATCCCCAACAGGAATGAACGTGCCCGGCGGAAACAGCGTGAAGGAATCATGCATGGCGGCAATGGCCAGATAATGCAGATTGGTGGCAAAGATCAGCACCGTGCCCAGAATGGACAGAAAGTTGCCAATGACAGCGCCCTGCATACCCGAGGCTGTCAGATCGCCGCCAAGGGCAAAGGCCAGCCCCATCTGGTTGGCAATCATCGCGCCCGCCGTCTGCAGTGCGAACGTGACAATGCGCACCGACGCGCCAACGAACAACCCAATAATGATCTCACTGATGAGCATGACCATCAGCGTGGGAAATGAAGACAGGACCGTATCAGGATAAAGCGGCTGGCCAATGGGGGCCAGAATGTAGGTCAGTGCAAGCGCCAACCCCAGCCGCGACTGCATGGGCAAGGATGCTTCCCCAAGCGCAGGCATGAGCATGAGCATGCTGCCAAGGCGCGCGAACACGAGCAGAAACGTCACCACGTAGCTGGTAATGAAGCCCAGTTCTACAGTCATTGGCGACGCCCCTCCTTACGCGCTAGCCGCCATTCACAATCATCTCGACGATCTGATTGGTAAAGCTGGCCATGGTGGCGGCCATGAACGGCAAGGCCACCAACAGCGCGACAAAAATGGAGAGGATCTTCGGTACGAAAACCAGTGTGGCTTCCTGAATTTGGGTGAGCGCCTGGAACAGGGCCACGACAACACCCACACCCAGACCGACCAGCATCACGGGAGCGCTCACAAGAATGAGCGTCCAAATGCCATCCTTGGCAATATCAAGAACTTCAGGGCCGGTCATTGAGCCTTACCTTAGCAACTAGATCGGCATCCGCATGATGGACTCATATGCGGAGATCACGCGATCGCGAACGGAAACCATGGTTTCAAGAGCCAGTTCGGTTTCTGCAACCGCGGTCACCACATCCACCACATTGGCCTTGCCTTCTAGCAGATTGAGGGACTGCGTTTCAGTTACCTGACCGGTTTCTCGTACTTCTTCCACGGCTGTTTTGACGAGCTGGGAAAAGTCCTGAGAGCTGGCACCGCCCGCCACTTCCTGTGGGTTCCCACCACTTTGGGTGAGCTTTGCCATGTTGGCATAGGCGTTCGCTGCAAGGGTTGGGTTAGCCATTGGGTGTCACCAATCTGTTCAAAGCTTCAAGAATTAACCGCGGAGGATGTCGATGGTTCGCTGCAACATGGTTCGGGTGGACCGCACCACGTTGAGGTTGGCCTCGTAAGAGCGCTGCGCTTCGCGCATATCGACGCTTTCAACCAGCGTGTTCACGTTGGGCAACTTCACATAGCCATTGACGTCAGCCGCCGGATGGCTCGGTTCAAAGCGGGTTTCGAAGTCCGACTTGTCTTCCTGAACCTTGCCAAGCTCCACCACCTTCACGCCCATCTCGCGGTCGAGCTTGGCTTGAAACGTCGGGATCTTGCGGCGGTACGGATCACCCTCGGGCGTACGCGCCGTGGAGTCTGCGTTCGCCACGTTTTCCGCGATGATCCGCATGCGCCCGGTCTGAGCTTTCAAGCCCGACGCCGCAATGAACATTGACTTCAGAAAATCCACGATTTGCCCTTTTCTCGCGCCATTCCCCGCGCGTTGGTCCTAAAAGCAGCTTATGCCGACCGCTTGATGGCCGTCTTCAAAATGCCCAAACCACGGGAATAGAGGCTGGTTGCCATCTGATAATCCATCTGGTTCTGGGCAACCTTCATCATCTGCTCCTCAAGCACCACCGAGTTGCCGTCCGGTGTGCGCTCGAAACTTGATATGTCCTGCGCCTTGGGCGAGCCACTGCTCGCGGACAGGGTCATATGCTGATCATCGGTCTGCACTGGACTCGAAGGAGAAACAGTGTTTTGCACCATTGATCTGAACTTAAAATCCTTCAGGTCCTGACTTTGGTAGCCGGGTGTGTCCGCATTGGCGATGTTCTCTGCCAAGACGCCCTGACGTGTTTGATGCCACTGCATTTTTTGGCGCAGTGCTTGAAACACCGGCAGATCAAACATGGCCATTAGACCGCGTGCCCCTTAAGTCTCGAATACCCTCAGCAATACATTAGGTAAAAATTGCCTATCAATTGGTTAACAAAAAGTTAATATTAACCAATTAATAATAGGTAGTCGCAGAAAACGGCCATTGTCCTGGGGAGCCCACAACTGGCAAAATGCAACAGTGTGAGCAACGGGAATAATTTGCCTATACGGGTTTCAAACAGGAAAACCGAGAGGTACCTGTGAGTCCAGCGTCAGAATCCCGCGTGTCGGCGGCCTGCAGAGTTCATCTGCCGACCATCTTAAGATATGTAGGGCACTAATTCATTGGTATTAGGGATTCGGAGTGTGGCACAGCCAATAAGCAGGTAAAGGCAAAGTTGCACGCATCTACTCCGAAGAAGTGGGGAAATCATGAAAGAATGGCTGGCGAGCTCGTTTAATCTTCCGCCGGAAACAGCTCTGTTATTTTCTGTTGTGATTGCGTTGATCGCCGTGCTGGCGTTGATCGCAATCATCGTTCCCCTCTTGAAGAGATTTGCCCGCACGACCTACAAAGGCGGGCGCAACAGGCAGCCGCGCATTGCCATCATGGATGCAGCGGACGTAGACACCCGTCGCCGCCTTCTGTTGGTACGACGCGACAACGTGGAGCACCTCATTTTGGTGGGTGGCAACACGGATATAGTGGTGGAACAGGCAATCGTTCGCGCTGCCCCACATGCCAAGGCCGCGCCTGAGCGCCATCGCGCACCAAACGGCTACCTGCCAGCACAGGTGCCCGGATATGATGAAACACCGCTGCCAGAAGCAACCGAACTGAAAGATGCAGAGCCGCGCCCCGTTCGGGCAGCGCCGCAGGTTCAGCAGGTACAGGGCCAAGCCTCTGAAGCCAAGACTGCCCCCGCTCCGCAAGCAAGACAGCAACGCGTTGAGCCACAAAAACCAACCACCCCCTATGAGCCGCCACATCTTGACCACGCAGACCCTGAGTCCGCTGTCGCCAAGCTGGCACCCAAGCGCATTTTTGGCGCCGCAAAAGCCGCAGTTCAAAATGTAGCAGCCACGGCACAACGGCCGCGCACGACACCAACAGCGCCTGCTGCTGCGCCAGTAGCGGCCGCGCCTCAACAGCCAAACCCGCAGGCCACCCCACGCCCTGCGGCTCCGGCTGCACCGGGTGCGCCCTCCAAACCTGCCGAGCAAACTGCACCTGCCCCCGCCCCTGCCGTTGCTCCTGACTCCGAAAAACCTGCAGAAGTGAAGGCGGCACCGGAAGCGCAGACAACACCAGCTCAACCTGCCCCGACAGCCGTAGAGGCAAAACCGGCGCCACATGTGCGTCCCGCCGCGGCGCGCCCGCACCCTGCTCAGCGCCCAATGCCTTACGCCGCGCGCACGCCTGCCCCCAAGGACAGCGGCGCTGCGAACACTGACAAGCCAGCAGAACGGTCCCGCTCGACCTATGTCGGCACCATCACGCCGCCGCTGTCTGGTCCAGCTGCACGCGCAAAAACAGTTTTTGGCAACGGGCCGGCCACTGGCGAGAAACCAAGCCAGCCTGCCACCAACGGACCTATTCGCGCTTTCTCACGGGCAACGCCGAAACCGGTGCCAGCGCCAGCGGACACAGCCGCCGTTGCAGAAGGCTTGGAAGCCGAGCTGGGCAGCCTAACCGACAACGCAGAGGCACCAGCGGACACCAAGGCGGCGGCCAACGTCAAGACGTCAGAGACCAAGGCCGACGAGAGCAAAGCCCCTGAGGCCAACGCGCAGGCGCACAAGACCGAAGGAAAACCAGAAGCAGCTAACAAGGCGGAAGAAGCCAAGCCTGAAGTGAGGGACGCTGCGAAAGACGAACCAAGCTCCGAAAAGGCCGAGGACAAGACCGCTGACGCCAAACCTTCTGAAGAGGCGAAGCCTGCTGAAGACACAAAGGCAGCCGAAGCAGCCACTGACAAAGAAAGCGACACAAAAGACCAGAAGAAAGCCGATAAAGGCTTCATGGCGTTGGACGATGACATGGCCGAACTGCTCGATGAGTTGGAAGGCGGTTCCAAGCAGTCTAAAGCGGGTTAACGGGTAAAATTCTGTGCTTTTGAGAAGCTTCGCCGCGCTGGCGTTCGTGCTGGCGGTGGTCCTCGGCTTTGCCGATGGCGCACTGGCGCAATCACTGACCATTGATCTGGGCGACAACAACACGCTGACCGAGCGTGCGGTGCAAATCGTTGCCCTGCTCACCATCCTGTCCCTTGCGCCAAGCATTCTGGTGATGGTGACGAGCTTCACCCGCATTGTGGTGGTGCTGTCGCTGTTGCGCTCCGCACTGGGTCTGCAAACTGCACCGCCCAACACGGTAATGATTGCGCTGGCTCTGTTTCTCTCTGCCTTCATCATGGCACCGACGTTTCAGCAGGCCTACGACGCTGGTGTCGTGCCCCTGATGGATGGCACAATTGAGATGGACGAGGCGTTTGAACGTTCCTCGGAGCCATTTCATGTGTTCATGCGCAATCAGGTGCGCGAGTCGGATCTGGCGCTGTTCCAAGACCTGGCGAACCTGCCTGCCCCTGAAACGCCAGAAGAGATCAGCCTGCGTGTACTGGTGCCTGCCTTCATGATTTCCGAGCTGAGGCGCGCCTTCGAGATCGGGTTCCTGCTCTATTTGCCATTCCTGATCATCGATCTGGTTATCGCGTCTCTTCTCATGTCCATGGGTATGATGATGCTTCCGCCGGTCGTGATCTCTCTGCCTTTCAAGCTGATCTTCTTCGTTCTTGTTGACGGGTGGCAGTTGATCGCAGGAAGCCTGGTGCGAAGTTTCGGGGTCGGATAGCCCAGGTTCAAAAAGGACATCCTCACGACGACAAAGGCCCCGCGATGCTTCACATCCGGGGCCTTTTTAGTGAGCTGGTCGTTTTGTGATGATCTAGAGGGAGCTTCCCGCGTTCTCAGAAAGGGATGGGCTGAGGGCCCCTGCCGTCAGGTACTGGCGGCGGTACTCATCCAAAAACGCGTCCAGACTGTCCGTCGCAGCAATGGAGCGCGACACATCCAGAAACTCAACGCCGCGCTCATCAACCGGGCGCGTCACCACTTCGAAGGCTGCGGCGTTCGGACTGCTGCTCATCTTCTCGGAGTATTTCTGGCGCAAACGATCCAGCCCCAAACTGTCTGAGGACAGCGAGTAGCCAATAGCTGCGCGCAGAATGTCGGTCTGCTCCTGCTCATCCAGTGGGAATGCATCCGCCCAGCGGCCAGCATGCATCTTTTCAATCTGCTCAGCAGCCTTTTGCCAGCTCTCTGCAGCCCACAAGGTATCGGCGCGCAAGCGGTCCACATCTACACCGCTCATGTTGCGCACCAGTTCCAGAGCAAGATCCGGACGCCCGCTTTCAGTCAGCGCCCGCGCTTCTACCAGATTGCGTTGGCGTTGCAACGTGGCGGGAAGCTGCGCCTGACGGGTCTGGGACAGAACACGCAAAGCCTGCTCTGGCTGGCGGTCCAGCAGGTAAACAACACTGAGGTCAGCGGCAATCTGAGCCTTGGCAGCGCCCTTGAGACGATGATCGATCTGATGGCGCAAAACGCGCGCGGCCTGATCCAAAAGGTCAAGGTCAATCATGCGGTCTGCCATATAGCGCACCATCTGATCCCCTTCCCGACCAACTGGCAGCAGCTCCCGGAAGTCGTAGAAGATGGCAAGCGCCTCAATGGCATCCAGCTTGTCCGCGCCTTCACGCAGGAACAAGTCGGTGAAGACATCCCCCATCTGCATTTGAAGATTGCGGGTGATCTCTGAATCCGGATCGGACAGGATGGCCTGATGCATGGCCGCAAAAGCATCGCGATAGGCGCCCTCTTTGGCCTGTAGCACCGCAAGAAGATCAAGAGTGCGCAACTCCGTTTCATCCCCGCGCCAGATCGTCGACAGATTGGCAAGCTCGTCGATCGCTTCCTGCTCTCCCAAATAGCCATCGCGGTATTTTAGGGCGATGTTGCGGTACTGCGCCTCTGCCGCTTCCGGCCCCTCGAAGTTCTCCATCACATACTCAAAGGCCTCGATGGCCTCCTGAGTACGCCCTGAGGCATCCGCGATGCGCCCGCGCAGCAAGTCATAAAGAGCCGATTGCTCTCGGTTGGTTGCCGAAGGTTCGATCTGGGCAAGATAGGCGGCTGCGCTGCCAAAGTCCTCAAGCTCCACGTGCGCCTGTGCCGCCGCAAGATTGAAATCGATCTGGATGCTTTCCGGATAGCTGTCGATCACATCCCCGGCTGTCTCCAGATTGAGAAGAGAACTGGGCCAATCTTCAAGCGACACATCCGCAAGGGTTTTCCAAACAGCGGCATCCGGGCTGCGCGTCAACTCGGGGGACTCAAGATACTCCTTCGCTGCGCGCGGACGGTGCGCCATCATTTGCGCGGCGCCCATCATCACGTTGAATGTAGCATCTGTGGCAACCGTTGGGTCTTGATCCTTTGAAAGCTCAAGAAGACCCAGCGCTTCCTCTGCAAAGCCGTAGGCAAGGTAAAACCGCGCCATATCGAGGCGCGGTCCCTTTACTGCTTCCGGATCTGCCAGGGCCACTGCGGCCTCAAAGTCCCTTAACTGGCCTCGATAACGATTAACATCCGGCTTGGTAAAATTAGAGAACTCGATCAGGCCGGGCTGGGTCGGGTCTTTGATCGGCGTGTCCCGATCGAGCGCGCGCCACAAATCCTCGCTGGAAACCGCAAGGCCATCATCGCGGGTGATCAACACATCCTCGCCGCTGACCTCAACATTCACGCCATCTGCATAAAGCGTAACCGCAACCCCCTGCAACGACTGCAGGAACTGGAGCTGAGTGTATCGGTGCGGTTTGATCAGACCCCGCGCTGGTCCTTTCACGGTGACGGCGTAAATGACATCGCCCACATCCGGGTCGCGTATCTCGTGAAGCGCTGCGCCTTGGCCAACAGCAACGCGCAGAACCGCTTCGCCATCCCCTTGCACATTCCGCTCGACTTGCAGCGGCGCGCTTGGTTCGGTCACAGAAGGACCAACAGACAAGACCCAGCGGTCCTTTTCTGCACTGAAGCTCGCCAGTGTGGAGCGCTTCAACCGCATGCGAATGACCTGATAATCCCCATGATCCTCGTTAGAGAGGCCGTGAATGTAGGGATCAAGAGCTACTCGCAGGGCTCTGTCATCAATCGGCACATTGCTGTCGAAGATGAGCCAATGGAAACGGCCACGGCGGAACATGGCTGCCGGAACTTCAAACCCAAACGGTAGGTGAACCTGAGCGGAGTTTCCAACACGGCGCACCTCTACCGCGACAAGCGGGGGTGCTGCTTCCTGTGCGTAGGCTGGAACTTCCTCTGCATTAGGTACTGCAGGTGCCTCATCGCGCTTTGGTGCCGGAGTGTCCTGATTGATCGGAATGATGCGTGGCAGCGGTGATGCCGGAGCCTTTGCTGTTTCGGTTTCCGCCTCTGTTGGCTGCGCCTCTGATGCGGGTGCAGTTGGTAGGTTCACCGCAGAGGTCTCCTGAGCCGTGCCTTGTGCCGGAGGTGCAACCTCTTCAGCGCTGTCAGAACGCTGCTCAACCTCTTGAGCAGCTGGCGGGGAAACAGCTTCCTCCGCTGCCTCAGAGGTTTGCTCAACAGCTTCAGGCTCAGCCACCTCAGATTCTTCCACCGCAATCGAGGAAGGTTCAGTGCCGGGATCAGGGGCGGTTTCCTGAGAAACCTGTTCCTTTAGAGGAGCAGTTTCAGGTTCTGCAGGTGCAGGGTCCACCTGTTCCGTAACGGCATCCTCGGAAGGGCTTTCCTCCGCCACTGGAGAAGGCTTGCCCTTCGGTGTCAGCTCGCCAGCAGGTGGTGGATTTAGCTCACCAACAGGCTCCAGATCACGCACTGGCTTGGCGCTTGGATGGTTCGGCTTTTCTTCCAGCGGCTCATCATCAATGAAAGGACGTTGCGGCGTCGGGCCGCTCCCTTCAGGTACTGGTGCGCTCAAGGAAACGAGAGGCTCTTCACTCAATCCAAACGCCTTGGCGGCCATGGCCACCTCATCCGCTTGCGCAAGAACGGCGGCAATGGGGTCATCCACCTGCCCGAGTGCTTCAGACATGGCGGTTTGCTGTGCCGGTACTGGTGTTGGGACCGTTGCCGGATTGGTCTGCGGCCGGAACACTGACGGCGTAAGGTTCATCGGACCAGCAGCAGGGGCAACGGCAGGCGTAGGTGTCGGGGCCGTTTCAGGCACAGGCTGCGGCTGAGGAGAAACCGGCATCAAACTCGGACGCTCTTCCGGACGAACGCCCAACGCGACCACCCGGTCTTCCCCTTCGCTCTGTTGCAAAATCGGGTCGGCATAGACCTCATCAACGTCTCGCAGCAGGCTGTTCTTCTCAGCGCGCTCCTGAAGCTCAGTTGGCGTCACGTCCACCACGTAGCTTGAGCCCTCGCGAAACGCCCGCACATCTGACGCCGGATCGATGGCTAACTCGACAAACAGGCCAGCATCACGAATTTCAGAGCGCGCACCATATAGTCCGAGCGGCGGGTTGATCAGCATACGCGCAAGGTCGAGGGTGGCTTCCCGGTCGAACTGAACTTCCACCCGATCGGCACGGCGCACAAAAGCGCTGTCAAACGGAACGGACCAGTCGAACACCAGGCGGGTAAATGTGGGATGCTCCCCAACCCGCAGGTCAACCTGAGCCTCTTCAACAATCTGCTCTTCGCGGTCCCGCTCCAACTCACGCAACCGGCGCAGAGCTTTTTCTGCCCGCTTGGCCAGATCCGCCACCACGTCCTCTGGCAATGGGGGCGGAAGGCCCTGCCATGACCGCGGCAAGAGATCGATAAAGAGTTTTTCGCCCGCTTCCATGCTGTTCACATTCACGGGCTGCTTGAGGGCAAAGCGCAGGGCTGCGCCATCAGGATCCCGGCGGGCAACCGAAATGTAATCACTCAGTTCTGCGGGGATTTCGTCAACAGCAGCATTGATGCCATTGGGAAAGGCAATGCGCAAAACACCAGCTGTAACCAGTGCATCATAGTCTGGCAGAAGGGTCCGATCGGGAAAGGTAATGACAATGCGCCCAAAGCCCTCTTCGGCGCTGGCCGTGATTGTTGCCGTCTCCCCTTGCGCAAATGCATCAGCCGAGACGAGAAACAAGCTTGAAAATACAACCCAAAGGGACGCAACAAGACGCAGAAATCCGATGCGGGCTGCAAACGCACCACGCCCTATCGACAAGCTCTTTTTCACGTAGGGTCCAGAACCCGTCAACACCGCCCGATTCCCCTGATACAGCATTGCGTATTTCTAGCAATTTGCTTGTTAACGCACCCTTACGATGCCCGTTAGTTGCCTTGAATCTTGGGCAAAAGCGCCTGAGGCGTCTCAACTGCAGACTGACGACCGACGGCAATGGCCACAGTCAAGCGCTCTGCTGCTTCCGGGCTCATGTTGGACAGAATGTCAGCCATCTTCCGGGGCTGCATTTCTGCAACAACCTTCAGCAAGACATCCATCTCCAACCGATCAAAAATGCGAGCTGCGCTTTTGGCTTTCATACTCTCGTAGATCTTGATGAGATCCTTGATTTCCTGCGCTTCTTTCTCTGACTGTGCAGAGACATTGGCTTCAATCCGGGCCTCAATTTGCTTCAGCTCGGCAATGCGCTTCTCAACGCGTGCTTCAGCAGCGGCAAGCATCTGTTCACGCAGGTTAAGCTCTTCCTCGCGCTGTTCCAGCTCCTTGCGGCGTTCGCCAAGGCTGGACAGAACCGCACGCTCTGACACGGACCCACCAAGAGCAGAGCCCCCCGGCTCACCAAAACCGGGAGGTGGCGTTGTATCAACGCTCGAAGGATCGAGAACAGACTGCTGCGCTCCGGCCATACGCACTGTGCTCAAGTCGTAGCGGCCATCAAGAAAAAAGCCCACCAGCTTGAGGACAAGCAGGGAACTGATGGCAAAAACGACGATCGGAAGCAGTCTTAATCTCACGCCATTCACCCCTGTGCTCTACGACGGAATTGTTCCAGCCGCGAGGTGGAAGCCTCCGCTGCCTTGAAGATGTCCTTCACCCGGCTGTGGCGCGGCTCTTGCGGCGCGGGCTGTGCAGGCGCTGGCTGCTGAACAGCGGGCTGAGCCATTTGAGCCGGAGCGGCTGGCTGCGCAGGCATTTGGGCATGAGCGTACTCAGCATGTGCAGCCACGCGAGCGGCCACTTCTTCTGCGGCCGCTGCAGCAGCCTCATAGCTGTTCACGTTCGAGGTTGGCTGACCGGCGACGGCGGCGTCCGCCACCTGCCCGACACGGTCCAGAACATCTGCACCAACGCCGATTTGGCTGGAAAGACGGCGTGACAACGCCTCCGCTTCCCCCAGACGCTCACCAAGTGTCTTGTCCGCGTTGCCCGCAGTAGACTTGAGACCCAGGATGGCCCGCTCGGCAATCTCGGTGGCGGTGATCAGCTCTGAAATGGTCGCACGCAAGGAGGCCTCATCGGAACGCAGGCGCTTCAAACGCTGGTTCAGCGTGAAGCAATAGCCGATGGTGACCACCAACAGGACAGCGACTACAATTTCAATGATCATCCCGATAGCCATCCTCAGATCCCTTCCGATTTGTTCTGCATGGACCGCTCAAACGCTGCCAATGTCATTTTTGGTTGGCGCAGTTTGCTTGCGATCTCAATGGACACGTTGTCGCCAACGCGGCCCATTACCCCCTGTGTCAGCGGTACCCCTCCGCATTTGACAGTAACTGGATCCTTTGGACCCACATCGAAGAGCAATGTTTGCCCAACTTCCAAGTTCAGCACCCGCTGCAAGGGAATGCTGTTTTCATAAAGCACCGCATCCACATTGACCTCGGCGCTGAAGACTTCAGAGGCCAAGTGACCTTCCCAGATAGGGTCACGGCCAAACTTTTCGCCCATGAACATCTGGAGCAGCAGATCACGGATCGGCTCCAGCGTTGCATAAGGCAACATGATCTCGACCTTGCCGCCGCGATCTTCCATGTCGATGCGCAGCTCAACAAGAATGGCAGCGTTAGCTGGTCTGGAGATTGCGGCAAAACGCGGATTGGTCTCCAGCCGCTCCAATGGCAGTTGCACCGGAGAGAGCGGCGCAAACGCCTGCTCCGCATCCACGAGGATGATCTCAATCATCCGGCGCACAAGATTGGTTTCAATAGTCGTGTATGGGCGCCCCTCAACGCGCAAGGGGCTCATGCCACGACCTCCGCCCAGCAGCACGTCAATAATGGAATAGATCAGCGAGGATTCCACCGTCACCATACCAAAGCCATCCCACTCCCTTGCCTTGAATACACCAAGGATTGCAGGCAGCGGAATGGAATTGAGATAGTCTCCGAAGCGAACGGAAGTGATGGAATCCAGCGAAACTTCCACGTTGTCCGAGGTAAAGTTGCGCAGGGAAGTCGTGGTCAAACGCACCAGGCGGTCAAACACGATTTCCAGCATGGGCAAACGTTCATAGGACACCATCGCCGAGTTGATCAGCGCCCGTATGCCCGTGTTGTCGCCCGTGATGGTTTCGTCGAGACTGAAGCCGAGAAGGTTGTCGATTTCCTCCTGATTGAGGATACGATCAGCCCCGCGCGTTGCTGAATCCAGCTCCGGCTCGCTGTCCTCGATCATGGCCGCCCATTGGGCCGCTACATCCTCAGCATTCGCCGCGCCCTGCTCCTGGAGGGCAGCACCCCAGGCAGCGGCAAGGTCTTCATCATCATCAGAGATGTCCTCATCCACCGTGGCGGTGGACGCATCCCAATCCTGTCCCCCGGCGGACCCCGGTGCGGCATTGGAACCTGCTGCCATGCAATGCCTCCCCTATTGAATCAAAATCTCTTTGAACAGAACGCCATCCACCTTGGCAGGATAAACGGCGAGATTAATGCGACGCAGAAGCTGTTCCTTGAGACGAAACAGCCCTGCTGACCCTTCAAGATCAGCCGGACGCAGCTCGCGCAGATAGATCTGGAAGGCATCCATGATCCGCGGTAAGTACGGCTCGATATCGCTGACCACGGAATAACTCTCGACCTCGAGAGCAATTCGGACCTTCAAAAACGTGCGGCGATCATCCGTCGCAAGATTAACCGTCATTTCCGGCAGGTCATAAAACACGACAGACTTCTGCTGCGCCTGCTTGGGCGCATTCGGATCGGCAGAGTCCGTCAGGCTATCGAGAAGCCCCATATACACACCAAGACCGCCCAGTGCGGAAAGAAGAACCACACCGCCAAAAACTGCAATCAGCAGCTTTTTCTTAGATTTGCGCTCTGGTTCCTGCGTTTCTTCTGTTTCAGGAGCCTGTGCATCAGTCATCTCTCGACCCGCCCAAATACAGTGAGGGATTTTAACTTAAGTCTTAACAATAGGTTAAACAGCCCAAATGGTTAACAGATGGTTAACAAAGCCATCTAGGCAAGTTTTGCCCACTGGCATTTTTTAGTAGCTCATTATTGCTGGGCCCTATGTGAAAGGATCTAACGAAATCCCGCAATTCCCAGAAAAACGGCGAGTCTGTGGCCGCATTGTGAGTTGGCACGGTCCCTGCATATGGTTAACCGCTAGCCCGGCCGGGTTAGCTTGCTGGGGAGCAAGGACCACGAACATGGAAAACGCACAACTTATAGGGTTGTCGCGTCAGCTTGGCTTGCGACGTCAATTGGACGTCATTGCAAACAATCTGGCGAACATCAATACGGCAGGCTTCAAAGGGCAAAATCTGCTTTTTGAAGAATACCTTATGCCAAAGGCAGAAGCGACGGCCTTTCAGCGGCCAGACCAACCGCTGTCTTACACAAACGATTACGGCGACGCGACCAACTTCGCACAGGGCGCTCTGCGCGAAACGGGCAATCCACTTGACGTTGCAATTCAAGGCGACGGCTTTCTGGTTGTTCAGGGGCCGACAGAGGAACTTTATACCCGGGCGGGAAATTTTGCCGTTGGCCCGGATGGCATCCTTCAGACGCAGCAAGGATACCCTGTACTGGTGGATGGCGGCCCAATTGAGATCAATTCCGAAGATGGCCCGCTTTCAATCGCCAAGGACGGCACCCTCTCCAACAATCAAGGGATTCTCGGCCGCCTGAACATGGTGAACTTCGAAAACCCGCAGGAGTTGACGCTGCGCGGGCAGAACACCTACGCCGGCGAGAACCCGATTCCCATGGAGAACATCGAGGTGCAGCAGGGCTTTCTGGAGATGTCCAACATTGAGGGCGTCGTCGAGATTACCCGCATGATCGAAGTGACCCGCAACTACGCATCAGTCTCGCGCATCATTTCTCAGCGCGATGACCTGCAAGAACGCGCTATCCGCGAACTCGGCCGCGTATCGTAGCCGCGACGTAAAGGACGACACCCATGAAAGCACTTTATATCGCAGCAACAGGCATGAAGGCACAGGAGCTCAACGTTGAGGTGATCTCCAACAACGTGGCCAACATGCGCACCACCGGCTACAAGCGCCAGCGCGCGGATTTCCAGGATCTTCTCTACGAAAACCAGCGCCGCATGGGCACCCAGACTTCCGATGCCGGCACCATTGTGCCAAACGGCGTACAGATTGGCTCCGGCGTACAGACCGTTGCCACCAGCCGCATCATGTCTCAAGGCACCGCCAACAGCACCGGCAAGGAGCTGGACCTGGCCATTCGCGGCGAAGGCTTCTTCCAGATTGAACGCCCAGATGGCACCACAGCCTACACCCGCGATGGCTCCTTCGCCCGCTCCCAAACCGGTCAGCTCGTAACCAATGATGGCCACCCGGTCCTGCCGGGCATCACCATTCCGGACGGCTCCCGCGACATCACGATCAACAATCAGGGCCTCGTTCAGGCCATGAGTGAGCAGGGTCAGGTTGTGGAGCTGGGGCAGATCGAACTCGCGCGCTTCGTCAACAAGGCAGGCCTTGAAGCAATTGGTGACAACCTGTTCCTTGAAACGGAAGCAAGCGGCGCCCCTCAGACAGGAACCCCGGAATCGGATGGCATGGGCGGCGTCAAGCAGGGCTTCCTTGAAGCTTCCAACGTGGATGCCGTTCGCGAGCTTTCCGACCTTATCGCCGCTCAGCGCGCCTACGAAATGAATTCCAAAATCGTTCAGGCCGCAGATCAGATGTACTCAACCACCACGAACATGAGATAGAGGCTGACTTCATGACCCGCAGTCTGATCCTTGCTTTCTCACTTCTTTTGGGGCTGACGACCATCGCGGCGGCTGCGCCCGTGCTGCGCTCCCACGTGATCGTGAGTGGCCCGATCGTGACAATCGGCGACTTTTATGAGGACGCTGGAGAGTTCGCCCAAACGGCAATCTTCAGGGCACCTGACCATGGCAAGACCGGTGAAGTTCCAGCAAGACTGATCGCGCGTCAGGCCCAGGACGCCGGCTTCTGGGAAGCCGCTACAAATGGCCTTGAAGTCGTGACAGTGCACCGCGCTTCCGTTGAAATGACAGGTGCCATGATCTCCAAGCTGGTGAAGGGCAAAATGGCCGATCGCCTTCTGGGAGATGACAACGACATCGAGCTGCGGTGGAACACCCCACTGCCAGCGGGCATTCATGGCGATGCAGGCGTTGCCAACCCAATTTCGTTGACCCACCTCAACTGGGCCCAGTCAAACGGCCAGTTCCGCGCCACGTTCTCAGTGGTGCGCGATGGCCGCGCCCAGACGTTCGCTCTGGATGGCCAGGCCAACATTATGGTGGAAGTGACCACACTGGCTCGCCGTGTAAAACGGGGCGACATCATCAGCAGCAACGATCTGCGCATTGAACGGGTACCCGCACAGCGCATGGCCCGCCGCGCCGCCCTTGATGCAACTCAAGCCGTTGGTCAGGCTGCCCGCCGCTCGCTGCGCGCAGGTACGATCCTGACCGAGAACGACATTACCGCCCCGCTTCTTGTCAAGCGCGGTGAGAACATCATGGTCACCTACGCCATCCCCGGCATGCAACTCACCACCATTGGCCGCGCAAATGCAGATGGCGCAATGGGAGACATTATCGAAATCAAGAACATGCGTTCCAACAAGGTTGTCCTTGGCACCGTGACCGGCTCTGGCCGCGCCCACGTTTCCAACCTCGGCCAATCCGTTGCGAGCCTGAATGAGGCCCGCCCATGAAGACCGGCGCAAAGATCGTAACCCTTACCCTGATTGCCGCCATGACAGCAGGCTGCACCGCCGCAGACAGACTGTCTCAGGTCGGCAAGGAACCACCGCTCACCGCCATTCAGGACCCGCGCACGACGCCGGGATACCGCCCGGTGCAGATGCCGATGCCAACACCTGAGCCGGAGCACTACAATGCCAATTCACTGTGGCGCTCAGGCAACCGTGCCTTCTTTCAGGATCAGCGCGCAAAACGGGTTGGCGACATCGTGACCGTGGTCGTGACCATCGAAGATGAGGCGGAGTTCGACAACTCCTCGCAGCATTCCAGAAGCGACACCTCGAATGTGGGCGCAGGCGGCGCACTGGGCACAGCAATCGATACGCTGGCCCTTCCTGCAAGCGCCACCTCCTCAGCCCTCGCCTCGGTTGACAGCAGCGCAAACTTCAACGGCTCCGGCTCCATAGACCGCAAGGAAGAGCTGAAGACCACCGTTGCCGCCGTCGTTACGCAAGTTCTGCCAAACGGCAATCTGGTGATCGAAGGGCGACAGGAAGTGCGCGTGAACTACGAAGTTCGTGAACTGATCGTGGCAGGCGTGGCACGCCCGCAGGACATTCAGTCCAACAACACCATTGATTCAAAGAAGATCGCGGAGGCCCGTATTGGATACGGCGGCCGCGGACAGATCAGCGCGGTTCAACAGCCACGCTATGGCAGTCAGGTTCTGGATATCGTCCTGCCGTTCTAGCCATAAGTTTCGCCGTAAGGCTCCCCAGCCCAAAACGGCCGACGGGTACGGTGTTTTGCTCCCCAGCACACCGTGCCCGTTCTTTTTTAGGGCACTAGCCCTCACCCAAGATATCGCAGGAGGAGAATTTCTTTGGCGGAGCTGCAGGCCAAAGAAAAAGGCAGATGCGGTTGAGATCTTTGTGACCCACCCAGCCATCTGCCGAAGTACAAACTGTAATTATCTATCAGTCGTCGCGATAAATTTTCTCGCGGCGTTCATGCGCTTCCTGCGCCTCAATGGATAGGGTCGCGATTGGGCGAGCATCCAAGCGACGAACGGAGATCGGCTCTCCGGTCTCTTCACAATACCCGTAGGACCCATCTTCAATACGAGCCAAAGCGGCATCGATCTTTGAGATCAGCTTGCGCTGACGATCACGTGCGCGAAGCTCGATGGAGCGATCCGTTTCTGAGGAAGCCCGATCCGCCAAATCCGGATGGTTCTGACTTTCTTCCTGCAGATTGTTGAGAGTCTCCATACTTTCCTTAAGGATGTCATCCTTCCAAGCCAGCAACTTCCGACGGAAGTACTCGACCTGGCGCTCGTTCATGAACTCCTCGTCCTCGGTGGGACGATAGTCAACTGCGATATCAACCGCCATTTGCAACTCCGGCTACCTGTATGGGCGGCTGGAATATAGCGGCGTCTAATGAAAACGACAACGCCAGATAACGGAGAATTGTTCTAATCTCCTAAATGTACGTAGGATTAGGCTGTACCCCAACGTGATATCCACATGTACATTATTGATTTTGCAGTGAATTACTCTGGAAATCGACCAAGTTTAGCCAGCTCGATTCTTGCTCGCAGCTCAATATCTTCGACTATTTGATCAAGACCAGCATCGCCACTTTTTACACGGTTTGACAGCTGGGAGACAATTTTCTCAAGCCGCTCTGGCGAGACACGCCCCTGCAGCAAATCAATCTTCAAAAGATCCAGTTCATCAAGCAGATCGAGACCATGCTTCATCGCCTTTCGCTTCCCGGTCATCGGGTCATCGACCTGCTGAAGCATCAAGAGCGCGTCCACATTGTGAATGCCGCTGGAATGAGCTGAGGATTGCGCAGACTGCGCCTCACTGCCCCCTTTTTCGACGGAAAACGAATTGGAGGACTTTTTAGGATCGTTCTTTGTTTTCTTAACTCCGGCAGTCGCAGAGAGGCCGGAGACAGGTGTCGTACGAATGAGCACAGTCATTTCCTCTCAAATGCACCAGTCAGATTCATTAGTTGGCCCTAAGGTGACGCGAACACGCCAACTGGGCAACTCTTGCCTCCTGACTTTTTGGAACCCGGCAATCGTTATCCACCCCATTCACCTGCAATGGGCATAAGGCGCAGATTCCCGAGCAAAACCGCTAATCTCAGTTTGGCACGCTTTTCGCTAATGAGTGACCGAGACGTTTCCGGAGCAGCATGCTCCAGCAAAAGCCAATTGGAAAGAGCACCGGACCCGATGCGACGCATTCTGTTGATCCTAGCCATGATCGTGACCCTTGCGCCTGCCCATGGCGCGTCGCGCATCAAGGATATTGCGGATTTTGAAGGCATTCGAGACAACCAACTGATCGGATACGGTCTCGTGGTCGGCCTCCAAGGCACTGGCGACTCCCTTAACAACGCCCCCTTCACCCGGCAAAGCCTGCAGGCCATGCTGGAACGTCTGGGCGTTAACACCAATGAAGTTGATCTGAACACGGACAACGTGGCTGCCGTTATGGTGACCGCCAACCTGCCTCCGTTCGCGACCCAGGGCACCCGAATTGATGTGTCGGTTAGCGCGCTTGGCGATTCAAGCAGCCTTCAAGGCGGCACGCTGCTCGTTACCCCGTTGATGGGTGCGGATGGCGAGGCCTATGCAATCGCGCAGGGGCCGGTCGCAATTGCGGGATTTCAGGCGCAAGGCGATGCCGCTTCGATTACCCGCGGCGTCCCAACCGCTGGCCGCATCGCCAATGGCGCGCTCGTGGAGCGTGAGGTAGAGTTCAAACTGGCAACCATGCGCGCCGTCCGCATTGCGCTGCGCAACCCGGACCTGACCACCGCCCGCCGCATTGCCATTGCCGTGAACGAACTGATCGGCCTTCCAACCGCAGAGCCGCTGGATCCGGGCACCGTGCAGTTGACGCTGCCCAGCAACTTCAATGGCAACATTGTTGACCTGCTGACTGACGTAGAGCAGCTGCTGGTGGAACCAGACCTGCCTGCAAAGATCGTTATTGATGAAAGCTCCGGCATCATCGTGATGGGCCAGCAGGTAAAGGTCTCTACCGTTGCAGTGGCACAGGGCAACCTGACAGTCACCATCTCGGAAAGCCCTGAAGTGGTTCAACCAAACCCATTTGCCAATGGCCAGACGGCCGTCCAGCCACGCACAGACCTACAAGTGACCGAGGACCAGAGCCAACTGGCCCTGGTCGACGAAACCATCACCCTGCAGGAGCTGGTGGACGGACTGAACGCGCTTGGCATCGGACCTCGGGACCTGATCTCAATCCTGCAGGCGATCAAAGCGTCCGGCGCCCTTCAGGCAGAAATCGAGGTGCTGTAATGAGCTTGATCAACACCGTCGCCGCAAACCCGGCTGGCGCCTACAGCAGCGCCCCGGCAGGCACCACACAAGAAGACGCAATCCGCAAGAAAGCGCAGGATTTCGAAGCCGTCTATCTGAACCAGCTCATGCAAACCATGTTCAACGGCGTAGAGTCTGGCGGCACGTTTGGCAACGGCCCGGGGGCCGATGCATGGAAATCCATGATGATCAATGAATACGCAGCCAGCATGGCGGCAAACGGCGGCATCGGACTTGCCGACTCCATCACCAAGCAACTGCTTGAGCTGCAAGAGATCTAAATGACAGATACCAACGATAAAGTACCGTTTATGTTTGACGCCAAAGCCATTACGACCCGCGAACAGGCCGAGGAGTTCTGCTCTCGCTTTGACGAAGCCCTCAACACCCTTGTGGAAGTCATTGACGAAGAAACGCAGATGCTCAAGCGCGGCGAGCTCTCTCAGCTGCCCGACCTGACCCCCCGCAAGACTGACGCGATCGAGAGCTACATGAGCGGGATTCGTGCCGCTAGCGCCAACGCCATCGCCCTCGGCAACCTGGCCCCAGAAGCCATCCAGGAGATGCGTGAACGTCACGGACGCCTGCGCCCTCTCCTGCAACAGAACCTCACAGTGGTCGCCACAGCACGCTCTGTGAGCGATCAGATTGTTGAAACCGTAGCAAAAGCAGTGGGTTCCCAACTGCAACCGCAGACCTACGGCTCCAATGCGACAGCTTCACGACCAAATAAAACCGCTAAAGGTTTGTCAGTTAATCAGTCACTTTAGACCAGTATTCCCAAATATACTTAAGGTTACTAATTCGTTAAAACTTTAGTAAAAGCAGCTTTCAATAATTCTTGGCTTTATCCCAAGTTTAGTGTATTATTTCCCCAAGTAATTTTCTGGAGTGCTGCAAATGATCGAAGCAATTAACCAAAGGCCAACGGCCTTCCAGTACGCGCTTGCGGCTCCGTCTACGGCGCCGCGTGCGGATCAGGATGCCGTCGGGACGGAACTGGACGCGGGACTGACTGTAACCGCTACGGAAGCCGGTGGAGAATCCGATACCGCAACTGACAAGAGCTATGCTTCTGATTCCCGCTCGGGCGCAACCGAGCAGGTAGAAAAGCGCCTTGTCCGTGAACGCGGCTACGACGAAGAGATTCGTGAATTCACGTACACCCTGAAGCAAGAGCCAAGCGGCGAAGTGATCTTTGAGATCCCAACAGAGACCGCCCGCAGGATCAGTACTTTCATTGATCAGCTGATTACTCTTCAGGAACAAGAAAAAGCACCGGAGATTGAGGCGGCCACAGTGCCTTCACTTGGCACTTCTTCTGAAGAAACCTCCCCTGAAGTTCAGGAAGAGGCCTCTGTAGAAGCAGCCGTTGACGCTCAGAATGCGCAGCGCGCAGCGCCACAGCAGACGGACCCACTCCGAACTGCCATTCAGGCTGCAGCCTAACACCTGACCAGCGAACAAGAGAAACGGGCTCAATGCCCGTTTTCTTTTTGCCATAAGAATTGAAACATAAAAAAAAGCGCACCTCGTTGAGGCGCGCTTTTTCTCTATCAGAAGATGTCGTCTCGAGCTTATCGGATAAGCTGGAGAACAGACTGGCTTGCCTGAGCTGCCAGCGACAGAGTGGAGGTTGCAAGCTGCTGCTGGGTCTGAAGCGCAGAAAGGTTCGCACCTTCCTTGTTCATGTCAGCAAGGGTCAGCTTACCAGCGCCCACTTCAAGGGTCTTGATCAGGTCAGCAGTGAAGTCCTGACGGTTTTCAACGATGGACAGGTTTGTACCGAAAGTAGAAGCCTGTGCACGCAGCGTGCTTGAAGCAGCAGTCAGTTCGTCAACTGCAGAGTTGATGCTGGAGTCAGACTGGAAGGTACCAGCGGTCGCATCAGCTACGGACTGATCCGCAACACCGGCACCATCAGCACCGCCACCACCGTTGTTGGTGTAGGTGAAGCTGAAGTTTTCATAGCCAGCCGCAACGGAGATACCTGTAGTTCCATCGTAGGTGACGGTAGAGTCCAGGTTGTCATCAAGGAAACCAACTAGGTCATCCACGGTGGTTGTGGCATCAATGGTCAGCGTAGAGGTCGTACCATCAACGTCGATCGCGAGCGTATCGGTATCTTCAAATGCGCCGAGAGATGCAAGCGTGGTGCTGCCATCAGTTGCACCAGTCACAGTCAGAGAAGCAGCAGAACCCTTTACGGACTCGGTCACTTCACCAACTGTCAGATCACCGCTGGTGAGATCTGTAAAGTCAACAGCGCCAATGTTCAGCTTGGAGGAACCATCTTCGTTGAACTTTACTTCAAGGTCGTTGCCGGTACCAGCAAGAAGGTTCTTACCTTTGTAACCGGAGTCCTTAGCGATGTCCTGAATCTGAGTACGCAGTTCGTTGAACTGCTTCTCGTAGGTTGCGCGCTCATTTGCGTTGTCGGTCTGCAGAGCCTGGTTGGCTTTCGCCTTCGCAGCGTCAATCAAATCCGAGATCGCACTGATACCGTTGTCAGCAGCTTCCAGCGTGGAAACACCCTGACCGATGTCGTCCTGCAGGTTGGACAGGTCACCAGCGCGGTTGTTCAGGCTTTCAGCAGTGAAGAAGGAGTTTGGGTTATCCAGCGCTGAGTTCACCTTGAAGCCTGTTGAGAGGCGTTCCTGGGTCTGAGAAATCAGGTTGGATGTAGACTGCAGAGTGCTCAGGTTGGAGCGTACGGCGGCCGTAAGAGTAACGTCAGACATTGCAATTCCCTTTCTAGGATACGTTCTGTCCGTTCTGGACATCGCCTCTTTCTGAGACGCACCTACGAAGCTGAATTGCAGATCTTAACAAAAGGTTAATTGATTAGATTGACTCAGCCAAAGAGACGGATAAAGCCCACATCGGCACAATCAAAGATTGAGTGTCTTATAGAATACACTTTTTAGATTAATTAAACGCACCTATTGCAGCGATCATGAATTGCTTTAATTTTTAGTTGCAATTTATTGGGGTATCACCCCACCAAAGGAGAATCATCACGCGGCGCACCAAAAACAAAAAGCGCGCCACAAGGGCGCGCTCTTCATGAATGTAAAAGGCCTGTGTCCGAAGCTTATCGAATAAGCTGGAGAACAGACTGGCTTGCCTGAGCTGCCAGAGACAGAGTGGAGGTTGCAAGCTGCTGCTGGGTCTGAAGCGCAGAAAGGTTCGCACCTTCCTTGTTCATGTCAGCAAGGGTCAGCTTACCAGCGCCCACTTCCAAGGTCTTGATCATCTCAGAGGTGAAGTCCTGACGGTTCTCAACGATGGACAGGTTCGTACCGAAGGTAGAAGCCTGTGCACGCAGCGTGCTGTTGGCAGAGTTCAACTCACCAATTGCAGCTTCGATACCTGCATCGGTCTGGAAGCTACCAGATGTCGCGTCAGAAACTGACTTATCCGCAACACCGGCACCATCAGCACCGCCACCACCGTTGTTGGTGTAGGTGAAGCTGAAGTTCTCATAGCCCTCTTCAACAGAAATACCTGTGGTTCCATCGTAGGTGACGGTCGAGTCCAGATTGTCATCAAGGAAACCGACTAGGTCGTCCACTGTGGTTTCGGAACTGATCGTCAGAGTAGCCTTGGTACCATTTACGTCGATTTCAAGCGTATCAGTGGCTTCAAACGCGGCGAGGGATTCAAGCGTGGTGCTGCCGTCAGTTGCGCCGGTAAGAGTCAGACTAGCGGAAGAACCCTTATCGGATTCTGTAAGCCCGGAAATCTTCATGTCACCGTTCTCGAGGTCAGTGTAGTCAACTGCGGAAATGTTCAGGTTCGAAGAACCATCTTCGTTGAACTTCACTTCAAGATCGTTGCCGGTACCAGCAAGAAGGTTCTTGCCTTTGTAGCCAGAGTCCTTAGCAAGATCGGTGATCTGCGTCCGCAGTTCGTTGAACTGCTTCTCGTAGGTCGCGCGCTCTTTTGCATCGTCGGTCTGCAGTGCCTGGTTGGCCTTCGCCTTTGCAGCATCAACCAGCTCAGAAATTGCAGAAATACCCTTATCAGCGGCTTCAAGCGTAGACACACCCTGACCAATGTCGTCCTGCAGATTGGAAAGATCGCCAGCGCGGTTGTTCAGGCTTTCAGCAGTGAAGAACGAGTTTGGATTGTCCAGCGCTGAGTTGACCTTATAGCCAGTGGAGAGGCGTTCCTGGGTCTGAGAAATCAGGTTGGACGTAGACTGAAGGGTGCTCAGGTTGGAGCGTACGGCTGCGGTAAGCGTAATATCAGACATAGTGTTTCCCTTTCTAGGATAAGTTTGCCCGTTCTGGGCGAGTCTCCATTCTGGAGACATAACTTGAGGTTGCGCCGCATTTATTAATGAAAGGTTAATTTTTTGCGGAATATGCATACTTAAGGTTGCGTATTTTTAATTGATGCACCCTACCTGTGTGCGTGACATATTCGACCAATGATAATGAAGGGGGATGCATTGCCGCTCCTGCGAGAATATGCTGCACACAAGGCACGTTATTGCCGCGGTATTCACCAAGGAAATTGAGGATAACGCTAGAGAAACTGGCCGAATTAACTTCTGTTAACTCTTAGGTTTCCTTTAAATCTCATACTCCGGAAAAAAGGGAGATAGTGGTGGCGCTCAAGGTCGAATTAAAGCCCGGTGAAAAGCTGATTATTGGTGAATCCATGATCACCAACGGTACACACCGTGCGCGCTTCTTCATTGAAGGATCTGCACCTATTCTCCGAGAAAAGGACATTCAGACCGTCGAAAGCGCTGATAGTCCAGCAAAGCGTATCTATCTGGCCGTCCAGATCATGTATCTGGAACAGAAGACCGAGTCTGTTAGCGATGAGTATTTCAAACTCGTCGGACAGATCATTGAAGCAGCCCCAAGTACGGTCCCTTATGTGACCGACATCAGCAAAGCGATAATTGCGGGTAATTATTATAAGGCCCTCAAGGAAGCCCGTAAGTTGATCGACTACGAAAGGACCCTTATCGGTCATGTATCAGCAAGCAACCCAAGCCTACCAGAATAGCGCAAAGAACACCGCTGATCCGAGAGAGCTTGAAGCGGAACTTCTTATGAAGGCGGCAGCACGGCTGACGCTGCTCAAGAATGACTGGGATAACTACTCCCGAGAAGATCGCAACGAAGTGCTGATCTTCAACCGGAAGCTATGGACTATCTTTACAACGGATGCGACAGCTGAAGAGAGTCCTTTGCCGCCGGAGATCAAGACCAACATTGGCAATCTGGGTGTGTTCATCATGCGCGAGACAATGAACATTCTTGCCAGACCGAACAAGGACAGCCTTGATACGCTGATCAACATCAATCGTGCCATTGCAGCAGGCTTGCGCGGCCAGACTGAGCCACCAGCGCAGCGCTGATCAAGAGCCGATTGGCATTTGCAGATACGCGTAAGGGCCGGAAAATCCGGCCCTTTTTTGTTTTTGTGAGGTCTTTACTGCCAACTGGGCAGAAAGAGCACCTAGAAGTAGTTGGAGAGAGACAAGCTCAGGAGCCGGGTCGTTACCGCGTAGCTGGTTTCCAGATTGGTCTGGATCTGCAGAAGCTCGGTCGCTGTCTGCTCCTTGTCAACGTTCTCGATGCCGCCAATCATCTGCTCGTAGGTCAGCTTCTTTTGGTCCAGTCGGTCAGAGGTGTTCTCCACGGTCTTGTAGGAAATGCTCATCTCTACAGCCACACTCTGGACCCCGGACTGCCGGTTGTCCGGCACGGAAAGGTCAGAGTCTGTGCGCTCTGAAAGCGCGCTGTAGTACTCGCGCGCAACCGCTTCAGGATCAGACCCGGAAGTCCCCGGCTGAAAGTCAGCAGCTACAAAAACGGCCATTCCCTGAAGAAGCTCTGCAAAACCACGCTCCTGCGCCGATGCGCCATACTCAACCTTGAGACCGTTGTCGATCAAGGCGAACTTTTCTGACCGCGCATCGCCTTCTGGGACATCCCCCTGGTACCATTCAAAAATCTGAGCGGAGCCATCTACGAGGGCTTCACCAGCCGCATCCGGCAAATAGGGAACCGCAGGATCTCGAGCACTATCATAGGTACCGAAGAACTCCGCCCCGGCTTGCTGATCAGAGACAGCCTTCAGATCGGTGTTGGCCGTATCGGAGAGTTCTGACTTCAGCGCAGCATCCAGATTTGCAGCCGTCTGATCGACATCCGCACCAATCTGGAACGTGCCCGGCTCGCCAGAAGCTTCGCTGGTGGCCGTCAGACTGATTTTCTTTGAGGTGCCATCAGGCAACGTTAGATCAAAGGTGACCGCATCACCCTCTAGCGGCTGCGCATTCAGCGTTGCAGACGCATCTGCCGGCGTCGCACCCGCTGCGGCACTATAGTTTGTTGAGATGGCCGCGCCTGTGGCTGACACGCCAGCAATCTTGAAACCAAAGTCGCCAGTGGAAAGCTCCGAAAGCGTAATCGTGGCCGTACCGCCACCAGAGGTGACAGCCGTATCAAGGCGCCCCTGCCCGCTTGGACCAAGATGCGCTGTCGAGAAGGCGTCCATGACCTGCTTCAGGCCCATCTTGGAGCCATCGCCTTCCATGATCTCATCAAAGGAAGCAACAGGGCTGCCTTTGGCATCCCCGCCACCGTAGAGATAGTAACCACTCACATCAGTGTTCAGCAGCGACACCACTTCGCGCATGGCAATTTCTGCCGTCGCCTGTGAGGTCGTTTGCCCGTCAGTGGTCATCACGTAGCTGTTCGGATCGATGGCTGAGACGGCCTCGCGGCGCAGCTCCTCCATCCGCTCCAAGGTCGTGTTCAAGGTCTTCAGATGGATGGAGGCTATGTCGCCGCTGGTCTGATAGGCCTCGATACGTCCAACCTCAGACTTCAAAGAGAGGTTCAGGTGGCGCTGCTCGCCCAAACCGCCATAGGTCTGAGAAACCTTGCCAGAGACCAGCTGCGTGGACTTGGTTTCAAACTCGCGCTTTTGATTGACGATCAAGTCCGCGAGGAATGTGCTGTTTGAAGAAACCCCGAAAATGCTCATGTTAGCGTACCACCTGCATCAATTCATCAAACATGCTGTTGACCGCAGACAGCACGCGAGCATTTGCCGAATAGGCATTCTGCAGCTCAAGCAAGTTCACAAGCTGCTCGTCCACATCCACCTTGTAGCTCTGCTCATAGGCAAGTTTTGCCGTTGAAACCGCCGTCTCGGTTACATCAAGGCGGCGCTGAGCGGTGTCAGCTTGCGCACCTTGCGTGGAGATCACCTGACGGGTGAAATCGGCAATGGAGCCTTGGAAAGGCGACTGGCTGGCGCCAATGCCCGTCTCCGAGGAGAAGGTAAACTGAGTGGTGTTGAGCTGGTCGATCAGGTACTCGGCACGGGTACTATCCTGCGCACTGGAGCCACTGCCTCCGGCCTCCCCACCAAGAATGGACGGATCATCAGAAACAGCAGGATTGACCTTGATTGCCAGCGCATAGCCAGCCTTCTGACCACCGTTCTCAAGGGCACCAGTGTATGGCTTGCCCCCATCCCGGCCGTCAGTAAACACCGGCACAGCCAATCCAGGCTCAGATACATCGGTTTTTGCCGTGTACGAGGTCAGGCCTGTCATGGTTACGCCCGTAGACGCCGTATCCGTCAAGACCGTCAGCTCACCACCAGCATCAACTGAAACGGAAAACTTGGGGCCCAAAGCGTTTGAGATCTGGTCTTCAATGGATGCACCAGAGCCAGAGATATCAATTCCAAACACCAAATCGTCGGCACCAGCGGTGGCACTGCCGTCAAGTGGCAGCATCGACGGATCGCTCACCGCAACAAACGATACATCGCGGGTAAGCCCGCTTGCCGTGGTAAAACTCAGCTCGATCACATCGCCGGGCTGATCATACCCACTGACATCAGCTGCAAACCCTGTCTCCACAGGCGGGGTCGCGCCATCATCGGCCGCGTTTCCCCCATCGACATTGCGGGACAATGCCAAGGACATGGAATGGGCAATCTCATCAAGCTGCGTCTGCGCTTCCGGCAAAACCTCATCGCGCAGCGTCAGAAGGCCACCAATGGAGCCCCCTTGCATGTCGGCAGCGGACAGCTTCATCTCGGAACCATTGGGAGACACAACAGACAGCGGACCGCCCTCAACACCAGCAGTCAGATGCGCGGTACGCTCGAAGGAAAGCTGTGAGGCCTCGTCATCATAAAGCGTGTGGCCGGACTGAGTTGAAATGCGCAGGGCACCATCGGAGTCCTTGTGCACCTCAACGTCCATGTAGTTGGACAGATCTTTCAAGAGCATGTCCATCTGATCATCCAGCTCGGCGGTAGACTGACCTTCCGCCCGCGTTTCGATGATCCGTGTTTCCTGCGCCTCAATGCTCTTCAGGATCTCGTTGACGGACTGGACCTGATCGTAGGTCATGGAGTCCGCTTCGGCGCGCATGCCCTGCACCTGCTCTGAGGTGTTGTTCAACGTGAACGCTAACCCTTCGGCCGCAGAGACAACAGTCGCCTGTACAGACTGGGATGACGGATCGGCCGCCAGCTGGGTCAATGCATCTGTGAACTCAGTCACACGGTTGGGCAGGCTGGTGCTGTCATCCAGCGAACCGAACAGTGAGTCCAGACGGGCTGTATAGGTTGCAAGCGTCTTTGCAAAACCACCACCGCTGAGCTCGGACCAATAGGCATTTCGAAGGGTTTCATCAACTTGCCGCTTGACTTGTGTGGACATCACATAAGAGCTACCGGAGGTCTCATTCACCCCTTGCGTCCCGGGTAGAGACTTGGTGGTATAACCCTCGGTATTCGCGTTAGCGATGTTTGTGGATGTAACCTTTAGCTGAGAATTAATCAGGGACAGGCCTGAGGCGGCAGCATTCAAAGCAGAGGTCAAGCTCATATCATCCAACTCCAACAGATGGACGGCTGAGTTTCAGCCGCCCATGAGATTCAACCAGTTAACGCACGATATTTAGAACGGCGTCAAGCATTGTGTTCGCTGTAGACAACACTCGAGAGTTAGCCGAATAAGCCTGCTGAGTGATGATCAACTTAGAGAATTCCTTAGCAATATCGGCATTTGATGCCTCCAAAGCCTTTGCACGAATTGTCCCGCCATTTCTGAAGTCCGGCTCACCTGACGTCGGTGTTGCCGCAAATGCGGAGCCATCGATTCGCTGCAATTCCTGCTCAGCAGCGAAAGTTGCAATCGGCACGCGGTAAAGATCTTGGGACTTACTGTTGGAGTAATTGCCCGTGATCATACCGTCTGAGTTGATGGAGATGCCGACGAGTTCACCAGATGCATAACCATCCTGTTCAATGTCAACACTCGTCGCAAAACCTACCGTGTCATCATACTGAGTGAGGTTGCTTGTGCCGAAGTCCAGAATGATGTCGCCTGCTGACACGCCATTCACGTTGAGATCGGGAATGGTCATGTTGCCGTCAGCTGGAGAAACCATGCGGCCGGCGGCATCAAATGCCACATTGCCGACCTTGGACCAGGCGGTGTCATCACCTGTTGCACTTGGCGCGGAGTTATAGAACAGCGACCAGTTGTCTTCGCTATCCAGCGACCAGCGCATCTCAACGTTAATTGGCGTACCGTTGGTGTCGTACACGGTCACGGAGCCGCCAGAAATGGTGCTATCGATGAATGTGCTGTTATTCTTCGCAGCCACCTGAGTGGTATCTACCGGACCGCCGCCCACATTCGAGGTCGGGGTCTCAGAGATCGGCGTACCACCAAGCGGGTCACCCGTATTCTCGCCAATGGTCAAAGGAACACTGGTTGAGATTGTCAACTGCCCGGTGGCATCAATGTCTGCGGAGACACCGTTATACTGGTTCAGGTTATCAAGGAAGTCCTTGATGGTGGTGGTGGCATCAATGGTGAAGGTGCTGCTTGAGCCATCAACCGTAATGTCAAAAACGTCGTTCAGATCGAACGCAGCCACATCGACGAGATTGTCGTCAACGGAAAGCACATCACCGGTACCGTTTACGAGAGAAATAGAAGTATCGGTCTCTGTGGTCGCAAACACAGATGGATCAACAAACTTTGAGGACGGCACATCTGGATTGTAACGCTCAGTGGACGGCGTTGATGGGAGGTTGGCCTGATAGTCGATCTGCTCAGAAGGCTGCGCCGGCATTGGCTGATCAGAAATCCGTATGGGCTCGAACTTGTCTGCCACTGCGCCAGTAGTGGTATTTACCGGATAGCCTTGCAAATAATACCCTGAAGCATTGACGAGGTAACGGTCCTCATCCAGCTCAAAGTCTCCTGCGCGGGTGTACTTATAGCTAGGGCTCAAATTGGTGAGACCGTCAGCATCCGTCACCACGAAGTACCCACTGCCGTTGATGGCCATGTAGGTTTCCACGTCATAACTGCTCACGTCCCCTTGCTGAGTATTTGTAGCCCTAGAGGTCGCATAAACGGTGCCTGCAACCTGATCGGCCTGACGTGAACCGGTGCTGGAAACAAGATCACTAAAGCTCGTGTCTAGGCGCTTGTAGCCCGTGGTCGAGGAGTTCGCCACGTTACCAGAGATATTCTCCAACGCTTGCGACTGGGCATCAAGGCCCGTCGTAGCGGAGTTAATTGCTCCATAAATACTCATTTCATTCCCATTTCTCTTCGCGTCACCGCGCAATCCGATGCCAAGACTTGAGCAAATAGGATGCCAAACACCGATAATTAAAATCCTCTTTATTTTCAGCGCATTATCTATGATTAACAAAGGGTTAAGCCACAAATTAACCCTGCGCCCGGCAAAAAAGCCCCGAGGTGCGGCAAGTTTTGCCCACTCATTGAAACATAGCTCCAATGGCGAAGCTGGAAGGGATTGCCCATGATGTTGGGAGAGATTAGTCTTCCGTGCGAATTCGGGCAGAGCTAGTGCTCAGTGAGTGAAAAGGATTGTTCATGCGGTTTAACGGCACCTCAAACTACGTCGCCACAGAAGACCTACGCGTAGCGGTCAATGCAGCGATTGCGCTTGAACGCCCTCTTTTGGTCAAAGGCGAACCGGGGACCGGAAAAACTGTTCTGGCCCGCGAAATCGCTCAAAGCCTTGGAACTCCGCTGCTGGAATGGCACGTGAAGTCCACCACCAAAGCGCAGCAGGGCCTTTACGAATACGACGCAGTTTCCCGCCTTCGAGACAGTCAGCTTGGCGATGAACGGGTGAAAGACATCCGAAACTACATCAAGAAAGGCAAACTTTGGCAGGCCTTTGAGATGGATGCACGCCCGGTTCTGCTGATTGACGAGGTCGACAAGGCCGATATCGAGTTTCCAAACGATCTGCTTCAGGAGCTCGATCGGATGGAGTTCAACGTGTATGAAACCGGCGAAACCGTTACCGCAAAGCAGCGCCCAATTGTGATTATTACCTCGAACAACGAGAAAGATCTGCCGGACGCCTTCCTGCGTCGCTGCTTCTTCCATTTCATCAAGTTTCCAGATGCCGAAACCATGGCTGAGATCGTTGATGTGCACTTCGGCAAGATCAAAGATCGGCTTTTGAAAGAAGCACTAAGCACCTTTTACAATATGCGCGAGCTGCCGGGTCTGAAGAAGAAACCATCAACCTCCGAGCTCCTGGACTGGATCAAGCTGCTGCTCAACGAAGACATCGATGCGGAAACCCTTCACGAAGCGGATCAACGTAAAATCATCCCTCCGCTCCATGGGGCGCTGCTGAAGAACGAGCAGGACGTGCATCTCTTCGAGCGTCTCGCATTTCTGAACAGAGGCAAGTGACGCCCCATGCATTCGGGTTTGAAAGCTTGTATTGGAGCCGCCCTCGTATTTGGCGCGGCCCTTAGCCCCTTGGACAAGGCAAATGCTGCCGACCCAAGTGCTGAGGCCCTGCTCTACCGGCCAAGCACCGTACTTTCTGGCTGGAAACAGCAACTGGATGGCCTCCGGCACTACTCAGGCCTCGAGTGCCCTGACTCCGTCGGCGGGCTCCATCGCAGCGGCGTAACACCAGATATCGCTGATACCGGACCAGGCTGCAAATACTTGGGCGAGCAAGGAGTTGAGGCGGTTTTTCGCCAGCACAGGCCCTACCGTCTGGTAGACATTCAACGGACGTTTCTGGACGAATACGAAGGCAGCGGCTTCACTCTTGTAGACGGGCCGCAAAACAGCCTGACGTTCCAGACCGACTTGGAAGGTGCTGAAGCGACCATGGAAAGCCTCTGGGCATTTCAGGGCGAAGAGAGTGGTTACACACTCTGGTTTGCAGCTGATCGTAACTTCCTTGCCGAAGCAGATCGCACACTTAGGGCCTTCCAGAGGCTGGCCCACAATATTGAACAGAAGCGAGCTTCAAGCGCCGCGGCACGCTAACCTGCCCGCCCCGACCGAGCTTCCTCAAACCGATCCAACGCCTGCAAGCGGATGTATTCCGCCTGCACGGCCAGACGGCCAATGGAACCGCCCGCCCAAACCGGCCCGAACGCATTAAAAAGCCGCCAGGTATCATCTCCCTCGGCAATACCTTTGGCAACAACTTCGCCGCCCATGGCCGTTGTGCTGAGCCCATGGCCGCCGAACGCGGTCACCGCCCAAAGGCCCGGCTTCAGCTCGCCAATCAATGGCATTTTGGTCCGCGAGTATCCCATGAGGCCGGACCAGGCAAAGTCCACGCGAAAGTCTCCAAGCTGCGGATAGATCTGCAAGATCTGAGCTTTAAGCAACTCTGCCAGTCGCTTTGGTTCAGAGCGTCGGGTCGTTATGCGCCCACCCCACAGTAGCCGCTCTCCCCCCTCGACCGTACGGTAGTAGTCTCCGGCACGGCGTGTATCCGCAACACAGCCGCCAAAATCGACAGCATCTCGCAACCGCTCACCCAGAACTTCACTGGCGATCACATAGGTCGCGACCGGCTGCATGGTCCGATCCACCGGGTAGTAAGTCTGGTTCAAGACACCATACGCGCTGGTCGCCAGCACCACATGCTCGCAACTTACACAGCCATGGGCGGTATTGATGCGCCAACTTGCGCCGTTTCGCTTCAAGGAAAGGACGCGCGTCTCTTCATGGACGATCCCACCAAGGCGCAGAAACTTCTCTAGCAACACCTCCGCGTAGGCAAGAGGGTCCATGTGGAACGGTTCCGGGTTATGAAGGCCATGAAAATAACGGACAGTTTTCAGTTTGCTCTTGAGCTGCTCCGTCTCCCAAAAGTCCAGATCAACCCCATAATGCGTTGCCATCTTCTCCTGACGCCTTTTGAGCGCATCCGCACCTTTGTGCCGCTGCACCTTCAACCACCCGTGCCCCTCGATCAGGGTAGCCGCGCCCTCTCCCTCAAGTGTGCGGCGCACATAAGAGACGCCTTCCTGAGACAGCTTGTAGAGCTTTTTGGCATCCTCAAGGCCGACTGCGGCTTCGATTGCATCCATTCCCTCGGCGAAACCGGCAGAAACAAAACCTCCATTTCTACCAGAAGCGCCCCATCCAATCCTCTCAGCTTCAAGCAGGACGACTGAGCGGCCGCGTTTCAGAAGTTCAATACCAGCCGTCAGGCCCGCAAGACCTCCTCCTACGATGCCGATCTGGCTTTGAAACCCACCCACCAACTCTGGATGAATTCTCCGATCACCCAACTGGGCTGAATAGAAGGAACCAATGTGTTCTGAATGCACAATAAACACCGGAAATATATGATGAATTCAACTGAACTGTTCGTGCCACATTTGCTTCAGGGAAACAAGAAAAATCCATGAGGAAATCTCGTGTAACTGCTTTTGACAATGTCGGTTGGGCGGACGCACTCCCCGAAAATTGATTGAACATTGCTATTTGAAAATATGCAGGCGGCCTATACGATAAAATCCAAGAAAATCAGAGACTTATGTTGCATTGCAGCATAAACGTAACCCAAAAACCAAAAAGAACCGCATTGCACAATTTGAGTGGGAGGAACGAAAATGGTGCGCTTACTGCTTCTGCGGCATGCAAAATCAGATTGGTCCAACATCAGTCTTGCGGATCACGATCGTCCGCTGAACGATCGCGGCTGGCAGGCTGGGGAGATGATTGGCAGGCACATTGCTAAAAACGCCCTGTTCCCCCAGTTGGTGCTATGCTCAACGGCGCTGCGCACCCGGCAAACGCTAAGTTGTCTGCTCCAACACATGAATTGTGAAATGCGCATACAAATCATGCGCGATCTTTATGAGACAAGTGAAGCCGATTACGTCGATCTACTGACGGCTATGGGTGGCTCGGCAACGACCGTCATGATCATCGGCCACAACAACGCCATTCAGGATACGGCTTTAGAGCTGATTGGCAGTGGTGACATAGACCTTCGCCAGCAGCTGGAGGCCAAATACCCAACCGGGGCCCTTGCCGTGATTGACTTTGACGCACCGCGGTGGTCCTCCATCATGCCACGGACCGGGGAACTTCAAGCGTTCTTCCGCCCAAGATATCTGGAAGTTGTATCTTCCTAGACGTTGCATTGGACAATCCCACAGGTCTATGCGATTGCATTTCTCCGGGGACCACCCCACATGGTTCTCCGGAGATCTAATTTGAGCACATTCAACTCATTCCTAAGTGATACCCGCTCGGCGCTCGAAGGCTTGGCAGACAGCGCGGGAGATATGGTAACACCCAGTGTTCGACTGGGCGTGACAGGGCTGTCGCGCGCGGGCAAGACAGTTTTCATCTCAGCGCTGGTTCACAACCTGATCAAGGGCGGCCGCCTGCCGTTGTTTCCAGCCGCAGCAGATGGACGAATCGGGCGCGCCTACCTGCAACCTCAGCCAGACGATGCGGTACCGCGGTTTGACTACGAAACCCACGTGCGCACGCTGATTGAAAAGCGCCTCTGGCCCGACAGCACCTATCAGGTGTCAGAACTCCGGCTGACAATTGAGTACGAGTCCGCTTCCTACCTGCAGCGCAAGCTTGGGCGGGGAAAGCTGCATCTGGATATCGTAGACTACCCCGGCGAATGGCTGCTCGATCTTCCCCTCTTGAACCAGAGCTACCGTGAGTTCAGCGCAGCCGCCCTTGAGCGTGCACGCAAACACCCCAAGCTCGCGGGCCCGTTCCTTGATGTTCTTGCCACCATTGATCCAGAGAATGCTGAGGAAACAGCAGAACAGCAAGCCAGCAGCCTGTCAGAAGCCTTCAAGGTATACCTAGCCAATTGCCGAGAGGAAGAAAACGCCCTTTCCATGTTGCCGCCTGGGCGCTTCCTCATGCCTGGCGATATGGCAGGGTCCCCTGCTCTGACCTTCGCCCCGCTGGACCTTTCCGGCAATGGATCAAAGCCACGGCCCGGCACGCTTCACGCCATGATGGAGCGGCGCTACGATGCCTATAAGAAGCATGTCATCAAGCCGTTCTTCCAAAACCACTTTGCCAAGCTCGATCGGCAGATTGTTCTGGTTGACACCCTGCAAGCAATCAATGCCGGTTCTGACGCGGTCGAGGACTTGAACAAGGCCCTTAGCCAAATTCTGGGCGCGTTCAAGCCGGGCAAGGCAAGCTGGCTGTTCTCTATCCTCTCTCGCCGCATCGACAAGATCCTGTTTGCCGCAACCAAAGCCGACCATCTGCACAGTGATGACCATGACCGACTTCAGGGGCTGCTCAGGAAGCTCGTGGAAGATGCCATTACCCGCGCTGAATTTGCTGGTGCAGATGTAGATGTGCTGGCTTTGGCTTCTGTTCGAGCCACCCGTCAGGCCAGTGTCAACCACGACGGCGAGACCATACCGGCCTTGCTGGGCACACCGCTTCCCGGCGAATTTATTGAGGAAACCCGCTTTGATGGTGAAGAAGAAGCGGCCGTCTTCCCCGGCGACCTGCCAGACAATCCGGAAGACTTGCTCACGGAAGGAGCGGCCGAGACCGAGGCAGGTCTGCGCTTCATTCGGTTCCGCCCTCCCAAGCTGGAAAAAACGGCGGAAGGCATCACTCTGTCGCTGCCTCACATTCGGCTAGATCGCGCCCTTGAATTCCTCCTTGGAGACAAATTGGCATGAGCATGGATCCCCAGGACACGAGAAAAGGCCGCCGACGCGCACCAACCGCATTCAAGCTGAACGCAGAGAATGTACGGCTGGAAGATGCAATTGTTGAGGAACCGCTCCGTCACGAAGCCATGATCGTGCCGGATCAAGATGACACCTTCGACGACCGCCAAGCAATAGCGCCAGAACCGAAACCGCCCAAATCCCGCTGGGGACGCGTTTTGACCATTGGTGCAGGTGGCCTACTTTCCTTGGGCATCGGCCTTGCGATCGACAGCCTGATCCGCGATCTGTTTGCGCGCTATGAATGGCTTGGCTGGACCGGCGTAGCGCTCTTGGTACTCGCAAGTTTGGGCCTTGTAGGCTTCATCATTAAAGAATGGCGCGGCCTAAGCCGCCTCTCTCAAATCGACCACCTTCAAGACAAGCTCAAAGCCGCTGCTGAGAACAACAATGCCAAGGCCGCGACAAGTGCGCTGAATGAACTCATGTCGCTGTACGCCGACCGACCCGAGACCGCACACGGCCGAAAAACCTTGCAAGGCCACATGCAAGAAATCATCGACGGCCGCGATCTGGTTAAGCTGGCGGAAAGAGACCTGCTTGCGCCTCTTGATGCCCGCGCTACCAAGATTGTCATGGAGAGCGCGAAACGCGTTTCTGTCGTAACAGCCATCAGCCCTCGGGCCATCATTGATATTGGCATCGTGTTCTACGAAAACCTGCGCGTTGTCTCTCGCATATCCCGTCTTTATGGCGGACGCCCCGGGGTTCTTGGGTTCATGCGGCTAACCCGCCATGTTGCAACTCATCTGGCTGTCACAGGAGGTATGGCCGCAGGCGACCATTTTGTAGAACAGTTTATCGGTCAGGGCTTGGCTGCCCGTCTTTCTGCGCGTTTGGGCGAAGGGGTTGTGAACGGCTACCTCACCTCGCGCATCGGCGTTGCGGCCATTCAGACCTGCCGACCCAGTCCCTTCATTGCAACGAAAGGCCCGGCGCTGACCGACTTCATCTCGGAGATCATGCGCAGCTCAGAGAAAGCAAAACCCGACATTAAATAGCCACGGCCCAAAAGACTTCTTCTTTCGGTCAACCTGCTCAAACCGGCGTGGACACCGCCCACGCTGACGATTAAGCTTCCGCCCATGTTTATCGAGTTTTTTCAGGATCTGAAGGCAGCAGGCCTGCCAGTCTCACTGCGCGAATATCTGACGCTCATGGAAGCGCTGGATGCGGATCTCGCTGAGCGCCGGGTGGAAGATTTCTATTATCTGGCCCGCGCAACGCTGGTGAAGGACGAGGCGAACCTCGACAAGTTTGATCAGGTGTTCTCGCATCGCTTCAAAGGTCTCGACCTGATGAGCGACACGCCCATCACTGATCTGCCAGAAGAGTGGCTGAGGAAACTGACTGAAAAGCACCTCACCGAAGAGGAAAAGGCGATGATCGAGGCCATGGGCGGCTTTGAAAAGCTCATGGAAACCTTGAAACAACGTCTGGCGGAACAAAAGGATCGCCACCAAGGCGGTAACAAGTGGATCGGCACCGGGGGCACATCGCCCTTTGGCGCGTACGGATACAACCCCGAAGGCATTCGGATCGGGCAGGATGAAAGCCGACACCGGCGCGCCGTCAAGGTTTGGGACCGGCGCGAGTTCAAGGATCTCGATGACAGCGTGGAACTCGGCACACGCAACATCAAGGTGGCGCTGAAACGTCTGCGGAAGTTTGCCCGCCAAGGGGCTGCTGAAGAACTGGATCTGGACAACACCATCCGCTCGACAGCACACAAAGGCATCCTTGACATTCAGATGCGCCCAGAACGGCGTAACGCTGTAAAGGTGCTCCTGTTTTTCGATATCGGCGGCTCGATGGACGACCACATCAAGGTCTGCGAGGAGCTTTTCTCCGCCGCCCGCACCGAGTTCAAGGTGATGGAGTACTTTTACTTCCACAACTGCCTCTATGAGTTTGTCTGGAAGAACAACTCACGGCGCCAAACCGAACGCATTCCAACGATGGATATTCTTCACAAATATCCAAGCGACTATAAGGTTATTTTCGTTGGCGACGCCTCCATGGGGCCCTATGAGATCACCTATGCTGGAGGATCGGTGGAGCACTGGAATGAGGAAGCCGGCGCGGTGTGGATGTCCCGTGTGACAGACCTCTATCAGAAAGCGGTATGGCTCAACCCCGTGCCCCAGCACCATTGGAAATACACTAACTCAATCACGCTTCTTCAGCAGTTGATGTCAGATCGCATGTACCCGCTCACGCTGGAAGGCTTGGAAAACGCAATGAAAGAGCTCGCGCGTTAATCCACCAACTTGCACCCCCAACGCGAATGTGTTCAGCCACAGTTCATCTCGCTTCACTATAAAGGAGGCGATTTAAACGGGCATACCGCACAATGTGCGGCAACGGATCGGGGGATCACGTATGCAAGCGTCAAACAAGCGCGGCTTTGTCAAATGCGTGCTTTTGAGCGTATTCGCTTTCTCAGCAAGTCTAGCAGGTACAACAACCAGCCAAGCACAAAATGCGCTGCTGGATCAGGCATTGGTTCCAGCGCTCATTTTCAATGAATGCTTGGAGGAAACCGGCGGCCCAGTCAATTCGAAGCGCTTTACCGACTGCTTGACGCGCAAGGTGATTGGCGACCAGTCCACCTCCCCAACCGGCGACCCGACCCACCGCCCCTCTACAGCCACTGTGCGCGAACAATTTCGCGAAGTTGACCAGCGCGATCTGCTTACGTGTGAATCCGTTGACGGCAGAAAGCGGCTTTGCAAGCTGCATCCAACGCGCCGTCATCATGTTGCACTTGTTCGCCAGATCAGCGGCAGTCCCTGCCGTGCTGGGGCAACATGGGGTGTTGAAGCCAAAGGCGTATGGGTCGATCGCGGCTGCCGTGCCTTGTTCTATGTAGGCCGCCAACCAAGCAACTCGCCAAGCTATGAGCGTTGGTCAGACCATGCCGGCGACACTGGGCTCGTGCAACCTTTGCCAGACCGCGCCCCCGATGCAGTAGACGGCTGGAAGCGGTGTGCTCTAGAGTACCAAGTCTGCAAGGTGCCCTACCCAACACTGGTCCGCTTCGGTGCGGGCAACAAGTTCAATCAGCGACAGGTAAACTCAGAAATTGCCTGTACGGTGCGGCAGTTCGACAATCCAAATCCCAACCGTCAAAAGGCATGCTACTATTTGCCAAAGCGTGAGGATACCACATCAATTCCAGCTCCCAACCGCGCCCGTGTGGCCTCCGGCCCAGTGCGGCAGGCGCGCCTCGCGTGTGAGAGGCAAGCTTTCAACGTATTGTCCGCCACCCAAGGCATCAAGACCCAACGACAGGTCGCCCTGGGCGTGGGCTCCTTTACTCAGTCAGAGCTGAACAAAGAACCAGTTCTCAAGCTGCGAGATGGACGCTTGAGCGGCCGCGGCCTCTATCAGAAGGGCGCGAACTGGACACCGTTCACATTTACCTGCCTGCTGGGTGCGGATGGACAGACAGCCTTTAATTTCGACTATCAAGACAAGCGCAAGCAGTCAGTTCCCGCTCAGAGCTTGCCATTTATAGGCCAGTTCTCCAGCGAACCTGCGGCCCTGCGCAGTAATGATGGCCGCATGGAATGGCGCGTTGAGGAAAACAACAACCGGGCCTGGTTGGTTCATGGCGTAGCGGAAACAGACACTCGCGACTTCATGGCCATATGCAAAAAGGGGTCTGGGAAGGCACGCATCATCTTTGACGCTGCACCTGTTGGCCTGCAGGCCAAGGAAAAAGCCCTTATCACTGTGGCCACCAAAACACGTGCTGAAGACTACTCGGCAGCAGGCAACAAGGGAAACAATGAAGCAGGTCAGCCTCTGCCGCGCCTGGTGCTCAAGACAAGCGACCCGCTATGGCAGCAGTTGATCCGCGACAATGTTTTTTCCGTCAACGTTGCTGGTGCGCATGCCTACAATGTGAGCCTGCGCGGCAGTTCTGCCAAGGTACGTCAATTCCTGCGGGTGTGTGGTAGCTGATCAGGCGACCTCACCATTGAGATACTGGCCGGGGGTAACCGTGAAGGCTTTCTTGAACGCCGCGATAAACGCACTGGTTCCCTCGTAACCCAGCTCAAACGAAACATCGCTCACGGAAGCTCCATCTGAAAGGAGCTCCACAGCCTTCAGCAGGCGGGCCTGCCGACACCAACGTCCAAAGCTCATGCCCGTCTGCGCTTTGAAGCGACGCTCAAACGTGCGAGGCGAGAGAAAACACAGGTCCGCCGCCTCCTGAAGCACAGGCATCTCCTTAGGGTTGCTTGAAATGCGCTCGCATAGAGACCGAAGCCGCTCGGCTTTCGGAAGCGGCAACGCAAGCGGGGCGACAGGCTGAGCGCCGATCTGATCCACCAATACACGCGCGATGCGCCCTACGGGGCTATCTTCCTCATAATCACGCGGTGTGCTCATGAGAGCCATGATGAGCTGCTTGAACAACGGCGTGACCGAGATGACCGCCGTTCGATCCGGCAACTGAGCACACAGGTCTTCGCGTATGTATAACGTTCTGAACTCAGCCAACTTGGTGTTGGTCGTGCGATGAAAGATCCGAGGCGGCACCCAAACAGCCCGGTCCGGTGGCACGAAGAAACTGCGGTCCTCCAGATGCACCAATAACGAGCCTGAAAAGATATGTAACAGCTGCCCACGGTCATGATTGTGCATGGGTCGTGACATGGATGGCAGCATGTCTGCCGCATAAGCGATAACGGGGCTGCCGCTTTCCTCTTCCGGCTCTTCGAATATCTCTCGATGTACTTCCATCAACACCTTGGCGAACTCTCAACACTATTTGTCATAATTGCGCTAACGCACCGCTTCAGCAAGTAGGTTATAGCTAGTATCCCAGTTCTGAGAGAGATTTGATGTTTAAAGACCTGCATGACCCGAAGTTTGGCTGGCGTTCGCCGGTGATCCTATTGATGATCATGGCCGCCGCCATGCAATTAGCCTTCGCCTCCTGGTGGAACCTGATGAACAACTTTGCGGTAAATGTCATTGGCTTTACCGGCAAGGAAATTGGAATCCAGCAGTCCATTCGCGAGATACCAGGCTTTCTGTCTTTCACCGCCGTGTTTGCACTGTTTTTGTTTCGCGAACAAACCTTCGCCATTCTCGCGCTGATAACCCTTGGCGTCGGTGTGGCAATTACAGGTTTCTTCCCAAGCGTTCTCGGCTTCTACATCACGACGCTGATCATGTCCTTTGGCTTTCACTACTATGAGACCATGCAGCAATCGCTATCTCTGCAGTGGCTTCCCAAGGACAAGGCACCAGCGCTCATGGGCCAAATCATAGGGGTCGCCGCTGCCGCACAGCTTGCCGCCTACGGCTTGATCCTTCTGACGTGGAACTCATTCAACCTGTCATTCACCTTTGTGTTCGGCCTCGCAGGCATCACAACCATCGTCATTGCTGCCGGTGCCTACATGATCTTCCCGCGCATTGAAATTGGCGTGATGCAGCACAAGAAACTCATTCTGCGCAAACGCTATTGGCTTTACTACGCCCTCACGTTCATGGGCGGCGCTCGGCGACAGATTTTTACGGTGTTCGCTGGCTTCCTGATGGTGGAGCGCTTTGGCTACGATGTACATGAAGTCGCCAGCCTGTTTCTCGTAAATGGCCTCATCAATGTGTTTCTTGCCCCCAAGATCGGCGCACTGATCGGCCGCTTCGGCGAACGAAATGCCCTCACCTTTGAGTATGTCGGCCTGATCGGCGTCTTCATCACCTATGCCTTCGTTACAAATGCATATGTGGCCGGGGCGCTCTACATCCTCGATCACGCGTTCTTTGCAGTTGCTATCGCCATGCGCACCTACTTTCAGAAGATCGCAGATCCTGCTGATATTGCGCCAACTGCAGGCGTGGCGTTTACCATCAACCACATCGCTGCGGTCTTCATTCCCGTGGTCTTTGGTGCGATCTGGCTTTACTCACCTGCGGCCGTGTTCCTGGCAGGTGCTGGAATGGCATTCGTCAGCCTCGTTCTGGCAAGGCTGGTGCCGAACAATCCTGAGCCCGGCAATGAGTTGATCTGGGGCGCTGCCGATAAATCAATTGCAAACGCCTCCGCCGCCGAATAGCCACCAACGAAAAAGGCCGGTCATGGAACCGGCCTTTCGAATTAGAAGCTTCACCGAGTGTGGGAACTAGCCCTGATTTTCCGGGATATGAACCACAAGCCCATCCAGCTCATCGGAGACCCGGATCTGACAGGACAGGCGTGAGGTATCTCGAACATCCTGCGCAAAGTCCAGCATGTCTTCTTCCATCGGCTCTGGAGAACCGGTCTTGTCATTCCACTCCGGATCCACGTAGACATGGCAGGTCGCACAAGCACAGGCACCGCCGCACTCCGCATCAATCCCAGGAACCATGTTCTTGATCGCTACTTCCATAACAGTGGCGCCAGAAGCGGCTTCCACCTCTTGTTTTTCGCCCGATGCGCTAACAAAGGTAATTTTTGGCATATGATTTTAAACTTTCGAGGCCAGACTCAATTCGCGTCATTTTCTTTCAGATACAGGCTCGCCCTCATTTCTTCAAGAACAAGTCCGGCCTTAAAAGGGATTATTGAGCGCAGAAACAGCCGATAAGGTCCGCTTAACTCGCAGCCTTGCCTTCAATTATCTCACAGACAACACGGATCTCGGCGAACAAATCGTCCAGCCTGATCATTTCACCTGCCAGGCACCGCATTTCTTCTTCCTCAACGAAATCTGCCAGATCATTGGCACCAATGCCGCGAGAAGACCCCTTCAGCGTATGCAGGATGGTAACTGCCTCGTCAGACGCGTTAACTACTCTCAATTGTTCAATGAAGTCCCGTGCCTGATCGCAGAACATCGTGAGCACCTGCTTTTGCAAGCTGGCGTCCCCAAATGTCACCCGATCCAGGTGGCTCCAATCCATTTTTTGAACCGTCAATGTCATGCCTCTTAAAATAATGGGCGGCGCCCCCAACAAGGTGAACGCGTCCGCTGAAGTGATTCTTTTTTATGATCAAATTGTGGCCATGGAAGCCAGAGGGAAGCTTACCGCTAACGTCAACACACAGGAATATTGCTCCCCCTGAATCCAGTACCCCAAAAAAAATTTATGGTTAACAAAAGATTTCTGTGAAGTTCTAAGTTTTATCTGTTTATGATTTTGGGAAAGCCAACTGGATTGCGAATGCGTATTTTTACGTAGTAAAAGGTTAACAGCGTTTTTGTTTTTACAACCTGACACTGTAACCTTGTTCATCGAAATGAGGATATGACCGTTAGCTACCACCCGAGCCTTCGGGCTGTAAAAACAAGAGTCTGCCAATGCTCTAGCGAGCTCTGGATGCGACGCCCGAGCGCTACCTTAACGGGAGATTGGATGACCTCCTGATGACACTTCGCATAGCGCATCAGCTTCGCGCTTTAACTATTTGACTCAACGGAGCCTTAGCCGTTCGCTGCCCTAAAAATTAAGAGAAGGTTTCCAAAGGGGAAAGCGCTAAGCTAGGCGAGCAGAAACCGGCAAGCCAACTTATGCCATCGGATCCACAACGGCCCCTAAGATCTGTTGTACGCAGGGTTTGTTTGTGCCATTAGGTTTAAGACTGCGCAAGGTGGGGGAACTGTATCTTCCGTTCCGTTAAAGTTAACGGACTTAGGGCCGGAAGAAGTTCTTTAGAAATAGTTTGAACAGACTCTGGGAGACCGGGGTAGTAGTGCGGGCTTTATCCTTGCGCACATGGCTGCTGCGTGAAGAGGCGAAACATTCACGCAGAAGGTCACAAAGTAAAGAGTACGGACGCGAGGCAACGAACATGGCGAACACACCGAAGGCGAAAGCTCCGTCGGAAGTGGCACTGTCAGCGGTTGAAGAAGCGCTCTCAATGGACTTTGGAAGTCCTGAGGACACTGATGCAATCTTTGAAGATGAAGCGAAGGGCGCGGCGGAACAGCCCGAAACAGCTTTGTCTGGCGGCAGTGCAGCTGCAGCAGCAACAGCTCCTGAAAAGAAGCTGACTGATGCAGACAATAAAGAAGGCTCAGAAAAGCCGTCCCGACGCAGAGGCCGCGGCGGTGGCCGACCTCCCGCAGCAAGCAATGATGACAGGCAGTCAATCGGCAGCCTGATGTTTGCGCTTCAGCGCAAGCCTTCTGCTGCACCATTCTGGTTCGCTTTTGCCGTCTCTGTTGTGTGGGCAAGCCTTGGCCTCGCCATGAGCTGGTCAGCCTTCGAGCAAGAGATTGCTGAACTGGGCTCATTTGCAGCCTTTGCCGAAAGCCCTGCCCTTATCTTGTCCGTGATTGCAATCATCGTTCCGATTGCGTTCTTCTGGATCATGGCACTCATGTTCTGGCGCGCGCAGGAAATGCGCAACGTGGCGCATGGCATGACAGAGGTCGCCCTGCGACTGGCTGAGCCGGAAGATGTGGCCAAGGAAAGCATCCTCAACGTGGGTCAAGCCATCCGCCGCGAAGTTGCGGCCATGGGAGATGGCATCGAGCGCGCAATTGCTCGTGCGAGCGAGCTCGAAGTCATGATCCATACGGAAGTGTCTACGCTCGAGCAGTCTTATAATGACAACGAGCTCAAGATCCGCCGTCTGGTTGATGAGCTGGTCAGCCAGCGGCAAGCGATTCAGGCTAACGCTGAGCTTGTTCGCGAGACCATTTCCGGCACTCACGAAAATCTGTCGACGCAGCTGCAGTCCACATCAGAGGATTTCGCCGCCTCTGTTGATCGCGCAAGGGAACGCCTCACCGGTGCGCTTGATGCAACGCTCGAACAAATGGCTTCGAAGATTGAAACCCGCGTCAATGAAGTCACTGATAACTTTACCAATGCTGGCAGCGATCTCGTCCAGTCGCTGACAACCCGCAGCGATGACTATGTTGACCGCCTGACAACCACCGGCACTGATCTGGTGGATACACTCAGCAAGACCGGTACCGATCTGGCCGAGACGCTGGAACTGCGCGGCACCGAAATCAACGAGACCTTCTCCGGTACAGCAAACAGCTTTGTTGAGAACCTCACCGTTCGCGGTGATGAGCTTAACGCACGTCTTGCTGACACCTCTGAAACCCTTCTCGGTGCCCTCAGCGCACGCTCTGAAGAGATCAACCAGTCTCTGTCCGGCATTGGCACGGAAATTCTGGAAGGCCTCAGCGCACGTGGCTCCGAAATTGGCGACGTTCTGGCCGAAAAGGGCGATGCTCTGAACAGCACACTGGCAACTGCCGGTGCAGACCTGTCTCAGACCATTACCGATCAGACCGCTATCATGAACGCGTCTATCGCAGAACAGGGCAACCAGCTGACACAGTCCTTGGCAAATACCGTCAACGACGTGACTGAGCGCTTCACTGGCGCCGGCTACCAGCTCAACGAAACCCTGTTTACCACCGCTTCTCAGGTTACCGAGAACTTCAATGCAGCCAACGAAGAGCTCAACGCAACGCTCAACAATGGCCTCAAGGAGTTCCAGGAGAGTGTGGCAAGCACCAGTGGCGAGCTGGCTCAGACCTTGGTCACCACGACCTCCAGTGTCACCGAGCAGATCAGCTCGGCCAATATCCAGCTCAACACCACTCTGGAGAACGGCACCCACAACCTCACGGAAAGCCTGTCTTCTGCCAGCAGCCTGTTGACCGACAGCATCTACTCCACCGTGGAGCAGGTGACCGATCGCTTTGGCTCGGCCAGCGAACAGCTGAACAGTACACTGGAAAACACCACTCAGTCTCTCAACGACAACCTGACCACCGCGACCGGCCAGTTGACAGAAACTCTATTCGGCACGGTTTCTCAGGTTACGGAGCAGTTTGGTTCCGCAAACGAGCAGCTCAATGCAACGCTCGAAGCAACAACCCAGTCTCTCAACGACAACATGTCTGCCGTTGGTGGTCAGCTCACCGATACGCTCTACAGCGCTGTATCTCAGGTGACAGACCAGTTCACTTCTGCAAATACGCAGCTTAACGAAACGCTTGAGTACACTATCTCTGGTGTAACTGAGCAGTTCGTTGACGCCAGCCAGAAGATGAGCGCGGAAATGCTGGCCCGTGGCGAGGAGATCAACGCGAACCTGTCTCTGACGAGCGGTCGCCTGATCGACACTATCACCACCCGTACAGACGATCTGATGGGCACCATCGGCGAGCGCGTCACCACTCTGGACGAAGCGCTGCGCAATACCGGTGAACAGGCCGCAGAGGGCATCGCAACCCGAGGGCAGGAAATCAATAGTGCCATTGCCGTTCAGTGCTCTGACTTTATTGAAACCCTCTCCGCACGCTCTTCGGAAGTCTCCGAAATTCTTCGTGGCACCGGTGAATCCATCGTGGTTGATCTGTCCCTTCGCGGCGGCGAAATTGCTGCTCGTCTGGACGAAACAGCAAACACTCTGGGTGAAACCATCACCGTGGGCGGCACTGAGCTTGCAGAACGCCTGAGCACCATCAGTGGCCAGATCCATGAAAGCATCACGATAAATGGTGCTGAACTGGATGAACGCCTTTCGACGCGCGGGCGTGAGGTTGTCGAAATCATCGACACCCACACCAACAGCTTCCGCGTGGCAATGGAAGAAGCGGGTACACAGATTACAGGTGCCCTTGGTCAGCGCACCGAAGAACTGGCGCTCAAGCTGGCAGATACCGGCACCGAACTTGCGCGCCTCATTGGCTCTCGCGGGGAACGCGTCACCACCGAGCTCTCCGAGATCGGCGACCGCATTACCCAAACTCTGGATGTACGAGGTCGCGCACTCAATGACGGCCTGTCCTCTCGCTTGGTCGAGCTGGAGCAGGTAGTCACGGAACAGGGTTCTGACCTCGTTCAAGCACTTGACCTGCGCAGCCAGAACATCAGCCACGCCTTCGACACGCGTATCCAGCATCTGGATACCACACTGGCGGATCGGACAACGTCCTTCGAGCAGGCCTTCGACAGCCGCGCAGATGCGCTCTCCGAAGCCATCGAAAGCCGTACGACCAATCTGGCGTCTGCCGTTGAAAGTGGCACCGAACTCCTCTCCAACACTCTGGAAGAGAAGAGCCAGTCCATCTCCAAGATCCTTGAGGACCGTACGGACATCATCGCCGTCAACCTCACTGAGCGTGTTGAGCAGGTGGGCGAGTCCCTCACTCAGCGTGCTGAGAAGATCGGCGAGATCCTGGCAGAACGGTCCAGCGTGATCGAAAACACCATTACCGACAGCCTGGCCTCCTTCGACGTGAAGGTGGGCGACAAGGTGGACGCCGCTGCGACCGTCATCTCTGAACGCGCAGATCACCTGGCAACCACCATGTCCACCGGCACAGAGCGCATTGACCATGCTCTAGACGCCCGCGCTCGTCAGATCTCCGACACACTCGTTGCCCGTACCCGTGAAATCGCTTCTGCCTTCGCAGACGGTCAGAGTGAAATGACAGCGGCTCTGGATGGGCGTCTTGAAGAAGCTGGCAACGTTCTCAGCCGCCAGTCCAAGGAACTCACCGATACGCTGTCCGAACGTGTGGCAGAGATCAACGTTTCACTTGGCTCAAAGGTCTTTGAAGTCGCGGAAACACTGGACTCCCGTGCAAACGCGCTGGAAACCATCCTCAACGAGCGCCTGGAATCCATCTCTTCCGCTCTGACTGGCGAAAGCGAGAAGGCGGCAAGCGCCCTCACCTCCGCCATGACCGAAGCGACAAGCACTCTGGGCGAGGAAAGCAGTCGCGTTCGCGAAATCATCCTCGACGTGGTTGGTCAAGCGGCCTCCCGTCTCGCAGACGAGCGCATGCGTACCGAAGAGAGCGTCACCGAAAGTGTGGCCAAGCTCAGCGGCACGCTCTCGGGTGAAGCCGAGCGTCTCAACGAGATCGTCGTGGATACGGTTGCCGCTGCACGCAACAGCTTGCAGAGCGAAGGTGAACTGGCCGCCAAGGCTGTTACCGAAGCAATGGCAACAGTCAGCGGCAGCTTGACCGGCGAAAGCGACAAGGTTCGTGAAGCGGTACTTACGACCGTTACACAGGCCGCACGCGCTCTGGCCGTGGAAAGCGAGAACGCACGTGCGCTTTATGCAGCATCTCTTGCAGAGATGTCCGGCAAGCTCACCGGCGAAAGCGACAAGGTCCGTGAGGAACTTGAAGAAACAATCGGCAGCCTGTCCAGCAAGCTCGCGATTGAAAGCGCCAACGCCAAGTCTCGCCTCAACTCAGCCATCGAAGATGTGCGCTCTCTCCTTTCCGGTGAGACCGAAGAGGTTCGGGCACGCGTCACCGCAGTCATCGAAGAGGCAGCTGGCATGCTGTCATCCCGTGGCAATGCCGTGGCTGACGAGCTGCTTTCCAAGGCAGGCATACTCAACGAAGCCTTTGGCGAGAAATCTGCTGAGTTCGCTCAGCTCATTGACAAAGATGGCGGCCACCTCATCTCCGCTATTGAAACCAAGGCAGCAGACCTCACAGGCCGCGTGGAAGAAGTTCAGCGCGCAATTCTTGAGGCTGTTACAGTCAAGGGCCGTGAAGTCAGCGATCACTTTGCACGCAACGGTCTGGAAGCGACCCGCTCGCTGGTGGAAGCAGGCGACAAGATCGTCACTGCAATCGATGAACGCAGTTCTGCGGCGACCTCGCGTCTTGAAGGTGCAAACGAGCGTCTGCAGAGCGACATGACCGCCCTGCTCGACACCGTTACCACCAAGGGCATGGAGACCACTGAAGCGTTTGCCCGCACTGGCCTTGATGCAACTCGCGTTCTCTCTGATGCAGGTGAGAAAATCATCACCAGCATCGACGAGCGCAGCAACGTTGCAGCAGCCCGTCTGGAAAACACCAACCAGCGTATGCAAGGCGACATCAACGCCCTTCTGGACACAGTCTCCAGCAAGAGCCTCGAAGCAGCTGAAACCTTCACCCGTCAGGGTGAGGTTGCAAGCCGTAGCCTGATGGAAGCGGTCGACAGCATTGGCAACACCGTTGAAGAGCGCAGCAACCGTGCAATGACCATCATTCAGGGCACGAAGGATCGTTTGGAAACCGACATCACAGACATCCTGAACCGCCTGAATACATCCAACGGCATGCTGCGTGACGTTCTGGCAACTGCGGGCGACAATCTCGCAGAAGTCGAGAACAATCTGGCCCGCCGAGCTGGTGAGTTCCGCAGCGCAATTGACCGCGCTGTATCTGAGACAGAAGCAGCCAACAGCACGATTGAAAGCCAGGTAGCTCTTCTCAAAGAAACCACCGCAACAGTTCTGGGTGATGCCGCAAACGTGGCCAACCGCATGGAACATCAGAGCCGTGCACTGGCAGCGACTGTCCAGAATCTTGAAGAAACCAACACCCATACGGACCAGCGCATCAACGAGCGTCGTTTCGCCATCGAGACACTTTCCGACACCATCGTGAAGAAGACCGATGCCATCGAAGCTCTCATGAACAGCTATACAGCAACTCTTGGCGACACGCTTGAGGTTGCTGACGACAAGGCCCGCGAAGTCGCTGCAATGCTTAAAGCAGCTGCTGAAGCGGCAACCAAGTCGGTCACAGAGCAGTTCGAAAGCATGCGCATGACCGCAGGCATGGAAGGTCAGAAGGCACGCGATGCCGTTCGCATGGCTCAGGATGAGATCATGAGCGAAATGCAGCGTACGGTGACTGAAGCTTCCGAGCGCTTCTCCGAGGCAACAACGCGGATGCGCGAAACCGCACGTGATGTTCATCGCGAACTGGAAGCAACCCGCAATGAGCTGAACGCAGGTGTACTGGCGCTGCCAGACGAAGCTGAGGCTTCAACCGCCGCGCTGCGTAAGGTGGTCAACGAGCAAGTGAAGGCTCTTGGTGAACTCTCACAGATTGTTTCTAAGCACTCCTCACAGTTCGATGTCTCCGCGCCAGTCATGGCGGCAGCCGGCCAAAGCGCGGCCCCAGTCGCTCACCAGGCCGAGCCTGCACGCCCAGCCCTCGCTGATGTCGCAAGCCCGGCACCACGGCCGCAGGCGCCCAAGCGCCCTGCACCGGCCACCCCTCCTCCAGCGCCGAGCCGTGGCCCGGCAGCCAATCTTGGCAACGCTGGCAAGGGATGGGTAAGTGACCTGCTGCGCCGTGCCTCAAGCGACGATGCCCTGCCTGCAAACGCCCCGCACTCGGGCGCAGGCAATCAGGGCCGCACGCCTCAGCACATGGTTGAATCCTTGAACTCTCTGAGCATGGATATCGCCCGTGCAGTGGACCACGAGACGTTTGTGGACCTTTGGGAGCGTTACAAGCGCGGCGAACGGGATGTGTTCACCCGTCGCCTCTACACGCTGCAAGGACAGCAGACTTTTGATGAAATCCGTCAGAAGTACGGGCGCGATCCTGAGTTCCGCTCCGCAGTTGAACGCTACATTCAGGACTTCGAGCAGCTGCTGACACAGGTGTCTCGTAATGATCCAGACAACACCATGGGGCAGACCTATCTGACTTCCGACACCGGAAAGGTCTACACAATGTTGGCCCATGCGAGTGGCCGCTTCGAATAAGCCGCCCGCACTAACACCCATCAAAAAGGCCTCTGGAGCTTCTCCAGAGGCCTTTTTTCATTCGAGGCCCTATGTGGCCCAGTCAGCGAGCTTCAGCACGCCTGCAGTACCTCACAGCGCATATGGGGAATAAACACATAGGCAAACAAAAAGGGCGCGCCACCAGCAGCACGCCCCAAACAATGTTGTAGATCTGCGAAACCCTAGACCGTCTTGAGAACCCAGGCGGCAATCTCCCGCAACACCTGATCCGAGGCCTGATTGAGCGCATCAATAGATTGGTCGGTATTGTCGGAAACCGTAGGCACCTCGGCTGCAAACACTCGCGCCTGTACAGACCGGCCATCTCTGTCGTTGACCAGACGCGCTGCAATTTCGACATAGGCTCTCGCGGATTGACCCACGTTGACCTCGAATGCGCGCACGGTGGTCTGCAGCTGATAGTCGATCAGTAGCCCCTGCCCCGGCTGCGACACACCTCTAAACTTGCCAGTGTTTTCAAGTGTCTCAATCAACTTTGCTTGAAAGACGTTTGGCAGTGAATCGGCCCATGCAACTCGCGGATAGTAGGAGTAGATCCGGCCAGCCTCTGCAACGGCAATTGAGTTGGTGTCCAAAGCTTGCAGTGCAACGGGGGTTGGAACCAGAATCTGCACGTTCGAACTACGAGCAGAATTGCCGAACTCACGAGGGGCTGTCAGGTCGTAAAGGGCGCTTGGGCCAGTCGAGCCACACGCAGCCGTCGCACCCACGATGAGAGCAACCGCCATCCCTTTGACTAGTTTCGAAGTATTCACGCCAAATCAGTCCCTATTAAAGAGTCGCCTTAAGCCCACACACCCGTGATTATGCGAGGAAACTCACGAATTCAAAGTGTATTAACGACGTCTTGCCCCATTGTAGACAGGTGTCTCAGAGCCACCAAAGATTACCCGGTTAGGATTCTTGTCAAAGTTGTCGACTGCGCGCTGAATTTGCAGCAACGTGGCGTTCAGCTGGCGCACGGTCGCACTTAAGTCGGTAGAGCCTTGCTGTGTCAACTTGAGAAGGTTTTGGGAGATCGGCTCCGCACGCTGTGCAAATGCATCAGCTACAATCCGGATCGATGTAGCCGCAGCAGTCGCTTCCTGAATGAAGCCCTGACCATCCGCGGACACCATACTATCAACCTTGTCCAAAATCCCGTTCACACGAACCGAGGCCGCATTCAGATTGCTGGCGATTTCGGTTCCTTCGCTGATCATCTTGTCAACGTCAGGGACCCGTTTTTGCAAATCTACCGTGATCTGATTGACGTTGCCCGCTGCGGTATTGATCGAGCCGATAGCTTCATTGATCTGAGCTTCCTGGCCTGCAAAATTGCCAATCACCTTGTCCGTGGATGCAACTATGTTTGAAACTCGATCACTGTCGACAGCTGCAAGCACACGTCCAGCTTCAGCCGCAGCTCTGTTAACCTCGGCCAACGCCCCTGAAGCGTTGTCAACCATCTTGCCAATGTCGTCTTTACGGGCTGCAATTTCCGCAGAAACCGTTTCTGCATCCTGCAGAACGTGATTGGCCGAAACCACCATCTGGTCGATATCTTGGCTGCGATCACTCAACACGCGAGCAAAATCCGAAGCGCCGGTCAATACGCTCTGGACCTTGTCAGGCTCCACCGCCTGCAAGATCTTGTCGACCTGATCAAGGCTGCCATTCAAGCCCTCAGCAAATTGCTGAAGCTCTGCTGCTGTGGTCTTGGCAGCATCCACAACGCCGCTAACGTCCTGAGCAGAATTGGCCAGCTCAGTTGTAATCTGCTCAACATCGCCGACGATCTCGCCAATTTTCTCCGGCGGCACCTGTGCCAGCAGCTGTTCGCCGCGATCAACCAGATTGCCAATACGGCCAGACAGATCTGTGAGTGCCTTGGCCGTGTCAGTCATACCGGCCATGAACTGGTCTACACCTTCTGAGTTGTTGGCCAGAGCTGTGGTAAATTTCTCAACGTTTTGAATGGTCTTTTCGATATCTGGAGAGCTGGTGGTCACCACCTGCTGAATGGAACCAAGCGTGGTGTCGGCCTTCTCCAGTATGTCCTTGGCCCCTTCAAGAAGGTCCTCGAACTGACTACGGTTTGCATAGATCACCGGCACGGCGTTGCTGTCTGGATCAATCAACGGCGGTGCCGACTGAGATCCACCATGAAGATCCACATAAGCCACACCCGTCAGACCTGTAAAACCCAGAGAGGCTTGGGTGTCCTTGCGCAGTGGCGCCTTCGCATCCACGCGCACAGTTGCCACCACAAGCTTTGGATCATTTGGATCAAAGGTCAGATTTGCCACATCACCAATTTTGATGCCGTTGAACAACACCTGCCCACCAGTAGGCAAGCCAGTGACCGCACCAGGAAAAACAATCTTCACATCACGACGGTTGCCGCTCTCGCTGGCGCTCATGAGCCAGAAAATGAAAATGAAGACGGCAGCAATCACTGCCAGTACGAATGCACCAATCGCAATATTGTTGGCCCGGGTTTCCATTGGTCCTCCTTACGCCCTTCTGAGGGCGCGGGCACCCCGAAAGTATTCTTTCACCCACGGGTGGTCATAATGCATCATGTCGTCAATAGTGCCGGTCACAAGCACCTTTCTCTCCGCCAAAACGGCAATTCGATCGCACACCGTGTGCAAGCTGTCCAGATCATGGGTCACCATGTAGACCGTCAATCCAAGCGTTTCCTTTAGCTTGTAGATCAACTGGTCAAACTCGGCAGCTCCAATCGGGTCCAGACCGGATGTTGGCTCATCCAGAAACACGAGATCTGGATCGAGCGCAAGGGAACGCGCCAAAGCCGCACGCTTGATCATGCCCCCGGACAATTCGGAGGGGTACTTTTCAGCAGCGTCTCTCGGCAGTCCCACCATCTCGATCTTCAAGAGAGCCAGTTCATCCTGAAGTCTTTGTGACAGTTTCAAATGTTCACGCATTGGAAACTGAACATTCTGTCGAACAGTCAGGGATGAAAACAGCGCGCCTTGCTGGAAAAGAACACCCCAGCGCCGCTCGATCGCCGTGCGTTCTTCAGCAGATGCTTCACCCAAATCCTTACCGAAAACGGAGATACTGCCATCCTTCATGGGTGTTAGCCCAAGAATGGTGCGCATCAAAACGGATTTACCCTGCCCAGATCCACCAACGAAACCAAGTACTTCACCGCGATAAACGTCAAGATCAAGGTTTTCCAGCACCATCTTCGTGCCAAACCCGACCACCACGCCGCGCGCACTCAAGATCACGTCGCGCCCAAGCGCAGGGCTTGACGAGCGTGAGAATGGGATGGGTTGAGCACCGCTCTGGTTCATGAGGATTGATTACCTTTCCTCAAATTCCGATGGAAGCAAAGAACATAGCAAATACGCCATCAACAACAATCACAAGGAAGATCGCTTTCACCACTGACATTGTGGTGTGCAGACCTAACGATTCGGCTGAGCCGCTCACTTTCATGCCTTCTACGCATGCGATCAAGCCAATGATCAAGGCCATGAACGGCGCCTTTACCACGCCTACCATAAGCGTCTCGACATCAATGGCGATCTGCAGCTGCGTCAAGAACGCCGCAGGTGGAATGCCGAGGTACCACCAACATACCAGACCTGCGCCAAACAAGGCAGCGATATTGGCCAGGAACACAAGCACCGGCAAGGACAGCATCAGCGCCAGCAGGCGGGGCAGAATAAGCACTTCTGTAACCCGCAGACCGATCACATTAAGCGCATCGATCTCTTCGCGCATTTTCATTGACCCCAACTCGGCTGTAAATGCCGAACCAGAGCGACCCGCAACCATGATCGCGGTGAGAATAACGCCAATTTCACGCAGAACCAGAATGCCCGCCAAGTCCACCACAAAGATGTCGGCACCAAACTGCTTCAGATAGAACCCACCCTGCTGCGCGATAATAGCACCTATCAGGAAGCTCATCAGCATTACGATCGGCACAGCACCGATGCAGGACTTGTCAAACTGCACGGCGATGGAAATGGCACGCATCCGGCGTGGGCTTGTAACCGCCCAGGCAATCACCATGGCCAGAGAGCCGAGAATGTGGCAGATCGCGAGCGCATCACGATACACCTCAACAGTAAGCTCGCCAGTACGCTCAAACAGCGCGACAAGAGATGGCCGAGGCCTCTTTGTCGGCGGCACCCGCGGGTTGTGCTTCTCGATCTCGGCAAACAGCTCATAGTACCGAGAATCCACGTTTTGCAACTCAACAAAACGACCGGCAAACTCAAGGTCGGCGCGCATTCTATGCAGCAACCAGGCCCCGGCTGTATCGAGTTGCTTTACGTTACCCATGTCGATGATCACATGGCGCAGACTGCACTTGGCAGGCAGCCCCTGCATCAAGGTCTCTGCGATGTTTGCGGTCAAAATGGTCCAGCGGCCAGAGACCTTGACGGCCTGTCCATCACCCGCGCTCACCACCTCAAGAAGTGGCGCATCTGTCTGAACCTGCAGATCCATGGGCCGAATCCAGTCCCCTTGCTCCAATAGTCGTTCCCACCCTATACAGTGTTGGGAACAACCACGTCTAGCAATCAGACGGACCTTTCAGAGACAATAAGAGACACTAAGATGGAAATAGCACACCCATACCTCCTATTCTTTGGAGATGTTCAGGATAACTTAGCGGCCAAAACGGGCCTTGGCATCGTGGATTGGCGCAAAGACTGGTGCCTTGGCCAAGTTCGACTTGAAGGTTGCAAAGCCGACAGCGGCCTTCCTGATATTACCCCTGAATATGCTGTGAAAAGCGGGGCAAAAACCTTTGTTATTGGCTGCGTGAATGCCGGTGGGGTCCTACCTGAGCACTGGGTGGAGAGCATCATACACGCCTTGGAAGCAGGGCTTGATGTTGCAAGTGGCCTCCACATGCGGCTGGAAGACGTGCCTGCCATCAAAGAAGCGGCCCAGCGCACCGGGCGCAAGCTTTTCAATGTACGTCTCAACGACCAGACATTCCCAACGGGCCAGGGCACCAAGCGAACAGGCAAGCGCCTTCTGGCCATGGGGACAGATTGCTCGGTGGGCAAGAAGTACACAGCCCTCGCTCTGGAGCAAGGCATGCGGGCGCACGGCTATGACACCAGCTTCAGCGCAACGGGTCAGACCGGCGTTTTCATTTCCGGCCGAGGCGTTGCTCTTGATGCCGTTGTTGCCGACTTTATTGCAGGTGCTGCTGAGTATCTCTCACCGGATGCACCAGAGAACCACTGGCACGTCATCGAGGGACAAGGCTCCCTGTTTCACCCCTCCTTCGCAGGGGTAACACTTGGCCTTCTTCATGGCTCACAGCCGGATGCATTCGTCGTGTGCCACGAACCAACCCGCACCAAGATGCGTGGTGTGGAGTGCCCACTGCCAACCATCCAACAAGTGATCGATGCAACGATGACCCTCGGCAAACTCACAAACCCGGGTATTCGCTGCATCGGCATCGCGGTCAATACTGCCGCGCTAGACGAGAAAGAAGCGAAGGAGTACGTTTCCAAATTGAGCCGCGAATATAACCTGCCGGCAACCGATCCTATCCGATTTGGCGTTGAGCCAATCGTCCTCCGACTTTCTGAAGAATTTGGTGCTCCATGAAACCTGTCGTGAACGTCGAAAGAGATACGTTCAAAATTGAAGGCGGCTTTGCCATCGCAAGAGGCAGCCGCACCCACGCACATGTAATAACAGTCAACATCTGGGACGGTATTCATCAGGGCTTTGGCGAGTGCGTGCCCTATGCTCGCTATGGCGAAAGCCTTGACGGTGTAGCAGAGGACATCAAGGCACTGGCGCCTGCAATCGCGGAAGGCCTGACACGGGCCGAGCTGCAAGACAGGATGAAGCCGGGCGCCGCTCGCAATGCCCTCGACTGCGCCCTTTGGGACCTGGAGGCAAAACGTGCCCACAAGCCAGTACATGAGCTGCTTGGCTTTTCTGCACCGCAACCACTCACCACAGCTTTTACCATTTCAGTCGGCACACCAGAGAAAATGCGTGAGGATGCGGCGAAGGCAGCAGACCGCCCACTCCTCAAGGTCAAGCTGGCTGGCGAAGGTGATGTGGAACGCATTCAGGCCGTTCGGTCGGCAGCCCCAAACAGCAAGCTGATCGTAGACGCCAATGAAGGATGGACTGCCGACAACGTGGAAGCGAACCTGAGGGCCTGTGAGAACGCGGGCGTTGCCCTTATTGAACAACCGATGGCCGCAGGCAATGATGAGGCTTTGCGCGAGATAACGACGTCCGTCTTGGTTTGCGCCGACGAGAGCTTTCACACAGCCGACAACCTTGAAGCACTGCGGGACCGCTACAATGCGGTCAACATCAAGCTCGACAAGACCGGCGGCCTGACGGAAGGTCTTCAAGTGATCGAAAAGGCCAAAGAGCTGGACTTCACGATCATGGTGGGGTGCATGCTCGGCTCAAGTCTGGCGATGGCGCCAGCATTCTATTTGGCGCAAGCTGCAGACTTCGTCGATCTGGACGGCCCGCTGCTGCTTGCACAAGACCGCGCCTATCCTATCCCATTTGAGGGCAGCCTCATGCATGCCCCCAACCGTAGCCTCTGGGGCTAACCCAAGAAGTGCGCTGGCTGGCACTGTCAGCCAGCAGGCACTTCACCGCTGAACCTTCGAAGGCGTGCCCAAAACAAGCCAAGCACAATACTCCCGCCAGCGGCGACAACCGCCATGGCATAGAATGCATAGGTCGGGTTGACCTCATAAATCCACCCGGCGGTAATACCGGCAACTCCGGTAAACAAACCGATGTAGGTTTGAGACAGGCCCTGTGCCGTCCCCAATCGCTTTCCAGAAACCACTTCCGCTAAAAACGCCATCATTCCCAGATGGGTCATGCCGAAGTTGACGCCATGCATCAGCTGCACGACCAAAGCGCTGCCAAACGTATCTGCATGGGGGAAGACGATCCATCGGAGTATTCCGCCTATGGCCCCAATCAGCATGAAACCGAGAGGCCCGATGCGCCCAAGCAGACGCCCCCCCAACAAGAACACGGAAATTTCCGCCAGAACACCAGCGGACCACAGCAAACCTACATTGGTATCGCTGATGCCATGGCTGAGCCAGAAGATCGACCCGAAACTGAACAATCCCGCCATGCTGCCAAGGGTCAGCCCCCCGGCGAACAAGACAATATGAAGCTCAAGTCGCTGGAGTTCGCCTTTCGCGTGGCCTTCGTCCGCCGCCCCCTGAGCCGCTTTCCTGTGTTCAGATGGCATACCGGGCAGCTGCAAGGACAAAACAGCCATGACAACCAAACCAACTACCATGAAGTAGACCAATTGGACGGACTCAAACAGGCCCAGATACCAGCCGCCGAACATGGTTGCCGCGATGAAGGCCGCACTGCCCCAAGATCGCATCACACCATAGTCCAGCCCCCTGCTCTTGACGGCCTCATATGCATAGGCATCGGAAAGCGGTTGCAGCGGCGCAAGGAAAATGGACATGACAACAACCACAGCCACCATCAAGGCATAGGTGTTCACATTGGCTATGACGCCGAATGCGACCGCGCAGACAATTGCAAAAATAGAGATGGATAACCGGCGTCGCCCCGCACGATCTGAGATGCCGGTCATGACCGGCGTTGCAACGATCCGCACTATGTTTGGGATTGCAACAATCAATGCAATTTGAACCGGCGTGAATGCCAAGTCTTTCAGATAGACGGGGAAATAAGGCAGGAACAGCCCGAACGCAAAGAAGTAAGCTGCAAACAAGCTGCTGATGCCAATAATAAGCCCCAGCTTGGTGCGCTGTTGATTATTCACAGTCATTAATTGCTCCAAACAGAAGAGCGCTAAAGGCTTTGATCGTACCGAGCGGAAAGTCATCCCCAAGGGGATACTTGGAGAAGGGATCTAACACGGGTTCCTTAATAAGATTTTAGGATTTGTAAACCAATTGTTAGCCATAGGTACATTCACCGGTTACTTATACAGGGCAATCTAGGTTGCTGGGGAGAAAAAATCTCATGTCGCTGTCGAAGCCAACCCAGATCTCGGAGAAAGTGTTTGACGCATTGGAAAATGCGTTGAGTGCAAACGGCATAGGTCGAAGCTTCCTGGCGGAATACCTCCGGCGGAACCAAGCAGCAGAAACCCAGAGATTGTTGAAGGCGGTTCAGCATTTGGAAGAGTACATGCGTTCTCGCCAGTTCCCTTCCGAATTTGACAGCGTACGCTTGAACCTCTTCGAAATGAATGAGGCAATTGCTCGCACAAAGAAAGAGATTGCGCGCCTCAAAACCGACAATACCACTGGTGATCACTTTACGGCGGCATCCAATGAACTCGATGCCATCGTCTCCTCTACGGAAAATGCCACACAAGCCATTCTGGAAGCTGCGGAGGCCATTCAGGAAGCAGCCTGGTCGCTGCGCGAAAACCCGCAGGATGTGGCTCAGTGTGATGCCATCGACGAGAAGGCGACGGAAATCTTCATGTCCTGTTCCTTCCAGGACCTGACTGGCCAACGAACGCAAAAAGTCGTTCAAGTGCTCCACTATCTGGAAGAGCGGTTGGATCGCATGATCAGTATTTGGGGCGTTGAGGGCTATGAACTTGAAGAGGATGACGACACTGATCAAGGTGTCAAGTCAATGGACAAGCGCCCGGATGCACACCTCCTGAACGGGCCGCAGATGGAAGGCGAAGGCGTAAACCAGTCTGACGTCGATGCGCTTTTCGACACATTTAGCAGCGTCGCACCTGAAGAAGATGAGGAAGCGCAGGAGCCAGCCGAGACGGCTGAAGTTGAGCCTGAAACTCTTGAAGATGCTCCCGCAGAGGAACAGATCTTCGCAGGCGTAGAGGCTGCCGCTGAAGAGCAGCAGGAAACGGAAGGCAACAACGCCTCCGAGGGCGCGAACATCATTCCCCTCGCCCAGAGCGAGCCACAACTGGATGAAGACCTGGACCTGTTCGAGGCCGACAGCGAAGCCGAAAAAGGCGCTGAAGAGCCTGCACCTTTGCGCAAGAGCAACTCAGACCCGCTGGAGCGCCTTTCAACTGGAGAAAGGCTTGCGCTGTTCTCCTGACAGGAGGCAGCCCGCCCGCTTATAGCGATAGGGCTCGGGCCATCATGCCCGGGTCAATGTTCCCACCAGACAGCGTAACGCCAACGCATCGATCTTTCACTGGCACTTTACCGAACAACACCGCAGCCAGTGCCACCGCGCCGCCTGGCTCCACGACCAGCTTCAGCTCGGTAAACGCAAAGGCAACTGCCTTGAGCGCCTCCTCATCTGTGACGATGGCTGGCACTACACGCCTCTTCCGCAAGATTTCAAAACCGACGTCACCGGGCGCCTGTGTAAGAACCGCATCACAAACAGAGCCGCCAGCTTGTTCATTGTTGACAATCGCACTGGCCGCAAGCGAACGCGCATAATCATCAAAACCTTCCGGCTCGCAGGTGTGAAGCACGCACTCTGGCTCCAGTTCTGCCAAGGCGAGCGCAATGCCACTGGTCAGGCCACCGCCACCGGTACAAACGGCCATTCCTTCAAGCTCAAGACCTGCTGCACGCGCCTGCGCTGAAAGCTCCAGCCCTACGGTTCCTTGCCCGGCGATCACACCAGGATCATTGAATGGATGAACGAAGGTACCGCCGGTTTCAGAGGCAATACCGTGTGCTATGGCGTCGCGATCCTCACGGAGACGATCATAAAGCACCACCTCAGCCCCCAGCGCGGCCGTACGGCGCCGTTTGAGCTCCGGCGCATCGGATGGCATCACAATGGTCGCCCGCATGCCCAGAAGCTTCGCAGCCGCGGCCACACCTTGTGCGTGGTTTCCGGAAGAACAAGCCACAACACCAGCACCCCGCTGTTCAGCCGGTATCATGCTCAACCGGTTGAACGCACCTCGGAACTTGAAAGAGCCGGTCCTTTGAAGGCATTCGGGCTTGATGAGAATTTGACCGCCAGTCACCTCGTCCAGAACATTGGAGCGCAACAATGGCGTATGCACCGCATGGTTAGAAATGCGGGTTCTAGCTTCCAAGATATCTTGAAATCTGAGTGGAGTTGAACTGGCGATAGACATGAAGGCCCCCTGCGATAAGCAGAGGGACCTTATCATAGCTTAGTGAGCCGTAAAGACCTGTTGTTGCGGCTTGGCGGCCGCTTGCAAAAAGCCCTGCGAGGTTTCATGTGCTAGTTCAGCATTGCGCAAAAACTGTTCCGCGCTCGCCCGCCACGTATACTTCAGAGCGTACTCCCGACACGCGTCACTTGAAATCTCGAGCGCTGCGAGACAGGCAGTTCTCAAATCCTTGTCGAGAACCCCCACACCGGAGTCGCCAATCACATCGACAGGCCCCATGACTGGGTAAGCCGCAACTGGCGTACCACAGGCCAAAGCCTCCAACAGCACATTCCCGAACGTGTCCGTCAGGCTTGGGAAAACGAACACATCTGCGGCACTGTAGAGCGCAACCAGATCATCCCCTTCCTTGGGACCTGTAAAGACCACATCTGGATATGCCGAACGCAGCTCTTCAAGCTGAGGGCCGCCGCCGACAACAACTTTGGAGCCCGGCAGATCAAGCTTCAAAAAGGCTTCGATGTTCTTCTCGACGGCCACACGGCCAACGTTCATGAAAATCGGGCCTTCGACGCCCTGAAGGACATCGCTTTGAAGCGGACGGAAAACCGTGTGATCCACTCCGCGAGACCAACGCACGAGGTTGGTGAACCCGCGTGTCTTTAGATCGCTTTCGAGTGTCTGCGTGGCCACCATGCAGCCCCGGCCACTGTTATGAAACCGGCGCAGCCAAGCGTACGTCCAATCGACCGGTACCGGCACACGAGCATTCAAATATTCGGGAAAACGTGTGTGATAGCTGGTGGTGAAAACCTTGCCGGTTCGCTTCGCCACCGACCTCGCCATCAAGCCCAGTGGACCTTCGGTCGCGATATGCAGGTGATCGCAGTCCGCCTCTTCAATATGGCGACGCACTTCCGAAGGCAGTGTAAGGCTAAGCCGGATTTCAGGGTAGGACGGCATGGGCACCGAGCGGAAGTTCTCCGGCGTCAGGAACTCCACGCGCAGACCCATTTCGACCAGCTGCTCTGCTAGGCGCTCCAGAGAGCGCACGACACCGTTAATTTGCGGGCGCCATGCGTCTGTCACGATGAGGATTGAGCTCATGCGGCAACCTGCTCTCCGGCTACTGGCTGAGCTGCGTCCTCGGTATTGCGTTGCTGATCGGCCCATCGAATAACCTCAAATGATCCGTCATGGTTCTCGGCAACTGCCGTGCAACTTTCCACCCAATCGCCGGTATTGATGTAGTGGACACCAAACTTGATGTGGTCAGCGGCGTGATGAATATGCCCGCAGATCACCCCATCGACACCTTGACGCTCAGCTTCCGCAACCAGAGCTTCTTCAAAGGAACCAATGAAGTTCACGGCGTTCTTCACCTTGAGCTTTGCCCAAGCCGACAACGACCAGTAGGTCAAGCCTAGCTTGCGACGAGCCAGGTTGAGCATCGTGTTCATGTTCAGCGCCGTGACGTACGCCCAGTCACCGAAGAACGCGAGCCACTTCGCATGGCGTACAACCACGTCGAACTGATCCCCATGGATTACAAGATATTTCTTGCCATCCGCGGTTTCGTGAATGATCTGGTCGATCACTTCCACGCCGCCAAAATGCGTTCCCAGAAAATCACGCAGGAACTCATCGTGATTGCCTGGAACATAAACGATGCGGGCACCCTTGCGGCCCTTGCGCAGAATCTTCTGCACCACATCGTTGTGATACTGCGGCCAATACCATGAACGACGCAAGCGCCACCCGTCCACAATATCGCCCACGAGATAGATTGTATCCGCGTCATGATACTTGAGAAAGTCAAGAAGCAGGTCCGCCTGGCACCCTCGGGTCCCAAGATGAACGTCAGATATGAATAAAGATCTGAACTTCTTGTTCTGAGGTTCTGTGCTCACCACTCTGCCTCCAGGAACGAAATCTCCGGGACTTTAAGACGATTCATAAGAACCAATTATGACAGGTTAAGACTGCTCATTTTGCCAGCTACAAACAACCGCCAGATTTCGGGGCCGGACGCCACATTTCCGAAACGTCAATCTGTGAATAGCCTGCCATGCCAGCTAAATTTTTGACAGTGTTATCTGTCACAAATTAAGCTTTCCTAATGAAAGTTTAACGCCTACCGTCACAATCGGGTTCCATGAAGGAGAGACAACCGATGGATTTAGGGATCAAAGGGCGCAAGGCAATCGTGTGCGCTTCAAGCAAAGGTTTGGGACTGGGCACAGCCAAGGCCTTGGCTGAGGCAGGGTGTGATCTGGTGATCAACGGCCGCGACGAAGACCGCCTGAATGTCGTCTCAGTAGAACTGCAAAAGACCTATGGAATCGCCGTTACAGCGGTCGCTGCTGACATCTCGACCGCAGAAGGTCAAAAAGAGGTGCTCGCCGCCTGCCCGGAACCGGACATCCTCATCAACAACAACGGTGGCCCTCCGCGCATGGATTTCCGAGAGCTGGACCGGGACAAGATGGTCAATGGCGTCATTCAGAACATGATCACGCCAGTCGAGTTGATCCAAGAGGTCGTGGACGGCATGTCGGCGCGGCGCTTTGGACGCATCATCAACATCACCTCCATGTCGGTCAAGCGCCCTATCGACGGTCTGGATTTGTCCTCCGGCGCACGAGCAGGTCTCATTGCCTTTCTGGCGGGCGTCTGTCGCCAAGTTGCCCATAATAACGTCACCATTAACAGTGTCTTGCCGGGCAAGTTCGACACCGACCGCTTGAAGGGAGGCTTCACGCGACAGGCAGAAAAAACGGGCCAGTCGCTCGACGAGATCAAGGCAGTTCAGGCACTTGAAGTTCCAGCAGGCCGGTTTGGAACCCCCGAAGAGTTTGGGCAGACCTGCGCGTTCCTTTGCTCTGTCCATGCCGGATACATAACGGGCCAAAACATCCTGCTGGATGGGGGCCTCTACCAAAGCGCCTTCTAAGGCCGAGGTGCAAGCGTGGATCAGTTAGGGGAGTGACCAGCGTCTCCCCTAACAAATGGCCTCTTTCCCTGCTCAGAACTTGTAGCGGAAGGCCGCTGAAATGATATCAACGGAAGCTTCTACGTCGCCTTGGTAGATCACCACTCCATTGTAGGCGGGGTGACCCGGTCCGATGTTGATGTCGTCGCTCTCGGCAAAGAGATGGCTGTAGCCAAGGTCAAACGAGAGGTTTTCGTTGTACTCATAGCTCGCGCCGGCACTGACCCATACGCGATTGGTATCAGGAAGCCGTATGCTGCGGTCCTTCTCGGAGATTGGCGACCACTCATAGCCCAGGCCAGCACGGACTGTGAGCCCGTCTACATGCTCATCAAAGTCATACTCCGCCCCGAAGGAGAGAAAATACCCATCGCTGTACTGAAACCCGAGTGCAGCCTGTGGCAGCACGATCCCGGACTGGTTGAAAACGTTGAAGTTCCCAAAGCGGCTCCAGTTCGTCCACTCAAAGGTTCCCATTAGCCGGAGCTCTGGTGTCACTTCTTGCTGGATTGATACGTTGACCTGCTCTGGCAACACCAAATCCGCATTGATGTTCTGGGAGGATGCGCCCACCTTCAGCTGACCATCAAGATCATGCCGGATCGGAGAGCGGTAACCAATGCCGATCTGCGTCCCTTGCAGAGGCGTGATCAAGAGGCCGGCAGTACCACCGAAGCCCACATTGTCCTCGCCGCGCAGCTCAACCGTGCTGCTCGTGGTGGAAATGCCGCTGGCGGACTTCAGACGGACCTGAAAATACTGCGCTTGGAGGCCGATGGCAAAAGAGAACATTTCATTGAGCTTCACCCCAACCATAGGGGTGGCATTGACAGAGAGTACTTCTGAGGAACGCGCATAAATCTGTCCGGCGGAGATGATGTTAGGCTTTGTTGACAGCCCGTATGGCGCGTTCACCGCAAACCCCAGATAAATCTGGTCGTTGTACTGGTAGGTCCCATATGAGCCTGGCAGCCACGCATTTACACCAACGTCCCCGATTTCGCCGGTTGCAGCGCCAGGAATAAGCCCAAGTGGAATACCGCCTACGGTCACGCTGTTTGTATCAACATCGCCGTTTGGAAGAATGAACGAATTTACGGACTCAGCCTTCAACCCGTCATGGGCGGTGACGGTCGCCGGGTTCCAGAAAATCGTGGAGATTGTGTTGGAGGCCGTGCCATAGCCCGCAAAGGACAGTCCCTGAAATGCAGCTGATTGTTCGCGCAGAGCGAACGCCCCCGCCAATGCTTCGCCCGAAGTGAACAGAAGCGCGGTTAAGCACGTTGCTGCCAAATATCGATTGCCGCCGGTCACGTCATCCCTCCCATGCCCCGAGGTAACTTTTCCGAGTTTGGCGTGATTGAGTTAAACCTCAACGGAAGACATGACAACGGCGGCCCCTTTCAGAGGCCGCCGTGAACTTTCGACAAATTTGCAACAATTTCGCAGGTAGTTACCAGTCCCAAACCAGTGAGACCTTGGATAACTATTTGCGACGCGCCATCAAATAATCAGCTGAAGACAAATCACTCCACGGAGATACGACTGCCATCGCCGTGCGATAACTTTCGAATATCTGTGCAGTCAATTCATCCTTTGAGGCGTATTCTTCAAGAACTTCAGCGGAAAGCTGCCGCATGGCGGTCACCACGGCCTCCGGGAACCGGTCCGTTTTGATACCCTCTTCCGCACTCAGCATTTCCAGCGCCTGCGCATTCATCCAGTTTGCTTCTGCCAGCGCCTGAGCATTTTCGCTTCGGCAAGCCTCTTCCACAATCAGGCGCAGATCCTCTGAAAGCCCTTCAAATGCGACGGCCGAGATCAAGGCTTCACCAGTGCCATTCGGCTTGTTGAAACCCGGCCCATAGTAGTGCTTGGAAACCTGCTGGAAGCCCATTGCCGCATCGCTCCACGGACCGAGGAACTCAACCGCATCGACAACGCCGGACTCAAAACCCGCATAGATCTCCGAGGATGCCATCGACACGGGCGTTGCACCCAAACGGCGCATGATCTCGCCGCCCAATCCCTGAATGCGGATTTTCAACCCCATCAGATCTTCAAGTGACGTCACCGGTTTCTTGAACCAGCCGGCCATGGTTCCAGCTGTATTCCCTGCCATGAATGGCTTCACCCCAAAGGGAGCATAGAGGCGGTCCCACAATTCTTGACCACCACCATACTCGATCCAGGTGTTGTGCTCTTCAGGTGTCAAGCCAAATGGCACCGTGGTGAAAAACACGGAAGCTGGCATCTTGCCTTGCCAGTAAAAGGAGGCAGAATGCCCCATTTGGGCCACGCCACCAGAAACCGCATCGAACACTTCGAAGGCAGGCACGAGCTCTCCCGCCGCATACAAACGGACGCGCATACGCCCATTGCTCATGGTGTTGATGCGGTCACATACCCGCTGAGCAGAAAGACCAGGCCCCGGCAGGCCCTTCGGCCATGAAGTCACCATCTTCCACTCGATCACCGCCGCGTTTTGCTCTTGCGCCAATGCAGGCGCAGCCAGCGCCGTTCCGGCTACGGCCCCCGCTCCTACCAGACTGAAAGTCTGGCGGCGCGTCATACCGTTTTTGTTGTATTCTTCAGTCATCTCTCGGACCTTCTACCAAAACTTATAGAAGTGGTGCACAGGGCCATGCCCTTCGCCAATTTCAAGTGTGTCCGCCATCTCAATCGCACCGCTGATGTAGGCTTTCGCCGCTTCAACAGCCGGGCTCAGCGCTTTTCCCTTGGCCATTTCCGCCGCAATTGCAGCAGACAGGGTGCAGCCAGTGCCATGGGTGTTTTCGGTGGCAAAACGTGGAGCTCGAAGCCATTTAGACTGCTCTGCGGAAAAAAACAAATCCGAGGCTTCATTATCGTTACCGTGACCACCTTTCAGAAGCACGGTTTTCGCGCCCATTTTCAGAAGGGCCGCCGCCTGCCGTTCAATATCCTCGGCATTTTGGGCCGGATCATCACCCAAGAGGAAAGCAGCCTCCAGAAGATTGGGTGTGATGATGCTCGCACGCGGAAACAGAAGCTCTGTCAAATTGGTACGCGCTTCCGGTTGGAGCAGAACGTCACCGGATGTCGCAACCATGACAGGGTCGAGCACCACCTTCTTGCAGTCGTACTGATCAAGCTTGCGGGCAATCTCCGCGATGATGTCCGGCTGCGACAACATACCGATCTTGATTGCCTTCACGTCCAAATCCGACAGAACGGCATCCAGCTGCGCGCCGACAAAGTCTGCTGGCACAGAATGAATACCGGTCACACCCTTGGTATTTTGTGCGGTAAGGGCGGTCAGAACACTGGCACCATAGACACCGAGAGCGGAGAATGCCTTCAAATCCGCTTGAATACCGGCGCCGCCGCCTGAATCCGATCCAGCAATAGTCAAAGCGATTGCAGTCATTGGTCCCCTCAAATCTCTTCGGTGTGTTCTTGTTCTAATCTTAGCACTTGCTCAAACTGATCCCACTCCAATGTGTAGAGGGTATCAAGCAGCGCTGGAGTGAAGCTTCCCGGCCCTGTGCTGGCCTTGTGTGCAATCTCCCCGGCGACAGCAAAGACTGCGGCCGCACTCAAGGTTGCCAGCAAATGATCCTCCTCGACGGCGCAGCACGCGGCCACAAGAGCCGCCATGGAGCAGCCCATTGCGGTAACGCGGGTCATCACCTCAGCCCCATTTCGAAGGCCCAGTTGGGTGCCCTGCCGGGAAATCCGATCAACGGCCCCCGTGCAAAGCACCACGGTTTGCAACGGCAAGGTCAGGCCCGCCTTCAGGGTCTCCAGTTCACCTTCGTTGGCTTTGAGCACGCTTGGCCCCTGAGCCAACTGCGACATCGCATAGTCCGCACGGAATGGAGATCGGTCGACCTTCACAGGGTCTAGCACCCAGGGGATGCCCTTCTCTGTTGCCACAGCGGTGGCGGCCGCCATGCTGTCGCGTCGTCCCGCGTCAAGCGTCCCAAGATTGACGAGAAGCGCATCGGCAGACCCTGCAAAGGTCTCCACTTCTTCCCGTGCAATGGTCATGGAAGGTATCGCGCCAGCTGCTAGCAGCACGTTGGCCGTCAACTCCTGTGCCACAACATTCGTCAAGCAATGTACTCTGGGCACATGCTGGCGCACGCGCACATAAACATCCCAAATGCTCTTTGAGTGAAAGTCAGTCATCGTGTCCACCTCCGAAAGAATGGCCTGAGGCGGCAAGGCAATATCGTCATCCCAATTCCCTCCGCCGGTACAAGCCGGATCAGGTTCAAGGAGTTGGTCCAAAGACCTCTCAGCCACCGCGGCACCCCCATGAGACTGTTTATCGGCCTAACAAAAACAACGTAGGAACACAATGCAAAATGAAAACGTGCTGAAAGCTGCTCACAGAACTCGGTCGAAGCCTCTGGTATGGCTTGCCTTTCAAAAGGGAACACGCTCAGATGTGCGCTGACTCGTGAACAACGCGACGTGGGGAGCAAGAGGACTTCAGAATGACACCGTTCTTCGTGATGATTAAGTGCAAGCTTGGTGAGACCTACCGGGTTGCCAACGAAATCGCAGATGCAGAAATCGCTTCGGAGGTTTACTCCACATCAGGTGACTTCGACCTGATGGTGAAGTTTTACATTGAAGATGGCGAGGACATTGGTCACTTCGTCAGCGAGAAGGTCCATCAGTTCGAAGGCATTCAAGACACCAAGACAATCATCACCTTCAAGGCATTCTAAGCAAGAGACCGGCACAGGCCGGTCTTTTTCATCAGGACTTGGAAGGAGTGGACGCGCGACCCGGCCTGGTGCGCTCGAAACCCAACTTCCGTTCTCGGTAAATGACGAATATGCCTGCCGAGATCACAATCGCTGAACCGACAAGCACCTCCGGTGTTGGAACTTCCGCGAAAATCAAAAAACCGAACACGATCGCCCAGACCATATTGATGTAGTCGAAAGGCGCCACGGTTGAGGCATCGGCAAAACGATAGCTTTGTGTAAGCAGCAACTGCCCAATGCCGCCAAACACGCCTACACCGACGAGAAACAGCATATCCAGCCAGGAAGGCATGACCCAGGCAACATCAGGGTAGACCCAACCCAACGGCAGCGTGAGGAACGACATCCCCGTTGAAGCCATAGTGAACCAAAACACGATGGTCGACGTGCGTTCTGTCTCACAAAGCTTGCGAACGGTAATCATCGCTACAGCGCCAAAAAACGCCGCCCCGAAAGCCAGTAGGACGCCAAGGTTCTGACTGAAGGTATCACCCGAGCCCTGCCCCATATGCGGCAACACGGTGATAATAACTCCGACAAAACCTACGGCCACCGCGCTCCAACGGAAGATGCGAACCGTTTCTTTCAACACCAAGGCAGCCAGCACAACAACAATAAGCGGCGCAGCAAAGCCAATGGCGGTTGCGTCGGGCAGAGGGATCAAACTCAACGCCCAGAAATTGCAAACCATCGCCGTTACCCCAATCACAGCACGTGAAATGTGGGTACCAGGCCTGTTGGTCTTTGCAGCAATGATCAATTGGCCATTCACGATCATCATGATCAGGATAGGAATCATGCCAAAGAAGTTGCGCGCAAACACCACCTGAGTGATAGGCACATCTTCAGAAACCAGCTTGATTGCACTGACCATGATGAAGAAGCTGAAGGTAGAGGCGACCTTGAACGCAATGCCGATCAGAGGACGGGCATCCTCACCCGTTGCTGGAGGCAGGGCGTCTGGCGGCATCTTGGGTTTTGGGGCGCGAAAGTGGGGATCTGTTTTTAAAAAGCGCATGGGAACCATCGGCCAGTAAAAGACGAAGAAATGCCAGCTGGTCACCCAAGCATTTTAAAAGGAAAGACAGAGTGCTTCTTGTGAGGAAGCAAGGCGGGAAGGCACGCCCGCAACATGCTGTTGCAGCATCACCTTCACAGATGGTGTTAGTCTCTTGCTTCGCTGTCAAGAGCAAGTGCGTTTATGACATATCAGTCATGCAATCAGGCTGCCCGGCCTATTCATTCCAAGACTTGTTCAATGCGCCTAGGCTTTTGCTTTCTGAATTGCCATCCACACACGTTCTGGCGTTGCGGGCATATCTATCTGCTCTACCCCGCCATGCTTTTGCAAGGCTGAGTTTAATGCGTTCATGACCGCCGCACACGCGCCGATGGTGCCGGCCTCACCTGCCCCCTTTATGCCCAGCGCATTTGTTGTGGAAGGCACATTGTGTGTCTGAAAGTTAAAGCTCGGCATGTCTGCAGCTCTTGCGAGTTGATAGTCCAGCAGCGAGGCTGTCAGGAGCTGACCATCATCATCATAGACCGTCCGCTCGCACAGCGCCTGAGAGATCGCCTGAACGGCACCCCCATGAACCTGTCCCTGAAGGAGAAGCGGGTTCACGGTAACACCAAAATCATCAACGATCACATAATTCTCGATCTGGACTATGCCTGTCTCCGGATCAATCTCCAGCTCGCAAATGTGTGTGCCATTCGGGTATGTGCATTCCGCTTGTTTCACTTCATCAATCGCCCGAAGTTTGTCGGGTGAAAGTGCAGCAACCTCAGAGAATGAGAGGCGCTGGTCCGTTCCAACCACCCGAACAACACCCTCTGCCAACTCAAGATCCTCCAGGCCCACCTCCAGCTTTTCAGAGGCAAGCTCTTTGATCTGCCGGGCCAAGGTTTTCGTTGCCGAGAGAGTTGATGTCAGACCAAGTGGAATGGACCGAGAACCGCCAGTCCCATCCCCTTTGCGAATGCGTGCCGTATCACCTTGCACCAGTTCAACTTCTTCAAGGGTCAGACCCAGTTCCTGCGCAACCACCTGCCCGTAAGCCGTGGCATGTCCCTGTCCATTGGTTTGCGTGCCAATGAACAGGGTGACCGTACCATCTTCGTTCAGCTCAACGGTTGCCTCTTCTCCTCCTGGAAAAGCACAGGCCTCGATGTAGGAGCTGACACCAATCCCGCGCCACATACCGCGCGACAAACTCTCCGCCTCACGCTCTGAAAAAGTATCCCACTGCGCCTCCTCCATCGCTTTGGAAAGGTGCCCGGAGAAGTCACCCGTGTCGTACATGCGCTTCAGCTGCGTGGTGTACGGGAACTGCTCCGGTTTGATGAAGTTCAGCTTGCGGAAGGAAACCGGATCCATGCCGATCTCTGATGCCGCCTTGTCAACCAAGCGCTCGATCAGATAGGCGGCTTCGGGACGGCCTGCACCTCGGTAAGCATCCGTTGGCACGGTATTGGTGTAGACGCCGGTCACCTTTGCCCAAACCGCAGGAATGTCGTAGAGCCCTGGCGACATCGACGTGCCAATACGCGGGATTGCTGCGCCGAACTGATGAAGATAGGCCCCCATATCCGCAACTACATGAACTTTCAGGCCAAGAATGCGCCCGGCTTCATCGAGGGCAAGTTCAGCTGTACTCACGTTGTCCCGCCCATGGGAATCCGTCACGAAGTGATCCGTCCGCTCGCCGGTCCACTTGACCGGTCTTCCCAGCTTTCTGGAAGCAATCAGACACAACGGGTATTCTCGGTAGCAGAAGATCTTGGTTCCGAAACCTCCTCCCACATCCGGGGTTATCACCCGCAACTTGGCGCGATCGATATGCAAGATACTATCAGCGATGATGTCCCGCATATCATGAACGCCCTGCGTACCGGTCGTCAGAGTATAGCTGTCATCCTCAGGGCTATATTCCCCAATGCAACTTCTTGTTTCCATGTAGTTGGCCACGAGACGGTTGTTTACCACCTCGATCGAGGTAACGTGCGCTGCCTCTTCAAACGCAGCCTCTGCCTTCGCCTGATCACCTTGACCGATCACGAAAGCGGAATTGGTACCGAACTCAGGCCAAACCAGGGGTGTATCCGCCAGTAGGGCCCTTTTGCTGCCAATGGCTGGAGGCAGGTCTTCATGGTCAATCTGGATCAGCTCCGCCGCCGTCTTCGCGATCTCTGCAGTGTCCGCCACGATGAAGGCGATAGCATCCCCCACATGGCGAACCATTGAGGAACACAAGACTTCTCGCCGCGGCACAGGATGCTTGGTGCCATCAATCTGCTTCAACACCGCTTCACATGGCATGAGGTTCACACCGTCAAGATCTGCAGCCGTCAGGATGAGATGCACACCTTCCAGCCCAAGCGCCTCTTCAATGTCCTCGATCTTAAAGCGCGCAAAGGCGACGGGAGACCGCAGCATAAAGCCAAACACCTGACCCGAAGCTTTGATATCGTCCGTGTAGCGCCCCTTCCCTGTCAGGAAGGATGCATCTTCTTTCCGGCGAACGGGAGCACCAATACCGAACTTCTGGGTCATCATGGTATTCATAGCAAGCCTCTCACAACGTTTGTGTCCGCTCAAAACGGCAGCGATAGGAAAGGCCACCTTCCCCATCGGAAATCACGCGCATGCTAGACATAGAGCGCAGACGACAGCAAGACAGCCCATAGGCGTAACCCGCTCCAAACACCATGGGCATTTGACGCGGCACTGAAAAAGCCGCTAGGTATCAGGATCTCAAAGCGCGTATGAAGCGATGTGCCTGCCCAACTGACACGCCTGAACCCTCCTCGCGCACTTCACAACTCAATGCCTCCAGGTTCCCAAATGCTTGACGAAAACCCGCAGGACGGGTTCACAAACATCGCCAGTAGCGCGCTTCAAAAACGACTTTATCATCGCTGGAACGCATTACCGGGAAACTTGAAGGGCATCTTCTGGGCGCTTATTGCAACCCTGCTGTTTGCGATAATGGCTGCGCTCGTCAAAGCGCTCGGCGAACGCCTTCATGTCACACAGGTTCTGACAATCCGCCAAGGCATCATGGCCTTAATCTCCGCGCCAGCGATTTTTAGCGGCCTACCGGGCTCCTTGAAGACCAAGGCTCCGCTCCTCCACGGTGCCAGAACCATTTTGGCATCTTGCGCCATGTTCTTCGGCTTTAGCGCCGTGATTGAACTGCCCTTGGCAGATAGCACAGTGCTCGGCTTTGCGCGCACATTCTTCATGACGCTGTTTGCTATTGTGCTTTTGAAAGAAATCGTTGGTGTGCACCGCTGGGCCGCAACCATCATCGGGTTCGTTGGTGTTCTCATCATTGTGCAACCGACCGGAGAAGCTGGTCTCAACATTTACAGCCTCATGGCGGTTCTCGCTTCGGCCTGTGCCGCGCTTGTAGCCATCATTGTGCGCAAGGTCTCACAGGTGGACCAGCCGATCACGATCCTCACCTATCAGGCGGTACTCGTTGGGCTCATCATGTTGCCCTTCTGTATCTACTTCTGGCAGACACCAAACCTTACCGAATGCATGCTGCTTGCTGCTCTGGGCGCGGTAAGCTGGGCCGCGCAGATGAGCAACATTCGTGCGCTTCGAGCAGGTGAAGCGACGGTGATAGCACCGTTTGACTATACCCGCATCGTCTACGCCACAGTGATCAGCGTTATCTTCTTCGGCGTCTGGCCGGAAATGACCACCTATATTGGGGCAGCAATTATTATCTCCGCCTCGCTTTATACCATGCACCGCGAGAGTGTTCGTGGGCGCCGCGTCCAGCAACCTGTCGCCGACAAGGTAACCTGAACGAAAAAGGGGAGCCCGCAAGCTCCCCTCCTGTAATTACAAGCGTCCCCCTCGACAAGCCTAGGCGTTTGCCATCTCGCGCTTCTTTGCTTCCTCTTCCACCAGTTCCTTCTTGGAGAGCTTGCCAACCAGTGTTTTCGGCAGTTCATCGCGGAACTCAATGACTGAGGGCATTTCGATCTTGGAGATGTGATCTCTGAGGAAAGTCTTCAGCTCCACGTCTGTGGCTGTTTGACCGTCCTTCAGCTTTACAAACGCCTTCGGCGCCTGCCCACGATAGTCGTCAGGGATCGCAATTACGATCACCTCAGCCACCGCTGGATGCAAGTACATGGCCTCCTCGATCACACGCGGATAAACATTGTAACCGGAACAGAGGATCAGGTCCTTAATACGGTCTACAAGGAACACGAAACCGTCTTCATCCTCGTAACCAACATCACCCGTGTGCAGGACTTTGCCGTCTTCCAGTGTCTTCTCTGTTTCATCCGGACGGTTCCAGTAGCCCTTCATGATCTGAGGACCGATGAGACACAGCTCGCCGCGCTCGCCCTTTGGGACTTCCTGCTTCGGATCATCAAGGCTACGGAACTGAACCTGCGTTCCGCCAACCGGAACACCAATTGAACCAGCCTTGCCCGGACGGTCGATTGGGTTACCACAGGCAACAGGCGAAGATTCTGTCAGGCCGTAGCCCTCCACCAGAACGCAACCAGTCAGACTTTCAAACTGCTGCTTGACTTCAACCGGAAGCGGCGCACCACCCGACATACAGATACGGATCGAAGACAGATCGTAGTTCTTGGTCAGTTCGGAGTTATTGATCGCCGTGTAGATCGTCGGAACGCCCGCAAACAGTGTGGGCTTCTTCCGCTTAATGGTATCAAGCAGCATCTTCATCTCGAACCGCGGCATCATGACCATCTCCGCGCCGATAAGGATCGACAGGTTTTGGGAAACGGTCATCGCGAACACATGGAAGAAGGGGATAACACAAAGGCTGCTTTCCTCACCGGGCTGAGCCCCCACAAAGTGATCCCTCATCTGCTCCATGTTTGCAGACAGGTTGGCGTGGGTTAGCATCGCGCCCTTCGGTACGCCGGTTGTGCCGCCGGTATACTGCAAAATTGCGATGTCTTCATTGGGGTCGATTTCAGCCGGTGTAAACTTGCCGTCGTTCGCCGTGACAGACTTGTAGAACACATGCGCATCGTCAGCAGGAATGTTGGCGCGGTCCCCACCCTTCAGCAGTGTGAAGAGCAGCTTCTTTGGCTGCGGCAGCAGGTCGGCCATTGGACACACGATGATGCGGGATATCGCACCTTCGTTCCGCACCGCTTCCACACGGTCGTAAACAACCTTAAGGTCCAGCGTAATCATTGTGCTGATACCAGCGTCCCGCGCCTGGAACGCAATCTCACGCTCCACATAGAGCGGATTGAAGTTCACAACGGTGGCACCGATTTTCAAGATCGCATAATAGAAGATCGTGTAGTACGGCGTATTGGGAAGGCAGATGCCAATCTTGTCGCCTTTCTTGAAACCCATGCGCTGAAGGCCTGCGGCGGCCTTGGCCACCTCGTCGCCCAGTTGGCGATAGGTCAGGCCCTTTCCCATGAAGTCTGTGGCAGGCTTGTTGGGGTATTGCCGCAAAGCGTCATCGAAATAGTCGCCTAACGGACGTGGCTTAAAGTTGGCAACCCACTCTGCGGCATTCGTCATTCTGAGATCCCCCCTATAGGTGACAGAGAGCGCACGTCGCGACGGGCCTATCACCGCGTCGTCATTATCGCCATGGCGGCATCTGCCATTCAGACAGCCTCCACTACCACCGGCGGGCGCTCCCAAGTAAAAAACACACGATCAAAGACTGAGCGACGTTTACGAAAACGTCAACTCAGCCTTGGTCGTAGTTTTACTATTTTTCCATTATCAGCGCAGGTTTCAAGGTGCGAACGCATGTCCTTGGTCAAACGTTGAGGTTTTAGGGTTAAGCGAGAGCAAACCGGTCCACATCGAAAATACCGAAATCCGTTATCTTCAGATGCGGGATAACGGGAAGAGGCAGAAATGCGACTTGGAGGAACGGCTCTGGCAGGGTGCAGCCCAAAGCGAACGCCCTCTCCCGCAAGTGCTCAAGTGCATGACGCACGTCTTCGAACGGCTGATCGCTCATCAAGCCCGCAATCGGCAACGCTAACTCGGCAACCACTTTGCCATCGTCGACCACAGCAAAACCACCCTGTATGTCCCTCAGGCGGTTTACCGCCACTGCCATGTCTGCCTCATCCACGCCAACAACACAGATGTTGTGGCTGTCGTGACCAACTGAAGATGCGATTGCCCCGCGCTGAAGCCCGAACCCGGACACAAAACCACAACCGATGTTGCCGTTCTTGCCATGGCGTTCCACCACCGCCACCTTCACAATGTCTTGAGAGAGGTCGCAAACGGCTTTGCCATCCACGCTCGGCAACTCTGCGCGCACATGCTCGGTCAAGATCAAGCCTGCCTTCACGCCAATGACAGGCAAGTCAGACTTCCATTCGACTTCAAAACTTGATGGCGAGGTTTCTGGAGCGTGAACGCTGTTTTTCAGGTGGCCGAAGGAAACACTTTCGCGCGCTGCAAAAACCGCGTCGCTTACAACGTGCCCACCAGCAATAACGGTCGCCACATCGCACCCCTCGAGATCATCGAGCAAGACGATATCCGCTCTCCAACCCGGCGCAAGCAAACCGCGATCTTTCAGTCCGAAAGTCATGGCGGCAGACCAACTCGCTGCGCGATATACATCTTTTGCTGGTATGCCGTGTGCAATCAATCGGCGGATCATGCTGTCCAGATGTCCCTCCTCTGCAATATCGAGGGGATTGCGGTCATCGGTGCAAAGGCACATGAAGCTGGAGGTATCTGGACCAAGCACAGGCGCCAGTGCATCGAGATCCTTGGAAACTGACCCCTCACGAATGAGTATGGTCATTCCCTTGGACAATTTCTCCCGTGCTTCTTGTGCGCTTGTTGCCTCATGGTCCGTGCGAATGCCTGCAGAAAGGTAACCATTCAAAGCCTTGCCGGTAACCAAAGGAGCATGACCATCGATATGGCCGCTCTGAAAGGCGTCCAATTTGGCCAATGCCTTTTCATCTGCATTCAACACACCCGGAAAATTCATGAATTCCGCAAGGCCAATAACCTTTGGGTGATCCTTGAAAGGCAACAGATCTTCGATTTCGAGCTGAGCACCGGACGTCTCAAAAGCTGTTGCGGGCACACACGACGGCAAGTTGACGCGAATGTCCATGATACTCTTCAAGGCACTATCGAGGAAAAACTGAATGCCTTTGGCACCATGTACATTTGCAATCTCATGCGGATCACAGATTACGGTCGTCACGCCATGGGGTAGTACGCACCGGTCAAACTCCAAGGGTGTGACCAACGACGATTCTATGTGCAGATGCGTATCGATAAAACCCGGCACGGCGATCTTGCCGGTGCAGTCGATCTCCTGTCGTCCCTCATAGGTATCGTGCGTCCCCACAATAATACCATCGGTGATTGCGATATCCGTGTTGGTAACGCTGCCATCGATCACGCTAAAAAGCCCAATGTTTTTTAAGACCAGATCCGCAGCTTGCGCGCCTTTGCCTGAGGCAATTCGGGACGTCAGGTCAACAGTATCGGGAGAAGTGCTGTTCATTTTGGCCTCGTCATTCGTGGGGAGTTCTGCAGTTTCCCAAATGCAGCGGCAGCGCAAGCAAAATGGGGGTGTTCCAAATCTGTTTCTTCAGTCTAAACGCATTCGCAGGATTACTTAAACCATTCGTTTCAACAGAGCCGCCAATTGGGTGAACAGAACGCGCAGCGGAACGCAAACGAATTCAATCGCCTGTCACCTGTCAATGGTCATTTAGGCTTGCATTTTGCTCAATCTCGCCTAACAAGAACCCGAAGCTCCTAACACCAAGGGTTAGAACGGGCACAACGGCCGAAGGAGAGGCGCTCCTTCGCCATCTGGAAATGAACAGGCTCGCAAGAAGCCCGCGATTCCGAGAATGAAATGAAAGAGGTTTGCCGATGCCAGTTCGCATGACGCAGCTTGCGCCCTTTGATCTCATCGTCTTTGGTGGGACCGGGGATTTGGCGCACCGCAAACTGCTGCCAGCCCTGTATTACCGTGAGTTGGATGGGCAACTACATGACGACTCCCGCATTATTGCCGTTTCGCGCCGGGATTTGTCAGCGGAAGACTATCGTGACTGGGCTCATAAGTCCGTGGCCGCACAAGTTTCGAACCTGTGCAACATGTCCATGGAGCGCTTTTTGAAGCGCATCACATATGTGAGCGTCAACGTTGAAGAAAACACAGGATGGGAAAGTCTTGAGGAAACACTCAAAGGCCGCGAGAATATAGACCGCGCATTCTACCTTTCCGTAGCCCCCTCCCTGTTTGGACCGATCTGCTCAGCCATTGGTGAGCACAATCTGGTCACGGATGAAACCCGCGTTACCATTGAAAAGCCAATTGGTCGCGATGGCGAATCCGCCCATGCTGTGAACGAAACTGTTGGGTCTGTGTTCAAGGAACATCAGATCTTTCGTATCGACCACTACTTGGGCAAGGAAACGGTTCAGAATCTCATGGCGCTGCGCTTTGCCAACGTCATGTTCGAACCGCTCTGGAACTCCGCACATATCGACCATGTTCAGATCACTGTCGCGGAAACGCTGGGCGTTGAAAAACGTGCGGGCTACTACGACACCGCTGGCGCGTTGCGCGACATGGTGCAGAACCACCTCCTCCAACTGCTGTGTCTGGTGGCAATGGAACCTCCCGAGTCCATGGCTGCTGACAGCGTTCGAGATGAAAAGCTGAAGGTGCTCAAAGCGCTTGTCCCGATGGATGAGGAGCGCGTGCGGCGTAACACAGTGCGCGGTCAATATCGGCCTGGCGCTTCTGCCGGAGGAGCAGTCCAAGGTTATCTGGAAGAGGTCGGCAGCCCGGATTCTCAAACGGAAACCTTCGTTGCCGCAAAGGTGGAAATCGCAAACTGGCGTTGGGCGGGTGTGCCGTTCTATATGCGCACCGGAAAACGCTTGGCCTCACGACTGTCTGAAATTGTCATTCAGTTCAAGGACCTGCCGCACTCCATTTTCCTGGAGGAAGCCGGCACCATCTCTGCAAACCAGCTCATCATTCGCCTGCAGCCTGATGAGGGCGTGAAGATGCAGCTGATGATCAAGGATCCTGGACCTGGTGGCATGCGTCTTCGCAAGGTGCCATTGGACATGACGTTTGCCGAAGCGTTCAAGGTTCGAAATGTGGACGCCTATGAGCGCCTGATCTTTGACATGATCCGAGGCAATCAAACACTGTTCATGCGCCGCGATGAAGTAGAGGCTGCATGGAAGTGGATTGATCCGATCCTCGAGCATTGGTCAAACGACAAGGAAGCCCTCAAGGGCTACACTTCGGGCACATGGGGTCCCTCCGCATCTATCGCGCTGATCGAGCGCGATGGCCGCACATGGCATGAAGACTGAAAACATGGCTGGGCACGCGTACGCGCGGCCCGGCCATATGCCCTAAAGGCACCCGTATATATAGGTATCTCTCAGAACTATACGTCTGCGGTTGAATGATTTAAATCGATTGAAGAGACCCTGGCTCTGACGGAATGAAATGATGGAGTGCGCCTCTCCATCTTTTACAGGGCGCAAATCCGCACCCAAGTAGTGGTTCCTCAACCCTGCCAACGGTGCGCCGAGCATGAGAAGCCCCACTTCTTTTTTGCATCGGCAGCTTTGATGCGCCACTTTTGTCCCGGCACCGCCAGACCTCTCAGGACGTCAAATCCAAGTTGCAATCAAGGTTGGACCCCGCATTCAGCCTAATGGAGAAAAAGATATGTCTCAGAACATCGAGCGCGTAGAAGCAGTGATGACAGCTGCCCCAGTAATCCCTGTGCTGGTTGTGAACGATCCAAAAAAGGCCGTCGGAATGGCACGCGCTTTGGTAAAGGGTGGTCTGCCGAGCATCGAAATTACACTCCGCACACCAAATGCGCTTGACTGCATCAAGGCCGTTGCAGAAGAAGTTGAAGGTGCGATGGTCGGCGCAGGAACTGTGCTGGAGCATGCGCAGTATGAAGCCGCTGTAAAAGCTGGCTCCACATTTGTCGTCTCCCCTGGCTTCACCAAGAATTTGCTCGACGCCGCCAGCAACTTTGACGTTCCGCTGTTGCCCGGCGTTTCCACCGTTTCGGAAGTGATGACCCTTCTGGAAGCTGGCTACCAGCGTCTTAAGTTCTTCCCTGCCGTTCCTGCTGGCGGCGCACCTTTCCTCAAGAGCATGTCCTCTCCGCTGCCACAGGCGAAGTTCTGCCCGACCGGCGGCATTGGACTGGCTACGGCACCAGACTTCCTCAAGCTGCCAAACATTCTTTGTGTAGGCGGTTCTTGGATTGCTGATGCAGCCTCCATTGAAGCCGAAGACTGGGACGGTATTGAAACCCGCGCACGCGAAGCCGCTAGCCTTTAAGCAACCGCGGCAATAGCCCCTCCGATGAAGGGGCTATTGCCCTTAGGTACCAACACGACCCGAGGAGTGCCGAACTATTGGCACGCCTCAGCTAATTGACTTGGACCGCTCAAACGGTTCACTCTTCATCGGATCCCAAGACCGATGCCAGCACCAGCCTCACAAAAGAGGCGACCAGGCCCAACCAAATGGCACCACTGGAGATGCAAAATGTCCGCACTTGCAAACACCTGGACCAAGATTTCCGAGCATGCAAAAGCTCTTGAAACAACAGCGCTAACGGACCTGTTCGAGAAGGACGCGACCCGTTTCGACAAGTTCTCCAGAAACTCTGAGGATCTGCTGATCGACTTCTCCAAAGTCAAAATGACTGAGGAAACGCTTGAGCTGCTTCTCGAACTCGCCCGCGCTGCCAATCTAGAAGGCGTGCGCGACGCCATGTTCTCAGGTGAAAAGATCAACACCACGGAAAACCGGGCCGTTCTGCATACTGCTTTGCGTAACCAGTCGGATCGACAGATCATGGTGGATGGCAAGGATGTTATGCCAGATGTATCCGACGTTCTGGTCCGCATGGGTGAGTTCGCAGAAGGAATACGCTCTGGCGAAATTTCCGCCGCCAACGGAAACCCGTTCACCGATATCGTCAACATCGGCATTGGCGGCTCAGACCTGGGCCCGGTGATGGCAACACTGGCGTTGGCCCCTTACCACGATGGTCCGCGCACCCATTTCGTTTCCAATGTTGACGGTGCCCACATTCATGACACTTTGAAGGTACTGGACCCTGCAACCACGCTAGTCATCGTTGCCAGCAAGACCTTTACCACCATTGAAACCATGACGAACGCTGCAACCGCGCGTAAATGGCTGGTGGAAGCCTGCGGCGAAGAAGCGGTGGCTCATCAGTTTGCAGCCGTATCAACGGCGCTCGACAAAGTGAGCGCCTTTGGTATTGATGAAGAACGCGTGTTTGGCTTCTGGGACTGGGTCGGCGGCCGCTACTCCATCTGGTCTGCCATTGGCCTGCCGCTCATGATTGCAATTGGTCCAGACGCATTTGGCGAGTTCCTGGCCGGTGCCCATGCGATGGACGAACACTTCCGCACCGCCCCGCTGGAAAACAACCTGCCCGTGCTTATGGGGCTCATCGGCATATGGCATCGCAACGGCTTGGGATATGCCACTCGCGCAATCTTGCCATACGATCAACGCCTGTCTCGCTTCCCCGCCTATTTGCAGCAGCTGGATATGGAATCCAATGGCAAGCAGGTGACCAAGGACGGCACCGCAGTCGCAACGCAGACCGGCCCGATCGTCTGGGGTGAACCGGGCACAAACGGCCAGCACGCGTTCTATCAGCTCATTCACCAAGGCACGAGCACCATCCCGTGCGAGTTCATCGCGGCAGTCAACAGCCATGAGCCGGAACTTCAGAACCACCACAACCTGCTCTTGGCAAATTGCCTCGCCCAAAGTGAAGCCTTGCTCCGTGGACGCTCTCTCGAAGCTGTACAGGAGAAGATGAAGGCGACCGGTGCAACGGCCGAGCAGATCGAAAAGCTTGCACCACAGAAGGTATTCCCGGGCAACCGCCCATCCACCACCATTCTATATGACCAGCTTACCCCCTTCGCATTTGGTCGCCTGATCGCGCTTTACGAGCATCGTGTCTTCGTTGAAGGCGTCATTTGGAACATCAACTCGTTCGACCAGTGGGGCGTTGAGTTGGGCAAGGAACTTGCTACTCAGCTTCTACCAATGATAGAAAAGCCCGTAGAGGCAGCAGATAAAGACGGATCTACCCTTGGTTTGCTCGGTTTTGTTCATAGTCTAAGCAAACCTCAAAAGTGACCACACTTTTAACACGATCCTGCTTATATGAAATCTAGGTAGAGTTTTGCTGCGGGTATTCCTTCCGAACATAGAAGTGACTGGCACTGGCAGCTTGAGGAGAATTTGACATGAAGAAAATCGTTCTTGTAAGCGTGGCTTTGCTCGCTCTGGCGGGCTGCAATACATCCAGTCAGGGTGACCGCACACTGGCAGGTGCTGGTATTGGCGCTGCAACCGGTGCAGCTGTTGGCGCGGTAGCCGGTGGCAGCACGGGCTCAACTCTGACTGGTGCAGCTATTGGTGGCGTCGCTGGCGGCATCATCGGCAACCAGACCGCTCCAAAGAATTGCACGGCATACGATCAGAATGGACGCCCATATGCAGTCGCCTGCCCATAACAGGCCCAGCTAAACCTTCAATTTTTGAAAAGGCCTCGTATCCACGGGGCCTTTTTGTTTGATCTCTAAGAAAACAAAAGCCTTCGCTTAACCATCATCAACTTCCGGGCGACCTTCGCAATTTACGAAACCCAAAAGTGACGCTAGGGTAATATCACATCCCTGCGGGGTGGGCGAAGGAGAACAACAATGAAGAAACTCGCTCTAGTGCTGGCCCTGTGCGCGGGCCTCTCGGCTTGTAGTGAATACAACAGAACTGACAGAGCCTTGGTGGGTGGCGGCTTGGGTGCCGCAACCGGTGCAGCAATTGGTGCCGCAACAGGTGATGTTGGTTCAGCAGTCGGAGGCGCCGTTATTGGCGGTTTGGCAGGCAGTATCATTGGCGCTGCAACAACACCGAGACGGTGTGTCGGCTACGATAGAAATGGCAACGCCTACTACTACAACTGCTAGGCAACTTGCGCATTTGCCGAAAGTGCACAGCAGCGACACCTGTGCCGCTGCTGCCCAATGTCGTTATTCTCTAGCCGAGGGCAACGTCGGGGGCAACGTACTCGTAGCCAAGATTTTCGGCAACTTCCTCAACCGTGACCTTGCCCTTGTAGACATTGAGACCCGGCAAGAAACCCGGAATGGTTTTCAGAGCCTTCTCATAGCCCAGGTCAGCAAGGCCTAGAACATATGGCAGCGTTGCGTTGTTGAGCGCCTCAGTGGAAGTGCGCGGAACTGCGCCCGGCATGTTCGCCACGCAATAGTGAACCACATCATCGACAATGTAGGTCGGATCCGCGTGGGTCGTCGCGTGAGAGGTTTCAAAGCAGCCGCCCTGATCGATCGCCACATCAACGAGAACAGACCCCGCCTTCATCTTCTTAACGTGTTCGGCGGTTACCAGCTTTGGCGCAGCCGCACCAGCAACCAATACCGCACCAATCACCAAGTCCGCCGCCAGTACGTTCTGTTCGAGGCTTGCACGAGTGGAGAAGACAGTCTTCAGCGCCGGTCCGAACTGTGCGGAAAGCGCGCTCAATACATTTACGTCTCTGTCCAGAACCGTCACATCCGCCCCAAGGCCCAACGCCATTGCAATGGAGTGTGCGCCAACCACGCCGCCACCAATCACCACGACCTTGGCAGGAGCCACACCCGGAACACCGCCAAGCAACACGCCCAGGCCACCATTGGCCTTCTGAAGGGCTGCCGCACCGGCCTGCACAGCCAAACGACCTGCAACCTGAGACATTGGTGCCAGAAGAGGGAGACGGCCATGTGTGTCGCGTACGGTTTCGTAAGCAATGCAAACAGCACCTGACTTCACAAGGTCAGCGGTTTGTTCTGGGTCGGGAGCCAAATGCAGGTAGGTAAAGAGGATGTGATCTGGACGCAACATGGCGCGTTCAACCGCTTGCGGTTCTTTGACCTTCACGATCATTTCGGAGTTATCAAAGACATCCTTCGCAGTAGCTGCAATCTCGGCACCAGCAGCAATATACTCCTCGTCAGCAGCACTGATGCCAAGTCCCGCGCCTGTTTCCATGAGGACAGAGTGACCGTGCGCGACCACCTCGCGGACATTGTCTGGGGTCAACCCAACACGATACTCGTGGTTCTTGATCTCCTTGGGCACACCTACACGCATTTTTGTCTCCCTATGCGGCGATGAAATATGTGGTTCCACGAAAAAGTAGAGATGTATCAGGCGAAGGTGCTTGCAAATATCTACTGACATCACAAATAAATCGCGTCATTATTGCAATGAATAGAGGATTCTTCGAACATAATTCGAAAGCATCGCAAAAAGTGAAAATCGATAAAATCGATCTGCAAATCCTGAAACATCTTCAGGCAGATGGACGGATACCCAACTCGGATCTGGCATCAAAGGTGAGCCTATCGGCGTCCGCCTGCCTGCGACGGGTTCGGGCACTCGAAGCCGCGGGTATCATTGATCGTTACGTGGCCATCCTCAATCCGGAGAAGATTGGCCGCAGTATGAGCGTCTTCGTCGAGATCTCACTGGCCTCCCAGTCAGAGGATGCGCTGCAGGCCTTCGAGCGGTCCGTCGCAGCCTCTCCAGAGATCATTGAGTGCCACTTGATGGGCGGTGATGCGGACTATCTACTGCGGATTGCAGCCGAAGATCCCGCTGACTTCGAGCGTATACACCGCCAGCACCTCACACGTCTACCGGGCGTGGCCAAGATGCGGTCGTCGTTTGCCATTCGGTCCATCAAGCAAGGTACAGCTTTTCCTATTTCGCTTTGAAAAACAAGGAAAAAGCGTCAAGGATACGGCCAATTCAGCCTCGATGGCGTCCTTCGCCTCGACCGCAAAAGGGTAACGCCGTATAAAGGCTTCTCCAATCCAACGCCGTCAGGAGCACATAACCTTGGTCGACCCCATTACAAGTCTTACCCCACCCCGTTTTGACCTTGCCGAAGGCGCGGTTTGGGACGATCACACCAACACACTGCTATTCTGCGACATTCTCGGCCATGCGATTTGGGCTTTTGACTGGGAAACACAGGCGCTACGCAGCTGGGTCTTCGAAAAGACAGTTGGCTCTTTTGGCCTGTGCAAGGATGGAGGCCTGATTGTGGCCCATCACGACGAAATCCTTTTGTTCGACAAGGAAACCGGTGCGCGAGAAGTACTCGTCCAAATCGAAGCCAACGACGACCGCACCCGACTGAACGACGGCAAAGTTGGCCCTGATGGTGCGTTCTGGGTTGGAACAATGGATGACCGTTCGCCGCGCAAGCCAATTGCAACACTCTACCGCGTGGCGCCTGACGGAACCGTTAGCAAGATTGCCGAGGAGATCCATGTTTCCAATGGTCTGGCGTGGTCCCCAGATGGAAGTCAGATGTTCCATTCAGACTCAAGCACAGGCCGCGTTGATCGTTATGATTTTGACCCGACAACGGGAGCCTTGAGCAACCGCACACAGTATCTCCAATTGGACAACACGCTGGGACGCCCGGATGGAGGGACCATCGATGCCGACGGAAATTACTGGAGTGCCGGTGTTTCCGCGGGCAACGTCAACTGCTTTTCACCGAGCGGGAACCTGATCATGTCCATCGGAATGCCAGCGCCACGCCCGACAATGCCCTGCTTTGCGGGCCCCGATCTGGATCATCTGGTGGTCACAACGCTCAAACCGCACAGCGATCCGGAACTCATGACCAAATACCCACTCTCCGGCAGCGTCTTTGTAATGACCCCGGGGGCAAAGGGTGTTCCAAGCCACCGTTTCGGATAATTCAAAAGCTCTCTCGAGGACTCTCGGGAGAGCTTTGCCTTCAATCGTCGTCGTTGATCATGTAGTCAGCAAGGATCTTTCGCGTCTTTTCTGGCACGTTCTTGCCCCAAACTGGCTTCAAGGCATGATCAACTGATACGCGGTCATCGAATACAAAACACTCTCCCTTCCAGAGGCTCTGTTCCTCAGGCACTTTTTCCAGATAGTTCAGAATGCCACCTTCCAAGTGGTAAACCTCGTCATACCCCTCTTCCAGCATGAGGGCTGTCGCCTTTTCGCAGCGTATACCGCCGGTGCAGAACATCGCTACTTTCTTGGCTTGCTTCAGTTCACCATGTTCTTTGACCCAATCCGGAAACTCTTTGAAGGTTTCCGTTTCCGGATCAATGGCACGCTCGAATGTACCCATCGCCACTTCGTAATCATTCCGGGTATCAATAACGACAACATCCGGATCACTGATCAGCGCGTTCCAATCCTCCGGTTTCACATAGGTGCCCACCGTTTGCCGTGGATCGATCGTCGGGAGGCCCATATTGACGATCTCTTTCTTCAAGCGGACCTTCATACGGCGGAAAGGAATACGCTCAGCCCAAGACTCTTTGTGCGTCAAATCGGCAAAGCGGGGATCGCTTTTTATATGGTCCAAAAGGTCCCGAACGTGTTTCTCCTCGCCTGCCACAGTTCCGTTCATGCCCTCTTTAGCAATCAGCAAGCTGCCGCGAATATCGCGTGCTTTGCAGAACTCCAGAAGGGGCTCCCTGTGACTTTCGAAGTCTTCAAAGGGAACAAATTTATAGAGGGCGACAACAAGAACTTGGGGCATGCAGAGCTTTTGAATTATTCGGGTTAATGACTAGCGCGCTATATACCGAAAAACACCCAGATGTGAAGAGCTCCGACCAAAAGAAAAGTGCTGCCGACAATGACAGCACTTTCTAGGTTCTCATGATGCAAGCTTATCGGCCAGTGTTGCCCAGTGCCTGCAGAACGGTCAGCATGGTTGTCAGATTGTCTGCGGTACCGCTTTGAGCCACTTTCTCGGTTGCGCCTGCACCAGCCATGGTATCCATGGAATAGATCTGCATAACACCCTGGTTGGTTGCAGCTTGAGAAAGGGTGTTCTGCTGCTGTGCAGCAGATACAGCGTTCTCAAACAGGATACCGGTTGAGTGTGCCATGCTCTGGAACAAGCTGCCCATGGCCATTGCCGGGGCCTCACCGACCACCTTGACGTTGGACTGTGTCACAGCGTCGGTGATCATCGGGTTCACGGTTGTTGGATCTGCCATTTCTTAGGTCTCCTCAGTGATAATCAAGGGTGGCGCCCGGCAGTTACGGCATTGAAACACAACTAGAGACTGATTGCCGAGGCCAGATAGATGAGCTCTAAAGCCCGAATGTCAGGTATTAGGTAAAAGACTGCAGTACGGTCAGCAGCGTGGTCAGGTTGTCAGCTTCACCGCTCTGTGCCACCTTCTCAGTGGCACCGGCACCCGCCATGGTGTCCATTGAGTAGATCTGCATGACACCCTGGTTAGACGCGGCTTGAGACAGAGTGGTCTGCTGCTGTGCAGCCGACACCGCATTCTCAAACAAGATGCCGGTTGAGTGCGACATGGTCTGAAAGATACTGCCCATGGCCATTGCTGGCGCTTCTGCAATAACCTTCACGTTCGACTGTGTTACTGCATCTGTAACCATTGGGCTTACAGTAGTTGGATCTGCCATAAATCTGTCTCCTGTGAGAATTCAGTACAAATTGTGTACAGCTACTAAGACGCAATTTTCTTTTTCTTGTGAAACCAAATTCAGACCCTGAAAACACCTCTAATACTTAACGAGACCGAGAGCTTGAGACAATTTTACTGATCTCTGCCGCCAGAGGGGCGATCTGTTCCGAGACAGCCTGCTGCACCTCATTTCGGATAATCTGCCGCATCGCATCAGCCACCTGACTTGCAATCGCTGTTTGCGGGTGCTGGGTTGCCATCGTCTGGGTGGCTTGCGCAGTCGCAGCAGGTTGAGCTTGCGCTTGCTTTGTCTGAGGTGGCGGCGTAGAGGCTGAGCTGCTTTGCTCCTGCGGCGATGAGGCCGGCTGAGCACTTGGCTCCTGCGGCAATCCGTGAAGCATAGAGTTTACCTCGCCCTGCACGGTCGCATTCATCTGCTTCACCGCACTATCTACCTCTTGCATGACCGCCTGGGCGCTTGAACTGATGTGTTGGCTTGCCTGCTCAACATCCACCTGCTGCTGCTTCATCTCAGCGACGACCTGCTTCAGATTGGGAATTGACTGCTTGAGCGCCTGAAAATTCTGTAGCGCCTGTTCTACCTGCTTCTGGGCCGCAGCAACCTGATCCACGGGCGCTTCGTTGGGTTGCGTTTGACTTGCCTGCTGGGCTGATGAGTTATCAGCTCCGGCCGCGCTCTCCCCTTGCCCGACCGCACTCGCGGGATCGTCCTGACCGCTCATAGACCCTCTCCTTTTCGATAAACTCTTCCACAATCTCTTCATGGACGTCGATCTCACCCTCTTCAGTGATCAACTCTTCATCCATGACGCGTTCATCCACTTCCACACGGACACTTGCTGTCTCCTCAAACGTGGAGCCGGCGAGAACCTCGGCACGGCAGAGCGCATTTCGGGCACTGTTGAGATAGGCTAGGTATCCCGGCAGGGAGTTGTGCTGGATTTCACAGGGGCGCTCCTTGCCTTGCGCCTCCTCAAGAAGAACAATCCAGCGGCGCAGGTGCGTCAGCGTCACCTCGTCCAACTCCTCTCGGATGTAGTTGATGTCTCTCTCCATGGGCTTTCTCCAATTGAGTTGGCAGGACAGCGCTAGTTGCCTCTCTGCTTGCGCAGGTATTGCAGCATCACGAACAAGAGAAGCTGCTCCTTTTTTGAAAGCTGAACGCCCGCCTTGAGGGCCGTCATGAACGCATCTGAAAACAGCTTGTTCTCGGCAGTACTGCCTGAAGGTGGCGTTTGGCCTGGCGCACCTTGCGTTGCGTTTTCCTGACTTGTTTGGTCCGCCATGACTGTCCACTCCATCCAACCGGGCTTTAGCTACTCACCTTGGTATCCGTAATGATTGTCTTGGCTGCGGTTCCAGCAGTGGTGCTCGCATCGCCAAACGCAGTGATCGCGGCAGTCACCATGGCTTGCAGCTGGGTCAAAGCTTCAGCATCCACTGAAGCTTCTGCCGGGTTCTCGGCAATCTTGGCGGCAACAACGGCCTGGGCGGCTACGGCAATCTGCATGATGCCGTTCATGTAGCTTTCTGCATTCTGCGTTGCATGGCCTGCGGTCTGCGTCGCCATCACCTCAGCAGGAGCCGAAATCATCTCCGGCAGATAGTTTGCGTTCTCATAGTTTGTGAACTGAACGGCCTGAACGACCTGCTGGTTGAGCTTGGATGTGTCCGGCGCTGAAGTCGTCGTTAGCGCATTGCCTGGCATAGGGTCTTCCTTCGCATCTTTCGGTGATGAACCGTCGCCGTCACCTCCATTGCCTCCATCGCCTCCACCACCGCCTTGACCTCCAGCCTGCGCAGGTGAGCTCGAAGCTTCATCATCATTACTCTTCGGAGTAGTTTCGTCAGATGGCTCGTTGTCAGCGCCATTAACCTGTAAGCTCTCCGGTACTGCTGAATTAGACGCGAGCCTAGGAGATTTGTGACTGCCGCCACCGTTCAAGGCAGATGCACCATTTACGCCATTTGCGTTGGCACGACTTTCGGAACCCAAACGCACTGCCTCAGGATTTCTCAAGAAACCATCCGGCAAGTAGATTCCGTTGGTCTTTGCGCGCTCTTCTATCTCGGAAATCAGATCTTCAGCACTGGGCTTTTCAGCACCAGCATCGCCAGCCCCGTTCTGCATGGAATGCCCACCTGCATCATTGTTCATCAACCCGGCAATGAGTTGCTTTCGCCTTTCCGCCGCGTTGAGGAAAGAGTTATGCCCCAGACTCCGCTCTGCGCTCTGCATCCTTGCGCCCCACCCTCAGGTTGCTGTGTCAACCTTTGATGTCCATGATCAGCTGAACACCCTTGGAGATGACCGCCGCAGTTATCTGATTCATTGCCTGCTGACTGTGCGTCGCGTTCTGTACAGACAAACCAGTGGCATGGCTAACCACCTGATAAAGACTTGCAATCGCCTGAGATGGCGACTCTGCTACGACCTTCACATTGGTCTGCGTCACCGCATCGGTTATTTGCGGGTTTACGGTTTCATCTGCCATCTGTTGTTCCTCGCTGTTGGAATTGTTAACCATTCAGTTGGACGCGGTCCTCACAGGCCTGTGAAGCCGCGCCCACGTCTTCCGGTTTAATCCGCGACAATGACCCTCAACTTCTGCCGCAAAAACTGAACCCGTTTTCGAGCTAGAGCTTGTGAGATCTCCAAGACCTCTGAGATTTCGGGATACGACCGCTCCTCTACAAACTTCATCGAGAAAATCTCCCGATAGATTGGCGGCAGGTCTGTAAGAGCACCTTGCAAACGGGTAAGCTCTTCGCGCGTCACCAGCTCCTTTTCCTGGCCACGCGCCTCCCAATCTCCCTGAGCAACCCGGTCCTCATGAACATCCAACTCGGTATCGCGATGCTTGAACTCGTGGCGCTTCTTTCGATACTGGCTGATGAACTCGTTCTTCAGAGCGAACATGAAGAAGGCTTTCGGGTCACGCAGCTCTACTGGCCTGCCGCTGAAGTGGTTCGCAGCTTTTAAAATCGTTGCTGACAACAACTCTTCTGCGGCATCATGATCTCCGTTGGTCAACCTCAGGGCACGACCTTTGAGAAGAGGCTTACAATCCACCCAACATGCCCACAAATAGTCCATTCCCCTGCCCTCTTCTATCGGCAGAGACGATTTTTTGGAATATAAAGACATAAAAACACCCCATTCTGAAAGATATAAACTTAGACGAGGCATGTCTTAATTCGTGAAATCATGATTTATACTTCAGATTTCAAAATTTATACTTTAGCAAATTACAGAATTAACTGCGAAAGACTTCAGGTAAACACCCAATTCTGATAGGTTGTATAAAAAGACAATATACAACCTAAAGGCATTCTGCGAATGTTAGGAAGAAATTTCGGTTGCAGAGCAAGCAATTAGACCGGCAACGGCCAGATCCATAACCACGCAAAGACAATCTTAGGTTGCATTAATAAATGTGAACAACTTAGAGATGAAGGTCGAGCGGCACTACAACCAACTTGAGCGCCCCTTAACAATTAAAGGAGCCCAAAGGGCAAAATAATGAGTCTAAAAAACGCGAAATGCGCCCTGATGTGAACGCCTCCACACCAAATGCCAGCTCCGTCGCCCTGACACCAGTCATGGCGAGTATCCAGCTCAAAGGCCTTTACAGGACGATACGAGGTCAAAACACCAAATGCTCGACGCTGATCATGTTCTACATATTTTCGGGGAAGAAAGTGGTGGGTGCACGGGGATTCGAACCCAGGACCGGCTGATTAAGAGTCAGCTGCTCTACCAACTGAGCTATACACCCACTGTTCTCGGCAGTGTATCCGAAAGGGCTATCGACGCAAAACACTTCAGGGAAGAAGTGATGGTGGGTGCACGGGGATTCGAACCCAGGACCGGCTGATTAAGAGTCAGCTGCTCTACCAACTGAGCTATACACCCAACAGCGCCGAAGCGATGGCGGGTATATATCGGTGCTAATTTGAAAGCGCAACCCTTCTTTCATAAAAGTTTCAAACGTCTGTGGGGAACTGGCCTCAACACTATGATAACTAAGCATTTTAACGAGACGCAGCTGGCAGATATACCTCAAGCGGAACATATGACCATCGCCCAAGAACTCCAAAGCAACCCTAGGCTTTGAGCCATGTTTAGCTGGCCTCAAATAACAGTGACGAAATCTCAGAAAACATAGCCCCACCCTCGGCGCAATTTTCGATAAAAAAGCTTGACGTTTTTTAGAACCACACAGTAGTGTTCACCTACGCATTGTAACGGGTGACGCCCGACCACTATCAGATTGAGGAGATAGGCTCCGGCCTTCAATAAAAATGAAGCTCGCATCTATTCTTCTTATCGTGGTGGGAAAGCGCGTCGCCGGAGTGAGTTAGGTCACTCGGAACGGTTAGACGCGCGCAGGAGCCTTAAGGGCTCCTTTTTTATTGGCTAAATCAAGACCCAGTCGGGAACACCCCAAAGAGGGCGCAGACAAGGACGAAGGCAATGGAACGGGAGATGACTGGCGCGGAGATGGTTCTCCAAGCCTTGCGGGATCAGGAAGTTAAGCACGTTTTCGGTTATCCGGGCGGCGCTGTGCTTCCGATCTACGACGAACTCATTCAACAAGACGACATTGCACATATCCTTGTACGGCATGAGCAGGGCGCCGGACATGCAGCAGAAGGATATGCGCGAAGCACTGGCAAACCAGGCGTCGCGCTGGTGACCTCGGGGCCTGGTGCCACCAACATGGTCACCGCCCTCACCGATGCAATGCTCGATTCCATCCCCCTTGTCTGCATCACCGGTCAGGTTCCAACCAATCTGGTTGGCTCCGACGCCTTTCAAGAATGCGACACCGTCGGCATCACCCGCCCCTGTACCAAACACAACTGGCTGGTAAAGAAGATCGAGGATCTGCCTCGCATCATTCATGAAGCCTTTTATGTCGCCACAACCGGTCGTCCTGGCCCGGTTGTGGTTGACATTCCAAAGGATGTTCAGTTTGCCACCGGCACATACGAAGGCCCCAAGTCCATCCACGTTCAGCACAAAAGCTACAACCCGCCAACAAAAGGCGACATGACCGCAATCCGAGCGGCAGTCGAGTTGCTGGCGACAGCCCAGCGCCCTGTCCTCTATACGGGCGGCGGCGTCATCAACTCTGGCCCGGCAGCAAGCCAGCTGCTGCGCGAGTTTGTTAAATTGACCGGCTTTCCTGTAACATCCACCTTGATGGGGTTGGGTGCATATCCCGCCTCAGGCCCCGAGTGGCTTGGCATGCTGGGCATGCACGGCACCTACGAAGCCAACATGGCCATGCACGGCTGTGACGTCATGATCTGCATCGGTGCCCGCTTTGATGACCGTATCACCGGGCGCCTTGATGCGTTTTCACCGAACTCCAAGAAAGTCCATATCGACGTTGATCCGTCTTCCATCAACAAAATCGTTCACGTTGATATTCCCATTGTCGGTGATGTGGCACACGTTCTGGAAGACATGGTGCGCATCTGGCGCTCATCCAGCTTCACCCCGCGCAGCGAGGTAAAGATCTGGAAGCAACAGATCGACAAGTGGCGCGCGCGCAATTCGCTGGCCTATCGCCCAAGCGAAGAGGTGATCATGCCGCAATACGCCTTGCAGCGCCTGAACGAGGCAATCAAGGGCAAGGACGTATACATCTCAACGGAAGTGGGTCAGCACCAGATGTGGGCGGCTCAGTTCATCGACTTTGAGGAGCCAAACCGCTGGCTTACCTCAGGCGGCTTTGGAACCATGGGCTACGGCCTCCCTGCTGCCATTGGTGCCCAGGTGGCGCACCCGAACGCGACCTGTATCAACGTTGCTGGCGACGCCTCCATCCTGATGAACATTCAAGAAATGTCGACAGCAGTTCAGCATGGCTTGTCGCCAAAGACCTTTATCCTGAACAACAGCTACATGGGCATGGTGCGCCAGTGGCAGCAGCTGCTCCACGGCAACCGTCTTTCACACTCCTACACCGACAGCCTGCCAGACTTCGTCAAGCTAGCAGAGGCGTACGGCGGCAAGGGCTTCCGCGTCACCAAACCGGATGAACTTGATGATGCCATTGCAGAAATGATTGCAACGCCAGGCCCTGTCTTGTTTGATTGCTGCGTCGCTCAACTGGCAAACTGCTTCCCGATGATACCATCAGGCAAGGCACACAACGAGATGCTGCTTCCTGATGAAGCAACGGATGAAGCGGTCGCCAATGCCATCGGCAAAGAAGGAAAGGCCCTCGTGTGAGGGATGGGGGAGAGAACCATGAACGCACAAAATCCAGACGCCCTATCGGCCTACTTCCTAGCTGAAGTCAGCGACACACAGGAAACCCATACTCTGTCCGTTATCGTGGACAACGAACCGGGCGTACTCGCCCGTGTCATTGGCCTGTTTTCCGGTCGTGGCTACAATATCGACTCGCTCAGCGTGTCAGAAACCGAGCACGAACGTCACCTGTCTCGCGTTACCATCGTGACAACAGGTACACCGCAGATCATCGAGCAAATACGCCATCAACTTGACCGGCTTGTTCCCGTTCACCGTGTGCGAGACCTGACAGTTGCAGCACGTCGCTTCAAACAGGATAAGCCTCTGGAACGAGAACTCGCGCTCGTGAAAGTGACTGGCTCTGGTGAAAAGCGGCTGGAGGCCCTGCGCCTTAGTGAAGCCTTCAAAGCGACGGTGATTGATGCCACCACCGAGCACTTCGTTTTTGAGATCACAGGCCGGAGCAGCAAGATTGAACAGTTCATCGACATCATGCGACCACTTGGCCTAGTAGAAGTTTCCCGGACTGGCGTTGCAGCCCTAAATAGAGGACCAGAAGGACTATCTAGTCAGGCCTATTAGAATTAGGATCCTGCACCGGAAAACAGATTCGGCGACCGCGGTCCGTCTCGGTCGCCTTTTTTGTCTAAAAAACAACAGGTAATCCAATGAGCACTCCGAGCCGCCTTTCCGTAAATGTCAATGCTGTGGCGGTGCTGCGCAACCGCCGCGATGTTCCATGGCCAAGCGTAACAGACATGGCAAGGATTGCGCTGACTTCTGGCGCAAAGGGCATCACCGTTCATCCACGCCCGGACGAACGTCACATCCGTAAGACAGACGTTGAAAACATCACTCAGTTGATCCGCACCAGTTTCCCCAGTGCAGAGCTGTGCCTGGAAGGCTATCCATCCGCTGAGTTCCTGGAGCTGGTGGAAAAGAACCGCCCCGCGCAGGTTCTTTATGTTCCTGATGACCCTACCCAGACCACCTCAGACCATGGCTGGGATTTTGAGGCAAACGCTGAGCTGTTGAAGGACGTGATCTCCAAGGCCAAGAGCTGGGGCGTTCGCACCTCTTTGTTTGTGGACCCCGATCCATCCCAACCGGCTCTTGCCAAGGAAGTCGGCACCGAGCGCATTGAAATTTACACGGGCCCTTATGGTGCCTGTTACGGCGACAAGGTGGCGGCAGAAGCTGAACTCGACAAGGTGATTGCAACGGCAGAAGCAGCCCGCGATCTGGGCCTTGATGTCAACGCTGGCCATGACCTTACCGTTGACAACATCCCTGCCCTCATTACCCGCGCGCCCTACATCACCGAGATGTCTATTGGCCATGGCTTTGTTGCAGATTCCCTGATCTACGGCTTCAAAGAGAGCGTCAACCGCTTCCGGCGCGCCCTGAAGGAAATTGATTGATTATAACAAATCATCACAAAGCAAGATTGCAGTAAGAGCCGAGGCCCAGCCTCGGCTTTTTCATTTTCTGACGCAGAGATAACTTTATAGATTCATTGATGTAATGGCCTCCAACTGCAAATTATTTTATAATAATATACTCGTAACGGATCACATTCCCTAGATACGTGCTATAATTTCAGAGAGTGACAGATTACTCTTCTAAGTACTACGCTTGTTTTTTGAAATAAATTGGATCTCGGGAGGTATCATGTTCGAAAAAATTATGGTTCCTGTTGACCTTGCACATCAAGAAATTCTTGATAAAGCACTCGATGTTTCAGGAAAGCTGGCAAAGACCTACAACGCGAAGGTTCTCTACGTTGGCGTGACAGAAGCCACACCCACAGCTGTGGCCCACAACCCCGCAGAGTTTCAGCACAAACTGGAGGCGTTCGCCGCCAAGCAAGCGGACCTGCATGGGATCGAAACAGAGGCAAGAACTTTCGCAAGCCACGACCCCGCGACAGACCTCAACGAAACATTGGTGGAGGCCTCAGTGAAATTGGGCGCTGACCTGATTGTCATCTCATCCCATGTCCCAACCTTCGCAGACCGGTTTTGGGCATCCCATGGCGGCACCGTCGCATCCAGAGCCAACATCTCGGTCATGGTCATCAGATAATCCGGAGGCAAGCTATGTCAGAACAACCCGAAGAGCTGGCAATTCCGGAACCGGAAGGTGCCGCAGACATCATCGATACGGAATACGAGGTTGGTCAGGACAACATTACCGCACAGGTCGGCCCACTGGGCTTGGATGTTCACAACCCTGTCTTCCTGATCTCCGGCATGACCATTGCCACCTTTGTTGTGATCACACTGACGCTCAGAACAAGCGTGGAGCCCCTTTTCAATGACCTGCGAACTTACCTGACCTCCACATTTGATTGGTTCTTTCTGAGCGCCGCCAACGTATTCGTCATTTTATGTTTTGCCTTGGTCATCACGCCTCTCGGCAATGTCCGTATCGGAGGGAAAGAGGCAACCCCTGACTACAGTTACACCGGTTGGTTTGCCATGCTGTTTGCAGCCGGCATGGGTATTGGGTTGATGTTCTTTGGTGTATCAGAGCCCATATCGCACTACGCGTCCTCCATCGGTGGCACCGTTGTTGAAGGTGATGTGCGAACAGATTGGGCCCCTCTGGGCGCTGCAGTCACAAACGAGGAAGCGATCCGCCTTGGAATGGCGGCCACCATTTTTCACTGGGGCCTTCATCCTTGGGCGATCTACGCGATCGTTGCTTTGTCTCTGGCAATTTTCAGCTTCAACAAGGGGCTTCCGCTAACCATGCGGTCCATTTTCTACCCACTACTGGGAGAACGCGTATGGGGTTGGCCGGGGCATATTATTGATATACTTGCGGTTTTCGCCACTTTGTTCGGACTTGCAACCTCGTTGGGCTTTGGCGCAGAACAAGCCAACGCGGGACTGGAGTTCCTGTTTGGCATTCCGGTAACAGACACCTCGAAGATCACCTTGATCGTTGCGATCACAGCCGTTGCTTTGATCTCGGTCCTGGCCGGCCTTGATGGCGGCGTGAAGCGCCTTTCCGAGATGAACATGTTGCTTGCAGCGTTGCTCATGTTCTTCGTCATCTTCGTCGGGCCGACACTGGTACTTGCGACAGGGTTCTTCAAGAACTTGGCCGCATACATCGAGTATCTACCGAGCCTTTCCAACCCCTTTGGCCGAGAGGATGACAATTTCCGCCAAGGCTGGACTGCGTTCTACTGGGCTTGGTGGATTAGCTGGTCACCTTTCGTCGGCATGTTCATTGCGCGTGTCAGCCGGGGGCGCACGGTTCGAGAGTTTGTGGTCTGCGTGCTCCTCATCCCATCCACGGTCTGCGTGCTATGGATGACAGCATTTGGCGGCACAGCCCTTTCTCAGATCCTGAATGACGGCTATCTCGCAGTTAAGGACGCACCACTGGAACTCAAGCTGTTCACCATGCTTGCTGAGCTGCCGCTAGTTCAGATCACATCTTTCATCGGCATCGTGCTGGTGATCGTGTTCTTCGTGACCTCTTCGGACTCGGGCTCGCTGGTCATCGACACCATTACAGCAGGCGGCAAGGTAAATGCCCCCGTCTCCCAGCGGGTATTCTGGTGCATATTTGAAGGTTTGGTAGCCATTACGCTGCTGTTGGGTGGGGGCCTTGGGGCGCTTCAAGCCATGGCCGTCTCAACGGGCTTCCCCTTCGCAATCCTGCTCTTGTTGGCCTGCTTTGCCCTGTTGAAGGGCCTCATGAACGAGCCCAAGTAGAACCGGCGCACACCTGCGGCGCATCCGCGCCGCAGGTTCCGTTGAGAAGGCTTGAGCTATTATGCAAACAGGAAGTTGCCATCGCTGAACTGCGACGCCATCAGCAAGGTTCCAGACACCTTGATTTCCTCGTCCCCATAACGAATGGTGACTGCATCCCAAAGAGACCCCTGGATAAGCTCCACCTCGGATAGAGAGGTGATCCCTGCATCGCTGAGATCAATGACGTCCTCAGACGCATTGAAGAACTCAATCACATCCGTTGCACCATCCTTTGCGAAAACGAAGGTATCGGCGCCATTGCCGCCGATCAGCACATCCGTGCCCGCGCCATCAAACAGAACGTCATCGCCGTTCCCGCCTTCCAGCCGGTCGTTCCCATCGCCGCCCAGCAAGCGGTCATTGCCACCCTCACCTCTCAGGAAGTCGTCACCCGAAAAACCTTCCAGAGTATCGTCCGATCTGTTTCCTCTAAGAAGATCATCTGTCGCCGACCCGAGAATGTAGGCGCTATCGCCATAGTGCCCCGTGGTGTCCAATGGAATACTGATGTCCTCAACCCACGTGTCTCCTTTCCGCCGCTCCGAGAGGCCAGAGATGATCACGAGGCTGTCGCGATCCATCTCTCCGCTGAACTGAGAAGCCTGCAAAGCCTCCACGACCGTCTCGTAGGCGAACGGCAGATGCGCAGACCACGTGGTGAGGTTCAAGATGTTTCCGCCATCCCAATACAGCGGCGTGTCGTAAAGATCGTTGAAAAGCACAATGTTGCTGGTGTCATATTCGTAGTCCGTATCATTGCCAGTGATATCGACGCCCCTCTCAGAAATCACGGAGGGGACAGGATCGTTTTCTAAATCAATGCTGAAAATCTCCGCGCCGCTATCAAGCACTGAACTGCCATCTTCCGGCGCATAGTGGGAGGCAAAGCCGAGATAATTGGCTCCAACAAAGAAACCATCAAGAAACCCGTCGCTCTGCTCGGCCATGTTGGTGACAGCACCGCCGCCGAGCGAATGTCCTGTTACAACAAGATCCTCAGCTTCCAGACCATTGGCTTCCATAAAGTTCTTCAGCGAGGCAAGCAGGCCACCAAAAGCCTCTTCGACATAATGCGGCTCACTCTTGAGGAACTCGAGGTAATCGATCACATCCCCAATCGTATCCGTCACAATATTGTCGATGGTCCCCGTTGTCCCGCGAAACGCCAGGCCAACCTGAATGACATTGCCTGCGTCATCGTACTTGGCCAGAACGTCCGCCTGCGCATTCTTGAACTTGAACGTCTCTCCCTGAAACGTGCCATTCCGGTCAATCGTCGCACCATCAAAGCCAAGCGCCTCAGGGGTCAGAACCGTCCACCCCTTGCTCTCGATCTTGTCTCGTGCTGCTTGCTCGCTCTCTCCTGTCAGGAGACCAGCATCTTCGCCTTCCAAGAACAGCGCCTTCCACGCAGTCGCCAGCGAGAACCCGGTTTGCTGATAGGCAACACCCAGTGCATCCGAGAGTCCATGATAGCTATAGCTCATGAGATCCAATGCATCTCCAACCAGTGCCGTCGCGTCCTGGCCCTTGTATTCAAAAATTGACATAGTCCCTCCAAAATGTTGGCGAAAAGACCATGAATTGCTCAACACACATACGGCAATAGAACCAAAATCCAACTTACCCGAGATTTCCTAGTGCATTGAAATTAATACCAATTTCCCATCAAATCAGCACGCTAACCGATTTGAGAAAATTTCAAACACTGCTGGAGCTGCCACTGATCCGGCCACCATGATGAACCTCCTCATGAAGTTTCCGCTTGACCACCAACGGGTGCGGGTATATACCAAGAACCGTACCGTACGGTACTGATTTTGAGCAAAGCGATTTGGCTGGTCCATATCTCGGTGCTTCAAGGTCAACACCCCCGTGAACCAACACAGTCTGGACCTGAAATTTTGAGTGATCAGGATACAAATCTGACCCCAGAGGCGTTTACCGATCGCCAAAAGGCCGTGCTGGATTGTGCCTTGCAGCTGCTTGTAGAAGGTGGTGAGAAGGCCCTGACAACCGCCGCCATTGCCCGCGCTGCAGGTTGTTCGAAGGAGAGCCTTTACAAGTGGTTCGGTGATCGGGACGGATTGCTCACAGCCATTGTGGCGCGCCAAGCCAGCAAAGTGCGCGCCCCGGAGGCTCTTAACGGCCCGTTTTCGCGGGAAACACTCACTCGCGAGCTCTATCAGTTCGCAGAAAACTTGCTTCAGGTGATTTCGAGCGACGTCTCATTGGCGCTCAATCGTCTGGCCATTGGGCAAGCCAGCCGCGGAGATGCCACGCTTGGCCAACTGCTGCTCAAGAGAGGGCGAGGACGCATCGGTGCCCAGACCACCCTCCTCCTTAAAGAAGCCATGGCGCAAGGCTACCTGAAACAGAGCGATGCTGGCAGTGCCTACGATGTGCTCTACGGCCTTGTGCTGAAGGATTTACATGTTCGTCTGCTTCTGGGCGACCAGCTCAAGAAAGCAGAACAAGACTACGCCGCAGCCGGAAAGCAGGCTGTAGACGACTTCATGAAGCTCTATGCAGCTTCAACCGAATAAACGGCAGGCCAGAAACGGCCTTGCCAACCAGAAGGGGAAAACCATGCGCGTCTATTACGATCGTGATGCAGACATCAACCTGCTCAAAGCCAAAAAAGTTGCCATCATTGGCTACGGTTCTCAGGGCCGTGCTCACGCCATGAACCTCAAGGACAGCGGCGTACAGGGCATCGTGATCGCTCTGCGCGAAGGCTCTACCACGCGCCTGAAGGCTGAAGCAGACGGCTTCACCTGCAAGACCGTTGCAGAGGCTGCAAAAGAAGCCGACTTGATGATGATGGCGACCCCAGATGAGCTGCAGGCCGACATCTACAAGGAAGAAATTGCGGGCAACATCCGCGATGGCGCAGCGATTGCCTTCGCCCACGGCCTGAATGTTCACTTCGGTCTGATTGAGCCAAAGTCCTCCGTTGACGTTCTGATGGTTGCACCAAAGGGTCCAGGCCACACGGTACGCGGCGAATACGTCAAGGGCGGCGGTGTGCCGTGCCTCATCGCTGTTCATCAGGACGCGACTGGCAACGCCAAGGATCTCGGTCTGGCCTACGCCTCAGGCGTTGGTGGCGGCCGCTCAGGCATCATCGAAACCACCTTCCGTGAAGAGTGTGAAACCGACCTGTTCGGTGAGCAGGCAGTTCTGTGCGGCGGTCTGGTCGAACTGATCCGTGCGGGCTTTGAGACCCTTACCGAAGCAGGTTACGCGCCAGAAATGGCCTATTTCGAGTGTCTGCATGAAGTGAAGCTGATCGTTGACCTGATCTATGAAGGCGGCATCGCCAACATGAACTACTCCATCTCCAACACTGCAGAGTGGGGTGAGTATCAGACCGGTCCACGCATCATCACGTCAGAAACCAAGGCTGAGATGAAGCGCGTTCTTGAAGAAATCCAGAACGGCACCTTCACCTCTCAGTGGATTCAGGAATACAAGGCAGGCGCTGCCAAGTTCAAGGCAACCCGCCGCCTGAACGACGAGCACCCAATTGAAGAAGTTGGTGCCAAGCTCCGCGAAATGATGCCTTGGATCTCTGCTGGCAAGCTGGTGGACAAAGCCAAGAACTAATCTTTGCAACAAACTCTCAGTTTCAGAAACAGCTCGGCTTTTGCCGGGCTGTTTTTGGTTCAGTGCCCCTTGCAGGCAATCTGAACACTTGAGCTTGCCATGGAACTGAGCAAGGCTCACCGTCTACAAGTTAAAAATCTCGCCAACCAAGCCCTGAGCAGCCATCCATGTATGAGATCTCTTCGGACAAGTCCCGTCTGGACCTTTATTGCATTCACCACTTCCTCTCCGAGGTTTCCTACTGGGCCAAAGGCATACCAAAGGCAATTGTAGCCAGATCCATTGAAAACTCCCTGTGTTTCGGAGCCTATGCATCTGGCAGCGAACAAGTAGGGTTTGCTCGTGTGATCACCGACTACGCCACCTTTGGTTATCTGGCAGATGTCTTCGTGCTGCCAGCGCATCGGGGCCAGGGTATTTCGAAAAAGCTGATTGAAGCCGTCGTTTCGCACCCCGACCTTAAGGATCTGAGGCGCCTCTCCCTCATCACTGACGACGCCCACGGTCTCTATCGTCAGTTCGGTTTCAAAGACATCGCAGATCCTGAACGTCGGCTCGACCTGAAGACCCCACAGGCCTATGAGGAAAGATAACCTGGTCTGCGGCTATGCTTTCATTAACTGCACTCGCCAGTTCAACTAAGCTCTTGATTGACTCTTCCCCCCCGCCGTCTAGCTTTCGAGAAAAACAAATGGAGGCTCAAACCCCATGCGCCGTTTTTCTCTCGCCCTGTTGCTCTGCTTGGCGCTGCCACTCTCCGTCTCTGCTGCACTCGCGCAGCCAAACGCACCTTCCCCAGAAACCCGTGAGAACTATGAACGCCTGCTTCAGACACTGCCGTTCAACGATACGAGAAGTTTTTCGGAGGCAAGGGAAGGCTTCATAGCGCCACTACCGAACAATGGCGTAGTGAAGAACGCGAATGGAGAGGTGGTATACGACCTCCGAAAATTTGATTTCATCATGCAAGGGTCGGTCGCACCGGACACCGTGAATCCAAGTCTGTGGCGACAATCTCAACTGGTTACAATCAGCGGCCTTTTCCAAGTCTCAAACCGCATCTATCAGGTCCGCGCTGCAGACCTTTCCAACATCACTTTCATTGAAGGAGACACCGGCATTATCGTCGTCGATCCGCTGATTTCGCAGGAGACGGCCAGATATGCCCTGGATTTCTACTATGAACACCGGCCACGCAAACCGGTGATCGCTGTCATCTACACCCACAGCCACGTGGACCACTATGGCGGGGTGCGCGGCGTTGTCGACCAAGCGGACGTGACCAATGGCACCGTGAAGATCTACGCCCCGGAAGGTTTCCTGGAGCACGCCATCGCCGAAAACGTCATGGCGGGAAATGCCATGAGCCGCCGTGCCAGTTACATGTATGGAAACCTCTTGCCGTATGGCCCGCAGGGTCAAGTGGGCGCAGGCCTTGGTCCGACCACCTCCACCGGCACCATAACGCTTATTCCGCCGACTGATGTCATCACCAAGACAGGTGAAACCAGACAGATTGATGGCCTGACCCTCCGTTTTCTTATGGCACCAAACTCGGAAGCGCCCTCAGAAATGTTCTTCTACATTTCCCAACTCAGGGCGCTTTGCACTGCAGAAGATGCTGTCCATACACTGCACAACACCTATTCCCTGCGCGGTGCGAAGATCCGCGATCCTCTCGCTTGGTCAAAGTACATCAATGAAACCATTTATGAGTACGGCAACCGGGTTGAGGTGCTGTTTGCCCCGCACCACTGGTCCCTCAAAGGGAATGATCGCGTGCTGGAGCACCTGCGCGGACAACGCAATTTGTACCGCTTCATCAACGATCAACCGCTCCGCCTCTTGAATCACGGGTTCCACAAGACCGAGATCGCAGAGATGATCGAGATGCCTAGCGGACTGAGGAACAACTGGTCCGCGCGCGGATACTACGGCACCAGCAATCACAACATAAAATCCACATACGTGCACTATCTGGGCTGGTTTGATGGCAACCCGGCCAGCTTGCACAAACACACCGAAAGAGACGCGGCAAAGCGCTATGTGGAGTTCATGGGAGGGCCAGATGCCCTGCTCCAAAAAGCCCGCGAAAGCTATGAGGAGGGTGACTATCGCTGGGTGGCGGAGGTCGTGAACCACCTGGTCTTCGCAGAACCAGACAATCAAGAAGCCAAGAACCTTCAGGCAGACGCGCTGGAGCAAATGGGCTATCAGGCTGAATCCGGACCTTGGCGCAATTTTTACCTTACCGGAGCACAGGAACTGCGAAACGGCGTGAAAGAACTCCCGGCACCCACCACCGCCAGCCCGGATACCGTCCGCGCCATGGATCTGGACCTGTTGTTCGACTATGTGGCCATGCGGCTGAACTACAAGAAGGCCGGAGCCAAGGAGTTCAAGCTCAACTGGGTCTTTGCAGACACCAACCAGACTTACGTGCTGGAGCTACAGAATGCCACTCTCAATCACATCGAAGGCCACCACGCACCAGATGCTGCAGCCACGATCACCCTGAACCGAAGCGACCTGAACAACGTCCTTCTGGGTGAAACCACATTCGAGAAGGCAATTGAAGACGGAACCCTCCAAATTCAGGGCGACCCCGCCCCATTGAAAGCCCTGCTCGACATGCTGGACACTTTCGACTTCTGGTTCCCCATGGTTACACCAGTGCCCTTGGACAAGGCGGGTTGATAGCGATGGGACAGAGGGCAAGGAACGCATAATGACGAGCTGCTCAAACGGCCCCACGCCATGGTCTACTGGCTCAAGCGCTCAACGGCCTCAAAGGCGGCCGGGAAACCCGCATCCGCTGCCAGCTTGTACAGCTCCAGGGCCTTTTCTAGGTCTTTGTTGAGGAAGGTACCGGTCTCATAGCACCAGGCAAGCAGATGAAACGCTTCGGGATCGCCCTTCAAAGCCGCCGACTTGAGGTAGGAGATTGCCTTCTCGCCATCTTGCTGAACGGCGAACCCTTCTAGGTAGATCTTCCCAAGAAACACCTCGCCTTGCGGCTCACCGCGCTCCGCAGCTTGCTCGAAATACCTCAGCGCCCGGTCAACATCCTGCTTCACCCCTGCACCGCTGATGTAAGCAAGGCCGAGATTGGTCAGTGCGAACGGAAAGGTCTCGCTCGCAGCCTCATAGTAGGCAATCGCCCGTGCCGTGTCTTGCGGCACGAACTGGCCGGTCTCATAAAGCACACCCAGATCATTAAGCGCTTGACCGAATCCTTGATCAGCCGCCGCCTGATAGAGTTTGATTGCCTCCTCAGGGTCTTGGTCAACACCGGCGCCATTAAGGTAAAGCCGTCCGAGGGTATACTGTGACTGCGCCAAACCGCGATCCGCTGCACGGCGGTAGTAGCGGGCAGCCATGTTCAGGTTTTGCGGCAGGCCCGCTCCTTCTTCATAGAGCGTGCCCACATAGTGCAAGCCCAGCGCATCCCCTGCATCCGCCGCCATCTGGTAGTGCTGAATGGCTTGTTGCAGGTCAGCAGGCCCGCCCTCACCGAACTCATACATCTCACCAAGGGGCAAATGCGCTTCTGCAGCGCCGCGCCGCGCCGCTTCCTCATAAAGAAACCGGGCTTTCTCGTGGTCTGGCTTTGTGCCAAGCCCCTGCCGATAAAACCCCGCAAGGTTGGCCGTTGCCTGAGCAAGGCCCGCATTGTGCGCTTCGGTGATCCAGCGAAGGGCCAACTCCGGATTTTTCTCCACGCCCTCGCCGTTAAGGTACATCAGGCCAAGATTGTTCTGCGCCCAATAGTCACCAAGGTTTGCCGCCTCTTGAAACAGCTCATGAGCCAGTTCCAGATCCTGCATGGAGGCTGGGCCGGATTTCAAAATGCCTGCGAGATTGGTCAGTGCTGCGGTAATGCCCATATCCCGCGCCTGCTTGTAGAGCGCATAGGCCTTGATGTAGTCCTGATCGACACCTCGTCCTGTCTCATAGGCAAGCCCCAACTGGAACACCGCTTCCGCATTGCCAGCCTCCGCTTCGCTTTGCAGGCGAAAGATCCGCGCGTTCTCTGACAGCGCAATCCCGGTCTTTTCCTGCAGCTCTTGGCCCAACATCTGAAGCCTTACACCCAACTCCGCTGGGGCGGGCTGCTCGAAAGCCTTGGGCTCAGCCAAAGGAACATCCGCCTCGGAAGCTGAGGCTTTAGCCGCAATCACCGCCGTGGGAAACAAAACTGCAGATACGAGTTTCAAAGCCAAACGCATGGGCTCTAGTGCCTAACCAGCCGTAGCTGCCGGAGTATCGAACATTACCGTAACATGCGGCCAACTCATTGAGCAATCTAGCGAAGCACGGTTAGCCAACATGAAAACTGCGTCCCTGTAATTCTTGAAGGCCTCTCCTTTTCGGGCAAATGTGACCGTTTTAGGTGCCTTATATTGTTCACCACAGCTCTTTTCAGGGGACGACGAACGCTGCCACTTAATATCTGGTCCATGCGTTAATTATAGTCAAAGCCATGTCGAGAAATTCTATCGGACGCTGAGGTCTCATGCATCCCCATATTCAAAGAGCCACCGCTGCAGACACCGATCGCCTCACAGCGCTCATGCATCGCTCGAAAGCATCGTGGGGCTATGAGACTGAAGACATGGCGCTTTTCCGCGCGAACTGGGCCATCGGCATAGAAGACACCGCGGATGGCAGGGCGTTCATCGCCAAAAGAGGCGAACAGATCCTTGGTTTTGCAACCGGGAAACTGGAAGAAAATGGTGACTACACTCTGGATCACCTCTTCGTGGAACCGGAATTGAAGCGACAGGGTATCGGCTCATGGCTTTTTGAGGTGATCCTTGAAGACGCCAAAATGGCACGCGCCAAAACAATCAAACTGAAGTCAGACCCCAACGCAGTCGGGTTTTACGCCGCCCGCGGTTTCCTCACCACGCGCACGGCCCAAAGTGCCTTCAAAAACGGCGGCGAGCTTCACTTCATGGAGCGGTCAGTGACGCCGCAGGTAGTGGCGCTTGAAGCTCTTGATCTAAAGCTCAATGACAAGCCATGGGGCTTTGAAGCAGCCCATGAAGCGGAGATCGCCGCGCACTGGCAGAAACTTGTCGCCGCAAAGCCCAAATCGTGGAACGGTACGGTTCTCAAGGCTGTGAATCTCAAGGCGGAGAACGGTGTCCTCTCTGCAGTTTTCTCCCGCTGCCAGTATGCCAGTTTCATGGCGTGGCGTGATTGGGGGTATCCGGACATCAACGTGAAGAACATGTTTGGGTGCGCCACCCTGCGCGCCGCAGATGGCACCGTGATACTTGGCCAAATGGCGTCGCACACCTCCACAGGTGGTCAGGTCTACTTTCCCGGTGGCAACTTGGATGAACAAGACATCAAGACCGATGGCACGATTGATGTGCTCGGTTCCATCCGGCGTGAGATGCTGGAGGAAACCGGCATACATCCAGACCGCGCAGAAGCAGGCCGTCTGTTTCTGATCGAAGACGGACCACGTGTGTGTGTCGCCCAGGAATACTTCGTTCCCATGTCTGCCCAAGAGATGCGCTCGGCAATCCTTGCACACAATAAAGCCCTTGAGTTTCCAGAGCTGGACGATGTCATCATCGTGCGATCAATGGCAGACCTTGCCCCGCATAATATCCCTCCCTACGCAGTCAGCATCGTTGCCAAGTTGCTTTCTAACGGTTCCAACTAAATCAGCACTGGCAAAAAGGTCCGTGTCCTGCTTAACCTGTTAGCCGAGCCTTGAGCGAAACCTTTGAGTCCTTGGAGAAAATTTCCATGAAACGTCGCTACGCACTTCTGGACGTCTTCACGAACACGCCTTTGCAGGGAAACCAGTTGGCCGTTGTTCTGGACAGCGAGGACCTTGGTGATCAGCAGATGCAGGCCATTGCCAAGGAGTTCAATCTCTCCGAAACAGTGTTCGTGCTGCCACCGGCCAATCCCGCCCACTCGGCCAAGCTGCGCATTTTCACACCCTTCGGTGAACTGCCGTTTGCTGGCCACCCGACCGTTGGAACCGCTGTTCTGTTGGCGACAGAACGGTTTGGCACCGACGCCCCGGAGCAGGATGCCGTCGTGGTATTGGAAGAAGAAATCGGGCTCTTGCGCTGCGGCGTCGTGCTTAAACAGGGCGCTGCTGGCTTTGCAGAGTTCGATGTGCCCAAGCTCCCGGCCCCTTCCTTACCGATTGGCGAGACAGATCTGATCGCCAGCTGCCTTGGCATAGATACAACCGAAATCGGATTTGAAAACCATCGCCCCTCCACCATGAGCGCAGGTGTTCACTATGCATTCGTTCCGGTGCGCGATCTGGCTGTGCTGAGCACCGTTAAGCCGAACAGGGCACTCTGGAAAGACGCCTTCGGCTCCCCAGACCACAATGCGATTTACGTCTACTGCCGCGAAACGCAAGGAGCTGATTCTTCCTTTCAAGCGCGTATGTTCATCAACGACACATCGGTTTGGGAAGATGCGGCAACCGGATCGGCTGTCGCAGCTTTTGGCGGCGTTATTCAGGCTTTCGATGAGCCGTTGGATGGCACCCTCCAACTCACAGTCGAGCAGGGTTTCTTCATGAACCGCCCCTCTCACATTGACCTGGAGATCGACGTGGAGAACGGGCAAATCAGAGCGCAACGTATTGGCGGACAAGCGGTTCTGACCGGGCGGGGTGAGCTGTTCTTTTAGGTAAAAAACACAACCCATGAGCTTGGTTGGGAGTTCTCTTGAGCAAAACTCACTTTAAAGCCATCAAAGCTTCATCTTGTCACAGGGCGCAGGATCAGCTACCACTGTTTTAAGTGTTGTCACCAAGCTGGCAAGACAATCAGGCAGTAATGACCTGCGCCGCCAAGGCGCAACCAAATTAGAAGGCACACGACCAGAGATGATCGCAACACGCGACAATCTGATTGCTACCAACGACGCGAACCTCCGCGCCGGCCTTCTAGCTATGGATCTTCTTCTACTTAGATGCCCCTGAGCGTCGGCAGCCCCGTATCTGGGCGGGCACTTAGGGGAACATGTCACCACAAGAAGATCATTTTTTCGGTCCCCTGACGCGCAAAACTCAATCAAAACAGGCAGGACCACCAGAGGGCACCCTTATAGGGGCTGAGGGAAGGACACACGGAATGTCAGCTGCATCCAACGACCAAGTAGTAATTTTCGATACAACCCTGCGTGATGGCGAGCAGTCGCCGGGCGCTTCCATGACCTTGGAAGAGAAGCTGCAGGTCGCCGAACTGCTGGACACCATGGGTGTCGACATCATCGAAGCAGGGTTCCCGATTGCGTCCAACGGCGACTTTGAAGCCGTATCGGAAATTGCAAGACGCTCCAAAAACGCTGTGATTGCGGGTCTGGCGCGGGCTATCTCCGCCGATATCGATCGAGCTGGTGAGGCCGTTCGCAATGCCGAACGCGGCCGCATTCACACCTTCGTCTCCACGTCGCCGATTCATTTGCAGCATCAGATGAACAAAACTGAAGACGAAGTGCTGGAGATCATTCAACGCACCGTCGCGCAGGCTCGCAACCTGATTGATGACGTGGAATGGTCAGCAATGGATGCAACACGCACTCCGATCGAGTATCTGAGCCGCTGCGTGGAAGCTGCAATTGCGGCAGGTGCCACCACCATCAACTTGCCAGACACCGTGGGCTACGCCGTACCGCAAGAATATCGGGAGATGTTCGAACAGATCCGTGCCAACGTGCCGAACTCAGACAAAGCCGTCTTCTCCGTTCATTGTCACAACGATTTGGGACTGGCTGTTGCCAACTCGCTGGCCGGTGTTGCGGGCGGTGCCCGTCAGATCGAGTGTACGATCAACGGACTGGGTGAACGTGCAGGCAATGCGGCGCTGGAAGAAATCGTCATGGCAGTGCGTACTCGAAACGACATTCTGCCATATGCCAGCAAGGTAGACCCTGTCTATCTGACCCGCGCTTCCAAGCTGGTCTCCGCTGTCTCCTCCTTCCCGGTTCAGTACAACAAAGCCATCGTTGGCAAGAACGCCTTTGCGCACGAAAGCGGCATTCATCAGGACGGCATGCTGAAGAACGCAGAGACCTACGAAATCATGCGTCCTGAAGACGTGGGTGTTCGCGCAACCTCGCTGGTGATGGGCAAACACTCTGGCCGCCATGCCTTTAAGGACAAGCTGGTGGAACTGGGCTATGACTTGGGCGACAATGCCTTCCAGGAGGCGTTCCGCCGCTTCAAGGAGCTGGCTGACCGCAAGAAGAACGTCTACGACGAAGACATTGAAGCGTTGGTCGAGGATGAAATCACCATTCAGGGCGAGACCGTGAAGGTGATTGCGCTGACGGTCATTGCAGGCACAGGAGGCCCACAGAAGGCCATTTTGACCATGGACATCGACGGACGCCATGAAACCCGCGAAGCAACGGGTGATGGCCCTGTAGATGCCACCTTCAACGCCATCAAGGCGATCTGGCCGCACGAGGCCACTCTGCAGCTCTATCAGGTAAATGCAGTGACTGAAGGCACCGACGCGCAGGCAGAGGTGTCAGTGCGCCTTGAGGACAGCGGAAAGATCGCAACTGGCAAGGGCGCAGATACCGACACACTGGTTGCCTCAGCCCGTGCCTATGTATCGGCCCTCAACAAACTGGCCATCCGCTCACAGCGCATTGTCAATGTCGACGATGCCATTGCCAGCTAGTCAACAACCAAGGACCATTCCGAGTCTGCTAAAACACGAAACCCCGCCAAACCAACGGCGGGGTTTTATTTTTTCGACTGTCAGGCGGGGGTTAAGCTGACAGCGCCAATCTCTGGCAGGCCGGGCTAAGGACCTGATAGATTTCTTGCGGCTCTCCCGCCACTGTCCGCGTCTCGCGGAAGTGAAGGCCTTCGCGCATCAAGACGAGCTTGACCGGAAGGTTGTCCGGGTGCACCCGGGCAATGAGATGCGTAAAATAGGTGTTTTCAAAAAACCATTCTGTCAGAGCCTGTGTCACCTCGGTGCCAAGCCCAATGCCCCACAGGGGCTGTCTGAAGGCGTATTGAAGCTCCACTTCTGCGGTTTCTTCGAAGAGCGCAAAACCTGCCCAACCGACAAACTGCCCGCCATGTGTCTCAAGGCGCCAGATGCCGAAACCGTATTTCTTCTGCTGATTCATGAACTCAGACAGCTTCACCCTACAAGTTTCGCTGTCCCATGGTCCTTTAGGGAAGAGATACCGGTTAACTTCCGGATCTCGATGTAATTCCTGAAGTTCAGTTAGATCCTGCTTGGCGAAGGTCCGAGCTCTCAACCGTTTGGTTTCGAGACTGTTCATACTCACCATGTGCATGCCTCCTTTGGCTTCAGTTGGACCGCTTCTGTGGCAGTCTCTACTGGTGCATCACCGAGGCGTTGGGGGGATGCAGAAGGTGCCCCGGCGACGGCGTAAGAGGTACTTTCCGAATGCGATGAAATATGGCCGAGACTATGATTACTTTAAGGTAAGGTGGTGTGGCAGGCTCAAACGAATTGGGCCGGCGCAGTTCTTAAACAACGCCAGCCCAATATCTGGAGCTTCAGCTCCGCCGCATCTGTAACTCTTAGCTCAAAAGCTTACAATATACTGCAATATCAACGGGTTAGGCCACATAACCCTCAGAAGAGAGGGCATTATTTACTCAACTTATTCGCGTCTGTCACCAAGAATATTCGCTAATTTTGACAGTAATCGTAAAGTTTTTTTCTTGACTCTCTAAACCCTGCCCCAATCGCCACATTCTCCGGTCAAGAAAATGCCGAAACCGTCCTGTTTCGGAACGCGCGCACCGCGTTCTCATCTAACGGATCAAGCCTTTCCCAACCGCTGAGCTGCCCGCGAAAGAAGGTGGTCTGACGCTTAGCGTATCGCCTTGTTTCGGTTTTGGCTTTTTCAATAGCCTCCTCAAGAGACAGCCCCCCCTCAGACGCTGCTGCCAACTGCGACAAGCCAATGGCTCTCAAACTGGTCAGCCCCGGATCCAACTGCATTTCGGCAATTGTGGTGGCCTCCCCAATCGCGCCTTGTTCGACCATCATGTCAAACCGGCGATGAATGCGCTCATGCAGAGCGGCACGATCAGGATCCAGCACCACACAGATGGCCCGCCCCGTAGGAACCAAAGGCTCAGACCTGCTTTGCTGCCAATAGCTTAGCGACTTCCCCGTTCCTTCCAGCACCTCTAGCGCACGCACAACACGCTGGCGATCAGAAGGACGCAAACGCTCCGCCATCACACTGTCCCTCTCTTGGAGGATGCCATGAAGGGCGGCGCCATCACTCGCCTCGCCTAAAGCCCGCCACTTTCCCCGAATGTCTTCAGGGATATCGGGCATAAGAGAGAAGCCTTCAGTCAATGCCTTGAAGTACAATCCAGTGCCGCCCACCACGATCACTGGACGGTTTTCTACCCGTGCTGCATTGAAGACCTTTTTAAAATCCTCATGCCAGCGCATAACGCTATAAGGCTCATCAAGAGGAACATATCCGAACAGATGATGCGGCGCTTCCGCCACTTCTTCCCGCGACGGGCGCGCGCTCAAGATCTCCAGATCTCGGTAAATCTGCATGGAATCTGCATTTACGATCAAACCGTTGAGTTCTTTTGCGAGGTCAATGGACAATGCCGTCTTGCCGCTGGCGGTGGGGCCCGCTATCAACACTGCTACGGGCTTTTCCTGTTTCCCGTCGGTCCCCAAATTTTGAGAGCTGCTTATGTCCTTTGTTGTTACGCTCATATCCAGTCCAGCAAATCCTGCAGTAGATGACGCGCTGATTGAAAAACTCGCCGCCCTTGTGCCGGGCGAGACGCGTCATGAATGGCTCAACCCGGGTATTGCAGCGGATATCTTCACAACGCAAGCCCTTTCGGTCTCAGAGGCAACAGATACGCTGCGCTCAGCCCTTGGTGAAACGCCGGTGGATTTGTTCGTTCAGCCTGCGACCAACCGACGAAAGCGCCTGCTTATTGCTGACATGGATTCAACCATGATCGGTCAAGAGTGCATTGACGAACTGGCTGCGGAGCTGGGCCTTAAGGACACGATCGCCGCCATTACGGAACGTGCCATGCGGGGAGAAATCGAGTTTGAACCCGCCCTGCAGGAACGCGTTGCCCTGCTCAAAGGGCTCGACAGCTCCGTCGTGGAAAAGGTCATAGCCGAGCGCATTACCTTGACGCCCGGGGGACGGACGTTGGTCCAGACCATGAAAGCAAACCTTGGGTATGCCGCCCTCGTTTCCGGGGGGTTCACAGTCTTTACCTCCAAGATCGCCGAGAAGATTGGCTTTGACGAAAACCGCGCCAACACCCTTCTTGAAGAAGCCGGAAAGCTCACCGGCACAGTGCAAATGCCAATCCTCGGCAAGCAGGCCAAGCTGGACCGCCTGAACGAGCTGCTAAGCGAGAAGAAGATCGAGCCCGATGATGTGATCGCGGTAGGCGATGGTGCCAACGACCTCGCCATGCTGGAGCGCGCTGGCATCGGCGCGGCATTCTATGCAAAGCCCGCAGTAGCTGCACAAGCTGACATGCGCATAGACCACTCGGACTTGACCGCCCTGCTCTACATTCAGGGTTACAACGCGGAAGAGTTTGTAACCGACTAGCAAAAAAGCCGCCCACTTGGCGGCTTTTTCACAAGGTTTGTGGGGAACTAGTTGGCGTCGATACGTACCGCCACAAAGCGAAGTTCACCCGCCCCGTTCGATAATAACAGCAAGGCTGATCGCCGATCTTCATCGCGCAGTTTCTGCACTTCGGCCTGAACATCGGCCGGGCTGTTCACAGGCTCTTGCGCCACCTCGACCAGCACATCGCCTGGACGAATCCGCTTGTCCTCTGCAGCGCTGCCCGCTTCCACGTTCACGACCACAACGCCCTTTACCTCCGCACTCAATGTGAACTGCTCCCGCAGCTCTTCATTAATGGTGGCAAGTGTCAATCCAAGAACCACAGCCTTGTCTTGCGGCACCTCATCGCCATCCTCAACTGCCTCTGCTTGGGCGATGCTGGCCATTTCCTCCAGTTTGCCAAGGGTAACATCCATTGCAACTTCTTCGCCGCGGCGCAGAATGATCACTGGCACGGTGGCTCCAATAGTCGTGTTTGCCACCATGCGCGGCAGGTCCCGCATTTCGGGAACCAGACGGCCATTGAAAGAGAGGATAACATCACCGGGCTCGATACCAGATAGGTTCGCAGGTCCGTCTTCAGTCACGCCAGCGACCAACGCGCCACGCGCCCGGTCCATGCCCAAGCCCTCAGCAATTTCATCAGTTACTTCCTGAATACGGACGCCAAGCCAACCGCGACGTGTCTCACCAAACTCTCTGAGCTGGCCAATAACGCGTGTAGCCGTGTCCGCTGGAATGGCAAATCCAATGCCGATAGAACCGCCTGAAGGGGAGAATATTGCCGTGTTTATGCCGACAACCTGACCATCCATGTTGAACAGCGGACCACCTGAGTTGCCTCTGTTGATACTTGCGTCGGTTTGAATGAAATTGTCATAAGGGCCGGCGTTTATGTCACGATTGCGCGCGGAAACGATGCCTACGGTCACCGTACCGCCAAGGCCGAAAGGGTTGCCAATCGCCATCACCCAGTCGCCGACGCGAAGATTATCAGAGCTGCCAAAGTTGACCGCATCAAGCTCCTTGTGCGGCGTCACTTTCAGAACAGCCAGATCCGTCTTTTCGTCTGTACCGATCAGTTCAGCGCTGAGCTTCGTGCCATCATTGAAGTTGACGGTAATCTCGTCAGCCCCTTCAATCACGTGATTGTTGGTAACGATGATGCCTTCAATGCCGTCAATGACAAAACCTGACCCAAGAGACTGCACCCGGCGCGGCCGGTCAGCGTCTGGCTGCTGGTTATTGAAAAACTCTTCGAAAAACTCCTGAAAGGGCGAGCCTTCCGGAACCTGCGGCAATGGCAATGCCCGTTGACCACTCACATTCTGCGCGGTCGAGATGTTGACCACCGCATCTGCCAGGTTTTCAGCCAGATCTGCAACCGAGGCCGGTCCCTGTGCATGGGACACCGGCGCGGTCACCATGGCCACGGTCAGTGCGGCTGCAACGGTTAGGGCTTTGAAAAATCGTCCCGGACTGCTCCGGCGAAACACACGGGCCATCGGCCTACTCCTCAAACTGCACCAGTGCATTCTAATTTACACGCTCTGAAATGCAATTTGCCCGCGCCTTGGTTAACAAAGCGCGGGCAAGTGATCACTTTTATGAAAATTTCCAGTAGTGCCAGCCCAATCCCAAAGGCTTGAGTTGCTCCCTATCCGCCGGAACGGACAAACCAGACAACAACAAATCCGATAGCGATCGCAACCAGCCCTCCAATCCTCAGTGTTTGCTCAGGAACTTCCTGCATCTTCAGGAAGATGTCCTTCATGTGGGTTGGGGCCAGAGCATAGACGATCCCTTCGATCACCAGAACCAGACCCAACGCCACAATCAGATCACTCATTGTGCGGAAGCCGTACCTGTGGCTGTCGCTGCAGCGGACGTTGCCGGAGCCGATGCGGAACCGCTAGAGTTCTGGAAGAACCGGAAGAACTCTGAGTCTGGAGACAGCACCAAGGAGGTGTTGCCACCGTTCATGGAGGATCTGTAAGCCTGCATGGAACGATAAAACTCGAAGAAGTCACGATCCTTGTTGTAGGCTTGAGCAAAGATCTCGTTCCGGCGCGCATCACCATCACCACGCACGATGTCAGCATCACGCTGTGCGTTCGCCACGATGACGGTCGCATCGCGATCCGCGCGGGAGCGAATACGGCGTGCCTGCTCTTCACCCTGCGCACGGATTTCGGTCGCTTCACGCTCACGTTCCGTCTGCATACGGCGGAAGATTGCCTGAGAGTTGGCTTCCGGCAGATCCGCGCGACGGATCTTCACATCCACCACATCGATACCGATGTTATCCGCGCGAAGGTCCACGTCCTGACGGGTCTTTTCCATCAGTTCGGCACGCTCATCGCGAACGATCTGGTTCAAGCTTGCTTTCGCGAGTTCCTGACGCAGTGAAGACTGAAGGAATGTCGCCAGACGACGGGAACCTTCTTCCACGTTATTCACCGACTGGTAGAACTTGATCGGATCACTGATGCGATAGCGCGCAAACGCATCGACCAGAAGACGCTTCTTGTCAGAAGCAATCGCTTCAAGAACCGGCATGTTCAGGTCAAGAATACGCTTATCGATGTAAACAACGTTTTCCCATGGCCATTTGAACTTGAGACCTGGTTCAGTCGCCTGACCGCGAACCTCACCAAACTGCAGAACCAGAGCCTGCTGGGCTGGATTCACGATGTACACGGACCAATAGAGGACCAGCGCGACAACGGCTATTACGATACCAAGAATACCGCTTTTCATTAGTTATTACCTCCGGTTGCGCCAGTACGACGGTTCAACTGATCCAGCGGCAAGTATGGCAACACACCGCTTGAAGAACCTTCACCATCGATTATGATCTTCTGGTTCTTGCTCAGGACCTCTTCCATGGTCTCCAGATAGAGACGCTGACGGGTCACGTCTGGTGCCTTGGTGTACTCTTCGTAAACCTTGGTAAACCGCTGTGCCTGACCTTCTGCCTGAGCGATGGTCTGATCACGGTAAGCTTGAGCAGCTTCAGTAATACGAGCCGCTTCACCACGTGCTTCTGGAACAATGCGGTTTGCGTAGGCCTGCGCCTCGTTCTGGATACGCTCCTGATCGGCGCGCGCAGCCTGAACGTCACGGAAAGCCTCAATTACCTGCGCAGGAGGGTCGACCTTCTGCATCTGAACGTCACGAACCTGAATACCAGCCCCGTAGTTGTCTAGGGTGGCTTGCATCAAGTCCTGCACGCCCTGCTGAATAGGGGCGCGGTTTTCGGTAAGGATCGAGTCAATACGGGAACTACCAACAACTTCACGCATTGCAGATTCAGCAACTGCTTTCACGGTAGCTTCTGGGTCCTGAATGTTGAACAGGAAGTCAGATACACCCGTCGGCGTATTCTGGATGACCCACTGGATCTTGAAGTCGACATCGACGATGTTTTCATCGCCAGTCAGCATCAAGCTTTCCTCAGCGACGTCACGGTTGGAGATCGTGGTGCCGCGCACCAGCTCTTCCATACCCACCGTGGTTTCGCGAACGCGCAGAACATCCGGCTTGTAAACTTCGCCAACTGGATATGGCCAGTTATAGTTCAAGCCTGGCGCGGTTTGACCAACCACCTGACCAAAAACGAGCTCAACACCCACTTCGCCAGTGTTTACGCGGTAAATGCCGGTCGCCAACCAGATAACCAGCGCAGCAATGATGGCCAGCAAAATGCCCTTGAAGCCCATGCCACCGCCATTGCCTGGCAGGACGTTTTTCAGGTGATCCTGGCCGCGCTTGAGGATTTCCTCGAAATCAGGTGGATTTCCACCCCCACCGCCGCCGCCGCGCTGTGGACCGCCGCCCCAAGGGCCGCCGCCGCCACCGCCGCCGCCGGAATTACCCCATGGGCCGCCGTTGTTACCGCCGCCCTTCCAGCCTCCGCCAGTTTGATTGCTCCAAGGCATTTAGAGTTCCTTTTGTACATACTTAGCCGGAGATCCGGCCGATTAACCTAATGTGCTGCGCTTGCTATGACTTTCATTGATTTATAGGGGACTTACGCCGCCCTTTCAATGAAACCACACGCCTCTAAGACCACCTTATAGTCTTTTTGATAGTCTCACCATTCGCTATGGTTGTAATTGTATTTTGGGGCGTGATAGCGACACTTTCATGTGTCTCCCCAAAGCAAAAACAGCAGGTCCGTGCGCTCATTTTCCTCAAAAAAGCTTGAAAGAAGGTAGCAATCGGAAGATGTGCCCAATCGCGCCTTCCATTTATGTTGTCAGATAGGTGCAAATGCAGCTCCAGACAAGTGCGAAGGCCCCAAGTTCCGTTGTATTTTCATGATCTTTCGAGAGCGCGTTTATCAGCGCGTCGGTCTAACCACGGCCCAGCCTTGTGTTAATTAACCAAGCGATGATTTTTTCATATCGATATGTGGAATACCGTCCTCGAGATACTCAGAACTCACAGGTTTAAACCCAAAACTCTCATAGAAAGCGCTCAGATAAACTTGCGCCTGCAAGTGTATCTCGCTTCCTGCGCCGTGATCTTTGCAGTAAGCCATTGCAGAACTCATGATCTGACGTGCAAGCCCACTTCCCCGAGCCGAGGGATCGACCACAACACGGCCAATTTTCCAGTAGGACGCAACTTGGGTTGGTTCAAAGACCCGAAGATAGGCAACCAACTTGCCGTCGCTTTTGCGCCGTGCCAACAGGTGGACGGCAGCAAGGTCCTCACCATCGATATCTGGATAGTGGCACTCTTGCTCCACGATGAAGACAAGGCACCGCAGTTTGAGGGCGTCGTAAACGTCCCTTGCAGACAAGGCGTCAAAATGCGCCCAATTCAGATCAATTTCGGCAAACTCTGATTTTGAAGACATGAGAAGCCCGGTTTCGCGAGAAAAAACGGAGGAAGTGGCACCGCGTCAGGACGCGCGGCGCTCGTAGATTTCAAGAGAGGTGCTTGCGGTATCTTTTTCACCGCGTTCAAACGGCGTCCGCTCTTTAAGCGCCCACATATCCTCGGCAATCTCTGGAAAGTGGGTATCCCCCTCCGGCTTGGCATGAACGCGGGTTATGTAAAGACGCGTTGCTTGCGGCATAGCTGCCAGATAGATCTGGCCACCCCCAATAATCATGATTTCATCAAGGCTCTTTTCGCGTGCCACCTGAAGGCCGAGATCGATGGCTTCGTCCACGGAGCGGGCAATGGTGACGCCTTCATTAGCAAAACCTTCGTCGCGGGTAACGACGATGTTGGTTCGGCCCGGAAGCGGCTTGCCAATGGAAAGCAAAGTCCGTCGGCCCATGATCACGGGCTTTCCCATGGTGGTCTTGCGAAAGAACTTCAGGTCAGTCGAAATCGACCAAGGCATATCATTATCCGCGCCGATAACACCATTTTCGGCAACAGCAGATATCATGGCAATTGCGGTCATGAGCACACCTCCTCCTCGTTATTGTTGTTGCGGCTCTTACCTGGCTGCGGGTTTGAGGTCACATCATGGACGCACGTTCCACGACACAACAGTAACCTTGCCGTCTTCTGCCACATCCAGAATGCCATAGGCACCGGTCTTCAGCTTGAGCGCGTGATCTCCTTTACCACCATCAACGGCGCTCAATGCAAACCGGGCAATACCATTGCTGGTGACCAGCAGAATGGTTTCGTCCTTGTATTTCTTGTTCGCGTTGGCAAAAAACTCTTCCCAGCGGCCGATGACTGCCGTGGGCTCAACGTGCCAGCCCTGCGGGGGGATCGCTTCCTCCTCCCACGCCTTCAAGGCCGCTTCGCCGATGCGCGCAACGACCTCTTCTTCAGGCTTGTTCTCATCTGGCCCGTAGTCAATCTCCACCAGAAACGGCAGCACTTTCAGCTCCACCTCAGCAGACTGGCTCGCAAGCGCGATTTCGGCAGTTTTCTTGGTGCGTTTCAGCGGAGAACAAAACGCCCGGTCAAACTTGATGCCACCCTGCTCGAAATGATCGCGCAGCGCCTCGGCCTGCGCCAGGCCTGAGGTACTCAGGGGCAAATCTGTACGCCCCCCAACGCGGGTAATCACATCGCCCTTGTCAAAGGTATTGCCATGACGGGTCACATAAATACGGGTCATAGACGGGCCTCCAGTTCGGCGTAGGGATCACCGTGTTGTGCGATCAGCTTTTCTGCAAGCTCCGCATCAGCTGGCGTATCCACACCAGACATGGAGAGCTTGGGTACAGCAACTTCAGCGGCATGAACGTGCATGTCGTTTTCCAAGAACCGCAACTGCTCAAGGCCCTCTAACTTTTCATAGGTGCCCACGGGAGCTGCGCAGAACTTTCTAAGCGCATCAATGCGATAGCCATAAAGCCCGATATGGCGGAACACAGGTGAAAAACCATCTGCAGCACGAAGCTTTTCCTCTCCCCGAATGGCGGGAAGGATGTTCTTTGAGAACCAAAAGGCCCGGCCCTCATCATTTCTGAGGCAGGTGGTACCAGAGAACGGGTGGTCCTTCTTGTGTTCGCGCAGCTGATCGAGCGCCTCCCAATCCAGACGAATGACGGGCGTGAAAAGCTCCGCCTCTGCCTTGACCTTGGCCGCTTCAATCAAAAGCGCCACATGCTCTGGCGGGGTGAACGGTGCATCGCCCTGAAGGTTCAAAACGAAGTCCCAGTCACCTCCATGGGCGGTCGCGGCAGCCAAAGCGCGGTCTGTACCGGATGGCAATTCGGGATCCGTCATCACCCAAGGCGCGCCAATATCATCACAGTGCCGTGCAACCTCTTCATGGTCAACGGCAACCACATACTGGGCGCCGGTCTGCTTGGCAGCAACAGCAGCAATCTGCACAACACGCTCCAAAAGGCTCTTGCCATTGATCAGGTGGAGCGGCTTTTTCGGAAACCGGGTGGAGCCAATACGCGCCGGAACGGTAATGAGGGCTTTCATGTAACTATCTACCTTTGCGAGCGATCAAGGATCAAACAGCAACCGCTGCCTTGATATGCGGATGAGGGTCATAGCCCTCAAGCTTGAAGTCCTCGTACTTGAAGGCAAACAAGTCCTTCACTTCCGGGTTGATGATCATTTTCGGCAAGGGGCGCGGCTCGCGGGAAAGCTGCAGCTGGGCCTGCTCGAAATGATTGGAGTAAAGATGGGCATCCCCGAACGAATGCACAAAGTCGCCCGGCTCCAGATCGCAGACCTGCGCCATCATCATGGTCAAGAGCGCATAGGACGCGATGTTGAACGGCACACCCAGAAACACGTCGGCAGAGCGCTGATAGAGCTGGCAGGACAACTTGCCCTCCGCCACGTAAAACTGGAACATGGCGTGGCACGGAGGCAGCGCCATGTCGTCCACCAGCGCTGGGTTCCACGCTGAAACAATATGGCGACGGCTGTCAGGGTTGGTCTTGATCTGCTCCACAAGGTTGCTGATCTGGTCAATGGAGCGCCCATCCGGCGCAGGCCACGAGCGCCACTGGTAGCCATATACCGGCCCAAGGTCGCCGTTTTCGTCCGCCCACTCATCCCAGATCCGCACCCCGTTTTCCTTGAGGTACTTGATGTTGGTGTCGCCGGCCAGGAACCAGAGCAGCTCATGGATAATGGACTTCAGGTGCAGCTTCTTGGTTGTGACCACCGGAAAGCCTTCGGAAAGGTCAAACCGCATCTGGTGACCGAAGATGGACCGCGTGCCAGTGCCCGTACGGTCCCCCTTGTCGACGCCCTCCGCCAGAATTCTTTGCATCAGATCCAGATATTGCTGCACGTGGTCGTCCCTTTCTTTCTGCGGCCTTTTGTCGGCAGGTTGTGCCTCTGCTTTATAAACCGCACAGGCCCGCCAATTGTCTTTTGCCAGACTATAAAGGAAGGCGCGCCGATTCCCATCGATTGTCAACAGCTTGACATATCCTTGAGGGTTCCCCTTCCATTTAGCCCACTTAGCTCCTATATTCCGCATGCCAGTTTACTGGCTACGGCAATAAATGGTCAGCGCAATAAACCTATCGGACCCGGGGGCGGTACCCGGCGCCTCCACCCAAACCCGCAGACGATCTGCGGGTTTCGGCGGGGGCGAAATAGGATCGACGAGGGCGTAAAGGCTGTGCTTTTGCTCGGCATGGTACCACCGATATCGGGCCATATTGATAGTTGCAAACGACAACTACGCTATGGACAACGCTGTTGCTGCGTAATGCAGTACCGGTAGTCCGCTAAGTCCTGGGGGTTTAGCTCTCTAGGCGGGGTTCGGGGGCACCTGGCAACAGAAGCCTCCACTGGGATTTTTGGAGCCTGTGTGTTACATCCAGCGCAAATGAGCGCGGGGCGGAAAAAACCACAGGCCTTTTCTTTGCCTCTACGTTATAGTTGGGCCGAATAAGAACGCAAAGGGTAAGCGGTGCCACACATGGCAGAAGACTTGATCCGCTACGACATAATCATTCAGGACGCACTTCGGGGCGCGGTGCGCAAGATCCTGACAGAAGTGAATCGCGCAGGTTTGCCCGGCGAGCACCATTTCTACATCGCCTTTGAGACCACGGCACCTGGCGTGAAGATTTCCACGCGGCTCAAAGAACGCTACCCGAAGGAAATGACCATTGTCCTTCAACATCAGTTCTGGGACCTTCAGGTAACAGAACATGCGTTCGAGGTTGGTCTGTCATTTGGCGGCGTGCCTGAGCGCCTGTATGTGCCGTTCGCTGCAATCAAGGGCTTCTTTGACCCGTCTGTCCAGTTCGCGCTTGAGTTCGAACCCGGCAAGACCGCTGAGGAACTGCCTGAGGAATTCCGCATTGCCGAGGCAGATCTGGCCGCTGTTGAAGAACTGCACAACGAGTTGGAGCGCGCTGAGCGCCTTGAAAACTCCAGCAAGTATACTCAGCCAGAGGCCGAGCAGGATCAGGACACTGCGGAAGTAGGGAACTCAGAGGCGGACAAGGACGACAAACCTGCAGAAGCAGGAAACACCGTCGTATCGCTGGATGCGTTTCGCAAGAAGACCTGATTGCGCCAGCGCGCTCCTCTAAGATTTGGGATGTAAGGCACCATGAGCGCAGACATCGTTAATCTGAGACAAGCGCGCAAGCACCAGAAACGCGCGGCCAAGGAAAAGCAGGCAGAAGAAAATCGCCGGCTCTTTGGCCGCAGCAAGGCTGAGAAGACTGCCACACAGTTCGAAGCCACGCGCCTTCGCAAGGCTGTTGAAGGTGCTGAACGCGAGCCCACCTCCCACAAACACGAAGATCAGGAGTGAGCCTTGGCTTTGATCAAGCGCTCAATCACCTTGCATGGGCACCGCACAAGCATTGCGCTTGAAGAAGACTTCTGGGAAGGGCTTGAGGAACTCGCCTCGCTCAGCGGTAAATCGATCGCCGCCGTTGTGGCAGAAATCGACGACACACGCGATCCCGACGCGGGGCTGTCCAGCTGTGTCAGGCTGGCTGTGCTGCGCCACTACAAAGCTCTGAAAACCGCTAGTTGATCTCGATCAGACGCCCGCCCGGCAGCTCACGAAAACGCGGGAGATTATCCCGCTTTGGCTGCGGCGGCGGTACACTGGCATCAAACGTGGTACCCGCCCCGTCTACGGAGAAGTCGCTGCCCGGAGCCACGAGAATTTGCCCCTCAGTTACGCCAGAACCGGGGACCGCCGCTTCGTTGACACCGCCAATAAACTTCGGCGGCGCAAGCGCTGGCAGACCCTGATTGCTGTTCACACCGCCGTCTTGCGCATCAGACTGGCCTCGTGACAGGGCAGAGCGAACGGTGCTCAGAAAATCCGCGTCCGCTCCCTGCTGATTTGTGCGGTCTTGCGCACTGGGTGAGGATGGCGCTGGCGCGCTGTTTTCCTGAAGGAGGCGACGAATACGATCTTCCCGCTCCCTTTGCTCGCGCTCAGCCTGCTCACGTTCCTGCCGTTGGCGCTCCAACCGCTCCCGGTAGGCGCGCTCTCGAGCAGCCTGTTCCTGCGCGGCGCGGCGTGCTTCCCGTTCAGCAGCGCGGCGTGCCTCTTCCTCCGCCGCGCGTTGCGCCGCCTGCTCGGCTTCCTGACGCTTGCGGACCTCGGCTTCTTCCTGCTGGCGCTTCAGCTCACGCAGCATCCGCTCCTGCTCGGCAATCGCCTCCTGCTCCTTCTCGATCCGCAGCACGTTTTGCTCAATGGCGCGAATGTTGAGATAGGACAGGAACGGCGTCACATCGATGCGACGGGATGGAGAGGCAACGTCACCTTCAAACACAATTGCCACCTGCGGATCAGCACCACTGACCTCATACTGGTCACCGGCTACCTTGATGGAAACATCCCCGTCCGCCTGCCACTTTTGCAAGTCGATCTGCGCCGAGCCAAACATGGTCGCAGCGGCAGTATCCACGCTGATGTTGCGCGCCCGCAATCGGCCTGAAGACAATGCGAGCGTGCCATCGATCTGATCGAACTGAATACTGCCAAGATCCAGATGGCTTGCAAACACATCCCGAACCTTGGTCTCGTCCAGCTCAAGGCCCCTATCCGCCGCCTCGATCACAAGGTCAAAGGCATCCGGGTTCAAACCGCGGATCTCACCGGACTTGATGGTAAAGGTACCCCCGCCCGCAAGACCGGAAACCAAACCCGATACCGTGCGCCCCAGCCCTTCAAACTCTGCAATGGCCTGCACTGTACCGGTCGCGACCGCCCGGCCATCACGGGCCCAGATCAGCTCTTCCAACACCGCATCATCAAGGCGGAAACGCCCCTCAAGAGAGGCCTGATCCCCTACTCGCGTCAACTGCAGGGCACCAGTCAGGCTGCCGCCCGCATAGCGGCCAACGCCGTGATCGATAGCGAGCAGATCATCACGCAAACGCAGCTGGCCTGAAGCCGCGTCCACTACCATTTCCTCGCTGAAATGGGCGCGGTCGCTGCGCAGGTCCAGCGTCAGATCAATGCCGCTCAGAAGAGAAGCGCCCAGCGCTGAGGATGGCCAAACACTCTCTCGGCTTTCAAGGTCCGCCGTCCAAGCGCCAGACCCAAGAACCAACTCAGACAGGCCCCGCAAATCAACGGAGGACGCCGCCAACGCGCCACTGGCCTTGAGGCCGGAGTTCTGCGAAAGCTCCCCGCTCAAGGTTCCCTGAAAGTTGGCATCAGCCACAACACCGGAAAGCGAAGTCATTTCAAACTTGCGCCCCTCACCGGACAAGGTGGCCTCCACATCGACAGGCAAGGCACTGTCCGGGTTTGGCAGCAAATAGCCCAGAACCAAGGCCGTTGGGCTGATGTCTGCGGTACGCAACGTGCTGCTGGCTTCCCAGTGTGGTGAGCCATCTGGCTTCACGTTGAAGGTTCCCTCGCTCTTGAGCTCAGCATCCCCCAACTGACCGGTGAACACGAAGTCCATCTTGCTGCGAGGCACACCTTCCATGGCCAGCTGAACACTGGCCTGCTGAACGTTATCAAGCGGAAGCGCCTCGATGCCCAGCTGGCGTAACAAGGTGACCCCATCCGCCCCGCCCAGAAACAGCTCAGCCCTCACATCACCGCTGTTGATTTCATCCATTCGGCCCGCAAAGGTGCCGTTGAAGTCAAACTCGCTGACGCCAACATCACCATAAAGGCTGGCAGAAATCTGCGTTTGCCCGTCAACAGCCGAAGCTTCCAGCTTGCTGGTCAGGGAAACCGGAGCCAGTGCGGGAGCCGCCTTTTTCAGTTGCTGAACGAACCTGTTTTCCGGTGCAATGCGCTCAAGGGCAGAGACAGCCCCGATTAGGGATGTCGCCCGCAGGGTGCCGTCAATGGAGCCTGAAGGCGTTGTAGAAACCCGCTCAACCCGGCCGCTTGCATCCACATAGGCTCCGGCAAAATCGCGAATTTTCAGCTCGTCTATTGCCAAGGTGTCGTCCTCAAGACCTGCCCGCAGGATCATGCTTTTGGCTTTTACGCCCTTGGAAACAAACTCATCGGCATAAAGGCGCAGGGACATGTTCAGGCCGGTACTGCGCACCTGCCCGCCGCTCAACGCCGCCGCAAACGTCTCAAGCTGATCCAGATCCAGTCGATCACTGTCAATGTCCACGACCAGCTCGGCAGGCTGTCCCGAGGGCCACTTGTAGGAGACTGTGCCCACCGTCTGAGCGCCATCCACATCAAGGCGCAGATCCGTCATGGAAAACAGTCCCGGCCCCACAGCAACATCACTGCGAAGGTCAAATGGCTCTACCCGCGCGGTCGCAACCTCTGGCGTCCCATGCCACCAACTGGCAAGCTTTTGCGGTTGCAGGGAGTCAATTTCCACCTGACCACGATATTCACGCGCGGTGCGCAGCTCCAGGTAGCCGGAGGACCTCAGCGAGCTACGCCCCGGCAGACGCGCGGAAAGCTGCTTCACGCCCCATCCCGTGGGGCCGGAAGAGACCTCCGCCCGCACATCGGTGAGAACGCTTCCGCCCATGACCACGCTCGGCATTTCGGCCTTCAATGTGGTGCTGGTGGCCGCCAGAGGCAGGTCTTCCAGAAAACTGGTCAGTTGGGCCGGGAAGCTGGCCACAGAAACGGGCTCTTGCGGGCCGCCGCCGAACAAGCGATCCAGGTCGATTTGTTTGAACCGCGCGCTGGCATCCAAGGCACCATCGCCAGCGTAGTCGAACCGTGCCGCGCCCTCTGCCGTGACCGGGCGATCCTCAGGGCCAAGCCGCAATGTGTAGGCGGGAATGATCAAGGCGCTGGGGTCGAACTGATAGTCCCCCTCAAACAGCCATTCCATCCGCTCGCTGTCTTCAGGCAGGATGGAGCGTGCAAGCGCGGTACCTGCATAAAACGGACGCCCGTCTTCCTGCCAGACCTCGCCATCAAGCGTGAACTGTGCCGGAAAGGACGCAGGGGAAATCTGGGCTTTTACGCGGGTGTGCTTGCTTGCATCGCGGCGACCGGTTCCAATGCGGACCGTGTAAGGCACACCTTCCAGCGTGATTGCGCCGTCCAGCTTGAACGGACCTTCCAGACTGCGCGCGCTGGCAAGAAAGTTGCCATTCACACCGCTGAAGCTTTCACCGGACCGGGCATCAACAAGGCTGATGGAGCCGTTTACGATCTCGATGCTGTCAAACACAACGGAACTCGGTTCCATGAACTCCATGACAGAATCATGCGGCGTTGCGTTGAGCAGATCCAGCTTGCCCTGCTCGTCGAGAGCAACGCGCAAATTTGGCTCCTCAAGCTTCATGTCCAGGACACGGATCTCACCGCGCAACAGCGCGGGCAGCTCGATCTTGCCCGAGAAGCGGGAGATCACCAGCAGCGGATCTTCCACCTCACCCACCCGAACGTCGGTGAAGGCAATGGACGGCGTTGGGAGCAAACTCACGTCTGCGTCACCCAAAACCGCTACGTTATGGCCCAAGATGGTCTCGCCATATCTTTCGAAAGTCGTGCGATAGGCCGACCAGTCAATAAACATGGGCGCGACCAGAGCAGCAACGAGCGCAATGATTAAGGCTGTGCCGATCGTGATAAAGGCCGAGTTCAACGTACAGCTCCTTAGCTTCGCAACACATCAGCGCGGGCATTTGCGATGACCGCCCAAATCCTAAGCATTACGAGTGGATTACAGCAGTATGGTGCATCCGGCAACGGGGCTTGGCAATGGGGGAGGCTCCGAAATTGGCCGCCTCTCCCCCATCACGTTTAGGTTATGGCTCAATCGCCACGATTTTCCCCGGGTTCATGATGTTGAGCGGATCAAGCGCGCGCTTGATGCTGCCCATCACATCAACGCCAGCACCGTGCTCATAAGCGAGGTATTTCATCTTGCCTTGTCCCACACCATGCTCTCCGGTGCAGGTGCCGCCCATGTCGATGGCGCGGTAGTTCAACCGTTCAATGAAGGCTTCAACATTGGCGATTTCCTCTGGGTTTTGGTCATCAGCCAGTACCAGAACGTGGAAGTTCCCGTCCCCCACATGGCCGACGATTGGCGCGGTAAACCCGCAGGCCTCAATGTCCTCTTGTGTGGCAGTCACGCACTCGGCCAGCTTCGAAATGGGAACACACACATCCGTTGAAAGACCCCGTGCCCCCGGGCGCAAGGAAAGGCCTGCCCAATAGGCATCGTGGCGGGCGGCCCACAGCTTGCTGCGGTCTTCCGGGCGCGTCGCCCATTCAAAATCTCCCCCACCAAACTCTTCGGAGATCGAACCAAAAAGCTCGACCTGCTCCTTCACGCCCTCCTCAGAGCCGTGAAACTCCACCAGCAGTGTTGGCGCTTCCTTCAACGAGAGCTTGGAGTAGCCATTGACGGCCTTTACTTGCAGCGTGTCGAGCAACTCGATGCGGGCGACTGGAATGCCGCATTGGATCGCGCTGATTACCGTGTTGCAGGCCGATTCCACATCTGGGTAATGGCAAATCGCAGCAGACACAGCCTCCGGCACACCAAACAGGCGCAATGTCAGCTCCGTGATGATGCCCAAAGTCCCTTCTGAACCCACCATCAAGCGGGTCAGGTCATACCCGGCAGAGGACTTCTTGGCGCGGCCGCCGGTTTTGACGATTGTGCCATCTGGCATGACCACCGTCAGACCAAGCACCATGTCCTTCATGGTGCCATAACGCACCGCGTTGGTGCCAGAGGCGCGGGTTGCCGCCATGCCGCCGAGGCTGGCATCTGCCCCCGGATCGATGGGGAAGAACAGGCCTGTATCGCGAATGAATTCATTAAGCTGCTTGCGCGTGACACCTGCCTGAACAACGCAATCAAGATCCTCCTGATGCACCGCCACAACCTGGTTCATCTGCGAAAGGTCAATGCTGATGCCACCACCGGGCGCATTCACATGCCCCTCCAGAGAGGACCCGGTACCAAAGGGAATGATCGGCACCCGGTGCGCGGCACACAGCTTCACAATTGCCGACACTTCCTCCGTGGAATGGGCAAAGATCACTGCATCCGGCAACTGGTTTGGCAACCAGGTGGTGGTATGCCCATGCTGTTCGCGCATGGAATGCGACGACTGATAGCGGGTGCCAAACTGCTCCTTGAGCTGTGGCAGCACGGCTTCAATGCCGTCTGTGTTGCGTTCAACCGGGACCTGCAGCGATGCCAGTGTCATGATATCCTCCCAAGAAGCTTCAGGTGCGAACCGCCCACCTCCCAGCAGGACCTTACAGCGCGCACCGCGCATTATTGCTTAGCTTCCTTGTTTAACAGCAGAATTTGGAAATGAGGAGCATCAACGAACAAAAAAAGGCCACGCTGAATACCAGCGCAGCCCCTGAAGTTTGCAACCGAGATGAGGTCTGCTCAAGCGTAGTGGTTTGCAATCACCGCTTCTGCAATCTCCGTCCGGTCAATCACACCGACAACGTCCTCTGGCCGAGGAATGCCCTTGGTGTTCTGCACCACAATGCCATAGCGGCGATTGTGCTTGTTCATGCGTGAGATCACCGTGTTCATGATGGACGTTTCGGGTGCAACCAGATAGTCCCGGCTGACCACATCGCAAAGCTCGAGATTGGCCGCCTCGCTGCCCCGGTGCTGAAGCGCGTCGTACTTCAGATAGCCGTCAATGCGCTTGCCTGTGACCACCACAACGTGATCAACATCCTTCGCATCCATCAGGGCGATGGCATCACACACCCTCACCGAACTGTCCAACAGCAGGAAGTTCGGGCTCATCAGGTCATGGGCCTGCTGGACAAGGTACATGTTCGTGAACCGGTTTGTGGGAATCGGGCGTCCACGGTTACGCAGCTTGATGGTGTAGATGTTTGCCGTAATCAGCCAACGGCGCACCCCGACTGCAAGCGCAACCGCCAGAACCAGTGGCACCATCACGTTGTAATCGCGGGTCATCTCGAAAATCATCATGATGGCAGTCATGGCGCCGCCCGTGGCACCGCCAACAACCGCGCCCATGCCCACAAGGCCGAACTCGGCAATGCTGAACTCGGAGCCCGGAAACAGATGCTGTCCGGCAAGCCCCACCAGACCACCGGTACACGCACCCAAGAACAGCGAGGGGGCAAACACACCACCCGAGGCACCGGACCCAAGGCTGATGGATGTTGCCAGCAGTTTGCCAACCAGCAGACACCCCAAGAGCACGAAGGTCTGCGGATTGTCGTTCAGGATATCCTGAATGGCCGCATAGCCCACACCGGCCGTGTGATAAGCTCCGGTTGTGACAAAAAAGGCGTAGGACATGGAGCCCACCAGCAACATGCCGATGATGTTCTGCGTGTACTCATTGCCTGGAAGCTTTGGGAACCAGTCCTCACATTTTTCCAGAACACGAATAAACGCCCAGCTGACAAAACCAGCGAGGAAACCGAGGATCGCAAAACCGGCGAGCTGTTCAATGGCGATGGCGCCATGCTGAATGTCGGTTGCTGTTGGCACGAAAAAGGCGGTTTCAACGCCAAGCACCACGTGCATGACGTAGGTCGCGGTTGCCGTCGCCACCACCACTGGCAGGAAGGTCCGGTTGCTGAACTCCGGCAAGAGAATTTCAACTGCAAACAGCACGCCGCCGAACGGCGTGTTGAAAGTAGCCGCAATCCCCGCGCCAGCACCTGCTGCAAGCAACGTGATTTTTTGCCAGCGCACCAGATTGAATGCACGGGCCAGAGAGGAGCCGAAGGCAGCACCAATCTGAATAATGGGGCCTTCGCGGCCCACGGACGCGCCACTACCAATGGAGATTGCAGAAGCCAGAGACTTCACAACGGCCACGATGCCACGCACGTTACCCCTCTTGTGATAGATCGCGTACATGACCTCCGGGACGCCGTGCCCCTTGGCTTCCGGCGCAAAGGTGCGCACCAGATAAACAACGATCAGGCCACCAATGACAGGGGCCAGAATGATGCCTGCGCCCCAAGGGCTGGGCTCGCCCACATGGTTGGCATCAAATGCAAATGAGAACTTGCCGTAGAAGAAGAAGTTATGAACAACCGCGATGAGAAAGCGAAAGATCACAGCTCCTGCTGCGGCAACCACACCAATTGCCACGGCAAAGACGCAAAGACCAGGAAGCGAGATGACACGCGTCTCCTCCGGCTCCTGCGCTTTGCTTGTGGTTGGTGCTGAAGCTTCTGTTATTGGACTTGTAGACATTTTGTCCCTTAATCCGCTTTTCTTGTTCGGTTTTAGGGCGGAGCAGACAACGCAAGGCAGGCCTTGAACGCATGAAAGCGTAAGGCAAATGAACGCGCTCCGAACTTGGCTTGACAAGGTTGTCCTGAACCCATCACCAAAGAAAATCAAGGGGAAATATCGGTATTTTTATTACCTACAGTACATTGACTGCAGGACATCTACGTACTTACGTGCTTGGTCCACTGCCTCAAGGCCAAGCAACCGGCAAGCATTCACAGATTGTTTAGTGTTTGCTTTGCTTCAAAAAAGCAGCGGCAAATGTGTGTCACGTAAAGGTATCAGTGAAATATCATTTCACGCCGAGTAGTTTCTGCAGAAACAATGCGGAAGCAATCACATTTTATCATAAAACCATCTGAAAAAAGAATAGGTTCACGCCTTTGAACCACCCGTTCTTTCAGTTAAGGGAATAGCCGAGAGAGATAAATCGAGCCAGTTCCAATGACTGACACTACCGCCATTGCCAAGCCGTCAAGCCCAGCCCGTGACGACTACCTTGCAGGTATGAAGACCATCGCCCCGCTGCTGCTGGTGGCCGGTCCCATTGGCGTGCTGTTTGGCACCTTGGCAGCGCAGAAAGGCCTGTCGCCTTTCGAGATCATGCTGCAAAGCGCACTGGTGTTTGCTGGCGGCTCTCAGTTTGTGGCGCTGGACATGTGGGCAGAGCCGCTCCCTTGGCTGACCATCGCTTTGTCGACTCTTCTCGTCAACTTGCGCCATGTGCTCATGAGTACGTCACTCACTCCGAACACGGCCCAATTCAGTGCCCCCCAGCGCTTCGTGGCGTTTTTCTTTCTCGCGGACGAAGTTTGGGCCCTTTCCGAAAAGCGCGCCCTCAAACACGGTCTCACCTTTTCCTTCTACATGGGACTGGTGGTGCCGTTCTATCTCATGTGGGTGCTCAGCAGTTTTGTGGGCGCGTTCTTGGGCTCCGCATTCACCGACCCGGCCTCTATCGGCCTCGACTTTGCGTTTACAGCCCTGTTCATCTGTCTCGTGATGAGCTTCTGGAACGGCATCCACACCGGCGCGGTTCTTGCCGCAAGCGGCCTCACCGCGGCTCTGGTACACGCCACCATCCCCGGCGCATGGTACATCATGGCTGGCGCGGCGGCAGGAATGGCCACCGCAGCCTTGCTGGCCCGGCCTGACAACGTGGAAAATCGCAGGACACCAGAGGGCCTATCATGATGGAGGAGCTGTTTGCAACCGACGTGATGTCCCTCTGGACCATCTTCCTGATGGGACTGTCGACCTACGTAACCCGCATCGCCGGTGTCTACGTTCTGCGCTATGTCACCTTGAGCGGACGCATGGAAGAAGCGCTAAAAGCCGTACCTCCGGCCATCTTCATGTCCATCATAGCACCTGTTGCGTTCATGACTGGGCCCGCCGAAACCATCTCCGCTGCTCTTACAGCTGTCGTGGCCATGCGTGCGCCGCTTCTGCCTTCCATCTGCGTTGGCGTGATCTGTGTCGCCTTCCTCCGCCAAGTTATCTAGCACACCCCAAGCGCCGCCCACCCTCACCGAACGGCGGGGGCCGTGACCTTGAGTTCCCCCACATCGATCAAGGCAGGCTTCTTGCCCTTCATCTTGGCGCTCATGCTCTGCAGAGCGACATAGAATTCCGCCTGACGCCCGCGAAGGCCCGGAAGCAACAAAGGGTCCGGCGGGCTAAAGGGCATGAAGGCCGACTTGCGCAAAGAGCCATAGAGCCCAAGCCTGAGCGCCGGACGGGAACTGCGGCCACGGGCATGAAACCCGTGCGTGTCAGCAACCACCAGCGTGTTGGCCGGAACGTTCATCGCTATGGGGGCAGGCAGCCCCATCTCCTCAAGGTCGGCCTCAGTGATGCGGAAAGATCCGGCCGCATGATGCCCATTCTTGTGTTTGGCAGCGCTTAGGCTCTGACGAAACTCCCAGTCCCGCCGCGCCCGTGTAAGGCGATGCGATCCCGGCACGTAATTGAACGGCCCGTCCTCCGGCTCCACGTCCTTTAAGAACAGCCAAGCCTTGGCCGTGGGCTGGAATGTGTCGGAATGAAAGAAGGTCTGGGGATCCCGTTTGTCGTCCGCTGGATCGGTCAACACCGTGTGCATGAACACGATGGGGTCTCCGTCAACACTGGCGCAGTAGCGTAAGCCACCCTGAAAAGCAGGCAGGTTCACAGCGTCACTCAAAGCAGGAAGGCCCGCAAGCACTTTGGGAGGAAGCGGTGTGAAGCGGGTGACCGTACCACCCTGCTTCATCTCCCAAGCCCTGAAAGTGGTTGTCTCCAGCTCTTCCAAAAGGCGCTTGAAGGTCAGTGTTGGCAGCGCATTGTGTTTCAGCACGTATCCGTTTGTGGCGAAAAACTCCCGATCCTCTGCATCCAGAAAGCGGTTGAGTCGCGCTCGGCGCAGGTCCGCCATACGCTCGGCAAAGGCCATGCGCTTGACATGCAGCCCCCGTTGATTGAGCCACTCACTGCCGATGATACCATTGTTTTTGAAAGACTTTCCGCCAGCCAGAAGGTCTGCCAGCCACAGCGGATATCGGAATAGATCAAGGGCCTTCACGAGCACACCTCCCACCAATCATAGGTAGGCTAAGTGAAAAGTGTGCTCGTAAAAAGACCGTAAATCTTGGAGGCTCTGTCCCGTCAAATCTGACGGGTAGCTTCCTTCAGCCAAGCGCTGGTTTCTGCATCCAACAGCGGGTTCAGCGTGTCGAACACGCGCTGGTGGTAGGCGTTGAGCCACTGAAGCTCGGCCTTGGTCAGCAAGGACTGATCAACAAGCCGAAGATCAATCGGCGCAAGGGTCAGAGACTGGAAGCCAAGCATGGGTCGATCCCCGCCATCGATATCCTGTGCCGGTGTAACCAGCTCTAGATTTTCGATGCGGATGCCATACTCGCCGTCCTTGTAGTAACCCGGCTCGTTGGAGAGGATCATACCTGGCTCCAGCTTCACCTGATTGTTATTCTTGGCGATCCGTGCTGGGCCTTCGTGTACGCCCAGATAAGAGCCCACGCCGTGGCCGGTGCCATGATCAAAATCCAGCCCCGCCTTCCACAGCTCAATGCGCGCCAACGTATCAAGCTGAGCGCCGCAGGTACCAACAGGGAACCTTGCCGTTGCCAAAGCAATGTGAGACTTCAGCACAAGAGTGAAGTTGCGGCACTGCTCTTCAGTCACCGCACCAACGGCGAGCGTGCGGGTGATGTCTGTTGTTCCGTCTTCGTACTGAGCGCCGGAATCAATCAGATAGATGGAGTTCAGCTTGATCGGCAGATTGCTGTCATAGCTGACCCGGTAGTGACAAATCGCACCGTGCTCACCCACTCCGGAAATGGTGTCGAAGGAAATGTCCTTCAAAAGCCCGGTTTCACGGCGGAATTCTTCCAGCTTCTGCGCCGCGGACACTTCCGTCAGCTCACCAAGCGGGGCGGTCTTTTCAAACCAGCTCAGGAACTTGGCATAGGCAACACCATCGCGAATGTGCGCATTGCGTGCGCCCTCGATTTCCGCAAGGTTCTTGATGGCCTTCGGAAGCAGGACAGGTTCGCCCCCCTCAACAACACTGCCACCCTTGCTGACAATGGCGTCGTAGAGCGCCTGCCCGGCCAAGGAGCAGTCCACCAAAACGGATTTTCTTGCCGCGCCGAGCACTTCCAGTGCTGGAATCAACGCAGAAGGCTCCGAAATCTCAGTAAGCTCAGAGAGAGCATCGCGCACTTGGTTGGAGAGCTTGCGGCCATCGATGAAGAGTTCCGGCTTGCCCTCAGCAGGCACAACCGCGAAAGACAGCGGCAGCGGGGTGTGCTCCACATCTGAACCGCGAATGTTGAAGAGCCATGCGATGGAATCTGGCTGAGTGAGAACCGCAGCCTCGGCCTTCTTGTCGGAAATCAGCTTGCCAATTCGCGAAATCTTGTCCGCTGCTGGCTCGCCGGCATATTCAAGCGGATGAAGATTGACTGCGCCCAAAGGCGCTGCAGGCCGATCCTGCCACACCACATCAACCGGATTGTCCTGAACAGCAACCAGATGCGCACCCGCTTCATGGCAGGCATCGGTGAGCTTGCGCACCTGCGCCACCGTATGCAGCATGGGATCGTAGCCCAGCTTCATGCCGGGCTTCAGCACACCTGAGAGCCACTCCACCAACGGCTGTTCATGCAGATGCCGGTACTTGAAGACGTCGAGATCCACCTGCTCGCGCACCTGAATGGTGTAACGACCGTCGACAAAGATTGCCGCACTGTCGCCCACAACCGCGGCTACACCGGCCGAACCGGAAAAACCGGTCAACCATTCCAGCCGGCAGTCAGATGCAGGAACATACTCGCCCTGATGCGCATCCTCCCGTGGAATCAGAAACCCATCCAAGCCTTGTGAGGCCAGCTCACCACGCAGAGCAGCAAGACGCGCTGGTCCGCGGGTTTTGTCATTGACTGTGTCGAAATTCTGGAACATTGCGCCAAGCTATCCCCGCCCCCAAGTGCCTTCAACTTATTTCTGTTGGCCGTCGACACTATAGATAGAAACCCCAAAGCCATTAGTATTACGCATATCTCCCATGCGCTTATTGCAATGCAACATTTCATGCATTTCTGTGACACCTAGCTGACATATTTCAGCTTGACATGCACCAAATGCATAACCGACATGCGAAACTAACACTTTTTCCGGAGGCGTCCATAGGCCATATAGAGGCTGTAAGAAACGAACGCTGCAACGCAGCAAGCACGTACGAGAGAGATATTAAGGAGCCCCAAATGGTAGTTTTTGTCACCACCGGACAGTTTGAGTTGGGCGCCTATGATCGTGAAGACAAGCCATCTTTCTTCCGTCGTTTCGTAGAACGCATGATGAAAGCTCGCGAACAGCAGGCCAAGGAAATGGCAGAAGTGTACATCGCACTTCAGAACCAGTACCAGCCAGCTGGCGACAAGTAAGCCTGATAGGGCAGCGAATCTTCGCTGCAGCTGAGCGAAACCTCAGCAAAACAAGAAAATTTGCCGAAAGGCACGACGATCTTCCCGTCGAACGTAACTCCTCCCATACGTTCGTCGGACGCTGAAGCAAGTCCTCCCACTTGCCAGGCACCAATATCGAATGATTCCTCCCACTCATTCGATATTAAATAACCGGATGACGCTCCTCCCAACGCATCCGGTGCTTATCAAACCCCTGCTTCCATGGGTTCGGCTCCTCCCATCCGAACTCTTCCTCCCAGGAAGCAGGGGTTTTTTATTGTCTAAATTCTCCCGAAAACGGTACTTGCGCATAACAAAAAAGGCGAGCCTGAAGCCCGCCTTCAACAACTTGGAAAACTGGTCGCGCCTTTTTATGGAGCCCAGTTGCCGCGCACGAGTGTCAGCGTGAGCCATCCGTCGATTTCACCGCGGCGGTCAAGGCGGAAGCCCTGCTGGCTGTAAGCAGAGATGATACGCGGCCCATCTTCAACGCGCAGGCCGGATAGCACCAAGGTCGACTGATCAGCCATGTTGCGAGCGAACTTCGCCGACATCTGAACAAGTGGCTTGGCGAGAATGTTCGCAACAGCCAGATCAAAAGGCCCGTACTCAGCAAAGCGGCGATCATCCACGCCAGCCGCAGTGAAGCCTTTCACCAAAGGTGCAACGCCATTCAACTTGGCATTTTCCAGAGCGGTTTTGGTGGCAATCGGATCGATATCAGTGGCAAGCACTTCCTGATTGGTAAGCTTTGCAAGGCCGATGGCCAACACGCCTGTGCCTGTTCCCAGATCCAGCATGCGTTCGTAGCGGCGACGCTTCAACAAGCGCTGAAGCTCCAACAGACACCCAGCTGTCGTGCCATGATGGCCTGTACCAAACGCCAGCGCCGCTTCAATCTCCAGCCCGATATCGTGTGTGGAAACCGCATCCTTGTCATGAGAGCCGTGCACCACGAAGCGCCCTGCCCGTACTGGCTTCAGGCCTTCAAGTGACTTTGCCACCCAGTTGATCTCTGGCAGTTCCACCACTTCAGCGTCTTCCGGCAGTTTGCCTTCTGGCAGCAGCGGCACGATCTGCGCCTTGGTCAAGGCGGTGGCGTCTTCAACTGTGCTGTCGAGTACCAGCACCTCAGCTGTCCACGTTCTGCCATCGCTGGAGCTTTCAAAAACGGCGACCGGAAAGCCCTCGTCCTCAAAAAGAAATTCCAGTTTCTCAGAAAGGGCCTTCGCCTCCGCCTCAGGGCGCGGAATGCGCACACGGATCGTTGCCATTCTTCGTTCCTATCACTTGTTCTGTTGGAAATGGCTATAAACGGACCAGCGCAGAAAGGCCAGTCCGCTCACACAGCTTCATGCGTTTTGGCCAGCAGATCAGCGCTCAGGTCCGCTCGACAAAGCCGTCCAGCACCTTCTTGCGCCCTGCCTTCTCAAAATCGACGGTCAGTTTGTTACCTTCAACCGCGGAAATGTGGCCATAGCCGAACTTCAGATGGAAGATGCGCTCGCCAATTGAGAACTCGGAAGCCCCGTCACTGACAGACTTGGCGACAAGCTCTCCTTCAATGGTCTTTGGGCCTGCGCGCTGTTGTCTGCGGGTTTGTGTGCCGCCATGCGTGCGGCCAAGACCTGTGCCTGCTGCACGCGCTTGCTTGGCCCGCTGCCACCCCGGCGTGGAGTAGGTGTTCTTAAAAGGATCGTGGTTATCAAACCGGCTTGCGCCATAACCGCCGCCCGCACCACCTGCGCCGTAGCCGCCATAGGTCGAGCCTTGCTCAACAACCTCAACATTGTCGTGGGGCAGTTCATCAAGGAACCGGGACGGAATGGAAGACTGCCAGGAGCCATGAATGCGGCGATTGGAAGCAAACCAGATCTTGACCCGCTGCCGCCCACGCGTGACGCCCACATAGGCCAGACGCCGCTCTTCCTCAAGACCCGCCTGCCCGGTTTCGTCAAGCGCCCGCTGGTTGGGGAACACGCCCTCCTCCCAGCCCGGAAGGAACACGGTGTCGAACTCAAGCCCTTTGGCGGAATGCAGCGTCATGATGGACACCGCATCTTCCTCGTTCTCACCCTCTCGGTCCATGACCAGAGAGATATGCTCTAGGAAGCCTGCCATGCTCTCAAACTCTTCCATGGAGCGGATGAGTTCTTTCAGGTTGTCCAGACGTCCCGGCGCTTCCGCAGAACGGTCGGCGCGCCACATGGCCGTGTAACCGCTCTCATCCAGAATAACTTCCGCAAGCTCCGTATGGCTCATGCTGTCCAGCTGCAGCCGCCAGCCATCAAACTGCGCCAGAAGATCCGCAAGGGACTTGCGCGCCTTTGGACGCAGCTCCTCCGTATGGATCAGTTCGGATGCGGCTTGCATCAGCGGAATGCGTTCTGCACGGGCATACTCATGAACCAGCTTCAGGGACGCTTCACCCAGACCGCGCTTGGGCGTGTTCACAATACGCTCGAACGCGAGATCGTCGGTTGGCTGCATCACACAGCGGAAGTAGGCCAGCGCATCGCGGATTTCCATGCGCTCATAAAAGCGCGGACCGCCAATGACGCGGTAGTTGAGGCCCAGAGTGATGAAACGATCTTCAAATTCGCGCATCTGGAAGGACGCACGCACAAGGATCGCCATCTCGTTGAGAAGATGCCCCTTGGTCTGCAACGTCTCGATCTCGTCGCCAATGGCGCGCGCTTCCTCCTGAGAATCCCAGGCTGACGCAACCGAGACCAGTTCCGCCTCAGGGTCCATGGCATCGGTGAACAGGGTCTTGCCCAAACGCCCCTTGTTATGCGCGATCAGATGGGAAGCCGCCGCCAGAATGTGGCTGGTGGAGCGATAGTTCCGCTCCAGCCGGATCACCGCCGCACCGGGAAAGTCATGCTCGAAACGCAGGATGTTGTCCACTTCAGCGCCGCGCCAGCCATAAATGGACTGGTCATCGTCGCCCACACAGCAGACGTTGTGATTGCCCTGCGCCAGCAAACGGAGCCACAGGTACTGCGCAATGTTGGTGTCTTGATACTCGTCCACCATCATGTAGCGGAAGCGGTTCTGGAAGCTCTTCAGCACATCCGGATGATCGCGGAAGATTGTGATGCAGTGGAGCAGCAGATCGCCAAAGTCACAAGCATTCAGGATCGACAGACGTTCCTGATAGGTCTCATAAAGGTGACGCCCCTTGCCATTGCCAAAGCTCTGCGCTTCGCCAACGGGCACCTGCGCCGGTGTGAGACCGCGGTTCTTCCAGCTGTCCATCATGCCGGCGAAGGTCTTGGCAGTCCAACGCTTGTCGTCCAAGCCTTCGGCCTGAATGATCTGCTTGATCAGCCGCAACTGGTCGTCCGTATCCAAAATCGAGAATGACGACTTCAGACCCACAAGTTCTGCATGACGACGCAGGATCTTCACGCAGATGGCGTGGAACGTGCCAAGCCAGGCCATGCCTTCCACGTTGTCACCCACATAGCGGCCAATGCGGTCCTTCATCTCCCGCGCTGCCTTGTTGGTGAACGTCACCGCCAGTATCTGCGCAGGCGTTGCCCGCCCCGTTGCCAGAATATGAGCAATACGCGTTGTCAGAACGCGGGTCTTGCCCGTGCCTGCACCGGCCAGCACCAGCACCGGACCATCCATGGTTTCAACAGCGCGGCGCTGCTCAGAGTTCAACCCCTCCAGATAGGTCGCCGCCTGTGCCGGTTGCCGCGCTGCCATGGCGCGCGCAGCAATGCCGCCAGCTCGTGGTTGATGAGATCCCGCCGGGGTCACATCACCAGAGTCATCGGGCACCGGCCAGTTGGAGGAATTTGACATGGGTCTCTTTCGCAAAGGTTCGAGTAGCGGGTTAAAAGATTCCTAACTCAGATAACTAGAACATTGTAGCAACATAATCCATCTCTGGAGATCACTGCCTGTGGACTCTCCAGAGCATTGTCATGCATCCAGTGACTTATCGCGGGTCAGCCCTTCAACACACGGCAAAAAGCCTAGTCAGCCCCAGTGAGTTTGAACCAGTCATCTTCTGAAATGACCTCAATACCCAGCTCCTGTGCTTTCTTCAGCTTGGACCCGGCCCCCGGACCTGCAATCACCATGTCGGTCTTCTTGGAGACAGAGCCGGAAACTTTTGCGCCCAGAGCTTCGGCCTGAGACTTGGCCTCATCTCGGCTGAGGCGCTCCAGACTGCCGGTGAACACCAGTGTCTTTCCAGCAACTGGAGAGCCGGAAGTATCTTCTACCACAACGTCTTTGGGGGTCACCTGCTCCAGCAGCCGGTCCAGCTCGGCAATGTTGTGCTCCTCGCCAAAGAACTGCGAAAGAGCCTCCGCAACGGTGGCACCAATGCCATCAATGTCGTTGAGATCACGGTAGGCTTCCGAAGTGGAGTCTCCTGCCGCCTTCATCGCTTCATAAAACGCCCCCCAAGAGCCATAGGCACGCGCCAGCAGCTTTGCATTACCCTCGCCCACATGACGAATGCCAAGAGCGTAGATGAAGCGGTTCAAATCAATGAACCGCCGCGTATCAATGGCATCAAACAGCTTGCGAGCCGAAACGGCACCCCAGCCTTCGCGGCTGCGCAGTTTGGTCAAGGAGCTGCTGTCGCGCTCGCGCAAGGTGAAGATGTCGGAGGGCGTGCGCACGCCGCCCTTGTCCATGTCGAACTCGAAAAACATCTCTACCTGCTTAGCGCCCAGACCCTCAATGTCAAAGGCATTGCGGGAGACGAAATGCTTCAGCTTTTCAACCGCCTGGGCCGGGCAAATGAGCCCCCCGGAACACCGGCGCACCGCATCCGGACGCCCAGTTTTCGGGTTCACCTCGCGGTCGGCGTTGGACCCGCAAGCGGGGCAATGGTCCGGAAACACGAAAGGCGTGCTGTCTTCCGGACGGCGATTGAGGTCCACATCCAGCACCTGCGGAATGACATCACCGGCGCGCTGGATTACCACCGTATCTCCAACGCGAATATCCTTGCCCCCGCGCAGTGCTTCGCCCTTGGGGCCAATGCCCTTGATGTAGTCCTCGTTGTGGAGCGTGGCATTGGAGACAACCACCCCGCCAACCGTGACCGGCTCCAGCTTGGCAACCGGTGTCAGCGCACCGGTACGTCCCACTTGGATTTCGATCTCACGCAGGATGGTGAAGGCCTTTTCCGCCGGAAACTTGTGCGCAATCGCCCACCGCGGCGAGCGCGAAATGAACCCAAGCCGGCGCTGCAGTTCCAGATCGTCCACCTTGTAGACGACGCCATCGATGTCATAGCCAAGGCTCGCCCGATCTTCTTCAATGCGGTGATAGACCTCCAACAGCTCCTCAGCACTTACGCAGCGCTTCATGAGCGAGTTGATCTTGAACCCCCATGTTTGAAAGGTCTCAACCATTCCCATTTGGGTGTTGGCAGGCAGATCGCTGATCTCCCCCCACGCATAAGCGAAGAACTTCAAAGGCCTGGACTTGGTGATCTCTGCATTGAGCTGACGCAGTGACCCGGCGGCGGCATTACGCGGGTTTGCAAACACCTTGCCGCCATTTGCCTGCATGCGTGCGTTGAGCGCCTCGAAATCCGCATGCGCCATGTACACTTCACCGCGCACTTCCACGATTTCAGGCACACCCGCAGGCAAGGTCTGAGGAATGTCGGCAATGGTTCGTGCATTGGCGGTGACATTTTCACCGGTCGTGCCATCGCCGCGCGTTGCCGCATGCACCAACTTGCCGTTTTCATAGCGCAGCGCCAACGACAGCCCATCAATCTTGGGTTCTGCGGTCACCGCCAGATCGCCCATGAGCGGATCGTAGCGCAAGAAGCGGCGCACACGCCCCAAGAACTCTCGCAGATCGTCATCACTGAAAGCGTTATCCAGTGACAGCATCGGCACGCTGTGGGTGATTTTGCCGAAACCTTCCGCCAGCTCACCGCCCACGCGATTTGACGCGCTGTCCTCACGCACCAAGTCCGGGAAACGCTGCTCAAGGGCCTCATTGCGCCGCTTCAGCGCATCATACTCGGCATCGCTGATGATCGGCGCATCGTTGGTGTGATAGGCCTCATCATGGGTCTTCAGCTCACCGGCAAGCCGCTCCAGCTCAAGAACGGCTTCTTCGCGGGACAGGTCATCAACGGGTTTCTCAATGAGAGATTGGGCGCTTTCGGATGCGGACACGGGACGTGCTTCCTGAAACTGACTGAATTCTGTCCCTATCATTTGGCACAGCACACACCACCCGGCAACCTAAACACCGCACCCATCCCAGTCTTTTGAGGGCCTTCAGGCTGTCAGTCCGGCATCGTGCCCAGAACGCTGCCCGGCCTCCTCCACTGGTGCCACAAGGCGCGGGATCACGAAAAACACGGCAACTACCAGCACCAGCGGTGCAATGGGCACCAGATGAGATGTGAGCGCGATGGCAGCAAACGGCAGCAGATAAAGTGCGGTGAGCGCGATCGGCTCGAATACCGGACTGTCGTAGTCAGAGGGTGCAAAAACCTCATGCCGGACGGCGTAGAAATAAAGCAGCGGCGTCACCAGCGCCAAATCCCATACATATGTGAAGGGATTGGCAAGCACGATGCAGATCACAAACACCAGATCCCGTGCCTCACGGTCGCGCTCACGCCAGAACAGCCACACCACAACACATGCCGCCAGAACGGTAACAAGCGATTGGACCAGAACCACGCTCTCCTTGTTGAGCGCCATGGCGATCAGCGATCCAGTGACCGAGACAGCCATGGAAATGACCGCATTATCCGCCTGCAACAACGCTGAGAACTGGGTTGAAAACGCAGTTTGCCAATAAAGGCTCCAGCTTTCGGCACCAAACAGCACGGTAGACAAGAACACCACGCCCGCAGCACTGCAAATGGCGGCGCTCAAGGCCATCATGTTGCGCGATGCAGCCAGCGCCAACAGGGAAAAACCAAAGACAAATGGCTCGATGACGGTAACACCCAACAGCAGTCCGGCATAAACCGGCGACAAAGGCAGGTGGCGCAGACCGGCACACAACAGCGCGGCCACGAAAATGACCGGCTGACCGTAAAGCACGCAAAGCAGGGATGCCGGGGCTAGGCAAACGAAATCTAGCGTATCAAACGAGCGGTAGCGCTCTTTGCAAGCCGTCACCAACGCTCCAATTCCGGCAAGAAAAAACAGTATGTAGGAAAACGTGAAAGGAACCACCGCAAACGGCAGGAGAAACAGCAACAGGCCGGGAGACATTACCCACTCATAAAACGGATGACTGCCCGGTGCATATTCAAGCGCGGTGAGGCGGAACTCAGGAAAATCCATCACCAACATCACATAGCCCCGCAGCGATAGCAGAGCCGCCTCGTAGAAGGCGAAGAAATCTCCCCCCAAACGCATGGCACTGAAGCCATAGTCCATCGGGTCCCAAAGAGCCCACAGGTACATGGGATAGCCAATAACAATCAGGGCGACGGCTATGTGAAAATAAGCCTTCAGACGAGGAAACGCATTCATCAGGCAACTCCGGTGACATACTCGATGCCCCTACTGTGCCAAAACAGCGTTAAATTATTGAAAATGCTAGCCTTTGCTAATTTTCACCCACCCCATTCACGGGGTCAAGCAATGGACCAGACAGGGACTAGGCCTTCTGTTTTCAAGCCAACAAAGCAAGGCGGAACGCTTACACCAGCGTTCCGTGAAGCAGTCGATCAGCCGCCATGCGGGCTTCCTCGGTGATCGTGGAACCTGCCAACATACGCGCCACTTCTTCGCGCCGGTCTTTTTCGGCAATCCGTGTCACGCGGGTCGCAACGCGCTCTTCATCCACCTCGCCCTTTTCGATGAGGAAGTGGCCTTCGGCGCGAGCGGCGACCTGCGGCGCATGAGTGACGGTAAGCACCTGCACGTTCTCGGCAAGGCGTGCCAAACGCACACCAATGGCCTCTGCCACCGCACCACCCACACCCGTGTCAATTTCATCGAACACCAGCGTCGGTGCTGATCCCTTGTCCGCAAGCGATACCTTGAGCGCCAGCAGGAAGCGAGAAAGCTCACCACCTGACGCAACCTTGAACATGGGCCCCGGTCGGGTGCCAGGGTTGGTCTGCGCCCAAAACTCGATGGTATCGATACCCTCGCTGCCTCGGTTCTCAGGATCGGTGTCCTGTTGAATGATGAAACGCGCGCGCTCCAGCTTCAAGGATGGCAGTTCAGCATGCACCGCTTCTTCCAGTGCGCGGGCCGCATTGCTGCGCTTTTCAGAGAGACTGCGCGCCAATGCATCATAGGTGGCTCGCGCCTCGGCTACTGCCTTTTCAAGCGCATGAAGTTTCTCTTCACCAGCATCCAGATCAGCAAGGTCCGCGGCCATCTGATCCCGCAGGGCAGCAAGATCATCAACCGGGCGCGCGTACTTTCGGGAGGCAGCACGCAGTGCAAACAGACGCTCTTCGGTCTGTTCCAGCTCACCGCGATCAAAGTTTGTATCCCGAAGCGCCCCCTCCAGACCACTGCGGCCATCTTCCAGATGGTCCAAAGCGGTCCCGAGCGCTTCGACAACGCTGGTCAGATAGGCTGGGGCCTGATCTACCTTGCGCTCCAGACGGCGCAGCAGACTGGCCAGTTCAGGAATGGGAGAAGCAGGGCCATCTAGCGTGTCGAAGGCTTCCTGCAGGTCGCCGGCAATCTTCTCCACCTGCATCATGTCCTGACGACGCAGAGCCAGCGCTTCCTCCTCCCCCTCTTGTGGGTCAAGGGCGCTCAGTTCATCAACGCTGTCACGCAGATAGTCGGCTTCTTTACGAGCTTCTTCGATGCGCGCGATATGATCCTTGAGCGTCTTTTCAGCTTTGCGCACATCACGTGAAGCCTCGCGCACCGCTGCGGTGGCGTCCTCAAGCCCGCCAAAGCTGTCAAGCAACATGCGGTGGCTTTCCGGATCGACCAAGGCCCGGTCGTCATGCTGGCCGTGCACTTCGACCATGAGCGCCCCAATCTGGCGCATCAGGCCCGCGCTCACAGGCGCGTCATTGACAAAGGCGCGAGTGCGCCCGTCCTGTGACTGAACACGGCGCAGTATGATATCTGCATCGTGTTCCAGATCGTTTTCTTGAAGAAGGCGGCGTACCGGATGGTTCATGGGCACATCAAATGCCGCTGTCACCTGTCCCTGTTTCTGGCCGTGGCGCACAAGACCAGCGTCCCCGCGCCCACCAAGGGCCAGAGAAAGGGAATCAAGCAGGATGGATTTACCGGCACCAGTCTCACCGGTAAGAACGCTCATACCTGCAGAGAACTGCAGGTCGAGCTTATCAATGAGAACGATATCCCGAATAGACAGCGTCGAAAGCATAAGGCCCTATCAGCATGCTGAGAACGGAGCGATCAAAGCAATTTGATATCCCCAAACGCCCGTGAAATCCAGCTGCTTTCGTTCTCGTTTGGTTCGTACCCACCCTTTTGCAGCAGAGAGTACGCATCACGGTACCACTGGCTCTCAGGGAAGTTGTGACCAAGCACGGCTGCAGCTGTCTGCGCCTCTTTGACAACACCAAGCGCATAGTAGCTTTCCACCAGGCGGAACAGCGCCTCTTCAACGTGGCGCGTCGTCTGGTAGTTCAGCACGACAACCTTGAAGCGATTGATGGAGGCAAGGTACTGACGGCGCTGCAGATAGTAGCGGCCGACTTCCATTTCCTTACCAGCAAGCTGGTCATGTGCCACGCGAATGCGTTGGCGTGCCTGATTGGCATATTCTGAATCCGGGAAGCGCTGGACCACTTCATCAAACGCCTTCAAGGCGCGCTGAGTGGAACGCTGATCACGGCCCACATCCGGGATCTGGCGATAATAGGATTCGCCGATCAGGAAGAGCGCATAGGCTGCATCTTCATTACCAGGATAAAGGGTTACGAAACGGTCTGCGGCCGCAATGGCTTCTGGATACTTGCTCATCGTGAAGTTCAGATAAGCAATGTTGATCAGCGCCTTGCGTGCATACTCTGAATACGGATAGACGCGATCCAGTTCACTGAACTTCTTCTCAGCGTCTTTAAGCTTGCCCTCAGCGCGCAGGGCAAGGCCCTGGTTGAACATGAGTTCAGCAGGCGTGTCGCCGAATGCGTATTCGTCTACTTTTTCCTGAGAGGCACATCCAGCAACTGCTAGCGCAATCGCCAGTGAGAGAAACCGAACTGTCTTGCCCAAGCCCTTGCGAGCACTATTCCCCTGAGCATCACCCCAATGCAGCAATGTTTCCAAGCTCCTTATGTCACTTCAGGAATCGGGCACACCCCACCCCGTCAGACGCTTCTAACTGAATGTACCGACCTCGTCACCACTACGCGTGCCATTTGCCGCTAATTTGTGACGGATGTGGGGCATAACCTTTGAATAATGACAGGATTCTCAGGAAACTTCAGGGCCAAAAGCTGCGGCCTGCAGCCCACCGATCAGTTCTGCGTGGCCTTTTTCCGCTACGCGTGAACGGCTTGCGACTTCATCACCCTCAACGATTTCAAATGCATCCGGGTTCTTGAAGAGCTCAACGAGAATGTTGTGGTTCATGCGGTGCCCACCCTTGTAGGAGCGGTATTCACCGATGAACTGCAAACCTGCAAGAGCGAGGTCACCCACAGCATCCAGCGCCTTGTGACGCACGAACTCGTCCGGCCAACGGGTACCTTCCGGGTTCAGAACACGATCACCATCAAGGGCAACTGAGTTCTCAAGGGAAGAGCCCATGGCAAAGCCAAGCTTCCAGAGCTTCTCAACGTCCTGAACAGAACCGAAGGTGCGTGCACGAGAGATTTCCTTGCGGAAAACCTCAGGGGTCAGCTCCAGATCCAGTTTCTGAACGCCGATCAAAGCGCTGTCGAAGTCGATGGTGATGTTGAAACGCTGGCCGTCATAAGGACGCAGCTCACACCACTGATCCCCCTGCACGACGCGTACAGGCTTTTTGATACGGATATAACGACGTCCCGCATTCAGCGTGACAAGCCCGGTGGCATCAATCGCTTCAACGAATGCAGCAGCACTGCCGTCCATGATTGGCATTTCAGGACCGTCGATCTCAACGATCACATTGTCCACGCCCAAACCACGGAATGCAGCCATCAAATGTTCTACGGTAGAGACACCACCATGGGCAGGATCGCCCAAAACAGTACACAGCGCGGTGGCGGAAACGGACTGCCACGATGCGGCAATCTCGACATCACCTTCCGGCGTTGTGCGCTGAAACAAGATACCAGTATTAGCGTCTGCAGGATGCAAAGTGATTGAGGCAGGTCCACCTGAATGAACGCCGATACCGTTCAGCGTTACGCTATCAGAGAGCGTTGTCTGTTTTTCGACACGCATGGTCATCGCAAATTCCAGCCTTATCTGATTGGGCTTGGTCGTTTGTTATGAGACTCAAGCCAAAAAATTCCGAACCGCCCCACCGGTTGAGCTGGACATTAGCGACATTTAAGGGAGGAATAAAATAAAGCTTTATTACGCTTTGTAACGCTCTGAAAAACTAGTGATTTATACTAATAAAACAATAGGATAGCGCGCTGCAGCAACCCAGAAAAATCTGAGTTGCTGCCGAGAGGCGCGAGTTGTTCACATTAGTTCGCCTGGCGGCGCAAAAATGCTGGGATTTCAAGCTGATCGTCGTCTACGGACGGACGATTCTGCGGGGCAGAACGGCCGGCCTGATCGAGGTGACCAGCAGCACCGTGAGATGCTGGTGCGCGTGCAGGTGCTGGTGCCATTGGCGCTTCCTGAGGCGCGGCAGGTACGTGACCTTCTTCCATAGCTGGCTCATGATAGCCTTCGTCTTCACGACGGCCCAGACCGCCAGCAAGACGACGAAGCAGGCCCATTGGGCGACGCTCCTCATCTTCATGCATGTGCTGCTCGGCATGATCCTGAGCCGCTGGTGCTGCAGGGGCTGGTGCAGGCGCTGCTTGCTGTGGTGCTGCAGGCTGCTGAGGAGCACGTGCGCGAATTTCACGCTGAGCGATTGGCGGGAAGTCTTCTACACGTGGCATACGTGCAGTTGGCTGTACCTGCTCAGCTGCTGGCGGAATGTAAGGTGCTGGTGCTGGCGTTGTGTCAACAACAGGTGCCGGAGCTTCTTCTTCAACCTGCTCGATTGCAGCAGAATGATCGTAAGCGCTCGGCTGGTAAGGTGCAATTTCGACCTCAGGATCGCTGGAAGCAGCAACTGGTGCTGGCTTTTCAACGTGCTGAGGACGTGGTGCTGCCGCCTGTGCAGGAGCAACAGGTGCCGCGTATGCCTTTGGTGCGGAGTTCTCGTTTGAAGAGCTTACGGACTGAAGACGCTCGGTCAGCTCAGCCATGCGCACTTCGGCAGGAGAAACATCGTCACGCGCGTCCTGGTCGATGCCGGTAGCAACAACAGAAACGCGAATGCGGCCTTCCAGCTCCTCGTCGAAGGTAGCGCCGAGGATGATGTTTGCGTCTGGATCCACTTCTTCGCGGATACGGGTTGCAGCTTCATCAACTTCAAACAGGGTAAGATCGTTGCCACCGTTGATGGAGATAAGCAGGCCGCGTGCGCCCTTCATGGATGTTTCATCCAGAAGCGGGTTTGCAATCGCAGCTTCAGCAGCCTGAATGGCGCGGTTGTCGCCAGAAGCTTCACCGGTACCCATCATTGCCTTGCCCATGCCGCGCATGATGGAGCGAACATCAGCAAAGTCGAGGTTGATGAGACCTTCCTTCACCATCAGGTCGGTGACATTGGCCACGCCGGAGTAAAGAACCTGGTCGGCCATGGCAAAAGCATCAGCAAAGGTAGTCTGTGCGTTCGCAATGCGGAAGAGATTCTGGTTCGGAATAACGATGAGCGTATCAACGTTGCGCTGCAGCTCTTCAATACCAGAGTCGGCAATGCGCATACGGCGCGCGCCTTCGAACTGGAACGGCTTGGTCACAACACCAACGGTCAGGATGCCCTGTTCGCGAGCAGCGCGCGCGATCACTGGCGCAGCGCCAGTACCGGTGCCACCGCCCATACCGGCAGTGATGAACACCATGTGAGAGCCGGAGAGATGATCGTTGATTTCGTCGATCACTTCTTCTGCTGCGGCACAGCCAACTTCCGGCTGGGAACCAGCGCCCAGACCTTCGGTTACGGCAACACCCATCTGGATCACACGTTCAGCCTTGCACAGTGCAAGGGCCTGAGCATCCGTGTTGGCAACAACAAAGTCACAGCCCTGAAGACCGCTGGTGACCATGTTGTTGACAGCGTTTCCGCCGCCACCACCAACACCGAAAACTGTAATCCGTGGCTTCAATTCCTGAATATCAGGCATTTGCAGGTTGATAGTCATAAGTTCCTCGCGACCCTAAAGATATGTCCGCTGCCCCGCGGGCATATCGCTCTTCCTCTCGTGCGTCCGCCAATCAGGCGAAACTGTTGACTGATCCTCAGGGGATCAAAAACTTTCTCGTATCCATTGCCCGACACGGGCGAAGTAGTTGCCCGTACCAAGCCACTTACCGCGTTGCGCTCGCGGTTCGAATTGTTCGATCTGCGCAACCTGCGGATAGACAAGCAGTCCGCATGCCGCGCTGAACGCTGGACCTTTAGCCACGTCTGGCATGTTCGCGATGCCAAGCGGGCGACCGAGCCGCACATTGCGACCCAGAATTCGGCGAGCTGTTTCAGACAGGCCAGTCAACTGGCTGGCACCGCCGGTCAGGACAACGCGCTTGCCAACGCGGCCAGCAAAGCCGGACGCAACAAGGCGCTCCTGAATAAGCTCAAGAATTTCTTCGACGCGTGGACGGATCACACGTGTCAACATGGCCCGTGGAATCTGTGTTGGAAGGTCCCCTTCCTGATCCACTGGCGGCACGCTGATGAAATCACGGTCATCCACTGCACTTGGCAGCGCAGAACCGTGTAGCGTCTTAATCCGTTCTGCGTCCTGCATCCGGGTGGACAGAGCGCGGGCAATATCCATGGTCACATGGTTGCCGCCTACCGCAATCGCATCCAGATGCACCATTTGACCATCCACGAAGATGGAGATGGTTGTGGTGCCGCCGCCCATGTCGATGCAAGCAACACCCAATTCAGTTTCATCACCCACCAGGGTCGACAGGCCGGACGCGTAAGGCGTCGCAACCAAGTTCTCCACGTGCAGGTGGCCCCGGTTAATGCAAAGCTCCAGGTTTCGCACCGGCGGTACTTCAGCCGTGACAACCTGCATGTCCACACCCAGCTTGCGGCCCATCATGCCGCGCGGGTCACGGATGCCGCGGTTGCCATCAAGGCCGTAGGAAATCGGCAAGGCGTGCATCACTGCACGGCCATCCGTTGCTGTATGCGTTGAACCTGCGGTCAGAACACGCTGAATGTCGGACTCGCTCACGCTCTCGGAGGAAAGCGGAACACTGGCCGAGAAGATCTCGCTCTGCAGGCGGCCGCAGGTCACGGTTGCCAGCAGAGATTCAACCATCACCCCAGCCATGCGCTCTGCGGAATCCACCGCCTTGCGAATGGCCTGTTCGGCCTGATCCAGATCCACAACAACGCCGGACTTGATGCCACGGGAACGCTGATGCCCGTAGCCCAGCAGCTCAATGCTGTGGGTGCGGCCCGGCAGCAGCTCGCCGTCTTCGTTCGGCGTCAGCTTTGCAATCAGGCAGCAGATCTTGGAAGACCCAACATCCAAAACAGAAACAACAGCCGCACGCCGGGATGGCAAAGGCCGTTTACGAGGGAGATAGATCACCTTTTTGCTGGTGCTCATGTGTCTGCTCCCCCTACACCGCGGCGCGGACGCGCCTTGATCGCGGTCTTACGCCGCAACGCTGCTTCATCGGACAAGCGAACTACCACCCTATCTTCCAGCCGCATGTCTACGGCTACGATATCTCTGCTCAGAATGCCGCCTTCGGCATCAAGACGAACCAGATCGTCAAGTGCTTCGGCAATGCCAACTTCCGGCAGACGAACAACAATCCCATTTTCAAGGTTCAGATCCCAGCGGCGCTCGGAGATGAGGCTCGCAGCACGCACCCGGGCGCGCAGTTCCGGGATCCGGTCCAGTTCCTTCTTGATCTCACCGGCGCGGCGCTGTGCCCCATGGTTTACAACGCGCAACAGGTTGGCATAGCGGCCATCCACTTCATCGGTGATCACATCGCCCGCTTCGGTAATCACTGAAATCACATCACCACGCTGCCACAGGGCGTAAGGCACCTGCTCTTCAATGGTGACTTTCAGCGTGCCCGGATAGAGCTTCTGAATACTCGCATTTTCCACCCACGCGATCTCGTCGATCCGCTCGCGGGCACCATCCGCATCAAACATCATCAGCGATGGATGTTCCCGCAGCTCAAGCGCTTCCAGAATCTGGAATTCAGCCACCCGCTGCAGACCATCCATCTCAATGGTTTCAATGGCAAAACCAGTTGCAGAAGTAACGTTTTCAGCAACTGACTGACCGTGCCCCCCCAGAACGATGCCGTAGGTGGCAGAGGCCGCCAGAAAACCCATCGCGCATGCGGTGGGCGCCCAGCGAGGCATAACAGCAAAAAACCCAACGACGCTCCAAGCGGGCCGTTGGTGCAGACGCGACACGCCACGACGCGGCGAGCCGAAGCCCCCGTTCGCAAACGGCCTGCGCCATGCATTAATTTTTGCAGTTATCTGCTGCAACTTGCGTCCTCCACGATCCAACTAACCAACTCTTTGAAATCATGGCCCGCATGGGCTGCGATTTCTGGAACCAGCGACGTCGGCGTCATGCCCGGTTGAGTGTTAACTTCCAGGCACACCAGCTCTCCGGTTCCGTCCGGTCCATCGTCCAGACGGAAATCCGCTCTGGATACACCTCGACACCCGAGCGCCTGATGCGCTTTCAAACTCAGTTTTTGTATTTCTTGGTAAACAGGAGGTAAAATTTTTGCGGGAAGTATGTGTTGTGAACCACCAGGGACGTATTTTGCATCATAATCATAAAAAGTGTGCCCCATTGGCACAATTTCCAATACGCCCAGAGCCACATCTCCCATCACCGCGCAGGTGATTTCCCGTCCCGAAACAAATCGTTCGGCCATGATCACATCCGGATATGGCCAGTCATCACGCGTCAACTCCTGCGGCGGGTGCTCCTGATCTTCCTTAACAATGAGAACGCCGAAGCTAGAACCCTCGTTAATGGGCTTGATCACATAAGGCGGGGTCAAGGCATGCGCCTTTGCCGCTTCACGGCGGTGGATCACCTTGTGCTCGGCAACGGGAATGCCGGCAGCCTTCATCACGGCCTTGGCCTTCACCTTGTTCATGGCAAGAGCAGAAGACATGACGCCAGAATGGGTATACGGGATCTCAAGCAGCTCCAGAACACCCTGAATGCAGCCATCTTCACCGAAGGGGCCGTGCAATGCATTGAAGGCAACGTCCGGCTTCAGCGCCTTCAGGACTTCAACAATATCGCGCTGAACGTCCACACGGCTCACCTTGTATCCTGCAGCTTCCAGGGCATCCGCGCACTCGGCGCCCGAGTTCAAGGAAACAGGGCGCTCTGAGGCCCATCCACCCATCAATACGGCAACATGCTTCGACATCTGTTTCTTGCGTCCTTGCTTTGTCTATTGCGCCTGTCCGTTAGTCGTTGCCCAAAAACGGCGCGATTTCCTGCCCCTCGATGAAATCCCCCAGTCGTTTGATTTCCCATTCAAGGCGAATACCGGTCTTCTCAAGTGCTTTCGCCCGAACTGTTTCCCCAAGCAGTTCAAGGTCATGAGCAGTGGCTTCGCCTACATTCAACATGAAGTTGCAATGCAATTGCGACATTTGTGCGCCGCCAATCTGCAGGCCTCGGCAGCCTGCATCATCCACCACGCGCCACGCGCTGTGGTTTGGCGGGTTCTTGAACGTGGAACCACCAGTCTTCTCACGAATGGGCTGCGCCTTCTCACGGTGCTCGACAACATCCGCCATTTCCTTGCGGATTTCCGCTTCCGGTTGCGCAACGCCCTGCATGACGGCACTGGTGAAGATCAGGTCCGTTGCTGCAGAGGAATGACGGTAGGCATACCCCATGTCCTCGTTGGTCAGCGTTAGGATCTCACCATCTCTTTGTACTGCGTTAACGTTAACGACTCGTTCATTTGTCTCAACGCCATGCGCGCCTGCATTCATGCGCAGAGCTCCGCCCACGCCGCCCGGAATACCTGTATAGAACGCAAACCCACCGGTGCCGGTCTTGGCCGCTTCTTCCGCCAGTTTCTTGTCCGGTACACTGGCACCCACCTTGAACTGATGATTGCCAAGATACTCCACTTGGCCAAAGCTCTTCATCGGGAGGCGAATGACAACACCCTTCAAGCCGCCATCCCGCACCAGAAGGTTGGAGCCAAGACCAATGACGGTTACCGGCACATCGTCCGGCAACGCTTTCATGAACACGGACAGGTCCAGCTCATCGGCAGGCTGGAACAGAAGTTCCGCAGGCCCGCCAACCCGAAACCATGTCACCGCAGAGAGCGGCTGGTTGGGCACCATGCGGCCGCGGATCTCTTCCACGGCATCACCCATACGGGAGAGAATTTCGCTTTCCATCACGCGTCCCCCTCACCTGTCCCGAGTGCTTTCAGTTCTTCCGGTAGCTTGTAAGCCCATTGAGTGATGTTGCCTGCACCAAGACACAGCACGTAGTCTCCGTCCTCTGCGACTTGAGCAACCACCTCGGCGAGTTTCTCCGGCCCTTCCAATGCGTAGACGGAACGATGCCCGCCCGCTTTAAGGCCAGACACCAAACTTGCCTGATCGAACCCTTCAATTGGCTGTTCTCCTGCAGCAAACACCGGCGCAATGATCACGGTATCGGCGTCGTTGAAGCAGGCGCAGAAGTCATCGAACAGACTTTCAAGACGGGAGTAGCGGTGCGGCTGCATAACAGCGACCACCTTGCCGTCAGTCGACTCGCGCGCTGCATGCAGCACGGCCTTGATCTCGACCGGGTGATGACCATAATCGTCAAAGATCTCAACGCCGTTCCAGGAACCGGTGTGTGTGAAGCGTCGCTTTACCCCGCCAAACGAAGCAAGGCCGGTGCGCACTTCATCGCCGGTGATGCCAAGCTGCATGGCAAGCGCAATCGCGGCTGTCGCGTTGGACACGTTGTGCAAGCCCGGCATTGGCAGCACCAGATCGACCAGCTCCTGCGGCTCGCCCCCACGGCGGTCATCAATCACCACAGTGAAGATGGACTTGCCGCCTTGCATACGCACATCCTTGAACCGCACGTCTGCCTGAGGGGTGGTGCCGTAGGTGATGATCTTGCGGTCTTCAATCTGGCCAACCAGCGCCTGAACTTCTGGATGGTCCAGACACATCACTGCAAAGCCATAGAAGGGTACGTTCTCCACGAACTGGCGGAAGGCAGCGCGGACGCCGTCAAAGTCGCCATAGTGGTCCAGATGCTCTGGATCAATGTTGGTCACAACCGCGATATCGGCAGGCAGCTTGATGAAGGTGCCGTCGGACTCATCCGCTTCCACCACCATCCAGTCACCTTCGCCCATACGCGCATTGGTGCCATAGGCATTGATGATGCCGCCGTTGATCACGGTCGGGTCTTTACCACCGGCATCCAGCAGCGCAGCCACCATGGAGGTGGTCGTCGTCTTGCCGTGCGTGCCGCCAATGGCGACCGCCTGCTTGAAACGCATAAGCTCAGCCAGCATTTCCGCGCGGCGCACAACAGGCAGGGAGCGCTCACGCGCTGCAACCAGTTCCACGTTGTCTTTCTTGATCGCCGACGAGATCACCAGCACTTCCGCCCCATCCAGGTTCTCGGCGGAATGACCCACATGAACTGCAATGCCCTTTTCGCGCAAGCGCTGCACGTTAGCATTTTCGGACATGTCTGAGCCCTGCACGGTGTAGCCCAGCGTATGGAGCACTTCTGCAATGCCGCTCATCCCAATGCCGCCAATGCCTACAAAGTGGACCGGACCGATATCGACGGGCATCTTCATGATGTCACCTCTTCACCTACGGGAGCTTCTGCCCCTCTGGAAACCTGTTCAACGAGATCTGCAAGGCGCTGCACCGCATCAGGACGGCCTTCGCTCTTGGCAGCTTCGGCAGCTGCCTGCAGCTTCTCGGGATGTGCCATTAGATCACGCAGCATCTGCGCAAGACGCTCCGCGCTGAGTTCAGACTGGCGCACTGGCCACGCCGCACCGGCGACTTCCAGCAGCTTTGCGTTGTTACCCTGATCGTTATCCAGCGCACCCGGATAAGGAACAAGGATGGACGGGCGTCCAATCGCAGCCAGCTCACACAACGTGCTAGCACCGGAGCGCGAAACCACCAGATGTGCATCCGCCATGCGCTGCGGCAGATCCTGAAAGAACGTCTCAAGCTGGGCAGCAATGCCCAAGGAACGATAAGCCTCTTCAACGCTTGCCAAGTCCTCAGCGCGGCATTGCTGTACAATGGCAAAACGCGCGCGCTCATCAGGACCCAAAAGCCTCAGCGCCTCTGGCAAGACTTGGGAGAAAAACCGAGCGCCCTGACTGCCACCAAACACAAGAAGGTGGAACGGACCACCAGCTTCCGGTGCCATGTAGGGCACACCCGTGACCGCGATCACGTTATCGCGCAGCGGGTTGCCGGTCATGACAGCCTTGCCTGCCAACTCCTGTGGCAGGGCTTTCATCGGCAGACTTGTGGCAACCTTGGTGGCCCGTTTGGCCAGCAGGCGGTTGGCACGCCCCATCACCGCATTCGCCTCATGCAAGATGGTCGGAACCCCAGCCAAACTGGCGGCAAACATCGGCGGAAACGTTGGGTAGCCACCAAAGCCGACCATGGCCAGCGGGTTCTTCCGTTTGATGATCTTGCGCGCCTGCAAGGTACCAAGCCCCAATTTCAGGGCGGTCTTGAACAGCTTGATTGGATTGCGGCCACGCAGCGTGTCGCTTTCAATCAGATGAACTTCATCTGCAGGAAAGGCACTGCCGTACTTGTCAGCCCGCTCATCGGTCATCAGCTCAACCCGATAGCCACGACGGGTCAACTCACCTGCCAGCGCTTGCGCTGGAAACAGATGCCCGCCTGTGCCTCCGGCTGTGAGCATGATCGTTGGTTTCATAGTGTACTCCAGCAGACCCTTGAAGCCCTAGACCAGCGACGAAGCGGGAACCCGCGTCACGGTCACACCCGGCGTCCGGGTTGGGCGAAGTCTGCGACGTGTCAAAGCAAGAACGAAACCCATGGACAGTGCCAGCGCCACAAGCGAGGAACCGCCATAGGAAATAAATGGAAGGGTCATGCCTTTTGCAGGCATCAGGTTAAGGTTAACCGCCATGTTGATACAGCTTTGCAGACCAAACAGGACGATAAGCCCCGATGTTGCGAGGCGGCCAAAAGGATCTTGATCCTTGGAAGCAACCGAAAGGCCGCGCAACACCACAAAGGCAAACACGCAAACAAGAAACAGGCAAAGCAGCACGCCATATTCCTCGGCCACAACAGCAAAGATGAAGTCCGTGTGACTATCAGGCAGAATGCGTTTCACGGTGCCCTCACCCACGCCGCGCCCGAACCAGCCCCCCGCAAGGAAGGAGTCAATGGCTCTGTCGATCTGGAACGTGTCGCCGGAATCGGGATTGAGGAAGCGCTCAACGCGCCCGCGCACGTGAGGCAGGTACACATAACCGGCCACCATGCCGCCCACACCAACGGCACCCAGCGGCAAGATCGCAAACCACGACAGGCCGTTGAGGAAGAACAGCGCAAACAGCACCATGGTAATCAGCATGGTCTGGCCAAAGTCAGGTTGGGCGACAAGCAGAGCGACAACGATGGCATAAAGCATCAAGGAGAACAGCCCACCGGGAATTTCCGGCCGCTTTCGTGCTTCCGACAACAGGAACGCCATCACGATCACCAGTGACGGCTTTACGAATTCGGCGGGCTGAATGGAGAACCCAAAGAGGCTTACCCAGCGCCGCGCGCCCTTGATTTCCGTGCCGGTGAAAAGCGTTGCAATGAGCAGCACAATCGAACCTGCAAGCACCAGAAGAGCCACACGGCGAACCATGCGCTGGTTCAGGGCTGATACGGCGAGCAGCAGCATGACGCTTGGAGCCAGGAAAATCGCCTGACGGGTCACGAAGTGGTATGGATCAAGACCGATACGTTCAGCTACTGGGGGGCTTGCAGCAAAAGACAGTACAACGCCTGCACCCATCAGAATGAGGATGCCAGCGAGCAGGTAACGGTCGATTGTCCAAAGCCATTCAGCAAACGGGCTTCGATCGGTTCTTGATACCATCAGTGTCCCCCCGGCTCGGTCAGGTTGGCAGCCGCAACGGCGGCCAGTTCAGCAAAACGCTGTCCACGCACTTCAAAACTCGGGAACTGATCAAAAGACGCACAGGCTGGTGAGAGAAGAACTACACACTCATCAGCATCACTGGTCGCTGCATCCTTTGCTGCTGCAGCAACGGCGGTTTCAAGGTCACCGCATTCTTCCACTTGGGCCTTGCCCGAAAGTGTCTGTGCAAAGTCCTGACTAGCTTCGCCGATCAAATAGGCTTTTGCAATCCGAGGAAAGTAACTTTCCAGCGAAGTGATGCCGCCAGTCTTCGCTCGTCCCCCGGCTATCCAGTAAATCCGGTCAAAACTGGCCAGTGCATGAGCGGTGGCTTCTGCGTTCGTCCCCTTGCTGTCATTGACAAAAACAACATGGCCTGCGGTCGCCACCGGCTGTAGCCGGTGCTCCAGGCCAGGGAAAGAAGCGATGCCTTCCGCCAGTTCTTCAGGTGACAGCCCCAGAGCAAGAGCAACAGCAGAAGCAGCAGCGGTGTTCTGAGCGTTGTGAGCACCCCGAAGGCTCATGTGGCCTTGAATGCTTAGAAGCTCCGTCTGTTCCCCATCAAAGCTTTCAAAAAGCTGCGGGCCATCAGCAAAGATGCCATCGCCCTTGGAGATAGCGCCCTTGCAGGAGATACGCTCTACCTGCACCTCAGCCGCCTCCAACCGATCTGCCATCGCGCTGCTGGTGTCATCATCAACACCCACAACAGCAAGACGACTGGCGCGGACCAGCCGCTCCTTGATCGAGGCGTAATTCTCGATCGATCCATGGCGGTCAAGGTGGTCAGGCGAGAGGTTCAGCATCACACCCACATCTGGCGCAAGGCTTGGTGCCAGATCGATCTGATAGCTGGAACACTCGATCACATAAACGCGGTCTTCAGTCAGCGGATCTAGATCCAGAATAGGACGGCCGATGTTGCCGCCCATTTGCACGTCCATTCCGCCCTGTTTTAGGATGTGCGCTGTCAGCGCCGTTGTCGTTGACTTGCCGTTGGTTCCCGTGATCGCAACGAAGGCTGCTTCCGGACAGACGGCCTCGCGTTCTCGCATGAACAGCTCAACGTCCCCAATCACTTCAACGCCTGCGGCTTCTGCCATTTTGACCGTCCAATGCGGCTCAGGATGCGTCAACGGCACGCCCGGCGCCAAAACAAGCGCCGCATACCGTTCAAAATCCGCATCACGAAGGTCAAGACAGTCAATGCCATCGTCCAGCGCGGCCTCAACACGGCTCTCGTTGTCATCCCATGCGTCCACGCGCACACCGCCCGCCATCAGCGCCTTGGCGGTGGTCATACCAGAGCCGCCAAGACCGAAAAGAGCAACATGTCGTCCGCGAAGGGTGGTGATTGGGATCATGAGCCAGCTCCTTAGCGCAGCTTGAGGGTTGCAAGCCCGATCAGGGCCAGAACCACGGCAATGATCCAGAAGCGGATTACAACCTGAGACTCGGTCCAACCAAGGTGTTCAAAGTGGTGATGGATCGGCGCCATGCGGAACACACGCTTGCCGGTCAGCTTGAATGAGGCCACCTGCACGATGACGGAGACGGCTTCAAGAACGAACAAGCCGCCAATGATGGCCAGCACGATCTCGTGCTTTGCCGCAACCGCAATAGCGCCCAGCATACCGCCAAGAGCCAGAGAACCGGTATCCCCCATGAAGATCGCGGCAGGCGGTGCGTTGAACCACAAGAACCCCAGCCCTGCTCCGATCACAGCCCCACACAACACGGCAAGCTCACCGGTACCGGCAACATGGTGGATCTGAAGGTAGTTTGAGAACACGGCGTTACCGGTCAGATAGGCAATCAGTGCAAAGGATGCGGCAGCGATCATCACTGGCACGATCGCCAGACCATCAAGGCCATCTGTCAGGTTCACGGCATTCCCTGCGCCCACAATCACAAAGGCTGCAAAAGGAATGAAGAAGATCCCCAGATTGATGGTCAGCTCCTTGAAGAATGGGAAGCCAATGGAGGTCGAAAACGGCTGCGTATCCAGCAGTGTCACGGCAAAGGCTGCAAGACCTGCAATCAGGAACTCAAGACCAAGACGCGCCTTGCCACTGAACCCCTTGTGAGAAGACTGGCTGACTTTCTGATAGTCGTCGTAAAAGCCGATCAGACCAAAGCCCACCGTCACACCCAGCACGATCCAGGTGTAAGGGTTGGCCAGGTTCGCCCAGAGCAGCGTCGCCACGATCATGCCAGACATGATCATCAGGCCGCCCATGGTTGGTGTTCCCTTCTTCGTCAGAAGGTGGCTTTGCGGCCCGTCTTCGCGGATTGGCTGGCCCTTGCCCTGACGCACACGCAGCGCCGAAATGATCTTGGGGCCAAACAGGAAGACAAACAGAAGGGCGGTCATGATGGCGCCGCCCGTTCTGAAGGTGATATACCGGAATACGTTGAAAGCGGAGAACTGGTCAGCCAGCTCCCCTAGAAAATACAGCATTTATTGTCCTCAGCCTTCCGCTGGCTCAGCATATCGTGATTTCACAGCATCAACGATCAGCCCCATACGCGTACCCAGCGAGCCTTTGATCATGATGATGTCGCACGGCGAGATATCGGAGAGAACCCGGTCCACCATGCCTCTTGAATCTTTTGAATAAGCAACTCGTTTATCTGTCGGCAAGGTGTCCCAAAGGGACTTCATCTCGCTGCCCACACAATAAACCAGATCAACCCCAGCGCGTTCGACCTCGCCTGCAATCTGTGCGTGGAACTTTTCAGAATCCGGGCCAAGTTCAAGCATGTCGCCCACAACAGCGATGCGCCTTCCCCGTCCCTCGATCGGCAGTCCGCCAAGCAAATCAAGCGCCGCTTTCATACTGGCCGGGTTGGCATTGTAGCTCTCGTCAATCAGGTAGGCGAACTTGCCGCCCACGTTGAGAACGGTCTGCTCGCCCCGACCTTTCGGCGGCCGCATTTCGCCAAGCGCCAGTCCCGCAAGCGCCAGATCGGCACCAAGGCAAGCTACCCCTGCCAGAACACCGAGTGAGTTGTTGATGTGATGAGCGCCCGGAGATCCCACTTTGTAGGTGATGGAGTTGCCAAGAATGTTGGCTGTCAGCGTCGTGCAGTCGGCACGTGGCACAACCTTCTCAGCAACAGCCTGAGCGCCTTTGCGCTGGCCAAAGGTCACGATGTTCTTCACGCCCGCAATGCTGGCCAGGTAGCGCAACAGGTCATACTGGCGGTTATCACGGTTCAGAATGGCCGTACCGCCGGGTTCAAGGCCGTCAAAAATCTCGGCCTTGGCGCGAGCAATGCCCTCAACGCTCTCAAAGAACTCAAGATGCACGGCTTCAACAGTGGTAATCATAACCACATGTGGGCGGACCATCTTCACCAGCGGCGTAATCTCACCAGCGTGGTTCATACCGATCTCGAATACGCCGAATTCGGTGGCTGCGTGCATGCGCGCCAGTGTCAGCGGCACACCCCAATGGTTGTTGTAGGACGCCGCAGAAGCATGGGCCCGGCCAGACCGGGAGAGCGCCAGCTTGAGCGCTTCCTTGGTGCTGGTCTTGCCAACGGACCCGGTTACCGCAATGATGCGCGCTCTGGTGCGGGCACGTGCGGCGATACCCAAGTCTTGCAGGGCCTCAAGCACATCCTCAACCACCACATACCGGCCATCTTCCGGCAGGTCTGAAAGCTGCGCACGTTCAACAACAGCAACAGCAGCACCGGCTTCCAACGCTGCGCTGACAAACTGGTGGCCGTCAAAATTCGGGCCCTTCAGCGCAAAGAAGGCATCTCCCGCTTCAAGGCTGCGGGTATCAATTGAAATGCCGTTAATGGCTTCGGGCAGGGAGCCGCGCACATCGCCTTTCATGGCATTCGCAAAGTCTTCGCGGGTCCACAGTGGCGCGTTCGGATCAAGAGGCTCTTCGTCTTCTTCCGCAGTTGCTGGCTCGGCCTCGACTGTTTCCTTCACCGCTTCAGAAACCGCCGCCACCACAACAGCCTCTTCAATCTTCGGCTGTTCCTCGGCACGCGTTTCAACAACTGGCGTTTCCGCTTCAGGTGCAGACTGTGCCAGAGCAACCTTTTCCGCATGAGCCGTTTCTTCTACAGGTGCTGCAACTTCGGCAGGCGCAGGAGCGCTTCGCTCTTCGCTTTCTGCGGGCTGTGGGGGACTTACCTCTTCAGCCTCGGCCTCGAACAACTCATCTGCTTCCTCGGAAGCAGGCGTTGACGCTGGTTCTTCAGAGGCAGCATCGGCAGCAATTTCAGCTTCAGCACCAGAAACCTCTGAGGACGGTTCATCCTTCTCCGAGGCATCGTCTTCCAGCGACTTGCTCACCAGATCGGCCAGATCGAGTTCTTCAAACGCGTCCGGCACACTTTCAACGTCACCCTCAACGGCGTCCAGTTCTGCAAGTGCATCACGAATGGCGTCATGGTCAGAAAACGGCAGGACATCAGCCCCAACAATCTGGCCCGTCTCATGGCCTTTGCCAGCCACGCAGAGAATGTCTCCCTCGCCCAACAACTCGATACCGCGACGGATGGCTTCAGCACGATCACCGATTTCGAGCGCGGTTGGGCAGGCATCCAGTATTTCGTTTCGGATTTGTTGCGGGTCTTCGGTCCGCGGGTTGTCATCGGTAACGATGGAGATGTCCGCCAGACGACCGGAAATCTCGCCCATCAAAGGCCGCTTTCCTTTATCGCGATCGCCACCGCATCCAAACACGCTGATCAACCGGCCCTTGGTGAAGGGGCGCAGCGCCGCCAGCACGTTCTCCAACGCATCCGGCTTGTGGGCATAGTCTACGAAAACCAAACCGCCATTGGCCTTCGTGCCAACATGCTCGATACGGCCCGGCGCACCCTTCAAGGTCGCCAGTGCCTCAATGGCAACGCGTGGCTCTACCCCCGCCGTTATGGCAAGACCTGCAGCGACCAGCGCGTTGGAAACCTGAAACTCACCGGCAAGCGGCAGCATGACAGAATAGGTCTCGCCGTCGCACTGCAGCTCCAGAAGCTGCCCGAAGCCCTCAGGCTTGTCGGAAACCAGCTTCAGGCCCTCACCATTGGCACCGACGGTAAACAGTGGCAGGCCGCGTTCTTCTGCAACGGCCACAACCCGGTCACCGAATGGCGCCTCAGGGTCCACCACCACGGCAGCGCCGTCCGGCAGCACTTCGCGGAACAGCCGCAGCTTGGCGTGCAGGTAGTCCTCCACCGTTGGGTGGTAATCCATGTGGTCGCGGCCCAGATTGGTAAAACCAGCAGAGACCAACCACACGCCATCAAGACGGTGCTGGTCCAGACCATGACTGGACGCCTCCATGGCCGCATGGGTCACGCCATCCTTGGCAAGCTGGGCAAGGCCCTCATGCAGTTTAACCGGGTCCGGTGTGGTCAACCCGCCATAGCTCTGTCCGTCAGAGGTAACCACGCCCAGCGTACCGAGGCTTGCAGACTTGTTGCCCGCGAACGCAAAAATCTGACGAACGAACTCGGAAACGGATGTCTTGCCGCTGGTGCCCGTCACCGCAACCATGGTGTCTGGCTGAGCACCAGAAAACGCCGCAGCCATAAGCGCCAGCTCGTGCCGCGCGTCAGGCGCGCCAAGCACGGCAACCTCAGCAGGCACGAGCTTTCGCGCCTCCTCAACCCGGTCAGCATCGACAAGGATCGCAATCGCGCCTTTTTCAGCAGCTTGCGCGGCAAATGACAGACCATCGGTCTTGGCACCGGAAAGGGCGGCAAACAGGAAGCCCGGCCCAATTCCGCGGCTGTCCGCAGTGAGACCTTGGACGTCAAGTGCGCCTGCATTTTCGGGCAATTCGGCTGTATATGTTAAGTTTTCGAGCAACATGACGTCGATATCACCGGACTATGAGTCGTCAATATGGCGTAGGCGGTTTTAACAGGCTGCCGACCACGCGTTTTTCCAAAAGATCCTAGTATTTTACCGGGATGGTTTCATCATCTCCGGCGAAATTAGGCTTCACCCCAAGCATCGGCGCGATACGGCGGATCACTGCGCCTGTGGTTGGCACAATGTTCCAGCCTGCGGTTGCATAAGGCTGACCATCAACCTTCTGCGGCTCATCCAGCATCATCAGAACCACATATTTCGGGTCCGACATCGGAAACGCCGCCAAGAACGAGTTCAGGTAGAGGCCTTCAACATATTTGCCGTTCACTACTTTTTGCGCCGTGCCGGTCTTGCCGCCTACATCATAACCGGGAACCGCCGCGCGGCGACCAGAGCCCTGCAACACGTTGAGGCGGTTCAGATAGCGCACGGCATCACTGGTCTGCGGCGAGATGGTCTGTTGTGCCACCTTGGCTGCCTCTTCCTCCGTCCGCGGCAGGAAGGTCGGCTCAATCAGCTTGCCGCCGTTCACCATTGTGGCCATCGCCACAGCAGTCTGAAGCGGGGTCACCGAGATGCCGTGACCATAAGAGATTGTCATGGCAGCCAGTTCATTCCAGCGAGGCGGCATAAGAGGCATGGCTCTTTCCGGCAGCTCTCCACCGGGACGCTCGGTCAGACCCAATTTCTTGAGGAACTGCTTCTGCTCATCAATGCCGGCCTCCAGCATCATCTTGGCTGTGCCGATGTTTGATGAATAGATGAACACTTCCGGCACAGACAGAATGCGGCGCTTGCCATGGAAGTCGTTGATGGTTCGCCCACCGGCGCGGATCGGCTTGCGTGCATCAAAGCTGTCGTCGATGGATACTTTACCGCTTTCCAGGGCCATTGCCACCGTGATGCCCTTGAACACGGAGCCCATCTCAAACACCCCTGCCGTGGCCCGGTTCAACCGGTCTGGACGAAGGGCTTCACTGCGATCATTGGGGTCAAAGTCCGGCAGAGACGACATGGCAACCACCTCACCGGTGTCAGCCTGCAGCACGATACCGATGGCAGCCTTGGCCTTGTGGTGCTCCATGGCGCGCTTCAACTCATCGCGCACCGCATATTGCGCCCGCAGGTCAATTGACAGCCGAACCGGCTCCAGCCCTTCTTCGCTGGTAAAGCCCAGTTCACGCAGATCGTTCAACCAGGCCTGATCTATGTACTTCTCGATGCCGGATATGCCGCGGCCATCCACGTTCACCGTTCCCAGAACGTGGCTTACGGTGTTGCCGCCCGGATAGAAGCGAAGCGTCTCTTCACGGAAACCGACACCGGGAAGGCCGAGGCTATGAATACGGTCACGTTGTTCGTTGGTGATTTCGCGCTTGAGCCAGATGAAGGCAGCGTCACCGCGCAGCCGCTGTGCAATGCGCGGCGTGTTCAGCTCTGGCAAAACCGAGATCAGCCCTTCAAACACCTCATCGGGATCCGGGATCTTGCGCGGTTCCGCGTAAAGAGATGCGCTCTTGATGTCCGTTGCCAGAATTTCACCGTTGCGGTCCAGTATGTCCGGGCGTGCCGCACTCGGCTTTTCCGCCGCAATGTAAGATGACCCCTGCTCGGCTTGCTGCATGGCCAGCGTTACAAGACGCCCGCCAATGGCAGCAAAAACGCAGAAGAAGGCCACCATTGCGATGTAAACGCGCGAACGCGCAGGCTCACGCACGGTCGAGGCAACGCCCCCCGTGCGCGGCTTGGCAGGTGCTTTCAGGAAAGAGTTGGAGTGCCCGGCCACCATTCACCCCCTACTGTACTGCAGGAAGGCGACTGGCGTAGCCACCCATCGGATCGCCGGAAACAGGCTGCAGCTGGACCGGCTTGACCGGCAGCGCCTCAACGGTGGTAATCTGGCTCGCGCCCAGCGGTTCCAGCTCCAGATAGGCGTTGTAGCGGTCTACCACGCCCTGAAGACGAGACGGCTGGTTCAGGGCACTCCATTGGGCCTTGTACCAGCGAATATCTTCTTTTTCCTTCTCGATCTGTCGCTGCAGCTCTGCCACCTTTTCCGTCAGGTGTTCGGTCGACATTTTCATGTCGTAAACAGCTGCTGCCCCGATAACCACGAGGATCAGAAACAACAGATTAACGATCTTCAACATCGTATCAGCCCCCTAGTCCTCTAAATGCAGCAAGGCGCGGCACACCGGCCTCATGAATATCAAGCTCGCGAGCCGGCGCATCCAATCGACGACCGGCCCGCAAGCGCGCTGAGCGCGCACGAGGGTTTGCCGCCACCTCGTCGGCGCTCGCGTCTTGATTGCCCTTGACGATGAATTCGAATGTCGCTGGCGGAACGTCCATTTCCGGCATGTGGCGGGAACCACCACCACGCACCTTGGTACGGTCCTGCAGAAAACGCTTCACAATGCGGTCTTCAAGGCTATGGAACGTCACCACCACCAGGCGTCCGCCCGGTTTGAGAATGCGTTCCGCAGATGCAAGCGCGCCAGCTGCCTGATGCAGCTCGCCATTTACATAAATGCGCAGAGCCTGAAACGTCCGCGTCGCCGGATGAATGCCCGGCTTCTTCGGGTTCCGGCCCACCACCTTCTCCACCACCTTGGCAAGTTCAAGCGTGGTCTCGAATGGCTTCTCGTCCCGCGCCCGACAAATGGCATGAGAAACGGAAGACGCGCGTTTTTCTTCGCCCAAAAGGCCGATAATCCGGGTCAGGTCCTTGTGCTCCAGCGTGTTCACCACGTCTGCAGCGCTCGGGCCATCCTGTTCCATACGCATGTCCAGCGGGCCGTCATTACGGAAGGAAAACCCCCGTTCGGCCTGGTCCAGCTGCATGGAAGAAACACCAAGGTCCATCACCACGCCGTCCACCTTGTCATAGCCAAGGCCGTGCGCGTGTTCATCCAGGTCAACAAACTGGCCATGAACCATTTTCAACGTATCGGGAAAAAGCTGCTGCAACGGCGCTGCACCAGCAATGGCATCCGGGTCCCGGTCCACGCCAATAACAGTCGCCCCCGCCTCAAGAAAACGGCGGGAATACCCGCCCGCGCCAAAGGTGCCATCAATGATGACTTCACCCGGCTGCGGCTGCATGGCTTCCATGACCCGATCCAGAAGGACGGGGATGTGACGGGTCAGTCCGCCAGCGACTTCTTCGTTTTCGTCGCGACCCGCCATCATACCGCCCCTTCCAGTGAGGCAGCGGAACCACCGCCGCCTGCCAATACCGCCAGCGCCCGCTTCATTGCCTCTTCGCGATGCTTGCGGAATTTCGAGGGCTCCCAGATCTGGAACTTGAAGCCCTGACCCACAAAGGTCACTTCATCCTCAATGCCAGCGTGATGGCGCACCATGTCGGACAGCACAAATCGGCCATCCCGGTCCACTTTCAACGTTTCACTGGCACCGTAAAGCGCGGTCGACAGCGCATCATATTCCAACGACAAGGTGGAAAAGCCCTCAAGTTTCTTCTGAATTTCGGCAACCAGACCGTTTCCGCCCGCGTCTACAGCGCTCTGGAACGGAGATGGGAAGCAATAAAGACCTTCAAAGCCGTCCTTCGCCAAGGCCGCACGGAAGGGTGCAGGGATCGATACACGACCCTTGGCATCCACCCGATTGGTGAAGTGCGAGACGAACCCTGACATTTTTCCCCTTGCCTCAGGACCGGGAATTCCACCCGATCAATTGCCGCTTAACTCTTCAAAAACCGTGGATCAGCCACCTGCCATCCGAGCCACCTTCTCGGTCCGGGACCAGAAGCCACAATCTGGTCATTTCCGGGACACTTTGGGATAGCATGGGACAGCACGGGACGTCAACGCACGAACTGGGTTCTCACGCCACCGAAACCCGCACAAAATGGTCCACGGTCAACTCCTATGGTTAACGCGGAATAACCTTAAAAATCCTTAAAATTGAATGAGAAAGCACCTTCCAAGACCTGCCGGAAACACTGTCATTTAGCTGTGTGGGGCATTTTCCCGAGGGTCCCCAATAAAAAAGGCCGCTGAACTTTCAGCGACCTTTTCCTGCCCCTTTTGGGGAACTTTGGGAATGCGTGACCAGACGACTACTGAGCGAGTCTCTGATCAAGCAGATACTGCGCCGCTTTGGGCAGCTCCTTGTTGTTGGCCAACTCGATGATCAACCGCGGATGATTGGTGTATTTCTGGAAAGCTCGGAACAGCGGCTCCCACTTCAACGTGCCCTCGCCCATGGCCCAGTGACGGTCGGCATACCCGTCCGCATCTTGCAGGTGAACATGCTTGAGCAGCGCCCCCGCAGCCTTCACGTAGTAGTCAACCGGCGGCGCACCGGTAGAACCATGCGCATAGTAGGCGTGGCCCGTATCCAGCGACACGGCAACAGCGTCACTGTTGAAAGACTTGACCAGATCAACGCGCACATTCGGATCCACATCCTCGATGTTTTCAATCATCAAGGTGCATCCGATGTCTTCGGCCTTGGCGACAGCCGCGCGCAGGTTCTCGTGAATGCACTCTAGCTTGAAAGCATGGCCTTGATCGTACTGATCCAGGTTGTGATGGTCCCAGTTCGTGTAGGGGCTATGCACCACCATGTGAGTGGCCTTGATCTTGCGGCACACTTCAAGCCCTTGGTCGAGACGCTTTTGCACCACCTTGCGAATGTCCGGGTCAGCGGCTGAAATGTCGAGATTCCAGAACGGCCCGTGAATTCCTAAGGGACCGTCAAAGCCCTCAAGCTTGGCCAGCACTTCATCCGCAAGATGCTCCCAGTTGCCATTCAGCACATCACCGGGCACGAAATCCTGCAGCTCCAGCGGGCGCTGCTTTTCCAGCATCCATTCCCGATGCTCATCAAATTCCGCAATACTCATCGCCGCTCCGACGATGGGAAGATAGCCACCCATTCCCCACTCCTATGACTCAGCTTAAACGCGTATAATTACGTGCTTGCTAGTTCATGCAGATGTCAAGGAAGTAACAGCGCGATGCAAAAAGGAATACCAGTCGGCCTGTAAGCCGGGTTTTGTATGGCACGGGCAAGCCCGCACGTGACGGCCATTCATCTGGGACGCCCATTACTGGACGCCTCAAGCAACCAACCCGGGCGATCAGGTCTGGAGAAAGACTGGAAGCCAAGGCCTCCGCGCCGCCCCTATTCGGTTTTGCTCCCGGTGGGGTTTACCATGCCGCCTCTGTTGCCAGACGCGCGGTGGGCTCTTACCCCACCCTTTCACCCTTACCCCCACATGTGAAGGCGGTTTGCTTTCTGTGGCACTTTCCCTGAGGTCGCCCTCGCCGGACGTTATCCGGCACCGTTTCTCCATGGAGCCCGGACTTTCCTCCCCCGCGGCCTTTCGGCACTTGCGGGAGCGGCCGTCCGGCCGACTGGTGCGCCGGGACTAGACTGCTCACCCCAAAAGGTCAAGTCCTTGAAACGCCTTATCTGTCCGCCTCAACACTTAAACCTTCCTGAAGCACGTCGCAGAACCGATCGATCATCGCGGGCGTGGCTTCAGAAAAGCCAATCACGAGCCCAGCCTGCGGCGTTCCCAGATAGGCAATGGAAAGCGGCACCACGCCAAAGCCCTTGGCATTCATATGGGATGCCACCACAACATCATTCACATCTTCATTGAAGAACAGAGGCATCTGCAAGCCGCCGGTCGGAGTTGAAACACTTACTTTATTCCCGAACCGGGCCCCTATCTGCTGCGAGAGAAGCGCGCCACTGCGCTGATAGTGAACCCGGATCTTCTTCAGATGCGCCCTGTAGTGGCCATCATCGATGAAATCCGCCAGAGCCGCCTGCACATGGACATTGGCAAGCGCGCCCAGCGCCCGTTGTGACACGCTCAGGGCCTCCACATGCACCTCCGGCACCACAAGATAGGCCAGCCGGATCGCGGGCAGCATGGACTTGGCCACCGTTCCCATGTAGGCAACCTCACCATCAGCTCCCAAGCCCTGCAAGGCTGCCAGAGGACGCCCTTCAAACAAAAACTCACTGTCGTAATCATCTTCCAGAATGATCGCACCGGTCTTGCGCGCAAACGCCAGCAGCTCCAGTCGCCGGGTCATATCCATGCGCGTTCCAAGCGGATACTGGTGAGATGGGGTGACATAAATCAGCCGCGCGGCATCCAGTGCCCCTTCATCAAGACTATCGTTGGGCTGGAAAGGCATCAGCTTCAGGCCCGCTCCCAGAAACGCAGATCGCGCGCCCAGATAGCCCGGCTCCTCAATCAGCGCCTGATCTCCCGGATCGGTAAAGGCTTGCGTCATCAGCATCAAGGCAGATTGCACCGTCGGTAGGATCAGGATTTGGTGCGGCTTGGCGCGCACTCCACGCTCCTGTGACAGATACCGGGCCAATACCCGTTGCAACTCGGGCAATCCAACAAGATGCTCATAACCCAGTGCGCCCCCTGAAACCCGCCGCGCTGCACGGCGCAGACACCGCGCCCAAAGTTCTGAAGGAAACAGCGTGCGCGAAGGCTCTCCCGGCTGCATGGTTGAACCGCGCTCGCCATACAAAGACTTGAAACGATGGTTTGTAGCCAGCACCGCCCCACGTTTTGAAAGATGCCGACTGGGCGCGGCCATGGGCACACCCTCTCCACGTCCAAGTGCCTGCACACCATTCACAACTGGCGCCGCACCTGTGCGCACATCAATCATGCCTTCGGCACGCAACAGCTCATAGGCCGTATTCACGGTGTTTCGGGAAACATCAAGGGTCGCCGACAATCGCCGGGAACTGGGGAGCTTTTCTCCTTCCGCAATGATGCCACGAGCAATGTTTTCGCGGATCACGCGATAGATCTGACTGGTCAGAGAAACAGAACCATCACGTTCCAACTCAATTTCGAACGGAAACAAACCGGCACCCAAAACTTGAAAAAACAACAAACCAGTTATCAGGTTTAGCAGAGCCATCACGCCGACGAACACACCTCATTATTCACATGGCGTGTTTTCAAGAGATATCGGGAAAAAGTGGCGGGCTGACCTTCATTTACAGAGGTCCGAGCAGGGGTGCCCGAGTAACTGGATCTAAATTATTTAAAGAATTGGATCTTTTTTAGATCCAGTTACCCGAGCGATACTGGTCCTATTCGTTGCCGACAGTCTGCTCAAAACCGAGGACCAGATGACAAATACGCAAATAGACGCACCTCTTCACAAAGAGCGTACGTCACACAAAACTGAAAAGCACCGCAGACCCTCCTACGCCAAGGTAAGAGTGTCGACGCGAGCTGACTATGACTGGGAAACCATCGCAAGCATCCTTGATACCGCGCTGGTTGCTCATGTTGGGTTCATTGATGATGGGAGGCCCATGGTTATTCCCATGGCTTTTGGAAGAATGGATCGTCGGCTGTTTATTCACGGTGCCAAAGCAGCACGAATTGTCAAAGGCGTTGATGAGGGCGCGCCAGTCAGCCTGACGGTCACCCACGTCGATGGCATCGTGTGCGCACGTTCCGCATTTCACAACAGCTTCAACTACCGCAGTGTTGTGTTGCACGGAACCGCCCATCCCGTCACAGACACCGAAGAAAAGCTTGCTGCCCTTCGAGCTATTACCAACCATATCCTACCCGATCGGTGGGATGAACTCCGCCCCCTGACCCCAAAGGAACTCAAGGCAACCGGAGTGTGGGCATTCGATACCGAGCATGCCGCTGCAAAGATGCGTCAAGGGCCGCCGATAGATGAACCGGAAGACTACGCCCTGCCGAACTGGGCAGGCATCATTCCTGTCACGACCGCACTTGGACTTCCCGTAACTGATGGAACCGTGAAGGAGGGTGTTCCCGTCACTGCCTCAACCCTGAAGGCGCGGCAGAAGTTTGTGTAACACCACGTCAAAGATAGGGACGGTCAGCGCACAGTGAGAACTGACCGTCCGTTCTCTGTCCTTGCAGGCACACTGACCACATCAAGCGGTCAGCAATTCACTGAACTTTTCTGAAGCCCCAGCCCACCAACAGCAGCAATCAGATATCAGCTCTCCTTACCCAGAATGTTCTGAACCTTCTGGCAGTAGCGTGCGCTGGTCTTGTTCATGCGCTTCGCATAATGACCAGCGTTGTATCGAAGGATCGTGCCACAAAGGTCGCCCCCGGCCTTTTTGTGCGCACCTGCGAGATACTTCATGCCCCACTCCAGGTTTGTTTCTGGATTGTAGAGCGCCTTCGTGGAGCCGCGGTAGCCCAGACCGCGTGCTGTAGAAGGTTTGATCTGCATCAGACCGACTTCACCAGCAGCACCACGTGCGCTTGGATTGAAGCTGCTTTCGACCTGAACCACAGCACGGGCCAGCTCATGCGGCACACCATGCTTCTTCGCAGTTTCCTTGATCAGCGTCTCAATCTTCTTTTCTTCAGACTTGGCGGAGGCCGCAAAATCCCCTTCAAGATAACCAACAGGATTACCCGCAAGAATTGCAATCGCACAAAGAGGAAGTACCGCGGCCCGAGCGCGTTTCATAAGTTTCATTTGTCTGTCCTGGCAAAGTTGTTTTGAGCGAGGGCGGTTATGATTGCCGGATGGGACCAAAATCGGGCACGGGAATTCACAAACTATTTCAAGTTTTATGTCACTTAAGTGACAAATTAGCCCGCATTTGTGGAATATGAGGCAAAGAGGCGGCAACCCCGCCTCAATTTGGCTGAAACTGTGAAACCATAAGCACCTTACCTTACGTCATATTAACCTTGGCAAGGGGCCTATTTCACATAACGCTCACGTAACCCTGGGTAAGCGCCCCGCATTAAAGACTAGGCAAACCCCTTAGGAGGCTATGCAGCAACGCGATGGTTTCCGGGTCTGCAACCCCATCAACACTGCTCGGACGGAAGTGCCTCTGGAACGCGACCACAGCCTGATAGGTCTTTTGGTCAAACACGCCGGACTGGCGGATATGATAGCCATAAAGTCCGAGAAGAGCCTGGATCGCTTCAATGGGCGCACCTTCATCCCCCCGCTGGAAGAAGCCGGAACTCTGCGGCTGCATTTTCTCAGCTACAAAATGCCCGATGCCCTCATTGTAAAGGCGTTCCCAAGGGAACTTCTCGCCCGGATCCATCTTTCGGTCTGGCGCCACATCTGAATGCCCCAGCACCCGCGCCGGAGGAATGTCGTGACGGCTCAGGATGTCCTTGCAGAGTGCAATGACCGCCTCGATCTGCGCTTCCGGATACTCCGGCAGACCACCATCATGGCCGACATTGGCAATCTCGATGCCAATGCTGCAGGAGTTGATGTCAGTCTCCCCCTTCCACCAGGCCTTCCCGGCATGCCATGCCCGGCGGCCCTCTGGCACACACTGATAGATGCTGCCGTCTTCCATCACCACATAGTGAGCGGAAACCTCACTACGCGGATCACAAAGCCGGGCCAGCGCCTCGTCATGGTCGGGCATCCCGGTGTAGTGCAGCACCAGCATGTCCACCGGCATTGCACGTTCATTGTGATTGGGAGAAGGTTTCAGCTGTGCGGGCACACCGCACTCAGGTTTCACGCTCATAGGCCTCTTTCCGCTCGTACCTGCGCATAGGCCGCATTCAGGGCCGCAAGCCGCTCATTGGCGATACGAACAAATTCTTCTGGAACGCCCCGCCCGATCAACCGGTCAGGATGGGTCTCACGCACTTCCTGCCGATAAACCTTCTGCAGATCAAGGTCGCTGATTTCCGGATCTACACCCAGCACCATGTAAGGGTCATAGTGACCGCGCATATGCCGTGCCTTGATGCGGCTGAAACTCACCGGCTCCAAACGGAAGATGGAAGCTACTTTTTCCAGATAGCTCAGTTCCGCCTCGTGGATCACACCATCAGCCTTGGCAATGTAAAACAGGCCGTCCAGCACATCCACACAGGTTTGCGGATCATCGGCGAGCAGCTGATACAGCTTTTCCGCATAAAGGTCGTAGCCAGCCACGTCCTGCTGCGCCAGCGAGAACAGCCGGGCCACGTTCCGCTCTTCTCCTTCGGGAATTTCGAAGAGTTCATAAAATGCGAGGATCTCATCCGTGGTCACCACGCCGTCAGCCTTGGCCATCTTGGCCGAAAGCGCAATCATGGCCGCAGTAAAGGCAACGGACCTGCGCGCCTCACCCGTGTTCTTGATGAGTTGCTGCAAGCGCTCAGCAAGTTGAGCACTGCTTTCCTGCAGGGCGACCACAATGGCCGATAGGCGGCTCCAGATATCCATAAAAGAACCTTAAGCTATCTTAATTGCGGTTTCGAGGCGCCCTCTCTCACCTCGACATCATTTCCCCTGAGAATTACAGGAGACAGCCTTCACGGGCACCCGCCAGCATTTGCACTGAACACACTAGCATTTTCAGAAAATGTGAATAGACACAATGTCAATTACTACCATTTATTCATAATTGGGAAATTATAAGGGAAGACCTATAGAAAAGGGCTGGGTTAACCACCCTCGACTCTCGCGTAAATGGAGTCTCTCTTGGAAGCGTCGCCGCAATTCAAGCGCATCAATTATGTTCTTTGCATTCTTATTGGCTTTCTAGTTCTCGCAGCGGCCTTTTTTATAGTTAACAAAACGGTACTTTACTTCTCCTTCCGGTCCGAGGCGCAAGAAAACGTCGACCGCCTGATTACCAAGATCGAAGAGAACGAAGAACTGATCCTGCCCCGAAATGTCATGATACAACCTCAACAGGAGGTTTCCGGAATCGGTTTGCGGGGCACCCAAGACCAGACAATGTCCTGGCATGAGCGCTTGCTGAACAATGACCACGTAATGGACGCCACCACGGCCCCGCTGCTGGCGGACGAGCTTTCCTCGGTGTTCCCCGTGCATTGGCTGCTCGGCGTCAGCAATCAGGGCGAAGTCCTGTCGGTCTTCCCGGCACAAATGCCGCAGAAATCTGCCATTGAGCTTTTGAAAGACGACGCGCTCAAGCAGGCATGGCACGCTGCGCAGGACACCGGCCTCATCAGCTTCGCTGGAAACTTCGAGGTTTTTACGTTCGGCACACCAGAGTTCACTGCGATTGTGCCCTACAGCCATAACGACGATGTGCTTTACAGTTTTGTCTTGAAAGCAGAGCCCACCGTGACCCACCGAACCGTGGTGCGGGCCGTAGCCGCGGCAACTGCCTGCGGTTTCCTGATCGTTCTGATTTTCGCCGTTTCCGCCGTCGCCTTCCTGTGGCGTTCTTTGAAAGAGCGCTGGCAAACCACCAAGACCATTCGCTTTCTGGCCCACAACGATCCGCTGACGCACCTGCCAAACCGCGCCGTATTTAATGAAGAGCTGACCAAGGCCCTGCGCAAGTCCAACGTCACGCTTGCCGAAGTCTATGTGATAGCTGTCGACGTGGACAAGTTCAAAGAGATCAACGACACCCACGGCCACGCCGCCGGAGACCTGTTCCTTCAGGTGATCGCAGACCGCCTCCGCCTTGTGTTTGATGATCATCTGGTCGCCCGTATTTCCGGCGATGAGTTTGCAGTCCTTCTCGAGGAAGTCCCCTCCCAAAAGCAAGTGGAAGTGCTGACTGAACGCCTTGTATCCGCCGTGAAGGCACCCTGCCACGTAGACGGCAAGAACTTGGAAATCTCGCTTTCCATGGGCATTGCCAAGTCTTCCGACGCGGCATGGCGCAGTTCACGGCTGCTTCATTGTGCTGACCTTGCCCTGTACCGCACCAAGACCGGTGGGCGTAACGGCTATACCTGGTATCACCCCAGCATGGATGAGGAGCTTCAGTACCGTAAGGCGCTCGAAGCAGAGATGCGCAAGGCTCTGGCCTGCGACAACTTCTCGGTTCAGTATCAGGCGCAGGTCAGCCTCTCCGACAAGAAGCTGAAGGGCTTTGAGGCTCTGCTGCGCTGGCAACATGAGGATCGGGGCTGGATCTCCCCAGATGTCTTTATCCCGCTGGCAGAAGAAACCGGCCTCATCGAGGAGTTGGGGGAATACATCTTGCGCAAGGCGTGCAAGGACGCCGCCAGCTGGGTCGATTCCAGCCTCAAGGTGGCCGTCAACTTCTCTCCCTCCCAGTTCCGCACGGGCGAAATTGAAAACAAGATCGAGAGCGCACTGCGCGATGCCGGTCTGCCCCCAAGGCGTTTGGAAATCGAAATCACGGAAAGCCTTCTCATGAAGGACACTTCAAACGTGGTCGCATCCTTGAAACGGATCAGCGACATGGGCGTTTCCATCGCCATGGATGACTTTGGCACCGGCTATTCATCCCTGAGCTATCTATCCAAGTTTCCGTTCAACAAGATCAAGATCGACCGCAGCTTCATTACCAACCTCGGTCAGGATGCCCACACAGACGCCATCGTCGCCTCCATCATTGGCTTGGGCCGCTCTCTTGATGTGCTGATTACCGCCGAGGGCGTGGAGAACGACACCCAGCGCAAGATCCTTCGGGCCGCCGGGTGCGATCTGGTTCAAGGGTTCCTGTTTGGCAAGCCCAGGGTCATTGATCCGGAAAATCCATACGCAGCCGTCAAGTGCCTTCAAAACGTCAGCGAGGGACGCATGGACAACGCGTTCTCAAGCCACGAGCATCCGGTCAGTTCCTAGAAAACCTACATGGCGGTTGCAGAGCGCGCCGCCTGATCATAGTGCCCGGAAACAGAGCGCAAGGTCGCTGCCAGACGCGACAACTCCGCCTCATCCAGCCCCAGCTCTTTCATCGGCTTGATGAGCAACGCTTCACGCAGCTCCTTATAATGCTGGCAAATCTCCTCACCTTTTTCGGTGATGGTCGCCGTCTTTTCCTTGCCGCGCTTTCCGGTGGCAATGAGGCCGGCCTTTTGCAGCTTTTTCAGGGCGTACGCGACAGTGTGCGTGTCTTCAATGTTCAGCACCAGGCAAAGATCGGCCATGGACTTTGAACGCCCCCGGTGATTAACACTATGCAGAATTAATACATCCAGAGCCGACATTCCCTCGACACCAGCGGCCGCCATACAACGCACCATCCAACGCTGATAGGCATGCACCATCATGGTCACGGCAAACTCGATCTCGGAGAGAGCGGGCATCTCGCCAGAGGCCAGATGGGCAGCCGACACGACTGGGCCGACAGATTTATCCAGCGGGTTCCGAGGCGTGTCGGTCATTGTTCAGGTCCTCTGCATCAGTTGCTTAGCATGGTTTCCGGCAGCCAAAGTGCCAGCCCGGGAAACGCAACAATCAGGAAGACTGCCAGAATCATCAGCATGAAGAACGGCAGGGCCATCCGCGCAACTTTGAAAATGTTGTGCCCCGTCATGCCCTGAAGCACGAACAGATTAAAGCCCACTGGCGGTGTAATCTGGCTCATTTCCACCACTAGCACCAGGTAGATGCCAAACCAGATCAGGTCCAACCCGGCGTTTTCAACCATGGGCAGGATCACGGAAGTGGTCAGAACCACAACGGAAATCCCGTCAAGAAAACATCCAAGCACAACGAAGAACAGAGTGAGCGCAATCAGCAGCACATAAGGTGACAGCTCCATGCCGCCGATCCAGCCCGCCAGCTCCCGAGGAATGCCGGTGTAACCCATGGCCACGGTCAGGAACGCCGCTCCCGCCAAAATGAAGGCAATCATGCACGAAGTGCGGGTAGCTCCAAGCAAGGCTTTGGTGAAGCTCTCCCGGTTCAATGTGCCAGACGCCCAAGACAGGAGCAGAGACAAGACCACCCCGATTGCCGCAGCTTCGGTCGGCGAAGCAAGGCCAGCATAAATGGAACCGATCACACCGACGATCAGCCCAACCACCGGAAGCAGGCGGCGCGTTGCCATCAGGCGCGCGCCAAGCGGCACCGGCTCCTCTTTTTCAGGCATCTTGTCCCGGTTCATGAAGGCCCAGAAAGCCACATATCCCATAAACAAGAGGCAGAGCATGGCACCAGGCAACACCCCGGCCATGAACAGGCGGGCGATGGACTGCTCCGTCGCCGCCCCATACACGATCAGGATAATGGAGGGCGGGATCAGCAAGCCAAGCGTTCCGGATCCGGCAAGCGTCCCAATGGCAATGCGCTCATCATAGCCGCGCTCTCTCAGCTCCGGCAGAGACATCCGTCCGATGGTCGCCGTTGTGGCAGCTGAAGAACCAGATACAGCGGCAAAGATACCGCACCCAAGAATGTTGACGTGCAACAGCCGCCCCGGAAGATTGCGCATCCACGGCGACAGCCCGGCAAACATGTCCTCAGACAACCGCGACCGGAACAGGATCTCCCCCATCCAGATGAACATGGGCAGCGCGGTCAGATCCCATGAATTGGCAGCCCCCCACACGGTGGTCGCCATCACGGTGCCTGCCGGTACAGAAACGAGTACCATCATGGTGACCAAAGCAACGCCAAACAGGGAGGCAGCAACCCAAACCCCGGTTGCAAGGGCGGCCAGCATACCAAGGCCAAGAAAGAGCGCGACGAACGAAAGATCCATTACTCCGTCCCCTCTACAATGTCGTCAGCATGGCCAGCCTCAAAGCTCGGCGCATCACCGGAAAGCATGGTCACCAGATCATCCAGAAACGCGATGGCAAGAACGCCGATGCCAAATGTCATCACGGCTTGCGGATAAACCAGTGGAATGGGAATGATGCCGAACGACACCTCGTCATAGACATAGCTGTCATAGGCCAGCAGCCCTGCATGCCATGCAAAATAGGTTGCAAGGCAAAACCCAACGAGCAGTGCCCACACATCGAGAAACCGCCCGACTTTCGCTGGCACCGCCTGAATCAAGATCGACACCCGAATGTGGTCGCCGCGGCGCAGTGTGCCCGCAAGCGCCAGAAACGATGCGCCCACCAACATGAAGCCTGCGATTTCGGCCAGAGAGGGCACCAGCAACCCAAGAGGCTCAAGCCCGATGAGCGACCGTCCTCCATCAATCAGCCGTCCGCCGACCTGAAGAACGACAAGTGTTGCAATCCCCACCAAACAGCAGGCAGCAAGGATCGTTGACGCCTGATAAAGCGCGTTTAATGCCTTTCGCATCGGTTCCCCCTAGCGGACAAGATGCTGAAGAAGGAAGCACCGAACCAAAAGCTCGGTGCGCCATTTCCTATTGATTTTTGTAGGCGTCCAGAATGGCCGCGCCGGCATCTCCGGCTTGCTCTTTCCACTCAGCCGTCATGGTTTCTCCAATCACGGCCAGATCACTAAGGAGCTGTTCACTTGGCGCAACAACGGTGATGCCGTTATCCTGCAAGATTGCGGTCTTGGCTGCTGTTTCCTGCTTGGAGGCTTCCCAGCCGCGCTGTTCTGCTGCCGCAGCCGCTTCCAGCACCGCAACCTGTTCTGCTTCGCTCAGACGGTCAAACGCGCGCTGGCTTACGATCACCATGTTCTTCGGCAACCAGGCCTGCGTATCGTGATAGTGGCTCAGGAAGTCCCAGGCCTTCGAGTTGGCACCCGTTGATGGGGATGTGATCATCGCCTCAACGCGGCCAGTTGAGAAAGCGGTTGGAATGTCCGGCACTTCCACCTGAGTTGGTACAGCACCCGCCAGCTGCGCCATGCGTTCGGTCGCCGCATTGTAGGCACGGAACTTCAGGCCTTTGAGGTCAGCACCCTCACTGATCTCGGTTTTGGCAAAGATGCCTTGCGGGGGCCACGGCACGGAAAACAGCAGCTGAAGCCCCTGCTCTTCCAGCTTTTCTTCCATGGCAGAGCGGGAGGCCTGATAGAGCTCCCACGCCTGATCATAGGAGGGCGCGAGGAACGGGACGGAATCCACGCCAAACACGGCATCTTCGTTGGAGAGACGCGAAACCAGCACCTCACCGATCGGGGCCAGCCCCTTTCGCACGGCATTCTTGATTTCCGGATGTTTGAACAATGACCCGGCAGAATGGATCTGGATCGTCAAAGACCCATCGGTCTTTGCGGCAACCTCATCTGCAAACGCCGCAATGTTCTGCGTGTGGAAGTTGCTGTCTCCATACGGCGTCGGCATTTCCCATTTGGTTTGCGCGGAAGCCGAAGTCAGCCCCATAAGGCCGAGTGCAGCAACAGCGGCCAGATGGAATCCAGCCTTGGTGATCGAGCGGGTGTGCGGCATGATGTTCTCCTCTTGGAAGCGGCATTTTCCCCAATCATTGCACCTGTGGACCAGTCTTCAGGCTTCTCATGCAAGTGCAATTACGGATCAGCGTAGACCGGAAAAACACATACGGCAACAATTTATCGACAAATTATCAATATCAATATTGATTAGCCTGCTAAAATGAGCCGCCAAGCTACTGTTAGATATACCAGTTCCCGGCGCCACCCCCTGTTTGAAACTTTTGCAAAACCAAATGCACCAGTCATACTGATAATTGCCAAGAATCAGAAAAATCCTTCCATTCTGGTCATTTTCGAGCACATCTAATCAACAGGGCCTGAGGCCGGAAATTCGCCAGATCGCAAAAAAACGCGAAAAAGTCATCGACAATTTATCGATAAAATGTCAGCATTGCGGAAAATACATACCCGCCCGCTCAACGCGGCAGCCAAATAGACAGAGGGATGATCATGACAGCCAAATGGGATTTCTGGATAGACCGTGGCGGCACCTTTACCGATATCGTTGCGCGCAAGCCCGACGGCACACTACAGGCCCACAAGGTCCTCTCTGAAAATCCGGAGGCCTACAAGGACGCCGCCATTCAGGGCATTCGCGACCTCATGGGCATCGGCAAGAACGAGCGCATTCCTTCAGAAAACATTGCAACCGTGAAAATGGGCACCACGGTTGCCACCAACGCGCTGCTTGAGCGCAAAGGCGACCGCACGCTGCTGCTCATCTCCCAAGGTTTCCGCGATGCGTTGGAAATCGGCTATCAGGCCCGCCCGGACATTTTCGCCAAGGAAATCATCAAGCCGGAACTCCTCTACGATCAGGTGATCGAGGCAGCAGAGCGTGTGCGCGCCGATGGCACCGTTGAAGTTGCGCCAGACCTTGCCGCGGTCGAAAAAGACCTGCGCGCCGCGTTCGACGACGGCATTCGTTCCATCGCCATCGTTCTCATGCATTCCTATGCATTCCCCGAGCACGAGAAGCAGTTTGCTGAAATCGCCAGGAAGGTCGGCTTTCCGCAAATCTCCGTTTCGCACGAAGTCTCCCCGCTGATGAAACTGGTGGGCCGCGGCGACACCACCGTGGTGGACGCTTATCTCTCGCCAATTCTGCGCCGCTATGTGGAGCAGGTCGCAGGCGAGCTGGACATCCAAAACTCGGACTGCCGCCTCATGTTCATGCAGTCCTCCGGCGGGCTCACCGACGCTTCCTTGTTTCAGGGCAAGGACGCCATTCTCTCCGGCCCGGCTGGCGGTGTTGTAGGCGCGGTGGAAACCTCCCGAATGGCGGGCTTTGAAAAGGTCATCGGCTTTGACATGGGCGGAACGTCCACCGACGTCTCCCACTTCGACGGGGAATACGAACGCGCCTTTGAAACCGAAGTGGCCGGTGTGCGCATGCGCGCGCCCATGATGATGATCCACACGGTGGCCGCAGGCGGCGGTTCCATTCTTCACTACAAGGATGGACGCTTTCAGGTCGGCCCGGATTCGGCTGGTGCCAACCCCGGCCCCAAGTGCTACCGACGCGGCGGCCCGCTGACCGTCACCGACGCCAACGTCATGACCGGCAAGCTCAAGGCCTCCTATTTCCCGAAGATCTTCGGTCCCGATCAGAACGAAGCGCTCGATGAAGACGCGGTTCGCGCCGCCTTTGCCGCCCTTGCCGAGGAGATCGACAATGGCCTTTCAGCCGAACAGGTAGCCGAAGGCTTCCAGAAGATCGCCGTTGAGAACATGGCCAACGCCATCAAGAAGATCTCCGTTCAGCGTGGCTATGACGTCACCGAGTACGCCCTCACCTGCTTTGGCGGCGCGGGCGGTCAGGCCGCCTGCCTTGTCGCCGACAGCCTTGGCATGAAGACGGTGATCGTTCACCCCCTTTCCGGCATTCTGTCCGCTTACGGCATGGGCCTTGCCGACATTCGTGCCACCCGTCAGAAGGCGGTCGTCAAGCCCCTTGAAACCGACCAGCTTGCCGCTCTCACCGCGCTCAAAGACGACCTTGCCGCAGACGCGCGCGCCGAGGTGGAAGGACAAGGCGTTGCCGCCGATGCAATCACCCTGCTGCCACGTGTCCACCTGCGCTACGATGGCACCGACACCCCCTTGCCTGTAGCCATGCTGGATGGCGACCGCGATGGCATGATTGCCGAGTTCACCGAAGCGCACAAAAAGCAGTTCGGCTTTGCCTATGAGAACAAGGGCATCGTCGTTGAGGCACTGGAAGTAGAGGCCGTCGGCGGCGGCGCGGGCCTCACCGAACCGGACCTCACCCTTGCCTCCAACTCTCCTGAACCTTCAGAGGCAACCCGCTTCTTCTCCGATGGCGATTGGCAGGCGGCCAATGTTTACAAACGCGACGCTCTCCTGCCCGGCATGACCATTTCCGGACCGGCGCTGATCATGGAACCCCACGCCACTGTGGTGGTGGAGCCGGGCTGGCAAGCTGCCATCAACGCCAAGGATCACATCATCCTCACCCGCGTTGTTCCGCTGCGCCAGGCGGAAGCCATCGGCACCACCGCCGATCCGGTCATGCTGGAGGTGTTCAACAACCTCTTCATGTCCATCGCCGAGCAGATGGGCGTGACCCTGCAAAACACCGCTTACTCCGTCAACATCAAGGAGCGACTGGATTTCTCCTGCGCCGTCTTCGACCAAAACGGCGCGCTTGTGGCCAACGCCCCGCACATGCCCGTACACCTTGGCTCCATGGACCGCTCAGTCGAGGCCGTGATCAAGCTCAACAACGGCCAGATCAAACCGGGTGACGTGTTCGCCCTCAACGCGCCCTATAATGGCGGCACCCACTTGCCGGACATCACCGTGGTCTCCCCAGTCTTTGATGAGAAAGGCAAGGAGATTCTGTTCTGGGCTGCCTCCCGTGGTCACCATGCTGATGTGGGCGGCTCCGCCCCCGGCTCCATGACCCCGCTTGCCACCAAGGTGGATGAAGAGGGCGTCCTCATCGACAACTTCAAGCTGGTCGATCAAGGCACGTTCCGGGAAGACGCGCTCGTTAAGCTCTTGACCGAACACCCTTATCCGGTGCGCAACGTGCACCAGAACGTGGCGGACCTGAAGGCACAGATCGCCGCCAACGAGAAGGGCGTTCAAGAGCTGCGCAAGATGACCACCCACTTCGGTCTTGAAACCGTTCAGGCCTATATGGGCCACGTTCAGGACAACGCCGAAGAAAGCGTGCGCCGCGTCATCGAGGCCCTGTCAGACAGCGCCTACGAGTACCCGACCGATCAGGGCGCAATCATCAAGGTCAAGATCACCGTCGACAAGGAAAAGCGTCAAGCCACCGTCGACTTTACCGGCACCAGCGCCATGAAGGAGAACAACTTCAACGCGCCCGAACCGGTGACCCGCGCCGCCGTGCTTTATTGCTTCCGCGTCATGGTGGAAGGTCACATCCCCATGAACGCAGGGTGCCTGCGCCCCATCAAAATCATCCTGCCGGAAGGCTGCATGCTGCGGCCGGTTTATCCCGCTGCCGTTGTCGCAGGCAACGTGGAGACCTCCCAGCACGTGACCAACGCGCTGTTTGCCGCTCTTGGCGCCATGGCCAACTCCCAAGGCTCCATGAACAACCTAACCTTCGGCAACGAGACCTATCAGTACTATGAGACCCTGTGTTCAGGCTCCCCGGCAGGTCCCGGCTTCAACGGTACGGATGGTGTTCATGTCCACATGACCAACTCCCGCCTGACGGATCCGGAAGTTCTGGAGTTCCGCTATCCGGTGCTGCTGGAAGACTTCCACATCCGCAAAGGGTCCGGCGGCAAGGGCAAGTGGCATGCAGGCGATGGCACCAAACGCACCATCCGCTTCCTGGACAAGATGGACTGCGCCATCCTCTCCTCGCACCGCACGATCGAGCCGAAAGGCATGGAAGGCGGCGAGAATGGTCAGATTGGCAGCACACAAGTCCGCCGCCTGAACGGCACCGTCGAAACGCTGAAGGGCTGTGACCAAACAGTGCTGGAAGCAGGCGAAGCCGTCACGGTCATCACCCCAACCAGCGGCGGCTGGGGCAAGGCCTAGCAACCATCGGCTCGACAGGACATGAATGCCCGGAGACACTCCGGGCATTCCCCTCCACCATCATCCTCTCTGCCATCATCCTCTATGCCGTCATCCCGGACAAGTAGAGCGCACAGCGAAACGCAGATCCGGGATCCAGCGCAAAAAGCACGAGCAATTGCGAGCCCAGAGCCATTATCCCTTGCGACCGAACGAACAGCCCATCCGGATCCCGCATCAAGTGCGGGATGACCTCCATCGGTTCGCTAGGTGAAAGCGGAGGCATACTCCAATCATGACCCTCCGGCCGCCGCCCCCTACACTATCAGGCGAGGCCCAAAGCCGCACGCAGGCCCGGCGTCAATTGCAACGCCAAGTAGCCCCCGTAACAGGCAAGGAAGAACAGACCTTCCCGGCGGCTCACCCGCCACCCGGTTATGCAGGCCACCGCCATGAGCCCAACGGTGCCCACCATCACCCAGATATCGAGCCCGGCAATCTCTGCAGGCACAGGAATTGGAACGACCAGCGCCGTAACCCCGCCAATGCCAAAGATATTGAAAATGTTGCTGCCAATCACGTTGCCAAAGGCGACATCGCCGTGTCCGCGCACAGCCGCAACAATCGATGTCACCAGTTCCGGCAAGGAGGTGCCAATGGCGACCAACGTCAGGCCGATCACCGCATCCGAAACACCAATGCGCTTTGCCACATCCACACTGGAGGAGACCAGCATATCCGCCCCAAAGACAATGCCGCCTACGCCAGCGAAGAAAAGAACCGCGCCCCAGCCAACAGAAAGCTGCGGCTCGGACAGCTCGTCCGCCTCAGCTTCATGCACCGCGCTGGCGGCTGTTTTCGCCCGCCGCTCCACCCAGAAACTGCAGATCGTATAGGCCAGCAACAGACCAACAAGCACCAAACCCGCAAGGCGAGACAAGGAGCCACTCAGCACAACAGCCAGCAAGACAAGACTGGCAAACGCCAGAACAGCCCCGTCGCGGCGGAACGCTTCCCTGTTGACCACCATGGGCATGATGAGCGCAGACGTGCCCAAAATGAGCAGCACATTGGTGATGTTGCTGCCCACGATGTTGCCAACAGCAACACCGGGGTAGCCGGCAAACGCGCCCTGAAGGCTGGCGACCAGTTCCGGCATGGAGGTGCCAAAGCCCACAAGCGTCAGGCCAATGAAGAGTTTTGAAACGCCAAGGCGGGTGGCCACAGCCACACTGCCGCGCACCAGTGCTTCACCGCCCACAAGCAGCAGCACCAGCCCCCCGACCAGTTGTAGAATAACCATTTTGCGAAGACTTTTTAAAAGCGCCTCTTGCGCTTGATGTTAAGACCGCAGCGAACATGGGGAAGGACTCAGGCGCTTACAAGAGATCACCGAATAATTGTGCCATCTAAAAAATTTACGGAACGCCCGAAGCACATCGGGCGCAGGCACAAAAAGCACCGCTATCGGCGTTCAAACACCATGGAGATCGGGCGATGGTCGCTTGTCATGGCATATTTGGGCCGCTGTCCGGTCACCCGGTGATGGACCTCGTGCTCCACCTTGCCGCCCCCACGCTTGGCCTTGAAGGCGAAGGGCACCACCCTCGGATTGCCGGTAAAGCTCTGCGTGAAGAGAATGTGGTCCAGCAAGATATGTGGGTTCCGACCAGGGTCGAGCTTGTCTTGAAAATGGACTGACCAGCGCTCGTCCTCTTCCACATCGAACAAGGCATGGTTCAAGAAACGCCGGGCGAAAAACACATCGCCCTGCAGGGCGCCCAACAGGTCGTGATACATGAAGCGCTGCTCGATCCGCTCCTTGCCCGGTCCATCGTTCAGGTCCCCGGTAATGATGATGGGGGCACTCGCATCCGCCTCAAAACGCTGCTCAATGTAGTGGCGTACATCAGCGCACTCGGTGGAGATCTTGGTGCGGTCCTTGATCAGCTCTGCTACCAGCTTGGGGCGATCTTCAAAGAAGGCGGCGTCATTCACATCCCCTTCAATGGCCGTGCCGGTGTGCTTGCTCTTCAGGTGCAGACCGATCACCTCGCAAAAGTGACCATCAACCTCCAAGAGCAGCACCTGTGGGTGGCGCCAGTAGCTGTGCTGGTTCTCAACGTCGAAGTGCAGTTCATCCTCTACAAGACGCGGATAGGAGATGGCCCATTTGCCCTCTTTATGCGCACCGCCAGAGTTGGCCTCAGTCATTTGTTGCCAAGCATCAATATGCAGCAAACGGCCGGAGATGGGCGTGCCCTGCTTGATCAGGAACCAGATCCACTGCCGCCCAAAGGGGCCTTCAGCCCCCTTCATGCCGTAGGCGTTGGCATCTTCTGTTCCCCGCACCACCAGCGTATAGTCCGGCGCCACCTTGTCAAAAAACGCGTGTGCCCGCGCTTCGCCATTTGGCCCCTCGCAGATTTGCAGCACATCCGCATCAATTTCCGCGATCTCTTCGCGGATCGCGTCAAGCCGCACCAAGGCTTTTCGCTTGACACTTTCGTCTTCGGAAACAACCGCGTCTAACAACTTGTCGGCATTCTCAATGTTCCAGCTGGTCAGTTTGAAGCTTTGCATCACTCCCCCCATCTGCCATCTAGCCTTACACTAGGACCAGCAAATGACGCTTCCCTGACATCCCTGCCCTCAAAATTTCAGGGAGCTCGGCGGGCGGCACGCGCAGCTCAAAGCGCAACAACCCAGGCCTTTGTCTGGCAGGGCGCAACGGCGCGGCACAACCAGCCTGCCACCACACTCGGCAGAAACTCAGACCAAGAGGCCGCTTGTGAAAGCGGTGTGTGCATGCCACAAATGCGGATCAATCCTCCCTAGAACTTTGAAAAATAAAGTATCGCCATGCGCCTCTGGTTTCGCCTCGTCCTCTTCTTCCTCCTCACGCCGTTTCGTCCGCGGTTGAAGTCCGGCACGGACCTTTCCACCCTGAACTACCGCGTTCACCTGTCAGACATCGACACCAATGTGCATCTCAACAACGGCCAGTACCTCACCTTCATGGATCTGGGCCGCCTCGACCTCATGGTGCGTACCGGCCTTTGGAAAGCGGTCATGCGTCACAAGTGGATGCCAGTGGTCTCAGGGGCCAAGATCAGGTTTCGCAAGGAAATCCGGCTGTTCGAGCCATTCACGCTGGAAAGCCGCATCGTGTACTGGAATGAGGAAACCAGCGTCATCGAGCAGCGGTTTCGGTTCCGCAGCGGCCCCAAGAAAGGCATTCTGGCGGCTAGTGCTTTGGTGCGCGTCGGTCTTTACGACCGCGACGCCCGCAAGTTTGTGCCCATGGCGCAGCTCATGGAGGAAATCGGCATGAACGAACAATCCCCAAGCTTGCAGCCCCACATTGAAGCCTTCTTGAATGCGGAAGGTGAATTACGTACCTATGACAGACAGGAAGCCACCGAACCCATGAAAGCGGCGTAATCAGCGCCGCATCCAAAAGCCAATCTGAGTGATGCCGAGCGAGCCCCTTCTTTATTCTTTCCGCCGCTGCCCTTATGCCATGCGCGCCCGTTTGGCGCTGGTTGCCAGCAACACCACCTGCCAGCTGCGCGAAATCGTTCTGCGGGACAAACCTGCCCACATGTTGGAGATTTCGCCAAAAGGAACTGTACCCGTCATACAACTGGCAGACGGCACGGTGATCGAGGAAAGCCTCGACATCATGCTGTGGGCGCTGCGCCGCAACGACCCGCAGGGCTGGTTGACGCCGGAGGAAGGGGCGCTGGACGAAATGCTGGCCCTGATTGTGGAGATGGACGGCCCGTTCAAGCACCACCTGGACCGCTACAAATATGCAACCCGCTATGAAGGCGCAGATCCAGACACTCATTATGCCGCTGCCATTCAGGAGCTTGGCAAGCTGGAACAGCGGCTGGAAGCAAGCAGCTACCTGTTTGGCGGCAGACCAGCGCTGGCCGATCAAGCCTTGTTCCCGTTCGTGCGCCAGTTCTGCAACGCTGACAAGGAGCGGTTCACCATCTCCGCCCCCAAGCGGGTGCAACAGTGGCTGGAAGATCGCATGGGCACCCCGGAATTTGCACAGGTCTTCGGCACCAAGTGGAAGCCATGGAAGCCTGAGGACCCGATCACCTACTTCCCCGCCGGTTGAGGACCGGATGCCGGGCCGCGCTCACTCTGTGGCCCGCGCCTTTTGCACCAGCGTGATCAGGGTTGATTTTACCTCATCAGCTGAAAGCGGCTCATCAAACCAATATCGGACCACACGCTCGCCAAGCGCCAGATCCATGCCGGAAGGGTCGATGCCGGCAAGTCGCCATGGCCCTTCCGCCTGCCCGCAGAGCCGAGTGGCATAAAGACCCACCGCATCCCGATGGTCCTCGTTCATGTGGCGGGTTGCAGCGGCATCCTGCTCGCCAAAACCCTCCAGGATGGTGGTGTCCTCCAGAAGATCCTCCGCACCCAGCTCATACGCCTTTCCAAAACCACCATTCAGCGCAGAACCTTCGACTTTCATGCAAAAGAATGCAAAATCAGCGAAGTCCACATACAGCTCGGCTTTGGGGTGCCGCAAAAGGTAGCGCGCCCGCAGCAAATGATGCAGCTCGCTGCCACGATCCACTTGGGCAAAGCTCCCGGACACACTGATGCGCGGATGGGCCAATGGATCGCCCTTGCCCGGTTCGCCAAGCAGTAATGCCCCCACCGGATTGGCAGAAAGGTTCTGCGTGTGAGCGGACAAGGTGGAGGTCAGAATGTAAGGCGCACCGCCTACATCTGCGCAGACGCCAACGCGACTTATCCCCGGAGCACCAGAGGCCTTGTCCAACAAGGAAAGCGCACCAAACCGGGCAGTGCGCACCAGCGTTTGCGCCAACCGCCGGGCTTCATCATCGGTCTCGCGGATTACCTCAGTCTTTTTCGTCATGGCGCTTTGACTCCCCGTCCCCAGCAGATAAACCCGAATACAATACTCATATATAAAGCAGCAAGCCAATCTTCATGATTCTGACCGCATTAACAAAAAAGATCAGCAATACATCTGAATTAACCCATTGAAATAATTTGTCTTTAGACCTCACATCAAACATGAATGGAATATGAACGCCCCTCTCAGGGATGGTTAAGCGGCACTTTGATTAATTGGGTCTCAACAGAAACGAGTTCGGTTTGAACGGAGAGCCCAATGAAAATCGCAGGTCGCATCCTTTCCATCGTATTGGCAGGCAGCCTGATGGTACCAACTATAGCTCAAGCAGGGCAGTATCAGCGTACCGTTTACAAGAGCACCTATCAGGAAGAAATCATCAAGGTTGGTGGTCGTCACCACGGCCGTCACTACGGTCGCCATCATGGCCGCAAGCACGTGCACCATCACCACCACCATCACAAGCGCAAGGGCATTAGCGGCGGTGAAGCACTGGCCATTGGCGTGATTGGTCTGGCCGCAGGCGCAATCATCGCAGGGGCCGCCAACCAGCCCCGCCATGTTGCACCTCCGCCGGCATATCATCCACCACAGCCAGTATACCGCGCACCGGTGCACACTTATCGCCCGCAGCCTTGGACTTCCGAATGGTATTCCTATTGCGCATCCAAGTACCGCAGCTTCAACCCCAGCACCGGTACCTTTACAGCTTACTCAGGGGCAACCCGCTTCTGCCAGTAAGCTTCAGTTCCTGACCTTCTGCAAACTTGCCCCGCACTCCCCCGGCGGGGCCTTTTTGCATTCAATAAACCTGCAGTCCCGTATCCCCGATTCTTCACAAAACGTAAAAATTCCCCTGAGATAATTCAGGGAGCGCTTTCAAATTTGCAAAATTGCGACACCCTGCCGCATTCTTCGGTCAACCTTGAGAAATCGAGCTAGACGAAAGCCCACTAACCTTTTGATTAATGGCGATTTCGCACCGCTGTTTAGAATTAAAACAATCCAATCTCACCGGTTTGTTTCGTCGGGCTACGGCACAGTTTTCTGCTTTTTTAGTCTCACCTGTAATATTTTTGCTTTGCCCTCTCCGCATTGTCACATAGAGTTCACGGACAAACAGCCGATGGGAGGCAAAAACGTGAGCGTCAGTCAGAGCATCAACATCGCCGCTATTTCTCTCACTTTCCTGTTTCTGGGAGCCATCATCCTGGGAATTGTGTGATCGAGTAAAGCCCTTGTAAATGCTCAAGGCTTCATAGCCTGAGGCACTCGTTTGAAACAAAAAAGGCGGCCCACTTGGGACCGCCTTTTTTTGTTTGCTTTGTGCCAGAGCGGCTTAGGCAACAGCCTTGATAGCTGCTTCAGCCGCAGAGACAGCCTCATCACCCTTGGTCATCAGACCGTCCGCCGCAATGAACTCAACATCTGTGATGCCGATGAAGCCAAGGAACTGGCGGATGTAAGGGCTGTTGTAATCAAAGCCAGAGCCCAATGGCACACCACCAGAGGCGACCAGAACGTATGCCTTCTTGCCTTTCAAGAGGCCTTCTGGGCCAGCTTCTGTGTAGCGGAAGGTCACGCCAGCGCGGGCAACCAGATCGATCCATGCCTTGAGCGTGGCAGGAACCGAGAAGTTGTAGATTGGGGAGCCGATGACAATCACATCAGCAGCCTGCAACTCAGCTACCAGCTTGTCGGAAAGCGCCAAACGGGCCTTTTGCTCTTCAGAGCGCTGCTCGGGAGCCGTGTAGTTCGCCCCTACCCATGTTTCGTCGATGAACTCGAGTGGTTGGTTCAAGTCACGCACCACTACTTCAGCACCGCCATTTTTCCCGGAAAGAGTTTCGATCAACTGCTTGGAAAGCTTGCGAGTAACAGAACCAGCAGTCTGTGCAGAAGACTCTACAGAGAGGATTTTCAGTGTGTCAGCCATTGTTTTCTCTCGCCTGTCCAAGGCGTCCCTTGTTCGTTTCGAGAGTTAACATACGCACAAATTTCAGAATGATTAGAGCAGTTATTGTGAACAGTGCATTCAGCAACTGAGTAAAAGTTGCTAGACAAACAAAGAGGGCGGCCCCGCAGGACCACCCTCTTGATGCTGTTGAATATGAGGCCAAAAACGGCGCTATTCTGCGGCTTCTCGCCGTGCTGGAATGTAGTTCAGGATCGGCGCAAGCCAGCGCTCGGCGGTTTCCAGATCCCAGCCTTTGCGCCGCGCATAGTCGACTACCTGATCCTCTTCGATCTTGCCAACACCAAAATAATGGCTCTCCGGATGGGAAAAATAGAGGCCCGACACCGCAGAGCCCGGCCACATGGCAAAGCTCTCAGTCAGCGTGATCCCGGTTTGGTTCGTGGCATCGAGCAGCTTGAACAGCGTCTCCTTCTCGGTGTGGTCTGGTTGAGCAGGATAGCCCGGCGCAGGACGAATGCCATCATACTTCTCGCCAATCAGCTCTTCATTGCTCAGCGCCTCATCAGGAGCGTAGCCCCAGAACTCGGTCCGCACCATCTGGTGCATCTTCTCGGCGAAAGCTTCGGCAAGGCGGTCCGCCAGCGCTTGGCTGAGGATCTTGTTGTAGTCGTCCCCTTGTGAGGCGTAATACTCGGCCAGCTTTTCTTCGCCGTGGCCAGAGGTCACCGCAAACCCGCCAATATAATCGTCGATACCCAGCTCGGCCGGCGCGATGAAGTCGGCAAGCGCCAAATTCTTGCGGTCGGAGCTGGTCCGAGACATCTGCTGGCGGATGGTGAAGAAGCGTGACAGCTCCTTCTCGCGGCTCTCGTCTTCATAGACGATGATATCGTCACCCTCACGGCTGCACGGCCAAAAACCTACCACACCATTGGCCTGCAACAGCTTTTTCTCCACGATCTCCTTGAGCATCTCCTGAGCATCGTTGTAGAGCGCCTGGGCCGCCGGACCGTATCGATCATCAGTCAAGACCGAGGGATAGGTGCCCTTGATCTCCCATGTCATGAAGAATGGCGTCCAGTCGATGTACGGGACCAGTTCTTCCAGTGGGAAGTTCTCGATGGTCTTGGTGCCAAGGAACGACGGCTTCACCGGACGGTGGTTTTCAAAAGTCGGCTTGTAGGCGTTTGCCTGAGCTTCAGCCAGCGTGGTGCGCGCCTTCTGGTTCCGCGAGCGCGCATGTCCATCGGCGATCTTCTCATACTCTTCGCGGATCTCCGTGTAATATGGATCCCGCTGTCCCTCTGCCATCAGGCGCGAGGCCACACCAACGGCACGGCCTGCATCAGTCACATAGATCGCCTGACCGCGATTGTAATTTGGATGGATCTTCACCGCCGTATGAACACGCGACGTGGTCGCGCCGCCAATAAGCAACGGCATATCAAGGCCTTCACGCTCCATTTCGCTGGCCACATGGCACATCTCATCCAAGGAAGGCGTGATCAGGCCGGACAAACCGATAATGTCCACCTTATGCTCCTTGGCCTTCTCGATGATCTTTGAGGTCGGCACCATCACACCTAGGTCGATCACTTCGAAGTTGTTACACTGCAGCACCACACCGACGATATTTTTGCCGATGTCATGCACATCGCCCTTCACAGTTGCCATGAGAATTTTGCCATTGGCCGATTTCTCATCGAGGCCAAGCAGCCGCTTTTCCTCTTCAAGGAACGGCATAAGATGGGCAACAGCGGCCTTCATCACACGGGCGGATTTCACCACCTGCGGCAGGAACATCTTGCCCGCGCCGAACAGATCACCCACAACGTTCATGCCGTCCATCAACGGACCTTCAATCACGTGCAGTGGGCGCTTGGCATTCAACCGCGCTTCCTCGGTGTCTTCGACAATGTAATCGGTGATGCCGTGAACCAACGAGTGCTCGAGCCGCTTTTCCACGGGGCCTTCACGCCAAGTCAGGTCGACTTCGCGCTTCTTGCCGCCACTGCCTTTGAACGTGTCGGCCACTTCCAGCAGGCGATCCGTGGAATCGTCGCGGCGGTTCAACACCACATCTTCGCAGAGTTCACGCAGCTGCCCCGGCAGGTTGTCGTAAACAGCCAGCTGACCAGCGTTCACAATGCCCATGTCCATACCAACCTGAATGGCGTGGTACAGGAACACGGAGTGCATGGCCTCACGGACAGGCTCATTGCCGCGGAACGAGAAAGACAGGTTGGACACGCCGCCAGAGATGTGCGCGTGCGGCAGGTTCTCAGAGATCCATTTGGTCGCGTTGATAAAGTCGTTGCCGTAGTTGTTGTGCTCCTCAATACCTGTGGCAACCGCAAAGATGTTCGGGTCAAAGATGATGTCTTCCGGCGGGAAGTCCAGCTTCTCTACGAGCGTGTCATAGCTGCGCTTACAAATCTCGATCTTTCGCTCAAAGGTATCGGCCTGCCCGGTCTCATCAAAGGCCATGATCACCACAGCCGCACCGTAACGCCGGACCAACTGGGCATGTTCAAGGAAGGCTTCTTCCCCCTCTTTGAGGGAGATGGAGTTCACCACCGGCTTGCCCTGAACACATTTCAAGCCCGCCTCAATCACGGTCCACTTGGAGCTGTCGATCATGATCGGCACGCGGGCGATATCCGGTTCCGCCGCCAGCAGGTTGAGGAAGGTAACCATCGCCTCCTCACTATCGAGCAGGCCTTCATCCATATTGATGTCGATGATCTGCGCGCCGTTTTCCACCTGGCTGCGCGCAACATCCAAAGCGGTCGCGTAATCCCCATTCTTGATGAGCTTGCGGAACCGGGCTGAACCGGTCACGTTGGTGCGCTCACCTACGTTGACGAAGTTCACTTCCTTGGTCAGCGTGAAGGGCTCGAGGCCCGAGAGGCGCATCAAGCGATCAACTTCCGGCACTGTGCGCGGGGCAATGTCCTTCACCGCCTCATACACCGCATTGATGTGCGCAGGTGTGGTCCCGCAGCACCCCCCCACCACGTTGATCAAGCCGGATTCAGCCCACTCCTTGAGCAAGCTCGCCATGTATTCCGGGCTTTCATCATACTCGCCAAACTCGTTCGGCAGGCCCGCGTTCGGGTAGGCGCACACCAGAGTGTCCGCAACACGGGAGATTTCACTCACGTGAGCGCGCATCTCCTTGGCGCCCAGCGCACAGTTCAAGCCCACGGTAAACGGACGGGCGTGACGAATGGAGTTCCAGAATGCTTCCGGGGTCTGACCAGAGAGTGTACGTCCGGAAAGGTCGGTGATTGTTCCGGACACCATCACAGGCAGCGCCACGCCCTTCTCTTCAAAGACCTCATCGATGGCAAACAGCGCCGCCTTGGCGTTCAATGTGTCGAAGATCGTCTCGACAAGAATGAGATCGCAGCCGCCATCCATCAGGCCGCGCACCGCCTCCGCATAGGCAATACGCAGCTCATCGAAGGTCACCCCACGAAAACCAGGGTTGTTCACGTCTGGCGAGATCGAGGCCGTCCGGTTGGTCGGACCAAGGCCGCCTGCGACGAAGCGCGGGCGAGAAGGGTCAATGGCCAGCATCTGCTCGCAAGCTTCTTTTGCAAGCCGCGCCCCTTCTTTGTTGAGTTCATAAACGAACTCTTCCATGCCGTAGTCGGCCTGCGCGATGCTGGTGGAGGAAAACGTGTTGGTTTCAACAATGTCCGCACCAGCTTCCAGGTACTGGAAGTGAATCTTGCGGATGGCATCCGGCTGGGTGAGGACCAACATGTCGTTGTTCCCCTGCAGCGGCATGTGCCACTGCTTGAACCGTTCCCCGCGATAGCCGTCTTCATCCAGCTTCAAGGCCTGAATCATGGTTCCCATCGCGCCATCAAGAACCAGAATACGTTCTTTGGCAGCGTCACTCAGTGTCTTGAACACATCGGATTTTTTGGGACTGGCGGAAATGCTCATTCTATCTGCTTTTCTGGTTTCTTCGTAATATCAGGCCGCGGCAAACGCAGTAGATTGGGACGATTGGGTTGCATCACGCAAACCCAGCATATGGCAAATGGCGTAGACAAGATCTGCCTTGTTCATGGTGTAGAAGTGGAACTCACTAACACCATGATCGACCAAATCAAGCACCTGCTCGGCAGCTACAGCCGCCGCCACCAGCTCTCGGGTCTTGGGATCATCATCCAAGCCCTCAAAGCGGCGGGCCAGCCATTGCGGAACAGACGCACCTGTCTTGGATGCAAAGCCGGAAATACCCTTGAAGCTCGTCACCGGCACAATGCCCGGCACGATTGGAATGTCGATACCTGCTGCACGCACACGGTCTACATACCGAAGGTAATCGTCGTTGTTGAAGAAGAATTGGGTCATGGCGCGCGTGGCACCCGCATCCACTTTGGCTTTCAAGACATCCATCTCCACCTCCCAGCTGGGACTTTCCGGATGTCGTTCCGGATAAGCCGAAACCGAGACTTCAAAATCACCGATGCGCTTGATGCTGGCGACCAGATCAGCCGTGTTCTGATACCCTTCAGGATGGGGCACATACTTCTCACCCACACCTGCTGCCGGGTCCCCGCGCAAGGCCACGATGTGGCGCACACCCGCATCCCAATAGGCGCGGATGACCTCATCCACGTCTGCCTTGGTGGCGTCCACGCAAGTCAGGTGCGCTGCCGGTTTCAGGTTGGTCTCTTGCACAAGCCGCTCAACAGTGGAGTGCGTGCGCTCACGGGTAGAGCCGCCAGCACCATAGGTCACCGAGACAAAGTCAGGCTGCAAAGGGGCAAGACGCTCAATGGAGTTCCAGAGAGTCTGCTCCATCTTTTCCGATTTAGGCGGAAAAAACTCAAAGGATACGGCGATATCTGAGGCGCCATTCAATCTATAGCGGCGGCCCGGATCAAGATCAGCCATTGTTACGCAAGCTCCTGGGTAGGGTCGGCTACGGGAAGGTCCGTTGCAATGCGTCGGTCCTGCGCCAGCCAAAGGGTTACTGTCAGTTGTTCGGACTTGCCTTCTTCGGGGCAAAGGTCCTGCTGTTTCACAAGGTCGAGGTTGGCATCATCCAACCAGCGCGCCACCTGCTCATGGGAAAAACCGAGACGGCGGTGCGCGTGTTTTTCGCGAAGAAACTCAAGATCGTGCGGCGCAAAGTCCACGAGGAGCAAGCGCCCACCGGGGCGCAACGTGCGAGCAGCCTCTGTGATTGCCCGGGACGGCTCTTCCAGATAATGCAAAACCTGATGGATCACAGCCACATCGGTTGAACGTGGCGGGATTGGCAGCGCATAGATGTCCCCCTGCCGCACCTGAGCGTTGTTGACGCCAGCCTTGGCAAGGTTGGCGCGGGCAACAGAAAGCATGCTCTGGCTGGCATCGATGCCAATACCACGGCTGTACTGATCCTGAAAAAGGTCCAGCAGGCGGCCAGTCCCTGTGCCCAGATCTAGAAAACTGTCGAAAGGCTTCGAACCAACCGCCTTGCGCATCGCAGCTTCAACAGCAGCGTCAGGCACATGAAGATTGCGCTCCTGATCCCAGCTGTCAGCGCGTGATGCGAAGTAGGCCGCAGCCTCCTCAGCCTTGGCCCGGCGCAGCGCCTCAAGGCGCTCTCGATCAGCCGCGAGGACCGGATCATCAGGATCGGCATGGGAGAGGATCGTGCGAGCAACCGCTGCACTGCCGCTATCTCCCAGACGGTAGTATACCCACGCGCCCTCTGGATAACGCTGGATAATGCCCGCCTCCGAAAGAAGTTTGAGGTGCCGAGAGATGCGAGGCTGACTTTGGCCGAGAATGCTGGTCACATCCTTAACCGTCAGCTCCCCTTCCTTGAGCAGGGCAAGCAGCCGTATACGGGTGGTCTCACCGGAAGCCCGCAGGCAAGCCACCAGCTCATCCACTCCAGCTCTACGATTGTTGTTGGGGCGTACGCTCTCAATCACCGCTTCAACCTGTCCCTTACACTCACTGGATAAGTTGATATAAAGATATCTTTATACGTGCAAGGAAAAAGTTACTCCAAGTGCGCTACCGCTGTAAAAAATCGTTTCTGTGTTGCACCCGCTCCGGCTACAGCGAAAAAAAGCGCGGGACCAACGGCCCCGCGCCATTATTCACGCATGAGATTGATGTCAGCGGTCATCTCCACCGGCAGCTTGTTTCAACTGCTGCTCTTCAACCGCAGGCAAAACCGCGCCGGCGATCGCCCGCTTCTGCTCTTCGGTGAGCTCCCGTGTCTGATCTTCATCGGACAAACGAACTTTCACCTCCCGGTGGGCAAAATGAATGCCCTCTTGGGCGAAGATGTCGCGAATTCCGGCATAGACCACCTTGCGCAACTCGAACTGGTCACCCGGCTTGGTCATGAACTTCACGCGCACAATCATGGCTGAATCTTCCAGCGCCGTTACGCCCTGTGACTTTACCGGTTGCAGGAACTTCGGCCCATAGTCCGGGTGCTCCAGCAGGCTCTGACCAAACTTCTTGATCAGCTTGCGCACTTTTTCAACGTCCGTATCGTAGGTCACACGGAACGCCAGTTTCATCATGGCCCAATCGCGGGAGAAGTTCTTTACAAACTGAATCTCTCCAAACGGCACGGTGTTAAGCGGCCCGTTGTGGTGACGCAGCTGCATGGACCGGATCGATATCTTCTCGACGGTGCCCTTCACTTCGCCAATGTCAATGTACTCCCCCTTACGGAACGCATCATCAATGAGGAAGAAGGCGCCTGAGAAGATGTCTCGGATCAACGTTTGAGCACCAAAACCAACGGCCAGACCAACCACACCAGCACCGGCGAACAGTGGAGCAATGTTGACACCCAGCTCCGACAGAACCACCATCACAGAAATCACCACGATGGTAATCAGCAGGAAGTTGCGGAAGATCGGCAACAGGGTTGCAATTCGGCTTTCACCCGCGCCCCCCACTTCACTCTCGCCCGGCTCATTGCCGTTGCCACCGCCCTCTTTTTCCATCTGCGTGTCGATGAGCAAGGCCACTGCCCGATAGGACATGTAGCCAAGAAACATGACCATAAAGATTTCAAAGAAACTGCCGATAAACGTATCATCTTGAACAATGGAGACGCCCCAGCGTGCAAACAGCCAACCAAAGCCAATAAGCACGATCAGAATCAGGGCACCGTGGTCGACCAAATCACGATAAGGCTCGCGGGCGTGTTCTTGTTCCATGGCTGTAGCTCGCGCCTGTGCCCTCAACTCATCGGCATCCACTTGCTCGCCCTTGGCCGCAGCCTCCTCCTCCATGGCAACGACCAGTCTGTCGACCGCCTCTGGTCTGTCGCGTCGGGGCAACAAGACCCGGTCATTCAACAGGATCAGCAATCCATAGGCCAGCATCGCAACGAGTGCTGCCTCAATAGGCGCAATCACCAGTCCGAGCTGCGACGGCAACTCCAGAACAACCCGGTGCATGGAACTTAAAAACGCAAAAGCAAAATAGACCAAAGCCGGAATGTGCCAGAAACGGCCAAGCATCATGCGCCATTTAGCCGGGTTCTCGTGCCCGGAAGCCTCTCCGCTGATTGCACGCCCAATCGCTTGTCGGAACATCAACGCGACGACACTCAAAAGAACAGCGGCCAGCAAGGCGGTCAGTATGAGGGCTGCCTTGTGCGCGGCTGTGGCAACACCAATCTGGCCCAACCACATGCAAACGCTCAATGCAACCGCCGTAACCAGCACCGCAGCCATGAAGGATCGATAAAGCCCTTTGGCCACATGATCTTCAATGGGCACCATACGATAGCCCGAATAACGGGGCGCGAGCACGCTGTACGCAACGATGTTAATGCCCCGGAACAACAGATAACCCAGCAAAATGGTCATGGCTGTCATACGCGTCGCCGGGTGACCATTGGACAGAGCAAGAATGATGACGCCAGAGACAACAGCGTTTGTCAGCACGGCGAGCGACATCATTATTGCCCGTGTCAGAAGAAAGCCGATCTTCTCCGTTCGCGCGTCTGGGCTTTTGGAATAAAGGTCTAGAAAGTTCAGCTTGCCCCACCGCTGCAGGGAATTGCCAACAAAGTACCCGACAATGATGGCCGCCAACGCAATGCCGATCGCCCAGTAGATCCAACCGGTCCGACCATCGGGGTTCACCCGCATGATTGCGCTTGCGACTTGCTGCGGAGCGTCTCTCAGCTCAAGCAAAAGGCCCCGAAACTCTTCTTCAAAGGCGTAGGCGGCTTCCATCGAAAGCTCCTCCGCATGCTGCATGGAAGAGCTCACAGATTGACTTTCCGAGGCCGCTGTGGCTGGCGCTGATGTGCTGGCCTCTGTTTGTTCCTGCTGTTTGTTGAGCAATAGGTTGAGCTGCGCTGAACTCGGGGAGACCGCCAGAAACAAGAGTGCGAACAAGAAAGCAAAAGCGAGAACAACAGAGCGCGAAAATGAACAACGCTCATTGCGCAGGGCGAAACCATCTCTCCCAGAACGCAAACAGAATAAGGACACGACTTCCTCCCGGTAACAACTCAGGCAACTAGAAATACCAAAATACACCTATGCAGTTTCTTTACTACTAAAATAAGAAACCGCATTAAGCGTATTGATGCTGCTCAGAACCAGAAAGATAAAGCGCGTCTTTAATCCAGTTTTCGTTCTCCCCAAATACTGAACATGCGTGTTGCCTCTTTCAAGGACAACTGCTGGAACAACTCCAGCGCATGTTCGCGCTTGACCTTGGAGAGGCGGTAGCGCCAAGGGCCAATGGCAAGAAGCGCACGAACTGTCATGAGTGACAATCCAATTGATTTGGAGGCAATGATGAAGGGTTCAGTATCCGGGCGAACCATCCAATGCCGGGCTTCTTCCGCGCCCAAACGGGCAAGAACTGAAAACGCTGCCACAGCTTCAGGAAAACGGTCTTCCTCTGCGAACTGGCGTAGCTGCTGCTCTCCCAGACGCCCCTCCCGGGCGATGGCATAGACCTTACCTTCTGCAGTTTCGAAGTCATACCGCCCCAGCCAGAACTCGTTGCTGAGCTTGCTTGCTGCCACGTTAGCGGCCTGCGACAACCGCCCTGCTTCTTCCATGCGGCCTTTTTGCAGAAGCTGGATCTTCACCTCTTCACTGGCAACTTCGATCAACTGCTGGATCTGGCTTTCGACAAGATCCTCCCGATTTCCCAAGGCTTGCTGCAAAAGCTCGTCACTCTCCGCGTCCCCAATGAGATCGTCCACACTGTCATGACTGAGCTGGGCTCCCGCATTGGCAGCGACTGTGCGTTTGACCGGAGTGTCGCCCTTGGAAACAAGAATGCTGGTCACGCTTTCGGGCAGAATGGACCGCTGCGCAATCGCCAATCGGTGATCATTGGTGGCCTTGTTCGCAATGTTTTGCAGATCAAGATCTCGAAGAACCGTTGAAGACTTCAGGATTGGGGCAGCGACCTCAATATGGTCCTCTGCCAGCAACCGAATTGTTTGTTCTGGCGCACGGCGCAACTCCGCCAGACACTCTGACAAATAAGCGCGGGCTTGCTGCTCAATCATCGAAGAGAGCCGCACCATCACATCGTCATAGATAGCAATCTGCTCATCAGAGCACCGCTCTGATGTTCGTGAGAACAAAAACGCCACGTGCCGTGCAAGCTCGCTGCGACGCTTTTCATCCTTCTCAGCCGCCAGGGCGTCGAAATCAACTAAGTTCGATTTAGTCATGACTGACATGTACGAAGCACCATCTCTCACAAATTTTCTTAAAATTATCACGCGCGCCTGAAGAAAAAATATCTCAGCGGATTATGTTTTGAATAAATTGCAGTTTTGAACCAAAGCTTTTTGTTAGTGTTAAAAAGCTCTTAATATGAGAGGCTTACCAGCTCCCCATCAGCACACCAACCATCCCGCGCACTTAGCGCCAGACGAGGATTTCCCTTGCGTTCCACCATGATAGGAACGGTGTACTCTGCTTAGCAGACAACTTTTAGCCGGCATTGGACCGCCTCAACTAGTGGCACACTTTTCCATGAGGGCGAGAGGTCTCAACTCTGGCCATTGCCGATCCAAAATCTTCTCGATAAGAAAGAGCATCCTTTCATCGATATCTTCATAAGCTATACTGATTAAATGATTACACTCAAACAACTCCGTTACTTTTGGCATCTGTCACAGACTCAGCACTTTGGGCAAGCAGCTGAGGCCGCCGCCATCTCCCAACCCGCTCTGTCCATGCAAATCCGCGACATGGAAACCACGCTGGGCCTCACGCTGGTAGAACGCTCCTCAAAAACCTGCGCTCTCACACCCGAGGGTAAGGTTGTCGCTCGGCGCGCAGCAGAGATACTCAGTCAGATCAAAGACCTGGAGGACTACGCACAACAGGCTCAAAACGCCTATGGCGGTGCCATTCATCTGGGCATCATTCCTTCGCTTGCGCCCTACATGCTCCCCTCCATTCTGCCTGCAATCGCAGACGAGCTTCCCGACCTTGAGTTGCGGCTTCGCGAAACCATGACCGACACTCTGGTTGAGGAACTCAAGAACTCAGAGCTGGACGCTGTCATTCTTGCGCTACCCATCGATGATCCGGAGCTTGAACAAAGGCCGTTGTTCATTGACCGGTTCCTACTCGCCACTCAGAACGCGCCGGATCTCGACGAGCGGCGGCGCATCAAACCGATCGCGCTCGATTTCGACAGGATGCTGTTGTTGGAGGAAGGACATTGCCTTCGCGCTCAAACCCTAGACTTCTGCGGGAACTGGTCTCCAAAATTTGGCGATGGCCTGGGCGCCACCAGCCTCGCAACCATCATGCAAATGGTTGCCAATGGATACGGAGTCACCATTTTGCCGGAGATTTGCATCCCAGCCGAAGTCAATGATGAGCGAGTCGCTCTGTTGCGGTTTGAGGAGCCACAACCCTCTCGGCAAGTTGGCCTGATCTGGCGAAAGTCGTCTCCCCGCGCAGCCCTTTTCGAACAGCTTCAACGGATCATTCGCAGCAAGTACGACGAAAAAATTCTTGACGAAAATTAATTTACACTTGAAATAGCGGCTATGGGATTTTGCTGATCGGGCGAAAGTGTTGTACCAATTCTCGCCATCTTTAAATTGAAAAGCCAATTAAACACTCGGCCCGCAGCGGAGCGGACCTGAAAGCTCTAGTTTAGATGTTGCCTTCAAACACCACCGAAAAGCTTAGTTCTTCTGCGCTAAACGCACCTCCGCGGGAAATGGAAGTGTTGTTTGACACGATGGACCGGCTGAATCGCGGCGTGGTGTTGCTGGAAGCCGACGCCACCATTACGGCAGTCAACGCAACGGCAACGAATCTGCTGACAAACGCCAACTACTTTCGGCTGTTCTTGGGCAAAGTGGAGCTGGTCGAACAAGCTGCACAAAAACAGCTTCTGGCCGCACTGGCCAAGGCAACTGAACAAGAGGGCAGCAACGAAGCCAGCGAATTTGTCATTCGCCGCGAAACTGAGTTTCTACGCCCGCTTCATATTGAGGTTGTCGGCGCACGCCAGCGTGATGAAAGCGCAGGCCGCATCCTTATGTTCATCACCGATTTGGAGGCCGATTGGTCAGTCAAGATCCTGAGGGCCGCGCGGATCTTCTATCTGACCGAGCGAGAGGCTTCCGTGTTGGAGCATTTGTCAGGCACGGAAACAGAACAGCAGATTGCCGAAACGCTGAGCATCACACACAACACACTGCGCACCCACCGCAAGAACATCTACGCGAAGTTGAACGTGAACAGCCGCCTAGAACTGGCGATCCTGTTATCCCGCCTCACCTGATCCACGGATCGGCCGCACCCGGTAAGTACACCGTCGTGCCCCCGAGACAATGTGCTCTTCTCGCACAACAGAGCATTCCGGACCTAGCATCTCACGAAAAATGTCCAGCTCTGAGCGACAGAACTCCTGACATTTGGCCGCCGCCGCACAGATGGAACAATGGTTCTCTATGAGCAGGTAGCTCCCATCCCCCACCGGCGCCACTTCAGCCATGTAGCCTTCGCGGCTGCGCTGATCTGCCAACACATTAAGGCGGTCGGGCAACCCCTCCACACCATCAAGTGCCTGAGAATACTGGGCGCGGGCCGTATTTTCCCGGCGCTCAATCAGCTTCTCAATACCGCTGTCGCCATAAATTTCACGAATGCCATCCAGCATTTCGACCATCAGGTTGCTGTGATTGTCTGGAAACTGGCTATTGCCTTTATCTGACAAGGACCACACCCGCTTGGGCCGCCCTACAGATCCTTTGATATCCTCAAAGGCCACCAGCCCATCCTCCGAAAGCCCGTCAAGGTGCTGTCGGATGGCAACTGTGGTCACACCAAGACCCTTCGCGAGCTCCGCAGAGGTTTGCGGACCACGAGACTTCAGCGCATATAGGAGGCGGCTTTTCGTGCGTTCATTCATAGCTCCTTATATATAATGCAAAACGTCAATTTGGAAATATAATACTTTTCAAAATATCACCTGCAGCAATCACAAAAATCCACTCATCTCATGCATTGCCAAAAAAGCGCCGACTAAAACAACACCCTCCTGATGATCTCACTGCATTCCGAAGGGTAATTTCCTGTGATTATCCCCAGACTGCTTTTTATAACCATGTAAAACTTACTGAATACGGCGACCAGTAGCCCTTCAAATCTTTAGGGTAGACACACAATCAAGAGGTCAACAAACAACAAATTACTATAATGCAAACCCAAGCAAGTTTTACTAAATTATCAGAGAGCAGAAATGACAAGAGTCGCCGAAAGGTCCCGCAGCGTTTATAGCGTGGCGCAGCAACTGCCGTGGCTGCATGACTGGGAGTTCATGGCCACCGCTTTGCAGACTCTCGAGTTGTTCTATGAAAAGCCTGTGCGCTTTATCTGCTTTTCTACCTGGCGGATTCTGGCACCAGATCAGTCCATGATCACCGCAAGGGCCCCGCTGGTCTGGCTACGAGATACGCTCGACACCAGGCAGGGAGCCGTCAAACTCTCCCGTGCAAGCCTGCCGAATGATCGCATTGAGGCGGCAGCCGCGATTAGCTTTGATGATGAAATTATCGGCGCCCTTGTCATGCTGCCGGCAGAAGACGGCCTCGCCCTTGACGACAAGCCCTTGGCCTATTTGGGCAGGCTCGCAGAGGCCATATCCGCCAACCTGTCCGGCCTCGGCTCAACTAACCAGATTGAGCCCCGAAAGCCGCAGCCGAGTTTCACACTCGGCACCCCACGCAAGGGGGTGATGCCTGCATCGCTCGGCAGTGCAAAAACAACCGCTCCATGCGATCGAGACCGCCAGCAATTCCCTTTTGAGGACCACCCCTGCCCCACCCTTTTGGTGTGGACGGATGAGTTGCAGATTTCTCAGATCAACCGGGCTGCCCGCCGCCTTTTCAAGGAAGAAGGCATTAGCGCACGCGGCGAGACCCTCGCCCAGATCTACGAAATCGAAAGCGGTGACCAGCTGAGTGACAAGTTCGACGAACTCACAAGCCACTGCACCTGCCAGCTAGGGGCGACCTTGAAGGTGCGCGGCCCGTCCACCGCGGAGCATGAGCTGCGCGTATCTCGCACGCGCAATGGCTCGGAGGACGCGTGGCTGATCTCAATCATGGACGTGACCTCGCAGCTGCAACAGCAAGCAGAGGTTCGGCAATTGGCCGTCACCGACAAGCTGACCGGATTGCACAACCGCCTCGCGTTTGACAAACGCGTAGAGCGCGCTTTTACGCGAGCAGCTGAACAGTCTCATGAGATAGGCCTGCTGATGGTAGATATGGACCACCTCAAGCTGGTCAACGACACCATGGGTCACGAGTTTGGCGATGCACTCTTGAAGGAAGTCGCAAACCGCTTGAAAAGACTCGAAGACAACGGCCATCTGGTGGCCCGCCTCGGCGGGGATGAGTTCGCAGTGCTACTGGAGCCCATCACTTGCGCCGAACTGCAGCAGACCATCAAGGACCTGCCGGAACTCATTAAAGCGCCCGTCAAGCTGGGAGACCAGCTCATTCACCCAAGCGTCAGCATTGGTGCCGCTTGTTATCCGCGCCATGCAGATAACGCCAAGGATCTGATCCGTTTCGCCGATGTTGCCCTCTATTCCGCCAAGAACAAGGGGCGCAATTGCACCAAGCTGTTCTCAGAGGGCATGCAACAAAGGCTCGACCGCTCGGCCACCATCGCGGAGCGGGCCCGAGGTGCCGTGGAAACGCGTCGCATCGAACTGGCTTACAGCCCCATCATTGACCTGCAGACCAATGAGATCAGGCATCTGGCCGCTCAGCCCTGCCTTCCCAAGCTGGGCGGACGACAAAGCCGCGAAGGGGGACTTTACGACAGCCTGAGTGACTACGGTCTGATTGCAGACCTTCATGCATTGGCGTTGGAGCAAACCATCACGGACATCAAGCGTCTGGATTCCGATCAATTCCCGTTCGAGAACGTCACTGTCACCACACCACTTCAGGCTCTTTTCCGGTCCAGTTTTCTTAGCACACTCGTTGAACTGACAGACCATGCAGGTATTGCCCGCGAGCGCATCACCATTGAGATCAACGAAAGCAAGATCACGCCGCGCAACCACATGGGTGTGGTTCAGCGCCTTCAAGACGTCAGTCAAATGGGCTTTGGCATTTGCCTCAGCCATTTTGGCTCCGGCATCGCCTCCCTGTCCTATCTTAGCAAGCTTAACCTGCGGTTCTTGAAGATGGATGCCCAAGTCATCGAGCAGCTTTCCAGCCAGCGCAATGGCCGGTTGCTACTTGCCTCTGGCTTTGGCGTTGCCCGAAACCTGAATCTGTCCATTGTCGCAACGAACCTGCGCAGCGACGTTCAGGAATGGACATTTGACCAACTAGGCGGCATGCTCGGCCAGCGCGGTGGAAGTGCTCATGCGGTATCATTGGGGCACTTGCTGAACCTGTGCCCCCAATGGAATATTAATGGGGCGGCTGCACCTTCGATCGCGCAAGGAACTGGCACGCACTGACGACACGCCCATTGGCGCAGAGCACGGGCATGAAGGACGGAAATGGCAACCAAACGGCAGCGAGACATGGCGACCGCGCTGGCAACCTTGCTACCGCACGTGCCATATGCTGACGCCCAAGACATCAAGGAAATGGCCAATGCCCACCATTTGCGCCACCTGCCCCCTGCGATATCGCTCAAGCTTTGTGCGCTTACCCACGTTCGGCACAACTACACCGACTACGACACGCTAATGGATGAAGGGATGGATCGCGATGCGGCCCGCTACTGTGTCCTGCCGGAGATGCTCGACGTGCTGGATCAATGGGGCATGCTCATCACGGAAGATGAGCTTATGACAGACAAGGGGCAGGAGCCCCTCGCCCCGAACAAATCTTGTTAGCGGCAAACGGCCACGATCCACGTAAAGGCCAGGAAAACCAGGCAAAGCGCGGGGACAATAATGGCCGGATAACCGAAGAAGATGATCGCAAGCCCCCAAATCACAAAGAAATTGGCGCAAAAATAGTACTTCGCGTCGCTCTTGCCATGAACGGCATCGCGGAAAAGCCAACCGATGACCGGCACAAGGAACAGGAGGCGCATAAATAATGGGTCGCGCTCAAGCGCGCTTTCTTCGACTACACTCATGGGGAACCTGCTAATTAGAATTATTTGAATTTGATATTTATCAAAGAACGCTCTCAAGCAATGCGGCAATTGCGCACATCTACGTAGAGGCACCCCGCAGAATTGAACCTTATACGCAGTTTTTTGTAGTCAAAGTATCGTGGGGCCATTTACCGAGGGGTGACAATGCCGCCTAAATCGCCTCGCTCTCCCCTCACGACCTGCATTAAGAATCGTCACTCCGTTTAGGTCATTACGACCCAAAAAGGAGAAGAACGATGTCCTCATCTCAGATCGTCATCTATGCAGACAACACCAACGTTCCCATCACCGGGTTGATCGGCAGTTCCTGCACCATTGCCATTCAGGCCTTCCTATACTCCGAAGACGGCTCAACTTTGCAGATGGATTATCCGCTTCAAGCGGCCGTGCAGGATCCCTCCATCATCTCCAGCACCAAGGAGAATGGAAAGCGCAAGGTTCTGGTTTCTGTGGGCGGCGAAGTTTTTGCGTCCAGCGCTTGGAAAGCGGCGGCATCCGATGTCAGCAGCTTCGCTTCACAGATTGCCGCCTTCGTTGAAAAGTACAATTTCGACGGCGTCGACATCGATTGGGAAGACACAGGCGCAATTTCAGATGGCAGCTACGACCCGACCACCTTCCTTCTAGACCTTTCAAGCGCTCTGAAGTCCGCCTTGCCAAGTTCTCAGAACTTCATCACCCACGCTCCACAATGCCCCTATTTCTACACGGGCAGCGATCTAGATATTTACAGCACAATCGCCAAGAACGCGGGCGACAATATCGATCTCTTCAACATCCAGTACTACAACAACGATTGGTACGTCGGCAGCTCTGGCTCCGATGAGGAAGAAAAGGTAGCCGGACTGACCGGCAGCTCAGTGTTCCCCTCCAGCATCATGGGCATCAAGGCTCAAGGCCTCGATGTCAGCAAAATGCTCGTTGGCAAGCCAACCACTTCAGACAATGCGAGCAGTGGCTACCTCGATGACGATGATCTGGCAAGCTATGTGGTCACGCCGCTCGCCAAGGAGCTGGGATCCGACTTCGGCGGCGTCATGGGCTGGCAATTTGCGACCAGCGCATCGTCTTCAGACAATGTTCTGAGCTGGATCGAAGCCATGAACTCAGCCATCGAGGCCGGCTCTTCCAGCACCTCAACCCAAGCCGCGGAATAGACCAAAACCTCTCAAGGCGGAGCCAAGCTCCGCCTTTGTCTTTATGCGCCAAAGAGGAAAAAGCCATGACCCAAACCACCATCACCATTCAGAACAACAGAACCGATGATGAAATCTATGTCCTGCTGACGGCAAAGAACATGGAGAAAGGGAAACAGCCAAAACACGCCATACAGCTCAACAAACCCACAAAGCTGTCCAAGGACACCGTAGTGAGCTTTGAGACGATCACAGCTGCACGCCTTTATGTCAGCGTTGGGCCCGTTTCCCCCGCGCCAAATCTGGATGACGATCATTATTTTGGTTGGATTGAGTTCACCAAAACCGAAAAGGACGGCACCCTTTGGATCAATCTTACCAATGTGGACATTACAGGCCTGCCACTTGCCCTGACTGGCAGCGAAAATGGCAAGCCATTTAGCCTCGGAACCCTGTTGCCCATGAAGGCCCCAAAGAAAGACCCTCAGGAGCACTCACTGATTGACGCGCTAGAGAAGATCTTCACCAAGGAACGGCCCGTTAAGGCTAAGGTGCATTGCAAAAACGGATACATTAAGGTCTTGTCGCCCATACACGCGCCAGAAAGTTACGCATCCTTCGCACCATACATCAAGCGTTTATGCGAGGCCAACGCGCCAGTGTCCATCACCTCCGACGCACCCAAAGGGAAGAGCGCCGTGACCTTCAAAGGGCAGTTCACCGATCCTGCCAAGAACAAAAACAACAACGTGATGGAGTTGAAGGACGGCAATGGCAACACGATCACCATTGACGACAAGAACCTTACTACAAAGACCCTATACCAATGTGCGGGCGGCACTTATCTCTACAATGGCAAGCCCGAGCCTTTCAACATACCCGTAAATAATAACGACCCACATGCAGGTCTAAAGAAGATCTTGAACTCCGTCATCCGAAACATCCTCGTAGGTTTCAATGAGGGTTACTTCAGTGAGAACGGCCCCAACGACAGTGAATACTTCACAGGAATGAAGCCTTTCGAGTATGGCGGCAATCAGTATGCTGAAGTAATTCATCAATACACCAACTCCTACGGCTTCTCCTATGCGGATGGCAACCTGAAGACATTGATACGGGCGGATGCGACAAAGCCAGTCACACTGCATGTTTTGCAGGATACACAGACGGGCTACTATGAGGAGTACCCGGTACAACCCATTGCAGGCCTCTATCAGTTTGGCATTGGCACAGGCAGCGATCACCTCGGGTCAATAAAGATCAACGGCTTCACCTACGAGCCAAGTGAACAAGGTGCTTACGGCGGCTTCCTGCCTTACCTGACTGAATGGACGAAAATGGAGTTCACTGGAAAAAGCGAGCACCAAAATCACTACATCTGGATCAAGAATGGCGACGTCGTTGAAGGCGAATGCCTGACGGGTCATCACATCTGGGTTGATGGCTCCAAGCCGCCTAAATCCTCGGACAAGGCACCCAAGGGCTACACCAATCTAACCTGGGGCGCGAACCTGAAATGGCAGAGTGGCGCAAAACCCCCACCCCATCCATGACGTCACCACGCAAAAAGGCCCGCTGTAAGAGCGGGCTACTATTTCCATCGCGCTACTCTTAGGGAAGTTGTTAGCGCGATGGAGGCCTCCAATACGCCAAATGAGCTACGGCTTAGGACGCCCACCGCTCGGAATCTTGCTCTCGCTGGTTGAACGTTTAATAACTCTATCTATATTAGAATTACTAACCCCAGCTTCTTCATTAAGCTGTTCCTGTTTCCTGTTGTTGTCGTTCTCTTGGTTCTGGCTGGACTGGCCACGGGTATTGTCTCTATCATTCACCATCATTTTACTCTCTCAAATCTTCGGAAGAAACTCCGTCTACGAACATATCAATCGCAACAACAGCACTTAATTCTCTCAATAAAACGAAAGAAGCGGGCTTCTTAATGTATTCATCTTCAGTTGAATTGACAAAAGAGTGCATTTGTTTTTTCGGGACATACCAAACACATTCTTCTAAATACAGCTGATGTATTTCACTTCTCCAGTCATCAGAAAAATATTTAGGGGAACCCGTCAGCGCTGTGCCATCTTGGAATCTCACGGTCAACCACAATCGATTTTTGTTCTCGTTAAACACGACCTCCCATGGGAACTGCAAAGATTTTCTACTTTTGAAACCAAAAATGGAAGCGAATAAACCCCTTACGCACTGAGGAATGCGAGGGGCAATCTTCTTTCGAGCATCGTAAAAATAACCAGAGTTGGGAAAAACAGAAGCCACGTAACCAACAAGAACGGCAATCACAAATGGCCAAATGGAAAAATCGTTTATATATTTATCCAAAGTTTCATTATTTTTAAGAAAAAAAGCGCCTTCAAAATAAGGTAAAAACGTTGAAATAACATTACATAAATATATTATCAATACGAGAAAAATACCAATTAGAGATATTGCCTCGAATTTACTGGGCCTAATCTTCGAGTTCAAGAAAAAGCACATTGAAGCGTAGGAAAGAACACCCGGGAATATAAGTAAAACTAGGGAAAACGCTTGAACACTTGCTGGCATAAAAGACTAAAGTCTCATCTTCAGATAATATAAATCTATAATAAATATATGTTTTATCTTGGATTGAATTATGAATTTTGATCTCATGATATATGCTTACACACAATCGAAGTAACTAAAAGTGAATTTATTTAATTAAAATCAAATATCTCCGCGAGATGTCGAGACAATTGGATACAGCAAAAAAGGCCCGCTGCAAGAGCGGGCCTTTCAGTCAGGAATATAAGTCGCTTAGCGGGTAAGCGGCTTGTACTTGATGCGGGTTGGGTCTGCTGCATGAGCACCCAGACGGCGCACCTTGTCCTTTTCGTAGTCTTCAAAGTTACCTTCAAACCACTCAACGTGGGAGTCACCTTCAAAGGCCAGCATGTGTGTTGCAAGACGGTCAAGGAACATACGATCGTGCGAAATAACCACAGCGCAACCGGCGTAGTTTTCAAGGGCATCTTCCAAAGCCGCAAGCGTTTCAGTGTCAAGGTCGTTAGTCGGTTCGTCGAGCAGCAGAACGTTTGCGCCAGACTTCAGAACCTTCGCCAAATGGACGCGGTTACGCTGACCACCTGAAAGGTCGCCAACCTTCGCCTGCTGTTGAGGCCCCTTGAAGTTGAAGGAAGAGCAGTAGGCACGGGAGTTGATTTCCTTGCCGTCGAGGTAGATCACCTCAGCGCCTTCGGAAATTTCTTCCCATACGGTCTTGCTGTCATCCAGCTTGTCACGAGACTGATCAACGTAGCCAAGGTGCACGCGGTCACCAAGCGTTACGCTGCCACTGTCTGGCTTTTCCTGGCCGGTCAGCAGCTTGAAGAGGGTAGACTTACCCGCACCGTTCGGACCGATCACACCAACAATACCACCGCGAGGCAGCTTGAAAGACAGGTCTTCGATGAGCAGGCGGTCGCCAAAGCCCTTGGACACGTTCTCAACATCGATCACGTTCGCACCGAGGCGCTCTCCAACCGGGATCATGATCTGCTCAATGGACGGCATACGCTCTTCCTGTGCGGCCAGCAGATCGTCATAGGCCTTGATACGTGCCTTTGACTTGGTCTGGCGGCCCTTCGGAGACATGCCCATCCACTCCTTCTCGCGCTTGATCGCGCGGGAGCGAGCCATGTTCTCGCGGCCTTCCTGTTCCATACGCTTTTCTTTCTTCTCCAGATAAACGGAGTAGTTGCCTTCGTATGGAATGCCCTGACCACGGTCGAGCTCAAGAATCCAGCCTGTCACATTGTCGAGGAAGTAGCGATCGTGGGTGATGATCAGAACAGAACCCTTGAACTCACGCAGGTGGCGTTCAAGCCAGTGAACGGTTTCAGCGTCCAGGTGGTTGGTCGGTTCGTCAAGCAGCAGCAGATCTGGCTCGGAAAGCAAAAGCTTACACAGAGCAACACGGCGGCGCTCACCACCAGAAAGGTTGGTCACATCCGCATCAGATGGAGGACAGCGCAGTGCTTCCATTGCCATCTCGACCTGGCTTTCCAGGTTCCACAGGTCCTGTGCGTCGATCTCGTCTTGGAGCTGAGCACCTTCCTCGGCAGTTTCCTCCGAGTAGTTCATCATCAGCTCATTATAACGGTCCAGCTTGGCCTGCTTGTGGGCAACGCCTTCCATGACATTTTCCATAACGGTCTTGTCTGGATTCAGATGCGGTTCCTGAGGCAGGTAGCCGATCTTGGCCCCATCTGCGGCCCAGGCTTCACCGGTGTATTCCTTGTCCAGACCCGCCATGATCTTCAAAAGGGTCGACTTACCCGCACCGTTAGGACCGAGGATACCGATCTTGGCGTCTGGGTAGAAAGACAGGTGAATGTTGTCGAGGACTTTCTTTGCACCGTAGGCTTTGGAAACCCCGTGCATATGATAGATGAATTGGCGCGCCATTGGGTGCCTACATCTCCTGAATTGTTCGCAAAAACTAGAAATCTCTGGAGAGCACTCATAACGGAAGGCACGCCATGGGGCAATGCATAACGTGGACCCCATGGAAAACCCGTTAGGTTTCTGGGGGTTTTCCGGGCAGCGCATTAAGGCACCCATGCTTTACAAATCTCACAGGCCTTGCTTTTAATCAAAAAGAGCCCGCTTCTGTCTGAAGCGAGCTCTCAAATCAATGGGAACATGTGCAGGGCCTTCAGGCGCGCCAGAATGGTTTGTTCGCCAGTGCCTTCAGCTGCGAGCGTGTGAAGCCCAGATCGCGGATAACCGCTTCATCCATGGAGGCAAGTTCTGAGCGCATGGCTGCGCGTTCGGCATGACGCCCATTCCAGGTGGAAAGCATTTCAAACAGGCGAGTGCCGCCAAAAGTGATCATAGACATTACTGCCCTCTTGTTTTTGTTGGTCTGCTCTTCTTCGGACCGCCCCGGTCCGCTGGGGTTCTGAAACAGCTAAGCTTTGGTGTACTCAGTGCTCTCTGTTTCCCTATATACGTGCAGACTTTTTGTCATAAAATCGAAATATTCAATCAATACTGTGAGCATACCTCACAATACGGGTTTCACTTATGTCTGCGCCTCTCCCCTCTCTGACAGCCCTGCGGGCCTTTGAAAGCGCGTCTCGTCACCTGAATATGTCTCGCGCCGCTGAGGAGTTGTTCCGCACCCATGGCGCCGTGAGCCGTCAGATCAAACAGCTGGAGGAGGAGCTGGGCTACCCGCTTTTTGTCCGCGGTGGCCGCCTTCTGGAACTCACAGATGAAGGGCGCGTACTCTCAAAGCGCCTGTCAGCTGCATTTGACGACATTTCAAGCACACTGGAAGACCTGCAGGAGAAGCGAAAAGGCAAGCCTCTAGTCGTGGCGTGCGGCTCAACCGTAGCGGTGCGCTGGCTTGTGCCGCGCTTGATGACGTTTTACCACCAGCACCCCAAGATCAAGATTCAGCTTTCCCTCTCCACCCAAGTGGAGGAGATGACAGGCCGCTCGGATGTTGCCATTCGCTGGGGCGGAACCGGGGGCGAGCTGGGCGGCGCGGGCCACATTCCGCTCATGGATGACCGCATAGGCCCGGTCTGCAACCGGTCGTTCGCGCAAACCCATGGGATCCACGAGGGCATGGCGCCGCAGGAACTTTTGCAAACAACCCTTATTCACTCAGATACAGTCCCAAACGCTTGGGAAGACTGGCAGGAGTGGATGGGACTGGATGGCCCATTGCCCAAACATCAGGCAATCCGCTTCGAGCACTTCTTCCTTTGCCTCCAGGCAGCGGTCTCCGGCATTGGCCTTGCCATGGCCTCGCAAGCCTTGGTTGCGCAGGATCTGGAGCTGGGCAACCTGATCGCGCCGCTCGGTTTCGTGAAAGTCTCAGGCGGATATGAAGTTCTCAAGTCGGATCAGCCCCAGAATGCAGAGGCCTGTGACAAGTTCATCGGCTGGCTGCTCTCGGAAGGACAAAAGACTCAGGCAGCTTTGCGCAAACACCCTGAAGCAGCACAAAGCAGTGCCTCATGAGCCGGAAAACACCAATATTTCCAATAGGTAAGCCTGAAATAAAAAGGGGCGCACTCCGCTAAAGCGGGTGCGCCCAAGGAGTTGACACTCCCCCATCCGAGTGTCAGCCGAAGCTGATTAGAGATATACCGGCTTCATAATGCTGACACATTGACATATCTCAAGAATTATTGCCGCTTCCATTGAATTTTCTTAAAAATTCCACCGCGCACAAGAAATTCTGCGCCGCTGCGTTGAAGATCAGAGGTAGGCTAGAGTTAAACCAAAACAAAACTGGGGCTGCACGCCGCCAATAAACTAGAGTTCATCCTTCAAGCTTTCAGCGCGCGCAATAAGGCCTTCGGAAACAGTACAGGCACCCCCCACCCCAAAACCGTCACGCGCAACGCCCTCCATTAATCCGACGCAAGTATCAACCAATCCCTCCTCCGTTGAAGGTTCCAAGGCCAAGGTCAACGCAGGCTTCTTGAGATCTGCCATCCATCGTTGAAAGGCCTCCAGCGTGCCCGATTGCCCAACAGCCATCACCGGCCGCATGCCGGCACGGTTGTAAACCTCGGAAATATGAGCAAGACCAACATCGCGCACGGAAGCCGCCGAAGTGCCGCGAAGCTCGCGGGTCATCAAGACACCGCCCGCTTTCCCTGCGAACCGCAGAGAGACACGTGGCCCTACCACCGTGGACCGTGGCATTTCATAGAGCGACTTCGCAAGATAGCGGGCAAGCTCTGCTTCAGTGTTGGTAACGATCAAGACCTGATAGTCTCGTGAACGCAAGAATGCGATCAATTCCGCTGCACGCTCATTTCGCACCAAGACCGCATCAGAGCTGCCGAAGTGCTCCTGCTCCAGATAGCGCTGAAGAACGTTTTCACGGTAAGAAGAGAGCCGGACCTCCTGAAGCAAGTCTGTGGCTCTCGCCTCTGGTTGAAGGCCCTTTGTTGTGGCCGGAACGGGTGAAGGCCCCACGTGCGGGCCCCACAAGAAGCCATCTGCCTCAATCACAGCAAGGCGCATGTCGATATCAAGGTAATCGGCTGACCCGGCGCGCGTCGTGCGCTCCACGAACTCGATCAATCGATGACGGACCTGCTCGGCCTGCCATGATCCAAGTATTTCCGTATGCTCCACCCCTGTGGGTTGCATAACGGCTATTGCGCCTGTTGCAAAAAAAGCTGCCCACTTCATTTTTATTCTTGGCCCTGACACGAATTCTGTGCTTCGTCATCAAACTGGGTTGATTTTGTGAACTAGTCGCAAGTCTAACGCTTTTGACTGTGAACTTGTTTAAGGAATGGGATTCGCGCCTGAGTTTTTCAGGTAGGGGCAACTGGTTATGAATAGATCCCATAAAATTGCATTTTATCAGTTCATTAAGCACACTTGGCGTTTCCCTTTGCTTTTCCTGTAGGGAAACCGCCTGAAAATCGCACCGACAAAAAACTGTCACAGATAAAAAAGTAAAGAAATTTAAAGAGACTGTGTACTATCTACCACTGTAATATAAGTGGCAAATAATAATTACTGCGCCGAAACCAGATGTTTCGCTTCGGGGGTTTGAAATGCGGGCACTCATTCAAACTTGCCTAACGTTTATCGTGGGCAGTTTGGCGACGACTGTCGGGGCACTGTCCCACCCCATGTTTGAGCTCGCGAGCACCTTTCCCTCTGCCTCAGAATATGCTGGCGTTGTTGCCCCCGCCTTCAGCACACTCGCTAGCCTCGAGCAGCTCTGGCCCATGGCAACCGCAGCCATGGCCTTTATGACCCCGCTCGGTTTCTTCTTCATTTTTGGTGCCTCCAGCGCAGGCCGAGACTTGAATGTTGTAATCACACGCGCCATTGCAGTATTCGCCGTTGGGGTTGCCTGTTTTACCACCATTGGCTTCATGATCGCGTTCGGCCCAACCAAGTCTGGCTGGTTTGGGTTTGACCCATCCCTGATGTTCATGCACAGCATTTCTGATCGTGCTCTGGCAGCCCAAGCATTTCAGACTGTCCTTTGCGGCATTGTGGTTCTGTTTACCTACATACCGCTTGCACGCATGCTCACCTTCAAGGGGCACTTGATAACCGCCGCAGTGCTCGCGATCATTGTTTATCCGGTCTACGCTCACTGGGTGTGGGGCATTCCCGCAACAAGCTTGGGCCAGGGGGCATTGTCTTCCATCGGCTTCATCGACCATTCCGGCATCACGGTCATCCATATGACCGCACCGCTGTTTGCTTTGGCCGCACAAATCGCAACGGGCCGCGCCAAGATCGGCCCTGCGCGAGCCTATGGTTTTGAAGTGGATTGGGAGCGTAACGCAGTACCCATTCTAGCCGGCATCCTCTTGATCATCATAGGCTGGGCTGGCCTAAACATCGGGTCAGTGAAATTGTTCTCGGGCCTGGTGCCCATGATCGTCTACAACACGCTGAACGCGGCCCTGTTTGGCGCCCTGACAGGCGCGCTGTTGGGCCGGTTTCGCCGCGACCTGCCGTTTCTTGCCAATATCCTGCTCGGCATCATGGGCGGTCTCACGTTCTCGTCAGCCGCTCCGGAATTGATCACCTCCGCCGCCGCAACGCTGACGGGCATACTGGGCGCAGCCTGCTTCTTCCTCATATTCTACTACGCCAACAAGGTGTATGGCTTCAATCGTTTAGCAGCAAGCCACATGGCTTACGCCGGTGTTGCTGCATTGGGCTCGGTCGCAATCTCCGTCATCATCCCGTCCTTCACCCTCGAAGCTGTAACACGTGATGCCCAGCTGGGCGCTCAGATCTTGGGCGTCCTCACCAACGCAGCCTGGGTGCTTGGCACAGGGTTTATTCTCTTCACCACGCTTGATCGCTTCGGCATGGTGAAACTCGGGCTACAGAAAGACGACGGTTCAGCCGAAGAAGACAACCGGGGCGAACTGGCGATCATTGAGCAGACACTTGAGGAAGTCCTTCATGGTGACATGGACAATGTCCGCCAACTTGAAATCCCTCACGGAGACATTCACGCAAGAATTACCAGCCAGGTTAACGAACTCGTTGAAAGGTTCCAAACGGCGGAAGATCGCCGGGCCTTTTCAAGCTCCAAGGATACAGAAAGCGCGGACTTTCAAAAACTCAAGGTCTTCGCAGACGGTACCTTCGAAGGTTTGGTCATCTCCAAGAATGGCCGCATCATTGAGTGCAACAAGGCGTTTCAAGAGCTGATTGGCCGCTCCGAAGACGAGCTGATCAGCAAACCGATCCTGAACTTCATTGCACCAGACCACATCAAGATCACGGAACGTGCCCTGAAAAACACCCATCAGGCACCTTACCAGACGATGATCATCAGCAAGCTTGAGGAGCGCATCCCGGTTGAAATTCGCGCCCGCCCGCTGGAGCTGAATGGTATTGTCTTCCGCCTTTCGGCAATTCGCGATATACGCCAGCAGAAAAAGGCCGAAGCGGAGATCTTGCATCTTGCCCAGCATGACATCCTCACCGGCCTGCCAAACCGGACCCTGTTCCGCGAACGGTTCCAAACGGCAGTAGAGAACCGCGGAGCGAAAACAGGCCTTGTGGCCATCATGATGATCGACCTCGACCGCTTCAAGGAAATCAACGATCTGTACGGCCACCCCACCGGTGACAAGTTCATCCAGACCGTGTCCAAGCGCCTGAACGCCTGCATCGGTCATGCAGATACTTGCGCCCGCCTTGGCGGCGATGAGTTCGCCATTATCCAGGTCAATCTGAAGACGAAGGCAGAGGTCGGCCTCCTCGCCAATCGCATTCTCGAAATGCTCTCAAAGCCGGTTTCTGTCACCGAAGACATCACGATCCGTACCAGCGCCAGCATTGGCATCGCCCTTTCTCCCGACAACGGGCTGGACCCGGACATGCTGCTCGCAAATGCCGATATTGCGCTCTACAAGGCAAAGGAAGAGGGGCGCAACACCTTCCGCTTTTTCGAATCCGAGATGGAATCCGCCCTCCGCATACGTCGGGTGCTGGAAGTGGACATGCGCAAGGCAATCCGCAACCAAGAGTTTCAGCTCTTCTTCCAGCCGCAGGCGCGGGCCAGTGACCGCAGCATCGTGGGCTATGAGGCGTTGCTGCGCTGGAACCACCCAACAAAAGGCTTTGTGAGCCCGACGGATTTTATACCGGTGGCAGAGGAAAGCGGCTTGATCATTCCAATCGGCCGCTGGGTGCTGGAAGAAGCGTGCCGCAACGCGGCCAGCTGGCCTTCGAAATACCGCGTCGGCGTTAATCTCAGTGCCGTTCAGTTTGCAGACGAATACCTGCTGCAACATGTTGAACAATCGTTGAAAAAAAGTGGCCTTGCCCCTCAACGGCTTGAGCTTGAGGTGACCGAAAGCGTGCTGCTGCATGATGATCGACGCGCTCTGGAAACCCTCAAGACGTTGAAGGCGCGCGGTGTTCGCATTGCCCTTGATGATTTCGGCACGGGCTATTCTTCTTTGAGTTACCTGCGCCGCTTCCCGTTTGACCGCTTGAAGATCGACCGCAGCTTTGTTAGCGGCGCAACCGCGACACCAGGTCTTGCAGCAATCATCCGCGCGGTTATCGACTTGGGTCAGGCCCTTGGCATGGAAGTCATTGCTGAAGGTGTTGAGACAGAGCCCGAGCTGGAGCTGCTACGTAATGAAGCCTGCGACGAAGTTCAGGGCTATCTCATTGGCCGACCAGCACCGCTTTCGCCTGAAGATCTGCTGGCAGGCATCCACGAACGGGATGGCGGCCAGCTCAACGAGTACATTGTTGTGCTCAATGAAGTTTCAAAGCGACTTGAAGAAAACCGCCCTGAGGCAAACAACAGAGGCAAAGAAGGCAAGAAACTCGCCTCCACGGGTTGATCACCAGCCCGAAGGTGCCACCACAGCCACGCGGCTGCGTCCCCCACCTTGCCGCTGAACCTGCACTTGAACCGGAATACGGTCCTTCATCGCCTCAACGTGGCTGATAACGCCCACCTTGCGGCCCTGCCCCTGCAGCATTTCCAGCGCATCAATAGCAACATCCAGCGTCTCGCCATCCAAGGAGCCAAAGCCCTCATCAATGAAGAGCGTATCCACGAAGGATTGACGCCCTTCAAGGGAGGAAAGCGCCAGCGCCAGACTAAGCGATACAAGGAAACGCTCACCGCCACTCAAGGAGCGTGTTGAGCGCGGCGCATCGCCCATGTCCAGATCCAGAACCAAAAGGCCGAGCCCCTTGTCTGCGCGGGCCAGACGATAGCGCGGCTTGAGCTGCTTGAGTTGCTTGTTCGCCAGTTCCACCAACAAGCCAAGGGTCACACCCTGCGCAATGCGCTGGAACTTGTCGCCATTGGCTGAGCCAATGGCCGTTGAAACAGCGCCCCACTGGTCGGCATGGTTGCGCGCCTCTTCAATGGCTTTCTGCATGTGCGCGGCTTTGGCGCGCGCCTTGTCATCATCTTCCAGTTTCTGGCGCAGCATGCCGATGCTCTCGCTCAGCTTCTGCGAATTCTCACGTTGCTCAGCAACAGCAGCTTCAAGGGCAGGACGTTCCACCCCTTCGGCCTTTTCCGGCTCGGTCGCCGCCAGATCTTTTTCCCGCAAGGACACGGTCTCACGCGCCGTCTTCAGCGCTTCATCAAGAGCGCGCAGTTCGTCCTCCAGTCCGGCCAGCTCCTCCCGCGCTCTAACGCGCAGCAGAGCGAATTGATCGGCTTCAACTTCGTGCTCGACGAGCGCTGCGGCAAATGCTGCTTCTGCGGCTTCCACCACCTCAGCCTGTTGAACCTGCTGCCTGCGATATCCAGTCACCGTAGACTGAAGCGCCACCTGCTCTTGCACCAAGCTCAACCGCTCATCCTTGCGCGCGCCAGCTGCATCGCGGGCCGCCTGATGTTTGGCCCGAAACGTTTTCTCGTGCTGCTCCGTCGGCACGCCCCCCAGAATTTGCAGGCGGTCCGCCCGCAAGGTTTCGAGCGACTGGGTCAACGCGCTGTGTTTGTCTTGCAGTGCCGTTACAGTGGCTTGAAGGCTCGCCTCACGTTCCTCCGAACGGCTCAGGCTTGCGACAAGTTCCTGCAGCTCGCCCTCCACCTGCTTTTCCTTGGCACTGGCATCGCGGAAATGACGGCACTTCAGCTCAACCTCACGCGCCACAGCCGAAACGTCCGCTTCAAGCGCTTCTTCTGTCAGGTTGAAGGGCAAGAGCGCGGTGAGCAAACGCCCACGAAGCGCCTCAAGCTGGCCTGCCAAGCCTTGCTTTTCCGTCTCATCAACCGCAGCAGCCGAATTGAGCTCAGCAAGCGCCTTCGCTTTTGCCCCATGTTCTTCCCTTTTTTGCTCGCGGGTACGGCGAAGGGACAAGACCTTAGTATTCGCGTCTTCCAACTTGCGCATCTGCGCATAGTAATGGCTGGAAGACGCCTCAAGCTCCCCCAGGCAAGTGCCCACCTTGCTTTCAAGCGCCTTCAGATCGGTCTCTTGCGCTGTTGGGCCCAAGTCCGGCTTGTCCTCCCGGTCGGCAAAAGCGTCTTGCGCTGCTTTTTCAAGAGTTTGCCAAGAGGTTTCAAGCGCTGTCTCCGTGCGGCGGCGCTCTTCTAGACGCGTGGTGAGCGCTTCCCGCTGCACCCTCAGCTCAACCGTGGAACGATGTTCATCGCCGCGAAGCGTCTCAAGCGTTTGCTGGCTTTCCTGCAGCTTCTGCTGTGTCGCCGCGCGTTGCTCGGTCAGTTCCTTAAAGAGCGCTGTAAGGTCGCCATCCTCATGGTCTGCAAACGGGTGCTCCGTACTGCCGCACACAGGACACGCTTCATCTGCCGCAAGTTCAGCCCTCAGCCGGGCCGCATGTTGATCTTGGGCAAGGTCGGCCAAAGCCGCAGCCTGCTTGGCCTGTTCTGCTTGCCTCTTGCGCTCTTCAAGGCGCACGCCTTCCGCCTCGCGCTTGGCGGTCAAGGCTTTGACCTGCGCCTCAAGTTGCGTGATTTGTGTTTCATCGGCATGCACTTGGCGCGAGACACGGGTAACGGCATCCTGTTCATCACCAAGGCGCTTCACTGCCCGTGCCACTTCCTGAAAGGCCTCCCGTGCCTTTGCATTGGCAGCCGGATCAAACCCACTGGTTGTTTTCCGCAGCTCGGCAGCATTGGTTTCCGCCGCCTCCAACTCCGTTCCAAGCTTGGTGAGTTCTTCACTAAGCGACGCTTCAATCGCAGCCAGTTCCCGCTGCTTCTCCTGCGCCCTCTCGGCCCGTGTCGTGCGTTCCGCCAGTTTGTGTTTGAGTTCACCATACTGCGCCAAGTCCCCCAGCACGGGCTCAGGGTTGGCAGCAACCGGTGCAATCGGCTGCAATCGCGCAAGCTGCTCTTGGAGCTTGGCCTTCAGCGCGGCCTTTTCTTCACGCTGCTTTTGCGCGCGTTCCAGCTCCTTTTGCACCTCGGCAAACTGTTGCTGCGCCTTCGAAAGCTCGCCAGCCATCTGGGTCACGTTTTGCTGCGACTGCTCGATTTTTTCATCAAGTTGATAGGCCTTAACCCATTGCGGGTTGAGTGCTTCCAACTCCTTTTCAAGCTGGGCAAACTGATCCGCGGTTTCGGTCTCTGCAGCCACCGCCGTCGCCACCTCGCCCTCTTTCGCGCTCAGTTCCTGAAGAGCTTTCTCCAGATCCTGCGTTACTTTGGCTTGCGCTTCCTGCGCCCTCTCCACATTGGCAGCAGAAGGTTCAACCCGGCCGATACGCGCCAACTGATCCCTGAGCGACCGACGATCCGCTGCTTGGGCATAGGCCTCCTGATGCTTCAAGAATGCATCCTGCGCATTGGAAAGCTGCTGACGAGCGGTTTCAACGCGGGTCAAGTGGCCAAGCACAGCCTCTGTTTTGGCAAGTTCCGCCTGCAGGGCGGCAAGGTCGGTGTCGTGCTGCGCCTTTTCCGCTTCCAGCCCCTTTCGATCGTCCTCATCCAGCAGGCCAATGGTACCAGCCTGAACCTCCAGCTCGCGCACCGCGTCTTGGGCCTCGCTGTGCTTTTGATGCACCTTCTCCGAAATCTGCCGATAAATGGTGGTGCCGGTGATCTTCTCCAGAAGCGCTGCCCGCTCCCGGTCATTGGCGCGCAAGAAGGCATCAAAGTCGCCCTGCGCCAGCAGCACCGTGCGGCGGAACTGATCATAGTTCAGGCCCAGATGAGCCTCCACGGCGGCATCCACGTTCTTAATGCCGCTTTCCATGGTCTTTGCATCGCGCACGCGTAAAAAACTGCGGTCCACGTTCTGCAGCCGGCCAGAGGCCTTGCCGCGTGCCCGGCGAACCATCCACCGTGAGCGGTAGGTCTCTCCGTCAACGCCAACGAAATCCACTTCTGCATGGCCGTTGATCGCACCACGGGTCAAAACGGATTTGGGATCTTTTTCCCGGAACGTGTCACCCGACACATCCGGCACGCTCTCGTCACTGCCATCACTGGTCAAACGCGGGCATTTGCCAAACAGCGCCAGACACATGGCATCAAGGATGGTGGATTTGCCCGCCCCGGTTTCACCGGTGATCGCAAACAGGCCCGCACCGCGCAGCGGCTCGGCCTCCAGATCAATTTCAAAGGGCGCAGCAAGGCTCGCAAGCCCCTCACCGCGAATGGATAGGATACGCATTTACTCAATCTCCGCCGCAGCGCGGTGAAACAATTCCAAATGTGAGGCCTCTGGCGCAACACCATGCGCCGCCTCGAAAGCTGTCTTGAACAGGTCAACCGGCTCCAGCTCGTGGAGCCGCACCAAAGCTTCCGCCTCGGTTATTTCAGGGGCAGATCGGTCCTTTCTGACAACAGAAAGCCCGGCCGCCCGCACCGGATAGCCTTTCAGCAAGCGGTCCAGCTCGGCCCGCAAACCTGCACCAGACACCTGTGGCTTAAGGTCAACATGCACGAACGGGCGCTGGTCAATCGGCAAGTCTTCATCCAACCCGAGCGCGTCCAGAGCCCCGGGAACTTCGTCCAGCTGCAGGCACTCACCCTTGCCAAGGCGGTAAAACGGCACCGGCCGCTCCAAGGGCAAGCGCTCCCACGTCACCTTGTCGCCGTCGACCTCAAGCAGCACAACACCGTGCTGGTAGGCCTGCTCGGTAACCGACATCGGGAATGGCGACCCGGAATAGCGGATCGTCTCACGCCCCACCTTTTGAGGCTTGTGCAGGTGGCCCAGCGCCACGTAGGCAAGGCTCTCGTCAAACACACTATGGGGGATTGCGTGCTCGCCGCCCACCAGAATGCGCCTTTCCGCGCCTTCCGACTCTTCCGCTCCCCATACATGAAGGTGGCCCGTTACAATAAGGGGCGCATCAGCAATCCGTTCCCGCGCCCTTGCAACCGCATCCTCATACAGCGCTCGTACAGCCCGCACGACCACAGAGCCTTCCGTTTCCCCCTCCTCAGAAACCCGAGGTAAATCAGAAGCGCGTGGAAACGGAATGGCCAGCACATAGGCCTCAACCCGCCCGTCCTTTCCGGTAAGCGGGACCAAATGCCGGTCCACATCAAGCGCTTCATCGTGCCGGTGCACCATGCCGAGCGCATGAACCCCGATCCGCTCAAACAGCACACCGGGGGCCTCAATGCGCCCTGCGGGGTCATGATTGCCAGCAGTAATCACGGAAATGAACTGCGGGTTCACCTCCCGCAGCTCCGCCAGCGCCTCATAGAATAGGCGTGTTGCATCTGCCGAAGGGTTCTGATTGTCGAACACATCCCCGGCCATCACCAGTGCATCCACATCATGCGCCTTCACCAGCTCTGTAAGCTGCTTGAAAAACGCTTGATGCTCAAAGGTACGCGACCAGCCGTTCAGCGTTTGGCCGATATGCCAGTCTGCCGTGTGAAGCACTCTTAGTGTCATGGATGATGTGTGTCCGACTCGATACTCAACAGTGCCAGCCTAAAGAGCGAGGCGGTGTACTGTCTTAATGCCAAGCCAGCTATCCAAAGGTTTCACAGGGTTACCAACAAGGACTTGCAGCGCACGCTTTCTCTAAACGCCAAAGCTGCACCGCCACGCCGGCGCCGCACCCCACCAAGATCGTTCAATAATTGCGAACAGTATGATCAATTCAGGCCAACTTGTTCCCTCAGGAATAACAGTTACATTTGCTGTCAGAAAACGAATTGAGCCACTCCACAGGAGGTAAAGCCATGAATACTCTGACAATCACAAAGAAGCCTGCTTCCAGCCGCGGCTATGTAGACATGGGCTGGCTGAAGTCTGCGCACAGCTTCAGCTTTGGCAGCTACTTCGATCCGAACAACATTCAGTTTGAAAACCTGCGGGTCATCAACGATGACTACGTTGCCCCTCGCGGGGGCTTCCCAACCCACCCGCACCAGAACTTCGAAATCTTTTCATATGTCCAGTCCGGTGGCCTGGAACACAAGGATTCCATTGGCAATGGCAGCGTGGTGCACGGTGGCGGTGTTCAGTACATGAGCGCAGGAACCGGTGTCTATCACTCCGAGTTCAACGCCTCTGACAAGGACCCGGTCAAGTTCCTCCAGATCTGGCTTGTGCCTGCCAAGGAAAACACCAAGCCGCGCTATGACACCTTCGATTTTGCGCCCGGGGACCGTGATGGCAAGCTGAAGCTGTTCCTGTCCCATGATGGGCGTGAAGGGTCCCTGCTGGCGAACTCTCACACGGATGTTTACGCCGCAGAGCTGAGCGGTGAGCAGCAGGTAAGCCATGAGCTCAAGAACAACCGTTCCGCCTACATCCATGTGGTACGCGGCACAGTCACGATCAACGGCGAAAGCTACACCGGCGGCGACGCTGCCCAGATCTATGGCGCAGGTGAAGTGAAGCTGACAAACGGCGAGGATGCCGAAGTTATTCTCTTCGAATTCATCCCTCAGTAATTAATAGGGTTCTCCCCCCTGACGACCCTTGAACCTCGCACTTCGGTGCGGGGTTTCTTTTTGTCCGTAGGCTGTTTGAAGCACTCCGATGTCCCCAAGGCAAAGCCGGGCGACGTTAACCATAGGGCGCATGGAGCGGGTTGACGCAACGTAAAAAGTAGAGAATAAGTTTAATCAAGTCCTAACTAAAACTGACAGGGCGCCACTAATAAAAACAAAAATAGGATAGTGGGATGCAGGTAGATGTGATTGAAGGGCTCGACGCCTTCAAGTCCCTGAGAGAAAACTGGAACGAGATCTACAGCAAGGACATAGAGGCCCAATACTTCTTGAGTTGGCAATGGGTGCACATGCTGCACCTGAAGTCCGGCAGCAACATCTTCATTCTGGGTGCCCGGCCCACTGCGTCTTCTGCCTATGTCGCGCTCTTTCCCATGCGCATCCGCACCCGCTACAACAAGGCCAACAACGCCTATTACAACGACATCTGCATGGCGGGGAACTTTGCAGCGGACTATACCGGCTTCATCTGCGATCCGGCTCATGACAATGAGGCCCTCCCCGCTATGGGCCAAAAGCTTGCCAACATGGACTGGGCTCGCCTTCAGCTGGAGAACCTCGCCTGTTCGCCAGAGCGGGTGGCCCAACTCACAGCGCCGATCATGAAGCGAAAGGTGTATCCTACTGACCTTAGCCGAACCAACACCCGCGACAACATCAACAATCTGGTCTGCCCTGTGACGGAACTTCCTGACACCTTCGAGGACTATCTGTCCCAATGCATGAGCAGCAAATCCCGGCAGAAATTGCGCCGCTTCATGCGCAAGGCAAAAGACGATCCGGACCTCTCGTTTACCATCCCCACGGAAGAGACCTTCAACCAGCATCTCGACGTTCTCATGGGTTTTTGGCGGGACAAATGGGCGGAGCGCAAGGGGCGCAACGTCGACATATTGGTCCGCAACCACCGACACATGCTCACTCTTGCCTTCCGATATCGCCAGCTCTTCATGCCAATGCTCTGGCACCAGGACCGTCCCGTTGGCGGGTTGGCCAGCTTCATCGACCCTGTCCGCAAATCGCTTCTGTTTTATCTTGCAGGCCGCGACGAGACATGGAGCGGACCGCCTCCCGGCCTCATCCTCCATGGCGCGTCCATTGAGTGGGCCATCAGCAAGGGCCTCAAAACCTATGATTTCCTGCGCGGCAACGAGGCCTACAAGTACTCCTATGGGGCCAAAGACCGCTTGCTCATCTGCCGTCAGTTCAACACGCCCAACAGCAAGAACTTTTCTGGAAAGCTGGACCCTCGCTCGGTCTCAGGCGTTTTGAAAAAGGCCACCGAAGACTTCAAGGCCAAAAACCTCACGCGCGCGCGCGCCGGGCTGGAGCAAGTGCTGGAAACCCAGCCGGAGGTATCGAGTGCCCTTTACATGCTCGGCCAGCTTCTCGTACTGGAGAACAACTACGAAGAAGCCGCCAAGGTGTTCACGCGCATGACCCACTGCGCTCCAGACAACCCCAGAGGATGGACCCGCCTCGGTCAGTCTCATCTGGCGCTTCAAGATTTCATCGAGGCGGAAGTTGCGTTCCGGCAAGCATTGGAGCTGGACCCGAACAACATTGCTATCCGCTCTCATCTGGCCGACACGCTCGTGGCCCTGCGCCTGCGCGATGAAGCAGCGGAGGCCTACAAGGCAGTTCTCGCGGTTCTGCCGAAAACACCAACAGAGCAACGGCTGGTCAATCGGGCCACTGCAGCTTTGCGCAGACTGCGCCCTTTGGAGCTGTTCGGCGCGGCCACGCCAAAAGCGAGCAGTCTGGATTTGTCTCTGGGAACACGCTTGCGTCCCAAGCTGCCGCTAAACATCACCCGCAGCCACAACCGCATCAACTGACTGAAAGCCGCCTTTAAACCAATCAGGGGACCAACAAAAATGGGGAGCCAACGCTCCCCATTTCCGTTTTCCAAATCAGGAAAGCAGCTTAGCCCATCAGGCCGCCGTCGTCCTTGGTGATTGCAATCACGCAAGAGCGTGGCAGTGTACCTTCGCCACCAGGGAAGACACTGTCGCCCTTTTCGCCCGGGTGCTGAATGCCCACAAACATGGTCTTCTTGTCTTCAGACCAGGTCGCGCCGGTAACTTCACACTCCTTTGGACCAACCATGAAGCGGAAGATGTCACCGGTTTCGGTGTCGCCAACCAGCATCTGGTTGTTGCCCATGCCCGCGAAATCGTCCGCGTTGGAGTAGGAACCGTCGGTCTGGATCCAGAGGAATCCGCGGCTGTCGAAGGACAGACCGTCTGGTGAGTTGAAGATGTTGCCAGCATTCACGTTTGCAGAACCAGCCTTTGGCCCCTCGTGAACGGTCGGGTTACCAGCCAGAACGAACAGGTTCCACCCAAAGCCGGTCGCAGTGTGGTCGCCGCCTTCTGGAGCCCAGCGCACGATCTGACCGTACTTGTTGGCTTCGCGTGGGTTCGGGCCGTTGACTGGGGTTGGGTCACCACCAGCGTTTGGCTTCACGCCACGGTTCTTGTTGTTGGTCAGACAGCAGTAGACTTCAGCCTTGTTCGGGTTGGATGCAACCCACTCAGGACGGTCCATGGTCGTTGCGCCAACAGCAGAAGCAGCCTGACGGGTGTGAATGGAAATTTCCGCCTGAGACGCCATGCCGGTTGTCTCTGGGGTCAGCTCCAGCCACTCGCCGGAAAGGTCATCATGGAACTTGGCAACATAGAGCTTGCCGTTTTCCAGAAGGTTGGAATTGTCACCGTTTGGATCGTATTTGCCTTCAGAAACGAAGCGATATAGGAACTCGCCGCGCTCGTCATCGCCAAGGTAGACAACCACGTGGCCATTGTCTGCAACAACCAGCTCAGCGTTTTCGTGCTTGAAGCGGCCAAGAGCAGAACGCTTCTTCGGTGTTGCCGTTGGATCCATTGGATCGATTTCGACAACGTAGCCCGCGCGGTTTGGCTCATTCGGATGCTTTGCAACGTCAAAGCGCTCGTCGATCTGCGCCCAGCCATAGCCCCAGTCATCATGGTTGATGCCGTAGCGCTTCAGCGCCGGATCCAGCTCAAGTTCCTTGTCGGAAGAAGAGAAGTAACCGTTGAAGTTCTCTTCACAGGTCAGGTAGGTGCCCCATGGAGTGCGGCCGTTACCACAGTTGTTCCATGTGCCAAGAGACTTGGTGCCGGTCTGATCAGCAGCGGTTTTCAATAGATCATGGCCGCGTGCAGGACCGGTGATCTCCATTTCCGTGTCTGGCGTGATGCGGAAGTTGAACTCGGAGTCCTTGACGATGGACCACTTGCCGTCGTTCTGAGCGATCTCGACAACAGAGATACCGTGGGCGTTCTTGCCCTTCAGAATGGCATCTGCATCGGCAGGTACGCCACCTTCCCAAAGAATGTCGCGGTTGGTGTATTCGTTGTTCACCGCCAGAATGTGACGTCCGTCTTTGGAGAACAGCGCCATACCGTCGTTGTTGTCACCGAACGCACGGGCCTGAGTGGCGGCTGTACCACGAGTGACGTGGTCGAACTCTGGCACGTCGGAGAACATTGGCTCGCCCCAGGTGGCAACTGGGTGCCAGCTGTAGCCTTCTGGAAGGGTGATGGTGTCCGCAGTGGTTGCCTCAACTGGCGTGAAACCAAAGCGGTTGGTAGCTGCCTGAGCTTTGGATGAACCGAAAGCGCCTGCACCCAGAATAAAGCTTGCGGTGCTCATGGCCAGCGCACCACCAAGGAAGCCGCGGCGTGAGAGAGCGCGATCGACTACGTCGTCAAACTCAATCGTCACATTGCGGTTGTTGTGTACCTCATCAAACTCATCGAAGGACAGGTCCTTCCTGTTCTGCTCAGTCATGCCACTCACCCAGTTTTTGGATTTAATATCGGTCCCCATATCGCTGCGTAACGCGCGCCATGGTTGCCTATAGGCAATTACGTATAAGCAATGTCACGATTATGACGGAAACGTTACCTTTGCCCTTTCCTACCAAAAATTAACGCAAGGTCAGAGTAAAGCGCACACCATGCGCAAAATGAGCATCGATTTCCCACAGATCGTGCGCAAGGGCATCTGCCCTGAATGGTTGAAGACAGCGCCAAGGCCGTAGACAAGGATTGCCGACACCCCACCCATATGCCGGCCCAACCAGCGGGCAGGCAACCGTCACCGGAAGCTTCTCAAGGGATCAGCGGATATCCCCTTGCTTGGCTGTGGCCGCAGTCTGGTCAGCCAGAACGGCCTCAGCGGCCGCCGCCTCGATGGGGGAGGACCCAATCACTTCAACCTTCTTGCGCGCGAACTTGATGCCGCTTTCCGCGAACACCTCGCGGAGCCGATGATAAATTTCCCGCCGCAGCACGAACTGCGTCTTGGGGTAACACTTGAACTTGACCCGGATGATCAGCGCACTGTCATCGTCGATGCTGAGAACACCTTGGCTTTTCAAAGGTTCGATGAACTTCGGCCCATGCTCGGGATCTTCAAGAAACTCCTGCCCAACGGCTTTGACGATTTTCTTGACCACCTTCGGGTCCGTGTCCGGCTCCAGTCGGAAGGACATCTTGTAGATCACCCAGTCTCGAGTGTGATTGGTAACCATCTTCATCTCACCAAAAGGAATGGTGATGACGGGCCCGCGGTGATGGCGCAGGATCAGCGAGCGGAAGGAAATCCATTCAACCGCCCCTCTCACGCCTTGATCAAGTTCGATGTATTCACCAATTCGGAAGGCATCATCAATCAGGAAAACGATCCCCGAAAACACGTCCCGCACAAGGGTTTGGGCACCAAAGCCGATGGCAATACCGACAATCCCGGCGGAGGCCAGCAACGGACCGATGTCGACGCCAATGGACGACAAGATGATCATCGTGACGACAACCGTCAGGATCACGAGGAGAATGCTCCGAAACAGTGGCGTCAACGTGCTCAAGCGCGAGGCCGCCGGTGCCATGGGGTCACCATCTTCACCGCCGTCCCCGGCCTGTTCTTCGCGATAAAGTGCGGCCCGGATGAGCCGCCAAGCCAGATAGCCCAGCAGCAGTGTAAGGGTGATGTCGAAAAGCGTAGAGGCCCAAACCGGTGCCCCCGGCCCCTTGGCAAAGACCAATAGATCCAGCCCCCACAGCCGCACGATCACGTAAATCGCCACCACTGTGATGAGCGACCGCCAGGCCCCCAGCATGACATGGCGTAGTCGGTCAGCTGTATCACTGTCGCTGCGCACCGCACCGCCGATCATTTCGATGCCAGCCCGATCCGCAACCGGTAGCGCCAGAAGAGCGAACAAGCCGCCAATCGGACCTGCCAACTCATGCTGGCCGCGTTCCAGCCAGTGAGCAAGCCAGTATAGCCAACTGACAAGGAGATAGAGCCCGGCAATGGCGGGCACAGAATAGGCCACGGCGCCGGGAGGCCCCACTTTTCCAGACAACAACTCCTGCACCCGCTGCGCGATGTAAACTCTGTTCGAAAACAGGGCCTTGGCTAAAAGGACAGCAACAACCGTGCCCGTCAGCGCCACGGTAACAAGTGCCGGAGGAAAGCCAAACCCAAGGTTTGGAAAGAACCCGGCCAAAAGCCAGCCGGAAACGGCAATGTAGGTTGCGGTTTTCAAGAGATGATAGAGTGACGTTGCATCATCATCAGAAAGCCGTGCAATGCGGATCTCATGCACATCCGGCGAGAAAACGCGGCGAACAAGGATCAAAAAGCCCCACCCGGTGGAAACGCCAGCATGGTAGATCCAGACCACACCTTCCAGCGGACCCAGTGCGTCGCCTAGGAATCCCCCCGCAGCTCTGGTTGCAAGAACAAAAGCGCCGACCGGCAACAGCTCCAGTACCCCAAGCGCCACGGTGCGCCCCAAACGGCTCCAATACCCGATCAAGTCTGGCGGCCTGTGCAAGAAAGCCCGAGCGGGAGCCAGCGCGCGGCTCACAACAATCGCTGCACCGATGCCAACGGCAACCAGCAAAAGAGCCGCACCAATCATGGCGGCGACGCCATATTGGGCCAGCTCCAGACGTTCACGCACCTGCGGAAGCCTGTCCTCTATGTTGGCAATGGCCACGCTCCAGCGCGGCAGGCGCTCCGCAATCTCGGCGTACATTGCATTGAGGCGGACCGCCGCGGCGTCCAGCGCGCCCGGCCCCTCTGGCCCAACCTCACTGGTTTCCTGAGCCCGGCGCGCCAGTTCGCTGCGCAACAACTCACGTATCTGTGCATCGGTTAAGCGCGCCAGCAAGCTGTCCACGTCCTCTGGTGACAGTGTCGTCGGCAGTTCAACGGCTTGCGCCGCTTCCGGCGTCGCAGCTCCCACGAACTGAGCCTTTGCCCCCCAAACGGAGTTCAGCGGCGCAAGGACAAAGAGGACAAGGAAAGCGAAGGCTCGGATTTTGGTCATGTGGCCTCTTTCAGATCGCGCCCCAAAACAAGCGCGGCCGCCAGAACTGCTAGCAGAAACAGCACAACCGCCAGCCAGCCCGCGAAAACAAACAGCTGTCCGAGCAAGAAGGCACCTGCCAATCCACCCACGTAATAGCTGGTAAGATAAAGGCCATTGGCGGCAGCGTGGCTATGGGTTGCCGTGCGTCCAACATAGCCGGTGGCAGCGGCCTGCCCGAAAAACAGCCCAACGCCAATGAGCGCAAGCCCAACCAGCACCAGCACGAGAGACGGCGTCAACAGCATCAAAAGTCCCGCCATGCTCACCAGAATGGAAGCCCAGAAGACCGCGCGCGCGCCGTACTTTCTGGCAATGCCGCCTGCAATCGGCGTGGTCAGCATGGACGGCAGAAACACGAAATAGATCAGTCCAATGTAAGCTTGGGGCAGCTCAAATGGATCTTCCGCCAGCACGAAGTTCACATAGGTGAAGGTGCCCACAAACGCGAACAGAATGATAAAGCCGATGGCAAAACTGGCGCGAAGTTTGGGGTTCGCGAAATGGTCGGCCCAAGCTTGCCACACCGACATGCCGCCCGCCTGCTGTTCAGGCCGGGAGCCATCTCGCAGACCGAAGTACCAGATCGCCAACCCTGCCCCCGCAAGGTTCAACGCTGCGAAGGCATAAAAGCTCTCGGCAAGGCCAATGTTGTCAGCAACACCGGCAGCAAGAAGGCGGCCGAACAGATTGGAGGCCACATTGCCGGTGATGTAGGCAGCCATGGCACCGCTTGCCGCCGTAACTGTGCAGATTTCCGAAAGATACGTCAGGGTCAGCGTGAACGCAGCTGCCATGAAAAACCCCTGAACCACCCTCAAAAGCGCAAAGGTAGTCAAATCTTCCGTCAACCCGAGCAGAAAGGTCGGTATGGCCAGCAGGATCAAGCTCAGCCAGATCCCAAGCTTGCGATCGATCCGGTTTGAAAACAGAGCCACACACAGCCCGGCAATTGCCATGCCAAACGTGCTTGCATTGACCGCGAACCCCATGGTGGCTGGCGACACCTGGTAGTGCGCGACCAAAGTCGGCAACAAGGCCTGTGAGCCAAAAAGGTCAATCAAGGTGAGAAACGCAATGAGAGCGATCACAAGCGCCCTCATCATGACCTCATGACGTTTCTCAGAGGGCGCGTCATCTAGAACCGGTGTGGGCCCCATGAGAATTGCGGTACCAAGATTGCTGGTCATGCGGGTTTCCTAGATTTCTGGGCAAGCGCCAACCGGTTTGCTGCCAATATTGGCGAACATCTCACCAAGGTTCAGCGTTTCGCGTTTTTCCAGATGCTCATAGTTGTTGGTGAGCCATGTACCGGCCGCATCCCGTCCGATGTCGCACAGATGCTCCAGAAACGCCCACTCCGTATTGAGTTTGGAGGAAGCGCCCAGCGGGCGCATGCGCTTGCGTGCCTCAATCATGTGCACGCGCATGCGACGATGGCGGGAAGCATCAAGTTCGCCGCTGTCGATCAGAACGTTCTTCTCGTAAATCGCCCGCAAATCGCGCAGCAGCGAAGCGTTGAAGCTGATCTCGTTAACGCGGTTCAGGATTTCACGGGCCGTGACCGGGATACCCTCGCGCACAATCGGGTTGATCTGGACAATGACAATGTCGTCGACAGGACTGTGATCGGCAAAGGGCGACAGGACCGGGTTGCCCATGTAGCCACCGTCCCAATAGTGACGTCCGTCAATTTCAACCGCTTGAAACATGAAGGGCAGGCAGGCGGAGGCCAGAATGACGTCGACCGACAACTCCGACCGGCGAAAGATGCGCACCCGTCCGGTCTCCACATCGGTTGCAGAGATAAACAACGTGAACGAGTCGTCCTCGACGCCAATCTGGCCAAAGTCCACATGCTTTTCGACCAGTTTTCGCAACGGATTGTAGTTGAACAAGTTGGTATCGTAGGGCGATGCCACCCGGTTCAAAAGATCCATCATCAAATAGCCGGGGGAATAATCAAGGCTCCATTGACCAAGGATCAGATCAATTGGCGTCCGCTTCAACGGGCTCATGCGACCGGCATCGCTAACGTCCTTCCAAAACGCTCTCAACGCCTTGCGGGCACCGATGGCACCGTTGTTATACATGCCTTGCGCTGCCACAACGGCGTTCATTGCACCGGCAGAAGTTCCCGAAATCGACTGGATCCAGATCCGGTCATCCTCAAACAGCTTGTCCAATACCCCCCAGGTGAAGGCGCCATGCGCCCCGCCTCCCTGAAGAGCCAGATTAACGGTTTTTTCGATCGTTGGGCGTCGCGCCATTCCCTGTTCCTTTCGCAGCAAGTTCAATGCGCAACCCAACCGCCCTCAACCGGTATCGCAGACCCGGTAATGGAGGCGGCATCATCGGAGCACAGGAACAGCGTTGTGCCAGCCAGCTGTTCTACTGAAACGAACTGCTTGGTTGGCTGTGCCGCAAGCAGCACGTCCCGTTTAACCTCTTCCTCGGAAATGCCCCGTGCCTTGGCTGTGTCTTGAATTTGCTTTTCAACCAGAGGGGTGAGTACGTAGCCGGGACAGATGGCATTGACGGTTATTCCCGCTTCGGCGGTTTCCAGCGCAACGGTTTTGGTCAACCCAATGACGCCGTGTTTTGCAGCCACATAAGCAGACTTGAAGGGCGATGCGACAAGACCATGGGCGGACGCGATGTTGACCACCCGTCCCCATCCCTGGGCTTTCATGCCGGGAACAACCGCTTTCATGGCATGGAAGCTGCTCGACAGATTGAGCGCGATGATCGCGTCCCATTTGTCTTCCGGAAACTCTTCGATCGGGGCAACATGCTGGATACCGGCGTTGTTGACCAGAACATCAACCCGGCCAAAAGCATCCTCTGTTGCTTTCACCAATCCGCGGACCTCAGAAGGATCCATCAGGTTTGCAGAGGTATACCGTACCTTGGAACCGAGCGCTTCCAGACGCGCACGTTCTGCCTCAACGGCCTCGGCTGGCTCGATGCCGTTCATCATCACATTCAGGCCCGCTTTCGCAAGCCCCTCGGCAATGCCAAGGCCAATACCGCTGGAGGATCCAGTAACGAGAACGGTTTTTCCAGAAAGGGTCATGGGAGAAACCTTTTTCAGTGTGTTGTTGGGAAAACAGGCCTCAATGCCGCCAAGCTACGTCTGCTCAAAAGCGCGCGGGAAAAACGTCTCGTCGATCTGTCTCGAAGAGAAACACGTAACGTTCATGGCGGAAAAGCCGCGGAGAGACCTGTGTTGTTTCACTCCGCAGCAAATCAGGGAGTAGATCAAAGGTCCTTCGGAGCCTTGTCTTTGATCTGCGGCCAGTTTGTATCGGCTTTTTGGGTGTTGCCCGGGATATCCTTCACGAACCCTTCTTTGGCCGCCGGGTAGGCGTAGACAAAAAGCATGTCGCCATCGACGCGCCACACAGCGGGGTCACCGTCCAGTTTCTTGCCCAGCGCTGCGCCCATCTGGCAAAACCCGCCATACTGCGGGGCGTACTTCGCCGGATTGGCCGTGAACAGATCACGGTTTTCCGTAGAGGCGAAGTGATAGGTCACGCCGTTATGCTCTGCAGTCACATCAGCAGAGCCCTTGGTCGGCTTCCCTGCTTCAAAGTAACCAACCGGGTCGAAGCCGCGCAGGCCGAGGCCGCTCTCATCAACGTTCACAGCCGCACTGGAGTTTTCATCGAAGGCAAATGCCGGTAGCGCGACATAACCGGCCAGAAGGGCCGCAGACAAACCTGCAGCAATAAAGAACTTCCTCATCGTACATTTCCTCTTGTTTTTCGTTGCCACCATGGGGTGGGTCGACACGTTTGGGACTTTGAACTCTGGCAAGTCGACCGGAGCAATGCACCGCATGACCTTAGGTGCAGCTCGGAAAATCAACCAGACTTGATTGATCGCGGACGCCTGACAATTACGTTACGGGAAGCAAGCGCCATACTTGGATCGGGAGCTGCATCACTGGCCGTACTGCTCTTCGGGGCTCACCCCGCGCTCCCAGCCGTAGTAGGGCTCACCGTCGGCAGGAAACGGCACCACATCGGTGGAGATGAAGGTTGCGGTTTCATCCCCGGTGTTTTCCCACCAATGGGTGAAGCCGACGCCGAACTCCTCGGAAGGCGTTCCTGCATGGTGAACGATGGGGACGGCACAAAAGCTGTTGTGTTCGGTCACGGTGCCCTTTGCCAGAAACACGATCGCCGGACGGTCAGCATGGCTGTGCGTTGGGACCGTGCCACCGGGCGCAAGCTCGAGACGCCGCTGACGCAACATGAAGTCGCCCATGTCGCGCCAGCCAGCCAGTTTGACATTGGCGATGATTTCGCGTGTCAGCCACTTCGTGCCAATCCGTTCAACATCGCGCGGCTCCGTCAGAACATGCTCGGGCGGACACTGCCCGGCATGGGCGGTTGTGGTCGCAAACGCGGCGCTAAAGCCGAGGCTAATTCCAAGAACAAGGGCGGGGCTTCTCATTATATGTCTCCACTAGTCCAGTGATTTATCCCGGCGCTTCATGGCCGCTGAGAGCATATTACCTTTGCGGAAGGAGAATATAAGGTACTTTGGATCTATAGGTTTCATGCACACTGTCTATGAGACATTCGAAATGGTTCATAGTATTCATTCTGACTTAAAGTCATCTTGGTGAAAGCAATAAACGGAAAAGCCCGATGGAGTTGCATCAACTTAGATATTTTGTAGCCGTTGCAGAAACGCTCAACTTCACGCGGGCTGCAGAGCAATGCGGTATTTCTCAGCCGTCTCTGACCAAGGCCATACGAAAACTGGAGGATGAGTTCGGCGGCCCCTTGTTCCGCCGGGAGGGCCGCAGAACCCACCTCACCGAGCTTGGCCGCGCGATCCACCCCCGGCTGGAGCAGGCACTGGCATTGACTGAGTTCGCCCAGAAAGATGCGCTGGATTTTCAAAACCTTCGAAACTCCACGCTTACGCTCGGCTGCATGTGCACGATCGCGCCCGAAAGTCTCATGAGCCTGATCGACTTCTTCCAGCGCGAGGCCCCGGAGCTTAAGCTCTGCCTGCGAGAAGGATCAGGCCAGAAGGTGGTGGATATGCTTCAGGACGGCGAGATCGACATCGCTCTGGCCGCTCTGCCCACGTATGCGGACGATCTGTCAGCCACACCGCTTTTCACCGAGAAGTATGTCATCACGTTTCCGCAAGGCCACCGCTTTGCGCAAATGGACAATGTGCCTCTAAAGGCCCTTGACGGGGAGCGCTATCTGGAACGCATCAACTGCGAATACCTGACTTTCCTGGAGGCTGCCGGCTTCAAGGACGACGGGTCTGTTGACGAGCGCTTCAAGAGCGAACACGAGTCGTGGATTCAGGCGATGGTCATTGCCGGACTTGGCTGCGCTGTCATGCCGAAAAGTCTGGCATCTCATCCTCAACTGCAAAAAAGGCCGCTTGTCGAGCCGGATATCGAACGCACCGTTTCCGTCATAACCAAGAGAGGACGACGCCACACACCCGTGGTGGACCTGTTCGTGCGTCTGTGCCGATCGATTGACTGGAGCGAATTCGGAAAACCCCATCAGCAGAAAAAAGCCGTGGTCCCGGACACCGCCTGAAGCGGTGTCGCAACACGAAGCCCCATCAACGCCCATAACTCCCCCTCAACGCCCCAGGAGAAAGCCCATGCTTGCCTTGACTTCTGAACGCCCCCTCACCGCAACACTGCCCAAAATGAACGTCGACACCTTGGGATTGATGTTCATTTCAGGCTTCGTTGCCACGATTGCCTTCGACTTCTGGGGCCAGATCGTCAGCCCCGGCTTGGGCTTTGCCAATCTTTCCCCACACGGACTGGCGCAAAGCCTGCTTGGCAGCTTGGGCCTACCAAACAACGCGTTTGCAGGCTATTTCGTTCACTTCTACTTGGTCGGTCTGATCGGCTACCCAATCGGCTGGATGTACATTTTTGCCCCAATCTGGCAAAAGATCATCGGCAACACCCATTGGTTCCTGCCCTCTGCAATCTACGGGTTTGGCCTTTGGCTTTTCGCCATCGGAGGCATCACGTTCATCGCAGGCCTGCCGTTTTTCCTGAATTTCACCGGCATCGCTTGGGTGGCCCTCGTTGGCCATGTGCTCTACGGCATCGTCATGGTCGCCGTGCTTGACGTGATAGAGCGAAAAAAAGCGCAGTAACGAGCCCCTCTTGCCAGACGCACAGCACAACACGCCCCATCCGGGCGTGTTGCTATTGAAAGAGCCTCCAAAGGCAAACCAGCCCGCCCCGTCCCTCCTGAGCAAGCCTTGTTTTCCAGCTGTATCTGTCCGGCAAACCTGGCTGCGATAAGCCCGCTGTGTACCACTGTGGGCTGGCAAGCTGACGGAGCGAGATCGCACCGCATCGAGCAACGGCTCACTCCTTGGCACAGCCGCTCACCATGGCGCTGTGGCTGACGCAACAACAAACAGCATCCGAACCGCGACAAAGCTCCCAGCTCTTCAAGTCTCGTATGTCGGGGGTAGTAGTGAGGGCATCAAGCAGCATTTTCAACGCCGCAATGGGAAGGTGGTAGGCCCGGAGGGACTTGAACCCCCAACCAGTCCGTTATGAGCGGACGGCTCTAACCAGTTGAGCTACAGGCCCTTACCAGATGCTTTTCCTATACCAACCTGGCTCACCGAGTAAACACCCTAGTTACAACAGGTTTTTGCGCAAGCGTGGGTTTCTGTTGAAATCTGTGTTTGCAAGAAGATGCAAGCCAAGCTCTTCATTTGCATTGTGGATGCAGGACGTTCATCCTCTCCATGCTCAAATAGTTGCATATCTTGGAGGTCCTCCCTAGGTTCCAAGCCATAACGCTCCGCCCGCGCAGGTACCTGAAATGAATAGCACTCTGCTAAAACTGACACTCGCCCTCATTCTCGTCATGCTGATCGGGTGGCTCTTGGTCATCGGCAGATCCATTCTCATCCCGCTAATCATCGCCTCCGTCCTGTGGTACCTGATCTCGTCTCTGGCAGAAGCCGTTCGCTCCGTTCCTTATCTGGGCCGCCTTGTGCCGCGCCCATTAGGCATTGTGGTGTCGTTGTGCCTGATGCTGGTCGCTGGCAAGTTCGTCTTCGACATCGTTTCCACCAGCCTTCAGCAAATGGCCGCCGACGCTCCGCTCTACCAGCGCCGTCTGGATGAGGTGTTCCTCACCATTTCCACCCAGCTGAAACTGGATGACCCCATCGGCCTTTCTGATGTGCTGCCCAACTTCTCCATTGGCCAGACAATTTCCGCCGCTGCCGGCGTACTGACGACAATTGCAGGTTCCAGCACACTGATTTTCGTCTATGTGCTGTTCATGATCTTCGAAGAAAGCACCTTTGACCGCAAGATCGAAGCCTTCTTCGACCGCCCCGAGCGCGCACGCCTTGCCCTCGGCATTCGCCGTGAGATCGGCCAGCGCATGCGCCACTATGTGGGCATCAAGACCGCCATCAGTCTGGCCACAGGGTTTCTCACCTACTTCCTGCTGAAGGCGGTCGGACTGCCCTACGCCGAGCTGTTTGGCTTCATAACGTTCCTGCTGAACTACATCCCAACGATCGGCTCCATGATCGCCGTTGTCTTCGCCAGCATGTTCGCACTGGTGTTCTTTGACAATTTGAGCAACTTCTTGATCGTCGCCATCGGTTTGGGCCTCATTCAGTTCGTCCTTGGCAGCATTCTCGACCCCCGCCTCATGGGCACCAGTCTGAACATCTCGCCCCTGGTGATAATCATCTCCTTGAGCTTCTGGGGCTCGATTTGGGGCGTCATCGGAATGGTGCTATGTGTACCTCTGATGGTATTCATCATCATGGTGTGTGCGCAGTTCCCGGCATCGCGACCCATCGCCATCCTGTTCTCCGGAAACGGTGAGGTCGGCGAGCCCATACTGCTAGAGGACAAGACAAAACCGCTGAATTGACAAGGCCTTGCCTGAGTGCTGCCGCATTCCTCCCGTTCTCTCGCATCAACGGCAACTGCCACAAACTCCAGCATTTCACGGAGGACTAAAAATGTCTTTTAAGAAGCTCGCAGGTCTTGGCCTTGTTTCAGTTCTTGCACTTAGCGTTGTATCCACCAGCCTGCCAGCCATGGCGCAAGACAGCAACACCCACACCATCACGGTTTCCGGCTCGGGAAGCGTCAGTGTGGTGCCAGACCGTGCCATCGTGGTCTCCCGTGTTGTCACCCAGAAAGCCTCCGCTCAAGAGGCCCTCTCTGAGAACTCACAGCAGGTCAAAGCACTCATCGAACAAATTCAGGCCGCAGGTATCGAAGACAAGAACATCCAGACCTCCGGTTTTGGCATCAACCCGGTCTACGACAACTCAAGGCAGTCACGCGAAAACGGCGAAGCGCCACAGATTGTGGCTTACCGTGTCAGCAACGGCGTGGAAGTGGCCAGCGACGATGTCAGCAAACTGGGAGCTCTGCTCACCTCCATGGTTGATGCAGGTGCCAACAGCGTGGGTCAGATCAGCTTTGTGGTTTCCGAACCTGAGGAGAAGCTGGATGAGGCCCGTCAGATGGCCGTAAAGGACGCCCTGCGCAAGGCAAAACTTTACGCAGAGGCCGCAGGCGTTGAACTTGGTGATATCCTCACCATCAATGAAAGCGGCTCCGGCAACTACCCGCGTCCAGAAGTTATGTACATGGCGCGGGCAGCAATGGACAAGGCTGCGCCCATCTCGGCTGGCGAAGAACAGCTTTCCGCGAATGTGGTCTTAACCATTGAGCTGGAACAATAATCATCAAAAGGCCCTCCCTTTGAGGGCCTTTTCTTTGTGTCGCGTTTTTGCACCTGTGCACGTGTAATGCGAGCACTCAGAATATTCATCATTGTAATCATAGGTGATTTTCTATAGAGAGGCCGGACCGGAATGATCCGGGGTACATCTACTGGTTGGGGAGAGCGCCATGTCTCACGACGCCCTCTTTCAATTGGGGATGGACTTGGAGGCTCGCTGGGCAAAAGACACGCCCCTTTCTAAGATTGAGCCAAGAAGCACCACCCAAAAGGAAGAAAACTCTAAGCTTGTTGCCGGTGTTACAGGCAACGATGATAATCGACTGGACCACTTCATTGAACGTGATGGTGTTCAGTGCGCTGGTGCGCATTTGATTATCGACCTTTATGATGCCAAGCGTCTCAACGATCAGGCATACATAGAGGAAACCTTGAAGCGCTGTATTGATGCTGCAGGCGCAACGCTGCTGCATATTCATCTTCATCCTTTTGAGCCCACTGGAGTAAGTGGGGTGGCCGTGTTGGCTGAGAGCCATATCTCAGTGCACACCTGGCCGGAATGTGGTTACGCCGCCTTTGACGTGTTCATGTGCGGCGATGCAAAGCCAGAAGTCTGCGTTGACATTCTCAAGCAGGCCTTCGCGGCCGAGCGAGCCGAAGTCAACGAACTCCTGCGCGGCAAGGAGGTCAACTAAGTGACCAGGAAGTACTTTGAGGAGACGCTTTACGAGGGCGTACAGGTCTCCTTTCGGGCCGACAACATCATCTTTGAGCAAAAGACAGAGCATCAGGACATGGTGCTCTTCGACAATCCGGTGTTCGGCCGGGTGCTCATGCTCGATGGCGTTACACAGGTAACCACCTCAGACGAGTTCATCTATCACGAGATGATGAGCCACGTGCCCATTCTGGCGCATGGCAACGCCAAGCACGTCGCCATTGTTGGCGGCGGCGACTGCGGCATGGCTGAGGAAGCACTCAAGCACAAGACCATCGAAAAGCTGACACAGATCGAGATCGATCAGTCCGTCGTCGACTTCTCCGTTGAACACTTCTCCGCGTTCAACACTGGCGTTGTCGATGATGAGCGCTTCAATCTCGTCATCACCGATGGTGCGCGCTACTTCAAGGAAACAGAAGAGCGTTTCGATGTGGTCATGGTTGATTCAACCGATCCCCATGGCCCCGGCGAAGTGCTCTTTACCGAGGAGTTCTACCGCGATGTGCATGCAACCTTGAAGCCGGGCGGTGTTCTGGTCACCCAGAACGGCGTGCCGTTCCTGCAGCGTCAGGAGCTGGTGGACAGCATCTCGCGCTTTGCTCGCATCTATAATGATGCCTACGCCTACGTAGCGGCCATTCCGACGTATTTCGGTGGTCACATGACCCTTGGCTGGGCCACAGATGACGAGACGCTGCGCCGCGTGCCGCTGAGCACGCTGGAGGAGCGCTTTGCGCAAGCGGGTATTGAAACCCGTTACTACACGCCTGAGGTTCATCAGGCGGCCTTTGCCCTGCCCAAGTTCATCTTGGACGCTGTGAAGGACGGAAAAGCCGCCGCTTGAGGCCGCTGATATTGCGTACAGGCTTTGACTGCCAGAGCCTGTACGTCCCTCACCTTGCCACCAGCCGGACTGGCAGCGATTTGTAGCAGCGCAGACTGAAGTTCTCACTGTGCCGCAACTCCCCCGGCAAACTCTCTATGCGGCTGGTCATCTTCAACAGTTCTTCAAAGGCGATGCGGCTTTCCATACGGGCCAGTTGAACACCCGCGCAAAGGTGGTGCCCCGTGCCAAACGCCAAATGATGGTCGTGCGTGCGCGTCACATCCAGCTTGTTCGGTTCATCCAGCAAAGCCGGGTCGCGTCCCGCCGCACCAAGCATCACAAGCACCAACTCTCCCCTTGCGATCGTCGTGTCACCCAAACGCACGTCTTCCTTGGCAACCCGGCCCACATACTGCACGGGGCTGTCGAGACGCAAAAACTCCTCGATGGCGTTCGGAATCAGCTCGGGCCGTTCGCGTAACACCTGAAACTGCGCAGGATTGTCCATCAGCAGCTTCAGACCATTTCCCAAGAGTGCCGTTGTCGTTTCATTTCCTGCATTCAGCAGCAAAATGGTGTTCGCCAGCAGCTCGACTTCGGAAAGGACATGGCCGTCCCGCTCCGCCAGAACCAACTCGCTCAACAGGTTGTCACCGGGCGACCTGCGAATCTCGGCGACACGCTCAAAAAGATAAAGCTTGAAAGCCCGTACGCTACTCAACCCATCTTCAAGCTGCTGCTTGGTCAGGTGCGTGTAGTAGTTCAGCGCGACCACAGTGTAGTCATCGCACCACTTCTTCACCAGATGCCGGTCCTCCTCAGGAATACCAACTATATCGGAGATCACAAGAATAGGCAGAGGAATGGCAAAGTCCGCAATGAAATCCGCCTCCGGCTTTTCCAGCATCGCTTCTATCAGCGCACGCCCCCGCGATCTGATAGGCTCTTCGTAGGTTTCAACCGCCGTTCTGGTAAAGGCATGGTGGACCAAATCCCGCAACCGCCCATGCAGCGGCTCATCCACTTGAACCATCAAAACAGACAGGATATCAAAGAGTTCCTGATAGTCTTCAGCGTAACGATGGCGCATCTTGGAAACGCGATCCGACGAAAACCGAGGATCTTTAAGGGCCGTCTTGCAGTGCTCATAACTGGTTAAAACCCAAGCGCCCATTCCCTCATCCCAGTGTACAGGGTCACGAGCCCTCAGCCCCTGGTAGAGTGGATAGGGGTTCTCAATCATCGCAGGACCGAACAGACCGGTGTTCCCGCTGTACGCGGCTGAGGTGGTTTTCATGAAATAGCCTCCACTTTTCTTGTTTTCGCCGAGCTTACCGGCAAAACGCCCCCATTTCCCGCAAAAACGCAGCAGAGCGTAAATGTGAGGCACCCTCAAACTTGTCCCCCTATCCGGCGCTCGGCTACCATCAAATCTGTGCCCACGAAACCGGGCCGTGGTGGGCCGTCCGCCACGTGTCGTGGGCCAGACGGGCCAATGGAAAGGGGTAACGCATCTTTCCAGAGGAGCCAGTGAAGCGTAACCCGAGCGAGGCCGCATGGTTCGGGGGGGAAGAGCCTTTGCTGTGGGCGTACAGCGGTGGCAGGCAACTGCCTATTCGCGTCCATAAGTGAAGGAATCAACGCTTCATCAAAATGTCTGGGCAAGGCGCCAGCCAATGCCGAAGACTCAAGTTTAATTTTCAAGCGCAGGCATTGCCTGTACGCCTTGCCACTCCCGCTACGGCGGAAAAACCCCACCATACTCTCGGCGGCGTGCCGCGCGGAGGTCCTCGGCGTATTTTTGCACACGATGAATATAATAAGACTTTACTTTTTTAATTGGCTCGGAATATAAAAATAAAAATCTTTCTAAAAGGCATCCACATGACTCACTCTCCCTCCCCTGAGCTGACCGAGGACGCGTCCTCCACCGCAAGCGTCAAGCGCCCCCACCCCTTTCTGGAACTCGTGTCCTCCCCGTATCTGCTGTCCTCCACACTGATCTGCCTTGGCGTAGGCTCCCATGCGGTAAATGGCATCGTGTCCAACGCCGTGCTCCCCAGCATCATCCGCGACATTGGCGGGCAAGACCGCGCCTTCTGGATTTTCAGCTTGTTTCAGGTGGCTTCGATCATGTCTGGCACTGTCACCGGCACCTTCAAGGGCCGCCTTGGCGCGCGGTCTTTGTTTGTGCTGGCCAGTCTCATTCTCGCCGCGGGCTCGTTGCTGGCAGGAGCGGCCTCCAATCTGGAGCTGCTGCTTGTCGGGCGTTTCCTGCAAGGCTTCGGCGAGGGCATGATCGTCGCGGTCATTTACGCCGTCATTCCCCAGCTCTTCCCGGAGCGTTTGGTTGCAACGGTCTTTTCCATGACAGCGTTGGTGTGGGCCATGGCCGCCGGTGTCGGACCCATCGCAGCGGGCGCCCTGACGGAGACATGGTCGTGGCGTGCGGCATATTACGTCAACCTGCCCCTGGTGCTGGTGCTGCTCGTCCTTGCCGTCACCGCAATGCCGAAGGAAGAAGCAAGCAGCCAGAAGACCTCGCGCAAGGATCTGGACATGCTGCCCCGTCTGGGATTGATCGCGCTTGCAATCTTGATCATCAGTTTTGTCGGCGAGGTGCGCAGCGTTGCCGAAGGGGCGCTCTATTTGGTCGGCGGCATGGTCCTGCTGTTTCTGGCCCGCGCATGGGACCGCGTGGCAGCGAGTCCCTTCATCCCTAAAACCGCGTTTCAGCTCAACAGCATCGTAGGCTTGGTCATGTGGATCATGCTGCTCACTGCCGTCTCCGCATCGGTGCGCATGGTGTATGGCAACGCCATTCTGCAAAGCTTGTGGGGACTGGGTGTCACCGAAGCGGCTTACGCCATGGCAACACTTGCTTTCGCTTGGACCATTGCGGCTTGGTTTGTCGCAAACACGCAGGATGCCAAGGCCCGCGCGCGGCTAATCAGCATTGGCATCAGCTTCATCGCACTGGCCCTCGCCACCATGGCACTTTCCCTGCACCTTGCCTCATTGCCCCTGTTCGTCTTTGCCTGCATCTTGTCAGGCGTGGGCTCCGGCCTTTCAAACCAGTTCCTGACCCGCTCCGTCATGTTCTCATCAAGTCAAGAAGACAGGGATAGAGCCTCGGGAATCCTGCCGACGCTCACCAATGGTGGCATTGCAATCGGCGCAGCCCTTGCCTCCTTGCTGGCCGCAATCTTCGGAATGTCATCAACAACAACCGAAGAACTGGTCACAGCACAAGCGGCGACATCTGCAGGCCCAACCGTCTTCGGCATCATGGCCATCCTCTCCGCCATCGCCGCCCTGCTCTCCTTCCGCCTGCAAAAGCATCTCATGCAATAGCCCATCAAGACTTCGGCAAAACCCGTTGAACCTTATCCCCCTTAAGGTGGGTTATGGGAAACTGAGATCAGGCAGACAACGTGGCAACCCTCTCGTTTTGCCAAGAGCGGTTCCAACAAAAAAGCCCGCCGAAATGGCGGGCTTTTCAAGTCTGGAACTGGCTTGTCGTCTAGCTGTCGAGGAACGAACGCAGTTTACGAGACCGGGAAGGATGCTTCAGCTTACGCAGAGCCTTGGCTTCAATCTGGCGGATACGTTCACGAGTAACGGAGAACTGCTGACCAACCTCTTCCAGAGTGTGGTCGGTGTTCATGCCGATACCAAAGCGCATACGCAGAACGCGCTCTTCGCGCGGCGTCAAAGAGGCCAGAACGCGGGTCGTGGTTTCACGCAGGTTCGCCTGAATGGCCGCATCGATTGGCAAGATCGCGTTCTTGTCCTCAATGAAATCACCCAGATGGCTGTCTTCCTCATCGCCAATTGGCGTCTCAAGGGAGATCGGCTCCTTCGCGATCTTGAGAACCTTACGCACCTTCTCAAGCGGCATCTGCAGCTTCTCGGCCAGTTCTTCCGGTGTTGGCTCACGGCCAATCTCGTGAAGGATCTGACGGGAAGTGCGTACGATCTTGTTGATCGTCTCGATCATGTGAACCGGGATACGGATCGTGCGAGCCTGGTCCGCGATGGAACGGGTAATCGCCTGACGGATCCACCATGTGGCATAGGTCGAGAACTTGTAACCACGGCGGTATTCGAACTTGTCGACCGCCTTCATCAGGCCGATGTTGCCTTCCTGAATGAGGTCAAGGAACTGAAGTCCGCGGTTGGTGTATTTCTTGGCAATGGAGATAACCAGACGCAGGTTGGCTTCCACCATTTCCTTTTTGGCGATGCGCGCCTCGCGCTCACCCTTTTGCACCATGGAAACGATCTTGCGGAACTCGGTGATTTCCAGACCCGTTTCAGTGGCAAGAGTTTGAATCTCCTGTCGCAGTTCCCGGATCATGTCGCCATCATTGGCGACGAACTTCTTCCATCCGCGACCGGAAAGATTGGCAACCTTGCGAATCCAGTTCGGGTCGAGCTCGTTGCCCTGATAGTACTTCACGAACTCAGCGCGGTTCACGCCGTGTCCATCTGCAATACGAAGCAGGCGGCCTTCGTACCCCATCAAACGCTTGTTGATGTCGTAAAGCTGATGAACCAGCGCTTCGATACGATTTGCATTCAAGGAGAGGCTCTTCACCTCGATGATGATGTCTTCCTTGAGCTTCTTGTAGCGACGCTCCTGAGACGGAGACAGGGTCTTGTTGGCCAGCTTGTTTTCAACCAGCTGGTCCTGAAGCTTGCGCAGCTTTGCGTAGTCTTCAGCAATGCGGTCGAAGGTCTCAACAACCTTCGGCTTCAGCTCAGCTTCCATGACAGACAAAGAGACGTTCGCTTCGTATTCGTCATCGTCCTCGTCCTCGCCGGTGCCCTCGCCTTCTTCGCCCTCAGCCGGTGCAGGAACTTCGGCCGCGCCATTGCCGTCAGCCCGCTTGGCTTCTTCAGCTTTTTTCTTGCGCTCTTCCAGCTCGCGCTGACGAACAGCTTCAGGCACCTCGCCCTCGCCAGCCTCTTCCTGCTCTTCCAAGTCTTCTTCAGAAGGGCCAGCCTTGGCGTCAGGGCCCGCATAGGTCGCATCAAGGTCGATGATGTCGCGAAGCAGAACCTTGCCTTCGTTCAGTTCGTCGCGCCAAATGATAATCGCCTGAAAGGTCAGCGGGCTTTCGCAAAGACCAGCGATCATGGCCTCACGGCCAGCCTCGATGCGCTTTGCAATTGCGATTTCACCTTCACGAGAAAGCAGCTCCACAGAGCCCATTTCACGCAGGTACATGCGCACCGGGTCGTCGGTACGGTCAGAAGGTTCGCGGGTGGTGGTTGTCTTGGCAACGGCCGTGCTGGCCGCGACGACAAGATCTCCGCCCTCTACCTCTTCTTCCTTGCTCTCTTCAGCTTCCTCAGCTTCGATCACGTTAATTCCCATCTCGGAAAGAAGGGACATCGTGTCTTCAATCTGCTCGGAGCTTACTTGTTCAGGCGGAAGAACCTCATTCAGCTCGTCGTAAGTGACATAACCGCGCTTTTTCGCGGTCTTGATCATCTTCTTGACGGCGGCGACAGACAGATCAAGAAGAGGGCCGTCCTGGCCTTCTCCACCTGCTGCCTGTTCCTGTGTATCTTCAGCTTGCGTCGCCTTCGTCGCCATATTTTGCTCCAAAGCCGCGGGCAATGCCTCGCGGTTATCGCGTTTCTACTCTTGGCCTGCCCCGCGTACGGGCGGACCAAACTATCTACTGTTGACGCCAAAGGGCCAGCTGCATCCAACTGCGTGATTAAACCCTCAGGTCCATCTTCGGGGCGCGAAACAGTGCACGTGTTTTTCGCGGTTATCTATCCTTTCTCAAAAGATAGACGCGCGAACCCGTGGCTCGTTCTCCGGCAAAAGATGGATTGCAACAGCATAAAACCAGATTCTCAATTCGCCTTAGTGACCTCTGCAATGGTCTGCGGCGCTCCTATTTGCTGTTTGTCTTGTGTATTTAGCTTGCCTTGCGTGATTCGCAAGTGTGATTCGACACTGAGCAATCTAATTTTTGCTAAATTGCGCAAAGTTTTGGTCAGATACAGGGGCCTCAACCTAAAAAGCCGCCGCGCCGCCTTCCTGGTCATAAGTTGGCTTTGCCGAACGCATGCGCTTTGCACGTTCTGCAAGTTCCTGATCTTCTCTTGCGCATTCTTCCCGCCGACGCGACAACGATTGCGTCAAAGCCTGGATACGAACCCAGCCATCCTCATCAAGGTTTTCAGAGACAGCTTCAAGCTCTTCATTCAGCTCGCGCTCCAACTGCTCAAGCTCGATCACATCCATGAAGTGCACAAACATTTGCTCAATGAAGTCTTCTGGCGGATTCATCTTCAAGATGGGCAAGCGATGACGCAGCTCATCCCACTTATGTACACCCGCTGCAATTGGCGCTTCCGCTGCTTCGAGCTCGGACCCGCGCACCTCAGACAGGATTCGATAGAAGCGATCATCAAGTTGACTGAAATAGGCTGCCACAGACTCGCGCTTGAGGTCAGTAGAGAACCGGCAATACTCATCCATGAACCTCTGGTGGAGTTCATTGGTGAAATGAAGCTGCGATATGCGCTCGTAATGCCGATCGAACAAATCCGGAAAGGTCAGGCACATGGCGCAGAGCGTGCGCTCGGTGCCAAACTTGGCGGTCTCCGGCGCAGCAACACGGCTCTGAAAGCCACGCACTTCGTAGCGACCTTGCTTTCCAGAGGCCTGGTTCCAGCTGCCGCCTTGTTTCCTGTCTCCACTGCCAGTGGCGCCACGGGCACGTCGGCTTTCCTCATAAAACAGATTGGAGAGCCGCAATCGGAAATCGCGTTGATAGCGGTTGCGAACGCGCTCATCCTTGATCGTCGCGATAAGATCATCAAATGCCTTTTCGAGAGCCGCCTTGCGCTCTGGCGTGTCTATGCGCGCCTGACTTGTCTCCCGGTCCCAAACAACCTGAGAAAGCGGCAGCGCCTTGGCAAGTTCCTCATTGAACCCCTGCGGCCCCTTCTCAGAAATCAGGTCATCAGGGTCTTTGCCATCCGGCAACAACGAAAACTGAAACGACTTGCCGCTTGCAAGCACAGGAAGAATGCGATCAATGGAACGATGAGCAGCCGAAATGCCGGCGGCGTCCCCATCAAAGCAGATGATCGGCTCGTCTGCGAACTTCCAAAGGCGCACGCACTGCTCTTCCGTAAACGCCGTACCCAGACTGGCCACAACGCCTTTAAAGCCTGCTTGCCACACAGCAATGGCATCCATATAGCCTTCAACGACGATGGCCTGCTTGCTCTCAAAGGCAGGTTGCCGCGCTCTGTGCGCGTTGAACAACATCGTGCCCTTGTAGAAGATCGGCGTCTCGGGCGAGTTGAGGTACTTTGGCTGCCCCTCGGGATCCATGGTTCGGCCGCCAAATGCCACCACACGGCCACGCTCATCGTGGATCGGGATCATCAAACGGTTGCGAAACCGGTCGTAGGACGGGCGTCCGTCATCCGGCTTGATGACAAGACCAGCCTCAACGAGCATGGCCTCTTCCACGCCCCGTTCCAACAGCGCTTTCTTCAGATTGTCGCGTCCCGGAGGGGCAAATCCAAACACGAACTCTTCCTGCACTTCAGCAGAGAGTTTGCGCCGCGCGGCATAGGCGCGCACGTGCTCCCCTTGAGGACTGAGATAGACAGATCGAAAATACTTGGCTGCAAGCTCACATACATCCGTCAGGCTTGTACGCTGCTGCTGCTTCTTGGCCGCTTGCGGATCTGGTGCCGGCAGCGCAACGCCTGCCATTTCCGCAAGCTGCTCCACAGCCTCCGGAAAGCTCAACCCTTCCGTATCCGTCAAAAAGCGAAAGTGGTCCCCCGACGCCCCGCAGCCAAAACACTTGTATCGATTGCGGCGGTCATCAACGTGGAAGCTGGGTGTGTTTTCCTGATGGAACGGACAGCACGCCCAATAGTCCCCTTTGCCCGGCTGCGACTTTCGCCGATCCCAAGTTACACGGCGACTAACCACCTCTGACAAGGGCAATCGATTGCGAATATCATCGAGCAACTGCGGAGCAAAGCGCATGCGAGTAAAGGTACCTCTGAGGAGCCACTATGATGGCCATTGATGGACGAGTTAAGCCAAAGACGCCAAACAACGTCAAGCTAGGCATTACACATGTGAAGAAAACTAATCCAGAGGCAGAGAAGGACTATTGCGCCGCTGGCCGCAAAAGCTCTTTGACGACGCAGCTTGCTTTGGCAAAGTCCATCTGGCCGGGGTATTTGTCCTTCAGCACCGACATGCAGCGCCCCATATCGCGAAGCCCTTTGGCTTCCAGGTTGTCAACAACGGTCTTGCAGATCAGGCGCACTTCATACTCGGAAAGCTGCGGCGGAAGGAACTCGCGGATCAGGTCAGCTTCCTGCTGTTCCTGCAAGGCGAGCACGGTGTTGCCGGTCTTCTCGCATGTGACGCACTCATGCATGCGTTGGTCAACCATGTGCCGCAGCAGGTTGAGCACCTCTTCTTCGGACACACCATCACGGCCTTGCTCACGCGCCGCCGTTTCACGATCCTTGATGGCAGCGCTGATCAGCCTTAGGGTTGCGGCTCTTCTCTTGTCATTGCTCTCCAAAGCCTGCTTCAAGGCATCGGCCAGTTTTTCACGCAGCATTACATGGAACCCTAGTTTAAAAATCGTCCACTGGCTAATAATGACAGTCTAATTCGATTTTAGATTTTGATGTAATTCTCTGAAATCAAGCGGCTTTAATTCACAATAAGTGATATTGACCAGTTCGGAGCCATCTCCTACATTCCCAGCCTTGATGCGACTGCAGTGAGCTAAAGTCAACCCCTGTAGCAAGCTGTTGATGGCCGCATGATGTCACCAACCGTATCAAGAAAGCAAGACATGAAACCTGTAGATGCTTGGTCCGCAACCCTGCCAACAGCCCTCCTAGTCCTCGCTGACGGCACCGTCATCGAAGGTTTTGGCCTTGGCGCGACGGGTTCAGCGACCGGCGAGGTGTGCTTTAACACCGCCATCACTGGCTACGAAGAGATCCTGACTGATCCTTCCTACGCGGGCCAGATCATAACCTTTACCTTTCCACATATAGGTAACGTCGGCACCAACGACGAGGATATCGAAACCGTAAACATGGCCGCCAACACCGGCGTCCGAGGCGCGGTCTTGCGAGCAGACATCACGGAACCATCCAATTACCGAGCAGCCAAGAATTTCGATGCATGGCTCAAGGCTCGAGGGATTGTCGCGATCGCGGGTGTAGACACACGAGCCCTGACGGCCCTCATCCGCGAGACTGGCATGCCAAATGCCGTGATCGCATTCGACCCGGAAGGGAACTTCGATAAAGAAGCGCTCGTCACTCAGGCAAAGGCATTCCCGGGCCTGGAGGGTATGGATCTGGCCGCAGAGGTTACAACCGCGCAGCGCTATGACTGGCAAGAGACCACATGGAAGTGGGATGAGGGCTACAGCAACCAAAGCACGCCCAAACACCACGTCGTTGCCATCGACTATGGCGTAAAGCGCAACATTCTGCGTCTGCTTGCCGAAGCAGGCTGCAAGGTCACGGTTGTCCCGGCTGAGACTTCAGCCAAAGAAATATTGGAGCTGAATCCGGACGGCATCTTCCTGTCCAATGGTCCGGGCGACCCGGCTGCCACTGGTGCCTATGCTGTACCAACCATCAAAAGCCTTATCGACAGCGGAAAGCCCATCTTCGGGATTTGCCTCGGTCACCAGATGCTCGCGTTGGCCTTGGGTGGCAAGACGCAAAAGATGCATCAGGGACATCACGGCGCAAACCACCCTGTGAAAGATCTGACCACCGGAAAGGTTGAGATCACCTCCATGAACCATGGCTTTGCAGTGGATGCAGAGAGCCTGCCAGAATGTATTGAGCAAACACATACATCTTTGTTTGATGGCTCGAATTGCGGCATCAAGCTCAAGGACAAGCCCGTGTTTTCCGTGCAATACCATCCAGAGGCCTCACCTGGACCACAGGACAGCCAATACCTCTTCCAGAAGTTCACCGGCTTTATGGAAGCAGCGGCAAGCTGAAAGGCTAGCGGGAGCCCGACGCGGCTCCCCTTAGTCGGCAGATAAAAATGCAAAAGCCGGCGCGCGCAAGCGGCCGGCTTTTGCATAAAAACTTGTCGGAACTGACGATTAAGCCAGTTCACTCTCCAGAACCTGGCTCAGAGCGGATACAACACCGCGAACCTCTGCGATCTGCTCTTTCAGCGCCTGCTCTTGCTCCAGCAGCAGCTGCTCCTGTGCAGCGCAAATTTCTTTCAGCTCGCCAAGCTGCTTATCGCGGGCTGTTCCGCTTTCAACCAGCTTAATGATGCGGCGAACTTCTGCCAAAGTAAGGCCAATCTTCTTCGCTTGAAGGATGACCCGCATGCGACCCACGTCGCGTGCACGGTAGAAACGACGAGCACCACGACGCACTGGGTTCAAAAGACCCTTTTCCTCGTAGAAACGGAGTGTGCGAAGGGTAACGCCGAACAACTCGGACATTTCGGAGATAGCCAGCAGCTGACCGTCACCATCATCATCGCGAATTGGCCCTGCAATATCAGGAACTACATCAAGCTTGGTCGGAATTGTGTTCATTTCCATTTTGCCCGGTGGTTTCTTAATTCACCATTTTTGAAGAGCTATAAAGACTCGATCGCACCACTTCCCACCTAAGTCGGCGTGACCTCGTCATTACCCCCCGTAATACCACTCTTCAGCTCGTTACTATGTAATAGCTCTAAGACCAGCTGCCACTTCTGATTGAACTCGAATGTACCCGCAGAGACACTCGTGATGCGCCAGAAAACAGCATTGCAATCCGCTTCCGCGCTCTGTCGTTATTTTCTGAGCGCGAAATTATTGATAATTTACACAATGCGCTCGAAAAAATACACCCGACGGTCAAGTTTTTTTACTTCCCCTGCGTAACGTATACACAACGGCAGCGTGCAGTCACACAATACGACAAAGAAGAAATTAGTTAAAAATCAACCGACCGCAGAACCTAGATACCTACCAAGTAATCAGAGACAGTCGTTCATGTTAACTCTAACCCTTTCCGCAGGATGAGAGGAGCCACGCTCGAAGTATTCCTCCTGAAAAGAAAACGTTTTCCTCGATACTAATTTTCCCAAACGGTCAAAATTACGCGACGTACATTTACGTCAAAATAGATTTTTCCTCACGTCACTCCAAGCCACTATCGGATTTCTTACCCCTCAAATTCCAAATAATTCACAGAAATTGCAGAGCGCATTCCGCAGTTCGCGTCCTTTAAACGCTCTGTGTGCGCTCCGCATTTGTTGAGAATGCCTCACAGAAATGCTCATCTGCTGAGGTGATTCAGGGAGCCGCCAGCACGAAATTGTAGCAGAACACCCCACTCTCGGGACGCCGTCACCGCGGAACCCCAGCCAACACTGAGGTCTTTTGGAGCAAATCTGTCAATTTATGCATTTGTATTTCGCTAGGCATGTGGCAAACTTGTGTTGCCTTTTTTCATACAACTAAGCGAAGACCTTGAATGGACACGCAAAACCTTACAGAGCCGGAAATGCGCCCTGAACAGTTCAAAGCATGGCGACGATCCCTCGGCCTCAAACAAAAAGAGGCCGCAGAGTATCTTGGGCTGAAAAAGCGAATGATCCAGTACTATGAAAAAGGCAAGCGCGACGGCCGACCAGTCGAGATCCCTAAATCGGTCCGGCTGGCCTGCTTTGCTCTGACACAAGGCGTGGCCGACTACAACGGCGAACGCATCCTGCCTTTGGATCACGACCCAGTCCCATCCGACGATTTCTAATCATAAAGACGACATTTTCGGCTAACTTGCGCTCTAAGGGTTTTACATCCTCGGAATATTTCTTATAACGCTCGCTCAGCCGACATAACTGCAATAGGAAAATAGCGCATGGTTCAACGCCTCTGTTGTACCTGACGCTCTCCGTGCGAACGACTGTGAGTAATCATGCCAAAACGCAACGACATCCAATCTATTCTGATCATCGGGGCAGGCCCCATCGTGATTGGTCAGGCCTGTGAGTTCGACTATTCCGGCACTCAGGCCTGTAAGGCGCTGCGAGAAGAAGGCTACCGAATTATCTTGGTCAACTCTAATCCGGCAACAATCATGACGGATCCGGATTTGGCCGATGCGACTTACATCGAACCAATCACACCTGAGATCGTTGAGCAGATCATCGCCAAGGAGCGCCCAGACGCACTTCTGCCAACCATGGGCGGCCAGACTGCGCTGAACTGTGCGTTGGCTCTGGAAGAGCGCGGCGTTCTATCGAAATACAATGTCGAAATGATTGGCGCGAAGGCGGATGTCATCGACAAGGCTGAGGACCGCGAAAAGTTTCGTGCGGCAATGGACAAGATCGGCCTCGAAAACCCCAGAGCAGCCATCGCCTCTTCTCCGCCCATCCGCAACGAAGCTGGCGCGATCGTCGGATATGACCGCGGCGCAGGCTTTGCAACGGCGATGCGTCACCTGGAAGAAATTGGCCTTCCAGCCATCATCCGCCCAGCCTTCACGCTGGGAGGCACCGGCGGCGGCGTTGCATATAACCGCGAAGAGTACGAAACCATTGTCCGCTCAGGCATCGAGGCCTCCCCTACCGGCCAGGTGCTTATTGATGAGAGCCTGCTGGGCTGGAAGGAATACGAGATGGAAGTGGTCCGCGACAAAGCGGATAACTGCATCATCATCTGCTCCATTGAAAACATTGATCCAATGGGCGTGCATACTGGCGATTCCATCACCGTTGCACCGGCCCTCACGCTGACTGACAAAGAATATCAGATCATGCGCAACGCCTCTCTGGCAGTACTGCGTGAGATCGGCGTTGAAACCGGCGGTTCCAACGTTCAGTTCGCAGTTAATCCAGAAAATGGCCGCTTGGTCGTGATCGAGATGAACCCACGCGTTTCTCGCTCGTCCGCACTTGCATCCAAGGCCACTGGATTTCCGATCGCGAAGGTCGCCGCCAAGCTGGCAGTCGGCTACACACTGGATGAACTGGACAACGACATCACGGGCGGGGCCACACCAGCTTCCTTCGAACCCACCATCGACTACGTGGTCACCAAGATTCCTCGGTTTGCATTCGAGAAGTTCAAGGGCGCCGAACCGAACCTGACCACAGCCATGAAGTCTGTTGGTGAAGTGATGGCCATCGGCCGCACCTTTGCAGAAAGCTTGCAAAAGGCACTTCGCGGCCTTGAAACCGGCCTTTCCGGTCTCGATCCAATTGAGATCCATGGCGTTGGTCAAGGGGATGACGCCAACGCAGTGCGCAAAGCTCTGGGAACCCCTACTCCAGATCGCCTCCTGAATGTGGCGCAGGCCATGCGCCTTGGCATCAGCGAAAAAGACATCCACTCGATCTGCAAAATTGATCCATGGTTCCTTGAGCAAATCAAGGCAATTGTAGACACTGAAAAACTCATTGAGGAACGTGGTCTTCCTGCTCATGCTGAAGGCCTGCGCAAACTGAAGGCGATGGGTTTCTCCGATCACCGTTTAGCAACGCTGACTGGCAAGTCCGACAAGGATGTGCGGGCCCTGCGTCACCGTCTCGATGTACGACCAGTCTACAAGCGCATCGATACCTGCGCAGCGGAGTTCGCTTCGCCCACCGCCTATATGTATTCTACCTACGAGGCGCCATTTGCAGGCGCAACCGCATGTGAGGCTGAGCCCAGTGAGCGTCAGAAGGTGGTCATTCTTGGCGGTGGCCCAAACCGTATCGGGCAAGGCATCGAGTTTGACTACTGTTGCTGTCATGCCGCCTTCGCCCTTAAGGATGCGGGCTACGAAGCCATCATGGTCAACTGTAACCCAGAGACCGTATCCACCGACTACGACACATCCGACCGCCTCTATTTCGAGCCGCTCACCAGCGAAGATACGCTTGAGATTCTCAAGCTGGAGCAGTCAAAAGGCACCCTTAAAGGCGTTATCGTGCAGTTCGGCGGACAGACGCCCTTGAAACTCGCCCGCGATCTAATGGATGCAGGCATTCCGATCCTTGGCACATCTCCGGACATGATCGACCTCGCAGAAGACCGTGACCGCTTCCAGAAGCTGCTTCATGATTTGGACCTTCAGCAGCCGGACAACGGCATTGCCCGCTCCATTGAAGAGGCCGAAAAGATCGTCGCGGAAATCGGCTACCCTGTCGTGATCCGCCCTTCATACGTGTTGGGCGGTCGCGGTATGGAGATCATTCGCGATGACGAACAGTTCCAGCATTACATCCATGAAGCGGTAGTTGTCTCTGGTGAAGCACCGGTGCTGATTGATAGCTACCTGTCCAATGCCATCGAGGTGGATGTAGACGCGCTCTGTGACGGCAAAGATGTGTTCATGTGTGGCCTTATGGAACACATTGAAGAAGCTGGCATCCATTCCGGCGACAGCGCTTGCTCCCTTCCCGCCTACAATATCGGACAGGATCTCATTCGCAGAATTGAAGATCAGACCCGCAAGCTGGCCTTGGCCCTCAACGTTGGCGGCCTTATGAACGTGCAGTTCGCGGTCAAGGACGACGAGATCTACGTGCTGGAAGTCAATCCACGGGCCTCCAGAACGGTGCCGTTCGTGGCGAAAACCATCGGCGAACCGATCGCAAAGATCGCAGCACGCGTGATGGCAGGTGAAACACTGGAGTCATTCTCACTCAAGCCCAAGCACCTGCACCACATGACCGTGAAAGAAGCCGTGTTCCCGTTTGCACGCTTCCCAGGCGTAGATACAATCCTCGGCCCGGAGATGCGGTCAACTGGCGAAGTCATGGGCATCGACCGCGACTTTGCAATCGCTTTTGCAAAAGCACAGATTGCCAGCGGCCACACGTTACCAACGGGTGGCACCGCCTTCTTCTCCGTCAAGGACGCAGACAAGGCGCGCATCATTCAGGCCGCAAAAAGGCTTCACAGAGCTGGATTTAAGATCATTGCCACCTCAGGAACCCAGAGATATCTTGAGCAACAGGGGATTACCTGTTCAAAGATAAACAAGGTTCTTGAAGGGCGTCCGCATATTGTGGATGCTATCAAGAATGGCGAAGTTCAGCTGGTGTTCAATACAACCGAAGGTGCTGAAGCCATCGCCGATAGCCGTTCGCTGCGCCGCTCAACGCTGGTCAACAAGGTGCCCTACTACACCACGGTTGCCGGGTCCGTTGCCGCAGCAAAAGGCATCGAAGCGTATTTAGCTGGCAATCTTGAGGTAAGGCCGCTACAGTCCTACTTTGAGTAAGCTCACAGATTGACATCGTCCGGGTGGGACATTTCCTGCCCGGTCAATTTTTTTGTTGCGTCTGGACACTGAAGTCGGCGCAACCTTGGAAAGGTGTAGGAGTCATGGATAAGGTACCAATGACTGCTGATGGTTACGCGATGCTCAGTGATGAACTGAAGAACCGCACCACAGTCGAGCGTCCACGCATCATTGCCGCCATTTCCGAAGCCCGTGCGCACGGCGACCTCTCTGAAAACGCCGAGTACCACGCTGCAAAGGAGCAGCAGAGCTTGAACGAGGGCCGCATTAGCGAGCTGGAAGACAAGCTGGGCCGCGCGGAAGTGATCGACCTCACCAAGCTGAGCGGCGAGACCATCAAGTTTGGCGCGACCGTGACGCTTGAAGATGAAGACACCGAGGAAGAAAAGAAGTACATGATTGTTGGCGACGTTGAAGCCGACGTGAAAAAGAACCGTATTTCCATCTCTTCACCAATCGCACGCGCACTCATCGGAAAGAGCGTTGGCGACAGTGTCGAAGTTACGGCACCAGGAGGTGCACGTTCCTACGAGATCTTGAAAGTCGAGTTTGTCTGATCCCAATCAGATATCGATCCATTGATGCCGCCCTCAGGGCGGCATTTTTATTTGCAATCCGGCACACGCTTTGATGGTGCAGCCAAAAACAACAACATATGCAAGCCGACTATCGAAACCCATATTATCGATAATTTGCAGATGGTTACCCTGATAAAATAAGCCAACTAATTACAACTTTAGATACTGATAATTAACACTTACAGCGCTATCACCTGAGATATATTTACGCATTTCTCGGGAGGGAGCCATGCAGGACACCTCATCACTATCTCGCCGACTGGCGTTTTTTCGAATTGATCAGGAGACGCAGCGCACGCTCTCCCAAATTTGGCCGACGATTGAAACGAACCTGCCAGAGATCTTGAGCCGCTTCTACGCCCACGTGGGCTCTACAAGCCCATTGGGCGAGTTTGTTGCAGGACAGGTTGAGCACCTCAAGGCGGCACAAGCCAAACACTGGGCGCTCATGTTTCGCTCTGGCTTTAACGAAGACTACGTTATGCAAGTGGAACGCATTGGCCGCGCACACGAACGCATTGGCCTTTCATCAGATTGGTACATCGGCGGCTATACCTACCTGCTCAATGAGCTGAATGCCGTCCTGCTCCGCAAGTTTCGTTTCTCCCGATCAAAGTTGAAGACCGCGATGGAGGCGATCCAGAAGGCAGTCATGCTGGACATGGCCTACTCGATCAACGCCTATGAAACTGTCTACCGCGAGGAACGTGAGCGTCGTTCTAGCCAGCTTGAAGAAGCCATACACTCCTTCGAGACAGGAATTGCAGACATTCTCAAGGATGTGGAAGCCAAAGGCAAACGGGTCGAGACATGCACTAAGCAACTGACCGAAGCCGCCCATCGCAGTGAAACTTCCGCCGCATCCGCTAGCACTTCCGCCAACGAGACAGCACGCAGTGTCCAAAGTGGAGCTGCCGCTGTGGAAGAGATGTCCACCAACGTGGGCGAGATCAGCACACAGGTGTCCCGTTCTGCAGAGACTGCACGCCTCGTCTCGGAAGATGCTGATCGAGCCAATGAAACCGTCCTCGGACTGCAAACAGCGACCAACGAGATTGGCGCAGTTACGGAGCTGATCAGCGCCATCGCGGAACAAACCAACCTGCTGGCGCTGAATGCAACGATTGAGGCTGCTCGTGCAGGAGAAGCTGGAAAAGGCTTTGCGGTCGTTGCAAGTGAAGTAAAGGACCTGGCCAGCCAGACAAGCAAGGCAACCGACGAGATTGCGCAGAAGATCAATGCAATTCAGGCAGAGACAAGGCGCTGCGTAGAAGAAATCTCAGCGATCACGGAAAAAATTGAGGACGTCAGCAAAGCGGCGTCAAGCATCGCATCTTCGGTTGAACAGCAAGGCGCGGCAACCAACGAGATCTCAATGAACATTCAGTCTGCATCCCAGCATGCCAGCGGAATTACCGACGAGATCTCTCACATCCTGAGCAACGCCACGAATGCCAACAGTGCTGCACGAACGGCGCAGCAAGCAGCCGAGGAACTTCACAGGAACAACGAGGCCATTGCGGCCGCAGTGGAGCAGTTCTTCAAGGATATCCGAGCCGCTTGATGATAAAAAAGAGCGGGCGCAAAGCCCGCTTTTTCGTCAATCGATTGGCACCGAAGGAACGTCCTTCGTCTTGCGAATGGTCAGCGCCGTTCGAATGTTGTCCACGTTTGGCGCAGCCGTGAGATCACGGATAACAAAGTTCTGAAAGCTCTCCAGATCCTGTGTGACGCACTTCAGGATGAAGTCGACTTCACCGGAAAGCATGTAGCTTTCACGCACAACAGGCCAGTCGGCAACCTGTTTCTCAAAGGCAATCAAATCGGCTTCGGTCTGGTTGCGCAGGCCCACCATGGCAAATGCGGTGACTTCATAACCCAGCTGTTTTTCATCCAGCAGCGTACGATAGCCGGAAATCAGGCCGGTCTCTTCCAAAGCGCGCACGCGGCGCAAACAAGGTGGGGCAGAAATCCCTACCCGTCTTGCCAGTTCCACATTGGTAATGCGACCATCGTTCTGCAGTTCTTTAAGAATTTGCCAGTCGATTGAATCAAGACGCGCTTTCAAGCTCGTCTCCTTTTTTCTCTTGTCTTATTTGGGTCAAATCGCCATGAAACTGGTCGACGCCTCTGGCATACACCATTATTGAAGCTTCTTTGCGCCCGTTTGAAAGACTATACTAAAAATGCACAGGAATCGGAAACTTCAGGAAACTCCTACCCTCAAAATGAGCGGAAATCTGTGGGTAATAACAGACGGAAAAGCCGGTGACGAAGCGCAGTGCATTGGCGTCGCCGAGGCACTTGGCTTGCCTTATGAGGTGCGAAGAGTCGCGCCGCGCAAGCTGTTTTCGCTGGCCATGCCTCATGGCCCGATTGATCCTGCAGACAGTCCGAACAAGCCAAAAAGCCCGATCGCGCGCCCCTTTCCCAAGGTGGCCATTGCGTCCGGGCGCCGCTCGATCCCCTACCTGCGTGCCATAAAGAAGTTTTCTGGCGGCAAGACCATAACCGTCTGCCTCAAAGACCCCCGGACCGGATGCAAAGCAGCAGACATCATCTGGGTTGCAACACACGACAAACTGCGCGGCCCCAACGTAATTGTTTCACCAACGGCGCCTCACCGGTTCTCCAAAGAGCGTCTGGCAGAAGCCCGGGCCAATCCCTGGGCTGAAATTGCGTCGCTGCCCAAGCCGCGCCTCGCCGTTCTGGTTGGGGGCAACAGCAAACATCACCACTTCACGGAAGAGGACATTGCCCGACTCGGTGACGGCCTGAGTGAGGCGAGCAAGACCCATTCGCTGATGATCACCGTTTCCCGGCGTACGCCTGATGCTCTGGCAGACCGCCTCAGACAATTTGGAGCCCGCCCCAACCACCTCTATTGGGAGGGAGACGGCCCAAACCCTCTGTTGCAGTACCTCGCAAATGCGCAAGGCGTTGTGGTAACAACCGATTCGACCAACATGGTTGGCGAAGCGACTGCAACGGGATACCCCATATATGGTTTCCAGCCAGAGGGCGGACACAAGAAGTTTGATCTCTTTTTGGGGACACTCAGGGGAATGAACGTGCTTCACCCCTTCCCAGGATTGCTAGAAGGTACTACCTACGAGCCGATGGATTCCACACCAGTCATAGCCGACGCGATCCGCGAACGATTGCAGAGGGGCTGAGTTGGCAGGCGGACAGGCCACAGGGCCACGCACTCGCAACTGTCAGGAGCAAGAGGGTAGCAGAATGACCACGAAACACACGCAACTGCTGATCATTGGGTCCGGCCCTGCAGGCTACACCGCAGCGATCTATGGCGCACGAGCCATGATGGACACCCAGATCATTACCGGCGTTCAGGCAGGTGGTCAGCTGACCATCACCACCGACGTTGAAAACTATCCAGGTTTTGCTGATCCAATCCAAGGCCCTTGGCTCATGGAAGAGATGCGCAAGCAGGCTGAAAATGTTGGCACACAGATCACCTATGACATGATCACAGAGGCTGACTTGTCCAAGCGCCCGTTTACCCTGAAGGGAGACAGCGGCACCACCTACACCTGCGATGCGCTTGTTATAGCAACAGGAGCACAGGCCAAGTGGCTGGGCCTTCCTTCCGAGCAAACCTTTCAGGCAGGCGGCGTCTCTGCCTGTGCGACCTGTGACGGTTTCTTCTATCGTGGCAAGGAAGTTGTCGTCGTGGGCGGCGGCAATACCGCCGTGGAAGAAGCCCTTTATCTTGCAAATCTCGCATCTAAGGTGACCCTGATCCACCGCCGCGACAGTTTGCGCGCGGAAAAAATACTGCAAGACCGTCTGTTTAAGAACGAAAAGATCGAGGTTTTGTGGAACAATACAGTTGAGGAAATTCTGGGCACAGAATCTCCCGCGGTAGTAACGGGCGTTAAACTTCGCAATACACAAACAGGGGAAGCGACAGAGCTGAACACCGATGGCGTATTTGTCGCCATTGGCCATGCCCCGGCAGTGGAACTGTTCAAGGATCAGGTCGAGATGAAGTCCTCTGGCTACATCTGGACAGCACCAGATTCGACGCAGACCTCCATTCCAGGGGTTTTTGCAGCAGGCGACGTCACTGACGAGACTTTCCGTCAGGCCGTTACAGCTGCAGGCATGGGATGTATGGCAGCTCTGGAAGCTGAACGTTTTCTTGCTGCAGACGCAGCAGAAACGGCAAACGCGGCCGAATAAGGCCTATGCATGTGAGAGGAGCCAAACTGTATGCCGGGGCGGTCACTAGATTGGGATAAACTGCGGATCTTTCACGCGGCGGCGCAAGCGGGCAGCTTTACGCACGCAGGTGAAGCGCTGAACATGAGCCAATCGGCCGTGAGCCGACAGGTCAGTGCACTGGAAAACGACCTTGGCGTGGCTCTGTTCCACCGCCATGCGCGTGGTCTGGTGCCCACTGAACAGGGTGAGCTTTTGTATCGCACCGCCCGTGAGGTGATGCTGAAACTGGAAGCGGCCCAGAGCCGGCTGACAGACAGCAAGGAAAAGCCATCCGGCGTTCTGCGCGTTGCCACAACGGTGGGCCTTGGTTCGACCTGGCTCCCTTCTCGCATCCATGAGTTCGTTGATCTCTATCCTGACGTGCGTCTTGAGATCATCACCCAGGACGACGAACTTGACCTTTCCATGCGCGAAGCGGACGTGGCCATTCGCCTGCGTCCGCCAACGCAGCCTGACCTGATCCAGCGCAAGCTGTTCACCGTGCACTTCCATGTGTACGCATCACCGCAGTACCTGGAGCGCTTCGGGACCCCTGAGTCGGTTGAGGATCTGGCAAACCACCGCTTGATCACCATTGGTGACCATACCCCAACCTATCTGCGCATCATGAACTGGCTGGAAACCGCTGGTTTGCCAGCAGGCCAAAAGCGGGACGTCGCGTTTCAGGTGAACAACCTCACAGGCATCAAGCGCGCCGTAAAAAGGGGCGTTGGTCTGGCCATTCTGCCAGACTATATGGTGGAGCGGGATACGGGGTTCGTGACAGTGCTGGACAAGGGCCACGATGAACTGCCGTCCTTTGACAGCTACTTCGTCTATCCCTCAGAGCTGCGCAACACAGCACGAGTCACGGCATTCCGCGATTTCCTGGTGTCCAATGCGGAACGCTGGTCTCACTAGACTGATTCCCATCTGACTGATGCACAATTTTCTCTGGGTGATTCATAAAAGGGTCACCTAGAGGCACTTTTCAGAAAACCGATCTTTTCAGATATATCGGCAGCTCAAGCAAACGTTTGCGCAAGAAAACGCAGGTTTCTGCGATTCCTCCCCAACATGATGCGACGCCCTGCCTCATAGACAATTCGAATGAGAAGCCATAACTTTCATGCATATCTGCAATGCAAAAAATGACCATTGCGTGTGGCCATATGCACTGCATATATACACTGGCTGTTGACCAATGGAGCCGTCACATCTCTCCTCCCAGTGACGTGCTTATCTGGTCAATTGTTCCCCTCTGGAAGGTGATTGCACCAGGAATTGGTGTTTAATCAATCGAACTTTACCGGGCCTACGTGGCCCGGTTTTTTTTTGCGATTCTCCTAAACCTCAGAAAAAACAAAAGTAATCACATCCAGTGATGCTTTCATCTAATCCTGTTATGAGTTCGGAGCTGTAGAACGGTTGACCTGAAAATTTGCAGCCCTAGCGGCCTTAAAGGTCACTAAATTCTGCTTGCGGAGCAAAAAAATGTTCATTTCACGCCCGATTTCGCACTGATCACGAAATAGGCATCTGTGCTGCATAATTATGCAGCCATGCAATGACGTAGGGACAACTCGCCAAACGCGAGGTACCCACAAAACTTCAGCACTTGACACCTTTTGTCGCGAGACTCTCAGGGCCCCTTAAGATATACGGACTCCCCTGAAACATATGACAATGATAAGACAGCGGGTGTTGTACACCTCCAAGCTGCATCAGTTAGTGAGTATTGCGTATGATTGAGGTAAGGCGGGCGGCGTTCGTGCTGGCACTGTGTGCGGGCGCACTCTTGTTTTCAGAGGCCACTAGGTTGGTCGACGCACTGAATACGCCACAAGAGCGGCAACAGGTCGTCGCCGCTCAGTAGTCATCAGGTGGAAGCTCAATCGCTTTTTAGCGATAGAGCTCCTCCCCCTTCATTCCGCTATAGAGGCCAGCAACCTGCTCAGCATAGCCGTTGTACAGCTGTGTCGGTAGTTCTTCATCTGTGCCAAGCATACGCTCCTTAGCCTGCGACCAACGTGGATGCGGCACATCTGGGTTAACATTAGCCCAGAACCCGTACTCAGTAGCTGCAATTTGCTCCCAGAAGCTTACCGGACGCTCATCGGTGAAGGTCATTCGCACAATAGACTTGATGGATTTGAACCCATACTTCCACGGCAGAACCAAGCGGATGGGGGCACCGAACTGCTTTGGCAGCGGCTTGCCGTAGATACCCGTTGCAACAAAGGCCAGCTCATTCATCCCCTCAGCCATGGTAACGCCCTCGACATAAGGCCAAGGATACCAGAACTGGCGTTGTCCAGAAGCGACTGTCGCGTCCTCAAAGGTCTCAAAACGCACAAACTTCGCGCTGGAAAGAGGTGCAGCCAATTTGATGAGGTCTGCCAGTGGGAAGCCGGTCCAAGGCACGGCCATCGCCCACGCCTCCACGCAGCGATGTCTGTAGAGACGCTCTTCCAGATCCATCTTGCCAATCAGGCTATCCGCATCGATGGTCGTCTCTTTCTCCACCAAGCCATCTATGGTCAGCGTCCATGGACGTATCTTCAGGGCCTGAGCAGCTGCCGCAATGCGCTTGTGAGAGCCGAACTCATAAAAATTGTTGTATTGGGAGCTGACCGCTTCACCGGTAATGGCTCGGTCCAAAGTGAACGCAGAATTGCGCTCTGCGGGGTAAAACTGCGCCGTAGGATCTGTCGCAGCGCGCGCGGCTGACAAAGTAACCATGGAGGACAGACCAGCACCGGCACCGACCACCAATGCGCTCTTCAAGAACTTTCGTCGATTGAAGAACACATCTTCAGGCGTTGCGGCACTTTCCGGAAGTTCCCATCCTTTGGGATGTATCACATGCATGAGCAGACCCATTCTTGTTGACGCGTTGCCACCAAGTTATGGGTCAGCCCCCCTCACACTCAAGTAAACCTCGAGTGATCTGCTCAATTCAGGCTGGTAGCAAGAAGGGGCGGCAGACCCACCGCCCCCTTTTCTTCAGCTCAGGCCACTCCTAGGCAACAGCCTCACTGCCATACTTCATAACAACCTGCTCAGCAGGTTTGCCGGAGAGTTCTTCCATGTGATCGAACTCACGGCGGAAGCTGGCAACGCCAGCCGTTGCAGACCTCAGCTCAACGATAAGATCGCCTACTTCGCTGTCTGGCATCAGAGCCTGCACCTCGTCCCAGCCATCCCAACCCGGACGGGCATCGAAGCCAAGGATCTGACCGCGGCGACCAGAGACAATCGCCGTGATCCGAGCGGTTGCATCAGACGGACAAGCCACGACAACCTTACTGATCGGCTCAAGGAGCACTGGTTTGCATTCCTTCAAACCATCACGCATCGCAAGAATGGCAGCCATTCTGAATGCCTGGTCGGAACTGTCTACAGAGTGGTAGGAGCCATCGGTCAGAACAACGCCCACATCCACGACTGGGAAACCGAGCGGTCCTTTCTGCAGCGCCTCTTCAACGCCGTGCTTCACAGAAGGAATGTACTGCTTGGGCACAACCCCGCCTGAAATGGTGTCAGAAAAGGCGTGACCTTCTCCGCGAGGCATTGGCTGAATGGTCAAGGCAACATCGCCAAACTGACCATGCCCGCCACTTTGCTTTTTGTGACGACGGCGCAGCTCCGTTTTCCCTCTGATGGTTTCCTGATACGGAATGGTTGGTTCGTACTGCTCCACGTTCAGGCCGTACTTTCCGCGCAGCTTTTCAACGGCCACACGCAGGTGCATTTCGCCCTGCCCTTCCAGTATGGTTTGACCACTCTCCTGCGATTGCACAAGACGCAGAGAAGGATCCTCTTCCAGCAACTTGGCAAGAGCAGAAGAAAGACGCACTTCGTCCTTCCGTTCCGCAGCCTTCAGGCCGGTTGTCAGCACCGGCTCGAGCGGCCGCGCTGCATCCAGCAGTGTTTCAGGTGCCTTACCAATACCCAACGTATCGCCGGTCTTTACATCCTCCAGCTTGCCAAAGGCGATAAGATCGCCAGCAACCACAGGCCCATCGTTCTTTACCGGTTGGCTCCCCTTCATACGGAACAGGCCGGAAGGCCGAAGCTCATTGTTGTTAGCGTCGCGCAGCAAGCTGCTTTCACTCACCGTCCCGCTCAACACGCGGCACACGGACAACTTGCCGCCATGCTGAGTGTGATAGGTCTTCAGTACCTGCACGGTGCCCGCATCATTTTCGGACAAGCCAACACGTTCGCGGGTCTGTTCTACAGTCGGCGCTTCATGTCTCAGCTCCTTGAGAAGCCGACGAATGCCGTTGTTCTTTTCAGCACAGCCAATGAATACGGGGACCACGTCGCCATGCTGCATGGTTTCTGTCAAATCCTTGAAGACCATCTCATTGTCTGGCTCGTCTTCTTCGAGGAGTTTTTCCATCAACTCGTCGTCATGATCCGCCAGCATCTCCATCATGGAGTAGCGCGCTTCCAGCTCTCGGGCTTTCTCCTCATCCGCCAGATCAACCACCGTGCTCGGCCCATCGTCGTGGTAGACAAATGCCCGCTCCAGCGCCAAGTCGATGTATCCAGACACAGCGCCATCGGTCCAAATCGGAATCTGGCGCAACAGCAACGGCACAGACGAGGCTGGCTGCAAAGCCGCAAGGGTCTCGCGCACACGCCCGGTCGCCTTGTCAATCTTGTTCAGGAATAGAACGTGAGGAATGCTCTTTGCTTCAAGAGACTTGAGGATCACCTGCAACGCAGGGATTTTCTTTTCATCCGGCTCGGCAACCACGATTGCCAAGTCAACGCCGCCCAAGATGGCTTCACTTTCACTGAGGAACTCCACTGAACCTGGGCAGTCGATAAAGGTGTACCTGTCTCCCTTGTAGGTACAATCGGCAATGTTCGCCTCAACACTCATGCCGTGGCTGCGGGCTTCCTCTGACGAGTCTCCCAGTGTTGTTCCAGCAGTCACGCTACCTTGTCTGGCAATTGCCCCCGTGCGTGCCAGAAGGGCCTCGAATAAGGTGGTCTTACCACTTGCGAATGGCCCGACTATCGCTACACAGCGAGGGCTGCTCACCCTGCCGCCAGCACCACCAACGCCTTTTTCTCCCATGATCGCTACTCCGTACCGAATTGAGGATCGACACGTCGCTAAGCGCCTGAGGCGCCTGCAATTTCGACGCGCCTTTCTCCGACCCCTCCCGGGTCAGATCTCTATGGTCGCAGGAGTTGCCTTGAAATATCAAGCCGTAAAACTGCGACGGCGCAGTGTGTGACAGTCCGCCGCAGAATTTCTATTGATCGGTGAATAGCTTAGGTCAGTTGGCCTTACTCAACTGCAGGCCGGTTATACCTGCCGTAAGGTTCAAACCGGTATTGGCCTCCAAGCTTAAAGGCTGAAGTGCAATGGACTTGTCGAGACCGCCGACAAGGATGTTCGCCTGTAATCCCGCGCCAAGCGCTGCCCCGGCCGAAACGCCTCCATAGCTACCCGCAAGAGCGCCAGGCTCCACGTTGGCGGATGGCGCAAGCACACCCCAAACCAAACTACCTTTGTTCACTGGACCAATATCAAGGCCAAAACTATTGATCTTGCCAGTATAAGCCTCTGAACTTCCTCCTGCGGATTTGAAATCGCAAGCCATGGTATGGCTAGACCCAACGATGAAGCTGCTTCCCTCTGTGACGTTGCAGGTGAGAGTGCCAACCTCAACGGTGGGCTGACTTTGCTCACTGGCGGCAACAGCACCAGCCAACATGAGTGTGCATCCAGAAAACGCGCTCAAAAGTCGAAATGAACGGGGCATGCATTTCTCTCCTTATTGTTCTTGGCCATATCGGCTCACACCCCAGATCAAAAACCTGCTTTGTGGCAAAGTAGCGATCCAACAACTTTCCATAGAAACCAGCAAATCGCCAATGAGGAGAAACAGTTCAAAGCCATCGACTTTTAGTTGGCGTAACAACCCAGAGCATTCGCTGGCGCTTACCATGTCCGGCCTTCAAATATGGCAGTATCTTGGCACTTCTGACACGATGGATACGCTTTATTTACCATAGGAATTAACTCTAAATTTCTGTCCCGTATCGAGACAAGCTGCAATGGTGTTTTAAACAAAAACTCCAAAAGTCGGGCTAACGGCAGACTATTGGAGAATCAAAATGCCTAGTGCACCTTTAAAAACAACAGTGAGCGCGCTCGCTCTCCTCACCGCTGTCAGCCTGCCCGCGTTTGCATTCGAGCAATCCCCAAATGCTCGTGTTGCGGCTGGCTTCGGCGCCCTCGACGGAGACCTTCTTGGATTGGTCTCCGGCAACTATGTCGCTCAACTTCAGAACGGTTTTGCCGCTCAGTTTGATGCCGCAGCAGGCGGCGAAACAGACTATGGATTTGTAGGAGGCTCAGTTCGCCTTGGCTTCCGTCAGTACGATGCAGGCTATTTCGGCGTCATTGCATCCGGCACGCATATCAATCGCAACGATGGTGATATTGGCTTCGTCGGCGCAGAAGGTCAGATGCACTTTGGCCCAGTCAGCCTGGATGCCATGATCGGCCTGCAGGGCTTTGATGACGATGGGGATGTGGTCGGCGCATTCGACGTTTCCTACTACATGACCGAGAACCTGCGCTTCTATGGTGGCTACCGTCATTTCCGCGACGATAACGTCTATGCGGCGGGTGCCGAGTTCCGCCCTGGCAGCTTTGGCCAGCAAGGCATTGCAATCTACGGTGATGCGCGACTGCGGGAAGATGACGATGCGACCTTCCTCGTTGGTGGTCGCCTGAGCTTCAGCGGCAACCGCAGCCTGATGCAGGAAAACCGCAACGATTATGTTAACCGCAACTACATCCTTGATGAGCTGATCTCTGAGTAGTCGCTGACGTGAAACAAGGAAAAAGGCGCGGAATTCCGCGCCTTTCTCGTTTAAGACCGACCAATCTTACTTGAGATTGCCGCAGAAACGCTGGATGCGTGTGCAAGCCTCAGTAAGCGCCTCGTTTGAGGTTGCGTAGGAAACACGGAAGTTCGGGCCGAGGCCAAATGCAGAACCCGGCACCACGGCCACACCTTCCGTCTCCAGAAGCTCAGCCGCAAAATCCAGATCGTTCTCGATCACTTTCCCAGATGGCGCGGTTTTGCCAATCAAACCCTCGCAGGATGGGAAGACGTAAAACGCCCCTTCCGGCACTGGGCAGGACAATCCATTTGCCTGGTTCAGCATGGACACGACAAGATCGCGGCGTCCCTTGAACACTTCGTTGTTTGGCGCAATGAAATCCTGCGTGCCATTGAGCGCTTCAACAGCTGCCCACTGCGCGATGGATGACGGATTTGAGGTAGACTGAGACTGAATCTTTGCCATTGCCTTGATCAGTTCAACCGGACCGCCAGCATATCCAATACGCCACCCAGTCATTGAATACGCCTTGGAAACACCATTTACAGTGAGCGTGCGCTCATAAAGGCCCGGCTCAACCTGCGCAGGCGTAGTGAACTCGAAATCGTCATAGACCAGATGCTCATACATATCGTCTGACATGACCCACACGTGTGGGTGCTTCATCAGCACATCGGTCAGTGCCTTCAACTCTGAACGGCTGTAGCCTGCACCAGAAGGATTGGAAGGAGAGTTGAAGATTAGCCACTTTGTCTTTGGTGTAATCGCCGATTCCAGAGCTTCGGGTGTAATCTTGAAGGTCGCCTTGTCGGCCTCAACTACAACCGGCTCCCCGCCAGCCAACAGCACCATGTCCGGATAGGACACCCAGTATGGCGTCGGGATCAGCACCTCGTCACCCGGATTGATGGTCGCCATCAGGGCATTGTAAAGAACCTGCTTGCCACCCGTACCGACGGTAATCTGTGCAGGCTCATACTTGAGACCATTGTCGCGCTCAAACTTGGCGCAGATAGCCTTTTTCAGCTCGGGTATGCCATCAACGGCAGTGTACTTGGTCTTGCCTTCGTTAATGGCTGCAATTGCCGCGGCCTTGATGTTCTCCGGTGTATCGAAGTCTGGCTCGCCTGCTCCTAACCCAATAACATCACGACCCGCTGCCTTGAGTTCGCGCGCCTTGTTGGTGACGGCGATGGTTGCAGACGGTTTTACGCGTGAGAGCGCATCGGCGATAAAGCCCATAATGACCTCCATGAAAGCGGCACATTTGCGATTATTTTTCCTGTGGGATCATTTACCCGCCTCATCTCCTAGGCAGATAAACATCCGCAAGGACTGTAGTCCATTGCCAAGCAAGACCACAAACAAAACCATACAGTCCCAGGCAATTATGCGTGCATTGCGCCGCACCTTCTTGCACGAAGTGACAATCACCGTTAAGCAACACTCAGAAAACGGATAGATTTAACTTAATTGCGAGTAACTCGCATGCATATCATCACTGCGAGCGTCATGCGATTCTGCCAGCAGAACCAGTTCATTCGCTTTTGTTTGGTCGGAGCAACCGGACTTGTGGTGGATGCTGCGGTCCTTGCGGTGCTGCTGGCGTTCGGTCTTGGCCCGTTTGCCGGCCGGCTTCTCTCTATCTGGGCTGCCATGACCAACAACTGGGCCCTCAATCGCGCCTTCACCTTCAAAAGTGATGCTGCCAAGCTTCCCGAGTACCTGCGCTTCATTGCCGTCAACCTGCTGGGGGCCATCATCAACTACGGTGTCTACTCAGCGATTCTGTTGAGCTTTCCAGAAAGCTCCCCGTTCGCAGCCCTGATTATCGCAACTGGCGTAGCGGTAATTTTCAATTTTATGGGTTCCAAACTCTTTGCGTTTAGGAATTAGGCACTGCCAACCTGAAATTGCCTCGCTAAATCGAGGGAATACCGTGTTTCAGGCGAGATTTTGCCTTATTGCCAGAGCACACTCTCCTTGCCTTTAACGGAAGGAAAGTTGCCCCCATGCTGGAAAACTCAAAAACAACAAGAACATCCAAAGCTATGGCCAGAGTACGCCCGGTGCTAACTGGCGTGGCTGCGTTTTCCGCGCTTCCCCTGTTTGCACTGGCCACCGTGGATGTAGAAGGCCTGACCCTTTCTGAAACTCTGCTTTTGACAGGACTGGTTGGTGCGTTTTCCGGCGGAAGCTGGATCCTCTACAGCCTGACCACACGCTTCCGCAAATAACCTCCCACACCGAAAAGAGAAGGCCGGTGAACTCTGCAAAGTCCACCGGCCAGCACTCAGGTCCGCCGCATCTGACCTAAAGTCATCGAGTAAGCCTAGGCTTTCAATGGGATTACGGTAGCCACATTTGCTGTTGGTTAACAAGAGTTAAACAAGCCAAAACCTGCATATTTCTCTAATGCCATATCAGGGTAACTACCACTGCATACTGGTATAAATGAACAGGACTCACATTAGCCGCCTTACGTCTTACAATCGTCATTTGTAAACCTAGCGCTATGATAGAGAAACACCTTTAGCCCCCAAACCTATTAGGGATGCATACGTTGAGCCATGCTCTCTGATCAAACAATCCCGAGGATCTTCACCCCTTCCCCTTGCGACAGGTCGTGTTGCAGCATTACTATGAGTTATCAACATCCGATGGTGACCATCATGCCTGTCGAACTAACACTATCCGCTGATACGATTCGTATGTTCATTCAAAAGGCGAGGTCCGCCTCAAACTCTCTTTCTGATTCCTATGAGGACGGGCACGAGGGCGAGGTTGCCTACGATGCAGAAAACCTTGTGGCCGTGCATTCCCACGAAGGGCTGGCGGAAGAAGAAAACGACGACATGCTGGACGAAGAGCTCAAGGAGCTGCTCTCCGACCTCAATGTTGACGAAGCCGCAGAAATGGTAGCCCTTACATGGATAGGGCGTGGCGACTACGACAAAACCGAATGGACTCAGGCGCTGACGGACGCAAAGGAACGTTCATCCGGATCACGTGTATCCACCGTGACCTACCTGCTGGGCATTCCGAATCTCTCAGACTACCTTGAAGTCGGCTTGGACGAACTATCGCTCTGAAAAGGCAGGCACGCGCGGTCTCATCACTTGGTCTAGAGCCTTGAAAAACATGCGTTGCAAACCGCGGACGGGGTTGCGCGCCTGCTGAAGCTCCGATAACCGTGCGCTCATGACACGCGCGACTGCCAATATTCTCCTTCTACTCACTGGCCTCATTTGGGGTGCAGCCTTCATCAGCCAATCCACCGCAATGGAGAGCCTTGGGCCTCTTCAATTCACTGGGGTGAGATTCCTCGTGGCTGCCTTGGCACTCGTTCCCATGGTCTTCTTGGAGAAAAGACGCAGTCCGGCGAAAACTATTGACCGCAGGCTTTGGCCTCAGTTCATTGCCGTGGGTTTCTGCTTCACGATTGGCACAGTGCTGCAGCAGTACGGCCTCACAGTCACCACCGTGACCAATGCCGGCTTTCTTACGGCTGTCTATGTTGTGCTGACGCCCATCATGGGGCTCATGTTCTTTCGTCAGGTGCCACACTTCCTTGTATGGCCAGCCAGCCTTATGACGCTCACAGGCATCTATCTTCTCGGTGGTGGAAGCTTATCTGCCCTGAACTGGGGCGACGTTCTAATGATCATCTGCGCTGTATTCTGGGCGTTTCAGGTGATCCTGCTCGGCAGACTGGTCATGATGTGCGGACGCCCCATGGCTGTTGCGTTCACCCAGTTTCTGTTTGTAGGCGTAGTCGCGGTTGCCGCCAGCTTGTTTTACGAGAGTTACACAGTGGCTGCGTTTCAAGCCGCGTGGTTCGAGATCTTCTTTGCAGGTGTGATGTCCGGTGGCGTCGCCTTTACGCTCCAGGCGGTTGCTCAGCAGTGGACTGCGCCCGCAGACGCTGCAATCATTCTCTCTTCTGAAGCGCTGTTTGCCGCCATATTCGGGGCACTCTTGCTTGGAGAGCGCCTGCCTTTAGTCGGCATCGTCGGCTGTGCCCTTATCTTCTTGGGCGTACTGATTGTCGAGGTAGCCCCCATGTTGATGCGCAGACTTCGCACACGATCCTCAACAACCTGAGGGCCTACTCAGTTCGCACTTTCCGAAGGACTTCCGAGCGCTGCATCATACTGTCAAACAGCAGATAGTACCGATAGATGTTCTTCACATAACGGATTGGCTCAGAGCCCGCCGCTTCAGCAACTTCCCACTCCACACTACGAAACCACATGTTGGGGTCTGGAGCATCCGGCCGAACACGCTTAACCCGGTTGGGGCCTGCATTGTAGGAAGCAAACACCATCATCATCTTTTCAAACTCTGGGATTTCAGTTTCTGGGAAATAATGATCGGCCAAAAAGCGCATGTACTTCGCGCCTGCTTCAATATTGCCCTCAAGGCTTTCATAGTTCTTGATGTCAACATTGGGATCAAGCGCGGTCGAGGGTAAAAGCTGCATGATGCCTACAGCACCCGCTGCACTGCGTGCGTTGGGATCGAACCGAGATTCCTGAAAGGCCTGCGCTGCCAGCAAGCTTGGATCGATATCATACTTCTCTCCAAATTTAAGGAAAAGATCCCGCAACTCCTTGAGTTTCTGCAGATACTCTTCCTCTGAAGGATCGACAAAACGATCCGCGAGCTCCATTTGCTCCTTCGCCAGCATATTGCCGAGCAACGTACCGATCTTAGCTTCCTTCATGAAAGCATTCACCTCAGCAAGCAGCTTGGGACTGTCTTGTCGAAGCGCCCATGCAATGTGCCCCCGATCACGAAGCACAACATCAGTATTCATCACGAATTTGGGAAACACTTTGGACCAAAACTGGCCCACATGCTGATCAACAACCGTTGCCGGGATGGCACCCGCATTGACCATCTCCAGAATGTCTTCGGCTTCAAGGCGTTCATCAGCGAGCTGTATATCGATCAGCTCTAAACCTTTTTCGGCAAGCTGAACATTGGCCGCCTCGAGGCTCGGATAAAAACTGCTGTCTTCCCGTACATAGATTTGACGCCCGGCGAGATCAGCGAGGACCTCGACTGGCGCTTCTCCCGGTGCTGTCGCAACAATCTCCTTGGCTTCCTGATAGACCGGATCGCCAAAGTCTACGTCCTTCATGCGATCCGCCGTGACAGTGAGATTGGCTGCTATCAAGTCCCCCTTCCCACTGATCAATTTTGGAAAGAGCTGGTCTCGGGTTGTAGGAATCACGAGAACTCGGACCTTATCCTGCTCCCTATCGACCCCCACGTTGAGCTGCTTCTCAAACTCATTCAGCAACTGAGCCTGCAACCCCCTTTCCTTCCCATTGTCAATGTAGAATGAGGTGAGAGAAAACGGCACAAGAGCGCGAATAAAGCCACGTTTGCGCATGCCATCCAAATCGCCCGCCCATTCGGCATTTGTTACTTCATCAATTTGCTTCCCATCCTCAAGCGCCAGACCGGGACTCAACAACGCACTGATGAGAACGAAAAAGCTAAGCCAGACAGAACACCAACGACTGCACATGATGGCCTCATGAGATGGAACGACTGGACCGAAAACCTGATATTACCTCAGATTAGGCGCACTTAACTGCATCAATTTACTATTTAAAAATGACATAGCTCAACAAAAATGGGCGCTCAAACCCTCTCAAGTCTTAGCGCCCACCAAAAATTTGTAACAAAAATCTAATCTATTTCTTTCGATAGGTGCGCGTCCCCGGTCGCCCACCAGAACTCCGGCCGCGCTTCTTGTCGGTAGAAGCACCCTTCGGCTTGGATAGGTCTGTCCCCGGCCCCATTTCACCCAGCTTTGGCTTTTGGGCCTTGGACTTGCTCGGCGGCTCATTGGCTGAGGCCCCGTACTTCTTGTCACCGTCGTAGGCACCGACCTTGTCCCCAAGTGCGGACTGGCGCGCCATCGGATCATCGGCCAGCACAAGCTCGGTTTCCTGAAGCCGCTTGATCTCGTCACGCAACCGCGCTGCGCTCTCAAAGTTGAGATCCGCTGCCGCTTCACGCATCTGCTTTTCGAGATCTTCGATATGCGCTTTAAGGTTGTGGCCGATCGTAGCGCCGGATTCCGCGAAGCCTGCATCTACTGTCACATGATCCTGTTCGTAGATGCTCTCCATCACGTCGCCAATAGAACGCTTGACGCTCTCTGGCGTGATCCCGTGTTCTTCGTTGTAGGCCTCTTGCTTCTCGCGGCGACGATTTGTCTCCTGAATGGCGCGATCCATGGAGCCGGTAATGTTGTCCGCATAGAGGATGACCTTGCCATCCACGTTACGAGCCGCGCGACCGATGGTCTGAATGAGCGAGGTTTCTGAACGAAGGAAGCCTTCCTTATCCGCATCAAGAATGGCCACCAAACCACACTCGGGGATGTCGAGCCCCTCACGCAGCAAGTTGATGCCGACAAGCACATCAAAAGCCCCAAGACGCAAATCACGAATAATTTCAATGCGCTCAAGTGTATCGATATCCGAATGCATGTAACGTACACGCACACCGTTCTCGTGCAGGTATTCAGTAAGGTCCTCGGCCATCCGCTTTGTCAGTGTGGTGACCAGCGTGCGATATCCTCGGGCGGCCACTGCTCGCACCTCACCCAGAAGATCATCCACCTGGGTCTTCGCTGGGCGGATGTCGATATCCGGATCTGTCAGTCCGGTCGGACGAATGACCTGTTCGGCGAAGACACCGCCAGCCTCTTCCATTTCCCAGGAGCCCGGTGTTGCAGAAACCGCGACAGTCTGCGGGCGCATGGCATCCCACTCCTCAAAGCGCAGCGGGCGATTGTCCATGCAGGAGGGCAGACGGAACCCATACTCCGCCAGCGTGGCTTTACGTCGGAAGTCGCCGCGGTACATGGCCCCAATCTGCGGAATGGTTACGTGACTCTCATCCGCGAACACGATGGCGTTGTCCGGCAAATATTCAAACAGGGTTGGCGGCGGCTCACCGGGTGCCCGGCCGGTCAGGTAGCGGGAATAGTTCTCGATCCCGGCGCATGCACCAGTCGCTTCCATCATTTCAAGGTCAAACGTGCAGCGCTGATCAAGCCGCTGAGCCTCTAACAACCGACCGTGATCATTCAGCTCCGCGAGACGTTGTTTCAGTTCCGCCTTGATGGACTTTATGGCTTGGTTGAGCGTTGGGCGTGGAGTGACGTAGTGCGAGTTCGCGTAGATTTTGACTTGTTGGAGTTCGCCACTTTTCTTCCCTGTAAGCGGATCGAACTCGGTGATGCCTTCGATCTCGTCGCCAAACAGAGAGATACGCCAAGCTCTATCTTCATAGTGCGCGGGAAAGACTTCCACCGTATCGCCGCGAACGCGGAACGTCCCACGCTGGAAGGCTGCATCGTTACGTTTGTATTGCAGAGCGACCAAGTCCGCCAACAGCTGGCGTTGATCTATACGCTCCCCCACCTCAAGTGCAAAGGTCATGGCCGTATAGGTCTCAACCGATCCAATACCGTAGATACAGGAGACGGAGGCCACGATGATCACGTCATCACGTTCAAGCAAAGCTCGTGTTGCAGAGTGGCGCATACGGTCGATCTGCTCGTTGATTGAGCTTTCTTTCTCAATGAACGTATCCGTGCGCGGAACATACGCCTCTGGCTGGTAATAGTCGTAGTAGGAAACGAAATACTCAACCGCGTTGTTTGGAAAGAAAGATTTGAACTCGCCGTAAAGCTGAGCCGCGAGCGTCTTGTTGGGCGCGAGGATCAAAGCGGGGCGTTGCGTCTGGGCAATGATCTGCGCCATGGTGTAGGTCTTGCCAGACCCCGTAACCCCAAGAAGAACTTGTGTCTTTTCACCACCATCGAGCCCTTGAATCAGCTCCGCTATGGCCGTCGGCTGATCCCCTTTCGGCTCGTACTCGGACACTAGCTCAATAGGCACCCCGCCTTCCGATTTTGTCGGGCGCTCAGGGCGATGCGGCACCCAGGTTTCACCATTCTTGTGAAGCGGATTGCCTGAAGAAATAAGATCCGCCAGAGCCTGCACCGTCGCCGTCGCGCCGGTCATCACTTCAGGCGCTGCCGCTTTCTTCTTGCGCTTGTTCTCCTTGACATGAGACGCTAACATCTTTTCAGCATCTTCCAGTGACATGTCCATGCCTGCAACAGGGTTCAGACCACCCTTTGCTCGCTCTCGCGGGTCCGCGCTGCCGCCCATTGACGTGCCGCGGGCACTGCGTGATCTCCCAGCTTCTTTGGATTTTGTCGTCTTGGCCGCCTTGGTCGAAACAGCTTTCTTGGAGGTCGCTTTAGGCTTGTCAGGCGTGACTTCGGACTTGAGTGTCTCTGGCGCTTCGTCAGACCCGATTTGTTGAATCCAATCGGAAATGCCCCCACTCAACGGGGCGCCACCCAAACCTTGCTGCGGAGCTTCACCAAAACCTTCAACGCTGTTATCCGGCGCTTCAGGGAGCTGATCTGAGGAACTGGTTTTCTTGTTGCTAGCCATGACGCGCAATATGGCGCGAGTCTGCTCAAAAGAAAAGAGTTGTTCTTGCTTCGTTCCTAAAAACAAAACCCACCGGAAGCCTTAGCTCCCGGTGGGTTCCAAACTTGTTTGAGCCTCCAGCTTAGAAGGAGACCTTCAGGCGTGAAGACAGCTGGAAGTTCCAGGAAGAGTCATACTCATAAGTTGCAGAAACAGGCGTCGAGCCTTGAATATCGTAAACGCCGCTATCGGCAGTTTTATACACTGCTCGGCCGCCAAGCGCCAAACGCACATTCTCTGATACATCATATGCACCCCCAACGCCGAACGCCCAGAAATCAGAGTAAGGGCCGCCAATGCCCTTGTCCCAAGTGATCGTGCCGCCAACACCTAATTTGTCCGTGAGCTTGTGCGAAACACCGGCTTCCACAGTCCAACCATCGGAGTAGTTCAACACGCGAGTTGACCCTGTTGCACCTATCGCATTGCTACCGAAGTTGACCGCGAGCTCATCCAAAACACTCCAATCAACCCACTTCACACCTAATGAGACTAACCAACCTGGAGCGACGCCTGACTCAATACTTGCTTCAATTGCTTGAGGAAGGGTAGCGGTTGCATCGGCAGACGTATCAAGAGCTGGGATCACAACGCTACTGTTTAACGGATTTAAAACCGCACCGTTCGTAAAAAAGCGTCCATCCAAATCCACATCAATGGCTGAATCATAAGAAACTTTCGCTCTCAACGCCATTTCAGGAATTTCATAGGCCGCCCCGATGCGCCATCCAAACTCGTAACCATCTGTTTCCACATCGATGCTGGCAACTCGATCGAGCGCTGGCACGGCAGTGGTCACGGGATTGAATGCCGAATTTTGTTCGTAAGTAACATCTACAGCACGAACGCCACCGAAGAAGCGAAGATTACTACTTCCATTTATTGCATGTTTATAGCTGAGCATTGCATCAATGCCATGTGCATCTGCAACCGTCTCGGCAATGGCATATCTCCCGCCCCAATCGAATCCAGGCTCTTCGCGAATGATGTAAGGATTATCGACCCTTGCAAAAAAATCGATATTTTCAAACAGATTTGCCTTTACAGCGACCGAATAGAGCCAAACATCAGGAACTGCATCATCGGCGCTAGATCCTGATGTAGCCTGCCCGCCACGATTGGTGCCATTTACGTTTTTGAAATCAACATTACGGTCGACGTAGCTGGTCTGCGCCTGTACGGCGAATTTCTTGTCGGAGAACAGAAGGTCATAGCTGTTCAGGCCCTGCACGTCCCAGCCTGCAGCAAAAGCCGAACCGGAAGCACCAAGAATTGTGCCGGCAGCCAAAGTAGCGCCGAGCGCACGATTGAAAATTTTCATATTCCCCCTCCAATAAAGAGTCATTTCTTCCCCTAGAACCGCGGCCCACCACCCCCAACAAAGGTGCGCACCTAAGCTCGCGTCATTCCAAAGGGCCAATGCCGTTTAAAACAAAGCACCGCCCGAACTTCACCCGCCATCTCCCTGTGAGCAGGTTTGTTACAGACACGGTAAGAATACGGTTGGTTGTGTATTTATACGGGGAAATATTTACAATAGAACAGCAGGGGTCAACTCCCCCCAACGACCTAGTACTTCCCTAAGGATCGCCCAGCTTGTCCATTTTTATAGCTGAAATGGCTCTGGGTGTTTATGACAGTAACAAAACACCCCATTTTGGACCCAAAATCGCCCTGTTTGATTCCAGTTGTTGCGCGTGAACGCTCAAACACGCCGAAATACCTATTGATAAAAAAACGGGGCAAATCCTGTGTTTCTTGCTCTGAATTGCAAAAATACAACAGTTCACACCCTGAGGGCCGCGCATATTGATTCTCGCCCCAACCACGGCCTCTCATTGAGCAAGACAAATCTGGAAATGCTGTTGGATTACAGGACGGAGCGTCGCATTCAGCGGCTCATTCAAGAGCCTTTCCCACTCATCCCCCTGCTGAAGACGTTCGAGGGTGCAAGCACACGCCGTCTCACATTGACTTGCCTCATGTGAGGAGACACATGCCGCAACGCAGTTGCTTTGGAACGCCATCTCATCCCGATCCGGCAAGCCACCCAGCGCCACCAACAGCCACAGACTCCCAAATAAAATTGGCTGGTGTGCCAGATAGAAAAACAGGGAGTTCCTTCCAGACCATCCCATCGCGCGAGGGAGCAAACGCCTCGGCGGGGGCTCGGGGAGTTCTTGCGCCCTCCGCCGTAGCTTCATAGCCGTGTAGTATTGTGATGCCGCCAAGCCAAGCAACACAACTCCGAACCATGGAAACACTGGAACAAAGTCAACAGACACAAACGGAGACGGATGCAGCCCAATCCAGAACAACAACGGATCAGGAGCCAAAGGGGATACCGCGTTTCCGAGCGCAATAACGGCCAGCCCAATCAGAGTGTTAAGCAAAAAGGGCAACCGCAGGAACAGCAGCACCAGCAGGCTGCTCAGTGCAATGTTGTGCAGGATCCCGAAGCGTATCATCTGACTTCCAAGAGCAAAGTACGTCCCGGCAGAAACGAGCACCGCAGCGGCAACGATCTTTGCCTCGCGCTTCCAAAACCCCTTCCAGCGAATGCCCTTGCCATGCGCCAGGTTGGCACTGAACCCCACCAGAAACAGGAAGCTTGCCGCGATGCCAATGGCGAAAGAGCGCCATCCCATGCCCGTTGCCACCGGCCAGTCCACGAGCCCAAACCACAGCAAATCCCAGCTGAAGTGGTAGAGGACCATGGCCCACAGAGCAGCACCACGCGCGATGTCAAGCCACGGAAGTCGAGTAGTCTGTCCCATTTCGGCTGCTTTAGGTCTGTTCATCAAGGTGTTTCCGTTCGGCGGCAAGCACTTAGGTTAAAATCCAAAGAAGTTCTTCACTCTGTTTAATAGGAAAACAAAATCAACTTTTCCATTAACTGTCTTTTTTCTGCCGCCTTTAAACAGCAGATAGCTCTCATCTCCGAAAGATGAGGACGAACATGTCGAATATCACAGCGCTTGTGCGCTCTGCGCACCGTGGCATGGCGAACGCGTGCAAGTACTCACTGATTATCGCAGCGGCTGTGCTGCTCCAACCTACCCTTGCAACATTTGAGGCCGGTACGGCGTCAGCGAAGACAGTGACCGGCAGCCAGTGTGGCAAGGCTTCCTGGTATGCGCTCACCTCCCGCACGGCAAGTGGTGAAATGGCAGACCCAAGCAAGCTTAGCGCGGCACACCGCACTCTGCCATTCGGCACGATTGTAAAGGTGACAAACTTGAGAAACGGCAAGGCCGTCAATGTGCGCATCAACGACCGCGGCCCTTTTGTAAAAGGACGCGTGATTGATGTAACCAAAGCAGCTGCTGACAAAATCGGGTTTGTGAATGCGGGGATTACCAGTGTAAAGGTTGAAGTGATCGGTGAAGGCGGTCATAAGCTCAAGGGCCACGGCTGCAGCTAGCTTGCGGTGCGCGCAAAACTCACAAAAAGTTCTGTCAGCAACTCACGTAAAATAAGTGCCACCTAGGTTACACGGTTTTACGACACTGCGGTGGTTGGCTATTAAGACAGCCAAGACTGAATCGTTAACGGGCACCCCTCGGACAATCCTGCGGGCATTTTACAAAGGTCATCATCGTGCATTCGTGCAAAGCGTTCGCATCATCCCTTCTTGCGCTGGCGTTTATTGCTGGCACCGCTTTGAGCGGCCACGCCGAGCAGATCTCGGCCGTGCATATGCCGGACCTGAACGAAGAAATCACGACAGGCTCGCTGCCATCACCCGTGATCCCAATGCCGATTGGCAACATGAACATGGAACAACCGCCGGTACCAGCGGCCTCCACCACGCGAACACGAGCCTACGACCGGACCTACGATTCAAAGTTTGATCGCGTTCTCAACTTGCTTGAGAGCGATAAAAAGCTCATGCGTCAGATCAACAGGGCTGCGGAACTTTATGAGATCGACCCGATCCATATTGTAGGCGCTATCGTGGGTGAGCACACATACAACTATGACAGTCTCGACAGCGCTCAGGGATACTACCTGAAAGCGCTTCAGTACGCTGGTCTGCGCATCGAGTTCGAGTTCAACGATGAGCCCGTAAGTGAGTTTGTCCAGCGCCCTCAGTTCAGCACCTGCAATAACTTCGATGACAGCAGCGCGAAATGGCGTTGCTATGAAAAGGTCTGGAACGAAAGTTTTCTGGGCAAGGTGGTCGACAACCACCCCTATCCGCGCAAGCTTTTCCATCAGGTGTTCTTTCGGCCAATGTTTGCCGGACAGAGTTTTGGCATCGGCCAGCTGACACCACTGACTGCTTTGAAAATGAACGACAAGGTTCAGGAAGTCAGCGGCTTCCCGGCTTTGGACCCGGACAAGGCCATGGACGTGTACACAACGGTCATGAACCCGGAAATGTCCCTGCACTACACTGCAGCGGTGCTGAAAGATGCCATTGAGGCCTACAAGCAGGTCGCCGGTATTGATATCTCGACCAATCCGGGGATCACAGCCACGCTTTATAACCTCGGCAACCCATGGGAGAGGGCCGCAGCATACGCAGCGCGTCGCGAAGAAGACCCGTCAGCATGGCCACAGGAAAATTACTACGGGTGGCTCATCAACGCCCGCATCGATCAACTGCAAAACCTGTTGTAAAGAGTGCCGCCGACAAGGTCAGCAGCACTCTGTCTCACTTTGTAGCCCAGATGGAGATGGACTGCACTCAGGCGAGAAACGGATTTGATTGACGCTCATTACCGAATGTCGATGCACCGCCGTGTCCGGGCAAGAAGGTGATATCATCCCCGAGCGGCAACAGCTTTTCCTTGATGGACTTGATCAGTGTCGCATGATCTCCGCCTGGCAGATCGGTCCTGCCAATGGAGCCCGCGAACAACACGTCTCCTGAAATCGCGAAACGCAGCTCCTTGTTGACAAAGACCACATGTCCCGGTGAATGACCCGGGCAATGCAACACATCAAAGGTGACACCGCCAAGCTCCACGGTATCCCCTTCAGTCAGCCAACGGTCCGGCGTAACAGGGGCCACATCAGGCAGGCCGAACTGACGCGCCTGATCTGCGACACCGTCAATCAGCGATTTGTCATCCAGGTGCGGCCCTTCCACCTGCACCCCTGACTTCTTCGCAAGCTCTGCAGCCCCGCCAATGTGATCCAGATGGCCGTGGGTCAGCACGATCCGGTCAATGGCTGCACCAAGCTGCTCAACTGCAGAAAGAATCTGGTCTACATCCCCACCCGGATCAATCACGGTCGCCTTCTTGGTGCGGGTGTTCCAAAGAATGCTGCAGTTCTGCTGAAAGGCAGTCACCGGCACAACTGTGACTTGAAGCTCCGGCGTTGGATCCTGAGTGTGTTGATCGCTCATGTATTCTCAAACCCCTTTTTGACTCTTTCGCGCACCCTATCAGGATATTGGCGAAATTTCGCCTGCCTCCTGTGACGCTCAACATTTTCCCATCTTCAACCAACAGGGGGAGCGAGGCTTTGGGAACAAGCCGCCTAAACAGTTTACAGCACAACGCACACCTCAAAACGTCACAATACTTACACAATTTCTTGGAGTTCTGACTTTTTCGCTCAATATCGATAATCAAGGGAGTAGCATCCCCGCACAATCTAGGGGTTTGACTATATTAGTCTCACGAATGTCTTGCCCTCTTACCCAACTGAACCCTATGATGCTTCCCATACCGTAAGCGGTATGTTGCCACGTAGCCGAGCATATATTTGTGTCAGAAACTCTTGCTATACCTTCTGGTGCAGATGGTTTCAGCTTCGTACAACGCAAGTTGGTCAATACCGGTAGACGACCCGGCCACCTTTGGTGGTGAATTGGAAGTGCTGGCATGTACTGGCGTAATGCTGGCAGGAAAGGCGATATAGTAATGCATGACGGGAATTCGGGCCGCCGCCCACGGAACAAGCGTGGTGGCAAGCGTGAGTTTGGCGGTGCGCATAGTTTCGGCCCGGAATTCGGAGCTCCTGATTTTCTTGGAAGCGAGCCCGGATATAGCCCTTATCAGGCACCTAGAGACGACCACAACAATGATCGCAACGATTCTCGTGGCGGTTATGGAGCTAGAGACAGAGGCAGCTATGGCTCTCGAGATCGCGGCCCCGACCGCGGAGGAGACCGTGGCGGCTACCGTGGCAACAATGACGGAGACGGTCAGGGCCGTCCACCCTTTGGTGGCGGTGGCAACCGCGGACCACGGCGTGAACATGCCCCTGTAGAGCGCGGCCCGCGCCAATCCGGAACGGTCAAATTCTTCAAACAAGACAAGGGCTTTGGCTTCATCACACCTGATTCAGCTGAGAGTGATGTCTTCGTTCACATTTCTGCTGTCGAGCGCTCAGGCTTGCAGAGCTTGGACAGCGGTATGCGGATTTCGTTTGAAACAGAGCCAGACCGCCGCGGAAAAGGACCGAAGGCTGTTGAGCTGAAACTTCTGAAGGGCGATGCCCCAGCAACAGAAGACAGCTATGAAATGGCAGCCCCGGAAGACGATTTCGCACGCGACTGATACGGTCGAGCGAAACAAAGCATTCAAGAGGCGGCCTTCGGGTCGCCTTTTCCTTTTCGCTGCCAGCCCTCGCAGCAGTTCCCCTCTTGCATCCCGCTTAAACTATGGTAGGAGCATCACCCCAATGCCAACCTAGCCCCCGGAGGGACGTCCATGAACTATCGCCATATCTACCACGCCGGTAACCTAGGCGATGTTCTGAAACATACCGTTTTGGCTGCAATCATCACCTACATGAAGAAGAAAGATGCAGCTTTCCGCATTCTGGACACCCATGCAGGCATTGGCATCTACGATCTGACGTCAGATGAGGCCCAGCGCACCGGAGAATGGCAAAACGGTATCGGCCGCATCATTGATGAAGACATCCCATCAGATGTAGCAGAGGTGCTGGACCCATGGCTTGGTGTTGTGCGCGCCATGAACCCGCAAGGCACTGGCATTGACATGTATCCGGGCTCCCCAATCATCGCGCGCGATCTCATGCGTAATCAGGACCGTTTGACCCTGACCGAACTGCACCCGGACGACTTCCGTACCCTCACCGACAACTTTGGCGGCGACAAGCATGTAAAACTCATCGAGTTGGACGCTTGGTTGGCTCTGGGCAGCTTCCTGCCCCCAAAAGAACGTCGCGGGCTGGTCCTCATCGATCCGGCCTACGAAGTGGAGGACGAGTTCGAGCGTTTGCTGGAAGGCGTTCAGCGTGGCTGGAAGCGGTGGCAAACCGGTACCTTCGCTCTCTGGTATCCCATCAAAGAGCGGAAGACAGTGAACCGCCTTATTGCGAACATGGAGGCCTACGGAATCCGGAATGTCTTGGGCCTCGAGTTGGGTTCAGGCCGGATCGGTCCGGAAAAGCCAATGGTTTCCAGTGGCATGCTGGTGGTGAATCCACCTTGGACGCTAAAGCAGAAAATGGAGACTGCGCTGCCATGGCTCTGCGACAAGCTCAAGCGAGGCCCCGGGGCGGCTTGGTCTGTCCAGCAGGTCATTGACGAATAGACTCCCCCAGAAGGAAGAGTTGCCCCTCGTCCGCGAATAACGCATCGTAAGGTGGTTCTTGCAATTGCTATTCGGACAGGACACATGGTCAAGAAAATCGTTGTCGCCCTTTTCGCTCTGCCCCTTTTGCTGGCGGCAACCGCTTCTGGGCAAGCTGCGGATTATTCGGGCGCGCGCACCCAACAAGACCCAACCTCAGACCAGCGTGTTTATCTTTCGCTGAACGGCGATCCGCGCATTCCTCGGTGTGATGCGTCATCAGTTCAAAAGGCCATCAAAAAGCAGATCGCAGCGGCGATCCCACTGTACTACAATGATCGCCGTATTGATGAGATCCGCCACATTCACCAAAGTGGTTATTGGCTCGCCAATCCCAGCCCCCTCGCCCGGCGTTACTGCAATGCCGAAGCCGTTCTGACAGATGGCAGCCATCAGCGCCTGTACTACCAAGTAACGGAGCATGCAGGCTTTCTTGGCATCAGCTGGAATGTTAACGCCTGCCTTCTGGGGCTTGATCGGTGGCGTGTTTATGATGGCAATTGCCGACGGGTTCGGCCGCAATACTAAAAGCACCGCGCCTAATTGCCGCTGCCTTTCAATGGGTAGTCCAACAAGACCGCACCATCAGAACGGGATAACCCCAATAGTGCGCACCCGTAAAGCTGTTATGCTCTGCAGCACAACTCCCATTTCCGTGCAGAGCACAGCAGCAGGTTTACGAGCGCACAATGTCGTTTCTCTTGGTCTACGCAACCCATGACGGCCATACCCGAAAGATCATGACGAAGATCGCTTGTGAACTGCGTGCGGCAGGGCATGATTGCGACCTGCGGGAACTCATTTCCGGCCGGGAGCCGCTGGACTTGAAGCAGGATCAAAAGCTGGTGCTTGGTGCCGCCATCCGCTATGGCAACATTGTCCCGACTGCGCGCAGGTGGATTTCGGAACACCTGACACAACTCAATGCAAGCGGCATCGCCGCCTTCACCGTGTGCCTGACAGCGCGCAAACCGGAAAAAGCCACTCCGGAAACCAATCACTACTTCAAGAAGTTTGTCGCCAGAAGTGGTCTGAAGCCTCGCAACTGCGCTGTATTTGCTGGCGCTCTGCGCTATCCGGAATACAGCTGGTTCGATCGCGTCATGATACAGCTCATCATGCACCTGACCGGCGGACCTACAGATCGACATGCCTCAATCGAGTATACAGACTGGACCGAGGTAAAAAAGTTCGCGGCCGATCTGGCACAATCTCAAGCATCAATCAGCGCCTGAAACAAAAAACTCACACCACGCGCATCACATCATCCAGCCTGCGCCGAAGTGATCGCGGCACGCTTGGCCCGTTGCCAAAGCGCATCAACAGGTTCGGTCGCTTGTCGGACCCGAGAAACTTCTGAAACTCTTGCCTGACCGAGAGGACCTCAATTGGCTGGTTCAGGAACGCATACTTCAACCCCTGTAGGGTTGCTTCAAGGCCAAACCGCTGACAAGCCCGGCCCGCTTCAATCCAACCGATCGGGTCATCCCGTTCCGCAATGATGACGGCCATCCCCGCGCTGCTGTCTACATGTCCCACATACTTGGTATTCTCACTGGCCTTCCTGAAGGCAAAATCGAACAGTCGACTCCCAATCCACGTCGGCACGCTGGGATTGCCAGTTGAACCGGCGTAAAGTCCATCCCGCGATCTGTCTGCTTGGGCGCCATTGAAACGGATCCAGTGTTTTAGCTCTTTCACAAAGGCAGGGTCGCCCATCTGTGCTGAGTTGCCAGCGATCACGAGCTCCTTCAAGGCGTTCAGTTCACGCTTGTCGGTGAAGAGGCGCATCTGCACTCCATCAGACTGCCCTGCTTGTTGCAGGGCCTCAAGCACCTCGTTGGAGGCCTGCGTGCCATCATAGTCGGCACGAACGCATTGTCGGTGGGATATCGCTTGAAACAGCGGGGATAGCCGCGCTGTTGCGGGCTCAAGATGAACCAGAACCCCGGTCTCATGGGGCTTGATCTCCACCGCAAAGCCAGAGCTTTCGGCGGCTAGCCTCAGGTTTTCCGTCGCACATCCAAGGCTTGCGTAGAGATGGTGATCATCCGGATCCACCACGGGGGTCCGCCGTGAAAGGTCAGGTCGAATGAAAATAGTGTTCTGTGAGACCTCAAAGAACCAAGGCTGCGTATTGTGTCCGTTGGCCGCCAACAGGGCAAACTGCACCAACCTGCGGTGCTTTTCCGGAAAGTCACCGGAAGCTGCCACAGCTGGAATCCAGACTTCCCTGACTGCCGCTTCATGAAGATTGCTACCGAACACCGCTTCCAGTCCCATTGCGCCAACAGCAAGGGCCACATAACCCGCAGCGAACGCGTCCTCCCTGCCAAAGAAGCAAAAGCCCTGTCGTACCCTACCTGAAAGGGCCTTGCTCCTCCATCATACGGAAAACACTGGTGTAGTGTAGTTGAAACCACATGTTCGCTCGGAAAAACTGACGCAGACGGGACCGATCAAAGCTTGCAATGCCACTGGAAATGCGCATTCTGGCAGGCATCTCCAGCTGCATACAGGAAAATCCCATGTTGATACTTCGGTCTTCCAGCGCCTCCCCGTTCGGTCGCAAAATCAAGATCGCTGCAACGGTGCTCGGGTTCGCAAACCGCATTGAAGTGCAGATGGCAAAGACAACAGATCCAGAAGACAGCCTTCGCCAGCAAAACCCGCTTGGCAAGATCCCGGCATTGGTGCTGGAGGATGGCACAGCACTCTTCGACAGCCCTGTCATCACGGAGTATCTGGACTACCTTGCCGGTGGCGAAAAACTTCTGCCAGCAGGAGCAGAGCGTTTTGATGTTCTCACCAAGCAGGCGATGGCGGACGGCATTGTCGATGCCGCAATCCTAATCGTCTATGAACGCCGCTTCCGACCAGCGGAAAAGGTGGACACAAACTGGCTTTCCTACCAGCAAGACAAGATAGACCGTTCGCTGAACGCTTTCGAAGCCAACCCTCTGCCGCATGTCAGCCATGGCTCGCCAGATGCAGCCCAAATCGCATTGGCCTGCGCTCTGGGTTACCTTGATTTCCGTCTCGGTGGAGAATGGCGTCAGGGCCGTGAAAAGCTTGTTGGATGGCTGGATGATTTTGCTGCATCCGTTCCATCCTTCGAGACGACACAGCCGCACGATTAAAACGCACCGGAACACCAGAGAGGTTGGCCAAACAGCCTCTCCCTTTGCCGTCAATCAGGGCAAAAAAATGTGCGACGGAGGGCCCGCCGCACATTCTTCAGATTACGCAGTACTTCAACTTAGAAGCTTACAGCTACACCAGCGCGCACGATGTTGTTGTCAACATCGGTCTTGTAGCGGGTGCCGCCCAGGGTAAAGTCCTGGCTGCCAAAATCCTGGTAAAGATACTCAACACGACCGGAGATACGGTCTGTGAATGCCTGCTCGATACCTGCACCAACGGTGTAACCGACAGCGGTTGTGTCATCACTGTCGCCGTTTCCAGTTGCAGTCAGGTCGGCAAATGCAACACCACCGGTACCGTAGAGCAGCGTGTTGTTGAACACGGCATAACCGGCGCGGGCGCGAATGTTTGCATTCCAGTCGGATTCAATACCGAAACCGCCTGCAGACTGATCAATGTCGTTGTAAGCGATGTCACCTTCAACACCCAACAGAATCTGTGGGGTCACCATGAAGTTGTAACCACCGTAGAGGCCAACGTTGACGCCGTTGTCGTTGTCGTCCAATGCCCCGGTGGTGCCGGCATCGCCGTCAAAGCCCATGAAACCCCACCCGAGGTTTGCACCAATGTAAGCACCATTCCAGTCGTACTGGGAAATCACCACTGGCTCATCGTAGGCAATTGGTTCCTGGGGCTGAGGAAGGTCCGCGGCAAGCGCAGGACCGGCAAGCAAGCCTAATGCGACAGCTGTTGATGCAAAACGCAGCATATTATTTCTCCACTTATATAGCTTCGGTGGGACCGCTGAAAATGCGGGCAGTCCCGACGGTTATCCGAGTCCCCCCGGAATCCGCGTCCCGTCCTATATGGAGATCCATTGTGGCTGCATAAGCCTCTAAAAAAGGAGAAACTGCGGCGAATTTTGGCCTGCACTTGGCAATTACCGCAACCCATTGTTGCCCTTAGGTTATTCTCACGTATGACAGGACTACAACACAGTGTTCACATTCTATGACAAATTGTAAGCGCTTGGAAAACTACGCACGGGGCTTCAAGCTTGCGTGATTACTGCCTATATACCGGTGGCACAAATAACGTGTCGGTCCCCTGAAAACCCGACAAAAAACTTCTCACGATCCGGATCGTTGAATGTTCATTGCTTACTTGAGCCTCATAGGCGGCCTGACCGCCTTGATATTTGCTGGTGACTTTTTGGTACGTGGTTCCGTGGGCATCGCCAAGATGCTGGGTATTCCTTCTCTTGTCATCGGCCTTACAATTGTGGCCTTCGGCACCAGCGCGCCAGAACTCGTGATCTCACTAGACGCAGCGCTTCAGGGCAATGGCGGAATATCGATCGGAAACGTTGTGGGTTCCAACATTGCCAACGTTCTTCTGGTGATGGGCCTGCCCGCCCTGCTCGCACCTACGCCATGTGATGAGCGCGGGGCCACCCGCAGCGCCGTGTTTATGGTGGCGGTCTCTCTGGTCTTCATCGCCATGTGTTTCTACGGCCCGCTGCACCATGTTTCCGGTGTCATCTTGCTGGGCTTGCTGGTCGTTTTTCTGTCCTGGTCGGCCTACACTGCCCATCAGCACCGCAAAGCCCTGAAAGCCGCAACAAGCAGCGCAGTTGGCAACAACGACCTTGACGAACTCGACGTCGAAGCAGTTCCAGAGAACTCCGTCATTTCTTTCGCTTTTGTCTGTATTGGACTGGTCGGCCTGCCCATCGGCGCTCACTACACCATTGAAGGTGCAGTTGTGCTGGCATCGGCTTGGGGCGTTTCAGACGCAGTCATCGGCCTCACCGTGGTTGCCCTTGGCACCTCACTGCCAGAACTGGCCACCACATTGATGGCCGCCGTGCGTCAGCATGCTGCGGTAGCGCTGGGCAACGTGATTGGCTCCAACGTCTTTAACATCCTTGCGATTCTGGGCATCACCTCTGTAATCGCGCCAATCCCCGTCCCTGAACAGATTTTGCAGATGGACGTGTGGGTCATGTTGGGCTGTGCATTGCTGCTGCTCTACTTCGCCGGACGCCGCGTATGCCTTAGTCGCGGTTGGGGTGCCCTGCTCACCATTGGCTACATCAGCTACATCTACGGCGTGTTCGCACTGGGAAAAGTCTAGGACTTTCCATCTCCGCCATGGAGCGGCTGAAAAGACTTCTGCTAAAATGGCTCCGGAGCTTGATCCCGCTCCGGAGCCATTTTATTTGGATTGGGTAAAAGCAGAGAAAGGGTATCTTGATCCATGAGTGGTCGTGAAAAAGACATGCCAGAGCAGGCAGAAAACACTGCCTCCGCAGACACGGCCACCCAAACCCTTGAGTTTGAAAGTACCACCAGCTCCTTGCCGGAAGGCACAAAAGGCGTCGAGGTCATCAAGCATTTCGTAAAGCGCCTGCCCATGGGACCGGGCGTCTATCGCATGCTGAACGAAGATGGTGATGTGCTGTACGTTGGCAAAGCCCGCTCCTTGAAGAAAAGAGTGACGAGCTACACCCGCTTGCAGGGGCAGTCCAACCGTATCATGCGCATGATCATGGCAACCTCCTCCATGGAGTTTGTCGAAACGCGCACTGAACCGGAGGCACTTCTGCTGGAAGCGAACCTGATCAAGCGCTTGCGCCCACGCTTCAACGTGCTGCTGCGCGATGACAAATCCTTCCCCTACATCCTGATTAGTGGCGACCACGACGCCCCTGCACTCATCAAGCATCGCGGTGCGCGCAATCGCAAGGGCAGCTACTTCGGCCCCTTTGCCTCAGCTGGTGCCGTGAATGAAACCATCAACGCCATGCAGAAGGCGTTCCTCATTCGCAACTGTTCTGACAGCTACTATTCAAACCGCACCCGCCCATGCCTGCTTTACCAAATCAAGCGCTGCGCAGCCCCTTGCACCGGCGAAATCTCAACCGAGGATTATGCGGGCCTCGTCAGCGAAGCCAAGGCGTTCCTCTCTGGGCGTAGTCAGCTCATCAAGAAGGATCTGGTGCAGGCCATGGAGGCCGCTTCCGAGCAACTGGATTTCGAACGCGCTGCTGTATATCGAGACCGGCTGGCAGCGCTTTCTCATGTTCAAAGCCATCAGGGCATCAACCCGCAGAACACAGAGGAAGCTGACGTCTTCGCCATCGCCCAAGAAGGCGGGCAGACATGTATTCAGGTGTTCTTTTTCCGGACAGGCCAGAACTGGGGCAACCGCGCCTATTTTCCGAAAGCCGACAGGAGCTACAATCCCGAGGAAGTTTTGGAGAGTTTCCTCTCTCAGTTCTACGACGACAAACCTGCCCCACGACTTATTCTGCTGTCGCACGAGCTGGAAGAACGCGATCTCTTGCAGGACGCCCTGACCGCCCGCTCAGACCACAAGGTAGAAGTTGCGGTTCCCAAGCGCGGCGAGAAAAAGGAACTGGTAGACCACGCCCTAACGAACGCGAAAGGCGCACTGGGGCGCCGCCTCGCTGAGACCTCAAGTCAGATCCGCCTGCTCAAAGGTGTTCAGGAAGCCTTCGGCCTCGACAAGATGCCACGGCGCATTGATGTCTTTGACAACTCCCACATCATGGGAACCAATGCCGTTGGCGGCATGATTGTTGCGGGGCCTGAGGGCTTCGCCAAGGCTCATTACCGCAAATTCAATATCAAATCGCAGGATCTGGTTCCGGGCGATGACTATGGCATGATGCGCGAAGTCATGGGCCGCAGGTTTGCACGCCTTCTCAAGGAAGTGCCAGGTGGCCTGCCAGAAACCGCCAAATTTTCGCGCAGCAACCCTGAAGCGGAAACAAAGGCTGTGCCTGACGAGACCGTAGAGGCTGCCGACACGCCGCCAAGCAACGCAGACATTCCCGAATGGCCCGATCTGGTGTTGATCGACGGTGGCCTCGGTCAGCTCAGTGCGGTGCGTGATACGCTCAAGGAAATGGGCATCACCGACGTTCCACTCGTTGGCATTGCGAAGGGCCCGGACCGTGATGCTGGCCGCGAGAAGTTCTTCATCAGCGGCCGAGAAAGCTTCATGCTGCCCGAGCGCGACCCCGTTCTCTATTTCGTCCAGCGTCTGCGCGATGAGGCCCACAGGTTTGCAATTGGAAGCCACCGCGCCAAGCGCAAGAAAGCCATTGCGGCCAATCCATTGGATGAGATTGCGGGCATCGGCCCGGCACGCAAACGCGCCTTGTTGAAGCACTTTGGGACGGCAAAAGCCGTGTCAAAAGCCGGTATTGATGATCTGGTAGAAGCCGAAGGCATTTCGGAAAGCACGGCCAAACTCATTTATGACCATTTCCATGAATAATAGAGCCAGTTCGTTTTGAAGCTCTCTCCTGTTCACGACAGCCTCGGTGACATTTTTGGATACGAATTCCCTTATTGACGGCCTTCGGGCAAAGCTGAAGTTCATTGCCCGCTGCTTTGTGGCGTTCAGCTGGTTCTTGGCTCTGTGTGTTGCCTTGGCCTATTGGCTGCCGGGCTACTACATTTCTGAGGCAGCGGCGTTTTTCGCCCCTCAGTTTATCTTCATCTCCATTGCGATCACCCTGCTTGCGTGCATTCTTTGCCGCTCCTTGGGGTACACAACGCCTGTGCTTGCCGCCCTCTGGTTAACGCTGGGCCTCGCCACCCATGACAAGCTGCTGGCCGTTCAGCCCCCCGCGCTGAAAGACGGGCAAGAGCAAGCACTCACTCTGCTGTCTCTGAATCTGGAACACTTTCGCTACGATGATGCGGCACTGAGAACCCTCATCGATACGCGCAAACCAGACCTGATCCTGTTTCAAGAGACCGCCGCTTCAGCACTCCGACTCCAGTCGTTGCTATCTCAGGATTATCCTCATGCAATTGTGCCAGAGGCTGGACAAGACACCGACCTCACAGCATTCAGCAAGCTGCCGATTAAAGACATCGTGTTCCATGCTATCGATGAAACGCCGGTTCATCCAACCAGACTGGACAGGTACCTGCGCTTCACCGTTGACACCGTCTTGGGACCGGTTCGGGTCTATTCGGTCCATCCCCACAGCCCCCACACACCTGGCAAACTGCGCGCGCGCACCCAGTACATGACGGCGGTTGCTGAAGACGTTACCGCTTACCGCGAAGCAGCTGAAATGCCCTACATCGTCGCTGGTGACTGGAACACCAGCCCTTGGTCGCGCTCCTTCGCCATGCTGCTGGATGAGATGCAAGTGACCACACGCTTCGAGGGGGGCTTCCCGCGCAATACCCGTTACTTCTTCATGCCGGAACTCAGCGACCTCTTCGGTTCTCAGGTGGATCACATCGCCGTCTCGAAAGATCTGGGCATCAGGGACGTTAAAGTTGAGCCCAATATCGGGTCAGACCACTTGCCGTTGTTGGCCACCATCACAATGGCACCTAAAAACGAAGATTCAGCCGGAACGCTGTGAGTTAAACGCCTCGCCACGTCGTTTAGCCAACGAATCCCTGTATGAAAGCGGGGAACAATACACAGCATCGGCACTACCGCTAAACGGGCACATGGCAAAACTATACTTCAACTACTCCGCAATGAACGCGGGCAAGTCCACCCTGCTCCTTCAGGCCTCCTATAACTATCAGGAGCGGGGCATGAACACCCTGCTGTTCACCGCTGCGGTAGATGACCGCACTAAAGTGGGCGAGATCGCCTCGCGGATCGGTTTGAAGACAGACGCCATGATCTTCGACGACAACACCGACATGTTTCAGGCCATCAAGGTGGAGAAAGACACAGGCCCTCTCCACGCTGTTTTGGTAGATGAAGCCCAGTTCCTGAATGAAACGCAGGTCTGGCAGCTCGCTCATGTGGCGGATCGCTTGAGCCTGCCGGTGATGTGCTACGGACTGCGGACCGACTTTCAGGGCAAGTTGTTTCCCGGCAGCTCTGCACTTCTTGCGCTGGCCGACAACATTCGTGAAGTGCGCACCATCTGTTGGTGTGGCCGAAAAGCAACCATGGTCGCCCGCCTTGATGAAAATGGTCGCATCGTAGAAGAGGGCGATCAGGTTGTTATCGGCGGTCAGGATACCTATACCTCTTTGTGTCGCAAGCACTGGGCTTTGCGTCAGTTGGGGCCCGATGATTGCGCTCCCACCCCAACAAAGCCTATTGTAGAACCGCAGGGTGACTCGTAAGCGTCACCTGAGATTTTCAAAAGTTCAGGATTACGATTAGCATGTCATTCTTTTCACGGCTGTTTGGTGGCAGCAAATCCGAGAGCAAGGCCCCATCGGCAAAGCCGGAAGAATATGCTGGCTATTTGATTTACGCCGAGCCGCGGAAAAATGGTCCCCAGTGGCAGACAATGGGACGCATCACCAAGGACTTTGATGGAGAAGTGAAAGAACACGTCTTCATTCGTGCCGATACACACGGCTCTGAGGAAGAGGCGATTACGTTCACACTTCGCAAAGGCCGGCAGATCGTGGACGAAGCAAAGGACGCCATCTTCGACCAATAATGGTCCATGGCCCTTTCCCAGCCGATGCTCTCTCTGATAAACCCAGATAATTCAAACCAAGTGCATCGGACACCGGCTATATGCCGCCTTTGAGTGCAGGTCCCAATGTCTACTAACGTATTGCTTTCACTTCCGAATGTTCTCACCTACGGCCGCATTGCCGCCGTACCGGCCATTACGTTGTGTTTCTACTTTCCGGGCAACACAGCCCGTTGGATCGCTGTAGCCATCTTCATCATCGCAGCGGTAACGGACTTTTTCGACGGCTATCTTGCCCGCGCTTGGCAACAGCAGTCCTCTTTGGGGCGCATGCTGGACCCAATCGCCGACAAGCTAATCGTCGCGGCTTGCCTTCTCATGCTCACGTTGGACGGCACGATTGGGCATCTGTCGGTCATCGCCGCCATCATAATCTTGTGCCGTGAGATTTTGGTATCAGGCCTGCGCGAATATCTGGCCGAACTGCAGGTCAGCGTGCCAGTGACCAAGCTGGCGAAATGGAAGACCACCGTGCAGTTGGTTGCCATGGGTTTTCTGCTTGCCGGTCCTGCGGGCGATGCCGTGATACCCTATGTAAGTGAAGCAGGCATTGCCCTGCTGTGGCTGGCGGCGTTGCTCACGCTCTATACCGGTTACGACTATTTCCGTGCCGGAATTGGTCACCTCATTGAGGAAAAGTAACGGAGCTACATTCTGGGAGGTTCCATGAAGGTTCTGTATTTCGCATGGCTTCGCGAGCGGACAGGTACAGCGGAAGAACAAATTGAGCTTCCCGAGGCTGTAAAAACCGGCATGGACCTGATGCTCTGGCTTAAACAACGCGACGAAGGCTATGACTACGCTTTCGAAGACCCTGATCTAATTCGCATTGCGGCAGATCAGGAACACGTGGAAGCCGATGCAGACATCACCCAAGCCAGGGAAGTTGCGTTCTTCCCGCCCATGACGGGCGGCTGAACGCCCTCTAGGAGACGCCCTGTCATGCAACCCGTCCCGCTGAAGATCCTTGTAACTGCCAATGACTTTGATGTGGCTGCCGAAACCCGGCGTCTCACCGAAGCACGCAAGGATGTGGGCGCGGTTGTCACTTTCTCAGGCCTGTGCCGTGATGAAGCGGGCACCTTGTCGGCTTTGGAGTTGGAACACTACCCCGGCATGGCCGAAGCTGAGCTCAAGCGCATCGCGGATGAAGCTTTGGAGCGCTGGCCTCTGACCGGCCTCACCGTGATCCATCGCTTCGGAATGATCAGGCCGGGCGAGAACATCGTTCTCGTTCTCGCAGCAAGCGCACATCGCCGGGCAGCCTTCGAAGCCTGCGACTTCCTGATGGATTTCCTCAAGACACGGGCACCATTCTGGAAAAAAGAGCATCTGACTGAGAGCAATGAAGCACGCTGGGTGGAGGCGAAAACCAGCGATGACGATGATGCAACACGTTGGAAAAAAAGCAAGATTTGACAGAGGCTACAGCCTCGCAACGCTGACATTCTGTTTTTTGCATTGACAGATCCCAGGCAAAAACTGCTAAATGCGGCTCCATCCGAGCTCGCGAAGTTTCTCTTCCCTGCCGTGTGACACGTTGCGCACCATAAGAACTAAGCGCTTCAGACAAACAAAAACTAGGATTCTTCATGTCATCCATGACTGCTAAGGGCCAGCCTGCTGAGCCTCATGCAGGGCTTTCGCTTGTCGAAGTGGTCCTGCTGATTGCAGCTCTGATGGCGCTGAATGCGCTGTCCATTGATATTATGCTGCCCGCGCTACCCCAAATGGGTTCCGACCTTGGAGTAGTTCACGATAACGACCGTCAATTGATCCTCAGTGCCTACTTGCTGGGCCTTGGTGGTGCCTCGCTCATTTTCGGACCAGTTTCAGATTGGCTGGGACGCCGCCCAACGATGCTCGCAGGCATCGTGCTGTTTGTGATCGGCACCATCTTTGCGATTTTCGCCACCACGTTTGAGGCCATGCTGTTGGCGCGGCTTGTTCAAGGTATTGGCGCTGCCGCACCTCGCGTCGTCACCATCTCCATGGTGCGAGACTGGTATCATGGCCGTCAGATGGGCCGCGTCATGTCCCTCGCCATGATGGTGTTCATGGCTGCCCCAATCATTGCGCCGTCACTTGGACAGGCCATCCTGTTTCTGGGGCCATGGCGCTGGATATTCATCTTCCTCACTCTGTTTGCGTTTGCCCTTATGGCGTGGTGCATCACCCGCCTGCCAGAGAGTTTGCCGCCAGAAAAGCGCCTGCCACTCAACCCAAGAACGGTCGCGCGCTCCTATTGGTTTGTGCTCACCAACCGATACTCACTCGGCTATATGCTGGCGGTGTCCTGCACCTTTGGTGCGCTTTTCGGCTTCATCAACTCAGCGCAGCAGGTTCTGGGAGAAGTCTATGGACTTGGTGCCAGCTTCACGCTCGTCTTCGCTGGCATTGCCGCTGGGCAGTCCGTCGCCTCGTTCCTCAATGCTCAGTTCGTTGAAAAGTACGGCCTTCGGATGCTGTCTCACTGTGCGCTGGTATTGTTTGTAATCGTCAGCGCCATTGCCTCAGTCCTTGCTTTTACAGAGAACATGAACCTTTGGGGCTACGTCGTCTTTCAGGCATTGGGCATCTTTTTGTTCGGCTTCATTGGCCCGAACTTCAACTCTATGGCCATGGAACCACTAGGCGCCATGGCCGGAGCCGGCTCCGCAATGGTTGGCTTTGTCACCACCACAATCGGGGCGCTTCTTGGCGCATCCATTGGTGCCCTCTTCAACGGCAGTGTCGTTCCACTGACACTCGGTTACTTCGTTGTCGGCAGCATCGCGGTTGGCATCGTCCTTTGGACCGAAGGTGGCCGACTGTTCAAACCGATGCACGAAGACCAATAGAACGAGCCTTCATGGTCTAAACAAAAAAAAAGCCACCGGCTCTCCTTCCGGTGGCTTTTCCTTTTCAGATGTCCCCTCTTAGGAGGCTTTCTGGAAGGTGGCTGAAGCGGGTTGCACTTCAGCAGTATAATCTGTCACCAGTGTTTTAGTAATTTCGCCGACCTCAAAATGAGTGCCTGCGATTTCGCAAACTGGCGTCACCTCGGCCGCTGTTCCAGTAAGGAAGCACTGCTCAAAGCCGCTCAGCTCCTCCGGCAGAATGGTCCGCTCATGCACCGGGATACCGCGGCGCTTTGCGAGGTCGATCACAGTTCTGCGGGTGATCCCATCCAGGAAACAATCCGGCTTCGGCGTGTGAATTTCACCATCCTTGATGAAGAACACATTGGCGCCTGTTGCCTCTGCAACATGACCGCGCCAGTCAAGCATCAACGCATCCGCATAGCCCTTGCGCTCCGCCTCATGCTTGGACAGTGTGCAAATCATGTAAAGGCCTGCAGCCTTGGCCTGAAATGGTGCCGTTTCGGGTGCTGGACGGCGATAAATCGCATGGTCCAGACGCAATCCTTTGAGACGCTCTTCCGGGCTGAAATAGCTCGGCCATTCCCACGCGGCTATTGCCAGATGAATGGTGTTGTGCTGGGCAGAAATGCCCATCATCTCGCTGCCGCGCCATGCCACTGGGCGCAAGTAGGCATCAACAAGCCCGGACTTTTGCATCAACTCATTGCAAACACGATTGATCTCTTCCACGCTCCACGGGATCTCGAAGCCAAGAATATTGGCAGATGCATGGAGGCGCTCCGTGTGCTCTTGCAGCTTGAAGATCTCGCCGCCGTAGGCGCGCTGCCCTTCAAAGACACTGCTGCCATAATGGAGCCCATGCGATAGCACATGCACCTTCGCATCTGACCACGGCACATACTCGCCATCGTACCAGATGACACCTTCACGTTGATCAAATGGAATACCCGCCATTTTAAAACTCCGCTGGCGAACAATTGACAAAGAAAGACCGGTTGTCTCCGGCCAATTCAGGGCCTGTTCTCTTCAAGATTGTGGTCACATTGAACTCTATTGGACAACGGTACTAACCGTTGACTGCCCTCGCGAAATGTCGTTTGTATGGCACCATTCTCAATTCTTACCCAAAAACAGATACCTAAGAACAATCATTTCCCATCGGGCAATCAATACGTAACAATCTAACCAATATAAGTCAACATAACTGACGTATTTTTTGTAGAATAGAACAGCTGTGACGAACGACGACAGGCATCGAGCAATGCAAGAAACAGAACCCCGTTTTGACCTGATAGAGCTATTATTCTTTGCATATCGGGACTTTACGGACGATCCAGACGTGCTCTTGAACAAACTGGGCTACGGACGCGCGCACCACCGCGTCCTGCATTTCGTACACAGAAATCCGGGAATCAGGGTCTCCGACTTGCTCGGCATTTTGAAGATCACCAAGCAGAGCCTCGGGCGCGTACTCAAACAACTTGTGGATGAAGACTACATTGAGCAGCAACACGGCCCGCTCGATCGGAGGGAGCGCCTTCTTTTCACCACAGCCAAAGGCAAGCTATTGGCACAGGAGCTGTCACAGCTCCAAACCAAGCGGATCAACAAGACAATCGATCTCATGCCTACTGGTAGTGATGAAATCATTCGCCAATTCCTGTATCTCATGATTGACGAAAAGGATCGCAGCGACGTGGTTCGTCTCATAACCAAGAGCACAACCAAGGAATGACCAGTGACATCTACCCCAATCCCTGAGGATAGCGCCCCTCACCTCCTGCTCATCGACGACGACAGCCGCATCCGCGATTTGCTGCAGCGCTTTCTCGGAAATCAGGGCTTCCGGGTCACTGTCGCCAAGGATGCAGAAGAAGCTCGGCGCCGGATGCAGGGGCTGGAGTTTGACCTCCTCATTCTGGACGTCATGATGCCCGGCGAAAGTGGATTGGAATTCGCGCGCGATCTGCGCAACTCCTCAGATGTTCCAATCCTTATGCTCACAGCGCGCTCGGAGACGGATGACCGCATTCAGGGCCTTGAAGCGGGCGTTGATGATTACCTGCCAAAGCCCTTCGAACCACGAGAATTGCTGTTGCGGATCTCGGCAATCCTGCGTCGGGGAGGCCCGAAACAGGAGGAAAAGCCGGACAAGATCACCTTCGGCCCGTTTCAATACAATCCAGAGCGGGAAGAACTGAAGCGGGGCGAAGAGTTCATTCGGCTTACGGACCGAGAGAAGCAGTTCCTCAACGTGTTTGCAGCCAAGCCAGGTCAGACCATTACCCGCAATGATTTGGTCGGTGATGACACCAGCCTTGGCGAACGCACGGTGGATGTGCAGGTCAATCGTCTGCGACGCAAGATCGAAGAGGACCCAGGCAATCCTTTCTACCTGCAGACAGTTCGGGGCGTTGGCTACCGGCTGATTACGGACTAGTTCATGACCGACAGGAGCACATGGCGCGACTTCAGCATCTCAAGGACCATTAGGACCTCTCCTATCCTCAAATCGCTGCTGAAACCCTACTTTGCTTTTGCAAGCTGGCTGCACAACCGCCTGCCCAAAGGCTTGTACGTCAGAGCGCTCCTGATCATCGTCATCCCGATGGTACTGCTTCAGTCCGTGTTGGCATTCGTGTTCATGGAACGGCACTACGCCCTTGTAACACGACGCCTGTCCGAAGCGTTGGTAAGAGAGATCTCCGCCGTCGTTGAGATGTATGAAACATACGAAACGGAACAGGATGAGGAGCGCATCAAACGCATTGCCGCCAGCGCATTGAACCTCTCCGTTTCGGTCTCGAAGCCCGGCCCGTTGCCCCCCAAAAAAGACGCCTCTCTGTTCGATCTCGTGGACCTTTATACCAGCCGAGAGATCACAGCGCGCATAGGCAAGCCGTTCTTCATCGACACCATTGGCAATGATCGGTTCCTCGATATCCGCATTCAGCTTGAAGACAAAAATCTGCGCTTCATTGCGCGCAGAAGCTTGGCCTATGCATCCAACTCACACATTTTCATTGTCTGGATGGTCGCAACATCCCTCATCCTGATCATTACGGCCCTCCTGTTTTTGCGCAATCAGATCCGCCCTATCGAGAAGCTGGCAGATGCGGCTGAGGAGTTCGGCAAGGGACGCCAGCCGACCCAGTTCCGCCCTCATGGCGCCCGCGAAGTGCGCCGCGCGGCAATGGCGTTTCTGGACATGCGCCGCCGCATCGAACGCCACGTGGACCAGCGCACCACAATGCTTGCAGGTGTGAGCCACGATCTGCGCACCATCCTCACCCGCTTCAATCTTCAGCTCACGTTTCTGGATAACACGCCAGAAGTCGCGGCCCTGCGCCGTGACGTGGAAGAGATGAATCGGATGCTGGAGGATTATCTGGCGTTCTCGAAAGGCTATGGCGACGAGGAATCGGAAGAAACAGACATCTCGCTGATGCTGGAAGAGCTAGAGGTGGAGGCAGAAGTCGTTGGAGCGGATGTTGAGAGCACATTCGACGGTGATCCTCAGGTCGTACTCAAAGGGCGCGCCTTCCGCCGCTGTCTCTTGAACCTGATCTCAAACGCGGCGCGCTATGGCAAGACCATACGCATCAAGGGCCACAGAACTCCAGACTGGTTGATCGTTACCGTTGATGACGACGGGCCGGGCATTCCACCTCAAGAGCGTGAGAATGTGTTCCGGCCATTCCATCGTTTGGACACAGCCAGAAACCAAGACACCGGCGGGTCAGGCCTCGGCCTTTCTATCGCCCGAGACATTGTTCGTGCACATGGCGGAGAAATCTTTCTGCGCGAGTCGCCAATGGGTGGACTTCGAGTACGGGTGCGCGTTCCCATTTGATCCGCGCACCATCTCAGCCTGTCAGTGCAGGCGAGTGCCCAGCGGAACGTCCTTGTCCGGTCGCGCCAGGACAATGCCACCGTTTTCATGGGTAAAGCCCAGGGTCAACACCTCGGACATGAACTTGCCGATCTGGCGCGGCGGGAAGTTCACCACCGCCATCACTTGCTTCCCAACCAGCTGCTCTGGTGCGTAGTGATCGGTGATTTGTGCCGAAGACTTCTTCACGCCAATCTCGGGGCCAAAGTCGATCTTGAGCTTGATTGCAGGCTTTCGAGCTTCAGGATAAGGCTCCGCTTCAACCACCTGCCCGATCCGAATGTCCACCTTCAAGAAATCATCAAAGCTGATTGTGTTTTCCTCAGTGTCGCTCACGGCTTGCCCCTTTGCTTAGAACTAGATTTGATAGTCGCTTCCCCCGGAAGCCTCATCGGAAGGTTGCCGGCGGTTTCGTCGACCAGAGCGCATCTCGTTCATTCTCTTGAGGAAAGGTGAAAGGCGTTTTTGGGCTTTGTCCACGCGGCGCAGCCAGTCTTGTCCCTCTCGCAGCATCTGGTCAAGCGCGGCCATGGTCTTAGGTTGCCCTTTGTCCTCTTCCTCCAGCCATACCTTCAACACCCGCCAGAAGCCCACCGTCAGCGCATTGGTCACACCGACTTTCCTGAGCCCATGCAGCTCTATGCCCGCGCAAGCAAGCATCCATTCCATGGATTTTGCTGAGATCCGCTGTATTTCGAGCCCAAAGCCGGGGGAGGCTTCGACGGCATCACGCAAATGGCGCAGGGCCGCGCGGTGCGGTGCAAGGAAGTCGAGCCGCGTCATGAGCACATCAAACAACCGCTCACGCGCCCCCTCTTCCTCCATATCCTCATCGGCTTCGGCGAGGACCTTCTGGTCGATCTGGCTCACAAAGGCGCCCAGGATGTCGATCTTGCTATCATAGCTGGCCCGCAGCACATCAAGCCCCACATCCGAGGCCTCTGCGATGCTTGCATAGGTGATCGACGCATAACTCTGCTCACTGAGCAGCTTCATGAAGCTGTCGACAATACGCTTGCGTGTCTTTTCTGTAGGCACCGGCACACCTCCTCACCCTGTCACATGGTCATGCTAGTAAGCTAGCGATGAAACACGTCACGTCCAGTGCCGAGCCTGCTATTTTATTGCTTGGAAAGCTCTTTTGCCCGCTGCGCCGCCGCAGCCGCTGCCTCGCTCATGAGTTCCGTCAGCCCGTTGCCCCCCATCAGGACGTTCAACGCCGCCGCCGTCGTCCCACCGGGAGAGGTCACGTTCTCCCGAAGCGTGGAAGCTTCCAGTGAGCTTTGGTAGAGCAGTTCACCTGCTCCACATACCGTTTGGCGCGCCAATTGAGCGGCAACCTCAGGCGCCAGCCCCAGCCGCTCGCCAGCGGTCGTCAGCGCTTCTGCCATATGGAAAACGTAGGCAGGACCAGAACCGCTGATTGCAGTCACAAAGTCGATCTGCTCCTCCGTCTCCACCCAGACGAATGTGCCAACGGACTCCATGAGCTGCTTTACCAGCGCCTTTTGTGGCGCGCTCACCTTGGCATTTGCGTAGCCGCCGGAGATCCCGCGACTGACCTGCGCAGGGGTATTGGGCATTACCCGCACCACCGCACTGTCTTGGCCAAAGGCGCTCTCGAAGAAGGAAACCGGCGTGCCTGCGGCAACGGAAACAACAAGGGTCTTGTCATCTACGCACGCGGCAAGAGATGGCGCGATCTGCGCCATCATCTGCGGTTTGATGGCAAGAAGCAGAACGCCGGCTTTCAAGCCGTTCGGAAGCTTCTCATGCCATGTCACTGCATGTTGTTTCAGCAAAGCCTGCATTTCAGCAGAAGGACCCGGATCCAAAACACAGACACTTTCGGGCTTTATACCCTGACGAAGCCAGCCTTCCAGCATGGCTCCGCCCATCTTCCCTGCCCCCACCAATACGAGGGGGCGCTCTGCTGTCAAACTCATGCTTCGCCTACAGTCTCAAAAAGAGCGGTCTTCACCGCCTCATCAGCGGTCTTCCCGGCCCAAACAACAAACTGGAAGGCCTGATAGTAGCGCTCACACGCTTCCAGCGCATGAGAAAGCATCACTTCAATCTGCTGAGAGGTCGCCTCAACACCACCGGCCAACAACAAGGATTGCCGGAAGATCACAATGCCTTCCCGGCTCCACAAGTCGAAGTGCCCCATCCACATCTGCTCGTTTATGAGGGCCAGCAAGCGCACGATTTCAGTGCGCCGTGGGTCTGGCACCTTGAGGTCAAACGCAGCGGCAAGATGCAGAGCTTCAAGCTCTTCCATCCAGGAAAAGGAAATGTGGTAATCGCACCAGCTACCGGTAACGGAGATGGAGATTTCATCGTCACCAAGACGCTCAAAGGTCCAATCGTTGAGCGCCGCCACGTGTTCAATCGTGTCGACTGGATTTGGAACTTGCTCGAATTCGGTATCTATGAGGCTCATATCGGTCCTCTCAATGCTAGAGGGCGGATGAAAAACGACGCCCCACTTAATGTGGCGGTATCGTTCCCTAGGACCAGACACTTCTTGTGTTCTTCGTGGTTCGTCGCAGACTTTGGTGCCTTTTGCTTGAGGCTTCAGTCCAACCGCATGCCTATGACGAATCCTTGTTTTAAGAAAATATACAGGCAAGCTCCCTCATTGGGATACATGCCCCTCCCGGTGCCAATCGGGAAATTTGTGGACGACAAAACATCGCCCACAGAATTTTAACCTGTCATTACGGGCAGCTTTGGCGCGCCTAGTCCTTTTCGCGGGTAATCGCAGCTTCAAGTGCAGCGATCCGGTCTTCAGCAGCCTTGAGGCGTTTTTCGAGGCTTTCTACATCGTCAAGAGCGCGTACGGCCATCTCTTTGGTCGCGTCAAACTCTTCACGGCTCACCACATCCATGTCAGCCATAAAGCGCTCGATCTGTGCCTTGAATGCTGTCTCCACCTCACGGCGAGCGCCTTGCGCAACACCGGCGGCATCTGTCATCAGCTTAGCAAAATCATCAAGGAACTTGTTCGGCGATTGGGTCATCTCACGCTCCGCTGTCATTAAGGTACTGTAGACCTATTGTGGCAGCCCCTCAACTTCAAGAGAGATCCGTGGCTAAACCAGTGTTAACGGCGGTTGCGCACGAGTTTTATTTGCTCTCAATAATTTTAGCGCCAATCACCTCTGAAGCCACGCCGCCCATCTTGCACGAAGTCGCCGAATGACGCATGTAAGGGCCATAAATTCACCCCACCACCGGAACAGACATGCCCGCTTTTGCAATCCCGTTTCCTCATATTGATCCGGTCCTGATTGAGCTCGGGCCTCTCGCCATCCGCTGGTATGCTCTTGCCTACATTGCGGGCATTTTGCTTGCCTGGCGTTACATGCGAACCGCTGTCATGAACGACCGCTTCTGGGGCGCAAGTCAGCAGCGCCCCACGGCAGGAGACATTGACGACTTCGTTGTCTGGGCAGCCCTTGGCATCGTGCTCGGTGGCCGCTTGGGGTATGTGCTGTTCTACAATCCAGCCTACTACGCGGCCAATCCGGGCGAAATCCTCGCCGTGTGGACTGGCGGCATGGCTTTTCACGGCGGTTTTCTTGGCGTTGTGGTGGCAATGGTCGCCTATAGCTACGCCAAGGGCCTCAGCCTTCTCACCCTCATGGACCTGTGCGGCATTGCGGCACCCATCGGCTTGTTCTTCGGGCGCTTGGCAAACTTCATCAATACAGAGCTTTGGGGCCGCCCCACTGATGTGCCATGGGGTGTCATCTTCCCAAATGGCGGACCTTTGCCCCGCCACCCAAGCCAGCTTTATGAAGCAGCTCTCGAAGGCATCCTTCTGTTCATCATCCTTCGCGTTCTCATGAAGCGCTTCAAGTTCATGCACCACCCCGGCGCTCTGGCGGGCTGTTTTGCCGTGGGCTACGGTGTTTTCCGCTCCATCGCGGAGCTATACCGCGTTCCGGACGCCCATATCGGCTATCTTTCAGGTTTCCTGACCATGGGCATCCTGTTGAGCCTGCCCATGATCATCGCAGGGGCTGTACTCACTGTTTATGCCCTGCGCAAGGCACCAGCGAAGTAAGCACATGACGACCCACAAGACCCTGCTCGACAAGATCAAGTTCCGTATTGCCCATCAGGGTCCAATCACCATCGCAGAGTACATGAACCTGTGCTTGGCGGACCCGGAGTTCGGCTACTACATGACGCGGGAGCCCTTCGGCGCTAAAGGAGACTTCACCACAGCGCCTGAAGTCTCTCAGTTGTTTGGCGAGATCATTGGCGCATGGCTTGTCAATCAATGGCAGCAGGATGGCGCACCTGATGCCTTTCATCTTGTCGAGCTTGGCCCGGGACGCGGCACCCTGATGAAAGACGTGTTGCGCGTTGCCAACCTGCGGCCCGCATTCATGCAGGCGGCGAAGGTGCATATGGTGGAAACCAGCCCGCGCCTGAAGCAAGTGCAGAAGAACCGCCTCAGCAGACAGAGCATCCAGTGGCATGAAAGCTTCGAGAGCATTCCAGAGGGGCCACTATATGTGATCGCCAATGAGCTGTTCGACGCCCTGCCAGTTCACCAGTATCAGCTCACGCCACAAGGGTGGCGCGAGCGCTGCGTGGGCCTTACAGACGCCGGAGACCTTACCTTCGGCTTCAGCACAACCACGCTGGACACACGCCTGCTTGCAGAAAGCATAAAGAACGCGGGCCTCGGCAGCATACTCGAACTCAGCCCCGCCTCCACCGCACTGGCGACAAGCATTGCCCAGCGCATCACCGCGCATGGCGGCTCAGCGCTCTACATCGACTATGGCTACACGCAAACTCAAGTGGGTGACACGCTGCAAGCCCTCAAGGAGCACGCCTACGTCTCCTGCCTTGAAACACCTGGGCAGGCAGACCTCACCGCCCATGTGAACTTCGAGGCACTGGCCACAGCCAGCAAGAAAGCAGGCGCAATTCCCCACGGCCCGATCACACAGGCCGACTTCCTGCTAAGCCTCGGCCTCTTGGAGCGCGCAGGACAGCTCGGCGCGGGCAAATCAGAGGCGGAGCAGACCGACATTCGACAGGCTGTAGAGCGTCTTGCCGCCGACAATCAAATGGGCACCCTGTTCAAACTACTGGCAATCACTGCAAACAACATACCGCCAGTGCCGTTCTCCGCTAAAAACTAAAGCCTATTCCGCCGTGCGAATTGACAAACCGCGGGGAAGTCAGTCAACCTTCCCCGAAATGGAGGAGGCTTGATGATCCGAGCGCCTGAACTGGCATCCATGCCAAATGTGCGGCATGGCTTTTTTACGCGTGAAAACGGGGTATCATCCGGCCTTTATGAAAGCTTGAATGTAGGCTTGGGGTCCAAGGATGATCGAGACAACGTGCTGGAGAACCGCCGGCGCGTCGCTGAGCGGCTGGGTGTAGATGGCACTCATCTTGCCACCCCCTATCAAATCCACTCACCCGATGTGCTCGTCCTGGACGCTCCCCTCGCAGAGGATGCAGCGCGAGAGGCCGACGCGCTGGTCACGGCAACACCGGGCCTTGCGATTGGCGTTTTGAGCGCTGATTGCGGTCCGATCCTGTTTGCCGATCCCGAAGCAGGTGTCATTGGCGCAGCTCACGCTGGCTGGCGCGGCGCATTCGGCGGGGTCCTGAAGAACACCATCGCTGCAATGGAAGGTCTGGGCGCTCACCGAAGTGCCATCGTTGCGGTTCTGGGGCCCACCATCACCCAACCAGCCTATGAAGTTGGTCCGGAGTTCAAGGACCAGTTCCTCAGCCTTGACGGCACATTCGAGCGCTACTTCAGCCCGTCTGCACGCGAAACCCACGCGCAATTCAACCTTCCGGCCTTTATCCTTGATCTTCTAAAGGCCGAAGGTGTGCAGTCCGCGTCTTTTGTTGAACGCTGCACCTATGCGGAACCGGAGAAATTCTTCTCCTACCGCCGCTCCACCCACAAGGACGAGCCGGACTACGGCCGCCAGATTTCTGCCATCGTACTCGCCTGAATGCACTGGAAGGGATAAATCCATGGCTCTGCACTTCACACCAGAAGAGTTTGAAAACAGAAAGCAGGCGCTAGAGGCCAAAATGGCCGAACGAAAGCTGGACTGTCTTTTGGTTTTCGCTCAGGAAAGCATGTATTGGCTTACGGGCTTTGACACATTCGGCTTCTGCTTTTTCCAGTGTCTCATAGTCCGTCCGGGGGAGGAACCGATCCTTCTGACCCGCTCAGCGGATCTGCGTCAGGCCCGCCATACCTCCAACATTCGCGACATTCGCCTCTGGACCGATGTCGGCGGCAAGTCCCCTGTTGGACAGGTGAAAGAGATCCTGTTCGATCTCGACCTGCTGGGCACCCGCATTGGTATCGAATACGACACCCACGGGCTGACCGCTGCAAACGGCCGCGATCTGGACGAATCCCTGCGCGCATTTGCCGACACACGCGATGCCTCCGACATCATCCCAAGCCTGCGCCTCATCAAGTCGCCCGCCGAGCTAGAATATGTCCGTGAAGCCGCCCGGCTTGCCGACGCCGCTTTCGAAGCTGGCTTGGAGGTAGCGGGCCCCGGCGTGGATGAAGGCTTGATTCTCTCTCGCATGCAGGGCGCGATCTTTGAGGGCGGTGGTGACTATCCGGGCAACGAGTTCATCATCGGCTCCGGGCGAGACGCTCTGTTGTGTCGCTACAAGGCCGGTCGCCGCGAGCTTTCGGAAAACGATCAGCTCACGCTGGAATGGGCAGGCGTTTACCGCCACTATCATGCGGCTCTAATGCGTACGGCCATCATTGGCGAACCTACGCCGCGTCACAAGGAGCTGCATCAGGCAGCACTTGCTGCGCTTCATTCCGTTGAAACAGTGATGATACCGGGTAATACCTTTGGCGACCTGTTCACCGCCCATGCGGATGTTCTGGACGAACGGGGCCTGATGTCTCACCGACTCAACGCCTGTGGCTACTCCCTCGGAGCCCGTTTTACTCCAAGCTGGATGGACGCCCCTTACATGGCATATCGGGGAAATGAACATGTCATTGAGGAAAACATGGTGCTGTTCATGCACATGATCATCATGGATTCGGACAGCGAAACCGCCATGACGCTGGGGCAAACCTACATTACCCACAAGAACGGGCCAGAAACATTATCCAAGCTCTCTCTCGACCTGCCCGTTAAGGGGCGTTAAAGATTGTTCAGCTAGGACCCATTAAGTCTCTGCGCGCGGGGCGAAGCGCGCTGGATGCTCTGACATCGGTTAAGGAAGAAAATGTCCAGGTTTCAGGTTTTGTCACGGTGTTTGGCCGTAAGCTCAGTGCTGCTGCTCGCTGCGTGTGGAGGCGATCCCGTACCGCCTGGCACCTTGAATACAATGAACTCCATGATCAATCAGGATTCTGTCGCTCCAACAGTGGCACCTGACAAGGCAACTTTCGCCTTCGAACAGTTCACCGGCATTCCGGGTAACGCTGGCGACGACCTCGCCCGTTCCATCGCATCAAGCGCCCGCAATCAGAAGATCAATCTGGTGCGCCGCATTGGTGCCCCTTCCACCTATCGCGTGCAGGGCTATCTCTCCGCAGTGGGTGACCAGTACACCACCACCGTGTTCTATGTTTTCGACATCATGGACAACAACGGCAATCGTCTGCACCGCATTCAAGGGCAAGAGCAGTCTGATGGTGGCTCAGGCGATCCTTGGGCGTCAGTCTCGGGCGACTCACTGGATCGCGTTGCAGCGCGAGTCGTAGCGTCAATCAGTGCATGGGTGAACAGTGGTTAGCCGGCTCTGAACCGATTAATCGCGACTATTAGCCAGAATGCCCAAAAAAACACAGCAGTTCTGTCCTTCTGACTATTGTCGGCATGACATCTGATTGCTAAAAGGCGCGCAACGACAGCAGCAGATGCTGACGTTGAAATCCGGCACATGCCATCTGTTGAATTACAGCGGGGCCTGTCGCACCACAGCGACTGCCCATGTCACAGCCCAAGAAGGACTTGCGGGTCATGAAAATCGTCGCGGGTAACTCAAATCGCGCGCTGGCTGAAGAAATCTCAAAATATCTGGATGTTCCTATGGCAAAGGCGCAGGTTCGCCGCTTTGCCGATCAGGAGATCTATGTTGAGATTCAGGAGAACGTGCGCGGCGAGGATGTCTTCGTCCTGCAATCCACCAGCTATCCAGCCAACGACCACCTTATGGAACTCCTGATCCTGATCGATGCGCTGCGCCGCTCTTCCGCGCGCCGTATCACTGCGGTGATTCCATATTTCGGTTATGCCCGACAGGATCGTAAAGCTGGTCCTCGCACACCAATCTCCGCAAAACTGGTCGCAAACCTCGTGACCAACGCGGGCGCGGACCGTGTTCTGACCATGGACCTACACGCCGGTCAGATTCAGGGTTTCTTCGACATTCCAACGGACAACCTCTACGCTGCGCCAGTCATGACGCGCGACATCAAGGAGCGTTACTCCACGGACAATGTCATGGTCGTCTCACCAGATGTGGGCGGCGTTGTTCGTGCACGCGCGCTGGCAAAGCGCATCGAAGCGCCTCTTTCCATCGTCGACAAGCGCCGCGACAAGCCTGGCGAATCCGAAGTCATGAACATCATTGGTGATGTTCAGGGCTACGACTGTATCCTCGTGGACGACATTGTTGATTCCGGCGGCACGCTGTGCAACGCGGCTGAAGCCCTGTTGAACCATGGCGCGAAATCAGTCACGGCTTACATCACGCATGGTGTTCTGTCCGGCGGCGCAGTGGCACGCGTCTCCGCTTCCAAGCTCAAGGAACTGGTCATCACCAACTCCATCGAGCCAACCGCAGCGATCACAGCCTCACCAAACATCCGCACGATCTCGATCGCGCCGCTGATCGGTGAAGCAATCAACCGCACGGCTCAGGAAAAGTCTGTTTCCAGCCTGTTCATCTAAGAACCGGTTACAGAAGAACGATCAAAAGCCAGTGGCGCTCCCCGCCTCTGGCTTTTTTGTTGTCAGGGCTAGAGGAATACGTCCCACAGCATCTTGCCGCCGGTAAAGGCGAGGAACATGGCAAACAACGCCTTTAAAAGCTTTGGCGGGATTGTGTGCGCCAGTTTCGCTCCAAGCGGCGCGGATAACGTGGATGCGGGAATGATGAGACCGAGGCCAATCAGGTTCACATAGCCCAGAGAGAATGGCGGTCGTCCGGGCACCCCCATGCCGAAGTAGATGGCGGCCAGTGTTCCCGGAATGGCGATGATGAGGCCGATTGCAGAGGCCGTGCCCACTGCCTTGCGTATGGGGTATGAGTACAAGGTGAGAATGGGAACCGAGAGCGTCCCGCCGCCAATCCCCATCATCACCGAGAACCCGCCGATCACAAATCCCAGCAGTTCCTTGACCGGCGTCCCCGGAAGACCATCGGCAAGCGCGGCCGCGTTCTGCCTGAAGGCCATGTTGAAGGCCACCAAAAGCGCGACAACGCCAAAGACCGCCGTCAGGACAGCACCGCTGACAAGCCCTGACACCACGGAGCCCGCGACCACGCCGACGGCGATCGGAGCACCCCATCGTTTCAACAGGTCCATATCGACACCGCCACGCCGGTAGTGTGCCCGAGCCGAGGAAGTGCCCGTTGCGATGATTGTCGCAAGCGATGTTCCCACGGCCACATGCATGATAACCGATGGATCCACCTGCAATGCGGTAAACATGTAGTAGAGGACGGGCACGATCACGATCCCACCGCCGACCCCCAACAGCCCGGCCACAATGCCCGCAATAACACCTGTCGCCAACAATCCGGCGGCAAAGCCGAGGATGTTCATCAAGTCCAGTTCTGCCACAGTTCCCCTCCAAAGGGGCGCCTGTTCCACCTCTGATTTTGCAATGATTTTCGGCGCCCGTGTCCCTTGCCGCAGCGGGCAAGTGTCATCATGCGACATTACCAAGAGAGCCGATGGGAAAGAAATGCGCCTTTAGCCGCTCTGGACGGGCATGCCACTTGCTCTTTGCCCCCGCATCCGCTATACGAGCCACGCGTGTCGACACCCTTGGAGGAGGCACGCAAGCCGGGCCGTGTACGGAGAGGTTTTTTCACCCCTTCCGCGGCCTTCTTTTATATCAAAATTAGGAGTAACCACCATGGCGAGCAGCTATGAGCTGAAAGCAACGGTGCGTGAACGGGTTGGCAAGGGGGCCGCTCGTGCATCTCGTCGCGCAGGCCTTGTTCCTGCAGTGATCTATGGCGACAAAAAGCCAGCCGTTTCCATCGAGCTTCCTTACAAGGAAGCAATGATTACCATCGAGAAGGGCGGTTTCCTCTCTCAGATTGGTACCGTTGATCTGAACGGCGAAAAAGTTTCTGTCATCGCGAAGGACTTCCAGCTGGAGCCTGTACGTGACTTCCTCGTACACATCGACTTCATGCGCGTTGCTGCCGATGCGAAGCTGACAGTTGAAATTCCAGTTCGCTTCCTGAACGAAGAAACCTGCCCGGGCATCAAGCGCGGCGGCGTTCTGAACATCGTTCGTCACACCGTTGAAATGGTTGTTCCAGCCAACGCGATCCCAGAAGCGATCGAAGTTGACCTGGCAGACGCAGACCTCGGCTCTTCTCAGCACATCTCTGCTGTCAAGCTGCCTAAGGATTGCGAACCAACCATCACCGACCGTGACTTCACCATCTCCACTATCGCTGCACCAGCTGGCCTGAAGGAAGCTGACGAAGGCGAAGAAGGTGCAGAAGGCGAAGCAGGCGACGCTTAAGGTTTTCTCGTCAGGACTGGAGTGAACCAGATGAAGCTGCTTGTCGGCCTGGGTAATCCGGGTCCTAAGTACGAAAAAAACCGGCACAATATCGGGTTCATGGCGGCAGATGAAATTCATCGCCGCCATAGCTCATTCACGCCATGGAAGTCCCGCTTTCAGGCGCAGGTCTCGGAAGGCAATCTGGAAGGCGAAAAAGTCCTCCTGATGAAGCCCACGACCTATATGAACGAGTCCGGCCGCGCCGTTGGCGAGGCAGCTCGTTTCTACAAGATCGCCCCGGAAGACATCATCGTTCTTTATGACGAACTCGACCTGCCCCCCGGCAAGTTCCGCATGAAGGCCGGCGGCGGGCATGGCGGACATAACGGTCTGCGTTCCATCACCGCGCATCTCACCGACGCTTATCGCCGTCTACGGCTTGGCATTGGTCATCCCGGCCACAAGGACCGCGTGGTCCATTGGGTTCTGGGCGATTTCTCCAAGTCCGATCAGGAATGGCTTGAGCCGCTCCTCGAGGCCATTGCACGCAATGCGCCGCTCCTTGCCAAAGGACAAGACAGCCAGTTCTCCAACAAGGTCACACTGGACACCCGCGGCGAGAACACCGGCAAGCCATACAAGAAGCAGTCTTCGCGGGATGCTGCGGCAGAGCGCTCTGCCGACAAGGCCAAGGCAGACCCCAAAACAAAAGTTTCTGGTAGCGAGGCCGCTGCGCCTGCTGCCAAAAAAGGACCGCTCGCCGCAGGGCTGGAGCGGCTTTTCGGATCGAAAGGACAAGACTAATGGGCTTTCAGTGCGGCATCGTCGGCCTGCCTAACGTAGGCAAGTCAACGCTCTTCAATGCGCTTACCAAGACCGCTGCGGCTCAGGCAGCCAACTACCCATTCTGCACCATCGAGCCGAACACCGGCGATGTTGCAGTGCCTGATCCACGTCAGGACAAGATTGCTGCGATCGCAGGCTCCAAGGAAATCATTCCGACCCGCCTCACCTTCGTGGACATCGCTGGCCTCGTCCGTGGCGCGTCCAAGGGCGAAGGTCTTGGCAACCAGTTCCTCGCCAACATCCGTGAAGTTGACGCCATCGCACACGTTCTGCGTTGCTTTGAAGACGACGACATCACCCACGTGGATGGCAAGATCGATCCAATCGCTGACGCTGAGACAGTGGAAACGGAGCTCATGGTCGCAGACATGGAGAGCCTTGAAAAGCGCATTGCGCCCTTAAAGAAAAAGGCACAGAGCGGCGACAAGGATGCCAAGTTGGCACTGCCCATCATGGAGCAGGCACTGGCCATCTTGCAGGACGGCAAGCCTGTGCGCGCATTGGGCCTGACCGACCCTGAAGAGATCCGTCAGGTGAAGATGCTCAACCTCCTGACCTCCAAACCGGTTCTCTACGTTTGTAACGTGGAAGAAGAGAGCGCCTCAGAAGGCAATGCCCTGTCCAAGCGCGTTGAGGAAATGGCCGCAGAAATGGGTGCCGCTTCCGTTGTCATCTCAGCTGCCATCGAAGCGGAAATCGCTCAGCTGGAAGACGAAGAACAGCGTGAATACATGTCCGACATGGGCCTCGAAGAACCTGGTCTGGATCGCCTGATCCGCGCAGGCTACGACCTTCTCGGCCTCATCACCTATTTCACTGCCGGTCCAAAGGAAACCCGTGCGTGGACCATCGTGAAGGGCACCAAGGCACCTCAGGCCGCTGGCGTAATCCATACCGACTTCGAGCGTGGTTTCATTCGCGCCCAGACCATCGCCTATCCGGACTACATCGAACTGAACGGTGAAGTCGGCGCAAAGGATGCGGGCAAGGCCCGAGACGAAGGCAAAGAGTACGTGGTTCAGGATGGCGATGTGATGCTGTTCAAGTTCAACACGTAGCACCAAAGCCACAGACCTCCACCAGAGGTCGAGCGTGATCTGGATGTAAAAAGGGCGCCCTTCGAAGGCGCCTTTTTTCTTGTCCGCTCATTAATGGGCGCGGCAAGGCATCGCCTAAACGTCCAGCATAACGATTTCGCTGGCAGTCTCTACCTCCACTTGGGCAATGCGCAATGCCCGCAGGCCCGAGCGCATCAGCCGCGCCTGAGACAGTGGTTTCAAATAGCTGTCGGTAATGAAGTAGTCCACGTCCTGCGGCTCGATGGCCGTATGCCGACTGGGCACCCCCACCTTGCTGGAGTCACACAGCACAATGGTCTTGGTGCAGCTCTGAGACATGGCGCGGGCAAAGGATGCCTCCTGCGCATCGTAGTACATGATCTCCCCCTCAGCGGAGACCCCCACCGGCGAGATAATGGCCCAGTCTGCCGGTGTGGCACGCACATTCGCCTCAGCCAGTTCGCCCATACAGCCGCCGCCATCGGCCTTCAAATGACCACCGATGATACGCACCTGACAAGTCGAGTTGGAGCTCACCATATGTGAGGCAACTGCATAGTTGTTGGTCGAAATGCGCAGCCCCGGAACGTCCGTAAGGTTCTGCGTGAAGATGGTCATGGTGCTCCCGGCCTCAATCATCAGATGATCGCCGGGACGGAACAGGGTCGCAGCCAGCTGTCCAATCGCAAACTTCTCGGTGTAGTGACTGCGGAGGCGGACGGAATAGCGATCCTCTTCACGCGGTGCCAGATAGAACAGCGTGTCGTCATAAAGGTCAAAATGTTCTCTCAAGGCGAGAGAGTTTGCAATCTCACCCACACTCGACGGATCAATATTCAGTATCTCGCAGACTGTCTTGAGTTCGATGCGCCTGTATCGCTTGACCAGGTTGGCCAGCACATCGACCATTAGCTCGCTAACCATTCTGACCAGTCACCCCACCCCGAGACGCAAAACTAAAAAATATGCTGGGTAAAAATCCTAGTGTATCTACCCTAATAAACTATGTATCCAGAAGCGTCAGCTCGCTGCGCTCCTCGGTTTCCGGATCCGCAAGCAGAACTTCTTTTGGCTTCAAGACCTTGCAAACGGCATCCAGTTCGGCAGGAGAACCTGCATCCGTCACAAGTAAGTCTATCTCCATCGGCACATTCGAAGAAAACCTACTTGGCACACCGAACTTGTAGCTATCCGCAATCACCATTGTCTTCTTGCCGTTTCGCTGCATCGCTTCACAAACAAGGATATCCTCCCGAAAGTAGTAGGCGAGCCCCTGCTCTGCGTTCAGGCTCACTGGACTGATGATCGACCAATCTGCGTCGATCTGCTCAATCCGGTTGATCGCTTCCGGCCCGTGCAGGTTTGAGTTTCCGGGCGTCAGGCTTCCCGAAATCACCTCCACCTCGATATAGTGCTTTTGCACCACAATACTTTGGGCAATAAGCGGGCTGGTGGTGGAGATGCTGATGTTGTCTTGGAAGTTCAGATGCTTGACGAAGTAGGCAGGCGTGCTTCCGCTTTCGATAAGTAAATGACTGTTCGCGCCAACCTGCTGCGCTGCAAGCTTCCCTATCGCGTCTTTCTCGCGAAAGCGATTGTGCATGCGCACGCCGATGTTTTCTTCGGCCTGCGGAATTTGGGAAATGAGCTTGTCGTCACTGACACGCACAGTTTTCCGGCGGACGGCTTCGTCTATCAACTTGGAAAAGACGGGCTCGCTCAGGCCAAGAATCTCCTGCGCCGTAACCACACGAATGGTACGGTGACTCTTGACCAGCTCCTCCAGAACCTTTGGTGTCATTGATCCCCCGAGCTGATCCCAACCCCAGCCCAAATTAAACAACGTTCAATTAACCTACCCTTACGACAAGTAGATTAAATTTTAAAGAGGTCGACCAAATACAACTTCATCGCGGATTGGTATACCATGAAGTCCGGTTACGGGGATCTCAGGTTTTTGCTTGCGCTCTTCGTCAATTGCGCCCTGCACGACGCGTTCAAGCCGGAAACCTCTACGTTGGTAGAAGCGGAAAGCGTCCAGATTGTCGTTGGAGGTACGTACCATTAGACGGGGGATATTTTCCGCAAGTGCGCTGTCAACCACTGCATCCAGCAGCATTGTGCCGACGCCACCCCAGCGCTGGAGCGAATCAAGCGTGAGAATCTCCCACTCCGCGTCCCGCTTGATCAGCGTCACGAGGCCGACCAAACGCCCATCTTCCAGCGCCAGATAACCAGGCAGCCGGGAGGCGTCGATCATTTCGCCTTCAATCAGGATGTCAGGGCTTGTCCAGCGCCGTACCAGCAGGTCAACCACAAGATCGCGGTCCTGCTCTTCAATCGGTCTGATAACAACCGCCATCCATATGTCCTTCCTAAACTCAATCCTTTCGGCGCAGTTCCTTGTCCGAAAAGATCCGTGTCTCTAGCGAGGTTCGCTTCTGCCACCCCAATGTCTCCAGTTCAGGCGTATCTGTTTCCTGAACCGGGTATCCGATGCACAAGTAGGCCACAAGACACCAACTGTCTGGGGCCCCCATAGCTTTCGTTATGGCCTGAGGGTCAAGGATAGAGACCCAACCAACGCCGATCCCACGTATACGCGCTGCCAGCCATAAATTATAGATTGCTGAAACTACAGAGTAATTCAGTGTTTCGGGCATGGTCTGGCGACCAAGTCCGGCCCCTTGCACAGGGTCCTGCTCGCAAAACACCGCCAGCTGCACGGGGGCGATCTCAATGCCCGAGAGTTTCAACGTGGCATAGGTCTTGGCTTTGTCGCCCTTGTAGCCCGCCAAGGCTTCGCCGTTGGCCTTTTTGAAACTCTCATAGACCGCGCTTCGCACCTCAGGCGTCTCCACAATCACAAAGCGCCAAGGCTGACTGTTCCCAACAGAAGGAGCAAGGTCAGCAACCTGAAGTAGGTGATCGAGATCGTCTCTGGAAACGGGATCGGGCAAAAAATGGCGAACGTCGCGCCGCCATTTCAGTAGCAGTTCAAATTGGTTCTCAAATGCTCCCGAGAAACTCGGAATGTCCTCAGAACTCAAAGAAGTCAATGCCCTGGAAACTCCACCAATGTACGCACAGGTACGTTCATGGCTTCAAGTTTGGCACGTCCACCCAGATCTGGCAAATCGATTATAAAGCACGCAGCGACAATTTCCGCCCCCGCCTTACGCAACAGGGAAACCGCTGCTTCAGCAGTACCACCGGTTGCAATGAGGTCGTCGACCAAGAGCACCTGATCACCCGGCTTGATTGCATCAAGATGCATCTCAATGACATCGGAGCCATATTCCAGCTCATACTCTTGTTCCACGGTTTCACACGGCAGCTTGCCCTTCTTGCGCACAGGCACAAACCCAGCAGAAAGCTGGTGAGCAACCGCACCGCCCAGAATGAACCCACGTGCTTCAATGCCCGCGATCTGGTCCACCTTGGAGCCCGCATAAGGCTGCACAAGGGCGTCTACAGCTCTGCGGAACGCACGCGCGTTTTTAAGGAGCGTCGTGATGTCCCGAAACAGAATGCCCTTTGAAGGGTAGTCTGGAATGGTACGAATGGATTCAATCAGTTCTTCACGAATTGAGTTCTCAGACACGGTCCTGCTCTATGTTGACGGAGAGCGCGCGCTCTCCGTTGATTCCGAAATAGCGGGCCAATCTACACCACGCCGACCTTTAGACCAAGGTCGCATCATCGGTAGCACATGGAACCCGCGGCACATTATGAGCTGCGTCAGTCAGCTTCAATGGGCGACCACGCGCCGTCGAAGCGGTGAACCACAACATCAAGCCCCTCCTCCGGGCTCGGCACGACGAAATGCCGCGAAAGCTGTTCGAACTGTTCGTCGCTCGCCGCAAAGGGATGCTCCCCCTTGGCGTTGCGCGCTCTAAGGCGGGCCTTGCACACCTCATCAGGCACATCCAGATAGTGAAGCCGATGCTCGGCGTCAGACGCCTCCACAATGGAGCGCATCCAGCGCCGCCGTTCGACCGTGTTGGCGTGGAAATCCAACACCACTGAAACACCTGCCCTCAACAAGGCAACGGTGTGCGGGCCAATCACCGCCTCCAGCTTCGCAGAACAGCGCACAAAGTCGGAGATTGAGACCATCTGGTCTCCATAAAGGCCCGCAAGCCATTCATCTTCGGCGAGGACAACCGTATTCGGTAGTTCGCCAAGCTTTGCAGTAAGCGTAGATTTGCCGGAAGCGACCTTGCCGCACATCAGGTGCAGAACAGGCTTGTCTTGTGACATGAGAAAACCCTTTGGAAAGCGCAGAACGCGCATTTAACAATCAGATGCAAATAACCCCGGCCCGGCAGTTCAGGCCGGGCTGATAATTCGCAACAGACGCCGCGCGCCAGAAATCTGAAAGTTGGTTCTCATAACCTCACGATGCCATGGAAGCGGATGCAAGTCCACGGCGCCTGCAACCTATGCCCTGCTCAGTACACGCCCCGCCACGGCGTCCAGTTTGGCGATCAGCTCAGGGTCACGCTTTTCAGGTGCCGTCATGATGGCATATTCCAGTGCACTGTTGGATCCGATGGGACATGGCTCGTGGTCACGCGGAAAACGCTTGGCAAGGTTCAACACCAGCCGCTGTGCATGGGCGACGTTTTCTTTCAGAACTCGAATGATGTCGGCAATGTCCACCGACCCATGACCCGGATGCCAACTGTCGTAGTCGGTTACCATGGCAACGGTGCAGTAGCTCATCTCCGCTTCACGGGCGAGCTTCGCCTCCGGCATGTTGGTCATGCCAATCACGTCGCAGCCCCATTGACGGTAAAGGTGGCTTTCGGCCATGGAAGAAAACTGCGGCCCTTCCATCGCCAGATAGGTTCCACCGCGACTGTAGGTCAGGGCTTCGTCCTTGCAGCTCTGCTCTACGAGGTCGAGGAGCTTTGGCGACACCGGCTCGGCCACAGAAACATGAGCCACACACCCCTTGCCAAAGAAGCTCTTCGGGCGCGCGAAAGTGCGGTCAATGAACTGATCGACCAGAACAAACGTGCCCGGCGCATAGTCTTCTTTGAGCGAACCACAAGCCGATACAGAGACCAGATCCGTCACGCCAGCACGCTTCAAGACATCGATGTTGGCGCGGTAGTTGATGTCACTCGGCGCATAAACGTGCCCGCGGCCATGGCGCGGCAAGAACACAACCTTCAGCCCATCAATCTCGCCAATGCGCAGCGCGTCAGACGGCTCCCCCCAAGGGCTCTCGATGGTTTCCCAGCTGCTGTTTTCAAAGCCCGGCAAATCGTAAAGCCCAGAGCCACCAACAATTCCAAGAACTGACTTCATAGCAAAACCACTTTCTCTTCAACTTGCACCAAATGCGCCAAACTCAAACCCGCGCTCCAGCATGCAGAACCGCAAGGGTTTCTCAAGCCAAAACGGCCCCACCATAAAAAAGGCCGCCCGGGGGCGGCCTTCAAATCCTCAAGTCTTGCCGACTTAGTGATCTACATCTTTCCAGATCTTGCGCTTGGTGAAGTACAGCAAGGACGCAAACAGGATCAGGAACATCATGACACCAAGGCCGAGCTGCTTGCGCTCTTCCAGCTTTGGTTCTGCAGTCCACATCAGGAACGCAGAAACGTCACGGGCGTACTGGTCAACGGTCATCGGCGTGCCATCGGTGTACTCAACGATTTCATCGGACAGCGGTGGCGCCATGGCCAAGGTCTGACCGGAAATGAAACCGGTGTTGTAGTACTGACCTACTGGAACCTCAAAGCCCTCAGGCGCTTCATGGTAGCCAGTCAGAAGACCATAGAGATAGTCCGGACCGTTTTCCTGGTACTGAGTGAAGATATCCGTCACGAACCAGGGGAAACCACGCTTAACCGCACGAGCCTTAGCTATCAAAGACAGGTCTGGCGGGTAAGCACCGTTGTTAGATGCACGTGCTGCCTGCTCGTTCGCGAAAGGTGATGGAAAGCGGTCAAACGGCTTGCCCTCACGTTCGAACATGTCACCGGCATCATCCGGGCCATCTTCAATCACGTAGTCAGCGGCCAGCGCCTTGACTTCGTCCTCAGAAAAGCCCGGGCCACCGTCATCAGCCAGGTTGCGGAAAGCAACGTAGTTGAGACCGTGACAGGATGCACAAACTTCGCGGTACACCTGAAAGCCGCGCTGCAGCTGCGCCTTGTCAAACTGACCAAACGGGCCAGAGAAAGACCACTGCTGACGCTCAACGTGTGGGCCTTCGCCGGCGGCCTGAGCCGCCGTACCAGCCATGATAACGCCGCAAGCAACAGTCAGAGCACGAGCGCTTTTGACGAGAAATGTTTTCATTGTCTTAAAGTCCCCCGCTCCGATCAAGCTGCACTTGTCTTGCCGTTATCGGCAAGCACAGCATCGTTGATCGATTCCGGCAGCCTGCTCGGTTTTTCAATAAATCCGAGCATTGGCAGAATGACCAGGAAATGCACGAAGTACAGTGTGGTGAAGATCTGAGACAGCGTTACGTAGATGCCTTCTGCAGGCATGGCGCCCAGCCAGCCCAAGATCACACAGTAGAATGCGAACAGCCAGAAGAAGATCTTGAACAGCGGACGGAACGTACCGGAACGAACCTTGGATGTGTCCAGCCATGGCAGGATGAACAGAACCGCGATTGCGCCGAACATCAGAAGCACACCACCCAGCTTGTCAGGAACAGCACGCAGGATCGCGTAGAATGGCAGGAAGTACCATTCAGGAACGATGTGTGCTGGCGTTACAAGCGGGTTGCCCTCGATGTAGTTGTCCGCGTGACCCAGATAGTTTGGCAGGTAGAACACAAACCATGAGAAGAAGATCATGAACACGACGATCGCGAGCAAATCCTTCATGGTGTAGTACGGGTGGAATGGGATCGTGTCCTTTTCGGACTTCGGATCGACACCCGTCGGGTTGTTGTTACCTGTGGTGTGGAATGCCCAGATGTGCAGCAGCACGATACCCACCAGAACGAATGGCAGCAGGTAGTGCAAGGAGAAGAAGCGGTTCAGGGTCGGGTTACCGACAGAGAAGCCACCCCACAGCCATGTCACAACAGCTTCACCTACAACCGGAATTGCAGAGAACAGGTTGGTGATCACGGTTGCGCCCCAAAGGGACATCTGGCCCCAAGGCAGAACGTAGCCCATGAATGCGGTTGCCATCATCAGAAGGAAGATGATCACACCGAGGATCCATGAGATTTCGCGTGGTGCCTTGTAGGAGCCGTAATACATGCCACGGAAGATGTGGATGTAAACGGCGATAAAGAACATGGATGCACCGTTCGAGTGCAGGTAGCGGATCAGCCAGCCGAAGTTCACATCACGCATGATGTGTTCAACAGAGCGGAATGCCATATCCACATGCGGTGTGTAGTGCATCACCAGCACGATGCCGGTCACGATCTGCACAACGAGAACGAAGAATGCGATGCCGCCGAAGGTCCACCAGTAATTGAGGTTCTTCGGGGTAGGAAAGTCCACAAAGCTTCCGCGAATGAGCGAAATCACCGGCAAACGGGCTTCGAGCCACTTTGCAGGTGCACTTTGCGGTACATATTTAGTATGCCCAGCCATAGCTGCCTCCAGACTTGATCCGTTTAGCCGATGCGAATTGTTTCGTCGTCAACGAAAGCGAAAGGGGGCACCAGCATGTTTTCCGGAGCGGGGCCCTTACGGATACGGCCAGCGGTGTCATAGTGAGATCCGTGGCATGGGCAGAACCAGCCACCAAAGTCGCCTGCTTCTCCCAATGGCACGCAACCGAGGTGCGTACAAATGCCAACCATGACAAGCCATGGCTCTTTACCTTCCGCCGAGCGGTTAACGTCGGTCGCTTCAGCGTTGGCTTCGAGGTTGAGATTGCGTGCAATTGGATCCGGCAAGTCGGAAACAGGCACGCTGTTCGCCTCGGAGATCTCTTTGTCAGTACGTTGGCGGATGAAAACTGGTTTACCGCGCCATGTGACGGTGATGGATTGTCCAACCTCAATGGCTGACACATCAACTTCAATAGACGCCAGTGCCAATGCCGATGCATCCGGGTTCATCTGGTGGATGAAAGGCCAGGCGATTGCACCCACGCCAACTGCTCCCACAGCACCTGTTGCCAGGTATAGAAAGTCGCGGCGGTTTGGTTCTGCCGTTTCAGAGTGTTCCAAGGTCGCGTCCTCTCGAAACAGGTTAAATTCTCAACGCCCCACCAAGCCCTCACTCGATGTTTTTCGATGTAAATCGACCGTGAATTAGCTGTAGGCGCCCATGCGCGAAATACGCAATTATATTAGCGTGGTTTATCTGACATTAACGCGCGCACTTGTCCAGCGACCACGGCGAAAAGTGGACTTATTGTCGCATCAAAATTGGGAAAATTACGCAATTCGGTGGATTAGAACACTTCCAACGACCAATTACCTAGTAAGAAAGTCGTGCATTTTCAAGCGCCCCTAGGGCAAGCCGCCGCAGTTTTTTCTGCGACGGCTATAGGTTGATTCATTCTGACTCGCAGTTATTGCGCCGCAATCTGCGACAAAAAACCACCAGATTGACGCTGCCAAAGGTTGGAATAGATGCCTCCAGCCTCCAAAAGCTCCTCGTGCGGCCCCATTTCTACGATTTTTCCCTGATCCATCACAATCAGTCGATCCATCGCAGCAATCGTAGATAACCGGTGCGCAATAGCAATTACGGTCTTTCCCTGCATCAGCTCGAACAGGCTCTCCTGAATGGCCGCCTCGACCTCAGAGTCCAAAGCTGAGGTGGCCTCATCAAGAACAAGGATCGGCGCATCCTTCAACAGCACACGCGCAATGGCGACACGCTGGCGCTGGCCTCCTGAGAGCTTCACGCCACGCTCACCTACGAGCGTATCAAAGGCGGCTCGGCCTTCCTTGTCGCGCAGCTCCTGAATGAACTCCAGTGCATGCGCTCTGCGAGCGGCCTCCGTCGCTTCTTCCAGAGACGCACCTTCCTTGCCGTAGGTGATGTTCTCCAGAATTGTCCGGTGCAACAGCGAGGTATCTTGCGAAACCACACCGATCGCCTGACGCAGACTTTCCTGCCGGACCTGCGAGATGTCCTGCCCGTCGATGGTAATCTTGCCGCCTTCCAGATCATGGAACCGCAGCAGCAGGTTCATCAAGGTCGACTTACCTGCTCCGGAACGCCCCACCAGACCGATTTTCTCGCCCGGCTTGATGGAGAGCGACAGATTTTCCAGCACGCCCTTTTCCTTGCCATAGTGGAAGCGCACGTTCTGGAACTCGATCCCAGCATCCTGAACCACAAGGTCCTTGGCATCTTTCACATCAACAACTTCACGCGGCTTGGACAGGGTCGCCATACCGTCTTGAACAGTACCAACGTTTTCAAACAGACCCGCCACTTCCCAAAGGATCCACTGAGACATGCCCTGCAAACGTAGCACCAGACCAATCGCGATGGCGATATCTCCTGTTGTTACAAGGGCATAGCTCCAAAGGCCAATGGATGTGGCCCCAACCGCGAACAGAAGCAGCATGTTGATGCTGGTCAGGGCGATGTTGAGCAGGGTTACATTGCGCATCTGCCGATGAACAGGATCCATGAAGTCCTTCATGGAGGCCTTGGCATAGTCCTCTTCACGCTCCGCATGGGAGAACAGCTTCACGGTGGAGATGTTTGTATAGGCATCCACCACATGACCTGTCATCACCGAACGCGCATCAGCCTGCTGCCGCGAGATGTCCTTCAGCTTCGGCACGAAGTAGTAAAGCACACCCAGATAGGCAAGCAGCCAGAACACCAACGGCAAAGCCAGTTTCCAGTCAGCTGATGCCAACACAAACACCGCCGCCGTCAGATAGACCACCACGTAGACGAAGATGTCGGCAATCCGGGTCACCACTTCGCGCACTGCCAACGCGCTCTGCATCAACTTGTTGGCAACACGTCCGGCGAAGTCGTTCTGAAAAAACGGCAGGCTTTGGCGCAGCAGATAGCGGTGCCCCTGCCAGCGGATCAGCATGGGGAAGTTCCCCACGATGCCCTGATGGAACACCAGCTGCCAGATGGCCTCAACCACGGGCATGATCAAAAGCACGACAAAGCCCATCCAGAGCAGGTGCGGCCAGTTGTTCTGGAAGAAGGTGGACGGGTCCTCCGTTCCAATCCAGTTCACCAGATCTCCAAGAAACGTGAAAATCGTTACTTCAAGAACGGCAATACAAGCCCCAAAGAACGAAGCCAGTGCCAACAGAGGGGCAAACGGCTTCGTGTAGTACCATATGAACGCCCAAAAAGTGGAAGGGGGCGTCTTCACTTCTGAAGTATTGAACGGGTCCACTAACCCTTCAAATCGAGAGAACATCGAGGCTTCCTTAAAGTCTTATTCTAAAGCCTTCCGGCTGGACTTGAGCAGATGCGTTACCGCATCCGCTCATCGCTCTCATATTTGTCCCGAGAGGGATTTGGGCCTTGCGCCAAGGCCCAGACGAAGCTGCTGATACCAAGCCCGACGACGACAGCGCCTAACAGGCTATCCACCATACTGGACCTGATTTGCTCACCTGTCATGACCTGGCCGTTGCGCTCCGCACTGTCGAGCCCAAAAAAGACGGCCAAGAGTGCCGGCAGAAAGGCAAGCAGAGCAACGCCAACAGTCATGCCAAGAAAAGCAATCCCTCTGTTGAACAAACTGGGTTGTTTAAATGCTTCTTCTTCAGAGAAGCGGAGGCCGTACCGCGGCTCTTTATTGAGCAGCGGATCAGCCCTTGACGCCAAGTGCGCCAAAAGCACGCTAGTAATCATGGTTCTGTCTCTTTCGAGGCGGGCAGAGAACAGCGACACCTCTCCCATAAAGGGAAGCTATCTGCCTCTACCCGATAGATGTAGTGAGATTGTGAAGCTGTTTAGAGCGAGTGGGTGGGCTTAAGCGCGTGTCAGCGCCCCGACAGGGCAAGTCGCGCCAGAGGAAACGTGGCCCAGCACATGTACAATAGTATCTGTCATGTATTGTCTCCCCTTACTAATCACTCAGTTTTACCGGCAGGGCGCCGGCAGTGAGGCCCAATCCTCTGCGATACGCTAGAGATTCGAAGCCGTTGTCCGCTACGGGGTTGTTCCTAAACAATTCCCCGAGAACTGGCCAGTGCTGACGCAGCGGAAAAACGAACAAAATCAGGCGCGTTGCAAAATTGCAACATATGAGTGTTCCCTGTTCGCAACACACCTTCGTCTCTGCCCCTCAAAACCAGTCAACAGCTTTCCCGTGAACGGCCCTTATGTCGGCAGGGACCCACCGCTATCATGATCGCCAACCAGAAACGAAAATCTTGTCCAGCGAGCCGTCATGCCAGACATTGCGCTATACCAGCCCGACATTCCCCAAAACACAGGCACCCTGCTCCGCCTCGCTGCCTGCATGGACGTGCAACTGCACCTGATTGAACCCGCGGGGTTTCCCCTCTCCGATCACGCTTTGAAACGCGCAGGCATGGACTACATCGAGCGCGCCAAGCTGCAACGCCATATCAGCTGGGATGCTTTCCGCGCCTGGCAGCAGCAAGAAGGGCGACGCCTTGTTCTCATGAGCACGAAGGCAGCCGAGCCCTACACGACGTTCACCTTCCAACCCGGCGACATTCTGCTCATGGGGCGGGAGAGTTCGGGTGTGCCAGAAGATGTGCACCATGCCGCAGACCATCGTCTGCTCATCCCAATGAAGAACGGCATGCGCTCCCTCAACATGGCGATCTCAGCGGGCATGGTTCTGGGCGAAGCCCTGCGCCAGACGGATGGCTTTGCGTGACTGCGGCCAAACTACTGCTTGAACCAACCCGCATTTTCACCTAGTTGAGAACAATTCTAAATAAACCAAATGTTTTTGGAGCATGTCATGAGTGAGCGCGGCGGACCGATCCCCTCCAACATCGAAGAGAAAAAGGAAACCGCCACCCGCTGGTTCTCCGAGCTGCGCGATCAGATCTGCGCTGCCTTCGAGAACCTGGAGGACGACATTGCCGTTGAGAACGGCCCCTTGAGCGATCAGCCTGCCGGGCGTTTCGAGCGCACACCATGGGAGCGCACCGATCATACCGGAGCCAAGGGCGGCGGCGGCGTCATGTCCATGATGAAGGGCCGCGTCTTCGAGAAGGTGGGCGTCCACGTGTCAGCGGTGCACGGGGAGTTCTCGCCGGAATTTCGCGGCCAGATCCCCGGAGCCAATAAAGACCCGCGTTTCTGGGCCTCCGGCATTTCCCTCATTGCTCATATGCACAATCCAAATGTGCCAGCGGTGCATATGAACACCCGCATGGTGGTCACCACACGCCAGTGGTTTGGTGGCGGCGCTGACCTGACCCCGGTTCTCGATGCCCGACGCACCCAGGAAGACCCGGACACCATCGCCTTCCATGAGGCCATGAAGGCGGCGTGTCACGGCCACAACGGTGCCGACTACGAGCATTACAAGAAGTGGTGCGACGACTACTTCTACCTCAAGCACCGCAACGAACCGCGCGGTATCGGCGGCATCTTCTACGACTACCACAACACCGGCGACTGGGATGCGGACCTTGCCTTTACCAAGTCCGTTGGCCGCAACTTCCTTGAGATCTACCCGAAGCTTGTGCGTGCGAACTACCTCAAGCCATGGACCGAGGCGCAGCGTGAGGAGCAGCTCGTTCGTCGCGGCAGGTATGTAGAATACAACTTGCTGTACGACCGCGGCACCATCTTCGGGCTGAAGACCGGCGGCAACGTTGCCTCCATCCTCTCCTCCATGCCTCCAGTAGTGAAGTGGCCCTAAGCCACCTCACCCCCCTCTCGTCATCCCAGCGACGTTGAGAGCACGCATCTGCAAGGTGACCACCGCCAAACCGGCGCCTGACCTTCCCTACAGCTGCGGGTGGTATTGAGAAATTCCCACCCACTCGCGTCATCCCGGACAAGTGGCGCGAAAGCGAAACGCAGATCCGGGATCCAGCGCAAAACGGGCACGCACCTGCAAGGTGACCACCGCGAAACCTGCGACCACCCCCCCCTACAGCCGCGGATGGTGTTTAGAAGTTCCCACCCACTCGCGTCATCCCGGACAAGTGACGCGAAAGCGAAACGCAGATCCGGGATCCAGCGCAAAAGGAGCACGCACCTGCAAGGTGACCACCGCGAAACCGGCGCCTGACCCTCCCCTACAGCTGCGGATGGTGTTGAGAAGTTCTCACCCCACTCGCGTCATCCCGGACAAGTGACGCGAAAGCAAAACGCAGATCCGGGATCCAGCGCAAAACGGGCACGCACCAGCGTGCCCCTGTCCCGCATTGAACGCCGACCATAGGGCCTATCTCGGCATCACCATCAGTTCCGGACGAACGATCAGGTCAAACTCATCCGCTGTCACATAGCCAAGCCGCAGGGCCTCCTCACGCAAGGTGGTGTGGTTCTTGTGCGCGGCCTTGGCGATTTCGGTTGCCTTGTCATAGCCGATCTTGGGCGCAAGCGCCGTCACCAGCATGAGCGAGCGTTCCACCAGCTCCTCGATGCGGTCCTTGTTGGCCTTGATGCCCACCACACAGCGGTCGGCAAAGCTCACCATGGCATCACTCATCAGCTGAATGGATTGCAGCACGCTCTCCGCAATCACCGGCTTGAACACGTTAAGTTCAAAATGCCCGGTCGCACCGGCCACCGTCACCGTGGTCTCATTGCCCATCACCTTGGCGCAGACCATGGTCAGTGCCTCCGCCTGAGTGGGGTTCACCTTGCCGGGCATGATGGACGACCCCGGTTCGTTTTCAGGCAGAGAAATCTCGCCCAAGCCGGAACGCGGACCGGACCCGAGAAAGCGGATGTCATTGGCAATTTTCATCAGGGAAACCGCCAGGGTGTTCAGCGCACCATGGGCAAACACAAGGGCGTCGTGGGTCGCCAGCGCCTCAAACTTGTTCTCCGCCGTCTTGAAGGGAAGCCCCGTCACCTCTGCGACCTTCGCGGCAAAGCTTGCGGCAAACTCGGGCGTGGAGTTGATGCCCGTTCCCACCGCAGTGCCGCCTTGCGCCAGCCGATAAAGCCCCACCAGCGCCTGCTCCAGCCGCTCGCGCGATAGGCGAAGCTGCGCCACATAACCGGAAAACTCCTGCCCAAGTGTCAATGGGGTTGCGTCCTGTGTGTGCGTCCGGCCAATCTTCACGATGTCCGCAAACGCCTCCACCTTGGCCTGAAGGGCCTCCTCCAAATGGCGCAGGGCAGGCAGCAGCTTGGTGTTGATTTCCACTGCCGCAGCAATGTGCATGGCGGTCGGAAATGTGTCGTTTGAAGACTGACCCAAATTCACATGGTCGTTGGGGTGCACGGGGTTCTTGGAACCAACCTCCCCGCCGAGAATCTCAATCGCCCGGTTGGCGATCACCTCATTGGCGTTCATGTTGGACTGAGTTCCAGAGCCCGTCTGCCACACGGAAAGTGGAAAGTGCTCGTCCCAGCGCCCGCTGGCCACTTCCTGCGCCGCCTGCTTGATCGCGCCTGCAAGCCTTGGCTCCAGCCGCCCCTCTTGTTCGTTGATGGCAGCGGCGGCCAGCTTCACCACGCCCAGCGCATGCACCAATGGCACCGGCATTTTTTCGATCCCAATGGGAAAGTTGTTCAAGGAACGGGCTGTCTGCGCGCCCCAATACTTGTCCACTGGCACCTCCAAAGGACCAAAACTGTCAGTTTCAGTGCGGGTTACGGCAGCAGTGGACAGCAGACTCATGACGAACTCCTCTTGAAAACGGCAGGCGGCCACTGAAGCCGCCCAAACGAAATCCTAGTGACTATTACGAGGTAAGCACGCCAAATCCGCCAATCAATGCCTGCAGACTGACCTTACCGTGAACAGAGCGTTTTCGAAGGTCTCTCGCCCTTGCATGGTGGCCATCTGCTTGTATGCTCTTCCCTTCCCGTCCTCAACTTCTGCGGATCCGTTCCATGGGCATGCCTCCAGTTTCCGCCATCGGCATTGAAAACTACCGGTCAGTGCGCTCCATCTTCATGCGCGTGGGGGCCCTCAACGTGTTCATTGGCAAGAACGGCACTGGAAAGACCAATCTTTACAAGTCTCTGGAACTTCTCCAGCAGGCTGCTCTTGGTCGCATCACCCGCGCCGTGTCAGAGGATGGCGGCGTGGAAAGCGTCATGTGGGCCGGGGGCCGCAAAGTTCATGACAAGGCGCAGATCCGTTTACGCGCCGATCTGGGCGACCTCTCCTACAAGATCACCCTGGGCCTTCCAAACCCAATTTCCGATCCAGCGCTTCCCCTCGAAACAATGGTGAAGGAGGAGGAGCTGAACCTCCTGACGGGACGCAGACCTGTATGCCTCATGCAGCGCAAAGGCCCAAGCGTCTTCCTGCGAACGAGCGACGGTGAGCGCGTCACCTATGACAACGAGCTGCTGAGCTCGGAGACAGCCCTTGCCAACATTCGCGACGGCGCTCGCTTTCCGGAGCTGGATGTGGTTCGCCACACACTGGCTGAATGGCGGTTTTACCATAGCTTCCGCACCGACAAGGACAGCCCCTTGCGCCAGCCAAGCGCCAATGTCACCACGCCCACCTTGTCCTCCAATGGCAGCGACCTTGCAGCTGTTTACGCCACCTTGAAGGAAATCCGGCAGGACGCCCACCCGCTTTACATGGCGGTGGAAGATGCCTTTCCCGGTAGCCGCCTGCTTATTGAGGCCAATGGTCAGGACTGCCGCTTTTCCCTAGAGACCCCCGAAATCCAGCGCCCCTTCCCGGCAAGAGAGCTGTCGGACGGCACGCTTCAATATCTGGCCCTTCTTGGCGGTCTGCTGTCCTATCGGCTGCCTGCTTTCGTGGCGCTCAACGAACCGGAAACAAGCCTCCACCCAGACTTGCTGGAACCACTCGCCAAGGTCATTGCGCAGGCCGCCGAGCGAGCGCAAATCTGGATTGTCACCCACTCCGAGCAACTCGCCGAACACCTCATCACCCATGCCGGGGCCTATCCGCGCCGCATCTACAAGGAAGAAGGCCAAACCCAGATCGATGGCCTCAAGGTTACAGGCGAGTTTGTGGGCGACGATTAAAACTGTTCTGCAAGGCCACCCATTTTCTTAGTGCCTCCAGAAGACTAAATAACAAGGTGGCTTCACCGCGTTCATGGAACCAGGCAATGACAGAGCAAGAAACCCGCATCACCCACACCTATCCGTCCTCCGTTTTTGTGATGCATCGCAAGCAGATCAACGAAGCTGCCTTCACGCCGCTCACAGAACTGGACCTAAAACGGTGGTTGCTGCACGGGGCAAACTTTGAGGAAGACCTGCTGGACCTTTACAACGCCTTCATGCATCGCCTTGTGGGCGCAGGCTTTCCAATCATCCGCTCCACCTTGCACATGGGCACGCTCCATCCGCAGCTTTATGCCTATGGCTGGCATTGGAACCGCAGGGAAGGCTATTGCGACGAGTTCAAGGTGGAAGAAGCTGTTTTGCAAACGGATTCCTACCGCAAGAACCCGCTCTATCGCTGCATTGAGTTTGGCGAAGAGTTTCACCAGTACCTTCCAAACCAACCGGAAGATAAGCTCAGCCCGTTAATGCGGGAACTGAGGGATTTGGGGCACACGGAATATGCCGCGCTCCCCATGCAAACGGGTGGCAAGCTGCACCACACCGTCACCTTTTCCACCAATCAGGAAGGCGGCTTTACCAAGGACCAGTTCGCCTCCATCCGCATCCTCTTGGACCTTTTTGCCCTGCATGTGGGCCGCCATGCCATCAAGCGCATCGCCCGAAACGTCATGAACACCTATCTGGGCGAGGCGGCAGGCCAGAAGGTATTGGCTGGCAACATCAAGCGCGGCTCGGGGGAGCCCATCAACGCCATCATCTGGGCCTCAGACCTGCGCGGCTCAACAGATCTGTCGGACCGTTTGGAAAACAGCGAAATGCTGCGAGTGCTGAACCGATACTTCGAGTGTCTCGCAGGGGCTGTGATTGACCATGGCGGAGAAGTGCTGAAGTACATAGGCGATGGCCTGCTGGCCGTATTTCCTTTCGACCAGTTCGACACCGACAGCGCAGCGGCAGAGGCGGCACTTTCAGCCGCAAACTCCGCACTGCAGCGCCTCGAAACCCTCAATAATGATGAGGAAGCCCTGCCCGGCATTTCGGGGTGGCGTCCCCTGCGCACCGGCATTGCCCTGCACTCGGGAGAAGTTTTCTTCGGCAACATCGGTGCCCCGCAGCGTCTTGATTTCACCGTGACCGGGAAGGCGGTCAACGTCACCTCACGGGTTGAAAGTCTCACCAAATCCTTGAAAAGACCGTTGCTGGTTACAGAACCCGTGGCCCGGCTCGTGAGCTACGAGCTGGAAGGGCTCGGTCCGCATTCTGTAAAAGGTGTTTCCCAGCCCTTGGAGATTTTCACGCCCAAAGTGCCACACTAGTGCTTTGAACACCTGCTTTCATGGCGGTGTAGGCCCTTCGATCCTACGGGAAAGCAAGGCTTGAGGCTTGGGTGTCACGCTGCCACCCTGCCATGAGATCGAGGAACACACTCAGGTCTTGCAAAGCGGTTTCTAAAGCAAGGCACAGAAGGGGAATGACGCAATGGCTGGCAAACCGTCACCACGAAAGCTGGCAGGGGTTCTTCCCTCCCTCAGTTTCGCAACGCTTGGTGCCATGTTCATCTCCGGCTTTTTTGCAACCATCGCCTTTGACTTTTGGGGCCAGGTCCTCAGTCCGGGCCTTGGCTTTGCAAACCTGTCGCCGCACGGTCTGGCGCGTAGCCTGCTAAGCACCCTTGGCTTGCCGAGCAACGACTTTGCTGGATACTTCGTGCATTTCTACCTTGTCGGCCTCATCGGCTATCCCATTGGCTGGATGTACATCTTCGCGCCAATCTGGCGAATGATCTTTGGCGACACCAACTGGTTTCTTCCCTCCGCCATCTATGGCTTCGGCCTTTGGGTGTTTGCAATTGGCGGCATTACAGCGGTTGCGGGCCTGCCTTTCTTCTTGAACTTCACCGGCATCACATGGGTCGCACTTGTTGGCCATGTGCTCTACGGCATTGTCATGGTTGCACTCTTAAACCTTTTGGAGCACCGCAAGGCCACCTAGTGAGCCCTTTTGGGTGAGCACATCAAACACCCCAACATCGTCCAGGGCCCGCGCGGTCAAGATGGCTCCCTCCATCAACGCGATTGTTCGCAGGGCTTCCGCTTCAATGGCGTCTTCAGCAGCCCCTGGAAACTGGCGGCTGTGAACCCCCTTCAGCCACGCCAGATTACGCTGGAAAAAGTCTCTTGCCGCCAGCTGCACCGGCGCAGAAAGCCCAGCGCTTTCAGCGGCCAGCACACCGCAAAGGCACATCTTGCCTTCCACCATCAGCGCACGGCGAAACAACCCGGCATATGCAGCCAGAAGCGCCTCAGGCCCGCGGCTTTCATCCCCCGGATCGCCCAGAGCCCTCAGGAACCGGTCCGTGTAAGAGCGAGCAACGGCAACCCCGAGCGCATCCTTGGTGGGAAAGTGGTGATGCACGCTGGCGCTTTTAATGCCCACATCACCAGCCACATCCCGGAAGGAAAACCCATGAAATCCAGCGGTGCGGATCCGGCTTTCAGCAGCTTCCACAATGCGCTCCACGGTCGTCTTTTCTGTCTTTGCCATCTCGCACTATTCCCGGTAGCCACCAATGCTCTGACAAGAGCCACCACATTGTTCCCAGCAGAACACCTCGAACCACGAATGCTTTAAACAAGCGGCTTTCCGGCTGGGCACCGGCAAAACCCCGCCACCATGACCTGACCAAGCCAAGTACGCCCAAACACGACACGCCACCTGGCGCCAGACCACCGCAGCCAGACCACCGCAGCCGAAGCCTATCTATTGATAGATAGCCCTTGTCGCGCGCAGAGGCAACAAGCGCTGCGCGGCATTCATAGACTGGCAATTTGCGGCGACCCGAAGCAGGAAACCTCAAACGAATGCAGACCCGCTATTCTCCGCCTTGATGGCATCAGGCGCTCGCGCCGCTGTCCCTCGGCGAGTGTCTGCCCCTTCGCTCTACCGGCCCGCTTTCACCAGCATTTCCTGCACCCTATTCAACTCACGCACCAGGTGCTGAACATCGTCCATGCTCATCTCAAGACCATCGACAGCGCATCGTTGCACTTCGCAGATGCCCTGCCCAAGCGCCCTGCCCTGCGCCGTCAGGCTAATGATTACCTGACGCTCGTCTTTGGCCGACCGTTTCCGCTTCACCAGCCCCATCTCTTCAAGTCGCTTGAGGAGAGGTGTCAGCGTGTTCGATTCCAGAAACAGCGTCTCGCCCAAGTCGCTTACCCGCTGGCCATCCTTCTCAAGAAGCGCAAGAAGCGTGATGTACTGCGGGTAGGTAATGCCCAGCTCTTTCATGAGAGGCTTGTAAAAGCGGTTGAAGGCGTGGTTCGCCTTGTAGATCGCAAAGCAAAGGTGGCTATCAAGCGCAAGCCTCTGAAACTCTTCGCTTTCGCAGCCTTCTGTTACCAAGCCTTGCTGTTTGTTCTTTTCTGACATCCGACCGTCTTTCTGGGGGAGCGGAACGCTCATCGCCATTACATCGCACACGATTATTTCAAATTCTTATTGACAACGCAACACCGTCTCCCGTATTTATATCGCAAACGATTTAATCGCTGCCGATATTCACCACCCTTTACCAAGCTGGAGATAGTCATGTCTGTGAACGTTCTTTATCAAACCGCTGCAGTTGCAACCGGTGGCCGCGACGGCACCGCCAAGACTCTGGACGGTTCTCTTGAGTTGAACCTGTCCACCCCAAAGGAGCTGGGCGGAGCCGGTGGTGCGGGCAACAACCCCGAGCAGCTGTTTGCAGCTGGCTACGCCGCGTGTTTCATTGGGGCCATGAAATTCGTCGCATCTCAGCGTTCCGACGTGACCATCCCGGCAGATGCCAATGTGGAAGCGACCGTTGGCATCGGCCCTCGCTCCGAAGGCGGCTTTGGTCTTGAGGTTGCACTGAAGGTCGCCCTTCCGGGCCTGGACAAGGCACTGGCTGAAGAAGTCGTCGCCGCTGCGCACGAAGTCTGCCCTTATTCCAACGCAACCCGCAACAACATCGCGGTCCAGCTGTCCCTCGCATAACAGCCTGCACTTCTTGCCCCGCAAACACCCAGCAGCGCAGCTTCCCAAGTTGCGCTGTTTCCTTATCCGCATAAACGTCCCCCTCAGATGGAGGAGTGGACCCCTTTGGCTGTTTAAGTAAAAGACCTCCCTGCTGGCCCAACCTACGGCATGCCTGCGATCAGATTTTTCTGTTTGTCAGCGTCAAGGCGGGTTAAGTTCGGGCCACTGTCGGGGTTGTGTCGGGTTCGTGTCGTGGTGTTTTTCCCGCCAAATGCGAAAGATCGAGGCGTTCGAAGGGGGCCAGAGGTAATGAAGGTGAAAGAGCTACGTCAGCAAAAAGGGCTGTCGCAAGAGCAGCTTGCCGAGATGGCAGGCGTCAGTACCCGCACTTTGCAGCGTATTGAAAATGGTGCCAACCCAAGCACCGAAACCTTGAAGTGCCTGGCCTCCGCATTAGAGATCAACTTTGCCGATCTGCGGGAGACACCTCACATGACGCATCCAGACACCCACGAAAACACAGAGCCCACACCCGCCATGCTGGCCGCTGTGCGCGCCTATGACGCCAAAAACGAGCAGCAGGAAACCGTCAACTCATTCAAAGGGCATCTTTCGCGCTACCTGATCGTGATGGCCGTGCTCACGCTCATCAATCTGGTCACCAACCCTGACTACTTCTGGGTTGTCTGGCCCGCTCTAGGCTGGGGCATCGCAATTGCCTTCCACGCTTGGGACGCCTTCATGGTAAAGCGCCAGGTGTCCAGCTCGTCCTGACAGAGTAACACCCCGTTCACTCTCACAACTCAGGACACGAAAACACAATGCTTCTGCAAATTTTTACAGGCGCCCCGTTGTGGGTTTGGCCGCTCTTCGTCCTGCTCTGCGTCATCGGCATCAGAGCAACAAAGCCCCGCTGCACGTCCATCAAGTCCTTCCTGATCCTGCCGCTCCTTGGAATTCTGTCTGCGGCATACTTTGCAGCACTCCCCCACCCGGCACTGGCGTGGAGCAGTTTTCTGGGCTTTGGCGGCCTTGGGGGCTTGGTCTTCTTTTCGTGGCAACGCGGCCAGATCGGCGGCATTTACGGCCCCAAGGTGGAGCTTGCCGGTGAATGGGCCACCTTCGCCATGATCATGCTCTCGTTCTGGAGCAACTTCGGCTACGGTGTTTTCTCCGCGGTCGCCCCAAGCGCCGCAACCACCTCGTTAGCCATCGCCCTGTATGCCTCATTCATCGGGTTCGCAGGAGGAAGCTTCAGCGGCAGAGCCATTCAAATTCTGGTGCAGGCGCGCAAGACCAACCAGACCCCGCCGCCGTTGCAGCAAACGCGCTAGGAACAAACAAAAAGCCCCACCAGAGGCGGGGCCTTAAAGTCGCAATTTGGGTTCAGTCTGAGTTTCAGCTTATGGCTGCTGAATGGCAGATAGCTTCCAAGGTTCGCCCGCTTGCCGGACGAACGTCCAGATTTCGGTGCGCTCTTCCGGTACCTCCGGGTTACCCTCAACCACCTTGTTGGTGGCACGTTCGCGGGTCACATCAATAGACTCATAACGCATGGCAACCGTTGCAAAGTCTTGGTCGCCCTCGCGCCACGCTTCAGAAAGGTCGCCCTGAAGCAACTTGATGTCGCGCACTTCGTTGATCAGGCCGTTGGACGCCGCTTGGCCCAGCTCCTCAGCGAAGTAACCCATGATTTCCGGCGTGGTCAGCTGACGGATGGCACCATAGTCCTCGTTGCCATAAGCGGTCCACACCGTGGTCAGCATCTCTTCGAAACGGTCAAAGTCATCAGCGGTCAGGCCGACTTCATCGTCTGCCGGGGTAGCACTTTCTACAGCTGGTGCGCCCTGCTCCTCGTGGATCGGGCGCGCACCTGCATTGGGCACAGAGCTGCCAGCCCGTGCGCCACCAGCGTCATTGAACTCGAAGTTCTGGCTCGGGTGCGGCGCATAGCCGTGTCCGGCACCTGCCGCCTGCGGTTGCTGGCGCGAGCGCAAGAAACGCATCAACAGCCACACCGCGCCGCCAATCAGCAGCAACTGGAACAAGAGGCCCATGAAACCGGCAAAGCCGCCGAGGCCGTGGCCCATCAACATGCCAATCAGACCGCCAAGCATCAAGCCGCCCAGCATGGTGCCCATGAAGCCACCACCAAACATGCCACGACGCTGCTGGGTTGCGGCACCGGCCTGCTGGGTCCGGGTCTGCTGTGCTGCACCGGCAGGCTGAGTGGCCTGATTGTTGGGCGTCATGGACCGTTGCAAGGGCTGGGTCTGCGGCGCTGTGTTGGTCGTCTTCGGTGCGGTATAGGTGCGAGACCCCCGGCTGCCGAAGCTGAAGCCACGTTTCGCTTCCGCGAACTCGGCTGTTACAAAAATAACGGCGACTGACAAGATCAACAGGCTCAGTACCCGCCGAGATTTAGTAAAAAAACGCATGTGTTTCCTGCAGTAACAAGACAAAAACCGATCTACTCTCGGATATAGTCAGGCTACGCTGGAATAAAAGTATCTCAGATGTGTTTTTTATTGGAGACACGCGCCGGGAAAGCCCCGCCGTGCGATGGCACGACACGTTTCCTGCCACTCGCAGCCGCCACACGCCTGCTGCATCCGCCCCTCTTGATAGGCCGCGCGCAACTTCGCAATCTCGGGACCAGAAAGTGAAAATGCTTCACCCATTGGCAAAGCCCGGCCCAGAACCTTCTGCACCTCCTCAATGGCGCTGGCGTCGCGTTCAATCACGCTGTCGTTGAAGCAGTGCGGCTCGTCTTCCGTTTCAATCAGGCACTGACAGATGTCATCGGGGCCAGCAACCAGCCGGATGTCCTCTCCCGTGTTCAGCCGTTCAACAATCCGCAGGTAGTTTGCGGTGAACGCCGGGTTATACCCCTTGCCCACAAAGGTCAGCATGCACAACAGGTGATGACCGCGCAGCTCAACTGTCATTGCTCCTCCGCTTCCAACACTTCAGCAAGCAGCACCTCTCGCCCCTTCTGATAGTCAGAGGCCGTCCAGCTCTCCTTCGCCGCCGCCAACAACTCGCCAATCCGGGGGCCAGGTGCAAGACCGGCTTGGATCAGATCCCGACCGGCAAGTGGAAGGGTCGGCACCTCCCAGCTTTCGGCAAAGGCGAGCGGTGCCCGCAGTGCCTCTGGGCTCTCAACTTCCAATGCGGAAAGAAGAATACCATCCGACACCGCCTGGGGGGATAAGTCTACCATCAGCGACTTCAGATGCACCTCATCCAGCCCATTTCGGGCAAGTGCATGGCGGGCTGCGTTGGCACGCTCCTCACGCTTGCAGAAAACCCCGGAAAAACGCAAACCAGCGCAAATCCTTTCATTTTTCAACGCAACCATCCGCAGGTCTTTATCCCCCTGCCGGCCGAGCGTCGCTTCTGCAACCATCACTGCCAAAACCCGGTCAAGGCTTGTGGGCTCGCCCAGCGCCAACTCAAGAATGCCGTTGCCATCCATCAGCTGCAAAACCTCAGCCGCCCTCGGCGCTTCTAAAAGTCGGCTCAGTTCCTTGGTGACGCGTTCAGCAGAAAGCCCTGAAATACCTTGCTTTTCAGCAGCACAAGCCGCAATGGCAATTGGGTCAGCCGCCCCCACACCATAGGTCGCGAAAAACCGGAAATACCGCAGGATGCGCAGATAGTCCTCGCGAATACGCTGGACGGCATCGCCAATAAAGCGCACACGCCGGTTCAAGCAGTCCTCAACCCCGCCAAGGGGGTCAAAAAGCACCCCCTCCCGGTCGACGTAAAGCGCATTCATGGTGAAATCGCGCCGAGCAGCGTCCCGTGCCCAGTCCCGGCCAAAGTGCACAACTGCGTGACGCCCGTTGGTCTCAACGTCCTCGCGCAAAGTGGTCACTTCAAAAGGTATCCCCTCGCAAACAAGGGTCACCGTACCATGGTCAATGCCCGTGGGAACGGCCTTCAGGCCCGCAGCCTCAGCTCGCTGAACGGTGATCTCAGGAAGGGCGGTGCAGGCTATGTCAACGTCGTCAACCCGTTCACCCAAAAGGGCATTTCGCACAGGCCCGCCAACAACGCGGGCGCGATCCCCGCCTTGTTCCAGAACATCAAACACGCGTTGAATGGCATCCGTTTCCAGCCATTCCTTGGTAATCAACTCAGCCATTCGGCTCTTCGTATCCCCCTGGGACGAACACACCATCAATCATCTGCGCAGGGCGATACTGAGAGCCTTGAGGGGCATAACCCACCGCCGCCATCACGATGAAGCTTGCAGCCACCAGTGCTAGACCGGAAATGGCAAGCCAGGCAATGGGGCCATCACGGAACTTGCGATCCTCTTTCGCCTTCTTACCAAGATACAGCCAGATTGCGTATCCGATGAAGGGAACAAGGAACAAAAGTCCATGGGTGATAAGTACTCGAAGCATCAGGCATATACCGTGTTGTAAAGGCAGCGTAAGATCCCTGCAGTGACCCCCCAAATGTAGCGGTCCTCATAGGGCATGGCGTAGAAAAAGCGTTGTTTTCCAGCGAACTCGCGGGATTGTGTCAAATGGTTCTGCGGGTTCATCAAAAATGAAAGCGGCACTTCAAACACATCCTCAACCTCATCCGGATTGGGAGTAAGTTTGAGTTCCGTCGAAGCTGTGGCGAGGATTGGCACCACCTTGTAGCCAGAGCCGGTCATGTAGGTGCCCATCGGCCCGATTGTGTTCACACAGGAGGGGTCCAGCCCCACCTCTTCCTGCGCCTCGCGCAGTGCCGCAGCAATGGGCCCGTTATCCTCCTTGTCGATCTTGCCGCCAGGCAGCGCGATCTGGCCCGCATGAGAGCGCAAGTGAGCGGTGCGCTGGGTCAGTACGATCCGCGCATCCGGACCATGGTTCACCGCAAGGATCAGCACCGCCGCGTCACGCAGCTTGCGTTCCTGCTCGGCTGAATAGGCGAAATCGGGGTTCAGCAGATGGTCGCCCCCCACCCAGTTCCCATGGGAGTTTAGGCGCTGCTGCGCCCGCTGCCGAAAGCCGTCTATCGAATACAGATCAGGTTTATCCCCGGGGGATGCATGCATCAGATTTGCAGGGCTCAAGCTCACTTATCCTCCAGTCGTTCTGCCGGGAAGAATGCCCCATTACTCTCAATCCCGAGAACAGATCCACCATCAACGTCATGCTCAATCATGTGGTCCGCCAACTCATAGAGCAGCGGCCGCGCCAACAAGGCTTCCAGTTTGCCGCGCACATGGATGTACGGCTTCAACCCGCCTGTTGCTTCTTCATTCTCAAACCGCATGGGGTGCTCAGGTCCTGCCGCTATCACATCGCCCGTATTGGTTCTGAACGTAAAGAGCGGGCCTTCGCCATCCTCACCCGGTTGATAGTCCATCTCAACCGCCAGAAACGGCGCATCGTCCACCGTAAGGCCAATCTTCTCAACTGGGGTTACGAGATAGTATTTTCCGTCGTCATCCCGCTTCAACACGCTGGCAAAAAGGTTGACCAAGGCCTGCCGCGTAATCGGCGTGCCCATATAGTACCATTGACCATCGCTGGCGATCCGCATGTCCAGATCCCCACAAAATGGTGGATCCCATTTATCAATAGGTGGCAGAGACTTATCAGCGCCTCCCGCTCGATCAATCAAGGCTTGAAGGCCTGCCGGCATTTTCAGTTCGCTCATCTTTGGCCGCTCCTCCTTTGATTGTCTCTATGGTAAAGCTCTGAAATCGCAAGTACAGTGGGTTGCAACCAGTCATCAGTATGAGCTGAGACGGGAGCACCCTTTAAAATCTATGCATTCTTGCGGAAACTGCAATCGTGAAACGCGCCGAGGGTTGATCACCATCATGAAAACTACGTTGCGTTCTCATCATGTTAAGGCAATCATTGGACACTTGTTTAGATGCCGCAATTTTGACATCTCCGTGAAATTGCATGGAACACTTCCAGATTGAACCCAATATGATGGGTGGTCAATTTGGCCCACTGGCCGTTTTGTAGCAAAGTAGAAACCGTGGAGCACGCATGAACACCAACACCCCCGGCGTCTCGCAGGATCCCGAAGAAATCGTCAAGGCCTCCGAAGAGGCGATGGCGGCAATAATCAAGGCCCGCCAAGAAGTTGCGCGGGTTATCTTCGGGCAAGAGAGTGTGGTGGAACGCACCCTCGTAACCATCCTGTCAGGCGGTCATGGCCTGTTGGTGGGTGTCCCTGGCCTTGCCAAGACCAAACTGGTTGAAACACTTGGCACCGTGCTGGGTCTGGATGCCCGGCGCATTCAGTTTACGCCAGACCTCATGCCCTCCGATATTTTGGGGTCGGAAGTGATGGAGGAAGGGCCTGACGGCTCGCGCGCCTTCCGCTTCCTTCAAGGGCCGGTGTTCGCTCAGCTCCTCATGGCCGATGAAATCAACCGTGCCAGTCCCCGCACCCAGTCGGCGTTGCTTCAGTCCATGCAGGAATATCATGTGACCATCGCCGGTCACCGTCACGACCTGCCCCGCCCGTTCCATGTGCTCGCGACCCAGAACCCGCTGGAGCAGGAGGGAACTTATCCCCTCCCGGAAGCACAGCTCGACCGCTTCCTCATGCAGATAGATGTTCACTATCCTGACCTTGAAGCCGAGCGCCGGATCTTGCTTGAGACAACGGGATCTGAAGAAGCCGCAGTCTCTGCCGTGGTCAGCGCGGAAGAGCTCATGCGCATTCAGGGGTTGGTGCGGCAAATCCCGGTGGGCGAAGCGGTCATCGAAGCCATTTTGCGCCTCGTGCGCGCCGCGCGGCCAGATCAGATGGAGGCGGGTAACCCGCTGTCAGACCTCATCGCATGGGGCCCCGGCCCGCGCGCCAGTCAGGCACTTATGCTCACTGTAAGGGCGCGGGCGCTGCTGGATGGCCGTCTTGCCCCCAGCATTGAAGACGTGTTCGCACTGGCGGAACCCGTTTTGCAGCACCGTATGGCCCTCACCTTTGCCGCAAGAGCGGACGGCCAGACGGTTCCCGGCATTATCAGAAACATTGTCGAGCGACAGCTCTGATCCATATAAGCCACTGGCACACCGGAGGAATTGAATGGCGCCCACTGCTGGCACCTCGCTGGAAAACATGACAGTTTCCGTGAAGGCCCGTGCGCTTTCCGAGACACTGCCCGACCTTTTGGTGGATGCCAGCAAGCTCGCTCAAACGGTGACGGCCGGTTGGCATGGCCGGAAACGCTCGGGCCCCGGCGAAACATTCTGGCAGTTTCGGCCGTTCCACAATGGCGAGCCAGTCAAACGCATCGACTGGCGTCGTTCTGCACGCGACAGCAACCTTTACGTGCGCGAACGAGAGTGGGAAGCTGCCCACACATTGTGGCTCTGGTCCGACTTGTCCCCCTCCATGCAATTTCGCTCTAAACTGAGCCAAACCACCAAACAGGACCGGGCACTCCTGCTCCTGCTCGCACTCGCCAATCTTCTTGGCGATGCAGGAGAACGTGTGGGCGTACCAGACCTTGTTGCCCCGACAGCAAGCCGCCGCCTGTCCGAAACGATCGCAACCGCGCTTGTGCATCACGATGCGCCCGTGGCATTCCCCTCAGCACAGCATATTCGCCGGTTTTCGGATGTAATCCTCATCTCGGACTTCCTGGACACGCCGGAAGAAATTTCCGCATGGATTGGCAAGGTTGCCGCCGCTGGCGCAAAGGGACATCTCGTCCATATCCTTGATCCGATTGAAGAAACCTTCCCGTTCAACGGTAGGGTCGAGTTCGAGGACCCGGAAAGCGGCGTCAAGCTTCTGGCCGGACGGGCCGAGGAATGGAAGGAAAAATACCGCAGGCTTCTTGCTCAACACAAGGACAAGATCAGAACTGCAGCGCGCCGTGCCGGTTGGTCCTACATTGAACATCACACGGATCATTCTCCAAGCGAACCGCTTTTGTTCCTGCATGCGCGCCTTGGATCAGACAACCGTGCTTTTGGAGGCGCCCTATGAGCAGCCTCTTCCCCGCCCTCGCTTTCTCGGCCCCTTGGGTGCTTGCGGGTCTTGTACTTCTCCCCGTTTTGTGGTGGCTGTTGCGGCTCACTCCACCCCGGCCATTGCAGACGGTTTTCCCGCCGCTTCGCCTGCTGTTAGACATTGAAAAACAAGAGGAAACACCCAACAAGAGCCCATGGTGGCTCACGCTACTGCGCTTGCTTCTGGCCGCACTCCTTATCCTCGCGCTGGCCGGTCCCGTCTGGAACCCGCTCACACGAGCCGTCAGCGGCACCGATCCCTTATGGCTCATCATCGACAATGGCTGGGATGCAGCAAACACATGGAACCAGCAGCAACGCCTCGCCGACCTTCTCATTGACAATGCTGTCGAAAACGGCCAGCCGGTCTTGGTGATCGCCAGCGCCGACGGTCAGCGCCAGCAAGCAACTCTCACGGACGCGACCAGCGCCAGAGACCACATCCGTGCCTTGGAGCCGCGCAGCTGGCCAAGCAATCGCGAAGATGTCGCCAAGCTTTTCGAAACGTCAAGCACACAAGCCGAGGCAGGCGCTGTTGTATGGCTGCCCTCCCTGCTTGAAGCCGAGGGGGATGCGGCCTTCCTCTCCGCTCTCGCGCAACTGAACGCTGACGAAGTTGTGGTGTTTGAGCCCGAAGCCCAAGTTATCGCACTGAAAAATCTGCGCAATTCGGCCGGATCCATGGAGATTGACGTCACCCGGCTGAGCGCTAGTGAGCCATCCGCCCACACCCTCATGGCCATCGACTCAAGAGGGAGAGCCATAGCGCAGCAGCCGATCACGTTGGACGCAGGCACCGAAAGCGCGCAAGCCGTGTTTGATCTACCCTCGGATTTGCGCAACGATATCGCTCAGATCAATGTTGTTGGTCAGGCCTCCAGCGGCACCACATTTTTGGTAGATGAACGCTGGAAACGCCGTAAAGTTGGCATCCTCACCGACAACCTTGCGCAAGAAGCACAGCCCCTGCTTTCCCCGCGCTATTATCTGACGCGTGCGCTCGCCCCCTTTGCGGACCTACCAGGAACTCGCAGCCGCGACCTGCGCCAAGCCATTGACGACCTTATAGATAAAGGCGTTACCGTGATGGTGCTCGCCAATATTGGCACCCTGCCATCCGGCGCAGAAGAACGCTTGTCCCAGTGGGTTGAGAACGGTGGCACGCTGGTGCGTTTTGCGGGTCCGAACATGGCGGCCGAGGTGGACAGCCTGATCCCCGTGCGCCTTCGAGGAGGTGACCGGACGCTCGGCGGTTCACTTTCCTGGAAACAGCCGCAACCAATTGGCAGTTTTTCCGAACAGAGCCCCTTCAGGACGCTTGCCGTTCCGCGCGATGTGAGCGTAAGCCGCCAAGTCCTCGCTCAGCCTTCGGTGGAGTTGCCAGACAAGACCTGGGCCTCGCTTTCAGACGGCACTCCCCTCGTCACGGCAGATCGGCGCGGTCGCGGCCAGCTCGTGCTTTTTCACGTCACCGCCGATACAACTTGGTCCAACCTCCCGCTTTCCGGAGCCTTTGTAGAGATGCTGCAAGCCATCTCACGCAATGCCGCCGCACAAGCCACCGGCACACCTGAACTAACAGAAACCAGCGGGTCCAGCACCGTTCTCGCGCCGTTTCGCGTCCTGAACGGGAAAGGACAACTGACCACTCCACCGCCAGAAGCACTGCCGGTAGAAGAAACAGCGCTTGCCGCTCTGCGCCCAACCCGCAGCCATCAGCCGGGTCTTTATGGTGCTGATGGTGCGTTCACGGCACTCAATCTGCTCAAGCCTGAAGACACACTCACGCAAATTGACCTGAGCGGCGCACCATCGGGCAGTGTGCGCGCCTACCCAGACCAGCAACCACTCGACTTGCGCGGCACGCTGTTTGCCGCAGTTCTGGTGCTGGCACTGCTAGACACCCTCATCCGCATCTTCATGTCAGGCGCCCTTCAACAGCGCTTTGGCCATCGTGCGGCAACCGCACTGCTGATCGCCGCCAGCTTGGCCGCATTCCCGATGGACTACGCAAAGGCCCAGGAAACCGATGAAGACTTTTTCGCACTGGATGCCACGCTGGACACGCGTCTTGCCTATGTGCTGACCGGAAATGACGCCGTTGATGAAATCAGCCGGGCCGGACTGTTTGGCTTGACCCGGGTGCTTGCCGCTCGCACAGCGCTGGAGCCGGAAGCACCGGTAGGCGTCAATTTGGAGCAGGATGAACTGGCATTCTTCCCGTTCCTCTACTGGCCCATCGATGAAGACATGATCGCACCAAGCGACGAAGCCATTACTCGGCTTGATGCATACATGCGGAATGGCGGCACAGTACTCATCGATACCCGTGACCAGCTCTCCTCAGGGTCGGGTGGCTTTAGCGGCACACCCGCTCGCACCCGGCTGCGTGATATGCTGGCGAGCATCGACGTCCCGCCTCTCGAGCCGGTCCCTCAGGACCATGTATTGACCAAGACGTTCTACATCCTCTCCACTTTTCCGGGACGCTATGCTGGCAGCCCGCTATGGGTGGAGGCTCTACCACCGGCAAACGCATCAGGTTCTCGTCCCGTGCGCGTCAGTGATGGTGTATCCCCCATTCTGATCACGGCCAACGACATGGCTTCAGCCTGGGCCATAGACAGCGATGGCACCTACCTGTTTCCGACAGTGCCACCAGACCCATCTCAACGGGAGATGGCATTCCGCGTTGGCGTCAACATTCTGATGTACGTGATGACCGGCAACTACAAGTCCGATCAGGTTCACATTCCCGCTCTGCTTGAGCGGCTTGGACAATAGGAGAGCATAGAAGCATGATATGGTCTCTCTCCTTTGATCCACTTGTTCCGCTCTGGTTGCTCGGGGTCGGCGCCGTGCTTGCCTTAGTCTTGAGCGCTCTGCTGTTTTACCTGGGCTTGCGCGGCGCGTTTCTTCGTATGCTCGCGCTGGCTTTGCTTCTCGTGGGCATTGCCAACCCCTCCCTCTATCAGGAGGATCGCACACCGCTTTCCACTGTTGTCGCGCTGGTAACTGATCGCAGCCAGAGCCAGAAACTTGATGGCCGCGCCCAAGACACTGAAGAGGCACGTGCAGCGATTGCGGAAAAAATCGGGGCGCTGGAAGGCTTTGAGCTGCGTGAAGTGGGCGTTGAAACCGCAACGGGTCTGCGCAACGACGGGACTGTTCTCTTCGGCGCTCTTGCAGACAGCCTCTCCGATGTGCCGCCAGAGCGGATTGGCGGTGCCATCGTGATTACGGATGGTCAAATCCATGATGTCCCGGAGAGCGCCTCGCAGCTCGGCTTTGAAGCACCACTTCATGCGGTCATTACAGGCCACCCGGAAGAGATTGATCGGCGTCTGCGAATTGTCTCTGCGCCCAAGTTTGGCCTTGTTGGCTCCCGCCAACCCATCATGATGGAGGCCGTTCAATCCGGCAATGTGGCAGATGCGGAACAAACCGCCATGCTCACCATTCGGCACAACGGCTCGGGCGAGGAAAGCCGAATTGTGGAGGTCAACGAACCGTTCGAAGTGACAATCGAAATTGGCCACGGTGGCCAGAACCTTTATGAGTTCGAGATCTCGGCGGTCGACAATGAGCTGACGACAATCAACAACCGGTCGGTAGTCAGCGTCGACGGCATACGCGAAAACCTGCGCGTTCTTCTGGTTTCTGGCTCACCTCATGCCGGCGAGCGTACATGGCGGAACCTTCTGAAGTCCGATGCCGCCGTCGACCTCGTTCACTTCACCATTCTGCGTCCGCCTGAAAAGCAGGACGGAACGCCAATCAATCAGCTGTCCCTGATCGCCTTTCCAACACGTGAGCTGTTCTCCGTAAAGATTGACGAGTTCGACCTTATCATTTTCGACCGCTATGAACGGCGCGGCGTGCTGCCCCTGCTCTATTTCGACAACATCGCCCAGTTCGTCATGAACGGCGGGGCGGTGCTGGTGTCGGGCGGACCGGATTACGCAGACATCTCCTCCATCTACCAAACGCCTCTAAGCCGCATTCTGCCCGCCGCGCCCACCGGTCAGACGCTGGATATGCCCTACCACCCTCAAATTTCAGAGCTCGGCGAGCGCCATCCCGTCACCCGACAACTGCCCGGTGCCGATGAAAGCCCGCCCGCATGGAGCCGCTGGTTCCGACTGGTAGATTCAACGCTGACGAGCGGCCAGAACCTGATGACAGGCGCTGATGATCGTCCGCTGTTGGTACTGGATCGTGTGGGAGACGGCCGTGTGGCAACGTTGCTTTCGGATCATGTGTGGCTTTGGGCGCGCGGATACGAGGGAGGAGGCCCGCATGTCACATTGCTGCGCCGCCTCGCCCACTGGCTCATGCAGGAACCGGACCTGAGCGAAGAAGCCCTGCGTTTACAGGCTAACGGTCAGGAACTGCAGATCGAACGCCAGACCTTGTCAGAGCAGGTTGATCCGGTCGTTCTGACCAGCCCTTCTGGGGAGACGGAAGTGCATGAGTTGGAAGCCATTGGGCCCGGCCTGTGGCGCAAAACCGTCGCCGCAACAGAGCTTGGGCTCTACGAGGCGGATGATGGCGTACGCCGGGCGCTGATCAATGTGGGACCAGCGAACCCGAAAGAATTCCTTGAGGTGATATCGACTGGCAACGTCCTCGCCCCTCTTGTTGAGGCGACGAACGGCGGCACGCCGCGCCTTCGCTCAACGCCGGCCTCTTTTGCAGTGCCGGACGTGACAGCCCTTGGAGAATCCAACAGCTACCACGGTTCTGGCTGGATTGGCCTGAAGCGCACAGACGCAAGTGTGCTGAACGGCATTAGAAAGTACCCCTTGTTTGCCGGCTTCCTCGGCCTTGCCTTGTTGCTTCTCGTGCTGTCAGCCATGTGGTACCGCGAAGGGCGGTAACACTGGCCGCTATCTTAGTGATCATGACCGGGTTTCACATGGCCAAAAGGCAGTGGACCATCTTGAAGCATAAGAATAAGAAGCCTGTCAGGATCAAATGGTCCTGGCAGTTCAACTGTATGCTCAGGCACCTTCTGATAGCCCAAAGGCCCGTAATAGGGCGCATCCCCAATGAGCAAAATGGCGGGCACACCCTCAGCCTTGGCAGCCTCATGAGCTGTCGCCATCAAAGCCTTGCCAAGACCTCTGTTCTTGTAGGAAGGGCTGACCGTCAACGGCCCAAGCAGCATGGCTTGCGTTGTGCCAATCATGATCGGCGTCAACCGCACGGACCCTGCCAACACACCGTCGATCAAACCAACAAAGCTCAAGGATGCAGCCGCCGAGGCACCTTCTCTGATGCGAAACGCGGTACGTGCAAACCGCCCGGGGCCAAAGGCCTCTTCCTGCATCAAATCGATTTCGACGTCGTCCTGCGGCAGTTCCTGCCGAATAAACCAAGGGGGAGTGAGCATCATAAGACCATCATTGGAACCGTAAACTCGCGGCTCCACAGCGGTCACAGTCCCCTAGAGGCTATGGCAAACAGCTGTAAAACCACGACGACATGCGTCACGCACAGGGCGCTCGCTCAAGGTCATTCGTCGTCGGAGTACAAGCTTGGCCAATATTGGATCCTCTAGTGGCGTTACATTGCCAGATGTAAAATGAGCGGTTTCGTTAGCATGCTCTCTACTCAGCGTAAAGCCAGAAAATGGGCACGAGCACGAATAGGGTGATTTACCTAGTATTTTAGACAGTTCTACCAAAATGCAGAGGCATCTTGCGCATTTCGCACCTCCATCAAACGGCGGCGTGTAGCTGGCGTGGTGCCCTGTGGTAGCGATTCTGGAGAAAAGAAGCCAACCTCAGCGATTTCATGGCCCGGCATTTGCCAGTGCGGATCCCGGTTCCAGTCCCGTACAACAAAAAAAGCAACATGGTCGCGCTGGGTTGCGTTGCGATTAAAGTGCATGGAAAGAAACTGAGGTGGCGTGACCGGGACGATACCCGCCTCTTCTCGCAGTTCTCGGATAGCCGCCTGTTCGAGAGTTTCACCCGGATCAACGCCTCCGCCTGGCAGATACCAACCTTTAAGATACGTGTGTTTGACCAGCAGAATCTCACCGTCTTGATTAAACACAGCAATGCGCACCCCCAGGGTCATGGCCCGGCGGAACATGGCAAATGTGTGCACCAGTGTCCGAACAATCTTTGTTCTCAGGCTAATGTGACCGCTGTCCGCATCTACCACTCGGCATCCTCCCCTCTGACACCCTCGATTTGCGCATAGCTCCCCTGCGCAATCAACAATACTCTTTTGTCGCGACTCCGCTAAAACGACGCTAGGTAAAGCAACAATGTAGCGCTACCTAGCAAATTCGCACAATTACCCTAGTAGAAACCCCAATTATCGAGGCACATCATGTTTGCCGCATGGTTCCGTCACCGTCGCCCACATTCACGTTTCCGTTGGCAGCCAGCCCTGAATTCGTCCCAGCCACGGGTCATCTCTTGCCTTCGCATGGGCTACAACGGCTAACTGTTTTGTATGCGCGTTTTGTGGCCAATCCCATAAAATTCGGCTTGAATGCACATTACCACTTGAACTTGGGATCGCGTCAGTAAATATCCCAGATCATGTTCAAGCTTGTTCAAATTTCAGATCCGCACCTCGGCCCGCTGCCGGATGTAAAACCCATGCAGCTCGCGTCCAAACGCGTGCTCGGCTACATCAACTGGCAGCGCAATCGAGCACATTCCATGACCAACCACTATCTGGATGCGTTGGTTGAGGACATCCACGCAAGCGCTCCTGATCATATCGCGCTTTGCGGTGATCTGGTGAACATCGCCCTGCCCCATGAAATTGAGAGCGCGAAAGCCTGGTTGAGCACCCTTGGTAACCCTGAGGATGTGTCAGTAACACCAGGCAACCACGACGCCTATGTTCCCGGCGCACTCAAGGCAGCGACCACCGAATGGCGCCCCTACATGAGCAGCGACGCCGCCGCCGACAAACTGGCGAGCGATCCTGTTCAGTTTCCCTTTCAAAGAAGGCGCGGTCCAGTCGGCATAGTTGGCGTAAACACAGCGCGCGCGACGGGGCCGTTCATGGCAACCGGGCACATGGAGGTCAAGCAACTGCTGGCCTTAGGCGAAGCGCTCGATTCAATGGCCAAACAGGGGCTGTTCCGTGTGGTGGTCATGCACCACCCGCCCGTGCGAGAGGCCACCAAGTGGCACAAACGCCTCGTTGGCTCCAGCCGCTTTAGGAAAGTTATTGCAGAGCACGGGGCGGAGCTGATCCTTCACGGGCATACCCACTATGCAACGCGCATGACCATTCAGGGACCATGCGGTCCTGTGCCAGTAATTTGCGTACCATCGGCATCCAATGGGCTGGGGCACAAGAAGCCCCCGTCCCGCTACAATACCTTTGAGATCTCCGGCACATCAGGGGATTGGAGGTGCAAGATGCACGAGCGCGGCTTCAAGGACGGCGCCCGAGGCATCATCGACATCGCAACAAATGAACTCGAGATCCCTCAGGGCTTGGCTGCAATGGCTTGAAGCGGCGACCTGGTGGCGCACCTCTGCAGTTTTCGCAGGCATAAGGGCAAGCTGGTCTGAAGTTTTCCGGTGGGTGGGCGGCGTTCTCAAGAACACCCCGCATTATGGGATGGGAGGCCAGCCACTCCAGCACACCTTGGGGAAAGTCGGCTTGATTGCAGGAAGCAGGCCACACCCGCAAAGCCGCCATGCCCCCAAGCAGTGCATAGGCGCCATAGAAAAGATGCTGGGGTCGAGATGTTCCCTCAAGGAGAGGCAACAAAGAACCACGCATAAACGACTAAGGCGGCAGCACCGGCCATGAGCCCAAGCACGAACAGAAACATGCCGCGCCAGAAAGAAGCGTTCGCCTCTGGTTTTTGCGTGGCCTTGTGCTGAGCCAGAAGTTCAAGGGCCTTCTGCTTGTCCGCGTCTTTGCCACGCAGGCGGTTCATCAACCAGTCCCCTTCGAGGAACAGGTCCTTCTCGATGATGCGCTCAGCAATGTACTCGGTGATGCAATCCGCCATGTCGTCGATGTTGGCGGTCTCCAACAGCACCACACGGCCCATGCGCGTGTCCTTGACAAATCGGTAGGTGTGTTTGTCCCGCGCCATGATGACATGACTGGTCATATCAATCCAAAGCCGTGGCTGAGAGCCCCCCACGATGTGGAAGGAAAACTGGTCGTCGTCCTCCGGAACTTCCCGGAACACTTCCTGCAGCTCTTCACTGAGCATTTCCAGGCGAGCGCGCTCACTCTCCTGCAGGTCTACCACAACGTCCGCTCTTTCAATCTCGGCCAACCGCACTTTACGGATAGCTTCTCGCAAAGACCGAACACGCGCGTGCGGCACAACATTATCACGCACTTCTGACATTGAGCCCCCAGAGCCACATACAAACTACCCGAACCAGACCGTCATACTTATGCAATAAAAATCGGGCCGCAGAGTGGGTAGTCCGGTCATCCACTGACAATGATGCGCCAGTGGTTAACTAAAGTTAACCCCCGAATTAATACATTTTTAACAATAAGCACACAACAGAAGGTTTTTACGCAGCGAGAACTTGGTGGATCTTCTGTACAAACATTGTGAAAGCTATCAATGCGCCCTGCAACCCAAGGGATTTCCCTCCCATTAGGGAAGGGTTTACAGCTCTTATTCAGCTAAGTGCTTTGCCTATTTGAGATAAGGGACATGGCCCGCGCAGTCTGCAGGAAGAACGCCAGAAACCCGAGGGTCATCTGCCACCTCAATTGCACGCTTAAATGGCACAAAACCACTGCGCTGATAAAAACTGATTGCCTGTGGACTATCTCCGGTGCAGGTATGCAGCCATAAGCGACGGGTCTTTTCTCGGCTAAAAACCATATCGATGGCTTGGTTCATGAGCCAGCGCCCAGCTCCCCCGCCCACCACGTCAGGAATGAGGCCAAAGTAGGCAAGCTCAACGTTATGCGGGTCATCGAAGTTCAGCTCTAGAATGCCGACAGGCCTGCCATCTTTCATGGGCAAGTAGAGCTCCCGATTGGGCTCACTCAGGATATCGCTGAGTTCCTGATCAGAGCATGTTAGACGTCCAAACCAGAGCCACTTCTCGCCAACAGCCCGGAAAAGATCCCGAAATGCGTCCGGCTGCATGTTTTGCGCCTGCTCTAGGGTTAGATCCGGTCGTTCAATCTGCTTGAGCTCCGGGCGCGCGTTCATTTCCAGATAGGTGACAACAAAGGCGACTTTATCTTTGGGCAGAACGGTATAGCCGTCCAAATGCAATGTCTGAGTGCTCATGAAATCTCCGAGGCTGGCAATCCCCTAAGAACTAAGCAGAACGACCTGCATTGACAAGACTGCACCTTAGATGGAGCTAATTGTCTTCAGGCGTGCTCGCGGATGGACCTCGTTCTGGCTCATGACAAATGTGTGCGAGCGGAACCGTTCCACGATTGAGCGCACATATGGCCGCGTATGGGCCGAACACAGGAGAACTGGCACCTCACCAGCAAGCCCTGCCTCTTCAAAGGCATCGCGCACCAGCCCGACAAACTCCTGAAGCTTGGACGGCGGCATGGCCAGTTGCCGGTCATCGCCATCGCCGACGATGGATTCCATGAACGCGCTTTCCCACTTGGGACTGAGGCTGATCAGAGGCAGGTAGCCACCCGGTGCTTGATTGGCAGCGCAGATCTGACGTGCCAAGCGGGTACGCACGTGTTCGGCAATCATGGACGGATTGCGCGTGGAACCAACGGCTTCAGCAACGCCTTCCAGAATGGTGCCAAGGTCACGGATAGACACACGCTCTTCCAACAACGCCTGCAACACACGTTGAATGCCGGAGATGGAGATCAGGCTCGGCACGATGTCTTCCACCAGCTTGGCCTGATCATCCGGCAGCTGCTTCAACAGATGCTGAACGTGAGCATAGGTGAGAAGCTCAGAGATGTTGGCCTTGATCGTCTCGGTCAAATGCGTGGACAATACCGTTGCCGGATCAACCACGGTATAACCCAGCAAACTCGCCTCTTCCCGATACTGGCCATCCACCCAAGTGGCTGGCAACCCAAAGGTCGGCTCGGTTGTTTGCGTACCGGGCAGCCTCACCTCGCCGCCAGTCGGGTCCATGACCATGAAATGGTTCGGATAGAGCACGCCCGCGCCCGCATCCACTTCCTTTACCTTGATCACATACTCATTGGGCTGCAGCTGGATGTTATCCAGAATACGCACCGCTGGCATGATGACACCCATGTCGGATGCAATTTGGCGGCGCAGAGCCTTGATCTGCTCGGTGACCTGATCTGTCTCTTCCTTGTTGCGCCCATTGATGATCGGCAGCAAGGCATAGCCCAACTCAATCTTCAGCTCGTCCAGCTTCAAACTGTCGGTGATCGGCGGCTCCTTCGGCGCTGCATCTTCCTCTTCAACCGCCGCCTGCGCGACCTCTTCCTGAACCTTCTGCTCTTCGATCTGCTTGGAGGCCTTGCGCGCCAGATAGCCAGAAAGACCAGCCAGCGCGAGGAACGGGATCATGGGCATGCCAGGCAGCAAGGACAACACAATCATGACGAAGGACGACATGCCCAGAGCTTTTGGATAGCCAGAGAACTGCTTTACCAACTCTCGGTCTGCGGAGCCTTGAAGGCCCGCCTTGGACACCAGAATACCCGCGGCCGTTGACACGATGAGCGCTGGGATCTGAGAGACAAGACCGTCACCAATCGTGAGAAGCGTGTAGTTCTCGGCAGCCTGAGAAAAGCTCAGGCCCATCTGCAGCACACCAATGACAATGCCGCCAATGATGTTGATGAAGGTGATCAGAAGGCCTGCAATCGCATCACCGCGCACGAACTTGGACGCACCATCCATGGCACCAAAGAACGTAGATTCAGACTCCAGTTCGCGGCGGCGCTTGCGGGCTTCATCCTCATCGATCAGGCCGGCTGACAGGTCCGCATCAATCGCCATCTGTTTGCCGGGCATGGCGTCAAGGGTAAAGCGGGCCGCGACCTCTGCAATACGGCCAGAACCCTTTGTGATAACGATGAAGTTGACGATTACGAGGATCGTAAAGACGATAATGCCGATGACATAATTACCGCCCATCACGAAGTTGCCGAACGCTGAAATCACGCTACCTGCAGCGCCCTCCCCCTCATGGCCATTGGCCAGGATCAGGCGGGTGGAAGCCATGTTTAGCGCCAGGCGCAACATGGTTGCGATAAGCAGAACCGTCGGGAAGGAGGAGAACTCCAACGGCTTTTGAATGAAAAGCCCCGTCATCAAGATCATGACAGAGAAGATGATGGAAATGGCAAGGAACATGTCCAGCATGACCGCTGGCATGGGGAGGATGAGCATCACAAGGATGACCATCACACCTATTGCCAAGCCCAGATCACCATGTCGGACGGCCTGATAAAGATCCCGGAGCGCACCGCCAAATGGAGACGACGCAAAGCCGCCCGCGCCTTGTTGCGCAGGTAGCCCAGAGCCCGAAGCAGGCTGCTGTGTTACGTCGTTGTCCGCCATGTGTGCCCGAGTGCCCCTTTAACCCGCGTCTTTATGTGCCCGCACGCAGCTCACCCGGTGCCGGAACCGAAACCCCCTCATCGGCATACTGGTTGAGCTTGTTGCGTAGTGTGCGAATTGAAATGCCAAGGATCTTGGCTGCATGGGTTCGGTTGCCCAGACAGTGATCCAGCGTATCAAGAATGAGATCACGCTCTACATCAGCCACCGTGCGCCCCACCATCGCATGGGAGACCGCCTCTGCAGCCTGAGCCGCCGCGCGTGACGCAGTATCCTCTACAGGCCCGGCCTGAATGGGAGAGCCGTCTGGCATGCGGATCGCATCAGCGGTGATTTCCTCGCCACCAGAAAGAAGAACCGCACGATGCATGGTGTTTTCCAGCTCGCGAACATTGCCCTTCCACTCATTTCCCAGAAGCACCTTCCGCGCATCCTCGCCAAGTGCTGAGGCAGGCATGCCATTGGCCTTGGCGTAGATTTTCAGGAAGTGTTCGGCAAGCTCCAGAATATCCGAGGGACGACTGCGCAGAGGCGGCAGTTTCAGGTTCACCACATTGAGGCGATAAAGCAAATCTTCACGGAACGTGCCCGCTTTGACCGCCTCGGACAGATCCCGGTTGGACGTCGCGATAATGCGGATATCGACTGGGACTGGCTTACTGCCGCCAACACGGTCAATCACGCGCTCCTGAATGGCACGCAGCAACTTGGCCTGAAGGCGGATGTCCATCTCAGAAATCTCGTCAAGCATGAGGGTGCCCCCATGGGCCTCCTCAAACTTGCCGATCCGCCGCGCCATGGCGCCAGTAAAGGCCCCCTTTTCATGACCGAAAAGTTCACTTTCCAGAAGATGCTCAGGAATAGCGGCGCAGTTGATGGAGATGAACGGCTTGGATGAACGCGCAGACTTCCGGTGCACAAAACGAGAAATGACTTCCTTGCCCGTACCGGATTCACCCGTCACAAGGATCGAGGCCTCGGAAGGCGCAATCTGCTCTGCCAGCTTAACAACACTTGCCATGGCAGGGTCACGGAAAATGAGATCCCGGCGATCCTCTGTTACGGCAGACAAGACTGCGGCAATCAGCTCCGGATCAGGCGGAAGTGGAATGTATTCCTTGGCCCCTGCACGGATTGCTGAAACGGCGGCCTTGGCATCCGTCTCCAAGCCACAGGCAACCACAGGCACGTGAATACGTTCGCGTTCGATGTTCTCCAGAAGATCGGTGATGTTTTCGTTCACATCCACCATCAAAAGGTCGGCACCACGGCCAGAGCGAAGAACGTTCATCGCCTCGGAAATGTTTGCGGCATGGGTGACAGAGGCGCCGCGATCCATGGCGATCTTTGTCGCCGTGGTGAGCTGCCCACCCAATGTACCTACAATCAAAAGCCGCATTTATTCTTCCCCATGCATGCCGTCGCGCTTACTTATCGGCTTTGATGATTTCCGTCATGGTCACGCCCAGTTTTTCTTCCACGAGAACAACCTCCCCGCGGGCAACCAGACGATCATTCACATAGATATCGATGGCTTCGCCCACCTTGCGATCCAATTCCATCACAACACCGGCATCCAGCTGCAGCAGATCGGAAATGTGCATCTTGGTGTGCCCGAGCACAGCAGAGATCTGCACCGGCACATCGAAAACGGCTTCCAGATCTTCAGCGGACTTGTTTCCGTTTGTTGTCTCGCCATTTTGGCCACCAATACCTGCGGCACCATCGAGCTCGCTGAAGACAACACCCTGCTTTTCTTGATCTTTTTCACTCATGAGGCGCTTTTCTCCATCTGTTCGGCGTGGCCGTTACCCTTCGGCGCTGCGTTCTCACGATCCGCTGCCTTAAAGTAAGCCTGCAAAACGCCCTCAATGTGTTCGTTGGTCTTGCGACGATCGCGGATAATACCACCTTCTGGCCATTCGATGCGGCAATCTCCACGCATCAATCCCGGTTTTCCAGAGACATGAATGCGCCCGGTGTATCCATTGACGCCTGCAATCTCACCCAACATCTTTTCAAGGGCAGGTGCGTCCTGCTCAGGCACTTCGATACTGATGGTCGGCACGCGGCGCAAAGGTTTCAAACACTCATTCATGAGAGCGACGACTTCACCCAAAGGCTCTCGTGCAACAAGGTGAGCGCAAAGGCGACGCGCAATGAGAAAGCAAAGGGCCACCGCTCCTTTTTCCTGCTCCTTGCTCACCTGCTCTACCCGCTCGATAAGGTCCTTCAGGGCAACTGCAATGTCCTGAGCAATCGCTGTCCGGCGCCCCTCCTCCTGAGCTTCCATCCCCGTGATGGCCTCGGCGCGCCCACGCTCAAATGCCTGTTCTTCAGCCTGCCGCAACAGCGCCGCATGCTCACTCATGGTAATGGTTGGCTCAGCCGGTTCAGCGAGGGCCTGCTGGGCTTCAGCCTCTTTCTCAGAGGTATCAAAAAGGAACCGTTTGCGAACGGCCCCTTCCGGCATCACTGTCACCATGAAAACCCTCCATCAGGGAGGTAGAGCAGCTTAGTAGACAAGCTCATCATCTCCCTTTTTCTTGGAGATCATGATTTCTCCGCTCGCGGCAAGATCCTTACAAACTGCAACAAGGTGGGACTGGGCGTCATCAACATCACGCAAACGAACCGCGCCCATGTTCTCCATGTCTTCCATCAGCATCTTGGAAGCGCGCGCTGACATGTTGGAGGTAAAGAACTCCATGGCAGCTTCGCTGGCGCCCTTGAGCGCCAGTGCCAAGCGATCCTTCTCCACGTGACGCAAGAGGGTCTGACAGCTCGCGTTGTCGAGCTTGAGCAGATCCTCGAAGGTAAACATGAGATTGCGGATGCGCTCTGCAGAGTCACGGTTATTGTCTTCAAGAGACGCCATGAACCGGGCTTCGGTCTGACGATCGAAGTTATTGAAGATATCCGCCATCATCTCGTGACTGTCGCGACGGCTGGTCTGCGACAGGTTGGACATGAACTCAACGCGCAGCGTCTGCTCCACCTTCTCCAGGATATCTTTCTGAATAGACTCCATTCGCAGCATTCGGTTGATCACTTCCATGGCCAACTCATCCTGCAACAACGCCAGTACGCGGGCTGCGTGGTCCGATTGGATCTTGGAAAGCACCACCGCAATGGTCTGGGGGTATTCGTTCTTCAGGTAGTTGGCGAGAACGTTCTCCTGCACGTTGGAGAGCTTCTCCCACATATTCCGCCCAGCTGGCCCGCGAATTTCTTCCATAATGATAGAAACACGGTCCTGCGACAGAAAGGAAGACAGCAGGCGTTCAGTCACATCCACGTTGCCGTTCAGCGAGCCGCGAGTAGACAGCTTGCGAACAAAATCGACGAACAGATCTTCCAGCATGCCCGGCGTTACAGGCCCCAACTGCGCCATGGCTTGAGAAACCTGACGCACTTCAATTTCATCAAGGCCTTCCCAGATCGTACGCCCATGCTCCTGACCAAGTGCAAGCAGCAGCACAGCCGCACGTTCAGCCCCGCTCAGTTCACGATGGTTCGCACCATCAGAGACTTCGAGAGACTTGCCGCCAGTGGAAGTGAGGGAGTTCTCTGCCACGTTATGCTGCCTCGTTCAGCCAACCGCGGACAATGTTGACCGCTTCGGATGGAAGTTCCTCGATCATGTCGCTGATCTCTTTGATCGAGTTTGCATGCAGAGCTGCTTCGCTTTTCGCGTCCTCAATCCACTCGGCAGGTGGAAGTGGAGCCTTGCCGCCACTGCCGCTATCATCAACGAGCTGCGCCAGATATTCTTGCTGCCCATCTGGACCCGTCGTCACCAATGCACCGCCAGTGCTTTCAGATCCACCAAACTCCGCCCCTTTTTCTGTAGGCGCGAGAATCTTCTTCATCAACGGATTCACCGCGAAGATCAGGAGCAATACAGAGATCACCAGAAGCACGCCGAGTTCAATGAGGCGCATGATGTCGTAGCGTGTGAACTCAAACAGGCCGCCAGAGACTGCTTCAACGTCGCGAAGCGCGTTCTCGGTAAACTGCAAGTTCACAATCTCAACGGTGTCCCCACGCTCCTCGTTGTAGCCAACCGCGCTGCGCACCAATGTGGCAATCTGCTCCAGCTGCTCTTCGGAGCGCGGCGTGTAGACCACCTCACCGCTCTCATTTTCCTGATAGGTGCCATCAACGAGCACAGCTACTGAGAGACGTTCTAGCTCCCCAGCCTCTACCACCTCAGTAACGGTGCTCTTTGAGATCTCGTAGTTGATGACTTCCTCAGATGACCCGGCCTGATCGAAGTCACCTTCACCACCAGCGCCCGGATTGGCGTTAGGAAGCTGATTGCCAACGGTTACCGCGTCTTCGCCGGACCGCGAAGAAGAAGTCTCTTCCCTTGTCTGGGTGGAACGCACCACCTGACCAGAAGGGTCGAACAGCTCTTTGGTTTCAGTTCGCCTATTGAAGTTCAGATCAGCCGACACCTGAACACGGGCACGTCCGAAGCCGACAACGTTGTTCAAAATCTCTTCGATCTGAAGGCGGAGGCGATTTTCGATGGCCATCGCCTGATCATCAAGCGCAGTTACGCCGAAGTTGGCTTCGTCCCGCCCGGTCCCGCTGGCCAAAAGCGCTCCGCGCTCATCAACGATGGAAACGTAGGAAGGCTCCAAACCTTCAACAGCGGAGGCCACCAAATGCTGAATGGCGCGGATTTGCCCTGCATCCAGGGTGCCACGAACAGCAAGGACGATGGAGGCTGTCGGCGGAATGCGATCCCTCTGAAACAACTGGCGCTCAGGGATAACCAAATGCACACGCGCTGCATTGATGCTGCCCAAAGAACGAATGGTGCGAGAAAGCTCACCTTCCAGAGCGCGCAGGTGATTGATGTTCTGGACGAAGCTGGTGGCGCCGAGCGTATCGGTCTTGTCGAAAATCTCGTAGCCGACACCGCCGCCAGTTGGCAGACCCGCTTCCGCCATAACCATACGCATGCGGTAGACATCTGCCTCAGGCACGAAGACAGCAGTCTCATTGTCGCGAACTTCATAGTCAATGCTCTGGCTCTCAAGCTGAGCCACAACACCGGCAACATCATCGGAGCTGAGATCCGTATAGAGAGGCACCATCTGCGGTGCAGTGGCCTGAAATATGATAAATGAAAACAGGCCAATGAGGATCGTCGCCATGACCCCCATAGCACCAAGTCTCGCCGGACCGAGTGTTCTCAAAAAATCCAGGATACCGTTCACGTATTTTGCCCCACGCCCAGGATCGCTGCCCCTAATAGTTAACAACCGCTACTAAAATCGAATGCCCCTGCGGCTATCTACTGGGCAAAAATTGCCGCCAATGTGGTTAACAAATCCTTAACGCCACTTTGTGACTTTGCCCTACATCGCCCTGATTTGGCCAGAATCTGCCGTTTCGCCTAACAGCTTATCCAAATGTTTGTGAAAATTTTACCTAGATAAATCCTCTAGGCGTCAGGAAAAACGTTAGTTTTTTGGTAATCTCGGTTAACGCGTATTTTGCCAGCACCGCAACCAAATCAGCGCGAACGGCCAATTGCCGCCCCATTTCCGCCATCTGCATATGGCGAAGCTGAGACAAGCGATCCCGTAACATTGTTCGTTGAGAAGTGTATGAAGCGGCGGGCAGGCCGCTCTCGGTTTGCCGGTCGGGCGTGCGTTATAGTGCCAAATCCATGACCTGTGCACAGGGGCAACAGGCTTCAGCCTAAACCGAGAAATAAAAGGGAAAAGAAACCCCCGCCGAATGGCGAGGGTGATCTCTTGTTGTTACGTCCACCTGATGAAGCCTCCCAGACGGACAAGCAGTCTCATTATTTTAGTTGCGATAGTCTTGAATGCGGGTGGCCCTGAGGCCAGCCAGACCATGCCTTTCAATTGAGCTCTGCCAGGAAAGGAACTCTTCCACCGTCAAAGTGTATCGCTGACAAGCCTCGTCTAACGATAAGAGGCCGCCGCGAACTGCAGCAACAACCTCTGCCTTACGACGGATCACCCAGCGCTTTGTCGTCGCTGGAGGAAGGTCGGCGATCGTCAAAGGACTCCCATCGGGGCCGATGACGTATTTTACTCGTGAACGTACTTGTTCGGTCATTCTACTCTCACACAAACCATGACCAAGTTGGAATGAGAGTAGACGAAGGGCTTTAAAAATTACCTAAACAGCCGGTGAGATTTCGGTAAGATTCATTACTGAAATTCATAGTGGATATTAACCACGATTATACTTGCTTTACTTTGGTAATGTCACTCACAGGGACTTCAAGATCGCCCAAGCGCAGCACTACCTCTCCCTGAGTGAAGTCAACCTCAGTGACAACCCCCGTAATGTTAGTAGAAACTTCAAACGGCTGGTTGAGTTCGTTCTGCATTGTCATGGAAATGCTGTAGACCCCGTCGGCTGCCTTGCTGCCAGACTCCGTGGTTCCCTCCCATTTATAGGTGCCATCGCCCTCTTTAATGTCGACTTCCTCGCGGTACACAACAGCGCCCTCGGAGTTCTTGATCTCGATCTGCGCTTTGCCGTCTTGAGGTGCGACGTATGTCCACTTCGCTTCATCATCAACCAGAATCGCCTTGTCCCCCAAGGCGGTAACTTCGTTGCCGATGTAGCCAACAAACTGACTTGCATTTTGCGTTTTCATTTGAACCAGAAGCTGGTCCAAATTTTCATTCTGCTGAATTTGTTGCTCAACCTGCGTATATTGAACCAGCTGTTCCGTGTACTGCGCGGAATCGAGGGGATCCAACGGGTCCTGATTCTGCAACTGAGTCGTCAGCATGGACATGAACAGATCATAGTTTGCGCTGATTGACTGGCTCGCTGCATTGTTTTGCGCGCTTGAAGAGCCCGCGGAAGCCAGATCTGAAATGGTGCTCATTGGGTATGCCCTTCACTTTGCCTGCGGCTTAAACGGAGATGTCTAGCGCACCAGATGCGGTGCTGCTGTATGCTTTGGATGCGGCAGCCAGCGTTTCGTCAACGCCGCCACCTTCTGGGATCTGTCCGGGCTGCGAAGACTGCCCGTGAGATCCATTTTGATCACTTTGACCGTTGCCCTGCTCGCCCCTGAGGGAAAATTGCAACGCCCCTTCACTGCTGGTATCAAACCCTGCTTCTGCCAGCGCGCGCTCAAGTGTGCGTTGATCACGCATAAAGAGGTCCAGCGTTTCCGGCCGATCCACAGTCAGATGCGCCCGAACAGAACCGTCCTTCTTGAACTCGAGAGACACATCAATCTTGCCCAGCTCTGGTGGATCCATTCGGATCTCAAAACGTTTGTTGCCGCTTTGCGCCTGCATGACGATGGAAGGGATCGCGCTTTGGGCAACATGACGCGCCCCATCACGTATCATCGCCGAGGAAATGGCAGCACTACTGGCAGAGCTGGTCGTACCTCCGGAGAGTGTCACACCAAGCGCCTCGTCCAAGACCTCGCCATCATCTCCCACGAGACCTTCATCGCCCATGGCCAATGCTTGATTGAAGAGCAAGGGCTCACCGCCTGCCAAAGCGCTGCCCGCTGTGGCCTGACCGGCGTTGGATCCGACGTTCGCGGACGGCAGCCCAGCGGAAGTGTTCGCTCCCATGCCTGGCATGACGTTGGTGCTCGACCCTGCGCTGCGCGCGGCAGTGCCCCCAGATACAACCCCATCCGAGAGCATGGCATCATCAGCACTCGCAGTTGGATCAACCGCCTCAGCCTGCCCACTTGAGAACAGGTTGATCGGCAACAAGCGCGGCTTGCTGCTGTTCTGCTGAGGAACCACTGGCACAGCGATTTGCGCAACCGCTTGAGCAGCGTTGTTCTGGGACTTTTGGGCCCCAGCTTCATTTGTTACCTGAGTTTTGGCGGCCTGAGCGCTATCGCCAAGCTGCATCTGCGCCTGCTCCGCCTCCTGCGCCAACAAAATGTCGGTCACGCTCCGCTGGGCGGCAACCTGCTGCGGCGCGGATGAACCACTCTGAGAATTGGGCGCAGCTCCAGACTGAGCGGCACCGGTACCTCGTTCCGCTGAAACGCCACCCGCCACTTCACTTGTGGTTTTCGCGATGCTTGATGGCAGCCTCTCAACATCTACGGCGTCAATTTCGACCGTACCGGCAACGGCAAGCTGCGAAAGCGACCGTTGAGAGGACGCCTGCCTTGCCTGATCCAAGTCCAGCGAAACCTTGGCAGTACCGGGGGCAGCACCCGAGGCTACACTCGCCTCAATGGTTCCCGAAGTCGGAACAGAACGCGCGCCCTGAACTTCAACGGCTCCCTTGGCTTGCCCCGTGTTCACAGGCGCTTCAGTAGCTGGCATTGCCGCTGAACGCGGGCTACCCTCAGGCTTCGCAACAGCGCTGTTGGCAGTGTTAGCAGGGTTTGCAGTGGAGACCTGCACCTGCTGAGCCACCTCCGCGCCCTTGCGGACTGAAACCTGAGCCGCTTCTGAAACAGGCCGTGACGCAGATGCCTTTTCAAACGCCCCAAGGGACGAAGCGTTTCCGCTTTGAGAGTGAGGCAACGCCTCTACTCTTATAGCATTCGAAGAACTTTGAGCTGTATGCTGGGCGGCTGCTAGTACCCTCGCGCCGTCTTTGTGCGCCCCCGCCGAGCCATCAACTTGCTGCTGAGGTACCGTCATCACCTTCGGCGCGCTGAGATCAGCAGCCCCTCGCAGAAGGGACATCTCTGCCATTGCCTTGGGTGATTGCTTGCCTTCAAGGGCAGCGCGCAACTGAGGATCGTCGAAGAACCGCGGCGTCTTGAGTTCCCTTTCGGCCACCTCCGAAACCTGAGAAGAAGCTGACTGAACCTGCGGCGCATTCTTTAATGAAGCCGCCGGCTCAACATTTTCACTAGCCTTTCCTGCCCCTTTGAACACAGGCGCGGGGTCAAGCTCTACAGCACCTTTCGATGTGTTGGCTGCGCTCGGCAAGATCGGCGGCGAGAGCAACTCACCATCGACGGAACTCGACGGAGGAATACCGGAAAGGAGATCAGCCGCTGCGGACTGAGTAGCTGCCTGTTGGGCGCTCAAAGTCTGGGCAAGATCGTCCGCCCCAATATCACCTCCGGGCGACTGAGGAGGCCCAACCAACGACGTCTCGACACCAACAGCAGCTTCAACACCCGAAGTACGATTGGAAAGCCCACGAAGCAGGGCCGCTTGAGAAATCTCCCCGGATACCGGCAAGAGCGCATTTGGGTTGATTGTGGTTGATTGAGTGCCATCGCCTCCAACGGAAGCTGCAGGGACCTGATCGACTGAAGCCAATTGCAGGAATGGGGATGCGGCTGCCACTTCGTCAAAACCGGGAGCAACCGTCTGCACTTCTTCTTGTTGAGACAGTGATTGAAGGAACTCGCCGCCGCCTTCACCCGCCTGCCTGACAGGCAAAGCTTGAGCCTCTTTCCCAGCATGCGGTAGCTCAACACCATCCGGACTTGCTTGAGCCTGCAAAAGGGCAGCAAAGACCCCTTGCACACCAGCAGGTTGCCCAGCCGCGCCAGAAGCCGTGCCTGAAAGCACGCTCTTTGCTGATGTTAGACTGATCGCTGACGGATCAAGCTGGATAGCACCGGCCATTCATTCCTCTGAGCCTGAAGACACAATTCCGCACCCCTTCAAGCAAGCAACGGGCCAGACCAAGAAAGTTGTAAAAATTCAATAAATTCAGCAATTTAATAAACTGTAACAAACCTCACATCTGTGGCTTGAGGCAGAATATGCCGAGCGCGCACGGCAACTAGGCAAGCTTTTCCATCGGACCAAACAACTGTGATTGGCATCCATTGGAAACTTGAGTATAGTCCCCTACAAATTCGGTAGCCGTTTGCTGAAGCAATCGGGCTTGAGAAAAAATCCAACAATTGCCATATGCGCACCAACGAGATCGAGCCGCCGCAAGCGCTTGATCCGCTGGAAAACAATAGAAGGTCAGTCGCGAAATGCTTAACAGTCTCGGCCTGCCCGGGCGTCCGGAAGACACTCGGGTGGTTGTTGCCATGTCTGGAGGCGTGGACTCGTCAGTCGTAGCAGGCTTGATGAAGCGCGAAGGTTATGACGTGATCGGCGTCACCCTGCAGCTCTATGACCACGGCGAGGCAGTTCAGAAAAAAGGCGCCTGTTGCGCGGGGCAAGACATCCATGACGCACGCCGCGTGGCAGAGAGCCTGAACATCCCTCACTACGTGTTGGATTATGAATCTCGCTTCAGAGAACAGGTGATTGAGCGCTTCGCCGACAGCTACATCAACGGTGAAACGCCTATTCCCTGTGTCACGTGCAATCAGACAGTAAAGTTCAAGGACCTGCTGGAAACAGCTAAGGATCTTGGCGCTGACGTGCTGGTCACCGGCCACTATGTGCGCACCCAGCTGGAAGGCAACCGCAACGCCATGTTCCGCCCGGTCGATCTGGACCGTGACCAGAGCTACTTCCTGTTCGCAACCACACAGGAACAGCTGGACTTCATCCGCTTCCCTCTAGGTGGAATGACAAAGCCTGAGGTACGGAAGTTGGCAGAAGAGTTCGGTCTGGCCGTTGCCGACAAGCACGACAGCCAGGACATTTGCTTCGTTCCACAAGGCCGGTACACGGATGTTATCGCACGCCTTCGGCCGCACGCAGCGGATCCAGGCGAGATTGTGCATGTAGATGGCCGCGTCCTCGGCCAACATGAAGGCATCATTCATTTTACCATCGGTCAGCGCCGTGGCATCGGCGTTTCCACTGGCGAGCCGCTTTATGTGGTTCATCTGGACGCTGAGAACCGCCGCGTCATCGTTGGCCCCAAAGAGGCGCTTGCAACGCACAAGCTTTTGCTGCGCAACGTGAACTGGATTGGCCCCGGCCACCTTGAAGACATTCCGGCGGAAGGCCTGAATGTTTTTGCGAAGGTCCGCTCCACGCGCCCGCCAACCGAGGCCGTCGTGCGCAAGGAAGGCGACGAGATCACCGTAGAACTGATCGCAGGAGAGCTCGGCGTCGCCCCGGGTCAGGCATGTGTTTTCTTTGATGAAGACACCCAGAACGCACGCGTCCTCGGCGGTGGCTGGATCCAAAGAGCCGAGAAAGATCAGAAGTCTGAAGACGCGCTACAGGCACTCATTGGAAAATCCTGGGAAGCCGCGAGCCTACCAGGAAACTGAGTAGAAGAGCTAGAAAATGCAAGGCCCCCGAAACGTCAGTACGCTTCGGCGGCCTTTTTATGTATGCGCGCGCCCCGTTTTCAGGCAGGCTTTTTGAAGGCGGCAAGTTCCGCCATCATCAGCTCATGTATCTTCTGAACTGCCTTTAGCGGCCGCAACATCACCTTAAACTCCGCTATCTTGCCCTCATCGTTGAAGCGGATCATGTCTACGCCGTTGATATGGATGCCATCGAGCTCTGTCTCGAACTCCAAAACGGCATCAAGGCCCTGTTCGATGATGCGCGTGTACTTGAATGTACCTTCTTTGAGGAACACTTGCGAAGCACCATACAGATACATGAATGTCAGCTGCTTGCCTTCTTGCGGAGTATGAACCACTGGAGAATGGAAGACGCAGTCATCAGCAATCAACTGGTTCAACATCTGCGCTTTTTGGTCGCCCTTTAAGCCGGTGAGCCATGCCTCAAGCCCCTCCGAGTATTTTTCCATCTTCTCCTCCTCGCGCCGCGTTGCGCCCTCTCAACATTTCATGAGACAGCCTAGCCCTGTCCCGGTCATAGAGAAACCTGACCAATAGGCCCGATATTCCGGGATAGGTCCAACAAACTCGCCCGCCTTTTAAGACGTGAGCCTACACCACGGCGGAGCCGCTGGAATTTCACAGGAGTGAATACAAATGGCCGTCCAAAAAGGTCACAAACAAGACTTCTCGACCCGGCAAAAACCGCGCAAACCTGCTGTTTTTAAAAGTTTTTTCACAAGCCGGGCAATTTCCACAAATCTTGGCGAAGAAAGCTTGACGAGTTCACTCAAGAGCCTTATACACCCCTCACACAGCGCGACGGCGACACGCCGAAACACAGCGCACCGGATGGCGGGGTAGCTCAGTTGGTTAGAGCAGCGGAATCATAATCCGCGTGTCGGGGGTTCAAGTCCCTCCCTCGCTACCATCTCTCTTCGAAATGAGATTGAGATCTGACAAGGCGCCGGGAGGCGTCTTTTTTGTTTACCAAATCCAACTCTCTTCTTTGCCAGCAAATCCAATTAACTCACCAGCTCCATGATGTTGATGCAAGAGATCATGAAATTCCTTTAGGCAAGAAGCTCGCCAATACTAGGAGTTGTGCGACTCGCGAAGATATTTTATTAAAATTTGAATTAATTTGTTTTCATTATGTGGCAACGTGAGAGATGGATTATGCCTCAGAATAAATTTAACCCGAACGATCTTACTAACACCGAGAACCAGACCATTTTCGAAAAGTGGTTTACCACACAAAGTGCATGGTGGGATGCGCTTTACACTGCGTTTGAAGAGGGGAGCGTTTCAAGCAAGCGCGTTAATGGCCTCTTTGGCGATACACGGCTTGGAGAAGAAGAAGGCGACATCGTCACGCTAAACATCCGTGGCACAGCCAAGCTGTTCGAAAAAGGCGTTTTGAAGTTCGAAGATAACGCTGACGTTGGTGGCCAGCCGGTCTCAGCGGAAGATAACATCGACTTCCTTCGCAAAGGCAATGACGACGTCCAGTATAGCTCACCGGTCATAGCGACCGGAGGGCGTGGCAACGATAAAATGCGCGGCAGCCAAAACGACGACATTATTGCAGGTAACTCGGGCAATGATGACATCCGCACCGAAGGCGGCAATGACTTTGTAAAGGGCGGGTCTGGCTCAGACTTTATCGATGGTGGGGCAGGCAACGATCTGCTTTACGGAGATTACAGCGACAGCAGCAAGCATGAAGCCAAAGGCAAAGCCAATTGGAATGACACAATTCATGGCGGCGCTGGCGATGACATTCTGTTCGGCAATCAGGGCGACGACGCGCTCTTTGGTGGCGAGGACAATGACACGCTGATCGGCGGATCTGGCGCC